>NZ_AP023362.1:2400000-4800000 GCF_018326285.1 Mycolicibacterium sp. TY81
AAGGAAGGCAACCCGAAGCCGCTCGGAATGCCCTTGCAGTACATGGTTTCCGGCATGGCGGTGGCGGCCACGCACAAGTACCCGAACGAGAGCGTCGACGTCGCGTTCAACCCGGTCGGCCAGGTGGTCGGCCAGTTCACCAAGGTCGAGAAGACCTCCGCGGTGATCGAGCGCTGGGTGCGGGAGTACCTGGAGGCCACCGGCCGGCTCGAGGAGCTGAACGAAGCCGCGTCCGTGTGATAGAGGCCGCCGGTGTGCGCCGGCGGCCGGCATGACGTCATTTGCGCCTCGGATTGCAGTCACCATGCGGCTGCGATCCGAGGCGTAAGTGTGTCTGCCACGCGGGGATGGACCCATGCCGTCGGATTATGTATGGTTGCATACATAATCCGACGGAAGGGCGCGGATGGCTGGTCCCCGTGAACGCATGATCGTGTCTGCCGCGCTGCTCATCCGTGAGCGGGGCGCGCAGTCGACGGCCATCTCGGATGTACTCGCCCACAGCGGGGCACCGCGCGGTTCGGCGTACCACCACTTCCCCGGCGGCCGCACCCAACTACTCTGCGAGACAATCGATTTCGCGGGCGAGTACATCGCCCGCCGGATCGCCAAGGCCGGCACCGCACTCGAGGCACTCGACGTGCTGGTCGACGGCTTCCGCTCCCAACTCACCGAGTCCGGATACCGGGCCGGCTGCCCGGTGGTGGCGGTCGCCGTCGAGGCCGACAACCCGCCCGTCATCGAACGCGCCGCCGCCGCTTTCACCCGCTGGCTCGCCCAGCTCGAAGAGCAGCTACGGGCCGACGGCGTGTCCGCCGAACAAGCCGCCGAATTGGCCATGCTCGCCACCACCGCGATCGAAGGCGCCGTGCTGGTGGCCCGCACCACCGGCTCCACCACCCCATTGGACCTCGTGCATCGGCAGCTGCGCGCCCTCGTGACTGCCACGACCGACTCGGAACGAAAGGCGTCCTCATGACCCAGACCCAGGAGTGGCAGTCGACCGCCTGCATCCTGTGCGAGTGCAACTGCGGCATCGTCGTCCAACTCGACGGCCGCACCCTGTCGAAAATCCGTGGGGACAAGGCACATCCGGCCTCGCAGGGCTACACCTGCAACAAGGCCCTGCGGCTGGACCACTACCAGAACAACCGCGACCGCCTCACCTCGCCGATGCGCCGGCGCCCCGACGGCACCTACGAGGAAATCGACTGGGACACCGCCATTTCCGAGATCGCCGAGGGCTTCTCGCGGATCCGCGACGAGTACGGCGGCGACAAGATCTTCTACTACGGCGGCGGCGGTCAGGGTAACCACCTGGGTGGCGCCTACAGCGGCGCGTTCCTCAAGGCGCTCGGCAGCCGGTACCGGTCGAATGCGTTGGCACAGGAGAAGACCGGTGAGTTCTGGGTCGACGCCCAGCTCTACGGCGGACATACCCGCGGCGAGTTCGAGCACGCCGAGGTGTCGGTGTTCATCGGGAAGAACCCGTGGATGTCACAGAGCTTTCCGCGGGCCCGGACCGTGCTGCAGGACATCGCGAAAGACCCGCAGCGGTCGATGATCGTCATCGATCCGGTCCGCACCGACACCGCCAAGATGGCCGACTTCCACCTGCGGGTACGGCCCGGGACGGACGCGTGGTGCCTGTCGGCCCTGGCCGCGGTTTTGGTTCAGGAAAACCTGTGCGACGAGGCGTTTCTCGCCGAACACGTCACGGGCGTCGAGCCGGTGCGGGAGGCGCTGCGCGCCGTGGACGTCGACGAGTTCGCCCAGCGCTGCGGCGTCGACGCCGAGCTGTTGCGCGCCGCAGCGCGCCGGATTGCCGGTGCGACAAGCGTTTCGGTGTTCGAGGACCTCGGTGTCCAGCAGGCACCCAACAGCACCCTGTGCTCGTACCTGAACAAGATGTTGTGGATCCTCACCGGCAACTTCGCCAAACGCGGTGGCCAGCACCTGCATTCGTCGTTCGCTCCCCTGTTCGCCGCCGGTGGCGTCGGCCGTTCGCCGGTGACGGGCGCTCCCATCATCGCCGGGCTGCTGCCGTCCAACGTCGTGCCGCAGGAGATCCTGACCGACCATCCGGACCGCTTCCGCGCGATGATCGTCGAGAGCAGCAACCCCGCGCACTCCATCGCGGACTCGAACGCGGTGCGCGACGCGCTCGGCGCGCTGGAACTGCTGGTGGTCATCGATGTCGCGATGACCGAGACCGCCCGGTTGGCCCACTACGTGCTGCCCGCGGCGAGCCAGTTCGAGAAGCCCGAGGCGACCTTCTTCAATCTCGAGTTCCCGCACAACACCTTTCATCTGCGCCACCCCCTCCTGACACCGCTGCCCGGCACCCTGCCCGAGCCGGAGATCTGGGCGCGGCTGGTGCGCGCCCTCGGCGTCGTCGACGACGCGGAACTCGACCCGCTGCGCCGGGCCGCCCGCGAGGGCCTCGACGCGTATCTCGGGGCGTTCTTCGGCGCGGTGGGCGCCAACCCGGCACTGGGCCGCGTGCTGCCTTATGTGCTGTACGAGACGCTGGGTCCGACGCTGCCGGACGGACTGGCTGGAGCGGCCGCGTTGTGGGGGCTGGCGCAGAAGACCGCGATGACGTACCCCGATGCGGTCCGCCGGGCCGGCCATGCGGACGGCAACGCGCTGTTCACCGCGATCCTCGAAGGCCGGTCCAGGGTGACGTTCACGGTGCACGAGTACGAGGACGACTGGAGCCTGGTGACGCACACCGACCGCCGGTTCGCCCTCGAGATACCCGAGATGCTCGCCGAACTCGGTGCGCTCGCCACCGACCGGCCGCCGCTGACCTCCGACGAATACCCCATCGTGCTGTCGGCCGGTGAGCGCCGGGCGTTCACCGCCAACGACATCATCCGGGATCCGGGCTGGCGCAAGCGCGACGCCGACGGCGCACTGCGGGTCAGCGTGGAAGACGCCGCGGCACTCGGGTTGGTCGACGGCGGGCGGGCCCGGATCACGACGGCCGCCGGGACCGCGGAAGCTTCCGTGGAGGTCACCGACGTCATGCTGCCCGGCCACGCCTCGCTGCCCAACGGGTTCGGCGTGGACTTCACCGAAGCCGACGGCGAGAAGCGGGTGCCCGGCGTGGCGCCCAACGACCTCACGTCGGCGGACTGGCGCGATGCGTTCGCGGGTACCCCGTGGCACAAGCACGTGCCGGCCCGGATCGAGGCGCTGACGGCCTGATCAGCTGGCGACCGGGTCGCCCGGCAGGAGCAGCCGGTCGATGGTGCTGACGCTCTCGGGCGACAGTCCCTCTCGCATGACCGCCTCGAGAAACTGTCCCGCAACGGTCTTGACTTTGACGTGGGTCATCTGCGAGCGCCACGTGAGGATGTCGAACGCGCGGTCGGCGTCGATGCCGTAGGCCGCCATCAGGATGCCCTTGGCCTGCTCGATGGTGGCGCGGGACTTGACGACCTCTTTGATCTCGGACGTCAGGTCGGCCTGCATGGTTTCGGTGACATCGACGTAGTAGCCCTGCGTCCCGATCACTTCACCCGACTCGTCGGTCACGTGGTCACCGACCACCACCATCCAATGTGTCTTGCCGTTGACGTCGATGATCCGGTGCCGGCTGCTGAACAGCCCTCCCGACCGCACCCGGTCGAGAATTTCGGCCACCCGGGCCCGGTCGTCGGGGTGCTTGTGACTCAGCAGCAACTCGGTCGTGGGCTCCACCTGCCCCGGCGCGTAGCCGTGCATCCGCGCCACTTCGTCGGACCACACCCACCGTTGATCGGCGACGAAGAACGTGAATCCGCCGGCTTTCGGCGAGTCACCGCCGGCCAGGACCGCCGCGACTTCCCAGTGTTCAGACGCGTTGTCGGCATCGGCGTCATCGGCCACTGCATCAGGCATACGGAAAAACCAATCATTGATCTCTATGAGGGCTATGCCGGGCCGCGCTGACGGTCGGCCCGCAAATAGTAGCCGCTATGTCAGCTCTCTGACATAGCAAATCACCGACGCGCCGTTAACTGTTCGTATCGGGACGACGCACCCGTCGAGTAGCTTGCTTGAGTGGGCACGGAGGTTCAGCTGAGCGATCTGCACCGCAATGCCGTGCTCGCAACCTTCGACAGCGACCGACTCGACCGATTGCTGCCGCACATCCAGATCGACTTCAGCCCTATCGGCCACGTGGCCCAACGGGCCGGAAACCCGTTGAGTCACATCCATTTTCCGCTCGATTCGGTCTATTCGGTCCTGGCCGAGTCCGAGCACGGCGCCGGGATCGAAGTGGGCACCGTCGGCTCCGAGGGCCTGGTCGGCGTCGCCGGCCACCTGGGTGCGCGCAACAGCCGCCAGACCGTCGTCTGCTGGTGTGCCGGCGATACCGCACACGTTCCGGTCGCGGAGTTTCTGCAGCTGACCACCGAAGGCGGCCCGTGGCATGACGCGATCGACCGGTTCACCGACTATCTGCTGATCCAGACGGCGCAGAACGTGCTGTGCACGAGCGCGCACTCGGTGCGCGCACGGTTGGCGCGCTGGTTGCTGGCCGCGCATGACCGGTACGACTGCCAACAGTTCTCGAGCACGCAGGAAAGCCTCTCGCAGATGCTGGGCGTGCAGCGCCCGACCATCTCCGAGACGGCGGCACGGATGCAGCGCGATGGCTTGATCATCTACCGGCGCGGCAACATCGAGATTCTCGACCGCGTCGCGCTCCGGCAGATCGCGTGTGAGTGCTACCGGGTGGTCAGCCAGGCGCTGACGGCCGTGCGCGACGCGGGCCGGCCGACCTAACCGACCGGAGCGTCAGCAGCGGGCGGCGGAGCCGCAACCGGCGCCTGCGGACCGGCGGGCAGCCCCGCGGGCGGTGCCGCATCGGCGTCCATGGGGCGCTGCGCGAGCAGCACGAGGGCCTGCTTGGGGCTGATCTCGCGCTCCTGGACGGCGTGCCAGACGTCGCGCAGATACGACAGCTGGTCGGTGTCCTGCGACCCCTCCGCGGTGGTCGTGGTGTACGGCGGCAGATTCTCGGGACTGGACAGGTGCGGTACCGGCGCGGCGTTCGCCACCGGGACGGGCTTCCCGACCGGTGCCGGCTTGGGATCCGCGGGCGCCGCCGGCGGATCGATCGGCGCGGCCGACTGGTCGACCGCCGCGGTGTCGTCGGCCCAGGCGGCCGGGGCGACCGGCAGCAGCAACGCTGCGCAGGCCAGACCCACGGCGCGGAATTTGACGCTGTCCAGGATTCTCATGTGTTGCCCTCCCGTCCGTCTCCGGTAACCAATGGTGCTACAGGTGACTGCGGTATTGCTGGGAATTTGCCGGATCAATGTGGTGCGGCCGTACGAATCCGGGATCGGGTCCAGCGCCGCGACGAGCCCACCTCGGGCGCATCGGCTACGACGAATAGTGCTCCCCGGTTCGGGTCGCGTCGGCATTCCCCCAGAATCCGAGCCGAATTATCGGCATAACCTTGCGGCTCCGACCGGCACGCGGTACTAAATTGGAACACGTTGCAGAGTGAGGAGCGTCACATGACGGCACCCAACATCCCGGCCGGATTCGACTTCACAGACCCCGATATCTACGCCCAGCGGCTCCCGGTCGCGGAGCTGGCCGAACTGCGCCACGTCGCGCCGATCTGGTGGAACGAACAACCCATGGGCAAGGGCGGCTTCGACGACGGTGGCTACTGGGTGGTGACGCGGCACAAGGACGTCAAGGAGGTGTCCCGCCGCAGCGACGTGTTCTCCAGCCAGGTGAAGACGGCCATCCCCCGCTACCAGGACGGCACGGTCACCGAGCAGATCGAGCGTGGCAAGTTCGTGCTGCTGAACATGGACGCACCGCATCACACCCACCTGCGCAAGATCATCTCGCGCATGTTCACCCCGCGGGCCATCGAACTGCTGCGGGACGAACTGAGCCGGCGCGCGCAGCAGATCGTGCAGGAGGCAGCCACCCAGGGGTACGGCGATTTCGTCGAACAGGTGTCCTGTGAGCTGCCGCTCCAGGCGATCGCCGGACTGATGGGCGTGCCGCAGGAAGACCGCAAGAAGCTGTTCCACTGGTCCAATCAGATGGTCGGCGACATGGACCCCGAATTCGCCGGCAACGACGCCATCACCGCGTCGGTTGAACTGATCATGTACGGCATGGCCATGGCGGCCGACCGCGGCGCCAACCCGCGCGACGACCTGGTGACCCGGCTGGTGCAGGCCGACGTCGAAGGCCACAAGCTCTCGGACGACGAGTTCGGTTTCTTCGTCATCCTGCTGGCGGTGGCGGGCAACGAGACCACCCGCAACACCATCACCCAGGGCATGATGGCCTTTGCGGAACACCCGGACCAGTGGGAACTGTTCAAGCGGGAACGTCCGGCGACGGCAGCCGACGAGATCGTCCGCTGGGCGACGCCGGTCACCTCGTTCCAGCGCACCGCGACGCAGGACACCGAGCTCGGCGGCGTGCCGATCAAGAAGGGCGAGCGGGTGGTGATGTTCTACCGGTCGGCCAACTTCGACGAAGAGGTGTTCGACGACCCGTACACGTTCAACATCATGCGCGACCCCAACCCGCACGTCGGCTTCGGCGGGACCGGCGCCCACTACTGCATCGGGGCGAATCTGGCCCGCATGACCATCGACCTGATGTTCAACGCGATCGCCGACCACATGCCGGATCTGCGTCCGCTCGGTGAGCCGGAGCGGCTGCGGTCGGGCTGGCTCAACGGCATCAAGCACTGGCAGGTCGACTACACCGGAGCTAACGCGAAATCAGCTGTCGCGCGGTGACCTTGGGCCGATCGGGATAGTCGAGCAGCGACTGCCAGTAGTCGTCGGACAGCTCCTGGCCGGAGCGCAGCACCATGGCGAGGCCGGTCGCCATCGCGACGCCGAGCAGGCCGAGCCACAAGCCGGTGACCGCGATGACCACCCACAGCACGGTCGTCAGCACGGGCCACGGCGATACCAGCATCAGCAGCGGCGCGAAGAAGAAACCGGTACCGACGTACCAGGCCGATCCGGTTCGGTCGGCTGCCATGACGGCCCGTAGCCAGACCGGCGGCGCCGGCGCCGCCGGTTCGGTTGCCGAGTGGGTGGTGCGCATCTCGATCGCCTCCTACTGCGTTGTCGGGCAATTCGAGACTGTCCCCGTCAGGTAATCGCCGCAATTACCTGGCAGGTAGTCGCCACGGGGACGCACAACCGCGACACTGGATTCGTGACCGTCACCAGCGCTGCCCCGACACGTTCGCCGCAACCCTTCGGAGAGCTCATGCGGCAGTGGCGCCAGCGGCGGCGCATCAGCCAGCTCGACCTCGCCATCGAGGCCGACGTGTCGGCCCGCCATCTCAGCTTCATCGAGACCGGCCGGTCGACGCCGAGCCGAGCCATGGTGCTCAAGCTCGGTACTGTGCTGAATGTTCCTGCGCGAGAACAGAACCGGCTGCTCATGGCCGCGGGTCACGCACCGGTGTACGCCGAGCGCTCACTCGACGACCCGGAGATGAGCGCGGTGCGCACCGGGATCGATCGTGTCCTCGCCGCATACGAGCCGTTCCCGTGCCTGGCAGTCGACCACCTGTGGAACATCGTCGCGGCCAACGCCGGCACCGCCGTGCTGCTCGAGGGCGTGGCGCCCGAGTTGCTGAATCCGCCGAACGCCCTTCGCATTTCGCTGCACCCGGATGGTCTGGCTCCCCGAATCCGCAATCTCGGGCAGTGGCGGCACCACGTGATCGGCCGACTGCGCCGTGAAGTCGCCGGTAGCGCGTCGGCCGAGCTTCACGATCTGCTCACCGAGATCGAGGCCTACCCCGGCGGGGACGTCGCATCGTCCGATCTCGGCGGCGTCGCGGTGCCGCTGGAGATCGACGGTCCGGATGGCACGGTGCTGACATTCCTCAGCACCGTCACCACATTCGGCACCGCGCTGGACCTGACCGCCGCGGAGTTGAGCATCGAAGCGTTCCTGCCCGCCGATGACGCGACGGCGCAGGCGATCCGCGAGAGCGCTACGCGTTGACGACGATCGGGTCGCCGATGTTCACCTGGTTGTAGTACCAGGACGCGTTGTCGGTGCTCAGGTTGATGCAGCCGTGGCTCACGTTCGAATTGCCCTGCTGCGCAACCGACCACGGAGCCGCGTGGACGTAGACGCCGCCCGAGGTGACCCGGACCGCGTAGTAGACCGTCAGCTTGTAGCCCTCAGGGTCGTTGAGCGGGATGCCGATGGTCCGCGAGTCCATGACCACGGGGCTTTCTTTCGACATGGCCGTGAACGAACCCACCGGGGTGGGGTGCTTGGGCTTGCCCATGGACGCCGGCATGGTCTTCACGACCTGGCCGTCGATGCTCACCGTGAAGGTGTGCCCGCTGATGCTCGCGACGCCGAGGGTGGCCGCTCCGGTCCCGAACGACTGTTTGGCCCCGCCGACCGACACCTTGATGGTCGAATGCGCCGGCCAGTAGGTGCTGGGCGTGAACTGCACCTTGTTGTCGGCCAGCCACGCGAACGTGCCTGCGGGCGCCTTGGTCATCTTCGGCGACGAGAACTCGATGGTGCGCTCGGCGCGCCCCCGGTCGGCGACCGGCTGACCGAAGGTCACGGTGACGGGCATTCCGACACCGACCACGTCGCCGCTGCTCGGCGTGATCGTGGCGACCGGGAGGGACTCGGGCAATGCCGCGACGGCAGCACCCACAGGGCCGCTCAGCATCATCACCGCAGATGCGGCGACGGCCAGCGCATAACGCACAGTTTTGGGCAAGGGGTCCATCCTCAGGTCCGAGATACGTTCACTACATATCGTAGTTCGACGCCGGCGTTACTTTCGTTAGCCGCACTCCGGGGTTTACTGCGGCGGAGCGACGGGCTCGGCGGGCGGGGCGACATCGCCAGGCGCCGGGGCCGCCGGAGCCGGGGCGTCGGCCGGTACTGCGACCGCCACCGAATTCGCCGGCATCTCCACCGGCGGGATATCCGTGGCCGCGGGCGGCGCGTCGGCTGCCGGCACACCGTCGGGGTGCACGGCCGGTTCGGGTTCGACGACGGGAGCCGCCTGCGGCTCGACAATCGGCGCATCGGGCAGCGGCGCCTCGACGGGCGCCAACAGCTCGGCCGACGGCTCGGCAGCGGGCGCCACGTGCACCGCCGGAGGCTCGGCCGGCGCGACCGCCTGCTCGGCGGCCGCGGGCCGCGGGCTCTTGGTGACGGGCGTCGAGGCGCCGCGCGACGGCAGGAACTGCATCGTGACGGCCATCGACACCGACGCCACGAACGCCGTGGACCCGACGGCCAGCATGGTCAGGGGCAGGGCGGGCGAGCTCGACAGCTGCTCCCACCGCGAGGAACCGCTCGACCGATGCCGGCCGGTCGGCGCGAAGACGGGTCCCTCGAATTCCTGCTCGAAGGCATCGAAGGTCGGATCCCAGCCGAAATCCTGGCCGGCCCATTCGTCGGGTCGCGGCTGGTCACCGAAGTAGTACGGCTCGGACAGGTCGGAGTCGCCCGACCGCACCGACACCAGCGCCGCGCCGCGGGCCAGGGCCAGATCCGCTTCTTCCGGCGTGAACACCGGCACCGACAGCGCGTCCTGCAGCCCCGGCAGGATGGCCTCGAAGTTGCCGGCGGATCCGATGACCACGAGTGCCTCCGGCTGCCAGTCCGCGCGGGCGAACACCGCGCTGAGCCAGCTGGTCAGGCCGGCGCGGGAGCCGATGGTGTGGTTCACGGCCGTGTGAACGGCGCCGCTCGCCGCATGCACGATCATGGTGATCGCGAATTCGGGCTCGATGGTGCACACCGCGGTGGTCCCACAGCCCAGCGCGTCGGCGATGCCGCGGGCCACTGCCTCGTTGGCCTCCGGGAACCGCACCGGCACCACGTTGTCGAAACCGGACTCGGACAGCGACTGCATGAGCATCGAGGCCTCGGCGTCGGCATCGTCGCTCCACGTGAGCCCGATCGACTTGAGCCGCAGCCCACGCGTCGCCGCCAGGGCCTCGCTGCGCAGCACGGCGGCGGTGGCGTCGCCGGAGTTCATGATCTCGACGGCGTCGTGGTCCATGGTGAACCCGTCGACGTCATTGCCCTCGACCAGGACCAGGCCCATGGATGACGGAGTCATGGCCAAACCGAGCACCGCGTCCACGCAAACAACCCCTTCAAAAAAACGCATGGTGGCGACGCACGACCGGCGATGACGCGCGCTTCGGCGTGCGGGAACTATCCGGAATCGTGGTGAGACAAGCCACCCTTTGACCGGTGACCTTACCCGTTACCCGGGCCACAACGCACCCGTCCGCAAGCCACCGACCTGCGATGATTTGCCAGTCGTCCACGGCGCTGTGTTCAAACCGTTATCAGTATTAGCCATCTTCGCCGCCGCCGCTCGGCGTGGCCCGCCGGTCACCGTGAGGTTTGACGGCAGGCACATGCGGTAATCCAGTGGCCTAGTTGTGACCTGTCGCTACTGGTTCCCGTGGCGGGGCGGCGGGACAATTGTCGGCAAGACCAGCCAGGAGGTCAGCATCATGACGGCACCGGCACTCACCACGCCCACCGCGGTATCCCACGGCGAAGTGGGCGTACATGTTCGCGGCCTCTGCTGGTCCTATGCGACCTGCACCTGCGGCTGGACCGCACGGCGCCGCCACCTGCGGGCCTCTGCCGAGCAGGACGCCTGGACGCACTCCATCGAATCCGGCTGCGCGGTCGCCTTCCCCCTCGTCAACCGCTAGCGCGGCGCTGCCCCGCGCGATCTTGCGCAGCGGGCCAGGTCGTAACACAGTGGATTATGACCGAACAGTGGATTAAAGGATGCGCAGTGCAGCGGATCTCCTTCCGCGACGGACTGGTGCTGGACCTGGAGGACTACAACGAGCTCGTCATCTCGGCACCGCTGGCCCTGACCCTGCCTGCCACCGAGACCGACCCGCAGGAAGTCGTCGCGATCAACCCGGCCGACGTGCGCAAGCAAGAGCGGCCGTTGTTCGATTTCGCCGGCCAGAAATGCACGCACGCCGAGTGGGAGGACAACGGCAGCCTGCACCTGGCGTTCGCCGACGGACACCGCATCGACGTGCCCACCGACCAGGAACACACCTCGTGGGAGCTCTACGGCAAGCACCATGGCTACGCCGCGTGCCTGCCGCACGGGCGCGTGCGGGTGGTCCGGCACGACCTGCCGGACGACGAGGCCGTCAACAGCTGATGCGCCGGCCGCTCACCCGAAGGTGTAGTCCTCCGGGTCGGCGGTACGCGTCCACGTCCAGTAGTCGACCAGACGCCACGGGC
This sequence comes from Mycolicibacterium sp. TY81, assembly GCF_018326285.1. Taxonomy (NCBI): domain Bacteria; kingdom Bacillati; phylum Actinomycetota; class Actinomycetes; order Mycobacteriales; family Mycobacteriaceae; genus Mycobacterium; species Mycolicibacterium sp. TY81. The sequence goes on from NZ_AP023362.1 coordinate 2,411,287, forward strand.
TGAGCGTGTAGATGTCGCCGTCGGCGTTCTTGTAGAACGAGTGCCGGATGGACGGCTGCGACCACACCATGGTGCGCATCTCGGCCTGGCTGCGTTGCACCCAGTCGTCGAGCTTCTCGGGCCGCGGTTCCATCCACCGCCCGCGGCCGGCCAGCAGCAGGTCCAGACATTCTGCGATGTAACGCATCTGGCATTCCGAATGGAAGATCAGGCTGCCGCCACTGGCGAGATTGGTGCCGGGCCCGTACATGCAGAAGAAATTCGGGAAGCCCGGGACCGTGATGCCGAGATACGCGGTGGGCCGTTCACCCCACTGCTCGGCCAGCACCCGGCCGTCACGCCCGATGATGGTCATGGGCCACAACACTTTTCCGGCGTGAAATCCGGTGGCGTACACGATGACGTCAGCCTGATGGCGCTGGTCGTCGACCGTCACGACGGCGTCGCGTTCGATGCGCGCGATGGGCGTGCGGATGAGTTCGACGTGGTCCTGTGTGAGCGTCTGCAGCCAGCTTCCGTTGTCCTGCAACGTGCGTTTGCCCGTCGCCGGGTAGTCGGGGATGACCTTGGCCAGCAGGTCCGGGTTGTCACCGATCTGCCCTTTGATCCACTCGGTGAACATGATTCGGGTGACATCGTTGATCTCGCTCACCGCGCGTTGCTGGTCGGGATAGTCCGGGTCGACGCGCGCTGCGGCAAGACCCTTGTCGCAGCCGGGCCAGAACAGCAGGAACCGGTACCAGCGGCCGTAGAACGGCAGGTGCTTCAGCGCCCACTTGACGCCGTCGCCGACCCTGGCGTGATAGTTGGGGTTGGGGAACATCCATTGCGCGGTGCGCTGAAAGATGTTGAGCGAAGCGACTTTCCCGGCGATCGACGGCGCGATCTGAAAGCCGCTGGCACCGGCGCCGACCATCGCGACATGCTTGCCGGTGAGGTCGACGTCGTGATCCCACTGCGCCGAGTGGAACGACGGGCCCTCGAATTCGTCGCGTCCCGAGATGGGCGGCAGATACGGACGGTTGAGCTGCCCGACGGCGCTGATGACGGCGCGCGCCGACACCGTCTCGGCCGACCCGTCCGCGGTGCGGAGGGCCACCTGCCATGTCGCGGTGGCCTCGTCCCATGTCGCGCCGGTGACCTCGGTCTCGAACCACACGTGCGGGCGGATGCCGTACTGGTCCAGGATGCGTTCGAAATACGCCTGCAGTTCGGGCTGTTCGGCGAAGAACTGCGTCCAGTGGTCGCTGGGTTCGAAGCTGTAGCAGTAGAAGTGGTTTCCGACATCGACACGGGCGCCGGGATAGCTGTTGTGCCACCAGGTGCCACCGACACCGGCGGCGCGTTCGATGATGGTGAACGGAATTCCGGCCTCTTTCAAGCGGATACCGGCGAGCAGTCCGGATTCGCCGCAGCCGATGACGACGACCGGAAAGTCCGCGGCCGATCCGGCGTCACGTCCGGCGGCGCCGGCGCGGACGTCCGTACCGTCGAGCTCCATCTCCTCCAGCACCATCGGCACGTATTCGTCGGGGACCGGTTCGCAGACCAGCCACTCCATCATCTCCTTGAGCAGCTCGGCGCCGATCGGTTCCGGCTCGGGGCAGCCGCGGTCGCGGTAGTCGGTGATCACCTTCAGCGCCAGGGCACGCACCGCCGCTTTGTCGTCCTCGGACATGTAGCCCTGGACCTCGTTGAGGAACAGCCCGGCAGGGCGCAGGGCACCGCGGATCAGCTCCGGATCACCGGACATGTGCACCAGCGACAGCATCAGCGTGGGGATGCTGACGTCCAGCAGAGCGCGGGCGATGTCCTCATCGGAGGTCGTAAACGGTTGTCCTGCATGTGGGTTGCGCACCACAAGGAACTATCACGTCCGGTGGACAGTTCGCAGCCGATTCTCCCGCGGTGCGGTACGACCGGGCTTTACGCTCCGAGGATGGCCATCGCGTTACTCGACAACGGCGCACCGCCGGCGGACCTCGCACTGTCCGACATCGACCTCGGTTCGGTCCGGTTCTGGGGCCGGAACGACGGGTTCCGGGACGGTGCGTTCGCCACGCTGCGGCGCGAGGCACCCATCGCCTTCCACGGCGAACTGGCCCAGGAGGGATTTGAAACGGGCCCCGGCCACTGGGCCCTCACGCGCTACGACGACGTGTTCTTCGCCAGCCGCCACCCACACATCTTCAGCTCCGCCGACGGCATCACGATCCCCGAGCAGACGCCGGAACTGGCCGAGTATTTCGGCTCGATGATCGTGATGGACGACCCGCGGCACACGCGGCTGCGGAACATCGTGCGCAGCGCGTTCACCCCGAAAGTGGTGGCGCGGACGGAGGCCTCGGTGCGCAACCGGGCGCGGAGTCTGGTCGAGTCGATGATCGAGCGCCATCCCGACGGCCACGGCGACATCGTGGCCGACCTGGCCGGTCCCCTGCCGCTGCAGATCATCTGCGACATGATGGGCATCCCGGAGCCGGATCACGAACGGATCTTCCACTGGACCAACATCATTCTCGGCTTCGGCGATCCCGATCTGACCACCGATTACGAGGAGTTCTTCCGTTGCGCCATGGACATCGGCGGCTATGCCACCGCCTTGGCCGATGACCGGCGCGTCAACCCCCACGACGACCTCACCACCGCCCTGGTGCAGGCCGAGGTCGACGGCGAACGACTCACCTCGAGCGAGGTGGCGTCGTTCTTCATCCTGCTGGTGGTCGCGGGGAACGAGACCACACGCAATGCGATCAGCCACGGGGTGCTGACGCTCAGCCGGTTCCCGGAGCAGCGGGACCAGTGGTGGTCCGATTACGACGCGGTGGCACCCACGGCGGTCGAGGAGATCATCCGCTGGGCCTCCCCCGTCGTGTACATGCGCCGGACCCTGACGCAGGACTTCGAGCTGAGCGGCGTGAAAATGCAAGCCGGGCAGAAGGTTACGCTGTGGTACGGCTCGGCCAACCGGGACGAGGCGAAATTCGACCGCCCGTGGCTGTTCGACGTACACCGCAACCCCAATCCGCACCTGGGCTTCGGCGGCGGTGGCGCACACTTCTGCCTGGGCGCGAATCTGGCCCGTCGCGAGATCGCGGTGGCGTTCGAGGAGATTCACCGCCGCGTCCCCGATCTGACGGCCACCGACGAGCCCGACCGGTTGTGGTCGCAGTTCATCCACGGCATCAAGCGCCTGCCGGTCAGCTGGACGCCCCCGCGCTGACCGCTTACTGGACGATCAGGACACCGACCATCCCCGGGTGATACACACAGTAGTACGGGTAGCGGCCCGGCGTGGTGGGTGCGGTGAACGTCGCCTGCGCGTTGCCGCCGACCTTGACGTCGAACTGCCCCTTGACCTTTGACGTCACGGTATGCGCGACGTCGTCACTGTTGACGACGGTGATCTTTGCGCCGGGAGGCACGGTGAGCGGGTCGCCGAAGTTGAGCGCGGTGATGGTGATGGCCGGTCCCTGCACCGGGCCGGTCACCGGCACCGCGCTGGTCGTCGGAGTGCTGTTGGGCGCCGGGACCGGAGCCGAACAGGCGGCGGTCACCGCGGTGGCGAGTGCCGCCGCAACCACGAGCACCGCCGGGACGCGCGTCGTCGTCATGCCAGGTACCTCTGCAGCCAGGACTGCGTCTGCGCCCAGGCGTCGGCGGCCGCGGTGGGGTTGTACCGCTGGCCCGAGTCGTTGAAGAACGCATGATCGGCGTCGGGCTCCACGACGATCTGATGAACCATGCCGGCCTGCTCGAGCGCGGCTGCCGCCGCGTCCTTGCTCGCCGTCACGCGCGCGTCCTTGGCGCCGTAAAAGGCCAGCACCGCAGCTTGTTTCGAGCCGGCGAAGTCGTGCGGGTCGGGCAGCGGACCGTAGAACGGCAACGCCGCCGAGAGCCTCGGCTCGCCGGCGGCCAGGAGCTGCCACGTGAGCCCACCGCCGAAGCAGAATCCGAGCACCGCGAGTTTCCCGCCGGGCGTCCGCCGCTGCAGTTCGTCGAGCCCGGACCGCAGGTCGGCGACGAACTGGTCGGGCGGAATCTTGCCCAGCGCCGCGGTGGCCTCGGCCGGATCGGCGAAGGCCGCGGTGCCGCCCTGCGCCGACAACAGGTCGATGCCCAGCGCCGAGTACCCGATACCGCCGAGGCGGCCGACGACCGACCGCACCCAATCGTTCAGGCCTTTGTTCTCGTGGATCACCAGGACGCCGCCGCGTGGCTGGGCGGCCGCGGCCCACGATCCCTGCAGCTTGCCGTCGGCCCAGGTGATGGGCGCGGGCTGGACGGCGTTCTCCATACCGGGCGGTGGGCCGGGCTCGGTCGACGGCTTGCCCGACGTCGGGCTCGACGTGGTGGCCGCAGTGGTGCCTCGATTCTCACCGCAGGCCGCGATCAGCGCACTGGCGGCCGCAGTACCCACGCCCAGGAGCGCGAGCCTGCGCAGCGCCTCACGACGGGACAGCAATCCGTCGACGTGGTCGGTGGCGATTTCCTCGGCGATGTACCGCTGCAAGGGGGTCACCCGAGCCAGTATCCGCCCTGATCCTGAGCGACGTCACAAGGTTTCCCCAGGACGAGTAGACATTTTCTAGAAAGTGTTCACTTTTTCATTGACATGGGCCTGACCGGCACGCTTCTATAGTTAGGTGACCTCTGCAACGACGTTCGACACGATCATCCGCAATGGCCGTTGGTTCGACGGAACCGGCGCGCCTTCCGCGGTCCGGGACATCGGAATCCGCGCTGGACACGTCGTGGCGATCGGCGTGGACCTCGACGACACCGGATGCCCGAACGTCGTCGATGCCACCGGCAAATGGGTGACGCCGGGCCTGCTGGACATCCACACGCACTACGACGTCGAGGTACTGGCCGGCCCCGGCCTGGCCGAGTCGCTGCGGCACGGCGTGACCACCGTGATGCTCGGCTCCTGCTCGCTGTCCACGGTGCATGTCGGCGGCGAAGACGCCGGTGACCTGTTCGGCCGGGTGGAGGCCATCCCGCGCGACCACGTCATCACCGCCGTCGACGAGAACAAGACCTGGGACACCGCAGAGGGTTACATCAACGCACTCGAGGACCGGCCGCTGGGACCGAACGTGGCCGCGTTCATCGGCCACTCCGACATGCGCACCGCCGTCATGGGCCTGGACCGCGCCACCCGCAAGGACGTCCGGCCCACCCGCGGCGAGCAGGCCGAGATGGAACAGATGCTCGCGGCCGCACTGCAGGCCGGGTTCGTCGGAATGTCCTCGCAGCAGCTGCTTTTCGACAAGATCGACGGTGACACCTGCCGGTCGCGCACCCTGCCGTCCACCTACGCCAAGGCCCGCGAGCTCCGCCGGCTCAAGACGCAGCTGCGCCGCTCGGGCCGCATCCTGCAGTCAGGCCCGGACCTGCAGAACCCGCTGAACCTGGTGTCGCAGTTGGCCCAGTCGCTCGGCCTGTTCCGCGAGAACCTCAAGACGAGCCTGCTGTCGGCCGCCGACATCAAGGCCAACCCGTACGCCATCACCATCATGGGACCGGTCGCCAGGCTGGTGAACAAGCTCGGCGGCAACTTCCGGTGGCAGCACCTGCCCGTACCGTTCGAGGTGTACGCCGACGGTATCGACCTCGTGGTGTTCGAGGAATTCGGTTCGGGCGCAGCGGCTCTGCACCTGCGCGACGAGGTCGAGCGCAACGACCTCATGCGCAATGACGAGTACCGCCGCGAGTTCCGCAAGGACTACGAGAACAAGTTCGGCGTACGGGTGTGGCACCGCGACTTCTTCGACGCCGAGATCGTCGGCTGCCCCGACGAGTCCCTCATCGGCAAGACCTTCGGTCAGGTCGGCGTCGACCGCGGGCTGCATCCGGTGGACGCCTTCCTCGACCTGGTACTCGAATACGGCCGCGATGTCCGTTGGCGCACGACGATTTCCAACCACCGCCCCGAGGTGCTCAAGAAACTGGCGCGCGACCCCGGCATCCAGCTCGGTTTCTCCGACGCCGGTGCGCACCTGCGGAACATGGCTTTCTACAACATGGGCCTGCGCCTGCTGCGGCACGTGCGCGACGCCGAGCGCGCCGGTACGCCCTTCCTGACCGTCGAGCAGGCCGTGCACCGGCTGACCGGCGAACTCGCCGACTGGTACCGCCTGGACGCCGGACATCTGCGCGTCGGTGACCGCGCCGACCTCGTCGTCATCGACCCGGAGCGGCTGGACGATGCGCTCGACGCCTACGCCGAGGAGCCCGTGGCGCAGTACGGCGGACTGTCCCGCATGGTCAACCGCAACGACGCCACCGTCGCCGCGGTGTTCGTCGGTGGCCAGCAGGTCGTCCGCAACGGGGTGCCGACCGATCTCGTCGGCACCACCCGCACCGGCCGCTTCCTACGGTTCGCCCGTCAGACCCCCGCCCTGCCCGTCGCCAAGGAAGGTGAGTTCGCCAGTGTCGGTTGAGGATACGGTCCACGGATTGTGGCAGGCGCTGTCGGCGCGGGACTGGGAGCGACTGAAGGATTTTGTGTCCGACGACTGCATCTACCTGGACATGCCGGTCGGCCCGGCCGCCGCCGCGCGCGGGCCCGAGGACATCGTCAAGCGGCTCAAGATCGGCCTGGAGCCGCTGGCATCGTATGAGAACTTCGACGGCCTGCTGCTGACCAACGGCGCCGATGCCATGTACGAGCATCACGAGGAATGGCATTGGGAGACCGGCGAATCCGCGATCCTCAAGTTCGTCACCGTGCACCGCGTCGAGAACGGCAAGGTGACGCTGTGGAAGGACTACTGGGACATGGGCGCGCTGTCGAACTTCGCGCCGCCGTCCTGGCTGGAGAATTTCGCGACCGCTGACATGTCGTGGATCTTCGACGCGACCGGACTGGTCTAGACCCCTCTCAGAGGGTGATCTTGCAGGCCTGACCGATGTCGAGGGTCCGCAGCATGCGGCCCATGCCGAGCCACATGGCGCACGAGAGCGCCAGGTCGGTCATCAGCTCGTCGCTGAAATGCTCTGCGGCACGGGCCCAGAAGTCTTCGTCGTCGCGCAGCCCAGTGTGGTCGGAAGCGAAACGGTAGGCGAACTCGGCGGCGATGCGCTCCTGTTCGGAGTAGCCGGGCCAGGTCTGCCACACGCCGGCGTGGTTGTAGAGGTCTTCGTCGACGCCCTCCGCCTCGGCTGCCGAATCGCGGGTGTTCTGGCACACCACGCACTCGTTGTCGAGGGCGATCACCACGCGGGCCAGTTCACGTACACGCAGCGGCAGGCGGCCCTTGGTGTAGACGGCGTTGGTGAAACCGGCCATGGCCGTGCCGATGTCGGGTGACTTGACCACCCAGGCGGTTACGTCTTCGTCGGTGAAATCTCCGATTCGGCTCACTTTTCGCACGCTACGCCAAAACTGAAACAAGTTCTAGTTTTTCGGCGGACAAATTCCCGGCGTACGACAACGGCCCCGCCCCGAAGGGCGAGGCCGTGTTCGACCGGGACCGCCTATGACGGCGGGCGCGACACGCACTGTGCCGCGTAGAGCTGCCCGCCGAGCTTGTCCATGAGCTCCAGCTGCGTCTCCAGATAGTCGATGTGACCTTCCTCGTCTGCGAGGATGGCCTCGAAGATGTTCGCGCTCGTGGCATCACCCTTCTCGCGGCACATGATGATGCCCGGCTTCAGGCGGGTGACCACCTCGTACTCGATGGCCAGGTCGGCCTCGAACTGCTCGCGCAAGGTCTGCCCGATCCGCAGCGAGAACAGCCGCTGGTAATTGGGGAGGCCGTCCAGCAACAGGATGCGATCGGTGAGGGTTTCCGCATGGCGCATTTCCTCGAACGATTCTTCACGCGTGTGCTTCGCCAATTCCGTGAAGCCCCAGTTGTCCTGCATCTTCGAATGCAAGAAGTATTGATTGATCGCAGTGAGTTCACTCGTCAATTGCTCGTTGAGCAGTTTGAGGATCTCGGGGTCGCCTTGCATTTCGGCTCCTTTAAAACACCATCGGGCTGGGTCAAGTGTCACTGGCGCGGAACAACAACGTGCCTGTTCCAAACCTAGTCGAGTGACCCTTTGTCGGCGACCGGTTCGGCGGGTGTTTCGCCCCCCCGATTCGATCCCGAATCCCCGGTATCCAGATCCACGACTCCACTGCTGGCCAGCAGCTATGGACTGGCTGCCCTAAGTAAGGTTAGACTGCACTAACCCCCGCGGCGCCCGTCCGCGGACCCGAGCGACCCGGAATGGCAGGAGCCGATGAGCGAGCAACCGTTGCACTCGCTCATTCTTGCCGCTGATTTTCGTGTCGACGATGTGGAATCCATGTGGGAGCGGGTGAAATCGCATCGGTCGATTCTCACCGAGCTTTCCGCACACCACGTCGTCGTATATTCATCACTGTGGGAACCGGGCCGGGTATTGGCCACCGTCGGAATTCGTAATGCAAATTCCGTCCGCGAAGTTCTGCGTTCGCCGGCGATATTCGAATTCTTCGATGCCTCGGGCGTGGACGACATCCCCGCGATCTTCGCCGGTGAAGTGGTCGAGAAGGTCGATATCGCCGAGCCCCCGCCGGGCCAGCATGCCGTCGCGTCCGTCGTCGTCGGCGTCGTGACCGCGGTCGAGGACGTCCCCGCCCTCATGGACAAGGTGCACGACGCCGCCGCCCGGTTCCGCGACGCCGGCGTGTGCAAGGTCTGGGTGTACCGGGCCTTCGACGACGGCCACGAGGTGCTGATCCTGCAGCAGATCGTGAACGAGACTGCCGCCCGGCGCTGGATCGATCACCCCGATGCCGCCGCCGAATGGATGTCGGCCGCCGGATTCGGCGTCTATCCAACGGTTTTCGTCGGGACCCTGGCGCACATCACGTCGATCGAGGCGGCCGGCTGATGTTCGTCTGCCTGTGTACCGGAGTGACGAGCCAGGTCGTCACCGAACTCGTCGAGGGTGGCGCGACCACGTCGAAGCAGATCGCCGAGAAATGCGGCGCCGGCCTGGACTGCGGCCGCTGCCGCCGTACCGTGCGGGCCATCATCGAAGCGGCCCGCACCGACTGTCCGGTGCACAAAGCGGGTTAGCGCTACCCCTTGCGCCCCACGAATGCGCTCAGCGCATCGGCATTGGCGGCCCCACCGAGCAACTCGGCGAACTGACCGGACTCGCGCTGCGTCGCCGCGACGATCGCGTCGCGCGTCGGCTCGACCATCGCGTGCTTGACGGCCATGAGACTCGAAAGCGGACGCGAGGCAATGATTTCCGCATGACGACGGGCCTCCGGCAGCAGATCGTCGGGCTCACACACCCGCCACACCAGGCCCATGCGCAGCGCTTCCTCGGCGCTCACCCATTCCGATGACAACAGCAGCCAGGCCGCGTTCTGCCGGCCCATCAACCGCGGCAGCAGATACGACGATGCCGCCTCCGACGCCACGCCCAGGCTGGTGAACGGGCATTTGAGCCGCGCCGTCGTCGACATGAACGCCAGATCGGCATAGCCGAGGATGGTGGTTCCGATACCCAGGCCGACGCCGTTCACCGCACAGATCAGCGGCTTCGGAAACGCCGTCAGCGCCTCGATCAGGCCCGGGAAGCCGTACTCCCCCATCTGATATTCGGGATTGTTGACCATCTCCTGCATCTCGACCAGATCGTTGCCGGCGCTGAAGGCCCGGCCGGCGCCGGTGAGCAGGACGACCGAGACCTCCGGATCGGCCGCGGCCTCCTTCAGCGCGATCGTCGTGGCGTCGTAGAGCGCTTCGCTGAACGCGTTGAGTGCGTCGGGCCGGTTGAGGGTCAGGGTCCGGACCCGGTTGGTGTCGTCGATCTGAACGAGCGCGGCGGGGTCGGTCACAGGTTGTCTCCAAACGGGTTGCGCATGATGTAGCGGCTGGTGGGCACGGTGTCGATGTTGACGTTGGCGCCGAAGGCCGACGTACTCGCGGCCATCTTTCCGGCGCGGTCGGCCAGATCGGCATCGTCGGCGGCGCCGAAGAAGGCGTGCAGACTCGTCGTCGCCTCGATGGGGAACAGCTCCTCGACGATCGCGCCGAGCTCCGGGGCGTCGGGCGTCAGCGAACGGACCACGGCGTTCTGCGTGTAGCCGAACGTGGACTGGGTGTCGATCGCGATCTGGGTGTGGTCGATGTGCCAGCGGCGGAACCACTCTCGCTCGTCGATGTCTTCGGGACGGCGCAGCAGCGCGATGTTCGCCAGGCCGGTGGTGCGCTCCCCGAGGACGATTGCCGGGCCGGCCAGCGGGACCGACTCGGTGACCAGATATGCGGCCAGTTCGGTGCATTCGGCCCGCAGTCGCTCCAGCGCGGCCGTCATCTGCGCGCCGTAGTACTGCTGCGTCCAGATGCTGATCACCGCGACCACCGGCGGGTCGAGCGTCGTCAGCAGCATCAGCGAGTCCCGGACGGCGCCGTCTTTGACGTTGACCGCCAATCCGGGCAACCCCAGCGCCAGCAATTCCCCGGCAACCTCGGTGCGCAGCCGCTCGCACCAGGCGTCGTCGGCGGTGTCACGCCGCAGCGTGACCATGACCTTCTCCATCGAATCTCCCCGTCAGTCCCGCGCCCAGCGCGGCGTGATGAACACGCCCTCGGCCTCCACCGTGATGCCCTCGGCATCGGCGATGTGCCCGACGGCGTAGGTCTTGATGCCCTCGGTCCGCACGATGCGGGCCTCGGCGTGCAGATCGCCGAGCCGCGTCATGCGCCGGTAGCGCATGGTGAGGGTGCCGGTGAGCCGCGGCTGTCCCGGCAGGCTCGCCCCCTCGCCGAGGACGTGGTCGAGGACCATCGCCGACACCCCGCCATGAACGTGGCCCGGCGGGCCCTCGTAGGCGGCGCCCAGATGGAAGTCGGCCGACACGCTGCCGTCGGCAGCCCGGATGAGGACGACGGGCGGCGCGATCGGGTTTCGAACCCCGATCACCGCATTGCCCCAGGGCATTTCACTGCCCTGCGCGCCGAACCTGATGCCGAACGAACCCTCGAGCTGCTGCGCGCGGAGCTGGGCGGTGGCGGCGTCGATCTCGGCCTGCACGGCGGCGATGGCCGCGGCTCCGACCTCTGTCCGGATGGTGGCATCGATGAGCTCGCGTACGGACTGCGTGAGCGGTTCGTAGACGGCTCGCATCCGCGCCACCTCGTCGGCGCTCAGCTTCTGCATGGTGTCCTCGAGCACCCTTGAACTAGAACACGTTCTAATCAGGCTGTCGAGGGTGGGGTCCCACTGCCTGCGCGCCAACAGTTTTCGCCGTGGCCACGGCGACTATCGGCAGGCGAACCACCGCCGCGGATCGCACTGGCCGTAGCAACCATGAAACATGGATACAGCAAATGCGATACAGGATGCCGGAAAGCCGATTTACCGAGACCGTCGTTCCGCGATCCCGCGCCCATCACGCGCCGTGGTAGCACATCGCCACGTCGATGTGCCGCGCAATTGCCAAACATTCGCACCTTTGTCCGGAATGCTGTACATCGTCACACCCGCGCACTAGAGTTCGGCACAGGTGCCGCCGGCGTGCACGCAGCAAACTTCGACGGACAACACGGCAATGCGATCCCGGATACTGCCGGCGAGCCGGCGGGATCCGGTTGTGAAGGAGTTCAGGCCGATGCGGATCGATCCGTTCGCTGGATGTCAGGTCTCACGCGTGACCGTCGTCGACTCGTACGAAGTCGTCCATGCCGGCATCGCGGCCTGGCTCCGTGACGACCACGCACTCTGCGCGACGGCCACGTCCTACTTCGCCGACACCGAGGAGTTCCTGCGGCGACGGCCCGTGCCCGAAGACGACGCCCAGGTGGTCGTCCTGGGACTCAAGGCGGACGAAGCCAACAGTCTCGCCGCCGTGCGTGATCTCGACAACCGCGGTTACCACGTCGTGGTGTATTCGCATCTCACCGACCGCGACGTCATCCGCACCGCGATCGATTCGGGCGCCCGGACCTACCTCATCCAGACCGAAGGCCGGGAGCACCTGCTCAAGGCCATCCGGGCAGCCGTGACCCCGTTCCCCTATGTCGGGCCGAACGTGGCCGCCGCTCTCGACGACCGGGATTTCTGTCTGCGCCCGGTCCTGGCGCCACGCGAGCAGGAGGTGCTCCTGGCGTGGTTCCGGACGGACAGCAAGGAACTCGTCGCGCAGCAACTGTTCCTGGCGCCCAGTACCGTGCGCACCCACCTGCAGCGCATCCGGGCCAAATACATCGCCGCCGGCCGCCCGGCCGGCACGAAAGCCGCGCTGGTGGCACGCGCCATCCAGGATCGGATCATCAGTATCGACGATCTGTGACTCCGTAAACTTCACGCCATGACCGTCACCGCCGATGATCTGCGCCACCTGAACCGCTGCGTCGAGCTGGCCCGTGAGGCGCTGGAGGACGGCGACCAACCTTTCGGCTCGCTGCTGGTGGATGCCGACGGCGTCGTCGTCTTCGAGGACCGCAACCGGGTTTCCGGCGGAGACCAGACCCAGCACCCCGAATTCGCCATCGCCCGTTGGGCGGCAACCAATCTCGATCCCGCGCAGCGCGCCGCCGCGGTTACCTACACCTCCGGTGAGCATTGCCCCATGTGTTCGGCCGCGCACGCCTGGGTGGGGCTGGGCCGCATCGTCTACGCCACGTCGTCGGCGCAACTCGGCGGCTGGCTCGGCGAATGGGGCGTGGCACCCTCCCCCGTTGCGGCGCTGCCCATTTCGGCCGTGGCGCCCGGCGTGCCCGTCGACGGCCCCGTCGATGAATTCGCCGACACCATGAAGGAGCTGTACGCGGCCTGCTTCCGGCCGTGAGCCCTGTTCCGAGTCCGAACCGTTAGCCAACTGCGACGTCACTCTTCGGCATCGAGACGAGGAACCGGACGTCCCGGGTGCTTCACTATTCAGTACGGGAGCCTGCCGTTACCCCCGAGACGGCAGGCTCCCGCTTTTGGCCACCACTCAGGATCACCGCATACTGTCGTCGCCGTGAGCCAGGCACAGTCCATGCGACCGATCATCCGCGGCGTCCTGCTCGACATCGCTCCGCCACTGATCGCGTACTACGGACTGCGGGCCGCCGGCGTGTCCGAATATGTGGCGCTGCTCACCGCCACGGTGCTGGCCGGCGGCAAGGTCGCCTACGACGCGATCAGCGCGCGCCGTCTGGACCCGTTCGCGGGTTACCTCATGCTCAATTTCGGCCTGAGCCTGGCCGTCGGGGTCAGCACGTCGGATCCGCGAATGCTGCTGGCGGGCAACACGTTGGTGGGCGGCCTCGGCGGCCTGGTCTTCCTCGGCAGCTGCGTGGTCGGCACCCCGCTCACCCAGATCGTGTCGGAGCGAGTTCAGACCGAAGAACACGACACCGGCCCGGCTGCGGCCGCTTACCGGCGGCGCGTGCACATTCTGCTCTCAGCGATGTGGGGCGTCGGCCTGCTCGTCGGCACCGCACTGCATCTGGCGGTCATCTTCTCCACCCCGGTGGACGTCGCCAACGCCCTGACCTCGGTGTTGTCGCTCGCCACCACCGGCTTGCTGATGACTGCGACGTTCGTGGTCGGCAAACGGGCCGCGAACCGCTGGGAAGAACGCCAACAGGGCGAGCCGACGACCCTGGAACAAATCGACACCCCCAAAGGTTGAGCGCAGGAGATTCAACTTTGGAGGTACGGATGTCTGACGCCACAACAGCGCCCATCGCTGTTCCCGTCCTGTTTGTCACCGAGCCGATCGTCCTGCCGGGCATGGTCGTGCCCATCGAACTCGATGAGGCCGCACGTGCCGCGGTCGACGCGGCCCAGGCCGCCGCAGCCGCCGGCGAGGCCGGGAAGCTGCTCATCGCGCCCCGCCTCGACGACCGCTACCCCACCCACGGCGTCCTGGCGTCGATCGTCCAGGTCGGCCGCGTGCCCAGTGGCGGAACCGCCGCCGTCGTCCGCGGTGAGCGGCGCGCACACATCGGGTCCGGCACATCCGGCCCGGGCAGTGCGCTGTGGGTCCTGGTCGACGAGATCACCGAGACCGCTGCGACCGACGAAACCCGCGCGCTGGCAGCCGAATACAAGAAGCTGCTGCTGGCGATCCTGCAGCGCCGCGAGGCCTGGCAGATTGTCGACGCCGTCAACCAGATCAGCGAGCCGTCGGCACTGGCCGACACCGCGGGTTACGCCTCTTACCTGACCGACGTGCAGAAGCGCGAGCTGCTGGAGACCTCAGATGTGAGTCGTCGCCTCCACCTGCTGGTCGAGTGGACAGGCGAGCACCTGGCCGAGGTCGAGGTCAACGACAAGATCGCCGAGGACGTCCGCGCCGGAATGGACAAGCGGCAGAAGGAATTCCTGCTGCGCCAGCAGCTCGACGCCATCCGCAAGGAGTTGGGCGAGCTGGACGGTAGCGCCGGCGCCGAGGAGCCCGCGGACTACCGCACCCGCATCGAGGCCGCCGATCTGCCCGAGAAGGTGCGCGAGGCGGCGCTGCGCGAGGTCGGCAAGCTGGAACGGTCCAGCGAGCAGACCCCCGAGGGCGGCTGGATCCGGACCTGGCTGGACACCGTGCTGGAACTGCCGTGGAACGAGCGCACCGAGGATTCGACGGATCTGAGGGCCGCCCGGGAGATTCTGGACGCCGACCACCATGGGCTGGACGACGTGAAGGACCGCATCGTCGAGTACCTGGCGGTGCGGGCCCGCCGCGCCCAGCGCGGCTTGGCCGTCGTCGGCGGTCGTGGCTCGGGCGCCGTCATGGTGCTGGCCGGCCCTCCTGGTGTCGGCAAGACGTCGCTGGGTGAGTCGGTGGCACGTGCACTGGGCCGCAAGTTCGTCCGCGTCGCCCTGGGCGGTGTGCGCGACGAGGCCGAGATCCGTGGCCACCGGCGCACCTACGTCGGCGCGCTGCCGGGCCGCATCGTGCGGGCCATCGGCGAGGCGGGTTCCATGAATCCCGTTGTGCTGCTGGACGAGATCGACAAGGTGGGCTCGGACTACCGCGGTGATCCGGCGGCGGCACTGCTGGAGGTGCTGGACCCGGCGCAGAACCATACGTTCCGCGATCACTACCTGGATCTGGATCTGGACCTGTCCGATGTGGTGTTCCTGGCGACGGCCAACGTCATCGAGAACATCCCCAGCGCCCTGCTGGACCGCATGGAGCTGGTGCAGATCGACGGCTACACCGAGGACGACAAGGTCGCCATCGCCCGCGACTACCTGCTGCCCCGGCAGGCCGAACGGGCGGCGTTGACCACCGACGAGGTGACGGTGACGGACGCGGCGCTGCGCAAGATCGCCGCGGACTACACGCGCGAACCGGGTGTGCGGCAGTTCGAGCGACTGCTGGCGAAGGCGCTGCGGAAGGTCACCACGCGGCTGGCGTCGGGTGTTGACGCGGTCACGGTTGATGAACCGGATCTGGTCGAGTACCTGGGCCGTCCGCGATTCATGCCGGAGTCGGCCGAGCGCACCGCGGTGCCCGGCGTGGCGACCGGACTGGCCGTCACCGGCATGGGTGGCGACGTCCTCTACATCGAGGCCGGTTCGAACGAAGGCGAACCGGGTCTGCAACTGACCGGTCAGCTGGGCGACGTGATGAAGGAGTCGGCGCACATCGCGCTGTCCTACGTGCGGTCGCACGCGGCGGAACTGGGTGTCGATCCGAAGGCGCTGGATCGCCGCATCCACGTCCACGTGCCCGCGGGCGCGGTGCCCAAGGACGGTCCGTCGGCCGGCGTGACGATGGTGACCGCGCTGGTCTCCATGGCCACCGGACGGCAGGTGCGGTCCGATGTCGGGATGACGGGCGAGGTCACGCTGAACGGGCGGGTGCTGCCCATCGGCGGGGTCAAGCAGAAGCTGATGGCAGCCCAACGTGCCGGGCTGACAACAGTTTTCATCCCGTCGCGCAACGAACCGGACCTGGACGACGTGCCGGCCGAGATCTTGGACGCACTCGATGTGCGGCCGATGACCGACGTGGCCGACATCATCGCCCAGGCATTGGAGCCGGCGGCGGAGGCCGTGACCAACGCCGCCTGACAACCGAATACCGCGAGCAGACGCAAAACTGTCATTTTCGACCGAGATTCGACAGTTTTGTGTCTGCTCGCGGATAGAACAGGACCCTCAGGCGATGTCGGCCGACGGCGGTTCGTCGGCCAGGTGGATCGCGCGGTGCTCGATGAGCTCGTGGATGCGGTCGGGCCCGAGCCGGGCCCGGAAATCCTTGACGGTGTAGCCGACGACGACCCCGTCGGTGAGGGCACGCACCGTCGCGGTGCGCGGAATCCCGAACAGCGGCCCGATCTCGCCGAAGTACTCGCCAGGGCCCGCGGTGAACAGCAGCATCGTCTCGCCGTCGGGCATCTCGCGGGTGATCTCGAACCGGCCCTCCCGCACGACGTAGATCAGGTCGCCGATGGTCGTCTGCTCGAACACCAGATCCCCGGCGTCGAGTTCGAAGACCTCGGGCTCCCGCTCGGTGCTGGAGACGGTGGGGACCAGCTCGATCACCCGGTCCGCCAGCGGCAGCATGCGGCTGTCATGAGTGGCGACCACCACCACGCGGTCGTCGGCGAGCTCCCGGATGAGCCGCAGCACCTCCTCGACCTGGATGAAGTCCAGGTGCGCCGTGGGCTCGTCGGCCAGGATCAACGGCGGGTCCAGCGCGATGGCCCGTGCCACCGCGACGCGCTGCTGCTGTCCACCCGACATGTCACCGGGGCGGTGTGTCATCCGGTGGGCCAGACCGACCCGGTCGAGCAGTTCCGCGGCACGCTGCCGGGCTGCGCCGCGGCTCATGCCCGCGGCCCGCATCGGCACCATGACGTTCTCGGCGGCCGTGAGGCTGGGCACCAGGTTGAACGCCTGGAACACGATGCCGACGGTATTGCGGCGGTAGTCGGTCAGCGCCTTGGGCCCGAGCGTGGTGACGTCGATACCGTCGAACAGGATCTGGCCCGACGTCGGCTTGAGGATTCCACCCATGCACGACAACAGCGTCGTCTTCCCACAACCGCTGGGACCCAACAGGATCGCGAGCGATCCCGCCGACAGCTCCAACTGGAAATTGTCGATGGGCCTGACCTTGTCGGCGCCCTTGCCGTATTCCACCACCAGGTCGCGAATCTGTAAGTCGCTCATGGTCTATGGCCCCCCGAATGCCATCGCTGGATCTATCGTCACCGCTCTACGCATGCCCGCCAGGCTCGCGATCAGCCCGATGGTGATGGCCACCACCGGCAGCAACAGGTACGCCCCGGCCGGGACATCCACCCGCATGGGGAACATCGGCCCGAGCACCATCGCCAGCAGCACGCCGATCGCCGCCGAGCACACGGCGATGAACACGGCCTGCAACGCCAGCCCACCCATCATCGATTTCGTCTTGACCCCAACGGCTTTGAACACCGCGAAGTCGCGGGTGCGCTCCATGGCGGACATGTAGATGAACATGCCGATGATCGTCGCGGCCACCACCCAGAGCAGGACGGCCATGATGCTGATGGCATCGACGGCGACTTTCAACGGCCGCATCATGTCGTCGATGGCACCGCGACGGTCCACCAGCCGGTAGCCGTCGAGCGCCCTGGTCGGGTCACCCCGGATACCGACCGACGCGATGACGGGCTGCCCGCCGTACACCAGGCGCTGCGCACCGACCGTCGTGAGGAACAGATTGGGCTGCTGCGCCAGCACGGTGGAGTTGTTGACGATCCCCACGACCTGCAGTGTGTGCGAGGCGATGTGCATCTGGTCGCCGATCTTGCGGCCCAGCGTCGACGACACCGCGATCTCGTCGGGCGTGGCAGGCGGCCGACCCTGTGACATCGCCGGCATGCCGGGGCCGGCGGTCGGGGCGCCGAACAGGTTCATGGTCCGCGGCGTCCCGTTGTCCAGTGCCGTCGTGCCCGCATAGACCACTGCGGCAGCGGCCTGCACGCCCGGAAGCCGTTGCGCGCGTTCGACTTCGGTCTGCGCGAACGGCGACGAACCCAGGAACGGTCCGGCCGCCCCGTTCTGGATCATGAAGTAGTCGATGCCCAGCGAATTGACGGTGTTACTGGCCTCCACCCGGAATCCGTTGGCCAGCCCGGTGAGCACCAGCGTCATGGCGAACACGAATGAAGTGCCGACGACCGCGATGAGAAATCGGCGGCGCCGCCACTGCAGGTCACGTAACGCCGCGATCAGCACGTGTGGAATCTAACGTGTTCGCTGACTGCACAGCGGCAAGATAGCCAAAGCCGACGGCTGATTGGGGCAGACTGACCACATGGCCTATGACGAGGATCTGGCCAACCGGATCCGTGAGCTGCTCGGCCCGGTCGGCGGCATCGAGGAAAAGCGAATGTTCGGCGGGCTGGCGTTCCTGCTGAATGGCCACATGTCCGTGGCCGCGAGTCACGACGGTGGCCTGTTGGTGCGGGTTGCGCCCGATGAGACCGAGAAGTTGCTGGGACGTGCGCACTGCGAACTGATGGTGATGGGCGGCCGCGAGATGCGGGGCTGGCTGCGGGTGGCGGCCGACGGCCTGAAAACCAAACGCCAACTGCAGACCTGGGTCGACCGGGGCGTCGGCTACGCGGGCACGCTGCCACCCAAGTAGCGTTTGCGCACCGCGCCATTGGGTATGCCGGGGGTTATGGCACGGGATCGACAGATCGTCGCGCGGCTGCTCGACGCAGCCGGTACGACGTATGCCGAGGAAGCCGGGATAACGCTCCGCGACAAGCCGATGCCACTGTTCAAACTGCTGTCGCTGTGCATGCTCGCGAGCAAGCCCATCGCCGCGGAAACCGCGGTCGCCGCGGCGCGAGAACTGTTCCGCGCCGGGTTGCGCACGCCCACCGCGGTACTCGATGCCGACCGCAGCCAGATGATCAGGGCGTTCGGACGCGCCGGCTACGCCAGATACGACGAGAGCTCGGCGACCCGCATGACCCACATCGCGACCCGGGTCAACGACGAGTACGGCGGCGATCTGCGCAACCTGCGAATCAGGGCGCACCACGACGTGAAAGCCGCAGCCAAGGCCCTGCAGGGGTTCGACGGTATCGGCCGCACGGGCGCCGACATCTTCCTGCGTGAGATCCAGGACGTCTGGACCTGGGTGCAACCGTATTTCGACGATCGGGCACTCGCCGCGGCGAAAGATCTGGGCCTGCCGACGGACGCCGGCAAGCTCAGCAGCCTGGCCCCGAACCGGAACGCGCGGCTGGCTGCCGCACTCGTGCGGGCGTCGCTCGACGACACCGTCCGCGAACGCATCGAAGCGTAGACCAACTCAGATCGATGAAGGGATTCTCGAATGGCCGGCTCACCCACTTTTGTGATCATCGGCGGCGGGCTGGCGGGCGCCAAAGCCGCGGAAGCCTTGCGCAGCAAGGATTTTGACGGGCAGGTGGTGCTGTTCGGCGCCGAGGACCGGCTGCCCTACGAGCGTCCCCCGCTGTCGAAGGAATTCATGGCCGGTAAGAAGACCATCGAAGAATTCACGGTGCAGCCCAAGAGCTGGTACGCCGAGCACGACGTCGACCTGAAACTCGGCACGGAGGTCACCACGCTCGATCGCACCGCGCACATGGTGGCGTTCAACGACGGCGATCACGAGCACTACGACAAGTTGTTGCTGGCCACGGGATCCCGCCCCCGCAAGCCGCCGATCCCTGGATCCGACGCCGACGGCGTGTACTACCTGCGCACCATCGACGACGCCACCGCACTGCTGGCCCAACTCACCGAAGGCCGGCGGCTCGCGATAGTCGGAGGCGGCTGGATCGGGCTCGAAGTGGCGGCCAGTGCCCGGGGGCTGGGCGCCGACGTCACGGTGGTCGAGACCGCCGCGCTGCCGCTGCAGGCCTCCCTGGGCAAGGAAGCCGGCGAGGTGTTCGTCGGGCTGCACCGGGACCACGGCGTGGATCTGCGGTTGGGCACCACGGTCGATGAGATCACCACCGCTGACCACAAGGCGACGGGGCTGCGACTCGGCGACGGATCCACCGTCGAGGCGGATGCGGTACTGGTCGCGGTCGGCGCCAAGCCGAACGTCGAGTTCGCGGAACGCTCCGGACTGGTCATCGCCGACGGCGGCGTCGCCGTCGACGAGTCCCTCAAGACCAGCGATGACGATATCTACGCAGTCGGCGACATCGCGGCCGCCGAGCATCCGCTGTTCGGCGTGCCGATCCGGACCGAGCACTGGGCCAACGCCCTCAAGCAGCCGGCCGTCGCCGTCGACGGAATGCTCGGCACGGCAACCACTTACGACGAACTGCCCTACTTCTTCACCGACCAGTTCGATCTCGGCATGGAGTACGTCGGATACGCGCCGCAGTACCAGATGGCCATCACGCGCGGTGATCTCGGCACGCGTGAGTTCACCATGTTCTGGCTCGACGGTGGACACCGCGTGCTGGCCGGCATGAACGTCAACATCTGGGAAGGCCTCGACGACATCAAGAAGCTCATCCGGTCGCGGCGGCCGGTGGATGTCGGGGCACTCGCCGATTCGTCGGTTTCGTTGTCGACGTTGGCCGGTTAGCACGTCGCCGTTTTTGTCGGACCCTTCTGCTTTGATGATGTTATGCCCAGCAGCGCAACGGCTTTCGATGTTGAGTCGTCGCCGTGCGAGCGCATGGATGCGTACTTCGCCGAGATCGGTGAGCTGACCGGTCAGCGCAACGCGATCGACGCCCGGCTGGTGCAGATTGCCGCCGAGATCGACCGGGACGGGCTCTGGGGTGCCACCGGCGCCCGGTCGATGGCGTCGTTGATGGCATGGAAAACCGGTGTGTCACCGCGCAATGCGGAAGTGATGATGGCGGTGGCGCACCGGCTCGAGGAGTTCCCGCGCTGCGCCGAAGCGATGCGGGCGGGCCGGTTGTCGCTGGATCAGGTCGGGATGGTCGCCGAACATGCCGGCGAGGGTTCTGATGAGCACTACGCCCAGTTCGCCGAGAGCGCCACGGTCACGCAGTTGCGGACGGCGGTGAAACTGGAGCCGCGCCCGGGGCCTGAGCCCAAGCCCGAGGTGCCGCGGTCGATCGCCAAGACCAGCCACGACGACGGCTCGGTCACGTACAAGATCCGGTTGCCGAAGTTGGAGGCGGCGAAGTTCGATGCGGCGATGGCGTCGCATCAGGATGCATTGGTCGCGGACTGGAAGCGTGACCACGAGGACACCGAAGGGCAAGTGTCGGAGCAGGCACCGCCGTTCCCGAATCAGGTGGATGCGTTCATGAGCGTGGTGGAGGCCGGCTGGGACGCCGACGTGGCACTGCGGCCGCATGGGCAGCGCACCACCGTCGTCGTGCATGCGGACCTCGAACAGCGCACGGCCGCCTTGCATCTGGGTTCGGTGCTCACCGATGAGGAACGCCAACTGCTGTTGTGCGATGCCACCTGCGAGGTGTGGCTCGACAAGCACGGCCAGCCGTTCGGTGCCGGGCGCAGCACCCGCACCATCAGTCGTCGGCTGCGCCGCGCGCTGGAGCACCGGGACCGCTGCTGCCGGGTTCCGGGGTGCGGGGCCACCCGCGGCTTGCACGCCCATCACATCATTCATTGGGAGAACGGCGGGGAGACCGAGCTGCACAACCTGGTGCTGGTGTGCCCGTACCACCACCGGTTGCATCACCAGCGGGTCATCACGATCACCGGGCCGGCCGATCGGCTGGTCGTCACCGATGCCGCGGGCCGACAACTCGACGGCGGATCACTTGCTCGGCCGCCCACCACGGCCCGCCCCGATGTGCCGCCGTGCCCCGGCCCGACCGGGGAACGCGCCCAATGGTGGTGGTACCAACCCTTCGAACCACCACCCGCACCGTCGTCGAACTAGACGCACCACCCGCGCCACCTAGCATCGGTAAATCGGTGAGGATCGAGACCTCACAAATACCGGCGACGGAGCGTCTACTGGGTGTGAAAGCCAAACCGCCATTCGAGGCCGTGGTGCGCAACCACGGTCCTACGGTCTTCCGGGTCTGTGCCGCCATCGTCGGCGTACACGACGCCGACGACGCCTGGTCAGAGACGTTCCTGGCGGCCCTCAAGGCCTATCCCGAGCTGCCGGCGGATGCGAATCTCGAGGCCTGGCTGGTGACCATCGCGCACCACAAGGCCATCGACATCACCAGAACCCGGACACGCCGGCCCATCCCCACTGACGTCGTACCCGAGCCGGCATCTCGGCGCGACGTCCGCGACAGCGCGGCCATCGAAGTCGATCTCGCGGTCGCCGTCGATGCACTCCCACCCAAACAGAAGCACGCCGTCGCGTACCACTACCTCGCGGGACTGCCCTACAACGAGATCGCCGAGATTCTCGGCGGCACCGCCGCGGCCGCACGCCGCGCCGCCAGCGACGGCATCGCCACGCTACGACGCACCTATCGCGCCGAACTCATCGGAGTGACGGCGCCCGGGAAAAGAGACACCCATGAATAACGGCGAAATCATCACCGGCGACCTGGCACGCATGACCGACATCGGCCCGGACCGGTTGGCCGAATTGCACGACCGGCTGGCCGCGGCCGCCCAGCGCGACGGCGTCCTCGACGTCGCCTACCGCATCGTCGACAGTCCCGTCGGTCCGCTGCTGCTGGCGGCGACCGAACAGGGCCTCATCCGTGTCGCCTACGCCATCGAAGACCATGACACCGTCCTGCAGCAGCTCGCCGACAAGGTGAGCCCGCGCATCCTGCGGGCACCGGCCCGGCTCGACGCGGTCGCCCGTGAACTCGACGAGTACTTCACCCGGACCCGCCGAACCTTCGACGTACCGCTGGATTGGCGGCTGGCCGCCGGATTCCGCGCCGCGGTGCTGCACCACCTGCCGGAGATCGGCTACGGGCAGACGGCCAGCTATGCCGCTGTCGCCGCGCTGGCCGGCAGCCCCAGGGCGGTCCGCGCCGTCGGCACCGCCTGCGCGAAAAACCCACTGCCCGTGGTCGTTCCGTGCCACCGCGTGGTCCGCAGCGACGGTGCGATGGGCGGCTACCTCGGCGGTCCGGAAGCCAAGCGCCTCCTACTGGACCTGGAGGCCGCGGCATGAGCGTCTGGCAGCAGCGTGTCGCCGCCACCGACTGGGGAGCCGTCCGCACCGAGCTCGAGACCGTCGGCGGCGCGCTGACCGGACCTCTCGTCACGCCGGCCGAGGCCGCCGAGCTGGCGGCGATCTACCCCGACGCGAGCCGATTCCGCTCGACCATCGACATGGCCCGCTACCGGTTCGGCGAAGGCCAGTACCGCTATTTTCACCGGCCCTACCCGGAGATCGTCACCGAGCTCAAGTACGCGCTGTACCCGCGGCTGCTGCCGATCGCCCGCGACTGGTGGACGCGGCTGCGCCGCGATCCGCCGTGGCCCGACAGTTTCGACGACTGGCTGGACACCTGCCACCGGGCCGGGCAGACGCGCACCACCGCACTGTTGCTCAAGTACGGCGCCGGCGGCTGGTGCGCCCTGCACCAGGATCTGTACGGGGACTTGGTCTTTCCGCTGCAGGTCGTCATCAATCTGACCCGGCCGGAGGTCGACTACACCGGCGGCGAATTCCTGCTGTACGAGCAGCGGCCCCGCGCGCAGTCGCGTGGCTCGGCGATCTCCATCCCGTTCGGACACGGACTGGTCATCACCACGCGCGAACGGCCGGTGGCATCGAAACGCGGGTGGGCCGTCGGCCCTGTGCGCCATGGTGTTTCGACGCTGCGCTCGGGAAACCGGATGACCCTCGGCCTGATCTTCCACGACGCCGCCTGAGCATGTACACGCTCATCGATGCGCAGGGCCGCACCTACGTCAGCGCGACGCCGGGGCGCCTGGGCGGCCATCGGCGCAACAAGCTCTACGGCAGGCTGGACTGCCCGTCGGCGCTGCGGGCCATTGCCAAGGGCGGCTACGTGACCCATCGGGTGTTCTTCGCCGATGAGACCGCTGCCGTCGCTGCCGGATACCGCCGCTGCGCGGTGTGCCTCCCCGAGACGTACCGGCGGTGGAAGGACCGTCATTGATCCTCGCGCGACACATCGATCCGGCAGTGGGTCGCCGCCAACCGATGTGACCTGGGTCCTTGGCGCCCGTCGGTACACTCGCCAAAGATGATCGACGCCTCGGCAGCCGCCGCTGCACCATGCCTACCGACCGGCTCACCAGCCGTGCGGCACCCGCGCGTCTACATCGACGTGGCCGTGGTGGTGGCCGTTCTGGTCGCGACCAACCTGCTGGCCCACTTCACGACCCCCTGGGCGAACATCGTCGTCGTGCCCCTCGCGGCGCTCGGGCTGGTGGCCCTGGTCCGTAAACGGGGCCTCGGGTGGACCGAGCTGGGACTCGGCCGCGCGCACTGGCGGACCGGCATGCGCTACGCGCTCGGCGCCATTCTGCTTGTCGGGTCGGTGATCGCCGTCGGCGTCCTGCTGCCCTGGACCCGCCCGATGTTCCTCAACAACCACTACGCGACGATCTCCGGCGCCCTGCTCGCGTCGATGATCGTCATTCCGCTGCAGACCGTCATCCCCGAGGAACTGGCCTTCCGCGGCGTACTGCACGGCACGCTCGACCGGGCCTGGGGATTCCGCGGCGTCGCCGCCGCCGGCTCACTGTTGTTCGGCCTCTGGCACATCGCCACCTCGTTGGGCCTGACCAGCAGCAACGTCGGATTCACCCGCGTGCTCGGCGGCGGGGTGGCCGGCATGATCGCCGGCGTCGCGATGGCCGTCGTCGCGACCGCGGCCGCGGGATTCGTCTTCACCTGGCTGCGGCGTCGGTCCGGAAGCCTGCTTGCGCCGATCGCGCTGCACTGGTCGCTCAACGGCATGGGCGCACTCGCCGCGGCCGCCGTCTGGCACTTCAGCTAGGCCTCCCGCCCCGCGACTGGCCCCCGAACCGTCACCAGATTGCTGCGTTTCAGACGTGTTTGTCGTGCTCCGAACCGGGCTAGCCTCGAGATGTATCAGTCAATCGAAAGGTCATGACAATGATGCACATCGTCTGGTTGATTCTTCTCGGCCTCGTCGTCGGAGCCATCGCCCGGTTCGTCGTACCCGGTAAGGACGACATGGGGTGGATCCTCACGTGCGTGCTGGGTATCGCAGGTGGTTATGTCGGCGGCACGCTGAGCAGTGTCGTCTACGCACCGCACAAGCTCGATTTCCGCCCGCCGATCGAGCACTCGTTCTGGGGTGCGCTGGTCGGCGCGGTGATCCTCGTCCTGCTCTACCGCTTCGTGAAGTCGAAGAGTTCTACGTAGAACTCGACACAAAGAATCGAGGACCGCGCCCGGTTGGGCACGGTCCTCGATTCTTTTGAGCGACTATCCGGCGGGGGCCATCTCCGGCGGCGCGTTCGTCACCGGCACCGGCACGCCGACCATCGGGTGGGCCGGATCGGCAGGCTTGGGCGGGGCGTTCGGGTCGACCGGAGGTGGCGGCGGCGGGTTCCACGGGCGGATCGACTGGGCCAGCGTCACCGCTGCGGCCTTGTCGACCGGGTGGTTGCCCGAACCCAGCCACACGACGAACCACCGCTGCGGGTTGCGCTGGCTGCGAATGGTGGCGTCCGGCGGCGGGTTGCCGACGACGCCCGCCCAGATCTGGCCGTTGGGCTTGCCCGTATCGGTGAACTTGACCTCGTAGAACGACGCCGCGCCCGGCAGCGTCCCGGCGGTGAGCGCCGTGGTCTCCTGGCCGACGCGGGTGCCCGGGAAGGGCATGAAGAACTCGCCCATGTCCGAGGCCAACCGGTTGGCGGCCTTGCCGTTGTCGGATTCGGCACCGGCGAACAGCTTGAGGTCCAGACGACCCAGCAGCACGCTGGTGTCACTCGGGGCCTGCTCCGAACCCGCGGCCGGGGCCTTGGTCAGCAGCGCCTGGCCGTAGGACAGCTGCGTGGCATCGGCGATCTTCCAGCCTTGCGGCACAACGTAACTGAAGCCACCGGCGTCGTTGTTGACGCGTCCGGGCTCGGGCGCGGGCGCCGGAGCTGCCGCAGGTGCGGCGGGCGCGGCTCCCGGTGCGGCCGGAGCTGCCGGCGCACCCGGCGCGGCCGATGGCGGCGGCGCGGCGTTGGGATCAGCCGGAGGTGCGGCCGGGTCCGGCGCGGGCGGCGGCGGGGCCCACGGCGGCGGTGCCGGCGCGTCGACCGGAGGCGCCGGTTCCCCAGCCGGGGCGGGTGCCGGAGCTGGAGCCGGGGCGGGCGCAGGAGCTGGCGGCACCGGGTCGGCATACGAGATCGCGCTCGGCAGCGCGATGGCCGCGGCCGCCGCGCCTGCCACAGCAGCAGTCAGGGATTTCGGAAGGCGTTTGCGGGCACTTGTCCGCGCATCCGGGTGTCGCATGGGGACGAAAATACAGTGTTACCGGCGTGACGCAAGTGCGAGTTGCGGCTAATTCTCCGGCGAGTCGGTTAGCTCGCTTCCGGCATCCGGACAGACCACGGCGATATCGGTCCGTTGCTGAGGCGTCGCGCCGCCCCGATGCGGCCCGGGACGGGCCGGGCGTGCCGTCAGGCGGGCCGAATCGCCACGTCCCGCGGATCGACGCCGAAGTACACCTGCTCCCCCGGAATCAGCCGGAGACCTGCCGCCGCCTCCGCGCTGATATCGGCCGCCAGACCTCCACCGCCGTCGTCCGTCGCCTCGGCGCGGACGCGGATGACGGGGCCGCGGTGATCCAGTTCCGCGACGCCAACCGCGACGACGTTGACGTCGGCCGCCGGCACCTCACGGGACACCGACACCGCCGCCGGAGCGAACACCGCGATCGCCGGATCGCCCGGCGTCACCTCTGGCCCCCATACACCGCGCCACGTCTGCCCCGCGGCCAGCAGGGAACCTCCGTCCGCGCCCGCGTGCCCGCTGACCAGATTCACGCCCGCGAACCGCGCCCCGAAGGTCGTCCGCGGTGCGGTCAGCACGTCGGCGACGGCGCCTGATTCGACGATGCGGCCGCCCTCGATGACCGCCACCCGGTCCGCCAACGTGACGACGTCCAGCACGTCGTGGCTGACCAGCACCGAGCTGCGTCCGTCCGTCGCCAGGACACCGCGCAGCAGCCGGCGCATCGCCGATGCCGCCGCGACGTCGAGGCCGGACAGCGGTTCGTCGAGCAGCAGCACGTCGGGTTCCGCGGCCAGCGCCCGGGCCAGCGCGACCCGTTGCGCCTGACCACCCGACAGTTGTCCCGGCCGGCGATCGGCCAGTTCGGTGGCACCCACCTCACCGAGCCAGCGTGCGGCCGTCCGCCGCGCCTCGGCATGTACGCCCCGGCGACGGTGCTGACGGGCCCGGGGCCCGAATGCCACGTTGCCCGCGACCGTCAGATGGGGAAACAGCGCCGGGTCCTGCAGCAGCAGGCCGACCCGCCGGTTGTGCACCGCGACATGCCGGCCGGCCGCCGTGTCCGTCAGTCGGCGCCCGCCCACTGTGACGGAGCCCGCGTCGGGCCGCAGCAGGCCCGCGATCACGTGCAGCACACTCGATTTCCCCGCGCCATTGGGCCCGACGACGGCCAGCACCTCGCCGGCCGCGACATCGAACTCCACGTCGATGCCCCGGTCTTCGACGACCGCGCGCACCGCGAGACCGCCCGTCACGGCCGGGCCTCCGCCTCGAACGGCCCGCGACCGAACCGCGCGCCGCCCGTCACGAGCACCACGATGGCCGCGACCACCACCAGCACCAGCGACAATGCCACGGCGGCATCGGCGTCGGCCTCGCGCTGCAGATAGATCTCCAGCGGCAGCGTCCGCGTCACGCCCTCGCGGGAACCGGCGAACGTCAGCGTGGCGCCGAACTCGCCCAGCGACCGCGCGAACGCCAGGACCGAGCCCGACACCAGACCCGGGGCCAGCATCGGCAGCGTGACCCGGCGCCACACCGTGGTCGGTCGGGCGCCCAGCGTGGCCGCGACCGCCTCGTACTGTGACCCGGCCGTACGGGCCGCGCCTTCCAGGGCGATCACCAGGAACGGCAGGGAGACGAACGTCTGCGCCAGCACGACCGCCGTCGTCGAGAAGGCGATGTGCACACCCGCCGCGTCCAGGTACCTGCCGATCAGCCCCAGCCGGCCGAAGGCGTACAACAGCGCGATACCGCCGACGACCGGCGGCAACACCAACGGCAGCAGGATCAGTGGGCGGGTCCAGCGCACCACCCGGGAGCCGCTGCGCGCCAGGACCAGCGCCATCGGCACACCCAGCACCACGCAGAGCACGGTGCTGGCCGCGGCGGTCTTGAGACTCAGGGCCAGCGCGGTCACCGACGAGTCGCTGCTGATGAGCTCCAGGAATCGCGACCAGTCGACCTTCGCCGCGACCGCGATCAGCGGGAGGACGACGAACACCGCACCCAGAGCCGCCGGGACGTAGATCCAGCGCGGCAGCCCGGGGTTCAAGGCTGTGCGAACCCGAACTGCGCCAGGGTCTGGCGGCCCGTGTCACTCGTGACCAGGTCGACGAACCGCTGGGCAGCCGAGGCGTCGGCCGCCGACTTCAGCACCCCGATCGGGTAGATGTTCACCGCCGACGCCGCCTGCGGGAACTCGACCGTGGCCACATTGTCGCCCGCCGACTTGGCGTCGGTCTGATAGACGAGCCCCGCGTCGGCCTGGCCGCTGGTGACCTTGTTCAGCACGTCGGTCACCGACGTCTCCTCACTGACCGGCTTGAGTTCGACGCCGACGATCTTCTCGGCCTTCCGCGTCGCCGTGCCGCACGGCACCTGACGGGCACACACCACGACGTTCAGTCCGGGCCGGGCCAGATCACCGAAGTTGCCCACATGCTTGGGGTTTCCCGGCGGGGTCACGATGACGAGCGTGTTGGCGGCGAAGTTCACCGGGGTGCCCGCGAGCAACCCGGCCTTGGCCGCCTTGGTCATGTTGTTGGCGTCGGCCGAGGCGAACACATCGGCCTTCGCGCCCTGCGTCAGCTGTTCGACCAACGACGACGAGCCCGCGAAGTTGAACTGCACGTCCGCGCCCGGGTTCTCCTTCTTGTAGCGGTCGGCGAGCGCGGTGAATGCCTGCTTCAGGGACGCCGCCGCGTACACGTTGACGACGGGGCCCGAGGTCTTGTGCTCCGAACCGCATCCGGACAACGCTCCGACTCCGCCGAGCAGGACCGATACCGCCACAGCGCGCATCAACTTGCGCATGAGCCACATGCGCAAAACCCTAGGGGTCATTCCTCCGCGTGGCGAGTTTCGTCAGCTAGCTACTGTCCAGTAACATGGCGGCAACCGCGTTCAGCGTTGCACACGAGGAGGCCCTGTTCATGGACGTTCTGGTCACCGGAGGCGATACCGATCTCGGCCGCGTCATCGCCGCGGGATTCCGCGACGCCGGGCACAACGTCACCATCGCCGGCGCCCGCCGCGACGAGCTCGAAGTGGCCGCCAAGGAACTCGAAGTCGAGTCGATCGTGCTGGACAACACCGACGGCGCCGCGCTGGAGCAGATGCGCGACAAGCTGCCGCAGCACCTCGACACCATCGTGAACGTCCCGGCTCCCGCCTGGTCCGCCGGCGACCCGCGCACCTACACCCTGGCCGAGCGCGCCGCCGTATGGCGCAACACGCTCGACTCCTCGCTGCTGTCGGCCGTCCTGACCGTCCAGATCCTCGGCGACCAGATGCGTTCGGGCGGTGCCATCGTGACCGTCGTGCCGGAGTGCCCCAAGGACGGCACCGCCGACGCCGCGATCAAGGCGGCCGTGTCGAACTGGACCGCCGGCCAGGCCGAGCACTTCGGCGTCCGCGGCATCACGATCAACGTGGTCGCCGCCGGCCGCGGCTCGGAAGCGGGCTACGACGGCGTCGAGACCGGCGGTGCGACCGTCGGGTCCGAGCTGACCAAGCTCGCGCTCTTCCTGACCACGCCCGCAGCCCGCCACATCACCGGCGAGACGCTGCACGTGAGCGCCGGTGCGCTCGCAACCTTCGCCTGATCCGGATTTATTCCCGTTTCGCCCGGGCTTCGCGCCCGGCGAAACGCAGGACGCGACAAGGTGGTTGGTGACTAGGGTCGAATCGTGACGATTCGATTCGCTCTCCAGATTCCCAACTTCTCCTACGGCACCGGCGTCAGCGAGCTGTACCCGACCGTCGTCGCCCAGGCGCGGGAGGCCGAGGCCGCCGGCTTCGACTCCGTCTTCGTGATGGACCACTTCTATCAGCTGCCGATGATCGGCACCCCCGATCAGCCGATGCTCGAGGCGTACACCGCGCTCGGTGGCCTCGCGGCCGCGACCCAGAAGGTGCAGCTGGGCACCATGGTCACCGGCAACACCTACCGCAATCCGACGCTGCTGGCCAAGGCCATCACCACGCTCGACGTCATGAGCCAGGGCCGCGCGATCCTCGGCATCGGCACCGGCTGGTTCGAGCTCGAGCACGAGCAGCTCGGATTCGACTTCGGCACCTTCACCGACCGGTTCAACCGCCTGAACGAGTCACTGCAGATCGTGCTGCCGATGCTCAAGGGCGAGCGCCCGACCTTCAGCGGCCAGTACTACCGCACCGTCGAAGCCATGGCCAACCCCCGCTACCGCGACCACATCCCCCTGCTGATCGGCGGCCGCGGCGAGAAGAAGACCATCCCGCTGGCGGCACGGCACTTCGACCACCTGAACATCATCGGCGGCTTCGAAGAGCTGCCCCACAAGCTGGGCGTCGTCCGCGACGCTTGCGAGAAGATCGACCGCGACCCGGCGACCCTCGAAACCAGCATGCTGCTCACCGCGCTCATCGACGACCGGGCGACTCCCGCCGCGATCCCCGAGGCCAACCGCCAGAACATGGTCGCCGGCAGCGCCGAAAGCGTCGCCGAACAATTGAAGGCCAAGGTGTTCGACGTCGGCGTCGACGGCGTCATCATCAACATCCCGACGCAGGTCACGGGCTACGTACCCGGCGTCATCGCCGCACTCGGAGCTGCCCTGCATTCGGTGATCGGCGCCTAGCCGGGCCCGGTGGGGCATCTCACTGCATTGATCGATTCAGCTGCGACTAGCCTGTGTATGTAAACAGTCTTGTAGTAGTACGTCGAGGAGCCCCTCAACATGGTCCACCCCGGAGCTACGGCAACGGATCGCCACAAGGTCGTCATCATCGGTTCGGGCTTCGGTGGCCTGTCCAGTGCCAAAGCCCTCAAGCACGCTGATGTCGACATCAAGCTGATCGCCCGTACCACGCACCACCTGTTCCAGCCGCTGCTGTACCAGGTGGCCACGGGCATCATCTCCGAAGGTGAGATCGCCCCGCCCACCCGGCTGATCCTGCGCAAGCAGAAGAACGCCCAGGTGCTGCTCGGCGACGTGACGCACATCGACCTGGAGAACCAGACCGTCGACTCGATCCTGCTGGGGCACACCTACAGCACGCCGTACGACAGCCTGATCATCGCCGCCGGTGCCGGTCAGTCCTACTTCGGCAACGACCACTTCGCCGAGTGGGCGCCGGGCATGAAGACCATCGACGACGCGCTCGAACTGCGCGGCCGCATCCTCGGTGCGTTCGAGCAGGCCGAGCGGTCCAGCGACCCCGAGCGCCGCAAGAAGCTGCTGACCTTCGTGGTCGTCGGCGCCGGCCCGACCGGTGTGGAGATGGCCGGGCAGATCCAGGAGCTGTCGGACCAGACCCTCAAGGGCAGTTTCCGGCACATCGACCCGACCGAGGCCAAGGTCATCCTGCTCGACGCCGCGCCGGCGGTGCTGCCGCCCATGGGCGAGAAGCTGGGTCTGAAGGCCAAGAACCGGCTCGAGAAGATGGGCGTCGAGATTCAGCTCAACGCGATGGTCACCGACGTCGACCGCAACGGCATCACCGTCAAGGACAAGGACGGCACCATCCGGCGCATCGAGTCGGCCTGCAAGGTGTGGTCCGCCGGTGTGCAGGCCAGCCCGCTCGGTCGCGACCTGGCCAACCAGTCGGACACCGAGATCGACCGGGCCGGCCGCGTCAAGGTGAATCCGGACCTGTCGATCCCGGGCCACCCGAACGTTTTCGTCGTCGGTGACATGGCCTTCGTCGAGGGCGTCCCGGGCATGGCGCAGGGCGCGATCCAGGGCGGCAAGCACGTCGCCGCGATCCTGAAGAACGAGGCCAAGGCCCGCGCGCACGGCACCAAGCCCAAGCCGCGCGAACCGTTCTCGTACTTCGACAAGGGCTCGATGGCCACGGTCTCCAAGTGGAACGCCGTCGCCCAGATTCCGCTCGGCGAGAAGGCCAAGCTGGAATTCGGCGGCTTCATCGCCTGGCTGGCGTGGCTGGGGCTGCACCTGATCTACCTCGTGGGCTTCAAGACCAAGATCGCCACGCTGCTGTCGTGGACGGTGACGTTCATGAGCCGCCAGCGCGGTCAGCTGACCATCACCGAGCAGCAGGCCTACGCCCGCACCCGCATCGGCGAACTCGAGGAGATCGCATCATCTGTTCAAGCCACACCCGACCCGGTGGCTTCCTGAACTAAAGCCTTGGTCCCTGCCACGCCGACAGGCAACCCCCGTCGGCCAGGGGCATGACCACCTGATCTCGGCGTGATTCGTACCCATCGGCGGTACGGATCACGCCGAGATCGCTTTCTGGGTAACAGAATTCGCTGACATACGCGCGCGGAGCGGCGATCTCGTCGTCACTGACGGCGCCGGCGCCGAGTTCGACGCGGTGCCGCACCACCGGCAGCGCCTCGTGGTCGACGTGCAGTGTGCCCTCCCAGAAGCCGTGCTGCTCGCCGGTCCGTCCGACCTGTACGCGTTCGCGCAGCCGCACCCGGCCCGTCTCGGCGATCTGCAGTCGCGTCGTGGCCCGGTGGCTGCTGCCGCCCGCGACGACGGTCGGCTCCGGATCCAGGTCGAGTTCCCCGGCCACTTCGAGATCCCAGGCCGAGCGTGACTGCGCCGTCATCGCACCGGGCAGCACCACCATGGCAGCCACGCTGCGCACCCGCAGCCGGGCACCGGCCTCGACGATGACGCGCACGTCGATGGTGTCACCGCCCAATGGTGTTGCGGCCGTGGACACCAGGTGGACGGCGTCGGGGGCGGTGCGGCGCGCGGCCACACCGCCGACGCATTCGATGCGCGGGCCCCGGCCGGGGGTCGCGACGATCAGAACCTGGGTGTGCATCACTCAGGCGTTCGTCACCCCGGCGCCGGCGAGCTGTTCGCGCACCCAGGCCTGCACCAGCGACGCGGCCGGATCCTCGGTGAGCGAGATCAGCACCGTCGGGCGGTCACCGCGCACCTGGCCGGCGTCGCGCCGCATGACGTCGAGGTCGGCGCCGACCATCGGCGCGAGATCGGTCTTGTTGACCACCAACAGGTCCGAGTACGTGACGCCGGGGCCGCCCTTGCGCGGCACCTTGTCACCACCGGCCACGTCGACGACGAAGATCTGGACGTCCACCAGACCCGAGGAGAACGTCGCGGTCAGGTTGTCTCCCCCGGACTCCACCAGGATGAGGTCGAGCTTGTCGTTGGTCTCGATGAGATCGTCGATGGCGTCCAGATTCGCGGTGATGTCGTCGCGGATCGCGGTGTGCGGGCAGCCGCCGGTCTGCACCGCGGCGATGCGCTCGTCGGGCAGCACGGCGTGCCGGCGCAGGAAGTCGGCGTCCTCGGTGGTGTAGATGTCGTTGGTCAGCACGGCCAGGGACAGCTCGTCGCGCAGCTGCCGGCACAGCGCCGCGACGAGCGCCGTCTTACCGGAGCCGACGGGGCCGCCGACGCCGATGCGCAGCGGCTCACCCGGCTGCCGCTCGCGCTTGGGCCGGCCGTGGTGATGGTGCGGCTGGCCGTCGATGAAATGTGGTGGCATGGTGGACCTTTCGGTTCAGGAGGCGAACAGGGGGCGGTCGCGGCCGGCGTGTCGTTGCGCCAGGACGTCGAGCAGTGGATCGGACAGGTCCGCGATGCCTTTCGCCGCTTCGGCCGCGGTGGCGTCGCACAGCCCCGACAGCTCGAAGGTCAGCGCGGCGACGTCGGCCGGATCGAGTGCCAGCAGGCGTTGCGCCGCCGTCGCCGAGCCGGTCATGGTGGTGTAAACGACTGTGGCGCACGTCTGTTCGGGGTCGAGCCCGCTGACACGACCCACCACACCCGAGGCCACCGCGAGATGTGGCCGGGTGCCCACGGTGCTCCAGTCGGTGTCCGGCCAGACCCGGCGCGCCAGCCGTACCAGCCCACGGCCCTGCGCCCGGGAGGCCTGCCGGGCCGCGGGAGCTGGTGTGCGCGCGTCGGTTTCGCGGTCGGCTGCCACCGGGTCGAGCCCGCTGTGGACCGCCGCGGCGATGGAGGCGGTGACGAGCCCCTGGGTCCGGATGCGCCGGCGCAGGTAGGCCTGCAGCGTCACCACGTTGGTCACCAGACCGCTGGTGACCGCCTCCTCGACACCGCCGGAGTGGACGTGCCCGCCGGTCGGCAGCCGCGAATCCGCCAGTGCCAGCAGGGTGGCCAGGCCACTATCCATCAGAACAGCCGCTGTCCATCAGAACAGGAAGTATCTCTGTGCCATCGGCAGCTCGGCGGCGGGTTGTTCCTGCCAGACCTCGCCGTCGATGCGGACCGTGAACGTGTCGGGATCGACCCGGATGTCGGGCATGGCGTCGTTGAGCGGCAGGTCGGCCTTGCCCCGGCCACGGACGTTCTTGACCGGAACGAGCCTGCGCCGCAAGCCGAGTCGCGCCGCGAGGTCGTCCTCGATGGCGGTGGGCGAGACAAAATGCACCGCCAGGCCGGCCGCCACCGTCGGGTGGGCGCCGAACATCGGCCGCGGCAGGACGGGTTGCGGCGTCGGGATCGAGGCATTGGCGTCGCCCATCGCCGCCCAGGCGATCGCGCCGCCTTTGAGCACCAGGTGCGGACGGACGCCGAAGAACGCGGGCTCCCAGAGCACCAGATCGGCCAGCTTGCCGACCTCCACCGAGCCCAGCTCGTGATCGATACCGTGCGTCACCGCCGGGCAGATGGTGTACTTCGCCACGTAGCGGCGGACCCGGTTGTTGTCGTTGCCTCGCGCGCCGCCGGGGTCGCCTTCGAGCGGACCGCGGCGCTTCTTCATCACGTGCGCCGTCTGCCACGTCCGCATCACCACCTCGCCGATGCGGCCCATGGCCTGGCTGTCACTGCCGATCATCGAGATGGCGCCGATGTCGTGCAGCAGGTCCTCGGCGGCGATGGTGGACGGCCGAATCCGGCTCTCCGCGAACGCCAAATCCTCCGGCACGGCAGCGTTGAGGTGGTGGCACACCATCAGCATGTCGAGGTGTTCGTCGAGGGTGTTGACGGTGTGCGGGCGCGTCGGGTTGGTCGAACTGGGCATCACGTTCGGGTGACTGGCCACCGTGATGATGTCGGGCGCATGACCGCCGCCGGCGCCCTCGGTGTGGTACGCGTGGATGGCCCGGCCGGCGATGGCCGCCAGCGTGTCCTCGACGAACCCCATCTCGTTGAGCGTGTCGGAGTGCAGGGCCACCTGGACGTCGGCCTCCTCGGCCACCCGCAGACACGCGTCGATGGTGGCCGGGGTGGTGCCCCAGTCCTCGTGCAACTTGAAACCGGCGGCGCCGCCGCGCAACTGCTCCCACATCGAGTCGGGGTTGATGGTGTTGCCCTTGCCCAGCAACAGGATGTTCATCGGCCAGCCGTCGAGCGCCTGCAGCATGCGCCCGAGATGCCAGGCGCCGGGCGTGACAGTGGTGGCCTTGCTGCCCTCGGCCGGTCCGGTGCCGCCACCGATCATGGTGGTGATGCCGCCGCCGATCGCCTCCTCCAGCAGCTGGGGACAGATGAAGTGCACGTGACAGTCGATGCCGCCGGCGGTGAGGATGCGGCCGTTGCCGGCGATGATCTCGGTGGACGGGCCCACCACGAGATCGGGGTGCACCCCGGACATGATGTCGGGGTTGCCGGCCTTGCCGATGGCGACGATGCGGCCGTCCCGAATCCCGATGTCGGCCTTGATGATTCCCCAGTAGTCGATGATGATCGCGCCGGTGATCACGGTGTCCGGCGCGCCGTCGGCCCGGGTCGTACGCGCCTGCCCCATCGACTCACGCAGCACCTTGCCGCCGCCGAAGACCGCCTCGTCGCCCGACAGGCCCGGGCCGCCGCTGAGGTCCTCGGTGATCTCGATCAGCAGATCGGTGTCCGCCAGACGGATGCGGTCGCCCGTCGTCGGCCCGAAGAGCGCCGCATACCGTGAGCGGGAAAGGGAACTCATTCGTGCCGTCCGTTCTTCGCGCCAGCGCTCATCAGCCATCCAGCTTTCCGGGCGGATTCAGCGACAGCCCGTACACCTCGCGGGTTCCGCCCAACGGGACCAGGGCAACCCGCTGCGCGACCCCGGGTTCGAACCTGATCGCGGTGCCCGCCGGCACGTCGAGCCGGTACCCGTGTGCGGCGGCGCGGTCGAACTCCAACGCGGAATTGGCCTGCGGGAAATGCACGTGGCTGCCGACCTGCACCGGCCGGTCACCGGCGTTGACCACGTCGAGGGTCAGCCGCTCGGCACCGGCGTTGATGGCGATATCGCCGTCGCCGTAAAGGATTTCGCCCGGAATCAGCCCCGCCCCCTCGACGGTCGCGCGTTCGGTCATCGTCGGGCCTCAGGCGATCGGATAGTGGACGGTGACGAGTTTGGTGCCATCCGGGAAGGTGGCCTCGACCTGGACGTCGGACAGCATCTCCGGGACCCCCTCCATGACGTCGTCGCGGCTGAGCACCTCACGGCCGCTGACCATGAGCTCCGCGACGGTCCGCCCGTCACGGGCGCCTTCCATCAGGTGATCGGTGATCACCGCGACCGCCTCGGGATGATTGAGGCGCAGCCCTCGGGCCTGCCGTCGGCGCGCCAGTTCGGCGGCGTACGAAATCAGCAGGCGTTCTTGCTCATGCGGCGTCAAACGCATAAGGGGCGATATTGCCACGGCACGCCGGGAATGGCATGTCGGGCGGTGGTTTTCAGCCCCTCACCGCAGGCGGGCGCTCAGCCCTCGAGGTTCTGCAGCCGCACCTGGCCCCGCGCCACCGGACGATCGTCCTCGTCGGTGATGGTGACCAGCCACAGCTGCTGCCGCCGGCCCCGGTGGATCGGCGTCGAGGTGGCGGTGACGGTGCCGGCCTTGAGCGCGCGGAGGAAGTCGGTGTTGTTGTTGACGCCGACGACGGTGCCGCCGCCGTGCTCGGCGAGCCAGACGTGGCCGGACACGCTCGCCAGACCCTCGACGATGGCGCAGTAGACGCCACCGTGCACGATGCCCCACGGCTGCAGGATCTTGTCGGTGATGGTCAGCTGGGCGCGGCCGCCGTCCGGGGTGACCTCGAGATAGGTCAGTCCGATTTCGCTGTCGAAGCCCTTGCCGAGGCCCTCGGGCACAGATGTCGTCACGAATAGCTGTCTACACGAGCGCCGGTGGCGGCGAGTTCGGCACCCACGCGCCACCAAAGCGAGCAGGCCCCGCACCGATGGTGCGGGGCCTGCTCTTCGAATGGACCGGGAATCACTGCAGCCCTCAGGATTCCGGCGCGGTCCGTTGGTCTTTCGACTCCTGAATAGTAGGCAAGGCTTGCCTAATTAGCAAGCCCTTGCCAGTTGCATCCGGTCGCGGCCGCGCACCGGCGCACCGAACCCAACAAGGGTGTCCAGCACCGCCTGCGCACGGCGCATACCGTCAGCCTCGCCCACCCCGGCCAACAGCGGCACCTGGGTCGCCGTGCTGACCACGGACGCACCGACGATGTGCCACATCGCCGACACCGCGAGGATGCCGCCGCTGACGTCGAAGAGCTTCGCGAACAGCGGGTTCAGCGCACGGTGGCAACGATGGGCGAGCCAGGTCGCGAGCGCTTCCTCACCCGGGAACGCGACGACACCCTCCCCGATCCGGCGGGTCGCCGGCACTCCCAGCCCTCCGAACACCGGATCCCCGGGCAGCACCCGCAATGTCGGGTCGGCGACGCCGACCCAGTCGATGCCGCCCTCCGAGTCGACGTGGACCCACAGGTTCTCCAAGCCGGGATCCCAGGCACGGCCCTCGAGCACCAGCAGCGGCACGACCCGGCCGACCACGACGTGCGCCAGCATTGCGGCCACCTGCTGGGCGGCCACCGCCTCGCTGCCGGTGTCGCCGGTCGCCGTGTCGAACATCATCTGCATGCGGTCGCCCGTCACCGCTTCGGCGAGCGGCCACCATCGGCGTCGGGAGATGTCGTCCATCACCGCGACGCCGTAGACCCGGGGATCACTGGGACACAACTCGCGCAGACGACGACTCGACTCGTGCAGCGGCAGCATCCGGCGGATGTCCATCGTGGCGATCAGCGGGTCAGTCACAGCGGAGGGCATGAACACATCCTTAAGTTAGGTTAGCCTTACTATAGTGACGACCCGCGAGATGTAAACCGCTGTGACGGGACTCACAAGCAGCAGAAAAACAGCCCTGACCGGGAACCACGACGCGCCACCGGGGCGTTGGGGAGAACATCCGAAATGGATACGACGCACGGTAGTAAATGCGTAGTACCCTGAGAACACTGCCGAAAGAGTGAAATAGGACATGGCGAAATTGACGCGACTGGGCGAGCTGGAGCGCGAGGTGATGGACCACCTGTGGTCCTCCCGCGAGCCGCAAACCGTGCGTCAGGTGCATGAAGCACTCGCGACGCGCCGGGATCTGGCCTACACCACGATCATGACCGTGCTGCAGCGCCTGGCGAAGAAGAACCTGGTCGTCCAGCATCGTGACGACCGCGCGCACCGCTACGCACCGACCCACGGCCGCGACGAGCTGGTCGCGGGCCTGATGGTCGACGCCCTCGACCAGGCCGCGGACTCCGGCAGCCGCGTCGCGGCGCTGGTGCATTTCGTCGAACGCGTCGGCGTCGACGAGGCCGATGCGCTCCGGCGCGCCCTCGATGAGCTGGAAGCCAAGCACCGAATCCCACCGGCGACTGGCAATTCCGGCACCGACTGAGAGACACTAAGCGCGTGTCCGCCCTGGCCTTCACCATCGTCGCGCTACTGCTGGTCGGGCCGGTACCCGCCCTGCTGGCGCGCGCATCGTGGCCACAGCGGGCCCCCCGGGCCGCGATCGTGCTGTGGCAGTCCGTCGCCATCGCCGCCGTGCTCTCCGCCTTCAGCGCCGGTATCGCCGTCGCCAGCAGGCTTTTCGCGCCTGGCCCGGACGGTCGTCCCACAACCACCGCGACCAGCGAGATCAGCGTCATGGGCTGGCCGTTGTGGATCACCCATGTCGCGGTCTTCGCCCTGACCCTCGTCGTCAGCGCCCGGCTGGCCATCGCCTTCGTCCAGGTCGCCATCGCGACGCGGCGCCGACGTGCCCACCACCGGATGATCGTCGACCTGCTCGACTGTTCGCGGGACACCGCCCCCGCACCCCAGGCCCGTCACCTCATCGGGCACGGCCTGCGCATCCTCGATGTCCAGCAGCCCCTCGCCTACTGTCTGCCCGGCGTCCGCAGCCGCGTCGTCCTCAGCGAAGGTGCGCTCAAGCACCTCGACGACAGTGAGATCGCCGCCATCCTCAGCCACGAACACGCCCACCTGCGCGCCCGGCACGACCTCGTGCTCGAGATGTTCATCGCCGTGCACGCCGCCTTCCCCCGCTTCGTCCGGAGCGCCAGCGCCCTCGACGCGGTCCGGTTCCTGATCGAACTGCTCGCCGACGACGCCGCCGTCCGCGCCACCGGCCCCACGCCACTGGCCCGCGCCCTGGTGGCCTGCGCGTCGGGCCGGGCACCCAAGGGCGCCCTCGCCGCGGGCGGGCCGACGACCGTCCTGCGGGTGCAGCGCCTGGCCGGCGAACCCAACAGCTCCTGGGTCGCCGCGGGCGCCTACCTGGCGGCCGCCTCCGTCCTGGTCGTACCGACCGTCGCGGTGGCTGTGCCCTGGCTCACTGAATTGCACCGGTTGTTCTTCTCGTAGACTTTGCGACTGGCAGCATCTCCCTTCCGTGGCGGATGACGCCGCACCGGCCCAGGCCGGTCCGAAATGCTATGCGCCACAACCAAACAACGAAAGGGCCAGCCGTGAGCTCGTCGGGAAACCCGGAATCAACCACCGCTACCGCCCAGATCGGGGTCACCGGCCTGGCGGTCATGGGCTCCAATCTCGCCCGTAACTTCGCCCGCCACGGCTACACCGTCGCGCTGCACAACCGCTCCGTCGCCAAGACCGACGCGCTGCTGGCCGAGCACGGCTCGGAGGGCAAGTTCGTCCGCAGCGAGACCATCGCCGAGTTCCTGGACGCGCTGGAGAAGCCGCGCCGCGTGATCATCATGGTCAAGGCCGGCGATCCGACGGACGCCGTGATCAACGAACTCGCCGACGCCATGGAGCCCGGCGACATCATCATCGACGGTGGCAACGCGCTGTACACCGACACCATCCGCCGCGAGAAGGCGATCCGCGAGCGCGGCTTGCACTTCGTCGGTGCCGGCATCTCCGGTGGCGAAGAGGGCGCGCTCAACGGCCCGTCGATCATGCCGGGCGGGCCCGCCGAGTCGTACGTCTCGCTCGGGCCGCTGCTCGAAGAGATCTCCGCGCACGTCGACGGCGTGCCGTGCTGCACGCACATCGGGCCCGACGGCGCCGGCCACTTCGTCAAGATGGTGCACAACGGCATCGAGTACTCCGACATGCAGCTCATCGGTGAGGCCTACCAGCTGCTGCGCGACGGCCTCGGCATGGCAGCCGGCGAGATCGCCGACGTGTTCGCCGAATGGAACAAGGGCGACCTGGACAGCTACCTCATCGAGATCACCGCCGAGGTGCTCAAGCAGGTCGACGCCAAGACCGGCAAGCCGCTGGTCGACGTCATCGTCGACGAGGCCGAGCAGAAGGGCACCGGCCGCTGGACCGTCAAGTCCGCGCTCGACCTCGGCATCCCGATCACCGGTATCGCCGAAGCCGTTTTCGCCCGCGCCCTGTCGGGCTCGGTGCCGCAGCGCCGCGCGACGGTCGGCCTGGCCTCGGGCCACCTCGGCGAAAAGCCCAGCGACGCCACGAAATTCATCGAGGACGTGCGGCAGGCGCTGTACGCCTCCAAGATCGTCGCGTACGCGCAGGGCTTCAACCAGATCGAGGCCGGCAGCGCCGAATACGGCTGGAACGTCAAGCCCGGCGACCTGGCCACCATCTGGCGCGGCGGCTGCATCATCCGCGCCAAGTTCCTGAACCGGATCAAGGAGGCGTTCGACGCCGAACCGGAACTCGCCACCCTGCTGGCCGCGCCGTACTTCCGCAGCGCGGTCGAGTCGGGCATCGACAGCTGGCGCCGCGTCGTCGTGACCGCCACCGAGCTGGGCATCCCGGTCCCGGGCTTCGCGTCGTCGCTGTCGTACTACGACGCGCTGCGCACCGAACGGCTGCCCGCCGCGCTGACGCAGGGCCTGCGCGACTTCTTCGGCGCCCACACCTACGGCCGCACCGACGCCCCGGAGGGCAAGAAGTTCCACACCCTGTGGAGCGGCGACCGCACCGAGGTCGAAGCCTAGGTTTCCCGTCACGCGAACTGCCCCTCTGCACCGGCAGCGGGGCAGTTCTGCGTCCACTCGGCATTGTCGGGCGAGCCAACTAGGCTGACGGTGTGCAGTTTCTCGAGTATGAATCGGCTGGCCACCGGCCCCCGTACGACCTGACCTACAACGACGTCTTCGTGGTACCGGGGCGCTCCGAACTGACGTCCCGCTTCGACGTCGACCTGGCCACCACCGACGGCACGGGCACCACCATCCCGATCGTCGTCGCCAACATGACCGCTGTCGCCGGCCGCCGCATGGCCGAGACCGTGGCCCGCCGCGGCGGCATCGTGGTGCTGCCGCAGGACCTGCCCATCGATGCCGTGCGGGGCACCGTCGACTTCGTCAAGAGCCGCGACCTGGTGGTCGACACCCCGGTCGTGCTCGCGCCCGACGACTCGGTCTCGGACGCGCTGGCCCTGATCCACAAGCGCGCGCACGGCGCCGCGGTCGTCGTCGACGACGGCCGCCCGCTGGGCCTGGTCACCGAGGCCGGCTGCGCCGGGGTGGACCGCTTCGCGCGCGTCCGCGACGTGGCCACCACCGACTTCGTGTCAGCGCCCGCGGGCACCGAGCCGCGCAAGGTGTTCGACCTGCTGGAGCACTCCCCGACCGGCGTGGCAGTCCTGACCAATGCCGACGGCTCGCTGGCCGGCGTGCTGACGCGCACCGGTGCCATCCGCGCCGGCATCTACACCCCCGCCGTCGACGCGCAGGGCCGGCTCCGCATCGCGGCCGCCGTCGGCATCAACGGTGACGTCGCCGCCAAGGCCCGGGCCCTGGCCGAGGCCGGTGTCGACGTCCTGGTGGTCGACACCGCGCACGGGCACCAGTCCAAGATGCTCGACGCGCTGTCCGCCGTGGCCGCGCTCGACCTCGGGCTGCCGCTGGCCGCCGGCAACGTGGTGTCGGGCGCCGGCACGCGCGACCTGATCAACGCGGGCGCGTCCATCGTCAAGGTGGGCGTCGGCCCGGGCGCCATGTGCACCACGCGGATGATGACCGGGGTGGGCCGCCCGCAGTTCTCCGCGGTCGTCGAATGTGCCGCGGCGGCAAAGGAACTCGGCGGCCACGTCTGGGCCGACGGCGGCGTCCGGCACCCGCGCGACGTGGCACTGGCCCTGGCGGCGGGCGCCTCGAACGTGATGATCGGGTCGTGGTTCGCCGGCACGTACGAGTCACCGGGCGACCTGCTGATGGACCGCGAGGGCCGCGTCTACAAGGAGAGCTTCGGCATGGCCTCCAAGCGCGCGGTCGCGGCCCGCACGGCCAGCGATGGCGCGTTCGACAGGGCCCGCAAGGCCCTGTTCGAGGAAGGCATCTCGTCGTCGAAGATGGCGCTGGACCCGGTGCGCGGCGGCGTCGAGGACCTGCTCGACCACATCACGTCCGGCGTCCGCAGCACCTGCACGTACGTCGGCGCGGCAAACCTCGCCGAGCTGCACGAGAAGGTGGTGCTCGGGGTGCAGTCGGCCGCCGGATTCGCCGAAGGACACCCGCTGCCGACGGGTTGGTGAGCAGGTCCGCAAGGGCCGACCAGCTACCATTGCCGTACGGCCGCCGCACGCAGCAGGCGTCGGACGGCTGTCGATATCGATTCAGCGAAAGGGAGCACGTGCCGCAGGCACCTGTTGGGGCGTCGACCGTCCCGAGCCAGGCGGGAGCGTGCCAGGCCGATCACGCGCTCCCCGAGTCGAGCGCCGAGTCCATCGACTCCGAACCTCCCAGTAGCCGGCCGGGCCGTCAGCCCGGCGCCCCGAGCGGTGGTGCACGGTGACCACCGCGCTGACCATCGCGAGCCTGGCCGCGTTCATCCTGCTCACCCTCGGGACGGCAGTCTTCGTGGCGGCCGAGTTCTCCCTGACGGCGCTGGAACGCAGCACCGTCGAGGCCAACGCCCGTGACGGGGGCCGCCGCGACCGCATCATCCGCACCGCGCACCGCAACCTGTCCTTCCAGCTGTCGGGCGCCCAGATCGGCATCTCGATCACCACGCTGATCACCGGTTACCTCGCCGAGCCCGTCGTGGCGCGGCTGCTGCACGGCCCGCTGCACGCCGTCGGCCTGCCCGAGCGGTTCACCGACCCGGTGGCCCTGACGCTGGCGCTGCTGATCGCCACGTCGGTGTCGATGGTGTTCGGCGAGCTGGTGCCCAAGAACCTCGCCGTCGCCCGGCCGGTGCCCACCGCGCGCGCCACCGTGCCGTGGCAGTGGTTCTTCTCCCTGTTGTTCTCCCCCGCCATCAAGCTGACCAACGGCACCGCCAACTGGGTGCTGCGCCGGCTCGGGGTCGAGCCCGCCGACGAGCTCCGCTCGGCGCGGTCCGCGCAGGAGCTGCTGGCGCTGGTGCGCAACTCCGCCGAGAGCGGCTCGCTGGACCCGCAGACGGCCGAATTGATCGACCGCTCACTGCAATTCGGCGGCCGCACCGCCGAGGAACTGATGACGCCGCGGTCCATGATCGAGTCGCTGGAGGTCACCGACACCGTCGCCGACCTCATCGAGACGGCCATCCGCACCGGGTTCTCGCGCTTCCCCATCGTCGCCGGCGACCTCGACGAGACCGTCGGCATCGTG
Organism: Mycolicibacterium sp. TY81; assembly: GCF_018326285.1. Lineage (NCBI taxonomy): Bacteria > Bacillati > Actinomycetota > Actinomycetes > Mycobacteriales > Mycobacteriaceae > Mycobacterium > Mycolicibacterium sp. TY81. The sequence goes on from NZ_AP023362.1 coordinate 2,455,366, forward strand.
CACGTCAAACAGGTCTTCGCGATACCCGTCGAGCTGCGCGCCGGCACCCGGCTGGCGCAGCTGGCGCGGCCCGTCCCGACGGTGCCGTCGACCCTCGACGGTGACGCGGTGATGACCCAGATCCGGGCCAACGGCGTCCAGACCGCCCTCGTGGTCGACGAATACGGCGGCACCGCCGGCATGGTCACCGTCGAGGACCTCATCGAGGAGATCGTCGGCGACGTCCGCGACGAACACGACGACGCCACCCCCGACGTCGTCGAGGTGCGCGACGGCTGGCTGGTGTCGGGTCTGATGCGCATCGACGAGGTGGACACCGAGACCCCGTTCCGCGCGCCCGAAGGCGATTACGAGACCATCGGTGGCCTGGTGCTCAAGGAGCTCGGCCACATCCCGGACGTCGGCGACACCGTCGTCCTGACCGAATTCGACCCGGACAATCCCGAACTGGACCCCGTGCGCTGGAAGGCCACGGTGATCCGGATGGACGGCCGGCGCATCGACCAGCTGGAGCTCACCCAGCTGGACCCGACCGAGTCGGGAGCCGACCATGAATGACGTCCTCGGCATCCTGCTGACCATGGTGCTGCTGGGCGCCAACGCGTTCTTCGTCGGGTCTGAGTTCGCGCTCATCTCGGCGCGGCGCGACCGGCTGCAGGCACTGGCCGAACAGGGCAAGCGCAGCGCCGTCACCGTGCTGCGGGCCGGTGAGCGGCTGTCGATGATGCTCGCCGGTGCCCAGCTCGGCATCACGATCTGCTCGATCCTGCTGGGCCGCGTCGGCGAACCGGCCGTCGCGCACCTGCTCGAGGAGCCCTTCGACGCGGTCGGCGTGCCCGATACGGTGCTGCACACCGTGTCCTTCGGCGTCTCCCTGGCGATCGTGGTGACGGTGCACGTGCTGCTGGGCGAGATGGTGCCCAAGAACATCGCCATCGCCGGGCCAGAGAAGGCCGCGATGCTGCTGATCCCGCCGTACCTGGTCTACATGAGCGTCGCCCGGCCGTTCGTCATCTTCTACAACTGGTGCGCCAACAGCACGCTGCGGCTGCTCGGCGTCGAGCCCAAGGACGAGCTGGACGTCACGGTCTCGTCGGTCGAACTGTCCGAGATGCTGACCGAATCACTGTCGGAGGGGCTGCTCGACGCCGAGGAACACGTCCGCCTCAAGCGCGCGCTGGACATCCGGACCCGGACGGTCAAGGACGTCGCGATACCGCTGCAGGACATCCGCGCGGTGCCGATCGCCGCGCCCGGGACCGGTCCCACGGTGGGCGCGGTGGCCCAGGCGCTGCGCGAGACGGGCTACTCCCGGTTCCCGGTCACCGACGGGCACAGCGCCTACCTCGGCTACCTGCACATCAAGGACGTGCTGCCGTGCATGGACGACAACGACGCGGTCCTGGACCGGTCCATGGTGCGCCCGCTGCCCATGGTCGCCTCGACGCTGCCGGTCGCCGACGCGCTGTCGTGGCTGCGCCGCAACAACAGTCACCTGTCCCTGGTGACCACCGACGGCTACGTCACCGCGATGGTGGCGCTGGAAGACCTGGTCGAGGACCTCGTCGGCGTGGTGCGTGACGGTACCCACCGTGTCTGAGACGGTGTGCGCGCCGCCGCGGGTCCTGGCCGAGGACGACTGGGCGGCGCGGGAACAGCGCTACCTGGACCGCGTCGACGCCTTCCTGGCGCCGCATGAACGGCGGATGCGGGCGGGCGAGCCGCACCCGGTGTGGGACTTCCTGTTCACGTACTACAGCCTCAAGCCCCGCCAGCTACGGCGCTGGCATCCGGGATACGGCCGGGCGCTGAGTGGTCCCGGCGCGCTGCGGTTCACCGACCGGGCCGGGTACGGCCGGTGCGGTGACGCCGTGACGGTGACGCCCGAGTACCTCGCCGGCCGCCGCGAGACCGTCGCCTTCGTCGCCGACCTGTTGGCTGCGACGGCGGCCCGCCCGGCGCGGCTGAACTGTTTCGGCCTGCACGAATGGGCCATGGTGTACCGCGCGCCCGAGGTGCGGCACGCCCAGGTGCCGCTGCGGCTGAGCGCGTCGGACACCGATGCCGTGGTCGAGTCGATGCCGCTGCGGTGCACGCATTTCGACGCCTTCCGGTTCTTCACCGAGGCGGCCGTACCGCGTAACGGCGAAGCCCTCACCCGACACGCCCAAGCGGCCACCGAGCAGCCGGGGTGCGTGCACGCAAATATGGACTTGTACAAATGGAGTTACAAGCTCGGACCTTTGCTGGAGTCGAATCTGTTGATGGATTGCCTTGACCTCGCGGCGGACGCACGCGTCCTCGACATGCAGGCCAGCCCGTACGACCTGAGCGACTACGGCATCGAGCCGATCGCCATCGAGGACCCGTCGGGCCGCGCCGAGTATGTGCGCCGCCAGCAGGACATCGCCAATCTCGCTGTGCCGCTGCGGGACTCGCTGCTGTCCGAGTGCCGGGCCTTGCTCGCGTACGACACCGACGGCGGCATGCTGTGACGGCCCGGACGGCGCTGCGCATCGCGGCGGCTGCCCTCGCCGCCGTGCTGACCGTCGCCGGCTGCTCCGACGATGCGCCGGGCCGCAGCCCGCAGCGCAGTGGTCAGGTGTTGCCGGGCGACTACAGCGGCGCCGGCCCCGGCACGCTCGTCGCCGCGCAGCCGCTGACGACCGTCGACCCCGAACTGGCCGGGCTGACCGCGATCTCCGCGCGCATCACCTACGTCTCGACTTCGGGCATCAACGACAGCCATCCCAAGGTGACGGGCTCGGTGTTCCTGCCGAAGGGCAACCCGCCCGAGGGCGGCTGGCGCATCATCGCCCTGGCCAACCCGGGCAGCGGCATCAAGTCCGACTGCGCGCCGTCGTCGTCGCCGAGCCTGCTGGGTCTGCTCCCGACCGTGCGACTCATGGTCGGCGCCGGCTATCTCGTGGCGATCACCGACTATCAGGGCATCGGGCTCGACGAGACCTATCACCCGTACCTGGACTCCACGACCGAGGGCTTCAACCTGATCGACCTGGCGCGGGCGACGCGCAAGCTGGTCTCCGCCGCCTCCACCAATTGGGTCGCCGTGGGCACCGGGCAGGGCGGTCAGGCCGCGTGGGCGGCCGCCGAGCTGGCCACCGACTACGGCGGCGGGCTCCGTCCACAGGGCGCCGTCGCGCTGGCCCCGACCGCGGCGCTCGAGTGGCTGGCCGACGCCTCGGCCGAGGGGAACCTGAACCGCGACCAGCAGCTGATGCTGCAGCAGTACCTCGCGGTCATGCCGCAGGCCTACCCCGGATTCCCCATCGAGGACTACCGCCGCGGCGCCGCCCGCGACCACTGGGACACGTTGTCGGCGTGCCGCGGCCCGGCGGTCGCCGACCGCACCGGCGTGCTGGATTCGCTGGGTCCGCACGACCTCGGCCCGACCACACCGGCAGCCGCCGACGCGTTGCGCGGTTACCTGCGCAAGGCGACGCTGCCGCAGGCGCCGGCCGCCGCGCCGATGCTGATCACCCCCGGGCCGCCCGACGGCCTGGTGCCGCCCGAGCAGACCGCCGCCGCCGTCGAACGGGCCTGCGCCATGGGCGACGTCATCGACTACGTCCAACCCGACGAGGCCGACGCCCTCGGCTGGATCACCGACCGGTTCAACGGGGTGCCCGCACCCAACACGTGTCCCGGCGCCACCCCGACCTCCACCACACCGACGTCGACGGCCAGTTCGCACTCGGACGACTCCGACAGCGACCAGTCGGACTCGGGTGGCGACGAGGTGACCCCGACCGCCGAACAGACCGCGGCCGAGACCGAGGCGCCGCACCACCAGCAGCCCGCGGCCCCGCCGCCGGCGGACCCCGGGGATGCCGAATGAACATCGGCCTGCTCGACGGCTGGCTCCCGACCCTGATCCAAGTGGTGACGGTGCTGGCACTGGTCGTCGCCGTCGGGCGACGGTCGCCGCGCTGGCTGCGGCTGTGGCTGCCGGTGGCCATCGGGACCGGCGTCGTCCTGGCCCTGGCGTGCAGCTGGTTCATCTCCGATCAGGGCCTGGCGGGCGGGCCGGCCCCGACGTCCCTGTGGGTGTGGATCGTGCTGACCGGGGTGGCGCTCGTCGTGGCCATCGCGGGCTGGCCCGGCCTGCACTGGTGGCGGCGGGCGGTGGCCGTCGCCGTGGTGCCGCTGTGCGCGGTCTGCGCGGGTCTGGCGGTCAACACCTGGACCGGCTACCTGCCGACCGTCGAGGCCCTGTGGCAGCGCGCCACCGGCGCCGAGCTGCGCGGCGAGATCGATCTCGAGACCGCGCTGACCATGCGCCGCTCCGGCGAGCGCCCGGACCGCGGCGTCCTCGTCTCGGTGCAGATTCCGACGACGGCGTCGGGCTTCCGCGCCCGTCCGGAGCTCGTCTACCTGCCGCCCGCGTGGTTCGCGCACGACGCCCCACAGCTACCGGCGGTCGTGATGGTGGGCGGCGAGTTCGGCTGGCCCGCCGACTGGCCGACGGCCGGCGGCGCGCAGCGCACCGCCGACGATTTCGCGGCCGCCCACGGCGGCAACGCCCCCATCCTGGTGTTCGTCGACACCAGCGGGCAGTTCTCCAACGACACCGAATGCGTCAACGGGCCGCGCGGTATGGCCGCCGATCACCTCACCAAAGATGTTGTGCCATTTGTCACGTCGACGTTCTCGGCGAGTGCCGACCCGTCGCGGTGGGGCATCGTCGGCTGGTCGGCCGGCGGCACGTGCGCGGTGATGACGACCGTCATGCACCCCGAGCTGTTCCAGACGTTCGTCGACATGGACGGCCAGGTCGGCCCCAACGCCGGTTCCGAACCCCAGACCATCGCGCGGCTCTTCGGCGGTGACGCGGCGGCGTTCGCCCATTTCGATCCCGCGACCGTGGTGCGGAAGCACGGCCCGTACACCGGCGTCGCCGGCTGGTTCGCGGTGTCGGAGAACGGGCCGGTGGTGTACCAGCCGGCACAGGCCGGCACGCCGACGAACGTGCAACCGCCGGACAATCCGGAGAGCCACACCGCCGTCGCGACCTACATGTGTGCGTTAGTCAGCGCCGCCGGCATCGAGTGCTCGGTCGTCCCGCACGGCGGTGACCACACGTTCCCCAGCGCCGCAGAGGTGTTCACCGCGGCCCTGCCGTGGCTGGCCGGACGCCTGCACACGCCCGGCGTCCCGGCCATCGGTTTGCCCGGCTCGACACCGCAATAACGGTGTGACCCGGTTCTCATTGGCCGACGCACCGGTGAGCTGCGGTTACCCACGGGTAAAGTGGATGGTCGCCGTGTGGGCTGCTTAGGAGGAAGAAGAAAATGACTGATCGTGTGACGGTGGGAAATCTGCGGGTGGCCCGCGTACTGCACGACTTCATCACCAACGAGGCTCTGCCCGGCACCGGGGTCGATCCGGACAGCTTCTGGGCGGGGGTCGACAAGGTTGTCACCGACCTGACCCCGCAGAACCAGGACCTGCTGGCCCGCCGTGACGACCTCCAGGCGCAGATCGACAAGTGGCACCGCGCCCGCGTCATCGACCCCGTCGACACCGACGAGTTCAAGACCTCCTACCAGGAGTTCCTGTCCGAGATCGGCTACCTGCAGCCGGAACCGGCCGACTTCAGCATCACGACCTCGGGCGTCGACCCGGAGATCACCAGCACCGCGGGACCGCAGCTGGTGGTGCCGATCCTGAACGCCCGGTTCGCGCTCAACGCCGCCAACGCCCGCTGGGGTTCGCTGTACGACGCGCTGTATGGCACCGACGTCATCTCCGACGAGGGCGGCGCCGAGGCCGGCAAGGGTGGCTACAACAAGGTGCGCGGCGACAAGGTGATCGCCTACGCCCGCAACTTCCTGGACCAGGCCGTCCCGCTGGCGGCCGGCTCGTGGGCCGACGTCACCGGTCTGAAGATCGACGACGAGCACCAGCTGCAGGCCGAACTGGGCGACGAACTGTCGAGCGGCCTGGCGAACCCCGAAGAGTTCGTCGGCTACACCGGCCAGCTCGGGGATGCCTCGTGGTCGGTGCTGCTCAAGCACCACGGACTGCACATCGAGATCCTGGTCGACCCCACCTCGCCGGTCGGCTCGACCGACAAGGCCGGCATCAAGGACGTCGTGCTGGAGTCCGCGGTCACCACGATCATGGACTTCGAGGACTCGGTCGCGGCCGTCGACGCCGACGACAAGGTGCTCGGTTACCGCAACTGGCTGGGCCTGAACAAGGGCGACCTGTCCGAAGAGGTCAGCAAGGGCGGCAAGACCTTCACCCGCGTGCTCAACCCCGACCGCGTGTTCACCACGCCGGACGGCGAGGGTGAACTGACCCTGCCGGGCCGCAGCCTGCTGTTCGTCCGCAACGTCGGCCACCTGATGACCAACGACGCCATCATCGACGCCGAGGGCAACGAGATTCCCGAGGGCATCCAGGATGCGCTGTTCACCGGCCTGATCGCCATGCACGGCCTGAAGTCCACCGAGGAGAACGGCGAGCTGACCAACAGCCGCACCGGCTCGGTCTACATCGTGAAGCCCAAGATGCACGGGCCCGACGAGGTCGGCTTCACCTGCGAGCTGTTCAGCCGCGTCGAGGACGTCCTCGGCCTGCCCGAGGCCACCCTCAAGGTCGGCATCATGGACGAGGAGCGCCGGACGACGGTCAACCTCAAGGCCTGTATCAAGGCTGCCGCCGACCGCGTGGTGTTCATCAACACCGGCTTCCTGGACCGCACCGGCGACGAGATCCACACCTCGATGGAGGCCGGTCCGATGGTGCGCAAGGGCGCCATGAAGACCCAGACCTGGATCAAGGCCTACGAGGACGCCAACGTCGACACCGGCCTGGCGTGCGGCCTGGCCGGCCGCGCCCAGATCGGCAAGGGCATGTGGGCCATGACCGACCTGATGGCCGACATGGTCGAGCAGAAGATCGGTCAGCCCAAGGCCGGCGCCACCACCGCGTGGGTGCCCTCGCCCACCGGCGCGACGCTGCACGCCATGCACTACCACCAGGTCGACGTGTCCGAGGTCCAGAAGGAGCTGGCCGGCAAGAAGCGCACCACCCGCGCCGAACTGCTGACCATCCCGCTGGCCAAGGAACTGGCCTGGGCGCCCGAGGAGATCCACGAAGAGGTCGACAACAACTGCCAGTCGATCCTCGGCTACGTGGTGCGCTGGATCGACCAGGGCGTCGGCTGCTCGAAGGTGCCGGACATCCACAACATCGCCCTCATGGAGGACCGCGCCACGCTGCGCATCTCCAGCCAGCTGCTGGCCAACTGGCTGCGGCACGGCGTCATCACCGAGGACGACGTGAAGGCGAGCCTGCGCCGGATGGCCGCGGTGGTCGACGAGCAGAACGCCGGTGATCCCGCGTACCTGCCGATGGCCCCGGATCCGGAGGGCAGCATCGCCTTCCAGGCCGCGCAGGAGCTGATCCTCGAGGGTTGCAGCCAGCCCAACGGTTACACCGAGCCGATCCTGCATCGGCGCCGGCGGGAGTTCAAGGCCGCACACGCCGGTTCGTGAACGGTCAACTCCCCCATCATCGTTGATTAAAATTCGGCGGGCCCGCGTCACTCGACACGGGTCCGCCGATTGCACGCCGACACCAGGAGCAGACACCAATGGGTAGGCACAGAGCTCCCGACGACGACGAATCGAACGCCGACGAATCACGCGACGACGCGGTCTCCGACTACGACGCGCTGTCGCCCGACATCCCGGAAGCCGACGACACCGCGACCGGCGTGCTGGGATTCCGGGTGCCCGACGACTGGGCCGAGATGCACGGGATGCCTGCTGCCGAGAACCCGCGTGCTGCCACCCCACCCCCCGCCGCGCCGCCGTCCGACAACGGCGACCGGTACGAGACCGACGAACCCGACTACGGCGAGCCCGACTATTCGGACCAGCCCGACCTCACCGGCGCCGACAGCGTCACCCAGGCGTTCCCGTCCGTCCCGCGCCGGGCCTCGGTCCGGTCGCACGGCGGCGACTGGGAGGGCGGCGAATGGACCGGCAGCCACCGGGCCATTCAGACCAAGCGCCGCGGCGTCAGCGTCGGGGTCATCGCCGCGCTCGTGACCGTCGTGGTCGTCGTCGCCGCGGTGATCCTGTGGCGGTTCTTCGGCAGCGTGCTGTCCGACCGCAGCCGCGAGGCCTCGGCGCGGTGCGTGTCCGGCTCGGTCAGCGTGCCCGTGCTGGCCGACCCGTCGATCTCCGATGCGCTCAACTCGCTGGCCGGCAAGTACAGCCAGACCGCCGCGCCCATCGGCGACAAGTGCGTCAAGGTCGAGGTCAAGGCGACCGACCCGACCACCGTCGTCGACGGGGTGGTGAACAAGTGGCCGTCGAACCTGGGTCCGCGGCCCGCACTGTGGGTGCCGGCGAGCTCGGTGTCGGCGGCCCGGCTGGTGGCCGGCGCCGGCGAGCAGGCTGTCAGCGGTGAAGCCAAGTCGCTGGCGACCTCGCCCGTGCTGCTGGCTGTCAGGCCACAGCTCAAAGACGCTCTGGCCCAACAGAATTGGGGCACCTTGCCGGCACTGCAGACGAACCCGACGGCGCTGGACGGCTTGAGCCTGCCGGGCTGGGGTTCGCTGCGGCTGGCCGTGCCGACCGTCGACAACAGTGACGCGGCATACCTGGCGGCTGAAGCCGTCGCCTCGGCCGCGGCCAACGGCGGCCCGGTCAACGCCGGCGCCGGTGCCGTGCACCGGTTGACGGCCGCACAGCCGAAACTCGCGGACCCCAAGGCCTCGACGGCGCTGGATGCCCTCATCTCCGCGAGCGACCCGGCCACGGCGCCGGTGCACGCCGTCGTCACCACCGAACAGCAGCTCTACCAGCGGTCGCAACACACCGACAACGCCAAGGGCAAGCTGGCGGCCTGGCTGCCGCCCGGCGCACCGGCGGTCGCCGACTACCCCGCCGTGCTGCTCGGCGGCGAGGGCCTGTCGCACGAGGAGGTCACCGCGGCCAGCGAGTTCGAGCGCTTCCTGCGCAAGCCCGAACAGCTCGCCGAGCTGTCCAAGGCCGGCTTCCGCGTCAGCGGCGGCAATCCCCCGAAGAACGACGTGGTGAACCTCGGCTCCCTGCCCGACGCCCTCGCCGTCGGCGACACGGGCACGCGCGCCACGCTGGCGAACGCCGTCGGCGGCACCTCGAAGAGCGGCGCCGTGACGATCATGCTGGACCAATCGATGCCGACCAGCGATGGCGCCAAGACCCGCCTGGGCAACGTGACCACCGCGCTGATGGACCGGCTCAAGGCGATGTCGCCGAACAGCTCGGTGGGTCTGTGGACGTTCGACGGCGTCTCGGGGCGCAGCGAGATTCCGGTGGCGCCGCTGAGCGAGCAGGCGCATTCGACGCAGCTGATCTCGAACCTGAACAGCCAGAGCTCGTCGGGTGGCGGGCACGTCTCGTTCACGACGCTGCGCATGCTCTACGGCGATGCGATGTCGAAATATGTCGACGGCCAGGCGAATTCGATCCTGCTGATCACCTCGGGCCCGCACACCGACCAGTCGCTGGACGGCCAGGGCCTGCAGGACTACATCAAGTCGGCGTTCGATCCGGCCCGGCCGCTGGCGGTCAACGTCATCGACATCGGGTCCGACTCGGACGGTTCGACGTGGCAGGCCGTCGCGCAGCTCACCGGCGGCACGTTCACCAGCATGCCGACCTCGGCGGCGCCGGAGCTGGTCAACGCCGTCGCCGCGGCCCTGCCCTAACCCGGGTTTTTCTCACCACCCGCGAGCGGCCGTGTCTGCGCGCGACACGCCGCGACCTACATACAAAAACGTCCCGCTCAGCAGCGCTGAGCGGGACGTTTTTGCACGGACCTAGGCGAACGCCTCGATCGGCGGGCAAGAGCAGACCAGGTTGCGGTCGCCGAACGCGCCGTCGATACGGCGGACGGGCGGCCACACCTTCGGCCGGAAACCCTTGCCCAGCGGGTAGGCGGCATGCTCGCGGGTGTACGGGTGCTTCCACTCGTCGACCAGCAGGCACTCGGCGGTGTGCGGCGCGTTGTGCAGCGGGTTGTCGTCGGCCGGCCACTCACCGGAGCCGACCTGGTCGATCTCGGCCTTGATCGCGATCATCGCGGCGATGAAGGCGTCGACCTCGGTCAGGCTCTCGCTCTCGGTGGGCTCGACCATCAGCGTGCCGGCAACCGGGAAGCTCATGGTCGGCGCGTGGAAACCGTAGTCCGCCAAGCGCTTTGCCACGTCGTCGACGGTGACGCCGGTGGCCTTGGTGATGGCCCGCAGGTCCAGGATGCACTCGTGGGCGACCATGCCGTTCTCGCCGGTGTAGAGCACCGGGTAGTGCTCGTCGAGGCGCCGCGCGATGTAGTTGGCCGACGCGATCGCGGTCAGCGTCGCCGCGCGCAGCCCGGCCGCGCCCATCATCCGGATGTACGCCCAGGTGATCGGCAGGATCGACGCCGAGCCGTACGGCGCCGCCGACACGGTGTGGTCGTCGGCGAGCTCGGCGGCCAGCGGGTGCCCAGGCAGGTACGGCGCGAGGTGCGACCGGACCGCCACCGGGCCGACGCCCGGACCGCCACCACCGTGCGGGATGCAGAAGGTCTTGTGCAGGTTCAGGTGGCTGACGTCGCCACCGAACTTGCCCGGACGAGCGAGGCCCACGATGGCGTTGAGGTTGGCGCCGTCGACGTAGACCTGACCGCCGGCGTCGTGCACGGCGGCGCAGATGTCGGCGACGTCCTGCTCGTACACCCCGTGCGTCGACGGGTAGGTGATCATCAGCGCGGCCAGATCACTGGCGTGCTCGGCGACCTTGGCGCGCAGGTCGTCCAGGTCGACGTCACCGTTCTCGCGGCACGCCACGACGACGACCTTCATGCCGACCATGGCGGCCGACGCGGCGTTGGTGCCGTGCGCGCTGGACGGGATCAGGCAGATGTTGCGGCCGGCCTCGCCACGGGCCTCGTGGTAGGCGCGGATGGCGAGCAGACCGGCGTACTCGCCCTGCGACCCGGCGTTGGGCTGCAGCGACACCGAGTCATAGCCGGTGATGCTGACGAGCCACGCCTGGACGTCGGCGATCAGCTTGCGCAGACCCGGGGTGTCCGACGCCGGGGCGAACGGATGCTGCTGCGCGAACTCGGTCCAGGTGATGGGTTCCATCTCGGCGGCCGCGTTGAGCTTCATGGTGCACGAGCCCAGCGGGATCATGCTGCGGTCCAGCGCGATGTCCTTGTCGGCGAGCGAGCGCAGGTAGCGCATCATCTCGGTCTCGGTGCGGTACCGCGAGAACGCCGGGTGGGTGAGGAATTCCGAAGTGCGGGTGTGGATTTCGGGGCCGTCCCAGTGATGGCCGCCGCGCGTCGCACCGAAGGCGGCGAGCACCGCGTCGACGTGCTCGGCGGTCGTGGCCTCGTCGCAGGACACCGAGATGTGGTCGGCGTCGACGAGCCAGACGTTGATGCCGCGCTCCTTGGCGGCCGCCTGCACCTGCGCGGCCATGCCGGGAACCCGAGCCAGGACGGTGTCGAAGAATCCGGAGTGGACGACCTCGACGCCGGCCTCCTTCAGGCCCATGGCCACCGCGAGGGCGTGGCCGTGCACGCGGTGCGCGATCGCGGTCAGCCCGCGCGGCCCGTGGTAGCTGGCGTACATCGCGGCGATCACCGCGAGCAGCACCTGCGCGGTACAGATGTTGCTGGTGGCCCGGTCGCGGCGGATGTGCTGTTCGCGGGTCTGCAGGCTCAGCCGGTAGGCCTTGGCGCCGTCGGCGTCGACCGAGACGCCGACCAGACGCCCGGGCAGCTGCCGGGCGTGCTTGCCGTGCACGGCCAGGTAGCCGGCATGCGGGCCGCCGAAGCCCATCGGCACGCCGAAACGCTGCGTGGTGCCGAAGGCGACGTCGGCGCCGATCTCGCCGGGCGGGGTGACGAGCGTCAGCGCCAGCAGGTCCGCACCGATGGCGACCAGCGCACCGCGCTCGTGAGCCTGCGCGATCAGCGCGGACCAGTCGTTGACCGCGCCGCTGGCCCCCGGCACCTGGGCGATGACGCCGAAGAAGTCGCCTTCGGGCAGGCCGTCGCGCAGGTCGGCGGTGACGATCTCGATGTTCAGCGGTTCGGCGCGAGTGGCCAGCACGGCCGCGGTCTGCGGGTAGATGTCGGCGTCGACGGCCAGGCGGCGGCAGTCGCCCTTGACGGCGCGGTGCATCAGCGTCATGGCCTCGGCGGCGGCGGTGGCCTCGTCGAGCATCGAGGCGTTGGCGATCTCCATGCCGGTCAGGTCGGTGACCATGGTCTGGAAGTTGAGCAGGGCCTCCAGCCGGCCCTGGCTGATCTCCGGCTGGTACGGCGTGTAGGCCGTGTACCAGGCCGGGTTCTCGAGGATGTTGCGGCGCAGCACGGCCGGGGTCAGGGTGTCGAAGTAGCCCTGGCCGATCATCGACACCGCGACGGTGTTGGTCTCGGCGAGCGCCCGCAGCTCGGCCAGCGACTGCTCTTCGGAGGCCGGGGCCGGCAGTTCGTCGAGGCCGGGGGCCAGGCCGGCGCTGGACAGGGCATCGAGGATGCCCGCGGGCAGGGCCTTGGCGGCGAGCTCTTCGAGCGAGTCGACGCCGATGATCTCGAGCATGGTGGCCACCGCGCCGGCATCCGGACCGATGTGCCGGTCGACGAAGCGAAGCTGGTGGTGCTCGGCAGAGGAACGGGACGTGCTGTCGGTCATGACGGCCTCTCCAGACGTTCAGGCTCGGGGCAGGCTTGCCACGGAACCGCTAGGGGTTCCTCCCCCTCTGTCGTCGGTGCCTGAGAGATTCGGCCCGACGGCGTGGTCGGCCTTTCCCCATGGGCGGGCGAGTCGCAGCTCGCCGCTTTCCAGAGGCATCGGGCTCCGGCGCGGTCCGGGGGCCTGAGAGGTTGATGGAGAGGTATTGCTCCTTCGGCGTCCATGGCTGGCGGCCACAGAACTCTCCCGCGTCGGGACGATGCGCGCGCCAGTCTACCGGTCGGTCACCGATGGTCACGAATGGACAGCAAACGGCCCCTCTCCGTGGGGAGAGGGGCCGTTGCTCGTGCTTGGGTTGGCGGGACTCAGCCGATCTTGCGGTCGCGCTGCTTGCGACGCGAGGCGAGTTCGTCCTCGGGCGCGGCGATGGACTCGCCGCCGTCGGCACGCTCACCCGGGAAGTCGGCGATGGCGCCGGTCAGCTCACGCATGGCGCCCGAAACCGCGATGCCGAACACGCCCTGACCGCCCTGCAGCAGGTCGACGACCTCTTCGGCCGACGTGCACTCGTACACCGTGGTGCCGTCCGAGAACAGCGTGATGTTCGCCAGGTCATGTACGCCGCGCTGGCGCAGGTGGTCGACCGCGACGCGGATGTTGTGCAGCGAGATGCCGGTGTCCAGCAGCCGCTTGACGATCTTGAGGACCAGGATGTCCTTGAACGAGTACAGGCGCTGGCTGCCGGAGCCGGCGGCGCCGCGGATCGACGGCACGACCAGCGAGGTGCGGGCCCAGTAGTCCAGCTGACGGTAGGTGATGCCGGCGATCTGGCAGGCGCTCGGCCCGCGGTAGCCGACCAGTTCGTCGGGAACAGACTCGTCAGGGAACAGGCCTGCCTGCACCGGCACGGGAGCCGGTGTCGGGGCGGCCTGCTCAGGCGCGCCGTTGGTCGTCAGGTCCAACTGCTCTTGACGTGGCGTCTCGTCGCCCACTGCCTGATCCTCTCGCCGATCGAACTAACCTGCCTGGCGGCCACTGCTGCTCGGCGGGCATGTCCGCTGCTCGAATGTGTCGAGCATACGCTTCCCGCCGGGCCACTTCAGCCCGTCACCAGAACGAGGAAAGTATGTGGCGCGGATTCGGCGAATCCGCAAACGGCGCACCGAGTGTCGACACGCGCTGACCTAACTGAGATGCATCCGTAACAAGGGCCCTCCGGGACAGCGCACTCCGACCTAAGTCGCCTTGAAATCGTCCGGCGAAATGCTGTCGAGGAACTCCTTGAACTTCTCGACCTCGTCCTCGCGCACGGGGCCGGACGACTCCTCGTCACCCTCGTCCGGGATGAGCAGACCCGCCTCTGCGAGTACCGCTTCCTCGACGTAGATCGGTACGCCCACCCGCAGCGCGATGGCCACCGAGTCCGACGGCCGCGCCGACACCGTGATGTCGCGGTCGAACACCAGGTCGGCGTAGAAGGTGCCTTCCTGCAGGTCCACGATGCGCACCTCGCGCAGCGAATGACCAAGCGCGGCAATCAGATCCTTGATCAGGTCGTGCGTCAGGGGCCGAGCCGGCGAGACGCCCTGCTGCTCGAGCGCGATCGCGGCCGCTTCGGACTGCCCGATCCAGATCGGCAGGTAGCGGTCACCGTCGGATTCGCGCAGCAAGAGCACGGGTTGGTTCTGCGGCTGTTCCACCCGAATGCCGACCACACGAACCTCGCCCATCTGCGTCTGCCCTCCGCAATCCGTGTGCCATCAACGAATTCGAGTCTAGTCCTCAGCGATCGAGAACGTCGCGCACGGCAGACTTGATCAGAGACGTGTGCAGCGTGATGGCGAGCGCCGCGACCTCGCGGGCCAGTTCGTCGGCCCGGTCCCGGGCCCCGGCGTTGCCGGCTTTTCCGATGGGGCCGGCGATCTGGGCGATCAGGTCCGACTGCCGGTCGGCGGCGGACCGGAAGGCCCGCAGGTGCCGCGGTTCGACACCGTATTCGCCCAGCGCATGGGCGCATTGTGCGATGACCACGGCATGTTCGTCGAAGAACCCCGCCGGGCCGGGGATGATCACGCCGCTCTTGACCAGCGCGGCCAACAGCTCCGGCTTGATCCCGGAGCGCTGCAGCAGGTCCTCGCGGCTGAGCCGGACCTGGGCGGGTGCGACGTCAGCCGGGCCGCCGGCCTGGTCGCTGTCGGGATCCGGAACCAATTTCGGTACGCCGTAAGCGGATCCGTTCGACGGCAGCGCGCCGTCGGGCTGGGCGTCCAGCTGGGCCTTGATGACCTTGAGCGGCAGGTACTGGTCCCGCTGCGCGGACAGGATGAACCGCAGCCGCGCGCAGTCATAGGCCGTAAAACGACGGTAGCCCGACCCAGTGCGTTCGGGCGTGACCAGACCCTGTTCCTCCAGGAACCGGATCTTGGAGATGGTCACATCCGGGAAGTCTGGCCGGAGCAGGTCGAACACCGCTCCGATCGACATCCCGGCCACTGCACTGCGGTCGGGCTGCGTCATCGACTGACCGCCGGTCTAACCAGCCGAGCTGTCGTCGGTCTTGGGGCCGGTCAGGAACACCAGGCGGAACTTGCCGATCTGGACCTCGTCCCCGTTGGCCAGCACCGCCGAGTCGACGGGCTCGCGGTTGACGTAGGTGCCGTTGAGGCTGCCGACGTCGACCACCTGGAACTCACCGGACTCGAGCCGGAACTCGGCGTGGCGACGGCTCACCGTCACGTCGTCGAGGAAGATGTCGCTGTCGGGATGACGGCCTGCCGAGGTGCTCGGCTGATCCAGCAGGAATCGCGAGCCGGCATTCGGCCCGCGCTTGACCACCAGCAGGGCCGAGCCCACCGGCAGTCCTTCAACTCCGGAGACGGCACTGGTGCCGCTCGTCGAAGCCGGGGCGTCGAGCTCATTGAGGAAGTCCGCCCGGAAGACCGAAGTGGTCTCCACCGTTGCCTCCTCGGAGCCGAAATCGGTCCCCGAACCGCTGTCGTTATCCGTCACGCGCTGCTCCTCTACTGGCTGCTGTGGCGCTCTTTTGCACGACCAGCCGGCAGGTGCTGCCAGCAGTCATCGAATGTCGCATACGTCTCACTATTGACCGTACCGCGCGGCGCGGGCCAGTGTGCCCGCCACCACCGGATCCGCCGCGCCGACTTTGGTGTCGCCACGGCCGAACCGGACCGCAGCACCCTAACAAAAGGGTTACTCGTCCAGGGTCGCCCGGTAGCCGTCCGCGTCGAGCAGACCGGCGAGCTGGCCATCCAGTTCGGCCGCGTCGGCCTGCAGTTCGATGAGCCAGCCGCCGTCGTACGGATCGGAGTTGACCAGGTCGGGCGAGCCTTCCAGATCACCGTTGACCGCAACGATTTTCGCGGCGATCGGGGCGTACAGCTCCGACGTCGTCTTGGGCGATTCGACCTCACCGAACACGTCGCCGGCGGCCACGGTGGTACCGACCTCGGGCAGATCGACGTAGACGACGTCACCCAGCGCACCCTGCGCGAAATCGGTGATTCCGACCCGCACGGTGCCCTCGCCGGTGCGGCGCACCCATTCGTGCTCGGTGGTGTACAGCAGATCGGCTGGCGTTTCGCTCACGACGCTCCTTGCGAGTTCAGGTCAGTGTGTTTTCGGTCAGTAAGGATACGGCTCGACGATCAGGCCCGGCGTCTACTTGACGGGCTGAGCGTATTGGCGCGGTTTCGGTTGCCGCAGGGCACTCACGTCGATCGTGTCGGCCTGTTGCACGGACATTGTGCCGCCAACGCGTTTCACACTGTCCATCGCCCCGCCCGGGATGTTCATCGCGGCCGCGAGCGTCGGCGGATCCCCAATGGCGAGAATGGAATAGGGCGGGTTCATGGTCACGTTGTCGACCACCAGCGCGCCCGCGGTGCCGGTCACCCAGGTGTCGACGCCGACCCGCACCGCGGTCTGCTGGTCGCCGCGTCCCGACCGGATCTCCATGGCCTCGGCGCCGGCGGCGCGCAACTCGTTGATGACGTCGAGCAAGGTCTCGGGTGACACGCCGGGCGCGATGTCCTCGATGGTGATGGTGACGCCCGGGCCGGTCGCCGCGACCGTGCCGATCAGGATCGACAGGGCACGCAGCCGCGCCTGCGCGTTCTCGATGGCGGCCTGGTCGCTGTTGCCCGACGCCTGCAACGACGACAGCGTCTTCTGCAGGTCCGCCACCTCGGTGTTGAGGGACGCCTCGCGCTGTTGCAGTGAGTCGAGCAGCACCAGCAGGTCGGCAGGCCGCGCGGTGTCGAGCGCGTCACCCGATTCTGTCTGGCGCACCTGCGTCGCGATGGCCACCCCGAGCAGCACGCAGAGCAGTACGGCCAGCGCGCCGAACATCAACTGCGACCGGCTGCGCGGCAGCCGCGCCGGAACGCCGTCGGGCAGCTCGTGCCGGCCGTGGTGTTCTTCTTCCGCGTGCTGTTCGTCGTCAGCCATGGTGCACCGTCACGCCCCGAACAACCTGCGCCGCAGCGCCGCCGCGTTGCCGAAGATCCGGATGCCCAGCACCACGATGATCGCGGTGGACAGCTGGGTGCCCACGCCCAGCTGGTCGCCGACATAGACGATCACGGCGGCGACCAGGACGTTGAAGACGAACGAGATCACGAAGACCTTCGCGTCGAAGATGCGCTCCAGGTAGGCCCGCAGTCCGCCGAACACCGCGTCGAGCGCCGCCACCACGGCGATCGGCAGGTACGGCTGGACCGCCTCGGGCACGCTGGGGTGGAAGATCAACCCCAGCACGATGCCGACCACAAGTGCCGCGATCCCGATCATGTAGCCCTGCTCACTTTGGTCCAATCTCCTTGGCGAAGTTGACATCTCGTACCGACGCGGCCGACACCGTCAGCCGGTCCCGGGTCTGGACGCTGATCCCCACCCCGTACGACTGCGCGAGCAGCATCAGCCGCTGCATGGCAGGGGTCTGCTCGAACACCTCCTGCATGGCGTGCGGCGGCCCGATGGCGACGACGACGTACGGGCTGGCCACCGGCTGGTTGTCGACGAGGATGCCACCGCCGGCCTGCCGCATGGTCACGTTCGGCCCGATCCGTACGCCGCCGACGGACACCGCCTCGGCACCGGCGGCCCACAAGGAGTTGACGGCCAGCTGCAGGTCCCGGTCCAGGATGATCTGCGGGCTGCCGGCGACCCGCTGCTTCGACACGTCGGACAGGTTCGGGCTCGGCGGGGGCTCGGTGACGGTGACGGTGAGGCCGGGGCCGGTCACCGCGGTCACGCCCGCGCCGAACTCGGCCTGCTCGAGGGCGGCCAGCAGTTCACGGC
This sequence comes from Mycolicibacterium sp. TY81, assembly GCF_018326285.1. Classification (NCBI taxonomy): domain Bacteria; kingdom Bacillati; phylum Actinomycetota; class Actinomycetes; order Mycobacteriales; family Mycobacteriaceae; genus Mycobacterium; species Mycolicibacterium sp. TY81. The sequence goes on from NZ_AP023362.1 coordinate 2,473,400, forward strand.
CTTTCGCGTCGCCGGCCAGCCGGCCACGGCGTGCGGCCTCCACCTGGCCGGCCAGCGCGTCCCGGGTGGCGGTGCTGTCGCGGGTGCGCGCTTCCGCGGTACGCGCGTTGGCCGACAGGACGTGCTGGGTCTGGTCGTTGGCAGGGGCCATCGACACCGCATGCTGTGCCGCCGTCACGAACACCACCGACACCGCGGCGACGCCGACCAGCAGCCACGCACCGTCGGCCAACCGCCGGGAGCGACCGCGCCGGGCACCGTCGCCGTCCGCTTTGCGGCGCTCGGCCGCGGCGGCATAACCGGGGTCCAGGTGATCGGTGAGCAGCGAGCGCAGCAGCGACGGCACCGGAATCCGGACCGGCTCGTCGGCGACGTGGCTGTTGCGGCCGGCCTCCGGCCAGTAACCGCCCAGGGCCCGGTCCCGGGGTGTCCCGGCTTCAGTCACGCGGCGGACCTCGCGACCGGCGGCAGATCTCGGCGCACCATGGCCACCTGGATCAGGTACAGCACCGCGGACCACAGATACATGGCGATCCCCCACACCAGGAACGCCCAGCCGCAGGCCAGCACCACGCGGCTCCAGGCATCGGGCCATTGGCCCAGCAGCACCAGCGGGAAGCCGGACATCAGCGCGAACGTGGCGGCCTTGCCGATGTAGGTGACGGGCAGCGCCGTCAGCCCGCGGCCGCGCAACAGCGGCAGCGTGGCCGCCAGCACGGCGTCGCGGCCGATCAGGGTCAGCACGAACCACCAGGGCACGACGTGCGCGATCGCCAGCGCGACCGGCACGACGAGCATGTAGATCCGGTCGACCAGTGGGTCCAACAGCTCGCCCAGCCGCGACGACTGGTTCGGGACCAGGCGCGCGATCTTGCCGTCGGCCCAGTCGGAGAAGCCGCTGAACATCAGGATCGCGACGGCCCAGCCGTTCGCGTGCGCCGACAACAACAGGTAGAGGAACACCGGGACCAGCAGCAACCGCAACGCGCTGAGCGCGTTGGGAATCGTCAGCACCCGGTCGCCCGACTCGGCTTCCACGTCTGTGTGCGATCCGCCTCCGGCTTCTCGCTGGGGGTCCATAGGGCTAAACCTAACGGAATACCCCGGGCAGGCTCAGCGCTGCCATCGTGTCGTCGGCCAGCGGGTTGTCGTGAATCATGTACGTCCACGTCGACGTCGGGCGGGCCAGCTTGGACAGATCCAGTCCGGGCTCGTCCTCCAGCACGTTGGCGGTCTCGAAGGTCTGCTGCGCGGCCTCGATGGCGTCGGCCGCCAGCGACGCGAACGCGTCGACCGCCATGCGGTGGAATTCGTCGAGCGGATCCTGGCGTCCCAGCGCGCGCAGGTGGATGCTCTCGCGGATGTCGGACAGGTAGGCCAGGTGGTCGGCCCAGCCGCGGTCCAGGTGGTACAGCATGATCAGCCGGCAGATGCGCTCTAGCGCGTCCTCACCGACCTCGTCGACGAGTTCCTGGTACCGGTCCGGCGACAGCTCCTTGAGTTCGTCCCGCGCGGTTGTGGTGCGCAGCAACGTCTCTCGGCGTTCCACGATGATCGCGCGTTGCTGCGCGGTGAGCTGGTTGTAGCGCCAGGTGTTGGCGTGCACGTCCAGCAGCCGGCCCTCGGCGACGCGCTGTGCGTGCTCGAGCATCTGGCCGGCGCGGTCGCTGATGATGCGGCCGTCCTCGTCCGTCTGCATCGGGAGCTTCTCGGGATCCAGGTGCGAGACGACGACGTCGTCCTCCCAGCTGGAGAAGAACACCGACGAGCCCGGGTCACCCTGGCGGCCGGCGCGGCCGCGCAGCTGGTTGTCGAGGCGTTCGGTGTGGTGCCGGCCGGTGCCGATGACATGCAGGCCACCGAGTTCGGCGACGGCGTCATGGTCGGCTTCGTCGGATCCGCCGAGGCGGATGTCGGTGCCGCGGCCGGCCATCTGGGTCGAGACGGTGACGGTGGCGAGCTTGCCGGCCTCGGCGATGACGGCGGCTTCCTCCTCGTCGTTCTTGGCGTTCAGCACGACGGCGGGCACGCCGGCCTTGACCAGTTTCGCGTGCAGCGCTTCGGATTCGGCGACGTCGCGGGTGCCGACCAGCACCGGCTGACCGGTCGCGTGGATCTTCTGGATGTGCTCGATGACGGCCTGGTTCTTGGCGGCCGCGGTGATGTAGACGCGGTCGGCCTCGTCCTCGCGGATGTTCGGTGTATTCGGCGGAATCGGCGACACCCCGAGCCGGTAGAACTGGCGCAGCTGCTCACCGGCGGCCAGCGCGGTACCGGTCATGCCGCACACCGTCGGGTAACGGCCGATGAGGGCCTGCACGGTGATGGTGTCGAGCACCTCGCCGGTCTCGGTGGTCTCGATGCCTTCCTTGGCCTCGACGGCCGCCTGCAGGCCGTCGGGCCAGCGCTGCAGCGACGCGATGCGGCCGCGCGAGGCGTTGATGAGGTGAACGGCGTTGTCCCGAACGATGTAGTGCACGTCGCGCTGCAGCAGCACGTGCGCGTGCAGGGCCACGTTGACCTCGGTCAGGGTGGTGCCGATGTGCTCCTCGGAGTACAGGTCGATGCCGCCGAGCGCCTTCTCGAGCTTGCGCGCGCCGGCGTCGGTCAGGTGCACGTTGCGGCGGTCGGCGTCGGTGTCGTAGTACTGCAGCGAGTCGTCGACACGGTTCTCGGAGGTCATCTCCCCCACCAGCCGGATGATCTCCATGCGCGGGGTCTCGCGGTGCGTGGTGCCGGCGAGCACGAGCGGCACCAGCGCCTCGTCGACGAGCACGGAGTCGGCCTCGTCGATCAGCGCGACGTCCGGCCGCGGCGACACCAGGTCGTCGACATGGGTGACCAGCTGGTCGCGCAGCACGTCGAACCCGATCTCGTTGACCGAGGCGTAGGTGACGTCGCATTCATAGGCGGCGCGCCGTTCGTCGGCCGTCGACTCGGCGGTGATCCAGCCGACCGTCAGGCCCATCGCGGCCAGCAGCGGCCCCATCCACTCGGCGTCGCGCCGGGCCAGGTAGTCGTTGACGGAGATGACGTGCACGTGCCGGCCGGCAAGCGCATAACCGGCGGCCGCGATCGCGCCGGCCAGGGTCTTGCCCTCACCGGTGGCCATCTCGACGACGTCGCCGGCCATCATGCGCAGCGCGCCGAGGAGCTGAACGTCGAACGGCCGCAGACCGGTGGTGCGTTCGGCCGCCTCCCGGGCGATGGCCAGGAACTGCGGGATGTCGGCGGCATCGGCGAGGTCGGACAGCTCGAGCAGCTTGGCGGCCTTGGTGATCTGCTCGTCGTCCAGCCCCGCGGCCTTGTCGTCGAATTCGGCCGACGCCCGAACCTGATTCATCGATCGGTTCTGGTTCTTGTCGGTGGAAGCACCGAGCAGCTTCCAGAACTTGCTGCTCAGCCGGCCGGATTTCGCGGTGCTGGTTTTCGCCACAGGTCAAAGGTACCGGTCCCGTCCGTCCGCTCTGCTGCAGCCGTCCACCTGCCCGTCCACTTGCCGGAGCCCCGCGGAAGGTGACCGGCGTCTCACGTCATTGCCTGTCGCAGCGCGAACGTCAATAGGTCACGGGTACCTTGCGGGGATGGATTTGTTCACCCCGACCCTCGAATGGGGCAGTGAGCTCACGACCTCGCTGTGGTGGATCGCGAAAGCCTGGCTGATCGCCGCGGTATCGACGCTGGTGGTGGTGACCGCCATCGGCCGCTTCACGGTCTGGGGAAGGCAGTTCTGGCGCATCACCGGCGCCTACTTCGTCGGCCGCGACAGCATCGTCGTGTGGCTGTGGCTGGCGGCGCTGCTGCTGTCGGTGATCACCGGTGTTCGGCTCACGGTGCTCTTCAGCTATCAGAGCAACGATCTGATGACCAGCTTCCAGGTGGTGGCCTCCGGCCTGGCCGGTCACGACCAGGCCGTCAAGGACTCGGGCGCACACGGCTTCTGGATGTCGATCGGCATCTTCTCGCTGCTGGCCGTGCTGCACGTCTGCCGCATCATGCTCGACCTGTTCATGACGCAGCGGTTCATCCTGCGGTGGCGCGCCTGGCTGACCGACCGGCTCACGGGCGACTGGCTGGACGGCAAGGCGTACTACCGGTCGCGGTTCATCGACGACACCATCGACAACCCGGACCAGCGCATCCAGAGCGATATCGACATCTTCACCGCCGGCGTGGGCCCGCTGCCCAACACGCCCAACAACATGACCACCTCCACGTTGTTGTTCGGCGCCATCAACGCCATCGCATCGATGCTTTCGTTCACCGCGATTCTGTGGAACCTGTCCGGCACGCTGACCATCGCCGGCCTCACGATCCCGAAGGCGATGTTCTGGATCGGGCTCGGCTACGTCCTCGTCGCTTCGGTGGTCGCCTTCTGGATCGGCCGCCCCATCATCTGGCTGTCGTTCGACAACGAACGCTTCAACGCCGCGTTCCGCTACGCGCTCGTGCGGATGCGCGACGCGGCCGAGGCCGTCGCCTTCTATCACGGTGAGCTCGCCGAGCGGACGGGCCTGCGCCGGTTGTTCGCGCCCGTCGTCGACAACTACAAGCGGTACGTGAACCGGATGATCGGCCTCAACGGCTGGAACCTGTCGATGAGCCAGATCATCGTGCCGTTGCCGTACGTCCTGCAGTTCCCGCGCTTCCTCGCCGGCGAGATCAAGCTCGGCGACATGAACCAGACGGCGTCGGCGTTCGGCAGCATCCAGGACGGCCTGTCCTTCTTCCGTAACGTGTACGACCAGTTCGCCGGCTACCGCGCCGCCATCATCCGTCTGCACGGCCTGGTGACGGCCAACGACGCGGCACGGCACCTGCCCGAGCTCGCCACCGAGGACTGCCCCGACGACACCATCACGCTGGAGCAGGTGACGGTGAGCACGCCGGACGGCCGCGAACTCATCGCGCCGCTGGATCTGTGCCTGTACCCGGGCGAGGCACTGGTGGTCACCGGGCCGTCCGGCAGCGGCAAGACGACCCTGCTGCGCAGCCTCGCCAAGCTGTGGCCCTTCTGCCACGGCGCCATGCACTTCCCGATGGAGGAGAACGAGACGCTGTTCCTGTCGCAGCTCCCATATGTGCCACTGGGTGATCTGCGCGCGGTGGTGTCCTACCCGAGCAAGGTGGGCGCCCACACCGACGAGCAGCTGCAGGAGGTCCTGCGCAAGGTCGCGCTGCCGCACCTGGCGAACCGCCTCGACGAGGTCGACGACTGGGCCAAGGTCCTCTCGCCCGGCGAGCAGCAGCGCGTCGCCTTCGCCCGCGTGCTGCTGACCCGGCCCAAGGCCGTGTTCTTCGACGAGTCCACCTCGGCACTCGACGAAGGTCTGGAAATGATGCTGTACCAACTGGTTCGGAACGAACTGCCCGACACCACCGTGGTCAGCGTCAGCCACCGCAGCACCGTCGAACAGCACCACCAGCAGGAGCTGGAGCTGCTGGGCGACGGCAACTGGCGGCTCACCCGGATCGAAGACGACGGCGTGCCCGCCCCCGTCTGATCACCGCGTGGCGGCGTGGGTTCCGGCCCGGCGGCCGAAGAACGACCCTTCGCCCAGCTGGGTCCCGCTGGCATAGCCCTTGCCGTCCTGCGCGATGTTCGATGCGCAGGCACCCGCCGCGTACAGGCCCGGCACGGCGGTGCCGTCCGCGCGCAGCACTTCGCCGTCGATACTGACCGACAGGCCGCCCATCGTGAATCCCGAGTAGAGGGCCCGGCCGAGGGACAGGTCGAAGGCCGCCCACGGCCCATTGTCCTGGGCCGCAACATAATCCGGCTGCTTGTGGAAGTCGGGGTCGGCGCCGGCCGCGGCGCTGGCGTTGTACCGCTCCAGTGTCGCCGCCAGGTTGCCGGCCGGAATGCCCAGCGCCTCTTCCATTTCCGCGATCGTCTCCCAGCCGTCGATGAACCGGATCAGCGGCATCGCCGGCATCTCGGTGTGCGCTTCGTCGACGATCAGGTAGGCCACCTGGTCGGGCTGCTCGAGCACGAAAGCCGATGTGCGCGAATGGTAGGAGTCCTCGTTGACGAAGCGCTGGCCGTTCTGGTTGACGATGACGCCGGTGAGCAGGATTTCCGGCGGGTAGGCGGCGGCGGTGATGAACAACTGGTCCAGGTTCTTGGCGACGCCGCCGGCGGACACGCCGAGCTTGATGCCGAGCCCGTCGTCGTTGGGATTGCCCAGGATGTAGGGCTCGACTTCGCCGTGGTGCTTGGTCTTTCGCTTCTGGCCCAGCGCCGGCGTGTGCTCGGCCACCATCTCGGGGTTCATCGCGAAACCGCCCGCGGCGATGATCACCGCACCGGCCTTGACGGTGCCCGTCACGCCGAAGTTCTTCCATGCCACCCCGGCGACGGCGCCGGTGTCGTCGAGCACGAGGTTCGTCGCGCCGGTCTCGTAGCGCATCTCGACACCGAGTTCGTCGGCGCGCTTCAGCAGCAGCTTGATGACCATGTCGGCGCCGCCCAGTTCGCCCGGCACCGGCACCGAGTGGCCGCGGGGTGCCGGCTTGGCCTGTTCGCAGAACGGCCACACCTTCTCATTGCCGGTGTAGGACAGGCCCTCGGTGCCCGGCGGCACCACCACCTTGCCCGGGTAATAGCTGCGCTCGAACTGAAAACCCAAGTCCTCCAACCAGTTGAAGTGCTCGACGCTGCCGTCGCAGTAGGCCCGGATCTTGTCGTGCTCGGGGTCGTGGGCAACGGCGACCAGGTACTTGTACATCTCGTCGGGACTGTCGTCGTGGCCGGTGGCCTGCTGCACCGCCGTGCCGCCACCCAGGTAGAAGTGGCCGCCGGCCATGGACGTCGTGCCGCCGGCACCGGCCGCCTTCTCCAGCACCAGGACCTTGGCGCCCGCGGCGGCGGCGCTGACCGCGGCGCAGCCACCGGCGATACCGAAGCCGATCACGACGACGTCGGCCTCGTCGGACCATTCGGTGACGTCGGCGGCGTTGACGGTCTCGGGAACTGTTTGCATCGTCTCTCCTGGGCCGGTCTCGGTGGTGTCCAGGGCGGTCGATTCAGGAAACCTGGACACGTGTCTGATCAGTGATCGACTAGACAATAACGTCGAGACGGGACCATGGCTAGAACGTGTTCTAGTTCGCTATCCGTTTTCGTCGACACCCAGGTAGGCCGCGATGCACCGGGCCGACGCGGCGCGCGCCTGCTCAGGGTCGGCGCCACCGGCGATATCCGCCGCGCACCAGGCCGCGCCGGATTCGCGGGTGAACCGGCGGCCCTCGTCGCTGACGGTCCACTGCGGGCCGAACGACGGATCGATGTCCTGCCCCGTCGAGGTGTGGATGGCCAGTCCGAGAAGCGCGCCGTCCCAGCCCATGCCCACGGCGCTGGGGCCGTACTGTGCCCAGAACTCGTCGTCGTCGGTCGGGGCGATGTGGTCGAGCTCGAGACGCGCCGAGCCGTCGCCCTCGTCGACGATGCGCAGCTCGATCCAGCTGGTCTGCCCGTTGCACACCCAGGTGGCCGTGAAGGTGTGCGGTGGATCGCACGTCAACACGGTGCCGCCGGCGTTTCCCTCGATCTGGAACGTGCCGCCGACCACGAGGTCGCCGGTGACCGGCAGGAACCATCGCGGAATCCGCTCCCGATTGGTACACGCGTCCCACAGATCGGCGCCATCGGTCGGGTAGGTCTGACTGATCGTGACGACGCGGACTTCGCCCGCCTGCCACGTGCGCGTGCCGACCGTGCGTTGTACGGCGTTGATCTGTGCGGTGACGTCGATCATCACTCCCCCTTGCGGTTGCGTTTTCCGCGCGCCACTTCGGTGGCCAGCGCGTCCAGATGCGGTTGCCAGAACCGGCGGAAGCCGGCCAGCCAGTTGTCGATGTCCTGCATACCCCGGCCGTCCACGGCGTACAGCCGTCGTTGACCGTCCGGGCGCACGCTGGCAAAACCGTTGTCGCGCAAGACCTTCAGATGCTGCGACACCGCCGGTTGACTGATCGAGAACTCGGCTTGGATCGTCGCCCCGATGGCGCCCGCGGTCAGTTCACCGTGCGCCAGCAGTTCCAGGATCCGTCGGCGAACCGGGTCCCCCAGGACATCGAAGGCGTGCACATCGCAAAGTTATAGTCGCAACTTATATAAGTCAAGAGTTACACATCTGGGCGTGACGCAGAAACCACTTCGCGCCCACAGCGCAGGATCGACGCGGGCCGCGCCCCGGTCAGTTGCCGGCGGCGGCCTGCTGCACGACGCCGTCGCCCGTCTGCTGGTCGGTCGCACTCCACGACACCGCCGCCGGGAAATGCCCCCACGTGCTGTTGAAGACGCCGACGAGGACGGCCCGGTTGTCCGGCGTGATGGTGTAGACCGGTCCGCCGGAGTCGCCCTTCTGGCTGACGATGCCGTTGGACATGGTGAACCAACCGTTGTTCACCGCGTCGACGGTGCCGCACGTCTCACCGGTGACGACACCGAAGTGGCAGACGGGTGCACCGCGCTGCGGATTCACCGCGGGATCGGTGACCAGCATCCGCCCGCCGGGCAGGATGTTGTTCACCATGACGTCGCCGGCGATGTTGATGGACTCCCAGTCGGAGATCTGGTGGTCGGTCGCGATGGTGGCGCCGTCCGGTGTGTTGTCCCGGAACGTGATCATGGTGCCGATGAAGCGGCCGTCCTTGTCGGTCACCGGTCCGTTGCCGCGGCAGTGACCTGCGGTGTAACCGGTCCGCGCGACCGGGTCCACGTAACCGAGCGTGCAGCGCGTGGTGCCCTGGTGAATCTCCATACCCGGGTAGACGAGCACTCCTGGATCAGCCGACGCGACCGGCGCCGGGCCACCCACGGCGACCATCGGAACTGCGACCGCGGCTACTGCCACGGCCCGCAAACCCCCCACAAACATGACTTGCTCCCATCACCTCGGGACGGACGTCGCGCCAGCCTACCCCGCAAACCCCAACCCGGGACGGGAAAGGCCCCGCCGTGGGCGACCGGCGGCCGCCCCGCACCAGCAAACAAACTGCCCCTCGAACCGGGCGTTGAAACGCGTTGGCGGCCCGGATCTTTCGATCCAGGCCGCCAACGTCCGTCCAGGTCAGGGAATGGTCAGGAGCTGACCGGGCTGGATCAGGTCCGGGTTGTCGATTCCGCTGGCACCGGCGATCTCCGGGTAGCGGTTGCCGTCGCCGTAGAACTGCTCGGCGATGGCCCACAGGGTGTCACCCGACTGCACCGTGTAGGTGCGCGGGGCCGGCGCCTCAGGCACCGGGGCGGGCTCGGGTTCGGGAGCGACCTCGGCGACCGGCTCGGCAGCCACCTCGGGCTCGGGTGCGGGCGCGGGCTCCGGAGCCGCCTCGACCGGCGCCGGGGGCACCTCGTCGGTGTGGGTCTCGGACGACCACTTGGCGTCGTCGCCGCTGTAGAGCACGAGGTTGCGATCGTCCTGCAGCACGAGACGGACGTTGTCGGCGCCGGCGGTCTGGCTGGCCCACACCGGCTTGTCCGGGGTGTACAGCACGAAGTTGCCGTCCTCCTGCACCTCGGCGCGCTTGACGTCCTGGCCGTCGGTGGCGGTGGCCCACACGGACTGCTCCCCTGCGTACAGCACCAGGTTGCCGTCGTCCTGCAGCACCAGCCGGTACGCACCGTTGTTCGACGTCAGCGACTGGCCGACCTCGAGCTTCTCGCCCTTCTGAAGTGTGTCACCCATGAAAGTCCAGCTCCTTTGGTTCGATTCACCCCTGTCGAGCAACGACAGTACCGACGGTTCCGGGGAACGCCAGTGTTTGCGCTCGCTGAAATCAAAACAGTTGGCGAACAATGAGTTATCGCGAAGGAATCACAGCGTTCTGTCAGCGCTGACGCCCCTGTCAGTGAACCGGCGCGGCCTCCGGTCCCGCCGGCTGCCATCCCGGCGGGCCGAAGACGTAGCCCATTCGGTCACCGAACCCGTTGGCCTGGCGCACATCTCGGATAATCGACGCATACTCGTGCGTCTGAAGTTTCCAGATGTTGTACGTGCCAACAGGTTTGGTCAATCCATAGTTCGGCCGCGCGGTCTCCGGCGTGAAGCTGCCGAACATCCGGTCCCAGATGATCAGGATGCCGCCGTAGTTCTTGTCGAGGTATTGCCGGTCCCGGCCGTGGTGCACGCGGTGGTGCGACGGCGTGTTGAAAATGTATTCGATTGGCCGCCAGAGCTTTCCGATGCGTTCGGTGTGAATCCAGTACTGGTACACCAGGTTCAGCGAGAAGCTGGCGAACACGATCCACGGCGGCACGCCCAGCGCCGGCAGTACCGCCTTCATCGCCAGGTCGCCGGAGGGATTCCACTTCTGCCGCAGTGCGGTGGACAGATTGAAGTACTCGCTGGAATGGTGCGCCTGGTGCGTGGCCCAGAACAGCCGCACCCGGTGGGCCATGCGGTGGTAGGTGTAATAGATCAGGTCGACGCCGAGGATCGCGATCACCCACGTGTACCAGGCGTCACCCGGCAGGTGCCACGGCGCGACGTACACATACAGCGCCGCGTAGCCGACCAGCGCGAGGAAGTTCAGTACACCGCTGGTGAACAGCGACACCGCGCCCATCCAGATGCTGGCCCAGGCATCGGCGCGCAGGTAGGCGCCCGACGGCGGCCGCTGTTCGTCGTACGCCAGCTTGCGGGCCGCGCCCCACTCCAGCAGGAGCGCCACCACGAAGAACGGAATGGCGTACGAGACCGGGTCGTGCAGCATCGTCGGCAGCACGTCGGACAGCAGATCGGAACTCACGTCGACACCTCCGGGCGCAGGGTATCCGGGCACGCACCGTCCGCCGGCCGGAAATGCGCCCGCACCCTCCACTCAGCTCCCATCGTGCTCCGAATCGCGGCAAGATGGCGCGCATGACTGATCGCACCGCGTCGCTCGTCGAGCTCGCCCGACGCCACGGTGTGGCCACCGAGTACCTGGACTGGAGCGGCACGCAACACGCAGTCGCCGCGTCCACGCTGGTCGCCGTGCTCGCGGCGCTCGGCGTACCGGCCGATTCCGAGGACGCCCGCGCGGCGGCCCTGGCCGACCACGAGCGCGCGTACTGGCAGCGCGCCCTGTCCCCCACCATCGTCGCCCGGACCGGTCAGCCGTCGAGCTTCTGGGTGCATGTCACCCACGGCGCGCCCGTCGGCGTGTGGATCCGGTTGGAGGACGGTTCGGTGCGGGCCGGGCTGCGCCAGCTGGAGAACAACCGGCCGCCCTTCGATCTCGATGGTCGCCTGGTCGGCGAGGCGAGCTTCGAACTGCCCGCCGATCTTCCGCTGGGCTATCACCGGCTGCACGTCCAGGCCGGCGCCGCCGCGGACGCCGATGCCGTCCTGATCGTCACCCCCGACGCGCTGACGTTGCCGAGCCGCCTGGGCAGCAGCCGGGCCTGGGGCCTGGCCACCCAGCTCTACAGCGTGCGCTCGCGGGAGTCCTGGGGTACCGGCGATCTCACCGACCTCACCGACCTCGCCGTGTGGTCGGCCACCCGGCACCAGGCCGACTTCATCCTGGTGAACCCGTTGCACGCCGCCGGCCCGGTGGCCCCGATGGAGCCGTCGCCGTATCTGCCGACGTCGCGCCAGTTCGCCAACCCGCTCTACCTGCGCGTGCAGGCCGTTCCCGAGTACACCGCCGTCCGCACCCCGGCCACGCTGCGCAAAGCCCGCGCCGACGCCCAGTCCCGCGCCGACAAGAACGAGTTCATCGATCGCGACGCCGCGTGGAAGTCCAAGCGCAATGCGCTCAAGGAGGTGTACCGGGCCCACCGCTCGGCGGGGCGGGCCGTCGCATACGACGGCTACCGGCAACGGACCGGCCGCACGCTCGACGACTTCGCGACGTGGTGCGTGCTGGCCGAGAAGCACGGCGACGACTGGCGCGACTGGCCGGCGGAGTTTCAGCACCCGGACCATCCGGCGGTGCGGGCGTTCGCCGAAAAGCACAGCAGCCGTATCGATTTCCATCGGTGGCTGCAGTGGCAACTCGATGACCAGCTGACCGCCGCGCAGGCCACCGCGGTGCAGGCGGGGATGTCCCTCGGCATCGTCCACGATCTGGCGGTCGGCGTGCACCCGGGCGGCGCCGACGCCTGGGCCCTGCAGGACGTGCTGGCCACCGGGGTGTCGGCGGGGGCGCCGCCGGACGAGTTCAATCAGCTCGGACAGGACTGGTCGCAGCCGCCGTGGCGTCCGGACGAGCTCGTGGAGCGGGCCTACGAGCCGTTCCGCGCCGTGGTCCGGGCCGTGCTGCGGCACGCGGGCGGTGTCCGCATCGACCACATCATCGGCCTGTTCCGGCTGTGGTGGATTCCGGACGGTGCGACGCCGGTCGACGGCACCTACGTCCACTACGACCACGAGGCGATGATCGGCATCGTGGCGCTGGAGGCGCAGCGGGCCGGCGCGGTGGTGGTCGGCGAGGATCTGGGCACCGTCGAACCGTGGGTTCGCGACTACCTGCGCGACCGCGGTCTGCTCGGCACCTCGATCCTGTGGTTCGAGGCCGACCAGGACGGCGGACCACTGCCCGCGCCGCGGTGGCGCGAATACTGCCTGTCGGCGGTGACGACGCATGACCTGCCACCGACGGCGGGTTACCTGGCCGGCGCGCACCTGCGGCTGCGCCGCGATCTCGGCCTGCTGACCCGCCCTTACAAAGAAGAGGTCGCGGCCGACCGCGCCGACCAGCAGCGCTGGCTGGACGTCCTGCGCGCGGCGGGGTTGTTGCCGCCGAACGCCCCGGATGCGATCGACCCCGAGCAGACCGTCCTCGCCCTGTACCGCTATCTCACCCGCACCCCGTCGCGGCTCCTGGCGCTGGCGCTGCCCGATGCCGTCGGTGACGTGCGGACCCAGAATCAGCCGGGCACCACCGACGAATATCCGAACTGGCGGGTCCCGCTGGCGGGTCCGGACGGCCGGAAGATCCTCCTCGAAGACCTGTTTTCCGATGCTCGTGCGGCCGCGTTGGCGCAGGTGATGGCCGACGCGGTGACACCGGGATTGAGTTGATTCGAGTTTCTCCACCCCGCCATCTGCGCTATCTTCGCTGTACTCGAGGAGGTCAGGTGAAGAAGCTGAAGATGCTGACGGCAGGCGCCGTGGCAGCAGGTGCGGTGGCGGTGGGTGCCACCGCGATGTTCGGCTCGTCGGTGGCCGCGTCGGATCCGGGCGGTTCGAGCTCGATGAACGTGGTGGGCGAGTCCTACGCCCGCGCCGTCTCGATTCTCAAGAGCCAGGGTGTGCGGGCCACGTTCGGCGGCTCGGTCGGCAGCGATGTGCCGCAGGCGCAGTGCATCGTCGATCAGGAGAAGATGGGCAGCCACGGCCGCGTCATCCTCATGCTGAACTGCACCACCAAGGCCGTCGAGAACGCCTCCGCCGGCGCGCCGGCGGCCGGTGGCGGCGCTCCCGCCGGGGCGCCCGGTGCTCCGCAGGGCCCGCACGTCGGCGCCAACGGCGTGACGACCGTGCAGGCGACGCCTGTCGGCCCGCAGCCGGGCATGTCGGTCCCCGGTATGTAACTTTTGCCGAGACGGCATTCCAGCAGGTCAAGACACAGTTTCTGGCTGCTGGGATGCCGTTTCGTCGTCTCACGGCAAAACCCAGTACCGCCGTTCCCACATAAAACGATTACACTGAGTCCACTCGCAACGATGCTTGAGGATCCGGAGGTAGCTGTTCCATGCTGCGACCACAACGTTTCGCCCATGAGGTAGACCCGGGTCCGGTGCAGATCCAGGCCCGCAACGTGGCTTTCGAGACCGCGGACAAGCCGATGTCCTGGATTCCCGGCCACCCTGTCGCCTCCCATGTGGTGAACCTGCTGAACATCCTGCTTCCGGCGGGTGAGCGCTGGTTCATCGAGACGTTCAACGAGGCGCTGCCGCTCATCAAGGATCCGAAGCTCGCCGACGACGTCCGCGGCTTCATCGGCCAGGAGGCCATGCACGCCGAGGCCCACGACACCGTCATGAACGACTACCTGGTGCGCAGTGGCATGAATGTCACGCCGTTGCTCGATCAGGTCGAGTTCGTCTTCGAAGAGATCCTCGCTCCGGCCAAGACGGACGACCCGCGCCGCAAGATGAACAACCTCATCGAGCGGCTGTGGTTCATCGCGGCCGTCGAGCACTACACCGCGGTGCTCGGCGACTTCGTCTTGAACTGCACGTGGGACAACTACGACGCCGACCCCGTGATGGTCGACCTGTTCCGCTGGCACGGCGCCGAGGAGGTCGAGCACCGCTCGGTGGCCCACGAGGTCGCCGTGTACTTCCGCAACAGCTACTTCGACCGCATCCGCGCCATGAGCGTGGTGGCGGTCCTGATGTACGTGTTCTTCCAGCGCGGCATGCGGTTCCTGGTCAAGAGCGACCCGCAGCTCAAGCTCGGCTGGTGGAAGTCGCAGCGCCTGCGGATGCGCGACTCGAAGCTGGGGCTCCTGCCTAAGTACCGGAACCTGCTGCTGACCCAGACGCTGGTGTACTTCAAACCGAACTACAGCCCGGAAGACATGGGCTCGACCGCGCAGGCCGTGGCGTATCTGGCCGCCTCGCCCGCTGCCCGCGCCGCACACCTGTGAGGGCGCGCCGCTTCCGGTCACGTCTGGCGCCGCCCAGCGTGATGGGCCTGTTGCCGCACGACCTGCTGGTGACCGTGGCCGACGCCGTCGTCAGCAGCACGTTCTGGGTGTCGACGCGGGTGCGCAAGCCCCCGGTACCGGCCGTCGTCGAGCGCACCATCGCGCTGAAGATCGCCGGCCGTGAGGTCGTCGCGCACGACCAGGACGTGGTGGCGTTGACGTTCGTCAGCGCCGACGGGTCGGAACTTCCCCGCTGGCACCCGGGTTCACATCTCGACATCCACCTGCCCAGCGGTCTGGTCCGCCAGTACTCGCTGTGCGGCGATCCCGACGAGCAGGGCGCCTACCGAATTGCCGTGCGGCGCATACCCGATGGCGGCGGTGGCTCCATCGAGGCGCACCAGCTGGCGGTCGGGGACGTGATCACCACCAACGGACCGCGCAACGCCTTCCCGCTGGCGGTGCCCGGCTTCGGGTCGCCGACCCGAACGCTGCGGTTCATCGCCGGCGGTATCGGTATCACGCCTATCCTGCCCATGCTGGCGCGCGCCGAACAGTTCGGCATCGACTGGTCGATGCTGTACGTCGGCCGCAGCCGCGACAGCCTGCCGTTCCTGGACGAGCTGATGCGATTCGGCGACAAGGTGCAGATCCGCACCGACGACGTCGACGGCCTGCCGACGGCCGACGATCTGCTGGGCGACTGCCGGCCGGGCACCTCGGTGTACACGTGCGGCCCGGCGCCGATGCTCAATGCGATCCGTACCCGGCTGGTCGGGGCGGACGACATCGAGCTGCACTTCGAGCGCTTCGCCGCGCCTCCGGTGACCGATGGCCAGGAGTTCAAGGTCGAGGTCGCCTCGACGGGCCAGACCGTTGCCGTCGCGGCCGACGAGACGTTGCTGACGGCGCTGATCAAAGCCGGTGTGCACGCACCGTATTCGTGCCAGCAGGGCTTCTGCGGCACGTGCCGGGTGAAGGTGCTCGCCGGTGCCGTCGACCACCGGGACGGCCTGCTGACCGAGACCGAACGCGAGGCCGGTCAGGCACTGATCTGTGTGTCGCGCGCGCAGGGCGACGGACCGCTGACCCTGGACCTCTAGCCGTCCGGTTTACGATGCCCCAATGCCAATGGCCGAGGGGACCGATTTCGCGGGCTACACCATCGTCCGGTGCCTGGGTTCCGGTGGCATGGGCGAGGTCTATGTCGCCCAGCATCCGCGACTGCCCAGGCAGGACGCGCTCAAGGTGCTGCGTCCCGAGATGTCCACGAATCAGGAGTTCCGCGAGCGGTTCCTGCGTGAGGCGGACCTGACCGCTGCGTTGTCGCATCCGAACATCGTCGGGGTGTACGACCGCGGCGAGTTCGACGGCCAGTTGTGGATCTCGATGGAGTACGTCGACGGCATCGACGTCAGCCGCCTGCTGCGCGGCGCCGGCGGCGTATCCGACGACCAGGCGGTCGCGATCATCAGCGCCGTCGCCGACGCGCTCGACTACGCGCACCAGCACCATCTGCTGCACCGCGACGTCAAGCCGGCCAACATCCTGATCAGCGACACCGATCCGGCGAGCCGGCGAATCAAGTTGGCCGACTTCGGCATTGCGCGGTGCGCCAACGACTCCGCCGGGCTGACCGCGACGAACATGACCGTCGGCACCGTGTTCTATGCCGCTCCGGAGCAGCTGACCGGCAGCGTCATCGACGGCCGCGCCGACCAATATGCGTTGGCGGCCACCGCTTTTCAGCTCTTCACCGGGTCACCACCGTTCGAGAACTCCAATGCCGCGGTGATCATCGGCAAGCACCTCAGCGCTCCCCCGCCGTCGCTCTCACAAAGCCGGCCCGATCTCGCCGCCCTGGACCCGGTACTGGCCAAGGCACTCGCCAAGGATCCCAAGGACCGGTTCGACAAGTGCGCCGATTTCGCCCGCGCCCTTCAGCACGGGCTGGGCGTGACGGGCGCGGATGCCACCATTTTGGCTCCCGCGGCGGCGGACCGGACGCAGGTCCTCCAGCCGGACAAATCCACGCGGTCCCGCCGGTCGCTGATCCTGCCCGTCGTGCTCACGGTGCTGCTGATCGCCGCACTGGTCTTCGCGGCCATCGAGTTCACCCGCGCCAAGGATGAACAGCCGGCACCGCCGCGTCCCGCAGCGACGACCACCACGGCTCCCCCGGCGACCACCACACCGTCGACCACCGAGGCGCCACCGAGCCCGACATCGGCCGTCGCGCCCACCGAGCCTCCCGCGGAACCGACCGAGGCGACGATCACCAGCACGGTCACGGTCGAGACCACCACGGCCGCGCCGCCGACCACCCCGGCCACCACCGAAGCGCCTGCGCCAGAACAGGAGACGCCGATCCGCGAATGCATGGACCGGACCGGGATGACACGGCTGCAGTGCTGGGAAGAGATTCGCCGCAGCGAGCGGAGGCGCTGATGTCACCCAAGTTCGCCGTGGTCGCGCCGGTCGCGGCCGGAGTCACCGCCGATCCGGTCTGGATGACGCAGTTCGCCCGCCACCTGGAGAGCTGTGGCTTCGAATCCATTGTGGCCGTGGAACATACGGTACTGCTCACCGAGTACTCGAGCGTGTATCCCTACGACGCCTCGGGCCGCGTGGAGATTCCCGCCGACTGTGCGGTCCCGGATCCACTGGAGTTGCTGGCGTTCCTCGCCGGGCAGACGAGCACACTGGGCCTGGCGACGGGCGTGCTGGTGCTGCCCAACCACCACCCGGTGGTGTTGGCCAAGCGCGTCGCCACCTTGAACGCCTTGTCCGGCGGTCGTGTCCGCCTGGCCGTCGGCATGGGCTGGCTGCGCGAGGAGATCGAGGCGTGCGGGGCCCCGTTCGACGCCCGTGGCCGCCGCGCCGACGAGCAGATCGACGTATTGCGGCTGCTGTGGTCGGATCAGCCGGACGGCGTCACCCATTCCGGCGAGTTCTTCGAATTCGCCCATGCCGCTTGCTATCCCAAGCCGGTTTCGCCGATCCCGATCCACATCGGCGGGCACAGCCGGGCCGCGGCCCGCCGCGCCGGCCAGCGCGGTGACGGCTTGCAGCCGCTCGGCGTCGCGGGCGCGGAACTGTCGGCGTTGATCGCGCTGATGCGGGAGTCGGCCGAGCGGACCGGCCGGGACCCCGACGCCCTCGAACTCTCCCTCGGACACCTGGTGCCCAAGGTCGACGCCGATCGTGCCGGCCGGCTCGCGGAGCTCGGCGCCGACCGCATCGTGCTGGCGATGCCGCCCGTCACCGACATCGACGAGGCCAGGGACATGTTGTCGGCGTGCGCCGAACGGCTCGGGCTCACACCGTGCCGCTGACAGTGGCCGACCGGCTGGCGCTGACCGACCTGGTGCACCGCTACGCCGCGGCCGTCGACGACCGCCGGTTCGACGATGTCGTCGAACTCTTCACCAGCACAGCGGAATTGGTCCTCCCGGACCCGCCCCGATCGCTGGACCCGATACGGCCCGAGCACGGGCCAGACGGGGTCCGGGCCGCGATGGCCGCCCTGTCGGGCGTCGTCCGCACCCAGCACGAGATCGTCGGTGAGGTCTACACCGACGCCACCGACCACGCTCGTGGCCGCATCACGTGCGTCGCCCACCACTGGACCCGCGGCGCCGACTCGGACGTCACCGATCTGGTGTGGCACCTGCGGTACGACGACGAGTACGCCCCGACCGGCGACGGCTGGCGCATCCGGCGCCGCGCCCTGACGCTCAACGCCATCGAGACCCGGCCCGTCCGCCGCCTCCGGGACTAGCCGTCGTCTACGCCGGCTGCGCCACGATCAGCAGCGTGTCTCCGCCGACCTGCACGCCGCCGTCGCCGATCACCGCCGCCAGCCGAGCCCGCAGCTCGGCGGCCCGGTCGGCGGGCAGCACCAGGTGGTTGGAGTAGGTGAACACGAGGTCCAGCCACTGCTCGCGGGTGTACTGCTCACCGCGGGCGTAGGTCAGCTGCTGCACGGCGAATCCGGCGGTCTCCAGGTCGGCCACCACGTCGGCGCTGTCCATGCCCGAGCCGGTCCCGCCGGTGGGGGTCCCGGTCACCAAAGGTGAAGCGGCATCGAGGAAGTCGCGGTACACCTCCGCGAAATCCTGGCGCGACGGCTGCACCGGGAACAGCCGGTTCCACGCCAGCGCCAGCCGGCCGCCCGGGGCGAGCAACCGGCGAATCTTCGGCAGCGCCGCCGCCGGGTCGACCCAGTGGAACGACTGGGCGAACAGGACCACGTCGAAGGTCCGGCCGGCGTCGTCCCAGTCCTCGAAAGTGGCCACCTCGACGGTGACGCCGTGCTCGGCGGCGATCTCGGCCATCCTCGGATCCGGTTCCAGCGCAACCAGTTCCGCCCCGCGGGCGATCAGCTGCCGGGACGCGATCCCGGTTCCGGCGCCGACGTCGAGCACCCGGACCGAACCGGTCCCGACCAGTTCGTCGAGCATGGCCTCCGGGTAGCGGGGCCGGTGCCGGTCATACGACCGGGCGGCACCGCCGAACGAATCAGCTCGGTCACGCTGCCGGTACAGCTCATCAGACTCAGCCACGACTCGACGCTACCGGGAGCCCGTTCCCCGGATGCCGAGTGGTGCACCGGCGGCAGCTACGGGCATGCTGGACCCCATGACGCGTCCGCCGCGCCGGTGGGACCCGCTCCGACCGCTCGATCTGTTCACCTCGGTGGTGTCGACCGCCGCGGTGCTGCCGGTGAGCACCGGGGCGGCCGCGGCCTATCGGACGGCGTTGCTGACGGTGCGGCCGCTGGTGGTCGGGCGCCGGATCACCGTCCGCATGAGCACCAGCGACCTGGCCTTCACCGTGACCAAGTTCGATTCCCGGTGGGATGCCGGCATCTTCGCCGTCGGCCACATCGGCACGGTCAACATCGCCGCGGACAAGGTGAAATGGGCGGGAACCGAACTGAATTCGGTCTCGGCGAAGCTGAACAACCTGCACATCCGGCCCTCGGTGCCACCGATGTTGGCAGCCACTCCCGTCGAGGTGACGTTGGAGGTGCCGTCCGACTCGCTCGACGAGCTGATCCGGGCCGCCGAACCGCGTGTGCGCACCGAGATCGGCGACGACGGGGTCACCCGAATCCGGTTGTCGCGCTTCCGCTCCGGGGTCATCGAGGTCGATCCTCACCTGCACGGCAAGACGTTGTGGCTCAAGCCCCGTGGCCTGACGCTGGGCGCCGCCCGGGTCCCGGTGCCCGGACTCGCCCCGGCGTACCCGGTGCGGCTGCCCGAGCTGCCGTACGGCATGACCCTGACCTCGGTGGAGGTCGGTCCGGGCGTCGTACGTGTCGGTGCGACACTGCCGGAATGGCGGTTCGACCTGCCGCGCGCCGTCCTGGACGAGCTGATCAACCAACTCAGTGTGGTGGGCCGGCCGCTCGACGTGATCTGGCCAGGCTGATCCGCTGCGCTGAAGATCCGCCGATCCTTCACTACAGTCACGGTCGTGACCATCGGCTACTCCCGATACGTCGCGCTCGGCGACAGCCAGACCGAGGGCCTGTTGGATGGCGACGACAACACCGGCATCCACGGTTTCGCCGACCGCCTGGCCTGGCGACTCAACGCATTACAGCCTGGACTCCAATACGCGAACCTCGCGGTGCGGGGCCGTCGGATCAGTGACGTACTGGACCGGCAGCTGCCGCTGGCCCGGGACATGAACCCCGACCTGATCACCAGCTGCATCGGGATGAACGACGTCACGCGGCCGGTGCGCAGCTTCGACAAGGCGCTCGAGGACATGCGGCGCGTGCATACCGAACTCGCCGCCACCGGCGCGACCGTGGTCACGACGACGTTTCCCGACATCGCCCGCATCCTGCCGGTGGGACGGGTGCTCAGCGGCCGGCTGCGCCGCATCAATGAGGTGATCCGGGCCGACTCGACCCGTTTCGGATTCCGGCTGGTCGACCTGTCGACGGCCACCTCGATGCTGGACCCCGCGACCTGGGCCGTCGACCGGGTTCACGGCTCCCCGCACGGCCATCAACTGTTCGCCGACGCCGCCGCCGAGGCGCTGGAGTTGCCCGGCAGCGATCACCGCTGGGCCGAGGTCGAGGGTGAACTCGTCCTGCCGCGACTGCGCGAGCGCATGTATTCGCAGCTGATGTGGGCCCAGAACATGCTGATGCCGTGGGTGTGGCGGCACACGCTGGGCAGTTCTCGAGGTAAGGGGCTCGAGCCGAAGCGCCCGGTGCTGGCGCCGCTCGACGCCAGCCCGGCGTTATCCGAGGCCGAGTAGTCCGAGCGGCAGCGGCGATTCACCGCGTCCGAGCGCACCGACGACGCCCGGGCAGAACGACGAGATCGCGAAGCCGGTGAACATCGTGGCCGGGCCCAGCGACATGCCCGAGGTGTCGGCGACCTTGGCCGCCGCGTCGGCCAGGGTCTGGCCGGGCTGCGCGAGCATCGGGCACACCGACTGGCCCAGCGCGACCGGATCAGACCCGTTCGGCAGCATCATGTCGGCGTTGCTGAGCGCGTTGTTGAAGGCATCGACGCCCGCATCTGCGCTGGCCGGAGCGGCCACGACGAGGCTGCCCACGATTCCGACGGTGGTAGCTGCAATTGCGATGGCGGCGCCGAATGTGCTCTTCATGATGTCCTCATCATAGGGGAAGCAGGTTGCCGCTACCGCCTCGCGGCCGTCTCAGACGCCCGTCCAGGCGCTTGCAATCCGGGTTCCGATGTCGATGACCTTGGCATCTGCGCTGTTGATCTCGCCTGCCACATGCTGGGCGATGAAGCGCCGGATCTCGCCGTCGACGTTGGCAACGATGCGCAACAGCTCCGCCCGGATCGATGACGACGTCACGTGGATGGCGATGTCCGACGACCGTGGCGTCTTGACGTCGATGACGAGGAGCAGCGGGTGGGCGGCCCGCGCGGTCGCGGTCAGGTTGATCTCGCCGAACACCATGAACCGGGGCCGGTCGATGCGCAGGTCCAGCGTCATGTCGATTTCCAGCGGGATGCGGATTGCGAAGGTGATTTCTTCACCGAGCGTCCTGGCCACCACGGGGTGTTTGATCTGCACGCGCGCGGTGACCTTCGCGAGCCCGCCGGGGCCCTGGGCGATGGGACCCATGTCGAAGGCTTCACCGGCGATGCCGCCGATCGCGTCCGCGACACGTTCCTCGCTGACCGCGACCTCGAAGAATCGTCGACCGAATTCCTCGTAGGACATGTATTCGTGTTGTGGTTGCACTGGCATGGTGTGACTACGTTCTCATGTCGGGGACGGAAGCAGCGGCAACTGGCGGCTTCATTCGGCAAAGAGTCGCAGGCCGACGATGCCCCGGCCCCCGATACCCAGCTCCGCGATGACCACACCGCGGTAGCCGTCCCGTCGGACGCCGGCCAGGACGTACCGGCCTGCGGCAATGACCTTCTGCACGCGCGTTCCGGCGAGTTCTTCGACCAGTTCGGACACGCTGAGCCGGGCGTCAGGGCCGCGGGTGATCTGCACCGGCTCACTGAGCCGGCGCTTGACCGCCAGCTCGTCGCCCGTCGCGGCATCGGCCAGCAGCCCCGTCAACGCACGCTTTGCTCTTGTCCCTCCGGTGCGCAGCCCGCCGAGAAAACCCACCGCGCCGCCGGGGCCCTGGTTGCGCAACAGCGCCGCCGAGAGCCCCAAACCCGCCGGCAGCGCCGCGGCGCCGCACCGGACGAACTGCACGACCATGCCCGGCAGCTCCCAAAATGCTTGCAGCCGAGAAATTTTCAGCGACGCGTCGGAGCCCTCTGCCACCACGTCGTACTGCAGATAGACCGGGATGCGCAGCTGCACCTGGGTGCCCATGTGCACTTCGAGCTCGAGGTCACGCACGACGGTGTTGCCGAGCACGATGTCGGCGTCGCGGTGGAACACGATGGTGCGCGGCCCGATGAAGGTGTCGTAGAACTGTGCGATGGCACGGTGACCGACGTGCGGCCGGGAACCGGCAGGGTCCTCGACGCGTCCGTCGGCGCTGAACAGATCCACCCAGGCCGCCTTGTCGTGCGCTGCCGTGGCGGCAGGCGAGCGCTCGACGGTGGCCAGGAGGTCGTCGCGGGTCGGCGATTGTGGTACCGGCATGTCTCCATCGTCCACCACCGCCGAGTTCGGCTGCGAGGGGATGGCCTGTCGGATCGTCGTGGCAGATGTCGCCGATGTCGCGCACACTGGTCGGTATGAGCAACAACGGCCCGTTCGGCATCGATCCGGAAGAGTTCGATCGCGTCCTGCGCGAGACGGGCGAGGGCATCCGGGGCGTATTCGACCGCCTCGGCCGCGGTGCCGCCTGGGCCAACGTGGTGAACGACCTGACCCGGACGCCGCGGCACGCGACGCAGCCCGAGACCACCGGCGACACCGGCGACGGCGTGTGGGTGGTGTACACCGTCGCCGCGGACGGCGGAGCGCACGTCGAAGAGGTCTACCCCTCCGAACTGGAGGCCCTGCGGGCCAACAAGAACAACACCGACCCGTCCCGAAAGGTCAGGTTCCTGCCCTACGGCATCGGGGTGAGCGTGCTGGACGCGCCTGAACAGGCCGGCGCACCGCAGCGTGACGACGATCAGACGGCGGGGCACGAACCCCGCTGATATTGACCTGCCGACTATATCCCCGGCGACGCGGCTGACACGCTACGCTTTGCCACATTGTCGTGTGGCAGTAGTGCGAGGGGAGATGACCAGGATGTTTCGGGTACTGACGGTGGCCGCAGCGATCGCCGGAACCGCCATCGGGCTGGCACCCTTCGCGAGCGCCGATCCGGCGCTGGGCGGCAGCGACGATCCCGGCCGCTACCCCACTGACGTCCCCGGCATGAACTACCAGGCCGTCAACGGCGCGCCGTGCGACAACCACGACATCTTCATCTTCGGCCGCGGTCCGGGCGGCGCATCCATGGCCTGCCACTGGATTCCCAACCAGTGGCCGCCCGTCGACACCGGATTCTGGGGCTACTCCTATGCGATCCAGGGCGTCAAGGACATCGGTTCTCCGTGCCCGGGCCCGCAGACCGCGGCGCAGGCTCCTGACGGCCGACCGCTGCTGTGCCTGGGAGCGCAGGGCTGGCAGCCCGGCTTCAAGACCGGCGACGGGTTCTTCCCGAGCTGATCCCCACACTGCACCGCGAGCCGCTGGCCGGGTGTCGACATTCGTCACTGGCGGTAGTGCGCATTCAATTCGTTTGCAGCGCAGCACTTTCGCCTTCCATGGTTGTGGGTCACCGGTAGCCTCAAGTGCCGCGGTCGCTGACCGCCATCGCTGCCGACCGCCGTCGCTGCGATCCGCCGCGCTGCTGACCGTCATCGCCGCGACCCGCACCGCGCCCCGATCCCGCCTTCTGTTTCGGACCAGCCGACCGATTCGAACGGACGGCCGATATTCGCCCATAGGACATCGCCGGTGAGGCTGGGTTGCCGCATCGGGGCGTCGTATCAGGTTGCGGGACTGTCTGTTTCACCATCGGAATCTCCGCTCTCGGGCGGGTAGAGCGTGGGGTGGTGGTAGTGGTTGGTTCGTGGTTGGCCGACGTCGAGCAGGGGTGGTGGGGTCCATTGGGTGCGACCGTCGGGGCCCATGGTGGTGTGCCAGCCGCCGGTGTCGACCAGACGGTTGTCGCGGCCGCAGGCCAGGGTGAGGTTGGTGATGTCGGTGGGGCCGTCGTCGCGCCAGTTGGTGTTGACGTGATGAGCCTGCGAGCGCGAGGCGGGGGCGATGCAGTTGGGGCGGGTGCAGCCGTGGTCGCGGGCGAACAACGCCAGGCGTTGGGCTGTACTGGCGGTTCTCGCTGCCCGGCCCAAGTAGAGCGGTTGGCCGGTGTGCTCATCGAACACCGCCAGGTAGTTGTCCGAGCCCTGGGCTGCCATCCGCACCAGATCCTTCACCAGGAGCTTGGTACCGGTGTGGGTGAGCGCCATCCCGGCGCGCTTTTCCAGCTCGGTGACGGTGCAGGTGGCGACCACCGCGACGGGGAACCCGTTGTGCACCCCGGAGGTTCCGGTGGCCAGCATCATCCGGCCCACGAATTTGAAGGCGTCGTACTGCCGCTGCGCCACAGTCCTTGTGTCGTTGTCGATCTGCTCCTGCGTCGGGGTCCCGGAGAAGCAGGGTTCCGGATCGGCCGGGTTGCACATGCCCGGGGCGGCGTACTTGTCGAACAACACCTCCCAGTAAGCCCGCCCTTCCGGATCGAGTTGAGCGGTGACGTCGGTGCGCCCGTCAGGCCGCTGCTTACCCATCACGAACGACCGCTTCGGATCCGGCTCATCGTCGTTGGGTTCGGGCCCATCCTGATCCAGCTTGTACAACAAATCCGCCGCGACTTTGCGGAGGTCTTCGGGGGTTTTGACCCGGGCATCGGCCACCAGATCCGTCTCGCACTGCAACAACGTGACCGGGTCGGCCGCCCACAACGGCACCTTGCCGAAAAACCAGGCGATCACCTGCACGTGCTCACTATTGATCGCACCCTCGGCCAACGCGGCGGCCACCAGTTCCCACACCGGACCCAACGCCTCGCCCGTGATCGCCGAGCGCGGACCCAAATTATCCGTGTCCCGCACCCTCCGGCGGGCCTCCTCCCGGCTGATCCGCAACCGCACATGCAACACCTCAGGCCAATCCTTGGCCCCGATCCCCTTGGCGGTGGCCTGGGTTTGTGCCGCGGCCAGGATCTGATGGTCGACCGCCTCGGCCGCGCACTTCAGGGTTTCGCGGCGGGACTGCAGCTCCAACAGGACTTTGATGGGCAACCCGCTGTAGTCCAGGCCGTTGACCGTGGCGATCGCATCCTCAAGCGCCGCGTAGGCGTTGAGGACAGTAGCGGAGTCGATGGCCATACTCGAACATTAGTTCGAATCACCGACAAGGCGCTGTGACGAATGGGCCACTAGTTACCTCCTGCAACCAGCGCTAACAAAGTGACCAAAGTTTTTTCGAGAGCGTCGCCGGTAAGGCAAGGAAACCCGGCCATCCAGCGCGGCACCCCATCCGGCAGCCTGGATCAGCCCAAGCTTTTCTCAAAATGACGCCGAATGGCAGCGAGCATCGCCGCGTGCGCCTTCTCCGCCTGCGCAGCAGTGAAAGCCATGAACGGAGAAGGTGCCTCTATATCCACTACCTCGGTGAGAGCGGTGCCTGCGCCGGCAGGCGCGAAGGTGACGGTGCCACTGAGCCGCACGGACGGAAATTGGCGCGCCTCGGTGTGCACGACGCCGTCGGGCGCGATCAGCACCGTGGCCCGGTAGGTCACGCGCAGACTCAACGGGCCGAATGGGATGCGATCCCGCACCCGATAGTCACGGCGGCGGCCCCGCACATCCTGCTGATCGGCCAGACAGTCCACCGCCACCACGAGCGGATGAACCAGCTTCATATTCGCCAGATCTGTATAGAAGGTGCGGACTTCGTCGGGCGTCCCCGGCACCTCTTCCCTGAGTTCGAACCGGGACCGCGACAGCCACATCGACCCACCGTAACTTGACCGTTTCAGATGGTCAGCCAGTATCCGCCGAATCGGCGGCATGAGCTGCCCGACAGGACGTCGAAACCGACGCAAAAGCCGCGCAGAGGCCGGTCACGCCGGTCTCGGAATTAGCTGGTCACGACCTCGCAACGACCGTCACGACCTTGCATTTGCGCAAAAGCTGTGTATGGCAGTATGTTTTGCGCATTCACCTGCGAAGACGTGAAATCGCTTCTGCCCCAAACGATGCGAATACACACCGATGTAACGCACACCACAGGATTCGCGAAACGTGATGGCAGACACAGTATTTTGACCGTCGCGATTTTCCGTTGCTAGCGTTCATCGCCATGTTTGCTATTGCGACCGCCTCGCTGCTGGCTTTGGTCAACCAGGTTTCGGGTACGCCGTACGTCTCCGGCGGAGACACGGCACGCGGCACTGACTGCTCCGGACTGGCCTCCTGGGTGGCCAACGCGGCCACCGGCCGCCCCATCTACGGCAACCGGTTCAACACCGGCAACGAAGAGGCCGCACTGCGGGCTCGTGGCTTCCTGCCCGGCACCGCGCCCGGCGCCCTGAACATCGGCTGGAACGGCGGCCACACGGCCGTGACGCTGCCGGACGGCACTCCGGTGTCCAGCGGTGAGGGCGGTGGCGTCCGCATCGGTGGCGGCGGCGCCTTCCAGCGCCAGTTCACCCACCACATGCACCTGCCGATGGCCCCGGGTGAGGACATCCCCGCCGACCTGCCTCTCGACGGCCCGCTGGACGCGCCCCTGGCGCCTCCGGCCGACCCGGCCGACCTCCCGGCCCCGGAAATCATCGAGGCGGCCAACTTCGCGCCCGCTCCCGAGGCCCCGGCGCCGGCCCCCGAGGCGCCTGCCCCGGCTCCTGAGGGCCCGGAGATGCCCGTCTAACCGTTCGACGACCCCTCTGTTTCACAGTCAGGGCTGCCACCGCTCAGCGATGGCAGCCCTGACTGCTATCTGACGTCTTCGGCAAGGTGGGTTCCGGTCAGGGTGTTCCCGGCCGCGACCAGGTCGGCCGGAGAACCCTCGAAGATGACCCGGCCGCCGTCGTGACCTGCGCCGGGACCCAGGTCGATGATCCAGTCGGCGTGCGCCATGACGGCCTGGTGATGTTCGATGACGAGGACCGACTTGCCGCCGTCGACGATCCGGTCCAAGAGCGCGAGCAGTTGCTCGACGTCCGCCAGGTGCAGGCCGGTGGTCGGCTCGTCGAGGATGTAGATGTCGCCCTTCTCCCCCATCTGCGTGGCGAGCTTGAGTCGTTGTCGCTCCCCGCCGGACAGTGTGGTCAGCGGCTGCCCGAGCGTGAGGTAGCCCAGCCCGACGTCCACCATCCGGGCGAGGATTTTCTGTGCGGCCGGCACTTTCGCGTCACCGTCGGAGAAGAACTGCTCGGCCTCGGCGACGGGCATGGCGAGCACTTCGGCGATGTTCTGCCCGCCCAGGGTGTATTCGAGCACCGAGGCCCCGAACCGCCGGCCTTCGCACTCTTCACAGCGCGACTCGACGGTCGCCATCACTCCCAGGTCGGTGTAGATGACTCCGGCTCCGTTGCATGCCGGGCAGGCGCCTTCCGAATTCGAGCTGAACAGTGCGGGTTTGACGTCGTTGGCCTTGGCGAACGCCTTGCGGATGTGGTCGAGCAGTCCGGTATAGGTGGCCGGGTTGCTGCGTCGCGATCCCCGGATCGGCGCCTGGTCGATGGTGACGACGCCGTCGCGCCCGGCCACCGACCCGTCGATCAGGGAGCTCTTGCCCGAGCCCGCCACGCCCGTGATCACGGCGAGCACGCCGAGCGGGATGTCCACGTCGACGTCCTGCAGATTGTTGGTGTTTGCGCCACGAATCTCCAACGCCCCGTTGGCTTCTCGCACCGACTCCTTCAGCGCCGCCCGGTCGTCGAGATGCCGTCCGGTGATACTGCCGCTACCGCGCAGCCCCTTCACCGTGCCTTCGTAAACCACCTGGCCGCCACCCGAGCCCGCCTCGGGACCGAGGTCCACCACGTGGTCGGCGATGGCGATCACTTCCGGCTTGTGTTCGACGACCAGCACGGTGTTTCCCTTGTCCCGCAGCTGAATCAACAGGTCGTTCATGCGGGTGATGTCGTGCGGATGCAGTCCGATGGTCGGCTCGTCGAACACGTAGGTGACGTCGGTCAGGGCCGAGCCGAGGTGGCGAATCATCTTGACCCGCTGCGCTTCTCCGCCGGAGAGTGTGCCGGCGGGGCGCGCCAGGGAGAGGTAGCCCAGACCGATCGCGACAAACGAGTCGAGCGTGTGCCGCAATGTCGCCAACAGGGGCGCCACGCCGGCGCCGAGGCGCTTGTCGTCGGCCAGCGCCCCGACCCACTCCGCGAGGTCGGTGATCTGCATGGCGCAGGCCTCGGCGATGTTGACGCCCTTGATCTTTGACGAGCGAGCCAGCTCCGACAACCGGGTGCCGTCGCACTCGGGACAAGTCGTGAACGTCACCGCCCGCTCGACGAACGCCCGGATATGGGGCTGCATCGCCTCGACGTCCTTGCTCAGGAACGATTTCTTGATCTGCGGGATCAGCCCCAGGTAGGTGAGGTTGACGCCGTCGACCTTGATCTTGGTCGCCTCCTTGTGCAGCAGGGCGTCCAGTTCCTTCTTGGTGAACTTCTTGATCGGCTTGTCGGGGTCGAAGAAGCCGCAGCCGTTGAAGATTCGGCCGTACCAGCCGTCGATGCTGAAGCCGGGAATGGTGATGGCGCCCTCGTTGATCGACTTGCTGTCGTCGTACAGCGCGGTGAGATCGATGTCGTTGACGGCGCCACGACCCTCACACCGCAGACACATACCGCCCACGATGTTGAAGTCGCGACGCTCTTTGACGGTGCGTCCGGCGCGCTCCATGGTCACCGCCCCGGCCCCGCTGATCGAGGCGACGTTGAACGAGAACGCCTGCGGCGAGCCGATGTTCGGTTCACCGATCCGGCTGAACAGGATCCGGAGCAGCGCACCGGTGTCGGTGGCGGTGCCGACCGTGGAGCGTGGGTCGGAGCCCATCCGCTCCTGGTCGACGATGATCGCGGTCGTCAAACCCTCGAGCACGTCGACGTCGGGGCGGGCCTGCGACGGCATGAAGCCCTGCACGAATGCGCTGTAGGTCTCGTTGATCAGCCGCTGCGATTCGGCGGCGATGGTGTCGAACACCAGCGAGCTCTTGCCGGAGCCGGACACCCCGGTGAACACCGTCAGCCGCCGCTTGGGGATCTCGACGCTGATGTCCTTGAGGTTGTTCTCCCGGGCACCGACCACGCGGATGAGGTCATGGCTGTCAGCGGCATGCGTTCTGCTGGGCATACCCACACGCTAACCGGGCCTCGAGCCGGGTCGCTTCTCGATTCCTGATCACTTCTCGCGAGCAGCCATAAAACTGTCGAAAATCACTGGGATATCGACAGTTTTATGTCTCCTCGCGAGAACACCGCTACTTGCCGAAGCCCGCCTTGCGCAGGGCGTCGGCCATCGAGCCGGACGGCACAGACTCGCGGCGGCCACCGCCATTGCCGCGCTGCGGATTACGTCCGCGATCTTGGCCATTGCCGCGGTTCTGTCCGCCACCGTTACCGCCGCGGTTGCCGCCATCGCGTCCGCGCGGCTGCCCGCCGCCGTCGCGCCGGGCTCCGCCGCCCTGCTCGGGCCGCTTGCCGTCGCGGGCGCGCTGCGGGTCGTCGTTGAGCCGCAGGCTCAGTCCGATGCGCTGCCGCTCGACATCGACCTCGAGCACCTTGACTTTGACGACCTGGCCGGACTTGACCACCTCGTGCGGGTCGGAGACGAAGCGGTCGGCCATCGCCGACACGTGCACCAGACCGTCCTGGTGCACGCCGACGTCCACGAAAGCGCCGAACGCGGCCACGTTCGTCACGACGCCCTCGAGCACCATGCCGACCTTGAGGTCGGACACCTTCTCGACGCCGGCCGCGAAGGTCGCGGTGGAGAACGCGGGGCGCGGGTCGCGGCCCGGCTTCTCCAGCTCGCCCAGGATGTCGGTCACGGTCGGGATGCCGAATCGTTCGTCGGCGAAGTCGCCCGGCTTGAGCGCGCGCAGCTTCCGCTCGTCGCCGATCAGTTCGGCGAGGGTGACGCCGGCGCGGTCGAGGATGCGCCGCACCACCGGGTAGGCCTCGGGATGCACACCCGAGGCGTCCAGCGGGTCGTCGCCTTCCCGGATGCGCAGGAAGCCGGCGCACTGCTCAAAAGCCTTGGGGCCCAGACGTGGAACGTCGAGCAGACCGCTGCGGCTGCGGAACGGTCCGGTCTTGTCGCGGTACGACACGATCGACTCGGCCAGCGATTCGGTGACGCCGGAGACCTTGGCCAGCAGCGGCACCGAGGCCGTGTTGAGGTCGACACCGACCGCGTTCACGGCGTCCTCGACCACCGCGTCGAGGCTGCGGGCCAGGGTTCCGGGCGTCACGTCGTGCTGGTACTGCCCGACGCCGATCGACTTCGGCTCGATCTTGACCAGTTCGGCGAGCGGGTCCTGCAGACGACGGGCGATCGAGACCGCGCCGCGCAGCGTCACGTCCAGGTCGGGCAGCTCGTGGGCGGCATAGGCCGATGCCGAGTACACCGAGGCGCCGGCCTCGCTGACGATCGCCTTGGTCGGCAGCCGCTTGGGACCGGACGCGCCCGCCGCCTTCAGGTCGGCGATGAGTTCGGTTGCCAGCGCATCGGTTTCGCGGGACGCGGTGCCGTTACCGATGGCGATCAGTTCGACGTTGTGCCGCGCGACGAGGGCGGCCAGCGTCGCCTTGGCGTCGTTCCACTTGTTCTGCGGCTGATGCGGGTAGATGGCACAGGTGTCGACGACCTTGCCGGTGCCGTCCACCACCGCGACCTTCACACCGGTGCGGAACCCGGGATCGAGTCCCAGCGTGGCGCGGGTTCCGGCCGGCGCGGCCAGCAGCAGGTCCTTGAGATTCTTGGCGAACACCGCGACGGCGTCCTCCTCGGCGCGCTGCCGCAGCCGGATCCGGGCGTCGACGGCCGCCGAGAACATCAGCTTGGTGCGCCAGGCCCAGCCGACCGTCGCGGTCAGCCACGGCGTGGCGGCGCCCCCGGCAGCCATGTCCACACCGAGCGACTGCGCGATCATGGCCTGGTACAGCGTCTCGTCGCCGCCGTCGAAGTTGAGCGACAGCGCCTCTTCCTTCTCACCTCGCAATACCGCCAGCACGCGGTGCGACGGCATGTCCTCGAGCGGCTCGGAGTACTCGAAGTAGTCGCGGAACTTCTGGGCGGCAGGGCTTTTCGCCGCCTCCTCCGACCACGGCTTGGTGGTCAGGGTGCCGTCGGACCAGAACTTCTCGCGCACGGCACCGACCAGTTCGGCGTCCTCGGACACCCGCTCCACCAGGATGTGGCGCGCGCCGTCGAGTGCGGCGGCGACGTCGGCCACCTCCTCACCCAGGAACTCGGCGGCCACGTCCTCGGGGTTGAGCGTGGGGTCGGCGAGCAGCCGGTCCGCCAGCGGCTCCAGGCCGGCCTCGCGGGCGATCTGCGCCTTGGTGCGGCGCTTGGGCTTGTACGGCAGGTAGATGTCTTCGACCCTGGACTTCGTCTCGGCGGCCAGCAGCGCCGCCTTCAGGTCGTCGGTGAGCTTGCCCTGTTCTTCGATCGAGGCCAGCACAGCGTCGCGCCGCTGATCCAGTTCACGCAGATACCGGAGCCGCTCCTCGAGGGTGCGGAGCTGACCGTCGTCCAGGCTGCCGGTGACTTCCTTGCGGTACCGCGCGATGAACGGCACGGTCGCGCCTTCGTCCAGCAGCCGTACCGCGGCGTCGACCTGACCTTCGGCGACGGCCAACTCTTCGGCCAGGCGGGCGTTCACGGACTTGACGACAGACTTGACGCTCAAATTCACGGGCTGGACCCTACCCAATGCTGCCGACAGTCGTCGGCAGCGGCGAGTAAGTTTGCGCTATGCCTCAGCCGATCCCGACGCACCACGCCCCTGGGCGCACCCGGTAGCGCGACATGAATCCCGACGTGCGCACCCTGTGGATGGTCGTCTCCATGACCGCCCTGCTGTTCGGGTTGCTGCATGTCTGGGTGGGGGCCGGTAGGCGGCGACATCCGGCGGTCCAGCTGTGGGGCGCGGGCAATTTCCTGGGTGCCCTCGGAGCCGGGCTGCTGAGCGCCCGCGGGCTGGTGCCCGAGGTGTTGTCGGTGACGGTCTCCAACGTCCTGATCGTCATGTGCTGGTCGTTGATCTGGGGTGGTCTGTGCGCCTTCAACGGCCAGCCGGTCCGCGGCCGGGTGATGGCTGCCGGGCCGCTGGTGGTGCTGGCCGCGTTCGAGTTGATACCGCCGTTCAACGTCAGCATCCCGGCCCGGGTGTCCCTGACGGCTCTCGTGCTGGCCGGATATTTCGCGCTCAGCGTCGTCGACGGCATCAAAGCCCAGCGTGTCGAGCGCCTGGCGTCGCGGCGCATCCTGATCGGCCTGTACGTCGTCGCGGCCGCGGCGACCGTCGCGCGTTCGGTCAGCCTCCATCTGGACGCCGGCGCGGTGCAGTTCGCCACCACCAGCGCGGCCGTGTCGGTGCCGATGCTCTTCTTCGCTTTCGCCGTGATGGCCATCAACCTGTGCCTGTCGCTGATGGGTTGGGAGCGGCTCGAGGATCAATTGGCCGACGCGGCGATGCTCGACTCTCTCACCAGGACGCTGAACCGCGCGGGCTTCATGATCCAGGCGCAGCGGCTGGCCGAGGAGTGCGTCGCGCGCCAGTTGCGGTGCTCGGTCATCGTGATGGATCTGGATGAGTTCAAGGCCGTCAACGACGTCTTCGGGCACGAGGCCGGCGACCGGCTGCTGACCGAGTTCGCATGCGTGGCACGGTCGAATCTGCGCAGCGGCGACCTGTTGGCGCGGATCGGCGGCGAGGAATTCTGCGCGATGCTGCCGGGTGTCGACGAAAGTCAGGCGGCCGTCATCGCCGACCGGCTCCGGGTGGCGTTCGCCGCCGCCACGTTCAGCCACAATGACGCGGTGCTCGCCGGAACGGTGAGCATCGGGGTATCGCAGCTCGGGCACAAGGCGGGGTTGCGGTCGGCGATCCGCCGCGCCGACGTGGCGATGTACGAAGCGAAGAGCCGGGGCCGCGACCGCGTGATCCGCGCCTCCGCGGCGGGCAGGGACTGAGCTCTCGACTCAGTACGTCCCGCAGTTCGGCGACGTGGGCTCACCGTTGAAGCGCGCCGCGATCCATTGCATGGCGGGCTCGCCGTCGACCAGCATCGGCAGGGCATGGTTGATCACCAGTTTGTTCAGGAACGGGGGCTCCTCGTTGGTGCGGAACTCGACATCGGCCCCCTTGTCGCACCAGTCCCGCCCGAGCTGGTTGGCCGCGGTCCACGGCACGAGCGGGTCGTAGCGGTTGCTGTTGATGAGGACCGGAGCGTTGGGCTTGTACTTGCCGAGCTTCTGCATGTCGAACAGCGTCTTGAAGGGCTCTTCCTCGACCAGCACGTTGATGTCCTCGGTGAAGTACGGCTGCAGATGCCGGAACATGAAGTCGACGATGGTCTGACCGACGCACTGCCGTGAGACGCTCTCGAGCATGTCCTTGCCGCGCTGGGTGAGCTTGGAGCGGATCAGGTCGGCGAACTCGGGGTAGGCGTAGATTTCGCCGTTGAGCGCGTAACCGACCACGCCGACCAGCGCGCTGCCGTCGGTGTACGGGAACAGTTCCTTGAGATCGGCGACCGGCGCCCCGGCGTACGTGCCGACGACGTGCAGTTCAGGCGCGTAGGACGACGCCAGCTCGGCCGCCGACGCCGCAGCGCCTCCGCCTTGCGAGTACCCCCAGAAAGCAACGGGCCCATCGGGATCCAGTGAGGTGCCCGGCAGCTTCTTGGCGGCGCGCGCGGCGTCGAGCACCGCGGCGGCCTCGGCCACGCGGTTGACGTACGTGTGCATCCCGGGAGTACCGAGGCCCTCGTAGTCGGTCATCACGATCGCGAAACCGCGCGCGACCATCGTGGCGATGAACGCCTCTTCGTAGTTGACCATGATGTCCCAGCCACCCGAGTAATGGATGCCCTGGTTGAACTGGCGTGACGGTGCGCACTGGTTGCCCTGGCCCTGTGTGCCGACCGCGTAGCTGATCAGTGGCCGCGGTCCCTTGCCCGGCCAGTCGTTGTACGGCTCGAAGTAGGTACCGGTCACGGCGACCGGGTTTCCGCGGGCATCGGTGCTGCGGTACATGATTCGCGTGCCGGTGGCCATGATGGCGCCGAGCTGGCCGGACGGTTCGAGCACCAGGCGCGACGGTTCGGTGCGGATCAGGTCCCCGGGGCGGCCGGGCGGCAACGGGTCCGGGGGTAGATAGAACTCGGCGTACTGCGGCTCGTCGCCGTCCGCGTGGGCTGCGGGCACTCCCGCGAGCACTGAACCGATGAGCAGACACGCTGCCAGAACGCCCCCGAAACGATGCATAACGGGACAATAACAATGGGACTCTCGTACACGAAATCAGGAATACCTGAAACCAAGAATTCAATTCTTGACGGACGTCGAGTGACAGGCCGCACAGACATTACCTGGAAGCGATCCACGAAGTCGGCGCGCCCGATGTGTCCGCCACGGCATATCGCGAGCGATTCCGCGTGACATCACACCTGCGAGAACGCCGCTATCGGAGTTTCTGCCCCGGCGCGCTGATTTACTGGCCATCGTTACTTCGACCCCGGAGATGAGCAGCAATGGACGACGAGACGACGGCCGCCCCCGACACAGCGGACAGCCCGCCGGTGATCACCGCGCAGGGGCTCGCTGTCATCGGCGAGCACGGCCCGCTCTTCTCTGATGTCGACCTGGAGCTGCGGCCCGGATTCCACGCCATACAGATGCCGGGCGGTCCGGCGCAGCACACGCTCCTGCTGTCGCTGGCAGGCCGGCTCAAGCCGACGCGCGGCACCGTCACCGTCAACGGCGCGACGGGGCCCCGCGGCATCCGGAAGCACTGTGCCATCGCCGCGTTCGCCGACATCGACGACCTGGAAGACATGGTGACGGTCCAGACGGTCATCACCGAGCAGCGCCGCTGGGTGTCGCCGTTCCCGGCCTGGGTTCCGGTCCAGTCGGACGTCCCGGAGATGACGGCGGTCTTCGGCGACGACCTTCCGCTGCTGTCGCCAAAGAGCTTCATCATCGAGCTGTCCGATCTCGAGCTCTTTCTGCTGCGCATCACCCTGGCCCTGATGTCCGACCGGCCGGTGCTGATCGTCGGCGACCTCGAGCAGGTCCGCGACAACGAACGCCGTGCCCTCGCGGTACAGCGGCTCGGCGCCCTCGCCGAGCACCGCACCGTCGTCGTCGGAGTGACCAACCCGCTGGGCGAGGACGCCCCCGACCACGTTCTGCATGACCGCCGCATGCTGACCGGAAAGGCCTGACCATGCTTGCTGGACTCGCATTCGGCTCTGAGATCAAGCGATTCGGCCGCAGCCGCATGACGCGCGCCGCGATCGTGGTGCTGATGCTGCTGCCGCTGGTGTACGGCGCGCTGTACCTGTGGGCGTTCTGGGACCCGTTCGGCCAGGTCAACAAGATGCCAGTGGCCCTGGTGAACGCCGACCGCGGCGCCGTCGTCGAGGGCGTCCACGTCAACGCGGGCGACGAGATCGCCCGGAGCCTGACCGCGGACCACAGCCTCGACTGGCATGTGGTCAGCGACAAGGAGGCGCGCGACGGCGTCGAGCACGGCAAGTTCTACTTCATGCTGGAGCTGCCGGAGAACTTCAGCGAGGCCATCGCCTCACCCGTCAGCGGCGATCCCCAGAAGGCCCAGCTGATCGCGGTGTACAACGACGCCAACAACTACATCTCCTCGACCATCGGACGCACGGCCACCAGCCAGGTGCTCAACGCGGTGTCGACGCGCATCTCCGGCCAGGCGGTGAATCAGATTCTGTCCGTGGTGGTTTCGTCCGGAGCCGGCATCAAGCAGGCCGCCGACGGAGCGCAGAAGCTGGCCGACGGCGCGGCGCAGGTCGACACCGGCGCCGGCAAGCTGGTCGGCGGCCTCGACGACGCCCGGAACGGCTCGGCCAAGCTGTCGGCCGGCGCCAAACAACTCTCCTCCGGAATCAACCAGGCCACCGATCCGCTGCTGAAAGTGACCAAGGCCCTGTCGCAGGTCGGCGGGAGCACCGAGCAGTTGCAGCAGAGCGCGACGGCGCTGGAGCAGGCCGCCGATCAGGCCGGCGCGCTCGCCACCGCGCAGGACACCGCGGCAGCAGCGATCGGTTCGGTGATCCAACAACTTTCGGTGAACCAGGACCCGGTTTCGGTCGGCGCGGTCAACACCCTGCGCGGCGTCCAGGACCAGCTGAACGGCCACCAGTTCACGCCACAGATCCGCCAGCAGATCACCGATGGCCGCAATGCCGCGATCTCGATGACCGAGAACCTGCGCTCCCCCGGCAGCCCGCTGCGGACTGCTCTCGATCAGGTGGGCGGCAGCGGCCAGCAGCTCACCGACAAACTGAACCAATTGCGTAACGGCGCCCAGCAGTTGGCCACCGGCAATGCGCAATTGGCAAGCGGCATCGTGCAACTCGATGACGGGGCGCGCCAGTTGAAGTCGGGCACCGTTCAACTCAAGGACGGCAACCACGAACTGGCCACCAAGCTGGCCGACGGCGCCAAGCAGGTGCCGACGTGGACCGAGCAGCAGAAGCAGGCCATCGCCGACACCATCGGCGGTCCGGTGAACCTGGAGTCCTCACACGAGAACGGTGCCCCCAACTTCGCCACCGGCATGGCCCCGTTCTTCCTGACGCTGGCCCTGTTCTTCGGTGCGCTCGTCCTGTGGATGGTGTTGCGGCCCTTGCAGAACCGCCCGATCGCCGCCGAGGTGCTGGCCATTCGCGTGGTGTTCGCCAGCTATCTGCCCGCGGCGGTCCTCGCCCTGGGCCAGTCGATCATCCTGTACTGCGTGGTGCGGTTCGCCCTCGGCATGCAGGTGGCGCATCCGGTGGCGATGCTCGGCTTCATGATGCTGATCTCGCTGGCCTTCGTCGCCGCGACGCAGGCCATCAACGCACTGGTCGGGCCGGCGGTCGGCCGCGTGCTGATCATGGCCCTGCTGATGCTGCAGATGGTCAGTGCCGGCGGGATGTACCCGGTCGAGACGACGTCCAGGCCGTTCCAGGTGATGCACAAGTTCGATCCGATGACGTTCGGTGTCAACGGACTTCGCCAGCTGATCCTCGGCGGCATCGACGGCCGGCTGTGGCAGGCCATCATCGTGTTGGTGTGCATCTGGCTCGGCGCACTGGGCATTTCCAGCCTGTGCGCCCGCCGCAACCGGACCTGGAACCTGATCCGGCTCTTGCCGGCCATCAAGATGTAGCGGCTTCTACCCCAGGCTGACGGTGCCGTCCGGGTTGACGCGCCAGTTCGGGTTGTGCGCGATTTCCCAGATCACGCCGTTCGGATCCTGGACATGCGCGTGGAACACGCCACCGAACTGACCGGGCTGCGGCGGCTTGAGTGTGGTGCCGCCCGCGGCGGTCATCGCGGCCGCCAGCTCGACGACTGCGTCCGGGCTGTCGACGTTGTGCGCCAACGTGATTCCGCTGACCTGCGAATGGTCGGCAGCCTGTGCGAGGTCGGCATTGAACTTCTCCGCGAGGAAGAATCCGAGCAGCTGACCCGGCGCCGTCTGGTAGAAGATGATCTCCCCCGGCACATCGAGCGCCGGGGTCCACCCGAGCGCGCCGTAGAACTGCCGGGTGGCGTCGAGATCGACCGTGGCCAGGGTGAAGAAGTGCACTTGCTGCTTCATGGCCCCAGGCTACGTAGGCCCACCGACAGTTCTCGCGCGGTGCGACTAGAGCAAACCCACGCCGGCGACCAGGAGCGCGATGACCTTGGTCATCTCGAGCGCGACATAGGCGTAGTGACCGCGGGAGCGCGGGCCTTCGCGGCCGGCGAGCACCTCGTCCGACCGGCGATTGAGCCCGGGCCGGACAGCGACCAGCTGCACGACCAATGCCCCCACGGCCACGGCGAACGCGACCATGACGGTGACCGACGGCCGATTCACCAAGGCTGCGAGCACGATTGCCGCGGCGAACACCAGCTCGACGGTGTTCAGCGCGCGGAACACCAGGCGCCCGATGCCGAGACCGATCGGCAGGGTGACGTTCGGCGCGCGGAATTTGAGCGGCGCCTCCAGGAAGGAGATGGCGAGCACCATCCCCAACCAGACGAAGGTGATGGCGACCTGGATCGCAGTCGGTGTACTCATCAGCGGCGAGGTTAGACGGCCAGCGGGCTGAACGCTTCGAACCAGATGCGGTCACGCGCCACACCGGCGGTCCCGAGCTGCCGGACCACCTCTGCCATGAAGGGCGTCGGACCGCAGATGTAGGCGTTGACATCCGGCGGAAATGCGATGGCGCTCAGGTCGATTCGGCCATGCCGGTCCGGTTCGGTGAGCGGATAGCCGTCGGGCAGCCCGTCGTACCAGGTGTGCAGTGCAGCACCGGGAATCCGCGCGACCAGATCGGCCAGTTCCGCACGGTGGGCGTGACTGGCGCGGGTGCGGTCGCAGTGCACGACGGTCACAGAGCGTTGGGGCTGCTCGGCCGCGATGAAGTACAGCATGCCCAGCACCGGCGTGATCCCGATGCCCGCCGAGATCAGCAACAGCGGCGTCTCGGCCGGACTGTCCAGGGTGATGTCGCCGAAGGGGTGCGACACCTGCAGCACGTCACCTTCGAAAACGTACTCGTGCAGGTGCGACGACACCGCGCCGTCGCGGCGCACCGAGATGCGCCACCCGTCCACGGCACCGGCGTGCGACAGGCTGTACTGACGAATCTGGCGCGCGCCGTCGGGCAGCTGCACCGCCACCGAAATGTACTGTCCCGGAGCGAAATCGGGCAACTTGGCACCATCGGCGGCAGCCAGTCCGAAGGCCACGGTGAGTGGCGACTGCTGCACCCGTTCGACCACCCGAACCGGCATCCAGACATGCTCCGGACTGGTGCCGGCCGCCTCATACAACTCCCGTTCGCGGCCGATCAGCAGGTCCGCCATCGACCAGTAGACCGCCGTCCACGCCTCGGCGACATCGGCGGTGACGACATCGGCACCGAGCACCTCGACGATCGCCGCGAACAGGTGTTCATAGACCACCGGGTACTGGTCCGGCGCCACGCCGAGGGACGCGTGCTTGTGTGCGATGCGCTCGACGACGTCCGCCCCGGGGGCATCAGGGTGCACGAGCAGCGTGGCGTACATCGCGACCGACCCCGCCAATGCCTTCTGCTGCGACCCGTTCGCCTGATTGCCGCGGTTGAACAGGTCACGCTCCAACTCCGGATGCGCCGCGAACAGGCGACGGTAGAAGACCGGGGTGATCTCGCCGATCGCACCGCCGACCACAGGCAACGTGGCTTTGACAACCTCGGCGTGGGCCGGCGACAACGTGGACGTGGACGTGGACAACATGGCAGAACCTCTCACTTCGTCGTGAATGCGTCGGCGCGACCCGGATCGATGATTCGTCGAGGCCGGTCCGCCGCCTGCCAGCAGGCTATTTAAATAAGCATCATCGATGCAAGTATTATGCTGCGTGACCTACGACACCATGTAGTAAGCACCGGTCCGCAGTCGGAACGACCGATCCCGCGAATCCGGCAGCCAGAGGTTTGACTCCACCGTCAGACGGCAATGAACGAGATATGTTCACTGACAAAATGATTCCCCTGTTGGCGGCCGGAGCGTTCGCAGCGGCCGGCGTGGCCGCCTCGTTCGTGTCAGCCGATATCGTGCCGAGCACCGTCGGCGCCCACCCCGTGCTGACCAGCTACCCGCTGCAGCCCGTCGATGATCCCGGCCCTGGCCCGGGCGGTGGCGGTTGTGTCAACGGCCAGTGTGGTTCCGGTGGCGTGAATGGTGGTCCCGGAGGCGGCCCGGGAGGTGCCGGCTGCGTACCCACCCAATGGGGCACGGCGTGCGGTTCCGGCGGCACGAATGCCGGTCCGGGCGGAGTCCCCGGTGGTAGCGGCTGCATTCCCGGAGTGGGCTGCGGCGGCGGGCACGGCTAACCGCCGGTGAGCCCGGTTTCCCCGACCAGCAGACGATCGACGACGCTGGTGCTCTCGGGCGAAAGCCCTTGGTGCATCAGCGCGTCGAGCGGCTGGGCGGCCGCGGTCGCCGTCAGGTCTGCGCGACCTGCATGCGAATCTCCCGCAGCGTCCGCTCCAGGATGCGCGAGACGTGCATCTGCGAGACGCCGATCGTCTCCGCGATCTGGCGCTGGGTCTTGGATTTGAAGAACCTCAGGTAGAGAATCCGCTGTTCACGCACCGGCAGGGACTGCAGCACCGGTTTGACCGATTCGCGGTCGGTGATGCGCTCGAAACCTTCGTCGACGTCACCGAGCAGATCGGACAGCGACTGCGGGTTGTCCTCGTTGTCGACGACGGGCGTGTCGAGTGATTGCGGTTGATAAGCATTGGCCGCCAGGAGGCTTTCCGTGATCTGTTCCGGCGCAACGGACAGCGCCTCCGCCAGTTCGCTGATGGTCGGCGTGCGCCCCAACTGCTGCGTCAATTCCGTTGTCGCGCCCTTGATTTGCTGGCGGATGTCGCGAATGCTCCTCGGGACGTGGACTTTCCAGC
Source organism: Mycolicibacterium sp. TY81 (assembly GCF_018326285.1). Lineage (NCBI taxonomy): Bacteria > Bacillati > Actinomycetota > Actinomycetes > Mycobacteriales > Mycobacteriaceae > Mycobacterium > Mycolicibacterium sp. TY81. The sequence goes on from NZ_AP023362.1 coordinate 2,514,189, forward strand.
CGTAGTCGCGGAAATGGCGGCGCAACTCCCCCATGATGGTCGGGACGGCGAACGCCACGAACCCGGCACCGTTGTCCGGATCGAAGCGGTTGATCGCTTGGATCAGGCCGACCCGCGCTACCTGGACCAGGTCGTCGAGGTTTTCCCCCCTGCCGTCGAAATGGCGGGCCAGCCGGTCGGCCAACGGGCAGCACCGCAACACGATTTGTTCGCGTTGCCGGGCGAATTCGTCGGATTCGGCCGGAAGGGCGCGTAGCTCTACCACCAATTCCGGTACGTCCGCATATTCGTCGGCGTAGCGGTCTCCTTCAGGTAAACGCTTCTCCAGCAACGAAGTTGACATGACGTGCCTTCCCCAGGCCCACAACACGCATCGGGAGATTCGGCTCCCTGAGTATCGACTCGGCGCCGTGGCATGCGTGTTGTTTCCACCAGTGAGGTGGACCGGCAATCTGCCGTCGCCGATCGCCACCTACGGCACCCAGCACAGCCGTGCCCTCATCTGGACCGCGGCTGCATACCGGACAGGTAGCTCTCAGCTGCCGTCGCTTCGGTCTAAGCAACTGCGCCATCTTGACGCTGTACCCGACCTTACCGCCGAACGCATCGGGGCACCACCGCGACGCTGCGCCGACCGGCCATCACAGCTGGTCAGGCGGCAAAAAACATTTCTGCGAGAACAGGTTTGGCCGAGAATGGCCCAGGGTATGCACCCCGTCGGCGTGAGCAGCACTTGAAAACCCAACAGGAACGGCTCTTTTCGATGGCGGTGTGTATTACCTGCGGAACGGATTGCGACGAGTCGTTCACGTTCAATTGGAACGGACGCAGCGCGAGCTTCGACTGCATCGAATGTATGGCCACGATGGTGGCCCCGATGTGCCGCCACTGCGGATGCCGAATACTGGGCCACGGGTTGCGACTCGACGGCCGCCAGTATTGCTGCGACCATTGCGCGCAGGCCGGCGAACACTCGGCCCGGCCGGCGGCGAACACCGACCGCTGGCAATTCGGATAGCGGTCTCCCGGCCCAGCCCGGACGAGTGACGCCACTGATGGTTTAGACCGACGGTTCCCGGGGTAAACGGGCCGTATTCGTCGACCGCAATGGAGCGATCCGACCGGTGAGCCGAAGATCGGTGGGTTCAGTCATGAAGACCATCACGTGTTGTATCGGATAGCGTCCCGGGGAGTGGTGGACTTCGGATCTGGCGTGGTTCACGCGTTGTGATCAACGAGTCATGGTGAACGCTAGGCGATTTGGTGTTGTTTGGCAAGTGCTGCCGCGGCGTGTTTGGCGGCGATCACGGCGCGTAGTTCGTCCATGGAGACATCGGAGAGGTAGCGGCGGGTGACCTGCCACTCGTCGTGGGATTCGATGACCACCGCGGTGGCCAGGCGAAGGAACGCCGCCGGATTGGGGAAGATCTCCACGACATCGGCCCGACGCTTGATCTCTTTATTCAGACGCTCTATCGGATTATTCGACCAGATCTTCTGCCAATGCGCCTTCGGGAACGCAGTGAACGCCAACACGTCGGTCTTGGCCTCGCCCATCATCGCGGCCACCTTCGGGAACGACGCGGCCAGGGTGTCGGCGACCCGGTCCCACTGCGCGGCGACCTCGTCGGGTTCGGTGTGAGCGAAGATGGTCTTGACCGCCGCGGTAACCGCCGGGGCGTGTTTGGCCGATACCGCGGTATGCAGGTTCCGCATGAAATGCACCCGGCACCGCTGCCACGATGAGTTCGTGAACTGCTGTGCCACAGCGACTTTCAACCCAGCGTGCGCATCGGAGATGACCAGGTGCACCCCCGATAGGCCGCGCGCCTTAAGCGAGGCGAGGAACTCGCGCCAGAACTCGAACGACTCGCTGTCACCGACCGCGGTGCCCAGCACCTCACGGGTGCCGTCGATCGACACGCCGGTCGCGACCACCAGGGCCTGGGAGACCACGTGCGCCCCCACGCGGACCTTGCAGAAGGTGGCATCGCAGAACACGTAGGGGAAGCTGGTGTGGGTCAGCGAGCGTTCCCGAAACGCTGTGATCTCGCGGTCCAGGCCGGCGCAGATCCGCGACACCTCCGACTTGGACACCCCCGGTCTGCACGCCCATCGCCGTCACCAGGTCATCGACGCTGCGGGTGGACACCCCGTGCACGTAGGCCTCCATGATGACCGCGTGCAGCGCCTTGTCGATACGCCGGCGGGGTTCCAGCAGCGACGGGAAGAACGATCCCGCCCGTAGCTTGGGGATCTGCACCTCGATGTCCCCGGCGGTCGTGGAGACGGTCTTGGGGCGGTGCCCGTTGCGGTGCACCGTGCGGCCGTCGCTGCGTTCGTAACGGCCCGCGCCGATCGCCGCGGTGGCCTCGGCCTCGATGAGCTGCTGCAACCCGGAACGGATCAACTCGGCGAACACCGCACCCGAGTCAGCGGACTTCAGTGCATCGAGCTGAGCGAGCAGGGCAGAATGGTCAAGGGTCATCGCGCGGTTTCCTTCGGTGAGTCACTTTGGTACGTAACTCACTGACCACTACGCGATGGCCCACCCCAACACCGGCACCGACACGGCCTGAACATCTCCGCCCACCTCAGCCCCGTCCCCGAATTCCCACCACCCCAGGGGACTTAGCCTTGTATCGCCGCGGCGGTGCCGCTGACCTCCCTGTTGCTGGCCGTACCGGCCGGGAGCGTTCCAGCGCCTGCGCAACCCTGCCCCGATATTCAAGTGATTTTCGCGCGGGGCACGATGGAACCACCGGGCGTGGGCAAGGCCGGTCAGGCCTTCGTCGACGCACTGACCGCACGGGCTGCGGGCCGGACCGTCGATGTGGCCCCCGTGGACTACCCGGCGTCGCTCGATTTCGCGACCGCCGCGGACGGGGTCGTCGACGCGACGAACAGGGTCCAGAGCACAGCATCAGTCTGTCCCACCACGAAGATCGTGCTGGGCGGGTATTCCCAGGGCGCGGCGGTGGCCGCGTACATCACCGAGGACGCCGTCCCCGCCGGCGTCACCCTGCCGATGGGCATCACGGGACCGATGCCGGCATTCGTGGCAGACCATGTTGCCGCGGTCGTGCTGTTCGGCAAGCCCTCGTCCGGCTTCCTGCAGATGGTCTACACCGGTGCGCCCCCGATCACGGTCGGCTCACGTTATGTGTCGAAGACCCTCGACCTGTGCATCGCCGATGACCCGGTGTGCTCGACGGCCGGCGGCGACAATGCCGCCCATGTGGCGTACTCCGACAACGGAATGGCCGACCAGGCAGCACAATTCGTCATGAACAAGCTCGGCCGCTCCCCTGCACAACCCCGCGTCGAGCAGGCCGCGCCGCGCTGATCAGCGGCCGGTCAGCAGCGGAAACTCCTCGGCTTCGACGGCTAAGTCCCCTGGGGTGGCGGGAATTCGGGGACGGGGCTGAGGTGGGCGGAGATGTTCAGGCCGTGTCGGTGCCGGTGTTGGGGTGGGCCATCGCGTAGTGGTCAGTGAGTTACGTACCAAAGTGACTCACCGAAGGAAACCGCGCGATGACCCTTGACCATTCTGCCCTGCTCGCTCAGCTCGATGCACTGAAGTCCGCTGACTCGGGTGCGGTGTTCGCCGAGTTGATCCGTTCCGGGTTGCAGCAGCTCATCGAGGCCGAGGCCACCGCGGCGATCGGCGCGGGCCGTTACGAACGCAGCGACGGCCGCACGGTGCACCGCAACGGGCACCGCCCCCAAGACCGTCTCCACGACCGCCGGGGACATCGAGGTGCAGATCCCCAAGCTACGGGCGGGATCGTTCTTCCCGTCGCTGCTGGAACCCCGCCGGCGTATCGACAAGGCGCTGCACGCGGTCATCATGGAGGCCTACGTGCACGGGGTGTCCACCCGCAGCGTCGATGACCTGGTGACGGCGATGGGCGTGCAGACCGGGGTGTCCAAGTCGGAGGTGTCGCGGATCTGCGCCGGCCTGGACCGCGAGATCACAGCGTTTCGGGAACGCTCGCTGACCCACACCAGCTTCCCCTACGTGTTCTGCGATGCCACCTTCTGCAAGGTCCGCGTGGGGGGCGCACGTGGTCTCCCAGGCCCTGGTGGTCGCGACCGGCGTGTCGATCGACGGCACCCGTGAGGTGCTGGGCACCGCGGTCGGTGACAGCGAGTCGTTCGAGTTCTGGCGCGAGTTCCTCGCCTCGCTTAAGGCGCGCGGCCTATCGGGGGGTGCACCTGGTCATCTCCGATGCGCACGCTGGGTTGAAAGTCGCTGTGGCACAGCAGTTCACGAACTCATCGTGGCAGCGGTGCCGGGTGCATTTCATGCGGAACCTGCATACCGCGGTATCGGCCAAACACGCCCCGGCGGTTACCGCGGCGGTCAAGACCATCTTCGCTCACACCGAACCCGACGAGGTCGCCGCGCAGTGGGACCGGGTCGCCGACACCCTGGCCGCGTCGTTCCCGAAGGTGGCCGCGATGATGGGCGAGGCCAAGACCGACGTGTTGGCGTTCACTGCGTTCCCGAAGGCGCATTGGCAGAAGATCTGGTCGAATAATCCGATAGAGCGTCTGAATAAAGAGATCAAGCGTCGGGCCGATGTCGTGGAGATCTTCCCCAATCCGGCGGCGTTCCTTCGCCTGGCCACCGCGGTGGTCATCGAATCCCACGACGAGTGGCAGGTCACCCGCCGCTACCTCTCCGATGTCTCCATGGACGAACTACGCGCCGTGATCGCCGCCAAACACGCCGCGGCAGCACTTGCCAAACAACACCAAATCGCCTAGCGTTCACCATGACTCGTTGATCACAACGCGTGAACCACGCCAGATCCGAAGTCCACCACTCCCCGGGACGCTATCGCTTCGACGCGCTGCGTGTGGTCTTCTGTGGCCTGTTGTAAGTCGGTAAGGGCGCTCTCGAATTCTGCCGAGGCCGGGTCCAGCCGGGCCATGCGGTCCAGCCGCTGCTTGGTGTCGTCCGTCTCGCCGCGCAACGACTCGACCACCAGCCCGCGCCGCACCCTCGGGTGAACCAGTAGTTCCTCGCTCACTTCCTGCGCGGTGAGCGCCGCGCGCAGCTCCGCGAAGTGCCGCCGGCGCGCAGCGGTGTCGGCCGCGTGCAACGTCTTGCTGAACAGTTCGCGTGCCATGAGGTGCCGGGCCTTGACGTAGTCGATGACGGCATCGGTGGCAGTCGTCGATGCAGGTGTCATGAAAATCCCCTCCAAGGTCGTTCCGGCCGGTGTTCCAGCTTCTGCTACCCAATTCGCGGCGAAGTAAACCCACCAATTGCGCCTGAATCAATGCTGCGAGACGTCGGCGCTGCCCTCCTCGGGTGGCCAGTGGTGCCCCTGTGACGCCGCGCCCGGGTCGTGGAAGTCGCCGCGTGACAACGGCACCCACTGCTCGCTCGCTGCGGCCTGCTCGGCGGGGAAATCTTCCAGATCGCCGAACGGCTGCGCGTCCCACATCGCGAACGTCAGCGGTGTCCGGAGCCAGCTGTACAGCAGCAGATAGGTCGCTTCGAGCGAATCGAGGTGCGTGCGCTCCCAGCCGTGACTGCCGTCGAGCCCGAATCCGACGAGCGCGGCGCGCGTGGCCGCGCCGGCCTCGATCGCCGCCGCCACGTCCGACCGGTAATACCGAAAGATGTCGCGGGCGTAGGTGATTCCCTTTTCCTGCGCCAGCTTGCACAGCTTGCGGGTCAGGTAATAGTCGAACGGCCCGTGCATGTCGGCCATCGGGATGGTGACGCCGTGCTCCAGGGACTGCTGGCCGGGCGCGCACACGGCGTTGTCGACCGACACCAGCTCCGCGACATCGGGCGGCAGGCCGTGACTGGCGCCGTGGCCGACCTCCTCGGTGATCGTCACCATGAGCGTGGTCCGGTGTGGCAGCACGATGTTCCCCTCGGCGACGACCTTGGCCAGCGTCAATGCGATGGCCACACCGGCCTTGCCGTCGAGGTGGCGGGAAACGACGAAGCCGTCCTCCGTCAGCTCGGGGCTGGCGACCAGCGCGACGAAATCGCCGACGTTGAGGCCTAGCTTCTCGAGATCCGCGCGCGATGACACGCTGCGGTCGACGCGGACCTCGACGTCGTCCCAGCTGGTCGGCTGCGTATCGATCTCGTCGCCGAACGCGTGACCACTCGCCTTGAGCGGCATCACGGTTCCGGTGAAGAACTGGTCGTTGTCGTCGGGCAGGATGCGGACCCGGGCGCCGGTCGCGAACCGCGCCGAGAAGGTGCCGACGGGCACGAGCGCCAGCCGGCCGTTGTCCTTGAGTTCGCGGACCATGCAGCCGATGGTGTCGGCGTGCACCACGATGGCGCGGTCGGTGGTCTGCGACCGCCCCGGCAGTTCGGCGATGAGTGCACCGCGCCGGGTCAGCGTGAATGGCACGCCGAGTTTCGTCAGGGTCTGGCCGATCAGTTGCATCACGGCATCGGTGCGACCCGAGGGGCTCGGCGTCTGCAGCAGCGCCAGCAGGGTGTCGACCATCCAGCCCCGGTCGTCCGGCGACATCCGTACGTTCTCGGCATCGTCGGGCTCAGCCATCATCTCTCCAAATGTCAGTGTTGCTCGATCGGGTCGGGATGCCAGGCCCACGGCGTCGCTGCGGTTCGCGGGAACAGCAGATCGATGAACGCCTGTGCGGTCGGCCGCGGCTCGTGATTGGCGAGGCCGGGCCGCTCGTTGGCTTCGATGAAGACGTACTCCTCGCCGCTCACCGACGGCACGATCAGATCGATCCCGGTCACCGGAATCTCGATCGCAGCGGCCGCGTCGACCGCCACTTTCGCCAGCATGGGGTTGAGTTCGTCGGTGACGTCGTGAATGGTCCCACCGGTGTGCAGGTTCGCGGTGTGCCGCACGATGAGGCGTTCGTTGGCGGGCAGCACATCGTCCAGCTGCCAGCCCGCCTTGTGCACGGTGTCATCGGTGACGCTGTCCAGCGGGATCACCGACTCCCCGTGCGTGGCCACCGACCGGCGCCGGCTCTGCGCTTCGATCAGCTGGCGGATGGTGTGGGTGCCGGTGCCGATCACCTCGGGTGGCCGGCGGAGGGCGGCGGCGATCACCTTGCCGTCGATGACGATGATGCGCAAATCCTCACCCTCACAACGCTCTTCGATGAGAACATCGGGGCAGTGCTGCACGGCGAGCCCGATGGCCCGGTTGAGTTCGTCGGGTGTGGTGACCCCGACGGTGATGCCCGCGCCCTGTTCTCCGCGGGCGGGCTTGACGACAGCGCTGCCCACCTTCTCCAGGAAGCGGCAGTCCTCGTCGGTGAATGTCGCAGTGCAGCCTTCCGGTATGCGGATGCCGGCCTCGGCGACGACGGATCGGGCGATGCGTTTGTCGTCACACCGGCTCATCGCCACTGCGCTGGTCAGCTCGGACAGCGATTCGCGGGTGACGATGCTGGTCCCGCCATGGGTCAGCCGGAGGTAACCTGCCTGCGCGTCGAGCACGTCCACCGCGATGCCCCGCAGGATCGCCTCGTCGGCGATGATGCGCGCATACGGATTCAGCTGGGCCAGTTCCTCTTCCGGCTTCACCGGGGCGAACAGCGCTTCGTTGATGGCGTTCTTGCGTTTGATCCCGAGCACAGCGGGGACACGGGCGAAGCCGATGCGCTCATACAGCGCGATGGCACCGTCGTTGTCGTGCAGCACCGAGAGATCCATCTGTGCCCGTCCCCGCCGGACGAACTCCTCGATCAACGAGCGCACCAGCAGGCCGCCGGTGCCGGGCCGGGTCACGGCCGGATCCACCGCGAGGCACCACAGGCTGGAGCCGTTCTCCGGATCTCCGAACAGCTGGCGGTGGTCGATGCCGGTGACCGTGCCGACGACTTGTCCGGTCGCGTCGTCGACGGCGACCAGGTACACCACCTGCGGTGCGGTCTGGCTGTTGGTCCACATGAGGTCACTGTCGGCCGGCACCATGTGGCACCGCACGTAGATGTGGTTGATCGCCACGCAGTCCTCGAGCGAATTCACCTGGCGCACGGTCAGTCCCGGCACGTCGGGCGGCCGGTACTGCATGGGCTTCGTCAGGTCGAGGCGGTAGGTGAAACTGGGGTCGATGAAGAATTCGTGGGAGTGCAGTGCCACGAAGACATGCGGCGCGTCGAGGTACATCCCGATGTCACGGCGCCCGCTGCCCTCTTCCCGCAGCGCGGTGCCGAACGCGTCGGGGTCGTGGAACGTCTGACCGAAAACCAGCCGCCCCCAACCCATGTCCTGTATGACGCCCTCGGCCCTGTCGGTGGTTTCCGTTGTCGTCATCTGCCCGCTCCGTCGACGTGGGTGGCTAGCCAGAGTTCCAGCAATCCGATCTGCCACAACGGGTTCCCCCGCAACGGGGTGAGATTGCCGTTGGGATCGTCGAGCATCCCGGCGACCGCGTCGGGAGCGAACAGACCACGGTCACGCGCGGCCTGACTGTGCAGCGCGTCGCGGACCAGGTCGAGGTAGGGGCCTGCGAGATGCTTGAGCGCGGGCACGGGGAAATAGCCCTTGGGCCGGTCGATGACGTCGGCCGGGATGACCTTGCGCGCAGCGTCTTTCAGGACGCCTTTACCGTCCTGGGCGGTCTTGAGTTCCGGCGGGCACGTCGCCGCGAGCTCGACCAGCTCGTGGTCGAGGAAGGGCACGCGGCCCTCCAGCCCCCACGCCATGGTCATGTTGTCGACGCGTTTGACCGGGTCGTCGACGAGCATGACGGTGGTATCGAGGCGCAATGCCCGATCGGTCGCGGTGGCCGCGCCGGGATGACTGAAGTTCTGCAGCGCGAAAGCGCCCGCGGAATCGTGCTCGAGCCGCCATTGCGGTTGCAGCAGGCGGTTGACCGCGTCGTGACTGCGGTCGAAGAACGCCGCGCGGTAGTGCCGCAGCGCGTCGGCCGGATCGTTGTCGACGGCCCGCGCCATCGGCGGGTACCAGTGATAGCCGGCGAAGATCTCGTCGGCGCCCTGTCCGGACTGCACGACCTTCACATGCTGGCTGACCTCCTGCGACAGCAGGTAGAACGCCACGCAGTCGTGGCTCATCATGGGCTCGCTCATGGCTTCGATGGCACCGGAGAGCGCAGGCAGCATGCGCGCGGAGTCGATACGGATCTGGTGGTGGTCGGTGTCGAACTGGCGGGCGATGATGTCGGAGTACTTGAACTCGTCGCCCTCCTCGCCACCGGCGGATTCGAATCCGATGGAGAAGGTGGCCAGGCCGTGCTGGCCGGCTTCGGCGAGCAGACCGACGATCAAGCTGGAGTCCAGGCCACCGGACAGCAGGCAGCCCACCGGCACATCCGCGACCAGGCGGCGCTCGACCGCGGTGCGCAGTGCCGCCAGCACCGCGTCCCGCCAGTCGTTCTCGGTCCAGTCGGCCCGTTCGAGCGACCGCTCGAAAACCGGTTCCCAGTACGTCGTTTCCGTGCGCTTGCCGTCCCGTTCGATGCGCATGACGGTGCCCGGCGGCAGCTTCTGCACACCACGCAGGATGGTGCGCGGGGCGGGCACGACCGAGTGAAAGCTCAGATAGTGTTGCAGCGCAACAGGATCGAGTTCGGTATCGACACCGCCGGCAGCCACCAGCGCCGGCAGTGACGACGCGAAACGCAGCGCTCCCCCGTCGGCTTCACACCAGTACAAGGGCTTGACGCCGAGGCGGTCACGCGCCAACAGCACCCGGCCCGACTCGATCTCCGCGACCGCGAAGGCGAACATCCCGTACAGGTGCTCGACGACGCGTTCACCCCACTCCTGGTACCCCTTCAGCACCACCTCGGTGTCGCTGTGCGAGAAGAAGCGGTATCCCTTGCTCGAAAGTTCCTGGCGTAGTTGGGGATAGTTGTAGATGCACCCATTGAAGACGACGGTGAGGCCGAGCTCCGGATCGTGCATGGGCTGGTGTCCGTGACTGGACAGATCGATGATGGCCAGACGCCGGTGACCCAACGCCACCCCGTCCCGCACCCATAGTCCGCTACTGTCCGGGCCCCGCGGTGCCATGCGGTCGGTCATGGCAGCAACCGCCGCCAGATCAGCACCACGGCCCCAGGCGATTTCGCCGGCAATGCCGCACATGGTGGAAGTCAGCTCCCTTGGTGGACGTCTCCGGCTCCACCGTACCCGATGTGCACCGTCGACGTGCGGATGATTCAAATTTGTTCTGTTGCAATATGTTTGCTCGCGGAGCTCTCAGCGATCCGATTTACGGCCACGAAAGTGCCCGTGCCGCTGACCGCGCTCCCGCAGCGTCATCTGGCGTTTCCTGTTGATTTCCAATCGATTTCGTGATGCAGGGTCCGGTTAGCCGGCTACCGCCTTGCGCGGTAGCCGACTAACCTCGTCAAAATGTCTGTGCCACTACCCCGTTGGACAGCGGGATACGCGCGCGGACCACGCAATTGCGTCCGCTGCCGTCGGCGCCTCTGTACCGATCGCCGCCACGCGTCGAATCGACCGTATTGAGTTGTCGCTCGCGTCCGTCAAGGACTGCTCCCCTCCATGGCTCCGCTCGATCAGCTCAGGGCAGGCGCTGCCCTCGGCTTCACATACCCGGGCACGGGCCGGCCGAAACCTCCGAGCCGCAAATTGGGGAAAATCGCAGGCACACTGGTCAGGTGATCGATTTCCGCGGGTACCTGCTGGTCGCCGCCCTGCTCGCCACGACCGCCCTGACACTGGTCCTCGGGATCACCGATCCCGAGGCGCCGCTGTCCTACCCGACCCGGTTCCTGGTGTGGAACATGTTCCTGGCCTGGATCCCGGTACTGTTCGCGGCCGCGTTTGCCGCGGTGACGCGGCGCCGCTGGCTGCTTCCGCTGGGGCTGGGCTGGCTCGCGTTCCTGCCGAACGCGCCGTACCTGGTCACCGACCTGGTCCACCTGGGTGAACGGGACGAGCTGTGGCGCCACGTCCTGCAGTACGGGTTCGCGGCGTGGACCGGCATCCTGCTGGGCACCGTGTCCCTGTTACTGGTGCACAAGCGGATCGATCGCGAGTTCGGACCTGTCTGGGGCTGGCTGACCGTGGTGACGTCCGTGGGTCTCTGTGCGATCGGCGTCGTGATCGGCCGGTTCCAGCGCTGGAACTCCTGGGACCTGGTCACCCGGCCCCACGCGGTCGTGGCGGCCACGTTCGAGTGGGTGCGCTCGCCGCTGTCGTACGTGCAGTCCACCGGGGTCGGGCTGGCGGTCGCCGCGTTCTTCGGGTTGGCCTACGTGACCATCTGGGCACTGGGCGGCGTGTCCCGCCCGCGGGTCAGCGCGAGTCCAGGAAGGTGATGACCGCCAGCACCCGGCGGTGATCTTCACCGGTGTCGGGCAGGTTCAGCTTGCTGAGAATGCTCCGCACGTGCTTCTCGACGGTGCCTTCGGTCACCCAGAGCTGATGCGCGATGCCGGCGTTCGACCGGCCCTCCGCCATCAGGGCCAGCACCTCGTGTTCGCGTTCGGTCAACACCGCCAGCGGGTCTTCCCGGCGCTGCGCCGCGAACAGTTCCTGCACGAGGGCGGGGTCGACCACCGATGCGCCGCCCGTGATGCGGTGCAGCGTCTCGAGGAAGTCGGTCACATCGATGACGCGGCTCTTGAGCAGGTAGCCGATACGCTGGCCGCCGCTGAGCAGTTCCATCGCATGCTCGACGTCGACGTGTGCCGACAACACGAGGATCGCGACATTCGGTAACTCGCCGCGGATCACCTTGGCCGCGTCCAAGCCCTCGGTCGTGTGCGTCGGCGGCATGCGGATATCGGTCACCACCAGGTCGGGGACGGTGTCCCGGACCAAGGCGAGCAGCTCGTCGCTGTCACCGGCCTGCCCGACGACGGTGAAACCCGCGCCGCTGAGCAGGCTCGCCACCCCTTCGCGAAGCAGCACGTCGTCGTCGGCGACGACGACGCGTGTCCCCTCCCGTGCGCCCACTGCGTCCACGTATGTCCTGTTCGTCTCGATCCTGGCCGCCGTGCCGTCAGACGCCGGACGTGCCGCTCATTGCGTTCATCTTGCCTGGCCCCGGTCCCGAGTCGCTCGCGGTCCGGTGAATCGGCCCCGGACCCGCTGACCGGGGGCAGGCATTGCAGCTAGCCCTACCCCCTATTTGGGCGCTGGCATCGACGACACCGGCGACGCCGCGGAGCAATCTGGATACCAGCCGGACACGGCCAACCGAAGAATTCAGAACACCGAAAGCTGGTAGAGGACAATGCATATCACCCGCACCCGGATCATCCCGCTGGCCGCGACCGCCGCAGCGGCCCTGGCCATCGTCGCCGCACCGACCGCGGCGGCCGCGACGCTGCCCACCGGATCCACCGTCACCCAGAGCAGCGGCAACGCCCAGATCGTGGCGACTCCGGGCCCCGCGGCCCAGGAAGCCGGCCAGCTGCAAGAGCCGTTCGGTGGCGACTACGGCTTCCTGCTGTTCCACAACCACTGACCCGATCCCGACCCCTACCGTCCGACCGAAAGCGAGCCCGATCATGAAGAACTCTCTGAAGCGCGCCACCGTGTGGTTGGCCATCGCCGCGGTCGGCGGGGCCCTCGTGGTGGCACCCGTCGCTGCCGCGGACACCGACCCGACCGTCCCCTCCGGCACCGACACCTACAGCCAGTACGTGAACGGCGAACACAACACGAACGCGCCGGCAGGCCACGTCGATCAGTCGTTCTGACGCTTCCGCCAACTCGCCGTCTGCGCCGTCCTGACCGCGGTTAGGGTCGTGACGAGATCAGGCGACCAGACGGGAGGCGGCGGATGAATCCGGCACGATGGAATCCGGCTGTCTCCACCCCGCCGTGGTACATCGGCCTGCTGGTCGCCGCGGGGCTGATCGCTGCCGAGGTAGGGGTGGTGCAGCTGTTGCGCGATCCGCCGCCGCACAGCACGTACGCCATCGTCTTCATGTTCGGCGTGCTGGTCATGAGCGCGGGCTGGGGCCTGGGCCTGTCACTGCTCACCACCGTCGCCAGCACGTTCGCCTATCTGTGGGTGCATCTGGACGGCGGCCCGCTCTTGCCCCTCAAGCCCATCGACGTTCTCACCGTGTCGGTGTTCCTGCCCATCGCCGGGATCGCGAATGTTCTTGGCTGGCAACTGCGTAACCGCGCCCGCGACGCCTACCAGAGCTGGCAGGTCGCCACCGAGGCCACCGAGCGCGTGCGCGAACTCGCCGACCAGCAGGGGGCGCTGCGGCGGGTCGCGACGCAGATCGCCGAAGGCAGATCACCGTCCGACGTCCTATCGGGCGTTGCCGACGAAGTCGCCGCGGTACTGCACGTCCGCAACGCCGGGCTTGTCCGATTCGAGCCGGGCGGCACCGCGACTCTTGTTGCGGCACACGATGAGCCCGGACTCACGGCCGTCTCCGTCGGTACCACGTTGCACCTCGACGGCGACGGCGTCATCGCCGAGGTCCGCTCGACCGGTCGCCCGGCGCGCATGGACACCCACAACGACGCCGGCGGTTCGACGCTTCGCGACCTTGGCCTGCGCGCGTGCGTCGGCGTACCCGTCACCGTCGACGGACAGCTCTGGGGCGCAATGGTTGTCGGCACATCCGGTGCGGATGCACTGCCCGCCGACACCGAGGACTGTCTGAAGGACTTCGCCGAACTCATCGGCACGGCCATCGCGAACGCGCATGCGCGTGCCGAACTCGTCGCGTCCCGCGCCCGCATCGTCACCGCTGCCGACAACGCCCGGCGCGGCATCGAACGCGACCTGCACGACGGCGCCCAGCAGCGCCTGGTCACGCTGGCCCTGCAGGTGCGCACCCTCGAGATGGCCATCCCGCCGGATCCCGCCGAACTGCGGTCCCGCCTCGCCGGCATCGGCGACGGCCTGCGTACCGCGAGCGACGAGCTGCGCGAGCTCGCGCACGGGGTCCATCCCGCGATCCTGTCGCGCGGCGGGCTGCGTCCGGCACTGCGCGATCTTGGCCGGCGCGCACCGCTGCCCGTGGAGGTCAACGTCGATGTCCCGGCGCGGCTGCCCCAGGCCGTCGAGATCGCCGCGTACTACACCGTCGCCGAAGCCCTCACCAACGCCGCAAAGCACGCGCAGGCATCCGTGGTCACCGTGAACGTCCACACCGACGCGACATCGCTGCGCATCTCGGTCGCCGATGACGGGGTCGGTGGTGCGAACCTCGACGCCGGCAGCGGTCTGGTCGGCCTCGAGGACCGGGTGGCCGCACTCGGCGGCAAGCTCCACCTGTCCAGCACCGTGGGCGCCGGCACCACCCTGGTGGCGGAGATGCCGCTGAAAGAGGCCACCGCCGTCGGCACAGATGGCAGCTAGCAGGAATGCCCCGACTGCATCACCCGCGCGACAATGAAGTACATGACGAACGGACGATCTCTGCGATGCGTCATCGTCGATGACAACGCCGACTACCTGGCCGCGGCGACAGCACTGCTGCAGCAGGGCGGCATCGACGTGGTCGGTACGGCGCGGTCACTCTCGGACGGAATGCACACCGTCGAACGGCTGCGGCCGGACATCGCGCTGGTGGACGTGAACCTGGGCGAGGAGAGCGGATTCGACCTTGTCGCCCAACTGAATTCCCATGCGGACACCGCCACCGTCATGGCCATCCTGACTTCCACCTTCACCGAACTGCCCGTCGCCGAGCTGACGGACTCGCCCCCGAGGTTTCTGCCGAAACTCGATCTGTCGGGCGACGCGATCCGCGCCCTCATCGCCTGACGGCCCGAGCCGCACCGGGCCGCGCCACACAGCCGAAACGGCCCGGCTCCCCACCAATGTCACCCCTCGATACCGCCTTCTCATCGAAAACCCTTGGAAGGCAGAAACACTGGTCTGGTGGAGCCGGGCCGGTGGCCGAACGCGCGATCAGAGAGGCTGATCCAGCGCGCCGGCAGACTGGTCGGCCTCGTCGCGGTCTGCGCCGGCGACAGGTGCCAGCGTTAACGCTCCGATGGCGGCGACAGCGGCCAGCCACGGGGCGAAGTGCTTGACGGCGATCTTCATGGTCGGCACGTCCTTTCAGGTCGGTGGCCGGTATTCCGGCGTGCTTCCATCGTCGGTTCTGACCTGCACGTTTGTCGCTCCCGCAGGCACCCGTTGTGCCCTTGCAGCTAGCGGGTACACGAAGACGATCCCTGACGTCGCCCACGAGGGCCGCGCGCCCATCGCGGTTGAAGCCAGGTACGCGCTGAGGCCGTCTGAAGTCCCTGAGTTCAGTAACCGACGGCAGATTGTCACCGTGATCGACGTCAGGGACGTCGTGCCTCTTCAACGGTCAGTACCAGCGGCCGAGCACCTGCCGCCGACGGGCACTCGCCACATGGCACGGGGTCGGACGCTGACTTATCATCAGCATCTGCGGCACACTACCGAGGCGGCGACAAGGTGGAACAGAAGCGGCACTACGTGGCCATCGGCCGCGGAGAAGGTCTGGTCGCCCGATTCGGTGACGTACTGGCATATATCGCCGACGGCGCCAGAGCCCGCCCACTACTGCGAGTGCTCAGCACCACCGTCCCGCCGGCGTTGCCGCAGGCGCTCGCCGCGCTCGCGTACGGTCCGGAATCCGACACGGTGCCGCACTTCGGTGCGCTGATACCGACCACCGACTGCCTGCATCTCATCGTGCGCGGCGAGGTGATCGCCGACGTCGAGGCGGGCGGCGGGCAGCGGCGCCTCGGCAGCGGCGGCCGGCCACTTGTCGACGAGCCGGTCGCACCCTGGTTCGACCGCATCACGATCTGTGGCACCACAACGACATTCATGCCCTGCGCGGACACCGATCTGATCGCCGGCGTGGTGCCCGGCGGCGGCTTCGTACTGCAGTCGAGCACGGCGCGGTCCGCCGCCCAGCAAGCACCACAGCCGGCGCCCGCGACCACGCGCGCGCGTCCCGTCACCGGCGTCCTCACTGCCGACGACGGGGCGGTGTACCCGTTGGACCGTGCGTACATCATCGGTCGCAACCCGATGATCGACCCCGCGGTGGTCAGCGGGGCGGCGTCGCCGATCAGCTTGCCCGACGACCCGCAGGTGTCGCGCGTCCACGCGTATGTCACCGTCACCGGCGGCCTGGTCCTGGTCCGCGACGCGCAGACCGTCGGCGGTACCCACATCGCGTCGCCGGGAGACCAGACCTGGACGCAGATCGGCGACCAGCCCGTCGAGTTGCTACCCGGCTGCTACCTGCGGATCGGTCAGAAGATCTTCACCTACCAGGTGCCGGCCCAGAGTCAGTAGGCGAGTTTGTCGGCGTCGGACAGGATGTCCCAGTTCCCCGTCCGCAGCGTCCCCAGTGCCACCGGACCGACACGTCGCTGCTCGCGGACCGCTTTCTGGGCGGCCGCGAGGTCGGCCGGATGGTGCCCCAGCACCGTCGCCCCGACCGCGCGGCCCTTCGACACCACCAGCCGGCGATAGGACGGCACCGCCGGCCGGTCGATGACCACCACCTCGTCACCCGGGCCAGGGTCCACCGGACCGATCGAAAACAGCTCCAGTTCAACGCCTTTGAGGATGGTCGGCGGGGTCTCGACCGGCACGGTCCGGTCGCCGCCGAGTGCGTTGACCGCCGCCGCCTCGGCCTGTTCGGTGGCCACCGGCCACAGGCCGAGCACCCGGCCGCCGTGCTCGGCCACGTCGCCCGCGGCGTAAACGCCGGGCACTCGGGTCTGCATGCGGTCGTCGACCAGTACGCCTTTGTTGACGGGAAGTCCTGCGTCCCTGGCCAATTCGATGTTTGGCCGGATACCGGTGGCGGTCAGGAACAGCTCGCACGACAGGATTCGGCCGTCCTTGAACCGCGCGCCCGTGACGGCCGGGTCGCCGCGCACCTCCGCGGTTTCCGCCTTGTGCGCGATGGTGATTCCGGCGCGGGCGAAATGCTCGGCCACCAGCTGCGAGCAGCGCGCGTCGATCTGCTTGCTCAACAGCCGGGTGCCGCGTTCGAGCACGGTCACGTGCAGCCCGAGCTGATGCAGGCAGTACGCCGCCTCGAGCCCCAGCAGCCCACCGCCGGCCACCACTGCGTGCCGGGCCCGCCGTTCCTGCACGTACGCGCGGATCCGCGTCGCGTCGGCAGCCGAGCGCAGCACGACGCTTCCCGGACGGTTCAGTCCGGGAATGTCAGGGACTGCGGCGCTGGACCCCATCGCCAGGATCAGCCGGTCATAGGGCAGCGTCTCGCCGGTGCCCAACCGCACCACCCGCGAACGCAGATGGATACCGGACGCCCACGTGTTCAACCAGGCGGTGACACCGTGGTCGTCGTACCACTGTTCGGGCAGCAGGTACAGCCCCTGCATCGCCGACCGGCCGTACACCAGGCGCGAGATGCCCATGCGGTTGTACAGACCGTGCGGTTCGGCTCCGACCAGATGGATTTCGCAGTCGGGGTGGCCGCGGCGCAGGAAGTCCGCGGCCGTCACTCCGGCGATGCCGTTGCCGATCACCACGATGCTGACGATCGACCGGTCGTAGCTGACGGGCCTACTCGCGGTGGTGTCGGCACGTTCGGGTGTCAGCGACACCGTGACGTCACCGCCTTGAATCCGGGCGCAGCACGCCATCCGGCTGGACTTGCCCAGACCCAACCGGTTCAGCGTCTTGAGCTCGTCGGCCTCTGCCGGTGACAGACAGCTCATGCCGGCGACGATCGACACGGGATCGGCGCCGCACACCCCCATGCGGCAGCCCGCCTCGATCGGCTGTCCACTGCTTTCCGCGACGTCGAGCAGACTCATGCCGATGTCGGCCCCGACGGGCTCGGCATCTGATTCGAAACGCACTCGCACCGCGGCGGTTTCGCCGCCGGCGCCGTCCACGCGCGCCGGCACCTTCGGCTGGTTCAGCAGCACCGGTTCGGCCCGCGCTCCGGTGACATAGGCGAACTGCAATTCGCTGACCCGGGTTCGGGCCAGCCACCACAGCGTCAGCAGAGCGATCGCCGAGGTGATCAGCCATCGCAACCAGGGGGCGTCGAGACCGGTGATCTGTCGTACCGAGTCGGCGATGATGGGACCGGAGAACCAGTAGTAGGCGTTGATCGCCACCGCGGCGAAGATCGCGGTCACCATGGCTTGGCTCAGCGGCGTGACGGCCTGCAGCACATAGCAAAGCCCCACGCTCACCAACACGAAAAGCGCCAGCACACCGTACTTTTCGGTCGTCGTGCCGCCCTGCTGGGCATGCACGGTGAAGAACCCGGTGATGAATCCCGGTAACGCGGCCGCGAACAGGACGCGCGGCGCACTCCAGCGTGGTTCGGGGTCGGCCATGTCGGCCTGCCAGGCGGCCCGGGGCTTGAAGTCGTAACAGTTCTTCGCGCAGCCCAGACAGGACTCACAGTGACTGTTCGGCGAGGTGACGTACGGCGTCTGCCCGTACGTGCGCTGCAGCGGCAGCAGCGGGCAGATGCTGGAACACCAGCCGCTCTTGCCTTTGAGCAGAAACCCACCGGCGAACGCCGACGCGATGATGACGGCCAGCACCACGCCCATCGCCGGTCCGCTGCGGTCCAGGCCGGCCAGCCGCGCTCCCGCGATACCGAAGAACAGGCCGGCGGCGATCAGGAAGCTGTTGCGCGTCCACCAGCCGGGCGCGGTGGCGGCCCGGCTGAATCCGGCCACCCGGGGCAGTTGATTCGACGCCGACAGTGGGCAGATGTTGCGCCACACACCTGGCGCGATGAAGAACAACGCCGGCCACAGCGGCACGATGACGCGGAAGAAGACGAACAGTCCCGCGGCCGGCCGGACGAACAGTGTCACCACCACCGCGAGATACGCCAGTACGCTGACGACCCGGATCCCGAGCCATGTCCGGCGCGAAATCTTGTGCGGCAGTTCGGTATACGACGGGAACAGGTCCCGAGTCCCGGTCGGATCGATGCCCAGGGCGCGCTCAGCGAGCCGCAGCCCCGCCGGCCGGACCGCCACCGCCGCGGCCGCCGGGACCGGGACGTCGACGAGCTTGATCACCTGCATGGTCCGCGTGGGGTCGTGGGCGGCCGCGGCGACCGGCGCCGGCTCCCCACTCGACAGCTTCGGGGCGTGGATGACGAGTATCTCGGTGCGGCCCAAGCGGATCACGTCGCCGGTCGACAGCGTGCCCCGTCCGGTCAGCAGCACCCCGTTGACGGTGCTGCCGTTACTGCTGCCGAGGTCGACGACCGACAGGGCGGTCGGGGTGGGAACCAGGCGCAGATGCCGGCGGGACACCTCACTGTCGGCGAGGTTGATGCCATCACACTCGCGGCCGAACTGCACCGGCCTGCTGAGCGTCATACGGCGGGCCGGCCGGCCCCATTCGCGGATCTCGATCACCGGCGGCTCAGCCATGGTCAGCTCCCCGAGAACTCGTCACCACGCAGCGCCCGGATGATCTGGGCGAAATCGCTGGTGGTCAGCTTAAATCGGTCGGCCTCGGTCCGCTGTCCGATCCGCGCTTTCGGGCCGGCGCTGTCAGTCTCCGGTGCGCATGAACTTGTCGGTGAAATCGCCACCCTTGCATTCGCCGCCGGTCGACGTGTTGATGCCTCGACCCTCGAGCGCCGGGATCGGATCCTGAAGATCGGTCGGCAGCGGATATTCCGCGGTGATCTTGACGTGCGTGGTCCCACCGAGCGCGCACGGGACGGTGCCCTCCTCGGTACGCGTCCACTTGCCGCCGGCGAAGATCAACGTGACCACACCGTCCATCGCGTGGAACGCACTGATACAGCGGTCCCCCGTGCGCAGGCACTGCGTACGCACCTGCAGATCCGGCGCACCGGGGGCGAAACCGCCGACCGCGTACACGATGTTCTCGTGGTAGCGGCCGTGCAATGTCGAGGCCGGCGAGGTGGTGCGTGGCGGTAGGCCGGCGGGGTCGGCGACGCTGCCCAACTCGCCGTCACCGGTGCGGGTGAACGTGACGGTCCGTTTGACGCTGCTGCACCCGTTGACGGCGTTTCGCGTGGTCTCACCTGCCAAGGTGCCGTCGGGCCTGGGCGTCAAGGTGAAGACCACCCACACCTCTGTCGGCGCCTCGTCGGGCGCGTCGGTACATTTCACGGCCCCGGTCCCGACGGCGACCCACTCACCGGATATCTGGTCGAACGTCATGTTCGACACCACGGGCACGGCGCTCTTGCCGGTGTACGACGCATTGGCTATGCACCCGTTGGCACCGCACGATGACCGCACGTCCCACTGACCAGTGATCGCCGGCCCGCCCGGGATCGCCGTGCCCTGCAGATCGGTCGCCGGACCGTATTCGGCGCGGTACCTGCCGCTGAAACCGGTGCCTGCCGCGGTGGCCGCCGGGCTCGGGGCCGCCGGTTGCGCGCTGGGACGATCGTCTCGTCCCAGCAGCTGCACTCCGGCGAACACCACACCGGCGACGACCAGTAGGGCGACCACCGCCAGGACCGCGATGAGCGCGCCGGATCGTGACGACCGCGTCGGCGGCGGGGCAAACTGGGTGGACGGGTTCTGGTACGGCGGTGCGTGTCGGGTGGGCGGCGGCACCGGCGCGGCCATGGTGGGCTGGTTGCGAAAATCGTTGGGCACCATCGTCATCGGTTGGCGCGACTGCTGTTCGAGGGCGTGCGCGAACTCACCGCAGCTGGCGAAGCGCGCTGCGGGTGTCTTCGACATGGCCCGGGCCAGTACCGGATCCAGGCCGCGGAGTTCGGGCCGATGCTCCCCCAGGGACGGCGCCGGCGCGGTGACGTGTTTGGTGATGACCACCGCCGGATTGCTGTCGGCGTACGGCGGATTCCCGGTCAGAAGCTGGAATGCCGTGCAGGCCAACGCATATTGATCGGTCCGGCCGTCCATCCCCTCGCCCCGGAGCTGCTCCGGCGCCGCGTATGCGACCGTCCCCACCGCCATGTTGGTCGCGGTGAGCCCCGCCGAGTCGTTCATCGGCCGGGCGATCCCGAAGTCGGCGAGGTAGATGCGAGATGTCTCGGCGTCCAGCAAGATGTTGGCCGGCTTCACATCCCGGTGCAGCAGGCCCCGCCGGTGCGCGTGATCGAGCGCCGACGCCACGGCCTGGATGATCGGCAGCGCCACCTCGGGCGGCATGCCGGTGGGATAGTGCTCACGCAACAGCTGCGCGGCATCGGTCCCGGCCACATAATCCATCGAAATCCAGAGCTGGCCGTCGCACTCGCCCCGGTCGTGGACGCCGAGGATGTTGGGGTGCGACAGCGTGGACACCAGGTCCGCCTCGCGCAGGAATCGCGGTCCGTAGTCGGGATCCGACGTCAGATCGGCCGACAGCACCTTCACGGCGTCCAGTCGCGGCAGCCGCGGATGCGAAGCGAGGTACACGCTGCCCATCCCGCCCGCGCCCAGTTTCCGCCGGATGGTGTAACCGGCGAAAACCTGACCCTCGGTGAGCAACACGGGCAAATCGTAGGCCCGCGGGGGTGCGGGCGCAGGCAACGTCGACAAATCCGCCCAGCGGACCAGTCCGGTCCATGACGACCGCGGTCTCGATACAGTCCGACGATGCACGCCGCCGCACTGAACCGTCTGGCCGATGCCCTGCCCGACGGCGCGCTGATCACCGATCCCGACATCATCGAGCGCTACCGCCGAGATTCGGCAGCCGACCCGAACGCCGGCACCCCCATCGCCGTGGTGCGCCCCGCCGGTACCGCTGACGTGCAGCAGGTGCTGCGGTGGGCCGCCGAACACCGCGTCGCCGTGGTACCGCGCGGCGCCGGATCGGGCCTGTCCGGCGGGGCCGACGCCGTCGACGGATCCGTGGTGCTCAGCACCGAACGGATGCGGGACATCCGGATCGATCCGGCCACCCGGACAGCCGTGGTGCAGCCGGGCCTGACCAACACCGAGGTCAAGCGCGCGGCTGCCGAACACGGTCTGTGGTATCCGCCGGACCCGTCGTCCATCGACATCTCGTCGATCGGCGGCAATGCCGCGACCAACGCGGGCGGCCTGTGCTGCGTGAAGTACGGCGTCACCGGTGATTACGTGCTCGGCATGGAGGTCGTGCTGGCCGACGGCACGGCATTGCGGCTGGGTGGTCCGTTACTGAAAGACGTTGCGGGACTGTCGTTGACGAAACTGTTCATCGGGTCCGAGGGGATTCTGGGGGTTATCACCGAGCTGACGCTGCGGTTGATCCCGGCTCAACCGCCCGCGTCGACCGTGGTGGCTTTGTTCGACTCCGTCGAGGATGCCGCCAACGCCGTGGTCGCCATCACCGGTGAAATCCGGCCGGCCATGCTGGAATTCATGGATCACGCGAGCATCAACGCCGCCGAGGACCACATGCGGATGGGCCTGGACCGGTCTGCCCGGGCGATGTTGTTGATGCAGTCCGACGCGCCGGGGGCCGCGGCGGAAGAAGTGGCGACGATCGTGCGCAACTGCGAGAAGTGCGGCGCCACCGAGGTTTTCGCCACCGATGATCCGGCCGAGGGCGCCGCGTTCACCGCCGCCCGCCGCGGCATGTTCGGCGCGGTCGAGAAGCTCGGCAGCTTATTGCTCGAGGACGTGGGCGTCCCGATACCGCAACTTCCCGCGTTGGTCACGGGGGTCGAGGACATCGCCGATACCTGCGACGTGCAGATCTACATGGTGGCGCACGCCGGCGACGGCAACACCCATCCGATCATCGTGTACGACCCCACCGACCCCGACGCCACCGACCGCGCCCAGCGCGCGTTCGCCCGCATCATGGAGCTGGCCATCGGGCTCGGCGGCACCATCACCGGCGAACATGGCGTCGGACGGCTGAAGCGGGACTGGCTACCCGCTCAGCTGGGCGACGACGCCATTGCCCTGACGCGGCGCATCAAAGACGCGCTGGATCCGCAGGGCATTCTCAACCCCGGTGCGGTGCTGCGCTAGTCACCTCGACGTGGGCCCGGACCCGTCCGGCGTCGTCGCACCAGCCCTTGCTCGCGGCGTATGCCAGCATGCCGGCCAGGTTCTGCCGCCATTGGTCGTCATCGCCCCGGCCGGCCAGGTCGGTCAGCACGTCCGGCGCGATCCAGGCGTGCTCGGGTACCTCGATGACCACCTTGAAGGCCGTGAAGTCGTCCGGTTCACGCACCTCGACGACTGGTGGGATTCCGGTGGGGTCGATGTGCAGGTACATTCGCGCTCCTTCGTTGACGGGCGCCGCCGATTGTGTGCGGGACCACCGGCCGCTGGCGGCACGTGTCCCACCCCGTGGGGCGAAAAGTCGATCTCACGTGCGCGTCGCCTGGCGGTAACCAACGATCCGTACAGTCGCTGGCATGTCCGAAGAACCCACGAGCCTCGCCGAGCAGACCTTCCGGGATCTGCTCACCGCGGCCATCACGCGGGGAGACCGGCCGCCACCCACCACGATTCTGGGCCCGACCTGCTGGATTGCGCTCGACGCGCTGGCCCGCGAGCACCCGGACGCCACGCCCGAGCGCGTCATCGCGGCGTACGACGCGTTCGCGATCGAACATCAGGGCACCGGCGGAACCGAGAACGACGTCGAGGCCGAGGTCGATCCCACCACCGCGCGGGCCACCGAATACGCCGCCATCGACGCGCTGGTGGCGCAACTGACCATCACCTACCCGAACATCGACCCCCGGACGGTGCGGGCCGTTGTCCGCCGGATACACGCCGATTTCCACGATCACGCGGTGCGGGACTTCATCCCACTCTTCGTGGAGCAGGCTGCGCACCGGAAACTCGCCTAGACCGACCTGCTTCGAGAGCGGCACCGCCCTGGCAAGGTAGTGCCCGTGTCCACTCACCTGACCGACGAAGAGGCCCTGCTCGTCGCGACCGTGCGCGCGTTCATCGACCGCGACGTCAAGCCCACGGTGCGCGATGTCGAACACGCCAACACCTACCCCGAGGCGTGGATCGAACAGATGAAGCAGATCGGCATCTACGGGCTCGCGATCCCCGACGAGTATGGCGGTTCCCCGGTGTCGATGCCGTGTTATGTCGAAGTGACGCAGGAACTCTCACGCGGATGGATGAGCCTGGCCGGCGCCATGGGCGGTCACACCGTGGTGGCCAAGCTGATCGGCCTGTTCGGCACCGACGAACAGAAGCAGACGTACCTGCCGCGCATGGCCACCGGTGAACTGCGCGCGACCATGGCGCTGACCGAACCGGGCGGCGGCTCGGATCTGCAGAACATGTCGACCACTGCCCGCCGGGACGGCACCGACCTGGTGATCAACGGATCCAAGACATGGATCAGCAACGCGCGCCGCTCGGGGCTGATCGCACTGCTGTGCAAGACCGACCCGTCCGCCGAGCCACGGCACAAAGGCATTTCGGTGGTGCTCGTCGAACACGGTCCCGGGCTGACGGTGTCACGCGATCTGCCCAAGCTGGGCTACAAGGGTGTCGAATCCTGCGAGCTGACGTTCGACGGCTACCGCACGCCCGCGTCGTCGATCCTCGGGGGCGAGCCCGGCAAGGGCTTCGGCCAGATGATGAAAGGCCTTGAGACAGGCCGGATTCAGGTGGCCTCGCGTGCGCTCGGCGTCGCGACCGCGGCGTTGGAGGACGCACTCGACTACGCGCAGGAACGCGAGAGCTTCGGGCAGCCGATCTGGAAGCACCAGTCCGTCGGCAACTACCTGGCGGACATGGCCACCAAACTCACCGCGGCGCGCCAGCTGACGCGGTATGCCGCCGAGCGCTACGACAGCGGCGAACGCTGCGACATGGAAGCCGGCATGGCCAAGCTGTTCGCATCCGAGATCGCCATGGAGATCGCGCTCAATGCCGTCCGGATCCACGGTGGCTACGGCTATTCCACCGAATACGACGTCGAACGCTACTTCCGCGACGCCCCGCTGATGATCGTCGGCGAAGGCACCAACGAAATCCAGCGCAACGTCATCGCCGCGCAGTTGGTCGCCCGCGGTGGGCTCTGATGGATAAGGGACGCGCCGGCAACGTCATCGGGTTCGTCCTCGCGGCAGCCGTCGTCGGTGCGTTGACCGGTCTGGCGGCGGGCAGCTTCCGCGTGCTGCTCGATTACGCGACACAGTGGCGCGCCTCGTTGTCGCAGTGGTCTCACGAAAGTTGGTGGGGCCCCATCGTCGTCGTCGCCATCTGTGCCGCCTGCACCGCGCTGGCCGCGTCGCTGGTCCGCCGCGTCGAACCGTTCGCCGAGGGCAGCGGTATTCCGCGCGTCGAGGCAGTGGTCGCCGGCCGCGCCGAACCGGGCCGGTTCCGAATCCTGCCGGTCAAGTACGTCGGTGGACTGCTGGCCCTCGGCTCGGGCCTCGCCCTCGGCCGCGAAGGGCCGTCGGTGCAGATGGGCGGTTCCATCGCCGTCATCGTCGCCTCGGCGACCCGCCGTCCCCAAGCGGATCTGCGCATCCTCGCCGCCGCCGGTGCGGCCGCCGGCCTGGCGACCGCGTTCAACGCGCCGATCGCCGGCGGGGTGTTCGTCCTGGAGGAGCTCGTCAAGCGCTTCGACCCGCGCACCACCGTCGCCACGCTGGTCGCCTCGGCGTCCGGGTTCATGGCGGCCTACCCATTCGTCCGCTCGGGCAGTGAATTCGAGGTGCCGGCCCTGGCCGATCCGGCGCTGGCCGACTCCGGGTGGATACTGGCCGTCGGCGTGCTCACCGGAGTCCTGGGGGTGCTCTACAACAAAGCCATCATGTTCGGCCTGCGCACCGCCGATACCAGCCGCTGGCCGGTCGAGGTCCGTGCCGCACTCATCGGCGCCGGCGTCGGTGTGCTGGTCTGGTACTCCCCCAACCTCGCAGGTGGCGGCGACCACCTCACCCAGGAAGCGCTGCTGGGCCACGGCGCCATCGGTGCCGTCACGGCGGTGCTGGTGCTGCGTTTCGTCCTGGGCGTGGTCTCGTATGCCGCGGGTACACCGGGCGGCCTGTTCGCACCGATGCTCGTCCTCGGCGCCGATGTCGGACTGATCGTCGGCCTGATCGCGACCCATGTCGCGCCACAATCGGCGCCTGCTCCGGCGGCCCTTGCCCTCATCGGCATGGCAGCGTTCTTCACCGCCACCGTCCAGGCGCCGGTGACGGGCCTCATCCTCGCCACCGAACTCACGGGCAGCGCGAACCAGCTGCCCCCGATGCTCGGTGCCTGTGCGACGGCGCTATTGGTCGCCATCGCACTCGGCTCGCGACCGATCTACGACCTGCTCACCGACCGGGCAGCCGCTGCCGCCACAGCCGCGAAAACGTAGCTCAGCGCAGATTGCCGGCGTATCTGCTTGGCAGCGCACCGATTTCGATGAGCCACAGCAGGGTGTCGCGGGCGGTTTCCTCGAACGGCCGCGCGACGACGCCGAGGTCCTCCGTGGTGGGCGACGTGTCGAAGCGGGTGTCCCGCTCGGCGAGCTCGACGGTCTCGACGTCCGCGGGGAGGTGAATGTCGTCCGGCAGCACCTTGTTGAGCAGTTCCACGAAACGGCTGAAGGGCTTGGCCACGATGGACGGCGTCGTCACGAATGGCAGCCAGCGTCCGGTGATCTTGTGCAGCGTGCCGTGCATCAGGTCCCCGGTCAGGTGATGGCCGGGCACCACATAGCGACGCGGTCCGTTGCCCCGCACCATGCATGCGGCAACGACATCGGCGACATCGCGGACGTCGACGTAGTGGGCACCGCCCCTCGGCCACACGGGAAGCCAGCCCTTCACGATCCAGGTGAACAGCTCGACCTGAGTCCCCAGATACGGATCGTGCGGTCCCAACACGCCACCGGGGTACACCGACACCACGGGAGCCCCGCCCGACTGGAATGCTCGAATCTGTACCTCTGAATCACGTTTCGACTTGGCGTACGGCAGGCCGACGTCGCCCAGCGGCAGGTCGGGTCCGCCGCCGTCGCGACACGTGAGGGCCACTGTCGACGAAATGTGCACGATGGGATCCAGGCCGCGTTCCACCGCACCGCCCACGACCAATTCCGTTGCGCGCAGGTTGGTCCGGGTGATCTCGGCGGCTCGGCGCGCGTCGAGACTGAACACGGCGGCCGCGTGGACGACGGCGTCGACACCGTCGAGTCCGGCAGCCACCACCTCGCGGTCCAGCACATCACCGACGACGATGTCGTCGACCGAAACACCCAGCGGTTCAAGTGATATCGGCACCTGCTCCGCCCGCCGAACCAGCATCCGCACATCGTGTCCGTCACGGATCAGCACGGCAACGATATGCGCTCCGACAAAGCCCGTCCCCCCGGTCACCAGAACCTTCATCGTCCGTCCTTCCCGGGGCTCGCCGGCCATTGTCGGTATGGCGCCGACCCCGCACAGGCCGCTGGGCCGCGTCGCCGCCCGCACCCTATCCCCGACCCGCGGCCATTCGCTGGAAATCCGGATCACGCTTCGGCGTCACTATCGGCACCATCGCCGGCGACGGCCGCCCTCAGCTTCTCGACCGCGTGCCGGCCGATGTCGACGGAGTTCTGGATGATGCCGGAAATCCCTTCTGCGACATCACCTCTGATAACGCGTCCAGGTACCCGCTCAGCCGAAGGCGTTCAGCGGCCGCGGCAAGTTCAGGACCAACTGCGCATCCTTGGCGATGTCCAGGCTCAGGACCCGGGACGCGCCGAGCCCGTCGAGCAGGTCGCTGAGCGGGCCGCCGTTACGGGCGATGGTCACGTCGCGAGGGAAGCTGCGCTGCGCGTACGACAGCGTGTTGGACTGCACCGACGTCTGGCGCCACTGGCCGTCGACCAGATGGATCATGGTGTTGGTACCCATGCGGGACTGCGACGGCACGTCGGTGAACTCGGGCAGCGGCGCGTGCAGCGTCACATCGGGTTTCCCTGTGGGCCCGTCGATCTCGGCGTGCACGGCGTCACTGATGTCGACGCTGATGTCGGTGCGCCACTTCGGCAGCTGGTAACCGTTGACTCCGCGAACCCGGGCGATCTCGGTGGTGACCGGTAGCGCCAGCACGTGCGCGTAGAAGTTCCTGCGCCGCAGGGCATTCAGCAGTTCGAGTTCGGGCAGCAGGCCCGACACCACGCCGTGGTCTCCGGGCTTGCGAATGACGGCGGCAACGGACACCTCATCGTAGGGATCGTTGTCGCACACCGCGTACGAGAAGAACGTCAGCGCGGCGATGCCGTAACCGGGCACGGCGCGCAATGGCTCCAGCGGGGCGGGGAGCATCGCGGCCAAACGGTCCAGCGGCGCAAGCAGATTCGCCTGAACGATGCTGGCGCGGTAGTAGAAGTTCGGCGCCCACAACGGCCCCACCCGTGAGTCGACCTGAACCTTCGGGATGCGCCGGAACCAGTCGATGTTGCCTACCGCGGGGTCTTGTGCCACCTCGTCCAGATTCGGGTTCGAGCGGTAGCGGTCGTAGTAACCGCCCTTCGGCACCTCGACGGTCTGGCCGGCGAATTCGACCTCGGTGAGTTGCGTAGCCATGGTGATGGACCTCGTCCTTCGTAGGGATTGACAGCTCAAGGCTGACAGCAGTCGGCCACGGTCCACAGGTGTCGGATGGCCAATAACTTGTGATAAGTGGCCAAACAGGTGTCACGGGCCGGCAAGTGGACAACTATCGAACAGGTCCCACCTCGTTGAGCAGTTCCACCCCGTGAGCATGAGGAGACAACCATGACCGACATCAAGCCGGTGCTCGAGCCCGAGGCGCTCGCCTTCTGCCAGGCCACCGACACACCGCCATTCCTCTACCAGCTGCCGCCGGCCGAAGGCCGCAAGACGGTCGACGAGGTGCAGTCCGGCGCAGTCCAGATGCCCGACGTCGACGACGAGTGGATCACCGTCGAGGGTGGACCCACGGGCTCGGTGCAGGTCCGCATCGTCAAGCCCGCCGGGACCACCGGCCCCCTGCCGGTGATCTTCTACATCCATGGCGCGGGCTGGGTATTCGGCAACGCCCACACGCACGACCGCCTGGTCCGGGAACTGGCCGTCGGCGCCGACGCCGCCGTGGTGTTCCCCGAGTACGACCTGTCCCCCGAGGCCAAGTATCCGACCGCCATCGAGCAGAACTACGCCGCCGCACAATGGGTCTTCGCCCACGGCGCCGAAAAAGGTTTGGATTCTTCGCGATTCGCGGTGTCCGGCGATTCGGTGGGTGGCGACATGGCCGCCGTGCTCACGCTCATGGCCAAGGACCGGGGCGACGTGACGATCTGCCACCAGGTGCTGCTCTACCCCGTCACCGCGGCGGACTTCGACACGCCGTCGTATCACCAGTTCGCCGAACACTACTTCCTGAGCCGCGAGGGCATGAAGTGGTTCTGGGATCAGTACACCGAGAACGACGCGCAACGCGATGAGATCTACGCGTCACCGTTGCGTGCCACCGTCGAGCAGCTCGAAGGCCTACCACCGGCTCTGGTGATCACCGCCGAGGCCGACGTCCTGCGCGACGGCGGCGAGGCCTACGCCGCGAAACTGCGCGAGGCCGGTGTGCCTGTCGTGCAGGTGCGGTTCGGCGGCATCATCCACGACTTCATGATGCTCAACGCGCTCCGTTCAACCCACGCGGCCACTGCCGCAATCAAACTCGCGCAGGACACGCTGCGCACCGCACTGCAGGAGAAGACACCATGACGACATTCGCGTCTCCGCCCGTGGCCGGCCCCCGCGCCGCGCTGCTGCGGAACCTGGCCGGCCGGGTACAGGCAATCGACCCCGGCTCCCGTCTCGAAGTCCTCAACTCGATGACCGGTCAGATACTCGCGGATGTCCCGCGGTGCACGCCTGCCGACGTCGCGGCGGCTGCCGAACGGGCCCGCGCGGTCCAGCCCGCATGGGCCGCAACGCCCGTCGAGGACCGCGCGGCCATGCTGCTGCGCTTCCACGATCTGGTGCTGGACCGTCAGGACGAAGTGCTCGACCTCATTCAGCTCGAGAACGGCAAGGCACGGCGCCACGCCTTCGAAGAGATCATCGACGTCGCCATGGTGTCGCGTTATTACGCCAACACCGCTGCCGACTACCTCAAACCGAAGCGGCGGCAGGGCGCGCAGTTGGCCCTCACCCAGGTGTGGGAACTGCACCATCCGAAAGGCCTGGTCGGCGTCATCTCGCCGTGGAACTATCCGCTGACGCTGGGCATCAGCGACGCCCTGCCCGCGATCGTCGCGGGGAACGCGGTGCTCACCAAACCGGACCAGCAGACGCCGTTCGCCACGCTCTGGGCGGTGCGGCTGCTCGAAGAGGCCGGTATGCCACAGGGTTTGGTGCAGGTGGTGACGGGCTCGGGTGCCGAGTTGGGCACGTCGATCATCGAACAGTCCGACTTTCTGATGTTCACCGGCTCGACCGCGGTCGGCCGCACGGTCGCCGCGCAGGCAGGCGAGCGGCTGATCGACTGTTCGATGGAACTGGGTGGCAAGAACGCGCTGCTGATCCTCGACGACGCCGACGTGGACAAGGCCGTCGACGGCGCGATCCGGGCCTGCTTCTCGAACACCGGTCAGTTGTGCATCTCGATCGAACGCATCTATGTGCCGGCGGCGTTGTGGGACAGCTTCACCACCCGGTTTGCCGCCGCCACCAAGAAGATGAAACTTTCCGGCGCCCTGGACTATTCAGCCGACATGGGCTCGCTGATCTCCGAGAAGCAGCTGACGACGGTGACCCGTCACGTCGCTGACGCGGTGGACAACGGCGCGGTCGTCCTCGCCGGCGGCCGCGCCCGTCCCGACCTCGGGCCGTACTTCTACGAACCGACCATCCTGACCGGCGTACATGACGGCATGATGGTGTACGCCGACGAGACCTTCGGACCGCTGGTGTCTCTCTACCGGGTAGAGAGCGAGGCCGAGGCCATCGACAAGGCCAACGACAGCCCGTACGGCCTGAACTTCAGTGTGTGGACGTCGAATCCGAAACGCGGGCGGGCCGTGGCCGCCAAACTGCAGGCGGGCACCGTCAATGTCAACGACGCCTACGCCGCCGCGTGGGCATCGGTCGACGCACCGATGGGCGGCATGAAGGCCTCCGGCATGGGCCGCCGCCACGGCGAGCACGGCATCCTCAAATACACCGAGTCCCAGACGATCGCCGTCGAGCGGCTGTTGCCCGTCGGTGCACCGGCCTGGCTCGGCGCGGGTACCTACGCCCGTGTCATGACACAAGGCATCCGCCTGCTGCGCCGGCTCCCGGGCGTCAAATGAACAGCAACACGTTGAGTGACGCCGGTGCCAAGCTCATGAACCGCGCACACCGGCTGATCCTGACCCTCAGCGGAAACAGGCTGTTGGCCAAGCCCTTCGGCATGGCGCTGGTGGAGCTGCATACGACAGGTCGCAAATCCGGGCTGCCGCGGTCCTGCTATCTGACGTCGCCCGTGCACAATTCGCGTCAGGTCGTGCTCGTCGCCTCCAAGGGCGGCGACGACCGCAACCCGGACTGGTACCGCAACCTCCAGGCCAACCCCGAGTGCGAGATCGTGATGGACGGACAGCGCCGGCAGATGTCTGCGCGCACCGCAACAGCCGCAGAAAAGGCCGAGCTGTGGCCGAAGATCGTATCCGCCTACCGGGGCTACGCCGACTACCAACGACGGACCAGCCGGGACATACCGGTCGTGATCTGCGAGCCGAGATGACCAACCAGATCATCGTTTTCGGCGCGACCGGGTATCTGGCCGCGACTGTGCGATCAGCGCCTCTCAACCATGGATCTGACGATCTGTGCGCACCCTCGACCCGAATCTGCCCGGCTCGGAGGGAAACTAGCCGCGCCCGAGGACTTCGACGACCTTCTTGGCCGTGGCTTTCGCGGAGCCGGGGTTCTGCCCGGTGACGAGGCGACCGTCGGCAACGACGTACGAAGCAAAGGGAATGAGCCCCTTTTCGTAGAGTGCGCCGCGCTTCTTCATTTCTTCTTCGACGTTGTAGGGCACCAGCTTGTCGACGCGGGCCACGACTTCCTCGGTCCAGGAGAAGCCGGTGAGTTTGCGGCCCGCCACGAGCAGCGAGCCGTCCGAAAGCGTGGTGTTCAGCAGCCCGGCGTAGCCGTGGCAGACAGAGGACACGACTCCCCCGCGTTCGAAGATTTCCCGCGAGATACGTTGCAGTCCTTCACTGTCCGGGAAGTCGAACATCACCGCGTGGCCGCCGGTGAAGTAGATGGCGTCGAAATCCGCCGAGTCGATGTCCGCCGGCGCGGCGGTGTCGGCCAGCAGCGCCATCTTGGCGGCCTCGGCTTTCCAGGCTTTGGCGCTCTTGTCGAAGTTGGGGAACTTCAGCGACCGCGGCTCCAGCGGCGAGAGCCCACCCTGGGGGCTGACGATGGTCTGCTCGTAGCCGGCCTCGGCGAAGACGTGGTAGGCATGCGTCAGCTCCGACAACCACAGGCCGGTCGGCTCGGACGGGTCCTCGTAGTGCGAGACGTTGGTGACGACGTTCAGGATGCGCTTGGTCATAGGGCAAGAATTCCGCAGGCGGGAATGCGGCGCTACGAGTTGGCCACTTCTCACAACTTGTTGGCCATTCATCACCTATTGCGTGAGACGGCTCGGCCCCTAGGCTCGGTACCGCAGGGTGACAGAAACCGGATTCGGCCGAATGAGGAGCATGTGAGTACGCACGATGTTCTCCGCTCACCGGCGGGGGTGGCTCTGCTCGTCGATCTCGCGACCGAACACGGAATGCCCGCCACCGCGTCACTGCATGGCACGTCGCTGACCCGCTCCGCCCTCGATGACCTGGACGCCGAAGTGCATCTGCGCGACGAGATCCAGATCATCACCAATATGCTTGCTGCCCTTGATGTCCCCGGCCTCGGCATCGAAGCCGGGCTGCGCTGCCATGCGGCCTCGCCCGGAATCTGGGGCCTGGCGTTGATGAGCTCGCGCACGTTGGGCGAGGCGATGCAGGTGGGCGTATCGCTGGCTGCGCTCAGTTTCTGTCTGTGCCGGCTCACGGTGTCGCCCGACATGACGGACGGCTACGGCCGGCTGATCCTCGACCCGTCCCACCTGCCGTCCGACCTGCGTCAGTTCGCCGTCGAGCGCGACAGCACCGGTATCCAGACGCTGCAGCGTGACCTGCTCATGTCATCGGACGCCCAGCTGCAGGTCGCGTACACCACCGAGCGGCCCGCGGATGACATCGTGCGGAAGTACGTCGACATCTTCGGCGTCGAGCCCGACTTCGGCGCACCGCAGAACTGCCTCATCGTGAGCCTCGACGCGTTGAACAAACCACTGCCCCAGGCGAACCAGTACGCGCGCTCGATGGCCGAGAAGCAAGCCGTCGAACTGCTGCGACAGCGGTCTGCACGTGCCGGTGTCGCGGGCCTCCTGCGCGACATGATGCTGTCGAGTCCGGCGCCCGTGCTGACACTCGACGAGGCCGCGCGGCAGCTGACTGTCAGCGCGCGCACGCTACGCCGGCACCTCGCTCAGGAGGGGGTGTCGCTGCGCGATCTGCAGGAGGAAACCCGTGAGGCACTCGCCGAGGAACTGGTCGCGAGCGGGATGCCGGTTGCCGAAATAGCCGACCGCCTCGGTTATTCGCAGACCTCCAGCTTCACGCAGGCGTTCCGCCGGTGGAAGGGCGTCGGGCCCCGCGAGTACCGCGAGCGATTGCGCGACCGATGACGACGCTTGACCTGCACTCCAAGCGGTCTGCCGCGAGCTTGACGGTGATGCTCGACTGGGCCGCCGACTTCGGCTTGACCGCGCAGCAATGCCTCGCCGGCACCAGGATCCCGGCCGCGGCGATTCGCGTTCCCGATGCCGAGGTCACCGCGCAGCAGGAGCTCAGGGCCATCACCAATATCGTTGCCGCGTTGGGTGATCAGCCCGGCCTCGGCCTGCAGGCGGCGGCCCGGTACCCGGTCACGGCGTTCGGGCTGTGGGGATTCGCCATCCTGACCAGCCCGACCTTGGGCGAGGCGATCGATGTCGCTGTGCGATTCGTCCAATTAAGTTACGCCTTCTGCACTTTCGAGACCCGCCGACACGGTGACGATCTGACGATCGTCATCGACGCCCGCGCCGTGCCGGCACCGATCCGCAGGTTCGTCCTGGAGCGCGACGCAGCGGCCATCCCCAACCTGTACCGGGAAATTCTGGGCGCCACCCCGCCGCCGAGCCGCATCAGCTTCGCCCTCCCCGATCCGGGGCCGGCCGTGACGTTCTATGAAGACATGTTCGGCTCCACGCCGGAATTCGATGACACCGAAACATCGGTCACCATCGAGTCCGGCCTGCTGAATATTCCTCTGCCGCAAGCCAGTAGCCACACCTCCAAGCTCACCGAGCAGCAGTGCCGGATGCTGCTCGAACAGCGGGAAGCCCGTACCGGCCGGGCCGGCCTGGTCCGTGACCTGCTGCTGGCCGACCCCGCCAACCCGCCGAGCCTGCCCCAGGTGGCGGACCGACTCTCGTGCAGTACCCGAACGCTGCGCCGCCAATTGGAGGCCGAGGGCACGTCGTTCCGGAAACTGCTCGACGAAGTGCGCCACCACCTCGGGACGGAGCTGTTGCAGAGCGGCATGACGGTCGAGCAGGTGTCCAACCGGCTGGGCTACACCGATGTCAGCAACTTCTCCCACGCCTTCCACCGCTGGAACGGCTCCAGCCCACGGGCTTACCTGGCACGCCGGAAGACCTACCCGAACAGACCCACGAGAAGTAGCGGGCGATGACCCCGACCACAGTCCGTCAATCACAACCAACCCAATTCCCCATCCCCGGAGGCAAATAACATGTACGCGACAACTCTCAACGGCCACGGTGAGCCCGAGGTGATGGAGTGGGCCAAGGTCGACGACCTTCCCGCGCCCGGGCCCGGCCAGGTCGCCATCGATGTGGTGGCGGCGGGCGTCAACCGCGCCGACGTCATGCAGCGCATGGGCTTCTACCCGCCACCACCGGGCGCCAGCGACATCCCGGGCCTCGAGGTTTCCGGCTACATCGCCGAAGTCGGTGCCGGAGTGCAGGATTGGGCACCCGGTGATGCGGTGTGTGCCCTGCTGGCCGCCGGCGGGTACGCCGAACGCGTCAACGTCGCCGCCAGTCATGTGCTGCCCGTGCCGCAGGGCGTGAGCGTCATCGCCGCCGCGGCGCTGCCGGAAACGGCGGCCACCGTGTGGTCGAACGTCGTCATGACCGGTGGCCTGCAGAGCGGGCAGACGCTGCTGATTCACGGCGGCGGCAGCGGAATCGGCACGCACGCAATACAAGTGGGGCGCGCACTCGGGGCCAACGTGGCGGTGACGGCCGGCACACAATTCAAGCTGGACGCCTGCCGCGAACTCGGCGCGCAGACGTTGATCAACTATCGCGACCAGGACTTCCCGGCGGTGGTCAACGCCGAATACTCTGGCGCCGACGTCATTCTCGACATCATGGGCGGCAGTTACCTCGGCAAGAACGTCGACGCCCTCGCCGAGAACGGCCACCTGACCATCATCGGCTTACAGGGTGGCGCCGTCGCCGAACTGAATCTCGGCACGCTCCTGTTCAAACGAGGATCGGTACATGTGACGAACCTGCGGCGCCGGCCGGAGGAAGGCCCCGGCTCCAAAGCCGAGATCATCAGCGCCCTGCGGCAGCATCTGTGGCCACTGATCGACGCCGGAGCGGTGGTGCCTGTCGTCGCGGCGGAGGTGCCGATCACCGACGCCCCTGAGGCGCACCGGCTGCTCGACTCCGACAAGACCGTCGGAAAGGTGCTGCTGACCGTCCGGGATGCCGACTAGCAGCCCAAATCACTGCCACGCCGAATGCGGTCGGCGACGATCCGCTCGACCAACAGTGGGACGAACGCTTGAATTCGGGCATCCGCGAACTGCATCGCAGTCTCCCGGCACCAGCCCGCGATCTCCGCATCCCGCGCGGTATCGTGGCGCCCCTCGCGAAGAGCGAGTTTCGCCGCAACGTGGGCAATCCAGTCCGTACGGGCGGTGTCACGGGACTGCCGCGTCCTGAATTCGGTCGCCACCGACCCTTGTCTGGTTGCCGATTGGGTGCACCGGATCGGCTGATGCAGCACCTGGGTCATGACTGCCCTACCGTCAGCAGCTCGGTCGAACTCTGGTGGCAAGCTGTTCCATTGCCACGTGATGGGCGGTAGGCCGGCCGGACGAACAACAGTGTGCAGTCCGAACCTTTCAAGGTCTCGCGCATTTCGTCGCCGGTCAGTTCCGCAACCAAGTCCCGGTCGTCTCCCCGCACGATGACAAGCTGGTCGATGCATGCACTCTGCCGAAGCAAGTTGCTCAGATGCCCCGGCATCGCCAGGGTGACCGACTCGAGGTAACTGTTGTCCGCGGCTCTCAAATACCGCTCCAGAGCGGCGTGCACCGGATTGCTGACATCGACCGGCTCACCCGAATGCGACCAGGGCTCCAGCATCAGAATCGGCGCATCACGCCATGCCGAATCAGACTCAGCAGCCTTCAATACTGCTGCAGCAGAGGCTGATTCGTCCAGGACAGCCACGATCCACTTGCGATGGTCGAACTCGCGATGTTTCCGCCGGATGATCGCGACTGAGCCTGGCGCGCTCCGGGCCACCTCAACAGCCGTCGATCCGCGCGGAGCATCAGGCGTGTCATGTGTTCCGCGGTCGCCGACGCACACCACAGCCGCCTGGCGGGACTCATCGGCAAGGCATTCAGCCGGGGTGCCCGAGAGAATCTCTGATTCGAGCTTCACGTCGACGCGTGTAGCGGTCACGGCTTTCCACGCCTTGTGCAACGCGTGCTGAGCGCGGTCGATGCTCTCCTGGTGGTCGGCATGATCCGAGTCGATGACGTAGACCAGCCGCAACGTGGTGTCCCGGCTCGCCGCCTCGAGTGCGGCCCAGCGCGCAGCGCGCACCGCATGTTTGGAACCGTCGATGCCGACGACGACCGGATTGACCGGGGCTTGGATGTTCATCAAAAGTCCTTGTGCCGTAGTGGTCATGCAGCTCTCCGATGCCATCTGACCGCACTGCTCGAACACGGCATAGTGTCGAAGGTCCTCGCGAGATCCGAAAAGTGCTCTGTCGACACCCGATGACGTGCTTGACCGCCAACGGCCGAGGTAATGATGACTTCCGACCCTGTGCGAAGCGTCCGAACCGTCGCAGGCTTCTAGGTGCACCTCGCTGTTGTCGAGAAGGACGCCGCATGACGAAAGCCACTATTTCCCTCGCGGAAATCGAAGATGCGGTACTTCTGGCCTGCAGAGCGCCGTCGATCCACAACAGCCAGCCGTGGTATTGGGTGCTCGAATCCGCCACGCTGAAGCTGTATCTCGACGCCGGCTGGCTGGTCACCACCGACGGTTCAGGCCGCCAGGCACTGTTGAGCTGCGGCGCGGCCTTGGACCATCTCCGCGTGGCGATGGCCGCAACTGGCTGGACCACAAAGGTAGAGCGCTTTCCCGACCCCGAGAACCACCGGCACCTCGCCGACATCCGCTTCCAGTCGGCCGCCGGCGTCACACCGGCACAGCGGCGGGCAGCAGACGCGATATTGTGCCGGCGATCCGATCGACTTCCGTTCGGCGCAGTGACAGACCGGCCCGCGTTGGTCGAAATGCTGCGGCTGGCAACGGTGAATCACCCGGCCCAGGTTGACGTCCTGACCGCCCGACAACGCACCGAAGTAGCCCAGGCCTCACATCTAACCGATGCGCTACGGATGTACGACGCCGCGTATCACGCCGAATTGGACTGGTGGACTTCGTCTTTTGAGAGTACAACCGGTATTCCACACAGTGCGTTGTTGTCGGCTGCAGAAGGTTTTTGGGTTGACATCGGACGCTCGTTCCCGGTTTCCCATGTCCGCGAGCGTCGCCAACATGCCGGCGATGACCAGGCCACCGTGGTGGTCATCTCCGCACTCGGCGATACGCGCGAGGACATCTTGGCGTGCGGCGAGACGTTGTCGGTAGTGCTGCTGGAAGCCACCGTCGCGGGCCTAGCCAGTTGCACGCTCACCCACCTGACGGAGCACCCGGCCACCTGCGACATCATCAGCGCGCTCACCGGCCATCCCCTGCCCCAGGTGTTGGTCCGCATCGGCACCGCCCCAGCCCTGGAGGACGTCCCGCCACCGACACCGCGACGCCAGCTGGCGGACGTTTTCCGCTTCCGGCCACATGGCTCTGATGACCGGAATTGATGGCGGAGCGCTGGATGTGCGCCTGGCGGCCGCCCACTTGCGATACCGCCGGCCCGCTACGCACAGTGCAGCCGCAAGCGCTACACCCGTTGCCAGTTGCTTCTTCATATCGTCGACGATGGCAAGTCACCAGCCCGCTCACTAGGGCACATGGGCCCACGGTCAGGCAACTAGGGACCAATGCCCCTGCCGCGGACACGGTCATCGCACCTACCGTCGACGAATAGTCAGCTGGGTGAAGTCAGGAGAGTGCGAAGATGTACAAGTCAGCTTCACCGTCATCGGCCGTCGTGGTCGGCATCGACGGCTCGCGGTGGTCGGTTGACGCTGCCTTGTGGGCGGTCGATGAAGCCGTCAGTCGCGACGTACCCCTGCGCCTGCTCTACGTCGTCGAGCCACGCGGCCATGGTGCCGTCGATCCCCAGCAGGAACCTCAAGATCTGGCGTGCGCCGACGTCTCCGTGCGGCGCGCGCTGGTCGCGGTCGAGTCCACAGAGCAGCCGGTCAAAGTGGAATGGGAAGTACTGCAGGGGCATCCCTCCCGGGTCCTGCTGGACGCCAGCCGATCTGCCGACCTGCTGTGTCTGGGCTCGCTCGGCATCGCGCATGCCACGGGGCACCGACTCGGTTCGACCGCGGCCACATTGGCGACTTCCGCGCCGTGTCCGGTGGCAATCGTCCGCAGCGGCAATCACCACGGGGTGATGCAGCCCAGGCACGTCGTGGTCGAAGTCGATGAAAGTCCGGACAGCGCCGTCGTTCTCGAGGCCGGAATCAGCGAAGCCCGGCTACGCGGAGTGCCCCTGACGGTGCTCGCAACGCGGCCGACCTCGCCTGCGGACGGACGGGACAAAGTGCAGGATGATGGCGTGTCTGCGCGGCTGGACAAACGTCTCTCCCGGTATCGCCTCGCCAACCCGGACATCGAGTTCAACCCCGTCGCAATCCGTGGTTCCACGATGAATTACCTTGATCGCCATGCCGATTCGATCCAATTGCTGGTGATCGGCAGGCACCGGAGACCCGGGATGGGTGAGATCGTGGGGACGGCGCGCTCAGCCTCGCCCCAGGTGAACTGCACGGCACTGATTTGCCAACGTAATCAGCGCCTGTAGCCGAGGCCTGGCCTATCGTCATGAGCAAGACGTCAACGTTTATCAGCGCGCCGCCGGCGTGCAGAAGGGCACGCGAATGGTCACAGTATTTCTCGTCGATGACCATGAAGTCGTGCGCCGCGGACTCATCGACCTGCTGAGTGCGGACCCGGATCTGGAAGTCATCGGCGAGGCTGGAACCGTGGCGCACGCCATGGCCCAGATTCCTGCGCTCAGACCCGATGTCGCCGTCCTCGATGTGCGTCTGCCGGACGGCAACGGCATCGAACTGTGCCGCGATCTGCTGTCGCGCCTACCCGACCTACGGTGCCTGATGTTGACGTCGTTCACCTCCGACGAGGCCATGCTCGACGCGGTCCTGGCCGGCGCGAGCGGCTATGTCATCAAGGACATCAAAGGCATGGAACTCGCCGAGGCGATCAAGGCCGTGGGCGCCGGACGGTCCCTCCTGGACAACCGTGCCGCCGCGGCGTTGATGGCGAAGCTCCGCAATGAAGCCGAGCGATCGGACCCGCTTTCGGGGCTGACCGATCAGGAACGGGTGCTGCTGGATCTGCTCGGCGAAGGATTGACCAACAAGCAGATCGCCGCACGAATGTTCCTGGCGGAGAAGACGGTAAAGAACTACGTGTCGCGTCTGCTCGCCAAGCTGGGTATGGAACGACGGACGCAGGCCGCGGTGTTCGTGTCGAAACTGGAGCGGCCGCGGCGCTCGGACGACTGATCTGCCGCCGACGTCAAATTCCTGGCGCACCGCTACCCCAGTGGCAGAATCACCGATGTGAGACGTCAAGACAGCAGCGCTGAGCATCCGCTGCGAGCGCCGCTATCGGGACTACGACTGCGTGAACTTCTCAGTGAAGTTCAGGACCGTGTCGAACAGATCATCGAGGGCCGTGACCGGCTCGACGGTCTGGTCGAGGCGATGCTCACCGTCACATCCGGGCTCGAACTGGACGAGACACTGCGCACCATCGTGCACACCGCGATCGAGCTCATCGACGCACGGTACGGCGCCCTCGGGGTCCGGGGCACGGATCACGAGCTCGTCGAATTCGTCTACGAGGGCATCGACGAGCAGACCCGCTGCAAGATCGGCCCGCTGCCCCAGGGGCGCGGCGTGCTGGGCGTCCTGATCGACGAACCGAAACCCATTCGACTGGAAGACATTCGCACCCACCCCGCCTCGGTGGGCTTTCCCGAGCACCACCCTCCCATGCGAACGTTCCTCGGGGTGCCGGTGCGCATCCGCGACAAAGTCTTCGGCAACCTGTATCTGACCGAAAAAGCATCCGGACAGCCATTCAGCGAAGACGACGAAGTGCTCGCACAGGCCCTGGCCGCAGCGGCCGGCATCGCCATCGACAACGCCCGGCTCTACCGTCAGTCGCAGCAACGCCAGGCCTGGATCGAGGCCACCCGCGATATCGGTACCGCTCTGTTGTCCGGCACGGAGCCGTCGCTGGTGTTCCGCCAGATCGCAGAGGAGGCACGTTCGCTGACGGACGCGGACGTGACGCTGATCGCGGTTCCCGAGGACGACGATGCGCCGACCAGCGAGATCACCGAACTCCAGGTGATCGACGTCGTCGGCGATGCCCGCGCATCAGCGCTGGAGGCGCCGGCAGCCGGCGGACCCATCGGCCGGGCTTTTCACGATCGAACGCCCTCGATCTGCCGGGCAGCCGAGCTACCTGAAGCACTAGCGGCCGACGTGGCGTCGGCACTGGTGCTGCCACTGCGCACCACCGAGAGCGTCATCGGAGTCCTGGTCGTGCTGCGGAATGCGGGCCGCCAGGAATTCACCGCGGATCAGCTGGACACGATGGCCGCGTTCGCCGACCAGGCCGCGCTCGCCTGGCAGCTTGCCGCCAGCCAGCGTCAGAAGCGTGAGCTCGCTGTGCTGGCCGATCGCGAC
The DNA here is from genome assembly GCF_018326285.1 of Mycolicibacterium sp. TY81. Lineage (NCBI taxonomy): Bacteria > Bacillati > Actinomycetota > Actinomycetes > Mycobacteriales > Mycobacteriaceae > Mycobacterium > Mycolicibacterium sp. TY81. The sequence continues at coordinate 2,555,288 of NZ_AP023362.1, forward strand.
CGCATCGCCCGCGACTTGCACGACCACGTCATCCAGCGGCTGTTCGCGGTTGGTCTGACGCTCCAGGGCGCGATCCCGCGCGCCAAGTCCAGCGATGTGCAGCGCCGCATCACCGACTGCGTCGACGACCTCCAGGAAGTGATCACCGAAATCCGCACCGCGATCTTCGATCTGCACGGCAGCACCGCCTCTACCACCCGGTTACGACAGCGACTCGATGCCGCTGTCGCCTCTTTCTCCAGCCACGAACTGCACACCACGGTCCGCTACGACGGCCCGCTCTCGGTCATCGAGCCCGACTTGGCCGATCACGCCGAGGCCGTCGTCCGCGAAGCGGTGAGCAACGCCGTCCGTCATGGCAAGGCCAGCGCAGTCGGCGTCACCGTCAACGTCGACAACGACTTGCGTATCGAGGTCACCGACAACGGCCAGGGATTACCCGAAGGCATCACCGAAAGTGGCTTGGCGAACCTCCGCCGACGGGCACAAGACACCGGCGGTGACATGACCGTCGGACCCGGCGTCGACGCCGGCACCGTCCTGCGGTGGTGGGCGCCGCTGCCCTGATGGGGTGACTCGGGATGCGGGTCCAATGTCTTTGGCCACCAATGACGATAGACACCGCTTCCGCCGGCATGTGGTCTGGGACAGAACTCTTCAGCAAGTGACGTAGTGCTCTGTCGATCGTGCCCGATCACCTGCAGGATCGTTGTATGAGAAACGAGCAGTGTGCGCGATCTGAAACGCACCGCGTCGACCTCGATCACAGGTCCAGTGAGGTGAATCAGATGCCCGAGACGTTCCCCGACCATCAGACGATTTGCGCGGCCATGGCGCTGGCAACGCGCGCCCCTTCGGTGCACAACACGCAACCCTGGCGGTGGCGCATCGGCGCCAACAGTGTGCACTTGTACGCCGAATCGTCACTGCACCTGATTCACACCGACCCCGACGGCCGCGACCTGCTGATCAGTTGTGGTGCGGCGCTGCACCACGCGACCGTGGCCTTCCACGCGCTGGGCTGGCAGGCGACCGTGCGCAGGTTCCCCAACCCGGCCGAGCCTGATCATCTCGCCGCGATCGAATTGACACCCTGCATCCCCGAGCAGGCCGACATCGCTCTCGCCGCGGCGATTCCGCGGCGCCGAACCGACCGGCGGTACTACAGCGGCTGGCCCGTCCCGCTCGGGGACATCGCTCTGATGACCGCCCGCGCGGCGCGCCTCGGCATCGGCCTGCGCCGGGTGAAGCTCAACGACGTGCTCACAAGTGCCCTGCGGCAAGCGGTTTCACAGCATGTGCATGATCTGGACTACCTCACCGAACTGACGGTCTGGAGCGGCCGCTATGCATCGGTCGCGGGTGTGCCCGCTCGTAGTACACCCGCGCCCGACCACAGCGCTGCTCTCCCCAGTCGCATCTTCGCCGGCCCCGTGCTCGGCCAGGCCGCAGGCACAACGGCCACCGATGACAACGGTTCACTGTTGGCGCTCGGCACCTCGACCGACACTCCGATTGATCGATTGCGGGCCGGAGAAGCAACGAGCGCAGTTCTGCTCACCGCCACCGCGCAGGGACTGTCCACGTGCCCCGTCACGGAGGCGCTGGAGAATCCCGAGTGCCGAGCCATCGTCCGATCGGACGTTTTCGGCGATGAATTGTTCCCGCAGATGCTCATCCGCGTCGGCTGGGCACCCTTGAACGCAGACCCCTTACCCTCGACCCCGCGCCGCGCGCTGACGGACGTCGTTTCCCTTCTGCACGACGAGGACTCGTTGCCGGGTTCTCGTGCCTGCGACGACCAGGCGGCGGGTCGCTGATCCGAGTCCCGATCGACGACCCGCGCCTCTATCCATGAGATGGAGTTCGCATAATGACCGCAACACCGCACATTCAGCACCGCACCCGGATGTTCGCTCGGGTGCTCGGGCCCTATCTCGTCGTCGCGGCCGCAACACTGGTCACCCGGGCTGATTACGTCAAGACCCTGATGCACACATTCGGGGACAACTCTGTATGGCCTTGGATCACAGGCGCATTCGTCTTACCGATGGGACTGGTCGTCGTCACACTGCACCCGCATTGGCGCGGAGCTGCTGCCGCCACCGTGTCGGTGCTGGGCTGGTTGACTGTGCTCAAGGGCGCGGCGTTGATGATGTTCCCCGCGGCGTACCTGGCGACAGGGCACGACGTTCTGGCCGTCGCACCGTGGTGGCAGGCGGTCGTGATCGTCACCGGGCTGGCCGGGCTGTATCTCACCGCGGTCGGGTGGTCCCCAGATCGTCGATCAGCCCCATCCGTCGCCGTGTCCGCCGACTCCTGATGAACTCCAACGGCATTCGGGTCGGCCGGCAACGTCAGATCGGTACGATGTCCTGATTCCCGGAGTCGATATCATTCAGTTCACGCGCAATCACTGCCATCAGCGTTCGAAGGTCATTGTTCGCGCGGTACAGATAGACCGAGGCCATCTCGATGTCTGCGACGTCCTGACTCCGAATGCCGGTCAGGCACTCACTGAATCCGGAGCCGAAATCCTCGAGAGTCTGCCGCAGGGCGGTTGTCAGTGTCGCTTCCGGGCTCGGCAACAACGCCTGTAGCTGAGGCAGGACCATCTGGCCGGCTTCGCAGGCCCGCTGAATTCCCACCATGTCAGACTTGGCAGCCGCGGTGGCGATGTTGTCCCGCTGAATCAGTAACGCGTCCAGCGGTGATTCAAGTTGCGCAAGCCACGCATGCAGTTGTTGCGATGTGGGCGGCGCCTGCTGTTGTGCCGTAGCAACTTTCGCCGGCGCTACCGCGTCATCCGGCAGCACCAGGCGGACCAGCGAAAAGCCGCCGAACATCCAACCGATGAGCATCGCCGCCACGATCAGCGCAGCGGTGATCAGAGCGAGAAACCGCCCTTGGGACGCACCTTCCACGCCTTCTGACGACAGGACATCCTCATCGGTGGATACGGCCATCGGGAAATCCTCCCTACGAATCACGACTTCAGTGGGGCAGCCACTCGATGGTGCGCCACTGGTCTGGGGCCCACACGGGCCAAAGGTCCTCTGGCAGGCAGCCGGAAGGCCACAAGCCCGGTCACGGCAGGCGCAGCAGGTGCCGAAGGTCCCTACGACCGCGGTCCATCAGCTCTGCTCGTGAACTTCCGACAGGCGCAACATCATTCGCGAACACCGCACCATTGGCAGGCCGGCCCGTAAAGGACACCGATGAACGACAACCAGCTCACCGCTCTCGATGCCGGATTCCTGCAGGCTGAGGATTCCGACAGTCATGCCAATCTTGCCGTCGCGGTGGTGGCCATCATGGAAGGCCCGGCCCCGGACTTCGCCGAACTACAAGCGGTGCTCGACGAGCGCTCGGCCACCCTGCCCCGTTGCCGACAGGTGTTGCACTCATATCCGCTCGACCTCAGCGCTCCAGAATGGGTACCGGCACCCAGTTTCGACATCACCCACCACGTCCGCCGGCTCACCGTAACAGCGCCCGGTGATGACACTGCGATTCATCGCGCGGTGGCGAGCTTGATGGAGCGCCGCCTCGACAGATCCCGTCCATTGTGGGAAGCGTGGATGCTGGACGGTCTGGCTGATGGTCGCTGGGCGATCGTGGTCAAGCTGCACCACTGCATCGCCGACGGTGTCGCGGCGACAGCAATGCTCGCCGGCATCTGCGACAACCAGTGGGCAGCGCGCGATGAAATCCCCTGCCTCCCTTCGGGATCAGCTCAGCAATCGCGGCGCGGCTTCAATCCGATCACGCTCGGCACCGATGCGTGGCGGATGGTGAGATCGACGGCGCGCAGTGGGGTGCGCATGGCGTTCGGAGCTGCTCAACTCGTAGCCGGCGTGCTCACCACCTCGACCCAACCCCTCAACGGGCAGCTCAGCGACATGCGCCGATTCAGTGCTGTCGAGGTCTCGCTACCCGATGTCCAGATGGTCGCCAAGCGGTTCGGCGTCACCGTCAACGACGTGGCTCTGGCCGCCATCACGGACGGTTTCCGGTCAGCGATGCTGCAGCACGACATGCAACCTTCGGCCGGGCCGATCCGCACCGTCGTGCCGGTTTCTGTCCGGCCTGCCGAACTACTCCACGTGCCCGACAACCGGGTTTCCATATTGCTGCCTGACCTCCCCGTCGATCGGCCGGATCCGCTCGAACAGCTTCGGCTGGTCCACAAGAGGCTGACAACGGCGAAAGGCAGTGGGCAGCGCCAGGCCGGCTCTCTGGTGGTTTCCGCAGCCAACCTGATTCCATTTCCGATCATGGCGTCGGCCGTGCGCCTGCTGGGCCGGCTTCCGCAACATGGCGTCGTTGCCGTGACGACGAATGTCCCGGGCCCGAGCCGGCGCATGCGCTTGATGGGTCGTCAGATCGCCGCGCTCGTGCCGGTACCGCCGATTGCGATGGGCATGCGCACGGGCATCGCCATCATGAGCTACGCAGATCGCCTGACATTCGGCGTCATCGGCGACTACGACGCCGAGCTCGACACGGAAGATCTCGCCCGCGGCATCGAGAACGGGCTCGCTCACCTGATCTCCGTCGCGTCAGCTGCGACGCACACTCGCCGGCTGGGCAACCTGATGCTGCTCAGCGGCTAGAACCGGCAATTACCCGCTGCTGCACAACAACTTTGCGCTCAGACTGATAGCACAGGAGTGAACCGTGATCGATCAACAATGGGACTCGGACAACTCGATTCTCACCATTCACCCGGAATCCCCGTTGAGTACCGGCGATTTTGCCGCCCTCAACCAAACTGTCGACCCGAAGATCGAGCAGGGCGGCGACCTTGCCGGCCTCATCATCGACGCTCCACATTTTCCGGGATGGGACAGTTTCGGGGCGATGGTGACGCACCTGCGATTCGTCCATGACCATCACCAACACGTGAAAAAGATTGCCATCGTCACTGATTCGCCGATAGCGGGCGTTGCACAGCACCTGGTGTCACACTTCATCACTGCGGAGATCCGGAAGTTCCCCGCGGGGCAGGTCGAGGACGCCACGGCGTGGATCACCAGTGGCCGTCAATCTGAGGACCCTAGACCTTAGTCGCCGAAGCCCCCTGAGCGCACAGTCGTCGCATGACGAGGACAGTTATCGCCGACGCCGTCAATCAGTTGCCGACTCCCAACGCCACTCCGTGACCTCGGGCAGATCCTCACCGCGCGTCCGGATCCATTCACGGTGGCGATCATGAGCCGCAACCATGTCTGCGCGCAGTGCGTGTACCGCGGGACCGTCGAGTCCGGGCGTCAGATCGATGGCGTCGATCACCAGCTGGAAGCGGTCCATCTTGTTCAGCACCAGCATGTCGAAAGGCGTTGTCGTCGAACCCTCTTCCAGATACCCCCGCACATGCATATTCCGGTGATTGCGTCGGCGGTAGGTCAACAGGTGGATCAACGACGGGTAGCCGTGGTAGGCGAAGATCACGGGTCGGTCGGTGGTGAACAACGTGTCGTACTCCGCATCGGTCATGCCGTGTGGATGTTGGGAGTCGGATTGCAGCCGGAACAGGTCGACGACGTTGACGACGCGGATCTTTATCTCCGGCAGGCGCTCTCGCAGTATCGATGCGGCAGCCAGCACCTCAATGGTGGGCACGTCGCCGGCGCCGCCCAGCACCACATCAGGTTCTGAACCCCTGTCGGTGCTGGCCCACTCGAAGATGTCCGCGCCGCGTGCGCAGTGCACCGCAGCTTGCTCCGCGGTGAGCCACACCGGGGCGTCGTTCTTACCGGCGACGATCACGTTGATGTAGCTCCGGCTGGCGAGGCAGTGCGCCGCTACCGACAGCAGCGTGTTTGCGTCCGGCGGCAAGTAAATGCGGGCGATATCGGCGCGCTTGTTGGCAACATGATCGATGAAACCCGGATCCTGGTGCGAGAAGCCGTTGTGGTCCTGGCGCCACACGTGGGACGTGATCAGGTAGTTCAGGGATGCGATCGGTGCGCGCCACGGTAGTTCGCGACTCACCTTGAGCCACTTGGCATGTTGGTTCACCATCGAGTCCACGACATGAGCAAAGGCCTCGTAGCTGTTGAGCAGGCCATGCCGCCCGGTCAGCAGATAACCTTCCAGCCAGCCCTGGCACATGTGTTCCGACAAGACTTCGAGCACACGCCCGTCGCGGGCCAGGTGCTCGTCGCTCGGCAGAACTGCTGCGTTCCACTGCTTGTCGCTGACGTCATACACGGCACCGAGCCGATTCGACGCCGTCTCGTCGGGCCCGAACAGTCTGAAGTTGCGGTAGCAGGCGTTACGCACCATTACTTCGCGCAGATATTGCCCGAGCACCCTGGTCGGCTCTGCGGTGGTGTCCCCCGGCCTGACGGTTGACACCGCGAATTCCTGGGCAGCAGGCAAATGCAAAGGTGTCAGCAGCAGGCCACCGTTGGCGTTCGGGTTCAATCCCATCTGATAATCGGTTGACGGCACATTGTCAGTCACCAGCGCTGTGGGGCAACCCATTTCATCGAACAGCTCGCCGGGGCGGTACGAATCCAGCCAATCGACGAACTGCCGGCGATGTTCCGGATCAGACCGGACATCGGCTATGGGCACCTGATGCGAACGCCACGTACCCTCAACAGGCACACCGTCGACCCACCGCGGTCCGGTCCAGCCTTTGGGCGTCCGCAACACGATCATGGGCCACTGTGGGCGCGCCGCTGGGGATGTCGCGGCACGCGCGGCGGTCTGGATTTCGTTGATCATCGCCACGACGCGATCCATCGCCGCCGCCATCTCCTGATGCATCTGTTGCGGGTCGTCGCCGCTGACGTAGATCGGATGGTGCCCGTATCCCCTTAGTAGACAATCGAGTTCGGTGTCGGTGATCCGCGCCAGGACCGTCGGATTGGCGATCTTGTACCCATTGAGGTGCAGGATGGGCAGTACCGCACCATCAGTGACGGGGTTGATGAACTTGTTCGAATGCCAGCTGGCGGCCAGCGGACCGGTCTCGGCTTCGCCGTCACCGATCACACACGCCACCAACAGGTTCGGGTTGTCGAGAGCTGCACCGTAGGCGTGCGCCAGGGAATAACCGAGCTCGCCGCCCTCGTGGATGGAGCCCGGAACTTCCGGTGCGACATGGCTGGGCACGCCACCCGGGAAGGAGAATTCGCGGAACAGTGTCGCCATGCCGCGTTCATCACGGGTTATGTCGGGACGTGTTCGGCTGTAGCTGCCCTCGAGCCAGGCGTTCGCGAACAGCGCCGGCCCGCCATGACCGGGACCGATGACATACATCGCGTCGAGATCATGATCGATGATGGCGCGATTCAGGTGCGCGTAGGTGAAGTTCAGCCCCGGCGAGGTGCCCCAGTGCCCCAACGGGCGGGGCTTGATGTGTTGATGCTCCAAAGGCGTTCGCAGTAGCGGATTGTCCATCAGGTAGATCTGGCCGGCAGTGAGATAGTTGGCAGCCCGCCAGTACGCGTCCACCGATCGCAGCCGCGCCGCCGTCAAGGGCTCACGCACCTCGCGAGTTGCGCTCGTCATCGGGTCGACTCGCGAGCATGCGGCCGAGCGACGAGGACTGGGCAATTCGCCTGGTGAATCAGTTTGTGGCAGGTGGAACCGAGCAGCAGCCCGGTGGCGTCGCCGCGACCATGGCTTCCGGTGACGACGAGCTGAGCGCGCTGGGCATGGCTCAGCAGGACGTGCCCGGGGTTGCCGATTGCCGCGACGCGGCGCACCGCGACATCCGGGAATTTCTCCTGCCACCCGGCCAATCGCTCGGCCAGCATCTCCTGCTGCTCCTCACGCGCCGGGCCGGTCAGGTCATTCCAGGGACCTTGGACATCGTAGAAATGCGCCGGCAAGTAGCCCCAAACCAGGACAGCGGTCAGTCCGGTCCCGCGCATGGCGGCTTCCTCGAAGGCCCAGCCAATCGCATCCTCACTGTCCGGGGCCCCACTGATCCCGACCACAACTGGGCCTGTCACCGGCACCCCCGGTGCGCGGACGACGACGACCGGGCTGTGTCCGTGTGCGGTCAGCGCCACTGCCACCGAGCCGGCCAGCAGGCCGGTGAATGCGTTCAGTCCGCTTGAACCGACGACGGTGAGGAATGCGCCCTTCGACAGCTCGATCAACACTCGAGCTGGGCGGCCCGCCTTTCTGGTCAACGTCACCTCCAGATCAGGGTCCAGCGTCTGGACACGATCGAGGGCCTCGTCAAGGAAACGCTGGCCCGTGGTCTCCAGGTACGTGAAGAAGCTCTCGGAGGCACCCGGGTTGAACCCCAGCGCAAAACTCTCGAAGTCGACGGCGTGCACCAACCGGAGCGGAAGGTTGCGCAACTGTGCTTCGTTGACGGCCCAAGTCAGGGCCATCAGCGATGAGCTCGACCCGTCGATGCCGACCAAAATATAAGGGCGGGGCGGTAATTCGGTCACAATATCCTCCGATGCCTCTGACTGTCCGATGCCCACGACGGTACGAGCACGGCTCCTCCGCTGCTATGGCCGAAAGTCACTCGTTGAGTGATCACTCGCCACCGCTCGGGACCCTTGACCTGTGGTGACTCATGCGCCGTCCCAAAGGCCTTTATGCCCTCGCCTCCGGCTACGTACCCGGGCGAGGATTCGATGACACATCTGCCGTGCCGCACGCCAGGGCAACCACTGCGTAACACGCGAAAACCACCGGGAGACAACATGATCGAAATGCACGCTGGCGATTCCGTCGTGGTCGGCATCGACGGGTCGACAGCTGCCGTCTACGCCGCTCACTGGGCCGTCGCTGAAGCCATCGCCCGAGATGTCCCGCTGCGGCTGGTGAGTTGCGTGCAAGGCCCGCAGCGCTCGGATCGAATGGTCATCGAATACGCCAGGACCTCTCTGCGGGCGGCTCACGCAGCCATCGACGACACCGCCGCGCACGTCAAGATCGAGACCGCCGTCGTAGTCGGAGACCCGACGGCGGTATTGATCGAAGAATCCCGCCGAGCCGCCATGGTGTGTGTGGGCTCCGTCGGGATAGGCCGTTTCGCAAAAGCGCTGCTGGGATCGACCGCGGCGGGCGTGGCCGAGGGCGCGGCGTGTCCGGCCGCAGTGGTCCGCAGTTACGCACCGCACCGGCGCTCGCCGGCAGGGTCGATCGTCGTCGAGGTCAATGACTGGGAAGAGAACCACGATGTGTTCGCCGCGGCGGTCGCCGAAGCGCAACTGCGTGGACGGCCCGTTGTGGCGGTCGGCGTGTGTCCGCCGGAGACCGGGATGAGTGGCCGCCAGGAGCTGCTGCGCCGTTGTGCGGTGTGGCTAGACCTCTACCCCGACGTGTACATCACGGCGGTACCCATCACGACGAGTTTCGCACGGTTCCTGCAGACGACGTCCGAACCGATCAGCCTCGTCGTTGTCGGTGCCCGCGAAGCGGCCAAGCTCGTCAAAATTATTGGCTCACACGCCGACGCGAACTCCGACAACCCCTCTGTGCTCGTCGCACGGGTCTGAAATACCTGAGGTGCAGGCGGCCGCGAACGGCCCCCTGCACCTCAGCAACGATCTGACTACCGGGCCTGCGGCCGGGCGACCAGCACCGGGCACTCGGCATGCTGCACCAGCCGGTGGCTCGTCGACCCGAGGAACCACCCGGCCACGTTTCCATGGCCGCGGGTCCCGGTGACGATCAGCTGCGCGCGCTGCGCATAGCCCAGCAGCACGTGCCCCGGATGGCCGGCGGCGACCACGCGGCGGACCGCGACCTCCGGGAACTTCTCCTGCCACCCCGCCAGCCGTTCAGCCAGCAACATCGCCTGCTGGTCCTCCCGCGCCGGGCCCGGCAGCTCTTCCCATGTCGGTTCGATGTAGTCGAAATAGGCTGGGACATAACTCGATACGAGAACGGCGAGCAGTTTCGCCCCGCGCAGTGACGCCTCCTGGAAGGCCCAGCCGATTGCTTCCTCGCTGTCGGGCGCGCCGCTGACACCGACCACGACGGGCCCTCCGGCGTGTGCGCCGGGCGCGCGGACCACAACGACGGGACTGTGGCCGTGCGCGGTCAGCGCCACCGCCACCGACCCCGCGAGCAGACCCGTGAACCCGTGCAGCCCACTCGATCCGACAACGGTGAGGAACGCATCCCTCGACTGCTCCTCCAGCAGCTGCGCCGGGCGGCCGACCAGGTTGTGGACGGACACCTCCACCTCGGGGGCGAGTGCCTGAACACGCTCCGCGGCCTCGTTCAGGAAGTTCTGTCCCGACGTCTCCACGTACTTGAAGAAGCTCTCGGAAGCACCCGGATTGAATCCCATCACGAAATTGCCGTAGTCGACGGCGTGGACCAGGCGCAGCGGCAGGTTGCGCAGTTGCGCCTCGCCGATGGCCCACAGCAACGCCTCCAGCGATGATCTTGATCCGTCGATGCCGACCAAAATGTATGGGCGAGGAGATAATTCGGTCATGATGTCCGCTCCAGACGAAGGTGCAATTCCCGACACCTTCAACGGTACGGGCGTCGACTGCCCGGGGCTATGGCCAAAAGTCACTCGCCGGCCAGGGCCCAGAGGTACGGCTTCGCGCCGGGGCGCGTTCCGGGTGACTACTCGTTGTCGCCGACGGCTTCGAGGCGCTCGCTCACCCGAGTGAGCGCCTCGTCGAACACGTCGACCTTCTCGCCCCGCTTTTCGTTGGCGGGCTGCGCGGCGCCCCGGCCACCCTCGGATTCCACCCGCGCCGCACCCTGACGCCGCAACAAACTGAAGTTCTTCTCACGCGCCTGCCGCAGCCTGCGCTGCAGCTCCTTGAGTGCTTTCGAATCCATCCGGGCCAACGCCTCGGGATGGCTCTCGGCGATCAGTTCGTTTTCCTGCGGGGTGAGGTTCACGTGGTTGCTCATGACTGATTCATACCCGTGACTGCGATACCTGCCGGTCGAATCACTCGACCGCGCGCCCCTGGCGCGGCATAATTCTTTATTGACATGACTGCAACCATCGACGCCCGCGACGTGGGCACGCTGCCGCTCGCGCCGAAGAATCCGCTGCCGTTACGGCAGTTGATCGCCACCCGGCAATTGCACACCGGGCTGGTCCGGCTGAGCGAGGCCGGTGGGCCCGTCAGTCGCATCGCCGTCGTACCCAAGCGCGTCGCGCCGCCCATCGTGCTCGTCACGTCGCCGGCCGGCATCCGCGACGTGCTGGGTCGCTCCGACAACCTCGCCGAACGCTCCACGATCCACGAAGAAGTGCGCAACGTGGTCGGCGACAATCTCTTCGTCCTGCCCAACAAGGCCTGGCCGCCGCGCCGGCGCGCCCTGCAGCCGGTCTTCACCAAGCAGCACGTCGACCGCTTCGGCGGCCACATGTCCCAGGCCGCGCAGGCGATCGCCGACCACTGGCGCGACGCGCATCACGTCGACCTCGACACCGAATGCCGCCGGCTCGCCATGCGGTCCCTCGGCTACTCGATTCTCGGTCTCGACATCAACGAGCACAGCAACACCATCGCCGAGAACATGCACGTGGCCTCGCGCTATACGGCCGATCGCGCCCTGCGGCCGATCAAGGCGCCGCAGTGGCTGCCGACGCTGGGACGGCGTCGGGCTCGCGCCGCGGTTGCCCGGATGCGCAAGATGACCATGGCGGTCCTGCAGGACTGCCGCGCGAACCCGGACCGCGATGCACCGTTGGTCAAGGCACTGCTCGCGGCCTCGGACCCCGATACCGGCCAGAAGCTCTCCGACGACGACATCTGCAACGACCTGCTCATCTTCATGCTGGCCGGCCACGACACGACCGCGACGACGCTGACGTACGCCTTGTGGCAGCTCGGGCGCAATCCCGCGATGCAGGACCGGGTCGCGGCCGAGGTCGCCGCGATCGGCGATCGGGAGCTGACCCCCGACGACGTGCCCCGGCTCGCCTACACCGCCCAGGTACTCAACGAGTCGCTGCGGCTGTGCCCGCCGGCGGCCGGTGTCGGCCGGACGGCGATGCAGGACATCGTGGTGGACGGCCATCGCGTCGAAGCCGGCAGCATCGTGGCCATCGGCATCAGTGCCGTGCACCGGGACCCCACGTTGTGGGATCACCCGCTGGCGTTCGACCCCGACCGGTTCAGCCCCGACAACGCCAAGACCCGCGACCGTTGGCAGTTCATCCCGTTCGCCGCGGGGCCGCGGTCCTGCATCGGTGAACACTTCGCGATGTTGGTGACGACGCTCGCGCTGGCCACCATCGTGCGGTCCAACCGCATCGAGTCGCTCCACGACGACTTCCCGCTCGAATCGCCCTACACAACGGTCGCGAAAGGCCCCATCCCGGTTCGGGTCACCGCGCGCGCGTGACGCCGGCGGTGGCCGACGCCCGGAGCCAGCTCGACTGGGACCACAACGCCTACTACCAGCGCCGGCTGCTGCAGCTCCTGCCGTCACGGTGCCAACGAGTCCTGGACGTCGGCTGCGGAGCCGGCGGATTCGCCGTCCAGCTCGCCGAGCGCAGTGCGCACGTCGACGCGGTCGATCGCTCGGCGGTGATGATCGCCGAAGCGCAGCGCCGGGCCCCGACGAATGTGAACTGCATTCAGGCCGACGTGCTGACCGACGCGCTGCCGGCAACCGACTACGACGCGATCGTGTCCATCAGCGCACTGCACCACATGCGGCTCGATGCGGTGCTGCCCCGGCTGGCCGACGCGCTTCGGCCCGGTGGTGTGCTCGCGGCCATCGCGCTGCCGCGGACAGACCTGCGGCGTGAGTGGCCGTATGAGCTCGGCGCCGCGCTCGCCCATCGCGCGCTCGGTGTCCGGTTTCGCGCCGAGCGACTGCTGGGAACCGGCAGCGGGTTCGCGAAGACGCCTGACCACGACGTGATGCCGGTGGTGCTCGACCCACCGCTGACGACGCGCGAAGTCGCCGCGCAGGCCGCGATTCTCCTTCCGGGTGCCTACGTGCGGCGCCTGCTCTTCTGGCGTTATCTGCTCGTGTGGCAGAAGCCCACCGCGTAGCGGCGGCGAAAACTCGTTGACGGTGCCTCGGCAGCGTGCCATTCTGTCCGACTGCCCTGTTTCCGACCCACATCACCAATCATGACTCTGACGAACGACGAAATAACCCAACTGGCAACCGAATTCGCCGACGACGACCGCACGGGTCGCCGGCCGATCAGCGATGTCGCGGCGTGGCTGAACGACGTGCACCCGATGGCGCGTGTGACCCTGCATGCACTCGGCGAGTTGCTTGCCGGCGTCTCCAACCTCGACAGGGCCGAGACCGCCGACCGGTTCACCGCCCGTGCGCTCGGGGTGAGCGACTGCGGTCAGCTGATCGATGAAACCCGCGATCTGAATCCCGTGGCCCGGTTGACCACGGCGTTGGCACTCGGTGAGTGGATCACTGAGCACGAGCAGGTGTGTCTGGTCGGCCCCGGCGAGTACTCGCATCCCCCGATGTGGACGCAAACCGAGATCGGCGAGCGGCAGTACCGCCACCCGCTGAGCCTGCGTGTGCACTTCCCCGCTGGGTCCCTGTTGCCCGAGGCCGGGTGCGTCATCAAGATCGAAACCCGCGAGTCGTTCAACCACTCGGCCGAGGTCAGCGTCTACGTGATGCCCGCACATCAGGCCGAGGCCCGCGTGCTGCTCGACAGGCTCGCAGAGCGTGCCAACGCGCTCAACCCGTACCGGGGCCGCGCGCTGCGCGCCACCAACGCGCATGGTCTGCAGCTCACGGTGATCGAGTTGCCGCCGGCTGTCAGCCGATCGAATGTGATTGTGCCCCAATCAGTGTGGACCGAAGTCGACCTCGGCATCGCGGCGGTTCGCGATCGCCACGGCCTGCTCAACGCCCACGGCTTGGGAGCCCGCCGCGGCGTGCTGTTGTGCGGTCCGCCCGGTACCGGGAAGTCGGCGGTGAGTGCTGTCGCGGCCAGTGAAGTCGTCGGCGATTTCACCGTGATCTATGTCGAGGCCCGCGCCGGAGCGGACCTGCTGACGGTCGTCGTCGAGGAGGCTCAGCGTCTGGGCGGCCCGGTGCTGCTGGTGCTCGAAGACGTCGACCTGTGGTGCCGGGATCGTTCCGTCGGCGGCGGCGGGTTGTCGGAGCTGCTGCAGGCGATGGATATTGCCCCCGACGCCCGCATCCTGACGCTGGCATCCACCAACGACGTCGCGACTCTGGACAAGGCGGCGATCCGCACCGGCCGGTTCGACTCGGTGGTCGAGGTCGGTTACCCCGACCGCGTCGGTGCGGCCCGCATCCTGTCGGTGCTGCTCGGCGACCTGCCCGGAGGGGCGGACGTCAACACGGCCGCGGTGGCCGCGGCCCTGCCCGAGCACACCAGCGGCAGCGACATCCGCGAGATCGTCCGCCGTGCTCTGCTCGCCGGTAACGGCGAAGCCATCAGCACGGCGGCGCTGCTCGCCGAGTTGGGCACCGGTCGCTACCGCGCCGAGCCGCCGGAAGGCATGTATCTGTAGGACGACGGAACCAACGTCCCGTAACCCTCAGGCGCCGTCACCGGACGACGTGAGCCTGTCCAGCACGTCCAGCGCCTCGCGACACCAGTCGACCCAGGCTTGCTCGGTCCGCAGGCCCGCCTTCAACACCAGGTGCCGCAACACGTCGGCGTCGGCGACCGGGGCCGCGAAATCTCGGGCATCGATCTCGCGGTAGTTGGCCAACATCGCTTCATGCGCGGCGAGGTGGTGCGCGATCACGGCGCGCACGGCCCCGGTCTCGCCGAGCGCCGCGGCGGCACGCACCCGCACGGCGATGGACATCCGCTCCGGCGCGGGATCATCGATGCCACAGAGCCATTCGCCCAGCGCCGCCCGTCCCGCGGGCGTGATGCTGAAGCGCTTGGGCTGACCGCGCTCAGGGCGATCAGGCGTCGAGGCCTCGGCCAGCCCGGAGGTCTTGAGCTTGTCGAGCTCCCGGTAGATCTGCTGGTGCGTCGCCGGCCAGAAGTAGCCGAATGCCCGATCAAACCGGCGGGTGAGTTCGATACCCGTCGATGCCCGCTCCGTGAGCGCGGTCAGGATGGCGAATTGCAGCGACATGGCGTGATCGTAAGTCCCGTGCGGTTTCCGCCGGCGCAGCGCGGCGGCAGCAGTCCTGTCACGACGGTTATCCAATCTGTTGCATAAAAGCGCGCCGGAAGCCGGGACCGGCGGTCGGCGCTTCCCTGATACGACTGATTTCCAACATGTTCGAATCAGCGGGCAACGCGAGAACATCCACCCGCCGCCGATTATGCCACTAGTTGCATAACCACTCCAGCGCCACTAGAGTCCCGTCCAAACCCGGTCTCCGATTCGAAGGGCTATCACCACCATGGGTCTGCCTCCCGTCCTCGCACAGCGCCTGTCCCTGCCGGTGGTCGCGTCACCGTTGTTCCTGTGCTCGGGGCCCGACCTGGTGAAGGCGGAGTGCCAGGCCGGCGTCATCGGCTCGTTCCCCGCGCTCAACGCCCGGCCGTCCAGCCTGCTCGGCGATTGGCTGGATGAGATCCAGGAGTCGAACGCCGCCTACGCCCTCGCGAATCCCGACGCCATCGTCGCGCCGTTCGCCGTCAACCAGATCGTGCATCGCTCCAACGACCGCCTCGAGCACGACATGAGCGTCATCGTCGAGCACAAGGTCCCGATCGTGATCACCTCGCTCGGGGCGCGTCCCGAGATCAACGATGCGGTGCACTCTTACGGCGGCATCGTCCTGCACGACATCATCAACAACGAGTTTGCGCACAAGGCCATCGACAAGGGTGCCGACGGCATCATCGCCGTCGCAGCCGGCGCCGGTGGCCACGCCGGTACCCAGTCCCCGTTCGCGCTGGTCCGCGAGATCCGCGAGTGGTTCGACGGTCCACTGCTGCTGTCGGGCGCCATCGCCCACGGCCGGTCCATCCTGGCCGCACTCGCCGCGGGCGCCGACTTCGCCTATGTCGGTTCGGCATTCCTCTCCACCGACGAAGCCAACGCGGTGCCCGAGTACAAGCAGATGATCGTCGACTCCACGGCATCCGAGATCGTCTACAGCAACCTGTTCACCGGCGTGCACGGCAACTACCTGCGCGGCAGCATCGTCGCCCAGGGTCTCGACCCGGACAACCTGCCCGAATCCGACGCCTCGGCAATGAATTTCGGCTCGGGCGGGAACACCGACGCCAAGGCGTGGAAGGACATCTGGGGTGCCGGTCAGGGCGTGGGCAGCATCAAGGAACGCCTGACCGTCGCGCAACTGGTCGAAACCTTGAAGACGCAGTACGTCGAAGCCCGCCAGGACCTGCTGAGCCGAGTGCTCGACGACGAGGTTCTCGAGCCGGCGCACTAGCCCGCCTGATACACCACCGCACCGTCGTACACGGTCGCAGCCACCAGCGAGGCGTCCAGCGCAGCCAGAACGTCTCGCGGTGGCGCCGCCAGCAGGCACATGTCCGCCGGCATTCCCACCGTCAGCTCCCGAGGCACGTCCGGCTGCGCGGGTGCGCCGAGGAACATCCCCAATGCCGTTGCGGCATCGATGCTTTCATCCGCCCCCAGCACGGCGCCCGACGGCGTCCTGCGGTGAACCGCGGCGCGCATCGCCGCCCAGGGATCGGCGTCCCCGAACGGCATATCGGTCGACAGCGCGACGGGTATCCGCGCGCCACACAGCGACGCCACCCGCCACAGCTGGCCATGCTCGTCCGCGGGTACGTCGGTGAGGTACTGCGCGCCGCGCTCGGCGATGAAGTTCGGCTGGGTCACCACCAGCACGCCGAGGCCACGCAGGTCGGCCAGGCAGTCATCGGGAATGACGGCGCCGTGCTCGATGCGATCCCCCGCCCGGGAACCCGCCTGCCGCAGCGCGGCAATCGCGACGACCAGCTGCGCGGCCGTAACACAGTGCAGTGCAACGATTCCGCCCTGACGGTGCCGTGCCGTGATCCAGCCGGCCAGCGCCTCGAGGTCCAGATCGTCGTCGTGCAGAATGCGTTTGGCGGGTGCCAGGACTTCGACGCGCTGGCGCAGTTCGCCATGCCGGCGGGCCTCGGCGAAGTCCATCACATCCTCAGCGGTGAGGTCGGGGGTCGCGTCGGTGACACCGGTGACACCGAATGCCGAGAGGCGCCTGCTGATCTCGCCGAGTCCGGCGTCGCTGCGCTGCAACGCATGCGTCCAGCCCGGGTCCGCGCTGCGCAGCCGGCCGTCGGGGTGGTCGGGCAGGCCGACAGCCGTCAGACCCGCGGAGTTCAGGGTCCACAGCACCCCGCTGCGGTGCTGGACACGCACAGGCACGTTCGGTGAAAGCTCGTCGAGCACAGCGCGGTCCAGCGGACCCGCGACAACCTCGTGATAGCCGACGGCGCGAATCCAGCCGTCCGCGCCGACGGCGGCCTGCCCCAAGACCGCACGCAGCGCGTCACGGCTGCGTACCTCCCCCGGACCGACCCGCACCGACGTCAACGCCGCTGCCGCCGAACGCAAGTGGACGTGATGGTCGTGTAGTCCGGGGATGACGGTGCCACCGGCCGCGTCGAGAACGTCCTCCCCGGTGATCGGCTCGAGGTTGTCGGCAATGGCCTCGATGCGCCGGCCCAGCCGAATATCGACGGTCCGACCGTCGAGCAGCGTAGCTCGTTGAATCAGCATGCCCGGCAAGCCCTTTCCTGCACGATGCCCCGCACCCGCGCGTTGTCGGTGCCCAGCTCGCCGGCCCGCGACGACAGCGCGGGCGCCACCGGTTCGGCCACCGGACCTACGCTCGCACCGCTCGTCAGTGGTAGCGCGGCGTATTCCGCCGCCACTGCTGCCAGGGCGATCTCGACGACTTCACCACCGCCGCGCCGCAGCGACCCCGCCACCGCCAGTGTGGCGTGCATCCCCGTCAGTGGATCGGCGATCGCGTCACCGCAGAACACCGGTCCGCTGCCCGCCGGGTCGGAGCCGACGAGGCCCCCGGAAACCGCGGCATCATCGCCGAATCCGACCCAGTGACCCTGCTCCCCCTCAGTGCCGTGACCGGTGATCCGCAGCCACACCCGGCCGTCCCGCGCCGGAACATCGTCCGGGCCCAGGCCTCGGCGGGTCAGCGCATCGGGACGAGACGACTCGATCACCACGTCGGCGACGGACAACAACTGCCGCAGCTCGTCGGGCTGGCCGAAATCGACGGCATAACAGAGCTTTCCGGCGTTCATCCAGTCGAAGAATCGTCGTTCCCCCTGCCGGGTGCCGTCCGGCCGCGACGGGCTCTCGACCTTGATCACTGTCGCGCCGGCGCGACACAGCAGCTGTCCACAGAGCGGGCCGGCCCACATCGAGGACAGGTCGACCACCAGCAGCCGGCCGTAGTCCCGGAACGGCTTTCGGTTGCCGTGTCGCCGGACCACCGGGGCGGCGGCGGTCGTCTCCCCCAGCACGCCGACAGGAAGACCGAGCAGACGCGCACGCTCCGCGACATCGGCGACCCGGCGGCGACCGGCCCACTCGATGATGGCCGGCCACGGGTGATCGCCGGGCACGTCGGATTCGAGAAGCGCCGGTACCGCGGCGACATCATCGGGCCGGGCCAGCGTCAGGGCGAACCAACCGTCGCGACCCGCGATCAGCCGCGTGGCGCCGCCGGCGCTGATCCGGCCCTGCCGGTGCAGCCCCGCCAGCGCGGCCCGCCCCGCGAGAAGCTCCGCCGCATCGATCTCGATACCAAGTCTGCCGGACAACTCGGATGCGACCGTCCGCGCCCGAGCCAGCACCGCCGCGCGACTGACGTCCGGTGGCCCGCCCGGCATACCCGTCAGCGCGGCCAGCCCACTGGCCGACCAGTCCCGCGCCGCCTCGTCACTCACGCGCTGACCGCATCGACCAAGCCCCAGTCCTGCGCCGTCACCGCATCGATCGTCGCCCGGGACAGCACCAAATACGCTGTGCGCCAGCGGCCGATCCGCCGCGTGATGCTCACCGTCCCTCCGGCTCCGGGGATCAGACCCAACGCCAGCTCCGGCAGGCCGAGGGTGGCGTCGGGGTGACAGGTCACCTGCCCGCAGAACGCGGCCATCTCCAGCCCGCTGCCCAGCACCTGGCCGTGCACGACGGCCCGGCACGCCGGGCCCAAGCGCGCGGTGATCTCGTCGAGCACCAGGGCCGGGCTGAAGCGCGTGCGGGCCAGGTGCGCAGACGCCGGGTCGTCGAATGTCCCGAATTCGGCGAGGTCTCCGCCGCTACAGAAGGAGGGACCGTTGCCGGTGAGCACCAGACCCGTCACCGAGGGGTCCAAGCGCGCGACCTCCAGCGCCTCCAGCAGTGCCGCCCGCGCGTCGGTGGAAAACGCATTGTGCCGCTGGGGGCGGTTGAACGCGACGTGCAGAGTGTCACCGTCCCGGTGCGACACCACCGGATCCGGGAGCAGCGGAACGGTTTTCGGGCCGCGTTCGGCGAGCCAGCGCGCGAACTCCCGGCCGGACTGCAGCGTCGAATACGCCAGTGATTCGGTGATCACCCCGGCGAACGTCGGCGCCGCGGGGTCGAATGCCCGTAGGACGTCGTCGCACACCGCGGCAGTCTGCGGCCACGTGGCGACGCGTTCGGCGATCTGTCCCAGCGCGGCGTCCACATCGGGCACCTGCACGGTTCTGCGGTCCGCACACGGGCGGTCGACCAGCGTGAAAGTCGCTTGCTGCAGCCAGAACTCGGCGTCATCACCGGCCGGGTCTCCGACCCCGATCACCAGACCTGCGGCACCCGGGTCCTCCGCGAGGTCGATGACCCTCAGTTCGTCAGGCAATGGACACCCGGTCCTCGGCCTCACGGTGAGCCAGCGGCACGTTCTCGCCTCCTGCGGATGTGGACAACCGGATCATGCCACTTCCGCCGCGGATTGAGGCCTAGTCGAGCTGCACCCGCACGGTGACGCGGCCCTTCTCGTCACGCGTCGAGATCGCATGCCCAGCACGGTCGGCGCCGCGAAAGTTGAGCAGTGTGATGGGCCCGCCCTCGCCGAGGAAGTTGCGCCACCAGCTCTTGGAGTCCGGGGCCATCACGCTGATGACCACGTCGTCGCCCGACAGCCGGTAGTTGACGGGGGTCTGGAAGCTACGGCCCGACTTGCGGCCCGTGTAGCGGATCTCGACCAGGCTGCGGCCGACGATGTCGCCGAGGACGGGCACGCTGGTCAGACCGACCGCCGCCTTGTTGAGCGCGCGGACGACGGGGTTGTCGAAAAACGTGCTGGACATGGTCGCCAGGCTAGCGCGGGTGGCCCGAGTCGGCCCATCTTGATCACGCGCATTCGCGACAGACGTGCCCCAGCGATGGGTCAGCTGTCAGCTCGCTCAGCTCACGGACGTGAATGCAACGGATGCAGATGAATTCATTGACCTGCTGCGGCGTACGAGCCAGCTGCTGCGGGCTGTCGTAATCAATCGTCACGTGGTCTGACCTTCCCAAGACGGACGCCGCACATGCGGCATGTCCGCAGCGAATGCCCCGTCCGCGCTCGGGATAAACAAATCTGTGATCGATTGCCGACCATCCGCGCGCGGCAGGCCTCCGAATCACTGGGTAGTGCCGGGCATTTTCGGGGAATGTCTCAGCAGTCAGCGTGCGGCCCCAACCGAGGAGAGTCTGTGACAGATGCGATCCACGCCGCACCGTCGTTGCGCGTGCTGGTCACCGGAGCCACCGGATACATCGGCGGTCGGTTGGTGGCGCGTGTCATCGAAGCCGGCCACCGCGTGCGCGTGCTGGCGCGCAACCCGGACAAGATCAGTGACGTGCCCTGGGCTGCTGATGTGGAGGTGGTGCAGGGTGACCTCACCGATGCGGCCACGCTCGGCGACGCGTGCCGCGACATCGACGTCGTCTACTACCTCGTACATTCGATGGGTAACCCGGGAGAGTTCACCGAGGCCGAACGCACCAGCGCAGAGAATCTCGCTGCTGCCGCGCGCACCGCCCACGTCAAACGCATCGTCTACCTGGGCGGCCTGCACACCGAATCCGACCGGCTGTCGTCGCACCTGCGGTCACGCAGCCAGGTCGGGGAAATCCTGATCGACTCCGGTGTCCCGACGGTCGTGCTGCAGGCGGGCGTGGTCATCGGTTCCGGTTCGGCCTCCTTCGAGATGATCCGCCACCTGACCAACCGGCTGCCCGTGATGACAACGCCGCGCTGGGTCAACAACCGCATCCAGCCCATCGCGATACGCGATGTCCTCTACTACCTGCTGGCCGCCGCCACGGCCGAGGTGCCGCGCTCACGCACCTACGACATCGGTGGACCCGACGTCCTGCGCTACGGGGAGATGATGCAGATCTACGCCGAAGTCGCGGGGCTGGCGAGACGCAGAATCGTGGTCCTGCCGGTCCTCACCCCGAAACTCGCCGGATTGTGGATCGGGCTGGTGACTCCGGTGCCTCCGCGGATCGGCCGCGCTCTGATCGAGTCCCTGAGCACCGACTCCGTGGTGACCGAGCACGACATCGATGAGGTGATTCCACCGCCGCCCGGGGGCACGACCGGATACCGCGACGCCGTTAGATTGGCGCTGCGCCGCATCGAGGACGGCGAAGTCGAAACCACCTGGGCCAACGCCTCGCCGACCGGTGCCCCGGCCGACCCCCTGCCGTCGGATCCCAGCTGGACCGGCGACGCCATCTATACCGACGACCGCAGCATCGACTGCGACGCCACCGTCGCCCAGGTGTGGCGCGTCGTGGAGGGCATCGGCGGCGAACGCGGTTGGTACTCGTTTCCACTCGCCTGGACGGTCCGCGGTTGGCTCGACGTACTGACCGGCGGCGTCGGCCTGGCCCGCGGCCGGCGCAACCCGAACACTCTCTACACCGGCGACGCTCTCGATTTCTGGCGCGTCGAACGCATCGAGCGGCCGCATCTGCTGCGGCTGCGCGCCGAGATGCGCACGCCGGGCCGAGCCTGGCTGCAGTGGGAACTCCACTCCCGTGACGATGGCACCACCCGGCTGCACCAGCGTGCCATCTTCTTTCCCAAAGGCCTTGCCGGACGGCTGTATTGGTACGCGCTGATGCCGTTCCACGGCATCATTTTCACGGGCATGATCAAGAACATCAGCGTCGAAGCCTCGAAGGAAGGATCTCGCGCCGCCTAGCGCGCCGCGCTGCGTCCCGCCTATTGAGTGGACAGTTGTCGGCAGCTGTACACCCTCTCCCGTACGGTGTGTCTGTGAGTTTCGCGATTGACAGGTCAGTAGAGATCGACGCACCGGCCGAGGTGGTCTGGCAGGTCCTCACCGACGGGGCCAGCTACGGCGAGTGGAATCCGTTCTGCATCGAGTGCTCGTCGACGTTCGAACCCGGCAGCCCGATCGACATGAAGGTGGTGCTGATCGGTCCGCCCAAGAAGCAGCGCGAATACATCAACACCTTCACCCCGGGCGTCGAGTTCAGCTACAACATGAAGCCCGCCCCGCTGGGACTGCTGCGCAGCGAGCGCTCACACCGGCTGACCCCGCTGCCCGACGGCCGCACCCGCTACGACTCGCACTTCCAGTTGTTCGGCCCGGTGTCTCCCATCGTCGCCGGCCTGCTGGGCCGCGCCCTGAAGAAGGGCTTCGGGGGCATGACCGACGGCGTCAAGAAGCGCGCCGAGTCCCTCCGGTAGCCGGGCGCCGCGTCGGCTGGGCGGCGCGATTGGCGCGGCGGCGTGCGGGGTAAACACCCGCATGGCCGAAACCAGCGCGGCAGACTATCTCCCCCGCGAGCTCAACATCCCGGCGCTGCGCACGGCGGCCGGCGTGTGCCACGGCTGCGCGCTGTACCAGCACGCGCAGCAGACGGTGTTCGGCGTCGGCGACGACGCGGCCGCGATCATGCTCGTCGGCGAGCAACCAGGTGACGTGGAGGACCGGCGCGGTCAACCGTTCGTCGGGCCGGCCGGCCGCCTTCTCGACCGCGCACTCGGCGACGCCGCGCTCGATCGCGACCGGCTGTATGTGACCAACGCGGTCAAGCATTTCAAGTTCAAGGCCACCGATCGCGGCAAGCGCCGAATCCACCAGAAGCCCAACCGAACCGAAGTGGTCGCCTGCCGACCGTGGCTGCTGGCCGAGCTGCGCACCGTCGAACCCGACGTGGTGGTGCTGCTCGGCGCGACGGCAGCACAGTCGCTCCTGGGCAACGACTTTCGGCTCACCCAGCATCGCGGCGAGACCCTGTCGCTCCCGGCCGACACCGTGCCGAACCACGACACCGTGGCCATCGCCACCGCGCATCCCTCGTCGATCCTGCGCCTGCCACCGCCCGACCGTGACGCCGCCTACCGCGACCTGGTGGCCGATCTCCAGAGGTCGGTGGAGCTTCTCGGCTGAGACTCGTCCCGCTCCTGGCCGATGAATTTCGCCGTCGGGTGCAGTCTGATCTACATGGGCAGACTCATCTATGGCTTCAACGTGTCGGTGGACGGATACATCGCCGACGCACAGGGCAGCATCGACTGGTCCGAACCGAGCGAGGAACTGCACCAGTACTGGAACGACTTCGAGCGCGAGACGGCGCTGTCGTTCTACGGCCGGCGGCTGTACGAGCTGATGGCCGCGTACTGGCCGACCGCCGACAAGGAACCGGATGCCACCCCGCTCATCGTGGATTTCGCCCGCATCTGGCGGGACATGCCGAAGGTCGTGTTCTCGCGCACGCTGGATTCGGTCGACTGGAACTCCCGTCTGGAACGCGGCGACCCCGTCGCGGTGGTGTCGAAGCTCAAAGCCGAGACCGACGGCAATCTGGAGATAGCCGGCGCGACGCTCGCCGCGCCCGTCGTGCGGGCCGGATTGGTGGACGAGTACCGGATCGTGCTCGTGCCCACCGCAGTCGGCGGCGGCACCCCGTTCTTCCCGACGCTGCCGGCATGGATCTCGTTGCGACTGTTGGAGAACCGCACCTTTCCCTGCGGCACGGTCCTCCTGCGCTACGAAGCGGAGCACGACTGAGGGCGACCTCGCTAATCTGCTGACGCGACGATGATGTCCACTGCTTCGGTGACGCTGTCGGTGCAGTGGATCAGGTCGAGGTCGGATTCGGAGATCTTTCCTTCCGCCAGCATGGTGTTGCGGATCCAGTCGATGAGGCCCGACCAGTAGTCGACACCCAACAGGATGATCGGAAACGCGGTGACCTTGCGGGTCTGCACCAAGGTCAAGGCTTCGAACAGCTCGTCCAGGGTGCCGAAGCCACCGGGCAGGCACACGAACGCCTGCGCATATTTGACGAACATGGTCTTGCGGACGAAGAAGTAGCGGAAGTTGATCCCCAGGTCGACCCAGTGGTTGAGCCGCTGTTCGAACGGCAGCTCGATGCCCAGACCGACCGAATAGCCGCCGGACTCGCTGGCCCCACGGTTGACCGCCTCCATCGCCCCCGGCCCGCCCCCGGTGATCACGGCATAGCCTGCGTGCACCAGCGCGGCGCCCAGCTCCTCACCCAATCGGTATTCCGGCGAATGCGGCACCGTTCGGGCGGAACCGAAAACCGTGACCGCCCTCGGCATCTCCGAGAGGGCATCGAAGCCGTCGACGAACTCGCCTTGGATGCGCATCACGCGCCACGGGTCGGTGTGCACCCAGTCGGTGGGGCCGCGCCGGTCCAGGAGGCGCTGGTCGGCGGTCGTGGTGGCGCAACGTTCGCGACGGAGTTGCACCGGGCCACTGATCTGGAGGTCGCCGTCGTCGTCCACGGTGTCGTTCTCGTTCACGTCGGCCAGCGTATGGGAAGCCGGGGCGCACCCGAGATTCAGTGAGCCGCCGCGCCGGTCCGGATCAGCTTGGCGAGATCCTCGCGGTCCGAGATGTCGAGCTTTATGCAGGCCCGATACAGGTGACCTTCGACCGTGCGCACCGATACGGTCAGCCGGTCGGCGATTTCGCGATTGCTCAGCCCGGCGGCAACCAGGTTCGCAATCTCACGTTCGCGCACCGTCAGGGGCAAGGGGTGCGCCGCCAATTCCAGTGCGGGAGTGCGTACTCCCCCGCACTGCGCGGCCAACCGGTTGGCGACGGCGGCGGCCTCGGCGCTGCGTCGCCGGTCGTCGGCCGCCGCGAACGTCGCCGATGCCTGCGCCGCGGCGTCGAGAGCGGACAACAACGCACCCAGCTGCTCGAATTGCTCTGCGGCAGCGAATAATCCAGGCCCGTCGCGATCACTGACCGCCCGGGCATGCGCCGCGATCACAGCGGCCATGCGGCCGCCGACTCCGGAGGCGACTTCGATCAGCCGGCCCGCGGCGCTGTGGTCACCGAATCGCACTGCGTCATGCAACGCCAGCATGGCCACTGCACTCTGGCCGGAACTGTCAGCCAACCGGGCGGCATCCAAAGCCAGTTCTATTGCGGCGCTGACGTTTCCCTCTGCCGCCGCGAGCCACGATTCCGCGATCCTGAGCTGTGGACCGAACACCGCGACGTGCCGGCCAGAGCGGACTTTCAACTCGGCGACCATCTTGGCCCCAGGCTGCACCCGACCCAACGCGCAGTAGGACTGCGCCAGCAACAGCCGAGCCGGGAAGCTCCACGAAGCCGCCGACTCGGCCGTCAGCGCCGCGACCGTCTGCTCCATCCGTGACACCGTCTCGACGAAATCGCCGCGGGCCAGACCGATGGTGCCGACCAGCACATTGGCCATCCCCCACGCCAGATACTGGCCCGACGAGGTGATCTGCATCATGACCGCGGATCGGCTGCTCGCCGCGTCGAATTCTCCGGCGAGCACCAACGCGCGCACCTCCCCGAACGCGGTGAGGTAGCGGAGCAGCCCGTCGGCCTTGGCGCTGGCCATGCGGCCCCGGCGCGCCAATACCGCCACTTCTTCGCTGCGGCCCATCAGTGCCAGGGCGAGCGCCCCACCGAATGCCGCCCACTGCAACGCGACCGGATGCGCGATGGGCTCGGCGAGCACCCGATCGGCCATCGCCACGGCTTCCGTCAGCCGGTTCTCGAAAGCCAGCGTTGCCGACGCTGTGCCGTCGATGATCGGTATCAACTCGGGGCTCGTGATGCGCTCGCGGAGCAGGGCGAGCACTTCGTCGGACCCCTCGGCGTCGCCCATCGCCCAGTGCAGGTTGGCGATGCAGGCCCAGCCCCACCGCAGCAGCTCCAGTTCGGTCATCTGCTCGGGGTCGAATGAGCTGAGCGTCTCCTCGGCTTCGGTCGCCTTGCCCTGCCACAGCAGCGAACGCGCCAGCAGTTCGCCGGCCTCGAGGCCACCGCCCCGGTTGGTGGCCGCGCGAGCCAGCCGCTCACCCAACGTCACGTTCGTGAGGGCGATGGCCTCTCTCGCCGCTGTGACGAGCAGATCCAGTTCGGGCACCTCGTCGCTGTCCAGCGTCAGTTCCGCGAGCCGAATCCGGTGCGCCGAACTGTTCAGCGGCCGGTCCCGCATCGCGCGAACCAGCTCGCCGCGCAGTCGGCGGGCGGCAGCCATCCCCAGCCGGCGGCGGATTACCTCGCCGAACAGCGGATGGGTGAATCGCACGTCAATGCCACCCGGTTCCTCACCGACTCGCACCAGACCACGGCTTTCCGCCTCTTCGACCACGTCCGAACCGACGATGGCAGTCAGAGTGTCCAGGTCGAGGGGCTCGCAGAAGGTGAGCAACCGCAGCGCGTGCAGCACCTGGTCAGGCAACTGGTCGACCCTGGAGTCCAGCAATGACGCCAGCTCCGAGGTGACCGCAGCCCGGCCCCGCAGCTGCCACACCCCCCGAACCTGCCGCAGAGTCCCGGCCTCGATGGCGCCTTCCACCAAGTGGCGGACGAACAACGCGTTCCCGCCCGAGGCCTGCCACATCAGCTCGGCAGACAGACCCTCCACCTGTCCGCCCAATGCCTCCTCGATGAGGCCGACACACTGCTGCTGACTGAACGGCATCAGATGCAACCGCTGCAGATACCGGTCCTTCCACAACGACGTGATCGCGTCGGGGACCGGAGCGCCCGCCCGGACCGTCGCCACGATGCGCACCGACCCGTCCAACGCCAGCTGGTGCAGCAGCGTCGCCGACAGCTGGTCCAACAGATGCGCGTCGTCCACGCCGATGACCGAATGTCCTTCGGCCAGAATCGTTTCGCGCGCCGCGGACAGGAATGCCACCGGATCACGCGACGTGGCACTGCGCACCAGATGGGCGAACACTCCCAGCGGGATGCCCCGCGCCGACTCTGTCGCCGCAACCCAGTGGGCGCGCACCGGCAGTGACTGGGTGACCAACCGGGCGAGCGTGGTTTTGCCTACGCCCGCATCACCGACCAGGACGATGCCGCAATCGCCGGATTCCCCGAGCAATGCGCCGCGAATCACCGAGAATTCACTGTCGCGGTGCACGACCGGCCAGTTTTGGGCCACGGCGCACAATTCTACCGGCCGGTTTTCGCTGTTGAAGGCGTAATGACCGTGAAATATCGGTCCGCTTTTCGGGCCGGCAGCTAACGTCCGGCCCGAAATACGGGCGTTACATCTTGTCATGCAGATCGGACACCATGTCGAATAGCGTCTTGTTGTTGTGGGTCCTGGTAAGGATTTTCGCCAATGTCGTAATTTGATCGAAGACCGAGCGAGTCGTGTTCTGCTTTTCGTCGAGCGGCTCGGTGTCCGGGGCCAGCAGGTCGACCATCCGGTAGTCCGCGCCGTCGGGGCCGATCAGCGGTGAGCCGTCGGTATTGGTGCCGTTGAGCATGTTCATGATGTCCTGCGGCTGAGCCATCGTGATCACCCCTGTCGTCACGCGGGCGGCTACCGGCCCGGCACCGGCGGTTCCGATTCCACAGGCAGCGGCAAAATCGTTGGGCGACAAGCCGTCTGCGACGTTCATGTCGCAGTTGCCGAACGGGTTGCAGCCCATCGGCAAGCCCTGATTGGCGCCATATGCGCCGTCCGTGTATTGATGGGCGATCTGGCCGGGCAGCAGGGGGTTCGAGCCGTATGACGCAGCGATCACCCGTAATCCCTTGGGCCGCGACACCCACATCGTGTTGAAGTCGCCCTGGTTGGCATAACCGATGATGCGCGCCGGATTGCCGGCGTACTCCGCGAGGTTGTCGTACAGGGCGTTGATCCAGCCGGATCCGTCGCCGCCAGGGTTCCCACCGCTTTCGACGTCCAGCATCAGGACGACCCTGGGGTGCAGTCCCCCGTTGGCATCGATCATCTGCCGTACCGTGTCGGCATTTTCCTGCCAGTTCGGGCGCACGTAGGTGTAGACGATGCCGCAATCCAGCCGGCCGGTGTCCAGCGCATTGCGCATCCACGCATAGTTCTGCGCGAAGTTGGAATCCCGGTGCGTGCCGTCGCATACGCGGATGGACAGAATCTTGTACGGATAGGAATCACTGACCGGCACCTGGAATTCGGACACGTCGGCAAAGAAACTGTCCACGTGAGCCTGAGTCGGGGGTGTGCCGTCCTCGACGATCGGGCCGGCCACGTACCAGTGGTCGTTCCAGTAGTTGCTGTCGGAAGGGAGCGCCTTGGGCGTGGTGCAGCACCCCCAGGAGCCCGACGATTCCATCGCGACGCCGTCGACCACACAGTTCATGTGCGAGTGGGGACCGCCGTCGCCTTCATGGTGCAGGTTGATCACCACCGGCGCGTCGCCGGGCACGTCGCTCAACGATGCGACGTGCATCAGATCGAATGGTCCGACGTGTTGCTCGCCGTACGGCAGGTATCGATACGACTCGGTGGACAGACCTTGTCTGCCCCAGACCATCTAGTCTCCGTTGAACACCGCCGAGAGCACATCGGTCACCAGGCCCGAACAGTCACAACCCACGCCGCGATCGTTCGGGTCCCACGTGCCGCCGTAGACGTAGTCGTCGCCGAGCCGGTCGAAGAATATGCGTTTGGCGAACTCCACGTCGCCTCGAGTGACGGTCATCAGTCCCTCCTTTGATGAAGTGATGGGAACCCAGTGTCACGACGAAATATGCCGAGCCGCACCAGTAGCCCACTACTCGATTCGCTGTTCAGCAGGGCACGGAATCACGTCGTGACCCGGCGATGATCGAGTAGCCGGCTACGCAGGCGTCCAAATTGCCGGAGGCGCAACATCGTTGGTGCGCAGGACAACTGGACCGCGACTGACGCGGCGACCCCGTCGTCCTCGCCATCACGGAGGAGGTCATCATGAGCCTGGTTGCCATGGCGTCGGTCGCGGTTGCGCGCGACCTCGCACCGGTCGGTCAGCCGCTGAACAGCGTGACAATTGGCGCCGGACAGGGGGTTTCGCCGTCACCGGCACCGTCGGGTGAAGTGTCGGACTCGCAGCCGGAAATGCCGGCGATGGGGCCGACAGCGACGTTGCGTCGGCCAACCGATGTCGCCCAAATGGCCCCGCCGGCACCGCTGATCGACACAGCTGCCGGATTTGCGCAGTTGCTGGCCGCCCAAATCCCCGCCGAGGCACTCGTCGCCTACACGACGTTGTTGGCATTGTTCGTCGACTCAGGCCCTACGTACAACACCGGCCGGTGGGTGCTCTACGGCTTCTCGGTGATCGCCTGCGGTGCCATCATCCTCGCGACCTATTGCGCCAAGCGGAATTACACGTTGCAGCACGGGGACGGTGTGAGCGCGCTATGCGTCATGCGCCCGCCGTACCTGCCGATCGCGGCAGCCATGTTGTCGATGGCCGTATACGGATTGACAGTGCCCGGGTCACCACTGCAATACAGTGTGCCCGACGGCGCGTTCACGATGCTGTCCGGCACGCTTGCCGTCGGCGGAGCGCTGATGATGACCATTCTCACGCCTTTCCTGGGGACGGGTAACGCCGCCGTCCCGGTAGCGAATTCTGATTCGTGAAAGGTGAATTCGCATATTCGAGTAGTCGACTACTCGATACAGGTACCCGCCGCCGTCATTAGCGTCGAATCCGTCATCGACGCAGGATTCCGGACCAATTCGGGCCGACACGGGACCGGCGCGACGTGACAAGAAGGGAGCACTCCGATGCCGCTACCGTACGGGCCCGGGGCCCATGGCACCGAAATCGAATACTGGCAGGCCTGGTTCCAGCGCCAGTACCGCGCGTACGCGCCGGCGAAGGACCGGGTTTATGGTGACGGCGCAGTCGCCGCGGTCACCGAGATGCAACGGCGCCTGGGGTTACCCCAGACCGGCGTCTTCGACGAGACGACAGCGCAGGCGGCCCACTACGTGCCGCCGCCACGGAATCTGCGACCGATCATGTTCACGGTCGAAGGTCACCTGTCGGACATGTTCAGAGGACCGGTGGCCGACACCGCGACAACCCTTGAGACCGAGGGCCTTTGCCATCACCAGCCCATCGGCTACAACAACGGAGCGCTGCCATTCGACAACGAGAGCGGTATCAACGAGCTCGCCCGGCTGCTCGGCGCCACCCAGATGGACAACGGCGTGCCGTTCCCGCAGGGCACACCCTGGTCGCTCGGCGTCTACTCCCAGGGCGCGATCGTGGGATCGTACTTCTACTTCCGTTACCTGCGCCCCGGTCAGCCGCTGGCGTGGCGCACCGCGGACCTCAAAGGCGTTCTGGCGTACGCCAACCCGTGCCGACAGACCGATTCGATCGCGCCGTGGGCCAGACCAGGGGTGACAGTGACCGGCACGCACGGCCTGGACCCGCTCCAGCGATTCGGCTTGCCCGGCTTCCCCGCCAAGCCGGACCACTGGATGGATGTCTACCGTGAAGGCGACATCTTCGCCGAGAACCGTGACGACCAGGCGAGCGCGGTCAAAGCCGCTGTCTACCAGGCGGTGATGAACGACGGGATCAGCAACCCGTTCTCCCTCGCCGGGCAGATCGCCTTCACGCTCCATGCGCCCTTCGACGAAGTGTTCGCGGTGATCAAGGCAATGATCAGCGGCGCGGTGTTCCTGGCCAGTAACCCGAACCCGCACTACGCGCCGTTCGAGCTCGAGGCCGGCACGCGGTGGATGCGGGAACGACTCATCAGCGGATCGGTGTCAGTTCCGCAGCCCAGTCCGGTGGTCGTCTGAATCCCTACTCCACCCAGGCTTGGATCACCCCGTACCCGCCGCTGGTCCGCCACCCCTGTCCGGCGGTATCGAGTTCGGCAAGTTGCTCGGATGTCAGGCCGACGACAACTTCCGATTTGAGTGTCCGCAGTGCCGTCACCGGAGACGGAAAGTAGTCGACGGTCTGGTCGAACGGTGTTGTGGCGGGCCAGTATCGGTCGCCGACGAGGCGCCGATAGTTGAGGTCGCCTTTCATCACAGTCATTGTGGCGCCGGCGAATTCGGCGGTGAGGTCGTGGGGCATGTCGTGGAACGACAGCGGTGCACAGAAGAACTTGTGGGTGCGCACCGTGAGCCGGCCGCTGCGCACAGCGTTCCACAGCCGGTCGCCGGCCTTCCCGATCGGCGGATGTGCGTCGGCCCGCAAGCGTCGGATGACAGCCAGGACATCGGCCGTCGTCGCGTCCGACACGTAGTAGGGATACGGCTTGACGTACAGCACGATCTCGGCAGCCAGGCGCTGACAGAGCAGGCTGTCGATCAGGACGAGATCCGCCAGCAGTTCGCGGCCTGCGTTGTCGGCGACGACGCAGACGGTCGGGTTGTCCTGCGCGCGGAGCGCAGACCACAGCACGGGGCTGTCGTCGACGAGGATGCCCTCCGAGCGCGCGTCTGCGGCACCGGCGCCCTTTTGGAGTTGGAAGCTGAGGTCGGCGCGATTACCCCACAGCGCGGCCACCAGCAGAGTCTCGCGCTGCTGGTTCTCCGCCGCGTCGGCCAGGTCGGCGAAGGCACGCAGCTCGTCGTCGACCTCCGGCCCCGTCAGCTCGGCGGTCTTGACCGGCGCGAACGGGTCGACTCCGCGCCAGGCCCCGGCCCCGAAGTAACCGACGGCGTCGAGCAGCCGGCGGTAGAAATAGCTCTCGCTCCACAGGAACGGCACCTCGCCCCAGGGGCGTCCGTAGACGTCGTCTCCCCAGGCGAGCCACTCATCCCGGTCATGAGCATGCTTGGGCAACGGCTCGAGGACGCCGGTGGTGCTCTCGACGAGCAGCTGCTGCAGCATCGCCTCTTCGGCGGACGTGTAGGGCGTGGTGTCCAGTACCTGGCGAATCAGCTTTGGGTGACGCTCATGGAACACCTCCCACTCGAAGGACCCCGGCACCGCTGCGGTGATCGTGGGGGCATCGGTGGTGTCCACGGGGCGTCCGCTACTTGGCTGTGCGGAAATACGGTTCGACCGTGCCGCTCTGCTTGACGACCATCGGGTTTCCGCGGCGGTCCTTGGCGGTGGGGACCTCCACACGCACCCAGCCCTCGGCCACGTTGTATTCGACGACGTTGGTTCGCTCGACGCCATTGAAGCGGATACCCACGTCGCGCAGGAGCGCCTCTTCATTGAAGAACGGGCTACGCGGATCGATGGAGAGGTGATTCGGCGGGACGTCGGTGTTCTGATCCTGGGACATGTTGGCTTTCGTTGAATGCTGACGGATTCTTCTTCGCTAAGAACGTACGCGACCCCGCCGGAGCGGGTGCCGCGTAGGTCGTGGCGGGCCGCGGGGCCCAAGCTTCCACCGGATGAGGCCACAGACGCCGCCACATCGAAACCTGTTGGTGCCGCCGACAATTGCGCACTGTCACACCCACAAAATCCCCAT
Source organism: Mycolicibacterium sp. TY81 (assembly GCF_018326285.1). NCBI lineage: Bacteria > Bacillati > Actinomycetota > Actinomycetes > Mycobacteriales > Mycobacteriaceae > Mycobacterium > Mycolicibacterium sp. TY81. The sequence goes on from NZ_AP023362.1 coordinate 2,587,887, forward strand.
ACACCTCACGTGTCACATCCGTCTCGTGAGGCCCCCGCAGACCGCTGTTCGCCTGCACACATAACGGTGCCGGCACTCCGGAAGTCGGCCTACCATCGGAAGCTATATGGGCCAGGTGAAGGCAAATTCACCAGTGCCCCGCGACAGATCAAACCTCATGACAGAAGGAGGGATGGGCTGATGAAAATCGCACTCGCAATCGCTGCCGCCGCGCTCGCACTCAGCCCCATCGGCGTCGCCCACGCCACGCCAGGACAGTGTTTCAACACCCCTTGGGGTGGCTACTGCGACGGGCAAGCCGACGGCAACGGCATCTTCAACCACTGCGAAGGTGCAATGGGATTCAGCAACTGCTTCTACGTCCGTGCTGTACCCACGGACGTCGACCCGCGGGGATGGGTCCCGCTGACCTGACGCCTCAGTTCGGTATCAGCCGGAGTTGGCGCGCCTTCTCGAGGATGATCCGCGCGCGGTTCAATCGGGGTAAGTCGCTGCCGTCCTTCGGTTTTCCGCCGCGGGCGTTGAACTGCTCGACGAACTCGCGCGCCCAGCCGATGTCCGATTCGGAGGGGCTCAGTCCGGCGTTGATGGTCTCGGCGTCAGACGAACGCAGCGCGAGCTTGCCCGTCATACCCATCTGCCGGGTGAGCGCCACGCCCTCGGCCAGCTGATCCGGGTCGCGGGTGGGCCCGTCGATCGGACCTGGGATGTGCGCCGCCCGCGACGCGACGACCAGCTGGGAACGGCTGTAGGCCAGAGCCAACGGGTCCTGCTCGACGCCGATGTCCAGCGTGTAGTCATTGACGCCGAACGCGATGCGGAAGCACGGGCGCGCCGCGGCGATGTCGTGTACGCGCGCCAGCCCGCGCGCCGTTTCGATCAACGCGATCACCCGCGATTCGCCCCCGAGCCGGTTCGCGGTATCCCACATGTGATTTCCGCCCTCCGTCTTGGCCAGCACGACGCCCTTCAGCCCGCGGCACTCCGCCAGCGCGCGGCAGTCGGCAGACCAGAAATCACTCGACGCATCGTTGACCCGGACCCACGCCTGGGCCCCGGAGCTCAGGAAGTCGATGACTCGCTCCCGGGCCGCTTCCTTCTCGTCGGGAGCGACGGCGTCCTCGAGATCGAGGATCACCTCGTCGGATTTCGTGGTCGACAGCAGCTCCCCGAGATCAGGCTCTCGGGACGGATTGACGAGCAGCCAGGAGCGCGAAACCTTCGAGTTCACGGTCATGGCGTCAGGCTAGACGCATTGAGTGCGCCGCACCCGGCGTTGAAGCTGCGCACGGGACCACCAACCCGGCAGCGCCCCGAAGACCCCGAGAACCTAGCCGCGCCGCCGCCGTCCCACGCGCAGCAGCCAGTCGGGCAGCGCCAACCCGTGGATGATCCGTTGCGTCCGAAAGTACTGGCGCGGAAGCGATGCCGTGTTGTAGGGCAGGTCGTACTTCTCGCACAGTTCCCGGACCCGGACGCTCACTTCAGGCAACCGGCTGCTCGGCAGATCAGGGAACAGGTGATGCTCGATCTGGTAGCACAGGTGCCCACCCGAGAACGCCAGCAGCGGGCCTGCGTTGAAGTTCGCCGTCCCGAGAATCTGTCGCAGATACCATTCGCCGCGAGTCTCGTCCTTGACCACCGCCGGGTCGAACGTCTCGGCCCCGTCGGGGATGTGCCCGCAAATGATGTTCACGTACACCCACAGGTTCCGGAGCACATTCGCGGTGGCATTGGCCGCCAGCGTGCGACGCCACCGGCGCAGGCTGAGCGCCGGGAAGAACACATAGTCCTTGGCCAGCTGGCGCGCGCTCTTGGCGAGGAATTTCCGCTCCTCCACCGCGACAGCGTCTGGCGTCTCACCCCGGAGCCGCTCCGAGTGCAGGCCGTGCAGGGCGATACCCCATTCGAACGTCGCTGCCAGCACCAGGTTTCCGAGCGGGGCAAACAAATGCGCCCACCGCCACGGCTGGTCGGTCGTCACCCGTAGCAGGCGGTAACCGATGTCCTCGTCCATGCCGAGCACGTTGGTGTAGACGTGATGCCGATAGTTGTGCGAGTACCGCCACTGCGCCGAATGTCCGACCATGTCCCACTCCCAGGTATTGGAGTGGATTTCCGGGTCGTTCATCCAATCCCACTGGCCGTGGGAGATGTTGTGGCCGAGCTCCATGTTCTCGACCGACTTCGCATACGCCAGCGCGCACGTGCCGGCGACCCAGCCGACCTTGGACCGGCTCCCGGCGATCATCAGCCGCGCCGCGACATCGAGCGCCCGCTGAAAATGGATCACCCGCCGGATGTACGCCGAGTCCTTCGCCCCGAGCGACTCCTCGACGTCCCGGCGGATCACGTCGAGTTCGTAGCCGATCTCTTCGACGTCTTCACGGCTGAGGTGTACGTAGGCAGAGACATCGGCGATCGCCATCAAGGTGTCCTCGGGTGGGAGTGGCAGGAAGACGGGGCCATCCAGGCCACCGCGAGGCCTTTGACCTGCAAAAACTTTGTCGGGCTGACAGGATTTGAACCTGCGACCACTTGACCCCCAGTCAAGTGCGCTACCAAGCTGCGCCACAGCCCGCGGCGCTGCCGGACGAACCGGCAACGGTTGGAAAGCCTACCTCAGACCTCCCGCCGGACCCTAAACGGGTCCGGCGGCGCGTCGGCGACTAGCGCTTGGCCCCGCGCTTCTCCCGCACCCGCACGTTGATCTTGATCGGGCTGCCCTCGAAGCCGAACTCTTCACGCAGCCGGCGCTCGATGAAGCGGCGGTAGCCGGCCTCCAGGAAGCCCGTGGTGAACAGCACGAAGGTCGGCGGCCGCGATGCCGCCTGGGTGGCGAACAGGATGCGTGGCTGCTTGCCACCGCGCACCGGCGGCGGCGTGGCCGCCACGATCTCCTTGAGGAAGGTGTTGAGCCGTCCGGTCGGGATACGGGCGTCCCACGACGCCAGCGAGGTCTCCAGCGCCGGCACCAACTTCTGCACGGCCCGACCGGTTTTCGCCGAGATGTTCACGCGCGGCGCCCACTGCACCTGCACCAGCTCGCGCTCGATCTCCTTGTCCAGCAGGTATCGCCGGTCTTCGTCGACCAGGTCCCACTTGTTGAACGCGATGACGAGCGCACGCCCGGCCTCGATGACCATTGACAGCACCCGCAGATCCTGTTCGGTCAGCGGCTGAGAGGCGTCGATCAGCATGATCGCGACCTCGGCGGCATCGATCGCGCCGTGCGTGCGCACCGAGGCGTAGAACTCGTGCCCGCTGGCCTGGCCGACCTTACGGCGCAGACCGGCGGTGTCGACGAAACGCCAAGTCTTGCCGTCCAATTCGATCAGCGAGTCGACGGGGTCCACCGTGGTGCCGGCGACGTCGTGCACGACGGACCGCTCGTCGCCCGACAGCTTGTTCAGCAGCGAGCTCTTGCCGACGTTGGGCTTGCCGACCAGCGCGACACGGCGCGGACCGCCGGTCCCGCCGGACGTCTCGGAGACCTCGGGCAGCACCTCGAGCACGCTGTCGAGCAGGTCGGCCACGCCGCGGCCGTGCATCGCGCTGATCGAGTGCGGCTGTCCCAGCCCCAGCGACCACAGCGCCGCGGCCTCGGATTCGATCTTCTCGTTGTCAACCTTGTTGGCCGCCAAGAAGACCGGCTTGCCGGAGCGCTGCAGGCGCTTGGCGGCGGCCTCGTCGGCCGCGGTCGCCCCGACCACCGCGTCGACCACGAGAATGATCGCGTCGGCGGTGCGCATGGCCACGGTGGCCTGCTCGGCGACCAGCATCTGCAGGCCCTTGGCGTCGGGTTCCCAGCCGCCGGTGTCCTGCACCACGAACCGGCGCCCGACCCACTGCGCGTCGTAGGACACGCGGTCGCGCGTCACGCCCGGGATGTCCTGCACCACCGCTTCGCGACGGCCCAGGATGCGGTTCACCAGAGTCGATTTGCCGACATTCGGGCGGCCGACCACGGCCACCACGGGCGGGGGTCCGGCGTACTCGTCGACCTCGGCCTCGAATCCTTCCGAGCCGATCTCCCAGTCACCTTCGTCGAACCACACACCATCGTCGTCACTCATTGACGCACACCTACCTTCTGCTGCACGAGATCCAGCAGATGTGCCACCACACCAGCCTGGGTCATATCACTGGAATCGACGACGATCGCATCATCGGCGGCCTGCAGCGGCGAGACCGCGCGCGTCGAGTCCAGATGGTCCCGGCGCTGGACATCGGCCAGCACCGCTTCGTAGTTGTCGCCCAGACCGTTTGCGACGTTCTGCGCATTGCGCCGACGGGCGCGCTCCTCGGCCGAGGCGGTCAGGAAAATCTTGAGATCGGCGTCCGGCTTGACGACGGTGCCGATGTCGCGGCCCTCGACGACGACCGAACCGGCTTCCGCGATCAACTCCCGCTGCCGCTGCACCAGGATGGTCCGCACGGCCGGGATCGCCGACACGGCCGATACGGCGAGAGTCACCGCCTCGCCGCGGATCTCATCCGAAACGTCCTCGCCCGCCAGGTACGAGGTGTCGTGGTCCGGGTCGAAGCTGACGGAGAACTCCGTCTTCTCACACACCGCGACGACGGCATCGGCGTCGGCCGGGTCGATACCGGCGCGTAGCACCGCCAGCGTCACGATGCGGTACATCGCGCCGGTGTTGATGTGGTTGGCGCCGAGTGCATGCGCCAAACCCGTTGACACCGAGGACTTCCCGGTGCCCGCCGGGCCGTCGATGGCGATGACGAGCGCGTTCACAGGCCCACCGCCTGGTACAGCTCGCCGACTTCCTTGCGCGTGAGCGCCCGCAGGCTGTTGACGCGCTGGTCCCCCAGCGCCACCGTGCCGATGTGCGTGCGCACCAGTTCCTTCACCGGGAAACCCACCTCGGCCATCAGCCGGCGCACGATGCGATTGCGACCCTCGTGCAGCACGATCTTCACCAACGACTTGCCGGCGACCATGTCGACCACCGCGAACTCGTCGACGTAGACCGGGCCGTCGTCCAGTTCCACGCCCTCGCGCACCTTCTTGCCCAGCCCACGGGGCACGGTCCCCTGCACGGTGGCCAGGTACGTCTTGGACACCTCGTACCGCGGGTGCATCAACCGATGGGCCAGCTCGCCGTCGTTGGTCAGCAGGATCAGCCCTTCGGTGTCGGCGTCGAGCCGGCCGACATGGAACAGCTTCTTGTTGCCGCGCACGCGGTGCTCGACCAGGTCACCGATACAGGGTCGGCCCTGGTCGTCAGACATGGTGGAGTGCATACCTTTTGGCTTGTTCAGCGCGAGGTACACCAGATCCTCGTCGACGAGAACGCGGGTGCCGTCCACCCGGACCACCTGGCGATCGGGGTGCACCCGGGTACCGAGTTCGGTGACGATCTGGCCGTCGACCTCCACACGCCCGTCCAGGATCATCCGCTCGGCGACGCGACGAGAAGCAATTCCCGCCTGCGACAACACCTTCTGCAGTCGCACGCCTTCTTCGTTGGTCATGTCAGTCCCGATCTACGTCGAATTTGGCCGGCTCTGCAGCCGGCGCAGGAGTTCCGCCGAGTTTGGCGAAACGCGGCTCCTCAGAGAGCGTTTCAGTGATGTCGTCGATGACGTCGACATCCGGCAACAGCGGGGCGAGTTCCGGCAGCTCGCTCAGCGAGGTCAACCCGAGCCGCTCCAGGAACAATTCCGTCGTGGCGAAAGTCGTTGCGCCACTGTCGGCATCGGTGCCGGCTTCGATGATGAGGCCGCGGGCGGCGAGGGTCCGCATCACGGCGTCGACATTGACTCCGCGCACCGCACTCACGCGAGCGCGGGTCACCGGCTGCCGGTAGGCCACGACCGCAAGGGTCTCCAGCGCCGCCCGGGTCAGCTTGGACCGGGCGCCGTCGAGAATCAGCCGCTCGACATAGGGCGCGTACCGGGCCCGGGTGTACATCCGCCACCCGCCACCGGCCTCGCGCAGGTCGATGCCGCTGCCGCGCTCGGCCAGTTCGGCGGCCATCCGGCGCAGCTTGTCCTCGACGCGCTCGATGGTTTCGTCCAGAGCGGTCGCCAGAGAGTCGACCGGCGCCGGGGTATCGACCACCAGCAGCAGGGCCTCCAGCGCGCACCCGAGCTCGTCATCGCTGATCTCGGTGTCGAGTTCGTCACCCTCGGCGACAGCGGCGTCGTCGGTCACACCGGCGTCAGGCTCGACGCCCTCGCCCACGCTGCTATCCGCGGCAATCACCGCGTCGTTGTCCGTCATTGGTCTTCTTCCACCGCCGCTGCCAGATGCTCGTTCGTCGGCCGCTCCCCGGTCCACGAAACTTGCAGCACTCCAAGCGGTTCAATCTGCTCGAAGTTTACCGCCTTGGCCCGGTAGAGCTCTAATAGCGCCAGGAACCGCCCGACGATCTCCATGCCGCCGTCACAGTCGGCGACCAGGTCGGTGAACGACGCCCACTCCCCGATGCCGCGACTCTCCAGCAGCCCCATCAGTTTCATGGCCTGCTCGGGCACCGACACCGCCTGCACGTGCAGGTGGTCGACGCGCAGCGACGGCACCGGACGCGGCGTGAACGCGGCCGCTGCGATCTGGGCGAACCGGTCGGCGTCGACGCCGAGCATCACCTCCGGCAGGAGCTCGGTGAACCGGTCCTCCAGCGTGACGGCCCGCGGGTAGCTGCGCATCGCCGCGGCCTCGAGCTCGGCGAACATCAACGCGACGTGCTTGAAGGCCCGGTATTGCAGTAGCCGCGCGAACAGCAGGTCGCGCACTTCGAGCAGCGCCAGGTCGTCCTCGTCGTGGACCTCGGCGGCGGGCAGCAGCCGGGCGGCCTTCAGATCCAGGAGAGTCGCCGCGACGACCAGGAACGCCGTCGTCTCATCCAGCTCGAGCTGGCTGCCGATCTCCTTTGTGTACGCGATGAACTCGTCGGTGACCTGGTGCAACGCCACTTCGGTGACGTCGAGTCGGTGCGCGAAGATCAGCTGCAGCAGCAGGTCGAAAGGGCCCTCGAAGTTGTTGAGCCGGACCTGGAAGCCGGCTTTCTTCTCCTCCGGCTGGTCGGTCGCCGGATCCTCCGGCGCCGCGCCCCCAGCACTGTCGGGAGCGTCGACCTCCGAAATCACGCGCCGAACCGGTCGATGACCTCGCACGCCAACGCCCGGTACGCCTGGGCGCCACCGGATTTCGGGGCCCAGGTGGTGATCGGTTCACCGGCGACGCTGGTCTCCGGGAAGCGCACGGTGCGACTGATGACAGTGTCGAACACGAGATCGCCGAAGCGCTCGACCACTCGGGCCATGACCTCGCGCGCGTTGACGGTGCGGTTGTCGTACCGGGTAATCAGGATCCCGCTGATGTCGAGTTTGGGGTTCAGCCGGTCGCGCACCTTGTCGACGGTGTCGGTCAGCAACGCGAGACCGCGCAACGAGAAGAACTCGCATTCGGTCGGGATGATGACGCCGTCGGCGCAGGCCAGCCCGTTCACCGTGAGCAGCCCGAGCGACGGCTGGCAGTCGATCAGCACATAGTCGTAGCGGTCCAGCACGGGATACAGCGCGCGGGACAGCGTCTGCTCGCGGCCGACCTCGTTGACCAGCTGAATCTCGGCGGCGGACAGGTCGATGTTGCTGGGCACCAGGTCCAGGCCCTTGACCCGGGTGTTGATCAGCACGTCGTCGATCGACACCCGCGGCTCGACGAGCAGGTTGTGCACGGTGTGCTCGAGCTCGTAGTGCGGGACGCCGAGGCCGGCGGACAGCGCACCCTGGGGGTCGAGGTCGACCAGCAGCACACGGCGGCCGTATTCGGCCAGGCTGGCGCCCAGATTGATGGTTGACGTGGTCTTGCCGACGCCGCCCTTCTGGTTGCACATCGCGATGACCTTGGCCGGGCCGTGCACGCTCTTGGGTTTGGGCTCGGGGATGTGTCGCGCGGGACGTCCGGTCAGGCCGATCGCGGGTTCGGGATCTGCGGTCGCGGACGAGGCATCGACATCAAGCGGCAACGAAACCGGCTCCACCGGGCTCAGGCCCCCCACGCCTGTTGGGACATCGGTCATGCGTCGCCGATCAGCGGCGTGACTCCCATAGCGAACATCCGGGCAAGTTTAACGGTGCCACGCCGCTGACGACGGCAGACCCGCTGTCCTAATGTGACTGCCATGAGCTGGAAGCGACGGTGGTCCTTCGTCCGGATGGCGCTGGGGATGCGAAAGTTCGTCCAGACCGGACAGTGGGGCGACGGCCGCGAGGCCGCTGCGGCCGCCTACGTGGAAGCGAACGCCCGCCGCGGCGACGTCGATCATGTCCTCGCGACCATCGACACGTTCGCCCGCGAACAGTCGATGCTCGTCAATATCGGTGACGAAAAAGGCCAACTCCTCGAGTCCGCGCTCATCCGGGCCAACCCGTCGCGCATTCTCGAGCTGGGCACCTACTGCGGCTACAGCGCGCTGCTCATGGCCCGAACCGTGCCGGACGCGCACGTCTTCACCGTCGAACTGTCTACGGACAACGCGGAGATCGCCCGCCGCATCTGGGCCCACGCCGGCGTCGCGGACCGGATCACCTGCGTGGTCGGCACCATCGGCGACGGCGGCGCGACGCTCGACGCGCTCGCCGGTCATGGATTCGGGCCGGGCAACCTCGATTTCGTGTTCATCGACCACGACAAGGCGGCCTACCTCAAGGACCTGGAGTCGATCCTGGCGCGGGGCTGGCTACACCGCGGCGCGGTCGTCGTGGCAGACAACGTGAAGGTGCCCGGCGCTCCGGCCTACCGCGCGTACATGCGGGAACAGGAGGGCAAGCTGTGGCACACGCAGGAACACCCCACCCACGTCGAATACCAGAAAACGCTGCCTGACCTGGTGCTCGAGTCCGATTACTTGGGCTGAGCGTCGTCCGCAGCCTTGACCGGACGCTGCCACGGCCACGAGCCGGTCATCTCCACCTGCAGCGAGAAGCTCAGGAAGGTCCGGATGGCGACGATGCCGGCCAGCACCGCGACGCTCTGCGCGGTCGGCGTGACGGCCACGGTGCGGATGATGTCGGCCGCGACGAGGAATTCGAGCCCCAGCAGGATCGAGCGGCCGAGCTGGCGCCGGAACGCGTCGTATGCGCCGCCCTCTGAACCACGCATCCGGCCGAACGTGGCGGCCAGGGCGATCACGGCACCGCCGACGATCACGGCGACACCGACGGCGTCGATCACCTTGCCGGTCGTCTCGATGATGTCGTAGAACGCCATGACCGGATGCTAGCCCCGGCCGATCGTCGTTCTTATCTGGCGCGCGGGTGCGCCCCCGCCCACACTTCGCGTAGCGCGCTCACGGTCACCAGCGTGTAGATCTGCGTGGTGGTGACGGACGCGTGGCCGAGCAGTTCCTGCACGACGCGCACGTCGGCGCCGCCTTCGAGCAGGTGCGTGGCGAACGAGTGGCGCAGCGTGTGCGGCGAGACCGCGGCGGTGATGCCGGCCCGTTCGGCGGAGTCCTGCAGCACCTGCCACGCGCTCTGCCGCGACAACCGGCCGCCGCGCGCGTTGAGGAAGATCGCGGGCGTGCCCTTGCCGCGGCGCGCCAGGTCGGGCCGGCCCCGCACCAGGTAGGCATCCAGTGCCGTGACGGCGGGCCGGCCGATGGGCACCAGCCGCTGCTTGCCGCCCTTGCCGCGCAGCATCACCGACCGGGACTCGGTGTCGACGTCGTCACGGTCGAGGCCGACCGCCTCGGAGATGCGTGCTCCGGTCGAATACAGCAGTTCCAGCAGCGCCCGGTTGCGCAACGTCAGCGGGTTGTCGGCGTCGCTGTCGCCGCCCGCGCCGTCCAGCAGCGCGATGACGTCGTCGTAGCTGAGGCTCTTGGGCAGCCGTCGGCCCGGTGTCGGTGGCTTCACACCGCGGGCGACGTCGGCGTCGGCGAGGCCTTCGGCGGCGGCGAACTTGTGCAGCCCACGCACCGCGATGACGGCCCGCGCGGCCGAGACCGAGGACAACGCGACGACGCCGTTGTCGGGATCGCCCTGACGCAGCGCGACGAGGAACTCACTGACGTCGGTCTCGGTGACGGCGCGCAGGTCATCGATGCCGCGGCCGGCCAGATGGGCGGTGTACCGCCGGATGTCACGCCGATAGGAACTCAGCGTGTTGGCCGCGACGCCCCGCTCGATGCTGAGGTGGTTCAGGTAGCCCTGGACCTGCTGCTCCAGTCGCGACCGGACCCCCGCTGACGCCGCGGCCGTCATCAGTCCTGTTCCCGCCGGGTGCGCAGTGCGGACGGGCGGTCGATCCACGGCGCGTCGAGCGGCCGCAGCTCGGCCGGCCGGTGGGCGGCCGCGAGAATCCCGGCCACCGCAAGGGCATTGACGATCTCGCCGTCGAACACCATCCGCACGGCATCGGCCAGCGGCACCCGCTTGACCACGAGGTCGGCTTCTTCGTCGTGTGCGTGTGGCCGGCCGATCTCGGTCAGGCCGGTGGCCAGGTAGATCCGCACGCTCTCGTCGCTGAACCCGGGCGCCGAGTCGACGTCGAGCAGCAGCTGCCAGTGTGCGGCCGCCAGGCCGGTTTCCTCTTCGAGTTCGCGCGCTGCGGTGACGTGCGGCGGCTCGTCACCCATATCGAGCAGCCCGGCGGGCAGCTCCCACAGCCGCCGCCCGATCGGGTGCCGATATTGGTACACCAGTACCAGGTTCCCGTCGTCGTCGAGCGCGACCACCGCGACCGCCCCGTAGTGCTCGACCACCTCACGGCGCGCCCAGCCACCACCGGGCATCGCGACCTCGTCGGCCCGCAACGCGAAAATCTTTCCTACATAGACGGTTTCGCTCGAAAGCGTGGCGAAATCGTGGTCAGCCACGGGATTCTTGCAGCTGCTCGGCATCCTCGTCCGAACCCTCCGCATGCGATCCGGCGCCGTGCACCTCGGAGTCGATCTCCTCGAGCGGCAGGCGTTCGGCGGCCTTGTAGTCCAGCGACGCCCCGATGAACGACGCGAACAGCGGATGCGGACGCGTCGGGCGGCTCTTGAGCTCCGGGTGCGCCTGCGTGCCGACCAGGAACGGGTGCAGGTCGGCGTCATACTCGACGAACTCGACCAGCTGGCCGTCCGGCGACGTGCCGGAGAACTTCAGCCCGCTCTCGGAGATGCGGTCGCGGTAGGCGTTGTTCACCTCGTAGCGGTGCCGGTGGCGTTCGGAGACCTCGGTCGCGTCGTAGGCCTTGGCCACGATCGAATCTGCCTGCAGCACGGCCGGATACGCACCGAGGCGCATGGTGCCGCCGAGGTCGGCCTCACCGGCCACCGCGTCGAGCTGGTCGGCCATGGTGGCGATCACCGGGTCCGGCGTGTGCTCGTCGAACTCCGCCGAGTTGGCGCCGCTGATGCCGACGGACCGCGCGGCCTCGATGACGATGCACTGCAACCCGAGGCACAGGCCCAGCAGCGGCAGCCGCTGGCGGCGGGCGTAGCTGATGGCGCCGAGCTTGCCCTCGATGCCACGGATGCCGAAGCCACCCGGGATCAGCACGCCATGCACGTCGCCGAGTGCGGCGGCCGCACCCTGCTCGGTCTCGCAGTCATCGGAGGCGACCCAGCGGATCTCGACCTTCGAGTGGTGGGCGAACCCACCGGCGCGCAGCGCCTCGGCCACCGACAGGTACGCGTCGGACAGGTCGATGTACTTGCCCACCAAGGCGATTCGCACCGTCTCCTTGGGCTCGTGCACGCGGCGCAGCAGGTCGTCCCACTCCGACCAGTCCACGTCGCGGAACGGCAGGTTGAGCCGGCGCACCACGTAGGCGTCGAGCTCCTCGCGGTGCAGCACCTTGGGGATGTCGTAGATCGACGGGGCGTCCGGTGTCGAGATGACGCCGTCGATGTCGACGTCGCACATCAGCGCGATCTTGTTCTTCAGCGGCTCCGGCACATCGCGGTCGCAGCGCAGGATCAGCGCGTCCGGCGTGATACCGATGCTGCGCAGCGCGGCCACCGAGTGCTGGGTGGGCTTGGTCTTCAGCTCGCCCGACGGGGCCAGGTACGGCACCAGTGACACGTGCAGGAAGAAGACGTTCTCCCGGCCGACGTCGTGACGGACCTGGCGGGCCGCCTCCAGGAACGGCTGCGACTCGATATCGCCTACGGTGCCGCCGATTTCGGTGATCACCACGTCGGGGCGCTTGCCCTGGGCGTCGGGCAGCGCCATCTCGAGGATGCGGCTCTTGATCTCGTCGGTGATGTGCGGGATCACCTGAACGGTGTCGCCGAGGTAGTCGCCGCGACGCTCCTTGGCGATGACCTCGGAGTACACCTGGCCGGTGGTGACGTTCGCCGACCGCGACAGGTTGCGGTCCAGGAAGCGCTCGTAGTGGCCGATGTCCAGGTCGGTCTCGGCGCCGTCCTCGGTGACGAACACCTCGCCGTGCTGGAACGGGTTCATGGTGCCGGGGTCGACGTTGAGGTACGGGTCCAGCTTCTGCATCGTCACGTGCAGACCACGCGCGGTGAGCAATTGGCCAAGACTGCTGGCGGTCAGACCCTTACCGAGCGAGGAAGCGACCCCGCCGCTGACAAAAATGTGCTTCGTCGCGGCCTGTGGGTGCCTGCGTAGCGATGCCAAGAACGACCTCCGTGGTGATGGGGCAACGTAGCGGTTGAGCTACCTGGGGCCTGCCGACCCACGGAATTTCACCCTATCACCGACCGGCCCGAGCTGGGACTGACGCGCCGGTGACGGTCACCACGGCTCGCTGCGGCTCGAATTACTGCAGGACCGTCACCGAGCTGGCGCCACGACCGATACCGAGCTGCGCCGGATGGCCGCCGGCGATGAGTTGCTGCAGCGACAGGACCGTGGTGATCCGGCCGGCCTGGCTGTTGACGTCGTCGACGGTGCCGACCGCGCCGGACAGACCGGCATCCGAACGCACGACGGCGACGGCCGCGGTGCCCGACGCGCAGCCGTCCCGGCCGGCCACGAGCGTGCCCGCACCGTGCGGCGCCAGGCCCGAGGCCAGGCGGGCCACCGTCGCCCCGCGATTGCCGGCGTCATCGCCCAGGGCGCCGCCGGTGACGATCAGTGCGCTGTCCGCGACCCCGATGCGCTGCGAGCCGTAGGTGACGAACCCGGTGTCGCGCAGCGTCGCGAGCACGGTGTCGCGCTGCATGTCGTCGACGGGCAGGACCGCCGGGTTGCGGTCGCGCAGTAGCGTGATGCCCAGCAGGTCACCGGCCTGCGAGCCCTGGTCGACGGTCCGGGTGCTCAGCTGACGTCCGGCCGGCACGATCGGCGAGTTCACCACCGACAGCAGCTTCTCCGAGGCGTTGGCGTCCACGAACTGCTGCGTCAGCGCGATGGTTCCCGTCACCGAACCCCCGGCGGCCGCAATCAGTTTCGCGGCCGCGTCGACGTCGTCGGTGGCGGCGTCCGGGGTGCGGAACACCACGACAGATTTCCCCGCCAGCGCGTCACGCACCATGCGCGGCGACATCTGGGCATCGAACTCGCCTGCCGCACTGAGCTTCTGGTTCAGTGCGTTCTTCTCGTCGGTGAGGGCGTTGATCTGGTTCTGCAACTCGTGTTTGTCGTCACGCAGTCCGGACAGCAGCGTGTTGGACAGCAGACCGGAACCGAGCATCACCCCGATGGCCAGCGCCAGGAACACCGCGGCCAGTGAGATCGCATGCGAGCGTAGGGAGATCATCGTCCGGCTAGCTCACCAATCCCTGGGCCCACAGCAGGAAGCGGTTCCAGTAGTCGGTCACCAGGTGCAGGACGGTGGCGTCGGCGCGCGCGACGTACAGCGCCACGATGACGGCGACCAGCATCGCCAGGACCAGCAGTGCGATGGCGCCGCCGGAGACGCGGCTGCGGTACAGCGTCGCAACGGCTTTCGCGTCGACCAGCTTCTCCCCCACCTTCAGGCGGGTCAGGAACGTCGACGGGGTGCTGGACTGCCGTGTGCGGTCGAAGAACTCTTCGATGTTGGCGCGGTGGCCGGCGGTGACGATCAGCGCGGCGCCGTGGTGGTCGACGAGCAGCAGCGCCAGGTCCGCGGCCGAGCCGGCGGCCGGGAACGTCATGGCACCGACGCCCAGATCCTGAATGCGCTCAAGACCTTTCGCGTGGCCGTCGGCGTCGGCCGGCAGCACCACCTGGGCACCGGACCGCAGCACATCGGCGCTCATCTCCTCGGGATCGCCGACGATCAGCGCGGGACGGTAGCCGGCCTTGCGCAGCGTGTCGGCGCCGGCGCCGACACCGACGAGCACCGGCTGGTACTCCTTGATGAACGGCTTGATGGCCTTCAGGTCAGCCTCGGCGCTCGGGTCGTCGGTGACCACCACGACGTGCCGGCGGTTCACGTCGACGTCGATGTCCGGGATGCCCATGCCGTCGATCAGCAGCGGGCTCTCACTGCGGATGAACTCGATCGTGTTGCCGGCGAACGCCTCCAGGTGCGCCACGAGGCCACTCTTGGCCTCGTGCATCATCTCGTGGATCTGCTCGTCGTTGCGCTCGTTGCCGAGGACCAGACGGCGATCGCCGTTGTAGATGCCGCCGTTGTGCAGCCGCACCTTGGCGCCGTCCTTGACCTTCTTGAAGACCTCTGGGCCGGTCTCGTCGATCAACGTAACCCCGTTGGCGACAAGCACTTCCGGCCCCAGGTTCGGGTAGCGGCCGGAGATCGACGACGAGGCGTTCACCACGGCGGCGACCTCGGCCTCCACCAGCGCGTCGGCGGTGATGCGGTCGAGGTCGAGTGCATCGAGAACGACGATGTCCCCCGGGCCGACGCGTCGCAGCAGTCGGTCGATGTCACGGTCAACGCGGGCGGTTCCAGTCACGCCCGGCTTCGGTCCGGCATTTCGGGTGAGCAGCGCTGCCATCTTCATGCGTCGATTCTGTCGATGAACCCTCAAGTAGAGGTGGAGGCGCGCCGTAACAACAGCCTCAGAAGTTTTCTTTTGTCACATCCGTAACAGCCGAATGGTCTCAATCTCGCTTCGCCGCATAGTGCCGGGCGGCCTTGGCACGGTTGCCGCACGTGGTCATCGAGTGCCAGCGCCGGGCGCCGTTCTTCGACGTGTCGTAGAACCACAGCACGCAGTGCGGGTGCGCGCACTGCTTGATCCGGCCGGCCGATTCCGCCAGCAGCTGCAGCAGGTTGTCGGCCGCGAGCCAACCGGGCAGCCATTCGGATCGGGGCACGTCCACATCGTCGTGCGGCCCGGACTCCGCGAGGGACCGCCGGATACGGCCATGGTCCAGGACAGCGTTCAACTCGTCGGCCGCGCCGTCGGTGACCACCTGCAGGATGGCTTCGCGCGCCCGCAGCAGGGCCGCGCGGGTCTTCTCATCGGATTCACAACGATCGTCGAGACCGTTGGCCACCAACCAACATCGGAGTCCCGCCACGTCGGTCAGGAGATCCCGGGGCCCCTCCGCCGACATCCACCGGGTGTTCAGCAGATCCAGCGCGAGAGGTTCGCCGACGTGCGGGCGCGGATCACGCATAGCTGAGATTAACCGCCTCTCCTGCATCGACAGCCTCCCGACAGTCCACTAACCATCTATTTTCATTTTGGTGGTTGACACGTTGCGCCTCCGATTCTAACCTTCAAATGTCAGATCAACAGTTACAACGGAGGAACCGATGACCACCGCCATCACCCCCAAGCTCGCCCCCGGCCACGTCGGGCTCAACGTCACCGACCTGTCGCGATCCGTCGACTTCTACCGGCGTGCTTTGGGTTTCGAACAGCTCGGCATCAGCGACGAGGGCGACCACCGCTTCGCCTTCCTGGGTTCCGAGGGCACCCTGCGGCTGACGTTGTGGCAGCAGAGCGACGGCGCGTTCTCCACCCGCAGCCCGGGTCTGCACCACCTGTCGTTCCAGGTCGACACCATCGAGCAGGTTCAGACGGTGGAGGCCGCACTCAAAGAGCTGGGCGTGACGTTCGCCCACGACGGCGTGGTGGCACACGGCGAGGGCGCGGCCTCGGGCGGCATCTTCTTCACCGACCCCGACGGCATCCGGCTGGAGATCTACGCTCCGAGCGGCGCCGAGACCGCTCCGGCACCGAGCGGCGCCGCCCCCACCTGCGGATTCTTCTGAGCCGCGCCATGACTGCCTACCACGCCGGTGAGCTGGAAGTGCAGCGGCGCATGGGCCAGGCGGAGATCGTGGCGTGTTCCCTGTGAATGAGTCCAGCGTGTTTTAGAGTCCCGTGGCCCGGTTTCGGGCCGAGAAGGGACGATGAGATACATGGCTGGACGCAAGCGGCATTCCGCGGAGGACATCGTGCGCAAGTTGCGCCGCGCGGACGAGTTGGCTGCCGAGGGCAAGACTGGCGAGGAGATCGCCGCCGAGCTGGGCGTATCGCCGGCGACGTTGTACAACTGGCGCCGCGCCTACGGCGGGATGGACACCGACGCCGCCCGCGAGCTCAAGGAGCTGCGCGAGCAGAACGCCCGCCTCAAGCGGCTGTTGGCCGAGGCTGAGCTGGAGAAGGACGCGTTGCGGGAGGTTGCGAAGGGAAAATTCTGAGCCCAGCTGCCAAGCGCCGCGCCGTGGACATGCTCAAGGACACCTTGAGCATGTCGGAACGGTTGGCGTGCAAGGCCGTTGGGCTGGCCCGCTCCACTTACAGAAACCTGCCGATGGCGCTGACCCCGTCCGATCCGGACGCCGATATGCGGGTTTGGTTGCGCTCGTACGCCACCAAACACCCGTGTCATGGGTTCCGGCGTGCCTGGGCGGCGTTGCGGTACGACGAGCGCCGTGAGGTGAACAAGAAGAAGATCCACCGGCTTTGGCGCGAGGAAGGTCTGCAGGTGAAGGTCACCTCGCCGCGCAAGCGGTCGGGGGTGTCATCGTGCCCACCGGAGGTCATCGCGGATGCGCCGAAGGTGGTGTGGGCCATCGATTTTCAGTTCGACTCCACCGTCGACGGCAAGGCCATCAAGATCGCGTCGATGCTTGACGAGCACACCCGTGAGTCGCTGCTGAACATCGTCGAGCGGTCGATCACCGCGCAGCGACTGGTGGCCGAGTTGGAGAAGGTGTTCGCCGCGGCCGGCGGGCCGCCGATGGTGTTGCGGATGGACAACGGCCCTGAGTTCATTTCGGCTGCGCTGCAACAGTTTTGCGACGGCAAGGTCGGGTTGTCCTACATCCCGCCGGGCACGCCGTGGAACAACGGCTACATCGAATCGTTCAACAACCGACTACGCAAGGAGTGCCTCAACCGCAATCACTGGAACACCCTGATGGAGGCCCGAGTGGTGATCGGGGACTTCAAGGCTGACCACAACCTGCGGCACCGGCACTCGGCGCTGGGCTACCGAACACCCGCCGAGTACGCTGCCGTCTGTACGTGCAGTCACACCCCGATGGCCTGCGAAATCAACTGAATCTGGATCAACAAACCCGACTCTAATTCCGGGTGGACTCAGAATCGGGGACTCGCCAATCGCTGTCCGCGTCGGCCGGATGATCCGTACGGAGATTCCGGCCGCCGCGGCGGCCTTCCTGGCCGAGCAGCCCATGGTGGTCCTCGCCGCGACAGACGACGCGGGCCGCGTCTGGGCCAGTTTGGTCACCGGCCCCGCCGGGTTCGTGCACGCCGACGACGACCACACCATCGTGGTCGACGCCCTGCCCGTGCCTGGCGATCCGCTGCACGATGTCGTACGCCGGCCGGGCCAGCAGGTCGGCATGATCGCGATCGAACCGCAGACCCGGCGCCGCATGCGGGTCAACGGCGTCGCCCAACCGACCGATGACGGGCTCCGTATCCACCCCGACCAGGTGTACTCGAACTGCCCGAAGTACATCTCGCGCAGGTACATCGACGGTGTCGCCGAGGAGACGCATCGTCCGGAAGTCCGTCACGCCGACGTCCTCGATGAGCGTCTGCAGCGCGTAGTCGCCCGCACCGACACCTTCTTCATCGGGTCGGCCGATCCGGACGGGAACGCCGATGCGTCGCACCGCGGCGGCAATCCCGGCTTCCTGCAGGTGCTTTCGCCGAACCGGCTGCGCTGGCCGGACTACCGAGGCAATTCGATGTTCATGACGCTGGGCAACATCAGCGCCAACCCGCGCGCCGGACTGCTGATCCCCGACTGGCAGACCGGGACCACGCTGCAGCTGACCGGCACCGCCGAGATCATCTGGGACGACGGCCCGCAATGTTCGGTGGAATTCACCGTGGATGAGGTGATCGAGCTGACAGACGTCAGTCCACTCAGATGGGGACAGGCCGAGCTGTCGCCCGCCAACCCCTAAGGCGCCGCATGCTCCTGCTGCGCCGCCTCGAGCAGCTCGCGAGCATGCGCACGACCACTGTCGGTGTCGCCGAGTCCGGCCAGCATGCGGGCCAACTCAGCGACCCGGTCCTCGTCCTCGAGGCGCACCACGCGGCTCGACTTCGGGCCGCTCTCCACCACCAGGTGCACGTCGCCGTAGGCCGCGACCTGCGGCAGGTGCGTCACGACGATGACCTGGTGGGTACGGGCCAGCCGGGCCAGGCGCTTGCCGATCTGCACGGCGGCGCGGCCACCGACACCGGCGTCGACCTCGTCGAACACCATGGTGGTGCCTTCGGCGGACGCCGACAGCACCACTTCCAGGGCGAGCATCACGCGCGACAACTCGCCACCGGACGCACTCTTGGCCAGCGGCAGCACGTCCGAACCGCTGTGCGGCGTGAAACCGAACTCGACGGCGTCGACGCCGTCGTGCCCGGCATGCACGAGGGTGCCGTCGGGCAAGGTCAGCGGCGCGCTGTCGTCGGCGCGCGCCTCCAGCGGTGACACCGTGATGCTGAATCCGGCGCCGCCCATCGCCAGACCGGCGAGCTCCGCGGTCACCGCCTTCGCCAGGGACTTCGACGCCTTGGTGCGGGCCTTGGTGACCTCGGCGGCGGCCAGCACCACCTTGTCGTGCCGTTCGTCGACCTGTTTCTGCAGTTCGGCCAGGGCTTCTTCCGAGACGTCGAGCTGCGACAGCCGCTGCCGGGCGTCGGCCGCCCACTGCAGTACCCCGTCGATGTCCGCGGCGTACTTGCGGGTGAGGTTGCGCAGCTCAGCCTGGCGCGCCAGCTTGGATTCCAGAGTGCTTGCGTCGCTGGGCAATTCGGAAAGATAGTCACCGAGTTCACCGGACACGTCACCGATCACCGCAAGCGCCTCGGCCAGGCGATCGCCGAGGGCACGCAGCACGGCGTCGTCCGTCGCCGACAACACCGACTTGGCCTGCGCCGCGGCATCGAGTGCCGACGTGGCGTCGTCCGACGGGCCATCGCCGAGTTCGCCGGACAGCGCCGCGCGGGCCGTCTGCGCGGCGTCCCGCAGCGCATCCAGCTCGGACAGCCGGCGGATGTCGGCGACCAACGCGTCGTCCTCGCCGGCTTCCGGCGCCACCGCGTCGATCTCCCCCAGCCCGAACTGCAGCCGGTCCGCCTCCATGGCGAGATCCCGCGCCCGGTTGCGGCGGTCGATCAAATCTCGTCGGGCAGTGAGCCATTCGTCCCGCAGCTTGCGGTATTTGGCCAGCAGCCCGGTCACGTCGACGTAGCGGTCCAGCGCGCCGCGCTGCTCGTCGGGACGCATGAGTCGCAGCTGATCATTCTGCCCGTGCAAGGCAAGCAATTCCGTGGTGAACGTGGCCAGCGATTTCGCCGGCACACTCCGGCCACCCAGGTATGCGCGCGACGGCCCGTCCTTGCTCACCGAACGCGCGGCGATGACGCTGCCGTCGTCATCGCGGTCGGCGCCGGAGGCCTCGAGAATCTCATCGACCCGCTCGGACACCCCGTCGCCGAGTTCGGTTGTGGTGAAACGGCCTTCGACGACAGCGCGGGCCGAACCCGAACGCACCCGGCTGGGGTCGGCGCGCGCGCCCCCCAACAGGTGCAGGCTGGTGACCACCATGGTCTTACCGGTACCGGTCTCGCCGGTCAGCACAGTCAGACCACGGCCGAATTCGGCAGTGGCCGCACTGATGGCGCCGAGCGCCTCGATGCGAATCTCGGTCAGCATTACTGGCCGCGCCACCCTTTCACCGGCAACCGGAATTTGCGCACCAAACGGTCGGAGAACGGGGCGCTGTCGAGTCGAACCCATTTCAGCGAGACTTCGCAGCGGGTGACCTCCAGCCGGCCACCGGCCGGGACCACCATCTGGCGGCGGCCGTCGCAGAACACCATGGCGTCATTGTTGCCCGCTTCGACCTCGATCGCGATCGATGCGTCGGGGCTGGTCACCATGGGACGGGCGAACAGGGCGTGAGCGTTGTTGGGTACCACCAGGATTGCTTCGAGGTCGGGCCACAGAATCGGGCCGCCCGCGGAGAAGGCATAGGCGGTGGATCCAGTGGGGGCCGACACCAGCACGCCGTCGCAGCCGAACGCCGAGACCGGACGGCCGTCGACCTCGAGCACCACGTTCAGCACACCGAACCGGCTGCTCTTCTCCAGGCTGGCTTCGTTGAGCGCCCAGCCGCGCTGCACGATCTCACCGTCGACGCGGACCCCGATGTCGAGCGTCATCCGCTCTTCGACCCGGTAGTCCTTGTTGATGATGCGCTCGAGCACATGGTCGATGGCCTCGGCCTCGGCCTCCGCCAGGAACCCGATGTGTCCGAGGTTGACCCCGACCACGGGGATCTCGGCATTGCGGGCCAGCTCGGCTGCCCGCAGGAAGGTGCCGTCACCGCCGAGCACCAGGACCAGTTCACAGCCCTCGGCCGCATGGCTGTCGGGATCGACGACCGTGATGTCGACGCCCATCGCGCGCATGTGGTCCGGGGCCAGGTGCAGAGCCCCCCGGTCGACGGCTTCGGCGGCGAGCACGCGCAAACCGATTCCGTTGTCGCCCAGTACTTTTTCGACACGGGTTGCGGTTTCGGTGGCTTCGTCGCGGCCGGTGTGGATCACCAGCAGGACGGTGCGTTCGCGCGTCACTGCGGCCCCTCGGCGACCGCGCGGCCGACGGCTGCGACGAGCGCGTCGCCCTGCAGCGGTTGATCGGTCGTGGCCCGCAGCCGCAGGAAGTACTCGACGTTGCCCGACGGGCCGGGCAGTGGGCTGGCGGTGACGTCGACCGCATGCCAGCCGAGTTCCGCGGCGCGCCGCGCGACCGTCAGCACCGCATCGGCGCGCAATTCCGGGTCGGAAACCACACCACCGGCTCCAACTCGATCCTTGCCCACCTCGAACTGCGGCTTCACCATGGGAACGATATCGGCTAGGGCCGACGCACATGCGGTCAGTGCCGGTAGGACCGTGGCCAACGAGATGAACGACAGATCGGCCACGACCAGGTCGACCGGGCCACCGATGGCCTCGGCCGTCAGCTCCCGCACGTTCGTCCGCTCCATGACGATGACGCGATCATCAGAGCGCAACGACCAGGCCAACTGGCCGTAGCCGACGTCGGCCGCGACTATCTCGCGGGCTCCGCGGTCCAGCAGTACCTCGGTGAATCCGCCGGTGGACGCACCGGCGTCCAGGCAGCGTCGTCCCTCGGGTGAGACGCCGAACGCGTCGAGCGCCCCGATCAGCTTGTGCGCGCCACGGGACACCCAGCTGCGCTCGGTGGATTCGGCGACCAGGAGATTGGCCGCGGGAGTCACCGCCGTCGAGGCTTTCGATGCCCGCATACCGTCGATGGTCACGCGGCCGGCCTCGATCAGTTCGGCGGCTTGTTGACGAGACCGGGCGAGCCCCCGCCGGACGAGTTCGGCATCAACACGTGCGCGTCGCGTCACGTGCCCGTCACCCCTTCTCGACCGATTCCAGGGCCCGGACCAGCAGATTGTGGGCGTGGTCCAAACCCGCCGCGACAGCCTCGAGGTCCGGTGTCTCGTCGCCCTCGCCGGACAAATCCGGGAGATGGGACAGCAGGACCGCGATGTCCTCGCGGATCTGGTCAGGATCGGTACTCATAGCGATGTTCACGCTAGCGGATCGGTGCCGTCGAGCAGCGACCACCGATCCAATGCCGCGCGTGCCGTGTCGTCCCCGGCCGCGATGCGCACCCGACCCGAGACGGCGCCGGACCATACGGCACCGGCCGTCGCGCGGACCACCGACAGTTCGTCGTCAACGGGTTCGCCGGTGGCGTGGACGGTGACCTCGTTGCCGGACATCTCGACCCGCCACGCGGGGTGCGGCCCGACTCGCAAGGCATCCGCAGGCGCCGCCAGCGAGCGCAGGTCGGGCGCCAGGTAGTCGGGACGCTCGCCGGGGACGGCGTGCACCATGTCGGCGGCGGTGTTCACCCCGGTCAGCACCATCAGGCTGGGCAGTCCGGCGGCATTCGCCCCTGCGATATCGGTGTCGAGCCGGTCGCCGACGACCAACGGGGTTCCATACTGACCGCGGGCCAGGGCGTCGTTCATCAACGTGGGCTGCGGCTTACCGGCGACCTGCGGCACCTGTTCGGTGGCGGTCTGCAGTGCGGCGACCATCGAGCCGTTCCCCGGGAGCAGCCCCCGCTCCGACGGCAGCGTCTTGTCGCTGTTGGCCGCCACCCACAGGCCACCGGCCCGGATGGTCAGCGCCGCTTCGGCGAGGTCGGCCCACCCGGTCTGGGGCGAATGCCCCTGGACCACCGCGACCGGCCCGTCGGTGAACTGCCGTACCGGCTGCAGGCCGGCATTGGCGACCTCAGCGGCCAGCGCATCCGTACCGATGACCAGAACCTTGGCGCCCGCGGGTAGCTGTAGCGCGAGCAGGTGCGCCGCACTCTGGGCGCTGGTCACCACGTCGTCGGCATGCGCGCAGAAGCCGAGCGCGTCGAGGTGGTCCGCCACCTCTGCCGGGCTTCGCGACGCATTGTTGGTCACATAAAGCTTGCGCGACGTGACCGCGGCAAGGGCGTCGACCGCACCTTCGGTGGCCTCATGACCACGGAAGACAGTGCCGTCGAGGTCCAGGAGCAAGCAGTCGTGCAGCTGAGCCAGCGTCGTCACGTCAGCCCAATTCGGCGACGCGGTCCTCGGCGTCCGTGACGCCTTCCAGGTCCGCGGCTGCTGCATGCAGGAACCACTGGAGTGCGTCGTCCTTGCGGTCCAGAGCCAACAGCGTCTCGGCATATACATAGAACAGGCGAGCTGCCGTCTGGCCCGTCCGGGTGGAATCCAGCGGCGGGTTGGACAGCAGTGCCAGCGCCTGCGCCGGCTGGCCGAGATCGCAGCGTGCACCAGCCAGGACGATCTTCAGTTCGTCGGCGTCGTCACCGGTGAGCTGTTCGGCTTCGGGGCTGCGACCCAACTCGATGGCGCGCTCCGGACGGCCGACACCTCGCTCACAGTCGGCGATGAGGGCCAGCAGCGGAGACTTGCTGCCCATCCGTCGGGCGGCACGCAGCTCGGAAAGGGCCTGCGCCCAGTCACCACAGTGGTATGCCGCGATGCCGACGGCCTCCCGGATCGCCGCGATCCGCGACGCCCGGTTCCGCGCGGCACGCGCGTGCTCGAGGGCGGCTTCCGGATCTTCTTCCAGCAGGTCGCCGGCCATGACGAGGTGCTTGGCCACATAGTCCGCGGTCGCCTTGTCGAGCGTCGTCAGTTCACGACGGACCTCGGGCGAGAGCTGCTTGGCTTCGACATCGTCGGGCAGCCGGGGGCCGGCCGGGCGATCGGACGGCGTCACGCCATCACGGGACTGCGGCGGCCGGCCGTTCCGATCTGAACCGGGGCGCCTGGGGGCCTGCGCGCGGTCACGCTGCGGCCGCTGCCCGCGTCGTGCGTCGCCGTCGTCTCTGCGCGAGGGGCGGCGATCGCCGCCCTGCCTGTTGTCGACCACTGGAACCTTTCCTACGAAATCTCAGGTCAGAATACGGCCCGACCTGTCACTGGCCGAACTTTGCTCGCGAAACCCGCCCTCCAGACACCGGCGCCGAAGCAATCGGACACCGGCAGCGGGCCATTTCCGAGCCGAGAAATGGAAATTCCTCAAATAGAATCACCCCCCACATAAATGTGGGGGGTGATTCCTAATTTGTGTTCGGCGGTGTCCTACTTTTCCGCCCGTGCAGGGCAGTATCATCGGCGCTGGCAGGCTTAGCTTCCGGGTTCGGGATGGGACCGGGCGTTTCCCTGCCGCTGTTGCCGCCGTAACTCTATTCATTTTACGCCTCCACCAGCGTTAACCCTGTGGGTTGTTTGGTGGTGGGGTGTGGTCTGTGTGATTCTTCGGTGTGGATTGTGGTTGCGAGGCACGTTGGTGTGCAATGTTCTTGTTTACACACGTTGGTTTTTTTGGGTGTGTGTAAGTTTTCGGCCGGTTAGTGCCAGTTCCCTAAACTTATTGCTAAGTGTGCAGGTCTGGTCTATCGATCCCGTGGTCTGCGGGGGGCCTTATCCCTCTAAAAGGGTGAGAAACCTGGTCTTGGAAGAGGTTTCCCGCTTAGATGCTTTCAGCGGTTATCCTGTCCGAACGTAGCTATCCAGCGGTGCCCCTGGTGGGACAACTGGTAGACCAGAGGTTCGTCCGTCCCGGTCCTCTCGTACTAGGGACAGGTTTCCTCAAGTTTCTGACGCGCGCGGCGGATAGAGACCGAACTGTCTCACGACGTTCTAAACCCAGCTCGCGTGCCGCTTTAATGGGCGAACAGCCCAACCCTTGGGACCTGCTCCAGCCCCAGGATGCGACGAGCCGACATCGAGGTGCCAAACCATCCCGTCGATATGGACTCTTGGGGAAGATCAGCCTGTTATCCCCGGGGTACCTTTTATCCGTTGAGCGACACCCCTTCCACTCGGGGTGCCGGATCACTAGTCCCGACTTTCGTCCCTGCTCGACATGTACGTCTCGCAGTCAAGCTCCCTTGTGCACTTACACTCAACACCTGATTGCCGTCCAGGTTGAGGGAACCTTTGGGCGCCTCCGTTACATTTTAGGAGGCAACCGCCCCAGTTAAACTACCCACCAGGCACTGTCCCTGGACCGGATAGACGGTCCGAGGTTAGAAGCCCAATACGATCAGAGTGGTATTTCAACAACGACTCCACACACACTGGCGTGTGCGCTTCACAGTCTCCCACCTATCCTACACAAACCGTACCGAACTCCAATACCAAGTTGTAGTGAAGGTCCCGGGGTCTTTTCGTCCTGCCGCGCGTAACGAGCATCTTTACTCGTAGTGCAATTTCGCCGAGTCTATGGTTGAGACAGTTGAGAAGTCGTTACGCCATTCGTGCAGGTCGGAACTTACCCGACAAGGAATTTCGCTACCTTAGGATGGTTATAGTTACCACCGCCGTTTACTGGGGCTTAAATTCTCCGCTTCACCCCCGAAGGAGTTAACAGGTCCTCTTAACCTTCCAGCACCGGGCAGGCGTCAGTCCGTATACATCGTCTTGCGACTTCGCACGGACCTGTGTTTTTAGTAAACAGTCGCTTCTCACTGGTTTGTGCCACCCCCTCCCGCTGCCGGCAGCAAGTGCCTTGACGGTATGGAGGTCCCCCTTCTCCCGAAGTTACGGGGGCATTTTGCCGAGTTCCTTAACCATAGTTAACTCGTACGCCTTAGTATTCTCTACCTGACCACCTGTGTTGGTTTGGGGTACGGGCCATGTGTGCACTCGCTAGAGGCTTTTCTTGGCAGCATAGGATCACCGAATTCGCCTCACTCGGCTATGCATCACCTCTCAGACATGTGAACGACGGATTTGCCTATCGTTCGTCCTACAGGCTTACCCCGGTATTACCACTGACCGGTACGGCTACCTTCCTGCGTCACCCCATCGCTTGACTACTACCCACCAGGGTCCCACGCAGCCGGCAACACGTGATCCCCCGAAAGGATCATCACGTGCCATTTGGATGGTTAGCACAATGGATTCATCACGGACGCACACACACGGGTACGGGAATATCAACCCGTTGTCCATCGACTACGCCTGTCGGCCTCGCCTTAGGTCCCGACTCACCCTGGGCGGACTGGCCTGCCCCAGGAACCCTTGGTCTTTCGGCGGGCAAGGTTCTCACTTGCCTATTCGCTACTCATGCCTGCATTCTCACTCCCACACCCTCCACAACTCGATCACTCGGCTGCTTCACCGGATGCAGGACGCTCCCCTACCCATCCTTGCGGATGCCGCGACTTCGGCGGTGTGCTTGAGCCCCGCTACATTATCGGCGCACAATCACTTGACCAGTGAGCTATTACGCACTCTTTCAAGGGTGGCTGCTTCTAAGCCAACCTCCTGGTTGTCTTCGCGACTGCACATCCTTTTCCACTTAGCACACGCTTAGGGGCCTTAGTCGGCGATCTGGGCTGTTTCCCTCTCGACGCACGGAGCTTATCCCCCGCCGTCTCACTGCCACGCTTTTGTCTTACCGGCATTCGGAGTTTGGCTGACGTCAGTAACCTGGTGAGGCCCATCGGCCATCCAGTAGCTCTACCTCCGGCAAGAAACACGCAACGCTGCACCTAAATGCATTTCGGGGAGAACCAGCTATCACGGAGTTTGATTGGCCTTTCACCCCTACCCACAGCTCATCCCCTCAGTCTTCAACCTAAGTGGGTTCGGGCCTCCACGCGGTCTTACCCGCGCTTCACCCTGGCCATGGGTAGATCACTCCGCTTCGGGTCCAGAACATGCCACTACACCACTTGCGTGGATACGCCCTATTCAGACTCGCTTTCGCTACGGCTACCCCCCCCCCACGGGTTAACCTCGCGACATGTCCCTGACTCGCAGGCTCATTCTTCAAAAGGCACGCCATCACCCCACAATGAGGGCTCTGACGGATTGTAGGCACACGGTTTCAGGTACTATTTCACTCCCCTCCCGGGGTACTTTTCACCATTCCCTCACGGTACTAATCCGCTATCGGTCATCAGAAGGTATTTAGGCTTACCGAGTGGTCTCGGCAGATTCACAGCAGATTTCACGGGCCCGCTGCTACTCGGGAACACCATCAAGGCAGACATCGGGTTTTCACGTACGGGACTCTCACCCTCTACGGCAGGCCATCCCAAGCCACTTCCGTTAACCACGACATTTTCTTACTGCCCTCCAGCCAGGTAGAACTGGAAAGATAGGTCCCACAACCCCGCACACACAACCCCTACCCGGTATCACATGCATACGGTTTAGCCTCATCCGCTTTCGCTCGCCACTACTCACGGAATCACAATTGTTTTCTCTTCCTACGGGTACTGAGATGTTTCACTTCCCCGCGTTACCTCCCACACCCTATATATTCAGGTGCGGGTAACACGACATCACTCGTGCTGGGTTTCCCCATTCGGACATCCTCGGATCAACGCTCGGTTGGCAACTCCCCGAGGCTTATCGCAGCCTCCTACGTCCTTCATCGGCCTCTGATGCCAAGGCATCCACCATGCGCCCTTAAACACTTACGCACAAAAACCAATTGAAAACAAGAATCAAAATTGCACATCAACAACACACAGACGGAAAAACCAACGACCCGAAAGCCGCCGGCCACCATTTCTGCGCGCGTTAGATGCTCGCAACCACTATCCACGAATCAAACACCACACCCCACCACCAAAACCGGTGAGGCAACAACAACCCCCACCCCGCAACCGGGGCGTCTCCCACCCCCACATGAGGAGGGGAGCGAACGGGCCTGTTGTCTCAGGACCCAACAGTGTGTCTGGCAATTCTTTCGATCAACGTGTCATCCCAGCTGATCAGCGTTTGTTGTCATATGCACCCGCCGGGCAAGCCCACTACAGGCGCCGGCGACAATCCCAACCATGAACCCCGGCACTGTTGCCGGCATGGGGGAAACCCTGGATCAGGGCATGTAAATGGTGCTCCTTAGAAAGGAGGTGATCCAGCCGCACCTTCCGGTACGGCTACCTTGTTACGACTTCGTCCCAATCGCCGATCCCACCTTCGACGGCTCCCTCCACAAGGGTTAGGCCACCGGCTTCGGGTGTTACCGACTTTCATGACGTGACGGGCGGTGTGTACAAGGCCCGGGAACGTATTCACCGCAGCGTTGCTGATCTGCGATTACTAGCGACTCCGACTTCACGGGGTCGAGTTGCAGACCCCGATCCGAACTGAGACCGGCTTTGAAAGGATTCGCTCCACCTCACGGCATCGCAGCCCTTTGTACCGGCCATTGTAGCATGTGTGAAGCCCTGGACATAAGGGGCATGATGACTTGACGTCATCCCCACCTTCCTCCGAGTTGACCCCGGCAGTCTCCTACGAGTCCCCGGCATAACCCGCTGGCAACATAGGACAAGGGTTGCGCTCGTTGCGGGACTTAACCCAACATCTCACGACACGAGCTGACGACAGCCATGCACCACCTGCACACAGGCCACAAGGGAACCGACATCTCTGCCGGCGTCCTGTGCATGTCAAACCCAGGTAAGGTTCTTCGCGTTGCATCGAATTAATCCACATGCTCCGCCGCTTGTGCGGGCCCCCGTCAATTCCTTTGAGTTTTAGCCTTGCGGCCGTACTCCCCAGGCGGGGTACTTAATGCGTTAGCTACGGCACGGATCCCAAGGAAGGAACCCACACCTAGTACCCACCGTTTACGGCGTGGACTACCAGGGTATCTAATCCTGTTCGCTCCCCACGCTTTCGCTCCTCAGCGTCAGTTACTGCCCAGAGACCCGCCTTCGCCACCGGTGTTCCTCCTGATATCTGCGCATTCCACCGCTACACCAGGAATTCCAGTCTCCCCTGCAGTACTCTAGTCTGCCCGTATCGCCCGCACGCCCACAGTTAAGCTGTGAGTTTTCACGAACAACGCGACAAACCACCTACGAGCTCTTTACGCCCAGTAATTCCGGACAACGCTCGCACCCTACGTATTACCGCGGCTGCTGGCACGTAGTTGGCCGGTGCTTCTTCTCCAGGTACCGTCACTTACGCTTCGTCCCTGGTGAAAGAGGTTTACAACCCGAAGGCCGTCATCCCTCACGCGGCGTCGCTGCATCAGGCTTGCGCCCATTGTGCAATATTCCCCACTGCTGCCTCCCGTAGGAGTCTGGGCCGTATCTCAGTCCCAGTGTGGCCGGTCACCCTCTCAGGCCGGCTACCCGTCGTCGCCTTGGTAGGCCATTACCCCACCAACAAGCTGATAGGCCGCGGGCCCATCCCACACCGCAAAAGCTTTCCACCACACACCATGAAGCGCGTGGTCCTATTCGGTATTAGACCCAGTTTCCCAGGCTTATCCCAAAGTGCAGGGCAGATCACCCACGTGTTACTCACCCGTTCGCCACTCGAGTACCCCGAAGGGCCTTTCCGTTCGACTTGCATGTGTTAAGCACGCCGCCAGCGTTCGTCCTGAGCCAGGATCAAACTCTCCAAACAAAAACTCCCCATCCACAGACAGGGCAGAATCCAGTTCAGAACAATCTGACCTAAACAAAAGACACCAAAAACTGGCATCAAAAAAACAACCACACCCCACAAACGGGAAAACACGAGGTGCAGTCAAAAAACAACAAACAAAAACCACCAAACACACTATTGAGTTCTCAAACAACACGCCCGGCCTGACCGCGCAACAAACCCGCGGCTAAAAGCCGCGGTCCGTAGTGCGGGCAGTGAGGAACTCCCAACTTAATGGGTGTTACTCTCGGATTTGGTCTTCGCTCTCCGGCGCTTGTCCGTGTCGCTCTGACCTGGAATAAGTTACGGCAGGGCTAACAGCGAGTCAAATCGCCAGGTCAGCGGAGCGTTTCCCCTGGTCAGAGGGGCCGTCATCCTTGGCCGGACCCGCCAACCCGCCGTACCCCGGCGATGTGGCGCTTGCCACGCCGCAACACCAGCCAGCGTTCACCGAGAAAGTCCGTCGGCTGTGGTACCCACTCGTCGCTTTCGACGCGCGCGTTGTTCACGTAGACGCCGCCTTCTGCCACCGTCCGGCGCGCTTCCCCACGACTCTTGGACAGCCCCGTCGCAACCAACAGGTCGGTGATCCCATCCGGACCACCTGGCGTCAGCTCGGCGACCTGGCCATTACTGGCCTCGGTCAGCGCCGCCGAGAGCGTCGACTCGTCGAGATCCGCGAGCTCGGCGCGTCCGAACAGCGCCTGACTGGCCAGTTCGACAGCGTCGGTCGCCGCCTGGCCGTGCACCAACGTGGTCAATTCCCGGGCCAGCCGGCGTTGCGCCGCGCGCTCGTGGGGCCGCTCCGCGGTGGCGGTCGCGAGTTCACCGAGCTCATCGGCGGACAGGAAGGTGAACCAGCGCAGGTAGCCCACGACATCGGCGTCGGCCGCGTTCACGAAGTACTGGTACCAGGCATAGGGGCTGGTCAGCTCGGGGTCGAGCCACAGATTGCCGCCGCCGGTCGACTTGCCGAACTTCTTGCCGTCGGCCGAGGTGACCAGCGGAACCGTCAGCGCATGCGCGGTCGCACCCAGTTTCTGGCGCACCAGCCGGACGCCCGCGATGATGTTCCCCCACTGGTCAGAACCACCGACCTGCAGGCTGCAGCCGTGCTTCTTGTACAGCTCGACGAAGTCGTTGGCCTGCAGGAGCATGTAGCTGAACTCGGTGTACGAGATCCCGTCGCCTTCGAGGCGCCGCTTGATGGTGTCGCGATCGAGCATGACGTTGACCGAGAAGTGTTTGCCCAGGTCACGAAGGAATTCGATGGCCGACATCGGCCCGGTCCAGGACAGGTTGTTCTCGACGATCGCACCGTTGCCCGAATCGTTGAACTCGACGAACCGCTCGAGCTGGCCGCGGATACGTTCGGCCCAGTCCGCGACGGTGTCGGTGGTGTTCATCGTCCGCTCACCGTTGTCGCGGGGATCGCCGATCATGCCGGTGGCACCACCGGCCAGCACGATCGGCCGGTGTCCGGCCTGCTGGAATCGCCGCAGCGTGAGCAGCGGAACCAGGTGTCCCGCGTGCAGGCTGGGTGCGGTCGGGTCGAAGCCGGCATAGAGAGTGAGCGGTCCATCGGTGGTCGCGGCGGCGAGCGCTTCACGGTCGGTCGATTGCGCGATCAGGCCGCGCCAGTCCAGTTCATCGAGAATGCCAGTACTCACGACGTCGATCTTCCCCTATCGCAGGTCACCGACCGCCATCAGTCGCTCTCCCCCGGTGCGGGAGCCCGGGGACTGCGCCGGTAGTTCGACACCTCGGGGGTACCCGGCAACCAGAACCGCCAGGCCCGGTCGGCGGCCTGACTGACCCCCACGCGCGGCCCGGCGCTGCCCTCCTGTGGCGGGTTGAGTTCGATCCGGACCGGCGATTGCCGATCAAAAAGGTCAATACCGTTGTCCGCCAACGTTATTCCGAGCGCTTCGCACAGGTTGCCCGGGCCCCGGGCGTATGCGACGGGCATGATGCCGGCGCGCCGTCGGCCCGCGGCGACACCACAACCGTCGACCACGCGGGCCGCACGGAGCAACACGGCACCCGCCACCCCGTCGGTGCAACACACGACGTTGGCGCACACATGGATTCCGTGACTGCGGTACGTGTACAAGTACCCGGCCGGCCCGAACATCACCGCACTCCGGGGCGTCGGCCCGCGGTACGAGTGCGCAGCCGCATCCGGCCACGGCCCCGACGGCGGACCGCCATAGGCCTCGACTTCCACGACGGTGGCGACCACGTCCCGGCCGTACAACGTGGCACCGAGCAGCCGCCGAGCCGCGGTGACCGGATCGACGGCGAGTGACTCGGGGCTCATGGCCTGCCATTCTGCCCGGTCCACCGCCTGCCATTGACATGCCCACGCCACGAGCGGATTATTCACCATATGATGAGTTCATCGAATGGTGAATTACTGGATCAGCGCTCTGACGTGGCGATTCGGATCGAGAACCTGACGGTTGTCCGCGGCAAACGGCGCGCGGTCGACGACGTGTCCCTGCAGGTCCGGCGCGGCAGCATCACGGGATTGCTCGGTCCGTCCGGCTGCGGCAAGACCACCCTGATGCGTGCCATCGTCGGCACCCAGATCATCACGAGCGGCACGGTCACGGTCCTCGGGAAGCCGGGCGGATCGGCAGATCTGCGTCGGCGCGTGGGATATGTGACCCAGGAGCCGACGGTGTACAACGATCTGCGCGTCATCGACAACGTGCGCTATTTCGCCGCATTGACAGGCGCCGGCAAGACCGCCGCCGACGAGGCGATAGCCGCCGTCGGTCTCCAGGATCACCGAACTACGTTGTGCGGCAACATGTCCGGCGGACAGCGGACGCGCGCATCGTTGGCCTGTGCGCTGGTGTCCAAACCTGACCTGCTGGTGCTCGATGAACCCACCGTCGGGCTGGACCCGGTACTGCGCGTCGACCTCTGGGAGCAGTTCGATCAGCTGGCCCGCGGCGGCACCACCCTGCTGGTGTCCAGCCATGTGATGGACGAGGCCGACCACTGCGGCGAACTGCTGCTGATGCGCGAGGGCCGTCTGCTCGGACACACCACGCCCACCCAACTACGAGAGGACACCGGATGTTCATCGCTGGAGGAAGCGTTCCTGACCATCATCCGGCGCAGCACCGCGGCCAGAGCCGGCTGACGCTGCAGCCCTACCTGGCCACGACGGCCCGCATCCTGCGTCAGCTCGCCGCCGATCATCGCAGCATGGCGATGATCCTGGTGGTGCCGAGCGCCGTCATCACCTTGATGTACTTCATGTTCGACGATCTGCCGCACCGTCCTGGCACGCTGTCGCCGTTCAACAACGCCTGTCTGATCCTGCTCGGCGTCTTCCCGCTGATCGTGATGTTCCTGATCACCTCGATAACCATGCAGCGCGAAAGGGTTTCGGGCACATTGGAACGGATCCTCACCACTCCCCTGCGCCGGCTGGATCTGCTGGCCGCCTACGGATCGGCATTCTCGGTGGCCGCCGCCGCCCAGGCGACGCTGGCCTGCCTGGTGTCGTTCTGGTTCCTCGGGTTCGACACCGCGGGCAGCCCCGCCCTGGTCTTCCTGATCGCGATCATCAACGCGGTGCTGGGCGTCGGTCTGGGTCTGCTGTGCAGTGCCTTCGCACGCACCGAGTTCCAGGCCGTACAGTTCATGCCGGTGGTGATCGTCCCGCAGTTGCTGTTGTGCGGCATCATCGTTCCCCGCGAAATGCTGCCCGACTGGTTACGGTGGATCAGTGACGCACTGCCCGCGACCTACGCGCTCGAGGCCCTCCAACAGGTGGCCGACCACGCCGACATCACCAGCACCACGATGCGCGACATCGTCATCGTGATCGCGTTCGCAGTCGTCACCATGTGCCTGGCCGCCGCGACCCTGCGCCGCCGGACCCCATGACCGCGACACAGCCGCGGCCGCGCCGCAAACCGCCCGGCCGGCCCAGCGGAACGTCGGACACCAAGGAGACGATCCTGGCGTGTGCGCGGGACCTGTTCGCCCGCAACGGTTTCAACAACACATCGGTGCGGGCGATCGCGTCCGCCGCCGGTGTCGACGCGGCGCTGGTGCATCACTACTTCGGAACGAAGCAGCAGCTCTTCGCCGCCGCGGTGCACATTCCCATCGACCCGCAGATGGTGCTCGGTCCGTTGCGGGACACCCCTGTCGACGAACTCGGCCGCACCTTGCCGTCGCTGTTGTTCCCGATCTGGGACTCCGAGCTCGGCGTCGGGTTCATCGCGGCGCTGCGCTCGATGCTCGCGGGCGACGATGTCAACCTGATCCGCATCTTCCTGGAAGACGTCATCACCGCCGAAGTCGGTGCGCGCGTTGACAATCCACCCGGCACGGGACGAATCCGCGTGCAGTTCGTCGCTTCCCAGTTGATCGGCGTCGTGATGGCCCGCTACATCCTGCAGCTGGAACCGTTCAGATCGCTTCCGGTGCACCAGATCGCGGAGACGATCGCGCCGAACCTGCAGCGCTACCTCACCGGCGAGCTGCCGGCGCTGGACTAACGCCGGGCGGCGGCGAGCAGTCGCTGGTGCTCGGCGTCGTCAGTGACGTCGACCGCCTCGTCGATGAGCAGCACCGGTACCCCGCCGTCGATGCGGTACGCCCTGCGCAACCGCGGGTTGTACAGGCATTCGTCTCCGACCAGCAGCAACTCACCGCGGTCCTGCGGGCACACCAAAATCGCGCGCAATGCTTCGTCGATCACCGCGCGTCAGCCACCCAACGGAATCTGCGAGCCACCGGTACCCGGCACCAGACCGGGCGGCAGGCCACCCGGGCCACCGATGACGATAGGGTTCTGCGGCTTCGCGCCGGCGGCGCGGGCCTGATTGCGCTTCTGGAACTTCACCGTGTCCTGCAGCGCGTGGATCAGCGGCACCTGGTTGGGACGCTGGTCGAGCGCCGCCTCGATATCGGCGAGGTTGCCCCGCGACGGCCCGAAGCCCTGGGCACGCAGCTTGAGCGACGTGTGCAGCAGCTTCGCGAGGTCGCCGCCACTGGCGCCGATGTCGTACTCGGCATCGAGGTCGTCGAGGATGTCGGCGTGTGCCGCGGCAGGAGTGAGCAGCATCCCGGCAGCCACGGCTCCCGCCAGAATCGCGCCGGCAACACCACGCCGCCCGCGGCTGGTGTGTGACGTCATGCGTTCTCCATTCGATATCTGCGCCCGACGGCGTGAACCCCGACTGACAAACCGCAGCCTAACAGCGACGACCGGTACCGGCAGGCTGTCACGACAGACTGCTCGCTCCGGTCAGCTCGGCATGGGCAGCCGCGGTGAACGGCACAAACGCGTCGCTGTCGACGTCGAACTGCCACGAGTTGTCCGTCGATTCCGGCACGCCGGCGGCACGCAACTCGGCGAGCACCGGCCGGTAGGAGGCGTTCAGCTTCAGCTCCGGCACCACATGGATGAGGTCCGGCTCCACCCCGACCGGCAGATCGGCCAACGCCTCACGGAGCTCGGCCGGCAGGACACTGCCACCCGGACGCAGGCTCAAGGCCGTCACCGCCAGCTCCCGATCACCGACCGGCACCCGGTAGGTGACGGCGATGTCGACGGCGTCGAGGCGGCCCAGCGCATTGCCGACCTCCTTGCCGAACACGGCGCCGCGCGGGGTGCGGATGACCGAACGGCGGTTGTCGACCATCCAGTAGTCACCGTCGTCGTCCCGGCGGAACAGAAACTCGGTGGACACCCAGGTGTCCCCCGGCGCGAAGACACCGCGCTTGACCGCGGCAGTCGGGTCGACGGGGCCACGCGGCTTGGCCAGCAGGACGCCCACCTCGTTGGGCTCGGCGCGCACCACGAAACCGTCGTCGCCCTCGAGGATCAGGTCGTCGTCGACGTCGTAAGCGGCCAACGCGATCTGACCGCCACCC
Organism: Mycolicibacterium sp. TY81; assembly: GCF_018326285.1. Classification (NCBI taxonomy): domain Bacteria; kingdom Bacillati; phylum Actinomycetota; class Actinomycetes; order Mycobacteriales; family Mycobacteriaceae; genus Mycobacterium; species Mycolicibacterium sp. TY81. The sequence continues at coordinate 2,623,135 of NZ_AP023362.1, forward strand.
GGCAGTGGCCGGCCCTCGCTGCCGATCTTGGCACCCGACACGTTGGCCAGCACGGCCTGACCGTCGGTGGTCGTGAAGAACTCCAGGACGTGTGCGGGCTGGAACGCCTCTTCGACACGGCGCCACAACCCGGCCGGCATCCCCGAGCCGATGAACAGGCGTACCGGGTGGGTTCCGTTGATCACGAACGACGGGTCGTCGATGACGTCGCGCAGCATCGCCCAGGTGTAGGACACCACGGTGACGCCGTACTGCCGCAGTTCGTGCACGAAGCGCTCGGGCCGCAGACCCCGGGACAGCGCGATGCGCGCACCGCCGACGACCGCGCCGCCGAGCGAGACCAGCAGGCCCGACTGGTGGTGCAGCGGGGTGAGGCAGTAGACGGTGTCGCCGCGGCCCAGGTTCGCTGCCGATGCGGTGCCGAATGCCGAGAGCGCCCAGCGGAAGTTGGTGATCTGCCGGGCCACCAGCTCGCCGCCGACGTTGGCGAACGCGACGTAGGCGAGGTCCTGCGCGTAACCCGGGTTGGGCCGGTACCAGCCGGGCAGCTCGACGACGTCGGGGTCGATCTGCTCCATGTCGATGACGTCGGCGTCGTCGGACACGTGCAGGTCACGGTTCTCGCCGCCGCCGAGCACCAGGACGCGGGTCCGCAGCTGTCGCGCGGCATCCAGGTTGGCCGGGTCGGAGATGATGTCGGTGACGCCGCCGAGGCGGGCCGCTACGGCCAGGTCGGCGTCGGGCGGCATCAGCACGGCCACTGCGCCGAGGCGCGACAGCGCCGCGATGGCGACGAGCGCGCTGGGCCGGGTCTCCATCAGCACGCCGACCCGAACGCCTTGTCGGACACCGACTTCGATCAGACCGCGCACGACGTTGTTGATGCGGCGGTCCACGGCCTCATAGGTGTGCACGCGGCCGTCGAACAGCAGGAACTCACCGTCCGGCGCGCCCTGGGCCTGCTCGCAGATGATGCGGCCCAACGAGATTCGCGTGTGGTCGTTGATCTGGCCGAGACGGGCCAGCCGCGGCAGGGTCCGGACGGTCTCGATGGCCAGCGCGCGCGTCGACTTGCCGGCCGTCACCACGGCGTCGGCCGCGGTGTTGGCCAGGCTGAATGCCATCTCCGTCGCGGCGGCGGCACCGTGTGCCACGCGGATGGCCAACGGCACCGACTCGCGCGGCAGTTCGGACTGCAGCGGCATCGGCACCACGTCGGCCGGCATCGGTCCGCCGGCGTCGAGCCACTTGACCCACGACGCGACCGTCGGCCAGCTCTGGCTGGCGGCCTTGGAACCCACGACGAGACCGAAATGCCCGACACGGATGAGGTATTCGTAGACGTCGGCCTCCGGTGCGGCGCGCTTGATGCCGCGCACCGCGGCGGGCTGACCGATGTCGTCGACCTCGCCGACCACGGCGAGGACCGGGCAGGTGATGTCGGACAGCGTCACCAGATTGCCGTGGATGGCGAACCCGCCGGTCATCATGCGGTTGTGCGCGATGAACTGCTTGAGCAGCTCTGCGATGGCCGGGCCGGACCAGGCGATCCAGCCCTCGCTGGCCAGGAACCGGCGCTGCTGCTCACGCGGCAACAGCGCTTCACGGTCGTGCAGCTGGCGCAGGAAGTCGAGGCGCGACTGCGCGGTCTTGATCGGGTCCAGCATCTGGAAACCGTTGCGCGCCAACCACCCCGGGATGTTCAGGCGGCTGAAGACATGGTCGGCCATGAAGTCGGCGACGCCGGATGCCAGGTTCGCCGGCATGTTCATCGGCAGTGCGGCCAGGGTGTCCACGGGAGACCCGAAGGCGATGATGCTGGCCAGATCACGGGACTGCCGGTACGCGGCGGTCTGATAGGCGAACATGCCGCCCTGCGAATAGCCGGCCAGATGGACGTCTTTGCCCGTGGTCGCCTTGACGGTGTCGATGGCCGCGCTGAGCCCCACCACGTGGTCGGCGAGGTTGCGGTCCATGCCGCCCTCGACCTGATCGGGCGAGCCGAAGTCGATGACCCACGGGTCCAGGCCCGCGGCGTGCAGGATGCCGACGGCGCCGTCGTCGCGCGTCACGTCCCACATGTCGGCGGACATCATCATCGGATGCACCATCAGTACCGGCGAACCGGCCGGCGCCGCACCCGGACGCGCGTCGGGCGGGAAGTAGCGCCGCAGGCGGTACATCGGCACGCTCTCGACGATCTGGAACGGCGACGGCACGGCGCCGGTCTCCAGCCCGCCGTAGCGCAGCACTTCCAGGCCGTTTTGCGCGGTAGCTACCAACCGCTCCACCGGCCCGGTGATCACCGAAAAATCCACCACCGGGTACTCCCTTTTGGTCAAATAAGTACAAATCCCCCTGATTACGACGCCATCATGGCACAACGCGCTGGTTACCTCGTGGTTACGGCGTGGCAGGGGCACCCGCGACCGACGCCTAGAATCTGCGCCTGATGGCGCATCTATTGGGGGCCGAAGCCCTGCATCTGGAATTTCCGACCCGTGTGGTTTTCGATTCGCTGACGGTCGGGATCGAGGAGGGCGACCGAATCGGCATCGTCGGCCGTAACGGCGACGGCAAATCCAGTTTGCTGGCAATGCTGGGCGGCCGGCTCAAGCCCGACTCCGGGCGGGTGACGGTACGCGGCGGCGTCCGGATCGGGATGCTCGACCAGGCCGACACCCTCGACCACACCGACACCGTCGGGCACGCCGTCGTCGGCGACGTTCCCGAGCACGAGTGGGCGGGTGATCCCCGCGGCCGCGACGTCATCGCCGGGCTCCTCGGCGACCTCGACTGGAATGCGGTGATCGGCACGCTCTCGGGTGGGCAACGCCGCCGCGTGGCGCTCGCCCGCCTGCTCGCCGGCGACCACGACGTCCTGATCCTCGACGAGCCCACCAACCACCTCGACGTCGAGGCGATCACCTGGCTGGCAGCGCATCTCAAGAAGCGCTGGGCCGCCAATGCCGGCGGCCTGCTCGTCGTCACCCACGACCGGTGGTTCCTCGACGAGGTCTGCACCGCCACATGGGAGGTGCACGACCGCATCGTCGAGCCGTTCGAGGGCGGCTACGCGGCGTACATCCTGCAGCGCGTCGAACGGGACCGGCAGGCGGCCGCCAGTGAGGCACGGCGGCAGAACCTGGCCCGCAAGGAGCTCGCGTGGCTGCGCCGCGGTGCACCCGCACGGACGTCGAAGCCGAAGTTCCGCATCGACGCCGCCAACGCGCTGATCGCCGACGTGCCCGAGATCCGCGACAAGGTGGCGCTGCAGTCGCTGGCGGTGACCCGGCTGGGCAAGCAGGTCGTCGACATTCTGGACGCGTCGGTGACCTACGGAGACCGGCAGGTGCTGCAGGACGTCGAGTGGCGGATCGCCCCCGGCGAGCGCACGGGCATCCTCGGCGTCAACGGCGCCGGCAAGTCGACGCTGCTCGGACTGATCGACGGCTCGGTCGAGCCGACCGAGGGCCGGGTCAAACACGGCAAGACGGTGCAGATTGCCACGCTGACCCAGGGCGTGGACAAGCTGGCCGAGCATCTCGACGAACCCGTACGTGTGGTGCTCAGTCGGCTGGCCACGACGTACACGTTCGGATCCGGTTCCAAGGCACAGGAACTCAGCCCGAGTCAGCTGCTGGAGCGCCTCGGCTTCGCCAGCGCGCAGCTGTCCACGCCGGTGCAGGATCTGTCCGGTGGGCAGCAGCGCCGGCTACAGCTGCTCCTGATCCTGCTCGAACAGCCCAACGTGCTGATCCTCGACGAGCCGACCAACGACCTGGACACCGACATGCTGGCGGCCATGGAGGACCTGTTGGACTCGTGGCCCGGCACGCTGATCGTCGTCAGCCACGACCGGTACTTCCTCGAGCGCGTCACCGATCAGCAGTTCGGCATCCTCGGTGGCCGGTTGCGGCACCTGCCCGGCGGGGTCGACGAGTACCTGCGCCTGCGGGCGACGCACGCAGCCCAAACCGGTACCGCCACAGCCAAACCGGCCGCGGCGGCACCTGAGGGGCTGTCGGGTGCCGAGCTGCGTGCGGCGCAGAAGGAACTGACCGCCATCGAACGGCGGCTGGAGAAGCTCGCCGGCCAGATCGACACCGCACACCAGCGTCTCGCCGCGCACGACCAGGGCGACTACGAAGGGCTGCAACGTCTTACCGGCTCGCTGCGCGAGCTCGAAGGCGAAGTGACCGAGCTGGAGGAACGCTGGATGGAACTGTCCGAGGAAGTTCAGTAGCTGAACGTGGTGGCCGGCTCGTCGCCGATCCACTGCCACAGCGGGACGGTGCCGCCGAGGTCGGCGTTGGTCAGAATATTCTCTGCGTCAAGGGCTTTGGCGTTGAAACAGATGGGACAGATCAGGAACCTGCCGCCGGCGGCTTGGTAACGGGCCATGAGATCCGGCAGCGGAGGGCAGCCGTCGCAGGCGACGCCGAGCGCGAATCCGGGCTGGCCCAGCCGCACGGCTTCCTTGGCCAGGAACATCATGGTCGGGTGTCCCTGTTCGGCCGCGCCGACCGCCATCAGCAGGGCGATGGTGACCTTCTCGGCGTCCTCAAGACCGGTGGTGAGGCTGATCGCCACTTTGGAGCTCATGAGCGGTTCTCCTTCGGTTCGGGCTGAAATCCTGAGCACAGCAAGTCGATTGAATGGATGCGCTCATCGGCGGCGGCGAACAGGCGCTGCTCGACGATCTTGACGGCGGTCGGGTCACCGGGTGGCGAGGTGCGGACCCGCCAGCTCAACGCGACGCGGTCCCCCACGCGGCCGACGGAGGCGTCGACCAGTTCGAAGGTGTCGGCGCCGAACCAGTGCCGGAAGCGGCCGACGGTGTCGTCGGCCCCGGTCACGTCGACCAGACCCGGCGGGATCAGGGCGCGGAAATGTACGTCGGGATCAAGGCATTCGGCCAGCGCGGCGAAATCCTGGCCGGCGAAGGCCTCCAGGAAGGCGCCCGCCACGGCCCATCCCGTGCCGGTGTCGTGGTCCATGTATCGGTTCTACGACCCGCAGGCACCCTGACACATCGGGTGAATACCCGATCTATTCGGCCGCGCTGACCAGCCCGTGGCGCATGGCGAACATCGCGGCGGCACCGCGGGTCGACACCCCGATCTTGGTGTAGATGTGTTCGACATGGGTGCCGACGGTGCGCGGCGTGATCGAAAGGTGTTGCGCGATCTGCCGATTCGACGACCCACGGACCAGTAGCTCGAGCACTTCGAGTTCGCGGCCGGTCAGGCCGGCGACGAGCCGGGGGCGGCGACCCGGTCGGCAGCCTGCGGCGGTGAGTACCGCGGCGACGGCGTCGGCGTCGAGCCGTCCCGCTGTGACCTCGGCGTGCATGGCCGCGGTGCGGTCGGCGGGCGCGAACGCCGTCCGGTGCGGGCGATCCTCGCCGAGCGCCTGGTAGACCACCGCGGCGGCCAGCAGCCGGGCGGGCGCGGGAATCGCCGTGCCGGTCAGGCCGCGGGGATATCCGCTGCCGTCCATGCGTTCGTGGCCGGCCGCGGCGATCGCGCCGATCTCGCACAGCCGCGGTTGGCGGCACAGCACGCGTTCGGTGAGATACGGGACCGTGCGGACGCGTTCGCGCTCGGAAATGGTCAAGGGGCCGGGCTTGTTCCAGATGCCCGTCGACACGCCGATGGCCCCGATCCGGTGCACCAGCGCCGCACGCTCGGCGAGGGCGACGTCGTCCGCACTGAGGCCGGCAACTGTGGCCGCTGCCGTGGCGAGTTCGGCGACGCGGCGTGAATAGCCCAGGAACCAAGGCGATTTCAGGTCGGCGTAGTCGGCGAAGACCCGCAGCACCGCAGTCAGCTCCGCGTCCGGAACAGTGCGATCCAGCGGTGTGCAGCCTTGGATCACCGAACCCCAGGCGTCGACGGTGTCGAGTCCCCCGAAGATCTCGTCCGGACGGCTGCAACACAGGTCGACGAGTTCCGGGTCGAACTCGGTCCCCCGGCGGCTGCGCAGCATTTCCAGCGCCGCTTCGGCGCCGCCGGCGCGGTGGTGCACCTCGGCGTCGTCCGCGATGTGGACGACGCGCATCACCGGCTGGATATCCGCACCCCGGGCCCGCCCCGGCACACCTTTGCCGTCCCAGCGCTCGAAGGCGTCCAGCAGTGCGGCACGTACCTCGGGCGGCAGGTCCAGGCGGTCGGCGATGTCGCTGGCCGTCTGACAGTGGCTGACTAAGAGTTTCGGCATATCGGCGACGCCCTGGGCCAGGAAGCGGCCGACCATGGTGATGCGCTGCAACGCCGGCTGCCCCTGCGCGAGGTGTCCGAGCAGAAACCGCGCCATGCCGGGGCCGGCCTTGTCCACCTGGTAGCTGTCGGCACGCATCTGGAGATCGTCGGCGAACCAGTGCGCCAGCTCGTGCGAGTCGGCGACGCACCCCATCCAGGCCAGCAGCGACACGTAGAAGGCCGCGGCCTGATGTTCGGGCGCCATCCCCGCCGCGGCGGCCAGGCGCGTCGCGATGACCGTCTGGCGCAACACGTGTTCCTGCGGCTGCCCCAGACCGAGATCGGTGGCCAGCGACAGCGCGGCGATGAGCTCCGCCAGGCGCACTTCGGGCGTCTGGGTACCGGCCATCGGCTCAGTATTGCGCCAGTTCCCTGGCGATGGTGGCCTTCCTGAGCAGAAACCTGCCTTCGTCCAACTTCTTTCGGCGCAGCCAACCCGTCACCTCGGCGTTGCACTTGCTCGCATTGCAGGACCGGCAGGCGGGCACCACATTATCGAGCGTGTACCGCCCGCCGCGGGAGATGGGCTGCACGCAATCCTTCTGCAGGTCGGCGTCGTCGGCGCCGCAGTAGGCGCAGCCGCCCCAGATCTCTTGCAGGACAGCCCACTGCTGCGTCGTCAGGTCGTGCTCGACCTTCGCCATCCGACGTTTGCGTCGTCTGGCGTAGACCGCGGCGCGGCTGCGAGCTGGCACCGCCCGAGCCTACGGCCGCCGACGGCCTCAGCCCTGCAGGCGGGCCCGCAGACGATCGGCGGTGTCGGCTGCTTCAGCGGCTGGGCACCGGCACCGTGAAGGTCGGTATGGGTGGCAATGGGCTGAACGTCGGCACCTGAATGTTGCCGGGTGACAACGGCCCCGGCCGATACCTGAAATCGACACTCACCGCCCGGTGACCGCACCACAGCACGAGCCACACACAACCGGCGAGGAACAGCGCCGCCATGACATACCCCGACCATCGCAGACCCCGGCCGGCCAGGGCCACGACGTACTCCACACAGCGGACCCCGAACACGATCGGCAGCACCATCAGTGCGAACCACAGCGCGCCGGGCTGCGCCGCCAATCGGTAGCACGCCCATCCCAGGCCGACCGGCAGTCCCAAGCCGAGCAGCCACACCAACCAGTAGCCCGATTGCTCGGTCAGATGGTCGCCCAAGCTCACGTCGCGGTCGCTGCGAAGGCGCCCGATGGTCACCATGACGTGAGCGAGACCGGCCAGCAGGCACGCGACGATCAGTGCCTGATACCCGAGGCGTACACCATTTGGGCTCCATCCAACGATGATCAGCACAGGTGCGACCGTGGCGATGAATGCGGCCAATGCGGCCAACCCGATGCCGGCCAACGCAATCGGACCGCGCCACAGCCGCCGGGCCAGGTAACCGCGCGGAAGCTGCTTGCGCACTCGAGAGAAGGTGCGAATCCAGTGCACCAGCAGCGGCGCCATCAACACCGGGGCCAGATGACGCAACACCGACGGCGGCACCCACGCGGAGAAGAGGACCACCGCCAACGTGTAGATCCAGACGCCGCCGGCAAGCCGAGCGATGGTGCCCCACACGGTCTGCGCGAGAGTGTGCCGTGCTGCGCCGTGGGTGGGTTCGTCGACGAGAACCGCGGACAGACCCGCCACGCGCCCTCCGGCGAAAGGCCGAGCCGCGGCGGCCTCGGTCTGTAGATCAGCACTTGATGGATCGAGGCTCAATCCGGTGGCGATGAATTGCGCAGCGCGGTCGTCGCCACACCGGCGGGCCACGCGTGCTGCGGCCAAAAACAGCTCAGCGTCATGGGATTCGAGTTCCAACGCCCGATCCAGGGCCGTCCTCGCGGCACGTCGATCCGGCACCTCCGCCAGGCAGGTTGCGAGGAGCATGTGCGCGTCGGCGTCATGGGGATTCGCTTCTACAGCCTTACGGGCATATCGGACCGCGTCTGCGGTGCGGCTCGCCGAAAGGCTGACGCGCGCCAGCACCTGCAACGCCAACAGCGACGTGCCGTCTTGCGCTATCGCCGCATCTGCGGCGGCGCGCGCACGGTCCAGATCTCCGACGTTGTAGACCGCGACGGCGAATGCTTCGAGCAGCTGTCCCCCGTGCGGGTGCTCGGCAAGGGCGGACGACAGCAGGTCCGCGGCGGCTTGCCACTGGCCGACGTCGCCGAGCAGTTGGGCTCGCAGCACCACCGCCTCGACGTCCACCGGCGCCTACCCCAGCTGTGACCGCAGTTGCGCCGCCCGATCCCGCACGATGGTGAGCTGCTCGGCAACCCTCGCCGGCGACGTGCCGCCGCGGGCATCACGCGACTTGACCGAACCGGCGATGGTCAGGACGTCGCGCACTTCCTCGGTGAGTCCCGGGTGGATACCGGCCAGCTCGTCGGCGGCGAGTTCTTCCAGCCCGACTCCCCTGGCCTCTGCGGCCTTGACCGCCGCACCTGCTGCCTCGTGCGCGACGCGGAACGGAATACCTTGGCGCACCATCCATTCCGCGATGTCGGTGGCAAGGGTGTAGCCGAGCGGCGCCAGCGCGGCCATCCGGTCGGTGTCGAAGGTCAGGGTGCCGACCAGGCCGGCCATCGCGGGCAGCAGCAGCTCGAGCTGAGCGACGGAGTCGAAGACCGGCTCCTTGTCCTCCTGCAGATCCCGGTTGTAGGCCAGCGGCTGCGCCTTGAGCGTCGCCAGTAGACCGGCCAGGTTGCCGATGAGGCGGCCGGACTTGCCACGGGCCAGTTCGGCGATGTCGGGGTTCTTCTTCTGCGGCATGATCGAGCTGCCGGTCGACCAGGAGTCGTGCAGCTTGACGTAGCCGAATTCCGTTGTGCTCCAGAGGATGATGTCCTCGGACAGGCGGGACAGATCCACGGCGATCATGGCGAACACGAAAGCCGCCTCGGCGGCGAAGTCGCGCGAAGAAGTGGCGTCGATCGAATTGTCCGCAGCCGCATTGAATCCCAGATCCGCCGCGATGGCGTCGGGGCTAAGGCCGAGCGAGCTACCGGCGAGCGCACCGGAACCGTAGGGCGACACCGCCGCCCGCTTGTCCAGATCGAGCAGCCGGTCGGCGTCGCGCAGCAGTGGGTGCGCGTGCGCGAGAAGGTGGTGGGCCAACAGCACGGGCTGCGCCGATTGCAGATGCGTCTTGCCGGGCATGATCGCCGTGGGGTGCGCCTCGGCCTGGCCGGCCAGCGCGGCCGCCACGTCGAGCACGCCGTTGCCGACGGTCTTGATGGCGTCGCGCAGCCACATGCGGAACAGCGTCGCCACCTGGTCGTTGCGGGACCGGCCGGCGCGCAGCCGGCCACCGAGGTCCTCACCGACGCGGTCGATCAGGCCGCGCTCCAGCGCGCCGTGCACGTCCTCGTCCGTCGGCAGCGGCCCGAAGGAACCGTCTGCGACGTCGTTCCCGAGGCTGTCCAGCCCGGCCAGCAGCCCGTCGCGCTGCTCGTCGGTGAGCAACCCGGCGTTGTGCAGCACGCGGGCGTGCGCCTTGGACGCGGTGACGTCATATGGCGCCAGCGCCCAGTCGAAGTGCGTCGACTTGCTCAGTGCGGCAAGCGCATCAGACGGGCCGGAGGCGAACCGGCCACCCCACAGCGAACCCTCGTTGGTCCCACCGGTGCTCATTAACGTGCCCCTCGTCGAGTGCGAGCGGCCGCTTTTGTACAGCTGAACACGGTGTGTCGATGTACAAACACGGCCGCTCGCGGGAGATTTACAAACCCAGATCGCGCTTGGCGGAGATCTTGGAACTCAGGCCGTGCAGCTGGACGAAGCCCTTGGCGGCGCTCTGGTCGAAGCTGTCGCCCTCGTCGTACGTGGCGAGGTTGAAGTCGTAGAGCGACTCACCCGAGCGACGGCCGTTGACGGTGATGTGACCGCCGTGCAGGACCAGGCGGATGTCGCCGGAGACGTGCTGCTGGGTGTGCTCGACGAACGCCTCCAGCGAGGCCTTCAGCGGGCTGTACCAGAGACCGTCGTAGGTCAGCTCGCCCCACTTGCGGTCGACGCCGCGCTTGTAGCGGCCCAGCTCGCGCTCCAGGGTGACGTGCTCGAGCTCGGTGTGTGCGGTGATCAGCACCATGGCGCCCGGGGCCTCGTAGATCTCGCGGGACTTGATGCCGACGAGGCGGTCCTCGACGACGTCGAGGCGGCCGACACCCTGCGCACCGGCGCGGGAGTTCAGCTCCTGGATGATCTGCAGCACGCTCAGCGGGCGGCCGTCGATCGCGACGGGGCGGCCCTTGTCGAAGCTGATGATCAGCTCGTCGGGGGTGTTGAAGTGGACCGTCGGGTCCTCGGTGTAGTCGTAGACGTCCTTGGTCGGGGCGTTCCACAGGTCCTCGAGGAAACCGGTCTCGACGGCGCGGCCCCACACGTTCTGGTCGATGGAGAACGGCGACTTCTTGGTGACGTTGATCGGGATGTCGTTCTCCTGCGCGAAGGCGATGGCCTTCTCGCGGGTCCAGGCGTAGTCGCGGACCGGGGCGATGACCTCCAGCTCGGGCGCCAGGGTGTTGAAGCCGACCTCGAAGCGGACCTGGTCATTGCCCTTGCCGGTGCAGCCGTGCGCGACGACAGTGCCGCCGTGGCTGCGGGCGGCCTCGACGAGATGCTTGACGATCAGCGGCCGCGAGATGGCCGACACCAGCGGGTACCGGTCCATGTACAGCGCGTTGGCCTTGATGGTCGGCAGGCAGTACTCGTCGGCGAACTCGTCACGCGCGTCGACCACGACGGCCTCGACGGCGCCGCAGTCGATGGCACGCTGACGCACCACCTCCATGTCCTCGCCGCCCTGGCCCAGGTCGATGGCCACGGCAACGACCTCTTTGCCGGTCTCCTTGCCGATCCAGCTGATCGCGACCGAAGTGTCCAGACCGCCGGAATACGCCAGGATGACGCGCTCGGACATGTGTCAATCTCCTTGTTCTCGTACTGCTACAGGTTCTCGAAGGTGGCGGCGAGCTCGGCGCCGCTCATCGGTTCGCGGGCGACAACCAAAAGGGTGTCATCACCGGCGATCGTGCCCACAACATAAGGCAGAGCCGCCCGATCTATTGCACTGGCCAGGTACTGCGCGGCCCCAGGTGGCGTACGTAACACCGCCAGGTTGGCGCTGGCGTCCGTGGACACGAGCAGCTCGCCGAGCAGACGGGACAGCCGCTCGGTGCCGCCCGAGACGCCTTTGACGGGGCTGCCGTCCTCGGGGACGACGTAGACGCCGGTGCCGCCGTCGGCGCCGCGCAGCTTGACCGCACCGAGTTCCTCCAGGTCCCGCGACAGCGTGGCCTGGGTGACGTCGATGCCTTCCGCGGCGAGCAGGGCCGCGAGTTCGGTCTGACTGCGCACCGGGTTCGACGACAGCAGCGCCACGATGCGCGACTGCCGTCCGGCCCGGGTCGATGCTGTCATCGCGCGTTGCGCTCCAGCAGCCAGACCAGCATCGCCTTCTGCGCGTGCAGACGGTTCTCGGCCTCGTCGAACACCGCGCTCTGCGGGCCGTCGATCACCTCGTCGGTGATCTCGTCGCCACGGTGCGCCGGCAGGCAGTGCAGCACGACGGCGTCGGCTGCCGCCCGGCCGAGCAGCGCGGTGTTGATCTGGAACGGACGGAACGGCCGCACGCGGTCCAGGCCGTCGTTCTCCTGGCCCATCGAGGTCCAGGTGTCGGTGACGAGGATGTCGGCACCGTCGGCCGCGGCCTGCGGGTCGGTGGTGACGGTGACGGTCGCCCCCGTCTCGGCCGCGCGCTTCTTGGCGGCCTCGACGAACTGCGGGTCGGGCTCGAAGCCCTTCGGCGCGGCGATGGTCACGCTGATGCCCGCGGTGACGCCGCCGACCATCAGTGAGTGCGCCATGTTGTTGGCGCCGTCGCCGAGGTAGCTCATGTTCAGCCCGGCCAGCTTGCCCTTGCGCTCGGCGATGGTCTGCAGATCGGCCAGTACCTGGCAGGGGTGGAACTCGTCGGACAGCGCGTTGATGATCGGGACGGTGGCACCCGACGCCATGGCCGTGAGGCGTTCCTGCGCGAACGTGCGCCAGACGATGCCGTCGACGTAGCGCGACAGCACCGCACCGGTGTCCTCGAGGGTCTCCTCGCGGCCCAATTGGGTGCTGCGACCGTCGACGACGACCGCGTGCCCGCCGAGTTGGGCGATGCCCATCTCGAACGAGAAGCGGGTGCGGGTGGAGTTCTTCTCGAAGATGACGGCGATGCCCCGCGGCCCTTCCAGTGGCCGACGGCTGAACGGCGCCTTCTTGAGTTCGGCGGCCAGCGCCAGGACCTCGGCCTGCTCCACGGGAGTCAGGTCGTCGTCACGGAGGAAATGGCGGATCACTGGGACTCCCCTGCTGCGGTGTCGAGAACGGTGGGTAGAGCGGTCAGGAACGCGTCGATCTGCGCGTCGGTGATGACCAGCGGCGGTGCGAGGCGTACGACGTCGGCGGCCGCGGCGTTGACGAGGAAACCCGCTGTGCGCGCGGCATTTTCGACGGCCTTGGCCTGCGGCGCGGTCAGGACGACGCCGAGGAGCAGCCCGCGGCCCCGCACGTGATCGACGAGCGGGTGGCCCAGCTCCTCGATGCCGTGCGCCAGCGTCTTGCCCGCGGCGTCGGCGCGGTGCACCAGATCGTCGTCGGCCAGCGTCTTGACGACCGCCAGGCCCGCGGCGGTGCACACCGGGTTACCGCCGAAGGTGCTGCCGTGCATGCCCGGCTGCAGCAGGTCGGCTGCCGCCCCGATGGCGATGCAGGCGCCGATGGGCAGTCCGCCGCCGAGGCCCTTGGCCAGCGTGATGACGTCGGGCGTGATGCCGTCGTGCTGATACGCGTAGAAGGCGCCGGTGCGGCCGATACCGGTCTGCACCTCGTCGAGCACCAGCAGCGCACCGTGTTTCGTGGTGACCTCGCGGGCCTTGGCCAGGTAGCCGGCCGGCGGCGTGACGACGCCCCCCTCGCCCATGATCGGTTCGAGGAACACCGCCGCGGTCTCGTCGGTCACCGCCGCTTCGAGCGCGTCGGCGTCGCCGTAGGGCACGTGGGTGACGTCGCCGGGCAACGGCAGGAACGGCTCCTGCTTGCCGGGCTGACCGGTCAGTGCCAGCGATCCCATGGTGCGGCCGTGGAACGCCCCTTGCGCCGCAACGATCTTGGTGCGGCCGGTGAGGCGGCTGATCTTGAATGCGGCTTCGTTGGCTTCGGCGCCGGAGTTGCAGAAGAACACCCGGGCCGGCGCACCGATCTGCGCCACCAGGGCCTCGGCCAGCGCGATGCCCGGTTCGGTGGCATACAGATTCGACGTGTGCCCCAACGTCTTCAGCTGGGTGGTGACGGCCTCGATCACCGCCGGGTGACGATGCCCCAGCACGTTGACCGCGATGCCGGCGAGGAAGTCGACGTAGCTCTTGCCGTCGGCATCGGTGACCACGGCACCGTCGCCGCTGACCAGGGCGACCGGCGGCGTGCCGTAGTTGTTGGTCATCACTGCCTGCCAACGGGCTTGCATTGCTTCGGTTTCCTTCATGCGGGTGATACGACCTTGGTTCCGGTGCCCTCGTTGGTGAACAGTTCGACGAGGACGCAGTGTTCGACACGGCCGTCGATGACGTGCGCGCTCGGGACGCCGTTCTCCACGGCCCGCAGGCATGCCTCGATCTTGGGCACCATGCCGGATTCGAGCTTCGGGAGCAGTTGTGCCAGTGCGGCCGTGTCTATTTCGGTGACCAGCGAGTTGCGGTCCGGCCAGTCGGTGTACAGGCCTTCGACGTCGGTGAGCATCAGCAGCTTCTCGGCGCCGAGCGCCTCGGCCACGGCAGCCGCCGCGGTGTCGGCGTTGATGTTGTGCACCACGCCGTCGGCGTCGGGAGCAATGGTGGACACCACCGGAATCCGGCCCGCATCGATGAGATCCAGGATGGCGTCGGCGTTGACGTGCTCGACGTCGCCGACCAGTCCGATGTCGGTGGGCACGCCGTCGACCGTCACGCTGCGCCGCACCGCGGTGAACAGCTGCGCGTCCTCACCGGTGATGCCGACAGCGTACGGGCCGTGGGCGTTGATCAGCCCGACCAGTTCGCGACCGACCTGCCCGAACAACACCATGCGCGCAACCTCGAGCACCTCTGGCGTGGTGACCCGGAAGCCGCCCTTGAAATCACCTTCGATACCAAGGCGTTTCAACATGGCGCTGATCTGCGGCCCGCCCCCGTGCACGACGACGGGCTGGATGCCACAGTTGCGCAGGAACGCCATGTCGGCGGCGAAGGCCGCCTTGAGGGTGTCGTCGGTCATGGCATTGCCGCCGTACTTGACGACGACGATCTTGCCGTGCAGCTGCTTGAGCCACGGCAGGGCTTCGGCGAGGACCGCAGCTTTGACCGCGGTGGTGAGCCCGGCGGTGCTCATGAGCTGTACGCCGAGTTCTCTTCGACGTAGGCGTGCGACAGGTCGGTGGTCCGGATCGTCGCCTCGTGCTCGCCGATCTTCAGATCGACGATGACCTCGATATCGGCACCCGACAGGTCGACGTCGCGGGCACCCGGCGCACCGGCGCCGTCGATGCACACCGCGGAACCGTTGAACGACACGCTGATCCGGTCGGCGACGAGTTCGATGGGCGCGATGCCGATCGCGGCCAGGACCCGGCCCCAGTTGGGGTCGGACCCGAACAGCGCGGTCTTCACGAGGCTGTCGCGCGCGAGGGCCCGCGCGCCCACGAGGGCGTCGTCCTCACTGGCCGCGCCCTTGACGGTGATCGCGATGCGCTTGGTGACACCTTCGGCGTCGGCCTGCAGTTGCGCGCACAGGTCGTCGCAGACGGCCAGGACGGCCTCGTCCAATTCGCTTTGGCTGGGCCGGATTTCGCTGGCGCCGGAGCTCAGCAGCAGGACGGTGTCGTTGGTGGAGCAGCTGCCGTCGATGTCGAGCCGGTCGAACGTCTTGCCGGCGGCGTTCTTCAGCGCCAGCTTGAGGGCCTCGGCGTCCGCGACGGCGTCGGTGGTGATGACCACCAGCATGGTCGCGAGTGACGGCGCCATCATGCCGGCGCCCTTGGCCATGGCGCCGACGGTCCACTTGCCCGGATGGTGCAGCGCAACCTGTTTCGGCACCGTGTCGGTGGTCATGATGGCCCGCGCGGCCTCGTCACCGCCGGAGAGGCCACCGGCCATCTCGTGCACGATCTCGGTGACACCGGCGAGCACCTTGTCCATCGGCAGCCGGTCACCGATCAGGCCCGTCGAGCACACCGCGACCTCGATGGCCCCGGTCTCGGTGCCCCAGTCGCTCAGCGCGGCGGCGACGGCCTCGGCGGTCTGGTGGGTGTCCTGGAATCCGCCCGGACCGGTACATGCGTTGGCGCCACCGGAATTCAGGATCACGGTCCGCAGCCGGCCGGATTTGAGTACCTGCTCGCTCCACTGCACGGGAGCGGCCCGCACCTTGTTGCGGGTGAACACGCCCGCGGCCGACAGATCGGGTCCCTCGTTGAACACCAGCGCCAGGTCCGGTTTCCCGGACGCCTTGATACCGGCGGCGATTCCGGCGGCCCGGAAGCCTTCCGGCGCGGTGACGCCCTGGTTGCGATGCAGGGACGGGGTGTCGGTCACGGTGCTACTCCCACGGTGGATAGTCCTTCGGTTTCCGGCCAGCCGAGCGCGATGTTCATGGACTGTACTGCCGCGCCGCCGGTGCCCTTGGTCAGGTTGTCGATGACGCACAGCGCCACCAGGGTCTTGGCATCCTCGTCGACCGCGACCGCGATCTGCGCGGCGTTGCTGCCCACCACCGAACCCGTCTTGGGCAGTTGACCTTCCGGCAACAGGTGGATGAACGGCTCACTGGCGTAGGCCTTTTCGTACGCCGCCCGGATTTCCTCGACAGATGCGGTGGTGCGTGCGGTGCAGGTCGCCAGGATGCCGCGCGACGTCGGGATCAGCACCGGGGTGAACGACACCGTCACGTCCTTGTCGGTGACGGCCCGCAGGCCCTGGGCGATCTCCGGGGTGTGCCGGTGCGCACCGCCGACGTTGTAGGCACGGGCCGAGCCGATGACCTCGGCGGCCGACAGGTCGACCTTGCCCGACTTGCCCGCGCCCGAGGTACCGCTCACCGCGACAACGGTGACGTTGGGCTCGACGAGCCCAGCGGCGACGGCGGGGACGAGCGCCAGCAGCGCCGACGTCGGGTAGCAGCCCGGTACCGCGACGCGTTTGGTGCCCAGGAGCTTGTCGCGGCCGCCGGGCAGCTCGGGCAGACCGTAGGGCCAGCTGCCGGCGTGCTCGGAGCCGTAGAACTTCTCCCACGCGGCGGCGTCGGTGAGCCGGAAGTCGGCGCCACAGTCGACGATCAGGGTGTCGGGGCCGAGTTGCTGTGCGAGCGCGGCCGAATGACCGTGCGGCAGGCCCAGGAACACGACGTCGTGCCCGGCGAGGACGTCGACCTCGGTGGGCTGCAGCACCTGCTGCGCGATCGGCAGCAGGTGCGGGTGGTGGTCACCGACCGTGGTGCCGGCATTGCCCGCGGCGGTCAGCGCGCCGATGGTGAGGCGACCATCGGCATAGGCCGGATGGCCCAGCAGAAGCCGCAGAATCTCGCCGCCGGCATACCCACTGGCGCCGGCCACCGCCACAGAAGTCATACGAGCGATTCTGCATGTTTATGCATCAACTTGCAAACCAATTACTGCGCCTTCTGGAGTCACGCAACGTGTTGTCGCGGATGACGCCCGGTGAAAGCGACCAAGCGATCAAGAGCCTCGGCATCGGTGGTTACCGGTACCTGAGGGTCGAACCCCGCAGTACGCCGACTGTCCGGGGTGATGATGCGCTGTGCAAGCGAGAGCACGAAGTCGGCGTGTGCGGCGGCGACAGCCAGCGGGCGTGCCAGTGCCTGCGCGAAGTCCCAACCGTGCACCACCAACTCGACCGACAGCACTCCCAACGCCAGGTGCGCAGGCATGACCCTGCCGGCGAACATCGCGTCGCCTTCCGTGCCCCGAGCGCGCCAGGCGTCGATCACCGAATTCGTGGTCTGCGAGATGCGTGTCCCGATGCCCGCGTTCTGCGTGACGAAAACCTGCGCCCCAGCCGCCTCGCCCACCATTGTCACAGTTCCCGCCAGATGATCCGCCAGCGCGGCCACATCGAATCCCGGGCAGGGCGTCGGCAATCGCACACTCTCGCCGACGGCGGCGGCCAGCACCGGGAGAATCGCAGCCAATGCCATTTCAGCGCTCGACAATTCGTTCATGCCGGTGATTCTCGCCGTGCATCGCGAAGCGCGGCATAAGTAATCTGACTGCCGGCCGCGGCGGACAACGCTTGCCAACCTGGCCAGATCACTTGGAAGACCGTCACGCCCGCCGCACGCCAAACGACGGTCACCGTGCGGATACCGCGATTCGGTCCGGGTTGATGTCCTGACGTGGTGACGGCATATCGGGCGTATCAGGTGACCGGACAGCGGCAATTCACCCTCGTGGAACGGGAACTTCGGGAGCCGGACCATGGGCAGGTCCGCATCCGCGTGTTGGCCTGCGGGGTGTGCCACAGCGACGTGCTCGCCGTGGAGGGGCAGCGAACCGACCCGCAGGAACCGGTGGTGCCGGGACATGAGGTGATCGGCATCATCGACGCTGTCGGCACCGGCGTCGATCCACGCTGGCAGGCCGGTGACCGCGTCGGAGTGGGGTTTCTCGGCGGGCAGTGCGGGCAGTGCGACTTCTGCCGCCGCGGAGACTTCGTCAACTGCAGTGATCAACCACAGCCGGGTACCACCACAGACGGCGGCTATGCCGAGATCATGTACGCCCGGTCCACCGGATTGGTCCGTGTCCCAGACGGTTTCGACGCGCTCACCGCAGCCCCGCTGCTCTGCGCGGGTGTCACAGTGTTCAACGCGATACGCGCCGCTGGGCCACCGCTGAACAGCTTGGTGGCGATCCAAGGCATCGGCGGGCTCGGCCATCTCGGCATCCAGTACGCAAAGAAGATGGGATTCCAGGTCGCCGCCGTCGCGCGCGGCACCGGGAAGGAGGAGCTGGCAAAGACATTGGGCGCCGACCATTTCATCGACAGCTCGACCGAACATGTCGCATCGACGCTCAACGCACTCGGCGGTGCCGCCGCCGTCATCGCGACGGCGTCGAGCGGACCGTCGATGGCAGGGTTGGTCGCCGGACTGCGGCCCCGCGGACGTTTGGTCGTTGTCGGGGCATCCCCCGAGCCGCTGCCTGTTCACACATCCGACCTGATCTTCGGGGGCCGCAGCATCCTCGGCAGTCTGACCGGTTCTGCGATCGACAACGAAGACAACCTGGCGTTCAGCCTCACGCACCAGATCGCGCCGCTCGTAGAGCCCATGCCTTTCACCGAAGCACCCCGTGCGTATGACCGGATGATGTCCGGCCGCGCCCGGTTCCGCGTGGTGCTCGACGTCGCCACCCCCGCCTGATCCGTTTCTGTCGCAAAGGAGTCACATTCATGGTCGCCACATACCGGAGCGTCGAGGTCACCGAACCCGGTGGTGCAATCACACTCACGGACCGGCTGGTGCACGAACCCGGCGACGGCGAGGTGTTGGTCCGCGTCGAAGCCTGCGGCGTGTGCCATTCGGACTCTCAGATCGCCGCGGGCCACCTGCCCGACACGGTCTTTCCGGTGACGCCCGGTCATGAGGTCGCCGGTCACATCGTGGCGGTCGGGCCCGGAGTGCTCGACTGGCAGATCGGCGACCGCGTCGCAGTCGGCTGGTTCGGGTATTACTGCGGGAGCTGTTCCCGCTGTCGCCGCGGTGATTTCGTGCACTGCACGCGCTCGAAGGTGACCGGGGCCGGGTTTCCGGGCGGCTATGCCGAGATGCTGCTCGTGCACCAGTCCGGACTGGCACGGATCCCCGACGCCCTCACCGCCGTCGAAGCCGCACCACTCGCGTGCGCCGGAGTGACGATGTTCAATTCGCTGCGCCACAGTGGTGCACGCCCAGGCGACGTGGTCGCCGTCTTGGGCATCGGCGGACTGGGTCACCTGGGCGTGCAGTTCGCCGCACACATGGGATTCCGGACCGTGGCCATCGCACGCGGCGCCGAAAAGGCCGATATGGCTTATCAATTGGGCGCTCACCATTACATCGATTCGACCGCCGCCGACGTGGCCGCCGAACTGCGCAAGCTCGGTGGCGCGCGGGTGGTGGCGGCGACGGCCACCAATCGGACCGCGATCAGCGTTGCGGGCGACGGCCTCGCGCCACACGGTGAGGTACTCACGCTTGCCGTGCTCGCCGAACCACTCGACATAACTCCGCTACAACTGATCAACGCCTCAGGCACCATTCATGGACATCCTGCCGGTACCGCAGCGGATACCGAAGACACCCTGGAATTCGCTGCCCTGCATGGCATTCGGCCGTGGGTTGAACCGATGCCGCTGCGGGATGCGGCCGCCGGTTACGACCGGATGATGCGCAATGAAGCGCGCTTTCGGGTGGTCCTGACGATGACCGACGCCGGGTAGTCGGTAGCGGCGGTGCCTCGCGTGGTTGCGCGGGCACCGCCCGCACCGGGCAATGCGCTCAGGCCAATAGTCCCAGTAGCTGGTTGAAGCACTCCGACATCGAAGGGTGCGTGTAGATCTCGTCGCGCAGTGCACGCGCGGTGATACCGTGCCGCATCGCCAGTGCGACGATGTTGATCACTTCCTGGGCGTCATGACACCACAGTGTGGCGCCGAGAATCTTGCCGGTGGTGGCATCGACGACGACCTTCATCATTCCTTCGGTCTGTTCGACGATACGTGCACGGGCCACGGTTGCGAGATTTGCGACCGGACTTGCGGCGACGAGGACGTCGTGACCCGCAATGCGCGCCTGCGACTCGGTCAATCCCACCCGGGCCAGCGGCGGGGTGAGGAAGAGACACGTAGGCACTGCCGTTCGCTGCGACGCCCGCCGCGGTTCATCGACCCCGGATAGCTGGTCGGCGACGATGCGGTAGTCATCGAGTGAGATATAGGTGAATTGGGGTCCCCCAGTGACATCACCGACGGCGAAGATGTGCGGCACGGTGGTTCGACGGTAGTCATCGACGACCACTGCACCCCTGTCGGTCGTCTCGACTCCCGCCCGGTCGAGGCGCAATGCAGCCGTGTTCGGGGTGCGCCCGAGCGCGACGAGAACAGTGTCGGCGTCGACACTCACCGGTCGTCCATCGCTCAGGTACCGAACACGAGCCATCGGCGCGGCTCCGGGACGGAGGATCGTCTGCACGTCGACGACATCGGCGCCGGTTTGGATATCTACGCCGCGCGCGAACAGCAGTGAACGCGCCATGTCCGCGATCTCAGGCTCCTCGCTTGCGAGCACTGCCGGATTCCTCTCGAGGACCGTGACCGAGCAGCCGAACGCGGCATACATCGACGCGAATTCGAGGCCGATGAATCCACCACCGAGAACGACGAGGCGTTCCGGGCGAGCCGCCTGATGCAACAGCTCGACGTTGGTGACGGCCACCGGACAAGCAGCCAGGCCGGGTATCTCCGCGGTGCCGGCGCGCGCCCCGGTTCCGATGACGATCTGACGAGCGCTCACCGTCACGGCACCTGCATCACAACTGACCTGCACCGTGTTGGCATCTACGAACATGGCGGTGCCGATCAGCACCGTGACCGACGGAATGCTTTCCAGTGCAGCGAGGTTGGCCGCACGAAGCCCCGCGGTCAACCGCTCTGTTGCGGCAACCGCTGCGGCATAAGCCAGTTCACCCGGGAGGTTTGTCGCGGCGTTCTTCTCGCCCTGATGGACCATCGACTTCGTCGGCACGCAACCGGTGTTGATGCAGGTGCCGCCGAACATCTGCGCCGCCTGCTCGACCAGGACCACCCGTTGGCCTGTCCGGCCGACGTCACCGGCCAGCGTCTTGCCACCCTTACCGAAACCGATGACGAGCAGATCGGCTTCGATCGCCGTGCTCTCCACGACGTCGGTTCCAGCTTCGTTCGCCATCACAGGGTCAACACCACCTTGCCGGTCCTGACGCGGTAGGACTGCGCCTGCCCGGCCTGTTCCAGCGGGAAGGTGGCCGCGATCGTCGGGACCAGCGCCCCGCGGCCGGCAAGCTCTGCCAGCGCAGTCATGCCCAGCCGGTCGGCCTCGACGAACAGTCCGGCCGGCCGGATACCTCGCGCGACAGCGTCGGCGACGACCTCCGGCAGAGACTGCGGCAGCGACGAGACCAGCGTGCCGCCGGGTTTGAGCACCTGCAGCGCCTTGCGCTGATAGTCGTTACCAATGAGGTCGAACACCACATCCACATCGCTGAGCACCGTCGCGAAATCGGTTGTGGTGTAGTCGATCACCTCATCGGCGCCGAGGCCGGTCACTATCTCGACGTTATCGGGTGACGCCAGTCCGATGACATACGCGCCGAATGCCTTGGCGATCTGCACCGCCAGATGTCCCACCCCGCCGGCCGGGGCGGTGATCAGCACCCGGGTGCCCTCTCCGATGCCGGCGGTGTCCACCAGTGCCTGGTAGGCCGTCAACCCGGCCAGCGGCAACGCGGCGGCCTGAACATGGTCGAGGTTCGCCGGTTTCGGCACGAACACCCGAGTCGGAGCGACGACATAGTCGGCATAGGCGCCGTGCCCCAGAGGGAATGGCAACAGGCCGAACACCTCGTCACCGGGCCGGTAGAGGGTGACGCCGAAACCCACGGCTTCGACAGTGCCGGACACATCCCAGCCCAGGACGAACGGTGTCGCCCCGACGAGTACCCCGCTCTGACGGTTCACCCCGTCAACCGGGTTCACACCGGCGGCGTGCACCCGGACCAGAATCTGCCCAATTCCTGGTGTAGGACGGTCGATCTCGACCACGTGTAGCACCTCGGGCCCGCCGAGTTCGTCCTGGCTGACAGCTCTCATGGCGCTCATCCCAGGAACCGGTTGACGTCGTGCGCGAAATCCGCGATGTGCTGGAACAGGAATCCGTGGCCGGCGTCGCTGTAGAGCACCACCTTGGCATCCGGCAGTTGCTGCGACATCGCGTAGGTCGCATAGGAATTGATCATCACGTCATGGGCACCGTTGACGACCAGCACCGGCAGCTTCAGTTCGGCCAGCCGCAGGTAGTAACCACCGAACGCGGCGATGGCACTCAACTGGGCCCGATAGGTGTCCCCTTGCACCGCGGCCTGGGACTGCAGCAACCGAGTGTCCAAGCGCCGCAATGAAGCCAGTCCGGCGGCACGACCCTGATCGGTTTCGGGGAAGAACAGGTACAGGTAGTCCTCATCGTCGTTGACGGGGTGGCCGAGAATCTCCCCCACCCGGGGCCCGGGGGCCGGCTGGTCCGGCACTCCTGCCGGCGTGCTGCCCGCGACCACCAGCCGACGCACCAATTCCGGTGCACGCAACGCAATGCCCTGGGCGACAATGCCACCCAACGACCATCCCAGCACGTCGACCTCGGTCAGCCCGAGCGCCCGGATGAACGCGATACCGCCGTCTGCAAGCCCGTCGATGGTGGTCGGCGCGGCACCGCTGGAGAGGCTGGTCCCCCGATTGTCGAAGACGATGACCTCACGTTCGGCGGCCAGCGCATCGAGCAGTTGTGGATCCCAATGGTCGACAGTTCCGCGCAGGCGCATGCACAGCACCAGCGGGACTCCGCCGGTCCTCCCGAATCGGCGGTAGTGGAAACGTTCGCCGTCAGGGCCCCCGACGAAGCGATCCTCTGCTTGATCGGACAAATATGTCATGGGCATTCCCTTCAGTTGACGGTGATATCGGTCAGTTCGATGGACACCACGAGTTGCTCCGGTAGCGGGTGGTTGTCGGCGTCGCGGACGTAGATCATCCGGGTGCGTGGGATGACCAGACCGCCGATCTCATCGAAATCCGAAACGTAGTGAGCGCCCGGGGATCCCCCGGCAATGTCGACCTGGTAGTCGCGACGTCGAATCAGTCCGTCGGAATCGATGTACAGGATCTGGTGGGGACTGTGGGTGGCGATCGCGTCGGGGTAGTCGACGTGCAGGGTGCGCCATTGCTGGCCGTCCTCGGTCCAGGATTCGCCCTCTGCGGTACGCACACCGGGAAAGGTGAGATTGAACGGCTCGGCCGTGTAGGTCCACATGGCGTACCCCGTGAAGTACGCCAATTGCAATGTGCTCCAAGGTGTTTCGAGAGTATGCCCGGCGAACGATGCTCTGGGATCGTCGAGCATCTCGACGATGTCCCCGGCTGTTGTCTCGATACCGACCCGTTGCGGCGTGTAGGCGGTCTTCAAATCGGGCGCAGTGAAAGGCGACAGCGAGGTGCGTTGGTCTTTGATCCAGACCGTGATCTCACCGTCGTCGACGATGCCAGGTACGGCCTTGATGTCCCAGATGGCGCCCCCGAACCGTTTGCGCGCGGTGACCGAGGTCAACTCCCGCCAACGGTCGACGCCGCCGTAGGCATTCAGCACAGAGGTGAGCAGGTCGGTCATGAATTCTCCTTAGCGGCCGAGGAATTGGCGGACGTGCTGGCCGAACTCGACCGGATACTGGTCGAGGAATCCGTGGTCTGCATCGGGATAGATGCGCAGTTGGGCGCCGCGGATCCTCTCGGCCAACAAGTAACTGTTCTTGGTCGACATCATGGTGTCGTTGTCGCCGTTGGCGACAAGCGTCGGTTGGGTGATGGCCGAAAGCCGTTCCAGCTTCGACGATTCCGGTATGCCCCAAGTCATCAGCGCCTGGTACTGCGCGTCACGACAGGCCAGAGTGGTTTCGGCGTCACGGTCGGTGTCTCGAGCGTGGGTGCGCGCCAGGTACTCCCAACCGCGCTGGACGCTCTTCTCGGAGCCGGAAAAGAAGAGCGCGATGAATCCTTCGGCGGTGATCTCGTCGGCACAGGCGTAGGCGTAGACGTCCTCGGACCACCTGTGCAGATCGGGAGCACCCTGCGGCGCCGTGCCGGCGAGCACCAGCCGGCGCGGCAATCGCGGACGCACCAGCGCGATCTCCTGGGCGATGTGACCGCCGAGTGAAAAACCGAGCAGATCAACGGATTTCAGGCCGAGCGCGTCGATGAACCGGAGGGCGCCGCGCGCCATGTCCGCGATGTTGTCGGGTGTGGCGCCAGTGGAGCCTCCGACGCCGCGCAGGTCGACGGTGATCACCTCACGGTCGGCCGCGAGCACGTCCAGGAATGCTGGGTCCCAGTAATCGAGATTGCCGCGAAAATGCTGAAGCAGCACCAGCGGCGGCACCGTGGCCGAAGGACCACCGAAGCGCCGGTAGGCGAACCGTTCACCGTCGACCTCGATGTCCAGGTTGGCGGCGTGCGCAGCGCCCACCGCGGTGGAGGCTTCCGTCATGTGGTGTCTCCCTGCTGTCGTCGTTGTCACCAGCCTGCGTTCTCGGCCCGGCTCCCGGTATCCGTCAATTGACTACGGGGGTATGCGGACGAGGGCCCGCGTGGCGCGATGGTCGTTTGACTGATGGCCGCGTCTGACAGCTGAGGCCAGACTGGCACCCATGCCATTCATCGAGGGCTCCGACGGGGCGCAGCTGTACTACAAGGACTGGGGATCCGGGCCGGCGGTGGTCTTCAGTCATGGCTGGCCGCTCAGCGCCGACGCGTGGGATGTGGAACTGAAACTCCTCGCCGACAACGGTTTCCGTGCCATCGCCCACGACCGTCGGGGGCACGGCCGGTCCGAGCAGACGTGGTCTGGCAACGATATGGACACCTACGCCGCAGACCTGGCGGCGCTGATCAACGGACTCCGATTGTCCGACGTCGTCGTTGTGGGGCATTCCACCGGAGGTGGCGAGGTGGTGCGGTACGCGGCACGCCACGGCGCCGGTCGGGTGCGCAAGGTGATCACGGTCGGCGCGGTGCCACCGGTGATGGTGGCATCAGCAGAAAACCCCGAGGGCACACCGCTGTCGGTGTTCGACGACATCCGGGCCCGCGTACTGGACAACCGATCCGGGTACTGGCGGGAACTCGCGGTGGCGTTCTACGGTTTCAACCGAGACGGTGCCACCGTCTCCCAGGGACTGATCGACCATTTCTGGCTCCAGGGCATGCAGGCGGGACTCGCATCGGCGTACGACTGCGTCAAGGCGTTCTCGGAAACCGACCTGACCGCGGATCTGCGGGCCCTCGAAGCGCCGATCCTGATCGCCCACGGCGACGACGATCAGATCGTCCCGATCCACGATGCGGCGTCGAAATCGATCGAGCTGGTGCGGTACGGCACCCTACGGGTGTATCCGGGCGCCCCCCACGGTATTCACGGCGACTACCAGCAACAGCTGAATCGCGATCTGCTGGACTTCATTCGGAGTTGAGCGAGTCGATGAGTGCCACGTCACGGGTAGGTACAGCGATGCCGTCGTGCCGACGGAAGACCACCAGTGCATGCTCGCCGGTGGATTTCTCGATGAACCGGTAGCCGCTGCGCTTGGTGGTGACCCGGTGTTTGCGACCCCACTGCCCCATCGCGGCGAGCACTGTCACCAGATCATGTCCGGCGTCGGTGAGCACGTAGCGACTGCGCGTGCGCTCGCCGGGCTCCCGATAATCCTCGACCTCCAGGATGCCGGCGGCCACCAACTCGGCCAGCCGCGCGCTGAGTACATCGGAGGCCACCCCGAGCTGCTCGCGGAATTCGGAGAACCGGGACCGCCCCAGCAATGCCTCGCGGGCGATCAGGATGGCCCACCGCTGCCCCAGCACCGCCATCGTGCGGGCTATCGGGCAGGCGTCGTCGGACCACGGGTCGGTGCGCATCCTCACACCATACCTAGGTTGGCAATGCCAATTCAGGCTGCTAGCTTGGCAACGGTGATAATCGGTCGGTCAACCGAGTTGTCAAGCGTCACCGACACGCTCGCCGCGATCTCCACAAGTGGCGCAGCGCTTGTCGTCGACGGTGAGGCCGGTATCGGCAAGTCCACGTTGCTATCGGCGATCGCCGACTGGGCGGTGGCCAACGGCTACAGCAGGCTGGGCTGTTCGGGCCTGCAGAGCCAGAGCGAAGTGGGTTTCGCCGGCATCCACGAACTCATCCACCCGGTGCTCGACCACACCCCGGCATTACCACCCCGCCAGCGCACGGCCCTGCTGACCGCTTTTGGCCTGGCCGAAGGCCCGACGCCAGATCGGCTGATGGTCAGCCTGGCGGTACTCGGACTCCTCGAAGAATCGGCGAGCCGACGCCGAATCGTCCTGATCATCGATGACGTCCAGTGGCTGGACCAGTCTTCGCTGGAGGTTCTGGCGTTCGTGGCGCGCCGGCTCAGTAATGCACCGCTGATGATGTTGTGCGCCGAACGTACGGGGCTCGATGGCGCCACCGCATATCTGGACGGTCTGCCTCGATTGTCATTGGGTCCCTTGGCTCCCGAACATGCCCGTCAACTGTTGAGCACCACCGCCCAGGACGCAGACGCCCTGCTCCAGCAACGGGTACTCGAGCAGGCAGGCGGCAACCCGCTGGCAGTCATCGAACTGTCCGGCGCCCAGAGCGAGCGCGGCAGCAGCGCCACCTTCTCCGGTGAGCCGCTGCCCACGACCCGCCGGGTCGAACGAGCTTTCCTGTCCCAGCTCGACGATCTGACCGACAACGGCCGCCTGCTGCTGCTATTGATCTCGGCCAGTGATGGCCAGCTACGTGACATCGACGTCGCAGCTGATCTTCTCGGCCTGGTACTCACCGATGAATTGGCCCCGCTGGAGCGGGCGGGCCTGATCAGGGCGGGCGGCGACCGGATCCACGTCCGCCATCCGTTGATCCGATCGACGGTCTATGGCGCAGCTCCGCTGTCCACGAGGACAGTCGTCCACCGGGCACTCGCCGACGCGACGGTGGACCTGGTCCGCGCGGCATGGCACCGCGCGGAAGCCACATTCGGCACCGATGAGCAAGTTGCCACAGCTTTGGAAGGCGCCGCGCGGCACGCCCATGCGCGCGGCGCCGGCGCCGAATCCGCCGCGGCCCTGCGCCGGGCGGCCGTGCTGTCCCCAGAACCGTCTTCTCGGGTGCGCCGGTTGACCGAAGCGGCCGAGATCGCCCGCAGCTCCGGACTGACCGCCGAGTCCATCAGCATTCTCGGCGAAGCCGAGAATCTCGGTGCCAAGCATTGCAGCGCAGAGCAATTGGCCATCACCCGATTCGTCCTCAATGCGACCGCTGCGCTATCGGGCCAGTCGGCGACCGAACTCGTGGCGCTCGCCGGCAAGTTCACGGACGGCGACGCCGCACAGCGTCGGTTGCTGTGGGCTGCAGCCATCGAGTGCCGCATGCACGGCCTCGCCGAGGAGCCCCGTCGCGACATCGTCGCGGCCATCAGCCGCCTCGATCGCGGCGCGGACGATCCGGCGGTATGCATGGCAATGGCGTTGCTGGACGACACCGGCGCGGGTCAGGCCCTACGCACCCGTCTGCCCCGGTTCGTAAACGAGGTTGCCGACGACCCCTTGCTGTTGATGGCGCTCGGGTTCGCCGCCGAGGCGGTCGCCGACCGCACGCATGCCATGCAGTGCTGGAAGCTGGTCCAGAGCAGGTCCAGGACCTCAGGGTCAGCCGCCGACGAATGCGAGAGTCAGCGCGGCGCGTCGCACCTGCTGTTGCAAGAGGGCCGAATCCAGGCCGCGGCCATCGCGGCCGAGAATGCGCTGCGGCTGGCCCGGGACATCAAGCTACCGATGACCGCGGCCTCGGCGGCGGCCACCCTGGCCCGGGTGCAGGTATGGCAGGGCCGGTTCGACCAGGCCCACGAGACCATAGCCACCGCGCGTCGACTGCTGGCTCCCGATCCCGCGATCCTGTGGCATGACGACGCGCACTGGGCAGCGGGCCTGTTGTCACTGTTTACCGCCGATCCGGCCGAGGCATTGGGACACCTACTGAAAATGTCCGGGCACAGGACATCCCAGCGGTGGGCCGTCGCCGATCTCGCCGAGGCCGCGGCCGGCAGCGACCGAGCCGAACTGGTGCGACCGCTGCTCGCGGAGATCGAGGATCAGGCGCGACAGCTGGGGACCGGCCTGGAGTTGATGCTCGCGCATCGCGCACACGCGCTGTTGGCCCAGACCGATGATGCGGCACAGGACCATTTTCTGGCAGCTCTGACCGCCGGAGATGACGCGGATGCCGAACTCGAAACGGCCCGAACGCATCTGGCATATGGGCAATGGCTGCGCAGACAGCGCCGGATCACCGAGGCGCGCACCCATCTGTCGTCGGCGCTGGCCGTATTCGACGCCGCCGGCGCGGCACCGTTCGTCGATCGGGCCGCCGCCGAGCTGCGTGCGGCAGGCGTGGCCACCCCTGCCGGGACTCCGCGTCAGGGCCCGGCTTCCGACCTGACCTCCCAAGAACTTCAGATCGCTCAGTTGGCCGCCGCAGGGCTGACCAACAGGGAGATCGCCGACCGCATCTACGTTTCACACCGAACCGTTGCGGCCCACCTTTACAAGATGTTCCCCAAGCTCGGCATCACCAACCGCAATCAACTGCACACCGTGTTGGGCCAACAACAATGATCTGACCGATGCCTACGATGCGCACGCAGCTCCGGCGAGCGGCCCCAAAATGCACGCCGCAGGCGGCGTGTCTGCGTACAAACACGCCCGCTCGCGGGAAGTTGAACTAGCGGCGGTGCTCGGCGCCGAGGCGCTCGGTGGCCAGGGCCACGGCGGCGTCGCGGGCCGCGCTGGCCTCGTCCTCGGTGAGCGTCCGGTCGGGCGCCCGGAACCGCAGGGCCAGGGTCAGGGACTTGCGACCCTCCCCGATCTGCGGGCCGGTGTAGACGTCGAACAGCCGTGCGTCCTCCAGCAGGTCGCCGGCGCCTTCACGCACGACGTCGACCACGGCCTGGGCGGCCACATCGTCGGCGACGATCAGGCTGACGTCCTGGAAGACCGCCGGGTACGGCGACACCGACGGCACGATGGCGCGCTCGACGACCGGGATGGCATCCAGGTTCAGCTCGACGGCGCACGTGCCCTTCGGCAGGCCGGTGCGCTCGATGACGGCCGGGTGCAACTTGCCGGCGTAGCCGACAACGGTGTCACCGACGAGCACCTCGGCGCAGCGTCCCGGGTGCCACGGCAGTTCCTGTGCCGCGCGCAGCGTCACGTCGACGCCGCAGGCCCGGGCGATGATCTGCACGGTCTCCAGGGCGTCGGTGGCCTCGACCGCACGACCCGGGCCCCACGGGCCCGCCGGCTCACGCAGGCCCGTCAGGACGGCGGCGACGTGCAGCGGCTGGTACGGCAGCGCCTCGTCGATCGCGGCCAGTTCGGCGTCGGTCGGACGCCGGTCCACCGGGATGGGCGCGAGCGCCTTGGTGTGCGGCGTGGCCTGGACGACCTGCTCGATACCGAACAGGGCGACGTCGGCCGCACCGCGAGACACGTTGCGTACCAACGCCTCCAGCAGGCCGGGCAGCAGCGTGGTGGCCAGCGCGGGCCGGTCGGCCTCGAGCGGGTTGAGCACCGAGATGGTGGCGCGGCGCGGGTCGTCGGCCGGCAGGCCCCAGGCGTCCAGCACGCCGGCGGGCAGGAACGGTGTCGGCAACACCTCGACGAAACCGCCCAGCGCCAACGACTTACCGATGGCACGACGGCGCTGCTGCGCCGCCGTCAGACCGCGGCCGGCGGGCGCCTGCGGCAGCACCGACGGGATGGCATCGAGCCCTTCGAGCCGCAGCACCTCCTCGACCAGATCGGCGGGCTGCTTCATATCGGGCCGCCAGCTCGGCGGCACGACGGTGGCGGTCGCGCCGGACACCGTGACGTGCGCGCCGATCTGCATGAGGCGGCGGGCCGTGGTGCCGTCCGGGTAGCTGACGCCGGCGACGCGGTCGGGCAGGTCGACGGAGATGGTCACCGGCGGCTGCGACCAGTCCGGCGCGGTGTGCTCGGCACGCCAGTCGGTGAGCGTGGGTTCGACGGTGCCACCGGCGATCTCGGCCAGCAGCGCGGCGCAACGGTCCAGCGCGGCGCGGGAGATCGCCGGGTCGACGCTGCGCTCGTAGCGGCGGCTGGCCTCGCTCACGAGGTGCAGGCGGCGCTGGGTGCGCGACACCGCGGCCGGGTCCCAGACCGCCGCTTCCAGCAGCACGTCGGTGGTGGTGTCGCGGACCTCGGTGGTACCGGCGCCCATCACGCCGCCGATGGCCGCGGTGGCCACGTCGTCGACGATCAGCACGTCGCCCGGATCCAGTTTGCGCTCGACATCATCGAGGGTGACGACGGTCTCCCCCGGCTTCGCGAAGCGCACGTCGAAGCCACCGGTGATCAGCTTGCGATCGTGGGCGTGCATCGGGTGGCCGAGCTCGAGCATCACGTAGTTGGTGACGTCGACGGCCGGTGAGATGGCGCGGATGCCGGACAGCAGCAGGCGGCGCTGCAGCCACCACGGCGACACCGCGGCCGGGTCGATGCCGACGACCGGACGCAGCCCGAAACGCTGCACGCCGGTGCCCGGCTGGACCGTCAGCGGCCAGGCCTCGCCCTCGGCGGGCAGGGGCGGCACGTCGGCGGGGTCGACGAAATCCAGGTCGAAGGCGCAGGCGATCTCGCGTGCCATGCCGCGGATGGAGAGGCAGTAGCCGCGGTCCGGGGTGATGGCGAGGTCGAACACCACGTCGTCCAGCCCCAGCACCTCGGCGCCCGACGCACCGGGCTCGGCGGTGCCCGGGGGCAGCACGATGATGCCGGAATGGTCGGAGCCGAAGTTCAATTCGGCCGCCGAGCAGATCATGCCGTCGGACACCCGGCCGTAGGTCTTGCGCGTGGCGATCTTGAAGTCACCGGGCAGCACGGTGCCCGGGAGCGCCGCGACCACGAGGTCGCCGACAGCGAAGTTCCGTGCCCCGCAGACGATGTCGCGCGGCTCGGCTTCACCCACGTCGACCTTGCAGGCGCGGATGGGCTTCTTGAACTCGGTCAGTTCCTCGATCTCGACGACGCGGCCGACCGTCAGCGGACCGGTGACCGGCCCGGCGGCGATGACGTCCTCGACCTCGTGGCCGATCCGGATGAAGGCCTGTTCCAGTTCCTCCGGCGACACGTCCCAGCCGGGAGCCCCGGCCTGGACCGCTTCCCGCAGCCAGCTGTAGGGAATACGCATCAGGCACCCACCCCGAACGGCAGGGAGAAGCGCACGTCGCCCTCCACCATGTCGCGCATGTCGGGAATTCCGTTGCGGAACTGCAGGGTTCGCTCCAATCCCATGCCGAAGGCGAATCCGGAGTATTCGTCGGGGTCGATGCCGCAGGCCCGCAGCACGTTCGGGTTGACCATGCCGCAGCCGCCCCACTCCACCCAACCGGGGCCGCCCTTCTTGTCCGGGAACCAGACGTCGACCTCGGCCGACGGCTCGGTGAACGGGAAGAAGTGCGGACGGAACCGGGTGCGGCCCTCGGGGCCGAACTGGGCGCGCGCGAGGGCATCCAGGGTCCCGCGCAGGTTGGCCATGGTCAGGCCCTTGTCGACGGCCAGCCCCTCGACCTGGTGGAACACCGGGGTGTGGGTGGCGTCGAGTTCGTCGGTGCGGAAGGTGCGGCCGATCGACACGATGTAGACGGGCAGTTCGCGTTCCAGCAGGGCCCGGATCTGCACCGGCGACGTGTGGGTGCGCAGCACCTGTCGCGAGCCGTCGGGCGCGATGTGGAAGGTGTCCTGCTCGCTGCGCGCGGGGTGGTCCGGCGGGAAGTTCAGCGCGTCGAAGTTGAACTGTTCGGTCTCGACCTCGGGACCTTCGGCCAGTTCCCAGCCCATCGCCACGAAGGTGTCGGCGACGTTCTCGGCCAGGATCGTGATGGGGTGCCGGGCACCGATGGGCTGCCGCGTCGTCGGCAGCGTCACGTCGATGCGCTCGGCCACCAGGGCGGCGGCATCGCGCTCGGCGCGCAGCACCACGATGCGGTCGTCGTACGCCTGCTGCGCGGCGCTGCGCGCGACGTTGACGCGCTTGCCGGCGTCGGCCCGGTCCTCCTTGGCCAAACTGCCCAGTGCCTGACGGGCCAGCGCGATGGGCGATTTGTCGCCGAGGTGCTCGGTCTTGGCGCGAGCCAGAGCGTCCAGGTCAGCGGCCTGGTCGAAGGCGAGACGAGCGGCCTCGACCGCCGCGGTCAATGCTGCTTCCGATAGTTCTTCACCCTGCTCAGCCACCCGGAGATCATAGCGACGAGCGTCGCGCCCACCGCACTCGCCGGGACCGGCAGACCCTAGGCTTCGGCGAGCTCCCCGTCATCGGGTTCGGTTCCGGCGTCCTTGCGCGGCCTGATCCAGTACATCGCGAGGTCCTCGGGCACGCCCGATGTCTTCGGGCCGAACAGCTGCTTGCGCACCTTCTTGGGCGTCACGCCGAGGGCGTCCAGGTACTGCTGGTCGATCCGGTCGAGCGTGGACTGCGAGATGATCAGCCCGCCCTTGGTGGCCCGCTCCATGACGCGCGCCGCGATGTTGACGTCGACACCGAGCAGGTCCGACCCGATGCGCTGCGGCCGCCCGGTGTGAATGCCGGCCCGCATCTTGGGGTGATAGCCGTCGATCTCGACTTCCTTCAGGGCATCGAGCGCGCGGATGACCGACCGCAGCGCGGTCACCGGATTGCTGAACACGGCCATGGACCCGTCGCCCATGCGTTTGACGATGTGGCCGCCCGATTCCAGCAGCGGCGGTTCGAACACCTGGGCCACGCGACGCAGCAGCCGGAGCGTGGTCTCGTCGCCGACGCTCAGCGACCATTTGGAGAAGCCGACGAGATCGGTGAAGACGATGGTCACCTCGGGGTTCGCGGGCCGGCCCGACACACGTTCGGTCAGGGCCTGCCACACCTGCAGGCCGGCGAGACTCACCTCGTGGGACGCCCCGCCGCGTGGCAGAAGCCGATCGGCGGCGCGGGCCGCGGCGCTGGGGCCACCGACACCGGCCACCGACAGCGGATCACCGAAATCGGGGTCGCCGGGCAGGGCACGACGTGCCCGCCTGATGAATCCGATTACAGCCGGACTGTGATTGGTGTTCTGCAACCACCCCAACGGTCCACTTGATCCTGGCCCCGCGTGTGACGCCGGGCCGATCTCTCCCACACCGTCGGATCGTTCTTCGAACGATTCGACTTCCACGACGCCACCCTAGGTGGCGGCCCGCGGCACCGGCAACGACCGTGGCCGCGCGTCGGAAAACTGGCTGGTCACTGAGTTATGGCGACCCGATGGACGCTCTGTAACGGTCCCGGCAACACCATCGTCAAATCGTGGACAACATACGTTGTCACGATTATCGTGGCGACACAGAACCCTCGGTATCAACGTTGAGCGAGGACACCATGACCCCACGGACGACACCCGCCGCCGAACCCCTCGGGCCGGATTCGCTGACCTGGAAGTACTTCGGCGACTTGCGCACCGGCATCCTCGGCGTGTGGATCGGCGCGATCCAGAATATGTATCCCGAACTGGGGGCCGGCGTGGAGGATCATTCGATCCTGCTGCGGGAGCCGTTGCAGCGGGTCGCGCGCTCGGTGTACCCGATCATGGGAGTGGTCTACGACGGTGACCGCGCCGCCGACACGGGCGCCCAGATCCGCGGCTATCACGAGACCATCAAGGGCGTCGACCACGACGGCCGCCGCTACCACGCGCTCAATCCCGAGACGTTCTACTGGGCGCACGCGACGTTCTTCATGCTGATCCTCAAGACCGCCGAGTACTTCTGCGGCGGGTTGACCGAGGCCGAGAAACGCCAGCTGTTCGACGAGCACGTGCAGTGGTACCGCATGTACGGCATGAGCATGCGGCCGGTCCCGGAGACCTGGGAGGACTTCCAAACCTATTGGGAACACAAGTGTTCCGAAGAGCTGGAGATCAACCGGGCCACGCTCGACATCTTCACCATCCGAATCCCCAAGCCGTGGTTCGTGCTGATGCCCACCCCGGTGTGGGACCAGATGTTCAGGCCTCTCGTGGCCGGGCAGCGCTGGGTTGCGGCCGGTGTGTTCGACCCCGCCGTCCGGGAACGGGCCGGCATGCGCTGGACACCCGGCGATGAAGTGGTGCTGCGGCTGCTGGGCAAGGCCGTCGAGCTCGCCTTCCTCGCCGTCCCCGATGAAATCCGTTTGCACCCAAGAGCATTGGCGGCGTATCGCCGGGCCGCCGGGCGCGTGCCGGCCGACGCGCCACTGGTCGAGGCGCCGGGATTCATGGCCCCGCCGAAAGACCGCTGGGGCCTGCCGATGCATTATGTCCCACGTCACAAGTCGTTGATGGAGCGCGCCGGGTCACTGGTGCACACCACGTTCTCGTTGGCCGGTCTGCGTCCCGCGCGGAACCGTTCAGTGTCCGGAAAGGCTGCCTGAATAGATGCTTGATTGGTCCGACGTCGATATTGCCGTGCGCGACGCCGTTCGCGAGTTCGTGGACAAGGAAATCCGGCCGCACCTCGACGAACTCGAGGGCGGCGACATGGAGCCCTACCCGATCATCCGAAAACTGTTCGCCACCTTCGGAATCGACGTCATGGCACGGGAGGCGCTGGAGCGACGGCTGTCCCGGCTGCGGTCCGGTGAGGCCTCGGACGGCAAGCCCCGGGCGTCCGGCGGGATGTTCGGCGGCGGACCCGACCAGGCCGGCATGGGCATGGTGCTGATCAGCGAATTGTGCCGGGTCAGTTCGGGTCTGGTGACGGGCGTGGGCGTCAGCCTGGGTCTGACGGTGCCCACCATCCAGAGCCGCGGCACGTTGGCCCAGCAGGAGCGTTGGCTGCCCGGACTGGTGACCTACGAGAAGGTCGGCGCCTGGGCCATCACCGAACCCGATTCGGGCTCAGATGCTTTCGGTGGCATGAAGTCCTACGTCGTGCGTGACGGCGACGACTACATCCTCAACGGCCAGAAGACCTTCATCACCAACGGTCCCGACGCCGACGTCGTCGTCGTCTACGCCAAGCTGGACGAGGGTGACGGGGCCGACAAGCGCGACCGCAAGGTACTGACCTTCGTGCTCGACCGCGGCATGGAGGGCTTCGTCCAGTCGAAGCCGTTCCGCAAGATGGGTATTCACTCCTCGCGTACCGGCGAGCTGTTCTTCAACAACGTGCGGCTGGGCCGCGACCGGCTGCTCGGCGAGACCGAGGAGAACAAGGCCGGCGACGGCCGCGACAGCGCCCGGTCGAGCTTCTCGGCCGAACGCGTCGGCGTGGTGTCCATGTCGCTGGGCATCATCGAGGAATGTCTGCGGCTGTGCATCGACTACGCCAAGACCCGCACGTTGTGGGGCAAGGAGATCGGGCAGTTCCAGCTGATCCAGCTCAAGCTGGCCAGCATGGAGGTGGCGCGAATGAACGTGCGCAACATGCTGTTCCGCGTCATCGAGTCCGGCCAGGCCGGCCGCCAGATTCCGCTGGCCGAGGCGTCGGCGATGAAGTGGTACTGCTCGCAGGCCGCCACCGACGTCGCGATGGACGCGATCCAGTTGTTCGGTGGCAACGGCTACATGACCGAGTACCGCGTCGAGCAGCTGGCGCGTGACGCCAAGTCGCTGATGATCTACGCCGGCAGCAACGAGGTGCAGATCACGCACGTCGCCAAGGGGCTGCTCGCCTGAGGCCGGATCAGGAGTGGGCCCGGGAGCTCTCGTACAGGCAGATCGACGCTGCGGCTGCCACGTTGAGGCTCTCGGCGCTCCCCCGCATCGGGATGTGCACCCGCTGCGATGCCAGCGCCATGACCTCGTCGGGCAGGCCGTGCGCCTCGGGTCCGAACAGCCACGCGGTACGTGCCGACAGGTCGGCGGAGCGGATGTCGACGGAGGCGTCCAGCGCCGTCGCGAGCACCTCGATGCCGCCGGCCCGAATCGCTGAAACCACCGCGGCCGCATCGGGATCCACCACGACCGGCAGCGAGAAGATACTGCCCGCCGAGGACCGCAGGCATTTCCCGTTGTAGGGGTCGACGCTGTGTCCGGCGAACACCACGGCGTCGGCACCCATGGCGTCGGCGATGCGGATCAGGGTGCCGGCGTTGCCGGGCTCCGACATGCCGACCGGCACCGCCAACAAGCGCGGCCCGGACGCCAGCACATCGTCGAGCGTCACCGAAGGCAGCGCGCACACCGCGATGAGCCCGACGGGAGTGACGGTCTCCGACAACGCCTTTGCAGCCTTGTCGGTGATCACCGAGACCGGGGCGCCGTCGAGCAGCGCGCCGAAGCGTTCCAGCGCGGCCGCGGTCGCGAAGACCTCGGAAACAAGACCGCGCCGAAGCGCCGCCTCGACGAGGTTGGGTCCCTCGGCAAGGAAGCGCCCGGCGCGTTTGCGCCCGACGTGGCGCTGCAGCTTGGCCGCAGCGACCACCCGGGCAGATCGCTCGGTGAGCGCTGAGTCTGTAGTCAGACTCAGGCAGCCTCTCCGGACGGGGCGTTGACGTCGGCGGGCAGAGCGGCCTTGGCCACCTCAACCAGCGCGGTGAACGCGGCGGGGTCGCTGATCGCGATCTCCGACAGGTTCTTACGGTCGACCTCGACGCCGGCCAGCTTCAAGCCCTGGATCAGGCGGTTGTAGGTGACGCCGTTCTCGCGAGCGGCGGCGTTGATACGCGTGATCCACAGCTTCCGGAAGTCACCCTTGCGGGCACGACGGTCGCGGTAGGCGTAGGTCAACGAGTGGAGCTGCTGCTCCTTGGCCTTGCGGTAGAGCCGCGAGCGCTGCCCGCGGTAACCCTTCGAGGCCTTCAGTACTGTGCGCCGCTTCTTCTGAGCGTTCAGTGCGCGCTTCACGCGTGCCATGAGATTTCCTATCCTTCGGTGTTCAGAGGGGAGCGGGCGGTACTAGCCGGCCAGCATCTTGGCGACACGCGCGGTGTCGTTGGCAGCAACCACGGCGCGACCGTCGAGACGACGGGTGCGCTTGGTGGCCTTGTGCTCCATCAGGTGGCGGCGGTTGGCCTTCTGGCGCACGATCTTGCCGGTTCCGGTCTTGCGGAACCGCTTCGATGCGCCACTGTGGGTCTTGGCCTTGGGCATGTGTCCTCAGTTTCTTTCCATGCGGTTGCTCGCGGCGGCTGGAACCGCTGCGGGCAATCGCGACTGCTGTTACGCGGTTGCGTCAGATTCAGGTGCCGCGGGGGCCGGCCGTCCGGCCGGCGCGTCGGCGTCGTGCGCCGCCTTGGCGCGAGTCTTCGCGCCGCGGTGCGGAGCCAGCACCATCGTCATGTTGCGGCCGTCCTGCTTGGCGGACGTCTCGATGAAGCCGTATTCGGCGACGTCGGCGCCCAGCCGCTGCAGGAGTCGGTAGCCCAGTTCGGGCCGCGACTGCTCACGTCCGCGGAACATGATGGTCACCTTGACCTTCGACCCTGCTTCGAGGAAGCGGACGACGTGACCCTTCTTGGTCTCGTAGTCGTGGTCGTCGATCTTGGGACGCAGCTTCTGTTCCTTGACGACGGTCTGCTGCTGGTTCTTGCGAGACTCACGTGCCTTCTGAGCCGTCTCGTACTTGTACTTGCCGTAGTCCATGATCTTGCAGACCGGCGGCTTTGCGCCTGGCGCAACTTCGACAAGGTCGAGATCGGCGTCCTGGGCGACGCGGAGGGCATCTTCGATGCGCACGATCCCTACCTGCTCGCCGTTCGGTCCGATCAACCGAACTTCAGGTACTCGAATGCGCTCGTTGACGCGTGTCTCAGTGCTGATGGGGCCTCCCGGGTTGTTCCATTACTTGTTCAGTAGAGGTCACACCCGGCTCAGCCATCTGTTCGCATGAACAGAAAAGCCCTGCACATAGCAGGGCCCATTGCCGACCGATCACGGCTCACGCCGCCTGCGCACAACGCAGAACAGGCACAATGTGCCTGTGACCGGACCGCCAAGCCGTGAGGCCGACGGTGGGAGGTGGGACTCCACTTGCTGTCCTGACGTAAGCCAGGACGGTCGCGCATGACACTCTAGCAGTCATGACCGACCCGAACATAATGCGTGACGCCGACGAAGCCCAGGTACGGGAGCTGGCCGAGATCCCCGCCGTCGAGGTGATCACCCGCGCCGCCGTCATGCTCATGAGCGCGGCCGCCGAGAAGCTCGGGCTGGCCGACGCCGACCCCGACGAGAGCCCGCACCGCGACCTCGACGAGGCCCGGCGCCTGATCACCGCGCTGGCCGGCCTGGTGCAGGCCTCGGCCGAGTATCTGGGACTGCACGCCGGCCCGGTCCGGGACGGCCTCAAGAGCCTGCAGCTGGCGTTCCGGGAGGCGAGCGCGGCGCCCGACGAGCCCGGCCACGGTCCGGGCGAGAAGTACACCGGCCCGGTCTGGTAGCTCAGGGGCCCTGCAGACACTTCCCGGTTTCACCGCATATTGTCCGAACTTATGACGTTGACGCCGAGCAGACAGCAGCAGCGCCCGACGACATTGGGGTGGGTTCCGGCCGCGGCCGGCTGGGCCGTCGGTGTCGTCGCGACGCTGTCGCTGTTCGCCAGTCTGTCGCCGCTGATCCGGTGGATGATCCACATCCCCCGCGAGTTCGTCAACGACTACCTGTTCAACTTCCCGGACACCAGCTTCGCCTGGTCGTTCGTGCTGATCCTGCTGGCCGCGGCACTCGCCGCACGTAAGCGGATCGCCTGGTGGGTCCTGCTGATCTACATGGTCGGCCACATCGGCTGGAACGTCTACGGACTGCTGTCCGACAACTTCCCCGACGGCGACCTGACCTTCGTGGAGGACTTCGGCGAGGCGCTGGGTCTCGTGTTCCACATCGGCGTCATCGTCGTCCTGCTGCTGTCGCGGAATCAGTTCTGGGCCAAGGTCCGCCGCGGGGCGCTGCTCAAGGCGGCCCTGACCCTGGTCGCCGGCATGGCTGTCGGCATCCTGGCGGCCTGGGGACTGCTGGAGATGTTCCCCGGCCGGCCGCCGCTGGACCCCGACTACCGACTGGCGTACGCGGTGAACCGGGTCAGCGGTTTCGCCGCGGTCGGCAAGGAGGCGTTCGAGGGCGGCCATCCGCACGCGTTCCTCAACGCGCTGTTCGGCCTGTTCGGCGCCGTGGCGCTGATCGTGGCGGCGATCGTGCTGTTCCAGTCCCAGCGCGCCGAGAACGCCCTCACCGGCGAGGACGAGTCCGCGATCCGCGGCCTGCTCGAGCTGTGGGGCAAGAACGACTCGCTGGGTTACTTCGCCACCCGCCGCGACAAGGCCGTGGTCTTCGCACCCAATGGCCGTGCGGCCATCACCTATCGGGTCGAGGTGGGCGTGTGCCTCGCCAGCGGTGATCCCGTCGGCGACCCGCGGGCCTGGCCGGCGGCCATCGACGCGTGGCTGGCGCTGTGCCAGACCTACGGTTGGGCACCGGGCGTCATGGGCGCCAGCTCGACCGGCGCGGAGGCTTACCGTCAGGGTGGTTTGAACGCCCTGCAACTCGGCGACGAGGCCATCCTGCATCCGCAGAACTTCCGGCTGTCGGGCCCCGACATGCGGGCCGTCCGCCAGGCCGTCACCCGCGCCCGCCGCGCCGGGCTGACGGTACGGATGCGTCGGCACCGCGACATCAGCGCCGACGAGAT
Organism: Mycolicibacterium sp. TY81; assembly: GCF_018326285.1. Lineage (NCBI taxonomy): Bacteria > Bacillati > Actinomycetota > Actinomycetes > Mycobacteriales > Mycobacteriaceae > Mycobacterium > Mycolicibacterium sp. TY81. Next base: position 2,662,958 of record NZ_AP023362.1, read on the forward strand.
GGCTCAGGTGATCGCGCATGCCGACGCCTGGCGCGACACCGAGACCGAACGCGGCTTCTCGATGGCGCTGGGCCGGCTCGGCGACGCCGCCGACGGGGACTGCCTGCTGGTGGAGGCCGTGCAGGGTGACGGCCAGGTGGTGGCGATGCTGTCGCTGGTGCCGTGGGGCAACAACGGGGTGTCGCTGGACCTGATGCGCCGCTCCCCCGCCTCCCCCAACGGCACCATCGAGTTGATGGTCAGCGAGTTGTGCCAGCGCTCGGAAGAGATTGGCGTGACCCGGATTTCGCTGAACTTCGCGATGTTCCGCTCGGCGTTCGAGCAGGGTTCGCAGCTGGGCGCGGGCCCGATCCTGCGGCTGTGGCGCGCGCTGCTGATCTTCTTCTCGCGGTGGTGGCAGCTGGAGACGCTGTACCGCTCCAACATGAAGTACCTGCCCGAGTGGGTACCGCGCTATGCCTGCTACGAAGACGCGCGCCTGATCCCGCGTGTGGGCGTCGCGTCGGTGATCGCCGAGGGCTTCCTCGTGCTGCCGTTCTCCCGCCGCGACGAACAGCCCCACACCGGCCACCACACCGCGGCCCCCAAGAACCTGATCGATTCGGGACGGCTGCATCCCGACGGCAGCGCACCCGATGTCGCTGATCTGGCGGCCGGCGCATCCGACACCGCCGAGGCCCGGCGCCTGCCCGACCAGGTCCGGGTCCGGATGGCCAAGCTGCAGGCGTTGCAGGCGGAAGGCATCGACGCCTACCCGGTGGGACAGGCGCCCAGCCACACGGTCGCCGAGGCGCTGGGGTCGGCCGCCGACACCGCGGTCTGCGTCGCGGGCCGCGTGCTGCGGTTGCGCGACTACGGCGGCGTGCTGTTCGCCCAACTGCGCGACTGGTCCGGCGAAGTCCAACTGCTACTGGACAATTCGCTGCTGACCGGCAGTACCGTGGCCGAATTCACCGGCGCCATCGACCTGGGTGACCTGATCGAGGTCTCCGGCGTCATGGGCACCAGCCGCAACGGCACGGTGTCGGTGCTGGTGCACAACTGGCGCCTGATCGGCAAGTGCCTGCGCCCGCTACCCGACAAGTGGAAGGGCCTGACCGACCCCGAGGCCCGCGTCCGCACCAGGTACCTGGACCTGGCGATCAACACCGAGTCGCGGGAGTTGATCACCGCGCGCAGCCGGGTGCTGCACGCCATCCGGGAAACGTTGGTGGGCAAGGGTTTCCTGGAAGTCGAGACCCCCATCCTGCAGCAGATTCACGGCGGCGCGAACGCGCGGCCGTTCGAGACCCACATCAACGCCTACGACCTTGACCTGTACCTGCGCATCGCGCCCGAGCTGTACCTGAAGCGGCTGTGCGTGGGCGGTGTCGAGCGCGTCTTCGAGCTGGGCCGCGCGTTCCGCAACGAGGGTGTGGACTTCAGCCACAACCCCGAGTTCACCCTGCTGGAGGCGTACCAGGCGCACGCCGACTACAACGTCTGGATCGACGGCTGCCGCGAGATCATCCAGAACGCCGCGGCGGCCGCCAACGGCGCGCAGGTGGTCATGCGCCCCGGACCCGACGGCAGCCTTACGCCCGTTGACATCTCGGGCCACTGGCCCGTCAAGACGGTGCACGACGCGGTGTCCGAGGCGCTGGGCGAGCACGTCACCCCGGAGACCGATGTGGCGACGCTGCGCAAGCTGTGCGACGGCGCGACGATCCCGTACCGGACCCACTGGGACGCCGGCGCGATCGTGCTGGAGCTGTACGAGCACCTCGTCGAAGACCGCACCGAGGCACCGACGTTCTACAAGGACTTCCCGACCTCCGTGTCGCCGCTGACCCGGCCGCACCGCAGCATCCCCGGCGTTGCCGAACGGTGGGACCTGGTGGCCTGGGGTGTCGAGCTCGGCACCGCCTACAGCGAGCTGACCGATCCGGTGGAACAGCGCCGGCGGCTCGAGGAACAGTCGCTACTGGCCTCCGGCGGCGATCCCGAGGCCATGGAGCTGGACGAGGACTTCCTGCAGGCGATGGAATACGCCATGCCGCCGACCGGCGGTCTCGGCATGGGCGTCGACCGCGTGGTCATGCTGATCACCGGGCGCAGCATCCGCGAGACGCTGCCATTCCCGCTCGCGAAGCCGCGGTAAGCACAGGAGCCTCCCAGCTTCGCGCGGCACCCTGACGTCGTGACGATCGGGGCGACGAACGCCGGGCTCTATGGCGAGCAACATGTTTCGTTGACGCACGGCTGGCTGCCCGGCACCGTCCAGGCCCTCGCGGTGACAGTGCTGATCTTCGCGGTCGGCTGGCGTAACAGCCGGTGGCGCGCCGTCTGGCTGCCCGTCGCCGCCGCGTCCGGCTTGCTGGTGACGGCCACCGCCCGCTGGATCGTGGCATCGCAGGGCTGGTCCGACGAACCCGCGCCGACCCGGCTGTGGGTCTGGACCGCGGTGACCGGCGCCGCGGTGGTTCTGCTGATCGTCGGCTGGCAGGCCACCCGCTGGTGGCGCCGCGGGCTGGCGATGCTGGCGGTACCGCTGTGCGTGCTGTCCACGGGGCTGACGCTCAACGCCTGGGTCGGATACTTCCCGAATCTCGACACCGCGTGGGAACAGGTCAACTCGGCGCCGCTGCCCAACCAGACGCGACCCGAGACCGTGGTCGCGATGCAGAAGGCACGGCAGATACCGAGCAAGGGCAGTGTCGTGGAGATCCAAACCGGCTCGGCCGCATCGGGATTCAAGCACCGCGACGAATACGTGTACCTGCCGCCGGCCTGGTTCGCCAGCAACCCGCCGCCGCGACTGCCGATGGTGATGATGATCGGCGGCGAATTCAACACGCCCGCCGACTGGCTGCGGGCGGGTAACGCGATCACGACGGTCGACGCCTTCGCCGCCGCTCATCAGGGCAACGCCCCGGTGCTGGTGTTCGTCGACCCCGGCGGTTCTTTCAACAACGACACCGAGTGCGTCAACGGGCCGCGCGGCAACTCCGCCGACCATCTGATCAAGGACGTGCTGCCATTCATGACCGCCAACTACGGCGTGAGCACCGACCGCCGGCACCGCGGCATCGTCGGCTGGTCCATGGGCGGCACCTGCGCGGTGGACCTGACGGTGATGCATCCGGATCTGTTCAGCGCGTTCCAGGACATCGCCGGGGACATCGCGCCGAACGCCGGTGACCGGCCGCAGACCGTGCAACGACTGTTCGGTGGCAGCACCGCCAAATACGCCGACTGGGACCCCATGACGGTGATGTCCCGTCACACCTACGACGACATCGCGGCCTGGTACGACATCAACGGACCGGAGCTCTCGCGCGGCCCGCTGCCCGCGCAAACCGTTGCGGCGCACTCGCTCTGCGGCGTCGGCAGCACCCGTGGCATCCGGTGCGCGGTCGTCGAACGGCCGGGCAAGCACGACTGGCCGTTCGCGGCGCAGGCGTTCAGCGCGGCGCTGCCGTGGCTGGCCGGCCAGCTCGGGACACCGGGCGTGCCGCGGCTGCCCTTGCCCGCCGCGACGGCACCCGCCATGCCGGTCGAAGCCGCTCGCCGGTGACCTAGTAGTCGGCTTCGGCGGCCAGGATCTCGGCGAGGAACGCGTCGGCACCGGGCGCCGCCAGCCGGGCCCGCACGTAGCGCCGGACCCGGTCCCGAACCGCTGCCGTCTCGCCGGTCCCGGCACCCACCGTCACGGCGGTGTCCGTCCAATCGTGGCCCCACGCTTGGTTTTCGGTGGCCGACAGCGGCACGGTCGCGTTTCCGTCGATGTCGAGCGTGCCGCCGCCGCCGATCGAACCCGAGTCCAGCCGCACCGGGATGCCGTCCGCGGGACCGATGGTGGCCACGCGGATGTCGGCGACCACCGCACCGTCACGGGCCCACACGGACCAGTCGATGGTGTGCTCGGCAGCGTCGAACGTCCGCGGTGGCACTGCGGTCCACGAGACCGACGCGATGCCGTCGGCGATGGCCCCGTCGCCGACGGCACCGGGTTGCCCGGCGGCGAGCGCATAGTCGTCCTGCCGCGGTGGCCCCTGGGCCGCAAGGACTTCCGACCAGTCCCCCAGTCCGGCATCGTCGGCGAGGTCGACACAGCTGCGGACGAGGCCGAGAATCCGGGGGTCCCCGGATGCCGCCGTACTCGCCAACGCCTGTCGGTGCGGCGCCAGCAGCCCGGCGATGTCCGAATCCAGGGTGTCCTCGGTGAAGTAGTCCTGCAGCGCCGCCGTCGACAGCGCCACCTCGGCGTCCAGCACCGCGGGGTCCAGTGGGTTGATGCCGTCGCGGGCGCTGGCCGGCCACCACCGCCGTAGCCAGTGCCCGACGGCCAGACGGCGAAGTGCGGCAAGGGGTTCGGGTAGCAGCAGCACGTCGGCAGTCTCGGCGGCGGCGACCACCGCGACGTGTCCGGCCTCGCCGACCAGCCGCCACAACCAGTCGGCCGCGGACAGATCGGTGAACGTGATCCGGACCGCCTGCGCCGGATCGTGGATCGTCCAGGCGAGGACCGCACCGCTCACCTCGAGCACCGCCACCTCCGGCGGTGCCGCAACCTCGGATCCCAAAGCCCACAATCCGGAATCGACAGTGAGTTTCATCCTGCCGCCTCCAATTCCAGCATCGCCTTGATGCGCTGGCGATGATCGAGACTGACCGACCGGGCGACCCCGTCCAGCAGTCCGCGCACCTCGCCGGCGTCGTCACAGGGTTCCTGCCAGACGTCACGTCCGTGCAGGCGGGCCCACAGCCGCGAGACATAGGGACGGACGAACGCGCCGAGGTCGTCCACCACCTGCTGCTGCCGCGGGTGCACCGGTCCGCCGTCGGTCAAATAGCGACGGGCGTGCAGCACGTACGCCTCTTTGCGGAGCCGCGCCTGAATCTGGCCCGAAAGGTGGTAGCGCGTCCGGTGATTCACCTCGAGCGGCGCCAGGTCCACCCCGATCTCGATGCCGGCGACGAGCGTGGCCTGGTTGTCCTCGGCCAGTAGCCCCCACGGCGAGGCCGCACGGTCGGCCTCTTCGGCGCACAGGGTCGGCAGGTCGGGCAACTCGTCGCGGTCGAGGGCACGGCGCAGCGTCGCCCGGACCCGGTCGACGATGCTGCGGTCGAGGGGACGTTCGGCGGCGCGGGAGCCGGCGACCGTCGGCTTGGCTTGCGGTGCGGCACCGCACAAACCGATCTGGTCGACCGACCACGGCGCGGCCGGCGCGGCGTCCCGCATCCGGGCGCCGAAGTTGTACGGGGTGCTGTCGGCGATCAGCGTGGTCCAGACCCGTTGCCGCGCAGCATCGGCGTTGTGACCACCGTCCGGGCCGAGCACCGTCGTCAGGCCGGCGAGAAACGGTTCGTACGGCGCGTCACCCGCCCTGACATCGTCCCAGCCGGCATCGAGCTGACGTGACAACGTCTCCAGCACCGCAGGATCGGCGAGGTACTCGTGCAGCCGCTCGACCGCGGTGCGGTCCCGATCGCCGTGCACGTCGCGCAGCGCCTCCACGACGATGCGCGAATCATCCTGTCCTGGAGCGCCTCTGGTCGCGGCCAGTTCGAAACACACCGGGAAGTAGAGCTCTTGGGCATTGCCGGTGGTGATCCGGTCGCGCCGGCGCTGCGCCTTCAACAACGCGAACCACTGTGCCGCGGCCCGCAACTGAACCGCGTGGTCGACGATCACCCGGCGCATCTCGTCGGCGACGTCGGCGGCGACGACGGGCGCGGAGTATTCGGGGTGCGCCCGCAGCCGGAGCACCAACGGATCGATGATGCGCTTCACCGCGCGGCTCAGCGGACCGCCGTCGGGACTGCTCAGCAGTTCGAGACCGGGCCCGATCTCGCGCCACGCGGCGTCAATGACGGCACGACGTGGTTGTGGCCCAACGGTCATCAGCGTGCCCCGTCGACGGAGAAGGTCATCAGCGCGGCCCAGTACACGGGGCTGAGTGTGGCGTCTCCGGTTCGCCAGCGCTGCAGGCAGTCTCGTTGCCAGCGGTTCACGGCACGAGCCGGTGTCGTCGCCTGGTGCGCGGCGTCGACGGCGATGATCGCCTCCGCCATCGGGTCGGCGGCGCCGGCCGTGGCCGTCCGGTATCCGGCGGTGGTGGGCAGCGACCAGAGAGTCGCGGTGACCACCTGTGCGCCACCGAGGATCATCGCCGCGACCAGTCCGGTGGCCTCGTCGAACCGGTAGTCGGCGCCGGATGCGCAGGCCAGCAGCGCGACCCGGGGCGGGATCGGCAATCCCATCACCATGATGTCGGCGGCCGTCAGTGGCTCGGGCTCCGCCAGATGCAGCGCCGCCTGGTCGGCCGAGCCGTCGCGGTCGGGAGCGGCACTGGCATGCCCGACGTACACGAGCCGTGCCGGGCGCAGCGCCAGCTGCTCCGCCAGCCAGTGCCGGTCGGCGTCGCCGCGGCGGAAGAGCTCCACGGGGGTGCTGACCGCCGGGAGGGCCGGCCGCTCGCCGAAGTGCCGGGCCAGCACGGTGTCCGGCGCGGGCCGGCCGAGCACCGAGCCGAGCGCTGAATCCGGCCGCTGGCCGGGCACTTTCGGGTCCAGCACCAGCAGCGGCGGCCCGTCCGCTGGTTGGAGCTGCCTGCGTGGCGCGTTCGCGATGTTGGGCGGCACCGCCAGCAGGAGGTCGGCGACTTCGATCAGGCGCTCGTCGCCAGTTCCGCCGGACTGCGCGAGCAGGCCCCACGGCACCCGGCTCAGGCGGGCGCTCGGCGAGACAAAGAGCACCGGCAGCTCCGGGTCAGCGGTGCACTGCCGCAGCAGATCCCACGCTTCGTCAGGGAGCAGGGCCCCGAGCAGCCGGGCGAGCTCCCGCTCGCGTGCCACAGCAGCGAACGGACCGGTCACCAATGACCGGGTCAATGCCTCGGAAAGTTGTTCCCCGTCAAGCGGATCCGGCAAGGCCTCGGCCAGTGCGGAGGTCACCGCCAGCAGAACATCCTCGGCCACCACCCAGGTGACCAGCCGCTCCGGTGCGCCGACGACCCGGAGGCTGACGTACGTCGCGATACCGATGTCGGCGAAGCGGAGCACCAACGTCGTTGCGGTGTCCTGGGTTACGGGCATGTCGACCACGCCTCCTGGTCCGCGGTGACGGCGCGGCCATAGCGCGTCTGGGCCAGTTCGCGGTAGCGCGCCAGCACCGGCGCACCGTCGGGCTCCATCTGCAGCGGCGGCAGCGGCCCGAGCCGAATGAGACCGGCGGCGCCGACGGCGACCGGGCCCGACGCGACCGACGCCAGTTCGTCGACGTCGAGAACCGGTGCGGCTGTCGTGGTGGCGCGGGCCCACTCCATCGTGGCGCCCGTCGCGGCGTCGACGCTGAATGCCCCTCGGGCGCTGTGGTATTCGATCAGTTCGCCGACCAGCGCCGGATCCTGCGATTCCCAGGCGACCGCGAACGCACCGGCAAGGAGGGGTGCCGCCACCCCGGCAGCCCATCGCGACCGGGCATCGGCGTCGGTGATCGAATAGCGCACCGAGTCGACAGCCAGCGCCGCGGGCAACTTCAGGTCGGCAGCAGCGGCCAGTTTGTCCATGCCGGAACGGTATTGGTCGGTGCCGGGTTCGGTGGACCACGTCCCGAGCCCACCGCGGTAGCGGGCTTCGGCCTGTGCCCAGGTGTCGGCGGGATCACCCGCGGCATCGAAGCCGAGATCCGCCAGTCCCTCGGCACGCCAGACGGTGCCGAGTTGGTCATCCAGCCGGGCGTACTGCAACCAGCTGCTGCGCGGTGAGGAATCCAGGCAGGTCCGGGCCTGATCGATCAGAGCCCGGGCGTCGTCGTAGCGGCCCCGGAAGATGGCGATCCAGCTGCGTTGCAACAAGATGCGGTGCACGTGCAGCGGCTTGCCCAGCTCGCGCCAGTGCCGTTCGGCGTGTCCCCAGCATTCGTCGGCGGCCTGCAGGGCACCGGCGGCCAGTCGGGTGAGTCCGAAGTACAGCCAGCAGCGCGACACCTCGTGGGCCCGCGCCTGGCGAGCGATCTCCGGATACGCGGCGGTGAGCAGCGCCTCCGTACCCTCCTGGTCGCCGGCCAGCCAGCTCACCGCCGCCCGCTCCAATTTCGCTCGGGCCGCGGCCAATTCCCAGCCCCGAGCCTGCGCCCGGGCCTCGGCGCGGCGCAGCCACGGCAACGCCTCGTCCACCTTGCCGGTGTCGATGCAGAACCGTGCGTAGCCGAGCGCCCCGGCGAGCCAGAGGTATTCCCGCTCCGGGGTGGTGGCCGGCGGAGCGATCGCGGCGAGCACGTCCTCCCACAGCGGCACCGAACGGACGTGCAGATCGTCGTCGCAGAGCGCGAGCGCGCACAGGATGCGGGCGTGGGTCAGCAGATAGGTGTGTTCGTCGTCCAGATCGGAGTATGGGGACGGGCCGTCCAGCGCGGTCAGGGACGCGGCCGCCCCTTCGTGGTCGCCGATCGCGGCGGACAGGCCGGTCCGCAGGAAGGTGGCCCGGCGGCGGTAGCGGCTGAGCATGTGATCCGCGTCCTCCGGGGTCATGGTCATCTGCGCCACGATCTCGGCCGGCGCGCGGCCGGCCAGGATCGATGCGTAGATGTCGAGGCAGTCGTCGATACGACGGATGCATTCGCGCACCCCGTCCAGGGCGCTGCGGATCAGATAGATCTCGCCGAGTTGGGCGAAGACCTCGAGCATCTGGTCATCGCGGTCGGCGGCTTCGATGGCGGGCATCAGCGACAGCAGCAGTTCTTTGGCTGTCTGCTCGTCGGCGGCGAACATCAGCGCGCGGGCGCGGGCGAGTTCGCCGGTGATCGACACGGCCGAATCATAGGTCGAGCGGCGGATGCATGGTCTGCACCCGCCGCTCGGGCAGCCCCGGGCATGTCAGCCGCAGGACACCTTGATCTCGAAGTTCTTCGAGATCATCCCCGCCATGGGGTTCTTCATGTCGGCACCGGCGGCCTGCCCGGTGATGGTGTACGTGCTGCCGTCGACCTTGACGTCAGCCGAGCCGGTCTTCATGCCGCCCATCTCCGACACCGCGAGCGCGTTGCCGTCGACCACCAGGCCCAGGGACTGCACCTTCGGCGGCGAAGCGTCCGTCATGACGACGCCGAGGCCCTGCGCGCCACCACCGATGGGTGCGCTGGCAATGTTGATGCTGCCGCCCTGCTTCACGCAGGTCACCGACTTCAGGTCCAGGCCGGCCAGGTCCTGGCCCTCGACCTTGACGACCGTGTTGCCGCCGCCGTTGCTCACCGAACCCGGACCGGACGCCTTCGGGCCGTCCGCCTTGTCGGTGGAGCAGCCGATGAGGGTGGCGCCCACGGCCAGCATGCCGATACCAGCGGCCAGAGTGCGATTGATGTTCATGTCAGAGGGTTTCCCTTCTTCGTTACGCCGCCCCAGTGGCGTCGTCGTGCGGTAAGTACACGCGGGCGCCGCGGCTACCGATCCCAACTTTGTGGCGCGGTACGGTGAAGCCATGGCCGACGAAACCGAGCCCATCGACGCCGAGATCGTGCCATTGGATGCGGCGCCCGCCCCGGTGCCGGTGTCCCCGCCTGTCGATCCGGGCTACACCCCCGACGGTGTCCCGACCTTCGAGTCGGTGCGCGAGAAGATCGAGAACCGGTACGGCACCGCGATCGGCTCGGCCGAGCTGGCCGCGGACACCCCCGAGGGCCGTTCGGTCGAGGAACAGTACGAAGCGCGCCAGAAAGCTGCCGCGGAACGCCTCGAGCAGATCCGTCGCTCGATGCACGACGGCTGACTTGCGTACCTTCACCATCGCCGAGCGCCGCAAACGCTTGGCGCAACGCCATTTCCTGAGCGATTCGGCCTCGAGCCCCGCCGAGGTGACCCGGGCGCTGGTCGGCCTGCACGGCACCGATCCGGCAACTCCGTACCTCTCCCTGTGGGCCCGACTGCCCGGTTTCGTCGTGGACGATCTCGATGCGGCGTTGTACCGGGACCGGCAGTTGGTCAAGCACATGGCCATGCGCCGGACGCTGTGGGTCGTGCACACCGCGGACCTGCCTGCGGTCCAGGCGGCGGCCAGCGACCGCGTGGCCACCACCGAGCGCAAGCGGCTGATCGGTGACATCGAGAAGTCCGGTATCGCGGCCGACGGCGCGGCGTGGCTCGAGCTGGCATCGGCTGCGGTGCGTCAGCACCTGGAAGCGGGTTTGACGGCCGGCACTGCCGCGCTGCGGGCCGCGCTGCCCGAGTTGGCGGGCAGCTGGGATCCGGCGCCCGGAAAGACCTGGGGCGGAAGCACTCCCGTCGCCCCGCGGGTGATGACGGTGCTGTCCGCGCAGGGGCACATCCTGCGCGGCCCCAACGACGGCATGTGGACGACATCGCGGCCGCTGTGGGCCGCGGCGTCGCACTGGCTGGCTGAACCCGTCGTGGCGATGGAGCCTGATGCGGCACGCGACACCTTGCTGCGGACCTGGCTCCGCACGTTCGGGCCGGCCACGGCCACTGACATCAAGTGGTGGTTCGGTCACACACTGACGTGGGCGCGTGACGGACTGCGCTCGATCGACGCGGTGCAGGTCGCCCTCGAGGGTTGCGATGACGCCGGATTCGTCCTACCCGACGATCTCGACGACACTCCCCCGGTTGCACCCAGGGGCGCACTGCTGCCCGGGTTGGACCCGACCGTCATGGGCTGGCAGGTGCGTTCCTGGTATCTCGGCCCGCACGCGGGCCAGTTGTTCGACCGCTCGGGCAACGCCGGTCCCACAGTGTGGTGGGACGGCCGTGTCGTCGGCGCCTGGGGTCAGGACGTCGACGGCCGGGTGCAGCTGCAATACGTCGAAGACGTCGGAGCCGCAGCACGGAAAACGCTGCAGCGCAAGGCATCCGAACTGACAGACTGGCTCGACGGCGTGCGTGTCAAGCCGCGCTTCCCGTCACCGCTGAGCCAGACCTGCGGGACCGGCTAGCGACGAACACATCCGAAGCCCGCTGGGTCGGATATGGTCCATCGGTTGGAGACGCCGCTGTCGTTGACCGTGATTCCGCTCGCGCTCGAGTTCGAATCGATAGTGCCCGTGTAGTGATTCGTCGGTGAATGAGGATTGGGGCGGTCGTAGCGTCCGGCGGTCTGTTCGAAGGCCACCGTGAAGTCCAGCTTGTTGGTTCCGTTGACAATTCCGCCTCGGATGGGCCCTGCCCAATCGAACCCCTGAGAGCTATAGCTGGCGGTGCCGCCGCCATCTTTACCCGCCCAGACGACGTGGATCTGGATGCCGTTGTCCTGCTCGATCACGGAGTCGTGGCCGAAGATCGAATATTGACAGTCGGCGGGGGCGAGCGGCGGCGACGGCGCTGTCGGCGCGAAAGGGGTTGCGGCGGCTGGGCCGGCACCGGCGAGCCAGCCCGCCGCAGCACCGATCATCGTGGCCGTTAGTGCAGCGTGCGTTGACATGGACATCGCGTCTCCTGTCCGATTCGACGCTAGACCGGTCGCAGTCCCGCGGATATAAGGGAAACCCCTATTCCTCCGGGTCAGACACTCACCTTGCGCCGCTTGGCCTTCGGCGGATCCGGCACCACGGCGGGCAACAACTCGGCGAGGAACTGACCGGTGTAGCTGTCCGGAGTCGCCGCGACGTCCTCCGGCGTGCCGGACACCACGACGGTGCCGCCGCCGGCGCCGCCTTCGGGACCCATGTCCACGATCCAGTCCGAGGTCTTGATCACGTCGAGGTTGTGCTCGATGACGATGACCGTGTTGCCCTTGTCGACCAGGCCGTTGATGACCTTGAGCAGCTTGCGGATGTCCTCGAAATGCAGGCCGGTGGTGGGCTCGTCGAGGATGTAGACGGTGCGCCCGGTGGACCGCTTCTGCAGCTCGGCGGCCAGCTTCACGCGCTGCGCCTCACCACCGGACAGCGTCGGGGCCGGCTGGCCCAACCGCACGTAGCCCAGGCCGACGTCGACGAGCGTCTTGAGGTACCGGTGGATCGAGCTGATGGGCTCGAAGAACTCGGTGGCCTCCTCGATGGGCATGTCGAGGACCTCGGAGATGGTCTTGCCCTTGTAGTGCACCTCCAGGGTCTCCCGGTTGTAGCGAGCGCCCTGGCACACCTCGCACGGCACGTACACGTCCGGCAGGAAGTTCATCTCGATCTTGATGGTGCCGTCACCTGAACATGCTTCGCAGCGGCCACCTTTCACGTTGAACGAGAACCGGCCGGGCTGGTAGCCGCGGACCTTCGCCTCGGTGGTCGCCGCGAACAAGGTGCGGATCTTGTCGAACACACCGGTGTAGGTGGCCGGGTTGGACCGCGGCGTGCGGCCGATCGGCGACTGGTCGACCCGCACCAGCTTGTCCAGCTGGTCGAGGCCGTTGATCCGGGTGTGCCGGCCCGGCACCTGGCGGGCGCCGTTGAGCTTGTTGGCCATGACGGTCGCGAGAATGTCGTTGACCAACGTCGACTTGCCGGAGCCCGAGACGCCGGTGACCGACGTGAGCACGCCCAGCGGGAAGGCCACGTCGACCTCTTTGAGGTTGTGCTCGCGTGCGCCGACGACGGTGATCTGCCGCTTGCGGTCGACGGGCCGGCGGATGGCCGGCACCTCGATCTGCTCCCGGCCCGAAAGATACGCGCCGGTAAGCGATTTGGTGTTCTTCAACAGCTCCTTGTAGGTGCCGCTGTGCACGATCTGTCCACCGTGCTCACCGGCCGCGGGACCGATGTCGACGACCCAGTCGGCGTGCGCGATGGTGTCGAGGTCGTGCTCGACGACGATCAGCGTGTTGCCGAGGTCGCGCAGCCGGACCAGGGTGTCGATGAGCCGGCGGTTGTCGCGCTGGTGCAGGCCGATGGACGGCTCGTCGAGCACGTAGAGGACACCGACCAGACCGGAGCCGATCTGCGTGGCCAGCCGGATGCGCTGTGCCTCACCACCGGACAGCGTGCCTGCCGCGCGGGACAGGGTCAGGTAGTCGAGGCCGACGTCGAGCAGGAAGCCCAGCCGCGATTGCACTTCTTTGAGCACCTGGCCGGCGATGGCCTGCTCGCGGGGACCGAGGGTGAGCGCGTTGAGGAACGCCGAGCAGTCCGAGATGGACAGATCACACACCTGCGCAATGGATTTCGCGTCATCGTCCGCGGACAGCGTGACGGCCAGAATCTCGGGCTTGAGGCGGGTGCCGGCGCACTCGGGGCACGGGATGTCCCGCATGAAGCCCTCGTAGCGTTCCTTCATCTGCTCGGATTCGGTCTGCTCCATGCGGCGCTGCAGGAACGCCAGCACGCCTTCGAAGTCGGCATAGTAGGAGCGCGTGCGGCCGTACCGGTTCTTGTACCGGACGTGCACCTGGTGGTCGGAGCCTTCCAGAATGGCCTTGCGCGCCTTGGCCGGAAGCTTCTTCCACGGGGTGTCGATGTCGAAGCCCAGCTCCTCGCCGAGGCCGGCCATCATGCGCGTGAAGTAGTCGGAGTTGTGGCCCATGGACCACGGCGCCACCGCGCCCTCGGCGAGCGTCAGCTCCGGGTCCGGCACGACGAGCTCGGGGTCGACTTCCTTCTTGATGCCCAGACCGGTGCACTCCGGGCAGGCACCGTACGGCGAGTTGAACGAGAACGACCGTGGCTCGAGGTCGTCGACGGCCAGCGGATGCGCGTTGGGGCAGGCCAGCTTCTCCGAGAAGCGCTGCTCACGCTGCGGGTGGTTGTCGTCACGGTCGACGAACTCGAGGACGACGATGCCGTCCGCGAGACCCAGCGCGGTCTCGACCGAATCGGTCAGACGTTGTTTGGCGCTGGCCTTGACGGTGAGCCGGTCGACGACCACCTCGATGTCGTGCTTCTCCTGCTTCTTGAGCTTCGGCGGGTCGGTCAGCGAGTGCACGACGCCGTCGACCCGGACCCGGCTGTAGCCCTGGCCGTTGAGCTTGTCGAAGAGGTCGACGAACTCGCCCTTGCGGGTGCGGACCACGGGCGCGAGCACCTGGAACCGGATGCCCTCGTCCATGGCGAGCACCTGGTCGACGATCTGCTGCGGCGTCTGCCGCGCGATGCGCTCACCACACACCGGGCAGTGCGGGGTACCGGCGCGCGCGTACAGCAGACGCAGGTAGTCGTAGACCTCGGTGATGGTGCCGACGGTTGAACGCGGGTTCCGGTTGGTCGACTTCTGGTCGATGGACACCGCGGGCGACAGGCCCTCGATGAAGTCCACGTCCGGCTTGTCCATCTGGCCCAGGAACTGGCGGGCGTATGCCGACAGCGACTCGACGTAGCGACGCTGCCCCTCGGCGAAGATGGTGTCGAACGCCAGCGAGCTCTTGCCCGAACCCGACAGGCCCGTGAATACGATCAGCGAGTCTCTGGGCAGGTCAAGGTCGATTCCCCGCAGGTTGTGCTCGCGCGCACCTTTGACGATCAGACGGTCCGACACACGTATCCCTTCACCGGTCTGGGCAATCCAGACACCACATCGCCATGCTAGGTGTCCCCACCGACAAGTCCGGATACGGTGGCGTCATGACAGTCGTCAATGACACGTACACCGGCCATGTCGATGCGGGCACCGCGGCCCGTCGCACCCTTCCCGCCGCGACGATCGTCAAGGCGTCGGTCGGACCGATGGACAACAACGCGTACCTCATCACGTGTTCCGCAACCGGAAAAACGCTGCTCATCGACGCCGCGAACGACGGACCGGCGCTCGTCGAGCTGATCAGGTCGCAGGCGCCGGACATCGAACTCATCGTCACCAGCCACCAGCACTTCGACCACTGGCAGGCCCTGGCGGAAGTGGCCGAGGCCACAGGTGCGCCCACCGCCGCGCACGCGCTGGACGCCGAGCCGCTGCCGGTGAAGCCCGACCGCATCCTCACCGACGGCGACACCATCACCATCGGTGACCTGACCTTCGACGTCATCCACCTACAGGGTCACACCGAGGGTTCGGTGGCGCTGGCGCTGCGCGGCGCCGACGGTGAGGTCACCCACCTGTTCACCGGCGACTGCCTGTTTCCCGGCGGCGTCGGCAAGACCTGGCAGGACGGCGACTTCGAGCGGCTGCTCGGCGACGTCACCCGCAAGGTGTTCGACGTCTACCCCGATTCGACGGTCATCTACCCCGGCCACGGCGACGACACCACGCTCGGCACCGAGCGGCCGCATCTCGAGGAGTGGCGGGCGCGCGGCTGGTAGACGCTGGGCTGGTCAGCCCAGGCACTGGCCCGTGGGGACGGGTTGGGTGTTGCCGACCAGTGCCAGCTGGGGGCCGACTTCCTTCGCGGTCAATGCGAAGCTGGTGTCGGGGTCGTCCTGCGCGGCCCCGAAGACGACACCGCGCACCCGGCCGTCCAGGTCGATGAGCGGACCACCCGAATTCCCTTGCTGCACAGCGCCTCTGAGGGCGTACACCTCGCGCGTCACCGTGCCGGTGCGGAAGATGTCCGGTCCCTGGAGCTTGATGACCTCACGGACCCGCACCGGTTTGGCCTCGTACGGGCCGCCGTGCGGGAAGCCGAGCGCGGCGGCGTCGGCACCGCTGACGGCAGGCGCCTCGGAGAACATCAACGGCGCGGTCGGCAGGTCCGGCACTGCGAGGATCGAGATGTCCATGTTCGGGTCGAACGACACCACCTGGCCGTTGTACTTGGTGCCGCCGACCTCGACCGACACTTCGTCGGTCCCCGCGACGCCGTGCGCCGTCGTCATCACGCGCTTGGGTCCCACCACAAACCCGGTGCCCTCCAACCGCTTTCGGCAGCTGTGGGCGATGCCGTGCACTCGCACCACACTCGCCTGCGCGGCAGTCACCGCGGGGTTGTTGGCCACGTTGGGGTCGGGAGGCGCGACGGTCGGGATCGTCGATTCGGTCTCCGACGCGATCGCGGATGTCGTCGCAGGTGTGACGGCGGGGTTCTTGCCCGCGCAGCCGGCGATGAGTGTGGCGGCCAATGACAACGTCACCCATGACGCACGGACGAGACTTCTTCGAGCCATGACCCGAACTTTACGGGCACGAAAAAAACTGAGGCCCCCGGCAGTACGCCGAGGGCCCCAGACAATCGAACTTTACGAGGTGTGGACGATCAGCACGTCGACCTTGGCGCGCCGGGCCACGTTGGCGGGCACCGAGCCCAGCAGGCGGCCGGCGATGGTGCTCAGACCGACGTTGCCGACAACCAGCAGGTCAGCGTTGGAATTCTCGGCCAGGTCGACGAGCGCGTCGACGGGAGCGCCGACGATGGCCTTTTCTTCCACCTGAGTCGCGCCTGCCGCCTCGGCACGGTCGCGCGCCTCACGCAGGATCGCGTAGATCGGCGCGTCGCCGTGGACCTTGTAACCCTCGTCCTTCAGGACATCGGCCGCACGCTGATCATCGGCGTGCGGGAAATAGGCGGTTGCCACGACCAACTTCGCATTGGCCCCCGCGGCGATCTGGGCAGCGCGCTCCACAGCGCGCAGTGACGAATCCGATCCGTCCGTACCGACGACCACGGTCTGGTAGCCGCTCATCAATGGCCTCCCGTTATCCAGGTTTGTGTATCCGGCGTTCTGTCCGGCATCCCCGCAGACAGTAGCCGCTGAATCGCGGCCATTGGTGCGGTTTCACCACACAAGTTCGCCGGGGACACCGTGAAAAATGTGCTTTACCGGCACCGATGTTAGCGGCAGCGACCCGAGAGGGCTTGCCAATGGTGACGAAACGACCGCGCGTTTCGCCCGGTGAGCGGGACCGCTCCGGGCCCCGGATTGTTAGCCACGACCGAAATACAGCTCCTGCGTGGCAACGCACACCAATTGCCCCGCGCGGTTGTACATCGTGCCGCTCGCCAGTCCGCGGCCCCCGATGCCGCTCGGCGAGGTCTGGTCGGACAACACCCAGTCATTCAGATCCACCGGCCGGTGGAACCACAGCGCATGGTCGATCAGCGCGGAGAAGGTGTGCGCCGGCAGCGCGCCCCGCGGGATCATCGCCGCCTCCAGCATCGTGGTGCCGGTCAGGTACGTCAGTAGCCCGGCGTGCAGGGCCGGGTCCTCGGGGATGGTGTCGGTCGGGCGCCACCACATCCGCAGATGCGGCGCCGAATCCGGCGAATCCTTGGCCAGCCGCGGGTGTGGATCGATGTACCGCAGCTCGAACGGTTGGTCGCGAACCCAGAAGCCGCCTGATTCATCGGCGTAGTCGGCAAGCTGTTCGGCCATGGTCGGTACCGAAAGCGGTTCTGGCACATCAGGAATGGTCGCCTGGTAGTCGAGCGCGTCGACCGGGGTGCTGAACGACGCCAGCGCCTCGAGCAGGATCTCGCCGTCCTGAAGGGCCGTGATGCGGCGCGTCGCGAGCGTGCCGCCGTCACGTGCGGCGTCGACCTGGACCTCGACCGGCTTACGGGCATCGCCGGCACGCAGGTAATAGACGTGCAGACTGTGCGCGCTGCGTCCCGGCGCGGTCCGGCTCGCGGCCACCAGCACCTGGCCGGCGAGATGACCGCCGGCGATGTGGTGGCTGGGATTGTCGAGCTGCGTGGCCACGAAGTGGTGGTCATCGGTCTGATCCACCAGCAGCGTGCTCACGAGATCAGACAAAGTCGGCGAACTGTACGTCACCTGAGGCATCTTGCCTGAGGGGTTCGGACGCCCATTGGCGCCCTCGACGAGTTATCCACAGGCTGAGCGAATTGTGTTGCGGTGCCGCAGATGCGTAGGTAGACTCGAACACGTGTGCTACTCCTCACCTTCTCGTGGGTAGCTGAGGGTGGAGCCCGCCCAGGCAGAGATAGATCATTGAGGTCAGTGTTCGGGCGGAGTGGTGGCCGTAGCCGCGGGCGTTGATGAGTCGGATTTTGGCGTTGATGCCTTCGAGGAGGGCGTTGGAGATGCCGAGTTCCACGGCGGCGATGACGGCGTCGAAGTGTTCCTGTAGTCGTTTGCCGAGTTCGATGAAGGACGGGATACGGCTGCGTTTGGCGGCGGTGATCCAGGCTTTGAGTCGTTGACGGGCGACACCGGGTTCGTGTGGGAGTCGATACAGGTCGCGCAGCTGTTCTTTGAGGGCCCAGGCCCGGCCGACGTGACGGTTCGCGCGGGCGATCTGGTTGACCAGTTCACGTTTGTTGTCGGTGAGTTTGTTTTCGCCGGTGCGCAGCGCCCATCGGGTCTGGCGCCACTGCGCTGAGGTCATGGCGACTTTGTCCGGTCCGCTGGCGGCGGCGGCGAAGACCCGGTCCAATGCCCGGTTGACCCATTGCATGATGTGGAACGGGTCAAAGCAGATGGTGGCTTCCGGTAGGTGGGTTCGGGTGGCTCCGCGGAACGCCTTGCTCACGTCCATGCTCACGGCGGTGATCGTCTCTAGTGTCGAATCAGGTTGTTGTTCATAGAATTTCGATAGCGATTCTTCACTGCGTCCGGGCTGGACTCCGATGACGGTGCCGGTGTCGTGGTCGCCGACGATGGTCAGATATTTGTGCGGGTGGCGGTAGCAGATTTCGTCGACGCCGATCCGGTACAGGTCTGTGAGTCGTCGTTGGTCGAGCAGTTCGTCGACACCGCGGTTGATGATGGCGGTGACCGATTCCCAGCCGCACCGCATGAGCGTGGCCACGGTGGTGCGGTCGGTGCGTTGGGCCAGCCAGAGCACCGTGTCTTCGAAGTCTCGGGTGAATCGGGCACCGGGACGAGCCCACGGCACCTGCTCGGTGACGATGCCGCAGCGTGGGCAGTTCGTGCGGCGGATGTCGTAGACCAGCCACAGTTTCTTGCAGGCCAGATCCACATGGCGCCAGCGCCGGCGCCGGCGGTCATAACCGGCCCGCACACGTTTGCCGCACGGGCAGCGCATCGAGCGGGCTTTAAGGCCGACGGTGACTTCGATATCGCGGTCGCCGATGGTGACATCGGTGACGTTGGCTCCGGGGACCTGAAGTATTCGGTTAAATGCAGTACTGACGCGCACGCGGATCGTTCCTGGCGGTTGAGGTTGGTGTGGTAACCCCGAAACCTAGAGGGACACCGCGTGCGCGTCCTTCAACTCGCCGCCGACACGCTCAAAACCCCAGGCGCACAACCTAAAATAGCCCCTGAACAGCGCAAAGGCGCCCACGAAAACCCGTGGAGCGCCACACGTGTTCGAACACTCTGGTATCGGGGCCGGCGGTGTGCTGCTCCACGATGCCGGCGTGGTCGACTTGATGATCCATTTTGCGCGGGTGGAGAACCAGAGCGCTGCGGGCCGGCTGACGGCCATCGCTGATCTGGCGATGTTGCGTGTCGATGACCAGGATGGCCGGCAGTGGTGGGCGTGCGATGGCTGGGACGCCGCGGTCGCTGAAGTCGGGGCCGCACTCGGTCTCGGGAAGCGCGAGGCGTCGGGGCAGTTGTCGATCGCCGTCGCGTTGCGGTTCCGGTTGCCGAAGGTGGCGGCGGTGTTCGCCGATGGTGGGGTCTCGGCGCGCACGGTCGGCACGATCTGCTGGCGCACCCGCCTGGTGGAGGACCCCAACACCCTCGCCGTCATCGACGCCGCGCTGGCGGGAGCACTGTGCGAGTGGGCGGGGTTGTCCCGCAAGAAGATCGAGAAGAAGATCGATGGCTGGGTGCAGAAGTTCGACCCGGCCGCGGTCCTGAAGGTCCGCTCGGCGGCGCGCCGGCGCGGGGTCGGGATCGGCAAGCCCGATGACGAGACCGGGGTGGCCTCCATCTGGGGTGCCCTGCTCGCCACCGATGCCGAACTGCTGGATCGGGTGCTGACCGAGATGGCCAGGCAAGTCTGCGACCAGGATCCCCGAACCTTTGGGCAGCGGCGTGCCGACGCGCTGGGGGTATTAGCGGCCCGCGGGGATCGGTTGGCCTGCCAATGCGGTGACCCGGACTGCCCGGCCGCCGGCCCGGATGCCCGGGCGACGGCGGTGATGATTCATGTACTCACCGATGGCCTGCCCGTGCCGGTGGCCGATCCGCTGCTGAATGGGGATCCGGCTGCGCCTGCGACTCCGGCATCGACCCGGTCAGCGTCTGAGCCGGTGTTCACGCCCGAGCCTGCGCCCGAGCATTTCTTCACCGCCGAACCCGAGCCCGTGCGCGAGCCCGCGCCTGCACTGGCGGCCGACTCGCGGCCCGCCGACACCCCGACCCCTGCTGCGGCCGCTCCGGCCAGCGACCCTGCGCCCACGCCGGCAGCTCCCGCGGCGCCCGTTCCCGCTTCCGTCCCCGCCGCTGCGAAGCCTCCGGCGCCGGTGCGCACGCCGGTCGGTTATGTCCTCGGCGGCGGTGTCGTCCCTCCGGCGGTGCTGGCGGATCTGGTGGCGCGCGGCGCGAAGGTCCGCACCGTCGCCTCCGCCGCCGATTTGGATGAAGTGCCGCGGTACCGGCCCTCGGCCGCGATGGATGAATTCGTGCGGATGCGGGCGATGACGTGCATGTTCCCCGGCTGCGACCACCCGGCCACGGCCTCCGATATCGACCACACCGTGCCGTGGCCGGCCGGGCCGACTCATCCAGGGAACCTGAGCCCGAAATGCCGCAAACACCACCTGTTGAAAACGTTCTACGGTGGGCCTGATGGCTGGCGGGACCGTCAACAACCCGACGGCAGCATTGTGTGGACCGCCCCGACCGGCCACACCTACATCAGCGTGCCCGAGAGCCGAATCTTGTTCCCCCGCACGGTCACCGACACACCGCTGCCGAATCCGCCACCAGATGCCATCGACCTGGACACCACCGCACCGGCCCCCGGCCGGGACATCATGATGCCCCTCCGCCGCCGCACCCGCGCGCAAGATCAAGCCCAGCAGATCGCCTACGAACGCGCCCTCAACCAAGCCGACATCGACGCTCAAGAGGCCGCCCAAGAAGCCTTCGACCGCCAACGCAAAGAACGCCAAGAACGAGAAGCCGCCCGGCAGGCCGAAGAACAACAGCAATCGCACGAGACGACCGAGCGCCCGCCTGCAGACACTGACATCCCACCGCCACTCTGAGCAACACGTGAATGCCCCTGGGAAAGCGAGACTTTCGGGGGTGGCCACGCGTGAGCCAGAACGGGGATCAGCGGCTCCATGCTGGCTTCTCAACACCGAAGTTGCCACCGCTGACCACCTCGCGCGGAAGAAATACAGACAACCTTGCCTTCTCCATCGCTAGCGGGAGCGTACCCCCATTGTCGGTCGCTACACTGCACGTCAGGACCTTGGGTCTGCTGCACGAATAGGTGACATCTGAGTTGGCTTGCCCAGCATGGGCGGGCTGGAAGGATGTCCCCATGGCAAGGCCCTACCCCCGCGAGTTCCGCGACGACGTCGTCCGGGTCGCTCGCAACCGCGATGACGGTGTAACGATCGAGCAGATCGCCACCGATTTCGGAGTGCACCCGATGACGCTGCAGAAATGGCTCCGTCAGGCCGACATCGACGAAGGCACCAAGCCCGGCAAGAGCGCCAGCGAGTCCGGTGAGCTGCGCGAAGCCCGACGGCGGATCAAACTGCTAGAGCAAGAGAACGAGGTGCTGCGTCGGGCCGCAGCGTATTTATCGCAGGCCAATCTGCCGGGAAAAGGGTCTACCCGCTCGTGAAAGAGCTCGCCGCCGACGGGATCCCCGTCGCGGTGACGTGCCGGGTACTCAAGCTCTCCCGCCAACCGTATTACCGCTGGCTGGCCGACCCCATCACCGAGGCCGAACTCATCGAGGCCTACCGCGCCAATGCGCTGTTCGACGCGCACGCAGACGATCCGGAGTTCGGCTACCGCTACCTCGTGGAGGAGGCGCGCGATGCCCGGCGAGCCGATGGCCGAGCGCACCGCATGGCGGATCTGCTCGCAGAATCGACTGTGGAGCGTGTTTGGTAAGAAACGCGGCAAGAACGGCAAAGTCGGGCCGCCGGTGCACGACGATCTTGTCGAGCGTGACTTCACCGCTGAAGGGCCAAATCAGTTGTGGCTCAGTGACATCACTGAGCACCGCACCGGTGAGGGCAAGCTCTACCTCTGTGCGATTAAGGACGTGTTCTCCAACCGGATCGTCGGCTACAGCATCGACTCCCGAATGAAGTCACAACTGGCCATCCGGGCACTACACAGCGCGGTAGCCCGACGCGGAGATGTCGCGGGGTGCATTCTGCACTCGGATCGCGGATCTCAGTTCCGGTCAAGGAAATTCGTACACGCCTTGAATCAACACGAGATGGTCGGCTCTATGGGCCGTGTCGGAGCCGCCGGCGACAACGCCGCCATGGAGAGCTTCTTTAGCCTGCTGCAGAAGAACGTGCTCGACCGCCGCCGCTGGGACACCCGAGAACAACTCCGCATCGCGATCGTCACCTGGATCGAGCGCACCTACCACCGGCGCCGCCGCCAGTCCGGCCTCGGGCGGTTGACCCCGATCGAATTCGAAGCAATCATGACCACACCGGCCAGTCAGGCCGCGTGACCGAAACTGTCACCTGATCGTGCAGCAGACCCCTTGTTGCGCGCAGTCGTCTTGATACTGAACCGGCAGAGGACTGGAGGCGGCGTCATGGGTGCCGAAACTGAAGTCACAGACGGACTTTCCTCTGAATTGTCGCGGTTGGCGCGCACCCTGCAGAGCCAACAGGTCATGGATCTCGATTCTGACCGCTTGTTGCTCGAAGTGACCGAAACCGCCACCCAACTGCTGCCCAAGGTCACACATGGCGGAGTGACGCTTGTTGTCAATCGTCGCCGCCGGACTGTCGAGTCGGTGGCGGCCACCGGACCGATCCCCAGAACGCTCGACAGGTTGCAGGACGAACTCGGCCAAGGGCCGTGCCTGGAATCGATCTGGAACCTGTACACCGTCCGTGTCGAGGACTATGCGACCGAGACGCGGTGGCCGGCCTTTGTCACCGCGTTGCGCGCTCAGACACCGGTGCGCTCGAGTCTGTCCATTCAGCTCTACACCAACGAAAGAGAGCTCGGGACGCTCAACTTGTATTCCGAGGAGGCCAACGTCTTCACCCATGACGTCGAGCAGACCGCCCTGACGCTGGCGGCTCACGCCGCGATCGGACTCGCCAATGCGCGCCGCGGCGAAGAGCTCCAGAGTGCGTTGGCGTCGCGGGACATCATCGGCCAAGCCAAGGGCATCCTGATGGAACGGTTCGACGTCCCCGTAGGTGCGGCCTTCACGATGCTGACGAAGCTCTCGCAGGAATTGAACATCCCTCTGTATGAGGTCGCACGGAAGCTCATCTTCGAAGAGCACCCGCCAAAATAGAAGCTCGGCAGGTGGTGAGACCTGCCGAGCTTCTATCAGTGGAGCGAGTGACGGGATTCGAACCCGTGTGAACGGCTTTGCAGGCCGGTGCCTAGCCACTCAGCCACACCCGCACTGATGACCACAGTGCCAGTGCGTGCGCCTGCCGCCCAGGGTTGAGATCGCGGTGATTGCTACCCCTCGCAGCAATCCCCCACCGGCCGACCCACCGCCGGGCCACCCTGCGGCCAGCCGGCCGGTGAGTCCTCCCACGGCTCCTGACGGCCGTACGGGGTCAGATCCAGGAACGGATAGCCGACCGCCGAATGGTCGAGCCCGCGCGCGTACGCCGAATACGTGTGGAACACCTCGTCGCCGCGGCGCAGGAAAATGCTTGCGCCAGGCCAGTCTCCGCGCAGGTCGTCATCGGTCCAGCCGTCGGCGTGCAGTTCATCGAGCGACTTGTAGTTGTATTCGCTCGGCGCTCGCGCCGGGTCGAGTGTCACGTGGAAGTCATAGGTGAAGTCGCCGTCGCGCGACGAGTACCAGGGGAACGTCCAGCCGTGCTGGTCGCGGTAGCGCGCGATGCTCTCGTACGGCGCCCGGGACACACACGCGAACGTGACGCCCTTGCCGTGCAACAGCTCTCGATCCCCTTCGGTGAACGTCAGGTCAGCCGCGGCAGTGCAGCTCGGGCAGCCGGCATCGATCGCATCGATCCACATGAAGTGGTGGATGTACAGCTGGTTGCGGCCCTCGAACATGTCGAGCAGGCTGACGGCGCCATCGGGTCCGTCGAAGACGTAGTCCTTCTCGATCTTCACCATCGGGAGCCGACGGCGTTCGGCGTTGACGGCGTCGCGCAGATGCGTCGCCTCCCGCTCCCGGGCCAGTAGCTTTGTGCGGGCCCCGAGCCATTCCTCCCGCGTGACGACGTCGGGATAGGCAGTTGGTTGCGCGGACATGGGCATCACTCCTTGTCAGAAATCGGCCTCTACAAAGACAGACTTCGACTGCCGCCAAAAGTCATCGGCGCGCATTAGTTTGTCCCTCATGGAGTGGCTGGCAGACCCCGCCTTTTTCGGCGGACCCGGGCAGGGCTCGCGGCAGATCATCGAACTCGTGGTCGCGTTCGGCCTCACCGCACTGATCGGACTCGAACGGGAAATCCAGGGCAAGAGTGCCGGGCTGCGCACGCAGACCATCGTCGGCACCGCAGCGGCGCTGATCATGTTGGTGAGCAAGTACGGGTTCGGCGACGTGCTGACGCCAGGTCTGGTGGTCGTCGACCCGTCACGTGTCGCGGCCCAGATCGTCTCGGGCATCGGGTTCCTCGGCGCGGGCATCATCATCGTGCGCCGGGGTTCGGTGCACGGGCTGACCACCGCCGCCTCGGTCTGGGAATCGGCGGCGATCGGCATGGCGGCCGGCGCCGGACTACTCCTGCTGGCCACCGTGATGACCGGGATGCACCTGCTGATCATCATCGGGTTCATGCCACTGGCGCGACGGCTGGCTTCGCGATTGGGCGGGTCGGTCCGCCTCCACATCACGTACGCCGACGACCGCGGTGTTCTACGGGATGTGTTGCAGGCGTGCGGCCGGCGCGACTGGCAGATCACCGACCTCGAGACCGATCCGGCCGGCGAGCCGATCGGCGCCCCGCCAGGTCACGTCGGCGTCCAGCTGACGCTCGGCGGCGCAGGAGTGCTGCGAGCTGCGTCCGTCCTGGCCCTGATCGACGGCGTGGCGGGAGTGCGCCAACTGGAGGAGGACCCCGACTAGAGCCGACCGCATCCCCCCGCAGCATGACAGCGGGGACCGCACCAATCAGCCCGCAGAGCGATCCGTGCCGGAGTCGTCGCGACCTACCGTCGCGCCATGACCAGTCAACCCCTTGTAGCCGCCGTGCCCCGGATTGCCGCGCTCGACATCCTGCGTGGTTTCGCGCTGGGCGGGATTCTCGTCGTGAACATCACGGTGATGGCCAATCCGCACGGGCTCGCGGCCGGACCCATCCACACCCTGCTGACCGCGTTCGTCGCAGACAAGTTCTACCTGCTGTTCTCGTTTCTCTTCGGCTACTCCCTGACACTGCAGTTTCGTTCCGCCGAGCGCGACGGCGCCGACGGTCGTCTGCGCACGCTGCGCCGCTGCATTGCATTGATGGCCATCGGCTTGCTGCATGTCGCTTTCTTCTTCAGCGACGACGTGCTGTTCGGCTATGGGTTGCTCGGATTGATCCTGTTGATGCTGAACAGAATTCGGCCGAAGACCGCGCTCTGCTGCGCGGTGGCGCTGTACACCACGTTCGTCATCGCGGTGACAGTCGTCGGCGTGCACACGCCGGACACCGCCATCGATGACGACGGCGCCGTGGCCGCCCTGCGCGCAGGATGGCTCACCGCGGCGTCGTACCGATGGGAGACATTCTTCGAACGGTTCGACCTGTTCCTGGTCTTCGGGTTCCTCAATGTGCTGCCGTTGTTCCTCGTCGGGTTCGCCGCCGGCAAGGCGCGGCTGCTCGAGACGCCCGACCGGTACCAGGCTCTACTGCCGAAGTTGCAATGGTTCGGATTCGGCATCGCGGCCCCTTTCACGCTGCTGATGGCGATCCTGGGCAACCCCGCGCCGGCCGGCCTGGCGGCGCTCCTCGATCTGCCCCTGGCTGCGGCATACGCGGCGACCATCCTGCGGCTGGCGCAACGCCGACCACAGCTGGCACAGACCCTTGGAACCGCCGGAAGGTTCGCCGCCACCAACTACATCGGGCAATCCATCATCGCTTCGGTGATCTTCACCGGCTACGGCTTCGCGCTCGTCGGGAAACTGCCGGACTGGTCGGTCCTCCTGATCGCATCGGCCATCTATGGGATGCAACTCGGCGGCAGCCGCCTGTGGGCACGCCACCACCGGTACGGTCCGATCGAATGGCTGCTCCGCCGCGCCACCTACGGTCCCAGGCCTATGTGGCCCGCGCGCACTTTTCTAGAGTCCTAGGGGTGAGCAGCCGGACGCGGTCACGCGTCGATCGAACTCTGAGCGCCGTCAGCTACGCGGTGTCGCTGTTTCTGTTTGTGATGGCCTGGGCGACTGTCGACGCAACTTACGCGGTGCCACCTGCCGCCCGCCCTGTCATCGCCGCGGTCGCCGCTCTCCCGCTGGTGGCGATCCGGCCGAATCCGTTTCTCGGATGGGCGATATCGGCGACCGGTGCGTTCGTGCTCCCGTTGAGTTGCGCGCCGATCAACGCCGCCTTCCCCTGGCAGATGGTTCACGTCGCGGTGCTGCTTGTGCTGCTGGTTTCTGTGACCATCCGGTGCCCGCTCGCGGCGGCGGCGGTGGCCTGGGTGTCGACCACCGGGTCGCTGCTGGTGAACTCGGCCGACGGCGCGGGATTCGCGGTCGCCGTCACGGTCGTCGTGGTGATCGCACTGCTCACCCGCGAACTCTCTGGGTCGCGACGGCAGCTCGCCGCCCAGCGCGAGATCAACGAACTGGAACGTGCGCGCCGTTCTGTCCTCGAGGACCGTTCGCGGATCGCGCGTGACCTTCACGATGTGATCGCCCATCACATGTCGGTCGCTGTGGTGCAGGCGCAAAGCGCGCCATACCGGTTGACTTCGGTGACCGACGAAACCAAAGCGGAATTCGACGCGATCGGCGCCAGTGTCCGGGCCGGCCTCAATGAGATTCGCGCGGTGCTCGGTGTCCTGCGATCCGACGGTGAGGTGACCGACGTGAGCCCGCAGCCCGGCATCGCGGGCGTCCGAGAACTGATCGACACCACGCGGCGCGCGGGAGTTGACCTGGCCTTCAATACCTTTGGCGATCCGACGAAAGTATCGGAGCTGTGCGGAGTGGTCGTCTACCGGATCGTGCAGGAGTCGCTCGCCAACGCGGTCCGCCACAGTCCAGGTGCACCCGTGACGGTCACGATGCACCACGCGTCGGACGCCACGACGGTGACCGTGAGCAATGGACGCGCCGCGGCACAGAGTGCAGCCGAAACTCCGTCGGGCGGGCGCGGCATCACCGGCATGCGGGAGCGCGCAGCGGCGGTCGGCGGCACGGTTGACGCGCGACGGCTGGCCGACGGCGGATACGAGGTGCACGCACGCATTCCGGCGACCATCGCGCCGACAGCGGAGCCACACGCGTGACGGGACCGATCACCGTCTTCATCGCCGACGATCAGGCCATGGTGCGCCAGGGTTTTGGCGCGCTCCTGTCCGCGCAGCCCGACATCGCCGTCATCGGCGACGCACCGAACGGACGCATCGCGGTGTCCGAAGTCAGGCGACTGCGGCCCGACGTGGTGCTCATGGACGTGCGAATGCCGGAACTGGGTGGTCTGGAAGCCACTCGCGAAATCCTCTCGGCGGCAACAACACCGCCGGTGCGGGTCCTGATGCTCACCACATTCGACATCGACGAGTACGTGTACGAAGCACTCAGCGCGGGAGCCAGCGGATTCCTGTTGAAGGACGCACCTGCCGACGACCTGATCCGCGCGGTGCGGGTCGTGGCGGCCGGCGACGCACTGCTGGCACCGAGTGTCACCCGTCGGCTCATCGCAGACGTCGTCCGACGCCGTTCCGGACCACGGCCATGGGGCCGCGAGCTCGCCACGTTGACGCCCCGCGAGCGGGAAGTGCTCGAGCTGATTGCGCAGGGCTTGTCGAACACCGACATCGCGGACCGCTTGTTCGTGACGGAGCACACCGTGAAGACGCACGTGGGCAACATCTTTGCGAAACTCTCGCTTCGCGATCGCGCGCAGGCCGTGGTCGTCGCCTACGAGTCCGGACTGGTCAATCCGCGATCGCCCGGCTGACGTGCCCGGCGATCATCTCGTACACGCCGCGCGTGACGTCCGTTGCGTTGCTCATGATGTTGTAGCCGTGGTCGACGCCGGGTACCTCGTGGTACTGCGCCAAAGCCCCCACGGCATCCAGCTTCTGGGCATACTGCCACGCCTCGTCGCGCAGCCGGTCGTACTCAGCGGTGACGATCAGTGCGGGGGCGATGCCCTTGATGTCGTCGGCGTTGTCGCCCCATGCCGGTGAGGCCAGCCGATCACGGCGCTGTGCAGGGTCCGGGATGTACGCGGTGTCGAACACCTCGCTCATCCACGGCCGCATCACGGCCTTGTCCCCCAGCGCGGACCGCTTGTCCTTGCTCGCCGTCACCAAATCCAGTGGCGCATAGTGCAACATCTGCAGCTTGATCTCGGGTCCGCACTGTTCCAAGGCCAACCGAGCCGCAGCCGCGGACAGACTACCGCCGGCGCTCTGACCACCGACGCACAGCTTGTTGCCATCCCATTCACGTTCGGCAGCGGCGGCCCAGACGAGAACGTCATACACCTGCTCGACGGGGGCCGGAAACCGCTGCCCCGGCGCCAGCACGTAATCGGTATTCACCACAACGACATTCGCGTGCGCGGCCAGAAATCGGCACCAGGGGTCGTCCTGTTCACGGTGGCCGACGACGAAACCGCCACCATGGACGTTGACGTAGACGCCTGCTGGGACGCCGTCCGACTTGGGCCAGTACACCGTCGCCGCCGTGTCACCGTGCCGCGTCGGAATCACCGCCGACGTTGTGCTGCCGGTGATTTCAGGAAATCGGACGCCCGGCTTCGGCGCCGGATTGATGGTCGACGAGAACAGTCGCGCGACGGCATCCGCGACGACGGGCTTGGCGAGGATTGACACGAACCCGACTGTACCGACGCCCGAACCGTAGTCGTCGAACGCGACTACCCCACGCCCTTGCCTGCGCGGAAGGATGCCACGCAGCCGAGCACCGCCAGTCCGGCGAAGACGGCGAACAACCAGCTGGCCCCTACCGCGTCGGGCCGATCGACCGTGTTGACCACGATGCCCGCCAGCCCCGCGCCGAACGCCCCACAGATCAGCTGCACCGTGTTGATCGCCGCCGCGGCCACCGTGCCCTGCGCGGGATCGTCGACTCGGCCCATCGCCCACACCGACAAGTGCGGCCATGCCATGCCGACGCCGATGCCGGTGATCAGCAGCGAGAACGCCCAGACCGCAACCACGGCCGGCGATGCCCCGTCGACCTGACTCAGCGCCGCGGCACCCAGACCGATGGCCATCACCAACGGCGCCACCGCCACGATGCGCACCACCCGGGCAGGCGTCGTGACCGAGGCACTGACGATCTCGCTGACCGTCCACCCGACGCTGAGCGCCACCGCGAGAAAGCCCGCCGTCAACGGGACCAGACCCGCCAGCCGCTGCCCGTACAGCGGCACGTACATATCGGCCATGGTGGCCGCCATCAGTACGCCCAGGGTCACATAGATCCACTTGAACGGGCCAGGCCCGTAGGCGGTCCGCGGCAACACGCTCACCGGCATCCGCTGATCGACGACGATGAAGACGCCTACCAGCGCCACCCCGGCGGCCAGCAGCGCCACCATCACCGGCACGCTGCGCTGGATGCCCGCGACGCTGATCGCCATGGCCGCGGAGCCGAGAATCACCAATGACCACAGCGGAATCCGCAGCGGCTCGTGCACGCGGTCCCCTGACCGGCCCGGCAGGCTCAACGGCACCAGGACCATCACCGCGACGGTCAGGATCGCCAGCGCACCGAACGCCCAGCGCCACACGCCCAATTGCGCGAACAGGCCGCCGGACGAGGGACCGAGCAGCGTCCCGACACCCCACATCGCCGACACGAGAGCCGACGCCTTGGGCCAAAGCGATTGCGGCAGAGCCGTGTTGATCACGGCGTACCCCAGCCCGGCCAACGTGCCGCCCGCGGCGCCCTGCACCACGCGGCCGGCCAGCATCACCTCCATGGTCGGCGCCAGGGCACACATGAGGCTGCCGAGCGCGAAAACGCTGAATCCCAACAGATATGCCCGTCGCGGTCCGAAGCGGGCCACCATGCCGCTGACCGTCGTGGCCGCCATCACCGAGGCCACCAGGTACACCGTCGTGACCCACGCGTACAGCCGTCCACCGCCGATGTCGGCCACGGCACTGGGCAGCAGGCTGATGGTCAGGAACTCGTTGGTCGCATACAGCGCAACGCCACCGGCCAACACCGTCGACGCGCCCAGATACCGGGGACCCAGCAGTTCGCGCCAGCTGCCGATCGTCACGGGGTCGGCGCGCATCTCGGTCACGTCCGCGACGCTAGGGGCTCAACCGCGGTTGAGGTCAAGGAGCGCTCATTTCAGACCGGCCGCATCCATCCCGCGCAGTTCCTTCTTCAGGTCGGCCACCTCGTCGCGAATGCGCGCCGCCAGCTCGAACTGCAGATCCCGGGCCGCGTTCATCATCTGCTCAGTGAGGTCCTTGATCAGGTCCGCCAACTCCGCACGCGGCATGTTCGCCATGTCGCGGCCCTCGACGATGCCGGCGCTGACCGCACGCCCCGGCTCGCCCTGGGCCCGGCGACCGCGGGAGGCATTGCGGCCCGAACCGCCGATCTCGACGGTCTCGGTGTCCTCCGCCTCGCGGTACACCTGGTCGAGGATGTCGGCGATCTTCTTCCGCAGCGGCTGCGGGTCGATGCCGTTCGCCTCGTTGTAGGCGATCTGCTTGGCGCGGCGACGTTCGGTCTCCTCGATGGCCGCCTGCATGGAGTCGGTGATCTTGTCGGCGTACATGTGCACCTCGCCGGA
Source organism: Mycolicibacterium sp. TY81 (assembly GCF_018326285.1). NCBI lineage: Bacteria > Bacillati > Actinomycetota > Actinomycetes > Mycobacteriales > Mycobacteriaceae > Mycobacterium > Mycolicibacterium sp. TY81. The sequence continues at coordinate 2,693,795 of NZ_AP023362.1, forward strand.
CACGTTGCGCGCCGCGCGGCCGATGGTCTGGATCAGGCTTCGCGTCGAGCGCAGGAAGCCCTCCTTGTCGGCGTCGAGGATCGCGACGAGCGACACCTCGGGCAGGTCCAGGCCCTCGCGGAGCAGGTTGATGCCGACCAGGACGTCGTAGTCGCCGAGCCGCAACTGACGCAACAACTCCACGCGGCGCAGCGTGTCGACCTCGGAGTGCAGGTAGCGCACCCGGATGCCGGTCTCCAGCAGATAGTCGGTGAGGTCCTCGGCCATCTTCTTGGTCAACGTCGTGACCAGCACGCGCTCGTCGCGTTCGGTGCGCTTACGGATTTCGCCGATGAGGTCGTCGATCTGGCCCTTGGTCGGTTTGACGACGATCTTGGGGTCGACCAGACCCGTCGGCCGGATGACCTGCTCGACGAACTCGCCGCCGGATTGGGCCATCTCGTAGGACCCGGGCGTCGCCGACAGGTACACCGTCTGGCCGATCCGGTCGGCGAACTCCTCCCAGGTCAGCGGCCGGTTGTCGACGGCCGACGGCAACCGGAAGCCGAAGTCGACGAGGTTGCGCTTGCGGGACATGTCGCCCTCGTACATGGCGCCGATCTGCGGCACCGTGACGTGCGACTCGTCGATGACCAGCAGGAAGTCCTCGGGGAAATAATCCAGCAGCGTCGCCGGCGCCGAGCCCGCGGCGCGGCCGTCGATGTGCCGCGAATAGTTCTCGATGCCCGAGCAGAACCCGACCTGCTTCATCATCTCGACGTCGTAGTTGGTGCGCATGCGCAGCCGCTGCGCCTCCAGGAGCTTGCCCTGGCCTTCCAGCTGGGCGAGCCGCTCTTCCAGCTCCTGCTCGATGGTGGAGATCGCCATCGCCATGCGCTCCGGGCCGGCCACGTAGTGGGTGGCCGGGAAGATGCGCAGGGAGTCGACCTTGCGCACGACGTCGCCCGTCAGCGGGTGCAGGTAGTAGAGCGCCTCGACCTCGTCACCGAAGAACTCGATGCGCACCGCCAGTTCCTCGTAGGACGGGATGATCTCCACGGTGTCGCCGCGCACCCGGAACGCCCCGCGGGTGAACGCCACGTCGTTGCGGTTGTACTGGATGTCGACCAGCAGGCGCAGCAACCCGTCACGCGGGACATCGTCGCCGACCTTCAGTTCGACCGAGCGGTCCAGGTACGACTGCGGCGTGCCCAGACCGTAGATGCACGACACCGACGCCACCACCACGACGTCGCGGCGTGACAGCAGGCTCGACGTCGCCGAGTGCCGCAGCCGCTCGACGTCGTCGTTGATCGAGCTGTCCTTCTCGATATAGGTGTCCGTCTGGGCGATGTACGCCTCGGGCTGGTAGTAGTCGTAGTACGAGACGAAGTATTCAACGGCGTTGTGCGGCAACATCTCCCGCAGCTCGTTGGCCAGCTGGGCGGCCAGCGTCTTGTTGGGCGCCATCACCAGCGTGGGGCGCTGGAGCCGCTCGATGAGCCAGGCGGTGGTCGCGGACTTACCGGTACCGGTGGCGCCGAGCAGCACGACGTCGCGCTCGCCGGCGGCGATCCGGCGCTCGAGTTCGTCGATGGCTGCCGGCTGGTCACCCGCCGGTTCGTACTGACTGACCACTTCGAAGCGCCCACCGGCCCGCACCATGGCGTCGACCGGCCGGTATTCCGAGTGCGCGAGGACGGGGTATTCGGTCGCGAAGGCCATGAGTACCAGGGTAGAGGCGGGCACCGACATTTAGCCTTTGAGTGAGTCCGTGGGCAGGTCGAGGCACCGACCGGGACATCTGGTGATCCCTGACGTCTGAGTGGCCGCCCGCGGGCTCGGTGCCTGGTCGAGCGGTGTCCTTGTTTGGGAACTTGGAGCCAGCCTGAGGGTGGGACTCCTGCTTAGAGAATGTCTGGGCCGTGGCCGCGATGGTCAGTCACCTGGGATGACAGGATCGGGCTGACAGGAGCAAAACGACAATGGCATTGACGTTGGGGATCGACGTGGCAGTGCGGGCAGCGCATCAAGGGACGCTGGCCCGCGACGGAATCGCGGTGTGGCGTGGCCGTAAGTTCTCGACCCGGCCCGGCGGAGCTGGAACGGTTGTGGGATGACCTGAATCTGGCTGATCCGGGTGATCTGACGGTCGTGGTCGAGCCGACGCGCAACGCGTGGATCGTTGTGGCGGAGTGGTTCCGCCGCCGCGGGGGCCCGCGTGGTGATGGTTCCCACCACCCAATCGGCGGATCTTCGCAAGTACTACTCCAAGCACACCAAGAACGATCGGATCGACTCCGAGTTGCTGGCCCGGCTGCCACTTCTTCATCCCGAAGGCCTGCGTGAGTATTCCGGCCAGGGACCTGCAGACCCGTTGCGGCGCTTGGTCAAGCAGCGCTCCACCATGGTCAAACGCCGGGTCGCCGTCTACGCCCGACTCGATGCACTCGTCGAGCTCCTCGGGCCGGCTTGGTATGCGGTGCTCGGTTCGAATTACGGCATCGCGGCGTTGGAGTTCCTGGCCCGTTACGCCGATCCGAACGCGGTGATCCGCCTCGGCCACGGACGTCTGAGCAGGTTCTTGATCGCCCGGTCCCGTGGCGCGTGGCGCAGCGACCACGCCGCCGGCCTCATCGCCGCGGCCAAGGAAACCCTCGCGCTGTGGGGGTCGGACGGGATGAACTTCGCCGAACTGGCCGAAGACATCGCCCACGAAGCCGAACAGGCGCTGTTCTTGACCCGCCAAATCAAGCAGATCGACGAACGAGTCGCGAACCTGTACGCCGACGCCGACCCCGATGGGATCGTTGCCTCGGCTCCCGGCGTGGGACCGGTCATCAGCGCCGTGATCGCGGGGCGGATCGGTGATCCGCACCGATTCACCTCACTGGCGGCGGTGCGCGCCTACACCGGACTGGTCCCCAAGGTCAGCCAGTCCGGGGTGGGCAAGGTCGAATCTTCGATCACCAAGGCCGGTGACCCACTGCTGCGCGAAATGCTCTGCACCGCAGCCGATCAAGCCCGCAAGGTCGACCCGCAGATCGCGGCGAAGTACCAGCGGCTGATGGCCGGCGACCGCCACCATGATTCGGCGATCTGCCATCTGGCCACTCTGCTGGTCACTCGGATCGCCACGTGCATGCGCGCCGGCCAGCCCTACGCCCTACGCGATGTCGACGGCACCCCCATCACCGAAGCTCAGGGCCGCGTGCTCGTCAAAGAGCGCTACCAGATTGAGCCGCGCCGCCGAGACAACATCCGGCACCACCGTATGCGCGACCGCCGCAAACAGAGGGCGGGCCAGGAGTCACAGGAGTCGCCGAACGCTCCAACATCCAGGCCCGCCACCAATCACCCTACGAGCCAACACATCGCTTGACATCCGTTAGGAACTCAGGCGCTGCCGGTCGCCGGACGAGCGCGTACGCTGGCGCCATCCACGCACCCAAGCACGAGACGTTCGACCTGGCCGCCCGCACGAACACCGATCCCAAAGGCATCGTGCGGGCCGTCGACGTGTACCGGGTCGAGCCGTGGGGCCTGTACATGGCGCGTCCCACCCCCGGCCGCCCGCAGTTCCACTACCTGGAGTCGTGGCTGCTGCCGTCGATCGGCCTGCGGGCCAGCGTCTTCCATTTCAATTCGGGACATGAGCGCGACCAGGACTTCTATCTCGACGTCGGCCGGTTCACCGCCGGTGAACAGGCCTGGACGTCCGAGGACCACTACCTGGATCTGGTCGTCCGGTCGGGCAAGAGTGTCGAGCTGGAGGATGTCGACGAACTTCTCGACGCGGTGCGTCACCACCTGCTGAGCACCGACGACGGCGAACGCGCCATCACGACGGCGACGGCCGCCATCGAAGGGCTGGCCCAGCACAATTACCAGCTGAACAATTGGCTAGCCAGTCTCGGTATGTCACTGACCTGGCGCGACGGGTAATGTCAACAACCATGACATCGATCGGGCGCGGACGACTGGCCGCGGCTTCGCTCGCGTGCGCCACCGCAGTGGCCACGAGCACCTCCCTGTTTCTCGCTGCGACGGCAGCTGCCGATCCGGCTCCCCCGGCACCGCCCGCACCGCCGGCGGTGCCGGCCGGCGACAGCGCACCGCCCAGCGCGGGACCGCACAACGTCACCTACCGGGCCCGGATCGACGGGGTGTCCCGCGGGACGCTGATCACCTATCGACTCACCGATACACAGCTCAATTCGGCGACGCCCTCATTGCTCCCCGGCGAATCGTTCGAAGCCTCGGCCGTGCTGAACAACGCGGCGAACGCCGGCATGCAGGTGTCGATCCAATGGCCGTACTCGGCCAGCCTGCACTGCGAGATCCTGGTCGACGACGAGATCGTCGCCCAGGCCGACCAGTTCGTCGCCCCGCGCCTGACGCCGCAGCGCCAGGACCCTGGCTACGGCGTGCTCAGCTGTGGTTCGGTGACCGACTTCGATCCCAGCCAGCAGTACAGCGCTGAGCTACCGGGCACCCCGGCCACCCCGGCCGCGCCCGCGACGCCGGCCTCGCACTAAGGGCGCCAACCGGTTTCGTCGGCCCAGGCCCAGGCCCGTCGGTACGCGCCGGCGAGCCAGGGCTCCTTGGCGTCGGCGTACTCGCCGCTGGTGGCCGGAGCGGCCGCCATCGCATCGTGTTTGAGCGCCAGGTACTCGACCCGCTCGTCGGGGTTGGCGGCGAGCCACACCGGGAAGAGCAAGGCGAACTGCTGGCCCGGCCAGCCGTCGACCCGGATGTGCACGTTGGTCGGCCGGCCGGGATCGCCGGAGGCGTGAAAGCGCTTCTGCCACAGCGTCTTGTCGTCGGTGTGGGCCACGTCTTCGGTGATGTCCGCGACTCGGGGGTAGCCGGCGGCCAGCAGCAGATCGGTGAGCTCGTCGGCCACGTCGAGCGACTTCACGGTCACCTGGATGTCGATGACGTCCTTGGCGTCCAGGCCCGGTACCGCCGTCGACCCGATGTGGTCGACCCGCACCGCCCGGTGGCCGCACGCGGTGTTCAACCGGGCCACGATGCGGCGGGCCTGCTCGGGCCACGTCTCGTCGTACGGCACCACGGCCGGTGCCACCGTGGCCGGCACGCCGGCCTGCACATTGCGCGCGAACGGAACGATGCGCTGCTCCCACAGTTCGCGGGCCGCGGCGGCCAGTTCGTCGGCGCTGCCGTGATTGTCGAGCCAGACGTCCGCGACGGCCTGTCGCTGCTCGACGGTCGCCTGCGCCGCGATCCGGGCGCGAGCGTCCTCCTCCGAAAAGCCGCGGTGCTCGACCAGCCGCGCGACCCGCACGTCCTCGTCGGCGTGCACCATGACGACCAACGGGAACAGCGGTGCCATCTGCGACTCGACGAGCAGCGGAATATCTTCCACCACAACCGAACCCATCGGGGCGGCGTCGATGAGTTCGGCGCGGCGCTTGCCGACGAGCGGGTGCACGATGCCGTTGAGGGTCTTGCGCTTCTCCTCGTCGCTGAACGCCACCGCGGCCAGCGCCGGCCGGTTGAGCGAACCGTCGGGCAGCAGGATGTCCGCGCCGAAGGCCGCCACCAGGGCGGCCAGCCCTTCGGTGCCGGGTTCCACCACCTCGCGGGCGATCACATCACCGTCGACGATGATGCCGCCTTCCGCCGCGAAGGTCGATGACACAGTGGATTTTCCGGCGCCGATGCCGCCGCTCAGTCCGATACGAAGCACGCTCGACACCATATCGGGGGCCCACCAACGACAAATGCCCCGACCCAATGGGCCGGGGCATTTGTCGTTGAACTACTTAGGCGTTGCCGGCGAGCTTCTCGCGCAGCGCCGCCAGCTGGGCGTCGCTGGCGAGGGTGCCACCGGTCGACTCCTCGGAACGCGAGGAACCGCTGGTCGCCGGGCGGGCAGCTGCCTCGGCGTCGGCCGCGGCGAACTTCTCCATCTGGGCGGTGTGCATCTTGTGGCGGCGCTCGGCCTCGGCGTACCGGGCCTCCCACTCGTCACGCTGCTTCTCGAAGCCTTCCAGCCATTCGTTGCTGTCGGCGTCGAAGCCCTCGGGGAAGATGTAGTTGCCCTGCTCGTCGTAGCTGTCGGCCATGCCGTACTTCGACGGGTCGAACTCCTCGGTGTAGTCCTCGTTGGCCTGCTTGAGGCTCAGCGAGATGCGGCGACGCTCCAGGTCGATGTCGATGACCTTGACCATCGCGTCGTCGCCGACCTGGACCACCTGGTCCGGGACCTCGACGTGACGCTCGGACAGCTCGGAGATGTGCACCAGGCCCTCGATGCCCTCTTCGACGCGGACGAACGCACCGAACGGAACCAGCTTGGTGACCTTGCCCGGGACGATCTGACCGATCGCGTGGGTACGGGCGAAGTGGCGCCACGGGTCTTCCTGAGTCGCCTTGAGCGACAGCGAAACCCGCTCGCGGTCCATGTCGACGTCCAGCACCTCGACGGTGACCTCGTCGCCCACCTGAACCACCTCGGACGGGTGATCGATGTGCTTCCAGGACAGCTCCGAGACGTGCACCAGGCCGTCCACGCCGCCCAGGTCGACGAACGCGCCGAAGTTGACGATCGAGGACACGACACCCTTGCGGATGGCGCCCTTGGTGAGCTGGTTGAGGAACTCGCTGCGGACCTCGGACTGGGTCTGCTCCAGCCAAGCGCGACGCGACAGCACCACGTTGTTGCGGTTCTTGTCGAGCTCGATGATCTTGGCCTCGATCTCCTTGCCGATGTACGGCTGCAGATCGCGGACACGGCGCATCTCGACGAGCGATGCGGGCAGGAAGCCCCGCAGGCCGATGTCGAGGATCAGGCCGCCCTTGACGACCTCGATGACGGTGCCCTTGACGGCCTCGTCCTTCTCCTTGAGCTCCTCGATGGTGCCCCAGGCGCGCTCGTACTGAGCCCGCTTCTTGGAGAGGATCAGGCGGCCTTCCTTGTCCTCCTTGGTGAGAACGAGGGCTTCGACCTCATCGCCCACGGAAACGACCTCGTTGGGGTCGACGTCGTGCTTGATGGAAAGTTCGCGAGAAGGAATGACACCTTCGGTCTTGTAGCCGATGTCGAGCAGGACCTCGTCACGGTCCACCTTGACGATGGTCCCTTCGACGATGTCGCCATCGTTGAAGTACTTGATGGTCTTGTCGATAGCGGCGAGAAAGTCCTCGGCCGAGCCAATGTCGTTGATGGCTACTTGCGGCGAGGTGATGGAGGGACTTGGCATGTGGTGGGATGCTCCGGACAGGTTGAATCGTAGGGACAAATGGTTTGTGTTTCTCGTGACGCGTCGCGGCGTTGCCGCCTGACGCTTCACATGCACCCGCAGCCCATGTGGACACAGGTACTTGTCGAGGGTACTAGACCCGTAGACGCAGGCCAAACGCGGTCTGCTCCACTGCAGGGGAATGCCGTTCCGCCGATAGTCTTCGTGTCGTGTATCCCGCTCCGTCGCCCGTGCCGCCGCCATACCCGTATCTGGCGCCGATGCCGCGGCGAATCCGCAAGGTCGGTGCGCCCCTCGGCGTGATCATCGGCCTCGGTGTGCTGATCGGCTGCGTCCTGATCCTGACCACGCTGACCAACCCGATCGGCATGACCATCGGTTTCGTCCTGGCCAGTATCGCGACCGCGGTGGTGCTGCTGACCTACCTGTGGTTCGACCGCTGGGAGCCCGAGCCACCGCGGCTGCTGATCTTCGCGTTCATCTGGGGTTCCTCCATCAGCGTCGTCATCTCGGTGGTCCTGGAAACCATGTCGACGCCGCTGCTCGGCAAGGACGGCTTCGCCGCGATGGCCATCGGCGCACCGGTGATCGAAGAGGCCGCCAAAGGCGCGTTCCTGCTGCTGATGATGACCGGCCGCCGCCGCAACGAACTCAACTCGCTGACGGACTGCCTGGTCTACGCCGGTTTCGTCGCCGCGGGCTTCGCCTGGCTGGAGAACATCTTCTACATCGCCATGGGCGAGACCATCGCACACTCCCTGCTCACCGCCGCGCTGCGGCTGATCATGGGCCCCTTCGCGCATCCGCTGTTCACCAGCATGACCGGCATCGGCGTGTATCTGGCACTACAGCATCGCGGCGCCGGCGCCAAGGTGCTCTACATCGGACTCGGCTACGTCGCCGCGGTGGTCATGCACATGTTGTGGAACGGGTCGACCGTCGTCGGCGCCGGCGCCTACTTCGCGGTCTACCTGTTCTGGATGGTGCCGATCTTCACCCTCGCCATCGTCACGGGCGTCCTGGGGCGCCGACGCGAGCAGCGGGTGGTCGCCGAGAAGCTGCCCGGGCTCATCGCCTCCGGCCTGATCACCCCCAACGAGGCGACGTGGCTCGGCTCGATGCGGACCCGCAAGGCAGCGATCGCGACGGCGACGCGGATCGGCGGCGCACCGGCCGGTAAATCGGTGAAGGAATTCGCCGTGCAGGTCGTCGAGTTGGCGTTCGTCCGGGACCGCATCGACCGGGGCCTGGCCGACCAGCGGACCTATCAGCGGCATGCCGAGGAGGCGTACTGGCTGACCGCCACGCGGGCGCAGGCGCCGGTGCTGCAGTGGCTGACCAACTACCGGGCGGTGTGACCGGCATGCTCGCGCACCTTCTCGACGTCCTGCCGGCCTTTCTGGTCGCGTCGGTGATCCTGGCCGCGCTGCCCGGACCGGCGACGGCACTGTTCCTGCACCGCTCGGTGCGCGACGGCCGCAAGGCCGGTCTGGCGGCCGTCGTCGGCAATGAGATCGGCGTCTGCGGGTGGACGCTCGCCGGCGGTGGTGGGCTGTCGATCCTGCTGGCGGCCAACCACTGGCTGTCGCTGGCGCTGCACGTCGTCGGCGCCGCCATCCTGATCTGGCTGGGCATCAGCGCGTGGCGCAGTGCGAAACACCCCACCGACATGGCCGTGACCATGCCGCTGCGCGGACGCACCCCGGGTGCGGCGTTCCGTGCGGCACTCGTGTCGATCGCCGCCAACCCGAAGGCCGCGGCGTTCGGCATCGTGGTGCTCCCCCAGTTCCTGCCGGCCGGCGGCCCGGTGCTGCCGACGCTGCTGGTGCTCGCCGCCATCCAACTCGTCATCGACACCTCATGGTGCGTCGGCGTCGTCCTGGCGGCCGACAAGGCCCGGAACATCTTGAGCCGCAACCATATTCGTCAGCGCATCGAACGCGCCATGGGCGCGATCCTGGTCGCGCTCGGGATCGGCCTGGCCGCCGACGCTTAGTGCGCGGCGGCGTCCCAGCTGGGGCCGTAACCCACCGACACCTCGAGCTGTACGTCCAGCGGGTAGGCGCTGCCCATCTGCTCGCGCACCAAGGTCTCCAGCGCATCCCGCTCGCCCTCGGCCACCTCAAACAGCAATTCGTCGTGCACCTGGAGCAGGATTCGTGACTTCAGCCCGGCGTCCTTCATCGCGCGGTCGACGTTGATCATGGCGACCTTGATGATGTCGGCGGCGCTGCCCTGGATCGGCGCGTTGAGCGCGGCCCGCTCGGCGGCCTCGCGGACGTTGCGGTTGCTGCTGTCGAGTTCCGGCAGGTAGCGCCGGCGCCCGAGCACCGTCGAGGTGTAGCCGTCCTTGCGGGCCTGTTCGACCACCGAGTGCAGGTAGTCGCGCACCCCGCCGAACCGGTCGAAGTACTGGTCCATCTGCTGCTTGGCTTCTTCGGTCGAGATCTTCAGCTGTGAGGCCAGGCCGTACGCCGACAGCCCGTAGGCCAGGCCGTACGACATGGCCTTGACCCGGCGGCGCAGCTCCGCGGTCACCTCTTCGCTCGGCACGCCGAAGGCCCGCGACGCGACGAAGGTGTGCAGGTCCTCGCCGGTGTTGAAGGCTTCGATCAGGCCGGCATCACCCGACAGGTGCGCCATGATGCGCATCTCGATCTGGCTGTAGTCGGCGGTCATCAGCTCGGTGAAGCCCTTGCCGACGACGAAGGCCTCACGGATCTGCCGGCCCGCTTCGGTGCGGATCGGGATGTTCTGCAGGTTCGGCTCGGTCGACGACAACCGGCCGGTGGCGGCGATGGTCTGGTTGAACGTGGTGTGGATGCGGCCGTCGGACGCGACCGCGTTCAGCAGACCGTCGACGGTGACCTTGAGCCGGGTCGCGTCGCGGTGCGCCAGCAGATGCTGCAGGAACGGATGGCCCGTCTTGTCCAGAAGTGATTGCAGCGCATCGGTATCTGTGGTGTAGCCGGTCTTGGTGCGCTTGGTCTTCGGCATCTCGAGCTTGTCGAACAGCACCACCTGCAGCTGTTTGGGCGAGCCCAGGTTGATCTGCTCACCGATCGCCGCGTAGGCCGCCTCGGCGGCGTCGCGAATCTGGTCGGAGAACTGGCTCTGCAGCCGGCCGAGCAAGTCGATGTCGACGGCGATGCCGGCGTTCTCCATCTCGGCGAGGGCCCGCTGCACCGGAAGCTCCATCTGGCCGAGCAGCGCCAGCGAGTCGATCTTGGCGAGTTCCACGTCGAGCGCGTCGGCCAGATCGCCGACGGCCGCGGCCCGCACGATCAGCGCCTGGATCGCGGCGTCGTCGACCTCGTCGGGATCGTCGAGCAGGGAAAGCTGTTGTTCCTCCTTGCTTTCCGCGCGTAGTTCGCGGCCCAGGTAGCGCACCGACAGGTCGTCGAGGGCGAAGCTGCGCTGCCCCGGACGGACCAGATAGGCCGCCAGTGCCGTGTCCGAGGTGACTCCGGCGAGCGGCCAGCCGCGGCCCAGCAGGTCGTGCCACGCCAGCTTCGCCTCGTGCAGCGCCTTTGGTGGGCCCGGATCGGCCAGCCACGACGCCAGCGCCGCTTCGTCCTCGGCGTCCAGCCGCGTGGTGTCGATGTAGACGCCTTCGCCGCTGGCCGACACGATCGCGACCGCCGTGGCGTCGGCGTCGAAGGCCTTGTGCGTGCCCGCGACGGCCATGCCGAAGCGGCTCCCGTTGCTGTGCTCGGCCAGCCAGGCCGCCAGGGTGCCCGGCTCGAGCAGTCCGCCGCGGACGTCGAAGCCGAGCTCGACCTCGGGCTCGACGGGCGACAGGGTGTCGAACAGCCGGTCCCGCAGGACCCGGAATTCCAGATCGTCGAAGAGCTGGTGGATGCGGTCACGGTCCCACGGCTGCACCCGCAGGGCCTCCGGGGTGTGCGCCAACGGCACGTTCCTGACCAGGTCCGTCAGCTCACGGTTGAGGATGACGCTGGAGAGGTTGGCCCGCAGCGAGTCGCCGACCTTGCCCTTGACCTCATCGACATGGTCGACCAGCGCCTGCAGCGAGCCGTACTGGTTGATCCATTTGGACGCGGTCTTCTCGCCCACACCGGGGATACCGGGCAGGTTGTCGCTCGGGTCGCCACGCAGCGCCGCGAAGTCCGGGTACTGCGTCGGGGTGAGGCCGTACTTCTCCACCACCGCGTCGGGGGTGAAGCGGTGCAGGTCGCTGACACCCTTCTTCGGGTACAGCACCGTGACGTCGTCGGTGACGAGCTGCAGCGAGTCGCGGTCGCCCGTGACGACCAGCACCCGGAAGTCCTCCGCCTCGGCCTGCGTGGCCAGCGTGGCGATCAGATCGTCGGCCTCGAAGCCGTCTTCGGCCAGCACCGTGATGCCGAGTGCGCCCAGCACCTCTTTGGTGATGTCGATCTGGCCGCGGAACTCGTCGGGCGTCGCGGCCCGCCCCTCCTTGTACTCCGGGTACTTCTCTTTGCGGAACGTCTTGCGAGAGACGTCGAAGGCCGCCGCGACGTGCGTCGGCTTCTCGTCGCGCAGCAGATTGATGAGCATGGCGGTGAAGCCGTACACCGCGTTGGTGGTCAGGCCGCCCTGCGTCTTGAAGTTTTCGGCAGGCAGCGCGTAGAACGCTCGGAACGCCAGTGAATTGCCGTCCAGCAGCATCAATGTGGGCTTGGTGGTGGGCGGGGCATCCGTTGCGGTGGGGCTCACGGCTCTAACTCTATTCAGCCCCACCGACAGCCAGTAACCGCCGCGCCATGTTCACCAACTCCCGGGCCGCGGGGCTCATCGGCCCACCGGCCCGCCACGCGAACACCAGCCGCCCGCGCAGCGCCGGCGTCAGCCTGATCAGATGCAGATCGGCGCGCGAGCGGACCATCGCTTGCGGCAGCACGGCCACCCCCAAACCCCGGGCCGCGAGGTCGGCCAGGGCCTGCGGCGTGCTCGCCTCGAACGCGACGTGGACGTCGACGCCGGCGTCCGCGCACGCCCCGTCGAACTGGTGCCGGATGCCGGTGCCGACGGGTAGCGCGATGACGGCGCGGCCGGCGAGCTCGGGCAGCCGCACGGTTCGCCGGGTGTGCCACGGATCGTCGAGAGCGACGGCGGCCACGATCGGCTGATCGGTCACGACGACGGCAGCCAGGCCTTCCGACAGCTCGATACCGACGGAGACGATGGCGGCGTCCAACTGCCCGGTGCGGATGCCCTCGATCAGCACGTCCGAGTTGTCGGTGCCGAGCGTGATGTCGACGTGTGGATGGGCCTCGTGGAACCGGGCCAGCAGGCTCGGCATGTCGACGTCGTGCGCGGTGACCGTGCCGATGGTGACGGCGCCACGCACGAGGTCGCTCAATTCGCCGACCGCGGTGCGCGCGTCGGCCGCCGCCGCGAGGGCCGCCCGCGCATGCGGCAGCACGGCCCGCCCCGCCGCCGTCAGCCGGACCTCTCGCCGGGCGCGGTCGAACAGCGGCTCGCCCAGTTCCCGCTCCAGCCGGGCGATCTGGGCGCTGACCGCGGGTTGCGCGACGTGGATGCGTTCGGCGGCGCGGGTGAAGTTGGCTTCCTCGGCGACGGCGACGAAGTACTCGAACTGCCGCAGTTCCATAAGCAGAAATTATAGTTTGTGGACCAGATCGATATTGGACTTATGATTCAGCCGCGCCGAGGCTGGAGTCATGACACCAGTACTCATCGCCGGCGCCGGTATCGGCGGCCTCACCACAGCCTTGACGCTGCACGCGCGCGGCTTCGACGCGCTCGTGCTGGAACGCGCACACGACCTGCAGCCGTTGGGAGTTGGGATCAACCTGCTGCCGCATGCGGTCCGCGAACTCACCGAGCTCGGGCTCGGTGACGCGTTGACCGCCATGGCGGTGGCCCCGTCGGCCATCCGCTTCTACACCCACCGCGGCGACCTGCTGTTCACCGAACCCCGCGGACTGGCGGCAGGCGATGCCTATCCGCAGCTGTCGGTGCACCGTGGCCGGCTGCAGATGATGCTGCTCGACGCCGTGCGTGAACGCCTCGGCGCCGACGCGGTCCGCACCGGCAGCGGGGTCACCGGATTCCGGCAGCACGCCGACGGCGTCGTCGTGGACACCGCGGCAGGCGAGGTCGCGGGCTCTGCGCTCGTCGGCGCCGACGGCATCAACTCCGTGGTGCGCGCGGCCCTGCACCCGGGCGATGACCCCTTGCTGTCGTCCGGTATCACCATGTACCGCGGCGCCTGTGACATCACGCCGTTCCTCGACGGGCACACCATGGCAATCGTCAAGGCCGACAACGGGGTTGACCTCATCACGTACCCCATCGGCGGTGGCCAGGTGAACTGGGTCCTCCAGGTCCCCGCCGGGCAGCCCGGCCCACTACAGGGCGATGCCAAGTGGAACGCGCCCGCGACTGCCGACGATGTCCTGCCGCACGTGGCCGACTGGCACCTCGACTGGCTCGACATGGACGCGCTGATCGGCCGCACCCCGGCCGTGTTCAGTTACCCCATGGTCGACAAGGACCCCCTGCCGCACTGGGGTGACGGCCGGGTGACCCTGCTCGGTGACGCCGCCCACCCGATGTACCCCGTCGGGGCCAACGGGGCATCGCAGTCGATCGTGGACGCGCGGGTGCTCGCCGACGAACTGGCGTCCCACGGCTTCGCCGGGCTGCGCAGTTACGAGCGGGCGCGCCTTGCCGAGACCGCCGATGTCATCGCCGCCAACCGCGAGATGCACGTCGCGGGGGCGTCGCGGGCGCCGGCGGATTTGGCGCGGGTCACCACCCGGTACCGGACGGAGACGGCGAATAGCACCCGAGGCGGCGCAACTGCTCACTGATCGCGTCCGCCCGGTCCGTGATCGCCGCGATGTGCCCGTCGGGCCGCACCAGCACGTAGGAGCCGGCCGGCACGTCGTATTCGGGTCCGGGTCTCAGGCACACCTGCGGGACACCGAAATCGACTGCTGCTCCGCCGAATTCGAGCACCGTCCAGTGCGGTCCGCGGAAGACGTCGAACAGCCGGCGGCCGTCGGGCAACAGGCCGTCGGGGGCGCGGTCACCGGCCTGTAGCGCGCCCGGCGCGCGCTCCGCACCCGCCACGGGCCCGCCCCGGTAGCTGATGTCCAGCTGATGGATGGCGGACGGCGCCGGCCCGGTCGCGGCGAAGCCCTGGCGGTGCAGCGCACCGCTGAGCGCAAGTACGTTGGCCGCCACCGGCATCCGTTCGGCGGCGTAGCTGTCCAGCAGTTCATCGGGCGCGCCGGCCAGCACGGCGGCCAGTTTCCAGCCGAGGTTGTAGGCGTCCTGCACGCCGGTGTTGACGCCCTGTCCCCCGGCCGGCGAATGGACGTGGGCGGCGTCACCGGCCAGCAGCACGCGACCCAGGCGGAACTGTTGTGCCATCAGTAGATTCACGCGGTACTCCGAGATCCACCGCAGGTCCGACAACACGACATCACGTCGCCCCGAGCGCTGGTCCAGCAGTTCCCGCATGCCGTCCAGAGTCAGAGCGGGCGGGTCCTCGCCCGGCGCCATCGTCACCACCAGCTGGAAGTGCTCGGTACCCGGCAGGTTCCACAACGAGAACCGCTTGGTTTGGTCACCGTCACGCGTGAGCAGGTGGCAGCACCGGCCGTCGAGTCCGGTCGCCCGGACGTCGCCCACGATGATGCGTTCCTCGGTCAGCGCCCCGCCGAGAAACTCCACGCCGGACACCTTGCGCACGGTGCTGCGGCCGCCGTCCGCTCCGACGAGATAGTCGGCGCGGATCGGACCGCGGCGGGTCTGCACGGTCACACCGTCGCCGTCTTGCTCGAAACCCGTTACCTCGGTATCGAATTCGATGAACCCACCGAGTTCGGCGAACCGCGCCGCCAGGATCTGGTCGGTCCGCCACTGCGGTATCAGCCAGGTGAAGGGATACGGCACGGCCGGCGTGGCCGCGAGTTCGGGCAGCCCCAGGAGTTCGTAGATCGGCTTGGTCCAGACCACCTCGGCGCCGCGGTACAGGCGCATGGGCGGAAACGTCTCGCCGGCCGCGAGCACGGCGCCGATGACGCCGAGGTCGTCGAACACTTCGAGGGTGCGCGGTTGCAGTCCCTTACCGCGTGAACCGGGAAACAACGCCGGCGCCCGGTCCAGCACGCGAACCGGTACGCCTCGGCGCGCCAGCTCGATGGCGAGGGTCAGTCCGGTCGGCCCGGCACCGGCGATCACCACGCTCATCGGGCACCGCCCAGCAGGGGCAGCAGTACCTCGTCGATGAGCCGCGCACTGAAGGCGGCGTCGACGGGCCGGTCGAGGTGCATCTGCCGCAGGATCATCGCTTCGGCGACGTCGTGGATCAGGTCGACGTCGGCGTCGGGGGCGATGTCACCCCGTGCGATGGCGCGCTGGAGCGCGTCGTGGAACGGCGAAAGCTCCTCTTTGTCCAGATGCTGGCGGATGGCCTCGGCGAGTTGGTCGTCGTGGCGCATGAGCGTCGCGAGTTCGGCCGTGACGCGCGTCAGCGGGTCAGCGACGTTCGCAGCGATGGCGTCCATCACGGCGAACAGGTCGGTACGCAGCGTCCCGGTATCGGGCATCGACGCGTTGCGGGCAGCGTCGGCGGCGTCGAGCGTGGCACGGACGAGTTGCGCCTTGTTCGGCCAACGGCGATAGATGGTCGCCTTGCTGGCACCTGCCCGCACCGCGACCGCGTCGATGGTCAATGCCGCGTAACCCCGCTCGACGAGCAAGTCGGCTGTCGCCGCGAGCACCGCCTGTTCCCGCTCCATCCCTCGAACCATGACCGAAGTGTACGAAACCGTTTCGTACACTTCAAAATCTTTTCCCGGTTGCCGGGATAAAACTGCAACACGTTTCAGTTTCCGGCCTATTGGCAGCTACGCTGAGCTCGTGCCAGGAGTGACGGACGCCGGGAGTCAACCGGCAATTGAAGGTTGGTGGGACACCGACGAAAACGGTGCGCCGCACCTGATCGGGGCCAAGTGCCCGCAGTGCGGGACCTACGTTTTCCCGCCCCGCGCCAATAACTGCCCCAGCCCGGCCTGTGACAGCGACGTGCTCGAGCCCGTCGCGTTGTCGCGCCGCGGCACGGTGTGGAGCTACACCGAGAACCGGTATCCCCCGCCGGCGCCCTACCCGGCCGCTGATCCGTTCGAACCGTTCGCCATCGCCGCCGTCCAGCTGGAGGCCGAGGGCCTCATCGTGCTGGGCAAGGTCGTCGAGGGCACGCTCGCTGCGGATCTCAAGGTCGGCATGGAGATGGAACTGACCACCATGCCGCTGTACACGGACGCCCACGGTGTCGAGCGGACCACCTATGCCTGGGAGATCGCGAAGTGAGTACGCCTGAGCCGTTGTACATCCTCGGTGCGGGTATGCACCCGTGGGGCAAGTGGGGCCGCGACTTCACCGAGTACGGCGTCGTCGCCGCCCGCGCCGCACTGGCCGAGGCCGGCCTGGACTGGCGTCAGATCCAGCTGGTCGCCGGCGCCGACACCATCCGCAACGGCTACCCCGGCTTCATCGCCGGTTCGACGTTCGCCCAGAAGCTGGGCTGGAACGGCGTGCCGGTGTCGTCGTCGTACGCCGCGTGCGCCAGTGGTTCGCAGGCCCTGCAGAGCGCCCGTGCCCACATCCTCGCCGGCTTCTGCGACGTAGCGCTGGTCATCGGCGCCGACACCACGCCCAAGGGTGCCTTCGCCCCCGTCGGTGGCGAGCGCAAGAACGACCCCGACTGGCAGCGCTTCCACCTGCTGGGTGCGATGAACCCGGTGTACTTCGCCCTGCTGGCCCGCCGCCGCATGGACCTGTACGGCGCCACCTCTGAAGACTTCGCCCAGATCAAGGTGAAGAACTCCAAGCACGGCCTGAACAACCCGAATGCCCGGTACCACAAAGAGGCTTCGGTCGAGGACGTGCTGGCCAGCCCGGTCGTCTCCGACCCGCTGCGGCAGCTGGACATCTGCGCCACCTCGGACGGCGCCGCCGCGCTGATCGTGGCCAGCGCCGACTTCGCGCGAAAGCACCTCGGCTCGCTGGAGGGTGTGCCATCGGTGCGTGCGATCAGCACCGTCACGCCGCAGTACCCGCAGCACCTGCCCGAATTGCCGGACATCGCAACGGATTCCACCGCGGCCATCGCCGGGCCGGAACGGGTCTTCAAGGACCAGATCCTCGATGCGGCGTACGCCGAGGCCGGCATCGGACCCGACGACGTCAACCTCGCGGAGGTCTACGACCTGTCGACCGCGCTGGAACTCGACTGGTACGAACACCTTGGCCTGTGCGCCAAGGGTGAGGGCGAGCAGCTGCTGCGCTCCGGTGCCACCACCATCGGTGGCCGCGTGCCGGTCAACCCGTCGGGCGGTCTGGCGTGCTTCGGCGAGGCCATCCCGGCCCAGGCCATCGCGCAGGTGTGTGAGCTGACCTGGCAGCTGAAGGGCCAGGCCACCGGCCGCCAGGTCGAGGGTGCCCGCGTGGGCGTGACGGCGAACCAGGGCCTGTTCGGCCACGGTTCGTCGGTGATCGTCGCGCGCTAGTTCTCGAACCGCAGAACGTGCGGAAAGTCCCGGGAAATTACCGATTTCCCGGGGCTTTCTTGCACAGTGGACCAGTGATGATCTCGGTCCGGGTCAAGCCGGGCAGCCGCAAAGGACCGCTCGTCGAGACCGACGACGACGGCACGCTGGTCGTGTACGTCCGCGAGCAGGCGGTCGACGGCAAGGCCAACACCGCGGTGATCCGGGTGCTGGCCGAACATTTCGACGTACCGAAGTCGCGGGTCGAGCTGGTGTCCGGCGGCGCCGCCCGGATCAAGCGGTTCCGCATCGACGAATAACGCGGATACTGCAGTCATGCCCCGCATCACCGCTGTCCTCGGCGACATCACGAAGCAGGACGTCGACGCGATCGTCAACGCCGCCAACAACGCGATGCGTGGTGGTGGCGGCGTCGACGGCGCCATCCACCGGGCGGGTGGGCCCGCTGTGCTCGCGGATTGCATCGAACGTTTCCCGCATGGCCTGGCGACCGGCGATGCCGGCTGGACCACCGCGGGCAACCTCCCGGCACGCTGGGTGATCCACACCGTCGGGCCGAATTACCGCGCGGGCCAACGCGATCCAGAGCTGCTGCGGTCCTGTTACCGGCGGTCACTCGAAGTCGCGGACGAACTCGGCGCGCAGAGCGTGGCTTTCCCGTTGATCAGCGCGGGTATCTATGGCTGGCCGCTGGACGACGCGGTCACGATTGCGGTCGAGACGGCCTCCACCGCCGACACCGCCGTCACTGACGTCAGATTCGTGGCGTTCAGCGACGATATCCACGACAGGATCATGCGACAGCTGCCGTAGGCCCCAGCTCAGGCGACGCCGAGGTAGGCGGCTCGGATGCTGTCGTCCTTCAGCAGATCCCGGGCATTGCCGCTGCGGGTGACGGCGCCGGTCTCCAGGATGTAGGCCCGATCGGACCGGCTCAGTGCCTGCTGGGCATTCTGCTCGACCAGCAGCACCGTGGTGCCCTGAGTGTTGATCTCGGAGATGATCCGGAAGATCTGGGAGATCACCATGGGCGCGAGACCCATCGACGGCTCGTCGAGCAACAGCACCTTGGGCCGGGCCATCAGTGCGCGGCCGATCGCCAGCATCTGCTGCTCGCCACCGGACAGCGTGCCGCCGGCCTGGCTGCGGCGTTCGGCCAGCCGCGGGAACGTCGTCAGCACCCAGTCGAGACGCTCGTCGTGGTGGTGCTTGGACTCGAATTTGCGCCCATAGCAACCCATTTCGAGATTCTCGATGATGGTCATACCGGGGAAGATGCCGCGACCCTCGGGCGCCTGGATGAGGCCCGCGGTCACGCGGCGATGCGCTTTCATCTTCGAGACGTCTTCGCCGTCGAACCACACCGAGCCCGACGACAACGGCAGCAATCCCGAGATGGCCCGCATCATGGTGGTCTTGCCCGCGCCGTTGGAGCCGAGCAGGGTGACCAGTTCGCCCTCCCGCACGACGAGCGAAATACCATGCAGCGCTTGAATTCTGCCGTAGTGGACGACGGCGTCACGGACCTCCAGCAGCACGGGCCGCGGGTCGAGGTCGGTGGACTCAGAGCTGGTCATCGGGCACCCCCAGATAAGCGGCGATGACCTTCGGGTCCTCGCGGATCTCGGCCGGTAGGCCTTCGGCGATCTTGCGGCCGAACTCCAGCACCACGATCCGGTCGGTGACACCCATGACCAGCCGCATGTCGTGTTCGATCAGCAGCACGGTGTAGCCGTCGTCCCGGATCGCCTGGATCAGCTCGATGAGCGCGGACTTCTCACTCGGATTGAAGCCGGCGGCGGGCTCGTCCAGACACAGCAGCTTCGGCTCGGTGGCCAGGGCACGGGCGATCTCCAGCCGGCGCTGGTCGCCGTACGAGAGGTTCCGCGCCTTCTCCTCACCGCGGTGCGCGATGCCCACGAATTGCAGGAGCGCCGCGGCACGTTCGATGGCGTCGCGTTCCTCGCGGCGGTGCCGCGCGGTGCGCAGCAGCGCGCCCGGGACCGACGTCTTGTGCCGGGCATCGGTGCCGACGACGACGTTCTCCAGCGCCGTCATCTCGCCCCACAGCCGGATGTTCTGGAAGGTGCGCGCGATGCCGCGCCGGGTGATCTGGTGGCGCTTGATCTTGCCGAGCGGCGCGCCGTCGAACATCACCGATCCGGACGACGGCCGGTAGACACCGGTGATGGCGTTGAAGCAGGTGGTCTTGCCGGCGCCGTTGGGGCCGATGAGGCCGAGGATCTCGCCACGCCGGATGTCGAACGTCACCGCGTCGAGCGCGGTGAGCCCGCCGAATTTGACGGTGAGATCGGTTGTGGCCAAGAGCTTCTCACCCTCGGCGACCTGCACGTCCCGGTGCAGGGCGGCGAGTTCCTCGTCGGGTGCGGGCTCGAACGTGTCGCTCATGCCGCCGCCTTCGATTCGTCGGCGTTGCGTAGCAGCGCGCGCGCCGCCTTGCCGTAGGTCAGCAGCTGTTGACGTACCGGGAAGAGGCCCTGCGGCCGGAAGATCATCAGTACCACCAGTGCCAGGCCGAAGAACAGGTACTTGAGGTCGCCGAGATTGATGCCGAGGAAGTGCACTCCGAGCAGCCGGTTGGGCAGGTACACGATGATGAACGCGCCGATGATCACGCCGAGCTTGTTGCCCTGCCCGCCGAGGACCACCGCGCACAGGAACAGCATCGAGTTGATGATGTTGAAGGTGGGCGGCGCGACGTACTGCACCTGACCGGCATACAGCGCGCCCGACAGGCCGCCGATGCCCGCGCCGATGACGAACGCCCACAGCTTGAACTTGAACGTGTTGACACCCATGACTTCTGCGGCGTCCTCGTCCTCGCGGATGGCGACCCACGCCCGCCCGACGCGGCTGCGTTCCAGGTTGCCGACGAGCAGGAGGATGCCGACCATGAGCACCAGCCCCAGCCAGAACCACCACGTGCCGTAGTTCGCGGCGCCGGCGGAGTTACCGCTCGAGAACACGCCCGTCGGGAGTTTGTCCGTCTCCCCCAGTCGCGGATAGGCGATCTGGTTGAGGCCGCGGGCACCGTTGGTCAGGTCGGAGAGGTTGTCGGCCAGGAGCCGGATGATCTCGCCGAACCCGAGCGTGACGATGGCGAGGTAGTCGCCGCGCAACCGCAGTGTCGGGATGCCCAGCACCAGGCCGGCCATGGCGGTGACCGCCATGGCCAGGGGGACGCAGGCCAGCCAGGCCCAGTCCTTGTCGAGGAACCCGTCGACCCCGACCTGGTTCCAGGGGCTGTCGGGGCTGGTCAGCAGTGCGACGGTGTAGGCGCCGACGGCGTAGAAACCGACATAGCCGAGGTCGAGCAATCCGGCTTGGCCCACAACGACATTGAGGCCGATCGCGATGATCGCCACCATCGCGAACTGCGCCATGGTGCCGCCGAAGCTGATGCCGGGTGTGTTGAGGAACGACGGGGTGTGCAGCGGCAGGTACGCCACCAGAACGAACACGAGAACGCCGAAGGACCACTTCGCCGGTCTCGACTGTTGATCCCACCATCGGCGGATCTGGTCGCCGGGCGCCAGCAGGTAGCGGGCGACGCCGTCGTTTCGATGCTGCCCGCTCATGCGCGTGCCTTCCCGAGACTTTCACCGAGTATCCCGGTGGGACGGATCAACAGCACCAGCACGAGGAGGACGAATGCCACCACGTCGCGCCATTGGGTGCCGAAGAACGCCTGGCCGTAGTTCTCCATGATGCCGAGGATCAACCCACCGAGCAGGGCACCCCGCAGGTTGCCGATACCGCCGAGCACCGCGGCCGAGAAGGCCTTGATACCCAACAGGAAACCGCCTGAGTAGATGATGCCCTGCGGCACCTTCAAGGTGTAGAGCAGTGCCGCGGCGCCGGCCAGCAGGCCACCGATGAGGAACGTCGTCATGATGATGCGCTCCCGGGACACGCCCATGAGGGTGGCGGTCGTCGGGTCCTGCGCGACGGCGCGGATGCCGCGGCCGAACTTGGTGCGGTTGAGCGCGATGTCGGTGAGCAGCGCCAGCACGATGGCGGCCACGACGATGACGATGGTGACGTTCGAGATGTTCGCGCTGAAGAGTGTGAACTGAGTCTTGGGCTGTACCAGGATGATCGGCTGCTGGGCATTGCTGCCGCCGAAACCCTTCAGAATCTTCGGCAGCACGAAGTGCACGAATTCCTGGAGGACGAAGGACATGCCGATGGCGGTGATCAGGAACGTCAGCCCGCGCGCATTGCGGCGGCGCAGCGGCCGGTAGGCCACCACCTCCAGCCCGACGGCCGCGGCGCCGGAGACCAGCATCGCGACCACCATGGCGACGCCCAGGTAGAAGATCGTCAACCCGACGCCCAGGTTGTAGGCGTTTCCGCTGGGCTTGAACCCGAGAATGATCTCCAGCGCGAAGTACGCGCCGAACATGCCGAGCATGAAGATTTCCGAGTGCGCGAAGTTGATCAGTCGCAGCACGCCGAACACCAGGGTGTAGCCGACGGCGACGAGGGCATAGATCGCACCCCACGACAACCCGTCAATCGTCAACTGCCAGAACCCGTTCACCAGGTTGTCGACGTTGAAATTGATGTTGGCCGCGGTGCACACGTAGTGGCCGACGCAGTCGGGTGTCATCGGGTGGCGGCTCCTCGGTTATCGCGGTGGTGAGAGTCCAGGAACGACGACGCGCCCGGCACGGGGTCCGGACGCGTCGTCGTCTGCAGGTTCCTACTGGACCTTGTAGATCCAGATCAGGTTGGTGGTCAGCTCACCCTTGTTGTTCCACTGGTACTTGCGGGCCACGCCCTGACCTTCGTACTTGGTCACGAAGTCCAGCAGCGCGGGCCGGGTGACGGCACCCGAGTCGATGCCCTTGACCAGGATGGTGCCCAGGTCGTAGCCCTCGGTGCTGTACGTGCCGGGCTCCTGGCCGAACTTCTTGGTGTATTCCTCGGCGAACTGCTTGCTCGCCGGGCCGCACGGGCAGGACAGGATGGCGCCCTTCGTCGCCTCGCCGCCCTGCTTGACGAACTCGGGGTCCTTCGTGCCGTCGGCGCTGGCGAACGTCGCGGTGACGCCGCCGTCCTTGAGCTGCTGAGCGAACGTCGCGGCCTCGGCGTAGTAGCCGCTGTAGAAGATCGCGTCGGGCGCGGCACCCTTGATCTGGGTGACGGCCGCCGAGAAGTCCTTGTCGCCCTTCTTGACCGAGATGTTGCACGCCGAGTCGGCGACCGGCCCCAGCGTGGTGCGCACGGCCGTGGCCAGGCCCAGGCCGTAGTCGGTGCTGTCGTCGACGACGCAGACCTTCTTGTAGTTGAGCGTGTTCTTCAGGTAGTTCGCGACCGACGGGCCCTGCACGCCGTCGTTGGCCAGGCCGCGGAAGAAGGTCTTCCAGCCGTTCTCGCTCAGCGTCACGTTGGTGGCCGAGGCGGTGGCGGCGACGAGGCCGGCCTGGTCGAAGACGGTGCCGGTGGCCTTGGTCTCGCCGGAGAAGGCGGGGCCGACCAGACCGATGGTGAACTTGTCGTCGACGATCTGCGGCGCGATGCCCGTCGCCTTCTGTGGGTCACCCTCGGTGTCGAAGGTCTTGAGCGTCACCTGGCAGCCGGGGTTGGCCGCGTTGTGCTTGTCGATGGCGAGCTGCACGCCGTCCTTGATGTTGATGCCCAGTGCGGCGTCGGGGCCGTTCAGCGCGCCCGCCATGGCGATGTTCACCGGCGGGCAGGTGGCCTTGCCGTCACCGGCGGGATCGGCAGGAGTCGCGCCGGCGGCGCCCTTGACCTCGGCGCCGTTCTCGTCGATCTGCACCTGTTCGACGATCTTGAGATTCGAGCCGGCCGCGCCGCTCTGCTTCGGATCAGACTGGCTGCATCCCGCCAGACCGAACACGATCAAACCGGCACTGCCGACTGCAAGAGCATTCCGAGCTACGCGACTGCGCACGCTTCACCTCCGGGTCATGGTTACGTGGCACCGGATGCGGCCTGCACTCTTCGCAAGTGGGGCCGACATCCGCTGCTTCGCGTAGACAGTAACCAACACGGCGCGGCTATACGCGCTGTTGAGCGATGCTGGCCGACGTTGTCTTCATCGGACCTGTGTAAATGCTGCGGCCGGAAACACAGAGTTAACGGGACGCGCCCGCGGGACTCAGCCGGCTGACGGTTCTGTCGCTTCCGCGGCCGGCGGATCCAGCGTCTCGACGACGACCTCGGCGACCCGTTTCATCGTGGTGCGACGGTCCATGGCCGCCCGCTGAATCCACTTGAACGCCTCGGGTTCGGTCATGCCCTGCTTGGTCTGCAGGATGCCCTTGGCGCGCTCGACGAGCTTGCGTGTCTCGAGCCGGTCGGACAGCGACAGGACTTCCTTCTCCAGCGCTGTCAGCTCACCGAAGCGGCTCACCGCGACCTCGATGGCCGGCACCAGATCCGTGATGGAGAACGGCTTGACCAGATAGGCCATGGCACCCGCATCGCGGGCCCGTTCGACCAGCTCACGCTGGGAAAACGCGGTCAGGATCACGATAGGCGCGATGCGCTTGGCGGCGATCTCGGACGCGGCGTCGATGCCGTCACGGCGCGGCATCTTCACATCCATGATCACCAGGTCAGGCTTGAGCTGCTCGGCGAGCTCGACGGCCTCCTGGCCGTCGCCGGCCTCGCCGACGATCTCGTAGCCCTCCTCGCGGAGCATCTCCGCCAGGTCCAGCCGGATGAGCGCCTCATCCTCGGCCACGAGGACACGGCGCGGTGCGACATCAGATGTTGACCCGGTCATCCCCATATTGTCGCGTGAGCGGTCCGATGAAGCGACCTCGGGGCGCGGCGGGCCCGGAGAATCACATCAACTATGGTGGTACACCGCACCCGATCAACGGGTGCGACGCCCTCGTATCCCAACTGGCAGAGGAAACGGATTCAAAACCCGTGCAGTGTGAGTTCGAATCTCACCGAGGGCACCAAAGCTCGCCGCTAAACTGCAGGCATGGGGGCACTGCGAGTCACTGCTGATGGGCTGTTCGCCGTTGCCGGTCAACTCGAGCAGCAGGCCCAAGCTCTGTCCGCACACGTCACCAGTGGCGCGTTGCTTCCCGAAGGTCAGTCCACCGCGGATGTCGTCGCCGAGATCCAATCGCGCATCGATGCCGCGTCCGCCGCACATGCCGAACGGATCTGGTCTGTTGTCTCCGCGCTGACCGCCGCCGGACGCGCCTATACCGACTCCGACAGCTCGGCCACGGCAGCATTGGCGGAGTAGCCATGATGGCCGAACTCGAGTTGCCGACGCTGGCGCAGATCACCGATTGGGATGTGCAACACCTGGTCGACGCCGCCGCGCAGTGGAACAGGACCGCCGATCTGTGGGAGAACTCATTCCACGACGTCTGGCAGGGCACCCTGCGTCCCGGCGGCACCACGTGGGAAGGCAGTGCGGCGGAGAACGCGCAGGACATCGCGTGGCGCGACCTGGTCAAGGTTCGTGGCTCGGCCGACGCACTACGGACCGCCGCGAGTATCGCCCACGCCGGCGCGGCGTCGCTGTCCGATGTGAAACGGTTGGCGCTCAACGCAAT
Source organism: Mycolicibacterium sp. TY81 (assembly GCF_018326285.1). Classification (NCBI taxonomy): domain Bacteria; kingdom Bacillati; phylum Actinomycetota; class Actinomycetes; order Mycobacteriales; family Mycobacteriaceae; genus Mycobacterium; species Mycolicibacterium sp. TY81. The sequence continues at coordinate 2,719,109 of NZ_AP023362.1, forward strand.
TGACGAAGCGCGTACCAACGAGTTCACCGTCTCCGAAGACCTGTCGGTGACCGAGGTCAGATACCGGTTCGTGGCGAGGGAACGCGAGTCGCGCGAGTCGATGGCCGATGACCACTCCGCCGACATCCGGCACTTCGCCGCGAATCTCGTTGCCCTGGACCGGGATATCGCGCACCGCCTCCGGGCAACCATGTCCGGGATCGGCGCCCCGATCTATTCGGTCTGAGCCGCCAAACCCGAGGGCCTCCCCGGCGCATGACACGCCAGGGAGGCCTCGTCCGCACCCGGGTTATGCGCCCTGATGCTGATGTGACTTGCTGTCCGCCGGCGAAGTCTTGCCACCGGTGTCGCCGTTCGACCGTCCCGTCGGCTTCGACGGCTCACTGGCAGCGGGGGCCGGCTTCTTCGTCTTGCCCGGCTTCTTGCCCTTGCCCTTGGCGGCCGGCCTGTCGCCGTCCTTGCCGTCGGTCGACTTGCCCTCGGCCGCAGCGTCTTTGGCCGGCTTCTTGGATTCGTTCGCGGCCTTAGGCTCTGCCGACGCAGGCGAATCGGACTGCGGGGTTTCTGCTTTGGGCGTTTCCGCCTTGGGCGTCTCGGCCTTGGGAGCCTCTTCCTTCGGGGTTTCTTCCTTCGGGGTCTCCGTCTTGGGCGTTTCGACCTTCGGGGTTTCTTCCTTCGGGCTCTCGGCCTTCGGGCTCTCCGCCTTCGGGGCGTCTTCCTTCGGGGTTTCGGCCTTGGGATCCTCAGTCTTGGAATCCTCGACCTTGGTCTCCGCGGCCTTCGGGTCGACAGCTCCCGCGGTTTCGTGCTCGACGGCGTCGACCACCTTGACGTCACCCGCCTCGGACTTGTCGCCGGCCTTGACGTGGTCGGCGGTGTCCTTCGAACCACCCACCTGGGACTTCAGCTCCGTCGCGGCCCGGTTGGCCTCCGAGAGGGTGTCCGCACTGATCGAGGCGGCGGCGGATGCCAGGCTCGCGGTGGTACTCGGTTGCGCCGCAGCGGGTTTGAAGATGCCCGCCAGCAGGCTCTGGAACGCCTTGACGGCGTTGTTGACCGCGGTCTGCAGCGATGCGGTGAACGACGCGAAGGCTTTCTGGGCCTGAGCCAGCGCCTTCTGGATCAATTGGGCCAGCGCCACGATGGGCGAGACGATGACCGGCGGAAGACCGATGGCATCCGAGATCACCTTCACCGCCAGCTTCGCCGTCCAGTCCGCCTGGAAGATGCCGTAACCGGTGTCCGTGCCCGGCGTGCCGTCACGGGTGGTGTAGATGAATATCGGGCCGGTGTAGGTCAGCGCCCGCCAGGCAGTGATGAAGTCCGAGATGAAATCGGCCTGCTTCTGGTTGCTCGTGGGGTCGACGACGCCGAGTTGGTCCAGCACGGTCTGGAAGCCGTACTCGGTGGCCCAGATCAGCTTGTCGCCGTCACCGTTCTGCACCATGATCGCCCGCATCTGTTGCAGCTGGTACAGCGGCGCGAGTGGGTTCAGGGCACCCTGCGAGAACTTCAGCACCTGGTTGAACTCGTACGGGTGGAACGAGATCGCGTCGAAAAAGCCTTTGGCGCCGGCGGCATACATTGCGGCCAGGAAGGTCTGCGGAGACGACGTGAGTCCGAAGAAGTCCTGAATCGGCGCCAGGGCGCCCGCGATGACCGAGGCCGTCGGGTCCACACCGGTGGTCCCGTCGCCGCCCTTCAGGGTGGTGTAGACGGCCTTCAGGATGGCGGTGTACTTGGCGGCATCCATCGGCTGGAAGAACGTGAAGCTGTTGGGCTCGTTCCAGACTTCGTACGCGGAGATGACGTCGCCGTAGCGGGTGGCCACCTGCTTCACGAAGTCCGCGTAGACGGCTGGATCGGGTGCGCCCGCACCCGGGGTGGTCCCACTCGGAGCTGCCCACAGCGGGGTGTGGCTGATGACCGCCAGCACACCCATGTTGTGGGCGCGCGCGGCGTCCATCACGTTGTTCATCAGCGTCCAGTTCGCGTCATTCGCAAGATCATTCGGACCCGTCATCTTGATCAACGCCCATGGGACGAAGACCCGGATGTTCTGCACCCCGATGGACTGCAGCTGGGTCAGGGTCTTGTCGATCTCCGCCGGCGACAGTCCGTAGAGGCTGGAGTCGGCGATGCCGATGGTCGAATGCGTGTCATCGATCTCGGCGGTGGGGATGACGTCGATCGCGACCGTTCGAGTCGGTGCGGGCGTCACGTGGCTGTAGGTGCAGATGACAGCCAATGGCATCAATACGACAACGACTCTCAGCATGAGAGCACGGACCAGACGGTTCACCGCAGTCCCCTTTCCGCCCTGGTTGTCGCCCCTCGACAACGACGCGTGGCAGTTAATTTACTGCTCCGACAACAATTTAATGAGCTCAAATCCGAAATCTGATCGAAATAATCCGAGCGTGCGATACAGGCAAATATAGAGGCGTCCTAAATACCTCTGGTATGTTCACATACAGCTAATCAATATCGGTTTGCAAAGTTGTCATGAGCAAGCATTTTTCTGGTATATATGCAGTTCAACGGCTTCAGCCGGTGCAGCAGAAACGCCATTCGACGCAGCTGTCGAATATTTGGCAATTTTGATATTGATCGCTGCCGTACATACTTTTCGGTGGCGGCGAAGGGACACCCAGTACCCACGAATGTCCCACTCAGCGAGCCCTTCTAAATGGCCACAGCGACTGGCCATTATGGGTCCCGCAACCAATCCGGGACAGCCCGCGGGCGGTACCGCGGCGGCCCGCTGTTTCGCCGTCAGCGGAGTATCCTCAGCCGAGCACCAAATCCGGTCCCGCGCGTCTACCCTTTAGTCCATGGCGATCATGGACGACGCTCGCCTCACCGGCGGCGCCGCGACCCCGGCCAGCGCCGATTTGGTCGCTGCCGTGCGCCGTTCGGTCTGCGTGCCGACCGCGACCGTCCGCGAGTGCCTTCGCCCCGACGCCGACATCCTCAGCCCGACCGTCGCCCGCAGCCGCCGGATCCTGACCCGCACCAGCCGCCTCGGCGCGGTGCTCAGCGTCTTCTTCGCCTTGCAGGCGTTGACCACGGGGCCTTACACGATGTGGATCGGCGCCGTGAACCTGGCCGGCGCGGTGCTCTTCCTGCTCGTCCCGACGCTGTACCGGTTCGGCGAACTCGTGGCGCCCGCGGCGTTCATACTCATCGCCTACATCACGGTCACCGTCGTGACCATCAATGTGGGCACCGGCTCGGGAATTCTGCTGTACTTCGCCGTCGCGGGTGCCATCGCACTGCTGATCGTGGGCCTCGAACACGTGGGATTCGCGGCCGCCGTCGCCGCGGTCGGCATCGTCACCGCGAGCATCCTGGAATTCACCGTCCCGGCGCACACCGGAGCGCAGAGCGAGATGGAAAGCCGGGTGTCGTTCGTCATCACCGCGGTGTCGGCCTGCCTCATCGTGATGGCGACGGTCTGGTCGGTGCTGCGGGAGAACGCCATCGCCCAGCGCGCCATCCAGGCCGAATACCTCAGGTCCGAGACGCTGCTGGCGAACATCCTGCCCGAGTCCATCGCGCAGCGACTCAAGGATCCGGCGCATTCGGTGATCGCCGACAAATTCGACGACGCCTCAATACTTTTCGCCGATATCGCCGGTTACACCCAGCGCGCCAGCGACACCACCCCCGCCGATCTGGTCCAGTTCCTGGACACGCTCTACACCGGGCTCGACGCACTCGTCGACCGGCACGGTTTGGAGAAGGTCAAGACGAGCGGTGACTCCTACATGGTGGTCAGCGGCATACCGCACGGCCGCGCCGATCACCTCGAGGCGCTGGCCTGCCTGGCGCTGGACTTCGCCGATTCGGTCCGCGGGCTGACCGACCCCAAGGGGCGCCCCGTCCCGGTCCGCATCGGCATCGCCGCCGGCCCCGTGGTGGCCGGTGTGGTGGGGTCACGCAAGTTCTTCTACGACGTCTGGGGCGACGCGGTGAACGTCGCGTCCCGCATGGAGAGCACCGACGTCGCCGGCCGAATCCAGGTGCCACACAACGTGTATGAACGTCTGCGCCACGCATACGAATTCGAGGAGCGCGGCGAGATCGACGTCAAGGGCAAAGGGCTGATGCACACCTGGTATCTGGTCGGACGGCTGTCCGCGGCCGGCTCGTCCCGAGCCGACGGCGCTCAGTCCAGGCCGTGCTCGATGGCATAGCGCGCCGCTTCGACCCGGTTGGCCACCTGCAGCTTGCGGAACGTCGCCTGCACGTGATTCTCGACGGTGCGGTGGCTGAGCGTCAGGCGTTCGGCAATCTGCTTGGCGGTCAGGCCTTTCGCCACGTACCGCAGGATCTCGGTTTCCCGCTCCGTCAGGCCGGCAGCCGGGTCCGCACCCGGCGTCTTGGCCATGCGCCGGTGCTCCCCCAGCACCAGACCGGCCAGCCCCGGGGTGAACACCGCACGCCCCTCACCCGTCGCGCGCACCGCGTCGGCCAGCTCGGCCTTGGAGGCGCTCTTCACCAGATACCCGGTGGCACCGGCCTTCACGGCCTCCAGGACGTCGTCGCGCTCGTCGGAGGCCGACAGCACCAGCACCCGGCTCGCCGGTGAGACCGCCAGCACCTGCGTGGTCGCCTCGACGCCGCTGCCGTCGGACAGCCGCATGTCCATCAGCACCACCTTGGGCTTGACCACCGCGGCCCGCCGGCCCGCGGCGGCCACACCGTCGGCGGTGGCCACCACGGTGAAGCCCGAGTCCTCGAGGTCACGGGCGACGGCGTCCCGCCAGATCGGGTGGTCGTCGACCACCATCACCGTCAACTGTGGCTCAGACATCGCCGGCCGCCCTCGGTACCGTCAGCTCCCACTCGGTGCCGGCTCCCGGCGACGTCGTCAGCTCGGCTTTACCTCCGAGCGATTCCAGCCGTCCCACAATCGATTTCGTCACACCCATATGCCCCTCCGCAGCTGCCTGCGCCAACCGTCCGTCGGCGATCCCCACCCCATCGTCGCGGACGCTCACCACGACCTGCCCGTCCATGTCCTCGACGAGGACGTAAGCCCGGGCCTCGGGGCCCGCGTGTGCGACCGTGTTGCCCAGCACGTTGGCGACCGCGGCATCGAGTTCGCCCGCCACGGCGGCGTCGAGCAGCACCGGGTCCGGCGGCACGCTCACCGCGACGCGATCACCCGCGCGGGCCCGGAGCATCTCCCCGACGTCGACCAGACCGCCCGGGGCCTCGTCAAGACCGGAACTGACCAGTCGGCGCAGCGCCCGTTCCTGCTCGCCGGCCAGCTGCGCGAGTTCGGTTGTCTCGCCACCGATTTCCCGCCCCTTGCGGGCGACCAGCGCCAGCACCTGGATGGCGCCGTCGTGCACCTGCCGGGACAGCCGCTCGCGCTCCGCGGTCGCCGCCGCCAATCGGATGGCGCGCTGCAGCTCCGCGTGCGCACGGCGCGCGGTCTGCGCGGCCATCCCGACGGCGAGCCCCACCGCCAACTCGATGACGAGCGTCGCCTGCCGGCCGAGATTGGGGTCGAAGTAGCCCTTCAGCACCGCGCCGGCCGCCGTCACGAGCAGCCCGACGCCCATTCCAGCCAGTGGCCCCAGCTGGATGGCCGCGGACAGCGTCGCGTTGGTGGCCCACAACGTCGTCGGCCACGACTGGTTGCCGGCGATCCACGCCGGGGACGCCACCAGCTCGGTGGACAACACCAGCAGGATGACGACCAGCACCTCGGTCAGCACCCAGGCCCTCCGTCGGCCGAAACCCTTCAGATAGGCCACCGCACACGCCAGGCTCCACGCGATGAGGACCCCGAAAAGCGCCCACGTGACGGCCGGGTGTCGCAGATCGTCATTGACCGCGAGCTGAAAACCCAAGGCGTACAGGCAGCTGAGCAGCCGGAAGCCCTGTGCCGCCCGCCACAGCGGGGCGGCCGGGTCCGGTTCTGGTTCCGCCTTCGACGCGGGGTGCACAGCCACTACATCACTTTGGACAGAAAGGCCTTCGTGCGTTCATGTTTCGGGTCGGCCATCACCTCACGCGGGGCGCCACGCTCGACCACCACGCCGCCGTCCATGAACACCAGCTGGTCGGCCACCTCGCGGGCGAAGCCCATCTCGTGCGTGACGACGATCATCGTCATGCCCTGTTGGGCAAGCTTTTTCATGACCGCCAGGACGTCTCCGACCAGTTCCGGGTCCAGCGCCGAGGTCGGTTCGTCGAACAGCATCAGCTTAGGCTCCATCGCCAGCGCGCGGGCGATGGCCACGCGCTGCTGCTGGCCGCCGGACAACTGGGCCGGATAGGCATCGGCCTTGCTGGACAACCCAACCTGGTCGAGCAGGTCCCGCGCACGACTCACCGCCGCGTCCCGCTTGACGCCCTTGACGTGCACCGGCGCCTCGATGATGTTCTCCAGCGCGGTCCGGTGCGGGAACAGATTGAAGTGCTGGAAGACCATGCCGACATCGCGGCGCTGGCGGGCGGCCTCCTTCGGCGGGAGTTCGTGCAGCTTGCCCCCGCGTTCGCGGTACCCGACCAGCTCCTCATCGACGTACAACCGCCCGGCGCTGACCTGTTCCAGGTGATTGATACACCGCAGGAACGTCGACTTGCCGGAACCGGAGGGACCGACAAGCACGAGGACCTGTCCGCGCTCGACCTCGAGCGAGACACCCTTGAGCACGTCGAGGGCACCGAAGCTCTTGCATACCTGTTCGGCTCGCACCATGGGCGTCATGCGGGCATACCCCCGTGGTCACCCATCTGCGCCAGGGCAAGGGCCTCGAGCTGTTTGCTCGTCAGCTTGCGCGACGCACCCCGCGAGAAGTAGCGCTCCAGGTAGAACTGGCCGACCATCAGCACGCTGGTGATGACCAGGTACCAGGTGGCGGCAACCAGCAACAGCGGGATGGGCTGGAAGATCACGGCGGAGATGTCCCGCGTGCGGGTGTACAGCTCGAGCGTGTACGGCACGGCCGTGACCAGTGATGTGGTTTTCAGCATGCTGATCAGCTCGTTGCCGGTGGGCGGCACGATGACCCGCATCGCCTGCGGAAGAACGGTGCGGCGCATGGTCATCCACCACGACATACCGAGGGCGACCGACGCCTCGGTCTGTCCCTCCGGGACGGAAATGATTCCGGCACGGATGATTTCGGCCATGTAGGCGGCTTCGTTGAGGCCCAGGCCGATGAAGGCCATCTCGAACGCCAGCGACAGTCCCTGCAGCTGGATGTGGAACAGCGACGGCCCGAACGGCACCCCGATCTGAATGTTCTGGTAGATCGACGGGAACAGGCCCCAGAACACCAGCTGCACGTACACCGGAGTACCGCGGAAAATCCACAGATAGCCCCACGCGACCGCACGGAACACCGGATTCGGTGACAGCCGCATCACGGCCAGGACGACGCCGAGCACCAAGCCGATCGCCATCGCATAGATGGTGAGCTGCACGGTGTTCCACGCCGCCTCGGCCACTCGCACGTCGAGCAGGTACTTGAGGTAGGTGTCCCAGCCATACGCGGGGTTCGTCGCGGCGCCGTAGAGGAACAGCCCGGCGACGACGATGATCGCGACGGCCCCGACCCACCGCCAGGGATGTCGTAGCGGTACCGCGTGGATGGCGGCGGGACCGCTCGGGTCCGCCGCTGACTCAACAGCCGTCACGTCAGCTGGTGGCCCCATTGATGACCGGCTTGTCGATCATTCCGGCCTGCACGCCCCAGTTCGTCGCGATCTGCTTGTACGTGCCGTTGTCGATGAGGTGCTGCAATGCCTGCAGCAGCGATTGCGCCAGTGGCGAACCCTTCTTCACCGGCCATCCGTACGGAGCCGAGTCGAACACCTCGCCGGCCTGCACGAGCTTGCCGCCCGCCTGCTTGATCGCCCACAACGTCACGGGCGAGTCCGCGGACATGGCGTCGGCCTGGCCGACGACGACGGCGTTGGCGGCCTGGTCCTGGTTGTCGAACTTCACCACGTCGATGGGCGGCTTGCCGGCGTCGGTGCACGCCTTCGACTTGGCGGGCAGTTCCTCGGTGTCCTGCACCGTGGTCGACTCGACGGCGACCTTCTTGCCACAGGAGTTGTTGGGGTCGACATGGTCACCGGCGCGCTGCGCCCACAAGCTGCCGGCCGAGAAGTAGGTGACGAAATCGACCTGCTGCTCACGCTGCTTGCTGTCGGTGAAGGATGACATGCCGACGTTGTAGGTACCGGCCTGGATTGCCGGGATGATCTTCGAGAAGTCGGACTCTTCCCGGTAGTCGACCGTCAGACCGAGGGTCTGGGCGATGGCGTTCATCAGGTCGACGTCGAAGCCGACAACCTTGCCGCTCGGGTCCTTGTACTCGTTGGGTGCATACGGGATGTTGACGCCGACGATCAGCTTGCCGCTGGACTTGATGGCCTCCGGCACCGTGTTGGCGATCGACTCGACCTTGGCCGCGGGAGCCGCCGACGAACTCGACGCGGGCGAGCTGGATTCGGTGTTCTTCGTGCAGCCCGACAGCGCCAACGCGCCACTCGCAGCCACCACCACCGCAATGCGCCACGCTGTGCCCCGACGGGACTGACTCACACCTGACACGTTGCCTCTTCCTTCGTGCTTCACTCTGGCCTGACCACACCTGTCACGACACACCGCCGGCACGCATCGGTCGGCGTGCCGCGTTGGAGAGCACCTTATCGGCACGGTGGTCACCAAGCAGCCCAATCGCCAGTTGTCCACATCTAGAACCACCGAAAAACAGGGTTGTCCGAACTCGGTGCACCCAGCGTCAAATATGTGAGACTGCGTCAATGACCACGCATACTCCGCCAAGTCTGTTGCAGCACCTGTGGAAAGCCGAGCTCATCGCGGGCCTGATCTCCGTGGTCCTGGGCGCCGCCGTGCTGGCTCAGCCCGGTATCTCGGTCGCGGTGGCGGCCATCTTCTTCGGTGCGTATCTGCTCGTCACCGGCATCGGCCAAGTGGTATTCGCGTTCAGCCTGCACGTCGCGGCCGGTGGTCGGGTGCTGGCCTTCATCAGCGGCGCGGCGTCCCTGGTGCTCGCGGTGCTCGCGTTTCGCCACATCGGTGATGCCGTACTGCTGCTGGCCATCTGGATCGGCATCGGCTTCATCTTCCGCGGCGTGGCCACCACGGTGTCGGCGATCAGCGATCCCGGCCTGCCCGGCCGCGGCTGGAACATCTTCCTCGGCATCATCAGTCTGATCGCCGGCTTCGTGGTGCTGGGTTCGCCGATCGAGTCGATCGGCACGCTGGCGCTGGTGACGGGCATCTGGCTCGTGGTCACCGGTGTCGCCGAAGTGATCACCGCGTTCGGAATCCGTAAGGGCGCCAAGGCCGTTGACAAGGCCATCAACGGGGCGGCGACCAACGTCTGAGTACGCCGGCAGGCTGAACTGTGTGGCCGGGCGCACGTGTGCGCCTGGCCACACAATTCGGTGTGGACCGTCGCCCACATGAACTACTACAGTAAGTCGTAGACGAATCCCTCCGGCTCGGGGAAGGCCCACCCAATGGACGCACTGGACGTATCGAGGTGGCAGTTCGGGATCACCACCGTCTACCACTTCATCCTGGTCCCGCTGACCATCGGCCTGGCGCCGCTGCTGGCCGTCATGCAGACCGTCTGGGTGGTGACGGGCAATCCGGCCTGGTACCGGCTGACCAAGTTCTTCGGCAAGCTGTTCCTCATCAACTTCGCTCTCGGCGTGGCCACGGGCATCGTGCAGGAATTCCAGTTCGGGATGAACTGGAGTGAGTACTCACGATTCGTCGGCGACGTCTTCGGCGCACCGCTGGCCCTGGAGGGCCTCGCGGCGTTCTTCTTCGAATCCACCTTCATCGGGCTGTGGATCTTCGGCTGGACCAAGCTGCCCCGCCTGGTGCACCTGGCGTGTATCTGGATCGTCGCGTTCGGCGTGAACGCGTCGGCGTTCTTCATCATCTCGGCCAACTCGTTCATGCAGCATCCCGTTGGCGCGCACTACAACCCGGAGACCGGCCGGGCTGAGCTGACGAGCATCTGGGAGCTGCTGACCAACAACACCGGCATCGCGGCGTTCACGCACACGGTCGGCGGCGCCATCCTGACGGCCTCCACCTTCGTCGCGGCGATCAGCGCGTGGTGGATGGTGCGCAGCGGCAACACCGAGGAATCGCGCACCATGTTCCGCCCCGCGACCCTGCTGGGCTGTTCCGTCGCCTTGGTCGCGGCCGCCTCGCTCACGCTCACCGGGGACGCCCAGGGCAAGCTGATGTTCGTCCAGCAGCCCATGAAGATGGCGTCGGCAGAATCGTTGTGCCACACCGAAACCGACCCGGATTTCTCGGTGCTGACCATCGGCACCCACAACAACTGCGACAGCGTCATGCACGTCATCGAGGTGCCGTACGTGCTGCCGTTCCTCGCCGAGAGCAAGTTCGAGGGTGTTCGGCTCGAGGGCGTGCAGGACCTGCAGAAGGCGTACGAAGCCAAGTACGGTCCGGGTGACTACCGGCCCAACCTGTTCGTGACCTACTGGTCGTTCCGCATGATGATCGGATTGCTCGCATTCCCAGGGCTTTTCGCGCTCACCACGCTGTGGTTGACCCGCAAGGGCCGCATCCCCACGCAACGCTGGTTGAGCATCTTCGCCCTGGTGACACTGCCCATGCCGTTCCTCGCCAACAGCGCGGGCTGGGTCTTCACCGAGATGGGCCGGCAGCCCTGGGTGGTCGCCACCAACCCGACCGGCGACCCGAACCTGCACCTGACCATCCGGCAGGGCGTGTCGGCGCACAGCGCGGGCACGGTCTGGATCTCGCTGATCACCTTCACCGCGCTCTATGCGCTGCTCGCGGTCATCTGGTTCTGGTTGATCCGCCGCTACACGCTGGAAGGGCCGCTCGAACACGATGCCGAACCGGCGCCGCCCACCCCACCCGGCAGCGACGACGTCGCCCCACTGTCGTTCGCGTATTAGGAAGGGGCAGCCATGACACTTCAGCATCTCTGGTTCGTCATCCTGGCCGCGCTGTTCCTGGGCTTCTTCGTCCTGGAGGGGTTCGACTTCGGCGTCGGCATGCTCATGGGGTTCTTCGGCCGCGCCGCCGACGGTGACGAGGGCGACGCGGAGCAGTACCGCCGCGCCGCGCTCAACACCATCGGACCGGTGTGGGACGGCAACGAGGTCTGGATCATCACCGCGGGCGCGGCGATGTTCGCGGCGTTCCCCGGGATGTACGCCACGGTGTTCTCCGGCCTCTATCTGCCGCTGCTCGCGATCCTGGTCGGCATGATCGTGCGGGTCTGCGCCATCGAATGGCGCGGCAAGATCGACGACCCGCAGTGGCGCCGGTGGGCCGACATCGGCATCGCCATGGGTTCCTGGCTGCCGGCCGTGCTGTGGGGCGTGGCCTTCGCCTCCATCCTGCGCGGCCTCCCCGTCGACGCCCGCCACCAGATTCAGCTGTCGTTCGGCGACGTGCTGAACCCGTACTCCCTCCTCGGCGGTATCGCCACGGCCGGTCTCTTCGCGTTCCACGGTGCGGTGTTCGTCACCCTCAAAACCGAAGGGGCCGTGCACGACACCGCGCGCCGCTTCGCCACCCGCCTGACCGTTCCGGTGACCGTGATCGTCGCCGTGTTCGGTATCTGGACACAGGTGGCGTACGGCAACGACGTCACCTGGATAGCACTCGGCGTCGCCGTGGTGGCCCAGTTCTCGGCGGTCCGGCTGGTGTGGACGCGCCGCGCCGACGGGTGGGCGTTCGCCGCGACGGCCATCGTCGTCGCCGCCGTGGTCACACTCCTGTTCAGCTGCCTGTACCCGAATCTCGTTCCCTCGACCCTCGATCCGGCGTGGAGCCTGACCATCCACAACGCGTCGTCGACGCCGTACACGCTCAAGGTGATGACCTGGGCCGCGCTGCTGCTCACCCCGCTGGTGATCTGCTACCAGGGGTGGACGTACTGGGTTTTCCGGCAACGGATTTCGGCCGCACACATCCCGGCTTCCATCGGGTTGTCCCGAAACGGCGGATCGCACTGACCCGATCGTCGACCAACCCCCGCATGACCGCCGGTCTGCGGCGGCACCTGGCGGCCACGGTCGGCAGTGGCGTCGTCATCGCCGCCGCGACGCTCGCCGCGGCAGTGGTCACCGCGCAGGTCGTGGCCGGGGTCATCACGACCCGTGCGCCGTTGTCGCACTGGATACCTCAGCTGTTGGCGCTTGCCGCACTCTGGTCGCTGCGCGCCGGCGCCCAGTGGTGGCAGGCCAGGCTCGGCCAGCACGGCGCCACCGCCATGATCGCCGACCTCGACGCGCAGGTGCTGTCCGCCGTCACCGCGCTGCCGCCGCATCGTCGGCAGGCGGTGCACGATGAGGCCGCGATCCTGCTGACCCGCGGACTCGACGGCCTGCGACCGTACTTCACCCGATATCTGCCGGCCGTCGTGATGTCCGTGCTGCTGACCCCGGCCGCCGTCATCGTGATCGCTTGGTACGACGTGAAATCCGCGCTCGTCGTGCTGATCGCGCTGCCACTCATCCCACTGTTCATGGTGCTGATCGGTGTCATGACGACCGAGCGGTCCGCGGCCGCGCTGGCCGCCATGGCCACGCTGCAGTCGCGCCTGCTCGACCTGATCGCGGGTATCCCGACGCTGCGGGCCCTTGGCCGCGCCGAGGGCGCCGCGCCGCGCATCACCGAACTGTCTGACGCACACCGGCATTCGGCCCTGGCCACGTTGCGCATCGCGTTCCTGTCGGCGCTCGTCCTCGAACTGCTGGCGACGCTCGGGGTGGCGCTGGTCGCCGTCGGCGTCGGTCTGCGACTGGTCAGCGGCGGGGTCACCCTGCCGGTCGCGCTGACGGTGCTGCTGCTGGCGCCCGAGGTGTTCTGGCCACTGCGCCGTGTCGGCGTGGAATTCCATGCCGCGCAGGACGGCAAGGTCGCCTTCGGGCAGGCCTACCGGCTGTTGGAAGACGCCGGGCAACCGGAACCGGGCACCGCACGGATCGGGGCGCGGCCGACCATCGACCTGGAGCACGTCAGCATCGACGGCCGGGACGGGCCGGCGCCGCACAATCTGACGCTGCGGGCCACGCCCGGCTCGGTGACGGTCCTGACCGGCCCCAACGGCAGCGGGAAAAGCACCGCGCTGCAAGCGATTCTGGGTCTGACGACGCCCGATGCCGGCCGCGTCCGGGTCGGCGACGACGAACAGCGCTGCGACGTCGGCACGCTGGACCGGCAGCACTGGTGGCACCAGATCGGCTGGCTGCCGCAACGGCCCGTACTCGTCCCGGGGACGGTGCGGGAAAACCTGGAATTGCTCGGCGCCCTCCCCGACCTCGACAACGCCTGCCGCGCATCGGGATTCGACGAGGTGCTGGCCACCTTGCCCGCCGGACTCGACACCGTGCTGGGGCGCGGCGGGTCCGGGCTGTCGCTGGGCCAGCGGCAGCGCCTGGCGCTGGCGCGGGTACTCGGCCGGCCCAGCCCGGTGCTGCTGCTCGACGAACCGACCTCACATCTGAATGCCGAGCTGGAGATCCGGGTTCTCCAGGCGATCCGGGCCCGCGCCGCGGCCGGCGCGACCGTCATCGTCGTCGGACACCGTGACGCCGTGCTGGCCATCGGTGATGAGATCGTCCGGGCGGGAGGTGCTTCCCGTGTCCACAGTTAGATTCGCGATCGACCTGCTCCGGCCCCGGCTCCCCCGCCTCGCGCTGGCCGTCCTCCTCGGTTCCGCGGCGCTCGGCAGCGCCCTCGCGCTGGCCGGGGTGTCGGCGTGGCTGATCACCCGGGCCTGGCAGCAGCCGCCGATTCTGGAGTTGACGGTCGCGGTGGTGGCCGTCCGGCTGTTCGGCATCTCCCGTGGCGTGCTGGGCTACTGCGAACGCCTGGCATCGCACGACGTGGCGCTGCGCGCTGCCGGGCGGGCCCGCGCCGAGCTGTACCGGCGGCTGTCCGCTGCCCCGCCGGCGACGGTGCTGCGCCTGAGCAGCGGCGAATTGGTCTCGCGCGCAGGCGCTTCCGTCGACGATCTGGCCGACACCCTCGTGCGCGCCGTGCTACCCGCCGCCGTCGCGACGGTACTGTCGACCGCCGCGGTGATCGTCATCGCCGTCATCTCGCCTGCCGCCGCGCTCGCCCTCGCTGCCGGACTGCTGGTGGCCGGGGTCTGGGCGCCATGGCAGGCGGCCCGCGCCGTGGAAGCCACCGAACGCCTTGCCGCAGCACACCATTCGGACCGCGACGCCGCCGTCATGCTGGCCCTCGACCATGCCGCCGAACTGGCCGTGGCCGGCCGTCTCGGCGGCGTCATCGCGCAGGCCAACGCGGACCACCGCCGCTGGGGCGAGGCCGCCGACCGCGCCGCCCGCCCCGCGGCCCTGGCCGGCGCGGTGCCGATCCTGGCCACCGGCGCCAGCGCCATCGCCGCGATCCTGGCCGCCATCTCGCTCACGTCGACCGTCGCACCCACGACATTGGCGATCCTCATGCTGCTGCCGCTCTCGGCATTCGAGGCAACCGGCGCCCTGCCGGCCGCGGCCGTGCAGCTGACGCGGGCCCGCATCGCCATCGCACGGCTCACCGGCATGCTGGCCGAACACCCCGACGACCGCGCCGCCATCGCCGTCCCGCCACTGGACGTCGCACCCGGCGACCGGATCGCTGTGCTGGGCGCCAGTGGGCGCGGCAAGACCACCCTGCTGCTGTCCACCGCCGACTGCCTCCGCGAAACAGATTCACCGGCAGGGTTTTTCGCCGAGGACGCGCACCTGTTCGACACCACGCTGCGGGACAACCTCCTGGTGGCCCGCGGCGACGCCACCGACGGCGAGCTCACCGCGGCCCTGGCAAAGGTCGGCCTGGGACCCTGGCTCGCGACACTGCCCGACGGGTTGTCCACCCTGCTCTCCGGCGGGGCCGCCGCCGTCTCTGCCGGCCAGCGGCGCCGACTGCTGCTCGCCCGCGCCCTGCTGACCGACTTCCCCGTCGTACTCCTCGACGAACCCACAGAGCATCTCGATGCAGCGGACAGTCACCGCCTGCTCGCCGAACTCCTCACTCCCGGCGCGCTGTTCGGCGCCGACCGGGCCGTGGTGGTGGCCACGCACCATCTGCCTCCGGACCTGCACTGCACGGTGCTGAACCTGGACCTCAGCAAAGACGGGTACCCTGCGCAGTCATGAGCATGTATCCCGGTGGCGGGTATCCCCCGCCGCCACCGCCGCCGTACGCCAACCAGGGATACGGGGCGTACACGTCGGCTCCGCGGAACGGCATGGGAACCGCCGCACTGGTTCTGGGCATCGTGGGACTGCTGACCTCATGGTCGGTGGTCGGTGGACTGCTGTTCGGGCTTGGCGCCGTGGCGTGCGGCGTCCTCGGCCGCGGCCGGGTCAAGCAGGGCCTCGCCGACAACGGCGTGGTCGCCGGCGCGGGCATCGTGCTCGGTGCGCTGGCGACCGTGCTGGCGATCGTGTTCGTCTTCGTCGTGATCGGCTTCTACCGCCAGGTCGGGTTCGGCGACTACACCGACTGCATGACACGCGCCGGGCAGGACCAAAACGCGCAGAACACCTGCGTCCAGGATTTCCGTGGCCGCATCGAGAAGGAGTTCGGTGTCACGGTCGGCTGAGCCGGACGCCGTGACACCCGAAAAGCCTTAGCCCGGAAAGTGTTTGACGATGCCTTCTTGAGTCACCGTCGCCAGCACCTGACCGGCGCGGTCGAAGAAATGACCCGACGCCAGGCCGCGGGAATCGGCCGCCACCGGTGACGTCGTCGAATACAGCACCCACTCGTCGAACTTGATGGGCCGGTGGAACCAGACGGTGTGGTTCATCGTGACCGCGAAAATCCGGTCGTGACCCCACGACAGGCCGTGCGTGGTGATGATCGAGTCCAGCAGCGTCGTGTCCGACGAATAGACCAGGGCCGCCGCGTGCAGCACCGGATCGTCGGGCATGGCGCCCATGGTCTTGAGCCACACGCGGTTGTGGTCGAGCTTGCCGCCCTTGTCCCGCATCACCCAGGCCGGATCGTTGGTGTAACGCCACTCGATGGGCTTGAGCGCCTCGACGAACAGCGGAACGGTCTCCTCGTAGCCCTTCAACAGGTCGTCAATGGTGGGCAGTGACAACGGATCCGGCACCGCCGGAGCCTTGACCGAGTGCTCGAGGCTGCGCCCGCCGGCGAGGTGTGACACCAACGCCGTCGCCAGCAGGGTGTCGCCCTGCATGACGTCGACGCGGCGGTTCGCGAAGCGACGTTCGTCGCGCAGCCGGACCACCTTGAACTCCAGGTCGCGCTCCGGATCGCCACCGGCGATGAAGTGCGTCGAGAGCGTCGTCGGCGGCAGCTTCGGCGGCACCGTGCGGCTGGCGGCGACGAAAGCCTGCGCCATCATCTGGCCGCCGAAGGTCCGGACCGGGTTCCGGCTCGGATGTCCACCGGTGAAGGTGTCGTCGTCGACCTGGGTGACGTCGAGAACCTTGAGCAGTTCCTCGAAATCAGCAGTCGTCACGCGTTACCCCCGGAGTTAGTGGTCTTCCTCCCCGATCCGGTGCACATGGATCAGGTTGGTCGAGCCTACTGTGCCCGGCGGCGCGCCCGCGACGATGACCACCAGGTCACCGCGCTTGTAGCGGTCCAGCTCCAGCAGCGCCTTGTCGACCTCCTGGATCATGCCGTCGGTGCTGTCCATCTGCGGGACGATGAACGTCTCGGTTCCCCAGGTCAGCGCCAGCTGGCTGCGCACCTCCGGCAGGTCGGTGAAGGCCAGCAGCGGCAGCGGGGTGTGCAGGCGGGACAAGCGGCGCACGGTGTCACCGGACTGGGTGAACGCGACCAGCGCCTTGGCGTCCAGCCGCTCCCCGATGTCGCGGGCCGCGTAGGAGATGACACCCCGCTTGGTGCGCGGCACGTGGGTCAACGGAGGAGCGTCCGTGGAATTCGCCTCGACAGCCTTGACGATGCGCGCCATGGTCCGCACGGCCTCGAGCGCGTACTTGCCGACCGACGTCTCGCCGGAGAGCATCACGGCGTCGGCGCCGTCGAGAATCGCGTTGGCGACGTCCGAGGCCTCGGCGCGGGTGGGCCGGGAATTCTCGATCATCGACTCCAGCATCTGGGTGGCCACGATGACCGGCTTGGCGTTCTCCCTGGCCATCTGGATGGCGCGCTTCTGCACCAGCGGCACTTCTTCGAGCGGCAGCTCGACGCCCAGGTCACCGCGCGCGACCATGATCGCGTCGAAGGCCAGCACGATGGCCTCGAGGTTGTCGACGGCCTCGGGCTTCTCCAACTTGGCGATCACCGGCACCCGGCGGCCGACGCGGTCCATCACCTCGTGAACCAGTTCGATGTCGGCGGGCGACCGCACGAACGACAGCGCGATCAGGTCGACCCCGAGGCGCAGCGCGAACTCCAGGTCTTCGACGTCCTTCTCCGACAGCGCGGGGGCCGTGACGTTCATGCCGGGCAGCGACATGCCCTTGTTGTTGCTGACCGGGCCGCCCTCGGTGACCTTGCAGACCACGTCGTTGCCGTCGATCTCCTCGACCACCAGGCCGACGTTGCCGTCGTCGACGAGCACCCGGTCGCCGGGCTTGGCGTCTTCGGCCAGCCGCTTGTACGTGGTCGACACCCGGTCGTGGGTGCCCGCGCAGTCGTCGACCGTGATCCGCACCGTTTCGTCGGTGGCCCAGAACGTCGGCCCGTCGGCGAACCGGCCCAGCCGGATCTTGGGACCCTGCAGGTCGGCGAGAATGCCGACTGCGCGGCCGGCGGCGTCGGAGGCCGCTCGCACGCGCTTGTATGCCGCCTCATGATCGGCGTGCGCACCATGGCTGAAGTTCAGCCGCGCCACATCCATGCCAGCTTCCACCAGCGCCATGACGGTGGCGTCGGTGGACGTAGCCGGGCCGAGGGTACAGACGATTTTTCCGCGCCTATTCACGGTGCATGAGCATAGTGGATCGATTCAGATAACGACCCCCCGGGAGCGCCGTCGGCGCCTCAACATCTGCCGAACAGCGAGTTGCTGCGGGGTGTCCGCAGCTCAGCGGCGGCTAGGGCGGGGTGAACGTCGGCACCAGCGGGAAGCCCGGCAGATTACGGACCACCGTCCACACCAGCATCGCCACCAGCGCGGTCACGAGCGGCGGCGCCACCGACAGCCGGCGCCGCCAGCACACCACGAGCCAGACGGTCAGCAGCGGCAATCCCACGAGCGCGAAAACGTTGTCGACCACAGCGGCCGAAAAGTCACCGTGCAACACGTCGTGCGTCATGCGCAGCCCGCCGCACAGCGGACAGTTCCAGCCGGTGAGGGCCTTGAAGGGGCAGGGCGGAAACCCGAATCCCGGGCGGTGTGGGTCAGCGACGCCGATGTACGTCAGGGCGGCGACCGCCGCGGCTCCGGTGCCCGCCACGCCCGCCACCTGCGCGACCCTGCCGGCTGACGTCATGGGTCCATGATGCCCGGAGGCCGCGTCGATCGAGGATTTACGTCGTTCGGCTGATGTCCGGAAGTTCGAGAAACTCTGATGGCGCACGAACGTCGGTGACCCCTCGACACCGACGTCCGCCGCGCGAACCAGCGACAATATTGCCGTATTGTAACGGTTCGGGCAAACGTAGGCGAGAGTTATCGGCGGTTATTGGCGCAACTGGCCGTGCCGGATCAGCTCGTTGACGGACTCTTCCCACCTGGCCAACTCCGGGTCCGAGGTGAACGACGCGGGCAGGTGCCGGTCGAGATGCCGGCGCAAGATGATCGAGCCCAGCGTCAGGACCAACGGATTCAGCCCGGCCCAGACCACGTCGAGGCCCTCGGCGGCGTCCCCGGCGTCGACCATGCGCTGCCACCGGTCGATGCCGATCCGGGCCATCGCGTCGAATATCGCCATCCCGCTTGGGGTTTCAGAAGCCACCGCCCGGCCCAGATAGTCCATGACCACCAGGTGGTCGGTGAGCAGGCCGTGCACCGCCCGACCGATCGCGGCCACCGAATCGGGCCCCGGGCTTTCCAGCGCGGCGAACATGGTCGAGCTGATGAGTTTCATCGCCACGTCGTCGACGGCCTTGATCAAACCGTCCTTGGTGCCGAAATGGTGCTGCACCAACCCCACCGACACGCCCGCGGTATCGGCCACCATCTGCAACGTCGCATCGGACGTGCCCCGCTGCGCAAACACCGTCAACGCCGCATTGAGGATGCGGTCCTGCCGAGACTGCTGCAACTGCGCTCCGTCGGCTATGTCATCCACAGGAGACATCCAACCACCGCACAACCGATAACGACCGGTGACTGAGGAACATACCGTTCGCATGAAAGTGCAGCTTGTACGCACTTTTACCTTGGCGCGATTGTGAGGTCGCGAGGACTGTGCGCCTACGGTGTGGGTTTTGCGCCGTCAGTTCAGGGTCAACGACGAGGGGCCGCCCAGCCGCGTTGACTCTGTGCCCACGGCGTTCGCCACTCGCACTTTTGCGCCCTCAGTTCAGCGTCAACGGCGAGGGCTACCGAGTGTGCACGCAGTGAGTGCTCAGCTCGAGATCTGTGATCTGGATCCACATTCGCGGCCTCGCGAAGCCGGGCTCAGCCCTGACGGCGCCAC
Source organism: Mycolicibacterium sp. TY81 (assembly GCF_018326285.1). Taxonomy (NCBI): domain Bacteria; kingdom Bacillati; phylum Actinomycetota; class Actinomycetes; order Mycobacteriales; family Mycobacteriaceae; genus Mycobacterium; species Mycolicibacterium sp. TY81. Next base: position 2,738,735 of record NZ_AP023362.1, read on the forward strand.
CAACGACGACGCGGAGCGGGCGGTTCCCACACGGGAACGCCAACGGGCTCAACCTTTTCGGTGGCTTGGACCTTCGGCGCAGCTTCTTCGGCCGGCTCAGCATCGGCGTCGGCTTCATCGGCAGTTTCGTCGGTGCTGTCGGCGTCTTTGGCTTCGTCAGCGTCTTCAGCCTCGTCAGCGTCTTCAGCCTCGGAATCCGCTGCTTCCTCGGACTCCTCCGCAGCATCCTCCACGTCAGCGTTGTCGTCGCCGTCGGCGACCTCGGTCTCCGCGGCGGCTTCCACAGCCTCGGAATCCGTTGCTTCTTCGAGCTCTTCGGCAGCATCCTCGACATCAGCACTGTCATCACCGTCGACGACATCAGTCTCCGCGGCCGCTTCCACAGCCTCGGAATCCGCTGCCTCGTCGGATTCCTCGACGTCTTCGGCTACCTCGACGTCTTCGGCTACCTCAGCGTCTCCGGCTACCTCAGCGTCTCCGGCTACGTCAGCGTCCTCGACATCAGCGCTGTCGTCGCCGTCGGCGACCTCCGTCTCGGCGGTCGCCTCGTCAGGCGCCTCGTCGGCTTCCGTCGTCCCCTCGGACTCCTCGGCCACCTCGACTGCTTCGGCCTCATCAGCGTCCAGTTCCTCGGCCTCGGCGTCGGACTCGTCTTCTTCCTCGACCTCGTCGGAATCGACTGGCTCGTCGGCGGATTCGTCGACGGATTCCTCGACAGCCGCCTCGGCGTCGACCGCATCTTCGTCGACCGTGTCCTCAGCGTCGACGGCCTGCTCCGCGAGCGCCACGGTCTCGTCGGGTTGCGTCTCGACGACGTCGGCCTCGTCGGCAACGTCGGCATCCTCGCCCGACGCGGCGTCGACCGCAGCACCGGCGGCCACAGCCGCCGGCACGGCCAACAGCGCGCCCTCGGCGTCGACGTCGGCCTCGTCCTCCGCTTCTTCGGCCTGCCGGCCACCGAGCGTCGACGGATCCTCACGGCCCCGCGGCGCCACCATCATGTAGACGACGGCACCGATGAACACGAACGTCGAAGTGAACGAGTTGACGCGGATGCCGGCGATCAGCGTCGCGGTGTCGCTGCGCATCAACTCGACGCCGAAGCGGCCGACGCAGTAGGCGGCGACGTACAGCGCGAACAGCCGGCCGTGGCCCAGCTTGAAGCGGCGGTCCGCCCACAGCAGGATGAAGAAAACCAGGAGGTTCCACAGCAATTCGTAGAGGAACGTCGGGTGCACGACCTCGTAGACCTGCCCGGTCGAGACGCCGTTGAGCAGATGCGGGTTCACCACGCCGGAACCGTCGCTGCGCTGGAAGATCTGCAGGCCCCACGGCAAATCCGTCGGGCGACCGTACAGCTCCTGGTTGAAGTAGTTGCCAAGCCGGCCGATGGCCTGCGCCAGGATGATGCCGGGAGCGATGGCATCACCGAAGGCGGGCAACGGAATTCCGTGCCGGCGGCACCCGATCCAGGCACCGACGCCACCGAGCGCAACCGCGCCCCAGATACCGAGCCCGCCGTCCCAGATGCGGACCGCGCCCGCGAAACCGGCGCCGCCCTCGGCGAAGTAGGTGCGCCAGTCTGTCATCAGGTGGTACAGGCGACCACCGATGAGGCCGAAGGGCACCGCCCACAGCGCGATGTCGTAGATGACGCCCGGTTCACCACCGCGCGCGACCCACCGGCGATCACCGATGATCAGCGCGGCGATGATGCCGGTGATGATGCAGAGCGCGTAGGCCCGGATCGGTACTGGCCCCAAGTGCCAGACGCCCTGGGCCGGACTCGGGATGTATGCCAGCAACGATGTGGTCACGCGGAAACTTTCTGTCGTACTCCGTGGGCCAGTTCTTCGGACAAGGCGCGGACCGCCGGGAGGCCGCCGTCACCCAGCGCCGACACGAGCGCCGAGCCGACGATGACGCCGTCGGCGTACGCCGCGATCTCGGCCGCCTGTTCGCGCGACCGCACCCCGAGGCCGACACCGACAGGGATGTCCGAGACGGCACGCACGCGGGACACCAATTCCGGCGCCATGTTCGACACCGCGTCGCGCGCACCGGTCACGCCCATGGTCGAGGCGGCGTAGACGAAGCCGCGCGAGGCCTGCACCGTATTGGCCAGCCGCTCCGGGGTGGACGACGGGGCCACCAGGAAGATGCGGTCGAGGTTGTGGGCGTCGGAGACGCCGAACCACTCGTCGGCCTCATCGGGGATGAGGTCGGGTGTGATGAGCCCGAGCCCGCCGGCCGACGCCAGGTCCCGCGCGAAAGCATCGACGCCCCAGCGCAGCACGGGATTCCAGTAGGTCATGACGACGGCGTGCCCACCGGCATTGCTGATGGCCTCGACGGCCTTGAGCGCGTCGCGGACCCGCACCCCGTTCTGCAGAGCGGTGTTGGTGGCGGCGGCGATGACCGGGCCGTCCATGCCCGGATCGGAGTACGCGACGCCGACTTCGATGATGTCGCAACCGGATTCGGTCATCGCGACCATCGCGTCGATCGACGTCTGCACATCCGGGTAGCCGGTCGGCAGGTACCCGATCAGCGCCGAACGCCCTTCGGCCCGGCACGATTCGAACAATCCAGCCAGTCGGCTCATGACGCTTCCCCAGTCTCACCGTCCAGTAGACCGAACCACTTCGCGGCGGTCTCGACGTCCTTGTCGCCGCGGCCGGACAGGTTCACCACGATCACCGCACCCGGGCCCAGTTCGCCACCCAGCTTCAACGCGCCCGCCACCGCGTGCGCCGATTCGATCGCCGGGATGATGCCCTCGGTGCGGCACAGCAGGCCGAAGGCCTCCATGGCCTCGGTGTCGGTGACCGGCCGGTACTCGGCGCGGCCGATGTCCTTGAGATAGGCATGCTCCGGACCGACGCCCGGGTAGTCCAAACCGGCTGAGATGGAATGCGATTCGATGGTCTGACCGTCCTCGTCCTGCAGCAGGTACGAGAAGGAACCCTGGAACGCACCCGGCGACCCGCCGGTGAAAGTGGCTGCGTGCCTTCCGGTTTCGACTCCGTCGCCGGCCGCTTCGAAACCGACCAGACGCACGCCCGGATCGTCGATGAACGCGTGGAAGACGCCGATGGCGTTCGATCCGCCGCCGACGCATGCCGTCACCGCGTCGGGCAGCCGGCCGGCCTGCTCCTGCACCTGGACCCGTGCTTCCATACCGATGACGCGCTGGAAGTCGCGCACCATGACGGGGAACGGGTGCGGCCCGGCCGCGGTGCCGAAGCAGTAGTAGGTGTTGTCGGCGTTGGTGACCCAGTCACGGAAGGCTTCGTTGATGGCGTCTTTGAGGGTCGCCGAACCGGCCTCGACAGACACCACGGTGCCGCCGAGCAGCCGCATCCGAGCGACGTTCAGCGCCTGCCGGGCCGTGTCGACCGCACCCATGTAGACGACGCACTCCAGGCCGAGCAGCGCGCACGCCGTCGCGGTGGCGACGCCGTGCTGTCCGGCGCCGGTCTCGGCGATGACGCGGGTCTTGCCCATGCGCTTGGCCAGCAGCGCCTGCCCGAGCACGTTGTTGATCTTGTGAGAACCGGTGTGGTTCAGGTCTTCTCGTTTGAGGAACAGCCGCGCCCCGCCGGCATGTTCGGACAGTCGCGTCGCTTCGTACAGCGGCGACGGCCGGCCGGTGTAGTGCTGCTGCAACCGGTCAAGTTCGTCGAGGAACGTCTGGTCGGTGCGGACCTTGTCGTAGGCCGCGGTGACTTCCTCGATGACCGCCATCAGGGCTTCGGGCACCAGTCGGCCGCCGTAGGCACCGAAGTGCCCCTTGGCGTCGGGGTCGTGGCTTGTGGCTTCGGCGACGGCCGCGCTCATCCGCGGCAATTCGGTACCTGTGTGATCAGACATGAGAACTCGGGCTGCTTCTTCGCGCAGGAGCCCGCAATTCAGCGGGCTGGTTTCGGGCAGGACGGGTGCGTGCCGGCAGTCACCAGGTCGGCGACGGCGCTGCGGGGGTCACCACTGGTCACGAGGCCTTCACCGACCAGGACCGCGTCGGCGCCGGCACCGGCGTAGGCCAGCAGGTCGGCGGTGCCACGCACCCCCGACTCGGCGATCCGGATGATGTTGCTCGGCAGTCCGGGCGCGATACGACCGAAGCAGTCGCGGTCGACCTCGAGGGTCTTGAGGTCGCGGGCGTTGACGCCGATCACCTTGGCACCGGCCTGGATGGCCCGGTCCGCCTCCTCCTCGGTGTGCACCTCGACCAGCGGGGTCATCCCGAGCGACTCGGTCCGGTCGATCATCGAGGTCAGCACCGACTGCTCCAGCGCCGCGACGATCAGCAGCAGCATGTCGGCGCCGTGGGCCCGGGCCTCGTGAATCTGGTACGGGGTGACGATGAAGTCCTTGCGCAGCACCGGGATCGACACCGCGGCACGCACGGCGTCCAGGTCTGCCAGCGAACCGTTGAAGCGACGCTCCTCGGTCAGCACGCTGATCACCCGGGCACCGCCGGACTCGTAGGCCTTGGCCAGCTTGGCGGGATCGTCGATCTGCGCCAACGCCCCCTTGCTGGGGCTCGCCCGCTTCACTTCGGCGATGACGCCGATGCCCGGCTCCCGCAGCGCGGCGAGAGCGTCCTTGGCCGCCGGTGCCTTCTTGGCCCGCTCCTTGACCTCGGTCAGACTCAGCGCGGCTTCGCGGGCGGCAACATCAGCGCGAACTCCCTCGATGATGGAGTCGAGCACGGTCCCCGAAGTCATAACGCGTCGTCGTCCTTCCGTGCCGGTTCGGCAAGCCAGATGATCATCTCGAAGGGTAGTCGCCAGGGCGGCGCAGACTGCCACCGGGCCACACTCATTTGCCGCCGCCATCGTTCTGGGTCGGATCGTGGCCTTCGTCGAGGGCGTCCCAGATCATCCGTTCGGACATGCCGTCGGCGGCTTCTTCCTGCGCCGCTTCGCGCCGCGCACCCGGCGCGGCGTATTTCGACGTGGTCGCCGCAGCAGCTCCACGACTGGCCGAACGCATCAGCAATACGGCTCCGACCAGCGTCAACACTGCAGCGGCCAGCGTGACCCCGGCGCCCCAGTAGTGCCGCTGCGTCCCCACCAGAAACATGACCGCGATCTGCGCCATGTCGGCCGCGCGGACCGAGACGTCGGTGACCGCCCACAGGCTGAGGGCCAGATATCCCATCCCGGCGCTCGCGACGGCGACCAGCAGCGCCAGCAGCCGCAGCGCCCAACCACGCACAGCGAGCGCCGCGACCGCGGCGGCGCCGGCCAACAGGGCCAGCGGGATGAGGGCCGTCGACCAGGCCGCGCCGGACAGCGTCGTCGTCTTCGGCTGGCCCAGCCCGTCGAACGACGACACGTCGACCCAGGCCAGCCGGGACGCGCTCCACAACATCAGGGCGGCCACGAGCAGCAGCACCTGTGCGGTGCGGGTGGTCCTCACGGCTCGCTCAACGTCTCGGCGGCTGCGATCGCCGCCAGGACGGCCTTGGCCTTGTTGGACGACTCGTTGTACTCGTACGGCCCGTTGGAGTCCGCCACGACGCCGCCACCGGCCTGCACGTAGGCGGTGCCTGCGCGCATCAGCGCGGTGCGGATCGCGATGGCGAAGTCCGCGTTGCCGGCGAAGTCGAGGTACCCGAGCACGCCGCCGTACAGCCCGCGACGGGTCAGCTCGACCTCTTCGATGAGCTCCATGGCCCGGACCTTCGGCGCCCCCGACAGCGTCCCGGCCGGGAAGCAGGCAGTGACGGCGTCCAGCGCGGTCTTGTCGTCGGCGAGGTGGCCGGTGACGGTCGAGACCAGGTGCATGACGTGGCTGTAGCGCTCGATGTGGCTGTAGTCCTCGACGCGCACGGTGCCGGGCTTGCAGACCCGGCCGAGATCGTTGCGCCCCAGGTCGACCAGCATCAGGTGCTCGGAGCGCTCCTTGTCGTCGGCGAGGAGTTCCTTTTCGAGGAGGATGTCGTCCTCCTCGGTGGCGCCGCGCCACCGGGTGCCGGCGATCGGGTGCGTCGTCGCCACCCCGTCCTTCACCGTGACGAGCGCCTCCGGGCTGGAGCCGACGACCGAGAAGTCAAGGCCGCCTTCGGCATTCGGCACGTTGAGCAGGTACATGTAGGGGCTGGGGTTGGTCACCCGAAGCACCCGGTAGACGTCGATGGGATCCGCGGCGGTGTCCATCTCGAAGCGCTGCGACGGCACCACCTGGAACGCCTCGCCGGCCTCGATGTCACCGACGAGCTTCTCGACGATGGCCGTGTACTCCTCGACCGTGCGCTGCTGACGCGGCTGCGGCTGCGGACGGCTGAAGGTCGCGATGCTCGACGGCAGCGGCTCCCCCAACGCCTTGGTCATGACGTCGAGGCGGGCGACGGCATCGTCGTAGGCCCAGTCGACGCGCTCGTCGGTGCCGTTCCAGTTGACCGCGTTGGCGATGAGGGTGATGGTGCCCTCATGGTGGTCGACGGCAGCCATGTCGGTGGCCAGCAGCAGCACCATGTCGGGCAGTTTGAGGTCGTCGACCGCCAGCTCCGGCAGCCGCTCAAGGCGCCGCACCATGTCGTACGCGAAGTACCCCACCAGCCCGCTCGACAGCGGCGGCAGGCCCGGCACCGGCGCGGTCTGCAACAGGGCCAGGGTGTCGCGCACCGCCTGCAGCGGATCGCCGCCACTGGGTGCGTCCTGCGGCGTGTTGCCGAGCCAGACGGCTTCACCGTCCCGGACCGTCAGCGCCGACGGGGCGCCCGCACCGATGAACGACCATCGCGACCAGGACCGCCCGTTCTCGGCCGACTCCAGCAGAAACGTGCCGGGACGGTTGGCGGCCAGCTTGCGGTAGGCCGACAACGGCGTCTCGCTGTCGGCGAGCACCTTGCGCGTCACCGGCACGACACGGTGCTCGGCGGCCAGCGCCTGGAATTCCTCACGTGAGGTCGTCTTCACGCGGTCATCCTCCCAGAAGTAGCGTGGCAACCATGAAACGTGGTGACCTCGTCGCAGAGTTCAATCTCCCCGACCAGACCGGGACGAACCGCAGCCTTTCCGAACTGCTGGCCGACGGGCCGATCGTGCTGTTCTTCTACCCCGCGGCCATGACGCCGGGCTGCACCATGGAGGCCTGCCACTTCCGCGACCTGGCGGCCGAGTTCGCCGCCGTCGGTGCCTCCCGGGTCGGGATCAGCATGGACGCGGTCGAGAAGCAGGACAAATTCGCCGAGAAGCACAGCTTCGACTACCCGCTGCTGTCGGACACCTCCGGCGCGGTGGCCGAGGCGTTCGGTGTGAAACGTGGCCTGCTCGGCAAGCTGATGCCCGTCAAGCGGACCACGTTCGTCATCGACACCGACCGCAGAGTGCTCGAGGTCATCGCGAGCGAGATCTCCATGGACTCCCACGCCGACAAGGCGCTCGAGGTGCTCAGAGCGCGTTAGCCGCCCGGATCACCGCCGCCAGTGACGCGGTGAGCACCGAGTCACTGCGGCCGCACGACCAGCCGCCGCGGTGTTCGAGGTAGGTGACCGCGGTGGCGCCGATCGACTGCTGGGTGAGGCTCAGAACCTCGACGGGCCGGTCCACGTCGGCCAGCGCCTGCGTCAGCGCCTCGACGGGCCCGACACCGCGATGGGTACTGGTGCGCGCAATCCCATTGACGGTCACCGTGATCTCGGTGGTGTCGTCGCTGCTGACGTGCCAGTCCTTCAGCTCGACCGGGCCGCCGCAACCCAGGTAGGTCGCCTCGAACAGGTCGTACAGCTCGGTGGCGGTCACCTCGGCGCCGCTGCCGTCGGCGTGGGCCTGCACGTGCCGGGCGAAGTCGATCTGCAGCCGGCGCGGCAGGTCCAGTCCGTAACCGGTGTGCAGCAGATAGGCGATACCGCCCTTACCGGACTGTGAATTCACCCGGATGACCGCGTCGTAGCTGCGGCCGATGTCGGCCGGATCGATCGGCAGATACGGTACCCGCCAATCGATTTCGTGTTGGTCGCGGTTCTCGGCCGCCGCCCGGGCCCGGTGTTCGGCCAGCCCTTTCTTGATGGCGTCCTGGTGGGTGCCCGAGAACGCTGTGTGCACCAGGTCGCCCACGTACGGATGGCGTTCGTGGATCGGCATCCGCGTGCAGTGCGACACCGTGCGGGCGATCGCATCGATGTCGGAGAAGTCGATCATCGGGTCGACGCCCTGCGCATACAGATTCAGGGCCAGGGTGGCGATGTCGACGTTGCCGGTGCGCTCACCGTTGCCGAACACACAGCCCTCGACGCGTTGCGCCCCGGCCAGGACTGCCAATTCGGCGCAGGCCACGCCGGTCCCCCGGTCATTGTGCGGGTGCACCGACAGGATCACCGCATCGCGCCGGGCCAGATTCCGGTGCATGTACTCGATCTGGTCGGCGTATACGTTCGGCGTCGCAACCTCAACGGTGGCAGGAAGATTCAGGATCACCGGCCGGCTCTCGGTGGCGTCCCACAGCTGCGTCACGGCGTCGCAGATCTCCAGCACGTAATCGGGTTCGGTCAGGTTGAACACCTCGGGCGAGAACTGGAACCGGATGTTCGGCATACCCTCGGTCAAGGTGAGCACGTCGAGCGCGCCGTGCAGGATCAGACTGCGCAGCTCGTCGCGGTCCTTGCCCAGCACGGTGTTTCGCCACGTGGGCGCGGTCGCGGTGTACATGTGGATGACGACGTCGTTGCGCATGCCCCGCACCGATTCGACGGTGCGCTCGATCAGGTCGCGGCGGGCCGGGGTGAACACCGCGATGGTGACATCCGGTGGCGCGATGTCGGTTTCGGCCAACAGCCGCACGAAGTCGAAATCGGTCTGGGACGCCGAGGGGTAGCCGACCTCGATCTCCTTGTAGCCGATGGCGACAAGCTGTTCGAAGAATCGGCGTTTGCGATCGGGGTCCATCGGCTCGGCCAGGGCCTGGTTGCCGTCGCGCAGGTCGACGGGCACCCACAGCGGCGCGGCAGCGATTCGGTTACTGGGCCAATCCCGTTGGACCACAGGGATGTCCACCCGATCGAAGACATCGGTGTAACGGTGCCACGGCATGGTTGACGGTTGTTGACGGTTCCAGGAGGTGCTCATGAGTGGTCTGCTCTCGGTCAGGTTTGGAGGTGACCGGTCGCGACAGAGCCCCACGGCAGGGGGCCGGTCGTTTCAGACCCCGCCGCGGCAGCCAAGGAGAAGCACGCGCGTCATGATGGTTAGACTATACACAACTCCTCAGACAAGTAGAGAGGTTCTATGGTTTCGCAGGTATCGCGTCAGCCCCTGGCGGCGCAAGCCGCCCAGCTCCTACTGACGCGCATCAAAGACGGTGAATGGCCACTGGGACAACGCCTTCCCGGCGAAACCACGCTGGCCGCCCAGCTCGGCGTCGGCCGTTCCACCCTGCGTGAGGCCATCCGCGAACTGGCCGGGAAGGGCGTCCTCGACAGCCGTCAGGGCGCCGGCGTCTTCGTCACCGCCCTCGATGCCACCGACGACTGGGACACCGTGCTGCGCAGCGCGAACGTCGCCTCGGTGATCGAGGCCCGCATCGCCATCGAGGCCGAGGGCGCCGCCCTCGCCGCAACCCGGCGCACACCGGCCGATCTGCGCGCCATCCGTCGCACCCTCGCCGCCCGCGGCGTCACCGGCCAGTCGGTCCCCGAACATGTGGATGCGGACATGGCCTTTCACCGGGCCGTGATCGCCGCCGCCCACAATGACGTGCTGACCCAACTGTTCGACGCATTCCTGCCCCGGCTGCGGCTGGCCATGATCGACATGCTGAGAATCCGCCCGATCGCGTCAGAACCGTGCGACCACGCGCTGCATCAGCAACTCGCAGACGCCATCGTCGCGCGCGATCCCGACGCCGCGGCCGCCGCGAGCCGCACCCACCTGAGCGCTTTGAAGGAGTCCTTCACATGACCCCGGTCCTCGAAATCGACAACGTGACCTTCCGCCGCGAAGGCAAGCAGATCATCGACGGCATCTCGCTGACGGTGCGCGAGGGCGAGCACTGGGCGCTGCTCGGCCCCAACGGCGCCGGCAAGAGCACGCTGCTCGGCTTCTGTGGCGCGGTGACGTTCCCGACGACGGGCACGGTGCGGGTCCTGGGCGCACAGATGGGCCGTACCGACCTGGCACCGCTGCGCCGGTCGATCGGCCACGTCAATCCCCGGCACCGGTTGCAGTATCCGCTGACGGTGCGCGAGGTGGTGCTGACCGGAGTCACCGGCACCATCGACATCGCGGCACGCTGGACACCGACCGCAGACGACATCGCGCGTGCCGACGATTTGATCGGCACCGTGGGGCTGACCCACCGCGCCGACGCGGTGTGGCCGACGCTTTCGCAGGGCGAGCGTGGCCGGACCCTGATCGCCCGAGCGCTCATCGCGGAGCCACGGCTGCTGCTGCTCGACGAACCGACCACCGGCCTCGATGTCGCCGCGCGCGAGCAGCTGCTGGAAACCCTTGACGCGCTGGAGCATTCACACCCCGAGATGGCCTCGATCCTGGTGACGCACCACCTCGAGGAGCTGCCGACGTCGACGTCGCACGCGCTGTTGATCTCTGGCGGCCGCACCGTGGCCGTGGGCCCGGCCGTCGAGACCGTGACGACCGACCATGTGACAGAGGCGTTTTCACATCCGGTCGAGGTGGGCTACGACCACGGCCGGTGGTCGGCGCGGGCGAGAGCCGGCCGGGTCATCGCCTAACACACATAGCCGGCCCTGTCCGGTTATTGGCAGTACTACTGCCCAGTACCTTGCCGAGCATCGGTAATTTACGTGCGCGACAGAGTCTTTCGGTTCGCTTGCGACAGTTGTCGGACTAATGGTCTACTGCGAACTAGAACATGTTCTATTAGCTAGCCACAACGGCGTGGACGCGGGAACGTAGTCGGGGAAATCTACGGACACGTGCGGGGTTGCCGCATGCCCTTCGCCGGCACTGTCCACGCGTCACCTGTTTCGGATTCGACTCCACCGCGCGGACAGCGAAAGGGCTTCGATGACCTCAACGACGGAAGTGACGAGCATCGGCCGGGCCGGCGACGCGTTCCCGCCGTACCCCTACAGCTGGTATGCGGTGGCGTTCGCCCACGAACTCAAGCCCGGGACGGTGCTGACGCGGCGCTTCCTCGACGGCGAGATCATCGTCTTCCAGACCGCCTCCGGCGAGTTGTCCGCTGCCGAGCCCTACTGCCCTCATCTGGGCGCGCATATCGGAAAACGGGGCTGGGTCGACGGCGAGGCCGTCGTGTGCCCGTTCCACGAGTTCAAATTCGCACCGTCGGGCACCTGCATCTCGACCCCGACCGGGGAGCCGCCCCGCGGCGCGGCACTCAAGACCCTGCCCATCCGCAATCACCTGGGCATGATCATGGTCTACCACGGTCCACCCGGGCAGCAGCCGGCGTTCGAGCTCGACCTGCCGACGGCCGATCCGGACTGGCACCCGATCGCCACCAAGAAACTGCATTTCAAGACCCATCCGCAAGAGGTCAACGAAAACGGTTTGGACCACGCGCATTTCGCGACCATCCACAAATTCCGTGACTTCGTCGTGCCCAAGCCGATGGAGATCGACGGTGCCCGGATCTATACCGAATACGGTGGCACCAAACCCATTCCGGTGATCGGCGGCATCAGCTTCCACTTCAAATCGGTTCTGGTCGGTCTCGGCTTCTCCCTGGTGGAGATCGCCATCCAGGGCGGGCTGACCGTCCGGCAGATGGTGCTGCCCACCCCCGTCGCCGAGCGCAACGTCGACATCTACATCGGCATCGCCGCGAAAAGGCATGTGCGCAACCGGCTCGTGCGTGCGTTGCTGGGGCCGATCGAGCGACTGGCGGGCTGGATCGTGCTCCAGGTCGTCGCTTATGAGGTTCAGCGCGACCAGCTGATCTGGGACGACAAGGTGTACCTCGAGCATCCCAAACTGACACCTGGTGACGGGCCGATCGGCAAGTACCGCCACTGGGTACGGCAGTTCTACACGCCGGCGGCATGAGCACGGCGATGCCCCGCGCCGAGCGGGTCAGCGGGATGGATGCCTGGCAGCTCTATCAGGAGACCGGGCTGCAGGTCGGTAACGGCATGTCACTGATTCTCGTCGACCGCAGTTCGGTGGCCGGAAACCTGCGGGACTACGTGGTGTCGGCCCTGGACAACCGGATCCACCTCATGCCCGCGTACCGCAAGGTGCTCTACGACCCATGGTTCAACCTCGACCGGCCCCTGTTGGTGGCCCGGCCGCAGATCGACGTGGCGGCGCACGTGACAGCCCTGCCGATGCCCGAACCCGGCGGCGCGGTCGGTGCGGCCAAGGCCTTGGCCGCGGTCCGCGCCATGCACCTGGATCGGCGGGAACCCTTGTGGCACATGTACGTTCTCGAAGACGATGACACCGAGCACGCGTACCTGATCTCGGTGGTGCATCACCTCCTTGTCGACGGCGACTCGGCAATCGAGGTCACCGGCTGCTTGATGACCCCGGGTGATCTGAGCATCCGGCCGGCCAAGGCCGTTCCCGAGTCGTCGACGTTCCCGGCGCGGCCGACGGCGATCGTGCGCGACGCCGCCGCGCGCAAGGCGCAGCGCCTGCGGCGACTCCCCCGGCTCGTGGCCACCTCGGTGCGGGTCCTGCGCGGCAAGTGGGCCGCCCGCCACCTCGATGTGAAAGCCCCTCGCACGCCACTGAACTGCTCACTGTCGGGTGCCTCGACCGCCGCCGTGGCCGTCCTGCCGCTCGAGGATCTGCAGGCGGTGGCCCAGCGGTTCTCGGTCACCATCAACCACATCCTGCTCAGCTGTGTGGGCGCGGCCCTGGACGGCGTGCTGCACCGGCAGGGGCGGCGTCCACGGCAGTCGTTGGTTGCGGCCGTCCCATATGCGATGCGCAGTGCCGACACCTCCGATTACGTCACCGACGGCGTCGGCACCACCACGGTGCTGCGGGTCAACCTCAACACGACGGAGGCCGACCCGGTGCGGCGCCTGCTCGCCGTCGCCGATCACGCGCGGGCGGTCAAAGCCGTGCAGGAACAGCGCGGGGTCAACCTCTTTCGGCAGTGGAACGAGTACGCACCGGGCCGCGCGGTCAACCTGTTGTTCCGCACCATCGAGCGGTTCAGTCTGGCCGAACGGATCTCGTGGCCCTGCAACGTCATCGTGTCCAACGCCAGCGGTATCGCGGTCGATGATCCGGTGTTCCTCAACCTGCCGGCCCTGCGCTTCCATCCGGCCGGGCCGCTTTACCACGGCATGGGCCCGAGCGTCATCGCGATGTCCTGGAACAACAACCTGTGCCTTTCGGTGACAGCGGACTCCCGGCACGTCTCCGACGCCGCTGCCATCACCAAAGGCATCGAGTCCGAGCTCGCGACCCTACTGGCCGCGGCGCGTTAGGGTTTCGTGTTCACCCTGCGGTTCGACATGCGGGCCCCGACCGGTGGCGCGCCGGCGTCGTCGCTGTATCCCGCCGCGCTCGACATGGCCGCGTGGGCCGAACCGCGCGGCCTGATCCTGCTGGTGGTGTCCGAGCATCACGCCGCCGAAGACGGGTACCTGCCCAGCCCGTTGCCGATGGCCGCGGCACTGGCCGCCCGCACCACATCGGTGCCCATCGCGGTGAGTGCCCTCATCCTGCCGTTGTAAAACCCGGTGCGGCTGGCCGAGGACATCGGCGTGCTGGATCATCTCAGCGGCGGACGGATCTCCTACACCTTGGGCGTCGGCTACCGGCCCGAGGAGTTCGAGTCACTCGGCGTGGACTATCACCGCCGCGGCGAATTGGCCGAGGAGCATCTGACGGTGTTGCTGAAAGCCCTTGACGGCGCACCGTTTGTGGACAACGAACGCGGCGTACTGGTCCGTCCCGCACCGGAGCGCAAGGTGCGCCTGTCGTATGGCGGGGGCACCCCGCGGGCCGCACGGCGCGCCGCACGCTTCGGGTTGGGGTTCAACGCGCAGAACAACCTGCCGGAGCTGGTGGATGCCTACTACGACGAATGCGCCAGGCAGGGCCGCGTTCCCGGCCGCATGCAGCAACCACGACCCGGGTTTCCGACGACGGTCTTCGTGGCCGACGACGTCGACCGCGCCTGGGACGAGATCGGCCCGTACCTGCTCCACGACGCCATGACGTACGCCGACGGCCATCACGACCCGCACATCGTCAGCCTGTCGACCGCGCAGACCATCGACGCGCTGCGTGCCGAAAACGGCAGCCACCGCATCTATTCGGTGGACCAGGCGATCGAGGCCATCGCCCGGGACGGCGTCCTGTCCCTGCACCCGCTCTGCGGTGGTCTACCGCCCGAACTCGCCTGGCCATATCTGCACCGTGTCGTGGACGAGGTCATGCCCGCCGTACCGCGTTAGAAGCGCACACCGGTCAGCGATTCCGCGCAATCCCAAAGTCGCTGCGCGACAAGTGGGTCACGGGCGGCGGCGGCCAACTCGACCTTGACCGGTGCACCCGTCATCTGCAGGCGACCGCCCGGGCCGTAGAAGTCACCGGCGGCGGCGCCGGAGTCGGTCGCCGCACGCAACACCGGCAGGGCTCCGGCGTCCGCATCCTGCACGAACCATGACGTCGAGAACCGCAGTCGCGGGTGATACGCCAGCTGCTGCCAGCCCTGGTCCCGAAGAATCGCGGTACGGGCGCTGCCGGGATGCGCGGCCACACACATGGCCTGGTGCCGCCGGTTGTACTCGGACATGAACAGCAGTTGCGCCAGTTTCGAATTGGCGTACGCCTTGGCGCTGCGGAACTTCCTGCGGCTCTGCAGATCCTCGAAGTCGATGAGGCCACGGCGGTGCGTCAGGCTGCTCACCATCACGATGCGCGCGGCCCGGTCGTGCAGCAGACCCGTGAGGGCGAAATGCCCGAGGAAGTTCACCCCGAAATCCCCCTCGAAACCGTCCCTGGTCTCGGTGCGCACAGGATGCATGACGCCGGCGTTGTTGATCAGCAGGTCGATTCTGCGGTGCCGCGCACGAAGACCCTCGGCGCAGCGCCGTACCGAGGCCAGGTCCGCCAGGTCCAATTCCGCGAATTCGGTTGTCGCGTCGGGTAGTGCGGCCTGCACCTGCCGAGCGGCGTCGGCATTGCGGCACGCGAGCACCACAGTCGCCCCGAGCCCGGCCAGACCCCTGACGACCTCGACGCCGATACCGCTGTTCGCTCCGGTGACCACCGCGACGCGTCCGTCCTGACGGCTTGCGTCGGACAGGGTCCAAGGTGTGCTCGTCATGTCCGTTGCAGCGTAGCCGCCACTACCTCACTGGGTGGCGAACTCGCGGGCCTGGAGATACGCCCGCCAGCCGCCGAATTCCGAGATGTCGGGCGCCGCGATGGCGGCCTCGTCGGCGCACACGAAGCCGGTCTCCCAAGTCCCGTCGTCGAGTTCCACCGCCGCCAGGCCCATCGGCGTCGGGAGGGCGGCCAGGAACGTCCCGAGCGCGGCCGGCGAGAGCGACCAGCACTCCACCTCGAAGGCCCGCCCGCCATGGGGCAGCCGCACCAGCGCGGGCTTGCCCGACGGTAGCGCCGTCATCCGGTAGCGCTCGGCCGTGCGCGCCGGCCCGTCCCACCGCGCCCCGAGATCGTGGAGCTGACCGGCCAGCGGCTGATCACGCAGATGCGCTCCGGCCACGACCAGCGTCAGCACCCCGGCGCCCGCGCGCTCCGGCCAGGACGCCGCCGCGCTGCGCTCACCGCCGCCTAGCCGGGCCGCGATGTCCGCGACCACCGCGTCATCGAAGGCTCGCCCCAAGACCGTGACGCCGAATTGTGCTGTGGTGCCGTCGGCTTCGGCGACCTCGCCCGCCGGAACCGCGACGCCGCACATGTCGAAGAGATTGCAGAAGTTGGTATACGTGCCGATCCGGGCATTGACCCCGACCGGGTCGGCCGCCACCTCGGCGAGCGTCGGATGCAGTGGAGCAGTGGGGACGAGCAGCGCGTCGCACTCCTCCAATGCCCGGAATGCCCGCTCCCGCAGGCGGTCCAGCTCACGACGGTCACGCAACAGCCCGGTCGCGGTGTGGGTGCCACCGGCGGTGATGATGGCCGCGACCGTCGGGTCCAGACCGGCGTCGGCACCGGCACCACTTATGAAATCCCCCACCGCCTCCGTGCGCTCGGCGACCAGCGCCCCGTCGTACAGCAGCCGGGCGGCAGCCAGGAAGTCCGTCAGATCGATGGGGACGATGCGCATCCCGGCATCCCGGGCGGCATCGACGGCGCGCTGGAACGCGGCATCCCAGCCGGGCGCCATCGCGGGCAATTCGGCGGGCACCGCCAGCACCGGCTCGGCCGGGGCGGCCAAGCGCGTCGACGCGGGCCACGGCCGCTGCGTCGTGGTCGCCATCACGGCCATGGCGCTCTCCGCCGTGGCCAGGTCACGCGCCAGGATCGTCACGCAGTCATAGCTCGGGCAGGCCGGGACGACGCCTGCCGTCGACACCAGCCCGATGGTGCCCTTGATCCCGACGAGGCCCTGGTACGCCGCCGGTACCCGGCCGGATCCGGCAGTGTCCGTGGCGATTCCGATGTCGGCCGCACCGATGGCCACCGCGACGGCCGAGCCCGACGACGAGCCGCCCGATATCCGGTCCGGGCGCCGCGCGTCACGCACCGCGCCGTAGGGACTACGGGTGCCGACGAGCCCGGTGGCGAACTGATCCAGATTGGTCTTGCCGATCACGACCGCGCCGGCCGCCCGCAGCGCGGCCACCACCGGCGCGTCGGCATCCGGGGTGTAGGCGTAGCCCGGGCACGCCGCCGTGGTCGGCAGACCCGCGACGTCGACGTTGTCCTTGACCGCCAGCAGCTGACCGGCCAGCGGTCCCTGCGCCTGTGCGACCTCGCGGCGCACGGTGTCCTCGTCCCGGACGGTGATGAAGGCCTCCGGTCGCTGTGCGATGGCCGCGTAGGCGGCGCTGATCCGGTCCGTCATGCGACTTCCTGTCCTGTTGTGGCGCAGGGCTTCTTGCGTGCGCCGATCTCACCGCTGGCCTCCCAGCGGGCCCGCTCCTCGTTGCGGGCGGCCGTCATACGCTGTCGTACCGCGGCGATGTCGTCGGCTTCGCTCGAGAGGAAGTTCAGGTAGTCCGCGATGCGGAACTCGCCGTCGGTGATGTCGACCGTCCCGCGTCCGGCGGCGACGTCGGCCCGCAGATCGGTCAGTTCCTCCGACGACACCGGGTACCACGACACCTGGTCGAAGAATCGCAGCAGCCACGGCTGTTCCGGCTCGAAACCCGGTGCGGACAACGGGAACCGGTGGTTCCACACCTGGGTGGTGCGGCCCATCAACTGGTAGCCGCCCGGGCCTTCCATACCGTAGATGCAGAGGTAGGCACCGCCGATCCCGACCGCGTTCTCCGGCGTCCAGGTGCGGGCCGGGTTGTACTTGGTGGTGACCACCCGGTGGCGGGGATCGACCGGGGTGGCGACGGGCGCACCGAGGTAGACGTCCCCCAGACCGAGCACGAGATAACTTGCCGCATGGACGATGTCGAACACCTCCTGCTGCGACTCGAGGCCGTTCATCCGCCGGATGAACTCGATGTTGCTCGGGCACCACGGCGCGTCGTCGCGCACACCGTTGCGGTACCGGTCGATGGCGAGCCGGATGGTCGGGTCATCCCAACTCAATGGCAGCCGCACCGAGCGGCTCGGCAGCACCAGTTGGTCGACGGGCCCGAGCGCGGACTCGAGGTCGAGCACGAAGGCCGTCATCGCCTGGTGATCGGTGAGCGCGGCGTCGAATTTGACCTGCAGCGAACGGATTCCGGGTGTCAGGTCGATGATGCCGCGGGGCCGGTGTGCGTCGATCGCGGTGTGCAGCGCGTGCACCCGCGCCCGCAGCACCAGATCCAGTGTCATCGTGCCGTATTCGACCAGCAGATTGTCATCGCCGCTGCGGCGCAGGGTCATCGACGTCGTCCCGTCACCGGTGACGCCGCGGTGCAGCACCCCATCGTCGCCGTCGCCGCGCGGGCTGCGCACCACCGGGGACGCCGCGCGCCGCGAGGTGCCCAGGGCCGCCAGCGGTGCCGCGGCACTGGCCCGCACCGGAACGAAGCGCACCCGGTCGCCGGGCGTGAGCTGCCCGAGCTTCCAGCGGTCCGCCGACGTCACCGTCACGGGGCAGACGAAACCGCCGAGGCTGGGTCCGTCCGGACCGAGCAGGATCGGGGTGTCGCCGGTGAAGTCAAGGGCGCCAACCGAATACGGCGTGTCATGGATGTTCGACGGGTGCAGGCCGGCCTCGCCGCCGTCGGGCCGGGCCCACTGCGGC
Organism: Mycolicibacterium sp. TY81; assembly: GCF_018326285.1. Taxonomy (NCBI): domain Bacteria; kingdom Bacillati; phylum Actinomycetota; class Actinomycetes; order Mycobacteriales; family Mycobacteriaceae; genus Mycobacterium; species Mycolicibacterium sp. TY81. The sequence continues at coordinate 2,757,035 of NZ_AP023362.1, forward strand.
TTCGGCCCGACGAGGCGCACACCGGTGCGGTCGAGGTTGTGGTCCACCAGATACGTGGCCTCGTAGAGGCTTTCGATGTCGGCTCGGGTGAAGAACTCCGGCGCGCCGTGCGGTCCCTCGGTGACCGCCAGGCGCCATTCGTGGCCGATCGACGGGATTTCCTCATCGGTCAGCCGGCGCGGTCGTCCGCCCGGGGTGCCCAGATCGAGACGGTCGCCGGCCGCGAGGGCCCGCCCGCCGGCGCCGAACTTCCCGAGCGTGAACGTCGAGCGCGAGCCGAGGTACGCCTCGGCCTCGATACCGCCGGCCACCGCGATGTAGATGCGCATGCCGACGCCCTGTACGGCGCCGATCTCGAGCACACCGCCCTCCGGGACCGCGATGGGTGCCCACTGCCGCGCCGGGACGCCGTCGAGCGTGACCGATACCGGTGCGCCGGTGACGCAGACGACCGTCGCCTCGTCGAATCCCAGTGTCGGACCGGCCATCGTGGCCTCGAGGCCGGGTGCGCCTTCGGCGTTACCGACCGCGAGGTTGGCCAACCGCAGCGACAGGTCGTCCATCGGACCTGACGGCGGTACGCCCACCTGCCAGTAGCCGATGCGGCCCGGCCAGTCCTGGACGGTGGTGCTCGGCCCGGGCCGCAGCACGGTGAGGGCGGATGGCGCCATTCCGGTACTCCTTCGAATGCAGAACGCGGTGCGAGAGAACGTGGATCAGGACGGGCGGGTGACGATCATCCGCACCGGTGTCGGATCGAAGCCGTTGCACGGGTTGTTGATCTGCGGGCAATTGGACACCAGCACGAGGACGTCGGTGTCGGCGCGCAGCGCCACCCGCAGTCCCGGCGCCGACAGCCCGTCGACGATGCCGAGCGTGCCGTCGGCCTCCACCGGCACGTTCATGAAGAAGTTGAGATTCGGTGCCAGGTCACGCTTTCCGAGGCCGTAGCGGGCGCCTTCGATGAGAAAGTTCTCGACGCACGCATGCTGATGGCGGGTGTGGTGGCCGTAGCGCAGGGTGTTGGACTCCTGCGAGCAGGCGCCGCCGACGGTGTCGTGATTGCCGACCTCGTCGGCCACCACGGTCATCAGTGCCCCACCGTCGCTGTCGCGCAACACGGTTCCGGTGCTGACGAACAGCGACTTCTGCGCCGTGATGGTGGTCTGGGCGCTGTACCGGCGGGACGTGTCGTGCGCCCCGTAGATCAGCGTGTCCACGGCCTGATTGCCGTGCAGGTCGACGATGGTCAGCACGTCGCCTGCCGCGACGATCGCCGACCAGGGGCCGCGGGCCTCGACGATCTCGTCGAGGATGGTCGTGCCGGACACCAGCGCGGGGACCGAGTCGATGACGGTGCTCATGCGGGAACTCCTTCGGTGAGATGCAGTGCGGTCCAGACGTCTTCGGTGTTGCGGTGGGCGCGTTCGTATTCGGGTCCGATGGTTTCGGCGCGCGCGGCCAGATCGGCGAGGTCGGCGGGAGCCGACCAGGCCAGCACCTCCAGGTCCGAGGTGTTGAAGCTCGGCTCCGGGTCGAGCGGGTGTGCGGTGTTGGCGATCGCCACGATCACCGGCAGGTGCACGAGCAGTTCGACCGCGGTGCCGGCTCCGGCCGAGCCCGTCGACACCAGTTGCCCCGCATCGTCGGCCCGGACGCCGTGGAAGAACGACACGCCGGGGCCTACGTCGCGCGGCCCCAGGCCGTGCTTGAGTGCGGCGAGCACCAGCAACTCGCGGCCGGCCGGGCTGTCCGAGTGCGCGCTGCCGGCACCGTAGCGGGCTTCGTTCTGGGACCGGGTTGTGGTGCCGCACAGGGCATCGTGGTGGCCCGAGGTGTCGGCGACGATGGTCGCCAGGACCCGGCCCTGGTCATCGAGCAGCGGGTGCCCGGTGCCGAGATACGCCTGCCACGGCACCTTGACGGTGTCGGCGGTGTTCAGGCGCTCCCAGGGGGCGTCGGCGCGCCACAGCAGCAGGTGCGCGCACGCGCGGCCCTCGATGTCGGTGAGCCGCAACCGCGTTCCGCGGTCCAGCACCTTGCTGGTGTAGCGGCCGCCGGGCACCGTCTCGGCCCAGGTCAGGCGGTGGGCATCGACACCGGCCGGCGGTGTCGGCCACTGCGATGCCGGAACGACGGGCATGGCCGCGGTGTGGGTGCCGGCCTGCGCACGGGCGTGTGCGCGGGCGGCGGCGGTCGTCGAGGTGGTGGACGAAGAACTCACGAGAATCCTTTCGGCAGTTGTGGATTGGACGGGGTCAGAGCGACCCGACGGGGCGCGGGTGGGTCCGGCGGTACGGGAAGCACAGGGCGCCGAGCGCGACGATGGCGACGATGGTGAACGGCCCGGCCCACACCAGCAGCGGCATGGTGCCCGTCGGGTCGTAGATTTCCGGCCGCGGCCAGGCCAGGTTGATCACCATGGCCACGCCGTACACCACGGCGAAGATGTTGACCGGCAGGCCCCAGCGACCCAGCGAGAACAGCGGCCGGCCACCGGCGTCGGTAACCGAAGCGTCCCAGCGCATTCCGCGCAGCCGGTGCGCCAGGAGCGGCGCCGTCACCAGCAGGTACGCGATGTAGATCGCGATGATGCAGACGCTGGCCAGGGTCGCGAAGATCGCGGAGTTGCCGACGTTCACCAGGAGCACACCGACGCACGCGACACCGACCACGATCGCGGGCGGAATCGGCGTCCCGGTAGCCGGATTGACGCGCGACAGCAGCGCCGAGAACGGCAGCCGCTGGTCGCGTGCCATGGAGAACATCAGGCGGGTGGCAGCGGTCTGAATTGCCAAGGTGCAGATGAAGATCGCGATGGCCACATCGATGAGGAGCAGCGTGCCCCAGGGCGAGGACAGCACCGCACCCAGCACGTAGGGCAGGCCTTCGGTCGCCAGACGGCCGTCGGTCAGGCTCGGCGCCGCCATCAGTGCGCCGACGATCATGAGACCGCCACCGAGTGCCGAGACGGTGAGCGCCGACCGGATGGTGCGCGGGGCGACGCGGCGCGCGTCGCGCGTCTCCTCGGCGAGTTCACCGGCCGAGCCGAAGCCGACCATGACGTAGGCGGCCATCAGACCCGAGGCGATCCAGGCCCAGCCGTAGCCCGAACCCGCGCCACCGGTGTCGAAGACGACCTGCGGACCGCGCTGTGCGTGCGTGAAGAAGACTCCGACGACCGCGATGACGCCGACGATCTCGCAGCAGACACCGATCGTCGCGACGCGCGACATCCAGCGCACGCCGATGCAGTTGATCGTGGTGGTGATGATCAGCAGCGCGGTACCCAACAGCACGGCGTTGGCGGCGCCATCGGCCGACGTGAGTGCGGTATCGGTGCCGATGATCTGGAAGCCCGGCCACACCGCCGGCAGCACCACCTGCAGCGCGATGGCCGCGGCGGATGCGGTGATGATCTGGGCGACGATCATGAACCAGCCACCGAACCAGCCGACCACCTCACCGCCGAGGCGGCGGGCCCACTGGTAGATGGCCCCCGAGATCGGGTAGCGGGCCGCGAGTTCGGCGAAGCACAAGGCCACCGCGAACTGTCCGATGAACACCACCGGCCAGGTCCAGAAGAACGCCGGCCCGCCGAAACTGTATCCGAGGCCGAACAATTGGAAGATCGTGGTGAGGATCGACACGAACGAGAAACCGGCCGCGAACGAGGCGAACTTGCCCAGCGAGCGGTGCAGCTGTTGGTCGTAGCCGAACTCGGCGAGATCGTCGTGATCTGCCGGCGACGTGTTGGTCAATGTCATCCGATTCCGATTCTGCGAGGCCTAATACCTGTCAACTGACAGAATTAATGGGAAGCGTGACGCAGAGGGGTCACCGACGTTTCCGACGTGGGTCGCGATGTAACAGTTGCGTTTCACGCGAGCCGACGCTGCGCGAATGACCGCAGGTGGCACAGTAGTGGCATGAGCCGCCCCGGCCGTCCCCGTCATCGCGATGCCCTACGCCCCGGCAGCACCGCCGTCGAACAGATCCTCGATGCCGCCGGAGAACTGTTTGTGACACAGGGCTTCACGGTCACCTCGACGCGGTCGATCGCCGAAGCCGTCGGCATCCGTCAGGCCTCGCTGTATCACCACTTCCCCAACAAGGAAGCCATCCTCGAGGCACTGCTCGACGCGACGGTGGTGCCGTCGCTGGACTTCGCGCGGCGCGTGACGCGCTCGGTGGACGACCCGAAGGCGGCCCTCTGGGCGGTGACGGCCGGTGACGCGGCCAACCTGCTGTCCGTGCCGTGGAACCTGGGCCGGCTCTATCTGCTGCCGGAGGTCGACGGCATCGAGGGCTTCCACCGCCGGCGCCGCGAGTTGCACGCCGTCTACCGCGAACTGGCGGTCGACGCCGTCGGCGGCCGCGACGAGTTCCGCTGCGGCCTGCCGGTGCGCCTGACCGAGACGGTCATCGCGCAGCGCGTCGACGATCCCGAGATCACCGGCGACGAAGTGGCCGAGGCCATCGCCGATGCCGCCCTACGGGTGCTCGAGATCGAGGTCGACGACGCCCTGCGGGCCGAGGGACGGGCGCTGGTCGAGCAGCACCTGGCCGAGCCGGATTAGGCCTCGGGGGCGAGCAACTGGTCGGCGTCGAAGCAGCTGTGGTCGCCGGTGTGGCAGGCCCCACCGACCTGGTCGACTTCGAGCAGCACGGCGTCGCCGTCACAGTCCAGCCGCACCGAGTGCACGTACTGCGTGTGGCCCGATGTCAGACCCTTGACCCACTGCTCACCGCGCGAGCGGGAAAAGTACGTCGCCTCACGGGTTTCCAGAGTGCGGGCCAGCGCGTCGTCGTCCATCCAGGCGACCATCAGCACATCGCCGGTACCCCGCTGCTGCACCACGGCGGTGAACAGCCCGGCCTCGTTGCGCTTGATGCGGGCGGCGATCCCGGGATCCAGGCTCATCGCACCGTGATCCCTTCGGCCGCCATCGCTTCCTTCACCTGACCGATCGTCAGCTCCCGGAAGTGGAAGACGGTGGCCGCCAGGACCGCATCCGCACCGGCCTGCACCGCGGGCGCGAAGTCGCCGACGGCGCCGGCTCCCCCGCTGGCGATCACCGGCACGCTCACCGCGGCGCGCACCGCCCGCAGCATCGCGAGGTCGAAACCGGCCTTGGTGCCGTCGGCGTCCATGGAATTCAGCAGGATCTCCCCGACCCCGAGTTCGGCTCCGCGCGTGGCCCATTCGACGGCGTCGATGCCGGTGCCGCGGCGGCCGCCGTGGGTCGTCACCTCCCAGCCGGACGGCGTCGGCTCGGATCCTTCGGGCACGGTGCGGGCATCCACCGACAGCACGATGCACTGCGAACCGAACTGCCGCGACAGCTCCGACAGCAGCTCGGGCCGGGCGATCGCGGCGGTGTTGACCGAAACCTTGTCGGCGCCGGCGCGCAGCAGCGTGTCGACGTCCTCGACCGAGCGCACGCCGCCACCCACGGTCAGCGGGATGAACACCTGCTCGGCGGTGCGGCGCACCACCTCGAGCATGGTCGAGCGGCCCGACGACGACGCGGTGACGTCCAGGAACGTCAGCTCGTCGGCGCCTTCCGCGTCATACGCGGCGGCCAGCTCGACGGGATCACCGGCGTCCCGCAGGTTCTCGAAGTTGACGCCCTTGACCACCCGGCCGCCGTCGACGTCCAGGCACGGGATGACGCGCGTTGCGAGACTCACAGGTAATCCTCCGGAATACCAACGGATTTCACGATCTCCAGCATCCTCTCGTGCACACCGGGTGCGGCGGCCAACGCAGATTTCGAATCGGCCGTCCACGGCTCGCCGGCGAGGTCGGTGACGATACCGCCGGCGGCCCGGACCAAGGCGACACCCGCGGCGTGGTCCCAGATGTGGTGACCGAAGCTGATCGCGCCGCCGAGAATGCCGGCGCCGACGTACGCCAGGTCGAGGCCCGTCGCGCCGTGCATCCGCACCCGCGAGCATTCCCGCGTCAGGCTCGACAGGACCGCATTGCGCCACCGCCCCGGGAAACGGCCCTTCGAATCGATGTTGAAGGTCTGGATACCGACGATGGATTCGGCCAGCGTGGTCGGGGCCAGCGGCGGCAAGGCCGTCTCCCCGTCGCGGACGGGACCGTCCACGGTTGCGACGTAGCGCTGGCCCATGAACGGCAGCCACGTCAGCCCGGCGACCGGGGTGCCCCGCCACAGCAGGCCGAGCAGGATCGCCGCCATGGGCGAACCGGCCGCGTAGTTGAATGTGCCGTCGATCGGATCGAGCACCCACACCAGCTCGGAGTCGATGGGCTCGCCACCGAATTCCTCACCGTGCACACCGATTCCGGTGGCCGACGTCAGGGCCGCGACGACCTGGCGCTCGATGGCGAGGTCGATCTCGGTGGCGAAGTCGTTGCCCTTCTTGCGAACTGCCGCGTCGGCCTGGTGGCCGGCGATGAACGGGGCGACGGCATCGTCGAGGATGCTGGTCGCGGCCGCGACCAGCTCTGCCAACCTCGCCGGTTCGATCACTTAACCGCAGCCAGCGCCTCAGGCAGCGTGAACCGCTCTGCGTACAAGGCCTTTCCGACGATGGCGCCCTCGACGCCCTGCCCGGTCAGCGTGGCGATGGCGCGCAGGTCGTCCAGGCTCGACACGCCACCCGACGCGATGATCGGCGCGTTGGTGCGGCCGGCGACGGTGCTCAGCAGGTCCAGGTTCGGACCGGTCAGCGTGCCGTCCTTGGTGACGTCGGTGACGACGTAACGCGAACAGCCTTCGCTGTCGAGGCGTTCCAGCACGTCCCACAGGTCGCCGCCGTCGGTCTCCCAGCCGCGGCCGCGCAGGCGCCAACTGCCGTTCTCGAACTGCACGTCCAGGCCGACCGCCACGCGGTCGCCGTACTCGCCGATGGCCCGCTTGCACCATTCCGGGCTCTCCAGCGCCGCGGTGCCGATGTTCACGCGGGCGCAGCCGGTGTCCATGGCCGCTTTGAGCGACTCATCGTCACGGATGCCACCGGAAAGTTCCACGGCCACATCGAGTTTGCCGACGACCTCGGCCAGCAGTTCCCGGTTGCTGCCCCGGCCGAACGCGGCGTCCAGGTCCACCAGGTGCACCCACTCGGCACCGTCGCGCTGCCAGGTCTGCGCCGCCTCCAGCGCCGAACCGTAATCGGTCTCGCTGCCGGCCTTGCCCTGCACCAGCCGCACCGCCTTGCCGTCGACCACGTCAACGGCCGGCAACAGAATCAAACTCATAGCCCCTCAACCCAATTCGCCAACAGCGTCGCACCTGCGTCGCCGCTCTTCTCCGGATGAAACTGTGTCGCCGACAACGCGCCGTCTTCGACGGCCGCGATGAACGGCACGTGATGCGTGGCCCAGGTGACCTTCGCGTCGGCATGGCCGCCCCACTGCTGGGCGGCGTAGGAATGCACGAAGTAGAACCGGGTGTCGGCGTCGAGCCCCTTGAACAGGGTGCTGTCGGCGGCGGCATCGACGGTGTTCCAGCCCATGTGCGGAATCACCGGCGCATCCAGCCGGGTGACCTCACCGGGCCACTGCCCGCAGCCTTCGGTCTGCACCCCGAACTCGACGCCCTTCGAGAACAGAATCTGCATGCCGACGCACACACCCAGCACCGGGTGGCCCGCGGCCAGCCGGTCGGCGATGATCTTCTCGCCGCCGATCGACCGCAGACCGGTCATGCAGGCCTCGTAGGCGCCGACACCGGGCACAACCAGACCGTCGGCGGCAGCCGCGGCAGCGGCGTCGGCGGTGACCTCGACGTCAGCGCCGACCCGCTCGAGGGCGCGCTGCGCGGACCGGAGATTGCCCGAGCCGTAGTCCAGAACGACGAGTTTCTTTGTCACAGAGTGCCCTTGGTCGACGGCACGCCGGCCACCCGAGGGTCGGGTTCGACGGCCTGACGCAGCGCGCGCGCCACGGCCTTGTACTGCGCCTCGGTGATGTGGTGCGGGTCGCGGCCGTACAGCGTGCGCACGTGCAGCGCGATCTTGGCGTTGAAGGCCAGCGATTCGAACACGTGCCGGTTGATCACGGTGTGGTACGGCACCGAGGACCCGGCGATGGTGAAGGACACCATCGACTCCGGTTCACCGGTGTGCACGAAGTACGGACGGCCCGAAACGTCAACGGCCGCATGGGCCAGGGTCTCGTCCATCGGGATGAACGCGTCGCCGAACCGGCGGATGCCCTTCTTGTCGCCCAGGGCCTGGCCGAGTGCCTGGCCCAGGACGATCGCGGTGTCCTCGACGGTGTGGTGGCCCTCGATCTCGACATCACCCTTGGCGTGCACCGTCAGATCGAAGCTGGCGTGCGTGCCCAGGGAGGTCAGCATGTGGTCGAAGAACGGCACCCCGGTGCTGATGTCGACCTGGCCGGTGCCGTCGAGATCGATCTCGACGACGATGCTCGACTCTTTGGTGGTGCGTTCCACGCGGGCGCGGCGGGTCATGAAACTCCTTGTGGGGCTAGTTCCGTTGCGGCGAGCTTGGCGCTGACTTCCAGCAGGGCGTCGTTCTCCGCGGCCAAACCGACGGTGGTGCGCAGGAATCCGGGGATTCCGACGTCGCGGATCAGCACGCCGGCGTCGAGGTAGCGCTGCCAGGTCGCCGCGGCATCGGCGAACTCGCCGAACAGGATGAAGTTGGCGTCACTGGGGATCACCCGGAAACCCATGCCGGACAACGCCGCTGCCACCCGGTCCCGCTCCGAAGCCAAAGTGGCGACGCTGCTCAGCGTCTCATCAGCATGCCGCAGCGCGGCACGCGCGGCCGCCTGCGTCAGCACCGACAGGTGATACGGCAACCGCACCAGCAGCATCGCATCGATCACGGCAGGGTCGGCCACGAGGTAGCCCAGCCGCCCGCCGGCGAAGGCGAACGCCTTGCTCATGGTGCGGCTGATGATCAGCTTGGCCGGGTACTCGGCGAGCAGCGCGACACCGCTGGGCTGCGACGAGAATTCGCCGTACGCCTCGTCGAGGATCAGCACACCGGGCGTGACGTCCAGCAGGCGGCGCAGGTCGTCGAGCGGAACGCTCTGCCCGGTCGGGTTGTTGGGGCTGGTCACGAAGACGACGTCGGGTCGCTGCGCCTCGATGGCGGCCACCGCCACGTCGACGTCGAGGCCGAAATCGGTCGCCCGGGTTGCCGACAGCCATTCGGTCTGGGTGCCGTCCGAAATGATGGGGTGCATCGAGTACGACGGCACGAAACCGATGGCGCTGCGGCCCGGCCCGCCGAACGCCTGCAGCAGCTGCTGCAGGATTTCATTGGAACCGTTTGCCGCCCACAGGTTTTCCGCCGTCAGCGCGACACCCGTCTGCGCCTGCATGTACGCGGCCAGATCGGTACGCAGCGCCATGGCGTCGCGGTCCGGGTAGCGGTGCAACTCGGCGGCGGCCGCGGCGACCGATGCGGCGACGTCGTCGACCAGCGCCGGTGTCGGCGGGTGCGGGTTCTCGTTGGTGTTGAGCCGCACCGGCACCACGAGTTGCGGTGCGCCGTACGGCGATTTGCCGCGCAGGTTCTCCCGCAGCGGCAGGTCGGCCAGGGAGATCTTCTTACCCATCAGCGTTCGAACCTCCGGCGCACAGCCTCACCGTGCGCCGGCAGGTTCTCTGCCGTGGCCAGCGTGATCACGTGACCCGCAACGTCTTTCAGGGCCGCCTCGGTGTAGTCGACGACGTGGATGCCACGCAGGAACGTCTGCACCGACAGGCCACTGGAGTGCCGCGCGCAACCGGCGGTCGGCAGCACGTGGTTGGACCCGGCGCAGTAGTCGCCGAGGCTCACCGGCGACCAGGCGCCGACGAAAATGGCGCCCGCCGAACGGATTCGGCCGGCGACCTCAGCGGCGTCGACGGTCTGGATCTCCAGGTGCTCGGCGGCGTAGGCGTTCACGACACGGACCCCGGTGTCGAGGTCGTCCACCAGCACGATGGCCGACTGTTTGCCGTTCAGCGCGACCGTCACCCGCTCACGGTGCAGCGTCGTGGCGACCTGCGCGGCCACCTCCACATCGGTGGCGTCGGCCAGCTTCTCACTGGTGGTGACCAGCACGCTGGCCGCCATCTCGTCGTGCTCGGCCTGGCTGATCAGATCGGCGGCGATGTGCACCGCGTCGGCCGAGTGATCGGCCAGGATCGCGATCTCCGTCGGGCCGGCCTCGGCGTCGATGCCCACCTGGGAACGGCAGATGCGCTTGGCGGCCGTGACGAAGATGTTGCCCGGGCCGGTGATCATGTCGACCGGCGCGAGCTCTTCGCCGGTCGTGTCCACGCCGCCGTAAGCCAGCAGCGCGATGCCCTGGGCACCGCCGACAGCCCACACCTCGTCGACCCCGAGCAGAGCTGCCGCGGCGAGGATGGTCGGGTGCGGTAGTCCGCCGTGGTCCTTCTGTGGCGGGCTGGCGATCACCAGGGAGTCGACGCCGGCGGTCTGGGCCGGGACGACGTTCATCACGACGCTCGACGGGTAGACGGCGTTGCCGCCGGGGACGTACAGCCCGACGCGTTCGACCGGGACCCACCGTTCGGTGACGGTCGCGCCCGGGGCCAGCGTCGTGGTGGTGTCGGTGCGCCGCTGGTCGGCGTGCACGGCACGGGTCCGCTCGATCGCGACCTCGAGCGCCACCCGCACGTCGGCGGGCAGGCGGGTCAGCGCGGCGTCCAGCTCCGCCTTGGGGACGCGTACGGCGGCCGGCCGCACGCCGTCGAAGGACTCGCCGTATTCGAGGGCCGCCACCGCACCGCGTTCGACCACCGCGTCGACGATCGGGCGTACCTTGGGCAGCACCGAATCCACGTCGACACCGCCTCGGGGCAGCACCGCTCGCAACTGCGCCGCGGACAGCTGCTGACCTCGCAAATCGATACGCGAGAGCTTCACTGCAGTGTTCACCCCACTATTCTCCCAGAGCAGGCCAAATCGAATACGGAGGCGTCATGTCAAGCCGTCAGGACCACCCCAACAACGCCGCCGGCGTGCCGATGATCTTCCCGGTGTGGTTGGAGAACTTCCAGATCAAGTACATCAACCCGGCGTTGCGCCCGCTTTCGAAGAAGCTGCCCGGGTTCTCAGTCATCAAGCATCGCGGCCGCAAGTCGGGTAAGGAATTCGAGACCATCGTCACCTCGTACCGCAAGGGCGATGTGCTGGCGATCGGGCTGGCCCACGGCAAGACCAACTGGGTCAAGAACGTGCTCGCCGCCGGCGAGGCCGACATCCACGTCGCGCGCAAGGATCTGCACCTGGTGAATCCGCGCATCCTGCCCGCGGGCACCGATGACCCGTCGTTGCCGCGGATCGCGCGGATCGTGGCCAAGCGCAGCGGCGTGTTCGTCGCCGACATCGCCCACTGACAAACCGGGGGCCACGCTGATCGTCAGCGTGGCCCCCGGTCCGTCGACGGCTACTTGCAGATGTCGTTGATCTGCTTGCTGTCGGCGCCGGCGTCATCCAGGCGCACCTTCTGCTGCGGATCGTCGGTCTGAGCGCCGGCCGTCGCCGCGGCCCCGATGTCCAAGAGGGTGTTGGCGTACTTGCGCGCCGCCGTCGCGAGGTCGGCCGGGGCGGCCGGGTCGATCCGGTTCAGCAGGTACTGGCCACCGGTGATCAGCGCCAGACGCGCGTTGGCGGCCACGGCCAGGGCACCCGTGGTGTCGTCCGGCCCGCCGGGGACCGCCAGGTTGGTGTTGATCGCGATGCCCTTGCTGACGGTCTTCATGGCGTCACAGAGCGCGATCTTGGCCGTGTCCTGCTCGGCCTCGGTGTACTTCTTGTCCTGGTTCTTCACCGCGTACAGCGCGTAGCCGCCGATGCCGGCGGCGATCAGGCCGATGACCACGGCCGCAATCGCGATGATCTGCGTGACGGACATCGAACCCGACGTCTCGTCGGTGTCCTTTGCGGCTTTGCTCAGTGTGGTGGTCTTGTCTTCGGTCTTCTCGTCTTCCGCCATGCTCGTGATAGTAGCGGCCGAGTTACGTATCGAGGCCGACGTCGAGCACCCGCACCGAATGCGTCAGCGCACCGATGGCGAGGAAGTCGACACCGGTCGAGGCGTAGGCCGCGGCCGACTCCAGGCTGAGCCCGCCCGACGATTCCAGCTTGGTGCCGGGTGCGCGGGCGTCACGGCGCTGCACCGCGATCTGCGTCTGCCAGACCGGGAAGTTGTCCAGCAACACCAATTCGACGTTCTCACCGAGGATTTCGTCGAGTTGCTCGAGCGAATCCACCTCGACCTCGCACGGCAGATCCGGCGCCACCGCACGGACCGCCTGCAGGGCCGCGAGCACCGATCCGGCAGCCGCGACGTGGTTGTCCTTGATCAGGGCGGCATCGCCCAGACCCAGCCGATGGTTGACACCGCCGCCGACGCGCACCGCGTACTTCTGCAACAACCGCAATCCGGGCAACGTCTTTCGGGTGTCACGGATGGCGGCCTCGGTCCCGGCCACCTCCTGCACCCAGCGCGCCGTCTCGGTGGCGATGCCCGAAAGGTGGCAGACGATGTTCAGCATCGTGCGTTCGGCCGTCAGCAGGGCCCGTGTCGGCGCTTCGACGGTCAGCACCGCATCGCCGGGCTTGACCTCGGTGCCGTCCTCGGCTCGGTCGCGGATCTTGTAGGCGCCCTCCCCGATCACCTTGTCCAGCACCAGAACCGCGATGTCCAGACCCGCGATGACGCCCTGCTGTCGCGACACCATCGACGCGACCGTGGTGGCGTCGGCCGGCACGGTCGCCACCGAGGTGACGTCCGGCCCGTAGCGCAGATCCTCGTCGAGCGCGCGATCGATGATCGCGTGCGCGTCGGCCAATTCGGCTGCGGTCAATGCCATCAGTTACACGCTCCTATCGGCAGGGCGGCCACGGCGCGCCCGGCGGCGTCCAGCCGCACATCGATCGATACCCCGAACGCCGGATCGCGGTCCGGTCGGTCACTGCGGTGGTGGCAGCCACGGGATTCCGCACGGACGGCTGCCGCGGCAGCAACCGCCGACGCCGTCACGGTCAGGGCCGCATCCTCGACGGCCGCCCGGTCCGACATGGCCATACCGCGGGCGCCGGCGAGCAACTCGCTCAGCCGGTCCAGTCCAGCGGCGTCGCGCACCACCGAGGCGTACCTGGTCATGTCGCGTTGCAGGGCATGCCGATCCAACGCGGGCCGCTTGCCCAGATCCGGCTCCGGCACGCGGTTTCCACCGGCATCGCGGGCCTGCTCGGCCGCCGCACGACCGGCGCGGCCGCCAACCACCAGTCCTTCCAGCAGGCTGTTGGAGGCCAGGCGATTACCGCCGTGCATACCGGTGCGTCCGACCTCACCGGCGGCGTACAGGCCGGCCATCTCGGTGCGGCCGTACACGTCGGTGACCACACCCCCGCAGCTGTAATGGGCGCCCGGCACCACCGGAATCGGTTGGCGCGCAGGGTCGATGCCGGCCGCCAGGCATGCGGCCGTGACCGTCGGGAATCGGGCGGCGACGTCGGGGACGCCACGGGCATCGAGGAAGACGTAGTCGTCGCCGGTGGCCGCGAGGCGGGCATCGATGGCGGCGGCCACGACGTCGCGCGGGGCCAGGTCGCCCATCGGGTGCACGCCGTCGGTCACCGAGTCGCCGCGAAGGTCACGCAGGATGGCCCCTTCGCCGCGCAAGGCCTCGGTGATCAGCGGGCACCGGCCGCCGGCCGCGCCGGTGTACAGCATGGTCGGGTGAAACTGGACGAATTCGATGTCGCGGACCGGCAATCCGGCGCGCAGCGCCAGGGCGATGCCGTCGCCCGTCGAACCGTCCGGGTTGGTCGTCGCGGTGTACAGCTGCCCCAGGCCACCGGTCGCCAGGATCACCGACGGCGCCGTCAGCACGCCAGGTCCGTCCGGGCTCAGCACCAGCAGGCCGCTGACCGCTCCGTCGTGGTGCAACACCTGCAGCGCAACATGATTGGGCCGGATGTCGAGCGTCTGGGTGGCGGCGGCCAGGGCACGCTGCACCTCGGCGCCGGTGGCATCGCCACCGGCGTGGATGATGCGGCGGCGGCTGTGTCCACCCTCGCGGGTCAGGGACCAGGCCCCCGGCCCGACTTCGTCGAAAGCCGCACCGGCACCGACCAATTCACGCACGGCGGCATAGCCGTCGGCGACGATCGAGGTGACCGCGTCGACATCGCACAAGCCGGCTCCGGCCGCGACGGTGTCCGCGACGTGCGCCTGCACCGAGTCATCGGTGTCGGGGATGACGACCGCGATGCCCCCCTGGGCGTAAGCGGTGGCCGTCTCGCCGGACTTGCCGACGACCACGACGCGGCTGCCGGCCAGTTGGGCGGCACGCGCCGCCGCCAGGCCCGCGACCCCCGTACCGACGACGATGACGTCGGCGCGCTGGCGCCAGTAGCCACGGCCGCCGCAGGCGACCGAACGGCCCGCGTGGGCGCTCACGCTATTCCCCGCCGCCGGGCTGCCCGATCCCGATCATGCGCTGCACGCTCAACCGAGCTGCGGCCGCGACATCTTCGTCGACGTGAACTTCGTCAGCACCGTCCCGCAGGCAGCGCAGCAGCGCGGCCGGCGTGATCATCTTCATGTACGGGCAGGAGGCCCGATCGTTGACGGCGAGGAACTCGGTTTCCGGTGCGGCACGGCGCAACTGGTGCAGCATGCCGATCTCGGTGGCGACCAGGACCTGCTTGGCGTGGGTCTCGCGGGCGGCGTCGAGCATGCCGCCGGTCGACAGGATCTTCACGCGGTCGTCGGGTACGGCACCCTCGCCGGCCAGATAGAGAGCCGAAGTGGCGCAACCGCATTCGGGGTGCACGAAGAGTTCGGCGTCGGGATGCGAGCGGGCCTGGTCGGCGAGTTCGTCACCGTTGATGCCGGCGTGTACGTGGCATTCGCCGGCCCAGATGTGCAGGTTGTCCCGGCCCGTCATGCGGCGCACGTGCGCGCCGAGGAACTGGTCCGGGCAGAACAGCACGGTCTTGTCCGCGGGGATCGAGGCGACGACCTCGACCGCGTTGGACGAGGTGCAGCAAATGTCGGTGAGGGCTTTGACGGCCGCGGTGGTGTTCACGTAGGACACCACGACGGCGTCCGGGTAGTCGGCCTTCCAGGCCCGCAGGTCGTCGGCGGTGATCGAGTCGGCCAGCGAGCAGCCCGCCCGCTGGTCCGGGATCAGCACGGTCTTGGAGGGCGAGAGGATTTTCGCGGTCTCGGCCATGAAGTGCACACCGCAGAACACGATGGTGTCCTCGGCGGCGTCCGCGGCGATGCGCGACAGTGCCAGCGAGTCGCCCACGTGGTCGGCGATGTCCTGAATCTCGGGCAGCTGGTAGTTGTGCGCGAGGATTGTGGCGTTGCGCTCCTTGGCAAGGCGACGCACTTCGTCTGCCCACTGCCCGTCGGCGACCACGTCGCCGAAACCTTCGAACTCCGCCGCACGGTCCAGAACCGTCATGGCCGTCTCCTTTGAACCTGGCCAGGTTTTCGACTTATGATCGAAAACATGCCACATACTAGCACTGCACATGGAATGTTCACCTTCGTGTACCGCGTGCGACAGCAGCCGGCCTGACGGTCACCCGCCCTACCAGCAAAGACGGCGCCGGATGACCGGGCCGATCCTCACTCGGCGTCGATCTCGGGACGATTCCGATAGTCCTGCCAGGTCTGCCGAGTCTGGGCCGCGATGGCGTCGTTCGCAGCTCCGCTGCCGTCCCACAGTCCCCGGGCGGAAACCAGCACGATGGGCCAGAAGTACGCCGCGACATCGCGCACCTGGCGGATCGGGATGCCCGTGGCCACGGCGGCGTAGTGCAGCCAGTAGTCGTCCGCCCGGGGGCACACGTGAGCGAACGCTTCACCCCGATCCCGCAGCGCCCCAAGCAGTTCCGGCGGATAGGCCACACCGGACACACCTGTCGCGAACACCGTCTCGGAGGCTTCGGTCGTGGTGCACATCGGCCAGGTTCGGTACGGACCGTCGCTGCGCATGCGCGCACGGAACGCGGTGACCTCGCCGGGCCGGTGCGCTGCGAGCAGCTCCGCGAGCCAGGTGGGCGGGTAGTAAACGTCGTCGTCCGCCGCGACAAGGGTGCGGCCGGGTTCGTCCGGCAGTACCTCGTTGGTATACGGGAAGTACTTCTTGTGCGGCCCATAGTCGCGGCAATGACGAATTTCCAGCCCACGTGCCTGCAACCGCTTCAATGTCGCCGGCGGATCGACGCACGCGTCGCGGTCATCGAGCCACAGAATCAGCCGACGCGGCTTGACGGCGCCGGCGCCGATGGTCTCGATCGTTTGCCACACCGTGGCAATCCGCTTGCCATAACTCGTCAATGACACATTGGCGGCACCGGTGCCGACGACCGGCTCAACGGACCTGTGGTTTCTGGCGAGCAGGCGCGGACCGAGTGTGCCCAGCTCGGCGAGGGTGCAAATCCACCCCAGCGGGTCTCTTGGCCGAATGCCGACATTGCGCATGGCCCACCGGCCTTCCCCCGCACGACGAACACGAAGCTTTGCTGCAATCGAGCGTGAGTCTACTGGCTGGGTGGAGATTCTTCTTTTCGAAGATCACGCGCCTTGGCTCGCCGGGATTGCCGTTTCGCCCGGCCGCCTCTCCCCGTGCGCCACTTTTGATCTCCCACGTTTTCGACTTAAAATCGAAAACGTGACGGATGTGGGTACTGCGCATGAAGTGCTCGCCGTCGTCTTCCAGGTGCGCGACCTGGACAGCAAGAGGCCGCAGCTCAGCGTGCTGCTCTGGGAGCGCGCCATGGAGCCGCAACGCGGCGCGTGGTCCCTGCCCGGCGGTCAGCTGCGGCACGACGAAGACATGGTCAGTTCCGTCCGGCGTCAGCTCGCCGAGAAGGTCGACCTGCGCGAACTGACGCACCTCGAGCAGCTCGCGGTCTTCTCCGAGCCCAAGCGCGTGCCCGGGCCGCGCACCATCGCGTCGACCTTCCTGGGCCTGGTGCCCTCCCCCGCCACACCGGAACTGCCGGGCGACACGCGCTGGCATCCAGTGTCAGCGCTGCCACCCATGGCCTTCGACCACGGCCCGATGATCACGCACGCGCACGCCCGGCTGGTCGCCAAGATGTCGTACACCAACATCGGATTCGCCTTGGCGCCAAAGGAATTCACCCTCACCACCCTGCGGGACATCTACGCCGCCACGCTGGGCCACCAAGTCGATCCGACCAATCTGCAGCGCGTGCTGGCCCGGCGCGGCGTCATCACCCCGACCGGCACGACGGCACGTTCCGGCCGCAGCGGCGGCCGACCGGCCGCGCTGTACCGGTTCACCGACTCGACATACCGCGTCACCGACGAGTTCGCCGCGCTACGCCCACCTAGTTAGTCACTCTACGCACCGTGACGTAGGTCACTTTCCGGCCACATTTCGCGAGCCGGAATTGGTTTTTAAGGGTTCCTTAAGACATGATTTCCCGATGACCATGGGCAATGCAGCCAGGGCGTTCGACGCCGAGTGGATCGGCCAGCCGTACCACGAGGAACTCCAGTCCGGCATCCGCCCGCTGCGGCCCAGCGACGACGCGTTCTACGTGCCGCCCGTCGGCTTCGAACTCACCGCACCCGGCACCGTCCTGCGGTCCCGCGACGTCGAGCTCGGATTCATGGGCGTCATCCCCCAGGGCGTCACCGCCACACAGCTGCTGTACCGCAGCACCGACCTGAGCGGCAGCGCGCAGGCCGCCGTGACCACCGTCCTGCTGCCCGTCGGCCACAACGCCGACATGCGCTGCCCCATCGTGTCGTACCAGTGCGCCATCGACGCCGTCTCCGACGCCTGCTTCCCGTCCTACGCCCTCCGCCGCCGCGCCCGCGCCCTCGGCTCGGTCGCGCAGCTCGAGTACATGCTCGTCGCCGCGGTCCTGGCGCAGGGCTGGGCGGTGTCCATCCCGGACCACGAAGGCACCGACGGCATCTGGGGCGCGCCGCACGAGCCCGGGTACCACATCCTCGACGGCCTGCGCGCCGCCATCAACACCGAATCACTCGGCCTGCACGCCGACGCGCCGATCGGCCTGTGGGGCTACTCGGGCGGTGGCCTCGCCAGCGCCTGGGCCGCGGAGGAATACGCCAACTACGCGCCCGAGCTCAACGTCGTCGGCGCTGCCCTCGGCTCGCCGGTCGGTGACCTGGCCGAGGTGTTCCGCCAGCTCAACGGCACTTCCAAAGCCGGCCTGCCCGCCACGGTGATCGCCGCCCTCATGCACATCTACCCCGGCCTCCAGCGCGTCATCCATGAGCACGCGACCGAGGCCGGCAAGGCCATGCTGCGCAACATCGAGGGCATGACCACCGGCGAGGCGGTGCTGCGGCACGCCGGACTCGACTTCGACACCTTGCTGAAGTCGCCGCTGCAGGAGGTGCTCGACACTCCGGAGGTGCAGCACGTCTTCGAGAGCATCAAGCTCGGCAAGACCGCGCCCACCCCGCCGCTGCTGATCATGCAGGCCGTGTACGACCAGATCATCTCCGTCGGCAACATCGACGAGCTGACCGACACCTACGTCATGGGCGGCTCGCACGTGACCTACCACCGCGACATCCTCAGCGAGCACATCGCGCTGCACCCGCTGGCCGCGCCGATGACGCTGAACTGGCTCGCCGAACGGTTCGACGGCAAGCCGCTGGGCCCGACGGTGCGTACCTCGTGGCCGGCCCTGCTGAACCCGGCGACCTACCTCGGCCTGCTCAAGCTGGGCGTCGTCAGCACGAAGGTTCTGCTGGGACTTCCGATTGGGCGTCGGTAGCCACCGGAGCGGCGGCGGCCGGTAGCCGGACCGGCGCCGGCTCCACCGGCGGCCAGGCGCCCAGATCGTCGCGCTTGGTCGCCAGCGTGCAGAACAGGTAGACCAGCGCGGCGATGCCGGCCGGGAAGATCAGCGTCGTGGCGATGACCCACGGCGAGTGGCCGAAGAACACCGGCGGCGCCTCGACGAGGTAACCCACCCGATGCTCGGGAGACAACGGCGCGCCCGCGAGATCCGGTGTCCCGTAACGCCAATGCGCGACGACAGCGCCCACGCCCGTGAGCGCGCCCGCGGCAGCCACATTGCCGAGCGCCAGCGCGCCGGCCAGCAGCGGCCCGCGATGCGCGCGCCACTGCCACACCAATGTCGCGGCCACGACGGCGATCACCGTCAGCAGACCGACCGCCAACGCACCGCCCAGGAACACCCGGTCCGATTCGTCACCGAAGTAGCCGTGAATGCGCTGACCTTTCTTGGTCAGCGCAACGACGGCGTCGACCGGCGGCGCGAGAAAGGCCCACACCACGCCGCCGAGCGCACCGGTCAGCGCCAGGCCGATGACGACCCGCAGCGCCGCGGCGCGATGCGAAAGCGTTGGCGCCGAGGCTGTTTCAGCGGGCTGAGTCACCGTTGAGTTTCCAGGTCCTTCGAGTCCACCACCCCGTGCCGCGAGCACTTGGCCCACCAACCGTCGGGGCGTACCTGCACCACCATGCGTCGGCCGCATTCGGCGCACCAGCGGGGCGCCTCCAGACCGAGCTGAGCCGTGGTCGGCATGACGTCGCCGTCGACGGCATCCGCCGCGACACCGGTGTACACGTTGAACTTGCCGGCACTGACGGGTGCGGGCAATTCTCTGGTCATCACGTCCAGCTCTACAGGGTGGCGTTCAGTGCCTTGATCGGCATCTGCAGATCGTCCAGCAGTTCCAGGTCCGACTCGGCCGGGCGACCCAGCGTCGTCAGGTAGTTGCCGACGATGACGGCGTTGATGCCGCCCAGGATGCCCTGCTTGGCGCCCAGGTCGCCGAGCGTGATCTCGCGGCCGCCGGCGAAGCGCAGCATGGTGCGCGGCATGGCCAGACGGAACGCGGCGACGGCGCGCAGCGCGTCGGCCGCCGGCAGCACCTCGAGGTCACCGAACGGGGTGCCCGGGCGCGGGTTCAGGAAGTTCAGCGGGACCTCGTGCGGGTTCAGCTCCGCGAGGTTCGCGGCGAACTCGGCACGCTGCTCCAGCGTCTCGCCCATGCCGAGGATGCCGCCGCAGCAGACCTCCATGCCGGCTTCGCGGACCATCTCCAGCGTCTTCCAGCGCTCTTCCCAGGTGTGGGTCGTGACGACGTTGGGGAAGTACGACTTCGAGGTCTCCAGGTTGTGGTTGTAGCGGTGCACACCCATGGCCTTGAGGCGGTCGACCTGCTCCTGATCGAGCATGCCCAGCGAGCACGCGATCTGGATGTCGACCTCGTTGCGGATCGCCTCGATGCCGGCGGCCACCTGGGCCAGCAGCCGCTCGTCGGGCCCGCGCACCGCGGCGACGATGCAGAACTCGGTGGCACCGGTCTTGGCGGTCTGCTTCGCGGCTTCGACGAGGCTCGGGACATCCAGCCAGGCGCTGCGCACCGGGGAGGCGAACAGACCCGACTGCGAGCAGAAGTGGCAGTCCTCAGGGCAACCGCCGGTCTTGAGGCTGATGATGCCCTCGACCTCGACCTCGGGGCCACACCACTTCATGCGCACCTCGTGCGCGAGGGCCAGCAGGTCCTCCAGTCGGTCGTCGGGCAGCTGCAGAACCTCGAGCACCTGCTCCTGGCTCAGGCCTTCGCCACGCTCGAGCACCTGCTCGCGGGCTACACCCAAAACATCGGTCGCGGCCTGAGTCATCGGCACTCCTTACTTCAGGCCGACTGCGGCCTACAACTTGAACGGTGTTTAGGATACAGACGTGCAACTGCACCGAAGCGACGTGGTGGCCAAGGCCGCCGAAATCCTGGACAACTACGGGATCGCCGACCTGACCATGCGCAGGCTGGCACGTGAACTGAGCGTCAGCCCTGGCGCTCTGTACTGGCATTTCGCCGACAAGCAGGAGCTGCTGGGCGCCGTCGCCGACCGCCTGCTGGCCACCGCGGCGACCGTTCCGGCCGGCGGCGAATGGCCGGACCGCATCGTCGGCCTGTGTTCGGCGCTGCGCGACGCGCTCCTGTCGGCGACCGACGGCGCCGAGCTGGTCTCGGCCAGTTTCTCCGCCGGGCGATCGGCCGAACTGAGCCGCATCGTGGCGGCCCTCACCGACGCCTGTATCGAATCGGGGCTCACGGCGCACGACGCCGACCTCGCCGCGCGCACCATCGTCTACTACGTGCTGGGCTTCACCGCCGACGAGCAGTCCCGCATCCAGTGGGACGCGGCGGGCGCGACGGTGGCCGACAGCGACACGGTGTGGTCCGAAAATGCCGGTGGCCGTTTCACTTTCGGCCTCGGCCTGCTCGTCGACGGGCTCGCGGCCCACGCCATCAGCCGCCGCGGCTGAGGCGGGCTGTCGGGGTCACTCCCACTCCCGACCGCAAACGAATCCCGTTGGAAAGTACGTGATTTCAATCGGCGGGCCATCCACCGGGAGTCACTGCACCCAGGGACGCCTGGCCGCCTGAAAGAGTCCCTGGCTTCAGCCGAAGTGGCGGCAACCGCCTCGTGCTAGACGTCACGCACATTTCCGGCCGGCACGGGCACGTCAGCCGAGCAGAATCTCCGTGCGGGTGTCACCGTTCCACAGCCGCAGTCGGGTCGCGGTGGCGCTGATCTCCGCCGGCCGGCCGGCGACACCGAGCGCCCGGGCAAGCCGGTCCGGCGGGATGCGACGCGCGAGGGTGACGTGCGGCGTCCAGTCACCCGGCTCGGCGTGCGGCATGGGACCCGGCCGTAGATACGGCGCGGCGAGCGCGCAGACTTCGGCGTGCAGGTCGAGCAGGTCAGCGCTGGGCACCACGAGACGGGCCAGAACTCCGGCGGAGCGGCCGAACACCAGCGTGGCGCCGAGACGGGCCCGGAACGGGAACCTCCCGGCGACACCGGCCAACGCCGGCACCACCGCCTCGTCGATCCGCTGGGCGACACACAAGGTGGCGTGCGGGCGAGCGGCGGGCGGCTGAGCGGCGATCCCCGCCGCGTGCAGATCGTCCCAGGCGCGCCTGATCACGGCCTCGGTGTCGAGGTCGAACAGCAGCTCGACCGAGTGCACCACGTCAGCCGACCAGACTCGAAACCCATTGCGGATCAAACGCTTTCGCGCTCACGGCAGCGAAGTCCCGGGTCGACAACCGGCCTGCGCCGGCGGGCAGCACGGCGCGCACCGGCGCGATGTCCTCGAGCGCACCCCGGTTGGACGACTCCGCGAGCCCCGGCTCCTGCGGCCAACTGCCGATCACCAGTCCGGCGCACGCGATGCCGTGTGCGGCAAGCGACTCGACGGTCAGACCGGTGTGGTTGAGGGTGCCCAGGCCCGGTGCGACGACGACCAGGACCGCGGCCCCGAGTTCGACGGCCAGGTCGCGCAACGTCGTGCCGTCGGCACCGAGTTGGACGAGCAGTCCCCCGGCGCCCTCGACGAGGGTCAGCTGACGGGGCCGGTCGACGTTGCGGACCAGAGCGACCAGCTCGTCGCGCGTCGGCAGCTCCATGCCGGCCAATTCGGCGGCCGCGACGGGCGCGAGCGGTTCGGGATAGCGCCAGCCCGGCACGAGCGACGTGACGTCCGCCAGACGACCCACCTCGGCCAGATCGTCATCGCCGTGGCCGGCGGCCGGCGAGATGCCGGTCTGTACCGCCTTGCACACCGCGACGTCCAGACCGGCCTGGCGGGCGGCACTGGCCAGCGCCGCGGTGGCGATGGTCTTGCCGACGCCGGTGTCGGTCCCGGCGACCAGCAGCAGCGTCACGACTGCACCAGCGCGAGCACCTCGCCGAGCACCCGCCCGGCCAAATCCAGTTCGGTGTCGTCGAGCGACGCGCGCGCCGTCAGACGCAGGCGCGAGGTGCCGACCGGCACCGACGGGGGCCGGAAGCAGCCGACCCGGACCCCGCGGTCCAGGCATGCCGACGCCGCGGCCAGCGCGACCTCGGGGTCGCCCAGGATCACCGAGACGACGGCCGAATCGGGCGTGTGGACGGCGCCGCCGAACCGGGCCAGCGTCGCGGCGTGCGTCAGCACGGCCTGCGCCCGCCAGGGCTCGGCGATGAGGACGTGCAGCGCAGCCTGGGCGGCGCCGACGGCGGCCGGAGCCAGACCGGTGTCGAAGATGAACGTGCGCGCGGCATCGATGAGGTGCGCCCGCACCGCGGCGGGCCCGAGCACCGCGCCACCCTGGCTGCCCAGCGACTTGGACAGCGTCGTCGTCACCACGATGTCGGGCTCGCCGGCCAGGCCGACCTCGTGCACCAGGCCGCGGCCGCCCGTGCCGCGCACGCCGAGACCGTGGGCCTCGTCGACGATCAGCAGCGCGCCGTGCCGCCGGCAGACCTCATGCAGGGCACGCAAGGGCGCGAGGGCACCGTCGGTGGAGAACACCGAATCGGTGATCACGACGGCCCGCTCCTCGGACCGGCTCACCAGCGCGGTCTCGACGGCGCCGACGTCGTTGTGCGGGGACACCACCACACGGGCTCGGGACAGCCGACAGGCGTCCACGAGTGAGGCGTGGCTGTAGGCGTCGGACACCACCAGTGAGCCCGGCCCCGACAGCGCCGCCACCGCCGCGATGTTGGCGGTGTAGCCGGACGAGAACACCAGCGCCGACTCGGCGCCCATGAAGCCGGCCAGCTCGGCCTCGAACTCCTCGTGCAGTTCGGTGTTGCCGGTGACCAGGCGCGATCCGCCGGAACCCGCGCCCCAGGTGTGCAGCGCCGTCACGCCGCCCGCGATGACGTCGGGATGCTGCGTCAGACCGAGATAGTCGTTGGACGCCAGGTCCAGTTCGGTGGCCACCGCGGGCCGGACCCGCAGCGACCGGCGCAGCCCCGCGGCCCGGCGCTGGCGTTCGACATCGGCGAGCCAGGCCAGCGGCGAGTGATCGGTCATCGGCGCGCTCTCCTGACTCCAGTGCAATTGAACGGTGTTCAGGTTAACGCACGGGCAACGGCGACCACAGCAGAGGTGACCTGGTCGATCTCGTCGGGCGTGCAGATGAACGGCGGCATCACGTACAGCAGCTTCCCGAAGGGCCGCAGCCACACCCCGTGCTCGATCGCGGTGACGGTGGCCAGCGGCATGTCCACGGGCTCGCGCATCTCGACGACGCCGATGGCGCCCAACACGCGCACGTCGGCGACAGACGGCAGGTCGGCGGCCGGTGCCAGGCCGCGCCGCAGCCCGTCCGCGATGGTCGCCACGCGCGTCTTCCAGTCCTCGCTCAACAGCAGCTCGACGGCCGCCACCGACACCGCGCACGCCAACGCGTTGGCCATGAACGTCGGCCCGTGCATGAGGGCTCCCGGCTCCCCCGAGCTGATCACCCGCGCGATCTCGGCGGTGCACAGCGTCGCCGCCAGCGTCACATAGCCACCGGTCAGCGCCTTGCCGACGCACATGATGTCGGGGCTGACGCCGGCGTGGTCCGCGGCGAACAGCTCACCCGTCCGCCCGAAACCGGTCGCGATCTCATCGAAGATCAACAGCACGTCGTGCCGGGTGCAGATGTCGCGCAACGCCGTCAGGTACCGCGGGTCGTGGAACCGCATGCCGCCGGCGCCCTGGACAACGGGCTCGACGATGACGGCTGCGAGCTCATCCACATGGGCGGCCAGCTGGGTCTCGAAGGCCGCGACGTAGGCCGGGTCGAACTCCGTGGGCACCCGCGGCGCGAAGATCTGGGGCATCAGGACATCGGTCCAGATCGAATGCATGCCGCCATCGGGGTCGCACACGCTCATCGGGGTGAAGGTGTCGCCGTGGTAGCCGCCGCGCCACGTCATCAGCTTGTGCCGGCCGGGAAGGCCGCGGCTGCGCTGGTACTGCAGCGCCATCTTGGCGGCGACCTCGACGGAGACCGAACCGGAGTCCGAGAAGAACACCGTGTCGAGACCGGCCGGGGTGATCTCGACGAGCAGCTGCGCCAGGCGCGCCGCGGGCTCATGGGTGAGGCCGCCGAACATGACGTGGTTCATGCGGCTCAGCTGCCGGGTGATCGCGGCGTCGAGCACCGGATGCCCGTGCCCGTGCACCGCCGTCCACCACGAGCTCATCGCGTCGATGACCTGCACCGGCCGGCCCTCGTGGATGAGGGTCAGCATGATGCCGTGCGCCTCGGTGGCAACCACCGCCGGCAAAGCCTCGGCGCCGATGGTGCTGTACGGATGCCAGATGTGGGCGGTGTCGATCGCCGAGATTTCGGCAGGGTTCAGCGCTGGCACGAGGACCGAGCCTAATCGCCCGCCGAGCACGTCGAAACGGGCGTGCTCAGCACGCGGGCGACTCGCCGTTACATGAACGTGGCCTGGATCTTGGGTAGATTGACATCCGACCATGACGACTCTTGCAGCACCGCGGCCGGCGTCGCAGCCCGGGTCGGGCAACGCCGCGCGCGTCACCGACAGCGGTGCGGACGCCACGGCGGGCAATGCGCCGAGCGCGTTCTACCGCCACGACCTGGACGGCCTGCGCGGCATCGCCATCGCCATGGTCGCGGCCTTTCACGTGTGGTTCGGCCGCGTCTCCGGCGGTGTCGACGTCTTCCTTGCGCTGTCCGGCTTCTTCTTCGGCGGCAAACTCCTGCGGATCGCGCTGACGCCGGATGCGCCCTTGTCCCCCGGTCCGCAGCTGCGCCGCCTGGTCCGTCGCCTGCTGCCGGCGCTCATCGTCGTGCTCGCCGCCGGCGCCGTGCTGACCATCGTGATCCAGCCCCAGACCCGCTGGGAGACGTTCGCCGACCAGAGCCTGGCCAGCCTGGGCTACTACCAGAACTGGGAACTCGCCGAGACCGCGTCGAACTACCTGCGCGCCGGCGAATCCGTCAGCCCGCTGCAGCACCTCTGGTCGATGTCGGTGCAGGGCCAGTTCTACGTCGCGTTCCTGGCGCTGATCTTCGGCTTCGCCTACCTGTTCCGGCGCAGGCTCGGCGACCGGCTCCGGCCGGCCTTCATCGCGCTGCTCAGCGTGCTGACCGTCGCGTCGTTCGTCTACGCGATCTTCGCGCACCAGGCCGACCAGGTCAGCGCCTACTACGACAGCTTCGCCCGGGCCTGGGAGCTGCTGCTCGGCGCTCTCGTCGGCGCGCTGGTGCCGTCCGTCCGGTGGCCGATGTGGCTGCGCAACGTGGTGTCGGCCGTCGCGCTGGCGGCGATCCTGTCGTGCGGCGCCCTGATCGACGGCGTGCGGGAATTCCCCGGCCCGTGGGCGCTGGTTCCGGTCGGCGCGACCATGCTTTTCATCCTCAGTGCCGCAAATCACACCGAGCGGCTGCCGGCGCCGAACCGGCTCCTGGCCACCGGCCCGTTCCTGTCGCTGGGCACCATGGCGTACTCGCTGTATCTCTGGCACTGGCCGCTGCTGATCTTCTGGCTGGCCTACAGCGGCCACAGCCGGGCCCACTTCGTCGACGGCACCGCCGTGCTACTCGTCTCCGGGGTGCTGGCGTGGCTCACCACCCGCTACGTGGAGAACCCGCTGCGCCGGCCGTCGACGGCGGGTTCACCCGGATTCGCCGGGCTGCGGCGGCCCACCGCGGTGCTGGGGACGCTTGTCGCGGTGATGGGCGTGACGCTCACCGCGACGGCCTTCACCTGGCGCGAGCACATGAACATCGAGCGGGCCAACGGCAAGGAACTCGCCACGCTCAACCCCGTCGACTACCCGGGAGCGCGCTCACTGCTGCGCCATCTGAAGGTGCCCAAACTGCCCTTCCGCCCGACGGTGCTCGAGGCCAAGGACGACGTGCCGGCCACGACGGCCGACAGCTGTATCGCCGACTTCGACGACCTGTCGATCCGCAACTGCTCGTACGGCGACACCGCGGCCACGCGCACCGTGGCGCTGGCCGGCGGCTCGCACGCCGAACACTGGATCACGGCGCTGGACCTGCTCGGCAAGCGGTATCACTTCAAGGTCGTCACCTATCTGAAGATGGGCTGCCCACTGTCGACCGAGCAGAACCCACTGGTGATGGGCGACAACCGGCCATACCCGAAGTGCTACGAGTGGAACGAACTCGTCATGCCGAAGCTGGTGGCCGACCACCCGAGCTTCGTCTTCACCACCTCGACACGCCCCTGGAACATCAAGTCCGGTGACGTGATGCCCGGCACGTACATCGGTATCTGGCAGCGCCTGTCCGATGCGAACATCCCGATTCTGGCCATGCGTGACACTCCGTGGCTGGTCCGGGACGGTAAGCCGTTCTTCCCGGCCGACTGCCTTGCCAGCGGCGGCAATTCGACGTCCTGCGGCATCGCCCGCTCCGAGGTACTGTCCGACCACAACCCGACCCTCGATTTCGTCGCGCAGTTCCCACTGTTGAAACCGCTCGACATGAGTGACGCGGTGTGCCGCCCTGACATCTGCCGCGCTGTGGAGGGAAATGTGTTGCTGTACCACGACTCTCATCACCTGTCCGCCACCTACATGCGCACCATGACCGCCGAACTCGGCCGCCAGGTCGGGGCTGCCACCGGCTGGTGGTGAGCTGCCTTCATGGTTGTTGGCGTCTGGCCGGGTAGCGCCTATCCCCTCGGTGCGACCTACGACGGTTCCGGCACCAATTTCTCGGTGTTCTCGGAAGTCGCCGAGCGCGTCGAGCTGTGCCTGATCGCGAAGGACGGCACCGAGGAACGCGTCAACCTCGACGAGGTCGACAGCTACGTGTGGCACTGCTACCTGCCGGCCGTGACGCCCGGGCAGCGCTACGGATTCCGGGTGTACGGGCCGTGGGACCCCGCGAACGGACACCGCTGCGATCCGAGCAAGCTGCTGCTCGACCCCTACGGCAAGTCCTTCCACGGCGACTTCGACTTCGGCCAGGCGCTGTACTCGTACGATCTGGCCGAGCCGTCGGCCACCGGCGAACCCGCAGGCGTTGATTCGCTGGGGCACACCATGACCAGCGTGGTGATCAACCCGTTCTTCAACTGGGACAACGACCGGCTGCCCCGAACGCCGTACCACGAGACGGTGATCTACGAGGCCCACGTCAAGGGCATGACGCAGACGCACCCGGCGATCCCCGAGGAACTGCGCGGCACCTACGCCGGACTCGCCCACCCGGCGATCATCGAGCATCTGCGGTCGCTCGGCGTCACCGCCATCGAGCTGATGCCGGTGCACCAGTTCCTGCACGACCACCGGCTACTGGACCTGGGGCTGCGAAACTACTGGGGCTACAACACGTTCGGCTTCTTCGCGCCGCACTACCAGTACTCGTGGAACCAGCACGCCGGCAGCGCCGTCGCCGAGTTCAAGACCATGGTGAAGTCGTTCCACGAAGCCGGCATCGAAGTCATTCTCGACGTGGTCTACAACCACACCGCCGAAGGCAACCACCTCGGCCCGACGCTGAACTTCCGCGGCATCGACAACGCCGCCTACTACCGGCTCGATGACGACGACCTCTCGCTCTACAAGGACTTCACCGGCACCGGCAACAGCCTCAACGCCCGCCACCCCCACACCCTGCAGCTGATCATGGATTCGCTGCGGTACTGGGTACTGGAGATGCACGTCGACGGCTTCCGGTTCGACCTCGCCTCCACGCTGGCCCGGGAGTTCTACGACGTGGACCGCCTCTCGGCGTTTTTCGATCTGGTGCAACAGGATCCGGTGATCAGCCAGGTGAAACTGATC
This sequence comes from Mycolicibacterium sp. TY81, assembly GCF_018326285.1. NCBI lineage: Bacteria > Bacillati > Actinomycetota > Actinomycetes > Mycobacteriales > Mycobacteriaceae > Mycobacterium > Mycolicibacterium sp. TY81. Next base: position 2,785,643 of record NZ_AP023362.1, read on the forward strand.
GCCGAGCCGTGGGATGTCGGCGAGGGCGGCTACCAGGTCGGCAACTTCCCAGGTTTGTGGACCGAGTGGAACGGGAAATACCGCGACACTGTGCGCGACTATTGGCGGGGCGAGCCCGCGACCCTGGGCGAGTTCGCCTCGCGGCTGACCGGTTCCTCGGACCTGTACGAGGCGACCGGCCGGCGGCCGAGTGCGAGCATCAACTTCGTCACCTGCCACGACGGCTTCACGCTGACCGACCTGGTGTCCTACAACGAGAAGCACAACGAGGCCAACGGCGAGGACAACCGGGACGGCGAGAGCCACAACCGCTCCTGGAACTGCGGTGTCGAGGGCCCGACCGACGACCCCGAGATCCTCGAGCTGCGGGAGCGGCAGCGCCGCAACATCTTCGCGACGCTGATGCTGTCGCAGGGCACCCCGATGATCAGTCACGGTGACGAGATCGGGCGCACCCAGCAGGGCAACAACAACGTCTACTGCCAGGACAACCCACTGTCGTGGATGGACTGGACCATGTGCGAGACCAACGCGGCGCTGCTGGAATTCACCCGCACCGTGGTGGCGTTCCGGCGCAAGCACCCGGTGTTCCGGCGCCGCCGGTTCCTGGCCGGGCAGCCGGTGCGCAGCACCGGGCAGGTGCGCGACATCGCCTGGCTGACCCCCGCCGGCGACGAGATGACGCTCGAGGACTGGGATTCCGGCTTCGGCAAGAGCATCACGGTGTTCCTCAACGGCGACGCGATACCCGAACCCAACGCCCGCGGTGAACGGGTCACCGACGACTCGTTCCTGCTGTGCTTCAACGCCCACGACGAGGCACTCGATTTCGTGATTCCCGGCGCGGACTACGGAGCGAGCTGGGCGGCGGCGCTGGACACCGCGGACCCACACGGCCACACCGAACTGGTGGCCGCCGCCGGTGAGACGATCTCCCTGCAGGCCCGTTCACTACTGGTGTTGCGTAAGACGGCGTGATGACAGTGCCGGTCTCGCCCGTAGTCGCCACGTACCGGCTGCAGATGCGCAGCGACGGAATGACTTTCGACGAGGCGGTGGCGCTACTGCCCTACCTCGACGATCTCGGCGTCTCGCACCTGTATCTCTCGCCGGTCCTGACCGCCGTGACCGGCTCGACGCACGGCTACGACGTCACCGACCCCACCGCGGTGTCGGCGGAACTCGGCGGGCCAGAGGGCTTTTCCCGGCTGTCCGCCGCGGCGCGGGCGCGCGGCATGGGGCTCGTCATCGACATCGTGCCGAACCACGTCGGCGTCGAACAGCCCGAGCAGAATCCATGGTGGTGGGACGTCTTGACCCACGGCCAGGCATCGCGCTTCGCCCGGTACTTCGACATCGACTGGGACCTGGACCCCGACGGCCGAATCGTGTTGCCGGTGCTGGGTTCCGACTCTGACGTCGACGATCTCGCCGTCGACGGTGACGTGCTGCGACTGGGTGACCGGACCTGGCCGATCCGTCCCGGCACCGGCACGGGCACAGCCGCCGAGGTCTACGCCAGGCAGGCGTACCGGCTGACGGGCTGGCAGTCCGGCTCCTGTGGCTACCGACGGTTCTTCTCCATCACCTCGCTGGCGGCGGTGCGCCAAGAGGACCTCGACGTGTTCGACGCCAGCCACGCCGAGATCGGGCGCTGGTTCCGCGAGCACCTGGTGGACGGGCTGCGGGTCGACCACATCGACGGGTTGACCGATCCCGCAGGCTATCTCGCCCGGCTGCGCGAACTGGCCGGAGACGACGCCTGGATCGTCGCCGAGAAGATCCTGGCCGCCGACGAGCCGCTGGACCCCGGCCTGCCCATCGCGGGCACCACCGGCTATGACGCGCTACGGGAAATCGGCGGACTCTTCGTCGACCCGGACGGGGCCGCCACGCTCACCGAGCTGGCCCGCGAAACCCGTTCCGATGCCGCGGAACTCAAGATCAGGGTCGCCACCGAGACGCTGGCGAGCGAACTGGCCCGGCTGCATCGCGCGATCGTGCGGGCAGCCGGGGCCGACGATCCGGCCCTACCGACTGCCATCGCCCAACTGGTCAGCCGCGTCGGCGTGTATCGCACCGACTATCGGGTGCTGTCCGCGGTGCTGCCCGAGGCCATCAACGAAACCATCGAAGCGGCACCAGAACTGGCATCGGCTCTGCAACTGGTCGTCACCGCACTCGAGCAGCCCGAACCGGCGGCCCGGTTGCAGCAGTTGTGCGGTGCGACGACGGCCAAGGCGATCGAGGACACCCTGTTCTACCGTGACGCTCGGCTGGTGTCGCTGAACGAGGTCGGTGGCACACCGGAACGATTCGGGATGAGCACGGCCGAGTTTCACCAGCGCGCCGCCGCGCGCGCCCGCGACTGGCCGACGACCATGGTGACGCTGTCCACCCACGACACCAAACGCGGCGAGGATGTGCGGGCCCGCATCACGGTGCTGTCCCAGTGCGCGGAGCCATGGGCCCAGCGCGTGAACCGCTGGAACACGGTGTGCGTGCCGCCCGACGAGGGCACCGGATTGTTCCTGTGGCAGAACATCATCGGCGTGTGGCCGGCCGCCGGCGAAGTCGGAGACACCGTCCGCGCGCGGCTGCACTCCTATGCGGAGAAGGCGATCCGCGAAGCCGAGCTGCACACCAATTGGGAACAGCCGGACCGCGAGTTCGAAGATGCTGTCCACGACTGGATCGATGCGCTGATCGACGGGCCGATAGCGGGCGAGGTCACCACGTTCGTCGGTCAGCTCGACGAGGCCGCACGTTGCGACGCCGTCGCGCAAAAGCTGCTCGCGCTGACGGTGCCGGGCATCCCCGACATCTACCAGGGCACCGAACTCTTCGACGACAGCCTGGTGGACCCCGACAATCGCCGTCCGGTGGATTTCGCTCTCCGACAGAGTGAGCTCGACACCTTGCACCACCCCAAGATTCGGGTCGTCGCGGCAGCGTTGCGGTCACGCCGGGAGCGGCCGGCGACGTACCTGTCGGGCGAGTACACGCCCGTCACCGCCGACGGTCCCGCCGCCGACCACGTGATCGCGTTCCAGCGGGGTACCGATGTCCTGGTTGTCGTCCCCCGCTGGACACTCAAGCTCGACGAATCCGACTGCGCCGAAACCACTCTCGCACTGCCCGCCGGCGACTGGACCGACCGGCTGACCGGCCGCACCTGGTCGGGCACCGTCACCGCCGACGCACTGTTCGCCGAACTGCCGGGCGTACTTCTGGAGAAAGCCCGTGGCTGACCACGAATTCTCGGTCTGGGCGCCCACACCCGACAACGTGACTCTCGACGCCGACGGGGCCCGCTACCCCATGACCCGCTCCGACGACGGGTGGTGGCGCGTCACCGTCGACGTGCCGGCCGACGCCCGCTACGGCTTCGTCGTCGACGACTCCGAACCGCTGCCCGACCCCCGCTCGCCGCGGCAACCTGATGGCGTACACGGACTTTCACAGCTGTGGACGCCCGCGCCGCCGGCCCCCTGGCCCGGCCGCACCATCGACGGCACGGTGATCTACGAACTGCACGTCGGCACGTTCACCCCGGCCGGCACGTTCGACGCCGCCATTGAACGGCTGGACCACCTCGTCGGCCTCGGCGTGGACTTCGTCGAACTCATGCCGGTCAACGCCTTCAGCGGCAGTCACGGCTGGGGCTACGACGGCGTGCTGTGGTACGCCGTGCACGAACCCTATGGCGGCCCTTCGGGTCTCGTGCGCTTCGTCGACGCCTGCCACCAGCGGGGCCTGGGCGTGCTGCTCGACGCGGTGTTCAATCACCTCGGCCCATCGGGGAATTACCTACCCAAGTTCGGGCCGTACCTGACCGTGGGCCGGACGCCGTGGGGCGAGGCGATCAACATCGCCGCCGCCGACTCCGATCCGGTGCGCCGGTACATCATCGACTGCGCCCTGCGCTGGATGCGGGACTTCGGCATCGACGGCCTGCGGCTGGATGCGGTACACGCGCTGGTCGACACCACAGCCGTTCACCTGCTGGAAGAGCTGGCCGCCGAAACCGATGCGCTGGCAACCGAACTCGGCCGCCCACTGGCACTGATCGCCGAAAGCGACCTCAACGACCCGCGGCTGATCACCCCGCGGGACCAGGGCGGCTACGGACTCGCCGCCCAGTGGGACGACGACATCCACCACGCCATCCACACCGCGGTGTCCGGAGAACGACAGGGCTACTACGCCGATTTCGGGTCGATGCAGACGCTCGCCACCACCCTGGCCCGCGGCTTCTTCCACGCCGGCACCTACTCGTCGTTCCGCCGCCGGCGCCACGGCCGGGCGCTGGACACCACGAGCATTCCGGCCACCCGGCTGCTGGCCTACACCTGCACGCACGACCAGGTGGGCAACCGGGCGATCGGTGACCGCCCGTCGCAGAACCTCGACTTCGGGCAGCTGGCGATCAAGGCCGCGCTGGTCCTCGGATCGCCCTATACGGCAATGCTTTTCATGGGCGAGGAGTGGGGCGCGTCGACACCGTTCCAGTTCTTCAGTTCACATCCCGAACCCGAACTCGCGCGCGCGACGGCCGAGGGCCGCAAGGCCGAGTTCGCCGATCACGGCTGGGCCGCCGACGACATCCCCGATCCGCAGGATCCGGCGACGTTTCAGCGTTCCAAACTCGACTGGGACGAGGTCGGCACCGGCGAGCACGCCCGCCTGCTGCAGCTCTACCGCGACCTGATCACGTTGCGGCGCACCGAACCCGACTTCGCCGACCCGTGGCTGGACCACCTGCGCGTCGAGTTCGACGAGGCCGACCGCTGGATCGTGATGCATCGTGGTGCGTTCGCCGTGGCGTGCAACCTCGGCGAACAGCCCGTTGCCGTACCCGTCACCGGTGAGTCGGTCCTGTCCTCGGCCGAGCCTCAGATCGGGACAACCGCCACGACACTGCCCGGCCACAGCTTCGCGGTCCTCCGTCGACGCCCCTAGGTCAGGTAACGGTACGCCGGTGACCCCGGCTCCAACGGCTCCACGTGGATGCCCGAATTGTGCATCCGCTCGAGCAGTCCGTCGAAGTTGGCGGCCGACCCGAGTTCGATGCCGACGAGCGCCGCGCCGGTCTCCCGGTTGTTGCGCTTGACGTATTCGAACAGGGTGATGTCGTCGTTGGGCCCGAGCACCTCGTCCAGGAACCGCCGCAGCGCGCCGGGCTCCTGCGGGAAGTCCACCAGGAAGTAATGCTTGAGACCCAGGTGCACCAGTGACCGCTCGAGCACCTCGCCGTAGCGCGAGACGTCGTTGTTGCCACCGGAGATCAGGCACACGACCGTCGAGCCGGCCTCGACACCGTTCTCCATCAACGCCGCCACGGACAGCGCGCCCGCGGGCTCGGCGATGATGCCCTCGTTCTGGTACAGGTCGAGCATCGCGGTGCACACCGCGCCTTCGTCGACGGTCGTCACCGACACCATGTCGCCGGCCGCGGCGAGCGCCGCGTAGGTCAGCTCCCCGGCCCGCGCCACCGCCGCGCCGTCGACGAACTGGTCGACGTGCTCCAGCGTGACCGGCTCGCCCTTGGCCAGCGCCGCGATCATCGACGCCGCACCGGCGGGCTCGGCGCCGAGCACGGCGGTCGCCTTGGTGTGCGCGGTCAGGTAGGTGGTGATGCCGCTGATGCAGCCGCCGCCGCCGACCGGCACGATCACCAGGTCGGGCTCGCCGTCCAGCTGCTCGAGGATCTCGACGGCGATGGTGCCCTGCCCGGCCATGGTGCGCAGGTCGTCGTACGGCGGGACCAGCGTGGCCCCCGTCCGGGCGACGTCCTCGAGCGCGGCCTCGGCGGCCAGGTCGTAGGTGGCGCCGCCGACGATCAGCTCGATGAAGTCACCGCCGTGGTAGCGGATGCGGTCCCGCTTCTGTTTGGGGGTCTTGGCCGGGACGTAGACGCGGCCGTGCACACCCATCGAGCGGCAGGCCAGCGCGAAACCCTGGGCGTGGTTGCCCGCCGACGAGCACACCACGCCGGCGGCCTTCTCCTCGTCGGAGAGCTGCATCAGCAGGTTGTAGGCACCCCGCAGTTTGTACGAGCGCACCGCCTGCAGGTCCTCACGCTTGAGGTACACCTGGGCGCCGGTCAGCGCCGACAGCCGATCGCTGTACTGCAGCGGGGTGCGGGTGACCACCGAGGAAATTCGCCGGGCAGCCGCATCGATGTCGGCCGCGGCAAGCGGCGACGTCCTGTGGGTTCCCTGGCTCAGCTCGGCAGACACCGTCTAATGGTGTCATCTCGGTGCAAAACTGAGCGCATGGACCCCACTCCAGAACCCTTGCCGCCGGCGGTCAGGACATTCGTCGAGCGCACCCACCGCCTGACGAGCAGCGCGGAACACCACGTGCCGTCCTGGCTGCGGCCCGGCGCGCCCGAGAACCGGCTACCGGTGATCGCCGCCATCCTCGGCGCGGTCCTGCTGCAATGGTCCGTCCCCGAGCAGTACACCGTGGTGCCCCGCTGGCCGCTGATCGGCCTGGAACTCCTGCTCGTGGTCGTGCTGCTGATCATCAACCCGGTGCGGATGTCCCGGGAGACCACCGTCGGCAAGTGGGCGATGTGGCTGCTGACGGCGGCCATCACCGCCGACAACACGACGTCGGCGATCGTCCTCGACGTCCACATCCTGTCCGGTCAGGTCTCCAACAATGCCGGGCTGTTGCTGGGCAGCGGCGCGGCGATCTTCATCACCAACGTCATCGTGTTCGGCATCTGGTTCTGGGAGCTGGACCGCGGTGGGCCGTTCGCCCGGCGGTCCGGCGACGACCCGTACCCGGACTTCCAGTTCCCCCAGATGAGCGATCCGCAGAACGCCGAACCCGGTTGGCGCCCAACATTTGTCGACTACCTGTACGTCAGCTACACCAACGTCGTGGCGTTCTCGCCCACAGACACCATGCCGCTGTCCCGGTGGGCCAAGATGATGATGACGCTGCAGTCGCTGGTCTCGATCTCGACGACCGCGCTCGTCATCGCGCGTGCGGTCAACGTGCTGAAGTAGGGCCCCGGTACGCCGGATTCAGCCGCAGTCGCGGTGCGGTTCCAGCAGCTCGGCCTGCCCCACCTCGGGGCGGGTGGTCGGCAACCAGCGTCGCGTCGACTCGAGCGACCGTTCGATGAGTTCACCCGAGCGGGAGAAGTCGATCGGCGACACCCGCACCGGACACAACGGCGGCACCACATGCAGTTCGACCAATGCCTCGAACCGCTCGACGTCCGTCGCCAGCCGCCGGTTGATCGCCAGCGTGAACGCGTGCATCGCCATCGCCAGCGCCGCCCGGGGCGGTTGTGGCATGGCGCACGAGTAACCCGTCGGCAGCACCCACACCTCGGTCGCGCCCAGTTCCACCGCATAGGACAGCGGTGTGTTGTTCACCACGCCACCGTCGACCAGATCGCGTCCGCCGATCCGCACCGGCGGCAGGACCGCCGGGATGGCGGCGCTGGCGACGATCGCGTCTACGGCGTCGCCCGACGACAGGAGGACGTCCTGCCCGGAGAGCACGTCGGTGGCCACCACGTGCAGCGGCGTCGGCGCGTCCTGCAGCCGGCGGAACCGCAGATTCTGCCGCAGCAGGGTGCGGATCCCGATGTCGGAGACCAGATGCGGCCGGCGCCCGAGGAACCCCAGCAGTCCCATACTCGGGCTGGTCGGGAACACTTTGCGGCGCGACAGCGTCCGCCAGAGGTCGGCCAGCGCCAGGGCCCCGTCGTGGTCGGACCGCCCGGCGATCCACGCGCCGTTGAGGGCCCCGACAGAGGTGCCGACGATGAGGTCCGGCTTGATTCCCGCCTCGGCCAGCCCCAGCAGCATGCCCACCTGGACGGAGCCCAGGCTGCCGCCGCCGGACAGCACGAACGCCGTCGTCATGATCCTTCGCCCTCCGGCGCGGGCCGTAATGGAAGCCGGACGACGAAGGTGGTGTGCCACGGTTGTGAGACCGCGAACAAATCTCCGCCGTGCCGGTTGACGACGATCTGCCTGGCCAGATGCAGGCCCAGGCCGGTACCTTCGCCGAGCGGTCTGGTGGTGAAGAACGGGTCGAAGATGCGCCCACGGACGTCGGCGGGAATCCCGCTGCCGGTGTCACTGATCTCGATCCGGACGGCATCGTCCTCGAATCGGCTGCGCACCGTGAGCGTCCCCGAGCCGAGGGGTCGCATCGCGGCGATCGCGTTCTCGATGATGCGCGTCCACACCTGATTGAGTTCAGCTGGGTAACACAGCAATTCGGGTGTCGACGGATCGAAGTCCGTGATCACTTCCACCGGCGTACCCGCGCCGATCCGTCCGGCGAACATCCGCAGGGTACTGGTCAGCAGGGCGCCGATCTCGGCGAACTGGAACGGCGCACTGTTCAGCTGGGTGTACTGCTTGACGTCGGCGACCAGGCCCGAAATCCGATGCGCCGCTTCATTGAGCTGATGCGTCAGCAGTTCGGCCTCGGCCCGGTGCCGCAACCACGTCATGGCGCGGGGCAACCAGTCCGGCCGGTAATCACCCGGCAGCAGCTGTTCGAGCCATGCGCAGTCCAATCCGACCTCGACGAACGTCGGCGCCATGTCCCAGGCGTCCGCTATACCTTGGCTGGACAACCATTCACAGACCTCGTCCTCGAGGTCGCTCGCCCGCATCGCCGACAGCCGCTGTCCGGACGCCGCGGCCACCTTCGCGACCACGTCGGCCTGCGCCGCGGCCAGGAAAGTCAGCGCCGCACTGTCGAATTCGCTGTCCATGAGCGGCACCGTGAGAGCATCCAAGCGGCCGCGCAGGTCGGTCGCGGCGCGGACGACGGCTGCCACCGGGTTGTTGAGTTCGTGTGTCAATCCGGCCGAGAGCTGTCCGAGTGCCAGCATCCGGTCCCGTTCGTCGGCGACGCGGTGCTGCTTCTCCGCGGTCTCCGCCAGCCCGTCGATGAGATGGACCGCCATCGGGAACTGGGTCTTGACGAAGGCACCGAATTCGCCGGCAGGCATGACGAAGAACCGGCTCGGCCGGGTGGCCCGCACCGAGAACCGGTTCCGGTCATGCCCGACGGGACTGAACGCCGACCGGGCACCGAAGTAGACGCCGGGCTGCGACGTTCGATCGATCTCGAGTTCCCGGCCTCCGGCACGCTTCGAGAGCACCAACTCGCCATCGATGAGAACCCGCAGCGGTGTGACGGGATCACCTTCGGTGATGACCGGGCCCGGGTCGAAGACCTCGATGTGACCGGCGTGACACAGCTGCGCCAGCTGCTCGTCCGTCAGCGACTCGAACAGGAACAGCGCCTTCAGTTCCTCTGGTCGGCACTGCTGCAGGTCACCACTGACGTCTCCCACGTCGACACACTAAGCCCCGCCGGGCCCGAATCGCGCACCCTGCTCGTTGCTCGCGAAGATCGGTCGTCGCCCGTGCCCCACAGATGGCCCCGACGCCCAGTGCCACCGGTCACTGAATTGCTCACCCCACCGGAACTTCGGCTAGAGTGAAGACCGCCAGGCCGCAGTAACCCCGGGCCCCAAATTTCGCCGCCACGAGCGGCCTACCGCCGAGAGGCGTTCTGCGGTCTGGCTTTAACTTCTCAGCTGTATCCCGCCGATATCGGCGGTGACAGCGTCAATCCAGCGAATCGCTGCGCCACAACCCGGCCGCGGCGTGGAGCTCGTTGGCGATCCGGGTGAACGTCACGGCACGGTCGGTCAGCTCCGCGGCGCGCTCCGGCGCCGTGTTCGTCGCATCCTCGGCCAGGCTCGTGCAGCCGGCCGCACTCACCCGGCAGTATGCCGCCGCGCGTTCCAGCGCCACGGCGAAATCCCCCTCGAAGACGCCACGCAGAATCCGGTCGGCGAGCTCGCGGATCTCCGTCGGCCCGACGGGCGTCTCCGCACCGGCGACCACGGGGTAGATCGAATGCAGCACCTCCGTGCCGCGGCCGAACATCAGACTCGCCGCGTAGGGGTCGGTGCGGATCGACAGCCGCAGCAGATAGACGCGCCACAGCGCACCGGGCAGACTGCGCGGCCCGGCCCCGGCCCACAACTCGGCGATGGTCTCGATGCCGTGCTCGTCGGTGTACGCCACCAGCCGGGAGACCACGTCGGGGTCCGGATAGCTGCGCACACGTTCCAGCAGCGCCGCCGCGGTCTCGTGGGCAACGCGGCTGTCCTGCACGGGATCCTCGACATCGTGGAACGCCTCGAAGCCGCGGCCCAGGAACTTGGTCGGCTTGTGTATCCGCCGACGGTCGTCAGTCATGCACCAATTCTTTCCCGCCGCCGCGCACCGTCAGCGGCTCTTCCTGTCGCTGCGCTCGCCCTAACGCCATCCGTCGGCGTCTTTGGCGGCCTGCAGCAGCACCTCACACAATTCTTTCAATTCGGTGGGTCCGGCGCCTTCGGCAACTGCCGTCGCGACGTCCTCGGCCGCACACCGTACCTGATAAACGCGGTCCGAGAGCGCCGCCGCTTCTTCGGCGCTGAGCACCACCGAGTCCTCGGCGAGGTTGGTCCCCTTGACCATGGCCCGCTGTTCATAGGCCCGCTGGCGGCACGACTGGCGGCAGTACTGGCGACGACGGCCCATGCCCGCGTCGGCCACCTCCCGGCCACACCACCGGCATGGCTGGGCCTTCGAACGCTTCACGGTCGTGACTGTATCCGCCGGCCGGCCGAACGCCGGTATCATGGACAATCGAGTCGGGAACTTCACGGCGCTGGACTGCGTTGATTCCCTGTCGCTATACCAAGGGAGTGATTGACGATGGCTGATCGTGTTCTGCGAGGTAGTCGCCTCGGAGCTGTGAGCTACGAGACCGACCGCAACCATGACCTGGCACCGCGGCAGGTGGCCCGCTACCGCACCGACAACGGCGAGGAATTCGAAGTTCCGTTCGCCGACGACGCGGAAATCCCCGGCACCTGGGCGTGCAAGAACGGCATGGAAGGCACCCTGCTCGAGGGTGACGTGCCCGAGCCCAAGAAGGTCAAGCCGCCGCGTACCCACTGGGACATGCTGCTCGAGCGTCGTTCCGTCGAAGAGCTCGAAGAGCTGCTCAAGGAGCGCCTGGAGCTGATCAAGACCCGCCGCCGCGGCTGATCTGATTGCGCCAACGAAAAAGCCCCGCCGCGAGGCGGGGCTTTTTCGTGCTGACGTCAGCTAGCGGACGACGCCGCGGGCCCGGTCCAGCCGGCCGCGGATACCCCACTTCGCCACCTGCGACATGGCCTCGCGGATGTTGGATCCGCTCATCTTCGAGACGCCCAGTTCGCGCTCGGTGAACGTGATGGGCACCTCGACGACGGTGAAGCCCGCGTTGATGGCGCGCCACGTCAGGTCGATCTGGAAGCAATAGCCCTTCGAATCGACGTCGTCGAGGCCGATCTTCTCCAGCACGTCGTGCCGGTAGGCGCGGTAGCCGGCCGTGATGTCGTGAATCTTGACGCCCAGCAGCACGCGGGCGTAGGTGTTCGCGGTGCGCGACAGGACGAGCCGGCGACGCGGCCAGTTGCGGATGGCGCCGCCCGGGACGTACCGCGACCCGATGGCCAGGTCGGCGCCGGCGTCGACGGCGTCCAGCAGGCGGTACAGCTCCTCGGGCGCATGGCTGCCGTCGGCGTCCATCTCGACCAGCACGCTGTAGCCGCGGCCCAGGCCCCAGGCGAACCCGGCGAGGTACGCGGCGCCCAGACCGCCCTTGCCGGCACGGTGCATGACGTGCACGCGGTCGGGATCTGCCAGCGCCAACTCGTCGGCCAGCTGGCCGGTGCCGTCGGGGCTGTCGTCGTCGACGACGAGCACGTGGACGTCCGGACGGGCGGCGTGCACCCGGCCGACGATCAACGGCAGGTTCTCGCGCTCGTTGTAGGTCGGAATGATGACCAGCGTGCGCTGACTCGGACGGTCCTCGCCCATGGTCATTACCCCTGTTCGTTCTCGGTGTCGGTGTCGGTGTCAGGCCCGGCTGCACTGCCGTCCTGACGCTCCGCAGCCGCCTGGCGGCGGCGCACGAGCTTCCTATTGTGCAACATGGCTGCCAGAAGAGCCGAAACGCCGACCCCGATGAGCACACCGTTGAGGACCGGTCCCCACCTCGTGGCGAACGTCAGATCGGTCTTCAACCGCACCTGGCGGTCCAGGTAGCCGGGCTGGAAGAACTCGGTGCGCTCGAGGACCTGGCCGTTCGGCGCGACCACGGCGCTGATGCCGGTGGTACCGGCGACGACGACGTACCGGTCGTGTTCGACGGCGCGCAGCCGGGCGAACGCCAGCTGCTGCACGCTCATCGGTTCGTCGAACGTCGCGTTGTTCGCGGGCACCGCCAGCAGCTGCGCGCCGTTCAACACCGACTGCCGGGCGGCACGGTCGAAGATGACCTCCCAGCAGGTCGTCACCCCGATCGGCACCCCCGCGGCGGTGACGACGCCGGTGCCGTGGCCCGGTACGAAGTAGCCGGCCCGATCGGCGTACGGCGACAGCATCCGGAAGAAGCTGCGCCAGGGCAGGTATTCCCCGAACGGCTGGACGATGGCCTTGTCGTGGCGCTCCCCCGGCCCGTCCGTCCCGTTCCACACGATCACCGAGTTGGTGGTCACCGGGTGCTCCGGCGTGTACTCCGGGGCAGCCAGCACGGTGCCCACCAGAATCGGCGCGTGAATCGCGGAGGATGCGGCCGAGATCAGTTCCGCGGCGTCGGCGTTGACCAGCGGGTCGATGTCCGACGAGTTCTCGGGCCAGATCACCACCGTCGGTTGCGGTGCGCGCCCGGCGCGGACGTCCTCGGCCAGCAGCTTGGTTTCGTGGACGTGGTTGTCGAGCACCGCGCGCCGCTGGGCGTTGAAGTCCAGGCCGAGACGCGGCACGTTGCCCTGGACCGCGGCGACGTTGATCGCGGGGTCGTCACCCGCACCGGCACCGGCCTTGCGGACGTGCGGCCAGGCCAGCACGGTGAGCAGCAGCACCACGGCGATGCAGATGCCCGGGATGAAGACCTCCGGTGGGGCCGCGGCACCCGTGCGGTGATCGTGCCGCCAGTGCCTGACCGCCTCGAGCACGATGGCAGTTGCGCAGAAACCGGTGAGCGCCACCGCGAACGACACCAGCGGCGCACCGCCGAGCTGCGCGAGCGGCAGCAGTGGGCTGTCGGTCTGGCCGAAGGCCACGACGCCCCACGGGAAGCCGCCGAACGGCACCGTCGACTTGAGCCATTCGGCCGATACCCACAGCGCCGCGAACCACAGCGGCCAGGCCGGCAGGCGCCGCACGAGAACCGCGGTCAGGCCGAACACCCCGGTGAAGAACGCCTCCAACGCCGCCAGCATCAGCCATGGCACGGGGCCGACGAAGTTGCTGATCCACGGCAGCAGCAGCGTGTAGAACACCATCCCGGCCAGCATGCTGTAGCCGAAACCGCCTGCGGGCGTGGTGCGTTCGTCGATCAGCACCCAGGCCAGCAGCGCCAGCGCGACGAACGACAGGTACCAGAGGTCGTACGGCGGGAAGCTCGCACACAGCAGCAGACCGGCGACGACGGCGGCGGCCAGCCGGATCAACCGGGGCTCGAAGAACCGGCGCAGGCCGGCGACGATGCGTGCACCGCGGCCGGGCCTCTGGGGCTCTTCGGGTGCGTCGGGGGTTTCGGGCTCCGCCTCGGTCTCGGTCTCGGCCTCGTCCGGTACGTGTTCCTGTACCTCTTCGGTGTCCTCAGCCATGGATCAGCTCACCGCGGTGCACGGTCTGCAGGCAGGTCGGCAGCTCGTCATCGGGTCCCAGGGGCGGCAGCGCCGGCACCCGTGACCGTGGATCGGTCGACCAGCGCTGCACGGCGTCGGCCGGCGCGGTGACGTCGAGGGCGTCGGCGCCGCCGGGCACCTGCCAGACGGCGTACGAGGCGACGGCGCCCGGCACCAGCGTGCCCGTCATGCCGTCACGGACACCGCCGGCCCGCCAGGCGCCGCGGCTGGCCGCGAGGAATGCCGACCGCGCCGAGATGGCACTGCCGGCCGTCCGGTGACTGATGGCCGCGCGCACGGATTCCCACGGATTGATGCTGGTGACAGGACTGTCCGAACCGAAGGCGAGGGGCACGCCTTGCGATGCTAACAGCGCGAACGGGTTCAAACCCCGTGCTCGATCGACACCGAGACGCTGGGCGTACATACCGTCGGCGCCGCCCCACAGCGCGTCGAAATTCGGCTGCATGCTGGCGACCACGCCCCACGCGCCGAGCTTGCGCGCCTGTTCGGCGTCGACCATCTCGAGGTGCTCCAGCCGGTGCCCACAACGCGCCACCGCGGGTGCCCCGAACGCGGCCACGGTGCGCTCCAGCGCGTCGACGACGGTGGCGACCGCGGCATCGCCGATGACGTGGAAGCCCGCGGTGATGCCGGCCTCGGTGCAGGCCAGCAGATGTGCGGTGACGGCGTCGGTGTCCAGGTAGGTGTTGCCGCAACAGCTCGGCGCATCGGTGTAGGGCTGCTGCAGCCAGGCGGTGCGGGAGCCCAGCGCGCCGTCGATGAAGAGGTCACCGGCCAGACCCTGGGCTCCGGTCCGGGCCATCAGGTCGCGGGCGGCGGCCGCGTCGACGACGGCCTCGCCCCAGTAGCCAACGATGTCGACGCCGTGTTCGGTGGCGCGCAGGTCGGCCCAGTCGTCGAGACCGCCGATCTCGGGTCCCGCGCACTCGTGCACCGCGACGATGCCGTTGCGGGCGGCCAGGTCGAGCGCGGCGCGCTGGGCGTCACGGCGTTGCGTCGCACTGAGCAGATCGCGGGCCGCGGCACGGACGCGGTGGTGGGCGTCGGCGGTCAGTGGTCCCTGCGCGGAGAAGCCCGCGGCGTCGGCGAGCCCGGGCACCAGCTGCCGCAGGCCGGTCGTCGCGACGGCCGAGTGCACGTCGACCCGGGCCAGGTAGGCAGGCCGCCCGCCGAGGACGCCGTCGAGGTCGGCGGTGGTCGGGACGACGCGCTCGGGCCAGCCGGATTCGTCCCAGCCGTGGCCCCAGATGACGCCGTCCGCGTGCTGCGCGGCGTGCTCGGTCAGCAAGGTCAGCAGATGCGGCAGCGACGTCGCGGTACGCAGGTCGAGCCCGACCACGGTGAGCCCGGTGGCGGTCAGGTGCACGTGGCTGTCGACGAACGCCGGCGCCACGAACGCGCCCTCGAGGTCGACGACGGTGGCGTCGGGGTGCAGCGCCCGGCCGACGTCATCGGAACCGAGCCAGGCCACCACGCCGTCGCGGATCGCGATCGCGGTGGCGTCGGGCGCCGCAGGGCTGTGAATACGACCGCCCAGCAGCAGCGTCGTCGCAAAGGTGGTCACGAAGGTGACAGGTTAGTCCGTTCAGCCGGCGTGCCGCTGCGCGGCGACCGGTGAGCTGTCGATGACCTCGATCACTTCGCCGTCGATGTACTCACCGCGACCGCGGTAGCGCTCGTCGTGGTTGATGTAGATCACCTGGGTCGGGAAATCCATCGGGGTGAGCCGACGGCCGAACAGGGCATTGGCTGCCGGGCGCACCGCGCGCCGGGTGAACGGCACCAGCATGAGCGCGCCGAGCACCGAGCTGGCCAGCCCGGGAACCACGACCAGAACCGTGCCGAGAGCCACCAACAGGCTGTCGGTGGCCAGCGTCGGGTCGGCGGATCGAGCGCTCAGCGCGTCGGACAACCTGCTGAAATGCCGGGTGATCTGCGTGCCCGCGATGGCCAGGCCGACGGCAAAAGTGGCCAGCAGCGCCAGCAACGTCCAAGCCACACCGATGGTCGAGGCGAGGGCTGCCAGCACCGCGACCTCGACCAGGGCATAAACCAGAAATAGTCGCATCGCCATGCACTGGACAACGCGGAAACGCCGGAATTGGTTCCTAGCCGCCGGGAAGCGGCTCGACCTCGATGGCGGCGTGCACCTTGTCGACACCGCCGCGGATGATGGCCTGCGGAATCCACCACCAGGCGTGCCACCAGTAGCGCCTGGTCACCATGTCGAAAACACGCTTGGTCTCGGACTTCGGCAGGTTGCGGGCGATGGCCTCGACCGGTTCGCCCTTGACCTTTCCGAGCGCGCCACATTTCTGGATCGTGACCCGCGGCGTGTTCTTGATCCGCTTGGTCTTCCACGAGCCGTCGTCGGTGCTGATCAGCAGCTTGCCCTCGTGCGGCACGCCCCAGACCGGCGTGGGCTTGGGCCGGCCGTCCTTCGTGAAGGTGGTCAGCAGCAGGTACTTCTCGCGGTACACGTCTTCGAACTTCGGAGCCATGCGTCTAGAAGACCACGGTTTCGTTGCCGTGGCGCAGGATCCGGTCCTGGCAGTGCCACAGGACGGCCCGGGACAGCACAGCCCGTTCCACGTCGGCGCCGAGGCGAACGAGTTCTTCGACGCTGTGGGTGTGGTCGACGCGCACGACGTCCTGCTCGATGATCGGGCCCTCGTCCAGGTCCTCGGTCACGTAGTGCGCGGTGGCGCCGACGAGCTTCACGCCGCGCTCCTTGGCCCGCCGGTACGGCGTGGCGCCGACGAACGCCGGCAGGAACGAATGGTGGATGTTGATCAGCGGACACCCGATGGCCCCGAGGAACTCGGGCGTGATGATCTGCATGTACCGGGCCAGCACCACCAGATCGACGTTGCCCTTGAGCAGCTCGAGCTGGCGCTGTTCGGCCTGCTCCCGGATGTCGCGGCTGGCCGGGATGTGCACGAACGGCACCCCGAACGCGCGGACCTGCTCGGCGAGGTCGGCGTGGTTGGAAATCACCATCACCACCGTCATGTCGAGTTCGCCGCGCCGGTTGCGCCACAGCAGGTCGAGCAGGCAGTGGTCGGCGGTCGACGCCATGATCGCCACCCGCTTGGGTTTGGACGCATCGGCGAACCGGTAGTCCATGTCGAATTCGACTGCCACGGCCTGGAATTCGCGCTCCAGGTCGGGCTGGGCCGCGGCCAGCCCCGGCAGATGAAAGACGGTGCGCTGCAGGAAGACGCCGTCTTCGGGAGCCGTCGAGTGCTGGTCCAGCGAGATGATGTTGGCGCCGGACTTGGTGAGGAACGTCGACACCGCGGCGATGACACCACGACGGTCCGGGCAGTTGAGCAACAGCCGCCCGATGTCCTTGTGGCGCGGCAGCTTTGGCGCGCCGGCAGGGAATTGACTCACGCCGCCCGCAGCTCCAGTGCGACGTTGTTCTCCATGCCGCCGCGCAGCTTGGAGAAGAAGTTGAAGGCCTTGCCGAGCAATCCGTAGCGCTTGCCGATGCCGTCGTAGACCGTGCCCAGCTGCGACTGGTCCAAGATCGCCGCCTTGGCCTCGACGGCCTCGCTCTTCGGGTTGCCGCGCATGTCGCACTTGGCGACCGTCACACGCGGGGTGTTCCGGATCCGCTTGACCTTCCAGGCCTTGGCCTCGGAGATGACCAGCAACCGGTCACCGTCCGGGACCGCCCAGACGGCGGTCGGCTTGGGCCGGCCGTCCTTGGTGAACGTGGTCAGCAGGACGTAGTTCGCGGTGGCGACATCGGCGAAGGTGAGGGCCATGGCGATGAGGTTAGTCGGCCGCTGTCAGGCCAGCGCTCCGAACTGGTTCGCCGGTCGCGAAACGCGCGGTTGGCCACAACCGTCACACGCGGCCACGGGGTAGGCCAGTCCCGAATGCAACCACACGGCGATTTCAGGGCCGATTTTCCGCCACCCAGTTGCGTTCGAGAACGGCTCGGCGGTCCAGCACGCGTCAAGCGCTACGTCTTGTCGTGCGGTAGGTGGGGCGGGGTCGGGATGGGCGGCTGTGGAATCACCGGGTACTCGCCGGTGTATCCGACACGCTTGGCCGCGATCGCCAGGACGTTGCCACGCACCGCGTACCAGCCGCCGGTGAGTAACGGGACCAGCAGGATGATGGCGATCAGATTCCAGTAGTTCTCGTAACACATCAGCGCGGTCACCGCGACGAGGAACACCAGCGTCGCATAGCTGGTGTACGGCGTTCCGGGCAACCGGAAGCTGGGCCGCTGCAGGATGCCCTTGGCTTCCCAGCGGTACAGCTGAAGCTGGCAGGCGACGATCATCCCCCAGGTGAAGATGATGCCCAGCGCCGACAGGTCGAGCGCGATGTTGAAAGCATCTTCGGGTACGAACAGGTTGAGGACGACGCCCAGCAGGGTGAGCACGGCGGTCAGTGCGATACCGCCGAACGGTACGCCGTTGCGGTT
Organism: Mycolicibacterium sp. TY81; assembly: GCF_018326285.1. Taxonomy (NCBI): domain Bacteria; kingdom Bacillati; phylum Actinomycetota; class Actinomycetes; order Mycobacteriales; family Mycobacteriaceae; genus Mycobacterium; species Mycolicibacterium sp. TY81. Next base: position 2,803,846 of record NZ_AP023362.1, read on the forward strand.
CATCTTCGCGGTGAACGCGGGGCCGCTGCCGTTCATCGCCATCGAGCGCAGCACGCGGCCGGTCGAGTACAAGCCGGCGTTGAGGCTGGACATCGCGGCGGTGAGCACCACCATGTTCATGATGCCACCGGCCGCAGGCACCCCAATCTTGGAAAAGAAAGTCACGAAAGGACTTTCCCCCTTGTGGTACGCGGTGTACGGCAGCAGCAGCGCCAACACCACCAACGAGCCGACGTAGAAGATTCCGATACGCGCGACCACGGAGTTGATCGCCCGTGGCATCACCTTGGCGGGCTCCGCGGTCTCCCCGGCGGCGATGCCGACGAGTTCGACTGCGGCGTAAGCGAAAATGACACCGGACGTGACGATCACCAACGAGAACAGGCCGGTCGGGAAGAGTCCGCCACTATCGGCGATCACGCCGAAGCCTGTTGTCTGGCCGTTGATTTCGAAGCGGCCGCCGAGGAATACGATACCGACCACCAGGAACGTGACCAGCGCGGCGACCTTGATGATCGAGGCCCAGAATTCCATTTCACCGAACAGCTTCACCGAGATCATGTTCAGGGTCACCACGATTCCCAGCGCGATGAGCGCGATCAACCATTGCGGTATCGCCTTGAACATGCCCCAGTAGTGCATATACAGGGCAACCGCGGTGACATCGACGATCGCGGTGGCCGCCCAGTTGAAGAAGTAGAGCCAACCGGTGACGAAAGCTGTTTTCTCACCGAAGAATTCGCGCGCGTATGACACGAATGACCCGGAGGACGGCCGGTGCAGTACGAGTTCACCGAGGGCCCGCAAGATGAAGAAGACGAAAACGCCGCAGAAGGCATACACCAGGAACAGGCCCGGGCCGGCCGAGTGCAGGCGGCTGCCCGCGCCCATGAACAAGCCGGTGCCGATGGCGCCGCCGATCGCGATCATCTGGATCTGACGCGGCTTGAGCGCCTTGTGATACCCCTCGTCTTCGTGCGCAAGCGCCGAATGGTCGTAACTCGTTGATTCAGTGGTCATTCGGTTCCCCGTTGCCATCGAATGGGTGCGGTCGCCGCGGGGCGGCTTCGATGTCGTCCGCACGGGAGGTCGGCCCAACACTGCTCTGAAAATCCTGCGCGTGGCCCCACAAAAACAGTAAGTCGAATGCTCCGCACATGTCGGCTCACGCTGTAAATACTGGGTGAACCATAAATTTCAGCGGCGCGACCATGCCGGCCATCGTCGGCGGCGGCCCTGCGGCGCCGGGACATCCCGCATGATCTTCGCGACGATGGCGACAAACTCGGTGCATGAGTCATAGCGCGCAGACGGATCTTTCGCGAGTGCCTTCGCGAACACCGAATTCAGCGCCGTGGGCAGCCAGGAGCGGCGTGAGGTGAGCGCCGGCACCTCGTCGTGTAGATGGGCATAAGTGATGGCGAACGTTGTGGGGCGCGGATACGGCGGCAGACCGGTCAACCACTCACACATGGTGCAGGCCAACGCGTAGACATCCGTTTGCGGCGACAACTGTTGAGCGGCAAGGAGTTCCGGAGCCGCGTAAGCAATCGACCCGCGAACCCGGCCATTGCGGGCCAGCGGTTTGGCGTCGTCCAGCAACTGCGCGATACCGAAATCGGTCAGGAACGCAGAGCGCTGGTCGGCGCTCAGCAAGATGTTGGCGGGCTTGACATCCCGGTGTATCACGTCCATCTGATGCGCGTAGTCCAAGGCCGAGGCAATCTGCGTCGACGCCCGGACGATCGCATCGAGTTCCGGCTCCTGGTCCGGTCCGGGTATCAATACCGTCGACTCGGGACCGTCGACGTACTGCATGGAGAGCCACAGCCTGACGGGCTGCGCGGCATGTTCGGTTACCCCACCGTCACCGGCCCGCAGCTCCCCGTGCTCATACACCGCCACAATGTGCGGATGCGTCAGCCGGGACGCGATGCTGAACTCCCGGTTCAGCCGCTCGGCCACCCGGTCATTGGCATCCTGGTTGCGAAAAACCTTCAGCGCCACCGAAACCGATTCGGCCGGCCGACGAGCCCGATACACGTCGGCGCTGCTACCACTGCCGAGATGGCCTTCGATGACGTAACCGGCGACCACCGCACCGATCTCGAACACCGAGCCAGGATAACTGCGCGCGTCGGATTTCTCCCGGCCAAGTTTCTCCGGCCACGGAGCTCCCGGCTAACCCTCCAACTCCCCTTCGGTCTCCAGCAGCACCTGCTTGAGTCCGTCGAGCGTCGCGGATTCCGGTTCGGCCCACATACCCCGGCCGGCGGCCTCGAGCAGCCGCTCGGCCATGCCGTGCAGCGCCCATGGATTGGACTCGGACATGAACTTGCGGTTCTCCGGGTCGAGCACGTAGCTCTGCGTCAGCTGCTCGTACATCCAGTCGGCCATGACGCCCGCGGTGGCGTCGTAGCCGAACAGGTAGTCGACGGTGGCCGCCATCTCGAAGGCGCCCTTGTAGCCGTGCCGGCGCATGGCCGTCATCCAGCGCGGGTTGACGACACGCGCCCGGAACACCCGCGTGGTCTCTTCGGACAGCGTGCGGGTGCGGACGGCGTCGGGCCGGGTGTTGTCGCCGATGTACGCGGCGGGGTCCTTGCCGGTCAGCGCCCGGACCGTCGCGACCATGCCGCCGTGGTACTGGAAGTAGTCGTCGGAGTCGGCGATGTCGTGCTCGCGGGTGTCGGTGTTCTTGGCCGCCACCGAGATTCGCCGGTACGCCCGGTTCATGTCGTCGGTCGCCGGTGCGCCGTCGAGGCCGCGGCCGTACGCGAAACCGCCCCACGCGGTGTACACCTCGGCCAGGTCGGCGTCGTCGCGCCAGTTGCGGCTGTCGATGAGCTGCAGCAAACCGGCGCCGTACGTTCCCGGCTTGGAACCGAAAATCCTTGTGGTGGCGCGCCTCTGGTCGCCGTGGTCGGCGATGTCGACCTGCGAGTGGGCGCGGACGTAGTTGTCCTCGGCCGGCTCGTCGAGTCCCGCCACCAGCTGGACGGCGTCGTCGAGCATCGTGACCACGTGCGGGAAGGCATCGCGGAAAAAGCCGGAGATGCGGACGGTGACGTCGATGCGCGGGCGGCCCAGCTCGGCCGGCGCGATGGGCTCCAGCCCGACCACACGGCGGGACGCGTCGTCCCAGATGGGCCGAACACCCAGCAGCGCAAGCACTTCGGCGATGTCGTCGCCTGCGGTGCGCATCGCCGAGGTGCCCCACACCGACAGTCCGACCGATTCGGGCCAGCGGCCGTAGTCGGTGCGGTAGCGCTCCAGCAGCGAATCCGCCATCGCCACACCCGTTTCCCACGCCAGCTTCGACGGGACCGCCTTGGGGTCGACGGAGTAGAAGTTGCGTCCCGTGGGCAGCACGTTGACCAGGCCGCGCAACGGCGATCCCGAGGGCCCGGCCGCGATGAAGCCGCCGCCGAGGGCGTGCAGGATCTGGTCGATCTCGCGGTTCGTCGCGCGTAGCCGCGGCACCACCTCGGTGGCGGCGAACCGCAGCACCTTGGCGACCTCGGCGTTGTCGGTGATGCCGTCGACGGCGGCGGCATCCCAGCCCGACTTCTGCAGTGCCGCAACCAGTTCCCGGGCCTGGCCTTCGGCCGCGTCGACGGCCTCGCGCTCGGCAGAGCCGTCCTCGGCGAGCCCGAGCGCCTCGCGCAGGCCCGGCACCGACTGCTCGCCACCGAACAACTGCCGCGCCCGCAGGATGGCCAGCACCAGGTCCAGTTCGGCCTCACCGTCCGGCGCCTGGCCCAGGATGTGCAGGCCGTCGCGGATCTGGACGTCCTTGATCTCGCACAGCCAGCCATCGACGTGCAGCAGCATGTCGTCGAACACGTCCTCGTCGGGCCGGTCCTCCAACCCCAGATCGTGGTCCATCTTGGCGGCGCGCATCAGCGTCCAGATCTGCTGACGGATCGCCGGGAGCTTGCCGGGGTCCAGCGCCGAGATGGTCGAGTGCTCGTCGAGCAGCTGCTCCAGCCGGGCGATGTCGCCGTAGGTCTCGGCGCGGGCCATCGGCGGGATCAGGTGGTCGACCAGCACCGCGTGGGCCCGGCGCTTGGCCTGCGTGCCCTCGCCGGGATCGTTGACCAGGAACGGGTAGACGAGCGGCAGGTCGCCGAGCGCGGCGTCGGTGCCACACGCCGCGGACATGCCGAGCGTCTTGCCGGGCAGCCATTCCAGGTTGCCGTGCTTGCCCAGGTGGATCATCACGTCGGCGCCGAAGTGCTTGTTGATCCAGTGATAGGCCGCCAGGTAGTGGTGGCTCGGCGGCAGGTCCGGGTCGTGGTAGATCGCGACGGGGTTCTCGCCGAAACCGCGCGGCGGCTGGACGATCAGCACGATGTTGTCGGAAACCATTGCCGCGATGACGATTTCACCGTCGGGGTCCTGCGAGCGGTCGACGAACAGCTCGCCCGGCGCCGCGCCCCAGTGCTCGGTGACGGCATCGGTGAGTTCGGCGGGCAGCGTCGCGAACCAGGCGCGGTAGTCCTTGGCGGACACCCGGACCGGGTTGGCCTCGAGCGCCTCGGTGCTGAGCCAGTCGGGGTCCTGGCCGCCCTTTTCGATCATGGCGTGGATCAGGGCATCGCCATCCTCGGCGTCGACGCCGGGAATGTCGCCGATGCGGTAGCCGGCGTCGCGCATGGCGCGCAGCAGCGCGACGGCGCTGGCCGGGGTGTCGAGTCCGACGGCGTTGCCGATGCGGGCGTGCTTGGTCGGGTACGCCGAGAACACCAGGGCCACACGCTTTTCCGCCGGCGAGATGTGCTTCAACCGGGCGTGCCGGACGGCCAGCCGCGCGACACGCTCGCAGCGCTCGGGGTCGGCGACGTACGAGATCAGACCCTCGCTGTCGATCTCCTTGAACGAGAACGGGACGGTGATGATGCGGCCGTCGAACTCCGGCACCGCCACCTGCGATGCGACATCCAGCGGCGTCAGACCGTCGTCGTTCTCGTCCCATTGGGCACGCGAACTGGTCAGGCACAGACCCTGCAGGATGGGGATGTCGAGGGCCGCCAGGTGCGCGACGTTCCAGTTGTCGTCGTCGCCGCCGGCGCTCGCGAGGGCAGGCGTCGCACCGCCGGCCGCCAGCACCGTGGTGATGAGGGCGTCGGCGGTCGCCAGCAGCTCGATGAGCTCGGGTTCGGCGGTGCGCAGCGAGGCGCAGAAAATCGGGAGCGGACGGCCGCCGGCCTCCTCGATGGTCCGGCACAGCGCGTCGATGTAGGCGGTGTTGCCGGCCAGTTGCTGGGCGCGGTAGTAGAGCACCGCGACGGTCGGGCCGTCGGCGTCCGACGCGCGCTCGATCAGGCCCCAGCTCGGGGTGGACTCGGGCTCACCGAAGCCGAAGCCGGTCATCAGGACGGTGTCGGAGAGGAAGGCGTGCAGATGGCGCAGGTTGGTCACGCCGCCCTGCGCCAGGTAGATGTGCGCTTGCAGCGCGACGCCGGCCGGGACGGTCGAGTGACTCATCAGGTCGGCGTCGGGCGTCTGCTCCCCCGACAGCACCACCGTCGGGACACCGGTGGCGACGACGGCGTCGATGTCGTCCTGCCAGGTGCGATAGCCGCCCAACACCCGAACCACGGCCAGGTCCGCACCGGCCAGGAGGTCCGCCAGTTCGCCGTCGATCAACCGCGACGGATTGGCCCACCGGTACTCGGCGCCGCTGGCGCGGGCGGTGATCAGATCGGTGTCGGACGTCGAGAGCAGCAGTACGGTCGGCACCGACTATTCGTACCGCACCGGCAGGCTCGCGTGGCCTCTGCCCTTGGTTGACCGCAAAAGCAACAGCGGGCGGGTTGCTGTGCAACCCGCCCGCCGGCGGTCTCATCTACCTCGCTGTGGTCAGCGCTGGTTGGTCTCCCACCGCTGGTACCACGTCTTACCCTGGTAGGGCAGGCCCGCGGCCACGATGAGAGCGAAGACGCCACCAACGTACAGAGCGAAATCGGACATTGCGTCCCTCCTTAGGTCATCCGGATGCGATGTAGCAAGCGGAAGTTCGTGTTCAACGGTACGGGCCGATGCCTTGATTACAAGGGACTTGTAAGGCACGGAACAGCCCGGAAACGGCAGTGGCCCACTTCACAATTTGCGGCACAACGTAACGTGGACAAGGTGATTCGCAGCCGTGACGACGACGCCTGCCCGGGCGCCCTGCAGGTGCACCAGGCGGCCGACGGTGACCTGGCCCGCATCCGCCTGGCCGGCGGCATGATCACTGCTGCACAGCTGGAGGCACTGGCCCTCGCGGCGCCCGAATTCGGTTCGCCGGCAATGGAACTGACCTCGCGCGGCAACATCCAGGTGCGCGGGATCCACGATGCCGCGGGGCTGGCCGCGGCGGTCCAGGCGGCGGGCCTGCTGCCCTCGGCAACCCACGAGCGCGTCCGCAATATCGTGGCGTCTCCGCTGTCGGGCCGCAGCGGCGGGCTGGGCGACGTCCGCGCCGTCGTGCGCGACCTGGATTCCGGCCTGCAAAACCGCCCTGACCTGGCCGAACTGCCCGGCAGGTTCTGGTTCGGCGTCGACGACGGCCGCGGTGACATCTCGGGCCTGGCGCCCGACGTGAGCACCCATCTGGTCTCTGCCGAGACGGCCGCCGTGCTGGTGGCGGGCCGCGACACCGGCGTGCGGATCGCCGCCACGCAGGCCTCGGAGACCCTGCTGAACCTGGCCCACAGCTTCCAGAACATTCGCGGGAATCGTTGGCGAACAAGCGAATTGGAGCACGCCGGCGTCCTCCTGGACGCGGCCGGGCTGAACCCGACCGAGCCGGCGGGCGCGACCTGGGTGCCCGTCGACGTTCCGCCGGTCGGCTGGATCACCCAGGACGACGGCCGGATCACGTTGGGCGCCGCCGTCCCGTTGGGTGTGCTGCGGGCCCGCACCGCCGAGTTTGTGGCCGCCATCACCGCTCCCGTGGTGGTCACACCATGGCGCTCGTTACTCATCTGTGACCTCGAGGAGGGCATCGCCGACACCTCCCTGCGGGTGCTGGCGCCCATGGGCCTGATCTTCGACGAGCACTCCCCCTGGCTGTCGATCAGCTCCTGCACCGGCAGCCCGGGGTGCGCCAAGTCACTGACCGACGTGCGCAGTGACGCGGCCGCGGCGGCGGAGTCGGGCGAGCCCGGCGGCCGCCGGCATTTCGTCGGCTGCGAGCGCGCGTGCGGCAGCCCGTCCGTCGGTGAGGTGCTGGTGGCGACCAACTCGGGGTACGAACCGCGCCACCCGTAGGGTTATCGCGTGCTCGACTACGTCCGCGACGCTGCGGAGATCTACCGACAGTCGTTCGCGACCATCCGCGCCGAGGCGGATCTGGCGCGATTTCCCGACGACGTCTCGCGCGTCGTCGTCCGTCTGATCCACACCTGCGGCCAGGTCGACGTCACCGAGCACGTCGCCTACACCGACGACGTGGTGACCCGCACGCATGCCGCGCTGGCCGCCGGGGCGCCGATCCTGTGCGATTCGTCGATGGTGGCTGCGGGCATCACGCGCTCACGCCTGCCCGCGAACAACGACGTGGTGTCGCTGGTCGCCGACCCGGGCGCGCCCGCGATGGCCGCGAAACTCGGCAGCACCCGGTCCGCGGCGGCCGTCGATCTGTGGGCCGACCGGCTCGGGGGCGCCGTGCTGGCCATCGGCAACGCGCCGACGGCCTTGTTCCGGTTGCTCGAGCTGCTGGACGAGGGCGCGCCGGTGCCCGCCGCGGTGCTGGGCGGCCCCGTGGGCTTCGTCGGCTCGGCGCAGTCGAAGGACGAACTGATCGCGCGACCGCGCGGCATGGACTATCTGGTGGTGACGGGGCGGCGTGGCGGTAGTGCCATGGCTGCCGCCGCGGTGAACGCGATTGCGAGTGAACGCGAGTGAGGCTCGCCGAACGAGCAGAAGGTGGACGATGACAACGGGAACTCTCTTCGGCGTCGGCCTCGGTCCGGGCGACCCGGAATTGGTGACGGTCAAGGCCGCGCGCGTGATCGGCGAGGCCGACGTGGTGGCGTACCACAGTGCGCGCCACGGCCACAGCATCGCGCGCCGCATCGCCGAGCCGTATCTGCGCGCCGGCCAGATCGAGGAGCACCTCGTCTACCCGGTGACGACGGAGACGACGTCGCATCCGGGCGGGTACGACGGCGCCATCGAGGACTTCTACGCCGAGGCCGCCGAGCGGATCGCCACCCACCTGGCCGCGGGCCGCAACGTGGCGCTGCTGGCCGAGGGCGACCCGCTGTTCTACAGCTCCTACATGCACATGCACACGCGGCTCACCGAGCGGTTCCACGCCGTCATCGTGCCGGGCGTGACGTCCGTCAGCGCCGCGTCGGCGGCCATCTCGACGCCGCTGGTGCAGGGCGAGCAGGTGCTCACCATCCTGCCCGGCACGCTGCCGGCCGGCGAGCTGCAACGCCGCCTCGCGGACACCGACGCCGCCGTCGTGATGAAGTTGGGCCGCTCGTACCCTGCTGTGCGGCAGGCACTTTCGTCGGCCGGACGGCTGGATGAGGCGTTCTATGTCGAGCGCGCGAGCACCGAGGCGCAGCGAGTGCTGCCGGCCGCCGACGTCGACGAGACGACGGTGCCGTACTTCTCCATCGCGATCCTTCCGGGCGGACAACGTGCGGCCCGCACTGGCGGCAGTGTTGTCGTGGTCGGCCTGGGCCCGGGCGATCCGGAGTGGACGACGACACAGACCCGCCGCGAGCTGGCGGCCGCCACCGACCTGATCGGCTACGGACCGTACCTGGACCGCGTCCCGGATCGTCCCGGCCAGCAGCGGCACCCGAGCGACAACACCGACGAACGTGCCCGCGCCGAACTGGCCTGCAGGCTGGCCCAGCAGGGCCGGACCGTCGCCGTGGTGTCCTCCGGTGACCCCGGCGTGTTCGCGATGGCGACCGCGGTGCTCGAGGAGGCCCAGCAGTGGCCGGGCGTCCAGGTCCGGGTGGTCCCGGCGATGACCGCCGCGCAGGCCGTGGCCAGCCGCGTCGGTGCCCCGCTCGGCCATGACTACGTGGTGATCTCGCTGTCCGACCGGCTCAAGCCCTGGGACATCATCGCCCAGCGCGTCACCGCGGCCGCCCGCGCCGACTTCGTGCTCGCGATCTACAACCCGGCCTCGAAGACCCGCACCTGGCAGGTGGCCGCGATGCAGGATCTGCTGCTGGAGTACCGCGACCCGAACACGCCGGTGATCATCGGTCGCGACGTGGCCGGGCCGAACGAAACCGTGCGCGTGGTGCGCCTGGCCGACCTCAAGCCGGCCGAGATCGACATGCGCTGCCTGCTGATCGTCGGCTCGTCGCAGACGGTGTGGCACAGCACCCCCGAGGGCGACCGGGTGTTCACCCCGCGGTATTACCCCCACTGATTCGATTGGGCCACTAGGGTTTCCGGACATGAGCGAAAGCCCTCGAGTCACGCGCCTGGTCATGTACAAGCACGGCATGGCGCTGGTCGAACGCAGTGGCCCGGTCGACGGTGATTTCGCCCTGACGTTCCGCCACGCCCAGATGAAGGACGTGCTCAAGTCGCTGTCGGTGGTGGGTACGGGTACCGACCTGGCGGTCGGCGCGGTCTCGTTCGACACCCCCACCGACCCGCACAGCCAACTGGGTGGCCGCGGGGTGCAGATCGAGTCCGGCAATGCGCTGCGCGGACTGTTCGACGGCCTGCGCGGCCGCACCGTCGAAGTCGACTGCGGCGCCATGCGCCATCGGGGCGAGGTGATCGGCGTCGACGAATCGGCGAAGTACCGCCAGGTGCTGGTCCTGCGCACAGACGCGGGGTCGGTCAGCCTGATCGAACTGGCCGACGTCGCTGCCGTCACGCTGGCGGAGGAACCATCGCGCGACAACCTCGAGTACCTGCTGGACCGGTCGCGCGCGCTGACCGCGGGCCAGAATTGCCAACTGGGCGTACAGGTTCGGGGCAGCGGGACCGTCCAGGTGTCCTACGTGGTGCCGGCGCCGCTGTGGCGGCTGTCGTACCGTCTGGTGCGCGATGGTGACGGCCTGGTGTTGACCGCGATGGGCATCGTGCACAACCCGGTCGACGAGGACCTCACCGACATCGCGTTGACGCTGACCACCGGCGAACCGGTCTCCTTCGACATCGACCTGTACGAGAGCAAGCACGCGTATCGGGAGGTTGTCGAGGAAAGCCGCCGCGGTGCGGTGCCCGTGGCCGCCGCCGCGAAAACCCGGTCGCCGGCCGAGGTATCGGCGGCGATGGCGATGCCCGCACCTGCCGGCGCCGGGTTTTTCGATGCGTATGCCGACGCCGTCGACGATGTCGAAACCGCCGACCGCGGTGAGTATTTCGAGTACCGGCTGAGTACCCCGGTGTCACTCAAACGCGGCGGCGCGTCGATGATTCCCCTGGCGGTACAGGCCGTGGACGGCGTCCGGCGCGAACTGGTCTGGACCGGCCATGACCGCTCCCCCGAGATCGTCCTCGTCTTCACCAACACCGCGGGCATCGTGCTCGAGGAAGGCCCCGCCGTCATCTACGAGCAGGACGCCTACGCCGGCGAAGCGATGGTGCCCTTCACCGCCCGCGACGCGAAGGTGCGGCTGCCGTTCGCGAAAGACCTTGCGGTGCGGTGCCGGCACACCTCGACCGTCAGCGACGTCACCGCCCGCGTGCGCCTGGCCCGCGCCGCGCTGGTCCACGAGCAGCGGCGCGAGCGACTCCATACCCTGCGGGTCGAGAACGACCATGCCGAACCGGTCGAGGTGATCTTCGAGATCGTCCGTTTTCAGGGACACCGCGTGGAAGCGCGGGACAACGTCACCGCGATCGCCGACGACGGGACCAACCACCGGATCACGGTCACCGCGGCCGGCCACGGCGCCGTCGAAGCCACGGTGCTGGAAAGCTGGCCGCTGTCCAGCGAGATCGACTACGAGCACCTCGCGCCGGGTCAGCTCGAGGAGTGGCTGGCCGACCGGTCCCTCGACGCCGCCACCATCACCGCGCTCGGCGAAGTCCTGGACAAGTGGGCGACCGCCGAGCGGCTGGAGTCGGGCGCCGAGCAGGTCGAGGCCGCGCGCTCGGGTGACTACGAGGCGCAGAGCCGAATCTCCGAGCAGCTCAACGTCCTCGGCACCGACGGCCCCGAAGGCGAGCTACGGCGCCGGCTCATCGTGGACCTCGAGTCGCTGCGGGACCGCAGCACCGCGCAGGGCGAGAAGGTCCGTCAGCTCCGCGACGACGCGGAAGCGCACCGGCGGGCCGCTTGGGACGAACTCCAGCGTCTCATCGACGCGCCCTGACCCACGCTTCGGCTTCGTCGACGGTAGCGGCAGTCGCCACGCTTCCGGGCAGCGCCGGGCGGTCCACCATGATCACCGGAACATTCAGCGCCGCAGCGGCATCCAGCTTCGCGCGCGTCATGCCGCCGCCGCTGTTCTTCGTGACGAGGGCATCGATGCGGTGGTCACGCAGCAGCGCCAGCTCGTTGTCGTAGTCGTACGGGCCGCGCGACAGCAGGATGTGGTGCTGCGGCGGCAGCGTATCGGCATCCGGCGGCGTGACGGCACGGATCAGGAACCAGGCGTCCGACGCGCGGAAAGCCGTCGTGCCCGAACGTCCCGTGGTGAGGAAGACCCGTTGGTAGCCGCGGTCTTCGACGGTCTGCGCAGCCTGCCGGTCGTCGGCGACGACGATGGCGTCGCCGTGCGGCCACGCCGGCCGCGCCAGGACCAGGTGCGGCAGTTGCAGGCCGGCGCAGGCCCGGGCGGCATTGGCGGTGATGGTGGCGGCGAACGGGTGCGTGGCGTCGACGACGGCGGTGATCTCGTTGTCCTGCAGGTAGGTTCGCAGGCCGTCAACGCCGCCGAAGCCGCCGATCCTGACCGGGCCCACGGGTAGCGCCGGGTCGGGCACGCGACCGGCCAGGGAACTGATCAGCTCGATGCCGGGGTGCAGCCGCTTGGCCAATGCCCGCGCCTCGGACGTCCCGCCCAGGAGCAGAAGCTTCACCGGTCACCTTCCCAGTGCCCGCGACACGGACGTTCCGCCCGCGACACGCCGTCGGCGGCGTGCCGAACGTCTATCTCGCGGGTTGTTGCCAGTGGCGGCTCCGCCATCAATGTGTCGCCCCGCGGCGCCGGCCGCTCGAATACAGGTAACTGTCGGTGAACCCCTGGGCACCCAGCGCGTCGCCGACGAAGATCACCGCGGTCTTGGTGATGCCCGCCGCTTTGGTCCGCTCGGCCAGCTCGGACAGGGTGCAGGTGATGACCTGCTCGCTCGGCCAGCTGACGAAAGCCACCACCGCGCAGGGAGTTTCGGGGCAGTACCCACCCTCGAGCAGTTGGGGGACGATGTTGTCGATCTGCGCAGCCGCCAGGTGCAGCACCAACGTGGCACCGGGCTTGGACAGGGACACCAAATCCTCGCCGTGCGGCATCGCGGTCGACAGCGTCGCGACCCGGGACAGGGTGACGGTCTGGGCCACGCCGGGCACCGTCAGCTCTCGCCCGAGTGCCGCGGCGGCAGCGGCGAAAGCCGGTACGCCGGGCACGATTTCGTAGTCGATACCGAGCTCGTCCAGCCGGCGGCACTGTTCGGCCACCGCGCTGTAGATCGAGGGATCCCCCGAGTGCAGGCGCGCCACGTCGAGTCCGGCTTCGTGTGCGGCGACCAACTCGCCGATGATCTGCTCCAGGTTGAGCGGACCGGTGTCGACGATCCGTGCGTCGGGCGGGCATTCCGCCAGCAGGTCGTCGGGCATGATGGAGCCGGCGTACAGACAGACGCGACACGACCGCAGCAGCCGCTGCCCGCGCACGGTGATGAGATCGGCGGCGCCGGGTCCCGCGCCGATGAAGTACACCGTCATTTCTTGACCACCGTCCACTGGGTTATCGGCAATGCCGGGCGCCAACCGGTGAAGCCACCGAGCGGTTCGCCGTGATAGTGCTGGAAGCGGCGCAGTTCGCCGCCCAGTTTCGAATAGAGCTGCACCACAAAGGCTTCCGACTCTGCCGTCACCGCGTTGGCGACCAGCCGGCCGCCGGATTCGAGCGCGTCGAAGCAGGCGTCGAACAGCCCCGGTTGGGTGAGGCCACCACCGATGAAGATGGTGTCCGGGCCGGCCACATCCTGGAATCCTTCCGGCGCCGCGCCGCGCACGTCCACGGTGACGCCGAACTTGGTGACGTTGTTGGCGATCCGCTCGCGGCGCACCTCGTCGCGCTCGAACGCGACGGCCCGGCCGCCCGATGCGCGACACCATTCGATCGCGATGCTGCCCGACCCCGAGCCGATGTCCCACAGCACGCGGCCGGGGCGCGGCTGCAACGCGGTCAGCGCCAGCGCCCGAATGGTCTGTTTGGTGATCTGCCCGTCGTGATCGAAGGCCGTGTCCGCCACGACCGTCCCGATGCGCAGGTCGGGTGCGTACCGCACAGCAATGACATTGAGTGCGTCGACGTGCGGGGCACTGGCGTCCCACTCCCCTGCGGTCATCGTGGTGATGCGTTCGGCCGGGCCGCCGAGCTGTTCCAAAACCGTGAACTCCGATTGGCCACGACGGGTTTCGGTGAGCAGCCGGGCCAACGCCCGCGGGGTGTCGGCTCCCTTGGACAACACCACCGCCCGGCCACCGGGGCGGATGGCGGTTTGCGGTGCGGCGTTGACGAGGCTGATCACCTCGGTGTCCTGCACGCTCCAGCCCAGTCGCGCGCACGCCAGCGTCACCGAGGACACGTGCGGCAGCACCGTCACACGGTCCCGGCCGAACAGCCGGATGAGGGTTGCGCCGATGCCGTGCAGCATCGGGTCGCCGGACGCCACGACGTGCACGTCCCCCAGCCCGTCGAACAACGTGGGCAGGGCCGCCAGCATCGGCGACGGCCAGGCCCGCCGCTCGGCGGTGACGTCGGCGTCCAGCAGGTCCAGCTGTCGCGGACCGCCGAAAATCACTGTCGCGCTGTGTAGTTCGCCCCGGGCGGCCTGGCCCAGTCCGGCCATCCCGTCGGCGCCGATGCCGACGACGGTGATCTTGCCTTCGTTCTCCGTCATCGGTGCCCTCTGCTCTTCGCGCAAGCGCTCATCGCGGCATCTTCCGCCAGATGGCGTTCGGCACAAAACGAGTCGCGAAGATCAGCGGGCGGATACCCCACGGCACCCAGACCGCGGCCTTGCCCTTGCGCAGCGCCGTCGCGGCAGCTTCGGCGACCTGCGCGGGCGTGCTCGACATCGGTGCCGGGTCCATGCCCTCGGTCATCCGGCCGATCACGAAGCCGGGTCGCACGATGAGCAACTGGATGCCGGTGCCGTGCAGCGCGTCGGCCAGCCCGCACGCGAAGCCGTCCAGGCCCGCCTTGGCCGAACCGTAGACGTAGTTGGCCCGGCGGACCCGCGCGCCGGCGATCGACGAGAACACCACCAGCCGTCCCCGGCCGGCGGCGCGCATGCGCTGCGTCAGCAGCGTCAGCAGGTTCACCTGGGCCACGTAGTCGGTGTGGACGACGGCCACCGCGTGCGCGGCATCGTCCTCGGCCCGGGCCTGGTCACCGAGGACGCCGAAGGCCAGGACCGCGGTACCGATGGGCCCGTGCCCGGCTTCGATCGCGCTGACCAGCGCGGCATGCGAGGTCAGGTCGTCGGCGTCGAACTCGCAGGTGTGGACCTCCGCGGCGCCGGCCGTGCGCACCGCCTGCACCTCGTCCACCAGTTGATCGGCCCGGCGCGCGGCCAGCACCACCGTGTTGCCCGGCGCCAGCCGGACGGCCAGTTCCAGGCCGATCTCACTGCGGCCGCCGAAGACGACGACCACCTCGCCGCCGGTATCCGCCGTGTCGTTCACGGCTGCGATTATCACCTGCGCTACTTTTGGTGATGATGGCGAAGGCAACGACACGGCTCACCAGTGACGCGCTGGCATTCCTCACCGAGCGTCATCTGGCGATGCTGACCACCCTGCGGTCGGACAATTCCCCGCACGTGGTGGCGGTCGGTTTCACCTTCGACCCGAAGACCCACATCGCGCGCGTCATCACCACCGGCGGTTCCCAGAAGGCCCTCAACGCCGCCCAGCGCGGTGTCGCCGTGCTGAGTCAGGTCGACGGTGCCCGGTGGCTGTCCCTCGAAGGCAAGTCGACCGTCAGCAACGACGCCGACGACGTCCGCGACGCCGAACTGCGCTACGCCCAGCGCTACCGCACGCCGCGGGTGAACCCGCGGCGCGTGGTGATCGAGGTCCGCATCGAACGCGTCCTCGGCTCCAGCGAGCTGCTGGACCGCGGCGAGGCGTAGTCCGCTTTTCAGTCTCGGCTCCGGAGACCTGCCGATTGTGGTGACGGTCCGACGCCCAGCGCAATCGCTCTGATTTCAACGGTTCCGGGTGACACGTGTGCAGGTGCCGCAGCGGATGCGGCACCGCCGGCGCGACGTGGTGTCGTGCCGTTGAGCGTCAGTGACGCTGTATCACCTTGCGGGACTGTCACTTTCGCCACCCTCGTCTCCGCTCTCCGCCGGGTAGAGCGTCGGATGCCAGTAGTGGTTGGTTCTTGGCTGGCCCACATCTAAGAGTGGTGGTGGGGTCCAGTGGATGCGGCCGTCGGGGCCCATGGTGGTGGTCCAGCCGCCGGTGTCGGCCAGGCGATTGTGGGGCCCGCAGGCCAGGGTGAGGTTGGTGATGTCGGTGGGTCCGTCATCGCGCCAGTTGGTGTTGACGTGATGGGCCTGAGAGCGCGATGCGGGGGCGGTGCAGTTGGGTTTGGTGCAGCCCAGGTCGCGGGCGAACAAAGCGAAACGTTGGGCGACAGTGGCGGTACGACGTGCTCGGCCCATGTACAGCGGTTGTTCGGTGTGGTCGTCAAAGACGACGAGGTAGTGGTCGGCTCCGGCGGCGGCCATCTGAACCAGGTCTTTGACCGGGAGTTTCGTGCCGGTGTGCGTGAGCGCCATGCCGGTGCGCTTCTCGAGGTCGGTGACGGTACAGGTGCCGATCACCGCGACAGGAAATCCGTTGTGTTCGCCGAGCATGCCGGTCTTCAGGATCATGCGGCCGACCATCTTGTACGCGTCATGGCGGCGCTGGGCGGCGGTACGGGTGTCGTTGTCGATCTGTTCCTGGGTCGGTGTACCCGAGATGCAGGGCACGGCGTCGGCGGGGTTGCACATGCCGGGGGCGGCCCATTTGTCGTAGATCGCATCCCAGTAAGCACGGGTCTCGGCGTCGATGGTGCCGCTGACCTCGGAGGTGCCATCGGAGCGCTGCTTGCCATGGTTGATGGCGCGTTTCGGGTCGGGTTCAGAGTCGTCAGGCTCGGGCCCGTCCTGATCCAGCCGATACAACAGATCAGCAGCGACTTTGCGGAGGTCCTCGGGGGTTTTGATTCGGGCATCGGCCACCAGATCCGCCTCACACTGGGCGAGAGTGACCGGGTCGGCCGCCCACAACGGCAACTTCCCGAAAAACCAGCTGATCACCTGCACATGCTCACCGTTGATCGCACCCCTCACCGAGCGCGGCGGCGACCAGCTCCCACACCGGACCCAACGGCTCCCCGGTGATCGCCGAGCGCGGACCCAAATTATCCGTATCGCGGACCCGGCGGCGGGCCTCCTCCCGACTGATCCGCAACCGCACATGCAACACCTCAGGCCAATCCTTGGCCCCGATCCCCTTGGCCGCGGCCTGGGTCTGTGCCGCCGCCAGAATCTGGTGATCGACAGCCTCGGCCGCACACCTCAAGGTTTCGCGGCGGGACTGCACCTCCAACAGCGTCCGCACGTCCAGGCCGGTGTAGTCGAGATTGTTGACCGCCACGACCGCGTCCTCGAGCGCCGCGTAGGCGGTCAGGACAGCGGCACGGTCGGAAGGCATATTCGAACAATAGTTCGACTCGCCGACAATTCGGTGTGCCGAAAGAGACCCTAGTTGCCCAGCGTGACCAGCGCAAACAAAGTGACCAAAGTTTTTTGGCGCACGACGACTCAGGACAAGAGCAACCTGATTGTCGGCCAGCACTCGGTCGGCGAGATGTCCGCAGACGCGACACCGAGACTGCAGCCATCAGCAAAACCGACCACCAGACGGCCACGGTCCACAACTGCGACAACTATTCGTCATAAGATGCTCAGCGTCCCCAGACCGGCAGGAGCATCGATGGCACGCGGCACTCCGCTGGAAGACAGCGCACGCGCAGGCTCACCGCCCACCGACCGCGTCGTCAGCATCATCGAACTCCTGGCGCAGCAGTCCGAACCGAGTTCGGTGGCCTCCATCGCGTCCCGACTCGACCTCAACCGCGCGACCGTCACCTCGATCCTGCTGGCGCTGGAGCGCGCGGGTTGGGTTGTGCGCCTTGCCGATCGGAGCTACACGCTCGGACCGGGCATGCTCGGCGTCGCCGAGGCCGTGCGCAATGCCCTGCCCCTGCCGGAGAACCACACCGAGGTCCTGCAAAACCTGGCAGATGCCACCAAGTGTGGCGTGTCGCTGGCCATGGTCGGCACCACCGAGATGACGTTCGTCAGCGTGGTGCGCGGCGTCGGCCACATCCCGGGCGGTGTGAGTGTCGGCGTCCGCCTGCCGTTGACGCCGCCGGCCGGTGCGACGGTGATCGCGCGCCGCGACGCGGCGAGCCAACAACAGTGGCTGGCCGGGGCACCACAGGAGCAGCGCGCCGAGTTCGGCAACCTGCTCGACCAACTCCGCAGGGACGGCGTCGCGATATTCGATTTCGGCGATTCCAGCCCCGAGGTGCTGGGCGTACTGGGCGATGTCGCCGAACTGCTCTCCGAGCACCCCCGGCGCAGTGCGCTCCGGCAGCGCGTTTTCGAGACACTGGTCAGCCTCGGCGGTAAGCCTTACAGCACAGCGCAGCTCGAGTCCCCCGAGCCATTGGCCGTGAGCTATCTGAGCACCGCCGTGGACAACGCGGCCGGCCATCCCGCCTACGAGATACAGCTCGGGCCGCTGGATCCGTCGGTGAGCGCCGCCGATCGCGCGCGGTACATCCACGAATTGCGCTCGGCCGCAGCAAAGCTCAGCCAGCACTAGTCATCACCACTGCGCCACCCGCCGGTCAACCGGCGGGCACTTTCGCGACCCACTCACCGGAAATCAATGCTTGCGCGGCTGTCGCCGGGATGCTTACCATCTGCCCGTCGCCAATTATTTGTCACTCAACTGACAACTATTCGTCACTATATCGGGAGCATGGATGGACACAGCGACGACGCTGCATCGCATTGGTAGCTCGGCCGGATCGGGTCACGCCCGGTTCATCGGCCGCGTAGGCGCACTGGCCGTTGCCCTCGGAATCGGCATCGCCGTCGCGAACAGTCCTGCCATCTGCCTCGCCGACACCGGCGCCAGCACCAGCACCGGCACCTCCGCGTCGTCGACCGACAAACCGTCGCCGGCCACCAAGCCGAAGGCGGAGAAACCCACCAAGAAGGCGAAAAAGCCCAAGCACCAGAAGGATTCGGCGGCCAAGAGCGATCAGGACGCAGCCGCCGCCACGACACCGGACCAGCCCGGGGACACCGAGACCCCGAAGCCCGGCGACAGCGACACCGCCGAACAGAAGCCGGCCACGACGAAGCCCGGGTCCGGCAACCCGGCCGAAACCGCGAAGCCGACAATCAAGAAATCCCGGCAGAACCAACTTCGCAACGCGGTACCCAAACCTGCCGTGTCGGTCCCCCAGTCGACCGCCGCGACGAGCCAGACCAAACCCAAGACGAACCCGGCACCCGCCTCGACCGCGGCGGTCACCGCCGCGAAACCAGCTGCCGCGCAGGCACCTTCAGTGGAGTCCGCCGCCAACACCGTCTCGACGGCCCTGTCCACCGCCGCGACCAAGATCAACACCCTCACGGCGACAACGCATCCAGTCTCCACGGCGGCCACCGGCGGCAACTTCGTCACGCACGTGGTGTCGAGCCTGCTGGGCGCAATCGGGTTGGTCCCGCACGCCGGAACCAGCCCCGCCGCTCCGCCGCAGGCGCCGGTGTTGTGGACCCTGTTCAGCTGGATTCGCCGCGAGATCGGCAACACCTTCTTCAACTCCTCGCCGCTCATCAACTACAAGCAGACCGAGACCAGCCAGACTTTCGGTGGTGTCATCAAGGGTGACTTGAAAGCCACCGACGCCAACGGCGACAAGCTCACCTACACCGTCGACAAGGGCCCGACGAAGGGCAGCGTGACGGTCCGTCCGGACGGCACCTTCACGTACACCCCAAGCGACGCACTGGCATTCAGCGGCGGCACCGACTCGTTCACGGTCACCGTCGACGACCGGCCCGGCAATCCGTTCCACATCAACCTGCTGAAGCTGTTCCAGCCGAACGCCGGCGCCACCACCACCGAGACCGTCACCGTCACGGTGAAGCCGACCAGTCCGCTCGGCACCGCCGACCAGATCGCGCTGGAACAGAAGGCCCAGGAGATCGTCAACACCCCGCAGGTGCAGGCCGCCATCGAGGCACTCAAGCAGGCCTGGCTGGCGCATGCGCAGCAGCGGTTCGGCCTCGTCGGCGGTGTCGATGCCGAGAACCTCGCATTGCTGGACGCAGCCGCCCGGGAACATGCACTCAATGCCGCGATGACGGTCGTCAACAACGACCCCGACAACCCACTGGTGATGGCCGTCGATATGCGGGCACACAGCTGGTACGGCACCGACACCCACGGCGGCCGGTTCATCTACGACAACCCCGACACCATCTACCGCACCATCCCGGTGCGCAGCGGTTCGACGTACGTCATCAGCGGCAAGTACCTCGGCGGTGTCCCTGTCGACGGCAACTTCGGCGTCTACGCCGACATCAGCGACGCTCTGCCGATCGGCAACCTGGCGGCGAAGGACCTCGTGGTCAACGCCGACGGCACGTTCACCATCACAGCGGACGGCAATCCCACCCAGCCGGGACAGACCAACCACATCTATCTACCGCCGGAGGCCCAGCAGATCTTCGTCCGGTACACGATGGCGGACTGGACCACCGAATCAGCACCGAGCCTCACGGTCACCCGCACGGGCGGTCCGGCGGGCGCCCCCGCGGAGAGCTTCGACGAGATGGTCGCTCACACCGTCAGCATCGTCCAGAATTTCCAGACGAGCGCGCACAATACGGCGCTCGACATCGTCACCCTCAACCTGCAGACCGGCCAGCTCAAGCCGCCCAACACGCTGACGCAGCCGTTCAACTTCCCCGGCACGCTGGTGTCACAGAAGCAGAGCCTCGGCTACTTCCAACTGGCCGACAACCAGGCTCTCGTCATCACGATCAACCCCGGCAACGCCGGATACTTCGTGGTGCCGGTGACCAACGACTGGGAACTGTCACCCGGTGACGGCACCGCGCAGACGAGCCTCAACAACGCGCAGTCCATCGCCAACCCGGACGGCACCTACACCCTCGTCATCTCCCCCGACGACCCCGGTGTGGCCAACTGGGTCTCCACCGGCGGCCTCAACCAGGGCACCCTCTACATCCGGTTCCAGGCACTCGACGCCACCTCGTCGGCCGTGCCGATGATCGTCTCGCAGCAGGTCGTCACCCTCGATCAGCTCGGCACCGTGCTGCCGGCCGGCACCAAGTACGTGACCGACGCCGAACGACAGGCCCAGCTCGCCGCCCGCCAGGACGGCTACAACGACCGCTTCGGCCCCTTCCCGCAGATCACCACAGGAGCACAGTCCGCATGACCGCCACCGCCGTCACCTTCACCCCCGGTTCCGCTGCCACCTGGCGCAGCCCCTGGGCCATGTATGCCGCACTGCGCGAACATGATCCGGTTCACCACGTGGTCCCCGCGCACGCCCCCGACAAGGACTACTGGGTGCTGTCGCGTTACGCCGACATCTCCGCGGCGGCCAAGGACCACGAGACCTTCTCGTCGGCCGAGGGTCTCACCTTCAACTACGACGACATGGAAGCCGTTGGCATCAAAGACAATCCGCCGATGGTGATGCAGGACCCGCCGGTCCACACCACCTTCCGGCGGCTGGTGGCCAAGGGATTCACCCCGCGGCAGGTCACCGCGATCGAACCCAAGGTGCGCGAATTCGTGGTGGACCGCATCGAGAAGTTGCGCGCCAAGGGCGGCGGCGACATCATCACCGAGTTTCTCAAACCCATGCCCACCATGGTGGTCGCGCATTATCTCGGTGTCCCGGAAAAGGATTGGGATCGGTTCGACGCGTGGACCGATGCCATCGTCGCCGCAAACTCCACCGGGCACCAGCCCGCGGCCGCCCCCGCCATCGCCGAATTGTTCACCTACTTCAACGAATTGATCGCCTACCGCCAGGAGCATCCCGAGGACGACACCGTCTCGCACCTGGTGGCAGCCGGCTTCGGCGCCGACGGCGACATGTCCGGAATCCTGTCCATCCTGGGCTTCGCGTTCACGATGATCACCGGCGGCAACGACACCACGACCGGAATGCTCGGTGGCGCAGTGCAACTGCTCACCGCCCGCCGCGATCAGCGACAGCTCCTGATCGACGACCCGGCACTCATCCCGGATGCCGTGGAGGAACTGCTGCGGCTCACCTCGCCGGTGCAGGGCCTGGCACGGATGACGACCCGTGACGTCGAGATCGAGGGCACCACGATTCCGGCCGGCCGCAAGACCTTCCTGCTGTACGGCTCGGGCAACCGCGACCACCGGCAATGGGGACCCGATGCCGAGGAGCTGAACGTGCTGCGCCGCCCCGCTCAAATCCTCACGTTCAGCCACGGCAACCACCACTGTCTCGGCGCAGCGGCGGCCCGCATGCAGGCTCGCGTCGCGCTCGAGGAGCTCCTGACCCGGTGCCCGGATTTCGACGTGGACGCCGACGCGGTCGAGTACGCCGAAGGCAGCTATGTGCGCCGCCCCACGCACCTTCCGTTCACGGCGGGGTCATGAGCCGGGTGGAGGTCGACCCCGAGATCTGCATCGGCATGGGCATGTGCGAGGGCATCAGCGCAGCGTTCCGGGTCGGCGACGGCGGCACGGTCGACATCGGTGACACCGCCGATGTCGACCCGGTGGTGTTGCGCCGGGCCGTGGCGGCGTGTCCGACGGGTGCGTTGCGCATGGCCGACGACGTGTAACGCGGCACCACAGCCGGCCCGCCGACGGCAACCAACCGGCATGACGCACGTCACCCGGGCATGGTTCGATCTAAGACGCCATGACTATCGCGAGCCCTTTCCCCGAGGTCCAGATCCCGACCACGGCTGTCTCCGAGTACATCTTCGGTGATCTGGCCGAGTCGGACGCCGATCGCATCGCCATCACCGAGGTCGCAACCGGTGCCGAGTACACCTACCGCGAACTGGCGGGCCGGATCGAGGCGTTCGCCGGCGCGCTGGCCGCCCGTGGCCTGGGCGTCGGCGACGTGGTCGGCCTGCTGGCGCCGAACAGTGCCGCGTTCGCCGTCGCCTTCCACGGCATCCTCCGGTCCGGTGCCACGGCCACGACCATCAACGCGCTGTTCACGGCGAAGGACGTCGCGAAGCAACTGACCGACTCCGGGGCCGCCATGCTGATCACCGTCACGGCGCTGGCGCCGCAGGCGCTGCAGGCCGCCGCCGAGGTCGGGCTGGCCGCCGATCGTGTCGTCGTGCTCGACGGCCCGGGCACGGCGGCCGACGGTCATCCCAATGCCGCCGAGCTGCTCGACGCCGCGCTGCCCGCACCCGAGGTCAGCTTCGACCCGGCGACGCATCTGGCGGCCCTGCCCTACAGCTCGGGCACCACGGGAAACCCCAAGGGCGTCATGCTCACCCACACGAATCTCGCGGCGAATGTGGCGCAGATTCGTCCGATCCAGGGCCTGGTTCCCGAGGACCGGGTACTCGCGGTGCTGCCGTTCTTCCACATCTACGGCATGACGGTGCTGCTCAACTCCGTCCTGCATGCCCGGGCCCGCCTGGTGATCATGCCCAGCTTCGATCTCGCGCTCTTCCTCAAGACCATCCAGGACCACAAGTGCACGTTCGCGTTCATCGCGCCGCCGGTCGCGGTGGCGCTGGCGAAGCACCCGATGGTCGACTCGTACCGGCTCGATTCCCTGAAAGGGCTCATGTCGGGCGCCGCGCCGCTCGATGACGACCTCGGCATGGCGGTCTCCGACCGGCTCGGCTGCCCCATCGTGCAGGGCTACGGCATGAGTGAGCTGAGCCCGGTGAGCCACTGCATGCCGTTCGACGGCGGCCGCGAACTCGTCGGCGCCGTGGCACCGTTGAGCTCGTGCGGCTGGACGGTGCCGAACGCCGTCAGCAAGATCGTCGACCCCGATACGGGCGCCGAGATCGGCCGGCCCGAGCACGGTCTCAGCGAGGTCGGCGAACTGTGCTTCCGCGGACCCAACGTCATGGCCGGTTACCTCAACAACGACGCCGCCACCCGCGAGACCATCGACGACGACGGCTTCCTGCACACCGGTGACCTGGCCCGCGTCGACGCCAGCGGCTGCATCTACATCGTCGACCGGCTCAAGGAGCTCATCAAGTACAAGGGCTACCAGGTGCCGCCGGCCGAACTCGAGGCCGTGCTGCTGACGCACCCCGGTATCGCCGATACGGCAGTGGTCGGGGTCCGTGATCCGGAGTCGGGCGAGGAAGTGCCCAAGGCATTCGTGGTGCTGCAACCGGAGTCGGCGTTGACGGGCGACGAGATCATGGATTTCGTCGCCGGCCAGGTCGCGCCGTACAAGAAGGTGCGGCAGGTCGCGTTCATCGATGCGATCCCGAAGTCCGCAGCCGGCAAGATTCTGCGCCGCGAACTGCGCGACATCCGCGAGGTCTAGTGCGGGATCGGCTGGCCGACGTCGCGTGCGGCCCGGGCCTGGCGATATCCGACCACGAGCCCGATGAGCGGCATCAACACCAGGCCGGCCAGTCCGAACAGATCGCCGCGCACCCCGATCGGCTCGGCGGCGGCCCACACCGGGACACCGGTGTGATCGGCCGACAGCAGATCCGCTTCGCCCTCCACAGGTGGCGCGGCCGGCGCCTGAACTTCGACGGCCGGTGGGGCCGTCGGGGCCGCCCACCACGAACTCCCGGCCGTCGTGCCGGTGTGCTGTTCGGCGGCGACGACCGGCACCGCCGGGTTCGGGGGTGTGAACACCGGCACCGCAGCGGGGTTGTCGGAGCCGCTGCCCGACTGGGCGCCGGGCGCGGTGTTGTTGCCCTTGCCGTTCGCCTTCGAGGATTTGCCGGTGTTGGTCTGACCGGCCACCGACGAATTGGCGCCGGAATTGCCGCGTGAACCCGAGCCACCGTTGCCGGAGTTGCCGCCGCCGTTGGCGCGCGGCGAGCCGCTCTTGCTGGAACCAGTCTTGCCGGAGCTGCTGTTGCCACCGTTGCCGTTGGACCCGCCGGGATCGGCGGCGGCGACGGCCATCGAGGGGCCGGCCATCACCAGAAACGCCGACACCGAAAGACCGGCAACCGTCAGCAGCGCATCGTCACGGCGCATGTCTGCCCCCGATCAGTTCCGCTGAGTGGCAACCCCCTGCGCACTCCGGTTCCTCATCATGGCATGCCACCGGGCCGGGGTTGACGATTTCCGCAGTCGTCGCGGGTCAGGGTTCAGGCGGCGTCCGGGTCCTGTGCGATGCCGTCCGCGGCCTTGCGCAGCAGCGTCAACGCGGTGCGCGCCCACGTCTGCGTCGCGCCGGCGAGCCCGCAGGCGGGCGTCAGGCCGACGCGCTCGCGCAACACCGTCCGCGCGAATCCGAGCCGGTCGGTGACGCTCGCCGCGGCGGCGGCCACCGTTTCGACCGGCACCGGCCGCTCCGGGGCGACGCCCGGCAGGACGCCCAGCATGATGGTCCGGCCTGCCTCGACCCACTCCCCGATACCGTCGAGGTCTGCCGCGGTCAGCTTGGTCACGTCGATGGAGATGGCGCTGAATGCGGTGCGCGCCAGGGTTTTCCACGGCACGTCCGCGGCGCACACGTGAATGCTCGCCTGTCCCCCGACGGTCGCGATGCACTCGTCGAGCAGGCTGGCGGCGAGCAGCGCGTCGACCGGCGCCACCGGCGACATCCGGGTCACGCCGGCCAGCCGCCCGGCCAGTGCGGCGGGCAGTGACGGCTCGTCGAACTGCACGACGACGTCGGCCTCGCAGCGCCGCGCGACCTCGGCGCGGTGATGTGCGACGCCCTCGGCGAGGGAGCCGGCCAGGTCCCGCAGTGCGCCGGCATCGGTGATGGCCCGGTGGCCTCCGGGCAGTTCGAGTTCGGCGGCCAGCGTCAGCGGACCGGGGACCTGCACCTTGATGGTCCGTCCGGTCCCGCGCAGTCCGGCTTTCTCCCACGCCTCTTCGAGCGCGTCGACGTCCTCGTCGAGAAGGCCTGTGGCGCGGCGCACGACGGCGCTGCGGCCGGGCGCGATGCGGTAACCGCGGGGCACGGTGTCGATGCCGATGTCGACGAGCAGCGCACCCGCCCGTCCGATGATGTCGGCGCCCACGCCACGTGCGGGCAGTTCCACCAGATGCGGCAGCGCGGGCAGTTCACCGACCACGACTGCCGCCGCTTCCCGTGCGACTGTCCCCGGCCACGAGCCGATACCGGTTGCCTGGGCGAAAACAGTCACGCAGCCAACACTATTCGATGGGGTCTGCGGCCGGATCTTCCACGTAGCTCCGCAGCCGGTCCAGGGCCCGGTCCCAGCGCTTCGACAGCGCGGTCAGGTACTCACTGGCCTCGGCGAGCGGGTCGGGCTGTATCCGCCAGATGCGCTCACGCCCGTGCCGGCTGCTGGTCACCAGCCCCACCGCCTCCAACAGCAGCAGATGTTTGGTGGCCGCCTGCCGGGTCACCGGAATCACCTGTGACACTTGTAAAGTCGAGCACGGGCCGGCCTCGCAGAGGCGCACGACGATACGCAGCCGATTGGGGTCGCCGAGCGCGTCGAACAACGGCGCCCGGTCTTCGACAGCCGTACTCACACGAGTTCGTCCAGGTACTTGCGTACCAGTTTCGTCTGGGCTTCCCAGCCGCCACTGTTGGCTTCGAACGCCGCGGCCCGGCGTTCGGCCGGGATGTTGTCGAACCCGGACTCGACGATCTGCAACAACACACCGTCGGCAGTCTCGGTGAGTGTGAACTCGACCAGCGTGGTCGGCTCGTCGTCGTAGTCGGCGTCCGGTTCGACGGCGTACGGATGCCAGCGGAAAGCCAGACGACGCGGCGGTTCGACCGCGACGATCTGCCACACCGAGGATTTACCGGCGTGCGGCTCCTGCGCGGCAGCGACCTCGTCGTCGACCTCGGTCGGGGTGATCACCCCGGTCACCGATTCGCCCGCGACGAACGGTCCGTCGAACCGGATGCCGAACCAGCGACCGAACTCGTCGGAGTTGGCGATGGCGTGCCACACCCGGTCGAGCGGGGCGCGCAGAGTGACTTCTTTTTCGATGCGATCGGAATTCATAAGCAACCTCCTGGTTGCCTATCACGTTACGACCGCACTCCAGGAAACGCAACCATTTGGTTGCCTTGGGATGGCGTCAGCGCGTGATCGTGGCGCTGGCGATGACCTCGTCGCCGTCCGGGTCGCGGCGGTAGAGCACCATGGTCTGACCAGGGGCGACGCCGCGCAGCGGCGTGCGCAGCTGCACGTCGAGCGCGCCGTCGGCGAACTCGGCGACCGCGTCGGCCAGCCCGCCGTGCGCGCGCACCTGGACCAGGCATTCCACCGGCCCATCGAACGGCACACCCGAGGTGAACACCGGACGCTCGCCGGTCAATGCGTGGATCTCGAGATCCTCGACACCGCCGACATGCACCGTCCCGGTCTCGGCGTCGATGCCCGTGACGTAGCGCGGCAGGCCGTCCGGCCCCGGGCCGGCGATGCCCAAGCCCTTGCGCTGGCCGATGGTGAACCCGTGCACGCCGTCATGTTCGGCGAGCTTCGTGCCGCCCGCGTCGACGACCGCGCCCGGCCGGATACCGATACGCGCGCCGAGGAAGGCGCGGGTGTCACCGGACGGGATGAAGCAGATGTCGTGGCTGTCCGGCTTGTCCGCCACGGCCAGCCCGCGGTCGGCGGCCTCCTGCCGGATCTGCGGCTTGGGGGTGTCACCGATCGGGAACAGCGCGTGGCTGAGTTGTTCGGCCGTCAGCACCCCGAGGACGTAGGACTGGTCCTTGTCCGCGTCGACGGCACGGCGCAACCGGCCGTCCTCCAGCCGCGCGTAGTGGCCGGTCGCCACCGCGTCGAATCCCAGCGCCAGCGCGCGCGCCGACAGCGCCGAGAACTTGATCTTCTCGTTGCAGCGCACGCAGGGGTTCGGCGTCTCGCCGCGGGCGTACGACTCGACGAAGTCGTCGATGACGTCTTCCTTGAAGCGGTCCGCGAAATCCCAGACGTAGAACGGGATTTCCAGGATGTCGGCGACACGGCGGGCGTCGCCGGCGTCCTCCTTCGAGCAGCAGCCGCGCGACCCGGTGCGCAGGGTGCCGGGCGCGGTGGACAGCGCCAGGTGCACGCCCACCACGTCATGGCCGGCGTCGACCATGCGCGCCGCGGCCACCGAGGAGTCGACTCCCCCGCTCATCGCTACCAGAACCCGCATGACTACCTTCCCAACCCGGCACTGGCCAGTGCGGCCTGACGCGCCCGCTCGACCGCGGCCGGCAGCACGGCCAGCGCGGCATCGATGTCGGCGTCAGAACTGGTGTGCCCCAACGAAAATCGGAGTGATCCACGGGCACTCGCCGGATCGGCGCCCATCGCGATCAAGACGTGTGACGGCTGTGCGACGCCCGCCGTGCAGGCCGAGCCCGTCGAGCATTCGATGCCCTTGGCGTCCAGCAGCATCAGCAGGGCATCGCCTTCGCAGCCACGAAAAGTGAAGTGCGCGTTGCCCGGAAGCCGGTTCTCGCCGGTGCCACCGTTGAGCACGACGTCGTCGATACCCGACAGCACACCGTCGACCAGCCGGTCGCGCAAGGCGCCGATCCGGGTGCGGTACCCGTCCAGGCCCTCCACCGCGACGCGTGCGGCGGCCGCCATGGCCACCACGCCCGCGACATCCGGTGTGCCCGAACGCACGTCACGCTCCTGGCCGCCGCCGTGCAGCAGCGGCACGCACGCGACATCACGGCGCAGCAGCAGGGCGCCGACGCCGGTGGGGCCACCGAACTTGTGTGCCGCCACGCTCATGGCGGACAGCCCGCTCGCGGCGAAATCGACGGCCACCGCACCGATCGCCTGGATGGCATCACTGTGGATCGGCACGCCGAATTCGGCAGCGACAGCGGCCAATTCAGCGACCGGCTGGATGGTGCCGACCTCGTTGTTGGCCCACATCACGCTGACGAGCGCGACATCGTCGTGGGATTCGAGAATCTCGCGCAGGGCTTGGGCGGACGTGGCGCCGGTGGCGTCCACGGGCAGCCAGGTCACCTCCGCACCCTCGTGTTCGACGAGCCACTCGACGGCGTCGAGCACGGCATGGTGCTCGATGGGCGACGTCACGATCCGGCGGCGTCCCGGACAGCTGTCGCGGCGGGCCCAGAAGATGCCCTTGACCGCCAGGTTGTCACTCTCGGTACCGCCGGCCGTGAAGATCACCTCGGAGGGCCGGGCGCCCAGCTGTTGGGCCAGGGACTCGCGGGCCTCCTCCATCCGGCGCCGCGCGGCCCGCCCCGACGTGTGCAGCGACGACGCGTTGCCGCCGGCCGCCAGGACCGCCGTCATCGCCTCGATGGCAGCGGGCTGCATCGGGGTCGTGGCGGCGTGGTCCAGATATGCGGGGCTCATGGCCTGTCCAGGATACCGGCCGGGCCAAACCGGTCAGGCTGCCAGCGCGCGCCCGTGAACAGCGGCGACGGGCAGCGGACCCACCTGGTGCACCGCGGCCTGGCAGCGGCCGGCCAGATCACGCCGGTCGGTACCGGGCAATTGCAGCGACTGCACCTGCATGTGGCACACCGTCAGCTTGGCGGTGATGACGCGTTTGATCGACGTCAGCAGCGAATCGTCGCCGATGAACGCCGGGATGGTGGACTGCGCGCCGTTGCGGTGCCGGTAGGTCAGCTGCAGCGGCTGGACGGGACGTCCGGTGTCGATGGCGGCCTGGAACATCGCCGGCGCGAAGGTGCCGTGCCCCAGGCCGCACCACGTGGTGCCCTCCGGGAACGCCACGACGGTTTGACCTGCGGAGAGCCGGTCCCCGACGGTGCGGACGACGTCGGGCAGGCCGCGCAGGCTGTGCCGGTCGATCGGGATGACCTTGAGCAGCCGGGCCACGAACCCGAGTGCGGGCCACTCGATGAGATCGGCACGCGCCACGAAAGAGCCGGGCATCACGGCGCCGATCGCGAAGATGTCGACCCAGGACACGTGCCCGGCGACCACCAGCACGCCGCTCAGGTTGCGGATGGGGCCACCGGAAACCGTGATCCGCACGCCCAGGCACCGCAACATCAGGCGGCAGTACAGGCGCTGGATGCGGGACTTGCCGGGCAGTGGCACCGCGAGCAGCGGCAGCGCCGGCAGCAGCAGCATCGTCATGATCAGCCGGACGGTCGTGCGCAGCACGACGACGAACGGGCGGCTGATGTGCACGGAGTCGACCCGGATGCAGCTGGCGTCGCACGACGCCTTCGGCAGCCAGGCGTGCTCCGCCGCCGTCACCGGCGTGGTCACTGCGCGGCCTTGTCGGTCGCGGCAGCCGCCGAACGCAGCCGGGTCAGGTACCGGACGTCGGCTTCGCGCTTGTCCAGCAGGGCCGGGAAGTCGCCGACACCGAAGTCGGGGTCGTAGGCCGGGTCGCCGCACACCTTGGCGCCGAGACGCAGGTAGCCGCGCATCAGCGGCGGCACCGTCACGCGGGCCGGCGGCTCGATGTCGTCGAGCAGCTTGCCGTCGATGATCACCGGGCGGTACGGGCGCACCTTGTACTCCGAGGCGTGCCGCTTGTTGACGAAGTCGCGGACGCCGCGAATCTGACTGGCCGGGGCTTCGTCGGGGCTGCCTTGGATGGGTACCGACACGCAGCCGGTGACGTAGTCGTAGCCGCTGTGGTCCAGGTAGGCCAGGATGCCGCCCCACATGAGCAGCACGACGGCGCCGTTGCGGTGGTCTGCGCGCACCACGGCGCGCCCCATCTCCACCAGCGACGGGCGCAGGCTGTCGAGCGCGCTGACGTCGAATTCCGTTGCGGTGTACAGCCCGCCCGCGGCGATGGCGCCGGGCGGAGGCAGCATGCGGTAGCAGCCGACGTACTCGCCGGTGTTGTCGTCCCGGACCAACAGGTGGTCGCAGAACTCGTCGAATCGGTCGGCGTCCCGGCCACTTTCGAAACCGGGGCTGTCGTCGGTGAGGGTGTAGCCCGGCTCCGAGGTGAACACGTGGTGACGAAGCCGTTGCGCGGCCTCGATGTGTTCCCGGTCGGCCGACAGCAGCAGCGTGTAGCGCGGGGTGCCGGTCGATGAACTGGTGTCGTCAGGGGCGATGAGTACAGAACTAGTGCTCATGTTCTGCACGGTGACGGAGCCGTTCGGCGCGGCGGCATCAATCACGTAACGCGTCGATGACCGGTTGCGAAACATCACGGTCCATTGCATTCGGCGCATGATGCCGCGATGAGGAGCCGCTTCTGACAAGGGTTTCAGGCACTGTCCCGGTGTGCCAGCGCAACGCGCAGCTGCCGCCGGCCGCGGGAGACCCGCGACATCACCGTGCCCATGGGCACTCCCATGAGCCCGGCGGTCTCGGCGTAGGTGTAGCCCTGAACCTCCACATAGAACAGCGCGGTCCGCGCGCCTTCGGACAGCTCCCCGAACGCGGCCTCGACATCTCCGTCGGCCATGAGGTCGAGCAGCTCGACCTCTGCCGAACGGCGGGCAGTCGACTGTTCGTGGCCGGCCGCGGTGATCGCCTCCAGCGGCACCTCCGGTGGGCGCGACGCCCGATGGCGATGTCTGCTGACCCACCGATTGTGCAAGATGCGGAAAAGCCAAGCGTTGAGATTGGTGCCCTGCTGAAACGACCCGAACCCCTGATACGCGTGTAACAAGGTGTCCTGCAAGAGATCTTCGGCGTCGGCTTCGCAGCGTGTCAGCCGGCGGGCGCCGCGGCCGAGGGCGTCGAGCAACGGCACGGCATCCGCGACAAACCGGGCCGCAAGGTCAGCGTCCGGCACCGGCGCTGCCGTCACGATCGAAACTCCCCTCGCCTGTGACCGCGCAGGGTGCGCCGCCGAACTCAGACTCGCCGGAAAGCGCCTGTGGCGAACCATTGAAAGTTCGTGGTCGGTACCGGAATCCGTGGTGCGCCCTGCGATGGATGACTTCGCGCGCCGGCCCGCGTTCAACCCCGCACAGGGTCAAATCCATGACGCTGCCGAATGTGTGCCAGAAGGAGACAACGTGAGCTTGGACAACATTTCCCACCTCGGTCAGACGGGGCTCGACGAGTTGGTTCCGTCGCGTTACGCGGTGCCGGTCGGCGATATCGAGGTACTGGTCATCAGCGACGGCGTACTGCCGATCACGGCGTCGACGCTGGGCACCAATGTCCCGCCCGCCGAACTGACGGGGTGGCTGGACGACAACTTCCTGCCGCCCGAGATCGTCGACTGGCCGCTGAACATCGTGGTGGTCCGCAGCGGCGACCAGACGATCCTGGTCGACGCCGGACTCGGGCTGGAGTTCCCGGACTTCCCGCGCGCCGGACAGACGGTCCAGCGGCTGGAGGCAGCTGGTGTCGATCTCGCCTCGGTGACCGACGTCGTGCTGACCCACATGCACATGGACCACGTCGGCGGACTGATCACCGAGGGCGTGAAGGAACGGTTCCGGCCGGACCTGCGCGTGCATGCGGCCACCGCCGAGGCCGAGTTCTGGGCGGCACCCGACTTCTCCCGGACGGTCATGCCGCAGCCGATCCCCGACGTGCTGCGGCGCTCGGCCACGCAGTTCCTGACCGACTACAGCGGCCAATTGCGGACGTTCGAGACGGACTACGAGGTCGCGCCGGGCGTGCTCGTCTCGCGTACGGGTGGTCACACGCCCGGGCACAGCGTGGTCCGCCTCGAATCGCGCGGCGAGAAGCTGACCTTCGCCGGCGACGCCGTGTTCGCCCCCGGCTTCGATAATCCGGAGTGGCAGAACGGCTTCGAGCACGACCCCGAGGAGGCGGCCCGCGTCCGCATCCGCCTGCTGCGCGAGATCGCGGCCACCGGCGAGGCCCTCGTCGCCACGCACCTGCCGTTCCCGTCGGTGTGCCACGTGGCGGCCGTCGGCGACGCTTTCCGGTGCGTGCCCGCGACCTGGGACTACTGACCGCTGAGCACGAGAACGGCCCCCGGACCTGTTGTCCGGGGGCCGTTTTCGGTGAGGCGGGCGGTCAGGCAGCCGCGCCGCCGCCATCGGCATGCAGCGTCGACCCGGTGACGAAGCTCGACCGTGGCGACGCCAGGAACAGCACCGCCTGCGCGATCTCGGCCGGCTGTGCCGTCCGGCCCAGCGGCAGCATGCGCCCCAGTTCGTCGTTGGTGTCGCCCCATTCGGCAGCCACCCCCGGCGTCGCCGTCGGCCCGGGAGCCACGCTGTTGACACGCACACCGTGCGGCCCGAATTCTGTTGCCCACGTGCGGGTCAACGATTCCAGCGCAGCCTTGGACGCGCTGTAACTGGATGCCCCCGGCACGCCCTTGAACGCGACCATGGACGTGACATTGACGATGCTCCCCCGGCCCCGGCGCAGCATGCCAGGGACCAGAGCCGCCACCAGGAAATAAGCGCCGCGCACGTTGGTGTCGAAGGTGGACTCGAAGGTCGCCACGTCCTGCTCCACGGTCAGTGCACCCGGGAAGCTGGCGGCGTTGTTGACCACGATGTCGACATCACCGCATTGGCGGGCAAGGCTTTTCACTGATTCCAGGTCGGCCAGGTCCGCGGGGATGAACCGCACCCCGAGTTCGGCGGCCGCCGCGGCGCCACGGTCGGCGGAGCGTCCGGTGATGATCACCGTCGCACCTTCGGCCGCCAGCAGGCGCGCGGTCTCGAACCCGATGCCGGCCGTCCCGCCCGTCACGAGCGCGGTCAGCCCGGTCAGCTCTGTCACCGGGCCGCCAGCCAGTCCGCCAGGTGCAGGTCCGAGATGATGGCATCGCCGCTGGTGACCAAACCGGTGTCGCCGACCTTGGTGCCGAAGTAGGTGGCTGCCGGGTCGACGACGATCGGCAGGCTCTCACCGCGGTGGGCCAGCGCCAGTTTGGCCAGGCCCGCGAACGTCAGTTTGTCCGGCCCGCCGATGTTCACGATCCCGTTGGCGGGTGCGTCCTGGGCGACGCGGGCCACTTCGGCGGCGACGTCGGCGCCGGCGATCGGCTGGATGAGGCCCTCGGGCACCCGCACTTCGCCGTCGACGGTCAGCGATGCGGTGATCGCGTCGGCGAACTCATGGAACTGGGTGGCCCGCACGATCGTGTAGGGCAGCCCCGACTCGGTGATGATGCGCTCCTGGGCGACCTTGGCCCGCATGTAGCCGCTGTCGGGCAGACCGTCGCAGCCGACGATGGACAGTGCCACGTAGTGGCCGACGCCGGTCTCCTTCGCGGCGGCCACCAAGTTGGTCGCCGACCGGGTGAAGAAGTCCAGTACCGGGCCGTCGGAGAAGTCCGGCGAGTTGACGACGTCGACCAGCACGTCGGAGCCGGCGAGGGCCTCGGTCAGGCCCGCGCCGGTGAGGACATCGGCACCTGAGTCCCGAGAAGCCGCCACGGTCTGGTGACCGGCCTCGTTAAGCAGGGCCACGACCTTCGAACCGATCTGGCCGCTGGCACCCATCACAGTGATCTTCATCAGACACACCCTTTCGAATTGTTTCGGTTGTGCGGCTTCCACACTCGCAGTCGCCGCAGGCCCGCGAACCCCGGAAAGTCCGTAGTCCGCCGGCGGTCAGTCCAGGAACACCACGTTGTCGCCGATCGGATTGCGCGGCGTGTCAAGGTGGTTCGCCGGAAACGCCGGGTCGGCGTAGCCGATCGAGATGCCGCACAGGATCGTGAGTTCCTCGGGAATGCCGAGCTGCGCACGCAGCACCTCGGGATACAAGCTGATCGACACCTGGACACAGCTGCCGAGGCCCCGCTCGGTCAATGCCAGCATCAGCGTCTGCAGGAACATCCCGACACCCATCGCGTCGACCGAGCCGAAATCGCGGTGCATGCACACCACCCCGGCGACGGGCGCCCGGAAGAATTCCCAATTGCGCCGCTGCGCCGCCCAGCGGCCCGCCGCGTCGCCGCGTTCGATGCCCATCGCGCCGTACACCAGGGCACCGCTCTCGCGGCGCAGATGCGCGAACCGGGGCGGCAGACCGGCCGAGCCCACCTCAGGCGGCGTCGTATCGACGGCCGCGAGCAGCGCCTCGACCAATCGTGCGCGCCGTTCCCCGGTGACGAGGTAGACGTGCCACGGCTGGGTGTTGGAGTTCGACGGTGCCCGGATCGCCAGCTCCAACGCCTCGTCGAGCAGCTCCCGCGGAACCGGCTTGTCCGGCAGGAACATCCGTGCGGACCGGCGCGACCGGACGATGTCGCCGAACCCGGTCGTCATCGGACTCGCCGGTCCTTGCGGGTTTCGAGTTCGTCGTCATCGACGACGACGAGCATCGGCACGCCGGGCGTGCAGATCATCGTCACGAGAAAGCGCAGCCGGACGTCGGTGCGGTTGTTGGCGTCCGAGTAGTGGATGACGTCGCCACCCGGCTCCCAGAATGCCTCCCCCGCTTTGATCACCCGCGGCGCTTCACCCTCCAACTCGAAGAGCATCTCGCCTTCCAAGACATAACCGAACGACGGTCCACCGGGATGACGATGCGGCGGAGCGCCCGCGCTCCCCGCCGGCCACTCGATGATCGACGTCATCACGTGGGCGTCGGCCGGGATGAACGGCGGCGTCACGGTCTGGATGGTGGTGATCGCCTTCATCAGGTCGGCACTATCGAACATTGTTGCTCCTCAGTTGAATCCAGGCCTGACCGATCGGAATGCCGACAGGCAGGACGCTCGGTATTCAGCTTCGTCGCGATGCGGCCTGGTGGGACCCTTGGAACTCCGTAGTCGAAACCGGGTGGAGCCACCGGGCGATATTGGCGACGTAGTCCTTGAAGACCGCCAGCCGCGACGGGTCGTCCTTGATCTGTGTGCCGGGAAGATCGGACACGAACGACGGTGCCCCCGCGGCGAGGTCCCAGTTGTAATCGGCGAAGTGGTGGAAGGTGGACTCGGCGACCACGCGGCCCATCGGCCGCCCGGCCGGACATCGTTCACCGTCGACCACGACGGCGAGGTTGAAGTGCCGGCCGGTCGCGGTACTGCGGCCCCTCGCGATTGCCTGGGCGTACGGACCTTTCGCAGTCACCATGCCCTCATGCGGATGCGCGGGGAACCATTCGATGTGCCCGCTGGCGGTGTGGTTCGTTCTCAGCAGTTCGTGTGGCTCGCCGTCGACCAACACCGGCTGGTAGTCGCCGTTGGCACCGGAGTGGTAGTTGGGCCACGAGATGTGCGGATTGTCCTGGTCGTCGCACAGCTCGCGAGGGTCGACGGTCTCGTCGTGGAATTCGTTGACCACGCCCAGGATTCCGAGGCGGTTCAGGCAGCACCCCAGGTCCTGGTGATCGCGCGCGGTGAGCACCCCGCCGCCGCGCTCGCGGAACCGGCGGATGCCGTCGGCGTCGGCGGCCGTCAGACCGTCGCCGACGTCGACCGCCAGCAGCCACAGCTGGTCGAAATCGAGCTCGTCCAGACGGGCCAGTACCGGGTCGTCGGTGAGACATGACCGATTGCGTGCGGTCACGTGGTGACCGCACGCTCTCAGTTCGTCCGCGACCATCGAGAACCGGCTGACGTCCCAATCGTCGGCGCACTCGGTGATCGTCGTCTGCAACAGGATGCGGGACACAGAACTCTTTCATGTCAAGGGTTTTCGCGGAACGCGATCAGCATGGCCGATGGCGGACCGCGCCGGACCCTTGACAGTTCGTGGTCTGTGGCGCGAGTCAGCCGGCGGGGAACAGCGTGCGCAACTGCCGCCGCGACGTGATGCCGAGCTTGACGAAGACCTTGCGCAGGTGCCATTCGACGGTGTGCGTGCTGATGAACAGCTGGGCACCGATCTCCTGGTTGGTCAGACCGGCGGCGGCAAGTTCGGCGATCTGGGCCTCTTGCGTCGTCAGCTCGTCACCCGAACTGACCGGCTCTTTGCGGACCTTCTTCCCGGCGGCGATCAGCTCGCGTCGCGTGCGCTCCGCGAACGCCTCGGCTCCCATCCGGTTGAACATCTCGAATGCCGCGCCGAGGTGCTCCCGCGCCGCCACGCGCCGGTTCATGCGGCGCAGCCATTCCCCGTAACACAGATGGGCCCGGGCCAGCAGGAACACGACGCCGGTACGCCCGAGTCGTTCGATGGCCTCGGCGTACCGGACGTCGGCGTCTTCGTCGTCGGCCACCAGGGCGCGCGCGTACGCGAACGCCCCCAGCCCCCAGTCGGTGCCGCTGGTACCCGCACGTCCGGCCAGCTGCTGCGCAGCCCACTGCCCGGTTTCCTCGTCGCCGATGCGCGTCGCCGCTTCGACGAGCTCGATCAGACCCCAGCAGTAGAAGCCCAGATCGTCGAACTGGCAACAGTTCCTGGCCGCCGCGAACGCTTCGGCGTAGCGCCCGAGTCCGTTGTAGACGACAGCCGAAAGAAACCCCGTGACCCCGAGTACCCGGCCTTCGCCGCGGGCCGCCGCGTCGGCCGCGGCGGACTCGATGAGGCCCACGGCGTCGACCGCGACCCCGCGAAACGCCGCCAACGACAGCGAGTGGTACCGCAACGGGGCGTAGTCGGTCGCCGCCGAGATGACGGCGGCCTCGGCGATAAGTGCTGCCGCCGTGTCGAATTCGCCTGCGAGCAGATGAACGCCGGCCCCGAACGCGAGTGCGGGCGGAAGTACGGCCAAGGCGCCGGCGTCGCGCGCCTGGCGTATCGCGGCGGTGGCCAGCAGCCGGTGGATGCCGTCATCCCAAATCTCGCCGACGGCCGACTCCTGAATGATGGCCAGGCCCAACGGCATCCACCGCAGGAACTGACCGTCGGCGTCCTGTGCGTGCCGGCACATGAGCTCCAGCGCGGCGCGCATCTGTTCGGCACCACCGCCGGTGACGATCCGGCTCGCCACCCCGCTCAGCAGCAGGTCCACCGGCCGATGCAACGCGGCCGCATCTCCGAGCGCCGCGCCCGCGGCCTCGGCCACCTGCACCACCATGTCCGTCCCACCGAGCCGGCCCGCATACATCGCCGCGGCGAGCGCCTCGAGGTATGTCTCGTGGGCCAGCCCGGCGTCGAGCCTCTCGAGGTCGCGTGCCGCGGCGAGCAGCTTCTGCACGGCGTCGCTGAGCGGCGGCACGCCGGGCCCGCCGCCGCGACTGCGGGCGAACTGCATCTCCGCCCGCAACCGATCCACTTGCGCCCGTTGCAGATCCGTCAGTGGCCCGAGTTCGGCGATCGCCAGGAGCTCATACGCCGCAGCCGGTGCCGCCGCGTCGCGCTTGGCCTGTGCCGCCGCGAGCGCGCGTGCCGCACGCAAGGCCGGGTCCGCGGTGAGCACCGTCGCACGTTCCAGGAAGGCCGCGGCCGCGGCGACGCCGCCCTTGCTCTGCGCCCGTCC
Source organism: Mycolicibacterium sp. TY81 (assembly GCF_018326285.1). Classification (NCBI taxonomy): domain Bacteria; kingdom Bacillati; phylum Actinomycetota; class Actinomycetes; order Mycobacteriales; family Mycobacteriaceae; genus Mycobacterium; species Mycolicibacterium sp. TY81. The sequence goes on from NZ_AP023362.1 coordinate 2,841,526, forward strand.
GGCGGATCGCTCCAGATCCGCGGCCACTGCGTCGTCGGGCCCCGCCGCCGCGTGCGCGAAATGCCACGCGCGGCGGTCCGGATCCTGCCGCGGGTCGGTGGCCTCGGCCAGCGCCCGATGTACCGATCGGCGCGCGTTCACATCGGCCGCACGGTAGACAGCCGACCGCATCAACGGATGGCCGAAACGCACACGCGCGCCGAACTCGATGAGTCCGGCCGCCTCGGCCGGCGCCAGCGCGCTGACGGACAGTCCCAAAATCGTTGCGGCCCGCTGGAACAGCGCCGCATCCCCAACCGAGTCGGCGGCGGCGAGAAACAACAGTTGCTGGGCCGCCGGTGGCAGCGCCTCGACGCGACGCCGGTAGCCGTCCTCGACCTGCCGCGTCACACTGCGCCCGGTGCCCATGTTCCAGAAGCCACCGGCGAGCTCGGCGGCAGAAACACTGCGGGGAACCTCGAGGAGCGCCAACGGGATTCCCCGCGTCTCGGCGACCACACGGTCGCGCACCCGTTCGTCGACCCGACCCAACAGCACCGAGTCGAGCAGGTCGCGGGCGTCGGCATCGGACAGCCCGGTGACCGTCAGCTCCGGCAGCGGCCCCAGCGCCTCTGCTCCGGCGTCACGGGCCGCGAACAACAGCACAACGGGCTCGGCGAGGAAGCGGCGCGCCACGAAGGCAAGGGTCTGCAGCGATACCTGATCGAGCCACTGCGCGTCGTCGACCACACACAACAGCGGCTGGTCCGCCGTCGCGGCGGCCAACAGGCTCAGCACCGCGAGGCCCACCAGGAAACGGTCCGGCGCCGCCCCGGCGCCGCGGCCGAAGGCCACGTCCAATGCCCCGCGCTGCGGCGTCGGCAATTCGTCGAGGTGCTGCATCAGCGGCGCGCACAGCTGCTGCAGGCCCGCGTACGCCAGCTCCATATCGGACTCGACGCCCGTCACCTGAATACAGCGGAATCCGTCGGCAGCGTCCACCGTATGCCGCAGCAGCGCAGTCTTCCCGACCCCCGCCTCGCCGCGCAGGACGAGGACCTGACTGCTGCCCGAGCGCGCGGCCGACAACAGGCCGCGCAGCGTCGTGATCTCTCTGTCGCGGCCACGCAAGACCGGCGCGCGATCCTGGCTCGCCATCGGCACCACCGTTTCTGGTTGCTGTCAGCAGTCCTGCCCAGACACAAAGGTGCCCCAAAACCGAAGTTTTGGGGCACCTTCGCTTCTGCTCACGCAGAGAAAAATCAGCCCTTGCGAGCCTTGATGGCGTCGGTCAGCTGCGGGGCGACCTGGAACAGGTCACCCACGATGCCGAGGTCGGCGATCTCGAAGATCGGGGCCTCTTCGTCCTTGTTGACCGCGACGATGGTCTTGGACGTCTGCATGCCGGCGCGGTGCTGGATGGCGCCCGAGATACCGAGGGCGATGTACAGCTGCGGGGCAACGGTCTTACCGGTCTGGCCGACCTGGAACTGACCGCCGTAGTAGCCCGAGTCGACCGCGGCACGCGAAGCACCGACAGCACCGCCGAGCGAGTCGGCCAGGGCCTCGACGACCGCGAAGTTGTCGGCGCTGCCGACACCACGGCCACCGGCGACCACGACGCTGGCCTCGGTGAGCTCCGGACGGTCACCGGCGACGGCCGGCTCGCGCGAGGTGATCTTGGTGGCGTTCTCGGCCTGGGCCGGAACCTCGACGTTGACGACCTCACCGGCGCCGTCGGCCGGGGCGGCCTCGACGGAACCCGGACGGACAGCGATCACCGGGAGCACGTCGTTGGCCTGCGCCTCGACGGTGTAAGCGCCACCGAAGATGCTGTGGACGGCGATGCCGCCGGCCTTGACGTCGACGACGTCGACCAGCAGGCCGGCACCCAGGCGGGCGGCCAGACGACCGGCGACCTCTTTGCCCTCGGTGCTGGCGACAGTCAGCACGGCGGCCGGGCCGGCGGACTCGACGAGAGCCTCCAGCACGTCGACGGTCGGGGTGACCAGGTAGTTCGCCGCGTCAGCCGACTCTGCGACGTAGATCTTGGCCGCACCGGCGGCCTTGAGGGCGTCGGTCAGCGGCGCGGCGGTGCCGGGGGCACCCACCACAACTGCCGACGGCTCACCGAGCACACGGGCAGCGGTGATCAGTTCGGTGCTCACCTTCTTGAGGGCACCATCGGCGTGCTCGACGAGCACAAGTACTTCAGCCATGCGTATTTGCCTCTGTGTCTTTCTGGAAGTTTCGGTGTGGTGGGGGCTAGATCAGCTTCTGACCAACGAGGTACTCGGCGATCTTGTTGCCGCCCTCGCCCTCGTCGGCGATCTTCTCGCCCGCGGCCTTGGCCGGCTTCGGCGTCGACGACAGCACCTTGCTGCTGGCGTTGGCGACACCGACCTCGTCGGCCTCGACACCGATCTCAGCCAGCGTCAGCACGGTGACCGGCTTCTTCTTGGCGGCCATGATGCCCTTGAACGACGGGAAGCGGGCTTCACCGATGCGCTCGTTGACGCTCACGACGGCGGGCAGGGTGGCCTCGAGGCCGAAGACGCCCTCGTCGGTCTCACGCTCGCCGGTGACCTTGCCGTTCTCGACGGAGATGCTGCGCAGCGAGGTCAGCTGCGGCAGGCCCAGCAGCTCGGCGATGACGGCCGGAACCGCGCCACCGACACCGTCGGTGGACTCGTTGCCACCGATGACCAGCTCGGCGCCCTCGATGGTGCCCAGCGCGCGGGCCAGGGTCCAACCGGTCTGGACGATGTCCGAACCCTTGAGCTGGTCGTCCTTCACGTGCACCGCGTTGTCGGCGCCCATGGACAGAGCCTTGCGGATGGCCTCGGTGGCCCGCTCCGGTCCGACGGTCAGCACGGTGACGGTGCCGGCGCCGCCGGCGGCCTCTTCCTTCTCCTTGATCTGCAGCGCAGCCTCGACGGCGCGCTCGTTGATCTCGTCGAGCACCGCGTCCGCGGACTCGCGGTCGAGGGTGAAGTCGCCGTCGTTGAGCTTGCGCTCCGACTCATAGTCAGGGACCTGTTTGATCAGGACCACGATGTTCGTCATGGGTGTGGTTCGTCCTCCTCGATGAGGCCGGCGGTCGGCCTGGCATTCACGATTAACGCAACGACCAACATGTTACTACTCGGTAACTTATGTGGCATGGCGCAGGAACACCATAGCTGGTCGAACGCGGCCCGAGGATGCCGCCTTTTGTTTTCTTGACCACACTCGAGGCGGTTGGGCAACATGGCAGAACCAGCAGGTGGGACGGCCCAACCGATCGGGCATGGGATCAGCGGTACCACTCTGGGCTAGCCTGCCTATCTAATGAGCACTTTTCCCGAAACCCAGCCGGACAGCCACGCGGCAAAGTCAGTGCCAGTGATGCCACTGACCGGTGAGCGCACCGTCCCGGACCTGGCCGAGGAGAACTACTGGTTCCGGCGCCACGAGGTGGTGTACCGGCGACTGGTCGAGCGCTGCCGCGACCGCGACGTCCTGGAGGCCGGTGCCGGCGAGGGCTACGGCGCCGACCTCATCGCCGACGTCGCGCGCCGGGTGATCGGGCTCGACTACGACGAGTCCTCGGTGGCGCACATCCGCGCCCGCTACCCGAGAGTCGAGATGCTGCACGGCAACCTGGCCGCGCTGCCACTCCCCGATGCCTCCGTCGACGTCGTGGTCAACTTCCAGGTGATCGAACACCTTTGGGACCAAGGACAATTCGTCGCCGAGTGCCTGCGCGTGCTGCGCCCGGGCGGCGTCCTCCTGATGTCGACGCCGAACCGGATCACCTTCACCCCCGGCAGCGACACCCCGCTGAACCCGTTCCACACCCGGGAACTCAACGCCGCCGAGATGACCGAGCTGCTGACCGAACAGGGCTTCGTCATGGAGGCCATGCTGGGCGTCTATCACGGCGCCGGACTGCGTGAGCTCGACGCTCGGCACGGCGGCTCCATCATCCAGGCCCAGATCGACCGCGCCGTGGCCGATGCACCCTGGCCCGCGGACCTGCTGGCCGACGTGGCCGCGGTGACCATCGACGACTTCGATCTGCTCGCAGCTGATGCCGCAAACAGCCCGAACATCGACGACAGCCTCGACCTGGTGGCAATCGCGGTGCGGCCGTGAGTGATTCATCGAGCACACCAGTACCGGGGATGTTCACCCTGGTGCTGCATACGCACCTGCCGTGGCTGGCCCATCATGGCCGCTGGCCGGTCGGTGAGGAGTGGCTGTACCAGTCGTGGGCGACGGCCTATCTGCCCCTGACGCGCGTGCTGCGCGAGCTGGCGGAGGAAGGCCGCGGTCACCTGCTGACGCTGGGCATGACGCCCGTCGTCACCGCTCAGCTCGACGATCCGTACTGCCTGGCGGGTATGCAGCAGTGGCTGTCCAACTGGCAGCTGCGCGCGCTGGAGGCGACGACCGTCCGTGACGGCGGCGGCGCCCCGGAGACCTTCAACTCGCCGGAAGCGTTGCGCGCCTTCGGTGTTCACGAGCACCAGCAGGCCGGTGCGGCACTGGCCGAGTTCGCCGATCACTGGCAGCACGGCGGCAGCCCGGTGCTGCGGCAGCTCATCGGCGCGGGCACCATCGAACTGCTCGGCGGCCCGCTGTCGCATCCGTTCCAGCCGCTGCTCAACCCCCGGCTGCGCGAGTTCGCGCTGCGCGAGGGCCTGGCCGACGCCGGCGCCCGCTTCGCGCACACCCCCGGCGGCATCTGGGCGCCCGAATGCGCCTACGCCCCCGGCATGGAGACCGGCTACGCGGCCGCCGGCGTCACCCACTTCATGGTCGACGGCCCGTCGCTGCACGGCGACACCGCGCTCGGCCGTCCCGTGGGCGAGTCGGACGTCGTCGCCTTCGGTCGCGACCTGCAGGTCAGTTACCGCGTGTGGTCGCCCAAGTCCGGCTACCCGGGGCACCCGGCCTACCGCGACTTCCACACCTACGACCACCTGACCGGCCTCAAGCCGGCCCGCGTCACCGGACGCACCATCCCGTCGGAGTCCAAGGCGCCGTACGAACCGGAACGGGCCACCGCCGCCATCGACGCGCACGTCGCGGATTTCGTGAACACCGTGCGGCGCCGACTGCTCTCGGAGTCCGAGCGCACCGGCCGCCCGGCCCACGTCGTCGCCGCTTTCGACACCGAGCTGTTCGGGCACTGGTGGCACGAGGGACCGGAGTGGCTGGGCCGGGTATTGCGCGCGCTGCCGGCCGCCGGTGTCCGGGTCGGCACCCTGTCGGACGCGATCGCGGGCGGCTTCGTCGGCTCCCCCGTCGAACTGCCGCCCAGTTCCTGGGGTTCGGGCAAGGACTGGCAGGTCTGGTCCGGCGAGCAGGTCGCCGACTTCGTGACGCTCAACGCCGAGGTCGTGGATACCGCGCTGACCACGGTGGACAAGGTGCTCGCACAGGATTCGGCGTACCCGGCACGTGACCGCGTGGCCGACCAGATCCTGCGGGAAGCCCTGCTGACCGTCTCGAGCGACTGGCCGTTCATGGTGAGCAAAGACACCGCGGCGGAATATGCTCGCTATCGCGCGCACCTGCACGCGCACGCCACCCGGGAGATCGCCGGTGCCCTCGCGTCTGGACGACGCGATCAGGCCCAGAAACTCGCGGAAGGTTGGAACCGCGCCGACGGACTGTTCGGCGCCCTGGACGCGCGGAGGTTGCCGCGATGAGCACTTGCGCGAAGAGCCGAGTGCACCGATGAGCGCTTGCGCGAAGAGCAGAAGGCAACGATGAAAATCCTCATGGTCTCGTGGGAGTACCCACCCGTGGTGATCGGCGGCCTCGGACGCCACGTCCACCATCTGGCCGTCGAGCTCGCGGCCGTCGGCCACGAGGTCGTGGTGCTGTGTCGTCGCCCCGCGGGCACCGACCCCAGCACGCACCCCACCACCAACGAGGTGCACGAGGGTGTGTGGGTGATCTCGGCGGCCCTCGATCCGAACGAGTTCACCTTCGGCACCGACATGATGGCCTGGACCCTGGCCATGGGCCACGCCATGATCCGCGCCGGACTGAGCCTGCGCGACTGGACCCCGGACGTCGTACACGCGCACGACTGGCTGGTCGCCCACCCCGCCGTCACGCTGGCCGAGTTCTTCGACGTGCCACTCGTCTCCACCATCCACGCCACCGAGGCCGGCCGGCACTCCGGCTGGCTCTCCGGCCCGGTGAGCCGCCAGGTGCACTCGCTGGAATCGTGGCTCGTGCACGAGTCCGACTCGCTGATCACCTGCTCGGTGTCCATGGGCGAGGAGATCACCGAGCTGTTCGGACCCGAGCTGCCCGACGTGAGCGTCATCTGCAACGGCATCGACACCGCCGGCTGGCCGTTCGCCATGCGCCGCAAGCACGACGGCCCGGCCGAGCTGCTGTTCGTCGGCCGGCTGGAGTACGAGAAGGGCGTTCATGACGTCATCGCCGCGCTGCCGCGCATCCGGCGGACCCACCCCGGCACCACGCTGACCGTCGCCGGTGACGGCACGCAGTACGAGTGGCTGGTCGAGGAAGCCCGCAAGGCCAAGGTCACGAAGGCCGTGAATTTCGTTGGCCGCGTGGATCATTCAGGGCTACTGGAGCTGCTGCACCGGGCCGACGCCGCAGTCCTGCCGAGCCACTACGAGCCGTTCGGCATCGTGGCGCTGGAAGCCGCCGCGGCCGGGACGCCGCTGGTGACGTCGAACGTCGGCGGGCTCGGCGAAGCGGTGATCAACGGCAAGACCGGCGTCTCCTGCCCGCCGCGCAACGTCGGCGCGCTGGCGTCCGCGGTCCGCAAGGTGCTCGACGACCCCGCGGGCGCGCAGCAGCGCGCCCTGGCCGCACGTGACCGGTTGAACCACGACTTCTCGTGGCAGACCGTGGCCGCCGAGACCGCGGATGTCTACCTGGCCGCCAAGCGCGGCGAGCGACTGCCGCACGCGCGTCGTCCCATCGTGGAGCGCCCGCTGCCCGACCGCGGCTGAGAGTTCTTCACCGCAAATCCATAGAACTGTCCCTTTTCCCTGGAAGAGGGACAGTTTTGTGCTGACTTGCGGACTTTCGACCCTTGACGCATATACCCCCCGGGGGTACAAACGGCAGGGTGTTCACTCGCCGTAGTTTCCTGATCGCCTCCGCCGTCACGGGCGCATCCGCACTCGCCGGCGTCGCCGCGTGTAGCAAGACGCCGGCCGCGGCCGGCGGTATCGACCAGAAGGCCATCGCCGCTGCCGAGGCTGCCCGCCCGCACACCGGGCGCACCGTCTCGGTGGCGCTGCGCCCGCAGCCGGCCACCGTCGACCTGGGCGGTGTCACGGTGCAGACCCTCGCGTACGGCGATCAGGTGCCCGGCCCGCTGATCCGCGCGTCGGTGGGCGACGAGCTGTCGGTCCGCGTGTCCAACGGGCTCGACCATGACACGTCGGTGCACTGGCACGGCATCGCCCTGCGCAACGACATGGACGGCGCGGCACCCGCGACGCCGAACATCAAGCCCGGCAACGACTTCACGTACGCGTTCTCGGCCCCGCATGCCGGCACCTACTGGGCACATCCGCACACCGGTCTGGACGCGGACTACGGGCTGTACCTGCCGGTCGTCATCGACGATCCCGCGGAGCGCGGCCGCTACGACGCGGAATGGATTGTGGTCCTTGATGACTGGACCTCGGGTGCCGGTAAGTCGCCCCAGCAGATCTACGACGGCCTGCGCGCGATGGCCGGCATGGGACACATGGGCGGCCACGACATGAGTGGCATGGGTGACATGCCCGGTATGGCGGGAATGGCGACGAGCCCGCTGCTCGGCGGCGACGCCGGCGACGTCAAGTACCCGTACTTCGTCGCCAACGGCCGGATTCCCGCCGCACCAACGGTTTTCAATGCCAAGCCGGGTCAGCGCATCCGGCTGCGCATCATCAACGCCGGCGCCGACACCGCGTTCCGGGTGGCACTGGCCGGGCACCGCATGACCGTCACGCACACCGACGGCTTCCCCGTTGACCCGGTGGACGTGGACGCACTGCTGCTGGGTATGGGCGAGCGCTACGACGTCGTCGTCACCGCGGGCGACGGCGTCTTCCCGTTGGTGGCGGTGGCCGAGGGCAAGGACAGCGCCGCGCGCGCCATCCTGTCCACCGGCGCCGGCACCGCGCCGGACGCCGCGTTCCGCCCCGCGGAGCTGAACCGGAAGATCGGCACCGTCGCCGACTTCACGGCGACCTCGGCCGTCGACCTCGGTCCCATCACACCGGACGTCACGCTGGCCGCGGAACTCACCGGCTCGATGATGAAGTACGACTGGGGCATCAACGGGCGGGGCTTCGACAACCGCACGGCCCTGACCGTCCGACAGGGACAGCGCGCCCTCATGACCTTCACCAACTCGACGACGATGTGGCATCCGATGCACCTGCACGGGCACACGTTCCAGGTGCTACAGCCCGACGGCCGGCGCGGCCCACGCAAGGACACACTGATCGTGCTGCCCAGGCAGAAGCTGACCGTCGCGCTCGTCGCCGACAACCCCGGTGAGTGGATGCTGCACTGCCACAACGCCTATCACCAGGAGGCGGGCATGATGACGACCCTGGACTACACGAGCTGAGTTACCGGGAGCTCTTCTTACGCTCGATGTCGGCCAGGGCCCGGGCGAGTTCCTCGCGTTCGGCGGCCGAGGTCTCCCAGTCCAGCTTGCGGTTCTTGACCACCTTGGCCGGGGCGCCGACCGCGATGGAGAAGTCCGGAATCTCGCCCTTGACCACCGCGTGGGCGCCGAGCACACAGCCGCGGCCGATGCTGGTGTTGCGCAGGATGGTCACCTTGGCGGCGATCCAGGTGTCCGGCCCGATCCGCACCGGGCCCTTGATGATGCCCTGGTCCTTGATCGGCAGCTCCATGCTGTCCATCTTGTGGTCGAAGTCGCAGACGTAGCACCAGTCCGCCATGAGCGCCGACTCGCCGATCTCGATGTCCAGGTAGGTGTTGATGACGTTGTCGCGTCCCAGCACCACCTTGTCACCGAACCGCAGCGAGCCCTCGTGGCAGCGGATGGTGTTCTTGTCGCCGATGTGGACCCAGCGGCCGATCTCCATCTGCGCCAGCTCGGGCGTGCACTGGATCTCCACACCCTTGCCCAGGAACACCATGCCACGCGTGATGATGTGCGGGTTGGCCAGCTTGAACTTGAGCAGCCGGAAGTACCGCACCAGGTACCACGGGGTGTAGGCCTTGTTGTCGAGCACCCACTTCAGCGACTCACGGGTGAGGAACCGCGCCTGCCGCGGATCGCGCAGCCGCGAACCCCGCCATCGTTTGTGAATCGGTGCGCCCCACATCGTCGTCATGGCCGGAAAGCCTACGCGAGGCGAAATCGGACATTCGCGTGTCTCGGGCTAGTCTCGGGACTCGATGCCTGCACACCGAATCCGCCGCCTCGCCACCGTTGCTGTTGCCGCGGTCACGCTGACCGTTGCCGGGTGCGGCAACACCGACTCCTGGGTCAAGGCACACCCCTCGGACGGTTGGCCCGCGCAGTACGGCGACGCCGCCAACAGCAGCTACACCGCGCTGGCCGGGGCAAGCAGCCTGAAGCAGGACTGGGCCCGCTCGGCCAAGGGAAACATCGGCGCACAGGTGATCCTCGGCTCCGGCAGCTATCTGGCCATCAACGCGCAGTCGGCCAATGGTTGCTCCCTGATGGTGTGGGAAAGCGACCAGCACGGCCGCCAGCGCTGGTGCACCCGGCTGTGGCAGGGCGGCGGCATGTCCAGTCCCCTGTTCGACGGCTTCGACAACATGTACGTCGGCCAGCCCGGCGCGATCATGTCGTTCCCGCCGACGCAGTGGATCCGCTGGCGCCAGCCCGTGATCGGGATGCCGACGACACCGCGCATCCTGTCGCCCGGTCAGCTCCTCGTGGTGACGCATCTGGGCCAGGTGCTGGTGTTCGACGCGCACCGTGGCCAGACCATCGGCGCCCCGCTGGACCTCGTCAGCGGCGTCGACCCCGCCGACTCGGCGCGCGGCCTGGCCGACTGCCAGCCCGCCAAGGCGGCCTGCCCCATCTCGGCGGCGCCCGCCTACTCCCCTGACACCGACATGGTCGTCCTGGGCCTGTGGCAGCCGGGCACCGATGCCCCGGCCCTCGTCGGGCTCCGCTACCACGAGGGCCAGACACCGCTGCTGACCCGCGAATGGAGCAGCACCGCGGTCGGTGGCGGCCCCATCGCCAGCCCGGTGCTGTCGGCCGACGGCAAGACCGTCTACGTCAACGGCCGCGACCAGCACCTCTGGGCGGTGAATTCCGCCGACGGCAAGGCCAAGTGGTCGGTCAACCTCGGCTTCCAGCCACAGACGCCGCCGTCGGTGACGCCGGACGGTCTGGTGGTCGCCGGCGGCGGGCCGCAAACCAAGCTCACCGCGGTCAAGGACAAGGGCGACAAGGGTGAGGTGGCGTGGACGCGCAGCGACGTCGAGCCGCTGACGACGGCCACGCGCGCCGGCACCGACGTCGGGTACGTGGTGGTCCGGGACGGCCAGGCCGGCCAGGCGTTGGTCGTCTTCTCCCCCGCCGACGGCCACACCGTGAACAGCTATCCACTGCCGGGCGCCACGGGCTGGCCGGTCGGGGTGTCAGTCGGGCACGACAAGCGCGTCATCACCGCGACGAGCGACGGCCAGGTCTACGCGTTCGCCCCAGCCTGATCAGGGATTTGTGCACGATTTTCCGCGCTTGCCGCGGAAAATCGTGCACAAATCACTAGGCGAGCATGGACTCGATCGGCGCTCGCGGCACCGTCACCTGCACCGCGCCGGCGGATTCCGGTAGCACCTGTCCCTGGCTGAAGAAGAAGATCAGCGAGTCGTTGGTGATCGCGAAGTTCTGGTAGGTCTCCGGATCCAGCCCGGCGGCCGGCGGCATCAGCACCGGCTGCGCTGACTGGCGGATCAGTTCGCCCTGAACCAGCGGCAGGATCACCGGAAAAGGTTGTGCGCCAGGTACGAACAGATTGTCGATGGTGATCGGCCTGCGCTGGACCAGGTCCCACGTGAACGTCTTGTAGAAGGTCTGCGGATGCGCACCGCCGACATCCTGGAACGTCTTGAACACGACCGACTGGGTGTTCCGGGGCGGGATCGCCGCGGTGTACTGCGTCGCGGTGGTGTCCAGCTCGTACGAGGTCTCGTGCGGTCCGGGCATCTTCGCGACGTTGACGTACCCGTCGCGGGTCTGCGTGATGTAGTCGACCACGGCCTGCTGATCCGGGTAGTCGATGGGATAGCTGATGTTGAGCGCGTAGCCGCGGGTGGTGTCGCGAATCTGACACATCCGTGAGCCGTCGACGACGCCGCCCAGCTCCGGGCATTTCGCCGGGGTCGCGGCCGCAAGAGGCATGCCGAGCCAACCGACCGCCCCTGTTGCAGCGATCACTGCGGCGAGTGCGGGAAGGCGCATCTGGTGAATCCTCCAGGGATCAAGAAATGGCGGCAAGTCGCCGCCGGTTCCAGCGTACCTGTCGGCCCTACCCGTCCCGGCCATGAACTGCGACCTGGCGATTCAGCGCGACGGCCGGCAAATGAAGGCCGTCGGCCGGGCGGCGGCGCCCGCACCGATGCGCGTGATCACCACAGAGAGCTGCGCACCCGAGCGCTGCAGCTTCAGCTTGGCGCGCAACGCATCCGGGTCGATGTCGACGCCGCGCACCAGAATTTCGACGGCCGACGCCCCGTGCGCGGACAGCGCCTGCCGGAGCCGCTTCTCGTTGTAGGCGATCTGCTCGATGACCTCGAAACCCCTTGTGCCGCTTGGCAACTCGTCGCCAGACAGGTACGCGATCGCCGGGTCGAGCTGCCACAGGCCGTGCCGCGCCGCATAGTGGCGCACCAGACCGGCGCGCACCACCGCGCCGTCGGGGTCGACGATCCACCGCCCCGCGGGCCCCGAGGGACAGTCGCCGGGGTCGGCATCGGTGAATTCCTCGGCCACCTGGCCGTTCTTGTCGAGCACCGTGGCCCGGCGCGTAACGCCGGATGGCGCCAGCCCCGGTGACCACAGACAGGCCTCCCGGACGCTGCCGGCCAACGACGTGATCTGCACCTCGCCGCTGAATCCCAGCTCGGCCAGTTGGCCGAAATCGACGCCGGGAGCGCATTTCACCACCAGGTCGCGGCCCTGGTAGACCTCGAGCAGCTCGTCCAGCGGCGGGGCGTAATCACGGGGGTCGAACTTGCGGCGCCCCGAACTGCGCCGCGCCGGGTCGACGACCACCACGGTGTCCCGCGTGATCGGGCGGAGCGCGTCCGCGCGGCACAGCAGCGCCCGGTCGCCCACGTTGTGCCGCGCCATGGCCAGCCGGACCGCGTCCAGGTCGCTGCCGACGAGATGCGACGCCGAATCAGCCGAATTACTCAGCGCGGCAAGTTCTGTCCCGACGGAACACGTCGCATCGTGCACGAGGCGGCCGGACAACCGCCGCGCCCGATGAACGGCGACAGCCCCGGCCGTGGCCTGCTGCAGCGCCTCGTCGGTGAACAGCCAGCCGGTGACGTCGCCCAGCTGCGCCAGTTTGGCGACGGCCCGGCGCCGCAGCAGCACGGTCTCGACCAGAACCGCCGCACGGTCACCGAAACGCGAACGCGCCCAGGCGATGTCGGATACCCGGTGGGCATCGGTCAGGGGCCGGGCGGCCACCTCGGCGAGCGCCTCCTGACCGGGTCCGGTCAGGTAGGCGACATCGTCGAGTGTGAAGGCATAGCCGCTCACGTCAGAGCGTCAGGGGCGCGGGGTCCGTCAGGACGGCTTGACCCCGGTGATCATGACGTTGTAGAACCAGCCCTTCGGCACGATGTGGCGCCACACGTTGGCGTCGAACCAGCTGAGCGAGGTCCAGCCGCCGAAGGCGAACTTGGCCCAGCCCCAGCCGAGCTTGCCCGGGGGCACCGTCGACTCGAAGGTCCGCACCGGCCAGCCCAGCATGGCGGCGGTGAATTCCTCACTGGCGGTGGCGACTTCGACCGCACCGGCGTTGGTCGCCATGCGCTCCAGGTCGGCGGGCTCGAAGGTGTGCAGGTCGACGATCCATTCGAGCGCGGCGGCGCGCGAGTTCTCGTCGAGCTCCTCCTGCGGCCGGCGCCAGGACGCCAGGCCCGGCAGCTTCATGGCCGCGACGGTGGTCTTCCAGGTCAGGTCGGCCAGGCGACGGGCGTAGAAGTTGCCGACGGTGGTGGGCTCGCCGGCGAAGATGAACCGGCCGCCCGGCTTGAGCACGCGGACGACCTCGCGCAGCGACAGCTCCACATCGGGGATGTGGTGCAGCACCGCGTGTCCGACGACGAGGTCGAAGGTGTTGTCCTCGTAGGGAATTCCCTCCGCGTCGGCGACACGGCCGTCGATGTCCAGACCGAGGGCCTTGCCGTTGCGGGTGGCCACCTTGACCATGCCCGGGGACAGGTCGGTGACCGAGCCGCGGCGCGCGACGCCGGCCTGGATCAGGTTCAGCAGGAAGAAGCCGGTGCCGCAGCCGAGCTCGAGGGCGCGGTCATACGGCAGCTGGCGCTGGACCTCGTCGGGCACGATGGCGTCGAAGCGACCGCGGGCGTAGTCGATGCACCGCTGGTCGTACGAGATCGACCACTTGTCGTCGTAGCTCTCGGCTTCCCAGTCGTGGTACAGGATCTGCGCCAGCTTGGTGTCGTGGCGGGCCGCCTCGACCTGCTCGGCCGTCGCATGCGGGTTGGGTGCCTGGTCAACTACCTCGGATACCTTGGCGGCAGCGTCGGCTGCGGCGACCTCGGACGTCTGGTCGGTACTCGTCATGCAGGTCAGCCTAACTGCCCCGTCACCGGGAGTTCACATCCACGGTTCTGTTCACCCGCTGAGCACGGGGATCAGCGAACCGCGAACGCCGCCTTTGCTGTGGCCAGCGCCTCGGGCGACGAGTCGAGGAACCTGCGCGCCCACTTGTGCGCTTCGTCGTAGACGTGGTCGGGCGCCACGAGTTGGTCGACCAGACCCAGGGCCACGGCTTCATCGGCACCGGCGAACCGGCCACTGAACACCAGGTCCTTGGCCCGGCTGTCGCCGACGGCCGCGGCCAACCGCGCCGCGGCACCCTCGGCCGGTGCCCGGCCCGACAGGATCTCGGTCGACCCGACCTTCACGTTGTCGCCGCTGATGCGCCAGTCGGCCGCGAGCGCCAGCGTCAGGCCACTGCCCAGCGCGTAGCCGGTGACGGCCGCGACGGTGGGCCGCGGAATGGCGGCGACAGCGTCGACCGCGGCGCGGCACACCGCGCCCGCGACGCGGGCCTCGGCCGCATCGAGGGTGCTGGTCTCGTGGTCGTCGTCACCGGTGCAGAAGACCTCGTGGCCGCCGTACACGATGACGGCGGTGACGTCGGACCGCTGGCCCAGCTCCTCGGCGGCTGCGGCGACCTCCCGGCACATCTGGCGGGTCAGCGCATTGCGCGGCGGCCGGGCCAGCAGCAGGGTCCCGATGCCGTCGGTGACGTGGATTTCGACGAATTCCGCGGCGAACTCACGCTTGGTCATCACTGCGCCCTACCGGCGCGCGCCGCCTTGTACCGCTCGGCATCGAAGAACTCGATGTCCCACGTCCCCTCGCCCATGGTGAGCACCGGTTCGATCGGCTCGATCTTCCGTTCGTCCTTGAGCAGCTCGCCGACCGTCCGGCCGTCCAGTGAGCTCAGTTGCGTCCACGTGGGCGGCAGCAGGAACGAATGTCCGGCCGCGAACTCCTCCAGCGCGGCCGTGGGCGTACGCCAGGCGACGTGGTCGCTCTCGGTGTTGTTGCCGTCGGCGCGCTGGCCGGCCGGCAGGGCGCCGACGAAGAAGAACGTGTCGTAGCGACGGGTGCGTTCCTCTTTGGGGGTGATCCAGTTGGCCCACGGCCACAGCAGATCGGCGCGCAGCACCAGCTTCTCGCGGGCCAGGAACTCCCCGAACGACAGCTCACGGCTTTCCAGCGCGGCGCGCGATTCGTGGTAGACGGTCGCGTCGGAGACGATGCCGTCCGGATCGTCGGCCGGCCCGGCGAACAGCACGCCGGATTCCTCGAAGGTCTCGCGGGCGGCGGCGCACACCAGCGCGCCGGCCAGCACCGGGTCGACGCCGAACTTCTCGGCCCACCAGGTGCGGTCGGGTCCGGTCCAGGCGATGTCGGCGTCGCGGTCGCGCTCGTCGACCCCACCGCCGGGAAACACCGTCATGCCGCCGGCGAAGGCCATCGACATGGTGCGGCGCATGAGGAAGACCTCGATGCCGGGCGCGCCGTCGCGCACCAGCATCACGGTCGCGGCCGGCCTGGGATGCAGGGGGTCGAGTTCGGTCATATACGCCTCCTGTGCGCCGCGCGACTGCGGGTACGACGGGCGAAGTACCGCCCGTCGATGTACTCCAGGGCGATCGACTGACCGAAGGCCTGGGAGAGATTCTCGGACGTGAGCACGTCGGGCAGCAGCCCGGAAGCGATCGCCCGCCCCTCGGAGAGCAGCAGGCAGTGCGTGAAGCCCTCCGGGATTTCCTCGACATGGTGGGTGACCAGCACAGAGGCGGGTGCGTCGGCGTCGGCGGCCAGATCAGCCAGCCGGGCCACGAGTTCTTCCCGCCCGCCGAGGTCCAGTCCGGCCGCCGGCTCGTCGAGCAGCAGCAGCTCCGGGTCGGTCATCAGCGACCGCGCGATCAGCACCCGCTTGCGCTCACCCTCGGACAGGGTGCCGTAGCGACGGTCGGCGAGGTGTTCGGCGCCGATGCTCTCCAACGTGTCCAGCGCCCGGTTGTAGTCGACGTCGTCGTACTGTTCGCGCCACCGGCCCAGCACGGCATAACCGGCGGAGACCACCAGGTCGCGCACCACTTCGTCGTCGGGTATCCGCTGCGCCAGTGCCGAACTGCTGAGCCCGATCCGCGACCGCAGCTCGGACATGTCGGTGCGGCCCAGCCGCTCGCCGAGCACGAACGCCGTGCCCGTCGACGGATGCTCGACGGCGGCGGCCATGCGCAGCAGCGACGTCTTGCCCGCGCCGTTGGGACCGAGAACGACCCACCGCTCATCGAGTTCCACCGACCAATCGATCGGGCCGACCAGGGTGGCACCGCCGCGGCGCAGCGTGACGCCCGAGAATTCGATCAACAGGTCGTCGTCGACGGAGTCGATCAATTGGTCGGAGTCGGGCGGGCCATCTGGCTTTACGAGGTTGTCGTTGAGGGCGCCGGGCACTCGCTCATCGTAGCCACGGCCGGTTCGGCTGCCCGGTCCCCCACCACGTGCGCCCATCCACTGGCCGCGAGCCAGCGGCTCGGGGTGCACCGCAGCACCAGTTGCACCAGCGGCCCAATCCCCAAGGCGTACACGACGGTTCCGACGCCGACGGTGCCGCCGAAGAGCCAGCCGGTGGCCAGCACCGTCACCTCGATGCCGGTGCGGACCAGCCGCACCGACCATCCGGTCCGGGCCACCAGCCCGGTCATCAGTCCGTCGCGTGGCCCCGGCCCCATCCCGGCACCGATGTACATCACTGTGCTCACGGCGTTGAGCACCACGGCGCCGACCATCATCGCCGTGCGCACCGGCAGCGTCGCCGGCTGCGGCAGCACCATCAGGGCGGCGTCGACCACGACGGAGATGACGATGACGTTCGCGACGGTGCCGACGCCCGGCCGGTTCCGCAGCGGGATCCAGCCCAGCAGCACCACGACGCCGACGAGCGCCGTGGCGCCGCCGATGGTCAGCCCGGTGTGCTTGGCCAGGCCCTGATGGAAGACGTCCCACGGGTCCAGGCCCAGGCCGGCCCGCACGAACAGTGCCATCGACAGGCCGTAGCCGCTCAGCCCCGCCAGCAGCAGCACCGAGCGGATTGCCAGGCCGGTCCCGCTGACGCGTTTGCCCGCTGCCATCACCGGTGGTCCTGGAAGCGAGCACGGATGGCGTCCAGTTCGTGACGCACCCGCGCGGCATCCAGATCACGGACATCGGCGCGGTTGTCGCGCCTCGACCGGGTGCGCTTCTCAGCCAGTTTTGATAGCCAGTTCGTTCGCATGGCACCAGTTTTCCGGCCAACTGGCTTGCCATTCAATAGCCAGTTGACTGATACTGGCTTCAATGTCGATCGAGATGTCAGCCAGATCACTTGACGAAGTCCTTCTGGCACGCGAATTGGGCAACTGGCGCACGTCCAGCCTCAGTGGTCCCGCCTATCTGGGCCTGGCGGACGCCATCCGCCTGCTCATCGTCGACGGCCGGCTCCCCGTCGGCGCCCGGTATCCCAGCGAACGCGCACTGGCCGACGCCCTACGCGTCTCCCGTACCACCGTCACCGCGGCCTATGCCCAGCTGCGCGAGGACGGCTACCTCAACGCCCGCCGCGGCGCCCGCAGCACCACGGCCCTGCCGCCCACGGCGCTCACGGCCAGTCCGGCACCCATCGTCAGAACCGGCACGCTGAGCCTGGCCGACGCCGCGCCCTCCGCGCCGGCGGCCGCCACCCTCGAGGCGTTCGCGCGCGCCGCCCAGCGCGTGGCGCCGCATCTGCACGACCTCGGCATCGAACTCACCGGCGTCGCCGAGCTTCGCCAGGCCATCGCCGAAAGATATTGCGCCAGAGGTCTTCCCACCGATCCGGACGAGATCATGGTGACCACCGGGGCGCTCCACGCGATCAATCTCGTGCTGGCCACCTACGCCCGCCCGGGCGACCGCGTGCTGATCGAGCAGCCGACGTACCACGGCGCCATCTCGCTCATCGCGGCCTCCGGCGCCCGGCCGGTGCCCGTCAGCATGGCCGAAGACGGCTGGGAACTGGATGCCGTGCAGGCCGCCATGCGGCAACTGGCCCCCACCCTGGCCTATCTGATCGTCGACAACCACAACCCGACCGGGCTGAGCCTGCCGGCCGCGGGGCGCGAGCGCCTCGCCCGCATCATCTCCGAGACCCGAACCCGCACCATCATCGACGAAACCATCTGCGACATCTGGCTGGACGAGCCGCTGGCGCCGCCGCTGGCCTCCTACCTGGAGAGCCGCCGCGACCTGGTGATCACCGTCGGCTCGATGTCGAAGTCGTTCTGGGGCGGCCTGCGGGTCGGCTGGATTCGCGCCGAACGGTCCACCCTGGCCGCCAGCGCCGCGGTGCGGCCGACCATCGACCTCGGCACCGCGATCGTCGAACAACTGGCGTCGGCCGATCTGCTCCGGCAGGCCGACACCGTCCTGCCCGCCCGTCGCGACATGTTGCGCGCCCGGCGTGAGCTGGTGAGTTCGCTTCTGCAGGAACAACTTCCGGACTGGACGGCCAGCCCGTGCCACGGCGGCATGTCGATGTGGATGCGGCTGCCCGCACCCATGAGTTCAGCGCTGTCCGCGGCGGCGTCCCGGATGGGCCTCGTCATCCCGGCCGGGCCGCGATTCGGGGTCGACGGCACGCTGGAGCGCTTCATCCGCGTGCCCTTCACCCAGCCCGAGGAGCGCCTGCACCAGTCGGTTGCGGTGCTTGCTCAGGCGTGGCGCAGCGTCACCGGCGCGGGTACGCCGGACGCGCACGCCCTCGTCGTCTGAGGCGGGCGGAAGCGAGACTTACTGCTGGCTCTGGATCAGGCCGATGCAGGTGCCGATGTGCTCGGGCGTGCAGGGAATGCCGTTGACCGTCTGCAGGCCGCCGACCGACTGGGTGATCTGCGCGCCCGTTCCGCTATTGGATGTCTGCGGCGGTACCGCCTGCGGGCCGCTGCCGTTCGCCGTGCCCTTGACGCACACGCCTTCGAAGTGGCTCGGCACGGTCCCCCAGGGGCACGCGTAGGCCGGCGCGGCCGCCGTCACCGAGACGACCGACAAGGGGCCGGCGACCAACGCGACAGCACTCACACCAACCAGAACCGCACGCTTCATGTCACCATCTCCCACACGCTTACGCAGCAAATCAATATCAATAGTCACCACTGTAACGCGACAGCGGCCGCGGTGTGCCGTCGCCGGCGAATCGCTACGGGATGTCCACCCGCCGCACCACACCGTCGACCGCGTCGGCAGCCTCGATCTCGCCACGCGTGATGCCGAGGATGAACAGCACGGTATCCAGGTACGGGTGGCTCAGCGACGCGTCGGCGACCTCCCGCAGCGCGGGCTTGGCGTTGAACGCGACGCCGAGGCCGGCCGCCGACAGCATGTCGATGTCGTTGGCGCCGTCGCCGACCGCGACCGTCTGCTCCATTGGCACACCGGCCTGGTTGGCGAAGTCCCGCAGCGCCTTGGCCTTGCCCGGACGGTCGACGATCGGGCCGGTCACCCGGCCGGTCAGCTTGCCGTCGACGATCTCGAGGTGGTTGGCCGCCACGAAGTCGAGCATCAGCTCCTCGGCCAGCGGCTCGATCACCTGGCGGAACCCGCCCGACACCACACCGCAGTGGTAACCCAGCCGGCGCAGCGTACGCAGCGTGGTCCGGGCGCCCGGGGTCAGCTCGATCTGGTCGGCGACCTCGTCGACCACCTCGGCCGGCAGGCCGGCGAGCGTGGCCACCCGCTCCCGCAGCGACTCCTCGAAGTCCAGTTCGCCGCGCATGGCGGCCTCGGTGATGGCCGCGACCTTGGCCTCGGCGCCGGCGCGCGCCGCCAGCATCTCGATGACCTCGCCCTGGATCAGTGTCGAGTCGACGTCGAACACGATGAGGCGCTTGGCCCGCCGGGCCAGGCTGTAGTCCTCGAGGGCGATGTCGACACCCTCGTCGACCGCGACGCGGGCCAGCGCGGTCTGCAGCTGCGCGTAGGCCCCGCCCACCGGGGGCACCGACACCCGCAGTTCCAGACCCGTCACCGGGTAGTCGGAGACACCGCGGATGAAGTCGATGTTGACCCCGAGCGCCGCCACCTCGCGGGCGACGACGGTGAAGGCCTCGGCGGTGATGGGCCGGCCCAGCACGACGATGGTGTGGGTCGACGGCTCCGTCAGGACGGGCTGGTCGTCACTGCTGTCGATCGCGACATCGAGCCCCAGCTCGCTGATGGCCTGCTGCACATCGGCGCGCAGCACGTCGCCGGCCACGTCGGCAGGCACCGCGACCAGCACGCCGAGCGTCAGGCGGCCACGGATGACCACCTGCTCGACGTTCAACAGCTCGACGTTGTGCCGCGACAGCACGCCGAACAGCGTCGACGTCACGCCCGGCTGGTCGAGTCCGGTGACGGTGATCAGCACCGACCCGTGTGAATTGCTTTCCTGCGTCATCCGTTAGGTCCCCTAACGCAGAACCGCCCGCGCCTTAGGCGCGGGCGGGTCGGCTGATTTCTAGTGGTGCGATCGACCGATGTGCGCTTCGGCACGCATCCGCTCGACCATGTGCGGGTAGTGCAGCTCGAACGCGGGGCGCTCCGAACGGATTCGGGGCAGCTCGGTGAAGTTGTGCCGCGGCGGCGGGCAGCTGGTGGCCCACTCCAGGGAGTTGCCGTAGCCCCACGGGTCGTCGACCACGACGGGCTCGCCGTAACGCCAGCTCTTGAACACGTTCCACACGAAGGGCAGCGTGGACAGGCCCAGGATGAAGGCACCGATGGTCGAGATCACGTTCAGCGTGGTGAAGCCGTCGGTGGGCAGGTAGTCGGCGTAACGACGCGGCATGCCCTCGTCACCGACCCAGTGCTGGACCAGGAAGGTGGTGTGGAAGCCGATGAAGGTCAGCCAGAAGTGCAGCTTGCCCAGACGCTCGTCGAGCAGCCGGCCCGTCATCTTCGGGAACCAGAAGTAGATGCCCGCGTAGGTGGCGAACACGATGGTGCCGAAGAGCACGTAGTGGAAGTGCGCGATCACGAAGTAGCTGTCCGTCACATGGAAATCCAGCGGCGGGCTGGCCAGCAACACACCCGACAGACCACCGAGCAGGAACGTGATCAGGAAGCCCACCGAGAACAGCATCGGCGTCTCAAAGGTCAACTGCCCCTTCCACATCGTGCCGATCCAGTTGAAGAACTTGATACCGGTCGGGACCGCGATCAGGAACGTCATGAAGGAGAAGAACGGCAGCAGCACGGCGCCGGTGGCGTACATGTGGTGCGCCCACACGGCGACCGACAGGGCGGCGATACCGAGCGTCGCGTAGATCAGGGTGGTGTAACCGAAGATCGGCTTGCGGCTGAACACCGGGAAGATCTCGGAGACGATGCCGAAGAACGGCAGCGCGATGATGTACACCTCGGGGTGGCCGAAGAACCAGAACAGGTGCTGCCACAGCAGGACGCCGCCGTTGGCGGGGTCGTAGATGTGCGCGCCCAGGTGGCGGTCAGCGGCCAGGCCGAACAGCGCGGCGGTCAGCAGCGGGAAGGCCAGCAGCACGAGGATCGAGGTCACCAGGATGTTCCAGGTGAAGATCGGCATGCGGAACATGGTCATGCCGGGGCAGCGCATGCAGACCACGGTGGTGACCATGTTGACGGCACCCAGGATGGTGCCCAGACCACCGACGGCCAGGCCGACGATCCACAGGTCGCCACCGGCACCGGGCGAGTGGATCGCGTCGGTCAGCGGCGAGTAGGCGGTCCAGCCGAAGTCAGCGGCACCACCGGGGGTGATGAAGCCGGCGATGGCGATCATGGCGCCGAACAGGAACAGCCAGAACGAGAAGGCGTTCAGCCGCGGGAACGCCACGTCGGGGGCGCCGATCTGCAGCGGCAGCACCAGGTTGGCGAAGCCGAACACGATCGGGGTGGCGTAGAACAGCAGCATCACCGTGCCGTGCATGGTGAACAGCTGGTTGAACTGCTCGTTGCTCAGGAACTGCAGTCCCGGCATGGCCAGCTCGGTGCGCATGAACAGCGCCATCAAGCCACCGATGAAGAAGAACACGAAGCAGACGACGCAGTACATGATGCCGATCAGCTTGTGATCGGTCGTGGTCACCAGCTTGTAGATCAGGTTGCCCTTGGGGCCCATACGCTCCGGGAACGGGCGACGAGCCTCGAGTTCTCCGATTGGGGGCGCTTCGGCTACCAACAGATCCTCCAAATGTTCCGGGCGAATAGTTCGAGCACACGGGGCATCCCATGTTGTCTGCCGGTGATCTTATCCCCCATCGCACAGCCTTGCGGCGAGGGTCCTACAAACTGTCGTAATTGGCTGGACCAGCCACCGGCACCGGCGTGGCGCCGGCGCCCGCGACCGCGCCTCATCTGGGCCCGGCCGCGCGGGTGTTACCGTCGGCCACGTGCAGTTTCCGACTCCCCGTACCCGGCTGTCCAGCGCCAGCGCGGCGGTTCTGACCGCCCTGTGCGCGACGGCCGCGACCGTCCTGACGGGCTGTTCGGGACACACCAGCGAACCTCAGGCAGCGAACTCGGCGCCCATCACCAGCACCACCCGGATCGCCACCGCGGGCGTGCTGGGCAACCAGCGCCGGCCCGACGATTCGTGCGCGCCCACCCCGGCAGCGCTCGACGAGGGTCCCCCGACCCGCCAGGTGCACCACGCCGCCGGCGCCACCGACGTCAACGCCGACCCGCAGCGCATCGTCGTGCTCTCGGGCACGGCACTCGATGCGCTGTGCGCGCTGGGCCTGCAGGGCCGTGTGGTCGCCGCGGCGACCCCGACGGATTCGTCGGGCCAGACGTCATACCTGGGCACCGTCATCCACAACGTGCCGGCGGCCGGCACCCGCGGTGCCCCCGACATGGCCGCGGTCAAGGCCGCCAACCCCGACCTGATCATCGGCTCGCAGGTGTCGGCCACATCGGACACCTACGGCGCGTTGTCGGCGATCGCGCCGACGGTGCTCACCGGGCCGTCGGGCGCGGCCTGGCAGGACGATCTGCGGATGGTCGGGGCGGCGACCGGTCGCGGCGCCGCCGCGGGCGCACTGGTCGACGGGTTCAACGCCGACGCCACCAGGGTCGGCGGCCAGAACGACGCCTCGCATTTCCAGGTGTCGGTGGTGCAGCTGACCGAGGGCACCCTGCGAATCTTCGGCGCCAACAACTTCCCGGGTAGCGTGCTGGCCCGGATCGGCGCGGATCGCCCTGCGCCGCAACGATTCACCGACAAGCCCTACCGCGAGATCGACATCTCGAAGCTGGGACCCGGCACCGATTTCTCGGCGGCCGACGGTGACATCGTCTACCTGACGTTCGAGTCACCGGCGGCCAAGGACAAGGCGACCGCGTTGCTCGACGGCCCGGCGTGGAAGAAGCTCGCCGCCACCCGCGACAACCGGGTGTTCGTGGTGAACAACGAGGTGTGGCAGACCGGTCAGGGCATCGTGGCGGCCCGCGGCATGCTCGACGACCTGCACTGGCTCAACGCGCCCATCAACTAGTCAGCCGGCACCCTGCAACGCCTGCTGGCCGAACTGTCCCAATTCCAGCGAGCCGTCGGGCAGTACCAGTTCGCCCGACTCGATGCGCCGGCGTAGGTAGGCGAACGTCTGCGCGGTCTGGGCGAACAGGTGCTCACCCGCACGCAGCGCCGGCCGGGGCTTGGCATCGGGCGAAGCGAACTGCGGCAGCGGTTTCACCTCGGTGTGGTAGTCGACGTTGAAGAACAACGGGAACGAGTACCGCTCCTCGGCGACCTTGCGGACGCGGTGGCTGGTCGCCACGAACGCACCGTTGGTCCACAGCTCCAGCAGGTCCCCGACGTTGACGACGAACGTCCCGTCGACGGGCGGTACGTCGATCCACTCGCCCGCGCCGTTGAGCACCTCGAGGCCGGGGGCCGTCGGCTTGAGCAGGGTGAAGCATTCGTAGTCGGTGTGCGCGCCGATCCCGACGCTGTCGTGGGCGTCCGGGTTGTACGGGTAGTGGATGAGCCGCAGCTGGCTCGGCGTCTTGGTGGCGTGGCGGGAGAAGACCTCGGGGTCCTCGCCGAGGGCGACGGCGAATGCCCACAGCAGCCGCTGGCCCACGGCCAGCACCGCCTGGTAGTAGGCGGTCACCGCGTCGGCGAACCCGGGTAGGTCCGGCCACGCGTTGGGGCCCAGCATGGGATTGCCGGCCAGGTAATCCGGATCGTCGGCGGGCAGATCCAGCGCGGTGTCGAACGCTTCCTTCAGGTCCGGGACGGTGCCCTCCAGGCCCTCTTCGCCGACCGGCACATACCCCCGGTGACACCGGGACAGCCCGATGTAGTTGCGCATCTTTTCTTCCACCGGCAGCGCGAAGTACTCCTTCACCGCCGCCAGCATCGCGCTGAACAACGACTCGTCGATGCCGGTGCCGCTGATGTAGAAGAAGCCGACCTCGGCCGCCGCCCGGCCGAGTTCGGTGGCCACGCGGTGCTGTTCGGCCCGCTCGGGTGACGACAATCCGCTGATGTCGATGATCGGCACCGACGTGAATGACGTTACGCCACTCATGAATTCACATTCCCTTCCGAGTTGTCCACCGTCCAGTGCACGCCGTTGGCCTGGATTTGGTCGCCGACAGAAGCCATGTCGGCGACGTCGATACCGAGCGCTCGCTGCGCGTCGCCGCCCACGCTGCCGAGCACCACCTGAGTGCCGTCGGCCCAGCCGAACATGGCGCCGACCCGGACCAGTAGCGCCGACGCTCCGGCCGGCCCGGACAGATGCAGCGCGCCTGTCGGCCCCGCGTCGCCGGGGTCGCGGACCCAGTGCTCGATGTAGTGTTCGTGCACCCCGGTCTCGACGAGAACGTCGCTCTCCCAGTGCATTACGCCGGCGTCGGGATGCGGTCCCGGCGTCGTGATGTCGAACTCTCGATGCCACTCGAAGACGTCGCCGTCCTGGTGCAGGGTGCCCGCGAATCCGCGGGAGTCAACGTAGGCCGTCAGGCTCTGCAGCCACAGCACACCCGGTTCGGTGTCGCGCGTGCCGTCGGCGTCGATCAACAGCGTGCGGCGCCAGAGGCCGGCGCAGTCGGTCAGCAGTGGTGTCATGACGATTCCTCCCAGTTGTGCTGCAGCATCCGCAGTCCGTCGGCGGTGGGCATCCCTATCGCCCGCACCCGCGCGATCCCGCCGTCCGGGTAGGCCTGCACCCGCAGTGCCGCCACGTCGGGCACGTCGACCGCGAACACCTGGCGCGCGTCGGCGAGCAGTCGCGTCCGCGGCAGCACCGGAACGTCGAAAGCGACCATCCCCCAACCGTGTTCCCGATCAGGGCGGCTACGGCTGCCCAGCACCGACACCTCCAGGCTGGCGTTGAACACGAAGTACGACGTGTCGACCTCGATGCGGCGCAGGTCGGCGGGGGC
This sequence comes from Mycolicibacterium sp. TY81, assembly GCF_018326285.1. Taxonomy (NCBI): domain Bacteria; kingdom Bacillati; phylum Actinomycetota; class Actinomycetes; order Mycobacteriales; family Mycobacteriaceae; genus Mycobacterium; species Mycolicibacterium sp. TY81. Next base: position 2,866,715 of record NZ_AP023362.1, read on the forward strand.
GGCGAATGACACGATCACCGCATCGTGGGTGTCCGGTCCGACGTCACGGCGTCGGCGTGCCTCCCACCCGTCGCCCATGTTGTGCGGCCGGTTCGGCAGGATCAGCGACGTGGCACTGGAATAGAAGCTGTCACTGCACCATTCGACCCGGCCACCGTTTTCCAGGCCGGACACCTCGACGGTGACATCGCTGAAGGACGCGGGGTCCGGCACCACCTCGCCGTACGCCCGCAGCCGGGCGACGCCGCCGTCGGACTGCAGCCGCAGCCGCAGGTGCGTCCACCGCCGGCGGTCCGCGATGGCCAGCAGATTGTGCGAATCTGCCTTGAGTACAGTTGGTTCCACGATCGGTGTCCAGGCCACGGCGGGGTCTGCCGGATCGTCGGTGCGCGCCAGCACGCAGGCGTCCACCGCGCAGCCGCTCGGGTGATTGCCCGAGAAGAACCGCGTGTCCACGTCGATGGTGCGCAGCCGGCCGGGTGTGCCCAGCCGGATGATCGCCCAGTCGCCGGCGCGGCCGGCGTGGCGCCGGGTCTCCCAGCCGTCCACCACTTCGCCGCGCAGGTCGAAGGTTCCAGGCACGAAGGCGGGTTCGGCCGGGTCGACGAGCCGCTCCTTGAATCCGAACGATTCATCACTGGCGGCCACCACGCTGCCGCCGACGAGGCGCGAGGCGAGATCGACGTCGGTCATCGGCCCAGTGCTTCCGACAGCGGCCAGTGGCTGCGCGGATTGTCCGGTCCCGGCGCGAACACCCCTGCCTTGCTGGTGGACAGGCCCAGCCCGACGACGGCCTGGGCGAGGGCCACCGCGGCGGCGACCCCGTCGACCGCGGGCACCCCGAGCTTGGCCGAGATCGCCGCCGTCACGCCCGCCATCCCGGCGCACCCCAGGCAGATCACGTCGGCGCCGTCCTCGTTGACGGCGCGTGCGGCCTCGTCGACAATCGCCTGCACGGCGCCGGCGGGGTCGGCGTCCACGGCTGCCGTGCCGAGGCCGCAGGCCCGTACCGAGGCGCAGTGTGCGTTCAGGCCGGCCAGCAGCAGCCGGTCCTCGATGGGCGGGATCGACCGGGCGAGCGTGGTGATCACCGAGAACCGCCGGCCGATCAGATGCGCGACATGCGCGGCGCATTCGGCGATGTCGAACACCGGCACAGTCAGCATCTCGGCGAGCGCGTCGCGGCCGTGCTCGCCGAATCCGGCGAGGACGACAGCGTCGAAGTCGAAGTCGCCCGACCGGGTCAGTCGGGCCACCAGGTCCATCACTCCGACCGCGGAAAGGTAGCTCTCGGCGGCGGAGTCGATTGCCGCCGAGCCGAAATATGGTGACATGCACACGATCTCAGTGTCGGGATGCGCAGCGGCACGCGCGGCAGCGGCGATCTCGGCGGTCATGGCCGCCGAGGTGTTCGGGTTGAGCACCAGGATTCTCATGCCGGCTCCCCCACCAACGCCGGCACGCCGGCAACCCAGGTCTGCAGGACCGAACCCCGCAACGTGACACCGTCATACGGGCTCACCGGGTGACGGTGCCGCAGCGTCGCCGCCCGCACGGTGTCCAGGGCACCCGGATCGAAGGCGCACAGGTCGGCCCGCAGGCCCACGGCGATCCGGCCCCGGTCGGCGTAACCGGCCAGCGCGGCGGGCCGTTGCGACATCCACCGGCTCAGGTCGGTGAGCCCGAAGCCGCGTGCGGCGGCCTGCGTCCACACTGCGCGCGGGCTCAGCTGCAGTGAGCTGATCCCACCGAATGCCCGCCCGAAATCCCCGTCCCCCTTGAGCCGCGGCGCGCAGGGCGAGTGGTCGGACACCACCAGGTCCAGCGTGCCGTCGTGCAGCGCGGACCACAGCAGTTCACGGTTCGCGCCGTCCCGGATGGGCGGGCAGCAGGCGAATTCGGTGCCACCGTCGTGCACCGCCTCGGCGGCGAATGTCAGGTAATGCGGGCAGGTTTCGGCCGTCACCGGTATCCCGGCGCGCTTGGCCTCGACGAGCCGGGCCAGCACCGTGGCGCTGGAGACGTGCACGATGTGCGCGCGGGCCCCGGTCACCGCCGCCGCGTCGATCACCAGGGCCACGGCATCGTCTTCGGCGGCGTCGGGTCGCGACGCCAGGAACGACCGGTATTCCCGGCCCGCCGGCACTGGCCCGGCGTCGATCACCCGGTTGCTCTCGGCGTGGACGAGCAGCACCGACCCCAGTTCGGCGATGCGCCGCATGGCATCCCGGAACTGTCCCGGGCTCAGGTGCGGAAAATGCGGGTTGCCCGAGTCGGCGAGGAAGCACTTGAAGCCGCGCACCCCGGCCTGTGCCAGGTCGGCCAGATCGTCGAGGTTGTCGGGCACCACGCCACCCCAGTACCCGACGTCGACGTGGCAATTACCCGCTGCCGTGGCCTCTTTGGTATTCAGGGCCGCGACGCTGGTGGTCACCGGGTCGCAGTCCAGTGGCATGTCGACCACGGTGGTGATCCCGGCCGCGGCCGCCGCGGCGGTGGCGGTCTCGAAGCCCTCCCAATCGGTACCCGGTTCGTTGATGTGGACATGCGTGTCGACGAAACCGGGTAGCAGCACCACCGATTCAGGCAGCCGGATGTCCTCTACCGCAGCGCAATCCGCGTCGACGTCACCAACGAAGACGATGCGACCACCGTCGATCCCCACCGCGGCGGGAGCCTGGTGACCGTCGACGAGCACCCGGTCGGCGCGCAGCACGCACTCCATCACAGCCCGCCGAACCGATGATGGAAATGGTCGGTGAGCTCGGGCCACACGTGTGGATCATGGCCGGGAATCAGCTGAAACCCCCTGTCGGTGGCCAACTTCTTGAGTCGGCGGATCGGCTCGATCGTGTCCTGCGGGTCGACGTCGATGAACCCGCCGATGGCGAGCTCGTGCTCGATGTTCTCGGTGAGATCGGCCGCGTCGAAGGCGAACACGAAGCCGTCACCGCCGACGGACTGGTCGAGTTCGACGACGAAGCTCTGATGCCCCGGCGTGTGCCCATAGGTCGGCACCGCGGTGATGCCCGGGGCGATCTCGGCTTCCCCGTCAGCCAGGTGCCACTCGATGTTCGGGTCGTCGAAATCGATCCGATTGATCGCGTTGCGTTCAGGCTCAGGGTGATTCGACAGCCCGTACTCGAGTTCACGACGCTGGGCGTGCACCGGGACCTTGCCGGCGAACAGCTTGAGCCCGCCGGCATGGTCGTGATGCAGGTGGCTGACGGCGACGGTGTGGATCTCGTCGAAATCCACCCCGACCTCCGCCAGCCGCTGCTCGATCGGCTCGCCCGGTCCGGGCAGCACCGGGCGGTACTCGACGGTCGGGAAGAACCGCCGGTACAGCGCCGGGTCCCGTACGAGCGCGGTGTTGAATCCCGTGTCGAGCAGTACCCAACCGCCGTCGGTCTGCAGCAGCACTCCCGGCACCGGCTCCCGCATGCGCTCCTCCGGCGGTGCCCCGTACACCGACACCGACTTCGGCAGTTCCTCCCAGCCCAGGGTCAGCAGGATGATCCGCCGGACCCCGGGCTTGCCGACCAGAGTGGCCATCAGCCGACCGAAAGGGCGTTCAGGCGCAGTGAATTCGGGTTGGTGACCACGTGTGCCTGTTCGACGCCCTTGAGCCAGGGCTGGGCCACCATGAAGTCGTTGACGTCGGCGATGTTCAGCCAGCAGCCGGTCTTGACCGCTTCCACACCGGCGGTGGAGAAGTCGGCCTCCGAGTCTGTCGGCAGTCCCGCGGCCAGCGCCGCGGTGACGGGCGGCGCCGAGCACCCGAAGAAGTTCAGGCCACCGTCGGCATCCCACGAGATGTGGCCCCAGGTGTACGGCGACGGTGCATCCGGCCAACCGAGATAGGTCATGATCTCCGGCGCGGACTGCCCGTCAGTGCCGACCCAGCCGTAGATCTCCGACGTCGGATACGCCTGCACCTTGGCGGTCAGACCCGCCGCGGCCAGTTGCGTCTGAATCAGGTTGCCGATCAACTGGTTATCGGGGTTGCTCGAGTCGTAGCCGATGGTCACGGTCTTCTGATCTGCAGGCAGCTTGCCGGCAATCGCGGACAGTGCCGACGTATCGTGCGGGACCGACTGCTTGCCGTATTCGGCGGCCATCATGTTCGGCGGATAGATCTGCTCGGCCTTCTTGCCGCGCCCGAAGTACGTCTGCTTCACCAGTTCGTCGACATCGATCGCCTGCATCACCGCGGTCCGGTTCTTGGCGTCGGTCATCATGCCTTTGCGCGGGTTGATGTACGCGTAGTTCGACATCATGGTCGGCAGCGAGTAGTTGGCGAACGCCTTGTTGTTCAGGTAGGACTGGACCGCCGAGGACGGTAGGTCGTGCAGGATCGCAGCCACCTGGCCGTTGTTGAACTGCAGTTGCTGCGCCGACACGTCGGTGATGACCGGAAGCTCGACCTTCTCGAAATACGGCTTGGTGCCCCAGTAATCGGGGAAAGCGGCCATCGCGTAGTGCGAGCCCACCTGCGCGTCGGTCAGCGTGAACGGACCGGTGCCGAGATCGTGAGTGGTCAGGTAACCCTGCGCGTTGTCCGTGCCGGCGTTCTTCTTCAGTCCTTCGGGGCTGAGCATGCGGGGTCCATAGGGACAGGCCAGGTAATCGAGGAACGCCGAGTTGGGCGCCTTCAGCGTGATGGTGACGTCGTAATCCCCTTGTGTGGTGACCGATTCGACGTCCTTGACCATGTAGGCCGGGCCCTGGTTGACGGCCACCCGGCGATCGAACGACGCTTTGACCGCCGCCGACGTGAACGGCGTGCCATCGTGGAACTTGACGCCCTCACGGAGCTTGAACGTGAACACCTTGTTGTCCGGCGACGCCGTCCAGCTCGTCGCCAGCAGCGGTTCCAGGACGGCCTTGTCGACACCGGCCTTGTATTGCAGCAGGCCTTCGTAGGTGTTGGTGGTCAGCAACAGACCCTGTCCCGCATAGTAGATGTCCGGGTCCGGCGGCTGCCCCGGGTCCTGCAGGAAGGACAGGTGCAGAACCTTGTCGGTGGGCGCGGCGTTGGGCGTGCCGCTCCCCGAATTCGAGCCACCGCAACCGCTCAGCGTCAACATCACGGCGGCGGCACCGGCAGCGGCGATCCGCCAGCTTCCGCGCGCGCGACCGGGGACCTTGTGGCTCTTCATCATCGGGCAACTCCTTCGAGGGCGGGGCTGGACAACTCGGGCGGACACATATCGGAAAAGGCGGCGACGATCTCGTCGGTGGTGCGCATGGCGCCGGCCTGCAGGTACTCCATGGCATCGAGGGCTGCGTCGTGCCGATAGTTCGACGAGCCGCCCACGCAGTCGGTCACGACGCGGACGTAGAAGTCACGCTGGTGCGCATCGGCGAAGGTGTAGTGCACGCAGACGTCGGTGAGCCCGCCGATGAGAATGAGCGTCGAGGCGCGCAGGCCCGACAGCACGATCTCGAAATCTGTTCCGATGAAACCGGAATAGCGGCGCTTGACGATGTGGAACTCGTGGTTGGGCCCATCGAGGTCGGGCAGCAGCGCGGGATGCAGCGGGGTGCCCGGGCGGCCGTCCACACAATGCTCGCCCTCGGCGCCGTCGAGCTCGCGGCCGAAGTCGATGCCGTTGGGGCGGTGCACCTCCTGGAAGAACACGATCGGGACTCGCGCGGCGCGCGCGGCGGCGACCAGGCGCTGGGCCCGCGCGATCCGACCGTCGTACCCGGCCATGTGCTCGATGCCGACCACCTCGGCCGGCATGTCGCCGCACTCCTGCATGTCGACGACGACCAGGACGGGATTACCTACGATGAGCGGCTGTTTCGGCACTTAACCTCCTGTGACGGCGATACGCGGATCAGCGGCGGCCTGCAGCAGGTCCACCACCGTGTTGATGACGACGTAGAGCGCACCCAGCATCAGCGTGACCCCGGCGATCGCCGGGAAATCCGCCACGGGAATGCTCTGTGCGACGTACTGCCCGATGCCGGGCCAGCCGAAGACCTGCTCGACCACCAACACGCCCGAAAACATCAGGCCCACTTGGAGTCCGGTCATCGACAGGGCGGCGCCCACCGAGTTGCGCAGCACATGCCGCGCCAGAATCCGGGTCTCGGACAGTCCCTTGGCGCGGGCCGTCCGCGCGTAGTCGCTATCGATGTCGGCCAGCAGGCTGCTGCGCAGCACGCGGCCGATCGCGACAGCCGGGCCGATCGCGATGACGAACGCCGGCAGGATCAGGTGGTGCGCGGCGTCGGCCACGACATCGAGCCGCCCGTGGAGCAGACCGTCCACGGTGAGCATGCCCGTCGGCCCGGTCGGCGGACTCGGCACGGCACTGCGGCCGTTGGCCGGTACCCAACCCAGGTCTTGATAGAAGACGATGAGGCCGAGGATGCCGAGCAGGAACATCGGCGCCGAGGAGCCCGCGAACAACACGGCCCGAAGCACATTCGCGCCGCGCCAGTTCAACGTTGTGCTGAACGCCAGCAGCACCGCGAGGACGACGGCGATCAGCAGGCCGGCGAGCGCCAGCTCCAGGGTGGCGGGGACGAACGACCCGAGGTCGGCCATCACCGCATGCCGGGTCCGGTACGACGTGCCCAGGTCGCCGGTCGCGGCACCGGCCAGGTAGTGCCAGAACTGAACCAGCACAGGGTCATTCAGTCCCAGCGCCGCGCGCCGGGCCGCCACCGCGTCAGCTGAGGCCTGGGCGCCGAGCTGGGCCTTCACCGGATCCAGCGGCGAGATGTTCTGCAGGACGAACATCACTGCCGTCAAGGCCACCAGGATGGCGACCATCGACCCCAACCGCGAGGCCACGAACGTCTTCATGTTTCACCCACCTCTCTTCATGCGCGCGCTCATCACCACCACCGGATCGGCGGCCTATGTCGTCTTCATCAGGTTGCGCAGGCAGTCGCCGGAGATGTTGGCGACCAGCGCCAGCACCAGCACACCCAGTCCGGGCATGACGGGAATCCACCACTGCTGCAGGAAGTAACTCAGGTTGCGCGCAGAGTCGGCGCCGAGCTCGGGTGCCGGCGCGGCCTGACCGAGCCCGAGAAAGGACAAGCCGGCCAATGTGAGAATCAGCGTGCCGATGTCCAGGCTCGCGGCGACCAAGGCGTTGGGCACCGCACCCGGCAGCAGGTGCCGTCCGGCGAGCCGAAATCGGCTGACACCGGCCAGCTTTGCGGCCTCGACGTGGGGACGCGCCGCAAGCCGCGCCACCTCGCCGCGCACCAGCCTGGCGTAGAACGGCCACCACACGATGGACACCGCGATCAGCGTGTGCAGGAAGCTCGGTCCCAGCGCGGCGACCACGGCGATCGCCAGCACCGGCGCGGGCAGCGACAGGAAGCCGTCGGTGATGCGCATCAGCGTCGAGTCGACCCAGCCACCGGCCGCCCCGGCGACGAGGCCGACGAGCCCGCCGATCAGCAGGCCCAGCGCCACGACCGCCAGCGCGGCCAGCCAACTCGACCGCGCGCCGTAGAGCACGCGGGACAGGATGTCGCGTCCCACGCTGTCGGTGCCGAGCAGGAACCCGTGCTCACCCGGCGCCTGCAATGGCATCCCGACCGGGATCAGCGGGTCGTGGGGAGCCAGCAGCGGCACCGCGACGAGAGCCAGCGTCAACAGGATCACGAGGGCGAATCCCGCGCGGTTGATGATCGTCGACCGGGACTGTGGCAGGGCCAGTCGCAGCCGGCCGCGACCGCGGATGAGACTCGGGGCGGGGATCGCGATGGCCATCAGCGCACCTTCTCTTCGATACAGGCGACCTGATGGGCGCCACCGAATTTGCCGACAAGTCGCACGTCGAGCTCGTCGCCGCTGCAGGCGTCGACGGCGATCGGGCATCTCGGATGGAACGCACATCCGGTCGGCGGTGACAGCGGGCTGGCCGGTTCGCCTGGCAATACCCGCGATTCGCGGCCGAGGTCGGGAATCGCGTCGACCAGCGCGCGGGTGTACGGATGTGCCGGGTTTCCGATGACCTCTTCGGCCGGTCCGATCTCCACGATGCGGCCCAGGTACATCACGGCGATGCGATCGGCGACGACCCGAGCCACCGACAGGTCGTGCGTCACGAACACCACCGACATGTCCAGGCTTCGGCGCAGGTCCCCGATCAGGTTGAGCACCGAGGCCGCCAGGGACACGTCGAGGGCACTCGTGGGTTCGTCGCACAGCAGCACGGCGGGCGGGACGACGGTGGCGCGGGCCAGCGAAACCCGTTGGCGCTGACCGCCGGACAGCTGACCGGCGCGTGACTTCGCCACCTCCGCAGGGAGCCCCACCCGGCCGAGAACCTCGATGACCGCATCGCGTCGCGCGGCTCGCGACAGTTTCCTGCCGCGCAGGCGCTCGGCGATCAACTCGCCGACCGACAGCCACGGCGTCAGTGAGGCGCCGGCGTCCTGGAATACCATCTGTGGGCGCTGTTCCCCGGCCACCTCGACGGTGCCCGTGGTCGCCTTCTCCAGGCCGGCGATCACCCGCAACAGCGTGGATTTTCCCGAACCGCTCTCCCCCACCAGTGCAACCGACTCGCCGTGGCCCACGCGCAGCGTCACACCGCGCAATGCCTGGAGTTTGCCGCGCGGCGCGACGGTGAAGGTCTTTGTCACGTCCGTCACGGTGACGGCGGCCGGCTGGTCCGCAGCGGCAGTGCTGACCGGCTGTGCGGCAACGGGTTCCGGCATTGAGTCGAGAGCCACCGGATCGTGCGCCAGTTCCTCCGGGGTGAGCAGACAGGCGCTGACCCGCCCGGGGCCCACGGAAGTCGGTTCGGGAGCGGACTTCTCACAGTTGTCGGTGGCTTGATCGCAGCGCGGGCTGAAAGCGCATCCCGGTAGCGGTGACACCGGGCTCGGCACCGAACCGGGCATGGCCGCCAGCCGACGGCCGCGTGCGGTGTCCAGCGTCAGCCGTGAGCGCAGCAGCCCGCGGGTGTAGGGGTGAGCAGGTGCGCCCAGAACGTCGGCGGCCGGGCCGACCTCGGCGATGCGGCCGGCGTAGAGCACGGCGATGCGGTCGGAGATCTGCGCCGCCACCCCGAGGTCGTGGGTGATGAAGACGATGCTGCAACCGATTTCGTCGCGCAGTCGTTGCAGCAGTCGGAGGACCTGGGCCTGCACCGTGACATCCAGTGCGGTCGTCGGTTCGTCGGCGATGATGAGTTCCGGCGAGCCGGCGATCGCGATGGCGATCATCACGCGCTGGCGCAGGCCGCCGGAGAGCTCGTGCGGGTAGGCGCGCATCCGTCGCGCCGGGTCGGGTATGCCGACCGCGGTCAGCAGGCGCAGCGCCTCGTCGTCGCTACCCGCCGCCTCGGCGACCTGCTTGCCGATCCGCATGGTCGGGTTGAGCGAGGTCATCGGATCCTGGAACACCGCGCCCAGATCGAGCCGGCGCACCGTGCGCAGCGCCTTTGCGTCACCATGCACCATGTCGGAGCCGGCGACCGAGATGCTGCCCTCGATGCGGGCCGACGCCGGCAGCAGACCGAGCATCCCGAAGCCCAATACGCTTTTCCCGGAACCCGATTCGCCCACCAGACCGAGGATTTCGCCGCGCCGAACGGTCAGCGAGACGCCGCGCAGCGCGTGTACGTTGCGACCGTTGCGCGGGAACGTGACATGCAGGCCCGCCACGGTCGCCACCGCATCCGGGTTCGACGACACGGTGGCGACGGGCGTGGCGTCCGCCACCGATACAGCAGTGCCCATGTGCGCTCTCCTGCGTTCTGATCGCCATGCCTTGGTACGTCTCTGACCGCTGGCCTGTCAGTTGACAGTTTTCTCCCCCGACCATCTCGCATGGTGTCGCCGAAGTAAGCACGATGTAAGCAACCAGGGCCCGCAGGTAACCGGCCGATATCGCAGGTTTCTGTCGCGTGACAGATACCGACCGCCGGTATCGATGGCTGCCGGCTTGGACCACGATGAAGGGATGTCGACCACCCACACAGGAAGGCCTCGACTGCGGCCCCAGCGACGCCCGGGCGTCACGGGACGAGACGAAATCCTCGATGCCGCAAGCGAATTGTTCACCACCCTGGGCTACGCAGGTACGTCGACGCGAACCATCGCCGATTCGGTGGGCATCAGGCAGGCGTCGCTGTACCACTACTTCAAGACCAAGGACGACATCCTGTGTGCCGTGCTGAGCCAGACCGTCGCCCCGACACTGGCCTTCATCCCGAGCCTGCTGAGCGCCACGCCGGCCTTGTCCGCAACCGAGCATCTCCACGCCCTGGCGACGTTCGACGGAGATCAATTACTCGGTGGCACATGGAACCTGGGCGCGCTCTACCTGCTTCCCGAACTGCGCGCCGATCGCCTGGAGCCGTTCTGGTCCGACCGCGAACGCCTGCGACAGCACTATCTGACCCTGAGCCGGGAAGTGCTGGAACGCACCGGCGTCCATCAGGCAGCCGCCGACCTGCCGTTCCGGCTCGTCGAATCGCTGGTCAACATGTGGTCGGTGCCGCACGGCCCGGAACGATGTGATCTGCCCATGCAGGTCGCCGATGCCGGCGTGCGTGTGCTGGGCATCCCCGACGCCGAAACACCGGCACTGCGCGAGCGCACCAGGCAGGTCATCGAGCTGCACACCGGCCCCGGATAACCTCTTAGCGTGTTTCACGTACTGAACATCACCTACACGCAACCCTTGGACGTCGTGGACCAGGCACGGCCCGCGCATCTGGAATGGCTCGGCAAGCTGGTCGAGGAACGTCGCATCCTTCTCGCCGGCCGACTGGAGTCGCAGGGCGGCGCCGTCCTGATCGCCTCGGATATGACGGCCGAGGAAGCCGACGCCCTCACCGCGAGCGACCCGTACGTGCACGCCGGTGTCGCCACCTACGAGCGTGTGAGCTTCAACGCCGGATTCCGCGCCGCCGGGCTCTGACCGGAAATTCACAGCTTCATCCGGGATTAGTTCGACGCCGGCCGCCGTTGAGTGTGGTCAGGGCCTGACGCAATGCCCCACATTTCGTTACCTTCGCTAACCTTTGTAGTAGGTAACCGCCGCTAGGCAAGCCGAGAATGAAGAGGACTGACACGCATGACCACGACCGTTTCCGCCTACGCCGCGACTTCAGCGACCAGCCCGCTGACCAAGACCACCATCGAGCGCCGTGACATCGGCCCGCACGATGTGGCATTCGACATCAAGTTCGCGGGCATCTGTCACTCGGACATCCACACCGTCAAGTCCGAATGGGGCCCGGCCAACTACCCCGTCGTACCCGGCCACGAGATCGCCGGTGTCGTCACGGCCGTCGGCTCCGAGGTGACCAAGTACAAGGTCGGCGACCACGTCGGCGTCGGCTGCTTCGTCGACTCGTGCCGCGAGTGCGAGAACTGCCTGGCCGGCCTGCAGCAGTACTGCACCGGCAAGGGCGGCAACATCGGCACCTACAACGCCGTGGGCCGTGACGGCACCCCCACCTACGGCGGCTACAGCACCGCCATCGTCGTCGACGAGAACTACGTGCTGCGCATCCCGGACAGCATCCCGCTGGACAAGGCCGCTCCGCTGCTGTGCGCCGGCATCACCCTGTACTCGCCGCTGCGGCACTGGAACGCCGGGCCGGGCAAGAAGGTGGCGATCGTCGGTCTCGGCGGCCTGGGCCACGTCGGTGTGAAGCTCGCCGTCGCGATGGGTGCCGAGGTCACAGTGCTGAGCCAGTCGCTCAAGAAGATGGAAGACGGTCTGCGCCTGGGCGCACACCACTACTACGCCACCAACGACCCGGACACCTTCAAGAAGCTGGCCGGCACCTTCGACCTCATCATCAACACGGTGTCGGCGAACCTCAACATGGGCCTGTACCTGAACCTGCTCAAGAGCGACGGCACGCTCGTCGAGCTCGGCGCCCCCGAGAAGCCGCTCGAGGTGCCGGTGTTCCCGTTGATCGGTATGCGTCGCACCCTCGCCGGTTCGTTGATCGGCGGCATCCCGGAGACCCAGGAGATGCTGGACTTCTGCGCCGAGCACGACGTCACCCCCGAGATCGAGGTCATCGACGCGTCGTACGTCAACGAGGCCTACGAGCGCGTCATCGCCAGTGACGTGCGGTACCGCTTCGTGATCGACACCGCGACCATCTAGCCGCGGGTTTCTCGTCAACGCCGAGGATTGCAGTCAAATACTGACTGCAATCCTCGGCGTAACGCGTTATCGGCCGTCTGCGCCGGGGCGGGCGTCAGGCAACAGGTCCATAGCGGCCAACGGCCAGCCGGCCGCGGCCAGTTTGGCAGCCACCCGCGCGACGTTCTCCGGGCCGGCGTCATGGTGGGTGACGTCGGCGATGAACTCGGCGATGTCGTCGCGCTCGATGGGATTGTCGACGTCGGCGGGCGCTGAGGCCTCGGCGATATTGCGCACCACTTCGGCCACCTGCTCCTCGGTCAGCGGCGTGGCCCGCAGCAATGCCAGCAGCGGCACCCGGTCGGGGCCTGGGACCCCCTCCGGGTAACCGGCACGCAGCCAGTTCAGTACCGAAAGCAGCAGCGACTTCGTCGACACCCGGTAAGTCTCGCCGCTGCCCGGTCAACCCACCACTGGACGCGCCGACATCTGGGGTTTTCGCGTCTGCTCTCGGAGTACCGGCGACAATCTCCCTTGTGCCCGACGATCCGGTAGACCTCCTGCAGCGCTGGGAGCTGGCAGGCGGTGTCTGGCGGATCATCGGCCGCCGCGCGCACGAACTGACCATCGGACTGTTCCAGTGCGACGGCGGTGAGCGCGTCGACGTGATCCACTCCGGCGATGCCGCCCTGCTCGCCTTCGTCGGCGACCGGGAGTCCAACGCGGACTGACCAACCGGCCCGCTCGGCCGCGTCGGGAACAGACTCAGGTTGGAAAATTCGTGCCGGGAGCCCAGTTCAGGGCGTCGTATCGTTGACTCAATCGTCGTCGTAAGCGTGTTGGAGGCAGCCAGGTGAGGACACCGCGCACCGGCTTCCGCGCTCGCGATGACCTCGAACCGGCCGTACTGGACGAGTCACAGCGACGGCCACGACGATCGCGACACGTCTTACCCGCACTGGCCGGGAGCTGCCTCGCGTTACTCATCGTTACGGGCGGGATCGTTGTCGGACTTCGTGTTTCGTCATCACGACCGCTGGTGTCGCCACCCTCATCCAGCCCCCGCACAACGAGCGCGCCAGCGGTTGAGTTGCCAAGTCCCTCGCACACAGCTGCCGCTCCCGACTCCTCCAGTGATTCGCGCAACCTCCGCATTTCCTTTGCTCAGCTACAGGCGGCCCTGGGCGGTCGGCTCGGAGTAACACTGATGCCAATTGGCGGTGGCGGACCGGCGATGTCGTTCGGCGATTGGGCCCGTGGCCCGGCGTGGTCGACGATGAAGGTGCCGCTCGCGATAGCCGCACTGCGTCAAGGAGATTCAGCCTCGGCAAGCGAGCCGATCAAAATCGCAATCACCCAATCCGACAACGACGCGGCAGACGCCATCTGGCGCGGCCTGGGACCGCCCGACACCGCTGCGGAGAAGGTCGACGCAGTGCTGCAGGAAGCCGGTGATCCGACCCGAGTTCAGTCTTACCGAAGCCGGCCCGAATACAGCGCTTTCGGGCAGACCGTCTGGTCGTTGGAGAATCAGACTCGGTTCCTAGCTGCCGCAGCATGCGACGACCGAAGCGCGCCGATCTTCGACCTCATGGGACAGATCGCCAGCGATCAGATGTGGGGCCTCGGCACCATTCCTGGCGCCCGGTTCAAGGGCGGTTGGGGGCCGTTGGAGGCGGGTGGATACCTGGTGCGCCAACTGGGTGTAATCGATACCAGTTGGGGCCGGGTCGCGGCAGCAATTGCCGTGCAACCGAATTCGGGGACGTTCACCGATGGCATCGCTCAGCTGTCGCAAGTCGGACGCTGGTTGAAGGAGCACTCAGCGGAGCTGCCTGCGGGCCGTTGCCGGGCCTGAACTCACTGCAGCAGGACACCGGGCGCACCCCGCCGCCTCAGTAGATGTATACCCGGGCGTTGTTTCCGCCCACGCAGGTCACCCAGTTGTCGGCGCCGTAGGCCGCACACTGGACCACAAAGTTTGGCCCGCTACAGGTCGCGCCGTCAACGGTGCGGCAATCCACGGCTCCGGGTGCCGATACCGTCCGTGGCGCACGAACGACGCCGCCGTAGTGATCCCAATACGAACCGAGGACACTTCGAGCGAAGAAACATGATGTCTCCGCAGAACCTCGGCCCGAACGCGTTCCCCATCCCGACCTGGACGTCAGCGACCAGCCGGCATCGCAGCTATCGTGTGACGCGCTGTTATCCGCGCCGGTCACGAGCGGTGGCGTTCCACTCGACGAAGGCATCGGCGGTGCAGGCACAGGTAGAGGCATGGGCGTCTGCGGAGCGGGCGGTTGTTGCGCAGGAGGCGCGCCGATCGTCGAAACAGTTTGGCCAGGTGAGGAAGTCGCGACCGCCTTCGTGTTGTTCTGGCCAGCAAGCATCCCAATGACGATGCCTATTCCGCCCAGCATCAATGCGCCAACCGCTCCGATCACCGCCGGCACCACCCACCGCCCCCGTTGTTCGGAATGCGTCGCTCCGACAACCACCGTCGGCCCGGTCAGGGGCTCAGAGTCATGGCGAGGAGGCGGGGGCACCACCAACTGCTCTCGCTGCATGGTCGCTGACTGCTGCCACGCAGCGCCTGTGTCGCGCAATGCTCGATGCGCAGCGCGTGCCAACGCCCCAGCCGTGCCGTAGCGATCATCGGCCTCCTTCGCCATGCCGCGAGCGACAACGTCATCGAGTGCGGTTGGAACGTGTGGATTGATCGCACTCGGACGCGGCGCCGGCGTGGAAAGGTGTGCAGCGATTACCTGCTCAAGCCCTTGGCCGGGGAATGGCGCACGGCCGGTCAGCGCCTCGCACAGCACACACGCAAGCGCGTAGACGTCGACGGCTGGCGTCGTGTCGTGTCCCCCGAATCGCTCAGGGGCCATGTACGCCATCGACCCGATTTGAGTTCCGGTCATAGTTAGCCGCGAATCCCCGTGAGCCTCGGCAATCCCAAAATCGACTAGGTATGCGAAGTCTCCCGCCGTGACCATGATGTTCTGCGGTTTCACGTCGCGGTGAATCAACCCAGCGGCGTGAGCGGCGTCCAGCGCCGAAGCGATGTGGCCAACTATTGCTACCGCTTGTTCCACAGGCAGCGGGCCTGACTTGAGCATGTCGTGCAGGGTTTCGCCGTGCACCAACCGCATGTCGATGTAGAGGCGGCCATCGACCTCACCCCAGTCGTGGATCGGAATAACGTGTGGTTCCTGCAGGATTGCGGCAGCACGTGATTCGCGCTGAAACCGTTCGCGGAAGCGCTCGTCCTGCGAATACTGATCGGACAAGATCTTCAGCGCGACAGTCCGGTCCTTGCTGGTGTCCACAGCTTCGTAGACCTCGCCCATGCCGCCGACACCGAGCAGCCCGGTGATTCGGTACTTACCGAACTGCTCACCGTTGCGCTTAGTCACGTAGCCCCCTACAGACAAGTTCCTATTCGCAGCCCGCCCACCCCGGCCATCCGACTGCGATCAGCAAGGCTCCAGTGAGCGCCACCGATGTCGATCAGCATAAAACCAAACGTTCTGCTCACTACCAATATTGACCAGTAGGCGCATTTGCCCGCGATCAATAGCCCTGTGACGAGATACTCGATCTATACCTGCAGTCGCCACCAGACTGCGCACCGCTGCACCACGATAGAAGGGTTCGATGAGCTATCCGCACGACCCGGCGAGGCTAAGTCCCCTGGGGTGGTGGGAATTCGGGGACGGGGCTGAGGTGGGCGGAGATGTTCAGGCCGTGTCGGTGCCGGTGTTGGGGTGGGCCATCGCGTAGTGGTCAGTGAGTTACGTACCAAAGTGACTCACCGAAGGAAACCGCGCGATGACCCTTGACCATTCTGCCCTGCTCGCTCAGCTCGATGCACTGAAGTCCGCTGACTCGGGTGCGGTGTTCGCCGAGTTGATCCGTTCCGGGTTGCAGCAGCTCATCGAGGCCGAGGCCACCGCGGCGATCGGCGCGGGCCGTTACGAACGCAGCGACGGCCGCACGGTGCACCGCAACGGGCACCGCCCCAAGACCGTCTCCACGACCGCCGGGGACATCGAGGTGCAGATCCCCCAAGCTACGGGCGGGATCGTTCTTCCCGTCGCTGCTGGAACCCCGCCGGCGTATCGACAAGGCGCTGCACGCGGTCATCATGGAGGCCTACGTGCACGGGGTGTCCACCCGCAGCGTCGATGACCTGGTGACGGCGATGGGCGTGCAGACCGGGGTGTCCAAGTCGGAGGTGTCGCGGATCTGCGCCGGCCTGGACCGCGAGATCACAGCGTTTCGGGAACGCTCGCTGACCCACACCAGCTTCCCCTACGTGTTCTGCGATGCCACCTTCTGCAAGGTCCGCGTGGGGGCGCACGTGGTCTCCCAGGCCCTGGTGGTCGCGACCGGCGTGTCGATCGACGGCACCCGTGAGGTGCTGGGCACCGCGGTCGGTGACAGCGAGTCGTTCGAGTTCTGGCGCGAGTTCCTCGCCTCGCTTAAGGCGCGCGGCCTATCGGGGGTGCACCTGGTCATCTCCGATGCGCACGCTGGGTTGAAAGTCGCTGTGGCACAGCAGTTCACGAACTCATCGTGGCAGCGGTGCCGGGTGCATTTCATGCGGAACCTGCATACCGCGGTATCGGCCAAACACGCCCCGGCGGTTACCGCGGCGGTCAAGACCATCTTCGCTCACACCGAACCCGACGAGGTCGCCGCGCAGTGGGACCGGGTCGCCGACACCCTGGCCGCGTCGTTCCCGAAGGTGGCCGCGATGATGGGCGAGGCCAAGACCGACGTGTTGGCGTTCACTGCGTTCCCGAAGGCGCATTGGCAGAAGATCTGGTCGAATAATCCGATAGAGCGTCTGAATAAAGAGATCAAGCGTCGGGCCGATGTCGTGGAGATCTTCCCCAATCCGGCGGCGTTCCTTCGCCTGGCCACCGCGGTGGTCATCGAATCCCACGACGAGTGGCAGGTCACCCGCCGCTACCTCTCCGATGTCTCCATGGACGAACTACGCGCCGTGATCGCCGCCAAACACGCCGCGGCAGCACTTGCCAAACAACACCAAATCGCCTAGCGTTCACCATGACTCGTTGATCACAACGCGTGAACCACGCCAGATCCGAAGTCCACCACTCCCCGGGACGCTATCCCCGGCGAGACACCGCAGACCAGCGTCCGACCAGCGCAGACCTGTCGGCCAGCCGACAGTGATGCATCGGTCCCCGCCGCCTGCGGCTCGGCATGCAGCGCTCACAGCGCCGAACGCGATCATCGGCTCGATCCGCGTCGTGGAATTCAATTTGAGGTTTGCCCCGTATGCGAAGTTCGGCTGCGCGTGCTCGTCCAACAGGCCGGATGCTCGATAGCCCGTGTCAGCATCGGCGCAACCACGACATCCGATCGAACGTCCGGCGCTCGGCGCCAAAGGCGTGACAGTCAGACTGATCTCGGTCGTGGCAGCCTTCTTTGTGTCTGCATGTGGGCACACAGTCGTTGCCGGACAACCACTTTCGGCACGGTTCAATCCACAAAAGGTCAGCGGACTGACTGTATCCGACGGACCAAGTGGCCCGAGACCTGACAGCCCCGCACCGGCTGGACGTGTCGCAAATACCGATGACGGTAGCTTTGATCGGTTAGCCCTGTTGTCCATCAACGATGTCGAGTCGTTCTGGAAGATGCAGTACCCCAAATCATTCGGACAACAACTCAAACCCGTCAGCCGACTCGTCTCCTCAGATGGTGACGAACTGGCCGGGTACACATTGTGCGGAAGCCCCGAAGGCAACGCCGTGTACTGCACCATCGACAACTCAATCGGGTGGGACCGGTCGCAAGAGACAGGGTTGGTTCCGCCGGCGCTACCGTTCTTCGGCGCGATCGGCGCGGCAGGCGTTTTCGCGCATGAGTACGGCCATGCCGTTCAATTTCAGGCGGGCCTACCGATCCGCTCTCCCACGCTGATAAAAGAACAGCAAGCCGACTGTTACGCCGGGGTATACATGCGCTGGGTCGCTGACGGCGATTCTGCGCGGTTCGTGGTCAGTACAGGAGACGGCCTCAATCATCTGCTTGCCGGTCTCTTGGCAATACGCGACCCGCAAGGCGAATCCGACGATCCAGATGCGCTTCTCAAACAGCACGGCACCGGACTGGATCGCATCAGTGCCTTCCAAATCGGATTCGAGCAGGGAGCTCGCGCCTGTTCGACGATCGATCGGGCCGAAATTCAACGACGGCGAGGCGATCTGCCTCGTAACCTGTTCGATGCCCGAAGCCCGAACAGCGACATCACCATCGACCAGAGCACGTTGGCCACACTCGGCGAAGAACTCCACAAGATCCTGCAGCCTGCGAACCCGCCTGGGCTCACGACTGGCGGAGCGTCGTGTGACGGAAGCCGGTCTACCGCGGTCGCTGTGTACTGCCCTGACAGCAACACCGTGGCAATCGACTTGCCGGCACTACAGCAGATCGGCGCGCCCGCAGACGAACGCAGCCATCGACTCCTGCAGGGCGACAACACCGCAATATCCGTAATCGCTTCCCGCTATGCGCTGGCCAGCGAGCACGAGCGCGGATTGCCGCTCGACACGCCGCAAACCGCGATGCGCACCGCATGCCTCACCGGAGTCGCGCAACGCGGCATGGCGCAGCCAGTTTCCTTGCCGTCAGGTCCAGGTTTGATGCTCGGCGCCGGCGACCTCGATGAAGCCGTCGCAGGGCTGCTGACCAATGGAATAGTCGCCAGCGACGTCAACGGCACCCCGCTCCCCGCTGGCTTTACCCGCATTGCCGCCTTTCGCATCGGAATCCTCGGAACAACCGACGACTGCTTCCGGAGGTTCTGACTCATGAACGACAACACCTCAAACACGGAAAACGCCACCTCGCGGATCACGCAGCCGCAACGCGAACCTTCAGCGCCGGCCAACCAGCCGAACCACGATGAATTGCCCTGGTGGCAAACCATTTATCAGCCGCCGCCTGGGTCATTCCACAACATCCCGCAGCGCCGGCCACCTATGCGCCCCGTCCGCCCGTTTGCTCCCCCTAGAAGTTCGGCCATCGCACCCCGTGCTCGACCAGCGTCGCAGGATGCTCGCCTCCCGCCACCGATTCCACAAAGCGCCCCGGTGGGACCACCTGTTGGCCCGGCACAACGAGGCCCTGCATCGTCAACGACCCGGTTGAAACACCAATCCAATGGGCGCCGCAAACTCATTGGCATCGGAGCAGCTGTGCTTGCCGTCGAAGCCGTCGCGCTCCTGGTCGGCATATCGATGCTCCGCACCTCGAAGACGATCGAACTCGACATCAATCAAGCGCAACGAGGCGTGGAACAGGTCCTGACCGACACGGTGAGTGGCTATGGCGTTACGAACATTTCAAACGTCAGGTGCAACGGCGGCGTCAACCCACCCGTCAAGAAGGACGGCACCTTCAAATGCGAGGCCACCGTCGACGGCCGCCAGCGACAGATCACGGTGGTGTTTGTCGACGACGGCGGGACATACGAAGTCGGAGGTCCGACCGGCTGATGACCCGACTGGAATGCCCAATAACAGCTGATGGACAACGCAATTCCACGATGCACGACAAGGACTCTGACCGTGATTGCACACACTAACCGGATCGGAACGGAATTCGGAAAATATCGGATTGTGGACATGCTCGGCAAAGGTGGAATGGGCGAGGTCTATGAAGCCTTCGATACGGAGAAGAACCGCACCGTCGCGCTGAAGATCCTCGCCGCACAACAGGGTCTGCTGCACGAATAGGTGACATCTGAGTTGGCTTGCCCAGCATGGGCGGGCTGGAAGGATGTCCCCATGGCAAGGCCCTACCCCCGCGAGTTCCGCGACGACGTCGTCCGGGTCGCTCGCAACCGCGATGACGGTGTAACGATCGAGCAGATCGCCACCGATTTCGGAGTGCACCCGATGACGCTGCAGAAATGGCTCCGTCAGGCCGACATCGACGAAGGCACCAAGCCCGGCAAGAGCGCCAGCGAGTCCGGTGAGCTGCGCGAAGCCCGACGGCGGATCAAACTGCTAGAGCAAGAGAACGAGGTGCTGCGTCGGGCCGCAGCGTATTTATCGCAGGCCAATCTGCCGGGAAAAGGGTCTACCCGCTCGTGAAAGAGCTCGCCGCCGACGGGATCCCCGTCGCGGTGACGTGCCGGGTACTCAAGCTCTCCCGCCAACCGTATTACCGCTGGCTGGCCGACCCCATCACCGAGGCCGAACTCATCGAGGCCTACCGCGCCAATGCGCTGTTCGACGCGCACGCAGACGATCCGGAGTTCGGCTACCGCTACCTCGTGGAGGAGGCGCGCGATGCCCGGCGAGCCGATGGCCGAGCGCACCGCATGGCGGATCTGCTCGCAGAATCGACTGTGGAGCGTGTTTGGTAAGAAACGCGGCAAGAACGGCAAAGTCGGGCCGCCGGTGCACGACGATCTTGTCGAGCGTGACTTCACCGCTGAAGGGCCAAATCAGTTGTGGCTCAGTGACATCACTGAGCACCGCACCGGTGAGGGCAAGCTCTACCTCTGTGCGATTAAGGACGTGTTCTCCAACCGGATCGTCGGCTACAGCATCGACTCCCGAATGAAGTCACAACTGGCCATCCGGGCACTACACAGCGCGGTAGCCCGACGCGGAGATGTCGCGGGGTGCATTCTGCACTCGGATCGCGGATCTCAGTTCCGGTCAAGGAAATTCGTACACGCCTTGAATCAACACGAGATGGTCGGCTCTATGGGCCGTGTCGGAGCCGCCGGCGACAACGCCGCCATGGAGAGCTTCTTTAGCCTGCTGCAGAAGAACGTGCTCGACCGCCGCCGCTGGGACACCCGAGAACAACTCCGCATCGCGATCGTCACCTGGATCGAGCGCACCTACCACCGGCGCCGCCGCCAGTCCGGCCTCGGGCGGTTGACCCCGATCGAATTCGAAGCAATCATGACCACACCGGCCAGTCAGGCCGCGTGACCGAAACTGTCACCTGATCGTGCAGCAGACCCACACGCTGATGACGATCAATTCAGAGCGCGGTTCCTGCGCGAATCACACGCGGCAGCGATTCTGCAGGAACCGCATGTGGTGCCAATCCATGACTGGGGCGAGATCGACGGAAATTTGTACATCGATATGCGGCTGATCCAGGGCGCTACGCTACATGAACTGATCAAGACTCAGCCGCTTGAACCGCAACGGGCTGTATCGATCATTCAACAGATTGGCGCTGCCCTCGACGCCGCACATGCTGAGAGGCTGCTGCATCGCGACGTCAAGCCCCAGAACATCATCGTCACCTCAGCCGACTTCGCATATCTCGTGGATTTCGGTATCGCTGAAGCCCAAGGCGACACACACCTCACGATGGCCGGCACTCAGATCGGGTCGTTCTCCTATATGGCTCCCGAACGATTCGACGACGCACCATGCTCACCGGCGTCGGACGTCTACTCGCTGGCTTGCGTGCTGTACGAATCCGTCACCGGCGAAACGCCCTTCGCTTCCACCAGCCAACAACATGTGATCGCCGCACACATTGCCAAACCTCCGCCACGCGCCAGTTCAATCAATCCACACCTCTCGCCTGCATTTGACGAAGTCATCGCACGTGGCATGGCGAAAGATCCGGACGACCGTTATGGCAGCGCCGGAGCACTGGGGCGAGCTGCGCTCCGGGCGCTCACACCCGGTGTCCACACACCGGCATTCGCCGACGCGAACACCATGGCCAGACCCTATTCAGCGCCTGTACAGGCGATCGACAGCGTGCCCGCAGTACCGACCGGTCCGACCGCTGCTCACGAGCGAAACGATACCGATCGTCCAGCCCGAAACATGACTGTTCCGCTTGTAGTCATCGCTGCAGTGGCGGTCCTGCTCCTCGGCGCAGTTGGCATCGTCGTCGGCATGCTGGTCTCCCGGAATTCCAATCAGAACGCGGGCGCCCCGACAACAGTCACCGTCGCTCAACCAGCTGCCCAGGCATCGATGTCGCCAATCGTGTCGCCATCTATGCCGCCGCCAGCACCGTTGCCGCTGCCCAAGCCAGCGCCCTCCGCGCCGTCGGTTCCCACCATCGACCAGGAAACGTCCAGTACCGCTCAATTGGGCCAGCTGGTCGCAAACGACCGGCCGTACGTTGCTGCCGTACTCGCCGACTTTTGGATCCCGCAGTTGAGCGCAAAACGACCCGGAGTCGTCGACCAAGGCGTGGTCTGGGACAACACTCTTGCACTGCAGGAGCATCTTCGGCTGCGGCAGCGGTACAACGCGAAGCTGCTGTGGTCCGGCGATTGGTCCACATTCGACGGCAGAAATTTCTGGGTAACGGTCGTGCCGATTACCTTCAGTGATTCAAGCGGGGCGCTGTTGTGGTGCGAGGCCCAGGGATACGATCGAGACCACTGCATTGCGAAGATCGTGAGCAACACACGGCCAGTTGCGGGCAGTACTGCCACGAACTGAGCGAAGCCACCGGGCGATCCCAGCGTTTGCACAAGTTGACGGAATTTACTGTCACGCATTAATACTTGGAGCATGACGTCCGCTCGCCGCCGTGCTCCGCTGCCCCAGCTGGCCCTTGCCGGCGTGGCCATCGCCCTGCTGCCGACGGGCGTCGCGCAGGCCGATCCCGAGCCGGTACCGGCACCGGCTCCCGTATCCGCCGGCGTCACCGGCGTCCTCAACGACTGGCAGAAGTCCGTCTGTGCGCCAGGCAGTTTCAACCAGGACGATCCCGCGATCGCCGCCCGTGACTGGCCCGGCGCGGTGCGAGCGGGCACCTGCGCGAGCGCGGTGAATCCCGGCCTGACCAACGGCCTGTGGATCACGCAGTGGACCGCCAACAGCGACATGACCTCGGCGCTGCAGCGCAATTTCATGGCGCTGTTCGCATCGGCCGTCAGCGATCAGACGGCGATCATCACCTTCGCGGTGGCCAGCCCCGAGGCGCGCAAATCCCTTGAGCCGCTGACGAAATTCGGGTTCACCATCAACCCGGTGCCGCCGCTGGCCTGACGGTCAGCACTTGCCCGACGACACCTGCCCGGCGAGCTTCTGCGCAAGGACCGCCACCGGGGTGTTCGATTCCTGCGACAACCGAGTCAGCATGTTGAACGCCACCACGGCATTGACCTGGAAGCGCTCCATGATGATGCCCTTGGCCTGGCCGATGACGTCCCGGCTGCTCAGTGCGCTACGGAAGTCGACCTCGCGGCGCACGCTGTCCCAGGCCAGCGCCGCGTGCGTGGCCAGCACGTAACCGACCTGCTCGGATTCCTCGTCGAAGGCGTTCGCTGCCCGGGCGTACACATTCAGTGCACCCAACATCTTCTGTGACGTGAACAGCCGAAAGCACAGCATCGAGCGGATCGGGGTCACCCGCATGGCGTCGGCCGCGAACTTCGGCCAGCGCTGCTCGGTGCTCAGGTCGCCGACCTCGACGATGTCGCGCTCCCACGTCGCGCTCAGGCACGGGCCTTCCAGGTGGCGCTGCTGGATGGCGTCGAGCATCACCGGGTAGTCGTGCGTGGTGGCCTGTGTCTCCACCTTGCCACTGTTGGTGTGGCCCAACGTGATACCCGCATATTGGGCGCCGGGGACCTCACGGACGGCGGCCTGCACCACCTGGTCGACGAGGTCGGATTCGGGTTGCGAGGTGTCGTGCAGTTCGCGCGCCATGGCGGCGATTCGGTCGAACGCCTCGGGTAGGTCGTACTCCGTCATCGCCGCCTCCCGGCGTCAGCCGCAAGGGTGTGCGGCCCCTATTAGAAGTCCCAGTCGGAGTCTTCCGTATTGACGGCCTTGCCGATGACGTACGACGAACCCGAGCCCGAGAAGAAGTCGTGGTTCTCGTCGGCGTTGGGCGACAGCGCCGACAGGATCGCCGGGTTCACGTCGGTCTCGTCGCGCGGGAACAGCGCTTCGTAGCCGAGGTTCATCAGCGCCTTGTTGGCGTTGTAGCGCAGGAACTTCTTGACGTCCTCGGTGAGGCCGACGCCGTCGTACAGGTCCTGGGTGTACTCCACCTCGTTGTCGTACAGCTCGAACAGCAGCTCGTAGGTGTAGTCCTTGAGCTCGGTCCGCTTGGCCTCGTCGACCGCTGCCAATCCGCGCTGGTACTTGTAGCCGATGTAGTAACCGTGCACCGCTTCGTCACGGATGATCAGGCGGATCATGTCGGCGGTGTTGGTGAGCTTGGCGCGCGAGGACCAGTACATCGGCAGGTAGAAGCCGGAGTAGAACAGGAAGCTCTCGAGCAGCGTCGAGGCGACCTTGCGCTTGAGCGGCTCGTCACCCCGGTAGTACTTCATGACGATCTCGGCCTTGCGCTGCAGGTTCGGGTTCTCCTCCGACCAGCGGAACGCCTCGTCGATCTCGACGGTCGAGCACAGCGTCGAGAAGATGTTGCTGTAGCTCTTGGCGTGCACCGACTCCATGAAGGCGATGTTGGTGTAGACGGCCTGCTCGTGCGGGGTCAGCGCGTCCGGGATGAGGCTGACGGCGCCGACGGTGCCCTGGATGGTGTCAAGCAGCGTCAGGCCGGTGAAAACCCGCATGGTGAGCTGCTTTTCGCTGTCGGTGAGGGTGCCCCAGGACGGGATGTCGTTGGACACCGGCACCTTCTCCGGCAACCAGAAGTTGCCCGTGAGACGGTCCCAGACCTCCGCGTCCTTGTCGTCCTGCACGCGGTTCCAGTTGATCGCGGAGGCCCGGTCGATCAGCTTCATACCTTCAGACACCGTGACCCCATTTCGCCTGGAACTGTGTTTGCCGGATCGGCACCACAGACACTACCCCTGGTGTCTGTCATCGCCGAACACCGCTAAAAGTTGTGTTCGCGTGTCGCGCCCGCGGAGCCGATTCAGCGAATGAACTCATACTCGGTCGACTTGAATTTCCGGGTTTCCAGCCAGTACTGCCAGGTCATGCCGCTCCACAGGGTGCGGTTCACGCCGTGCTCGTCCATGTACCAGCTGTGGCAACCACCGGTGCTCCACACCGTGCCGGCCAGGTTCTGCTGCAGTTCGGCGTTGTACTCGTCCTGGGCGCGGCGGCTCGGCATCAGTGCGGCGGCGCCCGCCTTGTCGGCCGCGGCGATGGCCTGCGCGGCGTAGCGGATCTGCGACTCGATCATGAACACCACCGAGTTGTGGCCGAGCGCGGTGTTCGGGCCGAGCAGGAAGAACAGGTTCGGCATGTTCGCCACGGTGATGCCGCGGTGCGCCGCCATCCCCTCGCGGTTCCACCGGTCGACCAGGTCCTCTCCCCCGAGGCCCTTGATGTCGACGTAGGTGTACGAGTCGGTGACGTGGAAACCGGTGCACCACACCACCACGTCGACGGGGTGCTCGACGCCGTCGCGGGTGACGATGCCGGCCGCGGTCATCCGCTCGATGCCCTCGGTGAAGACCTGCGTCTTCGGGTTGGCGATGCCGCGATAGTAGGTGTCGGAGTTCAGGATTCGCTTGCAGCCGGCCACGTAGTTCGGCGTCAGCTTGCGGCGCAGCTCGGGATCTTTGATGCTGCGGTTGATGTTCCATTTGCCCAGCAGCTCACCGATTTTGAGCAGCCGCGGCTGCTTGGTCATCGCGAAGCCGACGCCTTCGTGGATCCAGTAGATGGCATCCCGCATGAGCGCCCGCGTACCCGGCACCCGGCGGAAGGTGTTCTTCATCCATTCCGGAAAAGCGTTGTTGGGCCGCGGCATGACCCACGCCGGGGTGCGCTGGTACAGGTGCAACTCGGACACCTGGTCGACGATCGCGGGCACGATCTGGATGGCGCTGGCGCCGGTCCCGATCACCGCGACGCGCTTGCCGGTGATGTCGACACTGTGGTCCCACTGTGCGGAATGGAAAGCGGCACCGGCAAATTCGTCGCTGCCTTCGATTTCGGGAACCGCCGGGATGTGCAGGCCGCCCGCACCGGAGATCAGGAACTGCGCGATGTACTCCTGGCCGTCGGTGTCGTAGACGTGCCAGCGCCGCTCGTCTTCGTCCCAGTGCGCGCGGTCGACATGGGTGTTGAACCGGATGTTGCGGCGGAGGTTGTGCTTGTCGGTGACGCCCTTGAGGTAGTCGAAGATCTCGGGCTGGAACGACCACATGTGCGTCCAGTCGGCCTTCGGCTCGAAGGAGAACGAGTACATGTGTGACGGGATGTCGCACGCGCAGCCCGGGTAGGTGTTGTCGCGCCAGGTGCCGCCGACCTCGTCGGCCTTCTCCAGGATCAGGAAGTCGCGCTCGCCGAAGCCCTGCTTGCGCAGCGCGATGCCCATGCCCAGACCGGAGAAACCGGACCCGATGATCACCGCGCGCGTCACGATGGGCTCGGCGGCCTCGTTGCCGACGGACTGCGCTCCAGTTGACTGCTCGACCGTCATGAACCTGCTCTTTCCTGGGAACGGCGGTACCGGATACTGCACAGTCTCCGGTCCGACCCGCGAGGTGTCAACGCACCACGTCAGGAGCGGAATCGTCAGCCGACGGACTCTTCGCGGCGCACCGCGTCGTGCACCGGCAGGTCCAGGTCGAACCGGATGCCGAGCAACCTGGCGGTGCCGTTGATGGCGCCGATCATGATGGTGGTCATGTGCGCGACGAACTGGTCTCGGGGCAGCCGGCGCGGAGTTTCATCACTGCCGCCGAGCCACCAGTCGGTCGCCGATGCGGCCGCGCCGAACAGCGTGAACGCCGCCAGCTCGAAGATGGCCGAATCCAGATCCATGTCCTTGAGTTCGCCGCTGATCATGGCGGCGATCGCCAGGGTGATGTCGCGGCCGCGGTTGACGGTCGTCATCGCGGCGGCGGACTGGTCGGCGAACCTGCCCTGCAGCAGGAAGCGCACCACGTTGGGGTGCTGGTCCACCAGGTCCACATAGTGCTCGACGGCGCGGCCGATGATCTGCCCGGTCGAATCGTGCTCGATGTCGATGGACGGAATGACGGCCGCCCACAACATGTCGCGCATCCGCTCGCCGATCTGCGAGAACATGTCGGATTTGTCGGCGAAGTGCCGGTAGATCTTGGGCTTGGCGGTGCCGGCCTCTTCGGCGATCTCCCGCACGCTGACGTTCGGGCCGAGCCGGTCGATCGCGCGGAACGCGGCGTCGACGATCTCCTCGCGGACCTTGAGCCGGTGTTCGCGCCAGCGCTCGCTACGGGCGTCCACCTTCTCGGGCGCACCCTTGGGCGGAGTGACCTTCACCTGCACGGTGACCGACGGAACGTTCACGCCCGGCACACCAGGAACTTTCACCCCGGCCTGGATGCCGGTGCGTGGAAGAGATGGCCTGCGCACCCCGCCACTGTACCGGGCGGGCCAAATCTGACCTGCTCAGACTGCCCGGCGCGGCGCATGTCACACCTTCGGACGCCTCGTCACAGCCAGCGGATCAACAGGCTGCACGCGTAGCATCGGCGTCAGGCCTCGCCCGAAAGTACCGGCCCGACAAGGAATTGATTACATGGTGCAGCGGTACGACGTCATCGTCGCCGGCGGAGGTCCCGCCGGATCGGCGGCTGCGTGGCAGGCCGCGCAAACCGGCGCCAGCGTGCTCGTCATCGACAAGGCCACCTTCCCGCGCGACAAGCCGTGCGGCGACGGCCTGACGGCCCGCGGGGTCAGCTACCTGCAGAAGATGGGCCTGACGGACGAGGTCGCCCGGTTCCACCGGATCAATCGGGTCACGGTGTTCAGCCCGCACCAATGGGAGCTGTCGTTCCCGCGCCGCCCCGGCATGCCCGACCACGGCTGCACCGTCAGCCGTACCCACCTGGATGCGCTGTTGCTCGGCCATGCCGCGGCCGCGGGCGCGGAAGTCCGCCAGGGTGGCGAGGTGGCCGGTGTCGAGCGCAACGACGACGGCCGGGTCACCGGTGTGGTGCTGAAGGATGGCGAGACGGTGCACGCGGACGCCGTGATCGCAGCCGACGGCGCCTATTCCCCGATCAAACGCGCGCTGCATGTCGACTCGAGTTATCACGGCTATTCGGCGATCGCCATTCGCGCCGAGATGCCGGCCGAGCGTCCCGACTCCGACGCGCTGGAGATCTACCTCAAGCTGCTGTTCGACGGTGACCAGCTGCCCGGCTACGGCTGGGTGTTCCCGATGGGCAACGGCACCTTCAACATTGGCCTCGGCTACGTCAACAGCTACCGCAACTGGCAGGCCATCAACGCCACCCGGTTCCTCGGCGACTTCCTGCACACGCTGCCGCGCGACTGGGCGCTGCCGTCGATCGACGAGTTGAAGAAGAACCGGAGCGTGCGAGCCTGGCGCCTGCCCATGGGGTTCACCGCATGGCCGCCGTGGCAGCCCGGCGTCCTGTTCGCCGGTGATGCGCTGGGCGCCGGCAAGCCGGCCTCCGGTGCGGGCATCTCAAAAGCACTCGAATCCGGTTTGGCCGCAGGCGAATGCGCCGTCGCCGCGCTGACCAACGGCGGTCCCGACGACTTCACCAACTACCAGCAGCGCATCGAGGCGGCGTGGGGCCGCGAGTACCGGCGCGGCCGGTTCTTTCACAAGCTGGCCGGCATCCCGTGGGTGGCCGAGGCCGGCCGCCGCGCGGTCGACAGCCGCGTCTTTCGTGATGTGCTGCTCAAGTCGCTGTACAAGAAGGCCGAGGGGCCGGCACACACCTGACTACGCGGCCGGCCGCGCGCCCTTGCCTGACGGCGTGTGATCGGCCTTCGCGCCGGCGGGCGCGTCGGATTTGGTTGTGCTCCTGGTGGATTCGCGCCGCCGATCGCCGGCTTTGACGGACGGTGTGGTCGCGTCGATACCGGCGTCCGCATGACCGGCGTCCACATGACCGGTGTCCGCGGGTTGTGGCCGCCGATCGCGGGTCTGCCGCACCGGCACGACCGGGTCCGCCGCTGGCCGACCCTGCCCACGCTTCACCGGTTTCCCCTTCGAGGCGGCCGATGACGACGGGGCCACCGCGCTCGCCGAGGGCGCGGTCGAGTCCGGGTCCCCTGACGTCGCCGTCCGCGGTGCCGTTGCCGCGAGGCGGCTTGCGGTTGTCGGCACTGCCTGGGGCGTCGTCGCCGCGGCGACGGACTTCGGTGCGGTACTCGGCGGCGTGGCCGACGTCGGCTTCTGGCCGCCGACCACCTGCAACAGCTTGGCCACCGGACGCGTGATATTCGTCAGCGCCGCAGTCAGATTCACCACCGACTGACGGATCGCCTTGGCCAGCGGCGAGTTGTCCACCGACTTCGCCGGATGGTCGGTGGTGGGTGTGGCCGGTTCGGTGGCATCCACCGTCGGTTGCGGCAGCGTGGGCGTATAGCTGCCGGTGCGGAGAATCTGCACCGACTGTGCCAGCGCTCCGGGCAACTCTTTGAGGGCGGCGCTGATCTTGGCCTGCGGCGTGGTCCAGCTGAATTGCTTGACCTGGCTGGGATCCGCCGTGCGCTCATAAGCGCTTTCGATGATGACGCGCAGAACCGGGTCCATAGCGTCGACGAGGCGCTGCGCCCCGATCAGCGATGCGGCAAGGCGCAGGGGCGCGAGCAGCGGCAGGCGCTGCGGGAAGGTCACGTACGTGGTGTTGCCCACGGTGGTGCTGACCGTGTTCGAACTGACCTTGGGCTCCAACGCATACCCGGGCAGGACATGCTCGAACACGATGCCCATGACGGCGTTGACCACGGCCAGCGGGTTGAAATACGCCGGGAAATCAGCGAATCCGTCGTACTGGTTCTGGTAGACCGTGGTCTGGAACGGGCTGTCGGACGGCCCCGGCCGTCCGAACGGAAAGAGATCACCGAGGATCGGCATGCGACTCCATGCGGTGAAGCGGGACAGGATTCCACCGTTCGGCTGGTACGGATCGCCGATGAGGGTGAACGTGTAGTCGCCCGCATGGGCCACATAGGCCGGGTCCTTGGCCATGTCGGCGCGCGCGATCTCGGCAACCTCGGCCCCTTGGGACATGCCGAGGATGGTGATCTTCTCGCCCGGTGCCTGTTTGGCGATGTCCTGCTCCAGATATCCGGCACCGATGCGTTCGGACTGCTTCAAGGAATGCGGCCAGTACGGAATACCCGACAAACCCGGCAGCGCGGAGATGATCGGCCACTCGACGTTGATCTGCCCCGGGTAGGGCACAACGTGGAACGAATCTCCTTGCGGGACAGCGGTTCCGTAGAAGAACATCGGGATGCTCAGCCCGAGCGGGTCGAAGGAGCCACCGATGCCGATCGTGGTGTCGACGAGCCGTACGGCGACCTGCGACACGATCGGAGCGCCCGGTGCCGCCACACCGGCCACTGCCGCCGCCGCGATGCCGACCGCGACACCCCTCGCCAAGACCGTGGTCGTCCACCGCGATGATTGCCATTGTTGTGTTGAGTTGACCCCCATAGCCGCAGGACGCTATAGCAATCCCGCATTTGAAAACAAGAGTTCTTTTTAAAAACAAGAAGTCTTGTTCAAAACCGTCCGCAATCGGCGATCAGCAGGTATGACGGGACCGCGATCACCGCACCGAGGCGGCGATACCGGCCCGCACCACTGCCATGAAGCTCGTCAGATTGCCGATCAGGGTGTCGATGCTCGGGCGCGATTCGGGGTCGGCTTCGTGGTCGTGCAGCCAGTCGGCAACAGCCTCGAACAGACCACCGACCGTCAGGACCGCCAGCGCGTGGAAGTCGACCGCGGCATTGTCCGCGATCTCCGGGAACTCGCGACGCCGCCACAAGTCTTCGACAAACGTTGCGGTCCAACGCCGATTCTCGCGACGCTGTCGCTCGACCCGCGGCGAGATACCCGCGCATTCCCCGAACGCCACCACCGCAATCCGTGGGTCATCGACCAGAGCGTGGGCGAACGCCGACAGCAACAGCCGGACGGTCTCGTCGTTGTCATCCGGTGCGCTGTCGAGGATCTCGACAACATGGCGTTCGATTCGCTCGGCGATTTGCCGGAGCAACTCGATGTAGCAGTCTTCTTTGCTGTCGAACGTCTCGTAGAACGCCTTGTTCCCCACGAACGCGTTCTGGCAGATCTGCTCGATCGAAGTATTCGCATAGCCGTCGCGGGCGAACAGCTCGAACGCTGATGCCAGCAGTTGTTCCCGGCGGTGGATTCGGCGCTGCTCGGCGTCGAGACCGCGTATCGTGCGCGGACTTCCTGATGTCGCGGATCGTGGCGCGGTGGTTTTGCCTGTGCCCGCCGACGGTCTGCTCATGGCCTGGGAGTGTAGTAGCGCCGGGCAAACGCGACAGGTACGACGGCGTCAGCGCCGACCGCGCTTGGCCTGGCCCGGCTTTCGCGCGACTTTGCCCGCCGCGGCCCGGGCCGCCTGCTTGGCGAGGGTCTTCTCCCGCGCGCTGCGTTTCGGCGCCGGTTCGGCCTGCCCCCGCGACGAACTGGCTTTCCGGCCCCGCACGATGCCGATGAACTCCTCGACCAGCTCCGACTGCTCCCCTTCCGGAAAAGCGAGTGCGACGGGGCAGGTCGGTGCGTCGGTGATCGGCCGATAGGTGAGGTCCTTGCGGTGATACAGCCGCGCAAGCGACTGCGGGACGATGAGCGCGCCCATTCCGGCGGCGACGAGTTCGATTGCGTCCTCGGTGGTTTCGGGCCGATGGTCGACGGGCGCGCCCGGGGCGTCGGCCCACGCGACCACATGGTCGAGCGGTACGAGGATCGGCTCGCCGTCGAGGTCGGCGGCGGCGATCTCGTCGACCGCGGTGAGCAGATGATCGGTCGGCACCACGGCCACCGTCGTCTCCTCGTACAGCGAGATGACGGCCAGGCCACTCGTGTCCGCCGGCAGCCGGAGCAGCGCCACATCGACGGTGCCGGCCCGGAGTGCGTCGGCCGCATCTGCCGCGGCGACCGGATGCAGAACCAGCGCTGCCTCGGGATGACGCTCGGACCAGATCCGCGCCCACTTCGCGGGCGTCCCGCCGGGGACGTATCCGAGGGTCAATGAGGCCGACAAGGAGGACGGTGGCACGGCGATCACGCTACCCAAACGCGCGTCGGGCGGTTCGTGGTCAGCGCCGATAATTGGGTCATGACCGGGCTCGGCGTCTTCACGTTCCATCTCGTCGAGATGCCTGTCACGGCGACGGTGCCGCTGCTGCGGCGACCACCTCATCCTGACCGGGTGACGGGGCTGCGCTACGCGGAATGCCTGTCGCTGATGCGGCTCGGCGCGCCGACGGTCTCCCCCGACCGGCTGCAGTTGCGGCGGCTGGCGATGTTCGCCCGGTGGGACGACGAGGCCGCGATCGACACCTTTCTCGCCGGTCCGGGCACGCGTCTGGCCGCCGGCTGGCATGTCCGGATGACGTTTCTGCGGCGCTGGTCCACGCTCGTGGCGCTCCCCGATTTGCCGCAGGAGGCCGATGCCTCCGACGCTGACGAGCCCGTCGTCGCCGTCACCCTGGCCCGCATGCGGTTGCCCGAGGTACCGCGCTTCCTCACGTGGGGCAAGCCGGTCGAGCGGTTGGTCCGTGATCATCCGGACGCCACCCTGGCGCTGGCGGCGGTGCGCCCGCCCCGCTCGATCTCGACCTTCTCGATCTGGAACTCGGTGCGGGCGATGACGGACATGGTGCATGGCCGGGGTGAAGTGGCCGAGCTCGCCGACCCGGCACGGCATGCCGACGCGATGGCCGAGCGCCGCCGCCGCGACTTTCATCATGAGTTCGCGACCTACCGGTTCCGGCCGCTGTCCGAACACGGCTACTGGGACGGGCGTACCGGTTACGTCCCGCGGCGTTCCAGCTTGTAGTGCAGGCGGACGGCCGGCAGGTTCCACATCCGCAGCACATGGTCGGTGCGAAGTACCTGCTCACGGTCGACGTAGAGGTCGAACGTCTCATGCACGGGTACCCGCCGCGCGAAGTAGCGCCCGCGGTCGCGCACCAGGACGTACGCCCCGTCAGCGCCCCACGGGCCGGCCGGGGAAGACAACCGCAGACCGCCGTCCGGCAGGTGCTGCGGCCGCAGGAAGACCTGGACGTTGCCCTCTTCCAACGGGAACGTCACGTGCACGCTGGCCCGGTCGGCACCGGGAAGCGTTCTGCGCGAATAGCATCCGCTGAACACGGTGTCGCCGTTGCCGCGCAAGGTCCGGATCCAGCCGGCCGCGACCTGCGCGCCGGTGCCGTCGGTGATCACCGAGACCCGACCATCGATGCCGCGTGCCACGTCAAGGGGACGCATCGGTAGCGCCAGTTGCTGTACCCGCTTACCGAACATGCGCGATATCAATTCGCCGCCCGGCCAGAACAACGGTGACCAGCTGCTCCACACCTCCATCCGCCAGCGCGCCGTGTGGGTGTAGAAGTCGTGAATCATCGGGTGGACGGCCGCGGCATCGAATCCGGGCCCGGACAGTCCCTCGAGATCGGGCTGCAAACCGGCGTCGGGGTCGTCGTCGCGCAGCGCGCCACCGCGGCGGGCCGCTTCATCACGCAGCCAGTTGTTCCCGCCGCCCCGGGACCCGAGTGGCGCCTGCAGCCAGGCATCGACGCCGTCGAGGTCGACGCCTCTGCCGGTGGCCCGCCAGAACTTGCGGGTCGCGAGATCCAGAGTCGAAAACTCCACGTCGCGGATCGTACGGGGTCATCGCAGCGACCTACCGATAGGCTGATGCCCATGAGCAGGCCCAACGCGCAGTCCATGAAACCCGCCACCGCGGCGAAGAAGCTGGACGTGTACTTGCCCGCGACACCTGCCGAGTTCCAGGAGAACGCGATCACCCGCGCCGACCTGGCGGCGCTGCAGGCCGATCCGCCACAGTGGCTCAAGGACCTTCGCAAGAACGGGCCGCACCCCAAGAACCTGGTGGCCGCCAAGCTGGGTATCTCGATCGCCGGCCTCGCACGCGGCGGCGTCGAGAAGGCGCTGACCACCGAGCAGATCGACGCCCTGCTCGAGGAGAAGCCGGACTGGCTGATCATCGAACGCGAGAGCTACCAGCAGGTACTGCGCGAGCAGCGGCGGATCAAGGCACTGCACGCGGATCAGGCGCGCGAAGCCTGACGACCGGTCGCCACCTACCACCGGTCGTCACAGCAGCACTCACCAGAGATCGAAGCCCACGTTGGTGTTGGGGTAATGGCTGCTGAAGCTGTGATTGATCCAGTAGTTCTTGGCGAGAAAACCGGTGACACTGGTGTTCGCGACATTCGTGTTGGTCTTCGAGTCGTTGACCTCGTAGGTGGCGGTCGGGCCGCCGACACCAACCCGGTAGGCGACGTGCATGTCGAGCGAGTCGCCCTGTGGCGCAACGGCTGTCACGGTTTCGGTGGCGCCGGGTGCCAGTAGCCGCTGAGGACCGTCGACCCATTTGCCGTTGGGGCTCGTCCCGTCATCGAGCAGGAACTGCACCTTGTCGGTGTGGTTGGTGATCGTCATGGCGATGGTCGGCTCGCCGGGATGAGTGACCGGCATGGTTCCCGCGTGGGCGACCGCGGCGAAGGACAGCGCGGCGGCGATCCCCGTTCCTGCTGCGGCGATCCGAGCCGTCGTGATGTTCATGGGGCCTCCTGTACGTGAATGTTGTGATCCGAGAAGGGGTTTGGGCCGTCTCTTGACACCGACAACTATTTCGCGAGCGGCCACTTTCCGGATTCCCCCGAACAGCGGATTCGCCGGTGGAACCGTTCTCCCCCGATCGGCGGACAGACCGAGGCCGCTGAACAGCCGCCATGCCGATCTGCTTTGGTAGAGGCGATGGCTACACCAAACGCGCCGCTGGGCATTGCCACGTTCAACGTCAACGGGATCCGGGCGGCACGCCGTCGCGGCTTCGACGCCTGGCTCGCCGGGCGCGGACTCGACGTGGTGGCCCTGCAGGAGTTGCGCTGCCCGCCCGACCAGGTCGGCGAATTCGACGGCTATCACGCGGCGATGGATTCCGGCTCGATCCCGGGCCGCAACGGCGTCGCCATCCTGACGCGCGACGCGCCGACGGCCGTGCGGACCTGGGTCTCGCATCCCCCGCGCACCCGGGGGCTCGGGACATTCGCGAACGAGGGGCGGTACCTCGAGGTCGACCTCGCGCACGCTCCCCTCACAGTGGCGTGCCTCTATCTGCCGAAAGGCGGCCTGCCGGCGCACCTGCAGCGGCCCGGCAACATGCGCGATCTGCCCGACGGCGGCGCCAAGTACGACAGGAAGATGCGCTTCCTCGGGGCGTTCGCGCGCGAGCTGAGCCGCAACCGGCGGGCGGCGCTCGCGGCGGGCCGCGAGTTCCTGCTGCTCGGCGATCTGAACCTGGCGCACCTTCCGCACGACGTGACGAATTGGCGGCCCGCACAGAAGATGGAGGGCTTCCTCCCCGAGGAACGCGCCTGGCTGGACGCACAGATCGGGCCGCGCACACTCGTCGACGTGGTGCGGACGCTGCATGGTGACCGGCCCGGGCCGCTGTCCTGGTGGAGTTGGGCCGGCGAGTCGTTCGTCAAAGACGTGGGCTGGCGCATCGATCACCACCTGGCCACGCCGCGGCTCGCGCGGACCGCTATGTCGGTGACGGTCGACAAGGAAGCCGCGCCCAGCGCGCGGCTGTCCGACCACGCGCCTGTGGTTGTGCACTACGCCTTCCCCTGAACCGCCGCGCGATGAGTTGTGCGCGGGTCGGCTGTCTACCCCTGTGACGGCACCCGCTTCCGGGCGCCGCGGACCACAGGAGCAGCCCGATGCACGCCATGATCTTCGTTCACCTGCCCGTCGCCGACGTCGCGCGCTCGCGGAAGTTCTTCTCCGGGCTCGGCTATGCGGTCAACGAGACGTTCAGCAATGACAACGCAGTGACACTGGTGCTGGGCGAGAACCAGTTCGCGATGCTGACGCAGCGCGATGTCTTCGATTCCCTGCACACGGCCGAGACCGCCGATGCGTCGAAGACGAAGGAGTGCGTCGTCTGCTTGGGTGTCGACCGCCGCGAGTGCGTGGACACCCTCGTGGACGGCGCCATCGCTGCGGGCGCCACGCCGGGCGACACCGATGACGAGGACTTCATGTACGGCCGCAGCTACCACGACCTCGACGGCCACTCCTGGCAGATCTTCTGGGTGGACCCCACGGCCACGTAGCCCAAAACTGACCCCGGCCAAGCCTGCACACCGCTACGATTTCCCAGCATGCAGTCAGCATTCGCACAGGATCACGACCTGGCAGACAGCCCGATCGATCCGTCATGGGTCGTCGACGGCAAGCCACGGGCACGGTCGCGGCGCTGGCACACCAGTGGTGACTCGGCGGTCGAGTTCTATATCTGGGACTGCTCGGCCGGCACATTCGACTGGACCTTCGTCGTAGAGGAGACGGTGCACATCGTCGCGGGCGAGGTCCGAATCGGTGATCCGCAGACCGGAACTTGGCTCCGGCCAGGCGATTCCGCAGTGTTCGCCGCCGGCACCACCCACCGGTGGTACGTGCCCGACTACGTCCGCAAGCACGCCACGCTGCGCACCCCACTCCCGACGCTGCTGATCCGGGTCGGGCGCGTCGCGACGCGGGTCGGACGTCGCCTGGCGTCCACGATCCCGAGTCGCGGGTAGTTCGTCGGAGTCAGTGTCCCCCACGCACGCTGAGCAGCGTGAGGGCAGCAGCCACCTCGATCGGGTTGCGCGCGAAGGGTTTCGGCAGCAGTTCGTCGATGCGGGCGAGACGCCGGTCGATGGTGTTGCGGTGGGTGTACAACCGTTCGGCGGTGCTCGTGCGGTTGAGACCCTCGTCCACATAGGTCAGCACCGTCTGATGCAGCACCGGGCTGGCGTCCTTCAGTTCACCGAGCACGTCCGCGACGAACTGGTCGGCCGACGAGGGATCCGTGGACAACAGGTCTACGAGGTGGACGTCCTCATAGCGCACGATGGACAGCCCGGAGTCCAGGCGAGCCAGAAGCCTTTGCGCTGCAGCGGCGTCCATGTGCGTCCGCCGGAAGCCGCTGACCCCAGGAGCCGCACGGCCGAGTGCCACGCGCGCACCGCACCGTCGCCCCAGGCGTTCGGCGAGTTCGGCGACCGTCGGCGTCGTCTTCGCCGGTATCCACAGCCACACCGCAGCGGTACCGGCGACCACAGTCAGCCGCCGGTCCGCGCCGCAGGCCCGCATCACCTGCTCACTGGCGCGTTCGAGTTCGGCGACGTCCTTCTCGGAATTCACCCAGACGACGGCGCCGATGTGCGAACCGGTCAGCGCGTAGCCCAGCTGCGCTTCGGCACGCGACGGTGCGATGTCCGCGCCCTGGAGCAGGAGCTCGACGGTGGCGTACCGCTGCAGCTGCGAGCCACCGGCGAACTCCTCGCGGACCCGGCGGATGTGCTCAGCGAGCTCAGCGATCGAGTCGTCGACGAACGTCGTGAGCGAATTCCCGGAGATCTCGATCAGTTCGCGAAGCTGATCCGCATCGTCCGTCGTCTTGAAACACGCCGCCAGCCACCAACTCCAGGCAACGCGTTGTGCGGATCGCCACCCCAGGACATCGTCAGTCGTGAGGCCGCGCAGCACCACATCGCGGGCATACGTGCGCATGACGCTTCCCGTGGCGGGACTGACCCGGCGACCGGGCTCGGCGATGTTGGACGTCAGCCAGTGCTTGAGGTGCGAGACCACCATCTGGGCATCGGCATCCGCGAGCACCGGGTCATCGGCGATCGCCCGGTACTTCGGGTCCTGCAGCGACGCTGCAGTCAGATCGTCGATGACGTCTGCGGACCTCGCCAGCATCGACTCAGCGAGTTCCCGGATCAGCCGGCGGACCGGATCGGATGCATCGGGCCACAGCTGATCCGGTGTCATGGCAACAGTCTGCCGCTTACAGACCGAGGTGATCGGCGAGTTCGCGGTAGTCGACCATCCACAGGCCGGGCGAGCCGGTCGGGTACTGCGAGCGGAAGCCGAGGATGCGCTGGACGCGCTCCGGCAGGGTCTTCACCACGTCGCGATCGACCAGGAACGGGTAGGCCTCCTCCCCGACCAGGAACCCCGGGTTGAACGCGAAGGACACCGCGCGCCGGTACTCATCGGTGGTGACGTTGGCGCCACCGCCGTGCGCGGTCTTGCCGCTGAAGAAGAGGGCATCGCCGGCGTTCATGATCGCGGGGAACGTCTGCTCGGGCGTCCCGCGGTCCTGGAAATCGGGCCACTTGTGGCTGCCCGGGATGACGCGGGTGGCGCCGTTCTCCTCGGTGAAGTCCGTGAGGGCGATGAGGAAGTTGAGGGTGATCTCCGGGCCGGCGGGGCCCATGCCGACGAAGGGGTACCAGTTCTCGAGGTCGCGGTGCAGGAACTGCGCGCGGTTGCCGGGGCCGATCTCGATCACCTGGGCGGTGGTCATCCAGTACGTGCCCGATTCCTCGAGGAAGGTCGCATCACACAGGGCGTGCACCAGGTCGTGGTTGATGATCTCGTTCCGGAAGACCGGGCTGTGGGTGACCAGGTTCGTCAGGCGCTTGGTGTTGGCGCCGTGGAACTCGTTGACGATCTCGAGCTCGTGCTTGCCGCCGGGAGTCAGCGCGGCGAGGGGGCCCTCGATCTCGGCGTTGAACCGGGTGACCTGCTCCGGGGTCAGCAGACCCTCGATGATCACCCCGCCGTCCTCGGCGACGATGGCACGGATATCCGCGACGTCCGCGGTGTGAGGAAGCTTCCGGAGGTTCGAAACAGCGGTTGTCATCGCGTGATCTCTTTCTGCGAGTTGAAGTTTGGGGAGAACGCCGAGTTGTTGGTGTGGCGTTGATCTCACTATTGCCGCCGGGCCCGGTGGTGTGCCATGGCACCTCTCAACCAATCGAGCGGGCGGACGGTGCATATTGCACCTATCGGTTGAGGCCGCCGGCCAGCTGTCGCTTGAGTTCGAATTTCTGAATCTTGCCGGTGGCAGTCTTGGGGAGCGCGGTGAACTCGATGCGGTCCGGGACCTTGAATTTCGCGACGCGGTCGAGCAGGTGGGCCCGCAGTTCCGCACTCGTGACAGCCGCACCTGGGCGCAGCGACACGAACGCCACGGGCCGCTCACCCCAATGCTCGTGCGGCATGCCGACAACCGCGGCCTCCAGCACGGCGGGGTGCTCGAGGATGGCGCTCTCAATCTCGACCGAGCTGATGTTCTCGCCGCCGGAGATGATGACATCCTTTGCGCGGTCACGGATTTCGAGGTAGCCATCGGGGTGACGCACCGCGAGATCGCCAGTGCGGAACCAGCCGTCCGGCACCGCTGCCGCAGTGGCGGCCATATCTCGGTAGTACGCGGGGGTGACGTTGTTTCCCCGCAACGCGATCTCACCGATCGTTGCACCGTCTGCGGGCACGTCCCGGCCCTGTTCGTCCACCACCCGAACCGGGTCGGAAACGACGTTGCCGACGCCCTGGCGGGCGTTCAGGCGGTCACGCTCGTCTTCCGGCGCCGAATCCCATTCCTGCTTCCACTCATTGATGACGGCCGGGCCGTAGGTCTCGGTCATGCCGTAGAGATGGGTGACCGCGAGGCCGCAAGCACGGGCCCGCGCAAGCAGTGCGGGTGCGGGCGGCGCTCCGCCGGTGGCCACCCACACGGTTCGTTCCGCGCGGTTCGCGGGCGGCTGCGAGGTCATGGTCGACAGGACCGTCGGCGCCGCGCACAT
The DNA here is from genome assembly GCF_018326285.1 of Mycolicibacterium sp. TY81. Taxonomy (NCBI): domain Bacteria; kingdom Bacillati; phylum Actinomycetota; class Actinomycetes; order Mycobacteriales; family Mycobacteriaceae; genus Mycobacterium; species Mycolicibacterium sp. TY81. The sequence goes on from NZ_AP023362.1 coordinate 2,906,432, forward strand.
GTGGGTGACCGCGTGGTCCTCGACGGCCGTCCAGATCGCCTTCGCCTCGACCTTCGGCAGGCACACGTGGGTGGCGCCGGCCGCGGTGACCGCCCAGGTGAAGCACCAGCCGTTGCAGTGGAACATCGGCAGCGTCCACAGGTACGCCGAGTCGAGGTCCAGGCCCGAGTGGAAGGCCATGGCCAGCGCCTGCAGGTAGGCGCCGCGGTGGGTGTACACCACCCCCTTCGGCTTACCCGTGGTACCCGACGTGTAATTGATTGCCACCGTGGCGAATTCGTCATCACAGGCAACATCCATCGGCGCTGCCGACGCCACGTAGTGCTCGTATTGCTCATTGCCGGCGATGACCTTCACAGTGCCGCCGACCAACTCGGCCGCCTCCCGCGCGACCGCGATCAGCGGGTCCGTTGCGATCAGCACCTCGGCTCCGCTGTGCTCGAGGATGTATGCGATGTCCCCTGCGCTCAGGCGAGAGTTCAGCGGCACCAGAACCCCACCCGCGTAGGGCACTCCGTAGTGTGCCTCGAGCATTTCCAGGGTGTTGTGCGCCAGCACCGCGACTCGGGCACCCGGCCCCAGTCCGTCACCAACCAGCGCGCCCGCGAGGTGCCGGCAGCGCTCATGCAGATCGCGGTACGTCAGCACGCGTGCGCCGTCGATGACGGCGACCTTGTCCCCGTGCACCGCAGCGGCTCGATCGAGAAAACGCACCGGGTTCAGCACCGACACTGCATGTGTCACAGCAATCCATCTTCAAGCAGCCGAGCACCTTTCGATGCCAGGGCACGGACGGGGAGATCACCCATGGACAGAAATCCGGCGGGCGCGTCGATCACGGCCGTCACGGTGTTGACCGCTGCGGCAATGGTGCTCACGAAGGACTCGAAGCCGGTCAGTGATGTCAGCTCGATCGTCTGGTCAGCGCCTTCGATGCGGTAATCGTCACCCGCGGTGAGCGAGTCACTCGGGTCGAAGAAGCCGAACATGATCTCCAAGTCGATGACCGCACGGCCGCCGCGCAATCCGCGGGCGGCGTGGGTGACGGCGGCGATCTGGCCACGTTCGACGGTGATGTGCTCGCCGACGCGAGTGATCTCGCTGACCGTCGCGGGTGTCACCCGGTCGACCGCGATAGCGTCCAAGGTCCAGCCGAGGCCGCTCGCCAGCGCACCGATCGATTGTTCGAAACCGTAGTGGCCGACCACATCTCCAGATTCCTGCGCTGCGGCGAACTGCGCAGGCGTGAGTCCCAGGCCGAACTTCGACAGGATCGCCCCGTACCGCGACATGTTGGTGCGGCGGCGGATGATCACGCGGTCGACACGTTGGGTGAGGGCGGTCAGCAGCAGAGGCAGGGTGTCCATGAGGACGCCGGGGTTGGCCCCGGTGCCCAGGACGGTCACGCCGTGCGTTTTCGCGGTGTCATCGAGGCGACGCGAGATCTCCGGGTGACTCGACCACGGGTACGCCAGTTCCTCGCAGATGCTCATCACGTTGTACGCACGTTGCAGAAGCGGCACGAGGGTGTCGGCCACGTGATTCAGATCCGACGTCGTCGCGACGATCGCCAGGTCCGCCGGGGGCAGACCCGCGGGGTCGTCGACGACGGTCACGCCGGTCGCCGCGCTGCCGACGAGGACGCCGAGATCCGTGCCGACGACCGCGGGATTGCGGTCGGCCGCACCGACGATCTGGACGTCGGTGCGTCGCAGCAGGGATTGCGCCATGGCGCGGCCGGTGGCGCCGAGACCCACCATCACGATTCGTTGTGCCATTATTCGTTGTCTTTCAGAGGGATTCGTTGTTCGGTGGTTTCGCTATTCCTGCCGGCCCGAGGACGGCAGGAGTTTTCCGACAACGGGTCCGAGTGCGAAGGCGGCGATCAGGGAAACGACGATGACGGCGGAGACCACGCGACTGTTTCCTGCGAGCAGATCGAGGTTGAGCAGCATGATCGCCAGGATGGCCAGCAGCCCCGCCATGCCGAGCAGTGGCGCGATCAGTGTCCGCGTCAGCGGCGCCCCGTGCGGTTCGCGACGGAAGAACGCCAGCACGGCCGCGCAGGTGAGGATGAGCAGCACGACGTATCCGATGGACCCCAGACCCGATGTCCACGTGTAGATTTCGCTCATCGGGTCGAGCCCGATCATGGTGCCGCCGGCCAGCACAGCGCCGGTGGCGATCGCGACGGCCACCGCTCCCCGGTGCGGCGAGCCGTGCGTCGGGTGGCTCGCCGACAGGGTGGTCGGCAACAGGCCCCGGGACGCCAGCGAGAACGTGTAGCGGGCGAGGATGTTGTGCCACGTCAAGGCGGCCGCGAAGGTGCTGGTGACGAACATCGCCACGGTGAGGTCGGCACCGATGCGCCCGAGGTACTGAAGCGCCACTGCGGAGAACAGGCCCTCGGGGTCGGCTGTCGCGGCAGGGACGACTCGACTGTCGCCGACGCCGCTGATCACCGCCCACGAGGTGAAGGTGTAGAAGAGTCCCACGACGATCACCGAGATGATCGTCGCCCGGCGCACCGTCCGGGCAGGATCACGCGCTTCGTCCCGGAACACCGCAGCTGCCTCGATGCCGATGAAGCTGAGTACGGCGAAGATGAGGCCCACCCCGGGTGCGCCGCTGAATATCGTCTTCAGCGAGAACATCCCACCGGACAGACCTTCCGGTCCACCGCCGCGCGCGACGATCCAAAGGTCCAGTGCGAGAACGATGCTCACCTCGGCGACCAGGAGGACACCCAGGACCTTGCCGGACAGCTCGACGTCCCGGTAGCCCAGGAACAACGTCAGCGCCAGTCCCACGCCGGCCCACAGCCACCATGGCGACGCGGGTCCGCCGTAGGACTTCACCAGCGCGTCCACACCGGTCCCGAACAGAATGAAGAGCCCGATGAAGATGCACGTATACGACAGCATGGCCAGATAGCCGGTGCCGATCCCGGCAGCTCGGCCCAGACCCGCATGCACGTAGGAGTAGAACGCCCCCGCCGAGCGGACGAACGGCGTCATCGTCGTGAAACCGGTGACGAAGAGCAGCAGGACGACGAGGGTCGCCACGTAGCCGATGGGCAGGCCTGCGCCGTTGCCCAAGGCCAGGCCCAGCACCATCGGCCCGCCGACCACGCAGAGCGGGGCGGCCCCGGCGATGATCATGAGGGAGATCGAGCCGACGCCGAGCTTGCCGCTCAGACGGGGCGTAGTCCCGGGCTCAGCGGCGTTCTCGCTGGTAGCCGGAGCGGTGCTCCCATTTGCTGTCGTGTCCATCGTCAGAACCTGATCACCGAGCGGATGCCGACGCCGCGCTTCATCTCGTCGAACGCGTCATTGATCTCTGCCAGGTCGATGACCCGGGTCACGAGCGAGTCGAGATCGATGCGGCCCCGCATGTAGTGCTCGACGAGCAGCGGGAAGTCGGTGGCGGGCTTGCTCGAGCCGTAGTTCGAGCCGATGAGGGAAAGCTCTTGATCGGACATGACGAAGGGGTCGATCGTGACCTTCATGCCGTCGGCCACCTGCCCCGCGACGACGGCGGTGCCACCTCGAGCCAGGACCGCATAGGCGGCTTCGATGGTCTGCGGCAGACCGATGGCCTCGATGGCCACCTCGACGCCACGCCCATCGGTGAGCTCCGCGATCCGGTCCGCCAGATTCTCTTGGGCGCTGTTGATAATGTCGGTAGCTCCGAAAACCCGTGCCTGCTTGAGCTTTTCGTCGGAGATGTCGGCGGCGATGAGCTGGCGGGCACCGACCAGGCGGGCACCCTGAATCGCGTTGAGTCCGACGCCGCCGCATCCAATGACCAGCACGGTGTCGCTCGGGCGCACCTTGGCGGTGTTGACCGCTGCGCCGACACCGGTGGTCACGGCGCAGCCGATCAGCGCCGACTGTTCGAAGGGGGCGTCATCGCGGATCGCGATCGCGCCCGATTCAGGCACCATGACGTACTGACCGAAGGTGCCGAGGCCGGCGAAGCTGAGGACGTCCGCACCATCTGCCGCGGTGATCCGCGACCGGCCGTCGAACGAGAGGTGGTTGGCCGAATGTTGAGCGACCATGTCGCACAGGACGGGCCTGCCACTGATGCAGTAGCGGCACCGGCGACATGAGGGCGTCCAGGACAGGACGACGTGATCGCCCTTCTTCAGGGTCGTCACCCCTTCACCCACACTCTCGATGACGCCCGCGCCTTCGTGACCGAGGATCATTGGCGTGGGGACGTCCCACTCACCGGCAAGAACGTGAAAATCGCTGTGACACAATCCACTTGCCTTGAGCCGCACGAGTACGTCGCCGGGCGGCGGGGTCGATGGGAGCGAAACGGTTTCGATGGTCAGCGGCGCGTTCGGCGTCCTGAAGACGGCGGCGTCGAATTCGATGGTCATGGCAGATGTCCTCTTGAGGGTGGATGTGGTGGATCAGATGCGGCGGCGACGGTCGGCGGCTAGCCGCGAAGAGTGCGGATGAGCTTCTTGTTGGCGAACTCTTCGATCCCCGCCCGGCCGAGTTCGCGCCCGAAGCCGGATCGCTTGACGCCGCCGAAGGGCAGTTCCATGCTGTCGAGACCGACGCCGTTGACGAACACCATGCCTGCCTCGATCTGGTCGGCGACGCGTATCGCCTGCCCGGGGTCCGTGGTGAAGACGTATGAGCCCAGTCCGTAGGGCGTGTTGTTCGCCAGCTCGACAGCCTCGGCTTCGGACCCGGCTCGATAGATGGTGGCCACCGGACCGAACAGTTCCTCGGTGGACGACGGCGACGTCGGCGCTACGTCGGTCAGCACGGCGGGCGGGAAGTACGCCCCCTCTCGCTCGCCATCGCGAACCAGCGTCGCGCCGTCTGCGACAGCGCGCCGGACCTGTTCTTCCAGTCGCTCGGCGGCGGCAACCGAGGACAGCGGAGCAAGCGAGCCGGCCTGGGCCAGAACCTGTTCCGTGAACGCATCCACGAACGGTTCGTACAGATCGTCGGCAACGATGAACCGCTTTGCGGCGTTACACGCCTGACCCGCATTTTCGAATCGGGCGGCTACCGCGGCCCGCACGGTGGCATCGAGGTCATCCGATGACAGCACGATGAACGGGTCCGAGCCACCCAACTCGAGCACCACCTTCTTCAGGTTCCGACCCGCTACTTCCGCGACTGCTGCGCCGGCCCGTTCAGAACCGGTGAAGGAGACACCTCGCACCCTGGGGTCGGCGATGGCGCCGGCGACCTGTTCATTGGTCGCATAGGTGTTGACGTAGCAGCCTTCGGGAAAGCCGGCGTCGACGAAGATCTGCTGCAATGCGGCGGCTGATTCCGGGCACTGCGGCGCGTGTTTGAGCACGATCGTGTTGCCCAGAGCGAGATTCGGCGCGGCGAATCGGGCGACCTGGTAGTACGGGTAGTTCCACGGCATGATGCCCAACAACACGCCGATCGGCTGGCGGCGGACGAACGCCGTTCCCTCTCCCTCGATGAGCTCGATCGGCTCGTCCGCGAGGAATGTGGCGGCGTTGTCCGCGTAGTACTCGTAGATGGCTGCGCTGAATTCGACTTCACCGATGGCCTGGTCGAGGGACTTGCCCATCTCGCGGCGGATGATTTCGGCAAGTTCGCCGCTGCGCGAGTTGTGCAGTGCGGCAACTTTTCTCAGTAGGTCAGCGCGCTCACTGACGGATGCCTTCCTCGACCAACCCTGATAAGCGTTCTCAGCCGCTCCGAGCGCGGCAGCCACCGCCGCATCTGTCGCCGTGGGGTACTCCCGGACCAGTTCGCCGGTCGCCGGGTCGGTCACGACATACAACGACATGTTCATTTCGCTGACTCCTGTTCGTGCTCAATTGATTTCGGTTGAAGTGCTGCTTCGAAGTCCGCACGCAGGGCCTTGCGATCGAACTTGCCGGAGGCGTTGAGGGGAAGCGCGTCGTACACGACCCAACGGTCGGGAATCGCATAGTCGGGCAGGCAAGTGCGCAGAAACCCGACGAGTTCCTGCTCATCGAACGCCGCGCCGGCGCGCGTCTCGATGGCGACCGCGACACGCTGCTGGAGAATGTCGTCGGCGTACCCGAAAGCGCATGCGGCCGCGACGGTTTCGTGGCGAGCGATGTGGGACTCGACGAATGTCGGCATGATCTTCTCGCCGCCGCGGTTGATGACGTCGTCTGCCCGGCCGTGCAGCCACAGCAGGCCGTCGCCGTCGATCCGGCCGACATCGCCAGTGCGCAGCCACTGCCCGGTCATCTTCTCCGCCGTCAGCCGCGGCTCGTCCCAGTAACCGAGCATGCGCGTCGGCCCACTCAGCCACACTTCGCCCAACCCGCCGGGCGCCACGTCATCGCCCGACTCGTCGACGATGCGTAATTGGACGCCGGGCAACGGCAGTCCCACGGACTCGGCTTTCGTCGCCGCCAGATCGCTGGGCAGGAACGTGCACACCGACGTGAACTCGCTCAGCCCGTACGCGTGCACCAGCTTGAGATGCGGCCACCGCTGCTGCAGCTCCTGCACCCAGGCCTCGGGCATGGCGCTGCCGCCGTACATGATTGCGCGGACGCCGCTGAAGATCGCGTCGGCCTCGTCGTGCAGCATCAGCATTCTCAGCATGCTCGGCACCGCTGCGAGGAACGTGACCGGGTGCGCCATCAGTTCTGTTGCCGCGTCGCCGGTCCGATAGCGCCGCAGGAGACTGATCGTCCCTCCGGATGCGACCATGTGCGCCAATTGATCCGCGAAGCCCGTGTTGTGAAAGATGGGTACGACGATCAAGGTGCTGTCGTCCGGTCCCGTTTCGAAGTAATCCGAGAACGCGTATGCCAGCTCGGCCATCGCGGCGCTGCTGATGACCGCACCCTTGGGAATCCCGGTGGTACCTGAGGTGAAGCTGATGAGGGCGGGGATCTCGCCCCCATCTGAATGGTCGCTTGCGGCAACCGATTCGAGACTGCTGCGGCTTGTCTCGCGCAGAAGCTCCGACAGCTCCAGGTACTGTGCACCGGTCCGGGTGGCGAGATCGGTTCCCCCGAGGCCGGCATCGTGAAGCACCAACTTGGCATCGACCTTCGCGATCTGCGCGACGACCTGACTCTGCGCGAGACGGGTATTCATCGGGACGACGATCACGTGCGCGCGCTGACATCCGAGAAACGCGACAACCCATTCCAGGCAGTTTTCGCCGAGCAGCACAACGCGATCACCCATGCGCACACCGCGATCGAGGAGTAGGACGCCGAAGCGCGTCATCGCGTCATCGAGTTCCGACCACGTCAGAGTCGTTTCCCCGCAACGTAGTGCGATGGCATTCGGCCGCGTGTCGGCCCAGTGCGCAACGGCGCCCGACAGGCTGGTGTGTCCGGTCTGCGGTGAGCGGATCATCGGCGTACTTCGGTCAGAGTCTGGATACCCGGCCCGAACCCGCCCAGCGATCGTCCGATGCGCTCGAACTCTCTGAGCGCGAACTGCCACGGGAGGACCTCCGGTCCCCACGCCCCCGGCGGCGGGCATTCGCGCAGCGCGGCGAGTGCGGCAACAGCGGCGCCAAGGCCGGTACCACGGGACATCGGCGCGTCGTCGACGAGTGCGAGCGCCCCCTGGACCCGAGCGCCGTCGAGAACTTGAATCAGCAACGCCGTCAACGCTTTACCGGCCTTCGGCGCGGAAGCGGCCTGGTGGCGGGCCCACATCAGCTTCCAGAGGAACTCGGCCGGCTCGACATCGTGACCGGCGATGTCCACCAGGACGTCATTGTGACCGAATCCGATGCGACCCAACGTCGAAAACGCCGCGTTGGCCCAGTCGGGCCGCAGCGATCCCTTACAACTCGCGTTGCGCAACTGCGGGAAGAATCTGCTGAGGGTTCGCGGTTCCGGGTGCGCCGTGTCGAAGGCATCGATGACACCGAGTGGCTCGGGAAAGGTGAAGGTACCCGCGGTTTCCGGAACAAAGCCGGGCGACTGCACCCACTGTCCGTCCCGCCACACCGGGCACGGCGTCACCGCCATGTGGAGCATGTGGCGCAGCGGAGCCAGTCCGCCGGGGTCGCGCTCGTGTGTTGCCCACACCACCTGGACGCCGTCGCTGTCGGGAAATTCGTCGAGCAGGCGGGCAGCGCACCAGTTGGACACCCCGGGCGACCAGCCGGCACCGCTGATGAGCGCGACGCCGGCGCGCTGGGCCTCGGCGTCCAGGGCCAGGACGGTTTCGGTCGCCTCGAGGTCGTCACCGATATCGATATAGGTCGTGCCTGACCGCAGCGCGGCCTGGGCGAGGCCGTCGGATCCGGCGAAGAACGGTCCGGAAAGGTTGAGCACCACGTCGACACCTTTGAGGTCCACCGACTCCGCGGTGACGTCGACGACGCGCCCCCGGACGCGCGCCGGATCCAGCGACTCGGCACGCTGGACAGCTTCGGGCGCCCGATCCATCGCCAGGAACTGCGCATCCGGGAGTTGCTCGAGAAGGATCCGCAGCGCGGCGCTCCCCATCTGCCCCAGTCCGGCAATACCCACTGACACCATGTCGAACCTCTTCCAATATCGCAGGTTCACCATCAGTACCTGTACGAACGAACATTCGTTAAGCTAGCGTTGGCCGTGGCTTCCGTCAATAGGTGACGCAGAGTCAATTGCCGACAGCCCGGCCACGACACCCCGACAACCGCAGCTGCAGGCGAAGATCCGCTCGGCACACAGACCGGCGACACCGGGCACACCGTTGAGCCGGGTACGCACTCGAGCGCCGTAACCTTGGACTCAGCTGCCAACAGGAGGAAAGATGACCGCCGCACGAGGAACCTCGGCTCGGCCCGCCTCGAGCGCTTCGGAACTCGACCGCTCAGCCGACATTGCCAACCTCGGCCGGGTCTTCGATCTGGATGTCATGCGCGAACGCATCCTGGCAGCGGCCATCACCAACGTCGCCGATCACGGATTCGGTGCGTTCACAGTCCGGGAAGTCGCGGCCGTCGCCGGCATCAAAGCACCCGGACTCTACAGCCACTTTCCGTCGAAGGAGGCAATCCTCACCGAGGCGGTCTCCCGGGTGCTGGCCGACTTCCTGGAAAACTCAACGCATGTCGACGGTGTCGATCCCGAAGCAGACCTGCGCGAGACGGTACGACAGCACGTGCTTTACCAAATGCACAACATGCACATCGCCCGCGTGGCGGATCTCGTTCTCTACACCGCCTCCGCCGGCCAGTTCTTGTCGACCGGCGACTACGACAGATTGCTGGCCCTGCAGAGCGCCCACCTGAATCTGGTGCGCGATCGCGTGACAGCCTTCGCGCCCGACGTGTCGGAAACCAAGGTCACCGTCGCCTCCATGGCGATCATCGCGATGTGCGATCGTGTCGCGAACTGGTTCCCGGCAGACGGTGCGCGCGACCCCGAAGAACTGGCCGACCTGCATTGGCAGCTGGTACGCGCCATGCTCGTCGGGCTCGGACCGAACCACTCCTAACAGCGGCGGGTCACCGTCTCGCCACCCGGTCTGCTACCCGGGGCGGTCCCCATCCACTGCGCCGTCCGAGCATCGGGCCGCCAGCCAGCCATCTCTGCGTGGCGAATCATCACTGCACGCCTAAATCTCAAGGGCGCGAATGCTATTCGTGAATGATTCGGAGAGCCGCGGACGACGAAACCAACCAACCGTTGACACGACTTTCGCGCGGCAGTAACCTACGTCACTCATACGAACGAATATTCGTTCGGTCACACCTCCCGTAGTCCGCCGACGTAGTCGGGCGCAATCCGGATTTGATCAACAAAAGGACAGCAGATGAGTCTGCCCGAGTTGGCGGCCACGCGTGCCGCTGCCGCAGGTGCCGTCGCGTGGGTCTTGATTCGACGTAATACCAAACAGCGCAATATGTTTCATGCTCATGCCGCATGGCCCACGGGTGTCCCGGAAGAACGGGTGAGCCGCAACGGCATCCAGGACACGCGCGAAAGCTCCCGCGTCGAGGCGCACGTGAAGAGCCGGTGGTCGGTCTTCGCCGCGTACGGGCTCCTGGCCGCCGCCACGCAGGCACTCGTGGTGAACTACGCGCCCGTGACCGGCGACGCGGCCCGGCATTTCGGCGTGTCAATCGCCGCAATCGGTTGGCTGTCACAGGTTTTCCCGCTGATCTACGTGCTGCTCGCCATACCCGCAGGCCTGGCACTCGATCGGTTCTTCCGCCCGGCCCTCATCGCAGGCGCGGTACTCACCGCGGCCGGCGCGTTCCTGCGGCTGGTCGCCGGTGACTTCACCTGGACGCTGATCGGACAAATGGTCGCAGCGGTGGGTCAGCCCTTCGTCCTCAACGCGATCCCCGGCCTCGCCGTCAGCTACCTCGCCGTAAAGGACCGCGCCACCGGCATCGCCGCCGCGTCCTCCGCCACGTTCGGTGGGATGGTCGTGGGATATCTGCTCGGCGCGTGCCTCCCGGGCGAAAACCACATCCACACCTTGACCGTCATCACTGCACTGCTCGCCCTGGACGCCGGGCTGTGTCTCCTGGCGGCGCTTCGCTTCGCACAGCCACTGGGCGGTCCAGAGTCCATTCGCACGACTGGAGGACTTCGGGCCTTCCGCACCGCATTCGGCAACCGCTATCTGCGGCGCTTGTGCGCGGTCGTCGCCATCCCGATGGGCACGTTCATCGCACTCGCCACCTTCGTACAGCCACTGCTCGAGCCCTCGGGTGTCTCAGAATCGACCGCCGGCCTCGTTTTGGCCGTCACCATGATTGCCGGGGTCATCGGCTGCGCCGTCGTACCGGTGTGGGCCGACCGGCACCGCCGGGAAGTCCAGATCATGGGCGTCGGAATCGGTTTCACCGCGGTGGCGTGCCTACACCTGGCGCTGGCACCCAGTACGACGATGGCCTTCCTCACCCTGATCGGGGTGGGCTTCGTGCTACTGCCGGCGCTGCCCATCGTGCTCGCCTTGAGTGAGCGCCACGCTCCCGATGCCGAGAGCACCGCGGCGGGACTCATCTGGATGGCCGGCAATCTGGGCGGCGTCGTCATCGCCACCGCCGTCGGATTGCTCGTCACGCATCCCGCGACCGCTTTCCTCACTCTGGCCGCGGCGACCCTCATCGCGATGCCGGCACTTCGCTGGTTCGACCGACTACAGCGCCACGAAACTGCCCCCTGAGCTCTTGGGCGGCCACTAACCAGAGTGGGCCACACAGCGGGAATTCAGATATGTGCACCATGCACCGCTCCCGCCCCAAAAGAGGTGAGCACCGTCGTTGTGACCCAGCTCACCAGACCGCGACAGTAGTGCACCACCTGACGAGCAACGGCGGGAAACCCCTCCCGCCACTTGGCGGCGTCCCGCCATCAACCGCACTTCGAGAGGAATCACCACCATGACGGACCTTGTGTTCCTGGCAGCCGCGGTATGGCTGGCGGCCGTCGGCTACTACATCGGATGGAAGTTCATCCGCGACTACGGCAACTACCTTCTCGGCCTGGAATCCTTGATCGTTGGAATTTCTGCCACCAACTTCCTCGTCGGGTCGCTGCTCGGCGCCGCGGAGGGCGGGATCGCCTTCGACGTCTCCTTCTTCCTCGACGCGTTCTCCCGGTCGGTCGGTTTCACGCTGATCCTCGTCATGGGCCTGATGGCGGTCACCCATCGGTACAAGCCGACAGTCGCTGTCGAGGTCGGCGTCTTCGGACTGGCCGCCGTCGCCGCGATGTTCCTGAAGAAGTTCCACGACGAGACACTCCACGTCGGACCGGCAACGTTCTACCTGGTGGCCAATCTGCTGACGACAGCATTCCTGGCTTACTTCGCCAAGAAGGTCTGGGACGCCGGCGCCCGAAAGATCGCAGTCGCAACAGGTTTGGTCACTGCTGCCGCGACGGCCATCGCGATCACCTATGACTTCTGCCCGCTCCCCTTCGACGACCACAACCGCACGTTCTTCTACACCGCTGCGCTGGCGACGTGGGGCGCCCAGGGGGTCATCTACCTTCGCGCCTACCGCGCGCTGTATGCCCACAACGTCGCCGCGGACGCGGGCACAACCTCGAGTTATCGAAAAGACCTCCGGCACAGCCTCGGATGAAGACGACACACCAAAATGAAAGGAAAACAATGAGATTGAAGGTTGCACCCTCTCCCGTCCTTGCCGCTGCGGCAGTGGCTGCGTCGGTGGCGAGCCTGTGCATGGCACCGGCAGTACATGCCGCGCCGGTCGACATGGCTCCGCAGGTCTACGACAAGGTGTCCCCGGACGGCTGGCATCTGAATCTGCAGATCAAGAACGAGGTCGTGAACTCTGTTCCCAATCTCGCGGCGGCGGCCAACTCGCGTGAAGCATTTGTCACTGCCACCGCGACCGCAACGGCGACCGGTGGTGGAAATCCGATCCAGGACAGCCTCTTCATCCTCGGCTATCAATTGGGTTGCCAATCGGACGTTTCGGCAGGTTTGGTCATGGGCGGCACCGGCGGCGTTGCCGGTTCAGCGGGCGTACCGTCCGGCGTCGGCGGCACCATCGGCGCTGCGGGCTTCCTGGAAACCATTGTCCAGCCTGGCGTCATCGTCGATCTGCCGATGACCAACATGGCGCTGAGCCCGGGCAACACCGCGTCTCTGGGCGTTGACAATCTGCACATCAAAGCCGATGCCTGTGGCGGCGACGTCAACATCCGCTCATACGCATACTTGCGCATTTCGACTGCGGCCAGCCACTTCTCGTACGCCATCTACGGCGACCCGATCAAGATCTGACGTCCCACGAGAAAGGAGAGCTCTGTGTCACAACTCCGAGTCGGTCGATTCGTCGCGGGCAGTGCGATGATTTTCACGATGGGTTCAGTCTGCAGCGCTGTCGCGAGCGCGGACCCGATTCTGCCGTTTCTCCCGGGAACGCCTACCGCCCCCTATCCCGGGGCATATACCTACGAATTCGGCACGGGCGCATACACCTATCCCCCGCACATGACCGACACCCGCGGGGTGCGAACCAGCGGGCCCACCGCGGATCCCACGCAGACCAGCGTGAGTCTGCCTAATAGCAAGCCCGGTCCGTCAGCGCCCAATCAGTCGTTCATCCTGAACTACACCAACATGCGCTACGGAGTGCAGGGTGGCATCGTGCCACCCGACAGCACCTCGGCCCTCCTACAGTCCGACACCGGCACGCTACCGGGCATGGTCTCCAATGCGGGGCCGTGGCCGCAGCCCCTGTTGGAAAGTCCCACCGGGACACCACCGAAGACGGGGGTGCCCACCGGCGAGGCGACAAATGCGGCCCCGCCGAGCTACCCGCAACTTGAGCCGCCCGCCCAGCCCGCGCCCACTCAGCAGTCTGCGCAATAACGATGGCCACCGTACTCAACTCGGTCTCGATCCGGACCGCGGCAGTTCTTCTCGTCATCGGCTTGTTTACCGCGGACTGCGGCAACGAAGACCAACGGGCGCCCAGCTCGACGGCGCCCACGAGCACCTCCCCCGTCCAACCCACAGAGAAAGGCCTGTTACCGCCGGAGGCTCCGCCCTTCACCTCACCACCTCCACCGACCGACCCCAACAGAGCCGTCACATCGCCCTCTCGCCGATGATCAGGGGTGCACGGTGCACCCCTGCACGACGGAAGTCGGTGGCCGTTGTCGTGGCCACGTCGAATCATCGCTGGCGACACTGAACCTGTCAGTAGCGAGATGCGGAGATTGCCAGGGTGATCCGCTGCGGGCGGCAGTTCATCATTGCGCAGGTGCTGACCGACACTGCCGCCCGCTGCATCTCGCGTCATTCAACCGCGAGTGCGATGGAGGAAACCGTGAAAGAGCAGACCTTGTCGAAATCACCTGAGGGCGACGCCGAAGTCGCATCGGTCGACGTCGTGATTGTCGGTGCGGGCTTCGCCGGCCTGAGCGCCGCGGATCGGCTCTCCAGTCAGGGTGTATCAGTTCTCGTCGTAGAAGGCCGTGACCGGGTCGGTGGCCGTTCGTACTCAGGGGAAGTGGCCGGTGTCAAGGTCGACCTGGGTGCAACCTGGGTTGCCCAGCGCCACAACGCAATCCGTGACCTGATGGAGCGCTTGGGATGTTCGCTGACCCCTCAGTTCGATGAAGGGCTCAACGTTCTCTGGATGGCCGGGGAACGCCAGACCTACACCGGCACCCTGCCGACGACCGGACCGGTGGACGCCGAGGACCTGGGCCGCATCCTGATGGAGCTGACCACATTGCTGGACACCATCGACGTCAACGCCGCCTGGAAATCCCCCGACGCCGGTCAGCTCGACGCGATCTCGTTCGGCGAATGGTTGGACCGGCAGCAGGCCGCGACCAGCACACGTGCCCTGATGTTCATCGTCACCAGGGTGCAGTGGGGCTGCAGCCCGCTCGACGTGTCACTGCTGCATGTGTTGCGCTACATCCAGGCCGTGGGCGGGCTCGATCACATGCTCGCCGTCGAAGGCGGACAGCAGGAGTTCCGCGTCACCGAAACCACGCAGGAGATCGCCAAGCGGCTCGCGGCGCAGATCGGCGACCGAATTGTGCTGAACACCCAGGTCCGCGAGATCTCCCAAGACGACAACGGCGTCACGGTCTTTACCGACTCGGGAGAGATCAGCGCCAAGTACGCCATCGTCACCGCGGCCCCTGAGCATCGGGCGTACATCGAGTACCACCCCGCCCTGCCCGCCAAGACCGAGGGGCTCACGACGAGCTTCCCGATGGGTGCCCTGAGCAAGGCATTCGTCGCCTACGACAAGCCCTTCTGGCGGTCCGAGGGGCTTTCGGGTGAGGCATTGACCGATACCGCGCCGGTGTTCATCACCTTCGACGTGTCCCCCGGCGATGGCGGGCCGGGCATCCTGATGGTCTTCTGCACCGCTCGGGTGTACGACGGCTTCGGTCCGGACGTTCGGCGGAAACTGGTGCTCGACCAGTTGGTCGAACTGTACGGCGAGCAGGCCGGCAGCCCCATCGACTACATCGATCACTGTTGGGGCACAGAACCTTTCGCCCCGGGTGGCCCGCATCCGGCCGCGCCGCCTTTTGCATCGGTGAACTACGGCGAGGCCCTCACCACGCCGCACGGGCGCATCCACTGGGCGGGCACGGAAACCGCGGGCGAGTGGGCCGGGACCATGAACGGCGCCATCCTGACCGGTCTGCACACCGCCGAGCAGATCGCCCAACGACTGGGCCGCCCCGCAGAAGTCTCGGCATAACCGTCGGGCGCCCCTCGGGTACGAGCAGACGGGCCAAGCACCGTCGGCCCTACTCACCCCCCGAGGGGCGCCGATGCCAATCGGCCTTGGGGCGGCCTCGCGGCGTCATCTCGAAGGCTCACCAATTATGCGCAGTAGTTCGGTGGCAACGGCTTTCATCCCGTCTGCGGTCGGGTGAAACGAACTCGCGATGCGATGAACAGGCTGCAGGGGCTGGATCCACGGGGAAGGGCTACCGAGCTCGTGCCCGCGGCCGAACCGGGATGCCTGCGCGAGATCGGTTCCGGTTTGTTCTGCGACGTCGGTGAATACGCGCGACAGCTGATCGTGAATTGCCGCGAGAGCGTCGACGACAGCTTTGTCGAACGGAACATCCATGAAAGGCACGGTCATGTCACCGACCATCGGGAGATAGTCGACGAGAATGACACGTGCTTCCGGTGCGCGCGAACGTGTTTCGGTCACGATGCGGGCCAGTCCCGCGGCGGCCTTGTTCTGCTGCTCCACGGTCGCCGTGGGAACGTCGGCGGGAATCCACCGCTGCAGGAGTCCGCGCGTGTAGCGATTCAGCGTGAAATGGACGCCCAGCTTGACCGCAGAACCCAGGTACTCCAGATCGTTGCCGGCGGCCGTTATCAGTACCAGGTCGGCGTCAACGGGCAGCGAGAGAATCTGCGGCGCGAACTTCACGAGTCCGACGCGCTGCGGCGTATCCAGGACGGTTGACGTCGTCGCGCCCGAAACCGTCAGATCGGTGAGTTCGGCGCCGAGGGCACGCGCCAATACGTGCGCGTAGTTGTTGCCCGAACGCATCGCAGCGCGGTTGACGACCGGTTGGATGCCTGGGCCGGCGGCATAGGAGCTGCCGAGTGCAGCGATCCTGCGGTACGTGGTCATGGCGGTGCACCTCTATCTGTCCGGACGCGCATGCGATGGTACGGCCCGTCCCACCAACCCGGGGTCGGTTGGCCGATGCCGGCACCGCAGTCGGTTCAGCCGAGGACACACCTAATTCTGCGCGGTGCGAATCACACCGCTACCGGATACAGGTTGTTGCATTTCGGTGTGGTGCGCACCACGTCGGCCCCGGCAGTCTGAGGCACATCGCAAGGCGCCAGTGCCGGCGCAGGAAGGAAACGACAGATGAGCATCCCAGTACCCAACCCGGAGTACTACGACGTCGTCATCATCGGCGGCGGCATCTCGGGAATCGGCGCGGCGGCGTATCTAACCAAAGAGTTCCCGGCGAAGAAGATCGCACTGCTCGAGGGGCGCGCCGCCATCGGCGGGACGTGGGATCTGTTCCGGTACCCCGGCATTCGGTCCGACTCGGACCTGCACACCTTCGCATACGAGTTCAAGAGCTGGCGCGATGAGAAGGCGATCGCGGACGCACCGCTGATCCTGGACTACCTCAAGGAGACCGTCGAGGAGTACGGCCTCGACAAGATCATCAGGTACCGCCACCACGTCGTGGCCGCCGCATGGTCGAGCGACGACGCGGAATGGGTCCTGACTGTCGAGGTGACCGATGCCACCGGTGCGGTGCACAACGAGGTGATCAAGGCGGGGTGGGTCTACGCCGGCACGGGCTACTACCGGTACGACGAGGGGTACACCCCGGAGTTCGAGGGTCGCGACGACTTCGAGGGCGACATCATCCACCCACAGTTCTGGCCCGAGGACTACGACCACTCCGGCAAGAAGGTCGTCGTAATCGGCAGCGGCGCAACCGCAATCACGCTCATCCCGTCGCTCCTCAAGGGCGAGGGCGCTGCCGACCACGCCACCATGCTGCAGCGCACGCCGACGTACATCATGTCGCTGCCACGAGTCGACACGCTGAGCCTCAAGCTCACCCGGCTCCTCGGCGAGCGGCGCGGCTACCTCGCGACCCGATGGAAGAACGTGTTGCTCGACTGGGTGGTCGTCGAACTGATGACCACGTTCCCGAAGACCGCACGGCGCGTCATCCGCCACCTGAACAAGAAGCAACTGCCGGCGGGATTCGACGTGGACCGGCACTTCAACCCGCCGTATGACCCGTGGGACCAGCGCCTGTGCCTCGCGCCCGACGGCGACTTCTTCGCCTCGATCCGCGACGGCAGCGCGTCGGTGGTGACCGACCGGATCCGCCGCTTCACCAAGACCGGCATCGAACTCGAGTCCGGTGAGCACCTGCCGGCCGACCTCATCGTCACGGCGACCGGGCTGAACCTGCGGCTGTTCGGCGGCATCGACCTGACCGTCGACGGCCGACCGGTCGAGCTTTCCGACGCGGTGGTGTACCGCGGTGCCCTGCTGTCCGGTATCCCGAACTGGATGATGGCGATCGGCTACACCAAATCGTCCTGGACACTGAAGATTTCGCTGCTCGGCAAGAGCCTCATCGAGCTGCTCCGGTACATGGACACCCATGGGTACGACACCGTCGCGCCGTATGCGGCAGAGGGCGTCGGCACGCGGTCGATCCTCGACTTGGACGCCGGGTACATGCAACGCGCCAAGCGTGCGCTACCGCGCCAGGGCGACGGAATGCCCTGGCAGATGCGGAACGTGTTCCTGGAAGACCGGAAGATGTACCGGGGATCGATCATCGACGACAATCTGCGCTTCAACTCGCGGCTGGAACGTGAACTCGCCGTCGGCGGCACGCAAAACGAGGATCGCCGGGCCGAGATCAACCGGGCAGCGTCCGGACGAGTCGCGTCATGACGGCGACCCTTGCCGGACCCACGACGCCGGACCGCCGACTGACCGCGGCCGAGCTGATGCAGCGGAGCCTGTTCACGGCTCTGGGCCGGGCTCCGCAGGCCGTCCTCCGCCGGCTCGTCCCGCCGACCGTCAACGCCGACGGCGACGTGATGGCGCCGGAGATCGCACTGCTGATGCGCTTCGCCGCCGAGGAGCCTGATTTCAGTGACGGCACCGTGGCCGAGGCGCGCGCCATCATGGCGAACGACTGCCGGGTCTTCGCGGACAAATCCGAGAACGTGACGGTGGACGTGGACCCCGATATCGTTCTCCCCAGCGGTATTCGGGCCAGCCTGTATCGCCCGAAGGTGCGCTCCAACGGGCTCGTGCTGTTCCTGCACGGCGGCGGTTTCGTCCTCGGCAGTCGCCAGGATTACGACTCCCCCGCCCGCCTCATCGCGGCCGGCGCCGGCGTCAATGTCCTGTCGGTCGAGTATCGGCTCGCTCCGGAGGCGCCGTTTCCGGCGGCTGTCGACGATGCCTGGGACGCATGGCATTTCGCCGTCGCCCGCTGCACCGACTGGGGCATCGATCCGGCGCGGATCGTCCTGCTTGGTGACAGCGCCGGCGCGAATCTCTGTGCGGTGCTGTCGAACAAACTCCAGGGCGACGCATTGCTGCCCCGGATGCAAGTGCTGATGTATCCGGTCGTCGATGCCGTGGGCAGCTACCGTTCGCGTGCGGAGTTCGCCGACAACCCCGCGCTGACCGCCAAGCAGATCGCGTGGCTGTCCGAGCTGTACGTCCCCGATGCCGATGACGGCTCCGACCCACGGGTCTCACCGATTCTGGCGGAGGACCTCTCCGGGGTGCCGCCGACGCTCGTCACCGTCGCCGGTTTCGACACCTTGCGGGACGAGGGCATCGCATACGCCCAGCGGCTCAAGGACTTCGGCGTCCCGACCCGCCTGCTACGAGAAAGCGGCCTGGTGCACGGGTACATCTCCATGACCCAGATCAGCCCAGCAGCCCGCGATGCGGTGAGCCGCGTCGCCGCCGCGATCCGACACGCCCTGCGCTAGTCACCCGGCAACACAACACCGAGCGAAACGCGCAAAAGCGCGACTAATACGTACAAGCTCGCATTGTGATGCCGGTTACAGCGACCCTTCTGAGATTGCTCCAGTCACTCACTCAGGAGATTGCTGATGTTGGTTGCCCTCGGCCTGACCATGGTCGCCGCCTTCATGGTCGTCATCATGACCAAGCGCGCCACGCCCATCGTGGCGTTGATCGCCGTTCCCGTGGCCTTCGGCCTGCTGGCCGGCGCGGGCAGCGGAATCGGGAAGATGATCACCAACGGCATCAAGGACCTGGCGCCCACCGCCGCGATGCTGTTCTTCGCCATCGTGTTCTTCGGCATCATGATCGATGTCGGGCTGTTCGACCCGGTGATCCGCACCGTGATCCGCATGGTGGATCACGATCCCGCGAGACTGGTGGTCGGCACCGCGGTGCTCGCGGCGGTCGTCTCGCTCGACGGCGACGGTTCGACCACCTTCATCGTCACGGTCTCCGCGCTACTCCCCCTCTACTTGAAGCTGGGGGTGAGCCCGGTGGTACTCACCGTGGTCGCCGGTTTGGCGAACGGCACCATGAACATCCTGCCGTGGGGCGGCCCGACCGCACGCGCGGCGGCCGCATTGAAGATCTCTCCGTCCGAGGTGTTCGTCCCGATGATCCCGTCACTGATCGCCGGAATGTTCATCGTGCTGGCATTCGCATGGCACCTGGGAGTGCTGGAGCGCAAGCGGATCGGTTCGATCGTGGTTCGCGAGCGGGTCCTGGCCGGTGTCGGAGGCGGGTCGGAACCAACGGGCCTCGGCGGCGGTGACGCATTCGAGGGTGCCGCCGACGACTCGGGCGCGATCTCCGGTGAATTCGCTCGACCAAAACTGTTGTGGTTCAACGCGATCGTCACCGTCGCACTGCTCGCGGTGCTCACCATGGACATCCTGCCCATCCCGGTGCTCTTCATGATCGCCGCCGCGGTGGCCCTCATGGCGAACTTCCCGCAGGTGGCCGATCAACAGGCCGCGATCACCCGGCATGCGTCGTCGATCGTGTCGGTGGTGGGCATGGTGCTCGCCGCAGCTGTGCTGACCGGAGTATTCAAGGGCACCGGCATGGTGGACGCGGTGGCCACCTGGGTCACCGGCATCATCCCCGAGTCGATGGGCCCGCACCTCGGCGTGATCACCGGCGTGCTGTCCATCCCGTTCACGTTCCTGATGTCCAACGACGCCTTCTACTTCGGCGTCCTGCCGGTGCTCTCGGAGACCGCGAGCCACTACGGGATCAGCGCCGCCGAGATGGCGCGGGCCTCGATCACCGGCCAGCCGTTCCACATGCAGAGCCCACTGGTGCCGGCGATCCTGCTGCTGGTCGCGCTGGCCGGCGTCGGGCTCGCCGACCATCACAAGAAGGTGTTGTGGCGTGCGGCGGTGGTGTCGCTGGTAATGCTGGTGGTGGGCGTCGCTCTCGGCCAGATACCGCTCTGACGCGCCGATCCGCGGCCGATCCGTCGTCGACAGCGATAGCCTCGACCCTCATGCCGAGGATCCGATTACGCACCCAGATCCTCATCCTGCAGATGGTGATCGTGACCGCCAGCCTGGCCGCCGGTTTCGGCATCATCATCCACCGCACCGACACGCAGACCCGGACCGAATTCGCGCGCCGCGCCCAGGCCATCGCCGAGACGGTGGCCTCGGATCAGGAGGTCCAGGCCGGTGCCGCCGCCCAATCCGCGGCGCGTCGGGCCGGGCACCCGGCTTCGGCCGCCGAGCTGGCCGCCGCCCCGCTGCAACGGCAGGCCGCGGCCATCACCGCCCGGACCGGAGTGCTGTTCGTGGTGATCGCCGATGACGCCGGCTACCGCATCGCACATCCAGACCCGACCCAGCTGGATCGGCCCCTGAGCACCGACCCGTCCGCCGTTCTCGGTGGCGCGTCCGAACTGACCGTGCAGCAGGGCACTCTCGGCGATTCGGTCCGCGCCAAGGCACCGATCCGCGGTCCAGACGGCGCGGTCGTGGGCCTGGTCAGTGTCGGCGTGGCGATGGATACCGTCAATCAGGCCACCCACCGCACCCTGATGCTGCTGATCACGTTGGTGGCGGTTGCGCTGACGGTTGGGGCGATCGGGTCGGCGCTGTTGACCAGGCGCTGGCGCCGCCTCACCCTGAGCCTGGAGCCCGAGGAGATGGCCGAGCTGATCCGCGAGCAGGATGCGGTGCTGCATTCGGGCGCCGAGGGCGTCGTCGCGATCGACGCGGACGGCATCGCCCGGGTGATCAACGAGCGGGCGCGGGAGTTGCTCGGCATCACCGCCGCACCGGGGACGCCGCTCAGCGAGCTGGGTCTGACTCCCCGCGTCTCGGCGGTCGCAGCGGAGCCGACGACGGTGCCGGTGGCCGCGGCCGTCAACGAACGTGTGGTGCTGGTGTCGTCCCGGCGCGTGCACCGCGGCGGCACCGACCTGGGCACCGTGCTGACCGCCGTGGACCGTACCGACATCGAGGCGCTCACCCGGGAGTTGGACTCGGTGCAGGCGATGAGCTCGGCGCTACGGGCACAGCGCCATGAGTCGGCGAACCGTCTGCACGTGGTGTCAGGCCTGCTCCGCGACAATCGGACGGCCGAGGCGCTGAGGTACTTGGACGAGATCACCGGCCGAGCCGGCGTGGCCCCGGTGCCGGGTCTGGAACGCCTGGACGAGCCGCATCTGCGGGCATTCGTCGGCGCGAAGGCCGCCCGTGCGCACGAGCGCGGCGTCGTGCTGCGGGTGGGCGAGGAGACGGCGCTGGTCGGCACGCTCGCCCACCCGGTGGACACCACCACGGTCGTCGGGAATCTGCTCGACAACGCGATCGACGCGGCAGCCGAGAACGCGGCGCCGGGCGCGCGCGTCCCGGCGGTGGAATTGGATCTGCTGCGCGACGGGCATGATCTGGTGATCGTGGTGACGGATACCGGGCCCGGGTTCACCGTCGATGACCCCTTCCTCGAAGGAGTTACGACGCGATCCGACCCGACGGTGCCGGGTGGGCGCGGGATGGGTCTGGCCATCGCACGGCAGGTGGCGCGCGGACATGGTGGCGACGTCACCATCGCCGCGCGCGGCGGCACGGACGGCGCGCCGACCACGGTGCTGGCGACGATTCCGGGAGGTGTTGTGGGCGATGACGCGTGAGCTGCGAATCCTGGTGGTGGACGACGACTTTCGGGTGGCCGCATTGCACGCCTCGGTGGTCGATTCGATGGTCGGATTGGTCACGGTCGGCTCGGCGCGAACCATCGCGGAAGCCAGGACGATCGTGGCCGGCGCCGACGCGGCGCAGGCGCCGGTGGATCTCGCGCTCGTCGACGTCTACCTGCCGGACGGCTCCGGCATCGACCTGGTGCGCAGCCTGCGCTGCGACGCCTTCATCCTGGGTGCCGCGGACGATGCGGCCAGCATCCGCGCCGGGCTCGCCGCGGGCGCCCTCCACTACCTGATCAAGCCGTTTCCGAACACCGAGTTGGCGCGGCGCCTGGCCGCATACACGGCGTACCGGCGGATCCTCGATGGCCCGCACCTGACCCAGGAGCAGGTGGACTCGGCGGTCTCGGTGCTGCGGTCCGAGCGGCCGGCCACCAAGAAGGACGACGGTGTCTCGCTGACCGAGCGCCTGATCGTGGACGCGCTCCGCGCGGCGGGTGAACCACTGCTGGCCGACGAGATCGCGCAACTGGTGGGCGTCTCCCCCGCGACCGCGCGGCGCTACCTCGCGGATCTGGTGCGGGCCGGCGCCCTCACGATGGGCCTGCAGTACGGCTCTACCGGCCGTCCTCGTCAGCGCTACTCCCCTGCGTGAGCAGGTGACTGGCCTTCAGCCCTGATCCGGTGAGGACGGCGAACGGCTGTCCTCACCAATGTCCGGGATCGCTTTCAGCACTTGATAATCCCGCATCGGCGTCCGGTGGCTCCGCAGAGGACGATGTCGAAGTCTCGCGGAGCCATGGCCCGAAAACTACCTTCACACTTCGACCAGAATTGCATATGACGCAAATCATCGTCAGATTCGGCGGACCGGCGTAGCCGAATCTGATTAGGGCGTCGGCACCTCGGCTCGGCTCAAGATCGACCGGATCGACCATCGCGGATCGTTCATGAGCCTTGCGTACGCAGGGGACCCCAACCGGTGTTTCGCTTCAGATATCGCTCGCGCCAACGATCGTCTAACCCGGGCATCGCTGTCTTGACTCAACGCGGTACCGAGCGCGTCAGGCATATCGATTGATTCCGCCCACAGTCTGGCCGCGAGGCTGCGTAGCGTCCAACTTCGTTGAGCCAGCATCGCAACGCTGTCGCCGAGTTCAGATTTGACGAGCTGCAAAGTCTTGGTGACTCTGTAGTCATCGTCCGAACCGACTCCGATCAGACGGACGGCCGCATCTCGCACAAGCTGCTTCTCTCCTGCCGAATTCGCCAGCTTCGCTGCCAGGTACGTCGCGGCCGGCCTGCAGTCACTTCTGTCGTTGATACGCATAGCCCCTAAGGGACTGCTAAATGAGGCATTGAAAGCATCAGCCTCGGATCGCGGTGGATCGGTCGCGAATTCAATTGCGTCAGCAAGGAATTGACAGCGATGCTCCTCATCCAAGTCACTGATCATGTTACTTGCGGCGATAAGGTAAGTGTCACGGTTCGACGCCGGCTCCCAGAGCGATCTCGCATTCGACATCAGCATTCTTATGCACTCGACGCGATCATCCGCCGGCAGTGTGGCCGCGAGCAGCGAATCGTCTACGGCTCCTACTCCCACCCCAAATCCACTGGGCCCGTTGGTTGTCGGTTTCCGGAGACGCTCCGCCGCGGCCCGAGCCGATTGCGGAGAAACCCCGCCAGAATCGCTGTACGCCAAAAGAGCCGCCGCTTCTCGGTGGCCGCCATTCGCCATCTCAGTCAAGCGACCACGAGTCTGCTCAATGTTCGCCACCAGCACTTCGCGCGCTGAAGTACCGAACGGGTCTGCCCCCCGTGCATACAACCCAATAAGTTGTTCGATAGCGATTGTGCGTAAACCGCCATCGTGGGCGCGGGCGATGCCTGCCGCAATTTCAATGTGAGCCCGATCGGTGTATCGGTAGTGATGCTCTTCAACTACCACGGCCCCGGCCAGCATCTCGAGTACAGTCCGCGCTTGAGTCACCGAGAGCCGATGGGACAGCGCAGCCAATAGACCGTACGCAGACAAGCTTATCTTCGGACTCAAGACCGGGGAATCAAGGCGCGCACCCGATTTGACATCGTTGATTGCCCGAATTGCAAGTTCAACGATGCTGCTGAGATCGTCGTCGGAAACTAGGTCCGCTTGCTGCGTCGCAAACTGCAGTGCGGAAGCTGCTACCCACGACAATGGGCTCGCCATCAACGCCGTGACGTCGTGATAGTTGTCGCCGAAGGCCGCAGCAACTTTGGGCACGGCCGCGTAGTTGCCTGCTCCGATAGTGTGGGATGCAGCGAGGTGCAGTTCGCCGCTGGCAAGGTAATGCTGTCCGAGCAGATGGCGCGCCTCATGTTCATCGTGAAAGGACGCTGCGCGAATCCCATCAAGGAGTTGTCTCCGCAGATAAATCGAAGCGCTTATCGGCTTGTCATAGTGCAGCGACGCCAATGCACGTTCGCGCACGTCATCTGCGCGAGGGACGATCTTGGGCTTTGAAGCCAAGGCGGACAAGGCTTCCGCCAGAGGGTGCCACTTGTCTTCAACCGGTCCGTGATACCGGTTAGCAACGAAACGTTGACTGTAGAGCCAATCTGCCGCATCGGTGTTGCGCTCCGCCAGACACGCGTCGCCAATGGCTTCCCTCCACTCGCTGTCGGCAGCGGCCGGTGCAGCCTGGAGCAGCATGTAGCGGGCATGCCTCGCGAGCGTCAAGGCTCTGAAATGGCGCGGCATTTCAGATCTCGCGGATTGGATCAGGTGTTCCCAATCGCCGGTTGCGTCAGCAACCGCCAAACGCAATCGGACCGCGACATCGAAATGACTGTTGACGATATCAGCCGCAGTCGACTCCAGCCATTCCCGGTGTTCAGCTATCCACGCCAGATCATCATTCCCTAGAGCGTGCTCGGCCGCGAACAGGATAGTGCGGGCACGATCGACAAGATCGGCGAATGCAATTGCGCTAGAGGGCAGTTCGATCGATGTCGGCACCGGAGAATGAAGGTGATCGGACACGAACTCGGCGATGCTGGTCGCGGCACCGAGCGCAGCAGTCCGGGGCTCAACCGAACCAGTGGGGCCGATCTCCGAGTACCCCGCAAGATTTCGTAGCATCCGGACTGTGCGATCAGCTTGCAAGGTGCTGCCCGCACGGTCGGCCGCCCACAGAGCATCCATCAGTATGCGGATGGCGTTGCCCTCATCCCCGGTCGCAACGCAAAGAGCGGCAACTCGGTGGTCGAATTCCGCTGCGTGTCCAGGAAAGCCAGCGGCGATCAGTCGGTCCTGGACATCGCGATACAGTGCGAGGGCAGTTGCGGGATCATCGGCTGCTACTTCGTTCGCCCTGTCCAACTGACCTTGCGCCTCAGTAGTCGCTAGCGGTCCAAGCAACACCGCGTCGGCGATAGGGACCGCATT
This sequence comes from Mycolicibacterium sp. TY81, assembly GCF_018326285.1. Classification (NCBI taxonomy): domain Bacteria; kingdom Bacillati; phylum Actinomycetota; class Actinomycetes; order Mycobacteriales; family Mycobacteriaceae; genus Mycobacterium; species Mycolicibacterium sp. TY81. The sequence goes on from NZ_AP023362.1 coordinate 2,931,997, forward strand.
TCGCGTGGCTAAGGCCGCCGCACTAGACGGCTCGTCGCTGACAGCCGGCAGATTCACCTGCAGAGTCTGAACGTTGACGTGCATGTGCTCAACAGTGTCCACGCTGCCAATGGCGACCGAGTGGTCGTATGCAGAAACCGAGACCTGAGGCGTACTGGCCTCATCGTTTACTGGAAGAGACTCGGTCAAGCTTGTTTATGCCCTGCAGGATCTTCTCGCCGCACTGGGGCGCCGACATTCAGCTGACCGATCGTGCCTATCGCGCCGACTGCGAATGATCCGTTATCTGCCCGCACGGAGATGTTCTTGTTCCGCCCACCGCCGCCAACGGATTGATGTATGACCGAGCCACCAGTATTCACATTGCTGTCGGTAGTGTTAGCTCTGCGCGCGATACCTGTTGCACCTACTGGAGGCATCACCGCCCAGATGGCACACCCCACGGCACCAACAAGGGCAACGGAAAGAAGTAGCCACCACCACCATGCTGGGTTCTCACCGCTCACCTTATTGATGAAGAATGCTTCGGCCGCGCCGAAGAGTACTGTCAGCACAATTAATTTCCACTGACGAGCAGCGAACATAGATTCCTTTCATCGGCAAGAACAACAGACATCGTCAAGCGAGTTGCCGCCCAGGACGCCGAAGCTGTTACCGCAAGTAAATACGCGCGCTGCTGCTAGCCACTCTGCGCCGGAGGGCTTGGCGCCCAATAGCTCCGCGGAATACCTGCGCGACGTACATTTGCGAGAGTCGCAATCCCAGTAGATGCATCGCCGTTGGGTTTTACGAACCAACCGTTATCCAGCCTACGGTTTTCAAAAGCACCGACCAGCTTCATGACGTCGATAGCCAGGTGCTGGTGATCGCAGTCGACTTCTGAATTGATATACACCTCGTGTGGCATACGTTCTGAGCAGAACAGCGCGGCACAAAGGAGATCACGATTGTCAATCGCTCCGAGCGAGCTAATGGCGCGAACGGTTCCGCGGAAGCCGGCTTCACGCAACAACTTCCGCAGCGATGGGACATCGAGCTTCGATTCAGTCATACGCTCGTCCTTCCTCTTCCAAATGCCCGCTGCCCCGCGGGATGTAAGGCCCTTACAACATGCAGCTGACGCAACCCTCCACCTCGGTGCCCTCCAGAGCCATCTGGCGCAGCCGGATGTAGTACAGCGTCTTGATGCCCTTCCGCCACGCGTAGATCTGCGCCTTGTTGACGTCACGCGTCGTGGCGGTGTCCTTGAAGAACAGCGTCAGCGAAAGCCCTTGGTCCACATGCTGAGTGGCCGCGGCGTACGTGTCGATGATCTTCTCGTAGCCGATCTCGTACGCGTCCTGGTAGTACTCCAGGTTGTCGTTCGTCAGGTACGGCGCCGGATAGTAGACCCGACCGATCTTGCCTTCCTTGCGGATCTCGATCTTCGACGCGACCGGGTGGATCGAGCTCGTCGAGTGGTTGATGTACGAGATCGAGCCCGTCGGTGGGACGGCCTGCAGGTTCTGGTTGTAGATGCCGTGCGCCTGCACCGACTCCTTCAGCGAACGCCAATCGTCCTGCGTCGGAATGTGAATGCCGGCATCGGCGAAAATCTGGCGGACCTTGTCGGTCTTCGGCACCCACTCCTGGTCGGTGTACTTGTCGAAGAACTCACCCGAGGCGTACTTCGACTTCTCGAACCCACCGAACTTCGTACCGCGTTCGATCGCAATGCGATTCGAGGCGCGCAGCGCGTGGAACAGCACCGTGTAGAAGTAGATGTTGGTGAAGTCGATGCCCTCGTCAGAACCGTAGTGAATCCGCTCACGAGCCAGGTAGCCGTGCAGGTTCATCTGACCGAGGCCGATGGCGTGGGAGTCGTTGTTGCCCTGCTCGATCGACGGCACCGACCAGATGTGCGTCTGATCCGACACCGCGGTCAGGGCGCGGATCGCCACCTCGATGGTCTGCGCGAAGTCCGGCGAATCCATGGCCTTCGCGATGTTCAGCGAGCCCAGGTTGCACGAGATGTCCTTGCCGACCTTGGCGTAGGACAGATCGTCGTTGTACAGCGACGGCGTCGACACCTGCAGAATCTCCGAGCACAGGTTCGAGTGCGTGATCTTGCCGTCGATCGGGTTGGCCCGGTTCACCGTGTCCTCGAACATGATGTACGGGTAGCCCGACTCGAACTGCAGCTCGGCGAGCGTCTGGAAGAACTCGCGCGCCTTGATCTTCGTCTTGCGGATGGCGCCGTTGTCGACCATCTCGTAGTACTTCTCGGTGACGTTGACGTCGGCGAACGGCAGTCCGTAGACCTTTTCGACGTCGTACGGCGAGAAGAGGTACATGTCCTCGTTCTTCTTCGCCAGCTCGAACGTGATGTCCGGGATGACGACGCCCAGCGAGAGCGTCTTGATGCGGATCTTCTCGTCGGCGTTCTCGCGCTTGGTGTCGAGGAAGCGGTAGATGTCCGGGTGGTGCGCGTGCAGGTACACCGCACCCGCACCCTGACGGGCACCGAGCTGGTTGGCGTAGGAGAACGAGTCCTCCAGCAGCTTCATGATCGGGATGACGCCCGAGGACTGGTTCTCGATGTTCTTGATCGGCGCGCCGTGCTCGCGAATGTTGCTGAGCAGCAACGCAACTCCGCCGCCGCGCTTGGACAGCTGCAGCGCCGAGTTGATGGAGCGACCGATGGACTCCATGTTGTCCTCGATGCGCAGCAGGAAGCACGACACGGGCTCGCCGCGCTGCTTCTTGCCCGAATTGAGGAACGTCGGGGTGGCCGGCTGGAACCGGCCGTCGATGATCTCGTCGACGAGCTTCTCGGCCAGTTCGGTGTCACCGGCGGCCAGGGTGAGGGCGACCATGACGACGCGGTCCTCGAAGCGCTCCAGGTAGCGCTTGCCGTCGAACGTCTTCAGCGTGTAGCTGGTGTAGTACTTGAACGCGCCCAGGAACGTCGGGAAGCGGAACTTCTTGGCGAAGGCCCGGTCGAGCAGCTGCTTGACGAAGTTGCGGCTGTACTGGTCGAGCACCTCGCGCTCGTAGTACTCCTTCTCGATCAGGTAGTCGAGCTTCTCGTCCTGACTGTGGAAGAACACCGTGTTCTGGTTCACGTGCTGCAGGAAGTACTCCCGCGCCGCGAGCACATCCTTGTCGAACTGGATCTTGCCGTCCGCGTCGTACAGGTTGAGCATCGCGTTGAGAGCGTGGTAGTCGCTCTCACCGGGCAGTGCGTGCGTGGTGGCGGCTACCGGTTCTGCAGCTGTGACGGTTGGTGGCACGAGAGTTCCTTCCAGAAATCTTCCAGACCCTCACGAACGGCGATGACGTCGTCCGGGGTTCCCATGAGTTCAAGGCGATAGAGGTACGGAACACCACACTTACGAGAGACCACATTGCCCGCGTACGCGAATTCAGCACCAAAGTTGTTGTTGCCCGCGGCAATAACGCCGCGGATCAACGACCTGTTGTGTTCGTTGTTGAGAAAGGCGATGACCTGCTTCGGTACGTAGCCACCGTCGTTGATGTCCGGGGTGGCACGTCCGCCGCCGTAGGTCGGGAGCACCAGCACGTAGGGCTCGTCGACCTCGATACGGCCGTGTAGGGGGATGCGGGTGGCCGGGATGCCCAGCTTCTGGACGAAGCGGTGGGTGTTCTCCGACACGCTGGAGAAGTAGACGAGATTGCTCACTGTTTCCTTCTCCTCCCCCGGTTGGTTGCGTACTAGGCGGTGACCGCCACGGTGCTGAGCGCCTTGATCCGGTCGGGACGGAAGCCCGACCAGTGCTCGCTGTCGGTCACGACGACCGGGGCCTGCAGGTAGCCGAGCGCCAGCACGTACTCGCGAGCTTCGTCATCGATGCTGATGTCGACCTTCTCGTAAGCGATGCCCGCCTTGTCCAGCGCCTTGTAGGTGGCGTTGCACTGCACACATGCCGGCTTGGTGTACACGGTGACGGTCATCTCGGTACGACTCCTCTTCGAAGGCCTGGAAGCTGAACTGAACATGGCTGGCAACTGACGGGGTAGCGCTTTCCGCTGATATCCCCATCTGGATCAGCGGCCCGGCAACCCCTGAAATTCCCGCATCTCCGGTCGCCCCGGGCCGTTCGGTCAGCACGTCCGAGAATCCCCGTCGGACTGACTTTCCGGCCCCGGCCGACCCTCGAATTGTGGGGGCCTGTCGGTCCGTCAAACACTACACCTAGTGGGCGACAAACCGAACAGATACAAGATGTTCTGAACAACATTCGTGAAATTCCCAGGTCGTAAGGCCGAATCCGAGACACTCTCTCGGCGTGTCGCACATCACACCGGGGGGCGTGTCGCGCTCCAACTACTGGTTTAGCACCAGGCACCGACAAGTTCCGGCGGCGCGCCGTCCGCGACGCGCCGGGCTCGGCCCGACGGAAGTCGCCAGCTACGCCGATTTCCGCGCGACGGATGCCACAGCCGTGGGACCCGCGTGACGAACGTGACAAATGTGATCTGCCACCCCCGCGTGGCGCGCACTGCCCACACCCCCGCCGCCAGTACTGCCACCGCTTCGGCGACCGCACTGAGGACTGCATACGGTACCGGCTCCCAGCCCGTCTCCACGAATCCGAACAGCCCGACCGTTCGCGGCGGCCCGAACGCCACCGATCCCCCGCCCCGCCGACAGCGGCCTGCGCGCATCCCACATGAAAAAGCCGGCGCCAACTCGCTGCGTACTATCGCAATCAGGCAATCGGCATCCCGAAACGACGAAACGACGCAGAGGTTCGCCATGCACTCTTTGGATTGCGCTGACACCCCGAACGTGCGCCGCCGGCTCGGCACCCGCGGGCTCACGAGCGTGTTCACCCTGATGTCCGGCGTGCTGGCCCTGATGGCCGCGCCGGCTCCGGCGGCCACCGCGGACGCCTGCCCGGACGCCGAGGTGATATTCGCCCGCGGCACCGGCGAACCGCCGGGTGTCGGCGGCATCGGCCAGGCCTTCGTCGACGCCGTGCGGGCCAAGAGCGGCACCAAATCGGTCAGCGTCTATCCGGTGAACTACCAGGCCAGTGCCGACTTCAACGATGGCGTCCAGTTCGCGCTCACCGTCATCGACGGAATCCGCGACGCTACCAACCACATTCAGGCGGTGGCGGCCACGTGCCCCGCCACCAAGATGGTGCTCGGTGGCTTCTCCCAGGGCGCGGCGGTGGCCGCCTTCACCACAGCCGCCGACATCCCGCCGGGCGTGCCGGCGGCCTTCGTCCCACCCCCGATGCCGCCCGAGGTGGCCGGTCACGTCGCGGCCGTGGCGCTGTTCGGGAAGCCCTCGAACCGGTTCCTCGGCGACGCCGGCGCGCCGCAGATCACGATCGGCCCGCTGTACGCGCCCAAGACCATCGATCAGTGTGCGAGCGGCGACACCATCTGCAACGGTGCACCCCCGGGGCAGCCCACCGCCGCGCACAACTCCTACATCGCCAACGGCATGGTCGCCCAAGCGGCACAGTTCGCGGCCGGCCGACTGTAGTCGTCACTCGCCCGCAGTTGATCGCTGCCGCGACGTCTGCGCCACCCAGGCGGCGACCGCCAGCACGGCGACGATCTCGGCAACAGCGCTCACCAGTGCGTAAGGCGCTGGTTCCCAGCCTTTTTCGACAAAGCCGGCCAGACCCACGGTGCGGGACAGCGCGAACGCTCCCAGCGCGCCGGCCGCGAGCAACCCGGCGACCCAGAGGAACCACGTCGGACCGCCGGCCAGGATCAACACGCCCACACTGCAGAACACCGCCGCCTGCACCAGGAAGCCGGTGCCGACCGCCGGGATGTGGCCGTAACCGTGCAGGTAGAGGTACGCGTGCACACCGCCGCTGACAACCATGGCCGCGGCCAGCACCAGACGGTAGACAAGAGTCACAGCAGGGTCCGTTCTTTGAGCGCGAGCGTGTGCTGACCGGTCTGGTAACTCACCTCACGGATACCGAGCGCGTCGTGCAGCTTGCCGGCCGGCAGCGTCAGCGGTTTCGGCGCCGGGCCGTCGCCGGGATGCGGCAGCGGATAGGCGGTCGTCGTGCCGCTGTGAAAGGTGATGTTCCCTTCGGTCTTCGAAAACACCTGGTGCACATGTCCATTGAGGCAGGTCACCGACGCGAACCGCTTGAGATAGCTCAAGGCTTGGGCGGAGTCGTCAGTCCCCCAGCCCCAGTCGGGATACATCGCGAACAGGGGGATGTGGCTGAACACCACGATCGGCGTATCACTCGACAGGCCGGCGACGTCCTTCTCCACGAACTCGAGCTGGTCGACGCCGAGGTGGCCGAGCTTCTTGAGGTTCAGCGTGTTCACCAGTGCGATGACGTGCACGCCGGCGATGTCGAAGCTGTACCAGCCGTCGCCGCGGGTGCCCGCACCGAACGCCTGCCGGTATTTGGCGCCGGCGTCGTCGGCCGAATCATGTTCCCCCGGAACGGTGAACACGTGCGGGGTGCGCAGTCCGGTCATCATCTGCCGGACCTGATCGAACTGCTCGGGGGTGGCCAGATGCGTCAGATCGCCGGTGTGGATGACGAAATCCGGCGTGTAGCCCAGGTTGTTGACGGTGTCGATGGCATGGGTGAACGAGCCGGCGACGTCGGTGTTGGCGGCGCCGGTGAAGCCGATGTGGCTGTCGCTGACCTGGGCGAAGCGCAGCGTGGGCGGTGCCGCCGGCGCGGACGAGCTGCTGCCCGCGACGTGCGACAGCACTTCCCCGCCGACCACCGACAGCCCGACAGCGGCGCCGAACCACGCGGTGTGCCGGAGCAATTGGCGACGGTTCATCTGTTGCGGGTCGCCCGAAGCCGTGTTCTCGGTCATCGGACCATCACCGTCCCGTGCATGAAGGGGTGGATGCCGCAGACGTAGGTGTACGTGCCGGGCGCCGCGAAAACGTAACTGAAGGTGGCGCCGGAACCCATTGTCGGAGAGCGGAACTGACCACCTTCGGCGACGACGTTGTGTGGGTCTTCGTCGTGGTTGGTCCACGTCAGCGTCGTTCCCGCCGGCACCGTCAGGGTGCCGGGCGCGAAGGCGAAGTTGTCGATGTTGACCGCGTTCGGGCCCGCCGGCATCGGCGCCTGGTGGCCCGGTTCGGGCGGGGACATGGTCATCGACCCCATGGAACCCATGGTGGGTCCGGAGCCGGCGCCGGCTCCGCTCATCCCGGGTGTCCCACTGACGTCGGAGCTGAAAACCGGTGTGGGTGCAGCTTTTTGCTGCGGTGCGGTCGAGGTGCATGCGGACAGGAACAGGACTGCGCCGGAGAGCGCCACCAGGGATCGTCGCGACACGACGGGAACCTCCGTAGTCGTCGGGTACGGGCGCGCCTGCGCACCCTCACCAACAGATACGGCGGCGGGTTACACCGCCTCAGGCCGGCTGGCTCGGCGGCGTCGGCGCGAAAACCTCGATCACGCCGCCCACCTCCCGAACCTCGAACTTCGGCAAGGGTTTTGGCGCAATCGGCAACTGATGGGTCAGGACGTGACCGTCCGTGGCGAACGACGTGGAATGGCACGGGCAGCGCAACCTGTCGTCCGGCCCGTCGAACCAGAGCCGGCAGCCCTGATGCGTGCAGACACCCGAGATGCCCTGCACGTTCCCGTCGACCCTGCGCACGAACCCCACGACCGAGCCCAGGTCGAACGGATGCACCGCACCCTCCGACACCTCGGCGCTGTCGGCGACCTTCTGCCACGTCCCCGCCGACGGAACCAACTCCTGGCTCGCGGTGTCCTGCTTGCCAGACCCACTGCGGCCCACCAAAGCCCGGTCGACGGCGACCGCGGCCACCGCGGCACTGGCGGCCGCCGATGTCCCGACGATCACCTGCCGTCGGTTGGCGCGCAGCCAACCCGGCTTCGGCGCCGCCGCGTCGTCGCCGTCGAACTGTGCGGCGAGTCTGGCGTGCAGATCGGCGAGGAACTCCGGACGCGGCTCGTCGGCGCCGGGCCGGGCCGCCTGTAGGTCGATCGCCGTCCGCATCTGCGCCGCGTCGAAGTCGTCGGGCGTGAACCGCGACGGCTTGCGGCCGCGCAGCAGATCGTCGAGGTACCGGCGCAACCCCCGCGCGTTCATGGCTCGCCCTTCTCGTTGATCTGTGCCGCCAGCCGTAATGCCCGGTGTTGCAACACCTTTGCGTTGGCGACGCTGACGCCGAGCTCCGCTGCGGACTCCTTGATCGACTTGGTCTGGAGAAATCGCAGCTCCAGTATGCGTCGATAGTTGTCCGGCAGGGCGTCCAACACCGCAGCGACACGGTCCGGCGCGGTACTGATGGACTCCTCGGCTTCCGGCGGCGCCTCGATGTCCAGGTCGATCACCGTGATCTCCCGCCCCATCGTCTCGCGCCAGTGCGCGGCGAGCACCGTGCGCGCGGTACTGCGCAGATAGGCCCGCACCTCGGCAGCACTTGCCGTCAGCCGCAACGGCCGCAGCGCGGCGAGAAACACCTCGGCGGTGAGGTCCTCGGCGTCGGCCTGATTGCCGACCCGCGCGTAGATCGTGCGGTACACCCACGTCGCGTTGTCCTGGTAGACGGATTCCCAGTCGGGATACCGGGAATCCGACGACACCACGCGGAGCGGGGGTCGGTGCACAGGATCACGCTGTGCAGACACATTGGCCCCGTCTCATCGGTGCGGCCCGGCACACCCCGGGACCACTTCGACAAGTAGATAGCCGCCGGGGTTACATCGGGCTGCCGCGGGCAACACCGTCACCCGCCGTCGTCCACCGGGTCCAGCAGCCGGTCACCGAACAGACTGCACAGCAGCAGCGCCACCTCGACGTCGAGCCGGTCGTCCTCGATGGGCCGGCCCCGGCGTTCGATCGCCCGCTGCACCCGGTATTTCACCGAGTTCGTGTGCAGGTGCAGTTCCTCGGCCGCGGCCTTGTTGCTGCCGCCCGCCTTGAGGAAGGCCTGCAGCGTCTCCCGGAGGCGCTGGTCGCCGTCGGTCGAACAGGCCAGCGGGCCAAGCACTTCCGTGGCCCACGCCGACAGCGCATCGACATTCGACCCCAGCAGTGCCGCGAGTGCGATGCCACGGTGGCCGAACGCGGTGAACCGGCGCCGCTGCGGGCCCGACGCCACCGCGACGGCGCGGGCGTCTTCGGCCTGCCGGTGCGACAGCCGGAAGCCGGCGACGCCGGACTGCGGAGTGCCGGCGGCGACGTACGGCCCGTCGGCCGGCACCAGGCTCCCCAGCCACGTCACCGCCTCCGCGATCACTGCCGCGGGCACTGCGACCCAGGCCCATGCCGTGGCGCGGTCGACCGAGACGAAAAGCGGCGAATCTGCCGCGCCGATCGACGCGGCGAACTGCTGGATCAGCCGTTCCATCTCGGCCAACCGGTCCTCGGAGTCGTCGCACCACAGCACCACCGCGAGATGGGTGCGCTGCAGTGGATAACGGATCGCCACCGTCGCGGCGTCGATGTCGACGTCGCCGCCGGCCAGCAGTTCACGAATCTCCGTGATGCGCACGCTGTTCCGGTTCTCCAGCCAACTCTCGCGAGCCTGTTGGTACACCTCGACGACCTCTTGGGAGATCCTGTCGATGTAGTTGAACGAGATCGTCGACATCACGTCGAAGACGTCCAACGCCAGCTGCGGGTCGAAGTCCGCGGTCCGGACCTCCTCCAGGACCTCTTTCAGTACCGCCTGATGGCCGAGCCGGTACGACCGGACGAGCACATTGGCGGAGATGTCGCGCTGCGCCAGCCGCCGCGCGTGTTCGATCGCGGCCGCGGGGGCATGCAGGAGGTCGATCGAGATACCGTGTCGCGCCGCGGCGAAGAACGCATCGATGTTCGCGGCGACCGAGTCTGCCAGGATCTGCTGAAGTTGCTCTTCGTCGCGCAGCTCGGCGATGTCGGACACCAGCAGCTCGGAGATGGAGCGCGTGATGTCGGTGAGCCGAGCGTCCAGTCGCGTGCCGATTCCGGCCACCGCCTGCGTCAACGCGTCACCCGCGCCGGTGCGGTCTGCGCCACCGGCCACGTTAACTGCCTGTTTTCCCGGCCACCCCCAAACCGTAGTTCGTCGTCAGTCCGTTTGTCCCCGAAGAACGGCAGCTACCGGAATTTTCGTCGCGGTGTTCGCTCAGCGGCCACACAGCAACGGGGCCGCCGATATCCGTTCGCGGATACCGGCGGCCCTGATGCTCACCCGAGCTGTGTTCAGCCGACCTCGGCGGCCAGCTTGGCGACCACGCCACGCACGCCCTCGACGACCTCGGCCGCCTCGCGGGGATGCTTGCCGTCGAACGCCGACGCCGGCAGGGACAGCTTGACGTCGACGACATCCGCACCGGCGATGCCGAACGACTTGCGGCTCTCGTCATGTGCCCACACCCCGCCGTACTGGCCGAGCGCGGTCCCGATGACCGCCAGCGGCTTGCCGGCGACGGCGCCGGAGCCGTAAGGGCGCGACAGCCAGTCGATCGCGTTCTTCAAGACGGCGGGAATGGTGCCGTTGTACTCCGGGGTCACAGCCAGGATCGCGTCCGCGTCGCCCGCGATCTGGCGCAGCGCGACGACCGCCTCGGCAACCGAGTCGTTGTCGATGTCTTCGTTGTAGAACGGCAGGTCGGCCAGCCCGTCCGCGACACGTACCGTCACGCCATCAGGCGCAGATTCGACCGCCACCTCGGCGAGCTGGCGATTGAGCGAGGCCGCGCGGAGGCTGCCGACCAGGACCAGGACCTTGGTATCTGCCATTTTCTTTCCCCTAGCTTTGTCTCTGTGGACGGTTCCGGCGAACCGATCCTCGCATGAGTCAACCGGACTGCGGTCCGATTCATTCCGCCTGAGTTAAAGTTTTTTCATGAGCGACGGGGTGGCGCAACTGCGGCCCACGAACCTGCCCATGGCGGGTCTGCCGATGAGTCCGGCTGCGCCGGTCGAGCGCGGCGATGCTGCGCGCAACCGGCTCCTGCTTCTCGACGCGGCCCGCCGGCTCATCGCCGCGCGCGGCTCCGACGCCGTCACCATGGACGACATCGCGGCCGAGGCCGGCGTCGGCAAGGGCACCCTGTTCCGCCGGTTCGGCAGCCGCGCCGGCCTCATGCTCGTACTCCTCGACGAGGACGAGCAGGTCGAGCAGAACGCCATGATGTTCGGCCCACCTCCGCTGGGTCCCGGCGCACCGCCGCTGGAACGACTGCTCGCCTACGGTCGCGACCGGCTTCAGTTCGCCTGGCAGCACCGCGCCCTGCTGTCCGACGCCGGGCGTGATCCGCAGAGCCGCTTCGGGGCCGCGGCCGCCGTCCACCGCACCCACGTCCGGATGCTGCTGCACACCGCCGGCACCACGGGAGACCTCGACGCCCAGACCGATGCCCTGCTGGCTCTTCTCGACGCCGACTACATCAGCCACCAGCTCGACGATCTGGGTCACAACCTGCAGGCGCAGGGCGATGCGTGGGAAAGCGTGGCGCGCAAGCTTTGCGGGACCTGAGATGACCTGGGTACTGCACGTCGACCTCGATCAGTTCCTGGCGTCCGTCGAATTGCGCCGGCACCCTGAGCTGGTCGGTCTGCCCGTCATCGTCGGCGGCAGCGGTGACCCCACCGAGCCCCGCAAGGTGGTCACGTGCGCTTCCTATGAGGCAAGGGAATTCGGCGTCCACGCCGGGATGCCGCTGCGCACCGCCGCCCGCAAATGCCCGGAGGCCGTCTTCCTGCCCTCGGACGCACCCGCTTATGACGAAGCCTCCGAACAGGTGATGGGCCTGCTGCGCGACCTCGGCCATCCGGTCGAGGTGTGGGGCTGGGATGAGGCGTATGTCGGTGCGGCCGTGGCTGATCCGTTCGAGCTGGCCGAGAAGATTCGGGCCGTGATCGCTGCCGAGACCGGCCTGTCGTGCAGCGTCGGCATCAGCGACAACAAGCAGCGCGCCAAGGTCGCCACCGGATTCGGCAAGCCGGCCGGGGTTTTCGCGCTCACCGCCGAGAACTGGATGACGGTCATGGGCGACCGGCCTGTCGACGCGCTCTGGGGCGTGGGTCCCAAGACCGCGAAAAAGCTGGCCGAGCTGGACATCACCACCGTCGCGGAGCTGGCCCGCACCGACGCTGAGCTGCTCACGTCAACCTTCGGTCCGACCACAGGCTTGTGGATCCTGTTGCTCGCCAAAGGCGGCGGCGACAGCAACGTCACGGCTGAACTGTGGGTGCCGCGGTCACGCAGCCACGTGGTGACGTTCCCGGCAGACCTCACCGACGTCGCCGAGATGGACGCCGCCGTCAGCGAGCTGGCCCGCCAGACTCTCGACGAGATCGTCGAGCAGGGCCGTGTCGTCACCCGAGTGGCCGTGACCCTGCGCACCAAAACGTTCTTCACCCGCACCAAGATTCGCAAGTTGCCGATGGCCGGTACGGATCTGGAGACCATCACCCGAACCGCGATCGATCTGCTGCACGACTTCGAACTGGACCGGCCGGTGCGGCTGCTCGGGGTGCGGCTGGAACTGGAGATGCCGCAGTAGTGCTCACCACCATCGCCATCCGGGGCTACCGGTCGCTGCGCGAGATCGTCCTGCCGCTGTCGGAGCTGACCGTCGTGACCGGAGCCAACGGCACCGGCAAGTCCTCGGTGTACCGGGCACTGGGGCTGCTGGCCGACTGCGGACGCGGCGAGGTCATCGGGTCCCTGGCCCGCGAGGGCGGGTTGCAGTCGGTGCTGTGGGCCGGGCCGGAGAACACCAGCGGCGCGCGCCGGACGGGTACCACCGAGGGCACCAGCCGGACCCGGCCCGTATCACTCGAACTCGGCTTCGCGGCAACCGATTTCGGCTATTTCATCGACCTCGGCCTGCCGCAGGACCCCGGGCACAACTCGATGTTCGGCCAGGACCCCGAGATCAAACGCGAGACCGTGTTCGCCGGGCCCTCTCCCCGGCCCAGCAGCGCCCTGGTCCGTCGCACCCGGACCTACGCCGAGGTGGCATCCGACTCGGGCCGCGGTTTCGATGAACTGACCCGCGCCCTGCCCAGCTACCGCAGCGTCCTCGCGGAGTACGCGAACCCCGAGGCGCTGCCCGAGCTGGCCGCGGTCCGGGACCGATTGCGCGACTGGCGTTTCTACGACGGCTTCCGCGTCGACCGCGACGCGCCCGCCCGCCGCCGCCAGGTGGGCACCCGAACCCCGGTGCTGAGCAACGACGGCAACGACCTGGCCGCCGCCGTGCAGACCATCCTCGAAGCCGGTTTCGACGATCTGCCGCGCGCGGTCGGCGATGCGTTCGACGGCGCCGAGATATCGGTCAGCTCCGACGGAGGGTTGTTCGAACTGCAGCTGCACCAACGCGGCATGCTCCGGCCGCTGCGCTCGGCCGAATTGTCCGACGGCACACTGCGGTTCCTGCTCTGGGGCGCCGCCCTGCTGACGCCGCAACCGCCCGCGCTCATGGTGCTCAACGAACCGGAGACGTCCCTGCACCCCGACCTGGTGGGCCCGCTCGCCGACATGATCGCCGCCGCCGCACGCAAGACGCAGGTCGTCGTCGTCACCCACTCGGCACGGCTGCGCGAGCGGCTGGCCGCGTGCGACGCGAGCGAAGTCGAACTGGTCAAGCAGTGGGGCGAAACCCGGATCGACGGCCAGACCATGCTCACCGCGCCGCCGTGGGACTGGGGAAAGCGCTGAAGCTCAGCAGTTTTGGGGTTCAGCCACGCTTCGGCCGCAAGGCGCGCGTGAACAACACGTTCACTTGACGCATCGACACACTGTAGGGCCACCACGCCAGCCGCTTGAACAGGTACAGGGCCCGGATGTCGGGTGACGTGTAGACCATGAACCGGTTCTTGGCCACCCCGGACAGCAGCTTGTCCGCAGCCTGCTCGGGCGACACCGCGTGTCCGGCGAACCTGGCCACCCAGCGCTGCACCTGCGGATCGTCGCGATCCACGCCCGCGATCTGAACCGTCTGCACCAGAGGCGTTTTCACCGCGCCCGGCACCACGACCGACACCCCGATGCGATGCCGTGCCAGGTCGAAGCGAAGTACCTCGCTGACCCCGCGCAGGCCGTACTTGCTGGCACTGTAGGCGGCGTGCCACGGCAGCGCGACGATGCCCGCGGCCGATGAGACATTGGCCAGCCGACCACCGCGGCCGGCGGCCACCATGGGCGGGACCATGGTCTCGATGACGTGGATGGGCCCCATCAGGTTGACGTCGACCATAGACCGCCAGTGCTGATGGGTCAGGGTGCTGACGGTGCCCCAGGCTGAGATCCCGGCGATGTTGAGCACCACATCCATGGCCTCGTGCCGGCTGTGGATGTCGGAGGCGAAAGCCGCGACGGCGTCGTAGTCGGAGATGTCCAGCGCGCGGTGTTCGGCCACCTCCCCGCCGAGTGCCCTGGCGTCGGCGACGGTCTGTTCCAGCCCGGTGGCGTCACGATCGGTCAGATAGAGGACCGCGCCCTGCTGGGCCAGCTTGAGCGCGGTCGCCCGGCCGATGCCGCTGGCCGCCCCCGTCACGAAACACCGCTTGCCTGCGTAGCCGCTCCACCGCGTCATGGCCCGACCCTACACAGGCAGGTCGCCGCCACCCCATAACGCGGTGAGCCACAGTCGTTCCACGATGTCCAGCGCGCGTTGCGGGTCGCCGCCGCGCCCGATGTAGGCGCTGTCGCGCGACAGCGTGTAGGCCGTCGTCGATACCAACGTGCGAACCAATGCCGGCAGGTCGTCGGAGATCGGGCGCCGGCCGGCGTCCTGTTCCACGAGCCCGACGATCTTGTCGATCACACCGTCCTCGAAGTCGGCCATCAGGTCACGGATCTCGGCGTCCGTGTTCTGCGCGATGGTGCACGCCGCCATGATCGGATCGTTGATGGCGAAGACGGCGGCCGCGCTGCCGACCATCCGCTTCGCGAAGGACGCCGGCGACTCGTCGGGCTCGCGCGGCGCGAAGTTGTGGGTGAGCGTGTCGAGCTCCTCCATCGCCTCGGACACGATCCGGGCCAGGACGGAGTACTTGGAGTCGAAGTAGAAGTAGAAACCCGACCGCGCGACGCCGGCGCGCGCACTGATGGTGCTGACGGACAGGTCGGCGAAGGGCCGCTCCTCCAGCAGCTCGCGGACTGCGTTGACGATGGCGTCGCGTTGCCTGTCGCCTCGACTGCGGCCCTTGTCGGCCGTCTCGACTTCAGCGCTCATGGCGCTCACGATGTCATCGCCGACACACCAATTCAAAACTTGACACGCGTCAAGTATGGCAGCGAAGATGGCGATAGGTGGTGACTTTCACCACAAACATGTGTCAAGAGCAGACAGGAAACCCTGGATGGCGACTATCAGCACCCCGAACTACCTGCTCGACCAGGCCATGCGGCGACTCAAGCCGACGCCGGTCACGGTGCCGGGGATGGGGATCATCGAGCAGCGTCTGCTGGCCACCGAGTGGGAGCAGTTCGCTCTCGCCCAGCCCCCGGCCGGCAGCGACCTCAAGCCGATCATGGGCGACTCGGGACTGCCGATCATCGGCCACCTGATCGAGGTGTTCCGGGGCGGTCCCGACTACGTCTTGTCGCTCTACCGCAAGCACGGGCCGCTGTACTACGCGCAGACGCCCGCGCTGCCGGCCGTGATGGCGCTGGGACCGGACGCGACGCAGGCCGTGTTCTCGAACCGCAACAAGGACTTCTCGCAGCGCGCCTGGGATCCGGTGATCGGGCCGTTCTTCGAGGGCGGCCTCATGCTGCTCGATTTCGATGAGCACATGTTCCACCGCCGGATCATGCAGGAGGCGTTCACCCGTTCGCGGCTGACGGGCTACGTGTCCCACATCGATTCCGTGGCGACCAAGGTGCTGGCCAACGACTGGGTGGCCAACGATCCCCGATTCCTGTTCCATCCGGCGGTCAAGGAGCTGACGCTCGACATCGCGTCCGAGGTGTTCATGGGACACCCCGCGGGAACCGACCACAAGCTCGTCACCACCATCAACCAGGCCTTCACCACCACGACCCGGGCCGGCAACGCGATCATCCGGAAACCGGTGCGCCCCTTCGCCTGGTGGCGCGGCGTCCAGGCCCGCAAGACGCTCGAGGACTACTTCTCCGGCTCCATCGCCGAGAAGCGCCGCTCCGAGGGCACCGACATGTTCAGCGTGCTCTGTCACGCGCAGGACGAAGACGGGCAGACCTTCACCGACGACCAGATCGTCGCGCACATGATCTTCCTGATGATGGCCGCGCACGACACCACGACGTCGACTCTGACGACCATGGCCTACCACCTCGCCGCCAACCCGCAGTGGCAGGACAAACTGCGCGAGGAGTCGGAGCGCATCGGTGACGCGCCGCTGGACATCGAGGCACTGGAGAAGCTGGAAACCTACGACCTGGTGATCAACGAGTCGCTGCGGTTGCAGACGCCGCTGGGCTTCAACTTCCGCCGCGCGGTCCGGGACACCGAACTGCTGGGCTACTACATCCCGGCCGGAACCGACGTCGTCACGTGGCCCGGTATGAACCACCGCCTGTCCGAACTGTGGACCGACCCCATGCGGTTCGATCCCGAACGGTTCGCCGAGCCGCGCAGCGAGCACAAGGCGCATCGCTACGCCTTCGCACCGTTCGGTGGTGGTGCGCACAAGTGCATCGGCATGGTCTTCGGGCAGTTGGAGATCAAGACCGTGATGCACCGGCTGCTGCGCCAGTACCGCTTGGAGCTGACCCACCCCGGCTACGAGCCCTGGTACGACTACGGCGGCATGGCCGTACCGGTCGACGGCATGCCGATCGTGTTGCGCCCCATTCGCTGACCACGCGGGACGCGTGCCGGTCTAGGCGTGCAGCCGGTTCGCGCACGCGATCATCGCCCGCAACGCGGACTGGACCGGGTCGCGGGCCCAGCCCATGGCCCACTCCGCACGCACGCCGTCGCTGCCGTGGATGAAGGTCGCGATGCCGCCGCCGACGGCGGGCAGTTGATGGAACTTGATCATCTCGACGGCCATGCCGCGCTCGTGCAGCATCGCGGTCAGCGCGGCGACAGGGCCGGTCGCGGTGGCCGTCGAGGTCGCGATGCGGTCGCCGACGGCGATGCTGGCGCGGTACCGGCGCGGGGCGGTGATACCGCGGCGACGGTCGTCGTCGCCCGCGGTGTCCCAACTGCCCAGACGGACCGGGCCACCTTGGTGACCGTAGTGGTCGACGAAGGTGTCGTGACACATGGTTTCGGCGTGTTCGCGCAGGTCACGGGGCACCGGGCGGTCAAACAGATCCGCGAAACGCGACGTGGTGGAGATGGCGGTGGAGGTGAACATGCGTCGGTCTTTTCTGCTCGAAAGAAGTGACCGACAGGTAGTAGCGTCCGACCCACAGCGAGGGGTCGGTCAGGATCAGACCCCGCTGTGGGTACTGGCTACTACGAGCATGTGAAGCATGGTCGCCGAGGTTAGTCCGCGACCGCGCCTCGGGTCAAGACGATTTCACCGCCGGGTTGAGCAGCCACAGGAACGGCCGGTGGCTGAGGCGCCCGTCGCGGTGCAGCGGCATGCTGTCCCGCGCCGCGGCATACCAGGCGGCACGGCTGACACCGGTGAAGTCCAGTTGCCGGCCGCACCGGCCGGCGAGCGCGTGCAGCAGCAGCATCCCGGTGCGTCCGTTGCCTTCCCGGAACGGGTGAATCTGGTTGTACCGGGCGTAGATCCGGGACAGTTCCCACGCCAGCCTCGGGTTGCCGAACTCGGCGCCGACGTCCGCCAATGCCGTTGCCGCGAGCTCGATTTCGGCCAACCCGGCGGCGACGTCGACCTGCCAGGTGAACGCCGAGTCACCGCGGCGGATGTCGACGGTGCGCAGCTCCCCCGCCCACTCGTACACGTCACCGAACAGCTCGCGGTGCATGGCTCGGACGTCGATCTCCGTCTCGGTCGCCGATTGCCGACAGTGCCACAGCACCATACGGCCCGCCGTCACCTGGAATTCCACGGCTGCCAGGTCCGGTCCGTGTTGAATGCCGAAGTTGTTGCGCAGCACCGATGTTCCGGGGATCAGGTACGGCGCCCGGCGCCGGAGGAACCGGCGCCGCTTTTCGAGCGTCGGCGGATACTGCGCACGGCACCGTGCCAGGTAATCGTCGAACTCGACGGCACCGGAAGCCAGCGCACCCAACTCGACGATGTGGGCGGGCTGGGGTTCCCAGCCTTCGATGCGCTGGGCGGCCAGGGTCTGCTGCACCGCGTGGTGGGCCAGCAAGCTCGTCTCCATCAGCGGAACGCCGATGTCGAGGCGAGGTACGTCAGCTTGCGGCTGATGCCGGCCACCTCACGGGCGACGCTGCGCAGCATGGCCCGCTCCTGTGGCGGAAGTTCGGACAGCACCACCTGATCGCCACCCGCACGGGACGTCCACCGGAATCTCACCATGGCGGCGAAGCAGTCCTGCAGCACCGAAACATCTTCGGCATCAAGCACATTCGCCGCCTGCGCCGCATCGAGCCGGCTCGGCGTCGACAGCGCGGTGGCACCTGCCGACACCCCGGCCCACCGCGCGATCTTCACCAGCGGATCGACGACCGTCGGCTTCAGGTCGACGGTGTCGGACTGACTGGCCAGCATGCGCAGCCGGGACGGAAACGACGCGCGGAACGTCGTGGCGTCCTGCAGCAGGTACTGACGGGCCGGATAGTGGTCGACGGCGGCGCGCACCACCTGCGCGCGCAGGAGGTCCTCGGTCACCCCGTCGTCGGCTCCATGGACGGCACGGGAGTCGGCCAGTACTCCGGTCATCACCACGCCGCGGTCCTCCCGCGGGTCGGACGTCCAGTGCGCGATGCCGTCGGACCAGGCGTCCGCCGTCCGGCAGAACCGCGGCCGGCTGGCCAGCACCCCGTTGGCGTCGGCGCGCACCCCGCACCGCTCCAGCACAGCATGCACCTGCGCTGCCGCTGCCAGCGCGTCGTCGCGCGCGGCATCGTCCGCCAGCACGACCAGGGTCTCGACGTCGGATCCGGCCATTGCCTCGCCCCGCGCGACGCTGCCGGAGACGAACCACGAGCAGGACGGTCCGGGCGTCAGCCGGACAGCCGCGGCAACGCCGGACCGGAGCACCTGCGACCATGCGGCCGCGATCCCAGCGGCCGGCGCAGATGCGCGCGCAGCGGCCCGCACCGCTTGCAGGCCCAGTTCGATTCCCGACCGCAGCGCGTCCTCGCCGCCGGCCGCGTGGATCGCGGCGAGGGCGGCGTCGACACCGAGATCAGCCGAGGACATGCCATGTTTCTATCGGACGACAGTTACCTCCGCGTTTCGTGCACGCTTTTCCGCGGTCAACGCGGATTTTCGTGCACAAATCGCGAGGTTGTAGGGTTTGCCGCGATGAGCTGGCAGCATGCGTCACTTCTGCTCGTCGCCGGTGTCATAGGCGGCCTGACCGGGAGTATCGCCGGGCTGGCGTCCGTCGCGACGTACCCGGCCCTGCTGATGGCCGGGCTGCCGCCGGTGGCGGCGAACGTGACCAACACCGTCGCGTTGACCTTCAACACCATCGGATCGGTGTGGGGTTCGCTTCCCGAACTCGAGGGCATGGGTCCATGGTTGCGCCGGATGCTGCCGGCCGCCGCCCTCGGCGGCGCGGTCGGGGCCGCACTGCTGCTGGCGCTTCCCGCCGAAGGATTCGAGGTGGTGGTCCCGATACTGCTCGGGCTGTCCTCGGTCACCATCGCCATCCCCCAACGCCGCGGCGCGGACGACGAGCCCGGCCGCTGGCGTTCGATGCTCATCACCGCCGCGATCTTCGCAATCTGCTTGTACGGCGGCTATTTCGGCGCTGCCGCCGGCGTGGTACTGCTCGCACTGCTGCTGCACAGCGGCAGCGAGTCGATGGCCCACGCCAACGCCGCGAAGAACGTCATCCTCGGTGTGGCCAATGGTGTTGCCGCCGTGGGCTTCATCGCGCTGGCGCCGGTGAACTGGATTGCCGTGGTGCCACTGGGCATCGGGTGCCTGGTGGGTTCGCGACTCGGTCCTGTCGTCGTCCGCCACGCACCGGCGACGCCGCTGCGGCTGGCCATCGCGCTGGCCGGCCTGGCGCTGGCCGTCAAGCTGGGCTACGACGCCTACCGGTAGGCGAACGGGTTGTCGCCCTTGGCAACCCGGACACCCAGGTGAATCAGCTCGGTGGCCGAGGCATGCAGCTTCTCCCCCGCCTCGCGGTCGGCCAGGCCCGCCAGGAACCGCGACCAGGTGCCCTCGATCACGATGCCCAATTTGAAGCACGCCATCGCGATGTACCAGTCCAGGTGCTCGGTGCGGCGGCCGCCCGCGGCGAGGTAGGCGTCCAGCAGTTCGTCCCGACCGGCCAGGCCACCGGCCTCCGCCAGCGCGGCGCCGACGACGATGGCATTGGGCGCGGTCGGCCAGCACACCAGCATCCAGCCCAGATCCAGCAGCGGATCGCCGACGGTGCACATCTCCCAGTCGACGAACGCCGCGAGCTCCGGCCGGTCGTGGCGCAGCATGACGTTGTTGAGGTGACAGTCGCCGTGCATGATGCCGGGCTCGCCATCGGGTGGCCGGTTGTCGGTCAGCCAGGTCGCCAGCTGCTCGACACCGTCGAGCGATTCGGGGTCGTAGTGCTCGTGGCGGTAGCTCTGCAACAACCCGACGAACTGCGGAACCTGCCGCGCCACAAACGATCCCGGCTTGCGGATGGCCGCCAGCGGGCTGCCGTCCCAGGCGACATTGCCCAGCTGTGCCAGGCTTCCCGCGTACGACAGGCCGACGTCGTGTCGCAGACCGGCGTCGGCGGCGTAGGCCGGCGAGAGTTCCTCGCCGGGGTTGAAGCCGTCGACCTCGGCCATCAGATAGAAGACGACACCCAGCACCGACGGATCCTCGCAACCGGCGATGAAAGCGGGATGCGGCACCGCGGTTCCGGCCAAGGTCCGCAGTACGGCGATCTCGCGCAGCATGGTCTTGTCACTGGTCGGCCGCGGATGCAGGGGCGGGCGGCGCAATACCACGGGGCGACCGTCGATGTGCAGTCGCACCACGATGTTCTGAGTGCCGCCGGTCAGTGGCTCGACGGCGGTGACGTGCTCACCCAGCCCCTCGGCGCGGATCCAGTTCTGGACGATGTCTCGGTCACGGTCGGTCAGAGTCGGCTGCATGATGCAGTGATTCTGGCCCGGGATCGGCCGAACGGGCAGCCAATTCTTACGATCCGTTTTCATTTGGCGTCGGCGCAGCGGCTGCGCCGTACTGTGAATGTGTGGCACTTCGACTGGACCCGCACCGATCGCTGGCCGGACTGGCGGCCGCGGCCGTGGCGCTCGGTGTCGCGGCGCTCCTGGCGATTCCTCTTGGGCCACATGCCGATTCCCGCACCGCCGTCGGGTCGGTGGTGATCGACCTGACCCCGGGACCACTCAAAGAGTGGGCGATCCAGACCTTCGGCACCAACGACAAGCTGTTCCTGACCGTGGCCGTGCTCGTGGCCATCGCGCTGATCGCCATGGTGACAGCACAATTCGAGGACCGGAAGCTCGGCAGCATCGCCCTGGCGCTGGCGGGCGTGCTGGGCGCCGCCGCGGTGCTCTCCCGCACCGGTGCCAGACCGCTCGACGTCGCCCCGTCGCTCGTCGGCGCGGCCGCGGGCATCGCGGTACTGCGACTGCTGGTCTCCGATCGCCTCGGTTCCGCGGCCCCGGCCCCGGCCCCGGCCCCGGAATCGGAGGCGGATACAGATACAGATACCGATCCCGGCCGCCGCCGGTCGCTGGCGGCGCTGGGCTTCCTGGCCGCCGGCACGCTGGCCGGGGTCATCGGGACAGTGCTGGGCCGCGCCGCGTCGTCGGTTGCGGGTGACCGCAGCGCCTACACGCCGCCGGCAGCCAAGCTTCCCGGACCGCCGATACCGCCCGACGTGCAACCCGCCGGGGTGGACCTGCCCCCGTTCATCACGCCGAACGCCGACTTCTACCGCATCGACACGGCACTGTCCGTCCCGCAGGTACAGCGGCAGGACTGGCGGCTGCGGATCCACGGGATGGTCGATCGCGAAGTCACCTTCCGATTCGATGAACTGGCGCAGTTCGAGGCGATCGACAAGGTGGTCACGCTCACCTGCGTGTCAAACCCGGTAGGCGGCAACCTGATATCGAACGCCACCTGGACCGGCTACCGCGTGCGCGACCTGCTGGCGCGGGCCGGTGTCCACGCGGACGCCGACATGGTGCTGTCCAAGTCCATCGACGGGTTCACCGCGGGGACGCCCGTCGAGGCACTGACCGACAACCGCGACGCGTTGGTCGCCGTCGCCATGAACGGCGAGCCGCTGCCGACAGAGCACGGCTACCCGGCGCGGCTGGTGGTTCCCGGTCTGTACGGCTATGTCTCGGCGACGAAATGGGTCGTCGACCTCGAACTCACCAGATTCGACCGGGCCCAGGCTTATTGGACGAAGTTGGGGTGGTCCGCGCACGGGCCCATCAAGACCGAGTCACGCATCGACGTGCCGCGCGCCGGGTCCGCGGTGCCGATGGGTACCGCGACGTTCGGCGGCGTCGCGTGGGCGCAGAACCGCGGGGTGCGTGCCGTGGAGGTCCGCATCGACGACGGCCCGTGGCGACCGGCGACGCTGGGCGCCGCGTACTCGAACGACACCTGGCGGCTCTGGAGTTACACCTGGCAGGCAGACCAGCCCGGGCGGCACACCATCACCGTCCGCGCCACCGATGGCACCGGCGCGCTGCAGACCTCGGAGGTCGCCGACGTCGTTCCCGATGGCGCGACGGGCTGGCATTCGGTGTCGTTCACCGTCGCCTGACCGGCGCCCGAAATATTCGGTTGGCGAGCCGGATCCGCTTCACTACGGTGGCCGGATGACCGAACCCGCCCAGCAGTGGCGCGCCGGCCTCCGGTCCCGGCTCATCGCGGCACGCAAGGCCAAGGACAACGTTGCGGTCGCGGCGCTCCGCAGCGCACTCAGCGCCATCGACAACGCCGAGACCCCGGACGTGCCGCTGCCGCGGGCCGGCGCCATCGCCGACAGCGCCCACGGTCTCGGCGCCGCCGAGGTCGCCCGCCGACATCTCACCGACGACGAGATCCAGGAACTGATCGGCACCGAGGCAGACGAGCGTCGGGCCGCGGCCGGACAACTACGGGCGGCCGGCCACGGGGACCGCGCCGCGCAGGTCGAGGCGGAGGCCGCCGTACTGCGTGCGCTGCTCGACAGCGCCTGAACATGAGTTCCTAACGGATGTCAAGCGATGTGTTGGCTCGTAGGGTGATTGGTGGCGGGCCTGGATGTTGGAGCGTTCGGCGACTCCTGTGACTCCTGGCCCGCCCTCTGTTTGCGGCGGTCGCGCATACGGTGGTGCCGGATGTTGTCTCGGCGGCGCGGCTCAATCTGGTAGCGCTCTTTGACGAGCACGCGGCCCTGAGCTTCGGTGATGGGGGTGCCGTCGACATCGCGTAGGGCGTAGGGCTGGCCGGCGCGCATGCACGTGGCGATCCGAGTGACCAGCAGAGTGGCCAGATGGCAGATCGCCGAATCATGGTGGCGGTCGCCGGCCATCAGCCGCTGGTACTTCGCCGCGATCTGCGGGTCGACCTTGCGGGCTTGATCGGCTGCGGTGCAGAGCATTTCGCGCAGCAGTGGGTCACCGGCCTTGGTGATCGAAGATTCGACCTTGCCCACCCCGGACTGGCTGACCTTGGGGACCAGTCCGGTGTAGGCGCGCACCGCCGCCAGTGAGGTGAATCGGTGCGGATCACCGATCCGCCCCGCGATCACGGCGCTGATGACCGGTCCCACGCCGGGAGCCGAGGCAACGATCCCATCGGGGTCGGCGTCGGCGTACAGGTTCGCGACTCGTTCGTCGATCTGCTTGATTTGGCGGGTCAAGAACAGCGCCTGTTCGGCTTCGTGGGCGATGTCTTCGGCCAGTTCGGCGAAGTTCATCCCGTCCGACCCCCACAGCGCGAGGGTTTCCTTGGCCGCGGCGATGAGGCCGGCGGCGTGGTCGCTGCGCCACGCGCCACGGGACCGGGCGATCAAGAACCTGCTCAGACGTCCGTGGCCGAGGCGGATCACCGCGTTCGGATCGGCGTAACGGGCCAGGAACTCCAACGCCGCGATGCCGTAATTCGAACCGAGCACCGCATACCAAGCCGGCCCGAGGAGCTCGACGAGTGCATCGAGTCGGGCGTAGACGGCGACCCGGCGTTTGACCATGGTGGAGCGCTGCTTGACCAAGCGCCGCAACGGGTCTGCAGGTCCCTGGCCGGAATACTCACGCAGGCCTTCGGGATGAAGAAGTGGCAGCCGGGCCAGCAACTCGGAGTCGATCCGATCGTTCTTGGTGTGCTTGGAGTAGTACTTGCGAAGATCCGCCGATTGGGTGGTGGGAACCATCACCACGCGGGCCCCGCGGCGGCGGAACCACTCCGCCACAACGATCCACGCGTTGCGCGTCGGCTCGACCACGACCGTCAGATCACCCGGATCAGCCAGATTCAGGTCATCCCACAACCGTTCCAGCTCCGCCGGCCGGGTCGAGAACTTACGGCCACGCCACACCGCGATTCCGTCGCGGGCCAGCGTCCCTTGATGCGCTGCCCGCACTGCCACGTCGATCCCCAACGTCAATGCCATTGTC
Organism: Mycolicibacterium sp. TY81; assembly: GCF_018326285.1. Lineage (NCBI taxonomy): Bacteria > Bacillati > Actinomycetota > Actinomycetes > Mycobacteriales > Mycobacteriaceae > Mycobacterium > Mycolicibacterium sp. TY81. The sequence goes on from NZ_AP023362.1 coordinate 2,956,629, forward strand.
GTTTTGCTCCTGTCAGCCCGATCCTGTCATCCCAGGTGACTGACCATCGCGGCCACGGCCCAGACATTCTCTAAGCAGGAGTCCCACCCTCAGGCTGGCTCCAAGTTCCCAAACAAGGACACCGCTCGACCAGGCACCGAGCCCGCGGGCGGCCACTCAGACGTCAGGGATCACCAGATGTCCCGGTCGGTGCCTCGACCTGCCCACGGACTCACTCAAAGGCTAAATGTCGGTGCCCCATGCCAAGCTGGGGTCATGCTGCTCTCCGACGTCGCCACGGCCTCGGCCGAAGTCGGTGCGGTGTCTGCCCGGTCCGCGAAGATCGCGCGCATCGCGGCTCTCCTCGGGAGTGCGGCCGATGATCCGGCGACCGTCGCCGTCGTCGTGCACTGGCTGTCCGGTGAGCTGCCGCAGCGGCAGATCGGGGTCGGGTGGGCGGCGCTGCGCGCGCTGCCGCCGCCGGCCGCCGGCGACCCGACGCTGACGGTCATCGAGGTCGACGCCGCGCTGACGGCCATCAAGGCGGTGGCCGGCAAGGGTTCGGGGGCCGCGCGCTCCGCGCTGCTCCACGGTTTGTTCGGGGCGGCCACCGAGGTCGAGCAGACCTTTCTGCGTGGGCTGCTCAGCGGCGGGCTGCGCCAGGGCGCGCTGGCAGGCGTGATGGCCGACGCGGTCGCGAAGGCCGCCGGCATCGCCGCCGCCGACGTGCGCCGTGCCGCGATGCTCGGCGGCGACCTGGCCACGGTCGCTGCCGCCGTGATGTCCGACGGCGTCGCGGGCCTGCGGCGCTTCACCCTCACCGTGGGCCGCCCGGTGAGCCCGATGCTGGCCCAGACTGCCACCGATGTCGGCGATGCCCTCGAAAAGCTCGGTGGCACGGCGATATTCGAGACGAAGCTCGACGGCGTCCGGCTGCAGATACATCGGTCGGGCACCGACGTGTCGGTCTACACCCGCAGCCTCGACGACATCACCGCCCGGTTGCCGGACGTGGTGCGCGCGGTGCTGGCGCTGCCCGTGACGGACCTGATCGCCGATGCCGAGGCCCTGGCCATGCGTCCCGACGGCCGCCCGCACCGGTTCCAGGTCACGTCCTCCCGCATCGGCAAACGCGCCGATGATGGGGCGCAACCCCTTTCGGTGTACTTCTTCGACATCCTGCACCGCGACGGCACCGATCTGCTGGACCAGCCGGCCGAACACCGCCGCCAGGCGCTCGACGACGTCGTTCCCGAACCGCTGCGGGTCGGGCGCTGCGTCACCTCCGATTCGGTTGTCGCCCAGCAGTTCCTCGACGACACGCTGGCCGCGGGCCACGAAGGCGTGATGGCCAAACACCCGGAGTCGCCCTACGAGGCGGGCCGGCGTGGCGCCGGGTGGCTGAAGGTCAAGCCGGTGCACACGCTCGATCTGGTGGTGCTCGCGGTCGAGTGGGGATCCGGACGGCGCACGGGCAAGCTGTCGAACATCCATCTGGGAGCGCGGGATCCGGTCACCGGTGGCTACGTCATGCTGGGCAAGACCTTCAAGGGGATGACCGACGCGATGCTCGACTGGCAGACCGCCCGGTTCACCGAACTGGCCGACGGCCCGATGGACGGCTACGTCGTGCGGCTGCGCCCGGAGCAGGTCGTGGAGATCGCGTTCGACGGAGTGCAGGGGTCGAGCCGCTACCCCGGCAAGATGGCGCTGCGGTTCGCCCGGGTGCTGCGCTACCGCGACGACAAGCGGCCGGAAGAAGCCGACACCATCGACACCGTCCGGTCGCTGTACGAACGCTGAGTGTTACCCCGCGATTCGGGGCCACCGATGACAGGATGTGGGGCATGTCGCAAGCCACCGCGCACCCCGGCGAATCCGTCGGGGACGTCACCTATGTGCGTACCGACCCGGACCTGCCACCGGTCGCGATCATCGACCGCTCGCCCATCACCACCCGACATCGGGTGATCTTCGGCGTCATCGCCGTGGTCGCCGCCGTGGCGTGGGCCGTAATCGCCCTCGCGCGTGGCGAGACGGTCAACGCGGTGTGGTTCGTCATCGCCGCGATCTGTACGTATGTCATCGGATACCGGTTCTACGCGCGGCTGATCGAGATGAAGATCGTCAAACCCCGCGACGATCACGCGACCCCGGCCGAGCTCCTCGAGAACGACACCGACTACATGCCGACCGACCGCCGGGTGCTGTTCGGTCACCATTTCGCGGCCATCGCCGGCGCCGGCCCCCTGGTCGGCCCTGTGCTGGCCATGCAGATGGGCTACCTGCCGGGCACCATCTGGATCATCATCGGCGCGGTCGTCGCCGGTTGCGTGCAGGACTACCTGGTGCTGGTCATCTCGACGCGGCGGCGCGGCCGCTCGCTCGGCCAGATGGCGCGCGACGAGCTCGGGCCCATCGGCGGTATCGCCGCGATCGTCGCGGTGCTGGTGATCATGGTGATCCTGCTGGCTGTGCTGGCTCTCGTCGTGGTCAACGCGCTCGCGGAAAGCCCGTGGGGCGTGTTCTCCATCGCGATGACCATTCCGATCGCGATCTTCATGGGGCTGTACCTGCGGTACCTGCGGCCCGGCCGGGTGTCCGAGGTGACGATCATCGGCGTCGCGCTGCTGCTGCTCGCGGTGGTCTCGGGCGGTTGGGTCGCCGAAACCTCCTGGGGTGCAGACTGGTTCACGCTGTCCAAGGTGACGTTGTCGTGGTGCATCATCGTCTACGGCCTGGCCGCGTCGGTGCTGCCGGTGTGGCTGCTGCTCGCGCCACGCGACTACCTGTCGACGTTCATGAAGGTCGGCACCATCTCGCTGCTGGCGGTCGGCATCCTGATCGCCCACCCGGTCATGTCGGCTCCCGCCGTGTCGCAGTTCGCCACCCGGGCCGACGGTCCGGTGTTCGCCGGCGCGCTGTTCCCGTTCCTGTTCATCACCATCGCGTGCGGCGCGCTGTCCGGCTTCCACTCCCTGATCTCCTCGGGCACGACGCCGAAGCTGCTGGAGAAGGAAGGGCAGACGCGGCTCATCGGCTACGGCGGCATGCTGACCGAGTCGTTCGTCGCGATCATGGCGCTGATCACCGCGGCGATCATCAACCAGCACCTGTACTTCGTCATCAACTCCCCCGGGGCGGCGACCGGCCCCACCGCGGCAACCGCCGCGACCTACGCCAACGGGTTGGGCCTCTCGGGAGCCCCGATCACCGCACAAGAGATCACCACTGCCGCCACCGATGTCGGTGAGCACTCGGTGGTTTCGCGTACCGGCGGCGCACCGACGCTGGCGCTGGGCATGTCGGAAGTACTGCACCAGGTGTTCGGCGGGTCGAGCATGAAGGCCTTCTGGTACCACTTCGCGATCATGTTCGAGGCCCTGTTCATCCTCACCACCGTCGATGCGGGCACCCGCGTCGCGCGCTTCATGCTGTCCGATGCCCTGGGCAATCTCGGGGGGCCGCTGCGGAAACTGCGCGATCCCAGCTGGCGTATCGGTGCGTGGAGCTGCAGCCTCCTGGTCGTCGCGGGCTGGGGCAGCATCCTGCTCATGGGCGTCACCGATCCCCTCGGCGGCATCAACACGCTGTTCCCGTTGTTCGGTATCGCCAACCAGCTGCTCGCGGCCATCGCGCTGACGGTCGTCACCGTCGTGGTGATCAAGAAGGGTCTGCTGAAGTGGGCCTGGATTCCCGGGCTGCCATTGTTCTGGGACGCCCTGGTCACCCTCACCGCGTCGTGGCAGAAGATTTTCTCCCACGACCCCAAAATCGGCTACTGGCAACAGCATTCGCAGTATGTGGCGGCCCAGGCGGCCGGCAAGACGAGCTTCGGCTCCGCGAAGAACCCCGACCAGATCGACGCCGTCATCCGGAACACCTTCATCCAGGGCACGCTGTCAATCGTGTTCGCACTGCTGGTCGTGATCGTCGTGGTCGTCGGCATCATCGTCGCGATCCAGGCCGTCCGCGGCGGCGGCCGGCCACTCACCGACGACGAGGCGGTGCCGTCGCGGCGGTTCGCGCCGCGCGGCCTGTTCGCCACCGACATCGAGAAGGAGGTGCAGAAGCAATGGGACGCGCTGCCCGATTCGCACGCCAGATCAGTTGGTACTGGTCATCACTGATGGGCGACAACCACTACGCCCGGTATCTGGATCACCACCGTCGCAGCCATGCCGGCGAGGCGGCGCTGACCGAGCGCGAGTACTGGGCGGCGCGGTACCGCGCCGCGGACCGCAACCCGCAGGGCCGCTGCTGCTGAGCGGGCACGCCGGGTGAACAGCTGATCGTCGGGCCCGCGGGCAACGACCGTCTCTACACAACCGCCCGCACAGTGGACGCACACCGCTGTCGGCACCTCACAGGGTGGTACCAAAAGAGACGATCCTCACTCCGTGGTACTAAATGAGTGTATGGACAGATGTCCAGTTGTTGCCCGACCAGCTTTAGGAGAAACGTGCTGTTCACGGTTTCCGACGTCACCGACGCCGTCGCTGCAGCCATCCCGGACCGGACCCTGATCATTCAGGGCGATCGCCGCTTCACCTACGCCGAGGTCGTCACCCGCGCCAACCGGCTCGCCGCCTACCTGCACGCACAGGGCCTGGGCGTGCACACCGAGCGCGATCAGCTGGCCGGCCACGAAGTCGGGCAGGACCTGGTCGGCATCTACGCCTACAACGGACCCGAGTTCGTCGAATCGCTGCTCGGCGCCTTCCGGGCCCGGGTCGCGCCGTTCAACGTCAACTACCGCTACGTCAAGGCCGAGCTGCAGTACCTGCTGAACGACGCGGGTGCCTCCGCCCTGATCTACCACGCCGCGTTCGCGCCGACGCTGGCCGAGGTGCTGCCGGACCTGCCGAACCTCAAAGTGCTGATCCAGATCGCCGACAGCTCGGGCAACGAGCTGCTACCGGGTGCCGTCGACTACGAGACCATCGTGACCACCGATGTCCCGCCGCCGCCGGTGACGCCGTCGCCCGACGACCTCTACGTGCTGTACACCGGGGGCACCACCGGCATGCCCAAGGGCGTGCTGTGGCGCCAGCACGACATCTTCATGGCCTCGTTCGGCGGGCGCAACGCGATGACGGGCGAGCCGGCGCAGTCGGCCCAGGAGATCGTCGACCGGGCCTCGGCCGCCGGCGAGATGCGGATGATGATCCTGCCGCCACTGATGCACGGCGCCGCGCAGTGGGGCGTGATGACCGGCATCAACAACGGGCAGACCATCGTGTTCGCCAAGGATGTCGAGGGCTTCAACGCCAAGGAGATCGTCGAGACCATCGCGCGCGAGAAGATCGCCATCGCGACGGTCGTCGGTGACGCCATGGCCCGGCCGCTGGTTACCGCGATCGAAGAAGCGATGGCCGACGGCAGCCACGACCCGAGCTCGCTGGTGATCGTCGCCAACGGCGGCGCGCTGTTCACACCGGCCGTGAAGGGCCGGCTCGTCGCCGCACTGCCCAACGCGATGGTGATCGACGGCGTGGGTTCATCGGAGACCGGCGCGCAGATGTCGCACGTGTCGACCAAGGCCAACGTGTCGAGCGGCACCTTCACCGCCGGTCCGGCCACCCGGATCGTCTCGGAGGACTTCTCTGCGCTCCTGGCTCCGGGCCACGAGGGCAATGGCTGGCTGGCCCAGGAGGGTTACGTGCCGCTCGGCTACAAGGGCGATGCGGCCAAGACGGCCAAGACTTTCCCGGTGATCGACGGCATCCGCTACGCGGTGCCGGGCGACCGCGCCCGGCTGCTGGAGGGTGGCACCGTCGAGCTGCTCGGCCGCGACTCGGTGACCATCAACTCCGGCGGCGAGAAGATCTTCGCCGAAGAGGTCGAGTCCGCCATCGCCTCGCACCCGGCGGTGGTCGACGTCGTCGTCGCCGGACGCCCGAGCGAGCGCTGGGGCAACGAGGTCGTCGCGGTCGTGGCGCTGGCCGACGGAGCCGAGGCCGACGCCGCCGAACTGATCAAGCACGCCTCGGAGTCCATCGCCCGGTACAAGCTGCCCAAGGCGGTCGTCTTCCGGCCGACCATCGTCCGCAGCCCCGCGGGCAAGGCCGACTACCGCTGGGCCAAGGAGCAGGCGCTCCAGGACTAGCCCGCAGCCCACCTCCCCTCGCGGGCTGGGGGCACCGCCCGCTTGCGGGGGAACGCAAAACTGTCGATTTCGCAACGAAAACGACAGTTTTACGTCTGCTCGCGGGGAGAATTCACGCCCCGAACCGTGCCAATGGATCGGCGGTCGCCTCGATCTTGGCGACGAGTCCGTCGCGGATCGTCAGCACCACCACCGCGAAGAGCTGCCGGTGCGCGAATGCCAACAGGACGGGCTGGCCGAGTGGACCGGCGACGACGGTGGTGCCCGGGCCGAGGTAGAGCATGAGGTTCTCGGCGACGCGCTGCGGGCCGTGGTTGACGATGGGCGGGATCGGCGGATCGCTCAGCACCGTGCCGACGCCCCAGACCGTCGGGTCCAGCACCGCGGCCAGTGCCTGCACGTCGCCGCCGGCGCACGCGGTGATGAACTTCTCGGTGACCAGTTGATGGTCGGTCGCCTCGACGTCGTCGGCGCGCACGTCGGTACCCGCCACCTTCGCCCGGGCCCGGCGGGCCAGCTGCCGGCACGTACCGACCGGCCGGCCGACGGTCTCCGCGATCGACTCGAACGGGACTGCGAACACGTCGTGCAGGATGAACGCCACGCGCTCACCGGGGCTCAACTGCCGCAGCACCCGCAGCAGGGCACTCGACACCTCGTCGTCCAAAGTGACGCGGTCCGCGGGGTCCAGCTCACGCGATGCCAGTGGCGGCATCGCGTCCTGTTCGGTCGGTTGTTCCCGCCGTGCCCGTGCCGACCGCACCAGGTCCAGGCACAGCCGCCCGGCGACGGTCGTCAGCCACGCGCGGACGTCCTCGATCTCACCGGGCAGCGTGCGGGACAGCCGCAGAAACGCTTCCTGCGCAACATCTTCGGCGTCGCCGACGTCACCGAGCATCTGGTACGCGAGGTTGACCAGATACGGATGGTGGTGGCGCCAGGCCGCGGTGAATTCGGTGGTTTCTGTCATCAGTTGAAGACGATTCAGGGTGCTGAAAAGTTACCGCACCGCCTCACCTTTCGGGCCGTAACTTTCCCGAGGGGTACCCCGTCCTTGATGCATGACCATTCTCATCACCGGGGCCACCGGCAACGTCGGCCGCCCACTCGTCGAACAGTTGCACGCCGCAGGCATGAAAGTCCGTGCCGTCACCCGTAATCCGTCGCCGCATTTCCCGGCCGGGGTCGAGACCGTCGCGTCCGTCCGCGACGGCCTCGCCGGAGCCACGGCGGTGTTCCTCAACTCCCGTGCCCTCGGACCGGACCTGACATGGACCGTCGAGGCTGCCAAAGACTCCGGAGCCAAGCTGGTTGCGCTGCCCGCGATGAATGTCGACGAAGACTTCACGCGGCAGCCCTCGCGTCTGCGCGGCGACCGCAACAAGGAAGTCGAACAACTGGCTGTCGACTCGGGACTGCCGTGGGTGAGCCTGCGGCCGGCGTTGTTCGCCACCAACTTCATCGGTATGTGGGCGGGCCAGCTGCAGGCCGGCGACGTCGTGGCGGGCCCCTACGCAAGCGCGTCCAGCGCGCCGATCATCGAAGCCGACATCGCCGCGGTCGCCGCGCATGCCCTGCTGACCGACGACCTGAACGGTCGCAAGATTCCGCTGACGGGGCCGCAGTCGCTCACCAACGCCGAGTTGCTCGCCATCGTCGGCGAGGTGCTGGGGCGCGCTCTGCACTACCGGGAAATCCCGGTAGTGCAGGTCCGCGAACGCTTCGTCGCCATCGGCTTCCCCGCCGAATTCGGCACCGCCTACACCGCGCTGCTCGCCGAAACGGTCGACCGCCCGGCGCCGGTGACCGACGAGGTCGAGCGCATCCTCGGCCGCCCCGCCACGACGTTCGCCGAATGGGTGGCGCAGCACCGCGGCGCCTTCACCCCGCGATTGGAGACCAGCCATGTCTGAGCCCCGCACATCGAATCCCCGGCCGCCCCGCTACCTCAAACAGATGAACAAAGTTGTTGTCGCCGTAGGCAAACTCGGCATCCCGGTCGGTCCGGCGATGGTGCTCACCGTGCCCGGCCGCAAGACCGGTACACCGCGGAGCACCCCGATGACGCCGTTCGTCGTGCACGGCGAGATGTACGCCGTCGCCGGCTATCCGGGTGCGCACTGGGCCCTCAACGCCCGCGCCGCCGGCACCGGCACCTTGACGCGGGGCCGCAAGTCGCGGCCCGTGCGGATCACCGAGTTGACGGTCGACGAGGCTCGCCCGGTGCTGCGCGAGTTCCCCGTCCAGGTACCCGTCGGCGTGAAATTCGCCAAGAGTTCGGGCATGGTCACCGAGGGCACGCCCGATGAATTCGAGTCGCTGGCAGGCAGACTCGCGGTCTTCCGGTTCGATCCGCTGGGCTGATCCGGAGATCACGCAAGCCGTCGAACTCTCAGCGGTAGGCGCTGCCCTGCTCGCGGTCGAGGTAGGTGTCGGACTTGTTCTTCAAGAAGAACAGGTACACCAGCAGCGACGCCGCGATACAGACGGTGACGTAGGCGATGAACAGCGGCACGTCGCCCCGGGCCTTGAGGGCCTGGTAGATCAGCGGTGCGGTACCGCCGAAAATCGAATTGGCCAGCGCGTAGCCGACGCCGACGCCGAGGGCCCGCACGTGGGCCGGGAACAGTTCGGACTTCACCAGCGCATTGATCGAGGTGTATCCCGTGAGGATGACGTATGCGACGGCAACCAGCAGGAACGACATGATCGGCGAGTGCGTCTGCGGCAGATAGGTGATGAGGACGTACGTGTAGACCAGCCCGCCGAAGCCGAACCACAGCAGTAGGGGCTTGCGGCCTATCCGGTCGCTGATCATTCCGCCGATCGGCTGGATCAGCATCAGGAAGATCAGTCCGAGCAGGTTGATCCAGGTCGCGGTCATGGGTTGGTTCTTGTAGGTCGCCTTGACCATCGCCGGCGCGTTGACACTGTACGTGTAGAACGCGACGGTGCCACCGAGCGTGATCAGGAAGCACAGCAGCAACGGCTTCCAATAGCGCGAGAACAGCACCCATATCGAACCGGCATGGGGCTCCTTGCCCTCCTGAATCGCCTCGAGGGTCTCCTTGGACAGCGACTCGTCCATGCTGCGGCGCAGCCAGAACACCACCACCGCCGCGACACCGCCGACCGCAAAGCCTATGCGCCAACCGAATTCGCTCACCTGCGCGGTGCTCAGCGCCGTGAGGATGATGAGCAAGGTGAATTGGGCCAGCACGTGCCCACCGACCAGGGTGACGTACTGGAACGAGGAGAAGAACCCACGGCGTTCCCTGGTCGCCGCCTCCGACATGTAGGTCGCCGACGTGCCGTACTCGCCGCCGGTGGCGAACCCCTGCACCAGCCGGCAGATGATCAGGATGATCGGTGCGGCGACGCCGATGCTCGCCCGCGAGGGAACCAGGGCGATCACCATCGAGCAGGCGGCCATCAGCGAAACGCTGACCATCAGTGCGGCGCGGCGGCCCCGGCGGTCGGCGAAGCGGCCGAAGAACCACGATCCGATGGGCCGGGTGACGAACGTGACCGCGAAGATCGCGTACACGTAGATCGTCGAATTCTGGTCGGCCTTGTCGAAGAACTGGTTTTCGAAGTACGTGGCGAAGACGGTGTAGACGTAGACGTCGTACCACTCGACGAGGTTGCCCGACGATCCCCGGATGGTGTTCCAGATGGCGCGCCGGGTCGCGGCGCGGCCCGACGGCGTCGGCGTGTCCTCGGTCAGTGCGGTCATGCTGCTCTCCAACGGTCGGCAACGAACGGGTGTGGGCACATCCTTGCGGCGAACCGACGCCAAGGAACGGGATCTGGCCACAGCGCCGTTTTCCTTGCACGATTCACAGATTCACACAGACCGTACCCCCGGGCGACACCGGCTCACCGGACTTCAGCCCTCGCGGATGACCCCGCGTGCGCAGAGGTGCTCGGTCAGCGGGGCCACCCCGACCTCGAAGTGTTCGGCCATCGCCGTTCGGGCCGCTTCACCGTCGCCGGCCTGCAGTGCGGCGATCACCCGGCGGTGGTCCCGGATCGACAGATCCGGCCAGCCCTCCAGTGTCGGGAACACGGCTTCAGGCGCGTAACGGGTTATGCCGGACATGAATTGGGTCAGCTTGGGTGAGTCGGCGACGACGTTGATCAGCCGATGGAACTCGTGGTTGAGCTGCACCATGCGGTCGACATCGGTGTGCTGGTAGGCCTGCTCAAGCGCGTCTTGAATCCGGGTGAGTTCCGAAACCTGGGCCGCGGTGATGTTCTCGGCGGCGCGGGCCGCGAGTTCCCCGCCGACGAACGCCTGCACCATGGCCACATCGGAGACATCGCGGGCGGTGACCTCCAGGACCATGAAGCCGCGTCGCGGGTGCTGCACCAACAGCCCCTCGGCCCGCAGGTTCAGCAGCGCCTCCCGGACCGGGGTGACGCTGACACCCAGCTCGGTGGCCAGCTGGTCGAGCCGCAGATACTCCCCCGCCGGGAAGGTGCCGTTGAAGATCCGGCGGCGGACGTAACGCGCCACGTCGTGCGAAAGCTGTGCGGGCGCGGCGAATTCGGGTTCAGATGCGGTATTCATTGAGCAGGCTCTTGCTGATGATGGTCTTCTGGATTTCGCTGGTGCCCTCGCCGATCAGCAGGAACGGCGCGTCCCGCATCAGCCGTTCGATCTCGTACTCCTTCGAGTAGCCGTAGCCACCATGGATCCGGAAGCTCTGCTGGGTGACCTCCGAACAGAACTCGCTGGCAAGGTATTTCGCCATGCCTGCCGCGACGTCGTTGCGCTCCCCCGAGTCTTTGAGCCGCGCCGCATTGACCATCATCAGATGCGCCGCCTCGACTTTCGTGGCCATCTCGGCGAGCTGGAAGGCGATGGCCTGGTGGTCGGCGATCGGCTTGCCGAACGTCTCCCGCTGCTGGGCGTACCGCACCGCCAATTCGAAGGCGCGGATACCGACACCACAGGCCCGCGCCGACACGTTGACCCGGCCGACCTCGATACCGTCCATCATCTGGAAGAAGCCCGCACCCGGCTTGCCGCCGAGTACGTCGTCCGCGCCGGCGCGGTAGCCGTCGAAGATGAGCTCGGTGGTGTCGATGCCCTTGTAGCCCAGCTTGTCGATCTTGCCCGGGATGGTCAGGCCGGGTTTGACCTCGCCGAAGCCGGTCGGCTTCTCGACCAGGAACGCGGTCAGGTTGCGGTGCGGCTTGTCCGCGCCCTCATCGGTTTTCACCAGCGCCGCAACCAGAGTCGAGCTGCCACCGTTGGTCAGCCACATCTTCTGCCCGGTGATGGTGTAGCCACCGTCGGCATCCCGGACACCCCTGGTGCGGATCGCCGCGACATCGGAACCCAGCTCCGGCTCGGACATCGAGAAGGCGCCGCGCACCTCGCCGGTCGCCATGCGGGGCAGGTAACGCTGCTTCTGCTCGTCGGTGCCGTGCTGGCGGATCATGTACGCGACGATGAAGTGGGTGTTGATGACGCCCGAGATGCTCATCCAGCCGCGGGCCAGTTCCTCGACGCACAGCGCGTACGTCAGCAGCGACTCACCGAGCCCGCCGTACTCCTGCGGGATCATCAGGCCGAACAGGCCCATGTCTTTCATCTGATCGACGATGGCCTGCGGGTAGGAGTCCGAGTGCTCGAGCTCCTGGGCCGCGGGAATGATCTCCCGGTCGACGAATTGCCGCACGGTGGCGACGATTTCGCGCTGCACCTCGGTGAGGCCGGCGGTCTGGGCGAGACGAGTCACGATGCCACCCTTTCGAAGACAGCGGCCAGCCCCTGGCCGCCTCCGATGCACATGGTTTCCAGGCCGTAGCGGGCATCCCGCAGGTGCAGTTCGCGGGCCAGGGTCGCGAGCATCCGGCCGCCCGTCGCGCCGACGGGATGGCCGAGCGAGATACCCGAGCCGCGCACGTTCGTGCGTTCCCAGTCCCCGTCGGTGAACTTCCATTCCCGGGTGCACGCCAGCGCCTGCGCGGCGAAGGCCTCGTTGAGTTCGATCAGATCGATATCGGCAAGAGCCAGGCCGGCTTTGGCCAGTGCGACCTCGGTGGCCGGCACCGGTCCGATGCCCATGACGTTCGGCGGCACCCCGGCCACACCCCACGACACCAGCCGCACCAGCGGCGCCAGCCCCAGTTCGGCCGCGCGCGGGGGTGGTCACGATGCACATCGACGCCGCGTCGTTCTGCCCACTGGAGTTTCCGGCCGTCACGGTGGCATCCGGATCGTTCTTGCCCAGTACAGGTTTGAGCTTGCCCAGCGCTTCGACGGTGGTGTCGGCGCGCGGATGTTCGTCGGTGTCGATCACCTGGTCGCCGGTGCGGGAGCTCACCATGACGGGCACGATCTCGTCGGCCAGGACGCCACTGCGTTGCGCCGCAACGGCTTTCTGGTGCGACCGCACCGCCAGGGCGTCCTGCTCCACGCGGGAGATCGCACACTGCCGGCGCAGATTCTCCGCGGTCTCCAGCATCCCGCCGGGCACCGGGTAGTTCTTGCCACCGGCGGTGGTCCGGCCACGCGCCAATCCGTCATGGACGGTGATGCCGCCGCGCGAGCCGCCCCAGCGCATATCGGTGGAGTGAAAGGCGACATTGCTCATAGACTCGGCGCCACCGGCGATCACGAGATCGTTTGCGCCACTGGCGACCTGCATGCACGCCTGGATGACGGCCTGCAGTCCCGACCCGCAGCGCCGGTCGACCTGCATGCCGGGAACCGTGACCGGCAACCCGGCGTCGAGCGCCACCACGCGGCCGATGGCCGGCGCCTCACTCGACGGGTAACAATGCCCGAGAATGACGTCCTGCACCGCCTCGGCCGGAATCCCGTTGCGCTGCAACAGGCCCCGCAGCGCCGCAACGCCCAGCTCGACCGCGGTCAGTGACTTGAACATGCCGCCGTAGCGGCCGATCGGGGTACGTACCGGTGCGCAGATGACGGGACTGGTCGCGGTCATCTAGATGTGCCGTCCCCCGGTGATTTCCAGGACGCAGCCGGTCATGTACGACGACATGTCCGACGCCAGGAACGTGACCACCGACGCCACTTCACTGGGCTCGGCGGCCCGTCCCATCGGGATCTCCGCCAGTTTCTGGTCCCAGATCCGTTGCGGCATGGCCTCGGTCATCGCGGACCGGATCAGGCCCGGCTGCACGGCGTTGACCCGCACGCCGAGGTGGGCGACCTCCTTGGCCGCCGCCTTGGTCAGACCGACGATGCCCGCCTTCGCGGCTGAGTAGTTGGTCTGGCCGATGAGGCCGACCTTGCCCGAGATCGACGAAATGTTGATGATGGCACCGTTTTTCGCCTCCCGCATGACATTGGCCGCGAGCCGGGTGCCGTTCCAGCAGCCTTTCAGGTGCACATCGATGACCTGATCGAACTGCTCCTCGGTCATCTTGCGCATCGTGGCGTCGCGGGTGATGCCGGCGTTGTTGACCATGATGTCGAGGCCACCCCATGCGACGGCGGCGTCGATCAGCGCCTGGACGTCGGCGGCGGACGTCACGTCGCACCGGACGGCCTTGGCCACCTCGGCGCCACCGAGCTTGGCGACAGCCGCCTCGGTCGCCTCGAGATTCAGGTCGCCGATCACGACGCGGGCGCCCTCGGCGATGAAGCGTTCCGCGATCGCGTATCCGATCCCCTGGGCTCCGCCGGTGATCACCGCGATACGTCCGTCCAGCAGCGGCATGGTCGTGCACTCCTCCTGATCGACTGAACCGGTCATCGCAGCACCCGACGACCAGCTTCATACATAAAATATGATATTTCTTGCATCAAACCAGAAGCACCGTCGTGTTGCGCAAGGAGACCCCACATGGCCGGACCCACCGGTTCCCCCGTCGCAGAAGTCAGCGATCAGGATTTCCGCGACATTCTCGACGCGACCCGCCAGTTCGTCCGTACCGCGGTGGTGCCGCGGGAGCTGGAGATCATGACCGAGAACCGGGTGCCCGACGACATCCGGGATCAGGCCAAGAACATGGGCCTGTTCGGCTATGCCATCCCCCAGGAATGGGGCGGCCTCGGGCTCGATCTCGTCCAGGACGTCGAGATGGCGATGGAGTTGGGCTACACCACGCTGGCCGTCCGCTCGATGTTCGGCACCAACAACGGCATCGCCGGTCAGGTGCTGGTCGGCTTCGGCACCGACACCCAGAAGCAGCGCTGGCTGGAACCGATCGCCAGTGGCGACTGCGTGGCATCGTTCGCGTTGACCGAGTCCGGCGCCGGTTCCAACCCGGCGGGCCTGCGCACCAAGGCCGTGGCCGACGGGGACGACTGGATCATCACCGGCCACAAGCGATTCATCACCAACGCGCCCACCGCGAATCTGTTCGTGGTGTTCGCCCGGACCCGGCCGGCCGACGCCGACGGACCCGGCATCGCGGTGTTCCTGGTCCCCGCCGACGCTCCCGGCGTCGTGGTCGGACCGAAAGACGCGAAGATGGGCCAGGAAGGGGCCTGGACCTCCGACGTCACGTTCGACGATGTGCGGGTCGGTCCGGATGCCCTCATCGGCGGCAATGAGGACATCGGCTACCGCGCCGCGCTGACGTCACTGGCCCGGGGACGGGTGCACATCGCCGCAGTGGCGGTGGGCGCGGCGCAACGCGCGCTCGACGAGTCGGTCGCATACGCCGCGACCGCCACCCAGGGCGGCACCGCAATCGGCGAATTCCAGCTGGTCCAGGCGATGTTGGCGGACATGCAGACCGGCGTCATGGCCGGTCGCGCCCTGGTCCGTGATGCCGCGCAAATGTGGGTCAGCGGCACGGACCGACGCATCGCGCCGTCCGCCGCGAAGCTCTTCTGCACCGAGATGGTCGGCAAGGTCGCCGACCTGGCCGTGCAGGTGCACGGCGGTAGCGGGTACATGCGCGACGTGCCCGTCGAACGGATCTACCGCGACGTGCGTCTGCTGCGGCTGTACGAGGGCACCAGCGAGATTCAGCGTTTGATCATCGGTGGCGGCCTGGTGAAGGCGGCACAGCGCTCGGCTGCGGGCCGCTGACGCGACCGCGCGACCTGGCGGTCCGCACTCTCACCTGGCCGCCTCCAGCAATCATCCGATGATTCGCACGATCGACTCGACCACGGCCGCCGGCTTATCCGATCCCTCGATTTCGACGGTTACTGTCACGGTCGCCTGAACGGCACCGTCCAGCTCGTCGACTTTCGAAATGACCGCACCCGCCCGAACGTTTGCTCCGACCTTGACCGGTGTGATGAATCGCACCTTGTTATAACCGTAATTGACGGCCAATGCGACGTTGTCGACGCGATAGAGCTGGTGCATGAAATGCGGTAGCAGTGAAAGCGTCAGCAAACCATGGGCAATTGCGCCGCCGAACGGGCCCGCGGCGGCGCGCTCAGGATCGACGTGAATCCACTGATGGTCGTCGGTGGCGTCGGCGAACAGATTCACCCGCTCCTGGGTGATTTCCATCCACTCCGTCGGCCCAAGCTGACTACCTGCTGCTGCGACGAACTCGGACAGATTGTCGAAGACCTTCACGCTTGCTCCTCTCGGGCGCGGCCGCTTCCCGGGCCGCACCGCTATTACTTCTAACGCGTCCGTCAGGGCAGCACAATGCACAGATTTTCGGCCGATGCCACCTACTTAGCCACTCAAAGTTCGCCATCTTGGGGCATCGCCTACGCTAACCTGCACATATAGCAATATCCGGGATTGCCAACGTCCATTGCACCAGCACACTCGGTTTGACCAATTCTTCGGCCCGCCGAAGGCCGACAGACAACGTTTCACCACTAGTTGGCTGCAGGACCCCGAGCAATTGTCAATACCTGTGGATCGGGGTGTTTCAGGCGACCTCCGTTTCGGTGTGTTGATCGCCGTCTGACGGTGGTGTCGGTGGGGTGATGTCGGTGGGTCGTTCGAGCAGTTTGCCTTTGTGGAAGACCGCTCCGGCGCGGACGAGGGCGACCAGATGTGGGGCGTTGACGGCCCGCCAGCGGGCTTGGGCGGCGTCGATCAGCTTGTAGGCCATGGCCAATCCAGCGGCCCGTGATCCCGGACCCTTGGTGACCTTCGTTCTCAAACGCACTGTGGCGAAGGTGGATTCGATCGGATTCGTGGTACGCAGATGGATCCAGTGCTCGGCGGGGTAGTGGTAGAACTCCAGCAGGACATCGAGGTCGTCGACGATCTTGGCGACCACTTTCGGGTACTTCGCGCCGAAGGCAACCGCGAAGGCCTTGACCGCGACCTGAGCTTTGTAGCGCGCCATCGCCGACGGCCAGCACTGGGGCGGTCATGCCGCGGCGTTTGCAGTCGCGCAGCAGATCCGCCCACGACTCGCATGACTCCCGATAGCCGTCGGTGATCGCCACGAGTTCTTTGCGGCCGTCAGCGCGCACGCCGAGCATCACCAGCAGGCACAGCTTCTCCTGGTCCAGGCGGACCTTGAGGTGAATGCCGTCGACCCACAGGTAGACGTAGTCGCTGCCGGACAGGTCCCGGGCAGCGAACGTACGGGCTTCGTCTTGCCACTGCGCGGTCAGACGGGTGATCGTGGTGGCCGACAACCCGGCACCCGAGCCGAGGAACTGCTCGAGTGCGGGCCCGAAGTCGCTGGTTGATAGGCCGTGCAGATACAGCAGCGGCAGCACCTCACTCATCTGCGGGGACTTGCGTGCCCAGGCCGGCAAAATCGCCGAGGAAAACCGCTGCCGCTCACCAGAATCGGGGTCGACACGGCGGTCGTTGACCCGCGGCGCTTTCACCTGCACGGCACCGGCCGCGGTCAGCACCTCACGCGGCTGGTGATAGCCGTTGCGGACCACCAGTCGGTGACCGTTCTCGTCACGCTGATCAGCGAATGCGGCGACGTACGCGGCGACCTCGGCCTGCAGGGCAGCGGCCAACATCTGCCGGGCTCCGTCGCGGACGATCTCGTCCAACAACGACCGGCCGGCCTCGCCGCCGTTGGCCTCCTCGGCATCGTGAACTACGGTGAGCATGGGCGTACCTTCCCAACCAGCGCGCCAACGCCGGTCTTGATCGAATACCTGATTCCGTGATGATCATCCTCGGGAAGGTGCGCCCACTTTCAGGCCACCTCCTCGGGCCTCATCCACAGGTATTGATCATTGCTCCAGGACCCCAACAACCCCGATACTGAATTAGGGAATGCAGTCCGCGCGAGATGCGTTTACCGCAACCGACTGCCAACTGACGTTGCAGTGACTGCTCGAAACGAATGGGGCAACGATGTCGGTGGAGTATGTCGAATACGAATCCAACGTCGATATTCGCTTTCCCGAAAACATCGCCTGGTTCGACACCGATACCGATTGCAGCGTGGTGCTGTCGCAACCCCACACCGACCCGGAACTCTGGAACCGCTACGTGGATGCGGCGGAGCAAAGCTATCGCCGGCACGGCGTCGAAGCGGTCGTCGACGCTGCCGCGATCCGCGGCGGTGCCGACACCGCGCTGTTCTGGACGGTCCTGGACCGCGGCGGCAACATGGTCGGCGGCCTGCGTGCCAAAGCCCCGCTCGGCGGCGCCGATGATTCTCATGCCGTGGTCGAGTGGGCCGGCCGGCCCGGACTGGCCATGGTGCGCAAGATGATCAACGACCGGGTGCCCTTTGGCGTCATGGAGATGAAACGGCGTGGGTCTCCGACAACCGGACCAGCCAGCACGCCATCACGAATCTCCTGGCCCGCACCGCCTATCACGCCACCAGCGTCATGGGCGTGCAGTTCGTGATGGCCACGGCAGCCCAGCACGTCCTGGAATTGTGGAAATCCGGTGGCGGCGTGGTGGCGCCCATTCCGGCCACGCCGTACCCGGACGAGCGCTACCGCACCAAGATGATGTGGTGGGATCGACGGACCATGGTCAATCATTCTCAGCCGGAGCAGATTACGAAGGCGCTGCACGAGATCGACGCGATATCAACCAGGCTGGTCGCCGGTTGATGCCAGCTCTGGACGCTAACCACATCTCGATCCTCGACCCGCAGAACCCCGCCGACGCGGAATCCCTCGAAGCGCTGCTGCGCGACCCGACGGTGAACACCGTGGACACCTGGGCCGACCAGTTCGCCGCGCTGGCCGAACTCCGGCCGGCACCGACGTCCGATCTCCTCGACGAGCCCGCCCGCTGGGTCTACTACCCGTGGCGCGCGACGGTGCTGAAGCTGCTGGGACCGCGGTCGTATCGCCGACTGCGTCTGGACCGCAACCGGCATCTGGCCACCAGCGGCGAACAGGACCGGCTGGGCCGCCTCCGCATCGGCATCGTCGGACTCAGCTCGGGCCACCTCATCGCTCACTCGCTCGCCGTAGCGGGGTTCTGCGGCGAGCTGCGGCTCACCGATTTCGACACGCTGGGCGTGTCCAATCTCAACCGCATTCCCGCAACGGTTTTCGACATCGGCCTCAACAAGGCGACCGCCGCCATGCGCCGGATCGCCGAACTCGATCCCTACCTCCTCGTCCGGCATTCGTCCGCCGGACTGAGTGCCGACGCCCTCGCGCCGTTCCTCGACGGGCTCGACGTACTGGTCGAGCAATGTGACTCGTTGGAGATGAAACTGCACCTCCGGCACGGCGCCCGCGCCCGCGGGATCCCGGTGCTGATGGCCACCAGCGACCGCGGGCTGATCGACGTCGAACGCTTCGACATCGATCCCACCCGCCCGGTCTTCCACGGACTGCTCGGCGACATCGACCCCGACGCGATGGCGGGCCTGCCGATCGCCCAGAAGTTGCCGTACCTCATGCAGGTCTTCGACCCGGCCAGAGTTTCGCCGCGAATGGGTGCGTCCCTACTCGAGGTGGGCCGCACGCTGTCGGCCTGGCCACAGCTCGTCGGCGACGTAACCGTCGGAGCGGCAACAGTTTTGGAAGCCATCCGCCGGATCGGGCTGGACGAACCGCTGGCGTCGGGGCGCACCCAGGTCGACATCGGCGGTCTGCTCGGCGAATTGGCCGAACCCACCCGCGCGGACCCACCTGCCGACGGCGCCCTGCCGCCGTCCCCTGCGGTCGCCACCGGGCTCGGCCAGGTCGTCGACGCCGCGGTCGCCGCCGCCATCCGCGCCCCGTCGGGCGGCAATTCCCAGCCCTGGCACATCGCGGCGACAGCCGACAGCGTCGTCATCGGCATCGATCCCGCGCGCACGTCGACCATGGACGTCGGCTTCCGGGGCAGTGCGGTCGCCATCGGAGCCGCCGCGTTCAACGCCCGAGTTGCTGCCGCCGCCAACGGTTTTGCCACCGACGTGACCTACACCGAACCCGCCGGCGAGTCCCCGCTGCAGATCGCCCTCCGGCTGCGGCCGGGCGCCGACCCTGAGCTCGCCCGGTGCTACCCCGGGATCTTCGAACGTGAGACCAACCGCCACCGCGGGACGGGCGCACCGTTGCCCCCCGAGGTGTCCGAGACACTCGCGCGGGTGGCACAGCAACACGACGCACGTGTGCACGTGATGGTCGACCACGACGAGATCGCACGCACAGCAACGGTCTTCGCCGACGCCGACCGAATCCGCTATCTCACCCCCACCCTGCACCGCGAGATGATCTCGGAACTGCGCTGGCCCGGCGACGACGGATCGGACTTCGGCATCGACGTCCGTTCCCTGGGGCTCGATTCCGGCGATCTGGCCGTACTGCCCCTGCTGCGCCGGACCGACGTCGTTGCGGCACTCGATGACTGGGATGCCGGCTCCGTCCTCGGGGATGACACAAGTGGTCGCATGCGTTCCAGCAGTGCGATCGTCACCGTCATGATCCGAGGCGCGGCGCTGAGCGACTTCGCCCGTGGCGGTGCCGCCGTGGTCGCCGTGTGGATGGCGGCGCAGGACGCCGGCCTGGCCGTGCAGCCGATGTCGCCGCCGTTTCTCTACGCCCACACCGGAACCGAACTCGGCGAACTGTCCGGCAAGTACGCCGACGAACTCCGCCGACTACAGGACACGTTCCATGCGTTGACCAGCAAAGGGCCGGGCGAGGCCGTGGTGCTCGCGCTCCGAATATCGGATGCGCCACCGGCTTCGGTACCCAGCCGCAGGAGCACCGCCTTTGAGGTCAGCGCAGGTTAAGCTGATCGTCTCATGTCCATCGACGAGTCTCCCCCTTCACTGGATCGCCTGGTCACAGAGGTTGCGACGCGGTTGATGGCGGCGGACTCCAGCAACTCCACCAAGGTGTACACGGACGTTCTGGAGATCCTCGTCAACTACTTCGAGGTCGACGTCAGCTTCCTGCGCCGCAACGACCATGAGATCGGTGCTTCGATCCTCGTCGCGGAATGGCCACTGCGGCCGGAGATTCCGGACCCCGACCCCCTGCGCGTGGTGTACTTCGCCGAGGCCGACCCGGTCTTCGCGGAGACCGAGCACCGCAAGACACCGCTGATCGTGCGCCCCGACCCGGAGCCGGACGACTACCAGCGCCGCATCGAGGCGGACCGCAACGTCCCCCAGATATCACTGGCAGCAACGCCTTTGGTGTCCGGCGACCGCACCACCGGCGCCTTGGGCTTCATCAAGTACGGCAACCGGGAATGGGTCACCGAGGAGATCAACGCGCTGCAGGCCATCGCTTCGCTGTTGACCCAGGCCCAATCTCGGGGTCTCGCCGAGGAGCAGCTCCGGTACCTGGCCGAACACGACGACCTGACCGGCCTGAACAACCGGCGCGCCCTCATCGCCCACCTCGATGCCCGGTTGCAGCCGGGACAACCCGGCCCGGTCACCGCCCTCTTCTTCGACCTCGATCGGCTCAAGGCCATCAATGACTACCTGGGGCACAGCGCGGGTGACTCGTTCATCCGCGTCTTCGCCCAGCGCCTCACCGAAGGGGTCGACAGCAAGACCGTGATCGCCCGGCTCGGCGGTGACGAATTCGTCGTCGTCCCGGCCGAGCCGATATCCGCGACGAAGGCCGAAGCCCTGGCCTACCAGCTTCAGGACTCGCTGCGGCGTCGCGTCTGGATCGACGGCGAACGGCTCACGCGGACAGTGAGTGTCGGCGTCGCTTCCGGTATCCCGGGCTCCGACAACTCCTCCGACCTGTTGCGCCGGGCCGACCAGGCCGTCTTGAGCGCGAAGTCGGCCGGCGGGGATCGTGTCGCGGTGTTCACCACCGCGATGTCCCTGGAAACGGCCTACCGCAACGATATCGAGCTGCATCTGCAGGACGTCATCGAGAACGGCGCACTGCTGCTCAACTACCTACCGGAAATCGACATGCGCACCGGGAAGCTGCTCGCGACCGAAGCGCTCGTCCGCTGGGACCATCCCACACGCGGGCTGCTCCCGCCGGCCGCATTCATCGGTATCGCCGAATCGATCAACCTGGCAGGCGAATTGGGCCGTTGGGTGCTGCGGACGGCCTGTCGAGAGTTCGCCCGGTGGCGCGAGGACTTCCTGGCTTCGAAATCCGGCAGCGATGATGCCGATGACCGCGACGATTTCGAACTACGCGTCAACGTCTCCCCGGTCCAGCTGGTGACCGACGGCTTCGCCGAGTCGGTGGCCGACATCCTCGACGAATTCGGTCTCGACCGCGGATCGGTGTGCCTGGAGATCACCGAGAACGTCGTCGTCCAGGACAGCGAGTCCTCCCGCGCCACCCTGGCGGACCTCCGCAGAACCGGGATCCGGCTGGCGATCGACGACTTCGGCACCGGCTACAGCGTGCTGTCCCATCTCAAGTCGCTACCGGTCGACATCCTCAAGATCGACCGCAGCTTCGTCACCGATCTGGGTTCCAACCCCGGCGACCTCGCGATCGTCCGGGCGATCATCGCACTGGCCGACTCGTTCGGTCTCCAGATCGTCGCCGAGGGTGTCGAAACCACAGCTGCCGCAACCACACTGCTGCGCCTCGGCTGTCACCGTGCGCAGGGCTTCCTGTTGTCGCGGCCGCTGCCGAGCGACCAGATGGCGACGCTGTACCGCAAGGGACGGGTACCGGTCCGGTTCACCAGCGAGATGTGATCCGAACCGCGCTAGCGCGCAACCAGTTCCACGCGGGCGAATCTGCTGGCGGGCAGGCCCACGATACAGACCTCGAGGGCGCCGGCCGGCGCCGCGGCAGTCTCGACGGATGCGCCCTTGCCGGTGAAATCGGGCGAGATCACGACGCCGTGGCGCGCACGTACGAAGTACGGCCCGTCGGGTGTGTTCAGTTCGGCTCCGATGATCCGGCGGTCTTCGAACAGCAGCGCCTGCAGCGTGCTGGCCGCGCTCACCGCGATATCGCGTTCGGCGGCCGCCGCCGCCAGCCAGTCGAACAATTGGCCCGGTCCGTCGCCCGTGCTCCATTCGATGGCGCCGAGCGAAGACAGCTGGAGCGTCGTGCCCGCCGAGTCGCGCAGGGTCTCCGAGGACCAGCCGCGAACCGTGCTGTAGAGCGCGCCGGTGGCCGAATCCAGGCACACCCGGGCCCAGTCGAGCAGTCCCGCGCCGAAGAACGTCTCGATGGTGCGCGTGTGCGTCTCGGACTCCGTCAGCTCGCGCACGACACGGGCCGGCACCGAAGCGCCGTCCGACGGCGGTTCGGCCGCGTCATCGACTTCGGCGGTCACCGCAGCGAAATAGACGGCGGTGGCGTCGAGCTGCTCGCCGAGGTCGGGCTCGGCCGCTTCGACTTCGCCGGGTCCGCCGGCTTCCGGGGCGGGCTCGTCGTCGGGAATCCCTCGCGGTACGCCGAACTCGTCGATCCTTGCGTCGAGCGTGGCGCCCAGAGTGACGCAATGCACATCATCGCCGCGCAGCCAGCGCCCGTCATCGGCGTGCAGCGCTCCGGCAACCATCACATCTGCGGCGGCGTCGACCGCGGCAATGGCTGTCGCCAGGCCACCGATACCGGCGCCGACGCACAGCACGTCAACTTCTGCGTCCCAATCCAACCTGAAATCCCTGAGTTAAGCGGCAGCGAATTGCAACAATCCGACAGCCAGGGATCGATTTCGCCGTGCGGCTACTTTACATACTCTCGGAATGAACGACACCAACAACGGCCTACGTTATGGCACCCTTAGGATGATTCGGGGGGCTAGCCACAGAACGCGCGCTGACGGAAGGTGATCGACGAATGGGGCGCCAGCCGCGATCCGAAGTGACCCGACGCAAGATCATTGACTCTGCTGTCGATTTGATCAACGAGATCGGTTATCCCGCGGCGGGATTGGCTGACATCATCGAACGCGCCGAGCTGACCAAGGGCGCGCTCTACTATCACTTCGACTCCAAAGAAGCACTGGCCACTGTCATCATCGAAGAGGCAATGGTTCTGCTGCACAACGTGTTCCAGTCCGCACGGGACTCCGAGCACAGCGCCATGGAATCACTGATCGTCGGCACCTTCACCACCAGCGACCTGTTGGCGACCAACCGGACCGCCCAAGCGGGGACCAAACTGCTGCGCACGTTCGCCGGCTTCAACCCGACGGCGCGACACAGTTACGTGAACTTCGTCGACCAGTTCACCTCGGACATCAAGCGCGCCGAAACAGACGGCGACCTGCGCCCGGGCGCGGACCCCGCCGACGTCGCCAACACGCTGGTGGCCTGGATCCTCGGCGCGGAGTTGATGTCGAGCGCCGCGTCCGACGGCAACGATCTCCGGGAGCGGTTCGCCAGGCAGTGGCGCGTTCTGATGCCGGCGATCGTGACCGCGGACTCGCTCGACCGCCATCTTGCCTTCATGGCGGCCGCATCCACGCGACAGACGAACACCGTGGAGCAGACCACCACCTGAAACCCACATCGCTAACTAAGTTCACTTCTTTGTTGCTAGGCTGCCATCAGCCCAA
Source organism: Mycolicibacterium sp. TY81 (assembly GCF_018326285.1). NCBI lineage: Bacteria > Bacillati > Actinomycetota > Actinomycetes > Mycobacteriales > Mycobacteriaceae > Mycobacterium > Mycolicibacterium sp. TY81. The sequence continues at coordinate 2,980,530 of NZ_AP023362.1, forward strand.
GCGACAGAGGAGTCTGCATGGACCTCAATTGGTCGGCCAGTGATCTGGCATTCCGCGATGAAGTACGCACGTTTCTGCAGGAAAATCTGACACCGGGCATCCAAGAAGCCGGTCGCCTGATGACCAGCGTGTACAGCGATCACGACGCGAGCCTGGACTGGCAGCGCATCCTGCACGAGCGCGGCTGGGCGGCGCCGGCCTGGCCGGTGGAGTACGGCGGCTGCGATTGGAGCTTGACGCAGCACTACATCTTCAGCCGGGAGTCGATCCTGGCCGGGGCGCCGTCGCTGTCCCCGATGGGCATCCGGATGGTGGCACACGCGATCATCCGGTTCGGCACTGCCGAACAGAAGGACTACTTCCTGCCCCGCATCCTGACCGGCGAGGTCTTCTTCTGCCAGGGCTACTCCGAACCCGAGGCCGGGTCCGACCTGGCCGCCCTGACCATGGCCGCCGCTTCCGACGGCGACGACCTGGTGTGCACCGGCAGCAAGATCTGGACCACCCACGCCACCGAGGCGAACTGGATGTTCGCACTGGTGCGCACCACCCGCACCGCCAAGAAGCAGCAGGGCATCACCTTCGTCCTGATCGACATGAGCACACCCGGTATCGAAATCCGGCCACTGGTCATGACGTCGGGCGAAAAGGTCCAGAACCAGGTCTTCTTCGACGAGGTCCGGGTGCCCAAGAGCAACGTCATCGGGCAGATCGACGACGGCTGGACCGTCGCGAAGTACCTGCTCGAATTCGAACGCGGCGGCGGTGCGGCCGCCCCGGGCCTGCAGGTGCTGGCCGACGAGATCGCCACGGCGGCGGCGCACGCGCCGGGCCCCGAGGGCGGCGTGCTGCTCGACGATGCCGCGTTCTCGCGCAAGCTCGCCGATGCGCGAATCCGCACCGAAGTGCTCGAGATTCTCGAATACCGCGTGCTGGCCGCGCTGGCCGGCGGCGGACATCCGGGCGCAGCGTCGTCGATGCTGAAGGTGCTCTCCACCGAGTTGAGCCAGACCCTGACCGAACTCGCCATGGAGGCCGCCGGCCCCCGCGGCCGGGCGTACCAGCCGCATGCCACCCGTCCCGGTGGACCGGTGGCCGAATTCGCCCCTCCCCCAGACGGTTACGTCAGCGGCGAGGCATGGCAGGCGGTCGCGCCGCTGCGGTATTTCAACGACCGCGCCGGCTCGATCTACGCCGGCAGCAACGAAATTCAGCGCAATATCCTCGCCAAAGCAGAATTGGGGCTGTAGATGGACTTCACCTTCTCCGCGGAACAGGAACTTCTCCGGGACGGCCTGTCCAAGTTCCTGGCCGGCCGGTATGACCTCGAAACCAGCCGGGCAGCAGCGAAATCGGGGCCCGGTTGGCAGCCTGACATCTGGCAGTCGTTCGCCGAGGAACTCGGCATCCTCGGCGCCGCGCTGCCGGAAGACGCGGGTGGCATCGGCGGCGGGCCCGTCGAGGTCATGCTGATCGCCGAAGCGCTGGGTCACGCCCTGGTCATCGAACCGTACGTGGACACCGCGGTGGTCGCAGCCGGTCTGTTGCTGCGATCCGGTAGCCCGGTTGCCGGCCCCATCTTGGCGGAAATCGCCTCCGGCACAGCCGTTGTCGCGCTTGCCGCGGCCGAGGCCCACAGCGGCGACCGGTGGCAGGACGTCCAGACCACCGCCTCCCGCGACGGCGACGACTGGGTGCTGCGCGGCGACAAGATCATGGTGGTCAACGCGCCGTTGGCCACCCACCTGCTCGTCACCGCACAGACACCCGGCGGCATCTCACTGTTCCTGGTCGACATCTCCGAGCCCCGCGAGGGGCTGGTAATGCACAGCTACCGCACCGTCGACGACCGTCGGGCCGCCGACCTGGAACTCCGCGACGTCCGGCTGCCGGGCGACGCGCTCCTCGGCGCCGAGGGCGAGGCGTGGCCGTCGATCGCCCAGGCCCGCGACGAGGGCGCCGCCGCAGTGTGCGCCGAAGCCGTCGGCAACATGCGGAAGGCGTTGGCGGACACCGTCGAATACGCCAAGCAGCGCCAGCAGTTCGGCCAGCCGATCGGCAGCTTCCAGGCCCTGCAGCATCGCATGGTCGACATGCACATGGAGCTCGAACAGTCCGTGTCGGCGGTGTACCTTGCCGTGCTCAACCTGGAAGCCGACGCGCACACCCGGGCACGCGCGGTTTCCGCGGCCAAGGCCACCGTCGGCCGCGCCGCGCGGTTCATCGGCCAGAACGCCGTACAGCTGCACGGCGGCATGGGTATGACCGAAGAGCTCGCCATCGGCCACTACTTCAAGCGGCTCACCGCCGTTCAGTACGAATACGGCTCCACCGACCACCACGTGACCCGCTACGCAGAACTGACCCGCGGCTGAGTTCGGCGCCGCGCAACTCTGGGTGTGCCCTCACCTGATCCGGCCGGACCGGATCAGGTGAGCGTCATCTGCTTCTGCGCGTACAGCTTTGCCCACTCGGCGCGCGGCCGGATCGACGTGTCGACGTCGACGGCTTTGGCGCGCAGGGCACCCGCCGTCGCCTGGTCCTTCGGGGTCAACTTGAACGGGTCCCAGCCGAAGAACCGGCAGGAGTTCTGCCAGGTGATCTTGTCGATGTCGGAATCGCTTGCGCCCGCGGCATTCAACTCGGCCAGCACCTGCTCGGGCGCATCGGGCCAGAAGCAGTCCGAGTGCGGATAGTCGCACTCCCAGGCGATGATGTCGATACCGATCTCGTGGCGCAGCTTCAGCGACGTCTTGTCGGTGACGTAGCACGCCAGCGAATGCTCACGGAAGACGTCACTGGGCAGCTTGTCCCCGAAGTCGCGGCGCAGCCATTTCTGGTTGGTGTAGTGCCGGTCGCTGCGATCCAGATAGAACGGGATCCAACCGATACCGCCTTCGGAGAACGCGAATTTCAGGTCCGGGTAGTTGCGCATCGCCGGGCCCCACAGCAGGTCCTGGGCGCACATCGCCGAGACCTGCGTGGCCAGGATGATCAGATTGTCGATCGGGGCGTCCTTGGCCATCGAGATCGCGCCGAAACCGGTGCCGATGTGCAGACACATCACCACGTTCTCTTCCGACAGGGTGCGGAACACCGGGCCCCAGTAGTCTTCGTCGAAGTAGCTGGGCAGGCCTTCCAAGTGCGGCAACTCGGGCATCGTCACCGCCCGGCACCCCTTCGCAGCGACGCGACGGATCTCACGGCACATCGCCTCCGGATTCCACGTCGGCAGGATCGCGATGGGGATGAACCGGTCCGGGTACGAACCGGCCCATTCATCGATGTGCCAGTCGTTGTAGGCCGACACCATCACCAGGGTGGCCTCTTCGCGGTGCATGTTCAGGTGCCGGGCCGAGAAACCGGTGAAGGTCGGGAAGCACATCGAGGCCAGGATGCCGTTGCGGTTCATGTCGCGCACCCGCTCGTGCACGTCGTAGACGCCGGGACGCATCTCTGCGAACCCGGCAGGATCGCGGCCCCACTCCTCGGCCGGCCAGGAGACCACGGCATTGAGGCCGCTCACCCCTTGCGGGCGCCCCTGGTACATCCACTGGTCGACGCCCTTGTCGTCGGTGACGACGATCGGCGCCTCGGGCTTGTACTTGTCCGGAACGTGGTTGACGAACATGTCGGGCGGCTCCACGACATGGTCATCGATGCTCACCAGGATCAGGTCGTCGGTATTCACTGGACTCCAATTGCTCCTCACGTGCGCGGCATCCTCACGTCCGCGCCTGCACACCTCAGTAGTACCGTCTACAGGCGTGACCGTCTCTGCACTTTCGGACAGAGGTTTATCTCAAACGGCCAAGATGTCCGAGCGGCCGGTGATCGAGCTGCGCCGCGGCGGCCGCGCCCTCGGCGGCAGCTACCTCTACGAGGGCGACGCGCTGATCACCGGCTGGCACTCGCACGAGGTGCACCAGATCGAATACGCACTGCACGGCCTCGTCGAGGTGGAAACCGATGTCGCCCACTATCTGCTGCCGCCGCAACAGGCCGCCTGGATACCGGCCGGCCTGCCCCATCAGGCGGTGATGAACCCCGACGTCCAGACCGTTGCCGTGATGTTCGATCCCGGCCTGATCTCGGACCGGTCGGACCGGGCTCGGATCATCGCCGTCTCCCCACTGATCCGCGAGATGATGATCTACGCGTTGCGGTGGCCCATCGACCGGCCGGACGGCGATGCCGTCTCCGACGGGTTTTTTCGCACCCTGGCGCATCTCGTCGCCGAAGCGCTGGACCACGAAGCGCCGCTGAGCCTGCCGACGTCCGAGCACCCGATCGTCGCCGCGGCGATGGCCTACACGAAAGCGCATCTGGCTTCGGCAACGGCCGAACAGGTGAGCCGCGCGGTCGCGGTGTCGCAGCGGTCGCTGCGCCGGCTGTTCCAGGAGTCCATCGGATTATCTTGGCGGACTTATCTTCTCAACGCCCGGATGCTCCGGGCGATGGCGTTGCTGACAGAACCGGGGCAGTCGGTGCAGGCCACTGCCACCGCGGTCGGCTTCGAGAGCCTGAGCGCGTTCACCCGCTGCTTCACCCAGTTCAGCGGGCAGTCACCGTCGGGTTACCGGCGCCAGACCGCGGAGACGGCGCGCGCGCCGCACGAGTCGCGATAAGGGTCGCGATCACGGCCGGTCAGCCATCTCCCAGGTGCGATCACATCGCACCTGGGTCTCGGCGATCAACCGCGCGTTCGGCTCGTCGACCGCACGGACCCAGTGCTCGGCCGCGATCAAACTGCGTCCGCCGGCGATGTGGCGCGCAAGCAGTCGCTGCCGCCGCACCTCGTCGGCGCCGCTGAGGTAGTTCAGCCGATCGATCAGCTCCCGCGCACCGGCAAAGCCGTTGGACGGCAACGCCAGATAGTTCCCCTCCGTGACCACGAGCCGGGCCGCCGCGGGCACAACCAGTCCGGCCGCGACAGACTCCTCCATCGCCCGATCGAACCGTGGCACATAGACATCGGCAGTCTGATACGCGTCCCGCACCCGAGCCAGCGCCACCAGGAAACCGGCCGCATCGAAGGTGTCCGGGGCACCCTTACGGCCTTTGCGGCCGAGCCGCGCCAGCTGCGCATTGGCGAGATGAAAGCCATCCATGGGCAGTAGGGCCGCGAAATCATGCTGCGCGGAATTGAATTCATCGACGAGATGTGCGGCCGCGGTCGACTTGCCGACACCCGGTGGCCCGGTGAGGCCGACGACCACCCGGCCCGACCGCTCATCGAGCAGTCGGGCGACATCGTCCGTCAAGCGGGCCATGGCGCGGACATTAGCCGTTCGGCGCGTCCAAGTCGAAGACGTCCAGCACGCGATACCGGCAATGTCACCGGCGCTGCGGCTCGGGCGCACACGCCGTCAACAGCTCCGTGCCGTCCTTGCCCGCGACATCAGCGGGACTCAGCCAGCCGAATCCCTGGAACCAGTAGGTATCCGGTGCATGCCGGCCCGACTCGGTGACGGCCGGACCGAGGTCGGTTGTGGTGGTTTCCGGCTCCCCGCTGGGGCGGTAGACCCGCAGCAGCACCGTTTTCCGGGTCCGCCAGTCGAATCCGCCGGGCAGCGGCCGTGCCACAGCGAAGCCGGGGTACGGCCCGGTGGCGGTCAGGGAGTCGAACGGGACGGCATTGCGTGCGGCGGCAGCCAGTACCAGATCCGTCTGACCGGGCTGGAACGTCAGGATCACCGCGTCCACCGGACCGCAGTACCGGCCGGGCCAGATTCGCAACGTGCCGTCGGTGACGCGCACCCCGAAAACCCTCGGCAGTTGCCGGCCCCGCGCGGGGTCACGCGAACAGAGCGTCAGGAACTTCGTGCCGTCCCGGGCCGCGACGCCCGCAGGATTGAGCCAACCGATGCCCTCGAACCAGTAGGTGTCCGGCGGATGCCGGTCCGATTCCGTGATCGCCTCGCCCAGCTTGCTGACACCGCCGAATGATCGTGGCGACTGCGGAAAGACGGACACGGTGTCCGCGGTGCGCCAGTCGAATCCGGCGGGCAGCGGCGTCACCACATCGAACCCTGGATAGGGCCCGCCGACGGTGAGGTACTCGACTTCGACGCCGGGGTTCGGCGGAGTCGTGCGTGCACCGATGGCTTCCGGCAATGGCGTCGCCTCGAGCTTCAGTTCCGCCTTGGCGCGGCCATCGATGTTGAAGGTGACGTTGACGGCCGTCGTGCCGCGGCATGGTGAGCCGGTCCACACCCGCAGTTGTCCGTCGGTCACCCGGACTCCGAATTGCACCGGTAGCGACGGCTTCCCCAGGGGGTCACAGCCGCACAACGCCAGCAGCGTCACGAAAGCCACACCGAGACAGTGGATTCGCCGGATCACGAGTAACCCCCGTCCGATGCGCCGGCGTTGGTCTCGAACGGATTTCGGCGGCCGGTGAGCTTTTCGGCGGCCAGACTGATCGCGTACTGCTTGGCGAATTCCACGGGTCCCAACGCGGCCCACTGTCCCGAGTGCCGCTCTTCGTGATGCAGGATGCGATCGATGTCCATGTCCTGCTGGCGTGCGCCGCCGGGCCCGTCGTACCACATCTGACCCGACCCGATGATCTTGCGGAGTTGGTCGCCCGCATCCGCCGGGTGATCGATGTTGATCAGGAACACGTCACCATAGGTGGATCCGGCCTGCTGGCTCAGCTGGTTCTGGATGAACCCGCCGCCCAGTCCCATCAGCATGCCGTTGGGTGTGGTGGCGAACCGCCCGCCGCTGCCCGCCAGTCGCGGAACCTGTTCGTAGCTCCAGGAATTCGCCGACTGCCGGTCGACGATGCGCTGCACCTCGGTCGCCGTGTAGGGCGTTTCGGCGAAGTCGGTGGTCGGGTTTCCTTTTTTGTAGCTGGTGCCCGCGTTGAGGATGTACGTCATCAACACGGCCCGGCGGGCGTCGTCGGCGCTGGTCCCCGGCGGTAGCAGGAAGTAGGTGTTGTCGTCGCTGGGATCGCTGCTCGTTCGGTTGTTGTCGACGACGCGCTCCATGCCCTCGAGGATCTCGAAACTCGCCGGGGTGAGCTTCTGCTGCCGTGCGATGTCGACGATGACCTGAGGCGGCACACCCTTTTTCGCCGCATTCTGCAGCCACTCCCGGTAATACCCCGCGCTGGTCCCGCTCAGCAGGCCCGCGTCGCGCAGCGCGTCCTCGTACTTGTTGACGGGGTCGTATCCCGGTTCCCCGGGATCATCACCGATTCGTGCGTCTTTCGCTTCCGGCACGTCGAACGGAATACGTTCGGCAGCTGCTTGGTCGCCGTGCTCGTAAAGGAACGCGGCCGAATCGAGCTTCCCCGCGAACGCGGACATGCCCTGTCCCAGCACCTGCGCACGACGCAGGAGCGCAGCCCCCACCTCGCGACACGCCTGGCCGCTGTCGAGCCCGGCCACCGGGCCCGCGGCGGCAGACAGTTCGGGGCCGCCGCCGTCGTTGACCAGTCCGCCGGCCACGTCCGCCAGCTCCGCTGCGGTTTCCCGCAACGAGGCCACGACGACCGTCAACGGCGCCGTCATGCCAGTTCCCAACCGACCTTGCGGAGCTGATGGCCGGTGTCGCGGTCGGCCGCTTCGAATTTCGCGAGCAGCAGTTTGATCGCGTTCTCGACCTCGATCCGCTTGGCCGCGATCTGCAGCGCCTGGACCGGCGAAACCCGCGCATACCAGCGGAGCCAGAAGCCGGGCGTGACCCCGCCGTCGTCGGCGACGTCCCACTGCGACCCGGCAGCGTCGACTGCCTTCTTCAGACTGGCGCGGAGCTCGGTGAGCTGGGCACCACCTGTCGCCAACGGCTCTGCCACGGCATCGAGCTGGTTCCGATATGCGGTCTGCTCGTCGAGCGATTCGCGCCCCTGCTTCTGCGCGGCATCGGCGGCGGTGCCGGTCCAGTCCTCGGCCAGATGGGCGAATTGCGTTCGTGCCCGGTCGATCTGGGCGCCGACGCGCTGGGCCGCGGCCCGCGCGTCGAGGGATGCGGTCAGCAGCGATTCCGGATCGGAATTCAGCACCTGCGACACCGTGTACGACATGGACCGTCCCCCGTTCCCATCGGTCTCCATTGTCCCCCACGGGCCGCAGGCCACCGGTCACCAAAAATCGCGTCCCCGCGACCAGGATGTCACCTAGTGGGAACCTGCCTTCCACTGACGCTGCGGGCCGACTAAGACCGAATGATGACCTCCCACATCGCGCCCCCGCCCGACACAATGCAAGCAATGGTGCTGACCGAGTTCGGCGGCCCCGAGGTGCTGCACGCCGCCGAGTTGCCCACCCCGGTGCCCGCGGCCGACGAGGTGCTGGTCGAGATCGCCTGCACCAGCGTCAACCCGGCGGACTGGAAAACCCGCGAGGGCAAGCTCTCCGCCTACATCGACTATCACTTCCCGTTCGTGCTCGGCTTCGACCTGGCCGGCGTCATCGCGGCAGTCGGGCCGGGCGTGACCCGTTGGCAGGTGGGCGATCAGGTCTTCGGGATGTCCAACCAGCGCAACGGGAATGACGGCACTACGCCGAATACTGCCTCGCATCGTCCGAGCTGCTCGCGCCACTGCCCGCCGGCTGGAGCCACGTCGACGCCGCGGGACTGCCGGTGGCGGGCAGCACCGCCTACGGCGGCATGGTCGACGCCGGCGGGCTGCAGGACGGCCAGACCGTGCTGATCAACGGCGGCGCCGGTGGCGTCGGCAGCATCGCGATCCAGATCGCCCGGGCGCTGGGCGCGCGGGTCGCGGTGACGTGCAGCCCGAGGAACTTCGATTACGTCACCGAACTCGGCGCCGAGCTGGCCATCGACTACCGCGGCGGCGACGTCGTCGCGCAGCTGCGGGCCTGGGCTCCGTCGGGCGTCGATCAGGTGCTCGACGCCGTCGGGCTGGACACCCTGCTGCCGCATGCCGAGGAGCTGGTGGCTCCCGGCGGCAGCTACGTCGAGATCGAGACCCTCATTTCGCGCGCCGACGAGGAGCGGGTGGCCCGTGCCGCCGAGCGCGGCGTGCGGATCGTCTCCAACATGATCGCGGTCCAGCGCCAGCCCCAGCACCTCATGGAGTTGGCCGCACTCTGCGCCAAGGGCGCGATCCGGCCACCGGAAACCGAGGTGCTGCCACTGTCGAAGGTGGCTGACGCGCACCGCCTCGTCGAGGCCGGGCACGTCCGCGGGAAAGTCATCCTCGCCACGCATTCCGGCTGAGCTCGCCCGGCCAAAGCCCTTGGGACGGAGACTCATCCGACCACCGGGCTGGTAGCGTGATGCGGACGTTCAGGCCGAGGCACGGGAGGCATTGTGGGGCATCGCGAATTGCTCCATCACCTGGTGTCCGACGCCGCTGCCGCAATGCCTGATCGGCCGGCTCTCATCGCCGAGGACGGCACCGTCACGACGTTCGCGCAGTTCGACCGGTCGATCGCGGCGGTCGCCGGCTGGATCGCGTCGCGGACCAGGCGCGGCGACCGCGTCGCGGTGATCGCCGACAACGGCCCGGATTACGCGACGCTCTACTACGCGGTGCCCGGCGCCGGACGCATCCTGGTCCTGATCAATCAGCGGCTCAGTGCCGACGAGCATGTCGCACAACTGGCGACCGCGGCTCCGACCTTGATACTGGGTGACGGCCGCTATCTGGGGCCCCTGAACCGGCCCGAGGCAATCTCGTTCGACAGCGAAGAGTGGACTGCGGCAACTCAATCGGCCGGACGGCCCGGGCCCGACGAACCTGACGCCGACGACCCCGTCTGGCTGCTGTTCACCAGTGGGTCGACGGGAGCGCCGAAAGGTGTTGTGCACACGCATCGTTCGATCACCGCGGCGGTCCGGGGCAGTATCGCCGGCAGGTCGGTCCGTCCGGGCGGTGTCTATCTGCTGCCGTTTCCCATGTGCCACATCGCCGGGTACAACATGCTGGTGCACCACGGTGCCCGGTCGACGGTGCTGCCGGTGGCGGCATTCCGGCCCGATGACTTCGCGGCCGCGGTGAACCGGCACCAGGTGACCTCGTGTTCGTTGGCCCCGACCATGCTGCACAGCCTGCTGGCCCATCTGGACCAGGCCGGCACCGATCTGCCGTCGCTTCGCGACATCGCCTACGGTTCGTCGGCCATTCCGGCCGACCTGCTCCGGCGTGCCCTCGACCGGCTCGACGTGGGATTCCACCAGGGTTACGGAATGACCGAAACCGGCGGCAACGTCACGTTTCTCGGGCCCGAGGACCACCGGGCGGGCGCTGCTGGCGACACCGCCGTCCTCGGGTCGGCCGGCCGTCCCCACGGCGGCGTGCAGATCCGGATCGCGCCGAACGGCGAAATCCTGGTGCGCGGAGACCAGGTGGCGGTCCGGTACTGGCCCGACACGCCCACGACCGTCGACGGCTGGTTGCACACCGGCGACGTCGGATATCTCGACGACGAGGGCCGACTCGTGGTGTCCGACCGGCTGAAGGACATCATCATCACCGGCGGCGAGAACGTGTCCTCGCGGGAAGTCGAGGACGTGCTGTCAGCGCACCCCGACGTGGATCAGGTTGCGGTCGTGGGGGTTCCGGATCCGTACTGGGGTGAGGCCATCTGCGCGGTCGTCGTGCCCAGCGGCGGGGCTCACCCTGACGCGGATGCCCTGACCGCGTATGTTCGCGAGCACATCGCGGCCTTCAAGCGCCCCCGGCACGTCGTGTTCGTGGACGCCCTACCGCTGACGACCAATGGCAAGATCGCGAAACAGATACTGCGCGAACAGCTCCGAGCACGATTCACCAACTAGCGCGGCTGCTCAGGGCGTGGTCGTCGCGAGGCCTGCCCGCTCGACGCTCATCAGGCTCTCGGTCTCGTGCTCCTGCCGGTACGCCGCACCACCGCCGTTGAGGCCGAACAGCCGCTTGCTCCACAACAACCACAGCACGGCGATGATGTTCACCAGCAGCATCGCCACGCGCAGTGTGGTGACCTTTTCCGTCAGCTCGTAGATCTCCAGCGGCAGGAAGATACCGGTGGCCACCACCGCGAAATACTCTCCCCACCGCCACATCCCCCACAGCCCGACAGCTTCCACCAACTCGATCAGCGCATACACCGCAATGCCGATCCCGATCCACAACAGGGTCGTGCCCGACATGGTGAAGGCATCGTTGATGTGCCGAATGATCTTGGAACCGTCGATGTTCCAGCCGATCTGGTCGGCCAGCGGCCGCAGCAGGGGCAGGTCCTTCTCGAACATGTCCCGCAGATGCACACGCGCCGCTCGCACCCTGAAGACGCCGTAGGACATCGCGGCCAGCAGCAGGAATCGGAAGACGCGCTCGACCGCCAGCACCCGCATCAGCACGCGGTCGCGCAGCAGCCGGCCGCGCGGGACTTCGGGTGCCGATTCCGCCGGTCCCTTCCCCCGTGGCGGGCCGACGACGAACGTCTCGCACCTCAGGCAGCGCCACGCCTCACCGACCGGGGTCTGCACGTGCAGACGGGCGGCCAGCTCCGGCTCATCCGGGGCGAACGTTGCGTGGCCGCGGAGTCCGCAGGACCGGAGGGCGAAATCCACCATGTCCGTACCGTATCGACACGAGCTGAGCGGAGCACCCGAATCCGCCCGCCGTAGTTCCGCCGGTTCAAGGAAGATGGACCGATGCCATCCCTACTGTGGTTCCGTCGCGACCTGCGGCTGCATGACCTGCCCGCGCTGGCGGCTGCGATCGACCAGGACCGTGACGTACTCGCGTGCTTTGTGCTCGACCCGCGCCTCGAGGCGTCGTCGGGCCCGCGCCGTCTGCAGTTCCTGGGCGACTGTTTGAGACACCTGAACGCAGAACTCGATGGCCGACTCCTGATCACCCGTGGCCGCCCTGAAGAGCGAATTCCGTTGATCGCCAACAAAGTCGATGCCACTGCAGTGCACATCTCGGCAGATTTCTCGCCGTTTGGCCGACGCCGCGACAGCCGCGTGCAGGACGCCCTGGACGGTATCCCCCTGATATCCACCGGATCGCCGTACCTGATCTCGCCGGGGCGGGTCACCAAAGACGACGACAGCCCATACAAGGTGTTCACGCCGTTCTTCCGTCGCTGGCGTGACCACGGCTGGCGGCAACCGGCCGGCACCGGTGCACAATCGGCACGGTGGATCGATCCGGGCAGCGTGGCGACCGCCGTGTCCAAACTTGCCGACGCCCCAGACACTGGTGTGCCGGCCGGATTCACCGCCGGCGAGGAGGCAGCTCGGCACCGGTGGCAGCAGTTCGTCGACGAGGGACTGGGCGACTATGACGACCACCGCGACCTGCCCGGCATCGACGGCACGAGCCATATGTCGGTGCATTTGAAGTTCGGCACCATTCATCCCCGCACCATGGTCGCCGACCTCGACTTACGCCACAGCAGCCACCTTGCGTACCTGCGCCAGCTTGCTTTTCGCGATTTCTATGCCGCGGTACTGCATCACTGGCCGAACAGCGCCTGGCACAACTGGAACCGCGACTTCGATGTCATCGAGACCGATACCGACGACGCGGCAGAGCGGCTCTTCGAAGCCTGGAAGGCCGGACAGACCGGATTCCCGTTCGTCGACGCCGGCATGCGGCAATTGCATCAGACCGGATTCATGCCCAACCGGGTACGTATGATCGCCGCGTCCTTTCTGGTCAAAGACCTGCACCTGCCTTGGCAATGGGGCGCCCGCTGGTTCATGGAGCAGTTGGTGGACGCCGATATCGCCAACAATCAGCATGGCTGGCAATGGTGCGCGGGCAGCGGCACCGATGCCGCGCCCTACTTCCGGGTGTTCAATCCGACAGCGCAAGGACAGAAATTCGACCCCACCGGCGCCTACATCCGCCGCTGGATTCCCGAACTGGCCGACGTGGTTGATCCCCACCTCAAATCGGGATCGCGGCCGGCCGACTACCCGGCGGCGATCGTCGATCACGGCGAAGAACGCGGCGAAGCGCTCCGCCGGTACCAAGCGGTCGGCGCCCGAAGCGCCGCCGTGCGCGCGTCGCGGAAACCGTAGCGATTCCCCGGCGTATGGCAGCATCGACAGGGGGCACCTGCCAATTGGCCAGTGCCGTCGCGGTTCTGCCGCACCGGGGGAAGGATTGCGATGCGTGTCACGACATTACTGATCACGGGAGTCGCGACAGCCGTCACCGCGGCCGTCGGCGGCGCCGCAACAGCGCCTGCGGTCCGCTCGAGGTGGTATGCGCAACTGCGGAAGCCGGCCTACCAGCCGCCGCGTCAGGTGTTTCCGGTGGTCTGGCCGGCGCTGTATGCGGACATCGCCGCGGTGTCGGCCGCCACCATCGATGAATTGGGGGCAACCGGCCGCGACATCGAGCGACGCGCCTACCGGAACGGGCTCGCACTGAACCTCGTACTCAACGCCGCGTGGTCCTGGTTGTTCTTCAACCGCCGCCGGTTCGGAACGGCGACAGCCGTCAGCGCCGTGCTGACGGTGAGCAGCGCCGATCTGTCAAGGCGGGCCGTCGACGCCATCGGCGGACGGGCCGCACCACTGGCGCTGTATCCGCTGTGGTGCGCTTTCGCCACCGTGTTGTGCGGGCACATCCGGCAACTGAACCGCCGAGCCGGCCAGTCGTAGCCGCGGAGGTCTGGCACTCACCGGGCCATCGACCTACGCTGGCGAGCATCCACGCCCGATACACGCGGAGGCCAGGTTGCCGAATCCGGAAGCTTTTCTCGACCAGTTCGCCGATGACGCGTCCGGGCGGGTGTTCGCCGAGCCGTACCACACGCCTGATGGCTCGACTGTGATCCCCGTCGCCAAGGTCAGCCACGGCGGCACCGGACCGACGGCAAAACCGCTGGGCGTCTTCGTCATCCGTGACAGTGGCACGACCTGGGTGCCCGCCGTCGATGCGGACCGCATCGCGTTGGTCGGTGTCGTGACGGGCCTGGTGGCCGCGACAATCGGCTGCCTTGCGCTGCTGCGGCGCCCGCCGTGGCCGGACCTGTCCGATCACGGACATCTGGCGCCGGGCCGGCGCCGATTCACTTCATAGCTCTCCACATTGCGTGTTTCGCGAGTCCGCTCCCGGGTATCTGGTGTTGCGGGGGTCGTGGAGTTGTTCGACCGCGGGACAGCGCGGAAGAGCGATTCCTCTTTCATCACGAGCACACGCAAGGAGATCAACCCATGACCTTGAAGAAGACCGCAGCGCGTGCAGTTGCAACCAGCATGCTTGGCCTGGCAGGCCTCGGCGTCGGCGCCGGCCTCGCGCAGGCAGACCCGGTCGGCCCGATGCCGACACCGCCATTTCCGTCGCCAAACGTCCCCGGACCAGGCGTAAACGCCGGGACACCGGGCAACCCGCTCCCGCCGGGACGCGGTTTCCTCCCGCCTCCTGGACACGGCGGGCCGATGCCGCAGGACCGTATTCCGTTCACCGCGACGCCGTCGTGGGTCCTGGTCCCGGTGGTGCCGCCGATGGGCACCCCACCGGCACCGGCGCTCCCGGACTGGGCCACCGGCATGCAGGTGGTCTGGAACCCTGACCTGGGCGCTTGGGGCGTCTGGGACATGCAGGGCAGCGCGTTCATCCGCATCTGACCGACAGCAAGCGGCCGCCACCCCGTCGTTTGACGGGGTGGCGGCCCGCTGACGGGGACTGCGGACCTCGCAGCACTCACCAAATCCCCGGAAACTCTACGGATACTCCCAGCTGTATCCCAGGCAGAAATGCTAACTCTGGCGTCAATTCTTTCTACCGTTACCGCTGACAGCCATCAGTGCGCGGGCGGAGGGAACGACCATGGGTTGCTCACGGTACATCGGCCGGGTCGGCGCCCTGGCAGTTTTTCTGGGGGTCGGCGTATCGCTGACGACGGGGCAGGCGATCGCCTACGCCGAGCCGTCGGCGACGGACACCTCGCACGCGACACAAGCAGCAACCCCAGGCAAGCCGGCACCCCACACGCCCACCTCAGAGACGGCGGCACGGGCCGACACGACGCCGGCCTCGACGCCAGACGGATCGGTGCCCTCACCCCACAAGCCCAAGCGGCAGCCGAAGAACAAGGGCGCTGACAGCAAGAACACCGAGACGGCCGGCAAGCACCGCGACGCGAATTCCACCCGCCACGCAGACCGCGCCACCAAGGCCGCGCCGGCCTCGACCACCGGCGAATCCGTCAGCGCCACAACGAAAACCGATCAGCCGCGGCCCACTGCGACGGTCAACCACTCCCCCACACCAGCGGTCGCCGCGACCTCGGCCGTGCCCGCGACGGCATCGGTGGCCCATACCGCCGCCGCACCGCCGGCGGCGGTCGTCACGCCCACCGTGTCGGCCCCTTCCGTACCCAACACGATCAACCAGATCGTCACCGCCGCAAAGCAACTCATCGGCGTGGTGCTGCGGCCGCTGGTATCGACGCTGCCGTCGAACGTACCCGCCAATTCGCCCGCCCTGTGGACGGTATTGGCCTGGGTGCGCAGGCAGATCGAGACGAATCTCCTTCCACCCCATGTGGTCTCCGCCTGGAACGTGACGAGCCCGAACCTGCTGACCAACCCCGGTGCCGAGTTCGGTGATCCTTCGCTGTCCGGCGGCAGCACGGTGTCCATCCCCGGCTGGACCGTCACCGGCACGCCGCCCTATGGCACCAAGCGCCAGCTCCCGTTGGGTCTGCCGACGCCGGGGCCGACACTCCCGGCCATCTTCAACTTCCCCAGTGATCGGCCGACCCCGGGCGACACGCAGTTCTTCGGAGGCGGCAATGTCGCGACCTCCACGCTGACCCAGACAGTCGATCTCAGTGGCGCCGTCGCGGGCATCGATACCGGCACGACACCGTTCAAGCTGAGCGGCTTCCTGGGCGGCGCCATGATCGATCCTTCGGCCGCGTCGATCAAGGTCACGTTCCTCGACGCCACCGGGACGCAACTGGGGGTCGGCAAAGTGGCGCCCGTCGGCCCCTTCGAACGTTGGTTCCAGACCGGACTGCTCGAGCGCAGCACCGAAGGCACCGTCCCGGCCGGCACCCGCACCGCGCAAGTTGTCGTCACCCTGAAAGACTTGAACCCGCTGACCGGCGGCTACAACAACGCGTTCGCCGACGATCTCTCGTTCACCGTCGGGGCGTCGCTGCCTGCACCGTCGCCGCCCACCCCGCCGAAGTCGACGGTCGGCGCACTCGACCACATCTTCATGGTCTACCTGGAGAACAAGGGCTACAAGGACATTGTCGGCAGCGCCAACGCGCCGTACCTCAACAGCCTGATCGACACCTACGGCGTCGCGACCGACTACCACGCGCTGACGCACCCGAGCGATCCGAACTACTACCCGATCCTCGGCGGCTCCGACTTCGGCCTCAGCTACAACTGCGCGACCAACTGCATCGATGCCACCAACCTCGCCGACAGAATCGAATCGGCAGGCAAGACATGGGCCGGCTACGCGCAGGGCATGTCCGCCGCTGGGCCCTACGTGTCGACAAGCGGTTACGCGCCCGACCAGTTGCCGTTCCTGGCATATAGCGACATCTACAACAACCAGGCCCACGCCACCGCGCATCTCCACCCACTGACCCAGATGGCGACAGACCTCTCGTCGTCGGCCACCACGCCAAACTTCGTGTGGTTCGCGGCCAACGAGGCCAACAACGGTGAAGGGCCGCTCGACTTCCCCGGCGGCTATCTCAATTACATTGGGGCGCTGCTCACCAACCACCAGTACAACGTGAAGGCGGCCGACCAGTTCGCTCAGCAGACCATCCCGACAATTCTGAATTCGGCGGTCTGGAACGACCCGACGCAGAAGTCGGCGATCGTCGTCACATTCGACGAAGACACCGACAACCTCTCGCTCGGCTTCGGCAACGGCGGCAATCGCGTTGTCACCGTGGTGATCCCATCTCCGGCAGCCGTCAGCGCCGGGATGCGGTCGGGTAACTTCACCAGCACCAGCTACGCCAACCACTACAGCCTGCTGCGCACCATCGAGGATTCACTGCAATTGGCGCCGTTGACCAACAACGACGCCTACGCCGTGCCGCTCAACGACTTCTGGGGCACGCCGCCGGTCATGCCGTAGCCCAAACGAGCGTCGGACCCGAGGAAAAACCTCGGGTCCGACGTCTACTTCCGGTTGGTTCAGCGGATCAGAACCAGTCGACCTGAGCCTCGACGGTGGTGCGGTCCAGGCTGGCCAGCAGGTCCAGCTGGGTCGTCACCTTCGGCAGCTCGTAACGGAAGAAGTACTGCGCGGCAGCACGTTTCCCGTCGTAGAAGTTGCCGGTGTTGCCGCCGGCGGCAACCAGCTGCTCCAGCCAGATCCAGGCCATCACGATGTGGCCGGCGGCTTCGAGGTAAGCGGTCGAGTTGGCGAGCGTGGTCTCGGGATCGCCCGCGGCCCACAGCGCCGCGGTGACCTCGGCGAGGCGGTCGGTCTGCGCCTGCAGGTCACGCGCGTAGCCGGCCGTCGCCTCCGACTGCAGTGCGGTCTGGACGGTGTCACCGATCCGGCTCTGCAGCAGCTTCAGGCCGGCGCCGCCCTGCATGACCACCTTCCGGCCGAGCAGGTCGATGCCGTGAATGCCATGCGTGCCTTCGTGAATGGCGTTGAGGCGGTTGTCGCGGTACTGCTGCTCGACGTCGTACTCGGTGGTGTAGCCGTAGCCGCCGTGAATCTGGATGCCGAGGTTGTTGGCTTCCAGGCACCACTGCGACGGCCAGCTCTTGGCGATCGGCGTGAGGACCTCGAGCATCAGCTCGGCCTCGTCACGCTCGGCGCCGGTGAAGATCTTGATCTGGTCGACCAGCCGTGCGCAGTACAGGCCGAGCGCCAAAGCGCCTTCCACGTAAGACTTCTGAGCCAGCAGCATGCGCTTGACGTCGGCGTGCTCGATGATCGCGACCTGCGCCCGCGACGGATCCTTGTCGCCGACCGGACGACCCTGGGTGCGCACCTTGGCGTACTCCAGCGACGTCAGGTAACCGGCGTAGCCGATGGCGGTGGCCATGGAGCCGACGGCGACGCGGGCCTCGTTCATCATGTGGAACATGTAGGCCAGACCGCGGTGCTCCTCGCCCACGAGGTAGCCGACGGCGCCGGGCTCGTCGGTCGGCTGGTGGCTGCCGTCACCGAAGTTCAGCAGGGCGTTGGTGGTGCCGTGGTTGCCCATCTTGTGGTTGAGGCTGACGAGCGCGACGTCGTTGCGGGTGCCGTCGGTCAGGAACTTCGGCACGATGAACAGCGAGATGCCCTTCACGCCGGGGCCGCCGCCGGGGACCTTGGCCAGGACCAGGTGCACGATGTTCTCGGACAGCTCGTGGTCACCACCGGTGATCCACATCTTGGTGCCGGTGACGCGGTAGGTGCCGTCGGCCGCCTTGGTGGCCTTGGTGCTGATGTCGGCGAGCGACGAGCCGGCGTCCGGCTCGGAGAGGCACATGGTGCCGAAGTAGCGACCCTCGAGCATCGGGCGTACCCAGGTGTCGATCTGCTCTTCGGTGCCGTACTCGGTCAGCAGGTTCGCGTTGCCGACGGTGAGGAACGCGTACGAGAAAGTGGCGGGGTTCGCGGCACGGAAGAACGCGGCCGACGACTGCGCAACCACGTTGGGCAGCTGCATACCGCCGACACGCTCGTCGAACGAGCTGGCCATCAGGCCCGCGCCGTTGAAGTCGTCCAGCGCCTGCTTGATCTCGTCGATCAGCACGACCTTGCCGGCCTCGTCCACGAACGGCGGGTTGTGGTCGGCCTTCTTGTTGTGCGGCGCGAAGCGCTTGGTGGCGATGTCGGCGCTCAGATCGAGGACGGCATCGAAGGTGTCCCGCGAGTGCTCCGCGAAGTGCTCGTGCTTGGTGAGCTCGACGACGTCAAGCCACTCGTACAGCAAGAAGTCCAGGTCGCGCCGAGACATGAAATCAGTCACTGGGTTCTACCTTCCAATGCAGCCAGACATTAGCAGTCGCTCATTTCCTAAGCGATTGCTAATATCGCCTATCAGTCAGGCCTGTGTCAACTGTGTGTACGATCACGTGCACATGAAGACCGACCGGACGACCGACTCGGCCGCAGCCGAGCGCATCCGGCGGGCGGCCATCGAGGCGTTCGCGGAGTCCGGCTACGGCGGCACCTCCACCCGTCAGATCGCCAAACGCCTCAACATGAGCGCGACGGCCATGTACCCGCATTACCGCTCGAAAGAAGAACTGCTCTACGCCATTGCCCTGGAAGGGCACGGCAGCCTCCTGGCGACGCTGCGCGCCACCGATGATGCCGCCGCACCGAGCGCCGAACGCTTCCACACGGTCGTCGCGGCCTTCGCCACCTGGCATGCGGAGAACAGCAAGCAGGCCAGGGTCGTGCAATACGAACTCCACGGCCTGACCCCGGCCCACTACCGCACCATCGCCCCACTGCGGCACCAGGTCACCGCCGTCATCGCCAACATCATCGAAACCGGCATGGCGACAGGCGAATTCCATGTCGACAACCTCGACGACGTGGTGATGGCGATCTCGTCGCTGTGCGTCGACGTCTGCCGGTGGTTCCCCTCGCGCACGCACCGCGACCCCCACAAACTGGGCGAGATCTACGCCCAGGTCGCCGCCCGCCTGGTGCGCTGACCGCGCGCCGCGCAGCTCGCGCGAAAGGGCGTCGGGACGCCCGATTTTCGGGCTCTACCTGCCATAACCTGCCAGTCATCGGCACCGGTCATGATGTACTTGCTGCCGACGACAGGAGGCCCGATGGTCAACCCTCGACCGGAGGACCGCGAAGAGGTCGCGACGGCGGCAGACGACAGCCCGGCCACCACGGGCGACGCGCCAACGACCGAGGTCCGGTTGCGCCGCGTGCGTGGCAGATTCAGCATCCAGTCGAAGCTCATCACGATGTTGTTGGCCGCGAGCATCGTCTCGGCCGCCATCGTGGGTTTCATCGGATATCAGACCGGACAGGCCTCGTTGCGCAACGCCGCCTTCGACCGGTTGACGCAGGTCCGTGAGACGCAGGCCCGGCAGTTCGCCGTCCAGGTCACCAACCTGAAGAACGCGCTGCTCATCTACACCAGCGGGCCCGCGATGGCCGAAGCAGTCCAGGCCTTCAGCACCGGATTCAACGAACTGGCCAATGCCACAATCGATCCCGCTGAGCAGAACGCAATCCTCGATTACTACAACCAGGAACTGATCAACCCCGTCGAACGCGCGACGGGCGCCAAGCTGAACCTCAACGTCCTGTTGCCGTCGTCCAACGCGGCCAAGTACCTGCAGGCCCGATACACCGTCGCCGCGGCTCGGCCGAACGGCCCGCCGCCGCCGCCCGATCCCACCGCCTGGGGCGCCGCCGCCAACCGCTACAACCTGTTCTTCCAAGAGGTCGTGCGGTTGTTCGGCTACGGCGACGCCCTGTTGATCGATGCCGCCGGCAATGTCGTCTACTCGGCCAAGAAGCGCGCGGACCTCGGTACGAACGTCCTGTCCGGCCCGTACCAACAGGGCAACCTGCACGACGCCTACGCCAAGGCGATGGGCGCCGACCGCGTCGGGTACGTCGCCATCACCGACTACCAGACCTATCACCCGGCCGCCGACCACCCCATCGCCTGGATGGCAGCGCCGGTCGTTTCGGGCGGGCGCACCGTGGGAGTGGTGGCACTGCAGTTCCCGATCTCCGGGCTGAATGACCTGATGACCTTCAACGGCAAGTGGCAGGCGAACGGTCTGGGCGCCACTGGCGAAACCTATCTCGCCGGGACCGACGACCTCATGCGGTCGAATTCGCGTGTCTTCGAGGAGAATCGGCAGACCTATCAACGCGACGTCGTCGCGGCCGGGACGCCGGCCGAGCTGGCGGAGCGGGCCGTCCGGCTCGGCGGTACCACGCTGATACAGCCCGTCGGTGGCCCCGCCACCCGCGCGGCGCAGCGCGGCCAGTCGGGGGTCCTCATCGCCACCGACTACCTCGGCCAGGAAACGCTGCAGTCATATGCGCCCGTGACCGTCGGTCCCGACGTCAATTGGTCGATCGTCGCGAAGATCAACACCGCGGAAGCCTTTGCGCCCGAACGTGTCTTCACCCGGACCATGGGCGTGGCCGTGACCGCGATCGTCATCCTGGACTGCCTGGCCGCCATGGCACTGGCGCAACTGTTCGTACGGCCCATCCGACGGCTCGAGGCCGGTGCCCAGAAAGTCAGCAGGGGCGACTACGACGCGATGATCCCGGTGCGGACGCGCGACGAATTCGGGGATCTGACCAAGACATTCAACGACATGAGCCGGCTGCTCGGGATCAAGGACGACCTGCTGCGCCGCGAACGCCGCGAGAACGCCCAGCTGCTGCGCTCGCTGATGCCCGAATCGGTCATCGAGCGCTATCGCAGCGGCGAGGAGACCATCAGCGAGAACCACCAAGACGTCGCGGTGCTGTTCGCCGACATCGACGGCCTCGACGCCCTCTCCAGTGCGCTGCCGGCCGACGAATTCCTCACCGTGGTCAACGAATTGGTCCGCCAGTTCGACGACGCCGCCGAACGCAGCGGGGTCGAGCCGGTGCGCATCCTGCGCAACGGCTACACGGCGAGCTGCGGTTTGAACGTGCCCCGGCTGGACAACGTCGAGCGCATCGTCAACTTCGCCATCGAGTTGCAGCGCATCGTGGCCCGCCTCAACGACGAGGACAATCTGCAGCTCGGTTTCCGGGCCGGCATCGACACCGGCACCGTCACCAGCGGCCTGGTGGGCGGCGCCACCATGATGTACGACATGTGGGGCAGCGCAGTCGATTTGGCCTATCAGATTCAGGCCGGCGGCGCCGAGCCCGGGATCTACATCACCGGGCGGGTGTACGACGCCGTGCACGACACCCACCGGTTCACACCGGCCGGACAGCACACGGTCGACGACGTCGAAGAGCCCATCTGGCGACTGGCCGGGCGGCGGTAACCCGTGTACTCCTCCGGTTCGTCATGGTTTCTGTGGGTCGCAGCGATCGCCATCGGGCTACCTGTCGGCCTGATCGTCCTGACCGAGTGGCGCCGCTCCCTGATCCGCCGGCACAGCCCGCTCGCCGCGCCCGTCGGGCTCCTGCGCACGTATGTGCTCCCCGTGATCGCCGTCCTGCTGCTGATGCTCAAGGTCGCCGTCGTCCCCGCCCGCGACGTTCCCATCCGCATCGTGGCGACCGTCCTGGTCTTCCTGGTGCTGCTGCTGGTGCTGTCCGGCTTGAGCAACACGATGTTCGCGAACGCCCCGGAGACCTCGTGGCGCAGCCGCATCCCCCGCATCTTCCTCGACGTGGCCCGGATGGTGCTCATCATCCTGGGCTTGGCGGTGATCTCCCGCTACATCTGGGGCAGCAATATCAAGGGCGTCTTCACCGCGGTCGGCGTCAGCTCGGTGGTCCTCGGCCTCATGCTGCAGCACTCCGTCGGGCAGATCGTGTCCGGGTTGTTCATGTTGTTCGAGCAGCCGTTCCGGATGGGCGACTGGCTGGACACTGCCGCGGCGCGTGGCCGCGTCGTCGAAGTCAACTGGCGCGCAGTGCACATCGAGTCCAGCACCGGCGTGCAGATCACCCCCAACTCGGTGCTGGCCGGCACGTCGTTCACCAACCTGAGCCGGCTGGCCACCTCGCACACCACCGTCACCACCACGTTCGCCGCCAGTGACCCTCCCGACCAGGTGTGCGCGATGCTCACCCGGATTGCGGCTGCCCTGCCCAACCGCGGCGACGACGTCGAGCCCAGCACCGTGCCCATCGGCGATCACAAGTACCGCACCACCATCGGGCTCAAATCGCCCGGGGACGACGACGCCGTGCAGGCCACCTTCCTGCGCTGGGCCTGGTACGCGGCCCGGCGCGACAAGCTGCATCTCGACGGTGTGGCCGACGACTACTCCACCCCGAAACGTGTCGACGAAGCGCTCGAGGAGGCGGCGGCGCCCGCACTCCGGCTGAACAAGGCCGACCAGCAAGCTCTCGCCCCGTACGCACGCCTGATCCGTTACGGCACAGGCGAACTCATCCATGCGCCCGGCGAGGTCCCGAAAACCATCAACGTGGTGGTGTCAGGCCGGGTCCGGTTGACCGTGCCGACGGCCGATGGTTCAGTCGCCGGCGTGCGCAGCCTGGACAAGGGCGCGCTCATCGGCGTCGCCGCGTTCACCCACCAGGCCAACCTCGCCTACGTGCACGCCCTCGACGAAGTCACCCTGCTGCAGATCGAGCACGACGAAATCCAGCGCCTGCTCACCGACCGGCCCCAACTGTCCCGGGAGTTCGGCCGCCTCATCGACGAACGGCGGAGCGAGGCCAGAGCCACCATCAGATCTGCGGGGAAAGCAGACCGCGCCAAGGCAATTCGTGATGCCGGGGCCGCACAACTCGGCACTGCCGGTGGAGCCAACGGGCTGCATTCCTCTCAGCTCCCGACAGGCATCACGTCTCGGCCGTCCCGTCGAACTTGCTGATGTGTCGATCGAAGAACTCGACGATGTCGTCACGACCGCCTGACAACCCAAGCGACGCATGCATGGACAGCAGTTGCGCCGTCCCGACGATCAAGGACGTCGCCACAACCGGCGGTAGATCCTCGGCGGCGATGCCGTGCCGCGACAGGACGGACCGGACAGTCTCAGCCTGCGCTTCCAGAAACTGCTGCGCTGCGGCCGCGATCTCGGCCCGCAGCGCTTTCCGATGATTGGCGAGTGCCGTGTATTCCGTGATCAGTCCGAAATCACGGTTGTCGATGAGGGCATTCCACAACGCCCGCAACGGGTTCGGCGCCCGTAGGATCTGGGCCTGCGATGCCAATTCCTGCTCGATCCTGCGCCGGATCGCAGCCAGGAACAGATCATCCATGGTGCGGAAGTAGTAGTGCACCAGCTGCGGCTTGAGCCCTGCCCTTTCAGCGACCCGCCGCGATGTCACCGCGGCGTAGCCCTCGTCGAGCATCAGCGCCTCGGCGGCATCGAGTAGGGCTCCGCGGTTCTTCGACTCGGGACCAGCGATCCTGCGCTCCGATGCCATACCGTCACCACCTTTCTCCACCGCTGCCGCCGGGCGCCATTCTCGCGGTTCCACCACGTGACGGCGACGCCATGATGCTAAGCAGGCGCTCGGCACGAGCATCCGCCAGCCTGGGTTCGGGTACAATTCATGAGTGTTTTCCGCCGATGACCTGGGCGTGTGGTGACCAGCCCGACAGACGATCCGATCTGGAAACAACGCGCGGTCGAGCGCTCAGTCAAGACGGCGAAACTCCGGGCAGCCCAACGAGTCCAACGATTCATGGACGCGGCTCAGTCGATCATCCTCGAGAAGGGCACCACGGACTTCACTGTCCAGGAGGTCGTCGACCGCTCAGGCCAGTCGCTGCGTAGCTTCTACCTGCAGTTCGACGGCAAGCATGAATTACTGCTGGCGCTATTCGAAGATGCGCTGAACCGCGCAGCCGACCAGATTCGGGCCGCCGCCGACCCCGAGAGTGACCCGCTGAATCGCCTCAAAATTTCCATCGAGCTGCTCTTCGAACTGTGCCGACCCGACCCAGCGGCCAGGCAGCCACTGTTCACCGACTTCGCTCCGCGACTCGTGGTCACGCATCCGGATGAGGTCAAAATCGCCCAAGCACCTTTGCTGTCGTTGCTCACCGAGTTGATGGAAAATGCCAGTGCCGCAGGCGAACTTCGGCCGAGTGCCAATCCGGCTCGAATGGCGGCGATGGCCATGCAGACGGTGATGTTCATCGCTCAATCCAGTGGGACCACCGACAGCGCAGCCGCAGATTCCATCACCACCGACGAACTATGGGATTTCTTGGCCAACGGGTTCGCCGCGCCAAAGTGAGAATTGGAAACGGATTTCGAGATGGGGTGCCCGCAGTGACAACAGAGGCAACCGCAGACAAGCGCCGGCGGCGCGAACGAGGTTCCATCAATCCCGACGACATCGTCAGCGGTGCTTTCGAACTCGCCGAACAGGTTTCGATCGACAATCTCAGCATGCCGATGCTGGGAAAGCATCTCGACGTCGGTGTCACGAGCATCTACTGGTACTTCCGCAAAAAGGACGACCTGCTGGACGCCATGACGGACCTCGCCTTGCGAGAGTATGCGCTTTCCGCGGTCTATTCCGTTGCCGAGAACTGGCGGTCCGCGTTACGCAGCCATGCCCGCGCGATGCGTCAAATATTTGTGGACAACCCGGTGATGTGCGACCTGATCCTCATTCGATCCCCACACGCCCTACACACCGACGGCTTGGGCGTACAAGCCGTCGAGCACGCCATCTCCAGTTTGGTCGAAGCCGGGCTGACACCGGAGGCTGCGTTGGACGTCTATACAGCGGTATCAGTTCACGTCCGTGGATCGGTTGTGCTGCAACGCCTTCGGGAAAAGATGACCCCCGAAGCGGGACGGGACGGGCGCAAGGACGCTCCCCTTGTCGATCCCGGGACCACACCACTACTCGCGCAGGCGCTTCGGGACGGTCGGCAACTCTGCACTCTGGACGAGGTGAATTTCGACTTCGGGCTCGAGTGCATTATCGACCACGCTGAGCTCCTGATCGCGGCCAACACCAAGGAGGCACGAGCGCGCAGATCAGCGCGCTCGTGAGCCGGCCCGACACCACGCCGATTAATGTCGCCGCACGGAGACACCGCCGCCCGCGCGTGACCTAACTCCGGTTCGTCTTGATGTCGAAACCGACCTTGTCACCGTCGACACTGGTGATCTTCAGGTGCGCCTTGTAGGGACCCTCCGGGCCGGTGAAAGTGCAGTCGAATTCGCCGCCGACCTTGGCGTCGATGCCCGACGGGCACTTGACATCGGTCGGATGGAATCCGGTCTTGCTGCTCACCATGTCGGTCACCGACTGCGCGGCGCCTTCCGGTTTGATGGTCGAGGTACACGCGCTCAACTGCAGCGTGAGGACCCCGACGATGACGGTCGTGCCGATGAAACCGATGGATCGGGTCATGCAAGGAACCGTAGGCACGTCGGTTGGAAATGCGTTGGAGACCCAACTCTGCGTGGTGATCAAACGCGTTCCGAAATAAGCGTCCCGTTTCTGTTCGGTGGCCGCTCCTACCTATAGGCGGAGCCTCACCGTGGGGCCCAACTTTGAAAATCGGACGTTAATCATGACCAATACCCACAACACCAGGACAAACCGGCTGATCGCGGCGGTTGGCGTCGCAGCGGCCCCTGCCCTGATGCTCATCGCCTCGAGCTGGACGGCCGCGCCGGCATTCGCGGTCTGTAACGAGGCCACACCGAACTGCCAGCAGGTCGATTCCGGGCATCAGAGGGCGCTCGACCAGATCAACGACGCATTGCTGAGTGGACAGTGCGCGGGACCTGACGGCTTCTGCGACGACAGCATCCCTGGCAGCGACGTCACACCCCGGCAAGGCACTCCGAAGTCCCCCACCAAGACTGGCGTTCAGACTCCGATCACGACCACACGAAAGTAGTTAGCCCCTGCGGTCAACGGGTATCCGCCAGTCACAGTGGAAAAGTCACGGCAGTTGCTCTTCCGTCCACCGAGGCAGGCGCGGCGATGAGGTTTGCATATCTGGCCGGAAGCTTGGGCCTCCTCCTCATCTGGCTGGCGTTGTGCTGGCATTCAAGCCATCTGCGACGCCCGCTGATCCTGCGGGTCAGCGCCGCCACCGCACTTTGCGGACTCACCGAACCGCACCGCGTTCCCGAATACTGTTACCCGCCAACACTTTTCGATATCAATCTCATGACGGGGTTCGACATCGAAAGTGTGCTGTTCTCGTTCGCCATCGGGGGCATCGCAACCGCGGTGTACGGCGCCATTACGTTCAACCCGACAACTTCGGCGCAGCGCAGCCGCGCCGCTCGGACGGGTGTCCCCGTCGAGGAGCTGTCGTTCGGCTTCGTCTTCGGCCTGATGTGGTGACCCGTCGCAGTGACGGCTGGGCGGCGCCGTCACTGCGACTTGCGGATGCGGTCCCCGACGGCCGCGACCCGGCGCCGTACCCGCGTGACCCGCGGGACGTACTCGGCGGCGCGCCGGGCACCGTCCAGAATCGTGGCCATCGGCTGCAGCGGTGCGGAGACTCGAACCGGTGTCCGATCGACCTGCGGCGGCTGACTTCCCTGCCACCACACCGGTTCGGTGAGCCTTTGCACGAACGGCACCGAACTCTCCACCGAGGCGTTGCCCCATTCGATCGCGCGGTCGATGGCTTCCGGCGCGGCGGCCAGCGTCACCGGAGACAGCGTGGGGCTGAACCGGATGACACGGTCGGCGAACGGTGCGTTGCGGACCATCTGCAACTGCAGCGCCTGGGTAATCGGTTGCAGCCAAAGGTGTCTCGGGTTCCATTGCGGGTGGAAGCAGTCCCAGCCGATGTAGCACGCGTTGCGGGTGCCGAGGCGACCGTCCTGAATTCGCTTCCACGCCAGCTCGATCGGGACGTTGCTCGCCGCTCCCCCGTCGACCAACGCGGCGACATCCTTCTCCACGAGCAGCTGATCGAGCAGGCCCCACATCCGCGGATCACTCGACTCATGATGCAGAATCCCCGGGATCGCCGACGAAAAGCTCGCGGCGTCAACGACATTGAAGTCGGCCGTCAGATCGTCGCCGCCGAGCACGATCGGCTTGACGACGCGGGAATCGATGAACGCGGCGACCTGCCACAGCCTGTTGACGACGCCGGGCGCGTAGCCCAGCTTGAGGTGCTCGAGCGCGCGCACCCCCATCATCGTGAAATGCGACGGATGGAACTGGCCGGGCAGCCGGTCGAAGGACTGCTTCCGGACGCCGGCGACGACGGTCTCGTACGGGATCGAGAGATCCGTCATCCGCATCGGTTCACCGTCCTCGCGCGTGAACATCTCCTTCGCGAACTCGTTGAACTGCAACGAGAACAGTCCGTTGAGTCCGTGGCGACGGCGGGTCCGGGCCGGGGCCAGGACGCCGCGGTAGGTGACGGTCTTCGCCCAGGCGACGTAGTCCTCGATGGGCACCGGCAGGACGCGGGCCATGACGCTGCCGACGATGGCGCCGAACGAGTTGGTCAACATGTAGGCGGGCGGCAGGCCCGCCGCGAGCATGCGCTGCATGCCGCCCAGGTAGACGTAGCCGGCGCCACCCCCGCCGCCCAGGACCGCGACGTAGGTCTTGTAACCGAGTTCGGCATCGAGTTCGGCCGCGGAGAAGTCGTTGGCGTGGCGCTCCAGCAGCAGCGACCGCTCGTAGTCGACGTCCTCGGCGAAACTCGCGAGGATCGCCTTCGCCGCGTCCAACCGTTCCTGTGCGGTGGTCCGCCCGCGCAGTGCGTGGTACAGCGCATCGATCACTCGCGCGCGGAAGCCGGCGATCTCGTCACCGACCGTCACATCGCCGCGACCCCGGGTACCGCCCGGACCGGCCGCGCCCGGTTCGAACACCGTCAGACGCGCGAAGCTCAACAGGTAGCGCAAACGCCGGAACTGCTCGGGGCTGAGCACGTCGGGGCATTCGAGGTCGGCCCGAACCAGCGCGGCTTCCATATGCTGCAGCGCGAGAGTCGGATTGCTGCCCGGAAGGCCCGGGGGTTCCGCGGCCTCGATCACCGCCAACTCGGTGGACACGTCGCCGAACGGTACTGGCGTGTTCCCTGTGAATGAGTCCAGCGTGTTTTAGAGTCCCGTGGCCCGGTTTCGGGCCGAGAAGGGACGATGAGATACATGGCTGGACGCAAGCGGCATTCCGCGGAGGACATCGTGCGCAAGTTGCGCCGCGCGGACGAGTTGGCTGCCGAGGGCAAGACTGGCGAGGAGATCGCCGCCGAGCTGGGCGTATCGCCGGCGACGTTGTACAACTGGCGCCGCGCCTACGGCGGGATGGACACCGACGCCGCCCGCGAGCTCAAGGAGCTGCGCGAGCAGAACGCCCGCCTCAAGCGGCTGTTGGCCGAGGCTGAGCTGGAGAAGGACGCGTTGCGGGAGGTTGCGAAGGGAAAATTCTGAGCCCAGCTGCCAAGCGCCGCGCCGTGGACATGCTCAAGGACACCTTGAGCATGTCGGAACGGTTGGCGTGCAAGGCCGTTGGGCTGGCCCGCTCCACTTACAGAAACCTGCCGATGGCGCTGACCCCGTCCGATCCGGACGCCGATATGCGGGTTTGGTTGCGCTCGTACGCCACCAAACACCCGTGTCATGGGTTCCGGCGTGCCTGGGCGGCGTTGCGGTACGACGAGCGCCGTGAGGTGAACAAGAAGAAGATCCACCGGCTTTGGCGCGAGGAAGGTCTGCAGGTGAAGGTCACCTCGCCGCGCAAGCGGTCGGGGGTGTCATCGTGCCCACCGGAGGTCATCGCGGATGCGCCGAAGGTGGTGTGGGCCATCGATTTTCAGTTCGACTCCACCGTCGACGGCAAGGCCATCAAGATCGCGTCGATGCTTGACGAGCACACCCGTGAGTCGCTGCTGAACATCGTCGAGCGGTCGATCACCGCGCAGCGACTGGTGGCCGAGTTGGAGAAGGTGTTCGCCGCGGCCGGCGGGCCGCCGATGGTGTTGCGGATGGACAACGGCCCTGAGTTCATTTCGGCTGCGCTGCAACAGTTTTGCGACGGCAAGGTCGGGTTGTCCTACATCCCGCCGGGCACGCCGTGGAACAACGGCTACATCGAATCGTTCAACAACCGACTACGCAAGGAGTGCCTCAACCGCAATCACTGGAACACCCTGATGGAGGCCCGAGTGGTGATCGGGGACTTCAAGGCTGACCACAACCTGCGGCACCGGCACTCGGCGCTGGGCTACCGAACACCCGCCGAGTACGCTGCCGTCTGTACGTGCAGTCACACCCCGATGGCCTGCGAAATCAACTGAATCTGGATCAACAAACCCGACTCTAATTCCGGGTGGACTCAGAATCGGGGACTCGCCAGTACGAGCTCGGGATTCACCATCAGATCATTGTTCGCCACCGGGCATCCGGCCGCGGCGGTTGGGTCGGATTGCCAGAACTGCCCGACAACGTCAGCTCTGTCGCGACTCGGCCAGCACGTCCGAGAGCCACTTGATCACGAGATCGGGCTGCTCGTCGATGATGAAGTGACCGCAGTTGGGCACCTCGGTGATGTTCAGATCGTCGGCGTGGTCCTTGAAGCCCTCCAGCAGCGACGGGTGCACCGCCACATCGTCGAGACCGAACAGCACGCGCACCGGCATCGCGAGCTTCTGGTCGTCGTAAGGACCACGCGCCAGTTTCGCGAACTCCTTGCCGACCATGGAACGGTAGATCTTGGAGCCCGCGACACGACGGTCCCGGTCGCGGAAGCAGCCGCGGAAGAAGTCCACCGACTCCTGGGGCATGCCGCTGCGGCGGATGAACCACCACAGCGTCGGTGACAGGTGCGACAGCGGTCCGACGACCGGAGCGCCCACGACAAGTTGGTACGCGAGTTTGTGGGCATGCCGTGCGACGCGGCCCGGCTCCTGCCACACCGGCGGGATGTTGAGGATCGCCAACCGCTTGACGCGCGCCGGCGCCTTCAACGCCACCAGCTGTGCGGTCCAGCCGCCCCAGTCATGACCCACCAGGTCGAAGGTGTCCAGCCCCAGTGCCGTCGCCGCGGCCAGCACGTCGGAGGCGAACTGTTCCTTCTCGTAACCCTTCGGGGTGACCTCGCTCCAGCCGGCGCCGCGCAGGTCCATGGCGTGCACCCGGTAGCCGGCATCGGCCAGCGCCGGAATGACCTTGTGCCACATGAACCAGTTCTCCGGCCAGCCGTGCAGCAGCACGACCGGGCGCCCCACCTCCGGCCCGGCCACGGCGACGTGAATCTTCACGTCGCCGGCCTGCACATATTCATGGGTCACGCCATCGACGGTCGGCATGCTGCGCTGAGTCATGCGCGCATCTTACCGCGCGGTAAGTTCGATGATCGAGAGGTGGCGGATTCTTCGATCGGGACGCTGACGCGGTCCGCAGCGATCAGTTCGTCGCCGCGTTCCACTCATAGGGCAGGAACTTCCCGTCGAACGTGATCACCACGCGGTCACCGCCCGGGTGGGGCTTGCGTTGCAGGTCGATGCTGAAGTTGATGGCGCTCATGATGCCGTCACCGAACTGCTCGTGGATGACCTCCTTGAGCGCTGGACCGTACACCGAGAGCGCTTCGTAGAGCCGGTAGATGGTCGGGTCGGTGGGTACCGCGGTCGGCAACCCGCCGCGCATCGGAACGGCGGCCAGAACGGGAACGACGGACTCGTCGAGACCGAGCAGTGCCACGACCTTGGCGCCCAGTTCGGCCGGCACCGGGTGCTGGCCGAGCAGTGCCGCGATCGTCCACACCAACGGACGCTCGACCGCATCCGCCAACTGTTGCCACGTCAGGCCTTTCGCCAGGCGCGCGGCGACGATCGCTTCGGTTACTTGATCTCGTGTCATGCGGTACAGCTTCGTGGACCGGTGTTACTGAGGAATTACGAGTTCGGCGCTGCCGCACCATCAACCCCGCCCGCCGGAAACGAGAAACCCGTCCTGACCGAGATAGTCGTCGAAACACAGCGACCACGAGCGATTACGGAGAATGGCGACCATCCCACTGCGGCTCACTTCACAGCTGAGCTGGGCAGAAATCGAGTTGCAAGGTGAACCATGGACCAGAACGAACATGGCGCCCTATCAACACAATTCGACGTATTGCCACACGCCTATCCTTCAAGATGCGGGTTCGGAACATCCTGAACGCGTCTGAGGATCGCCGTCCTCACGGCGCGCAAAACTAGCTCAAACTAGGACACACTGTTGGTGCCGTCAGCCCGCTGGCGCAGTCGCTGAGCGATCTGCCCTAGCCACACGCAGTAGTTATGTGGCTCGGGGACGTAGTAGACGCCGACTACGTCCACTAGAAACTGTTCCAATTCCGACTCAGACCGGGCGGCACGCAGGTCGTCGATCTCTTGAGCCAACATCTGTAGCTGCTGGGCTGCGGGATGATCTGCGGCATAGCCGTCAACAATCCCTTCCCAGTCATCGGCTTCCAGGTCCCAATCCTGGTGGAAATAAGCCGCGAAGAACTGATAGAGAGCGGCGGAAATCGAACCGTCGTTCACGGTGTCGGGAATCCTGTCAACACGTACCATCCACCTGCCCCGTCTCCTTTGAGCACGACTCTAACTCCACTTCCTGCTACCGCTTCGGCCGCTCCGCGACGAAGCACCTCACCACCGACAAACGGTGCGTCCAGTTCGACCTTGCCGACAGCTCCACTCGATATCCACTCGTCAATTATTTGTCGATTGTGCTGGAGCGCGGCGCTAACAGCGGAGGCAGCTTCGTCAGCGGTTCCGAACGACGACACCACTGGCAACCGGGTTGCGTCCAGTCTCGACGACAGGTCCTCGACGGTTTGGCCGACATGCCGATCGAGAAGGTGTCCGCCCGCCGCTTCGCTTGCTCCCAATAGTGCTGTGGTGTCCTCGACGCCATACGGTGCAACGTGTCCCGAATCTCCGCTGACATGGTGCTCGACGGGAGCATCACCTGTCGCGTGATGTTCCACCGGTGGCACGTCGTCGTGGTGTGGCGCCGGTACATCGACGTGCGGAGTCGAGATGTCGTCTGCGTGGCGGCCGACTCCGGCGAGGGCTTCCCAACCGTGGTGAACTTCTCCGACCAGTTTTCCGCCTGGCACCAGACCTGCGGCATCGAGGACTGCTCCAGTCCGTTCACCGGCCGACGCGTCACCCCAGTGGTTAAAGGTGTGAATGTCCTGAGCGACGTCCGGCACCAGACCGAACGTTCCTTTGTTGAGATCGTGGCTGACATCGGTCAGGCCTTTGGCCGCCTGTTCACCAAAGGTGGGCTGCGCCGGCCACGACTGCACATCGGCGTTCTCGGGAAGCTTGGGGACCGGGACGGTCCGGCCACCGGCCTCGGCCGAGGCACCGTTCATGTCCTGCAGGAGCTTCGTCTCGGTGGTGAGGTTGCGCCGCGCATCCATCAGCTGCTGCGTCAGCGGGTCAGTGACATCCCGGCCCGGCCCCTTAAGGGGCCCATCCCAGAGGGCCGGACCAGCGGCGGCATCCAGCTTTGCCTGCGCGGCATCGACAGCCTGGCGGGCTGCATCAACTTTCGCCGCTTGCCGATCCAGGACCGACGGGTCGGCCTTGACGATCGGGGCCAGTAGTGGGTTGTGGGTGTAATTCGGATCAGCACCGGGCTTGCCGTCCTTGCCGGCTAGCAGGTCCAACGGATTGGTTGGCTTGCCCGCCGCGTCGGCAGCCGGAGGCACGCTGGCCGGTTTGTCATGCTGGCCAGCGAGCACGTCCAGCGGGTTCGTCGGCGGCTTGTCCGGCCGGCCGGGAGCAGGTTGCCTCGTCCACGGCGAATTGGAGTCGGGTTTGTCAGAGACACCCAGCAGCTGACCCAGCGGATCGGTTGCGGCTGGTGGTTTTTCGCCGGGTTTCGGCTGCTCGCCGGCAGCCGCCTGCTTAGTGGCTGGTGGTGTAGGTCGCGGCGCGTTCGCAGGGACGGTGGCCGTCGGATCGCCAACAGCCGCCCGCAGGGCATTGGCAACTTCAGTTTCGGTCGTATCGGCAACGGAGAGAAGGTGTTTCAGCCGCGCTTCGGCGGTGGATCGCACCTGCTCGCGTTCGTCGGCTTCCACTTGATCAGTCAAATTGCCAGCATTCGGATCGGTCACCGAACCGTCCGCGTTGACCTTCATTCCTAGGGCTTCCGCTGAGGCACGAGCGTCCTTCAATTCGTTGATGCACCACAGCACGTCATCGATGGCGGTGGTGATGATCTGACCAACCGCTTGAGTCTGCCCGTGCTGCTCGGTGACATCGGTGCGCAGCTTGCCGTGCTCGGAGCGCCACGCTTCCGACGCCGGACCCATCCAATCGGTCAGGCCTGCCGCGGTGCCGTCGAGGCCCTCGCCGAGCTTCTGCAGGCTCTTGCCGGCGTTCTGCGAGACGGCGAACACCTGTTGCAGGGCAGCGACGTTCCAGTGTTCGAGGTCCGGGATTGAGACCACGTGCTACAAATCGACGGATTTGGCGATCGGTGTGGCTGCGTCCTCATCGGTGATTTGATAGCTCAGGACGGCATCGCCCATCGCCGCGCCGATCTGCCCGACCTTGGTATGCAGTGAGTTCCGCTGCTCGGCCCAGGTCGTGGCAACGTGCGACAAGGTTTCACCGATCGGACCACGCCAGCCGCCAGCCGCTTCGGCCAACTCATCGTCATGCAGCGAGTGCTCAGTGCGTGAGCAGTCCATGTGGTCAAGCATGCTGTTGGAGGCGTGGTGCAGCGCTGCTACGTCCACGCGCAGTACTTCAGCCATCAGAACCCCCATTTCACTCCCCGATTCGAGGATACTGCGAGACCGACTGGTCACTCGACGCGTGTTTGGCAGAGGCGATTAGGACCAGCGCATACTCGCCATTGACACCACGACCAGTCGTGAGCCAAGCCAATCCACCCACAGCTAATTCGGACTGAGTACCCGACGCCACATCGCCTGCTTCAGACCGATCTTGACCGCCCGTCTGTCGATCGGGGTTGCTCCACCCCAGCCCTTCGAATACACCCCGCAGGTCTACTTCGCTGCCGCACGATCAACCCGCCCGCCGGAAACGAGAAAACCCGCTCTGACCGAAGTCAGAACGGGTTTTACTTGTGGAGCTAAGGGGACTCGAACCCCTGACCCCCACACTGCCAGTGTGGTGCGCTACCAGCTGCGCCATAGCCCCTTAAGTGGTGCCTGATGAAGCTACACCACTGGCACCACCGTCGACAAAACGGCTGGTCAGAGGGACCCTTCCACCGGCTCGTGGCCCAGTGGACAGATCGGGGTCTCCTCGTCGTCACCGGATCGACGCGTTTCCGGGGCCAGCGACCAACACACCGCAGCCGCCAGCAGGATCACCCCGCCGACGCCGAATGCGGCGGTGAAGGACACGTGCTGGGCGATCTGTCCGGCGGCCAGGGAGCCGACGATCGTGCCGAGGTCCGACATCATCTGGAAGGTCGCTACGGCGGTACCGCCGCGTGCGCGGTTGCCGATGATGTCCGCGACGGCCGCCTGCTGGGGCGAGACGAAGACGCCACTCGCCGCACCCGTCACGAACGCGATCACGAGGAACACCGGCAGCGACGTGGTCCAGCCGAGCAGCGCCGTCGAGGCGGCCGACACCGTCAGGCCGACGATCATCAATTTGCGGCGGCCCACCCGGTCGGACAGGTGCCCGCTGGGAATCACGGCACAGACGTTGCCGATCGCGAACATCGCCAGCACCAGGCCGGCCATGCCCGCGCTGCGGTGCAGGACGTCGACCACGAACAGCGGCACCAGCGCCACGCGCAGGCCCAGCGCCGCCCATCCGGCCGCCAGGTTCGACAGCAGGGCGGCCTGATAGGCACGGTTGCGCAGCACGGTTCGCACCGACACCGTCGGCCCGACCGCCTCCTCGTCCGGAGCGGCCAGCGTCGAGTTCCGCAGGCTGACGAACACCACGGCCGCGGCGACCACCAGCGCCGCCCCGTAGATGGCGAACGGCACGGACAGACCCAGCCCTGCGGTCAAGCTGCCGACCACCGGCCCGGCCACGCCACCGATCATGAAGGCGCTCGAGAACAACCCGGCCACCCGGCCACGGGCGTCGAACGGCGACAGCCGGATCATCAGCGCCAGCGACGACACCGTGAACATTGCCGAGCCCGCACCACCGAGGGATCGGAACACCAACAGCTGCCAGTAGGTCTCCGCAAACGCGCAGGCCAGCGTCGACAACGCGACGATCAGCAGGCCGGTGAGATAGACGCGCCGCTCACCGAGCTTCTGCACCAACAGGCCACTGGGCGGCGCGAAGATCAGGCGCATCGCGGCGAACGCGGTGATGACGAACGTCGCCGCGCTGATGCTGACACCGAAGTTGCGGGCGTACGCCGGCAGTACCGGGGCCACCACGCCGTAGCCGAGTGCGATGACGATGTTGGCGCCGGCCAGCACCCAGATCTCGGCCGGCAGTCGGGTCGGGGTCGGACAGTCGCCCTCCGTTACAGCGCTCACGCTATGACTGTATTCACCACTTCCCGCGCCGCGGCCTGGACCTGCGCCAGATGTTCCGGACCCTTGAACGACTCGGCGTAGATCTTGTAGACGTCCTCGGTCCCCGAGGGCCGCGCGGCGAACCAGGCGTTCTCGGTGGTCACCTTCAGCCCGCCGAGCGGCGCGCCGTTGCCCGGCGCGGCCGTGAGCTTGGCAACGATCGGTTCGCCCGCCAGCTCGGTCGCGGTGACCTGTTCGGCCGACAGCTTCGACAATCGCGCCTTCTGTTCGCGGTTGGCCGGCGCGTCGATACGGGCATCGGTTGGGGCACCGTACTTTTCGGTCAGCTCGGCGTAGCGCTGCGACGGCGACTTACCGGTGACCGCCAGGATCTCCGAGGCCAGCAGCGCCAGGATGATGCCGTCCTTGTCGGTGGTCCAGACGCTCCCGTCGGTGCGCAGGAACGACGCCCCGGCACTCTCCTCGCCACCGAAGCCGATTGTGCCGCTGAGCAATCCGTCCACGAACCACTTGAAGCCGACCGGCACCTCCACCAGCTGGCGTCCCAGCCCGGCCACCACGCGGTCGATGATCGACGAGCTGACCGCGGTCTTGCCCACCGCGGTGGAACCCGGCCACCCCGCCCGATGCGTGTACAGGTAGTCGATGGCCACGGCGAGATAGTGGTTCGGGTTGAGCAGGCCCCCGTCGGGCGTGACGATGCCGTGCCGGTCCGAGTCCGCGTCGTTGCCGGTGGCGATCTGGTAGCGGTCGCGATTCGCGATCAGTGACGCCATGGCGTTCGGCGAGCTGCAGTCCATCCGGATCTTGCCGTCGGTGTCGAGCGTCATGAACCGCCAGGTCGCGTCCACCAGCGGGTTCACCACGGTCAGGTCCAACTGGTGCCGTTCGGCGATGGCGGCCCAGTAGTCGACGCTGGCGCCGCCGAGCGGGTCCGCGCCGATGCGCACCCCCTCTGCGCGAATGGCATGCAGGTCAACCACATTCGGCAGATCCTCGACGTAGGCATTGAGGTAGTCGTGCCGCTCCGTCGAGCCCAGCGCACGCGCCAGTGGCATCCGCTTCACGTCGCGCAGCCCGTCGCGCAGAATCTCGTTGGCGCGCTTGGCAATCGCGCTCGTCGCATCGGTGTCGGCCGGGCCGCCGTTGGGCGGGTTGTATTTGAAGCCACCGTCGCACGGCGGGTTGTGCGAGGGGGTGACGACGATGCCGTCGGCGAGGTCGCCTTCCCGGCCGCGGTTGAAGGTCAAGATGGCGTGGCTGACCGCCGGTGTGGGCGTGTAGCGGTCGGCGGCGTCGATCATCGCGACGACCTCGTTGCCGGCCAGCACCTCGAGCGCCGTGACCCAGGCCGGCTCGGACAAGGCATGGGTATCACGGCCGATGAACAGCGGTCCGGTGGTGCCCTGCGCGGCGCGGTACTCGGCGATCGCCTGTGTGGTGGCCAGGATGTGCGGCTCGTTGAACGCCGCGTCCAGACTCGATCCGCGGTGGCCCGACGTGCCGAAGACCACCTGTTGATCGACGTTCTCGGGATCGGGCGCCACGGTGTAGTAGGCGGTGACCACGTGGGCCACGTCGATCAGGTCATCTGGCTGGGCCGGTTGGCCGGCGCGCGGGTTGGCCGTCATGGGCTCGATTCTGCTACCGGTTCTCCCCCGGTGTGCACCAGTCGGCGTTCGGCCACCATACTTTTGCCCTATGTTCGGCCACGACAACCGAGAATTGGCCGCCGTCTTCGTCGGGGGCGCCATCGGCACCGTCGCGCGGGCCGCCCTCGCCGTCTTCGCCGCGCCCCATCCCGCGCACTGGCCCTGGCCCACGTTCATCGTGAACATCGTCGGCGCGTTCCTGCTCGGCTACTTCACCACCCGGCTGCTGGAGCGACTACCGGTATCGAGCTATCAGCGCCCGCTGCTCGGCACGGGCGTGTGCGGTGGCCTGACCACGTTCAGCACGATGCAGGTCGAGACGGTGCGGATGCTCCAACACGGCGCCTACGGGCTGGCCGCGGGCTACACGGTGGCCAGCATCCTCGCCGGCCTGGCCGCGGTCTACCTCGCCACCGTCCTGGTCCGACGGGTCCGGGTGCGGGCATGACGGCGGTCATCTGGCTGGGCGTCGCGCTGATCGGTGGCGTGGGCGCCGTGACGCGGTTCCTGGTGGACCGCGCGGTATCGAAACGCAAGAGCAGCAGCTTCCCGTACGGCACGTTCGTGGTGAACCTCAGCGGCGCCTGGCTGCTCGGCTTCTTCGGCGGTCTGGCGTTGCCTCCCAATGTCGCCTTGCTGGCCGGTACCGCGTTCGTCGGCGCCTACACGACGTTCTCGACGTGGATGCTGGAAACCCAACGCCTCGGCGAGGAACGACAGGTCTGGTTCGCGCTCGCCAACATCGTGGCGAGCGTGGTGCTGGGCCTGGCCGCCGCGGCGCTGGGAATATGGATGGGCGGCCTGCTGTGAGCGACTCCACGGACTACCTGAAACTCACCACGTATTTCGTTGAGCGCCAACGTCATCAGGGCCGCCGCTTCCTCGCCGAGGAGCTGCTCGACCTCTACGCCGCCGAAAACGTCGCCACCAGCGTGGTGCTGCGCGGCATCGCGGGATTCGGGCCACGGCACCAGCTGCGCACCGATCAGACCCTGAGCCAGTCCGAGGACCTGCCGGTGGCCATCGCGGCGGTGGACACCGCCGACAAGATCGCCGCACTGGCCGAGCAAACCGTGGAGCTGACGACGCGCGGACTGGTCACGCTCGAACGCGCGCGCCTGCTCACCACCGCAAAGGTCGGCGCGCACACCAAGCTCACCGTCTATGTCGGCCGCCAGCACCGGGTCAATGGCCGGCCGGCCCACATCGCGGTGTGCGACCTGCTCCACCGCAGCGGATTCGCCTGCGCCTCCGTCTTTCTCGGGGTCGACGGCACGGTCCGCGGCCGCCGTGAACGGGCCCGGTTCCTGAACCGCAACACGGACGTTCCCGTCATGATCATCGCGATCGGCGACGGCGACCGCGCGGCCGCGGTCCTGCCCGAGCTGGAGCGGCTGCTGCCCGACCCGTTGGTGACGGTGGAGCGAGCCGAGCTGTGCAAGCGGGCCGGGACACTCCTGGCCCGCCCGGGTGCGCTGCCGGCGCACGACGCCGGCGGAACTCCGTTGTGGCAGAAGCTCATGGTGTACACCACCGAGGACACGCTGCACGGCGGCGAGCCGGTGCACCGCGAGATCGTGCGCCGACTGCGCGCCATCGAGGCCAGCCGCGGCGTCACGGTCCTGCGTGGCATCTGGGGCTTCCATGACCGACGGACGCCGCATGGCGACCGGTTGTTTCAGCTCGGCCGCCAGGTCCCTGTCACGACCATCGTGGTCGACACCCCCGAAAACATCTCTACCGCTTTCGATCTCATCGACGAAGTGACCGCCGACCACGGCGTGGTCACCTGTGAACGCGTGCCGGCGCTAGTCTCCATCGACAATGGAAACCGGGACGGTGGTACCAGTCTGGGACACTTCCTCAGCTAGAAGGTAAGCCTAGCCTAAACACCTTCGGTCAGCTACGGTCCCTCGACATGGAGACAGCTGAATCGGTAAGCACTGGCTTGGCCAAGATCATGCAGGACGACATGGGCGTGGACATCAAACGCGTCACCCGCGAATCCCGGCTCATCAACGATGTCGGTTTGGACTCAGTGGCTTTCGCCGTGGGCATGGTCGCGATCGAAGACCGCTTCGGCGTCGCACTGTCCGAGGAAGACCTGCTGAGCAGCGAAACCGTCGGCGACCTCGAAGACGCCATCACCGCGAAACTGCCCACCGCCCAACGCTCATGAGCGCCTCGAGTCTGGCCTCCGCCCTGTCCGAAGTGATGACCCGGTCCACACGCGACCTGGTGACCCTCGACCCGAAAACCGGTTGCTGGCAACGACATCCGTGGCAGGAGGTGCACGCCCGCGCCGAGAACGTCGCCGCACGCGTCGACGGCCAGAGCCGAATCGGCCTGGTCGGCGAACCCACGGTCGAATTTTTGGCAGGCATCTACGGCGCGATTCTCGCCGGCGCCGCGGTATCCATCCTTCCCGGACCGGTCCGCGGGGCCGACACCGCCACCTGGGCCGGCGCCACCAGGAACCGGTTCGCCGGTATCGGCATCCGTACGGTGCTCAGCCACGGCAAGCATCTCGAACTGTTGCGCGCCGGCACCACCGATGCGGACCTGCACGACGTCAATACCGTTGCCCACGAACATCGTTCGACAACCTTCGTACCCTCGCGGACTGCCGACTTCGGCATCCTGCAGGGCACGGCGGGATCGACCGGCACGCCCCGCACCGCCCAGATCCCAGCGGACGCGGCGTTGGCGAACCTGCGTGGCCTGGTCTCGCGGATCAGCGTCACCGATGCCGATCGTGGCCATTCGTGGCTGCCGATCTACCACGACATGGGTCTGGCGTTCATGCTCACCATGACGCTCGGCGGCGGCGAGCTGTGGCAGGCACCCACCACCGCGTTCTCCGCGTCGCCGTTCAACTGGCTCAAGTGGTTGACCGAGAGCAGGGCAACCATGACCGCCGCCCCGAACATGGCTTTCGGACTGCTCGGCAAGTACGCGCGTCTCGTCAGCGATGTCGACTTGGGCGCGCTGAGGTTCGCACTCAACGGCGGCGAGCCCGTCGACTGCGACGGCACCAATCGATTCGCGACCGAGATGGCCAAGTTCGGCTTCGATGCGAACGCCCTGTGTCCGTCGTACGGCCTCGCCGAATCGACTTGCGCGGTAACCGTTCCCGCCCCGGGCGGCGGGCTGCGCTGCGACGACGTGACCGTCTCCATCGACGGCCACAACACCGTCCGCAGGTACGCGGTACTCGGCCGGCCGATCGACGGCATGGAAGTCCGCATCGCACCCACGGATGTGCCGCACGAACTAGCCGGACGCGATGTGGGCGAAGTCCAGGTACGCGGCACCTCGATGATGGCCGGCTATCTCGGGCAAGACCCCATCGATCCTGAAACGTGGTTCGCCACCGGTGATCTCGGGTACCTCACCGACGACGGCCTGGTCGTGTGCGGCCGGCTCAAGGAACTCATCACCGTAGCCGGGCGCAATATCTTTCCCACCGAGATCGAGCAGGTGGCCGCCCGCGCCGACGGCGTGCGCGAGGGCGCCGTCGTGGCGGTGAGCGCCAACGATGCCGGCGCCCGACAGGGTTTGGTGATCGCCGCGGAGTTCAAGGGCGACGACGAGTCGACCTCCCGCAGCCAAGTGGTGTCACTGGTTGCGTCCGAGTGCGGCATCGTGCCGGCAGACGTGGTGTTCCTCAAACCAGGGTCCCTGCCGCGCACCTCATCGGGGAAGCTCCGGCGCCTCGAAGTAAGACGCACCCTGGAAACGGTGGGATCGTGACCACTTTCGAGACGTGCACCACCGAGAGCTACCGGGAACTGCTGGGTGAGGTCTTCGATGAGCGCGTCCGCGAGTGGACCGCGGAAGCCGAGGAATCCGAACGCTTTCCGCGCAAACTCATCGAATATCTGGGCCAGTCCGAGGTTTTCGCGGCCAAGTGGGGCGAGCGCCAGCATCCGGACGTGGCGAAGGTGTTCGCACTCGCCGAGGAACTGGGCAAGCTCGGGTCCGCGGGGATCGGCGTCGGCGTCAGTCTGCATGACTCTGCCATCGCGATCCTGCGCCGGTTCGGCAAGTCCGACTATCTGCGCGACATCACCGAGCAGGCCATCCGGGGCGAGGCCGTGTTGTGCATCGGCGCGTCGGAAGAGTCCGGTGGTTCGGACCTGCAGATCGTCGAGACCGAAGTCGTCTCGGCGCGTGGCGGTTTCGAGGTCCGTGGCACCAAGAAGTTCGTGTCGATGTCACCCATCGCCGACCACATCATGGTGGTCGCCCGGAGCGTCGACCATGATCGGGAGAGCCGCCACGGCAGCGTCGTGGTGATCTCCGTGCCGACCACTCAGGTCGACGTGCAGACGCCCTATCGCAAGGTGGGTGCCGGTCCGCTCGATACCGCGGCGGTCCACATCGACACCTGGGTGCCGGCAGAAGCGTTGGTGGCGCGGGCGGGCACCGGCCTGGCCGCCATCTCCTGGGGATTGGCGCAGGAGCGGCTGTCGGTCGCCGGTCAGATCGAGGCGAATTGCCGCAGGATCATCGGAATCACGTTGGCTCGCATGATGAAACGGCGCCAGTTCGGCCAAACGTTGTACGAGCATCAAGCACTGCGGATGCGACTGGCCGACCTGCATGCTCGGGTCGATCTGCTGCGCTACGGCCTCGCGGGTTTGGCCGCGCAGGGACGTATGGACCTGCGCGCGGCCGCGGCCATCAAGGTCACCGCGGCGCGACTCGGCGTCGAGGTTGTCGACGAGTGCATGCACATCTTCGGCGGTGCCGGATATCTGGTGGACGAGACGCCGCTGGGCCGGTGGTGGCGCGACATGAAGCTCGCCCGGGTCGGCGGTGGCACCGACGAGGTGCTCTGGGAACTCGTGGCGGCGGGGATGCGTCCCGACTACGAGGGGTACGACGCGGTGATGTCCTCACCGTTCATCGCTTGACGAGATTCACCAGGAACTCGATGGTGACGATGGGATCGACGGCCAGCAGTCCCACCGGCGGCGCCGGTGGCACGATGCCGTAATCGGCGAAGGTGACGGGGATCTGGCCCACGGCCACAACTCCGTTGCCCGAGCGCTGGACGTCCAATCGCACCGCGACCTGCCGGGCGACGCCCTTGAGCGTCAGTTGCGCCGACACCTCCATGGTCGTGGGCGTGCCGTCGCCGGCGATGGACGACAGGTCGACCGGGTCGACGACGGCGAGTTTGGCCGTCGGGAACTTGGCGGCGTCCATCACGTCGGTGCCGCGGAACCTGTCGTCACGGCCGCGGTGCGGCGACTGCATGGTTGCCACGTCGACGACGAAGCTCGCCGCCTGCAGCGTGCCACCGGCAACAGTGGCGTCGCCCCGGACCGAGTTGGTCCGCCCGGTGACGGTCACGGTTTCCCACAACAGCTGTTGCCGGGCGCGGTAGCCGGCCTGGGAGCGGTTGGCCTCATCGTCGGGGCCCGCGGCCACGATCCATTTACCGTCGAGGTTGGTGCTGGCCGGTCGATGAGTGGACGGCAAGGTCAGGGCCGGAGCCGGGGCGCCTTCCATCTGGGTTCGGTAGAACCACGGTCCCGCGCACACCCCCACGACGGCGAGCACTGCCAGCAACAGCA
Organism: Mycolicibacterium sp. TY81; assembly: GCF_018326285.1. NCBI lineage: Bacteria > Bacillati > Actinomycetota > Actinomycetes > Mycobacteriales > Mycobacteriaceae > Mycobacterium > Mycolicibacterium sp. TY81. Next base: position 3,023,783 of record NZ_AP023362.1, read on the forward strand.
GAAGCCTTTTTGCCACTCCCTCTATATACAGGGCGCGTCCGACGTCAGCTGGATGGGCGCGCCAGCGCGTACAGCGCCATCCTGCGGTTGGCCATGTCGTGTTCACCGAGGAATTCGGCGCCACCATGCTCGACCAGCCGGCGCGCACCCGTGTTGCGGTGGTCGGGATCGAACATCACCCGACGGCACGACGGCACCAGTTCGAACAGGCTCGCCAACACCTGGGGCATCAACAGCGGTCCCAGTCCCCTGTTGACGAAGCGCTCATCGGCGATCGCGGCGTGCAGTCCCAGATCATGGGGCTCGGCGTCGTAGCAAGGAGCAATGGAATCCTTGGCGGCCCAGTACAGCTCGAGGTAGCCCATGGCCTTGTCCTGGTAGCTGACCAGCAACGGTCGCGAGTACTCACCCTCGAGCTGCGCCTGCAGGTGCCGCCGCCACCATGCCGGCGGTCGGTCGTACTCCCAGGCCTCCGCCAGATGCGGTCGGTTCATCCATTCGGACAGCATCTCGGCATCGGCGTCGGCGTCGACAAGGCGCACGGCCCACGGGCCGACGAGCTGCGGAACGGGTGGTGCACCCACCGCTCGCACTTCAGCGGACAGTGAGGTCAACTCGCGCGGTAGCACCGGCCCCAGATCAATCTCGGTCATTTCAGCGGCGAGCCTACCCGATATTGCTTAGGTTAGGTTTGCCTACGTCGAGGTGTCGGAACGTGGCTGCTGCCCACGTCCCGACCGTCACCGCTGCGGTCGCCGATGAGCCCCAGAACCCGCGCGGACTGCTCGTTCGGACGCTGTAACGCTCAGCCACAGACGGTCGATAGAACTGCTAACGTAGTCATCAATCACTTTGGTCGCATCGGTTAGCTGGTGCGGGAGGGGAATACACAATGTCTTTCACCACTCGGATGATGGTCGGCGCGGGCTCGGCACTGGTCGCTGTCATGGCCAGCGGCGCAGTCGCCACCGCTCAGCCGGACCCCACCCCGATCATGTACTCGACCTGCACCTACCCGCAGGTGATCGCCGCTCTGACCGCACTCGACCCGGGTGCTGCCGCCGAGCTGCAGGCAAACCCGATCGGCGTCGGTTACCTGCACCAGCTGATCGCCTCGGGCCCGCAGCAGCGTAAGGCCCTGATCACGCGGGCGTACAACACCCCGGGTGCCGCTCAGTACACCGACCTGGTGCTGAACGTGGCCAACACCTGCAACAACTTCTGATCAGAAGTCAGAACAACGCGGCTCGATCCTTCGGGATCGAGCCGCGTTGTGCTTTCCACAGACTGAAAGTCAGAATCCGCGGTTCGTGCCCCGGACCGCGGCGACGGCCTCGTCAGGTCCGGTGAAAGCCACCTGAGCCGGGCCACGGCCCGCCGCGAAGAGCAGTAGCTCGCCCGGTGCGCCAGTCACCGTAACCTCGGCGCCGCGGCCGGTCTCGGCCAGGCGACGGCCGTCCGGAGTCACCAGCACAACCCGCGCGGGCGCGTTCTTGATCCCCATCCGCGCCATGTTCGCGACTTGTCCCGCCAGCGCGGACACCAGCCGGTCGTCGAGCTCGCGCGGCTCCCAGGCCGGCTGCGCCCGGCGGACGTCCTCGTTGTGGATGAACATCTCGGCGACGTTGACGAACGGGTCGAGCAGTTTGAACGGCGAATACAGCGGCGGGCCCGCAGCGATCATGTCGACCAGCTCTGCCCAGTCGGTGGACGCGGTAACCCGTGCCTGGACACGTTCGGTGTAGCCGGCCAGCTGCGGCACGAGGATTCCGGGCGCTGCGTCGAGCCGACGTTCCCGCACCACCAGATGCGCGGCCAGATCACGAGCGGTCCACCCCTCGCACAAAGTGGGTGCATCGGGCCCGTGCTCGCGCAGGGATTCGACGAGTGCGGCACGTTCCCGTTGGGCGGCAGTCATGGCTGGAGTCTAGGTCGGACGACGATCCGGCGGCGCGGCACGAGCGCTGTATTCCACGCTGCGACGCGGGTCACCTCCGTGGGGCAAACGCCAGGTGAACGATCGCGACGTGGTTACAGATGGGTACCCATCCGCACAGCAGGGGCCTCAACAGCCTCATTGATAACTATGGTCACAAAAGCCCCTCGCTGGCGTCCGAGCGCCGCCTGCCATCCGAAAGGTGTGACCGTGTCGCCGCGTCCTCGCATTGCATCGGTGGCTTTGACGGCTGCCGTCGTTCTCGGTGGAGCTGTCGGCATCGCGCCGCCACGTGCTGCCGCCGAACCCTGCACCGGCCCGAATGCGGGCGTGCTGCCACCGAACGGGGTGCCCTCGAGCGGCGTCATGCGGCCGCCGTCGGGCGGCCACCGACCGAGCAATGCCAACGACAAGGCCCCGCTGCCGACCCTGGGCAAGCTGTCCCGATCGCTGCTGAGCGCCTTCACCCAGGGCACCGTGCAACAACAAGCCGGCGTGCTGCCGGGAACACCTCGTGTGCCGCAGCCACCGGTCCAACAACGCGTGACGCAGCCTGCCCCCGCCGCGGCGCAACCCCAGCCCGGCGCTGAACCGGCGCCGGCCATCGACGCGGGCACCACGTCATTGGTCGGTTGGGTGACCGGCGACCAGAGCGCGGGCGGCGACACCCTGCAGCGTTTCGGCATCTCCGGCACCGACCTGGGCATCATGTGGGACAACGGCGACCCGGTGAACAACCAGGTGCTGATGATGTTCGGTGACACCTACGGCTACTGCGCCACCCCCAATCAGCAATGGCGCTACAACACCATGTTCCGCACCAACGACCGCACGCTGTCGCACGGCATCCACATTCCGCCCGGCTCGGTGACCAACCCCTATTCGGGCTCACCCGAGTGGCAGCCGAATCTGGCCAAGCAGACCATCCCGACCATCCGGTGGGCGCCCGTCGAGAAGGGCATCATCCCGACTTCCGGTGTCTCCGTGGGCAAGACGCAGTACGCCAGCTTCATGTCGATCAAGAACTGGGACAGTGCCGGCGCGTGGACGACGAACTACTCGGCGATCGCCGTATCGAACGACAACGGCCAGAACTGGGGCGTGTACCCCAGCAGCGTCCGGCCGATGGCACCCGACAGCGTGTCCCGCGTGGCGTACATGCCGGGCAATGAGAACTTTCAGCAGGGCGCCTTCCTGAAGGGCAGCGACGGCTACATCTATTCGTACGGAACGCCTTCCGGCCGAGTCGGAAACGCCTACGTGTCCCGGGTCCCGCAGAACTTGTTGCCGGACATGAGCAAGTACGAGTACTGGAACAACGAGAGCCAGTCGTGGGTGCCCAACAACCCCGGTGCGGCCTCGCCGATCATTCCCGGCCCGGTCGGTGAGATGTCGGTGCAGTACAACACCTATCTGAAGCAGTACCTGGCGATGTACTGCAACAACCTGTCCGATGTGGTCATCCGTACCGCACCGACACCGCAAGGGCCTTGGGGCCCAGAGCAATTGGTGGTGTCGTCGCAGCAGTTCCCGGGCGGCGTCTACGCGCCGTACCTGCACCCGTGGTCCAACGGTCGCGACCTGTACTTCACGTTGTCGCTGTGGTCGGCGTACAACGTGATGCTGCTGCACACCGTACTGCCCTGAGCCAGTGGGGTTTTGACGTTCAGTCGAGCGTGGCCCAGAACTCCGTGAGCGCGGCCGCGCCGCGCGCGGGGTCCTGCAGCATCCACCAGTGCCCCAGCCCGTCGAGCACCGTGGTGCGCGCGCCCGCGCGTTCGGCTGCGCGGTAACGAATTTCGTCGGATCCGATGTACGGGTCATCGGTGGCCAACAGCGCGAGGCCCGGCCGGGCACGCAACTTCTCGAGGTCACGCCCGGCCTCTGCCATCGCGGGCTGGCGCGCCGAGCGGTACAGCGCCAGGATCGCCCGGCCCATCTCCGGCCCCTGCGCGGCGGCGAGGGCCGTGGCGACATCCAGCGGCATGCCCAGGGCGACCATCTGGGCGGCGCGGTCCTCGACGCTGCCGCCGAGCATCGTCTCGACCAGCTGCTCGCCCTCCCCCGGCGTCTGCCACACCTGGGCCAGGTCGTGCCAGACATAGTCCGGGTCGAGTATCCCGACCACGTCCGTCACCCAGCTACGGACGAGTTCCGGCCGGTGCATGACGGCAGTGAGCACGTGCCCGCCGCCCCAGTCGTGGCCGACGAGATCGACGGGCTCGCCGAGTGCTTCCAGCTCGGCCTCGAGCCAGTCCCGGTACGCGAGGTACGTGGCGGAGAAGTCGTCGGGCAGCGGGGCGCCGAATCCCGGTGGCGACAAGCGCACCACGTCGTCGCGGCCGAGCTCGTCGACCAGTGGACCCCAGATCGCATCGGTTTCCGGATTGCCATGCACCAGAACGACAGTCATGAGGCCATCCTGGCACTGGCGCGATCGTCATCGCCACGAATTCGTCAATGGCGTCGGTACTCGAGCAGTTGCCGCGATGTCTAGGTTCTCGGTGGCGCGGTGGCCGCCGGGCCCAACAGATCGGCGCTGTTGTTCGACGAGGTACGCCGCCACCGCCCGTACAGCGGCAACTCGCGCAACGACTCCCCGCCCACGGACCACCGTCGAGCGACGAATCGCAGGACCGTCCGCACATAGCGGTTCGTCTCTGAGTACCAACGCCATTCGTACAGCCGGCCGGCCTGCAGCCAGTGCGCGAGCGGCTCGGATTCGACGCCCTGCAGGTACGGCCGGACCCAGGTGACAACCACCCACGTCTGCGCGGCCGCAGCGTCGGGAAGCCGGAAGGTCCAGTCGATCGGATCGTCGCCGGCAATCATGGTGTGGCGCAACGCCGGTGGTGGTGGTGCCGCGCCTTCGGGCCTACCGAACAGCTGCACCGTCACGTTGTGAAACACCGCGGGCCCACCGACCTCGAACCGCACGCGGTAGGTGTCATCGGCCACGGCGTCGCGGTGCACGGTGAACGCCGCCAGCCCGCCGACGGCGACATAGCGCGCGAACACCAGGCCGCTGACGGCCATCACAACGCGGCGCACCGCCAGCAGCACCGTTAACGTCGCGACGGTCAGCGCGACGACACCCCACACGAGGTCCATCCGGACAGCGTGTCAGAGCGTCAACGGCACGTCATGGCAATAGCGGACGTGCCGGTCAATCCGCCGTGTTCGCCTTCTCGAGTTCGCGCAGTAGTGGCAACGACAGGAAGGTCATGGGCCCTACGTCCTTGAACTTGCTGCTGACGTTTCCCGCGATACCGCCCTCGACGGCGAGGTCGCCGATCAGATCGAGTTTGAGCTGCGGGCTGCCCACACTGAAGTCGAGGTCCGCCAGGTCGACCCACACGATGTTGGGACGCGTGGTGGATTCGTAGACGTAGCGCCGGTTGGTGAGGTCCATGACCACCTGCCAGATGGTCTGCGACGCGTCGGGCTTGCCCGGATCCGGTATCCGGAAGGGTTGGGCGGCGTTGCGGATCACCGAGAACATGCTCGCGATCGCTTCGACCTGACCGGACGGAGTGGGCAGCCGGCCGACGTAATAGCTGGCGCGCGCGAACCTGTCGGACGCCAACGTGGAACCCGGCAGCGGCTCCGAACCGCCCAGGCCCTCGAATTTCTTCACCAGCTCGAGCTGCTGATCAAAGGTGGGCGAGTTCGTCATCACCCGAAAATCCTTGCTGTGGTAGACCTTCGGCCGGCCGTCGAGGTACTCGATGATCGCCGAGTCGCCGGTGGCGTCGTCGAGTGCCAGATGAATCGTGGGCGGGTCGCCACCGGTGGGGTCGTCCAGTTGGACCACCTGCACGTCGGTCTCGTCGATCCACGCGACGGCCTCGGCCACGGTCGCGAAGTTGTCGAGGAAGTACTGCAGCCAGATCGCCTGGCTCAACTGGGTCCGGGTGTCATCCGGTGTGCCGTAGGTGGATTCGGCCAGCCACAGCACGTGCCCGGCCAGTCCGGCTTCGTTGATGCCGTCCACCGAGATGATGTCGAAGGCGGTCGCGATCACGCTGCCGAACTTCGAGGTCCAGGTGAGCTTGCCGGTGACGCCGTCGTCACGGCTCACGCCGCGCGGCTGCTTCCACAGGTTGGTCATGAGGTCGCGGTGGAAGTCCATGTTGCGGCCGACCAGGACCGCATCGCCTGCGTCAGGCCAGATGACTCGAGTGCACATCGGAGCAAGCCTAACTTTGCCCGCGCGCGTCGAATGCTGAATCGTTTGCTATCAATTGCCCGCCGCGCGTGGGATGCTCAGCAGGCAACTGTTCCTCACAGGGAACTCGCAGCTGATTGCATGGGTGAGGAGGTCTCGCCGGTCAGCCGATGGTTTGCGGACATCGGTAGCTATTCACCCCTCCGAGCGGAAGCGACATGAACATGTTGCGTACTACGACGGCCGTGCTGATCCCGGTCCTGCTGCTGACGATGTCCTGTTCCTCCGGAGGAAATGGGAAGGACCCGGCATCGGCGGTCACGACGCTGCATTTCTACGAGCACGACACCGGGCAGACCAGCGTGGATCTCGGAACCCCCGGCGAGGGTCCCGGCGACCAGTTCATCTTCTCCGGCGACGTTATCGATCGCCAGGGTGGCACGACGCTCGGGCGGACGGCAGGAGTGTGCACAACCGTCAGCGGCGATGCCACGGCAGGTGACGTCTCGTGCACCGAGACCTTCATCCTCGAGGGTGGTCAGATTTCGATCCAGATGCTGGCCGACCGCGCCGCCGTGTTCAGCAAGGGCGAAACCCTGCCTGTCTCGATCGTCGGAGGCAGCGGCAAGTACAGCAAGGCCCGCGGTGACGGCACCGCGCAAGTACCGCCCGAGGTGCCGAATCAGACCGATGCCAACTTCGTGCTGAACGTGACGAACTGAGCGCCGCGACGCGCGAGCACTAGGCCCAGCGGTTCGCCAGCAGCTTGAAACTCGGCATATCTTCCAGCGACGTGAGCGCCTCGTAGATGCGCTGGTACCCGGTGCCGGCGATCCGCCACACACCGTCCTCGTCCTTGCGGTAGGTATCCGAGTAGTAGCCCGAGCCGCGGATCATCGCGTGCCCCGGCACGATCACGGTGTCCTCGAACACCCACGACCCGTGCGCCGTGGTGTCGGAGTCGAGTTCGATCTCGGGGTGGCTGGCGATATGGGTCGTGACGATGCCGTTGTCGAGGTTGGTTCGCATGAAGTCGACGACGGCGTCGCGTCCCTCGTAGTGCACCGGCTCACCCATCGCGTGTGTGCCATAGCGGGTGACGACATCTGCCGTGAGGCAGTCCCCGAAGGTGTCCCACTCCTTGAGGTCCAAGGACCGGAAGTACCGGTACTTGAGTCGTTGAATGTCAGCGATCGCCTCCAGGTTACCCATGCCCAGAGACTAGAACGTGTTTCAGTTTCTGTCACGGAAATACGGAATGCAGGTCGCCACATGGCGGTATCGAAACTACGAAGCGTGCGGTGATGCGGGGCTTGACCTGAACCTAAGTTGAGGTTCTAGCGTGGCATGCATGTCCTTCAAACCACACGAAATCGAATTCATGAAGGCGGCAGACCTCGGGCGACTCGCCACGATCCAGCCCGACGGCACACCGCAGGTCAGCCCGGTGGGCTTCACCTACAACGAAGAACTCGGCACCATCGACATCTCTGGCTACAACATGGCCAAGAGCCGGAAGTTCCGCAACCTCGCCCACCACGACAAGGTCGCCTTCGTCGTCGACGACATCGCCTCTCGCGACCCGTGGCGCGTGCGTTGCCTGGAGATTCGCGGCACCGCAGAGCAGGCCGTGGCAACGCCAGGACAGCGCGGCCCCGCCGGAGATGCCCTCGATTCGGCGATCATCCGCATCACGCCACGTCGCATCATCAGCTTCGGCATCGACGACACCGATACCGAACCCCACTTGCTCAAACCCGACATCCGTAACGTCTGAGCCCGGGGCTTGCCGGCAAGACCCCAGCGACGCAGTCAAACGAAAAGGCCCGGCTCGTATTCGAGCCGGGCCTTTCTGGTGGAGCTGCCGGGAATTGAACCCGGGTCCTACGGCATTCCCTCAAGACTTCTCCGTGCGCAGTTCGCTATGCCTCTACTTGGATCTCCCGGTCACGCGAACAAGCCGAGATGACGATCCCAGTCGCTGTTTGATGTCCCCACGGGCCCCGCGACCGGCCCCGTGGGTGGGTCCCTCTAGTCGATGCCAGGGTCCGGGCCGAGGGCGCTCCCGGTCTGACAGACACGCGGTCGCTACTTAGGCAGCGAGGGCGTAGTCGCGCTGATGAGAATCGGCGCTTAATTGGTTACAACGACGCTTACGGTGGTCTCTTGCCTGCACCGGCACGCTTCCCTTGATTCGATGCGCGAAGTCGAAACCGTTCAGCCCCTCGCACCCCCGCCGACTTTCGGCAGGACCAACAATCTTACGCCAGACCCAACGGCGAACGCCAAGCCATTATTCCGAGCGCGTATACGAGGCCCGGTGCTGCCGTCCGACCAGGTCAGATGACGTAACCGAGGTTCTCCACGATGCGCCGTCCGACCTCGGCGTCGCCCTCGAACTCGATGGCGACCGGGCGCACCGCGCCCAGCGGACGCCCGCCACACAGCCGCGTGAACTGCCAGCCGTCCATCCGTATCACCGTGGTCGGCTCGGCGCCGCCGAAGTCTTGGACGACGGCCGCCCGCTCACCGACAGCGACCCGGATGGTGCGCGCCATGGGTCCGGTCAGCTCGATGGCGATCCGCGATCCGGCCGGCGCTCCCCCGCGCTTGGCGACGACGAAGCCCATCATCGTCTCGATTTCGTCGAGCGACAGCTGCGCTTCCGGCTTCTGCAATGCCGCGTCCGGCGCCGGGCGGGCGACGGATTCCCGGATGTCCTGCTCATGCATCCACGAGTCGAACGTCCGAATCCGCATGAAGCGACCGACGCTGTCCTGTCCGGCCGGCGTCATCGTCGGGGTGTTCCACTCTTCGTCCGACATCGCGGTCAAGGTGGCCCGCCGCTCGTCGGTGACGGCGCGGAACTTCTCCAACAGCTCGGCGCTCGAGAGCGCGGCCATCGACCGGTTCCAGCATTCGTTCATCACACCGATGGGGTTGTGCACGTGGTCGAGTTCGGACACGTCCATGTCGGCCTCCGGCACCGGTTCGCCCTTGAGCATGAGCTCGGTGCCGATGATGTGCGCGACGACATCACGGACATGCCAGCCGGGGAGCTCGGTCTGCGTGGTCAGCAGCTCTGCTTCGGAGATGGTGGCCAGCAGTTTGTCGAGGTCGTCCCACACCCCGAAGAGGGCGGGCAAGACGTCGGATTTTTCCAGGACGGTCACGGGTCGCGTTGAGCTGCTCACCGGCTGACCGTACGACGAGCGGACCCGTCCGCACCGGGAATTGCGCGATGCGTCCCAATTCGGTCATGCGACGATGGCCATATGGGGGACGACCGGGCCGAGGCGCAACGCCTGCGGGACATCACGGTGATCCGCAAGGTGCGGGACCGGATCGACCGGGAGTACGCCAAGCCGCTCAATGTCGAAGACCTGGCCCGTGGCGCGCACATGTCGGCCGGTCACCTGAGCCGCGAGTTCCGGCGCATCTACGGGGAATCGCCCTACTCGTACCTGATGACGCGGCGCATCGAGCGGGCGATGACGCTGCTGCGTCGCGGCGACCTCAGCGTGACGGATGTCTGTTTCGCCGTTGGCTTTTCATCACTGGGCACGTTCAGTACGCGGTTCACCGAGCTCGTCGGGGTGGCGCCGAGTGTGTACCGCCGCGACCATTCGCAGGCGGCCGACGGCATTCCCGCCTGTCTGGCCCGGCAGGTCACCAGACCGATCAGGAATCAAGAAGCACCGCCGCACTGACCGCCACTACCGTGACGGGCATGGACATCTCGATTCACTACGCATTCCTGCCCCATACCGACGCCGAGGCCGCGCTGAAGTTCTACCGCGACGATCTCGGTTTCGAGGTGCGCAAAGACGTTGGCTACCAAGACATGCGGTGGATCACGGTCGGCCCGCCCGGACAGCCGGGCACGTCGATCGTGCTGCACCCGCCGGCCGCCGACCCCGGCATCACCGACGACGAGCGTCGCACCATCCTGGAGCTCATCGCCAAGGGTTCCTACGGCGCCGTCACCTTGGCCACCGATGACCTGGACGCGTTGTTCGCGCGCCTGGAAGCGGCGGGGGCCGACGTGCTGCAGGAACCGACCGACCAGGATTATGGCGTGCGCGACTGCGCATTTCGCGATCCATCGGGCAACCTGATCCGGATCAACCAGCTGTAGTGCTGCCGGCTATCCCGCGGCGATCATCGCGACCGAGCCCAACGCCAGCACCATGCCGACGGCCTGCCAGGCCCGAACCCGCTCTTTGAGCACCACCATGGCCAGGGCGACGGTCGCCGCGGGATAGAGCGAGATCAGCACGCTCGCCAACGACAGCATCGAGGCCTGCAGCGCCAGCAGCATCGCGACGTTCGCGATGACGTCGAGTCCCGCCGCGATGAGGGCGAGCTTCAGCGGATGTCCGGCCGGCAGTGCGAAATTGCGGGTCACCACCGCGGCGATCATCACGACCGCGGTGGCCGCGAAGCGGGCGAACACCAACGGCCAGAGCTTCGCGTCGTGCGGCACCTGGTGGATCACGGCGAAGCTGAGCCCGAAGGTCAATCCAGAGCCGACGGTCAGCCAGGCGACCTTGGCCGTGAACCGGTGCGGCGTCTCGTCCTCATCGGTGGCCTGCGCGCTCACCAGCGCGACGGCGACCAACGCCAGCGCGATCCCGGCGATCGCCAGCCCGCTGGGCCGCTCCCCCATGGCGACGCCGACGGCGATCGGCCCTGCCGACACCAGGATCGCGGTCAACGGCGAGACGACGGATATCGGTCCGGAACCCAACGCGGCGTAGAACCACCAGATTCCGAACGCCTGCAGCACGCCGCACGACACACCCAAGAGCACCGCGTTCGACGAAACCTGGCCGCCGACAACGCATGCCATCACCGTCAGCAGTACCCCGGCGATGGGGTATGACACCAGCACCACCCGCAGTGCCGCGACGCGCCGTGCCGCGATCCCACCGACGAAATCGCTGATGCCGTAGCCCAGCGCCGACAGCAGCGCGAGCAGAACCCCGGTCAGATCTTGCCCTTGAAGCGGCGGCCCATCTCACGGGTGATCTCGCGCTGCGCATCGCGCTTGGCGATGTCGTGGCGCTTGTCGTGCGCTTCCTTACCGCGGGCCAGCGCCAGTTCCACCTTGACCCGGCCGTCGGAGAAGTACAGCTTCAGCGGAACCAGCGTGAAGTTGCCGTCGCGCAGCTTGCCGACCAGCGTGTCGATCTGCTTGCGGTGCAACAACAGCTTTCGGTTGCGTCGCGGCGCGTGGTTGGTCCAGGTGCCGTGGTGGTACTCGGCGATGTGCAGGTTGCGCAGCCACACCTCGCCGTCGTCGACGGTGGCGAACGCGTCGGCCAGCGATGCCAGGCCCTCGCGAAGGCTCTTCACCTCGGTGCCGACCAGCGCGATGCCGGCTTCGTAGGTGTCGATGATCGAATAGTTGTGTCGCGCTTTGCGGTTGGTGGCGACGACGGAGTTGTTGCCCGACTTGTCCTTGTCGTCCTTCTTCTTTGCCATCGCTACCGCCGGATGTACGCGCGCAGCGTGACGTACGCGGTGAGGCCCGCCATGCCGAGCCCCAGCAGCAGCATCCACGGCGCGCAGAACACGAGGACGTCGGCGTAGTCGACCTTGGCGATCAGGCCGGCTTGATAGAACTGGTTGAGCACGTCCTCGAGGAACATCGCCCGCACGATGATCAACCCGACCACGGCAAGCACCACACCGACCAACGCGGCGATCAACGCTTCGACGAAGAACGGCAATTGGGTGTACCACCGGGTGGCGCCCACCAGCCTCATGATGCTGATCTCGGTGCTGCGGGTGCGTGCGGCGATCAACACCGTGTTGGCGATCAACAAGGTCGCGGCGATGGCCTGCACGAGCGCCACCGCGAAGGCTGTCGCACTGATGCCGTCGAGGATGCCGAACAGCCGGTCGACCAGTTCCTTTTGATCGGTCACCTGGCGCACGCCCGGACGGCCGCGCAGCGCGTCCTCGAATCCCTTGTGCTGCTCGGGATTGTCGAGCTTGACGACGAACGACGCCGGGAACGCCTTCTTGCTCGCGTAGTCCTTGAACGCCGGGATGCGCCGGACGGCGTCGTCGTACGCCTGGTCCCGGTTCATGTACCGCACCGACTTGACGTCCTTGCGGTCGTCGATCAGCTTGCGCAGCGACTTGCACGGGTCGGCGTCGCAGTTGGGGTCGTTGGACGAGACGTCGTCGGTCAGGAAGACCTGGCTCTCCACGCGGTCCAGATAGATCTGCTTGGACTGGTCGGCCAGGCGGACGATCAGCAGACCACCGCCGAACAGGCCGATGGAGATGGCGGTCGTCAGGATCATGGCGACCGTCATGGTGACGTTGCGACGAAATCCAGTCAGGACTTCATTGACGAGAAAGCCGAAGCGCACTTAGCGATCCATTCCGTAGACGCCGCTCTGCTCATCACGGATGAGGCGGCCGAGTTCGAGTTCGATGACGCGCTGACGCATCGAGTCGACGATGTGATGGTCGTGGGTGGCCATCACGACCGTCGTACCGGTGCGGTTGATCCGCTCCAGCAGGTCCATGATGTCGTTGCTCGTCTCGGGGTCCAAGTTGCCGGTGGGTTCGTCCGCAAGGAGCACCAGCGGCCGGTTGACGAAGGCCCGGGCGATCGCGACCCGCTGCTGTTCGCCACCGGACAACTCGCCGGGCAGCCGGTTGGCCTTGCCCGACAAGCCCACCATCTCCAGCACATCGGGCACGATGCGGTTGATGGTGTCCGGGCGCTTGCCGATCACCTCCAGCGCGAACGCCACGTTCTCGAACACCGTCTTCTGCTGCAGCAGCCGGAAATCCTGGAACACGCAGCCGAGGACCTGGCGCAGGCTCGGGATGTGCCGGCTGGGCAGCTTGTTGACGTGGAACTTCGAGACGCGGATGTCGCCCGAGGTCGGCACCTCGGCACCGAGCAGCAGACGCATGAACGTCGACTTCCCGGAACCGGACGGACCGATGAGAAAGACGAACTCACCCTTGTCAATCTTGAGCGACACGTTGTCCAGGGCTGGGCGTGCCGAAGACTTGTAGTTCTTGCTCACGTGGTCGAGGGTGATCATCACGGCACGCCAGTGTAGTCGGACGCTCAGGTGTGACGGCTGAGGCTGATGCCGCTAGCTCGGCGCGGGTGCCGCGCCGGGCGAAATGATCGTGGTCGTGACCGGGCCATCCGCCGGTGCCGCGGCCGGGAGCGGTCCCGGTGGCGGGGACGGCGCGGGTGCCGGCGTCGGTGCCGGGGCCATGCCGGGCAACAACGGCAGCGTGACGGGCGGCAGGCCCGGCGCCGGCGTGATGACCGTCGTGGTGGGCGGCGCCGTCGTCGTGGTCGTGGTCGGCGTGCTCGAGGTCGTGGTCGTGGTGGTCGTCGGCGTCTCGGTGGTCTCCGTCGGCGTCGGCCGGTACGTCGTCTTCGGTCGGGTGTTCACGTCGGTACGCGGCACCCAGGTGTACTCGGGGTTGGGCACGAAGCCCGGCGGCACCACCGCGGGCTGTTGCGGGGGCGGCGGTGGCGGTGGCGCGTAGGTCTGGTGCAGCCAGTACGCCACGAAGAACGCCACGATCAGGCCGACCGTGGACGTCCGGACCCGGCCCAGGATGTAGGTGGGCCAGGAGCGGTCGGCGCGTTTGACGGCGATACGGGAGAGGGCGTTCATCACTGCTCGTCCCCCGGACCCTGGGTCTGTTCCGCGGCGCCGCCGACCGTGGCGGGATGCACCATGGCCTCCACTTCGGGCTCGTGGTCGGCAGGACTCTCGATGCCGGCCCGTCCGAACGCGGAGACGACCATCACGCGCAGTCGCCGGCCGACCTCGAACTGCTTGCCGGGCAGCGTCCGCGCCACCATCCGCAGGTTCACGGTGTCCAGCTCGATGCTCTCCACACCCATCAGCTGGGGCTTGTCGAGCAGCAGCGTGCGCAGCTGGCGGTCCTCCATCGCGCGTTCGCACACCCGGCCCAACACGTCGTTGACCTTGCCGAGGTCCGCTGTCGTGGGCACCGGGATGTCCACGACCGCACGCGCCCAGTCCTTCGACAGGTTGACGGTCTTGGCGATCTGGCCGTTGGGAATCGTGTACACCTCGCCGTCGCTGGAGCGCAGCTTGGTGACGCGCAGCGTCACGTCCTCGACGGTGCCCTCGGCCGGCACCGCGATGCCGGTGACGGTGAGCGACACCAGGTCACCGAACCCGTACTGCTTCTCGGTGATGATGAAGAACCCGGCCAGCAGGTCCTGCACGATGCGCTGCGCACCGAAGCCGAGCGCGGCGCCCAGCACGGCGGCGGGCGCGACCAGCGAACCGATGGGGATGCCGAGGATTTCGATGACGTCGACCAACACGACCACCGACACCAGCGCAATCGTCACCCACGAGATCACCGAGGCGACGGCCTGCCGGTGCTTGGTGGTCTCCGACCGGACCAGCGCGTCGCTCTCCTGAAAACGCTCGTCGATGCGGGCGGTGACGCGGTGCGTCAGCCAGCCGACGAACCGCGCGATGAGCATCGCCGCGATGACGAGCATGACGATCCGCAGCCCGCGGGTGATGATCCACTCGCCGATCGAGCCGCGCCAGAAGTCATGCCATTGCTGCGCCCACCAACCGAGCGATTGCGGTTGGCTCGCGGCTTGGAGAGAGAAAAAGTTAGTCATCTTCTTTTCGGTTGCGCCAGCGGATCCCGGCTTCGAGGAAGCCGTCGATGTCGCCGTCGAGCACCGCGGCCGGATTACCGACCTCGAACTCGGTGCGCAGGTCTTTCACCATCTGGTAGGGGTGCAGCACGTACGAGCGCATCTGGTTGCCCCAGGAGCTGCCGCCGTCGCCCTTCAACGCGTCCATCTCGGCGCGCTCTTCCTGGCGCTTGCGTTCCAGCAGCTTGGCGCTGAGCACTCGCATCGCGGAAACCTTGTTCTGCAGCTGCGATTTCTCGTTCTGACAGGTCACGACGATGCCCGTCGGGATGTGCGTGAGCCGGACCGCCGAGTCGGTGGTGTTGACGGACTGACCGCCCGGGCCGCTGGACCGGTAGACGTCGACCCGGACGTCGCCTTCGGGGATGTCGATGGAGTCGGCGGTCTCGACGACCGGCAGCACCTCGACGTCGGCGAACGACGTCTGACGGCGACTCTGGTTGTCGAAGGGGCTGATCCGCACGAGACGGTGGGTGCCCTGCTCCACCGACAGCGTGCCGTAGGCGAACGGGGTGTGCACCGCGAACGTCGCGCTCTTGATGCCCGCCTCCTCCGCGTACGACGTGTCGAAAACCTCGACCGGATACCCGTGCTTCTCGGCCCAGCGGATGTACATGCGCATCAACATCTCGGCCCAGTCGGCAGCGTCGACGCCACCGGCGCCGGAGCGGATGGTGACGACAGCTTCCCGCTCGTCGTATTCCCCCGACAGCAGCGTTCGAACCTCGAGCGCCTCGATGTCCTCACGCAACTTGGCCAGTTCGGCGTCGGCGTCGGCGATGGCGTCGGTCTTGGCCGCGCCTTCTTCCTCCTCGGCCAGCTCGTAGAGCACGGGCAGGTCCTCGACCCGACCGCGCAGCTCCTCGACCCGGCGCAGCTCACCCTGTGCGTGCGACAGGCTGCTGGTCACCTTCTGGGCGTTGGCCTGGTCGTCCCACAGCTTGGGGTCAGACGCCTCGTCTTCGAGTTTGGCGATTCGCGCGCGCAGACCTTCGACGTCGAGCACCCGCTCCACAGTGGTCAGGGTGCTGTCGAGGGCGGCAATGTCGGCTTGACGGTCGAGGTCCACAAAGGATGAGGGTACCGACCAGTGAGACGGACTTTCACATTGCGAGCCCTGATCGCTTAGACCGGTTTAGCATCGCCCTGTAGGCCCGCTCGGCCGCGTCGCGACAGCCCCTTGCGCGCACTGAGCAGAACAAGAAGGCAAACCATACATATGCGCCCTTACCATGTGGCGGTTGTCGGATCCGGCCCGTCAGGGTTTTTCGCTGCCGCGTCACTGTTGAAATTCGCCGATGCCAAGGCCGCCGCCGATGATCCGGTCGACGTGCGCATCGACATGCTCGAGATGCTGCCCACCCCCTGGGGTCTGGTGCGCTCCGGCGTGGCTCCGGACCACCCGAAGATCAAGACGGTGACGGCGCAGTTCGACAAGATCGCCGACGACCCGCGGTTCCGCTTCTTCGGCAACATCACCGTCGGTGAGCACGTGCAGGCCACCGAGCTCTCGGAGCGGTACGACGCCGTCATCTACGCCATCGGCGCCCAGTCCGACCGGCCGCTCGGCATCCCCGGTGAGGAACTGGAAGGCAGCGTGGCCGCCGTCGATTTCGTCGGCTGGTACAACGCGCATCCGCATTTCGCGGCCATGAACCCCGACGTCACGCAGGACCGGGCCGTGGTCGTCGGCAACGGCAACGTGGCGCTGGACGTGGCCCGCATCCTCGTCAGCGATCCCGGCGAGCTGGCGGCCACCGACATCGCCGACCACGCGCTGACGGCCCTCGGTGCCCGCGGCGTCCGCGAGGTCGTGATCATCGGCCGGCGTGGCCCACTGCAGGCTCCGTTCACGACGCTGGAACTGCGTGAGCTCGGTGATTTGGCAGCCATGGCCGACGTCGACGTGATCGTGGATCCGGCCGATGTCGACGGCATCACCGACGCCGACCTGGAGGCGGCAGGCAAGACCGTGCGGCAGAACATCAAGATTCTGCGCGGCTACGCCGAACGCGGGGCCCTCGGGCGCGAGCGCCGCATCGTGTTCAAGTTCCAGACGTCGCCGATCGAGATCAAGGGCACCGATCGTGTCGAGTCGATCGTGTTGGGCCACAACGACTTGGTCGACGAAGGCGGCCGGATCGTCGCGAAGGACAGCGGTCATCGCGAAGAACTGCCGGCGCAGCTGGTGGTGCGTGCCGTGGGTTACCGCGGCGTCCCGACCGCGGGCCTGCCGTTCGACGAGCGTGCGGCGACCATCCCGCACACCGACGGCCGGGTCGAGGGCAGCCGAAACGAGTACGTCGTCGGCTGGATCAAGCGCGGGCCGTCGGGTGTGATCGGCAGCAACAAGAAGGACTCGCAGGACACCGTCAACACCCTGATCGCGGACATCTGCGGCGCCGAGCTGGCCGACTTCGGGTCCACGCACACCGAGGATCTGGAGGCCTGGTTCCTGTCGCGGCAGCCCGCGTTGGTGACCAACGACCATTGGCGCCTGATCGACGCGCACGAACGGTCGGCCGGCGAAGGCCAGAACCGGCCGCGGGTGAAGCTGACAGATGTGGCCCACATGCTGCGGGTCGCGCACGGCTGACCAGCGGTGCGCTTCCGCTGCGCTCCCCCGGCTGCCTAGTGGCCGGGCCGCAGGATGCCCTGCACCGCGAATGTCGTCAGGTTGCCGCCTGAATTGAGCAGGGACGACGTGGCCGTCGACCCCGACAGCACGCCCGAGCTCAGCGACCCCACGCCGGCCTGCAGTCCGCCGGCGTTGATCGCGGCGATGCCCTCGAGTCCCCCGATGTTGTGGGTGGTGAAGTGCTGGGCAAAACCGACCTCGTTGGTCAGCGCGCCACCCAACCCGTCGAGTGGCCCGCCGTCGGCCGATGCCAGGCCGGCCGGCGCGAGGAGCATCAATCCGCCCGCCGCCAGGCCCACCCCGATCATCTTGATGGCGCTACCGGTCGACAACATCTGAGACTCGGGCATGTGCGTTCTGGTCCCCTTCTGCGGAAAACTCTGTCCGATGGTCGGATCCGAGCGCTGTGCGCCACTAGCCCAGCAAGCTCGATGCGATAGCTGGCCCATCGCACAGTGAATCTATTAGCACAGGGAAAT
This sequence comes from Mycolicibacterium sp. TY81, assembly GCF_018326285.1. Taxonomy (NCBI): domain Bacteria; kingdom Bacillati; phylum Actinomycetota; class Actinomycetes; order Mycobacteriales; family Mycobacteriaceae; genus Mycobacterium; species Mycolicibacterium sp. TY81. Next base: position 3,041,711 of record NZ_AP023362.1, read on the forward strand.
ACCCGAAATGGCCCAATCGCCGGAAATTTCAGCCGAAGCTGAGCAAACGGCCGGACCGTTATGAGGGACAGGGCCGGCAGGCCGGCGGACTACGCCTGCGGAGCGTGGGGCGCGAAGTTCCAGTTGTCGGGATTCTTGGGCGAGTAGACGACGGGCACCAACTGACCCACCGCGGGCCACTCGGCCACATCGATGGCGATCCGGCCGTACACCTCATGCTCGTTGACACTGGGGCCGTTGATGACGCCGGCGACGGTGACGAACTGCTCCCCCGTGGCATCGGGGCGGGGACTGACGCCGGTGATCAACAACGTCCCGCTCTCCCCGCTCCGCGTCCGCCGCAGCCATGGGGCGGCCAGCAACACGAGCGCTCCGAGCAAGACGATGAGCACGACGAATTCCCACACGTACTCATGGTAGGACTGCACTCATGAGTGCCACCCAAGCAAGTAGCGCAGCGGATTGCGCGTCCCGCCGAGACGACGTCACTTTGGCCTTGGCCCTGGCCGATCAGGCCGATGCCGTGACGCTGGACCGCTTCGGCGCGCTGGATCTGCGCATCGAGACCAAGCCGGATCTGACGCCGGTGACCGATGCCGACCAGTCCGTGGAACGGGTGCTGCGCGAGACGCTGGCGGCGGCCCGGCCGGACGATGCGTTGCTGGGCGAAGAGTACGGGGGCACAGCGGTTTTCGCGGGCCGGCAGTGGGTGATCGACCCCATCGACGGCACCAAGAATTTCGTCCGTGGCGTGCCGGTGTGGGCGACGTTGATCGCGTTGCTCGAGGACGGTGTGCCGGTCGTCGGTGTCGTCAGCGCCCCGGCCCTCGGACGCCGGTGGTGGGCCGGCACCGGCGATGGTGCGTTCAGTTCGTTCGGCGGGCGGACGCGCCCCATCTCGGTGTCGGGCGTCGACGCACTGGACGCCGCGAGCCTGTCCTACTCGGATTTGACCACCGGTTGGGAAGACCGGCGCGACGCGTTCGTCGCACTGACCGATGCGGTGTGGCGGGTGCGGGCCTACGGCGACTTCTGGTCCTACTGCCTTCTGGCCGAGGGCGCGGTCGACATCGCCGTCGAACCGGAGGTCAAGCTCTGGGATCTGGCGGCGCTGGACGTCGTCATCCGGGAGGCCGGCGGGTCGTTCACCAACCTGGCCGGCACACCCGGGCCGCACGGCGGCAGCGCGGTCGCGACCAACGGTCTATTGCACGAAAAAGTGCTCGCCGCCCTCTCCTGATTACGGAATCTGTGCCCGAAAACCCGCGTTCAGCGCGGGTTTTCGTGCATCAGCCACCGAGTCCTCGAATGTGAAGTTGATAACACGAGCGTCGTACCTTACTCCGGAGTAAGATACGGTCATAGCGCACTGCCCCAACGACGCGAGGCTGTCGAAATGACCAACACCCTTCCTCAGAACGGCACAAAAGCCGGCTCCGCCCAGCGCCCTGTGCGCAAGGGCCCGGAGAGCGCCATCGGACTCCAGCGACACAAGCGGACAGCGACCGACATCGGTCTGGCGCTGATCACGCCTTTTGTCGGCCAGGAGTTCCTGGACAAGTACAACCTGCGGGATCCAATGAACCGCGGCCTGAAGTACGGCATCAAGACGGCGTTCTCCACCGCCGGCGCCGCGGGCCGGACGTTCAAGCGCATTCCCGGGATCAACGGCGCCCCGACCCGCCTGAAGCCGGGCGGCTCGGACTACTTCGACCTGAACCCGGACGAAGACCAGCAGATGATCGTGGAGACCGTCCGCGAGTTCTCCGAGGAGATCCTGCGGCCGGCCGCACATGACGCCGACGCCGCCGCGACCTACCCGGCCGACCTGATCGCCAAGTCCGCCGAACTCGGCATCACCGCCATCAACGTGCCCGAGGAGTTCGACGGCATCGCCGCCTCTCAGAACACCGTCACCACGGCACTGGTCGCCGAGGCCCTGGCGTACGGCGACATGGGTCTGGCCCTGCCGATCCTGGCGCCCGGCGGCGTGGCGTCGGCCCTGACCCGTTGGGGCAGCGCCGGTCAGCAGGCCACGTATCTCCCGTCGTTCGCCGGTGAGAACGTCCCGCAGGCGTGCGTCGCGATCGCCGAGCCGCACGCGCTGTTCGACCCGACCGCGCTGCGGACCACTGCGGTCCGCACCCCCAGCGGTTACCGCCTCAACGGCGTCAAGTCGCTGGTTCCGGCCGCTGCCGACGCCGAGCTGTTCATCATCGGTGCGCAGCTCGACGGCAAGCCGGCGCTGTTCATCGTCGAGTCCAGCTCCGAGGGACTGTCGATCACGGCCGACCCGAGCATGGGCATCCGTGCCGCGGCCCTGGGCAAGATCGAGCTGAACAACGTCGCAGTCCCGCTCGCCAACCGCCTCGGCGAGGACGAAGCGACCGACAACGACTACTCCGAAGCCATCGCGCTGTCCCGATTGGGTTGGGCCGCACTGGCAGTCGGCACCTCGCACGCGGTGCTCGACTACGTGGTGCCCTACGTCAAGGAGCGCCAGGCGTTCGGTGAGCCGATCGCCAACCGCCAGGCGGTGGCCTTCATGTGCGCCAACATCGCCATCGAACTGGACGGCCTGCGCCTGATCGTCTGGCGCGGTGCGTCGCGTGCCGAGCAGGGCATGACCTTCCTGCGGGAAGGCGCGCTGGCCAAGCGGTTCGCCGCCGACAAGGGCATGCAGATCGGCCTCGACGGCGTGCAGCTGCTCGGTGGCCACGGCTACACCAAGGAACACCCGGTTGAGCGCTGGTACCGCGATCTGCGGGCACTCGGCGTCGCCGAGGGTGTTGTCGTCCTGTAGTCGCCCGAATCGCAGAACTCTTCCCACTCACCCGAAAGACCAATCATGGCAATCAATTTGGAACTGCCCCGCAAGCTGAAGGCTGTCGCGGAAAAGGGACATCAGGGCGCCGCCGAGATGCTCCGCCCCATCTCCCGTAAGTACGACCTCGCCGAGCACGCCTACCCGTCGGAACTCGACACCCTTGCCAGCCTGTTCGAGGGCGTGCAGGAGTCGAACACCGTCTCGGTGGCCGGCGCCGGCTTCTCGGCGAACGAGTCCAAGAGCAAGCACGCAAACGTCAACGGCGCCAACATGTCTGCGCTGCTGAACGCGCTCGAGGTCAGCTGGGGCGACGTCGCCCTGCTGCTGACCGTGCCCTACCAGGGCCTGGGCAATGCCGCCATCTCCGCGGTCGCCACCAAGGAACAGCTGTCCAAGTGGGGCAAGGTGTGGGCCGCCATGGCCATCACCGAGCCGAGCTTCGGTTCCGACTCCGCGGCGGTCACGACCACCGCCGTGCTCGACGGTGACGAGTACGTCATCAACGGCGAGAAGATCTTCGTCACCGCCGGTTCGCGCGCCACCCACATCGTGGTGTGGGCCACGGTCGACAAGTCGCTCGGCCGGGCCGCCATCAAGTCGTTCGTCGTGCCGCGCGAGCACCCCGGCGTCATCGTCGAGCGCCTGGAACACAAGCTGGGCATCAAGGCCTCCGACACCGCGGTCATCCGCTTCGACAACTGCCGGGTCCCGAAGGATTACCTGCTCGGTGATCCGGAGGTCAAGGTGGACAAGGGCTTTGGCGGGGTCATGGAGACCTTCGACAACACCCGTCCGATGGTGGCCGCCATGGCGATCGGCGTGGGCCGTGCCGCCCTGGAGGAGCTGCGGGCGATCCTGACCGACGCGGGCATCGAGATCTCGTACGACAAGCCGGCCCACGCCCAGAGCGCACCGGCCGCCGAGTTCCTGCGGATGGAGTCCGACTGGGAGGCCGCGTACCTGCTGTCGCTGCGCGCCGCCTGGCAGGCCGACAACAAGATTCCGAACTCCAAGGAAGCGTCCATGAGCAAGGCCAAGGCCGGGCGCATGGGCACCGACGTGACCCTCAAGGCCGTCGAATTGGCCGGTACCACTGGCTATTCCGAGCAGACCCTGCTCGAGAAGTGGGCCCGCGACTCGAAGATTCTCGACATCTTCGAGGGCACGCAGCAGATTCAGCAGCTCGTTGTGGCGCGACGCCTGCTGGGCCTGTCGTCGGCACAGCTCAAGTGACGGGCGCTCCGCCGGCACCGTGACAAGCAAAAGGCCCCGGGATTGCTCCCGGGGCCTTTTGCTGTCGTGGTTACGAGGAGGCGTTCGCGCCCAGCACGCGCTGCAGGTCAGGCTTCATGGCCTGCAGCTGCTGGCCCCAGTAGCCCCAGTCGTGGGTGCCGCTGTCGGGGAAGTTGAACACCGCGTTGTTGCCGCCCGCGGCCAGGTAGTTGTCCTGGAAGGTGCGGTTGGTGCGGATGGTCAGGCCCTCGAGGAACTTGGCCGGCACGTTGTCGCCGCCGAGCTCGCTCGGGTTGCCGTTACCGCAGTAGACCCACAGGCGGGTGTTGTTGGCAACCAGCTTGCCGATGTTGACCATCGGGTCGTTGCGCTGCCAGGCGTTGTTCGGGTCGCCCGTCGAGCCCCACATGTCGTCGGCCTTGTAACCGCCGGCGTCACCCATCGAGACGTTGATCAGGAACGGCCACCAGCCCTCGGACGGGTTCAGGAAGCCCGACATCGAACCGGCGTAGATGAACTGCTCGGGGTGCCAGATGGCCAGGGTCATCGCGGACGAACCAGCCATCGACAGACCGACTGCCGCCATCCCGGTCGACTTGACCTCGCGGTTGGCCGCCAGCCACTGCGGCAGCTCCTGGGTCAGGAAGGTCTCCCACTTGTAGGTGGAGCAGCCCGCCTTGCCACACGCCGGCTTGTACCAGTCGCTGTAGAAGCTGGACTGGCCGCCGACCGGCATGACGATCGACAGACCGGAGTTGAGGTACCACTCGAAGGCGGCGGTGTTGATGTCCCAGCCGTTGTAGTCGTCCTGCGCACGCAGGCCGTCGAGCAGGTACACCGCGGGCGACCCGTTACCACCGCTCTGGAACTGGACCTTGATGTCGCGTCCCATGGCAGGTGACGGGACCTGGAGGTATTCGACCGGCAGGCCGGGGCGCGAGAACGCGCCGGCGGTCGCTGTCTGGCCGGCAAGTCCGATAAGACCGGGGAGCAGGACGGCGGCCGAGACGGCGCCGGCGACCCTGCGTGCCCAACGGCCGCGAATCTTGTCAACGAACATTCACAATCCCATTTCAGTGTCGGGTACCGGGTAAAGTGCCCACTCCACGCGATCGGATGGCGTTGGTGGCACGGCCGCGATTCCCGCAGCCGCGTGCGGTGAGCTCAGCCTGGTACGGGAACTGAACACACCGAATGATTCAGTTGTCTGTGGGCAGTAAAACACGCACCCGACACGCCGAGGAACCCCCGAATCGCGCTTGAGACCAGGTTGTTGCGGACTTCGTATCGTTCAGCTATCACCCGGCGGCTCTGCTGGGAGCCGTTCATCCGGCCGTAGGCTGCCGTTTGTGACGAGCGATCGGAACGACGTCGACGACCTGGCGGACACCCGGCCGGGCAGCCGGTTGGGTATCGACGACTGGCGCGCGGCCGGTTACGCGATCCTGGCGGAAGAGGGCCTGAAGGCGCTGAAGATCGATCGCCTGTGCGCCCGGTTGAACGTCACGAAAGGCAGCTTCTACTGGCATTTCGCCAACATCGCCGCCTACCGGACCGCCCTCGTCCAGGGCTGGGGCGAGCTCCGTGACGCCGACCGCAGCCAGATCGACGAAATCGGCGCCCTGCCGCCGCGGGACCGACTGATCCAGATGATGAACTCGCTGGTCAGCCCCCGGCACTGGACGCTGGAGCGGGCCATGCGGGAGTGGGCGCGCTCGGATGAGGCGGTCGCCGAGAGTGTGCGCGCCGCGGATCGGCGCATTCTCGCCGCGGTTCGGCGCGCGTTCGAGGATTACGGCTTCGACGGCGACGAGGCGGAGCTGCGGGCCGACGCCACCTTCGCGGTCGGCATCGGGTTCCTACACCTCTCCGGCGACTCCCCCCATCCGCGGTTGGCCGCCCGCAGCGAACGATTCCTCGACCTGATGCTCGCGACCTGATCTCCATACCAAAAGGTATGGTACGGTCCGCTCATGTTGAGTACGCAGGCCGGCATAACCGATGGCTTCGTGACCGCGCTCGGCGAACGCGCCGCCGAGGCCGAAAAACTCCGGCGCCTTCCGGACGACACCGTGCGCGACCTGATCGCGTCCGGGTTCACCGAACTTCTGGTGCCCGCGCGTTTCGGCGGACAGCAGGCGCCGTTCCCCGACATCCTCGACCCGGTACGCCGACTTGCCCACGGCTGCACCTCGAGCGCCTGGACCATCGGCTTCCTCACGCTGCACAACTGGATGCTGGCGCTGTTCGGCGAGCAGGCCCAGCAGGAGGCGTTCGAGAGCCGCCCCTTCCTGGCGCCCGCACCGCTGGCCCCCACCGGCAGAGGACTGCCGGTCGACGGCGGCATCCGACTGTCCGGGCGCTGGTCCTGGGCCACCGGGGTGATGCACGGCAACTGGATCATCGTCGCCGCGCTCTGCGGGCCCGATGACGGCATCTACCCCGCCCTGGCGCTCCTGCCGATCAGTGCCATCACCGTCGAGGACGTCTGGCACACCGACGGCATGCGAGCCACCGGATCCAACGACGTCGTCGCCACGGACGTCTTCGTGCCCGAGCACCGACTGGTCAAGGTGACCGACATCTACGCCGGCACCGCGCCCGGCGCCGGACTGCATGACAGCGCCACCTACCGCTGGCCGATGGTGCCGGCGCTGGCCCTGCTCGCCGCCATGCCCGCCCTGGGCAGCGCCGAGAGGGTCACCGAGAACTACGCGCAACGGCTGGCCGAGCGGGTGCTGCCGTACGAGGGCGTCATGCAGAAGGACAAGCCAATCGCCCAGGCGCACTTGGCCGGAGCACAGGTGCGGTTGCGGTCACTGCGCGCACTGCTCGCCGACACCGTCGGGGAGATCGAGGAGATCGTCGTCGCCGGCGATCCCGTGGAGAAGCCGGTGCGCGCACAGGCCCGGCTGACGGCCGCGCACATCGTGGCCGAATCGCGGGCGGTGATCGGTGACCTGATGGGCGCCGGCGGAGCCAGCATCCATTTCCTGGCCAGCCCGATGCAGCGGTTCAAGCGCGACGTCGACGTGTTGGCCGGGCACGTCGTCTTCGATTACGACACCAGCCGGGAACTGGCCGGCGCACTCACGCTCGGGATGAAGATCCCGCGGACGTCGATGATCTGATGAACACGAGGGTGTGAAATAGCCAGATGCCAAACCCACAGCCCGCTTTCACCAACTTCTTCCAGAAGCGGATCGCCAATCCCGTCATGCGGCGGTTGCCGTTTCAGACGCTACTCGAGACCACAGGGCGCAAGTCCGGTGAACCCCGTCGCACTCCGCTGGGCGGCAAGATCGTCGACGGGCAGTTCTGGTTCGTCTCGGAATTCGGTGAGAAGTCCCAGTACATCCGCAACATCCAGGCTGATCCCCGGGTTCGGGTGCGGTTGCATGGCAGATGGCACAGCGGGACTGCGCACCTGGTACCCGACGATGACGCGGCCGCGCGACTTCGCGAATTGCCGCAGTTCAACAGCTTCGGGGTACGCACGTTCGGCACCAACCTGCTGACCGTGCGCGTCGACCTGGACGGTTAGGCCGCGCCAATCTCCGTCGGGTCATTGACATCGGTCCATAAGTAAAACTAACGTTATTTTTAGTTCCAGGGCCACGTACAGGAGCAAGCATGGAATCATTCGTCCACCTGCGCAAAGGCAAAACTCCCAAGCGAGTGCACGCCGACCTCGATGGGCTCAAGGACGACGAACTCGGGCGCGGCGGCTTCGTCGGGCGTACCGCGAACATGTACCGGCGCAACGACCCCACCGCATACCGCACCGTCGGCCCGCTCCGGCCCACAGACGTGCTGTCCTCCGAATTGAAGCCCTCGGATGCGACCGACGCGGCGGGCGCTCCCCTGCTGATGTTCTCCAACGCCGACTGCCAGGTGCTGCTGAGCCGGCGGAGCACCGAGATGCCGTTCTTCGTCCGCTACGTCGACGGTGATCTACTCCTGTTCGTACACAAGGGTTCCGGGCTGCTGGAGACCGAATTCGGGCCGCTGCGGTACCGCGAGGGCGACTGGGTCTACATCCCGAAGGCGTGCACGTTCCGGCAGGTGCCGGATGACGAGTCGACGTGGCTCATGATCCAGGCCACCGATGACTTCCGGGTGCCGCCGGCCGGGACCTTGGGACGACACTTCCCGTTCGACCCGGCGCAGGTCACCATCCCCGAACCCGAGCCGCTTGAAACTGGCGACGGCCCGCAAAAAGACGGAGAGTACGAGGTGCGGATGTACCACGCCCCGGTCGATGGGGTTGGGACCACCTCGCTCATCTACCAACACAATCCGCTCGATGTGGAGGGCTGGCGGGGCGACAACTTCCCGTTCACCTTCAACATCGAGGACTACACCGTCATCACGTCCGAGAGCGTGCACCTGCCGCCGACCGTGCACCTGTTCATGCAGGCGACCGGCGTCTACGTTATGAACTTCCTACCCAAGCCGGCCGAGAGCGTGCCGGGTACCGAGCGCACCCCCTGGTACCACCGCAACGTCGACTACGACGAGATCGCGTTCTTCCACTCCGGCTCGCTGTACGGCATCCCGATGCCGCCGGGCCTGATCTCCCATGCGCCCCAAGGTGTTCACCACGGCGCACCGGAAGCGGCGCGGGAGCGCGCCCGCCGCAAGTTCGACCAGTACGACCGCGTCGACTGGTCGGTGATCGCCATCGATACGCGCCGACGTCTCACACCCTCCGCCGAAATCCTTGCCAATGATCTGGGGCAGCACTGATGAGCGCTTGCGCGAAGAAGAGAGAGCACTGATGACAACCGCCGAAGCACCCGTCAAGCACGACTACGACCGCATCCCGTATCTGGTTGCGTACCAGAACAACTCGGCAGTGCGCGATGTGTACGGCGGCGTGGCGGAGTTGGTGGTGCTGGAAAGCTACCTGCTGAAGCCGAAAGCCAAGCCGAGTGACACGGTGCTGGTGTTCATGCACCCCATCGGGGGCGGCGCCTACCTGCCGATGATCAACGCACTGGCGCGCGCCGGCCACCACGTCATCTACTGCAACAGCCGCTTCCGCGGCACCGACTCGGCATTGCTGATGGAGAAGGTGGTCGAGGATCTCGGTGAGTGCATCAAGGATGCCAAGAACCGGCTGGGCTACGCGAAGGTGGTCCTCGCCGGGTGGAGCGGCGGCGGCTCGCTGTCGGTCTTCTACCAGCAGCAGGCGCAGCACCCGACGGTGACGGCCAGTCCCTCCGGGGACGGGCCGGACCTGACGAAGCTGGGCCTGATCCCGGCGGACGGTCTCATGCTGCTGGCCGCCCACATCAGCCGCCACGGCACCATGACCGAGTGGATGGACGCCTCGATCCTCGATGAGAACGACCCGTCGAAGCGCGATCCCGAACTCGATCTCTACAACCCGGACAACCCCAACCAACCGCCGTACTCCCCCGAGTTCCTGCAGCGGTACCACGAGGCACAGATCGCCCGGAACCGGCGAATCACCAAGTGGGTCAAGGAAAAGCTCGCCGAGCTCAAGGCGGCGGGGCGGCCCGATGACGAGTTCGCGTTCGTCGTGCACGGCACCATGGCCGACCCGCGCTGGCTCGACCCGACGGTCGATCCCAACGAACGCACCCCGGGACAGTGCTATCTGGGGGATCCTCGAGTGGTGAACATGAGCCCCGTCGGCCTGGCCCGATTCTGTACGTTGCGCAGCTGGCTGTCGCAGTGGAGTTACGACGACGCCAACGGTGACGCCGTGAAGGCGGGTCCGGACATCGCGGTGCCGACACTGGTGATCGGCAACCTCGCCGACGACGCCTGCACGCCCAGCCACACGCGGCGGCTCTACGAGGCGATCGGGCATCCGGACAAGGAGATGCACGAGATTCCCGGCGCCAACCACTACTACTCCGGACCGGATCAGCGCGGCACGCTGCGGCAGGCCGTCGGCATCTGCACGGACTGGCTGCACCAGCGGGGGTTTTCGCTGTGACGACGGGTGCTCTGGACGGCATCCGGGTGCTCGAACTCGGCACCTTGATCTCCGGTCCGTTCGCCGGCCGGCTGCTCGGCGACATGGGCGCCGAGGTCCTCAAGATCGAGTTGCCGTCGGCCCCCGATCCGCTCCGGACCTGGGGCCAGGCCGAGCTCGACGGCCACCGGTTCTTCTGGACGGTCCACGCGCGCAACAAGAAAGCGGTGACGCTCGACCTGCGCACCGCGCGCGGCCGGGAGCTGTTCCTCGACCTCGTCGAGCAGTCCGATGTGATCGTGGAGAATTTCCGGCCCGGCACGCTCGAGAAATGGAACCTGGGTTACGACGTTCTGCGCGAACGCAATCGGGGCATCATCCTGGTGCGGGTGTCGGGCTACGGCCAGACGGGTCCCGACGCCGGGAAGGCCGGCTACGCGTCGGTCGCCGAGGCGGCGAGCGGGCTGCGGCACATGAACGGTTTCCCCGGCGGTCCCCCGCCGCGACTCGCGTTGTCGCTGGGCGACAGCCTCGCCGGCATGTTCGCCGCGCAAGGCGCGCTCGCCGCACTGTACCGGCGCAGTGTCACCGGCGAGGGCCAGGTCGTGGATACGGCACTCACCGAAAGTTGTTTGGCCATCCAGGAATCCACCATTCCGGACTACGACATCGGCGGCGTGGTGCGCGGACCGTCGGGCACCCGGCTCGAAGGTATCGCGCCGTCGAACATCTACCAGAGCGCGAACGGCAGCTGGGTGGTGATCGCGGCCAATCAGGACACGGTGTTCCGGCGGCTCTGTCAGGCCATGGACCGGCCCGAACTGGCGACCGACGAACGGTTCGCCGACCATCTGGCGCGTGGCCGCAACCAGGACGAACTCGACAAGATCATCGGCGACTGGGCAGCGCAGCGGGAGCCCCACGACATCATCGCCACCCTGTCGGAGGCCGGCGTGATCAGTGGGCCCATCAACACTGTCGCCGAGGTGGTACAAGACCCACAACTGCAGGCACGCAACATGATTGCCGACCACTGGGACGAACGGGTGCAACGCAATGTGAAGGGTCCCGGCGTCGTCCCGGTGCTCTCGGACACGCCCGGCACCATCCGCAACGGTGGCTCGGCGCGGCCAGGCCAGGACAACGCGGAGGTGTTCGGCCGTCTCCTCGGTCTCGATGCCGGGCAGTTGTCGGCACTGCGCGAGGAGGGTGTGTTGTGACCGACCTGCCGGCCCACGTGACCGTCCGCGAGGTCTGCCTGCGCGACGGCCTGCAACTCGAAGACCCGATTCCGTTGTCCGCCAAGCTCGAACTGCTCGAGGCCATCGTTGCCACCGGTGTGCAGGAGGTCGAGGCCACCGCATTCGTCTCACCGTCCAAGGTGCCCGCACTGGCCGATGCCGCCGAATTGGCCGCGGCGCTGGACGCTTTTCCCAACGTCGAGTTCTCCGCGCTCGTGGCGGGGGCCGGCGGCGCCGGCCGTGCGCTGGCGGCCGGCATGCGGTCGCTGGAATACGTGGTGTCCGCCGCGGACGGGCACAGCCGGGCGAACGTCGGGCGCTCGACGGCCGATTCGACGGCCCTGATCTCCGACATCGTCGGCCTGGCCCACGACAGCGGCGCCAGCGCCGAAGTCATCATCGCCACCGCCTGGGACTGCCCCTTCGACGGACCGACCGACCCGGGCCGGGTGGTCGATATCGCCGCGGCAGCAATGGAATTCGGGGCGGATCGGGTGGCCATCGCCGACACCATCGGCACCACCACCCCGCGGCGTGTCAGCGACCTGATCAGCCGCGTCCGCCCGGTCATCGGAGACCTGCCGCTCGGCGCGCACTTCCACAACACGCGGGGCTCCGGCCTGGCCAGCGCCTACGCCGCCGTGCAGGCCGGTGTGACGCGACTCGACGCGTCGGTGGGCGGCCTGGGCGGCTGCCCGTTCGCACCCGGCGCGACCGGCAACATCGCGACCGAAGACCTGGTCTACCTGTTGCGGGACAGCGACATCGACACCGGCATCGACCTGGACCTGGCGATCGACGCGGCCATGGTGGCGCAGCGTGTTGTGGGCCATGAGCTGCCCAGCGCCCTGCTGCGCGCCGGCGACCGGCTGCTGGGCTGAGCATGCCCACCGCAAATTTGACCGCCAAGGGCCGACAGACCCGCGAGGCCATCGAACTCGCCGCCCGGAAGCTGTTCGCCGAGCGGGGCTTTCACGGCACCACGCTGGCCGACATCACGTCGGCTGCCGGAAAGTCGTCGGCGGTGTTCTACCGCTATTTCGACGACAAGGAGGACCTGCTGGCCGAGCTGGCCGAGTCTTTCCTGCACGACATCGTCACCCCGTCGGGGATGAGTGTGCCGCTGCCGGAGTCCCCCGAGGACACCGAGTACTTCACCACCGTGGTGACGGGGTACTGGAACCTCTTCAAGCAGAACATCGGCATCATGATCGCGGTCGCCCAGCTGGGCGCCACGCAGCCGCGCTTCGCCAAGGTACAGAACGAGTTCCGGCGCTTCGGGATGGACCTGGTCGCCGATTCGGTCCGCCACGCCACGGAGCAAGGCCATGCGCAGGGCATCCACCCCGGGCAGCGCCTCGATCCCGAACACATCGCCGCGGCGATTTCGCTGCTGTTCGAGAACTTCACCGTCGTGGTGGTCGGCAACCCGGACTCCGGGCTGCAGATCAGCGACGAGGACGCCATCACCACCCTGTCGACCATCTGGAAGAAAACCCTGTACGGCTTCTGACCGACGAAAGAGATCACCGTGGATTTCGCTCTACCGGAACACCTTCCGGGCCTGCTGGCAGAGATGGATGCCTTCATCGAGGCGGAGATCAAACCGCTGGAACGAGAGAACCTGCAGTACTTCGACCGGCGCCGGGAATTCGCCCGTACGGACCTCGAGAACGGCGGTGTGCCCACCCGGGAATGGGAGGATCTGCTCGACGAGATGCGCCGCCGTGCCGACGCAGCCGGATGGCTGCGCTACGGCCTGCCCAGCGAGTTCGGTGGCCGCGACGGCACCAATCTGGACATGGCCGTCATCCGGGAACACCTGGCGCACAAGGGCCTCGGCCTGCACAACGACCTGCAGGACGAGTCATCGATCGTCGGCAACTTCCCGCAGGTCATCATGATGAGCCGGTTCGGCACCCCGGCGCAGCAAGCCGAATGGGTCGAGGCCATGATCACCGGTGAACGGTCGATGGCGTTCGGGCTCACCGAACCCGACCACGGCAGCGACGCCACCTGGCTCGAGACCACGGCGGTCCGGGACGGTGACGGGTGGATCATCAACGGCCGCAAGCGCTGGAACACCGGAGTGCACCGCGCCACCCACGACCTGATCTTCGCCCGCACGTCGGGGGATCCCGGGCAGGCGGTCGGTATCACCGCGTTCCTCGTGCCCACCGACACCCCCGGTTTCACCGTGCCGTACTACTGGTGGACGTTCAACATGCCGAGCGACCACGGCGAGGTCGAACTGAACGATGTTCGGGTGCCGGCTGATGCGGTGCTCGGCGAGGTGGACCACGGCTTGGAGGTCGGCCAGACGTTCCTGCACGAGAACCGCATCCGTCAGGCCGCCAGCAGTCTGGGCGCCGCGCAGTACTGCATCGACCGGGCCGCGCAGTACGCCGGCGAGCGCGTCGTCTTCGGTAAGCCCCTGGCGGTGAACCAGGCCGTGCAGTGGCCGCTGGCCGAGCTGCAGACCGAGGCCCAGATGGTCCGGCTGCTGGTGTATTACGCCGCCTGGCACCTCGATCGGGATCACCACATGGAGGTTTCCGACAAGGTGTCGATGGCCAATTACCGCGCCAACAGACTGGTATGCGAGGCGGCCGACCGAGCCATGCAGATCCACGGTGGCGTCGGCTACAGCCGGCACGAGCCGTTCGAGCACATCTACCGGCACCACCGCCGCTACCGGATCACCGAAGGGGCGGAAGAGATTCAGATTCGCCGGGTGGCGCAGCGGATGCTGAAGTTCGGGCGCAAGTGATCGACGCGCCGGAATTGGCCCGAGCGCTCGCCGCGGTGCTCGAACCGGAGCTCGGCGAGGTCAGCGTCGAGAACCTGCGGGAACTCACCGGCGGTGCCAGCCGCGCGACGTGGGCGTTCGCGGCGACCACCGCGGCCGACGCCCGCCCATTGATCCTGCGGGTCGGACCGCCCGACGAAATCCACGCCGGCATGGAGCTCGAGGCCGCCGCGCTGTCCCGGGCCGCGGCCACGGGCGCGCCCGTGCCCCGGGTGCTGGCGGCCAGCAACTCACCGGAGGCCCTCGGCAGTCCGTTCCTGGTGTGCGATTTCGTACCCGGGGAGACCATCGTCCGCAAGATCCAGCGCGCACTCGACGACGACGGCCGGACCACCCTTCTCGGGCAATGCGCCGCAGCGCTGGCGGCGATCCACCGCGCCGACCCCACCGGCATCGGGCTGTCGAGCGAAGACCAACTGAGTTCATGGCGGCGCGAACTCGACGAGATCGGTGACACCACAGCCACTTTCGAGTGGGCCTTCCGCTGGTTGGCGCGCAACCAGCCGGCGGACACCGGCGGTGCGGTGTTGGTGCACGGCGACTTCCGGATGGGCAACCTGATCGTCGACGGCAGCCGGCTGGCGGCAGTGCTGGATTGGGAGCTCACCCATCTGGGCTCGCGCGCCGAGGACCTGGCCTGGTTCTGCATTCGGGCCTGGCGCTTCGGGGCGCCGCGGACGCTGGACGCCGGCGGCCTGGGCCGCATCGAGGACTTCCTGACCGCCTATGAGCACTCCAGCGGAATCACTCTGGACCGCAAGGCCTTTCACTGGTGGCTGGTGTCCGCCACCTTGCGCTGGGGCATCATCTGCCGGTATCAGGCGCAGCGCCACCTGTCCGGACAGGCCAGGTCGGTGGAGTTGGCGACCATCGGCCGGCGGGTGTGTGAAACCGAATGGGACCTGCTCAACCTCGTGGCGGCCCGATGAGCCATTACCGTCCCACCGCCGCTGAACTGGTCGCCGCCGTGGCCGAGTTCCTGGAGACCGAGGTACGCGCGGCCACCGATGGCGCGGTGAACTTCCATGCCCGCGTGGCCGCGAACGCGCTGCGGATCGTCGAACGCGAGCTGTCTCAGGACGGCGCAGAACCGGGGCTGCTGGGATTCGACGACGAGCAGGCCCTGGCGCGCGCGATACGCGACGGGGAGTTCGACGACCGTGGCCCCGAACTCGAGCCCGTGCTGCGGGCGCTCGTGCGGCATCGGCTGGACGTGGCCCATCCGGGCTATGCCGACGAGTAGCCGAACCCGGCCTACCTGATCGCCGTACTGTCGTAGCCTGAGCACGTGGCCGACTCCGCGCTCAAGATCCTGGTGTACAGCGACAATCCGAACACCCGTGACCAGGTGCGCACGGCGCTGGGACGGCGCATCCACCCGGACCTGCCCGACCTGACGTATCTCGACGTGGCGACGGCGCCCGTCGTGGTGAGTTCCGTCGACGCGGGCGGGATCGACTTGGCGATCCTGGACGGCGAGGCCACACCCGCCGGCGGGATGGGGCTCGCCAAGCAACTCAAGGACGAGGTCGCGAACTGCCCGCCGATCGTGGTGCTCACCGGCCGCCCGGACGACGCCTGGCTGGCCTCCTGGTCGCGCGCGGAGGCTGCAGTGCCCCATCCGATCGACCCGATCCGGCTCGGCGAGGCCGTGGTGGCGGTGCTGTCTCCACAGCGGTGAAACCGTGCGTTAACCAGCACGAAATGGCCTGTGGCCGTTCACTCTTCGCGTCAGCGGCGATGAGACGCGGGAACGTCAGGAACTGATCATGATCCTAGCCAAAATGCGGCGGCCGTTCCGTTAACCGAGCTAAGCTGTGGGCCAGCTCACATCGACAGCTCGACGAGGGAGCCACACAGGGCATGACGAACGCATGAACGTCTACATCCCCATCCTGGTACTCGGCGCGATCGCCGCGGCGTTCGCGGTGGGTTCGGTCGGAATCGCGCTGGTCATCGGCCCCCGCCGGTACAACCGGGCCAAGCTGGAGGCCTACGAATGCGGCATCGAGCCGATGGCCCCAGGCTCCCCCGGGCATGAGACCACCGGGCAGCGGTTCCCGGTCAAGTACTACCTGACCGCCATGCTGTTCATCGTCTTCGACATCGAGATCGTCTTCCTGTATCCCTGGGCCGTTTCCTTCGAATCGCTCGGGGTATTCGCCGTGGTGGAGATGTTGCTGTTCATGCTGACGGTGTTCGTCGCCTACGCATACATCTGGCGACGCGGCGGACTGAGCTGGGACTGAGGGCAGACCCATGGGACTCGAAGAACGCCTGCCCGGCGGCATCCTGCTGTCCACTGTCGAGAAGGTCGCAGGCTACGTACGCAAGGGGTCGCTGTGGCCCGCCACGTTCGGCCTGGCCTGCTGCGCCATCGAGATGATGGCCACCGCGGGCCCGCGCTTCGACATCGCGCGCTTCGGCATGGAGCGGTTCTCTGCGACGCCGCGCCAGGCCGACCTGATGATCGTCGCGGGCCGCGTGAGCCAGAAGATGGCGCCGGTGCTGCGTCAGGTGTACGACCAGATGGCCGAACCCAAATGGGTGCTGGCCATGGGCGTGTGCGCTTCCTCCGGCGGCATGTTCAACAACTACGCGGTGGTGCAGGGCGTCGACCACATCGTGCCCGTCGACATCTACCTACCCGGCTGCCCGCCGCGGCCCGAGATGCTGCTCAACGCAATCCTCAAGCTGCACGCCAAGATTCAGGAGATGCCGCTGGGCGTGAACCGGGCTGAGGCGATCGCCGCGGCCGAGGAAGCCGCCCTGCAGGCCCGCCCCACCATCGAGCTGAAGGGACTGCTGCGGTCATGACGGACGCGCCGGACCAGACGGGACCCGAGGTGATCGGGACGCGGCGCGGCATGTTCGGTGTGCGCGGCAGCGGCGACACGTCGGGCTACGGCCGGTTGGTCCGGGAGGTGGCGCTGCCCGGCAGCTCACCCCGGCCCTACGGCGGTTACTTCGACGACGTCGTCGACACGTTGGCGGCGACCCTC
This sequence comes from Mycolicibacterium sp. TY81, assembly GCF_018326285.1. Taxonomy (NCBI): domain Bacteria; kingdom Bacillati; phylum Actinomycetota; class Actinomycetes; order Mycobacteriales; family Mycobacteriaceae; genus Mycobacterium; species Mycolicibacterium sp. TY81. The sequence continues at coordinate 3,058,773 of NZ_AP023362.1, forward strand.
GGTCCCGACGAGTTCGGCGCCGCGATCGAGCGCGTCGTGGTCTTCCGCGACGAACTGACCCTCGAGGTGCGCCGCGAACACCTGGTCGCGGTGGCCCAGGCACTGCGCGACCAGCTGCGATTCGAGCTGTGTCTGGGCGTGTCCGGGGTGCACTACCCCGACGACACCGGTCGCGAGTTGCACGCCGTCTACCCGCTGATGTCCATCACCCACAACCGCCGCATCCGCGTCGAGGTGAGCGCCCCGGACGCCGATCCGCATGTGCCGTCGCTGTATTCGGTGTACCCGACGACCGACTGGCACGAGCGGGAGACCTACGACTTCTTCGGCATCATCTTCGACGGCCACCCCGCCCTGACCCGGATCGAGATGCCCGATGACTGGGTGGGCCACCCGCAGCGCAAGGACTACCCGCTCGGCGGAATCCCGGTCGAGTACCACGGTGCGAAGATCCCGCCCCCGGACGAACGGCGGGCCTACAACTGATGACTCAGGACAACGAACCCGATGGCCGCGAACGCGTGGTCACCGTCGGCGGTCAAGACTGGGCCGACGTCGTGGCCGCGGCGCGGGAGAGCGCGGTGGCCGGCGAGCGCATCGTGGTCAACATGGGCCCGCAGCATCCGTCCACCCACGGCGTGCTGCGCCTGATCCTCGAGATCGACGGCGAGACCATCACCGAGGCCCGGTGCGGAATCGGCTACCTGCACACCGGAATCGAGAAGAATCTCGAATACCGGACCTGGACGCAGGGCGTCACCTTCGTGACCCGCATGGACTACCTGTCGCCTTTCTTCAACGAGACGGCGTACTGCCTCGGCGTCGAGAAGCTGCTCGGCGTCACCGACGCCATTCCCGAGCGCGCGAGCATCATCCGGGTGCTGCTGATGGAACTCAACCGCATCTCGTCACACCTGGTCGCGCTGGCGACCGGCGGTATGGAGCTGGGTTCCATGTCGGCCATGTTCTTCGGCTTCCGGGAACGCGAACTGGTGCTGTCGATCTTCGAGACCATCACCGGGCTCCGCATGAACCACGCCTACATCCGCCCCGGCGGCCTGGCCGCCGACCTGCCCGACGAGGCCCTGCCGCAACTGCGGGAACTGCTGAAGCTGCTGCCCAAGCGGTTACGCGACATGGAGAATCTGCTCAACGAGAACTACATCTGGAAGGCCCGCACGCAGGGGGTCGGCTACCTGGATCTGACCGGGTGCATGGCGCTGGGCATCACCGGACCGGTGCTGCGTTCGACGGGGCTGCCGCACGATCTGCGAAAGGCGCAGCCGTACTGCGGATACGAGTCGTATGACTTCGACGTCATCACCGACGACCAGTGTGATGCCTACGGCCGCTACATCATTCGGGTCCGCGAGATGCACGAGTCCATCAAGATCGTCGAGCAGTGTGTCGAGAGGCTCGGCAAGGTCACCGGGCCGGTGATGATCACCGACAAGAAGCTGGCCTGGCCCGCGGACCTGAAGCTCGGCCCCGACGGCCTGGGCAATTCGAAGGAACACATCGCCAAGATCATGGGCTCGTCGATGGAGGCCCTGATCCACCACTTCAAGATCGTGACCGAAGGCATCCGGGTGCCCGCCGGGCAGGTGTACGTCGCCGTCGAATCGCCGCGCGGCGAGCTGGGTGTGCACATGGTGTCCGACGGTGGCACCCGGCCCTACCGGGTGCACTACCGCGACCCCTCGTTCACCAATCTGCAAGCGGTGTCGGTGATGTGCGAGGGCTCCATGGTCGCTGACGCCATCGCCGCGGTGGCATCGATCGATCCGGTGATGGGAGGCGTGGACAGGTGACCGCTATCGAACTGCGTCTCGGGCCGCGTCCGGACGAGCCCGGCCCACCGATCAGCCAAGGGCCGCAGTCGTATTCGCCTGACGTGACCGAGCGCCTGGCCGCCGACGCCGCGACGATCATCGCCCGCTACCCCAGTGCCCGCTCCGCGCTGCTGCCGCTGCTGCATCTCGTCCAATCCGAGGACGGCTACCTCACCCCTGCCGGAATCGCTTTCTGCGCTGCGCAATTGGACCTCAGCACTGCCGAGGTCACCGCGGTCGCGACGTTCTACTCGATGTACCGCCGCACCCCGACAGGCGAGTACCTCGTCGGGGTGTGCACCAACACGCTGTGCGCCATCATGGGCGGCGACGCCATCCTCGAATCACTGGAGGACCACCTGGGTCTCGGCGCCGGCGAGACCACTGCCGACGGCCGGGTCACGCTGGAGCACATCGAATGCAACGCCGCCTGCGACTACGCACCCGTGGTCATGGTGAACTGGGAGTTCTTCGACAACCAAACACCCGGTTCCGCACGTGATCTCGTCGACTCATTGCGGACCGGTGAGCCGGTCACCCCGACCCGGGGCGCGCCCCTGTGCACCTTCAAGGACACCGCACGCATCCTCGCCGGCTTCCCCGATGAACGCCCCGGCAGCAACGACTCCGAACCGGGCGCGGCCACCCTCGCCGGGTTGCGCGTCGCGCAGGAGCGCGGGATGGAGGCGCCGCAATGACACTCGCGCCGGTGCTGAGCAGACACTGGGATGAGCCGCAGTCGTGGACGCTGCAGAGCTACGTCCGGCAGGGCGGCTACCAGGCACTGCGGGCGGTGTTGCGGATGCAACCCGCCGAAGTCATTGCGCTGGTCAAGGATTCCGGACTGCGCGGACGCGGCGGCGCGGGTTTCCCCACGGGGACCAAATGGTCGTTCATCTCCCCCGACGACGGCCGTCCGCACTATCTGGTCGTCAACGCGGACGAATCCGAACCCGGGACGTGCAAGGACATTCCGCTGATGCTGGCCTCGCCGCACGCGCTGGTGGAAGGCGCGATCATCGCGTCGTACGCCATCGGCGCCCGCCACGCATTCATCTACGTGCGCGGTGAGGTGGTTCCGGTACTGCGCCGGCTGCAGGGTGCGGTCGCCGAGGCCTACGCGAACGGCTATCTCGGCACCAACATCGCCGGCACCGGCTACGACCTGGATCTGGTGGTCCACGCCGGGGCGGGTGCGTACATCTGCGGCGAGGAGACCGCGCTGCTCGACTCCCTGGAGGGCCGGCGCGGCCAGCCCCGGTTGCGTCCGCCGTTCCCCGCGGTCGCCGGGCTGTACGCCTGCCCGACCGTGGTCAACAACGTCGAGTCGATCGCCAGTGTCCCGTCGGTGATCCGCGGCGGGGTCGACTGGTTCCGGTCCATGGGGTCGGAGAAGTCGCCCGGCTTCACGCTGTACTCGTTGTCGGGTCACGTCACCCGGCCGGGGCAATACGAGGCACCCCTGGGGATTTCGCTGCGCGAACTGCTGGAATACGCCGGCGGGGTGCGGGCCGGGCACCAGCTGAAGTTCTGGACGCCGGGCGGATCGTCGACGCCGATGCTCACATCCGAACACCTGGACGTCCCACTGGACTACGAAGGCATGGCCGGGGTCGGCTCGATGCTGGGCACCAAGGCACTGCAGATTTTCGACGAGACGACCTGCGTGGTGCGGGCCGTCCGCCGGTGGACCCAGTTCTACGCCCACGAATCCTGCGGCAAGTGCACGCCGTGCCGCGAGGGCACCTACTGGCTGGCGCAGATCTATGCCCGGCTGGAGAACGGCCAGGCCCACGCGGCCGACCTGGACAAACTGCTCGACATCTCCGACGCCATCCTCGGCAAGTCGTTCTGTGCCCTCGGCGACGGCGCGGCGAGTCCGATCATGTCCTCGCTCAAGTACTTCCGCGACGAGTACGTCGCGCACCTGAACGGCGGCTGCCCCTTCGACCCGCACGCCGCCACGCTCTTCGCCACGGAAGGAGCGGGCGCATGACGGTCACCGAGCCGGCGAAGGGCGCGGCCGCGGTCGAGATGGTGACCCTGACCATCGACGACCAGCAGATCAGTGTGCCCAAGGGCACGTTGGTGATTCGTGCGGCCGAGCTCATCGGGGTGCAGATTCCCCGGTTCTGCGACCACCCCCTGCTCGACCCGGTGGGCGCCTGCCGGCAGTGCCTCGTCGAGGTGGAGGGCCAACGGAAACCGTTGGCGTCGTGCACCACCACGGTCACCCCGGACATGGTCGTGCGTACCCAGGTGACGTCGGAGGCCGCCGACAAGGCACAGCACGGCGTGATGGAACTGCTGCTGATCAACCATCCGCTGGACTGCCCCGTCTGCGACAAGGGCGGCGAATGCCCACTGCAGAACCAGGCGATGTCCAACGGCCGCGCCGATTCTCGCTTCGAGGACGTCAAGCGCACCTTCCCCAAGCCCATCAACCTGTCGGCGCAGGTCCTGCTCGACCGGGAACGCTGCGTGCTGTGCGCGCGCTGCACGCGGTTCTCGAATCAGGTCGCCGGCGACCCGTTCATCGAACTGCTGGAACGTGGCGCACTGCAGCAGGTCGGTATCGGGGGCGGTGACCCGTTCGACTCCTACTTCTCCGGCAACACCGTGCAGATCTGTCCCGTCGGCGCGCTGACCGGGACTGCGTACCGGTTCCGGGCCCGGCCTTTCGACCTGGTCTCCTCCCCCAGCGTCTGCGAACACTGCGCCTCGGGCTGTGCGCAGCGCACCGATCATCGCCGCGGAACGGTGTTGCGCCGCTTGGCCGGTGACGATCCCGAGGTGAACGAAGAGTGGAACTGCGACAAGGGCCGGTGGGCCTTCACCTACGCCACGCAGGGTGACCGGATCACCACACCCTTGATCCGCGAGGCCGACGGCACCCAGCGCCCGGCGTCCTGGCCCGAGGCCGTCGCTGTCGCGGTGCGCGGCCTGTCGGCGGCCGGTGCCCGGACCGGCGTGCTGGTCGGCGGACGACTCACCACCGAAGACGCCTATGCGTATGCCAAGTACGCGCGGATTGTGCTGGGCACCAACGACATCGACTTCCGCAACCGGGTGCACAGCGACGAGGAAGCCCAGTTCCTGGCGGCGTCCGTCGCGGGTCAGCCGATGCGGGTGACGTACGCCGACCTGGAGCAGGCGCCCGTCGTGCTGCTCGTCGCGTTCGAGCCGGAAGACGAATCGCCGATCATCTACCTGCGGCTGCGCAAGGCCTTCCGCAAGCACGGCCTGAAAGTTGTTGCGGTGGCGCCGTTCGCGAGCCGCGGACTGGAGAAGATGGGCGGCACCCTCATCTCCGCCGCACCCGGCCGCGAACCCCACGCACTCGACGCCGTCGAGGTGTTGCCGCCCGGTTCGGTCATCCTCACCGGTGAGCGGCTGGCCGGTGTCCCCGGCGGGTTCTCCGCCGTGGCCCGGCTGGCCGAGCGGACCGGCGCGGCCGTCGGCTGGGTACCGCGGCGGGCCGGCGAGCGCGGTGCACTGGAAGCCGGTGCGGCCCCGAATCTGTTGCCCGGCGGTCGTTTGGTCACCGACGTGCCGTCACGCACGGAAGTCGCCGTCGCCTGGCACGTCGACGAACTGCCCGACACTCCGGGCCGCGACACCACCGGGATCCTCGCCGCCGCAGCCGACGGTGAGCTCGAGGCTGTCCTGGTCGCCGGTGTCGAGCTGGCCGATCTCCCCGACCCGGCACTGGCGCAGCAGTCGCTCGGCGCCGCGAAGTTCGTGGTGAGCATGGAGGTGCGCCGCAGCGCCGTCACTGATCTCGCGCACGTGGTGTTCCCGGTGGCGCCCGTCGTCGAGAAAGCCGGCAGCTTCGTGAACTGGGAAGGGCGGCATCGCGCATTCGGCGCGGCGCTGCCGCCGGCCACGCGAGCGGACATGGGAGTGCTGGCCGCGCTCGCCGACGAGCACTGCATCGATCTGGGTCTGCGCGATGTCGCAACCGTGCGCAACGAGATGAACCGACTGGGGTGCTGGACCGGACCACGGCCCGCCGCACCGGAATTCACCGCGCCCCCGAACCCGGTGCCCGGTCCCGGTCAGGCGGTTCTTGCCGGCTGGCGGATGCTGCTGGACGCCGGCCGGCTGCAGGACGGCGAACCCCATCTGGCCGCCACGGCGCGTCCGGCGGTGGCCCGCCTGTCGCCTGACACGGCCGCGAGCGTCGGCGCGTCCGAAACCCTCACCGTCAGCACCGATCGGGGCAGCCTTACCCTGCCGCTCGAGATCACCGACATGCCGACCGGCGTGGTGTGGCTGCCGCTGAACTCGCCCGGGTCGACCGTCCATGCCACGCTCGGCGTCGCTCCCGGCGCGGTCGTCTCGATCAGCGGGGCGGCAACGTGAACTATCCCGACCTCTCCTCGTTCGGCCTGGACCCGTGGTGGCTGGTCCTCGCCAAAGCCCTTGGCATTTTTGTGTTCCTGGTGCTGACGGTGCTCGTCGCGATCCTGCTCGAACGACGAGTCCTGAGCTGGATGCAGATGCGCATCGGGCCGAACCGGGTGGGGCCGTTCGGGTTACTGCAGAGCCTCGCCGACGGCATCAAGCTCGCCCTCAAAGAAGGGCTGGTCCCGGCCGGCGTGGACAAGCCGATCTACCTGCTGGCGCCGATCATCTCGGTGATCCCGGCGATCATGGCGTTCGCCGTCATCCCGATGGGGCCGCTGGTCCACGTCTTCGGGCACGAGACGCCGCTGCAGTTGACCGACCTGCCGGTCGCGGTGCTGTACGTCCTCGCGGTCACCTCGATCGGGGTCTACGGAATCGTGTTGGCGGGCTGGGCTTCCGGCTCGACCTATCCCCTGCTCGGCGGGCTGCGGTCCAGCGCGCAGGTCATCTCGTACGAGATCGCGATGGCGCTGTCGTTCGCCGCGGTGTTCCTGTACGCGGGCACCATGTCGACGTCGCAGATCGTCGCGTCACAACAGGGCCGCTGGTACGTCTTCCTGCTGCTGCCGTCGTTCCTGATCTACGTGGTGTCGATGGTCGGCGAAACGAACCGGGCGCCGTTCGATCTGCCCGAGGCCGAAGGCGAGCTGGTCGGCGGATTCCACACCGAGTACTCGTCACTGAAGTTCGCGATGTTCATGCTCGCGGAATACGTCAACATGACGACGGTTTCCGCACTGGCCACCACCCTGTTCCTCGGTGGTTGGCAGGCGCCCTGGCCCCTGAGCCTCATCCCCGGCGCCAACACCGGCTGGTGGCCGCTGCTGTGGTTCGTCGGCAAGGTGTGGGCGTTCCTCTTCCTGTTCATGTGGCTCCGGGCCACGCTCCCGCGCCTGCGGTACGACCAGTTCATGGCGCTGGGCTGGAAAGTGCTCATCCCGATCTCGCTGGGGTGGATCATGATCGTCAGCATCGTGCGGACGCTGCGGCTGCAGGGGCACGACAGCTGGCCCGTCGTGCTGGCCTTCGCCGGCGCCATCGCCGTGGTGGCCATCGCCGGTGCGTTGTGGAACACGGTGCGGCGCAAGTCGGCTCGCACGAGTGCCCCGGCCGCCGAACCACAGCCCGGCGCGTTCCCGGTGCCGCCCATCCCGGCCAAGGAGGTTCACCATGCCCGGTAGGCCCAAGTTCATCGACGCCATCGCCGGTTTCGGCGTCACCTTCGGGACCATGTTCAAGAAACCGGTCACCGAGCAGTATCCCGAGGAGCCCGGTCCGGTCGCTCCGCGCTATCACGGCCGGCATCAGCTCAACCGGTACGACGACGGCCTCGAGAAGTGCATCGGTTGCGAACTGTGCGCGTGGGCCTGCCCCGCGGACGCGATCTATGTCGAGGGCGCCGACAACACCGAGGAACAACGGTTCTCGCCCGGCGAGCGGTACGGCCGGGTGTACCAGATCAACTATCTGCGGTGCATCGGCTGCGGGCTCTGCATCGAGGCCTGCCCGACGCGCGCGCTGACCATGACCAACGACTACGAGATGGCCGACGACAACCGGTCCGACCTGATCTACGGCAAGGACAAGCTCCTGGCGCCGCTGAAACCCGACATGACCGCGCCGCCGCACGCCATGGCCGAGGGCAGCACCGACGAGGACTACTACCGCGGCAACATCACCGCGGACGGCCTGAAGCGGCGCGAGGCGGCCAAGTGACCGGAGAGGCCGTGACGTTCTGGGTGCTCGGTACCGTGTCGGTGCTCGGCGCCATCGCCATGGTGGCCGCCCCCAAAGCGGTGTACTCGGCAATGTTCCTGGCCAGCACCATGATCAGCCTCGCGGTGCTCTATATCGCCCAGGACGCAGTGTTCCTCGGCGTCGTGCAGGTGGTGGTCTATACCGGTGCGGTCATGATGCTGTTCCTGTTCGTCCTCATGCTCATCGGTGTCGATTCGGCGGACTCGCTGATCGAAACCATTCGGGGACAACGCGTTGCCGCCGTCGTGGCCGGTATCGGATTCGGCATCGCGGTGATCGCCGGGATCGGCAGCCTCGGGGCCAACTTCGTCGGGCTGGAGCACGCCAACCGGGCCGGCAACGTCCAGGGCCTGGCGGTGCTGATCTTCACGCGCTACCTGTGGGCCTTCGAGGTCACCAGCGCGCTGCTCATCACCGCGGCGCTGGGTGCCATGGTGCTGACCCACCGCGAACGGTTCGAGCGCCGAAAGACCCAGCGCGAGCTGGCAATCGAGCGGTTCGCCGGCGGCGGGCACCCGACACCACGGCCCAACCCCGGGGTGTACGCGCGGCACAACGCCGTCGACATCCCGGCGAAGCTGCCCGACGGCTCGGACGCCGACATGTCCGTCAGCGCCATCCTGCCGCGGCGCAGTGTCTCGACCAACGATGGGAACATCTCGTGAATCCCACCAACTACCTGTATCTGTCGGCTCTGCTGTTCACCATCGGCGCAGCCGGTGTGCTGGTGCGCCGCAACGCCATCGTCATGTTCATGTGCGTCGAGTTGATGCTCAACGCGGCCAATCTGGCGTTCGTCACGTTCTCCCGGATGCATGGCGAGCTCGACGGTCAGGTGGTGGCGTTCTTCACCATGGTCGTGGCGGCGTGTGAGGTGGTGGTGGGACTGGCGATCATCATGACCATATTCCGGACCCGGCGATCGGCGTCGGTCGACGCCGCGAACCTGTTGAAGCAGTGACCATGACGACATCGGTGTGGTTGCTGATCGCGCTGCCGCTGGCCGGCGCGGCGATACTGCTGCTCGGCGGCAAGGCCACCGACGCGTGGGGGCATCTGCTCGGCTGCGCCACGGTGGTCGGCGCCTTCCTCGTCGGCGCCACGCAGTTCGCGGCAATGTCCGGTCGCGACAACGACGTCCGGTTGGTGCACGAGACGCTGTTCTCCTGGGTTCCGGTGGCCCAACTGCAGGTCGATTTCGGCTTGCGTCTGGACCAGCTGTCGGTGTGCTTCGTCCTGCTCATCACCGGGGTCGGCGCGCTGATCCACATCTATTCGATCGGCTACATGGCGCACGACCCGGCCCGGCGGCGCTTTTTCGCCTATCTCAACCTGTTCGTCGCGGCCATGCTGCTGCTGGTGCTGGCCGACAACTATCTCGGTCTGTACGTCGGGTGGGAAGGCGTCGGCCTGGCGTCGTACCTGCTGATCGGGTTCTGGTCGCACAAGCCGTCGGCGGCGACGGCCGCCAAGAAGGCGTTCGTCGTCAACCGGGTCGGTGACATCGGCCTGGCGCTGGCCCTGGCGGCGATGTTCGCGCACACCGGAACCCTCTCGTACACGGGTGTTTTCGCGCAGGCGCCGCTTCTTCCAGCGGCGACCACCACGCTCATCGGTCTGCTGTTGCTGCTGGCGGCGTGCGGCAAGTCCGCTCAGGTACCGCTGCAATCGTGGCTCGGGGATGCGATGGAGGGCCCGACCCCCGTGTCGGCGCTGATCCACGCGGCCACCATGGTCACGGCCGGCGTGTACCTGGTGGTGCGGTCGGCTCCGATCTTCAACCAGTCCGCCGACGCCCGGTTGGCGGTCGCCGTCGTCGGGGCCGTCACGCTGTTGTTCGGCGCGGTGATCGGCTGCGCCAAAGACGACATCAAGAAGGCCCTCGCGGCGTCGACCATGAGCCAGATCGGCTACATGATGCTGGCCGCGGGTCTCGGACCCGCCGGCTACGCGCTCGCGATCCTGCATCTGCTGGCGCACGGTTTCTTCAAGGCCGGCCTGTTCCTCGGTGCCGGTTCGGTGATGCACGCCATGGACGACGAGACCGACATGCGCCGCTACGGCGGGCTGCGCACCGCCATGCCCGTCACGTTCGCCACGTTCGGCATGGGTTACCTCGCGATCGTCGGTATCCCGCCGCTGTCCGGGTTCTTCTCGAAAGACCCCATCATCGAGACCGCGTTCGCGGCCGGCGGCGCCAAGGGTCTGCTGTTCGGCGGCGCCGCCCTGCTGGGCGCGGGCATCACGGCGTTCTACATGACCCGCGTCATGCTGATGACGTTCTTCGGCGAAAAGCGCTGGCGTGCCGAGGCGCATCCCCACGAGTCGCCGTCGGTCATGGGCTGGCCGATGGTGGTGCTGGCCGCCGGATCGATCGGTGCGGGCGCGCTTCTCGCCGTCGGTGGGAAGTTGGAGCATTGGCTCGAACCGGTCGTCGGCTTCCACGAGCCCGAGCATACGGTGCCCGCTTGGCTGCTCACGGTCGTCACGCTCGCGGTGGTCGGCGTCGGCGTCGCGATCGCCTACCGGATGTATGCGCGCCAACCCGTCCCGATCAGCGCCCCGGTCAACGTCTCCGGGTTGACGGTCGCCGCGCGCAACGATCTGTACGGCGATGCGTTCAACGAGCGGGCGCTGATGGTGCCGGGCCGGCGGCTCACCGAGAACCTTGTCGACTTCGATGACGTCGCGGTCGACGGCGTCACCCGTGAGCTCGCCGCGCTGGTCCGCACCGGGTCGCAGGATCTTCGACGCTGGCAGAACGGGTTTGCCCGGTCGTATGCGCTGTCCATGTTGGCCGGAGCGGCATTGATTGCGGCCGCCATTCTCACGGTGAGGGTGTGGTGACCGGAATGTGGTGGCTGACAGCGTTGTGGGCCGTCCCGATGGCAGGCGGTGCGGCAGTGATCCTGTTGCCCGCCGGCGCACGGGCTTTCGCCCGCTGGGGGGCCCTGGCGGTGTCGCTGGTGGTGCTCGTCATCGCGCTGGTGCTGGCGCTGCGCTTCGACCCGGCCGGGGCGCGCTACCAGTTCGTCGAGAACCACCCGTGGATACCGTCGTTCGGCACCGGCTACATCCTCGGGGTCGACGGCGTGGCCCTGGTCTTGGTCGCACTGACCGCTGTCCTGGTACCGCTGCTGATCATCGCCGGCTGGAATGACGGCGACTCGAATGATGCCGGCGCGCAGGCCAAGTCGACCCACGCCTACTTCGCGCTGATCCTCGCCGTCGAATCGATGGTGCTGATCTCCCTGGTGTCACTGGACATCCTGCTGTTCTACGTGTTCTTCGAAGCCATGCTGATCCCGATGTACTTCCTCATCGGCGGTTTCGGCGCGGACCGGCCCGCCGCGTCCAAAGCAGCGGTGAAGTTCCTGCTGTACAACCTGTTCGGCGGCCTGATCATGCTGGCCGCGGTCATCGGACTGTACGTTGCCACCGCCAACAGTCCCGCTTTCAACCACGGCTCCTTCGACTTCCGTGCCGTCGCGGACGCTGTGCGCTACGGCACCCTCAACATCAGCCCGGGGATAGCCAATGCGCTGTTCGGTGGGTTCATGTTCGCGTTCGCAGTCAAGGCACCTCTGTGGCCCCTGCACCGTTGGCTGCCCGACGCGGCGGTGCACGCCACGCCGGCCACGGCTGTCCTGATGATGGCTGTCGTCGACAAGGTGGGCACATTCGGCATGCTCCGGTACTGCCTGCAGCTGTTCCCGTCGTCCGCAGCGACATTCCGGCCCTTGATCATTGCGCTGGCCGTTATCGGCATCGTCTACGGGGCCATCGTCGCCATCGGACAGACGGACGTCATGCGCCTGATCTCGTACACCTCGATCTCGCACTTCGGCTTCATCATTCTGGGCATCTTCGCGATGACCGAGCAGGCGCAGTCCGGCGCCGCGCTGTACATGGTCAACCACGGCATCTCGACCGCCGCGCTGTTCCTGATCGCCGGATTCCTGGTGTCCCGCCGCGGGTCTCGCGCCATCGCCGACTACGGCGGTGTGCAGACCGTCGCACCGATACTGGCCGGCACGTTCCTGATCGCCGGACTCGCGACGCTGTCGCTGCCCGGCCTGGCACCGTTCATCAGCGAATTCCTGGTTCTGGTCGGCACATTCATCCACTACCCGGCCGTCACCGCCGTCGCGGCCACGGCCCTGGTGCTCTCCGCGCTCTACATCCTGTGGATGTATCAGCGGATGATGACGGGCCCCGTCGCCGACGGCAATGACAAGCTGCGCGACCTCGTACCGCGGGAACTGGCCGTGGTCGTGCCGTTGGTCGCCCTGCTGCTGGTGCTCGGCGTCTACCCCAAGCCCGCGTTGGACGTCATCAATCCGGCTGTCGGACATACCTCGTCGAGTACCGCCCAGGGGGTCGCCCGGTGACGCCCATCCCCGCGCCGTCCGTCGAGTACGGCCTGCTGTCGCCGATGCTGATCGTGTTCGGCATCGCGCTGGCAGGTGTGCTCGTGGAAGCCTTCGCACCGCGCCCGGCGCGGTACCGCGCCCAAGTGGTGTTGAGTATCGGTGGCCAGGCGGTGGCCCTGGTGGCCGTGGTTTCCCAAGCGCTGCACCTGGGTTCGGCGATCGGCCGGCCTGCAGTCCTCGGGGCCATCGCCATCGACCGCCCGGCGCTCTTCCTGCAGGGCACTCTGCTGGGGGTCAGCCTGTTGGCCACCTTGCTGATGGCACAACGGGTTTCGGACGGCAGTGGGCTGGCCGCGTTCACCCCGCAGGCCGCGACAGTGCCCGGTAGCGCCGCCGAGCAGATCGCCCTCAAGACCGGTGTCGCCCAGACCGAGGTGTTCCCGCTGGCGATGTTCGCGCTCGGCGGCATGATGCTGTTCGGCGCGTCCGATGATCTGCTGACGATGTTCGTCGCGCTCGAGGTGCTGTCCCTGCCGCTGTACCTGATGTGCGGTCTGGCCCGCCGGAATCGGCTGCTGTCGCAGGAAGCGTCACTGAAGTACTTTCTGCTGGGGGCATTTTCGTCGGCGTTCTTCCTCTTCGGTGTCGCGATGCTCTACGGCTACTCCGGCAGCCTGAGCCTCTCGGGCGTCGCTGCCGGCCGCGGCCCGGCCTCCCTCGGGCTCATCGGCATCGCGCTCCTGTGCGTGGGCCTGTTGTTCAAAGTCGGTGCGGTGCCGTTCCATTCGTGGGTGCCCGACGTCTATCAAGGGGCACCCACACCAGTCACGGCCTTCATGGCGTCGGCCACCAAGATCGCCGCCTTCGGCGCGCTGCTGCGGGTCTGCTACGTGGCGCTGCCGGCGCTGGCCAATGATTGGCGGCCGGTGCTGTCGATCATCGCGGTGCTGTCCATGGCGGTGGGCACGGTGATCGCCATCGCGCAGAACTACGTCAAGCGCATGCTGGCGTACTCCTCGGTGGCACATACCGGCTTCATCCTCACCGGCGTGATCGCGCTCAACGACAACGGACTGTCGGCGTCGTTGTTCTACCTGTTCGCCTACGGTTTCAGCACGCTCGGCGCATTCGCGGTCGTGAGTGTGGTGCGCCGCGCCGACGGGGACGAGGAAGATGACCTGCGGCGGTGGGCCGGACTCGGACGCCGGCATCCATTCTTCGGTGTCGTGTTCGCGTTGTTCTTGCTTGCTTTCGCCGGCATTCCCCTGACCAGTGGATTCGTCAGCAAGTTCGCCGTCTTCAAAGCCGCAGCCGAAGGTGGTGCCGCATCGCTTGTCGTCATCGGTGTGATCGTCAGCGCCGTCGCCGCGTACTTCTACGTCCGCGTGATCGTCCTGATGTTCTTCACTGATGCGGTCGAGGACGGCCCGCAAGTTCAGTCGGGCAGTCTGAGCACCGCGATGATCGGGCTCACCGCCTTTGTGACGCTGGCGCTGGGCGCCGTCCCGCAGCCGGTGCTCGACCTGGCCAACCACGCGGGTCAGTTCCTGCGGTGAGTGGCTGACCAACGGCCGGGCCGCCGCGGCCGGCTGCGGGCCGACACCCGGCCCCGAACACTGTTGAGTTGTCAAGGTGCGCAATGCTTTAGGTGTTAGGCGGCTGTGTCGAGGCGCATGGTGCGGCGGTTGTGGGCGGGGATGGGTTTTCGGTGTGGGTCGACGGCCGCGGGTGGGATGAGCCAGGGGTGTTTGTCCAGTCCCATGACGACGTCCCAGCCGTCGTGGTGGACGTTGGCGTGGCAGGCCGGGCACAGCAGGCACCCGTTGGCTAGTGATGTCTGACCGTGGTGGGTCCAGTGGATGATGTGGTGGGCGTGGGTGCGTCCGGGTGGGGCGCCGCATTTGATGCAGCACTGATCCCGCAAATACAGCGCTTTGCGCAGGTGCGCCGGGAACAAACGTTTCTCCCGCCCCATATCGAGGGGTACGTGTTCGCCGTCGACGATCATGGTGGTGACGGTGGTGTCGCAGCAGATTCGTTCCAGGGTCATGGTGCTGATCGACCCGATGAATTCCAACGCCGCCAGGTCCGGGGCGTCGGCGGGCACGGTCACCAGTAGCTGCGTGCGCGGCGCGTAAGCGGTGTCGCCGCCGCGGGCGGCGATGTCCAGCACCGCTTCCAGCGCGTCGGCCCGCCGCCGGCCCGCCGTGCGGGTGTCGGGGCTGCCGTCGGGTTCGGGCCGCGGCGCCGATCCTTGTTCGATCGCCGCGATGTACTTGGCCCCGACTTCGGCGTCCAGGTCCGCCCGGATCTGGACCCGCCCGTCGCTGGTGACGCGGTGGTCGGCGGTGTTGACCGACCGGTCCTCGGCCGCCGGCAGGCCACCTTCGGCGGCCGCATGCCGGTTGCCCAACCGGCGGGCGCGGGCCCCGATGTCTGCGGGGGTGGCGCCGGAGAAGAACTGCCCCAACAGATCGGTCACCTGCCCGAACCGGGTCTCCTCGTCTACCTCACCGGGTGCGCGGGCTCGGATGTGGTTGATGCCTTTGACGATCGCATCGACATGCTCCCCGGAGATCGCCCCATCAGCGGCATGCGCCGCGAGCGTGGGCAACGCCGACAAGGCTGCCGATACCCGGATAAAGCGCTCGGCCACCGATGGCGCACACCCCAACGCCATCAACAACTCCCGCGGCGTCCGGCCCTGCGCGGCCGCCACCCCGCAGCGGTCCAACACCCCGGTCAGCATCGCTGCCAGATGATCGGCCATATTGCGCAGTTTCATCACGCACGTCATGGCCGCCACTGCGTCGTCCCGGGACATGTCGTCGGGGACGGCCACGTCGCGGAGGCGCTCGAGAAGAGCGTTGAGATCCGGTGTGATTCCCATGCCCAATTGTATCGAACGTATGTTCGAACCGCAAGGACTTTTTGGGCCTACATCAGGACACCGGTGACAGTGCGGCTGATCGTGGTGAAGCCCATCGGGTGACCTGATGCGTCCCGTGGGGAGCTCGGCATTCTGCGACGAGTACGACAATGCCGAAAGTCGTTCTACACCTTGCGTAAAGGAGCGATGGACGACGCGGTTTTGATCGTCAACAGCCGGCAACGCGATCATCACCGTCCCAAAACCACAGAACTGCCACCAAGATCCTGGTACATCGCGTTCCGAATTTTGCAATGCCGCAAGACGTTGCCGACTCAAAGCGTCTACACACCGGACCACACGCGGCGGTCGCCGCCGTCTCGCCGTCCCGACGCTCGTTGAACTTGCCATGAGAGCGCGGTGCCCACCCGAGTGGTACCCGGTTCCGCCACGAAACTGGCCCCTGACAAGCGGCCAATGAGTACCTAGCCTCGTAGTCATGGCGACGGAGTTGGCAGTTGGGCATGCGCGCCAGGTGAGCCTGGCAAGCGCCGCTCTGCCCCCAAGCCTCCGGCAGGCTGACTACCTCGACATCTTCGAAGTCACCGTCGCCGAATCTGACGCGCGTACGCCCGAAACGCTGGCACGGCAGGCTCTCGAGCAATCCGGTCCAGCCATCCGCGAGGGAATCCGGTTCGCGCACAAGGCGTTACTGCGATTCCGGCTCGGGCCGACGGACTCATCGCAGCATGTCCTCGGCTGGCGTATCGCGGCGTCGACTCCCGATGCGGTTCGCCTGGAGGCCGAATCGCCGCTGATGGACGGAACTCTGATCCTCCGACGAGTCGATGCCTCGACGGGCCAACTCATCACCGCACTGCACTACAAACAGCAGCGGCCTGCGACGGTGATCTGGCGGGCCATCGGCCCCATCCACCGCACGGCTGCTCCATACCTGATGAACAAGGTGGTCACCCGATGATCGGTGACCGCTGGGGCGTCACCGACGCCGAGACCATGGCGCGCTACGACTGCGACAGCTACGTCGCCAGCCCATCGCTCGAGGCGTGGCGCGGAGTCACTGTCAACACCACACCAGATCGGTTGTGGCCGTGGCTTGTTCAAGTGCGCCTGGCACCGTACTCCTACGACTGGATCGACAATCTGGGCCGTGAGTCACCACGCAAGCTGCACAACCTGAACGACCCCCGGCCCGGCGATCCGTTCACCGCCAGCGCCGGCCGGCCACTGGGCAAGGTGCTCTCGGTGGACCACCAAGCGCAGTTGACGGCGCAGATCATGGGCGCTCACATGTCCTATCGGCTCACCCCGCTCGATGACCACAGAACTCGGTTGGTACTGAAAGTGACTGCGCCACAGTCGTGGCGGCTCGCCGCTCCCCTACTCAGTGTGGGGGATCTAGTGATGGCCCGACGGCAGCTACTCAACTTCAAGCAGCTCGCCGAGAAGTAGCGCCTCCAACTTTGTGATGCACGTCACATTGTGGACCTGTCACAAAACGGGCTCCAGATGCATCTCAGAGGTAAGGCGTTCATCAAAGGAGGCAGGACATGAAGGCCGGTACGGTCACGCGAACTCCACGACACATGCCAGCGTCGAATCGCGCCGCCGCCCAGGGGAATGCGATCGACTCGCGGTATCACCCGTCCGCGGCGGTGCGTCGGCAACTGAACAAGGTCTTCCCGACGCACTGGTCCTTCCTGCTCGGTGAGATCGCCATGTACAGCTTTGTGGTCCTGCTGCTCACCGGCGTGTACCTGACGCTGTTCTTCGACCCGTCGATGGCTGAAGTCACGTACAACGGCGTCTACCAGCCGCTGCGCGGTGTGCAGATGTCGCGCGCCTACGAGTCCGCACTCGACATCAGCTTCGAGGTCCGCGGCGGCCTTCTGGTGCGTCAGATTCACCACTGGGCCGCGCTGATGTTCGCCGCGTCGATCATGGTGCACATGGCGCGGGTGTTCTTCACCGGTGCGTTCCGTCGGCCACGGGAAGCCAGCTGGGTGACGGGGGCGCTGCTGCTGATCCTGGCCATGTTCGAGGGCTACTTCGGCTACTCGCTGCCTGACGACCTGCTCTCGGGTATCGGTCTGCGCGCCGCCCTGTCCTCGATCACCCTGGGCATTCCGGTCATCGGCACCTGGATGCACTGGGCCCTCTTCGGCGGGGACTTCCCCGGCCAGACCATCATCCCGCGGATGTACGCGCTCCACGTATTGATCATTCCCGCAATCATTTTGGGCCTTGTGGCCACGCACCTGATCTTGTTGTGGTTCGGCAAGCACACCCAGTTCCCCGGCCCCGGCCGCACCGAGAAGAACGTCGTCGGCGTGCGCGTCATGCCGGTCTTCGCCTTCAAATCCGGCGCGTTCTTCGCCATGGTCACCGGAGTCCTCGGAATCATGGGTGGTCTGCTGCAGATCAACCCGATCTGGGAACTGGGCCCCTACAAGCCCTCGCAGGTGTCCGCCGGTAGCCAGCCCGACTTCTACATGATGTGGACCGAAGGCCTGGCGCGCATCTGGCCGGCCTGGGAGTTCTACCCCTTCGGCCACACCATCCCCGCTGTGGTCGCGGTGGCGTTGATCATGGGTCTGGTCTTCACGTTGCTCATCGCGTATCCCTTTATCGAGGCCAGGGTTACGGGTGATCGTGCCAACCACAACCTGCTGCAGCGTCCGCGTGACGTGCCGGTCCGCACCGCCATCGGTGCCATGGCCATCGCGTTCTACATGGTGCTGACCCTGGCCGCGATGAACGACATCATCGCGCTCAAGTTCGACATCTCCCTGAACGCCACCACCTGGATCGGCCGCATCGGCATGGTCGTCCTGCCAGCAGTGGTCTACTACCTGACCTACCGCTGGTGCGTCGGCCTGCAACGCAGCGACCGCGCCGTCCTCGAGCACGGCATCGAGACCGGCATCATCAAGCGACTGCCGCACGGCGCCTACGTCGAACTGCACCAGCCCCTGGGACCGGTCGACGACCACGGCCACCCCATCCCGCTGGAATACCAGGGTGCCGCACTGCCCAAGCGCATGAACAAGCTCGGCTCCGCCGGATCCCCCGGCACCGGCAGCTTCCTGTTCGCCGACTCCGCCGTCGAACAAGCCGCCCTCGCCGACGCCGAACACGCCGCCGAGCACAAAGCACTCACCGCCCTCAAAGAATACCAGGACGAAATCTCGCCCAACGGCTCGGGCGGGCACCAATAGTTTGAGACACGCCCACATTGGTTGTGAAACAAGGTGTTTCCGCTCATGATGCTGGTGTGACCGAGTGTGAGAATGGCGCGGCCGACGGAGTTCATCCCCTATTGGTGGAGCGGTTCAGCCCGGTGTCGTTCGACCGGGACGCGACCCTGAGTGACGCGGAGGTCGACGTTCTGCTCGACGCCGCCCGTCTCACACCATCGGCGGGGAACTCCCAGCCGTGGATGTTCATCGTGGGGCGCCGTGACGACCCCGTCCACTCTCGGATCGTGAATCACCTGGCACCCAGCTCAGCGCGCTGGGCGCCCGATGCCGCACTGCTGATCGTGAACCTGGCTCACGTCCTCGTCGAAGACACGGACTGGGAGTTCTCCGAATTCGCGCGATACGACCTCGGACAGGCGGTGGCCCACATGACGATTCAAGGGCTGGTCATGGGACTCGGTGCACATCAGTTCCGCGCGTTCGATCGTGACGGTGTCGCGCGCGAGTTCGGCGTCCCGGCCGCATGGGAGGTGACGTCGATGACTGCCCTAGGGCGGGCTGGGCGGCCGTCGGACGAAAAGACCGGCCCTTCCCCGAGTCGCGCTCGACTGTCACGACGCGAAATCACCTGGGCCAGAGTGTGATGGGCTCAGCCCCGCCCGTTTGGCAGCCAGCGCATCACGCGACGGAATCGTTTGTGCCAGTTCGCGCCTCGGGCTGCGGGATCAGGCACACCGTTCCACCCGCCGTGTCCATCGGCCGAATGCCCAGACCCTGGTTGAGCCGACCACGCTGGTTCTCCCAGGCGATTTCGGCAGCGATTTCCATCAACTGAGCCTTACTGAGGTGCGTGAGCAGCTCCTCACGCAAGCCTTCGGAGATGATCGCGGGCGTACGGGACATCTCTTCGGCGAATTGAATGCACAGCTTTTCGAGGTGAGTGAACTCATCACTGTCCCGGTAGTTCACCAAGGCGATCAGTTTCTGCTCCGAGAACCCCTCACTCCGGCCGAGGGTATCGGAGATGTCGATGCAGAATTCACAGTGCGTCAACATCGCGGCTTTGATTCCCGCGAGCAGCTTCAGTTCGGTCGGCGCCCGGCCGCTGAACAACAGCGCCATTTCGTAGAGCCCGTTCGCTGCTGCGATGAGCGGGCGCCGGATCAGCCAACCCGGGAGGTCCCAACGGTTTTGGCGGGACTTGGCCAGGACCACGAGGTGTACCCAGATGCGCTTCAGGATTCTCACGATGCTTTCTCCTCGATTCCCTCGCCACCGGACGGCGCCTGCGGTATAGCCTCATGCTAGGTCGCTATTGGACGCAGGTTAGGAACCAATATTTCGATTGAATCGGGTACCACTTCAGGTCCGGAGCTGCTCATCGAGCTGGACCGGACCAGTGGTGCCGGCGCGCTGCATCGCCAGCTGGCCGATGGCCTGCGGGACGCGATCCGGACGGGACGGCTCACGCCGAAAACCCGTCTGCCTTCCAGTCGCGTGCTCGCCGCAGACCTCCAGGTGTCGCGACGCCTCGTCGTCGACGCGTACAGCCAACTCGTCGCAGAGGGGTTCCTGCAGAGTCAACAAGGTTCTGGCACAACGGTTGCCGCAGTCGACACGGCCACTGGGGAATCGCAACCGTCACGCCCGGACCGTCGAACATTCGACATAGACTTCGCACCCGGAGTGCCCGACCTGTCGAGCTTCCCCCGGCACAGTTGGTTGCGCGCGCTGCGTCAGGGGCTGTCGTCCATCGAATCTCAGTCGCTCGGATACGTTTCATCGAAGGGCCTACCCGACGCCCGCACCGCGGTGTCGGACTACCTACGACGCACCCGCGGGGTACGGGCCGATCCGCAGCGTGTCGTGTTGTGTTCGGGAGCGACGCAGGCCGTCGCATTACTCGCGCATGTGGTGGGAGATCGCGCGGTTGCGATGGAGAATCCCGGATTCTGGTTGCACCGCATGGTTTTCCGTCACCACGGCATCGAGCCGTTGCCCGTTCCGGTCGACGACGACGGACTCGACGTCGCCGCGCTCGCCAACACCGCGGCATCGGCGGTGCTGACAACCCCGGCCCACCAGTCTCCGACCGGTGTCGTCCTGTCACCCGCCCGTCGCACAGCGCTGCTCGAATGGGCCCGCGCGGGCAATATTGTCATCGAGGACGACTACGACGCCGAATACCGTTACGACCGCGCACCCGTCGGTGCGCTGCATGCCCTGGCCCCCGACCGCGTCGTCTACCTCGGCTCGGTGAGCAAAACACTGGCCCCCGGCTTGCGGCTCGGTTGGATGGTCCTACCGCCGGACCTTGTCGGTCCTGTGGTGTCGGCGAAAAGTCTTGCCGACACCGGTAGTTCGGTCATGGATCAACTCGCGTTCGCAACACTGCTCCGTTCCGGCGACTACGACCGGCACCTGCGGCTCATGCGCCGGCGCTATCTTGCCCGACGCAACGCACTACTGGCAGCGCTCGGTCGGTACCTCCCCGAGGCGAAGGTGCTCGGCGCCGCCGCCGGCGTCCATCTCACAGTGCGCCTGCCCACCGACTGCGACGTCGACGACATCGTCCGCGAGGCCGCGAGCCGGCGGGTACGTATCGATCCGCTGTCCTGGTGCTATACCGAACCCGACTGTGCGCCACCGGGATTGATTCTCGGCTACGCCAACCTGACGGAGTCGCAGATCGACACCGGCGTGCGGAGCATTGCGGCCGCAGTTGCTCGCGCGACGTAAGTGGTACCCGGTACCACCGCCAAAGTGGCGCCTGACACTGGGCCATTGCGCGCCTAATCTCGAGCAATGACGACGCGAACACCGTTGCGGATCGTGCTGGTGACCTGCGCGATCCTCGGCCTGATAACGCTGATCCTCGGCATCTGGGCGTTCGTCGCACCGATGTCGTTCTTCGAGGTGCTCGCACCGTTCGAGCCCTACAACCGCCACCTTCTGCATGACGCCGGCGTCCTGCAGATCGGTGTCGGAGTCGCGATGCTGCTGGCCGCGGCGCAGCGGTCACCCGTGGAGGTGGCGCTCGGCGGCTTCATCGCGTTCGAAGCGCTCCACGTCGTCTCGCACGTGATCGACCGGGATCTCGGTGGCCGGCCGGCATTCGACATCACGGCTCTCACGATCCTCACGCTTGCCGGCGTCGCCGCGTTGGTCATCGGTCGACGTAACTAGCGCGGCACTCGCTGTCTCGCAATCGATTTGCCGCCGACTCCACCGAGGGAGTCGCCACTCCCAATGTGCCTGGCCCCTTGTGGCGTACCGACGGCCGCATCCGCTGAGCGGGAATTCGGCAGCTCACACCGCCGACCTCTGGGCCGAGAGTTGATCCACTCCGAACGCAGCAGCCCATTCCCGAAATCCCGGTAGGAGGGAATCGCGATGGCGGGGCCCGAAGCGCGGCTGCCAATCTTCCTCGGTGGGACGTGTCCCGGGTCACATTGACCCGCAGGTCCCGGTAGAGAAACGGAGTACGTCATGCCGCAGCGATCGTTCGCCGGTCCGTTGCAAGCGGTCGGCGGGTTGTTCGCCATGACGGCCGACGCCGCCAAATTCGCGTTCCAGAGGCCGGTCCAGTGGCGCGAATTCCTCGACCAGTCATGGTTTGTCGCGCGCGTGTCGCTGGCACCCACACTTCTCGTCGCAATCCCGTTCACCGTATTGGTGTCGTTCACTCTGAACATCTTGCTCCGCGAACTGGGTGCCGCCGATCTCTCCGGAGCCGGTGCCGCGTTCGGCGCTGTCACACAGGTCGGTCCCATGGTGACGGTCCTGATCGTGGCCGGCGCCGGCGCGACCGCCATGTGCGCCGATCTCGGATCGCGCACCATCCGGGAAGAGATCGACGCCATGGAAGTGCTCGGGATCAATCCCGTGCAGCGGCTGGTGACCCCGCGCATGCTGGCCTCGGGACTCGTCGCACTGCTCCTCAACAGTCTTGTGGTCATCATCGGCATCCTCGGCGGATACCTGTTCTCGGTATTCGTGCAGGACGTCAACCCCGGTGCCTTCGCCGCCGGCATCACTCTGCTCACCGGTGTTCCCGAAGTCGTCATCTCCTGCATCAAGGCGACGCTGTTCGGCCTCATCGCCGGCGTAGTGGCCTGTTACCGCGGACTCACCATCTCCGGTGGTGGCGCCAAAGCGGTGGGCAACGCCGTCAACGAGACCGTCGTGTACGCGTTCATGTCGCTGTTCGTGGTCAATGTGGTGGTCACCGCCATCGGCATCCAGATGACCACACGATGACCCGCAGCACAGCGCCGCTTCGGTCCACGTACCCGCGGCTGACACGCGCCGTTCAGACGCCCGTGAAGATCACCTCCGGCATCGGCGATCACATCTTGTTCTACGGTCGTGCGATTGCCGCGGTGCCCTACGCCGCCGCGCACTACCGACGCGAAGTGATCCGGCTCATGGCTGAAATCAGCATGGGCGCAGGCACGTTGGCGATGATCGGCGGCACCGTCGTCATTGTCGGATTTCTCACTCTCGCCACGGGCGGCGTCCTGGCGATCCAGGGGTACAGCTCGCTGGGCAACATCGGCATCGAAGCGCTGACCGGATTCCTGGCGGCGTTCATCAACGTCCGAATCTCGGCACCCATCGTCGCGGGGATCGGCCTGGCGGCCACCTTCGGCGCCGGCGTCACCGCCCAGTTGGGCGCGATGCGGATCAACGAAGAGATCGACGCACTCGAGTCCATGGGCATCCGATCTGTCGAGTACCTTGTCAGCACCCGTATCGCTGCGGGAATGCTCGCGATCACACCGCTGTACGCCATCGCGGTGATCCTGTCCTTCGTCGCAAGCCAATTCACCACCGTGGTGCTACTCGGACAGTCCGGCGGCCTGTACAACCACTACTTCGACACGTTCCTCAACCCGATCGACCTGCTCTGGTCGTTCCTGGAAGCGGTCTTGATGGCGCTCGCAATCCTGCTGTTGCACACCTACTACGGCTTCTTCGCCAGCGGCGGCCCGGCCGGGGTGGGTGTGGCAGTCGGCAATGCCGTCCGCACTTCGCTGATCGTCGTCGTCTCCATCACGCTGCTCATCTCACTGGCCATCTACGGGCCCAACGGCAACTTCAATCTCTCTGGCTAAGTAGGCATCGAATGTCACGTGACTCAGTACGTTTGCTCACCGGCTGTGCTGCAATGGGGCTGGCCGCTGCCCTCGTCGTCGGTGCCGTTGTGTTGTTCCGCGGCGGTGCAACGTCCACGGCATCCGTCACAGTGCTCTCACCACGCGTGGGTCTGATCATGAATCCCGATGCCAAGGTGAAACTCCATGGCGCGCAGGTAGGCAAGGTGGCCGCCATCGAGAATCGGCCGGACGGCAGCGCCGCGATTCGTCTGGCGATGAATCCGGACTACCTCCAACTGATTCCGGCGAATACCCGGGTGCAGATCGTGTCCAGCACGGTGTTCGGCGCCAAGTACGTCGATCTCGTGCCGCCGGCCGAACCATCTGCCCAGTCGCTGCACGCGGGACAGGTTCTCGACGCCGGCCACGTCACCGTCGAGATCAACACGGTCTTCGAGCACTTGGTGGATGTGCTGTCC
Organism: Mycolicibacterium sp. TY81; assembly: GCF_018326285.1. Lineage (NCBI taxonomy): Bacteria > Bacillati > Actinomycetota > Actinomycetes > Mycobacteriales > Mycobacteriaceae > Mycobacterium > Mycolicibacterium sp. TY81. The sequence continues at coordinate 3,082,814 of NZ_AP023362.1, forward strand.
CAGGTCCAACCCGAGAAACTCAACGAAGCACTCGGCGCCATGGCCCAAGCGCTGGGCGGCCGCGGCGACAAACTCGGTCAGACCCTGGTCGATTTCGACGCCATGCTCGCCAAGATCGATCCGAGCCTTCCGGCAATGAGCCAGGAAATCGCCACTGCTCCAAAGGTACTCAGTGCCTATGCCGACGCCGGCCCCGATCTGATGGACGCCGCACGCAACGCATCTCAGCTCAGCGACACCATCGTCGAGCGCCAGCAGGACCTCGACTCGGTACTGCTGAGCGCCATCGGATTGGCAGACATCGGCAATGACGTAGTCGGTACCAACAGCAACGCGGTCGTCGACGCCATGCACCTATTGGTACCCACGACCAACCTGACCAATCAGTACAACCAAGCACTCACCTGCGCGCTCAAGGGCATGGAGCCGCTCGCGATGGGACCGCCGCAACCGTTGCCCGGGATCATGCTGCTGGACTCGTTCCTGCTGGGCACCGAACGCTACCGCTATCCGGGCAACCTGCCGAAGGTCGCCGCGTCGGGCGGTCCGCAATGCATGGGCCTGCCCAACGTGGGCTTCGGGGAGCGGCCACCGTTCGTGGTCACCGACATCGACGCCAACCCCGCACAGTACGGAAATCAAGGGATCCTGTTGAACTCTGATGCCCTCAAGCAAGCTCTGTTCGGCCCGCTCGACGGACCACCGCGCAACACTGCTCAGACAGGGCAACCCGGATGACGCGTCACAACTCGACCGCTCTGAAGTTCGGCGCCTTCGGCATCACGATGCTCCTGGTGACCGCAGCGCTTTTCGCAATCCTCGGGCAATACCGAACCGGCTCGACAAACACCTACTCGGCAGTGTTCACCGACGCCTCCAGCCTGAAAACCGGTGACTCCGTGCGAGTCGCGGGCATCCGGGTCGGCACGGTCGACAGCATCGCGTTGCGACCTGACAACACTGTGGTCGTAGGTTTCGACGCCGACCGCGACGTCGTGCTGACCACCGGCACCAAAGTCGTTGTGCGTTACCTCGATCTGGTGGGCAACCGGTACCTGGAGCTCGTGGACAACCCGGGGTCGACCAAAATCCAACAGGCCGGCACGCAGATTTCGGCCGACCGCACGGAGCCCGCGTTGGACCTCGACCTGCTCCTGGGCGGCCTCAAACCCGTCATCCAAGGGCTCAATGCCCAGAACGTCAACGCGCTGACCAATTCGCTGATCCAGATTCTGCAGGGCCAAGGCGGGACCATGGAATCGCTGATGGCTCAAACGACTTCATTCACGACGGCACTGGCCGACAACGGCCAGACGGTTCAACAATTGATCGACAATCTGAACACTGTCGTTGCGACAGTCGCCAAGGACGGCGACAAATTCTCCGGCGCCGTAACCCGCCTGCAACAGCTGATCACCGGCCTGTCCCAGGAACGTGACCCGATCGGCGATGCCATCACCGCTCTGGACAACGGAACAGGTTCCCTGGCCGAACTGATGACACAGGCCCGGCCGCCTCTCACAGGAACGGTCAACCAGCTCAATCGAATGGCCACATTGCTGGACAACGACAAAGACAAGGCCCGCATGGATCTCGCGCTGCAGAAGGCGCCCGCCAACTACCGGAAATTGGTTCGCCTCGGCGCCTACGGCAGCTTCATCAACCAGTACCTGTGCGGCATGAACGTTCGCGTGACGGATCTGCAAGGCCGCACCGCGTACTTCCCCTGGATCATGCAGAACACCGGACGCTGCGGGGAGCCCTGATGCTGAAATACCGCGGATCGCAACTGATGCGCACCGGACTCATCGGTTTGGTGCTGGTCATTCTCGTCATCGCTGTCGGCCTTCAACCGCAGAAACTGTGGTCGTGGGCCACGTCGATCAGGTACCACGCGGTGTTCGCCGACGCCGGTGGGCTGTCGCCGGGAAACGACGTCAAGGTCTCCGGCGTCACCAAGGGCACCGTAAGCGCCGTCACCCTCAGTCGCGGAAACGCCCTGGTGACGTTCACTCTCGATGGCACGGTCACGCTGGGCACACAGACCACCGCCCACATCAGAACAGCAACCGTCCTCGGCGCCCGGATGATGACTCTGGAACCCGCCGGAACCGGCAGCCTGCACGCCGCCGACACCATCCCCCTTGCCCGCACCGGGTCTCCGTACTCACTGACCGACGCCGTCAGCGACTTCACCTCCAACACCGCCGAGACCGACACCGCAACACTCACCCACTCGCTGGACACGCTGTCGGAAACCATCGACCGGATGGCCCCACAACTGGGACCGACGTTCGACGGGCTCACGCGCCTGTCACGAACGCTCAACAGCCGCAACGAATCCCTGGCCGCGCTGCTCAAGAACGCGGCCGACGTAACCGGCATTCTGTCGCAGCGCAGCGCGCAGGTGAACACCCTGCTGCTCGATGCCAACGCGCTCACCGGAGTGCTCAACCAGCGACGGCACGCGATCGTCGATCTGCTGGCCAACACGTCGGCGCTTTCTCAGCAGCTGTCGGGACTTGTGCACGACAACGAAAAGGTTCTCGCGCCCACGCTGCAGAAAGTCAACTCCGTCACCGCGATTCTTGAAAAGAACCGCGACAACATCGCCAAGGCCCTCGCCGGACTGGCCAAATATCAAGTCACGCAGGGCGAATCAGTGAACAACGGCTGGTACTACAACGCCTTCGTCGGCAACCTCATCCCCTCACAGACCATTCAACCGTTCCTCGACTACGCCTTCGGATTCCGTCGCGGCACCAACGCCGGCCAGCCGCCTGACAACGCCGGCCCACGCGCCGAGTTCCCCTGGCCCCACAACGGTATTCCGGGAGGCCACTGATGATCACCCGTCATCGCAAACCCTTGACACGTGTCGCCGCGGCCCTACTGGTGGCGCTGGCGCTCGCCGGCGGCGTGCTGCTCGTGCGGCAGACCGTTTTCCGTCCCACCACCATCACCGCGTACTTCACCTCCGCCACCGCGATTTACCCGGGCGACGAAGTCCGCGTCGCCGGCGTCAAAGTGGGAACGATCACCAGCATCGAACCTGCCGGCAGCCAAGCCCGGCTGACGCTCTCGATCGATCATGGCGTACCGATCCGGGCAGACGCGAAAGCCATCATCATGGCGCAGAACCTGGTGGCCGCCCGCTACGTGCAGTTGGCGCCCGCGTACGAAGATGCCGGCCCGACAATGGCCGATGGTGCGCGGATCGGCGTTGAGCGGACCGCGGTACCGGTGGAATGGGACCAAGTCAAAGACCAGCTCATGCGGCTGGCCACCGATTTGGGTCCGGTCAGCGGATCCGCCGCTACCTCACTGAGCCGTTTCATCGACAGTGCCGCGACCGCGATGGATGGCAACGGCGAGAAACTGCACCAAGCGATCAGCCAACTCTCGGGGATCGGACGCATATTGGCGCACGGCAGCGGCAACATTGTCGAGATCATCAAGAATCTGCAGACCTTCGTCACCGCGCTGCGCGACAGCAACACCCAGATCGTCGAGTTCCAGAACCGCCTCGCGAGTGTCACGAGCGTCGTCGACGGCGCGCGGTCCGATCTCGATGCCGCCCTGACGAACCTGGCTTCCGCCGTCGGCGAGGTGCGGCGCTTCGTCGCGGGTACCCGCGATCAGACCGTCGAACAGTTGCAGCGGTTGACGAACGTCACCCAGAACCTCGTCGACAACAAACTCAAGCTGGAAAATGTGCTGCACGTGGCGCCCAACGCCATCGCCAACGGCTACAACATCTACAACCCCGACAGTGGTACGGCCGTCGGCGCTTTCGCGATGTCGAACTTCGCCGATCCCGTGTCGGTGGTCTGCTCAGCGATTGCGGCAGTCAAGAATGCCACGGCAGCCGAATCGTCGAAGTTGTGCGCGCAGTATCTCGGCCCAGCCCTGTCGCTGATCAACTTCAATTACCTACCACTGCCGACGAATGTCTATCTCCGCAAGGCACCGAGTCCGGAGAATCTGGTTTACACCGACCCCAAACTCGCCCCCGGCGGAAGCGGTTCCCGCGCCGAGTCCCCAACCGAGCCCCCGGCGGTGTCGGCCTACACCGGTACCAACGACGTCACCCCTCCCGCCGGGTGGGGCGCGCCGCCGGGCCCCCCAGGGGCATACGCGCCCAACGGATTACCGGCCGATCCCGCGCCCGCATTGTTCCCCGGCGCGCCGGTCCCCCAACCAGCCGCCGCGTCATCGCCACAAGCACCCACAGTCCGGGACCTGCTCCTTCCCGCAGAAGCCGCTCCCGCGGCGCCGAACCCAGGAGGCACCCCGTGATGAAGCGACGGTCCCTGGCCCGCCTCACGGCGCTATCGGCCTGCTCCCTGCTGTCGGTAACCGGTTGTGCATTCCACGGATTGAACTCGTTGCCGTTGCCGGGCACGGTGGGACGCGGGGCCAACGCCGCGATCTATCACGTCGAACTCGCCAATGTCGGTACCCTGGAGGCGAATTCGCCGGTCATGATCGGCGACGTCATCGTGGGCAGCGTATCGAAAATGTCGGTGCGCAACATGCGCGCCGACGTCGAGGTGTCGGTCAAACCTGGCACCGTGGTCCCCGCGAATGCGGTAGCGACCGTTGGGCAGACCAGTCTGCTCGGGTCCATGCACCTGGCGCTGGATCCGCCGCCGGGGAAGGCGCCCTCCGGACAACTGTCCCCAGGCACCACCCTGCCGCTGAACCGGACGTCGACATACCCGTCGACGGAACAGACGTTGTCGTCGCTATCGGTCCTCGTCAACGGCGGCGGACTCGGCCGGGTCGGTGAGCTGGTCACCGAGACCAACAACGCATTGAACGGCAGGCAGGACCAGGTCCGCGACCTGCTCACGCGCCTCAACAATGTGGTCGGCATCTTCGCCGATCAGCGAGACGACATCAATGCCTCCATCACCGCGCTCACTCGCCTGGCAGGAACCATGGCCGGCCAGAGCGATGTGATCACCCAAGCCCTGCAACGAATCCCGCCCGCGCTGGATGTGCTGATCAAAGAGCAGCCCCGTATCACAACAGCTCTGGAGAAGTTCGGCGTGTTCAGCAATACAGCCACCAAACTGATCAAAGCCACCCAAGACGACTTGGTGACCAACCTGCGCAACCTGGAACCGACCCTCCGCGCCCTGGCCGACGTCGGACCGAATCTGGGCACTGTGCTGGCGTTTGCGCCAACGTTTCCCTACCCGCAGAACTTCATCGACCGCGGCATTCGCGGTGACTACCTCAACGAATTCATCACCTTCGATTTCACGATCCCCCGGCTCAAGCGAGGATTGCTGCTGGGCACCCGCTGGGGACAGGAAGGAGCCCCTTTGGTTCCCGCTCCCGGCGACCCCTGGCACGCCAACTACACCAAGGACCCGCTGGGCACGTTGCTGACCGCGCCGCCGAAAGCTGTTGCGACGCTGCCGGCGCCGGCACTCGCCGCCCCGACAAATCCGAACGGCGGCAGCAACTGATGCTCACCCGCTTCGTACGCATTCAGCTCGGCCTCTTCGCGGCCGCCTCGATCATCGGTATGGCAGTGATGCTGGTCGTCTACCTGCAGGCACCCACCCTGTTGGGGCTCGGGCGCATGACGGTCAGCCTGCAACTGCCGGCCACCGGTGGCCTGTACCGGTTCTCGAATGTCACCTACCGCGGCGTGCAGGTCGGCAAGGTGACCGATGTCCGGCCCACCCGTGACGGTGCCGTCGCCACCCTATCGCTCGACAATGCGTCGAAGATTCCCGCGGACCTGCACGCTGCGGTACTGAGCGTGTCCGCCGTCGGCGAGCAATATGTCGACCTGCAACCCCATAACGACGCCGGCCCCTACCTGCACGACGGATCGGTCATTCCGGCGTCGAAAACATCGATTCCCCAAGCTGTCGGACCGATGCTCGATCAAGCCAGTGCGCTCATCGACAGCATCCCGAAAGACAAGATCAGCCCGCTGCTCGACGAAACATTCAAGGCGTTCAACGGCTCTGGTTACGACGCCGGATCCCTCTTGGATTCCTCGTCGAAATTGATCGCCGACGCCAACAGCGTCAGCGATCAGTCTCGAGCGCTCATCGATGACAGCAGGCCCTTGCTCGACGGCCAAGCTCAATCGGTCGATGCCATCCGGACCTGGGCCCACAGCGTCGCCGGACTCAGCCGGCAACTCGTCCAGAACGACCCCCAAGTCAGGACGCTTCTCAAAGACGGGCCGGACGCCGCGGACGAGGGCTCCCGCCTGTTCAACCAGGTAAAGCCCACTCTGCCGCTGCTTTTGTCCAACCTGACAACCCTCGGGCAGGTGGCTGTGACCTACCACCCGTCGCTCGAACAACTGTTGGTGCTGCTGCCACCGACAGTGTCGTCCACCCAGTCTTACGGTGCACCCAAGAACAATCCGACGGGCATGGCTTTGGGCGATTTCACCCTGAACATCGGCGATCCGCCGGCCTGCACCGTCGGCTTCCTCCCGCCGTCGTCCTGGCGCTCACCGGAAGACACCAGTGATGTCGACACCCCCGACGGGCTCTACTGCAAGCTGCCGCAGGATTCGCCGATCGGTGTACGCGGGGCGCGGAACTACCCATGTATGGGCAACCCCGGAAAGCGCGCTCCCACAGTCGAAATCTGCGATAGCGACAAGCCTTATCAGCCCCTGGCGATGCGCCAGCATGCTCTCGGCCCGTATCCGATCGACCCCAACCTGCTCGCTCAGGGGATCCCGCCGGATTCTCGGGTCGATCATGACAGCACGATCTACGGACCACTCGACGGAACGCCGAGGCCGACAACGGGTCAACCGCCGGCCGGCGAGGCCGCACCGGACACTCCCCCGCCGCCGCCGGATGGTGCCGCGCCCACGCCGGTGGCTCCGAGCGCCTTCATTCCCGAGACTTCGAAGGGCCCGTCGGTCGCCATCGCCACGTATGACCCAGCCACCGGACGCTACGCGGGTCCGGATGGAAAGGTCTACCGCCAGAAGGATCTGGCTCCGCGGAGCGGAGAACGGACGTGGCGGGACCTGTTCACCGCCTGATTGAACAACGTTGGGCCGGCACGTTCTCAGGGCGGGCCGGCCCCGCAGTGGGTACCTGGGTCAGGCGGTCTTGACCAGCTTGAAGGGCATCGTGATGAAGAGGACCCTGCTACTTCCGCACGAGCCGCTGACTCCGGTGGTGGAGTCCTCGCCCATCAGTGTCGACGATGTCGGGTCCGCGCCGGCCCCATCTGAGGTAGCCGGGTAGAACCTGAAAACCTGAAGTCCCGGCCCTGCAGTGCCATCTGCACATGGCTGCCAGTTGTCGACCGTCTTCTTGACGTACCAGACGCCGCTTTTCATGTAGATCGGCGCGTTCCATCCCCAGTCGCTCGCGACGGTGCCTGCGCATTCGGTCGGATAACTGCACTCGGTCTTGATCGTCCAGGTGCTGCGGATACTCGCCTCGTCGTGATAGATGTCGTTGGTCTTGGCCCACTCACCATTGGACGTTGCGACATAGGTGCCATTGAGACCCCAGTCGTTCGAGGCGTCGGCGATGCCACAATCCCACCCCGTCAACAGCCCGACAGTCACCGCCGTCGCAGCGATCGATGTCGTTGATATCTGCAAGGCCTGCTCCTTTGCGGCGAACCCCTTTGCCGCCCGTCGGTGGACACCAGACGGCGCGAGTCCGACCACTTCGGCTCATCGAAAGATGCTGCCGCACAATCGGTACAGCTACTACTGTCCAACTTTCCGCATTGGGCGACAGCCAAAATCCCGCCAGGCGGTCATCGCACCCTGCGTGGGTCGATGGTGTGTCACCGTTGACTACGGATCTACCGCCATGGAGGAAGTCTGCGATGCGAATCGATCGAGCACCACGCCGAGCAGCGGCGGGCGCCGTATTCGTGATCGCCTTCGGTACCGCGACAGCACATTCCGCTTCCGCAGACAGCGACTCGACGCCGCACCGCGTGACGTACACCGTCACGGCCGATCTGGCCACCAACGCGGGCATCTACTACCGCGATGTCCAACCGCCCACGTGGGCCGAATACAGCCACAACCCTTATGAATTCAGCCCGAGAGACGACGTACATCTCGAACCCGGAAAGCCCTGGGTTCACGAAGCCACCCTGGACGACCCCGACCAGTGGGCGATGGTCACGGTCACCACAGCCGGTCAGCCATCACAGCCCGGCCAGACGCTGCGCTGCACACTCACCGTCGATGGGCAGGTCGTCAACCGATCGAACGGCGCCAGCGGTGCGCTGTGCTCACTACGAAATTGGTGACTCATCGAGCACCAGGCGGCCGTCAACCGCTGGGCGGGAACCCTTCACCATTCGGAACTCGACCGGATTAGCGTCGAAAACATCATGGCCAGAACGGGAATGGCACCAACGGGCACTAGTACCCACGATCAGCAGCGAACCGGAGGTGGATCATGCGGTTACTCAGCCGCGCTGATACCGCGACGCAGGTGAACGCCACAGACACCGCCGCGGAAGACGGCCGGGCACAGCCTGTCGACCCGGGGCTGATCAACCAGGCGGAGGCCGAAGCACTCGCCGCAGAAGAGCTGGCCGCAGCAGCGCGCGCACGAGCCGATGAACTTCGCGCGCGGGCAGCCGAATCGGATCCCGCTGATGCCGAAACCGGTACACCGCAGGAGTCGTCGACGGGGCGATGGCGGCGGTTGCGCCGCCCAAAGTTGAAGACGGTATTGGCCACTGTCGCCGTCCTGGCAAGTGTCGCAGCACTGGCGGCGACCGGCTACATGCTCCACTACCACCGTCAGCTCGACAACGAGGTGCAGCGGAAGGCGGAATTCACTTCCGCCGCCTCGCAGGCGGTCGTCACGCTGATGTCGATCGACGGCACCAAGGCCGAGGACAACGTCCAGCAGATCCTCGCCAATTCCACCGGACAGTTTCGCGATGATTTCCAGGCCGATGCAAAGGATTTCGTCCAGGTCGCCCGCGAGTCAAAGGCGGCGACAAAGGCCACGGTGCGCAGCGCGGCCGTGGAATCGATGACGCCGAATTCTGCTGTGGTCCTCGTAACCGCCGCGACAACGGTGAGCAACACGGCGGGGACCAACCAACAACCACGCAACTGGCGCCTCAGTGTCACCATGTTCAGAGACGGAGCGCAGCTCAAGATGTCGAAAGTCGAGTTCGTGCCATGACCACAGAAGCGGCAGCACCCACCGCCGACGACACCACTCCCGAGGACGTCGAAAGTGATCAGCCCGACGAAGCATCCTCGGTCGCTGACGAGCAACACGTCGACGTATCGGGGGACCAAACCACGTCAAACCCGCGCCGTTCGAAGCCACTGACCCGCCGGCTTGCGGGCCGGTGGCGGTCCATCGCCGTCATGAGCCTCATGCTGGCGTGCGCCGGCACCGCGGGAGCGACGTACCTCACCACTTATCGCAATGACCGCGCCAGCGCCGAGGCCGAAACCCAGGTTGCCAAAGCCGCATCCGAAGGTGCCGTGGCGTTACTGTCCTATGCGCCGGCAAGTTTGGATCACGACCTGGCAGCCGCGCGCTCGCACCTCACCGGCGGGTTCCTGACGTACTACAGCCAGTTCGCCGACCAGTTCGTCGCGCCGGCCGCCAAACAGAAGGACATTCACGCTGTCGCGTCGGTCGTCCGTGCCGCCACAATCGACGCACACGCAGACAGCGCACACGTCCTGATCTTCCTGAACCAAACCACCACCAGTCGTGAAAATCCCGAACCGACGCAGTCGGCCAGCAGCGTGAAGGTCGGACTCACGAAAAACAATGGGGTCTGGCGTATTTCGTCATTTGATCCGATCTAGTCGTCATCGGCATGAGGGATAGCCGTTCAGAATGCGCACAGAACCGGGCGCACTGATCGAGAGTGCGCCCGGTTCGGTATCCAAACGCCACTAGCGACAAAGCAACTCGCCCAGCGCGCGGCTTGCCTGTCGACGGGCGGCATGCGCGATGTCGAACATGGGCATCGTCATGAAGCCATGTATGCCGCCCGCGAAGAACAACTGCTGAACGGTACCGCCGGCATCCCGCAGTGCATCTGCGTACGCCAGTCCCTCATCTTTGAGCGGATCGCAACCGGCGACCACCATGACGGCCGGAGGCAATCCTTCGAGACGACCGCACAGCGGGGATGCGTACGGATGGCCGCGATCACTTTGGATAGCGTCCCGGGGAGTGGTGGACTTCGGATCTGGCGTGGTTCACGCGTTGTGATCAACGAGTCATGGTGAACGCTAGGCGATTTGGTGTTGTTTGGCAAGTGCTGCCGCGGCGTGTTTGGCGGCGATCACGGCGCGTAGTTCGTCCATGGAGACATCGGAGAGGTAGCGGCGGGTGACCTGCCACTCGTCGTGGGATTCGATGACCACCGCGGTGGCCAGGCGAAGGAACGCCGCCGGATTGGGGGAAGATCTCCACGACATCGGCCCGACGCTTGATCTCTTTATTCAGACGCTCTATCGGATTATTCGACCAGATCTTCTGCCAATGCGCCTTCGGGAACGCAGTGAACGCCAACACGTCGGTCTTGGCCTCGCCCATCATCGCGGCCACCTTCGGGAACGACGCGGCCAGGGTGTCGGCGACCCGGTCCCACTGCGCGGCGACCTCGTCGGGTTCGGTGTGAGCGAAGATGGTCTTGACCGCCGCGGTAACCGCCGGGGGCGTGTTTGGCCGATACCGCGGTATGCAGGTTCCGCATGAAATGCACCCGGCACCGCTGCCACGATGAGTTCGTGAACTGCTGTGCCACAGCGACTTTCAACCCAGCGTGCGCATCGGAGATGACCAGGTGCACCCCCGATAGGCCGCGCGCCTTAAGCGAGGCGAGGAACTCGCGCCAGAACTCGAACGACTCGCTGTCACCGACCGCGGTGCCCAGCACCTCACGGGTGCCGTCGATCGACACGCCGGTCGCGACCACCAGGGCCTGGGAGACCACGTGCGCCCCCCACGCGGACCTTGCAGAAGGTGGCATCGCAGAACACGTAGGGGAAGCTGGTGTGGGTCAGCGAGCGTTCCCGAAACGCTGTGATCTCGCGGTCCAGGCCGGCGCAGATCCGCGACACCTCCGACTTGGACACCCCGGTCTGCACGCCCATCGCCGTCACCAGGTCATCGACGCTGCGGGTGGACACCCCGTGCACGTAGGCCTCCATGATGACCGCGTGCAGCGCCTTGTCGATACGCCGGCGGGGGTTCCAGCAGCGACGGGAAGAACGATCCCGCCCGTAGCTTGGGGATCTGCACCTCGATGTCCCCGGCGGTCGTGGAGACGGTCTTGGGGCGGTGCCCGTTGCGGTGCACCGTGCGGCCGTCGCTGCGTTCGTAACGGCCCGCGCCGATCGCCGCGGTGGCCTCGGCCTCGATGAGCTGCTGCAACCCGGAACGGATCAACTCGGCGAACACCGCACCCGAGTCAGCGGACTTCAGTGCATCGAGCTGAGCGAGCAGGGCAGAATGGTCAAGGGTCATCGCGCGGTTTCCTTCGGTGAGTCACTTTGGTACGTAACTCACTGACCACTACGCGATGGCCCACCCCAACACCGGCACCGACACGGCCTGAACATCTCCGCCCACCTCAGCCCCGTCCCCGAATTCCCACCACCCCAGGGGACTTAGCCTCACTTTGCTCGGGAACGTATTGATCCCAATACCATTGCAGCGCTTCACGCGGGTTGTAGTAGCCCGCTCCGAACCGACGGTAGGAGTCGGTGTCGAACTGCGCGGCGATCACCGGGTACAGCAGCATCTGCGCGGCGATGGACAGCTCGCCGCGATCACGCGCCATCAGTGCGACCACGGCAGCGAGATTTCCGCCCGCGCTGTCGCCTCCTATCGCAACTCGTTGGACATCGGCACCGAGGTCACCCGCGTGTTCGGACACCCAGCGGGTCACCGCATACACGTCCTCGGCAGCCGTAGGCCACCGGTGCTCTGGAGCCAATCGGTATGCGACCGAAACGATCACCGCCGGAATGAGATTCGCCAGATTCCTGCACAGTCCGTCGTGGCTGTCCAGATCGCAGAAGACGAAGCCGCCACCGTGCGCGTACACCAGAACCGGCAGCGGTCCGGACGCTTCCGGCCGGTAGATCCGGACATCCACATGACCACCGTCGACCGACACCCGGTCATCCCAGACGACGGCGACCGATTCGGGCTGCGGGTTCGGCACGAACCGCGCGCGAATCGCGGCCCTGGCCTCGGCGCCGGTCATCGTGGATACCTTGGGAAATCCCCCATCGAGAGCCTCGATCAGGTCCGCCACTTGTGGATCGAGGCTCATGCGGGCCGCATCGCAGACGCGCGCAGCTCCGCGTTGTGCGCGGTAAGACCGCCCCGCAGGGGGCGCACGAGCGTGGGCGTGGCATGCTCGCGGACGCTTTCGGCGTTGCGCCATACCGCCGTGGCGGTCATCCGCACGGGCGTCACCAACCGCCGGTCGAACGTCATCTTTGACATGGGGCCACACACGGACACCGCGGCCACGGCTTCGCCCACGGGTCCGATCGGTGCTGCGACGCAGCCGAACCCGCGAAGAGACTCTTCCCTCTCAGTGGCCACACCGTGGGCGCGGACCCTGTCCAGTTCGGCAGCGAGCTGGGCACTCGTGGCGACCGAGTACCGGGTTCGTCGTTTCGCGAGGTCAACGTCAGCAGAGTCGCGATAGGCCAGGATCGCCTTACCGACGGCGGTACATTGGGCGGGTTGGCGGCCGCCGACCCGTGTCGGGATCGCAGCTCGCACCTCGTCGCCGATCTTCTCCAGGTATACGACGTCAGAGCCGTCCAATATGGCGAGATGCACCACCAACCCGGTGGCCCGGTGCAGATCACGCAGGAGCGGAATGGCAGCCCGGTGGATTCGGTCCTGTTGCAGCGCAAGGTTTCCCAGCTCCACGAGACGCACGCCGAGCTCGTAATCGAACCCGTCACGACTCAGCCAGCGCAGGTTCACCAGGCGCTCGAGCATGCGGTGCGCGGACGAGCGGGGCAGCCCGGTGCGACGAACTATCTGCGCCAAGGTGAGACTTCCCGACCCATCGAACGCGTCCAACACCAGGGAAACCCGATCAATCACGTTGCTAGGCATCTCGGCAGCCATATCGACGGTCAGCGTCATCGAAACCCTCCAGGCTCATCGCTCGAATAGTCAAAATAGGAATAGCGAGTTTTTTACCATATGCTGTGGTCGCTGTCACATACCGATCTGTGGCCGCCGGCGACCTCGCCGCCGCGGCTGGTTCCGCTCACCGGTCGGCCACGTATCGCCGGATTCCCTGAACTCGGTAGAGCTGAATCGGAAGAACACATCAACGACCTCGGGAGCCCCATGCGCAAGCAACTGCTGCTGGCCATCGCCGCCGGCGCGCTCACCCTTGGCCCGCCGCCCGTGGCGACCGCTGACACCCCTGCCTCGTGCGAGGACGCCTACTGCACGCCCGGCATCTCCCCCGGGGTGGTGTTGGGAGCCCCCTGTGGCGACACGTCGCATTTCGTTTTCGGCACCACGTCATGGGGCCGACTCGTGTTCTGCGGCTCTCCGCGGCGATATGAACCGCGCTATTTTCGCTCGCCGCCGATGCGGGGTATCAAGGTCGAGGGCTCACCCTGCCCTCAATTCGTCAACGACGTCGCCCAGGCACCGGACGGGTTGTTCTTGAGCTGCGTTGCTGTCGACGGGGCCAGCCGCTGGGTGCAAGGCGATCTTTGACCCGCGCAGGGCGACGCAACCTCCCGGCACCGGAGCCGGTCTACCCCCGTTCGTGCGTCGGTGGCGACACGCCGTCCAGACCGGCTCCGAGCAGTGTGCGAACAAATAGGTCACCATCGAGGAGCCTGCTCGTCCGTGCGGTGATCTGCCACTTGCCCGCAATTCTGTTGAGTACGAAAAGATTTGCGGTGGCACGCCAGACTCGGTAATGGTCGTCGCCGCTGGAGTCTGAACCGCTCTGGCGCAGCAGTACCAGCGATTCGCAGACGGCCACTGCGGCGTCGCCGTCCAAGGCGATCACAGCAGGTCCCAGGAAGTGACAACACCCCTGAGCGACGAGGTCCTGGTGTGATGGGGAGCTGACCATGTCATGTACCCCCTGACGGCCCGTCATCTGCCAGCCTTCTACGTCGTAGGTTCCGCCGACAGCCCACAGCCGCGCGGCTCGGTCGGCGTCGCCCGAATCGACTGAAGGACCGTACGTGGCAATGATTTTCGCGATCTCCAGCTGATCTTCGAGTTGCCGCAGACGTGACAAGACCTCGGCTTCGGTCATACTTCCTTCTCCAATTCACGCAAGCGGACCAACTGATCGCAGTAGTGCGACGCACTGTTTGCCCGGACCACGCAGCTGATGGCCGTGGCCCCGGCGTCGCGCAGGACTTCCAATTGGGCGCGCGTGCCGGCCGGATCACCCTCTGGGTCAACCACGGTGGACAGCACCACCTCAAAACCCGGCTGACGTTCGACGATGGCCAACATGTCAGATACGTCATGCGGATCAAGCCCGAAAGGCATCCATCCGTCCGCATGACGTACTGCCCGTCGCAGTGACGCCGCACCGCGTCCGCCGACCCACAGTGGGACCTGCCGCTGTTCAGCGTGCGGCAGCACAGTCATGCCCTGGAAGTCATAAAACCGTCCATGGTATTGCGGTATCGCACTGGACAGCGATGCTCGAAGAGCGCAAATCGCGTCATCCGCGCGTGCGGCCCGCTGCGCCCACGACGCTTCCAACAGCGCGAATTCCTCTTCCAGAGAGCCGATTCCGACTCCGAGTATCAGTCGCCCCGCGCTCACCCGATCGAGGGTGCCGTAGCGTTTCACGATCTCCAACGGATGGTGGTATCCGAGGACCAGCACCGCAGTGGCCATCCTGATTCGGCTGGTGTGCGCGGCAAGATAACCCAAGGTGGCCAGCGGATCCCAATACACCGCACCACGGTTGGCGACATCCGCCGACGGAACGGCAATGTGTTCCGAGCACGTCAGATACTCGAAACCCAATTCGTCAGCAGCGGAAGCAATCTGAACCAGATCCTCGATGCCGGCGGTGGATTCCCAGTCGCTGGCGATTCCGGGCTGCTGCACCACTACTGGCGTGGACAAACCCAACCGCACGTCAATGTGCCCCGGCAATCAGGGCTCTGATCGCCTCATGCGATTCCAGCACCACCCGCGATCTGTCCGGGGCACTGTTGGCTTCTGCGCGGCCCACGTTACCGCCCGCCACCCAGACCGGCCCATCGGCAAGGTGTGCGAGACCTTCTGCGGCGACGTCAGCGGGCTCGTTGACCAGGATGCCGGGCGCATCGAAATTGAGGCCGATTCGCTCCATCGCCGGCGTCCGCGTGACACCGAGCACCAATTCCAATACATCCACATTGTGTTCGCGCAGTTCCACCCAGAGGCTCTCGGCGAACATCCGGGAAAAAGCCTTGGCGCCAGCATAAATCGTGTGCCTCCACGCGCCCATGTAGCCGGCAAGCGATCCGACGAGCATGATGCCTCCGCGGCCACGAGCCGCCATCGGACGGCCGTAGTACTGGACCAATTCGAGCATCCGCGTGACATTGAGGTCGGTGACCTTTTGAAACTCGCGGAGGTCGGTCTCCAAGAACAGCTCGTTGCACGTGCTCGCGCCTGCGTTATAGATCAACAATCCCACTTCGAGGTCGGCGGTGCCCTCGCAAATCCGGGCAACCGATTGTGGATCGAGGAGGTCAGCGGACTCCACGCGAACCTCGACGCCGATTTCGCGGCAGCGTGCCGCGGTCTCCTCGAGCGGCCCCGGTTTGCGCGATCAGTACCAGGTTCAAACCCGCCCGCGCGAGCTGCACGGCGAATTCGGCTCCCACGCCCTCTGATCCACCGGCAATGACTGCCCACGGTCCGTACTTGGCAACATCGATCATCGTGAATCCTTTTGTCGGAGTTATCTTTGCGTGGCGCCCGCGTCAACGGGCAACGTGATCGCGGTGACGTAGCGAGCCTCGTCGGAGGCCAGGAACAGCGCCGCATTTGCGACGTCGATCGCTTCAACCCACGGGATGGACAGGAGGTTCATCCGTCGCGCGGCTTCGGCGAACTCGTCCCGCGTGGGAGGTCGGTCCAGGTCCGGACGGAAAGCAGTCCGGACGACGTCGTTCTGGATGAGCGGGGTATCGACGTTGGTGGGCAGAATGCAATTCACGCGGACGGCGTGCGGCGCCAGGTCGTGCGCGAAGCTGCGCATCAGTCCGATCACCCCGTGCTTGGCGGCGGTGTAGTGGCCTACCCCGACAAGGCCGCGCACGCCGGCGATTGAGCTCGTCAGCACCATGGCGCCGCCACCGCGTGCAATCAGGTGTTCGGCGCTGGCCCTGCAGGTGTGCCACACTCCGGTCAGATTGACGTCGAGCATGGTGCGCCAGGCGTTTTCACCGAGATCGATGGTCATCGCACGGGACGTGATTCCGGCCGTCGCGCAGACAATGTCGAGTCCACCGAACACATCGGCGCCCCGGTCGGTCGCGGCCTGCATCCCCTTGAGGTCGCGGACGTCGACGATCTCGGTGTGGATCCGGCCGCCGGCCCGTGCGACCAGCCTGGCCGTCTCCTCGAGGTCGGCCGGAGTGCTGAAGGGAACCGAGACGGTCTCGACAGGCCCGCACAGGTCGAGCCCGATGATGTCGGCGCCCTCCTGGGCGAACCGCACCGCTTGGGCGCGGCCGATTCCGCGCGCAGCACCCGTGATGACTGCGACTTTGCCTGCGAGCCGCAGCGCACTCATGCGCTTCTCCCCGTCACACTGCGTGCCCACAGGTCTCGGCGTCGTTTGAATCAGGCTTCGATCTCCTGCTCACACCTGCAACGGTAGGTACCGCCTCCAAGCCGAATCTTCGGCGATTCCCGGTGATCGGAAACCAATGCAGGGATCCCGCTCATCGGAGAGACCGGTTGGGTGCGTGCCTTTGTCGTCCCAGACTTTCAGCACATGAACGATGTCGAAGCCGGCACCGAAATCGTCAGCGCAGGCCGAGGTGTATTGCTAGCGGTAGCCGATGTCGTTGAGGAGACTCCCGACGCTCGGTCGTTGGTGTTCACGGTCCCCGAACAGCTGCGCGACCGCTTCACCTACCGTCCAGGGCAATTCCTGACCCTGCGCGTACCGAGCGATCAGACCGGCTCGGTGGCCCGGTGCTACTCGTTGGCGAGTTCCCCGCACACCGATTCCGAACTGAAGGTCACGATCAAGCGAACTGTGGGCGGATACGGGTCGAACTGGTTGTGCGACAACATTTCTGCTGGCGAAACCATCGAAGTGCTACCGCCGGCCGGAGTCTTCACACCGTCCTCGCTCGACACCGACTTTCTGTTGTGGGCCGCCGGAAGCGGTATCACCCCTGTGATGTCGATCCTCAAATCAGCGATGGCATCCGGTTCCGGACGAGTGGTGCTGTGCTACGCCAACCGTGACGAGCGTTCGGTGATCTTCGCGGCTGAGCTCCGCGAACTGGCTGCGCGTTACGCCGGTCGCTTGACGGTATTGCACTGGTTGGAGTCGGTGCAGGGGTTGCCGACTCGCGCGCAGCTGACCGGATTTGCGCGCACCGTCTTTTCCGGGTCCGCGACCTTCGAATCGTTCATCTGCGGTCCTGCCGCGTTCATGTCGGTCGTCAAGGAGGCCCTGAGCGAAGCCGGGGTGCCACGTGAGCGCATCCATCTCGAGGTGTTCCAGTCCCTCTCGAGCGACCCGTTTGCCAATGAGATGAGTTCCGCAGCAGATCATTCCGATAGCGGAGACGCTGCAACGGTACGGATCGACCTTGACGGCGCGAGCCACCGATTGCGATGGCCGCGTCGCGCAACACTGGTCGACACGATGATCGCGGCAGACCTCGACGTGCCCTACTCGTGCCGAGAAGGCCAGTGCGGATCGTGCGCGGCGACCGTGCTCGGTGGCCAAGTCGACATGGCAGCCTCCGAAGTACTGCAAGCAGAGGACCTCGCCGACGGTCTGATCTTGGCCTGCCAGGCCACACCAATATCAGACGAACTGCACATCAAGTTTTAGAAAAACCTCTGCTCCACAACATTTTCCGCTCACCGGGAACGGTTCTCACCAACGGAAATTCCACCGACGGACCATCAGTGGCAGCCATTGAAACGATAGGACGACAAGATGACCGACCGGGTAATCGACCGGGTGCGCGAGATCGCCGACCAACTGCGCGCCCAGGGCCCCGAGGCAGAACGGGCCGGGCAGCTCACCGACGAGACGGTCAAATTGATGAAGTTGGCGGGCAACATTCGACTGCTGCAGCCGAAGGCCCACGGCGGACTGCAAGTCCACCCGCGTGAATTCGCCGAGACCGTGATGGCCACCGCCGCACTGGATCCGTCCGCGGGTTGGATCAACGGCGTCGTCGGCGTCCATCCGTATCAGCTCGCTTACGCAGACCCACGAGTCGCGTCCGAAATCTGGGCTGACGATGTCGACACCTGGGTCGCCTCCCCTTACGCGCCACAGGGCGTCGCCACGCCAGTCGACGGTGGCTACATCTTCAACGGCCGCTGGCAGTTCAGCTCGGGCACCGACCATTGCGAGTGGATCATCCTGGGCGCCATGCTCGGTGACGCCGAGGGCAAGCCCGTCATGCCGCCGCAGATGCTGCACATGATCCTGCCCCGCAGCGACTACGAGATCGTCCAGGACTCCTGGAACGTGGTGGGCCTGCGCGGCACCGGCTCCAAGGACGTCATCGTCAAGGACGCCTTCGTCCCCACCTACCGCACCATGGACGCGATGAAGGTCATGGACGGCACCGCCCAACGCGAGGCCGGGATGACCGAGACGCTGTACCTGATGCCGTGGTCGACCATGTTCCCGCTGGGCATCTCGTCGGCCGTCATCGGCATCGCCGAAGGCGCCCTGGCCGCCGCACTCGATTACCAACGCGAGCGCGTGAACTCCAGCGGAGTCTCGATCAAAGATGACCCCTACGTCATGTATGCCATCGGTGAGGCCGCCGCCGACATCAACGCCGCCCGGCAGGAGCTGCTGGCCAATGTCGACCGGATGTACGACATGGTCGCCGCCGGCACGGAAGTGTCGTTCGAGGACCGCGCGGCCGGCAGGCGCACCCAGGTGCGAGCCGTATGGCGCGCCGTCTCGGCGGTCGATGAAGTATTCGCGCGATGCGGGGGCAACGCCGCGCGGATGGACAAGCCGCTGCAACGGTATTGGCGGGATGTGCACGTCGGCCAGGCGCACGCCATCCACGTACCGGGCACGGTCTACCACGCCTCGGCCCTGAGTTCCCTCGGCGTGGACCCGCAGGGCCCGCTGCGGGCGATGATCTGACAGGAGAACACCCGTGGGATTGATCAAGAGCCTCAGCTACTGGGGCTATCCGTGGGTCACCGATCTACCTAAGGCGATACGTCCGTAGCTTGTACGGTTTACTCGCGGGCCGCGCGCCGTAGCCACCGAGTAGCAGCTTCCGAATTACATCTGCACGAGGTCGAACGGATAGGTCAATGTGCCCGCGGGCGCTCCATCGCAGCCGGTGGCGAACGATGATGACAGTGTGCCGGACATGGTGTTCGGATCCCACGAATAGGTATCCCGGGTCGGTATCACAGGCCCGTAATAGACATCCCCGCAACGCAATCCATCCGGCACATCAACGGTGAGCGTCAGCCGTCCGTCGTGACGATGCGCGTCGCCCTGGTAGGGAAAGGCCTTCGCCACCGGTTGTGGAATCGCCTGAACGTGAACGCAGTCGCCCTGACAACTCGACAGCGCCCATAGCCAGGTGTGAAAGTCATGCCGGCCGGAGATTCTGACTTCGAAGTTCCCGTGGCGGATATCCGCGTGCGCCAGCGGCATCGCCGTCCATGCGGCGGCGACCAACGCCATGGCCGAGATGGTTGATTTCATACCTGCCCTTGCCGACGCGCCTGCCGGATCAGACGCCACCGGCAGCACCGGCCAGACGTGGCTGTGATCCCTTTACCAGCAAGAAGTTACGGGGCACCGGTCCCGGGATGGGACGAATATCCGCTGAGCGGGCACCCTTCGAACCCAAACCACAGTGTGTGACAGCGCGCACACCATATGGTAAAAATAGTCATAGTCCTTTTTTGACTATCGACCTCTGGGAGCGCCTCATGACAACGACCGTCGTGAACCGCGGCGAAACGCCGATCGCCGCCATTGACCGGATGTCCCTGGTGCTGGATGCCTTCGACGGCAAGACACCGCTGACGATGGTGCAGATCGTGCACCGCACCGGTCTTCCGCGTTCATCTGTGCACCGCATGCTCGAGCGACTCGTGCACCTGCGCTGGCTCCGACGGGAAGGTTTCGACTACGAACTCGGGACCCGCTTGGTCGAACTGGGGTCGCTGGCCCTGCATCAGGGCCGCATTCACCAGGCCGCGCTGCCCCTCCTGCGCAGTCTGCAGCGGGCCACGGGCTTGGTAGTACATCTGGCTGTCCTCGACGGCTCCGACGTCATCTGTCTCGAGAGAATCGGCGATCACCTGACTGATCTCGTCCACACCTCGGTCGGCAATCGCGTACCGGCGCACTGTACTGCGCTGGGAAAGGCCATCCTCGCCGAAAGCGACTGCACGGAAGTCGATTTCAGCAGCCGCCAAACTCGTTTCTCGATTACCGGCACCCAGCAAGTGGCGGTCGAACTGGCGAAGACCCGCGAACGTGGCGTGGCGTTCGACCGCGAGGAATCACTACTGGGGATCGGCTGCGTGGCGGCAGCCATCGGACTGCCCGGTCAGCCGCTCGCTGCGGTATCCGTGTGCGGGCCGATCGACCGGATCACGCTGGATCAGCGGCTGGCGGCGCCGGTTCGAATCACCGCGTCCCGCATCTGGCGCAACATGGAATTCGGCCCGCACCAAGGTGGTTCCCGGTCGCTGCAGGCAGTTCACCGCCGGTCGTCGGTGAGCCGCTGGGCGACTCCGTAGCGTTGTTCGGGGTCGAGGACGCAATGGGTGCGCCCGAACACGGTCACCATGCACTTGTTGTTGTGGGTGCAACGGCTGCGTGAATCCGGCTCCGTGACCATGGTGTTCACCCGGTCGGGTTCACGAAGCAGCGCCCGCCCCATGGCGAAGAAATCGAACCCTTCCCGCATGCCGGTCTCGATGTGTTCACGGTTGGTAATGCCACCCAACAGAACGAGTTTGGTGTTCTTCATCAGCGGGACGAATTGCCGAGCGGCGTCGAGCATGTACAAGTCCCGGTAGGGGTACCTGCCCATCGCTTGCTTGCCGAACAGTCGGATGGCGGGGCGCAGCGCGGCGGGCATCACTTTCGAAAACTCTTTGGCCGGCACATCGCCACGGAACAGATACATCGGTTTGTAGACCGAGGAACCTTGGGTCAGCTCGATGGCGTCAAGCGTGGCGTCGGCATCGAGGAGTTGTGCCGTGCGCAGTGCTTCGTCGATCCAGATGCTGCCGGGGAAACCGTCATCCATGTCCAGCTTGGCGATCACCGCGACCTGGCCGCCGATAACTGTCCGGACGTGTTCAGCGATCTCACGAACCAGTCGAGACCGGTTGTCGATCGACCCACCGTACCCATCTGTGCGGCGGTTGATGAGCGGACTCAGGAATGAGCTGGGCAGGTACAGGTGGCCGAAATGAAGCTCGACCGCGTCGAAACCGGCATCCACCGCGATGCGGGCGGCTGCCCCGAACTGCCGGATGACGGTCTGGATTTCCGCGACGCTGATCGCGCGGCAGTACGCGAAAGACGTCGGGTTGATGAACCTGCTCGGCGCCACCGCGGTAACACCGGTGAGCTTCTTGGGCGCCACCACCCCGGCGTGCCCCAGTTGAGCCGAAATTGCCGCTCCGCGAGTATGTACGGCGTCGGTCAACCGGCGCAGGCCCGGCAACGTAGCTGCACTCATGACGATCTGTCCCGGCGCGCTCGCGGCTTCGGCAGAGACGCAACAGTACGCGACGGTGGTCATCCCCACGCCGCCGTCGGCGAAGGCACGGTGAAAGGCGATCAAATCATCGGTGACCGCGCCGTCGGGCGAGCGCCCCTCCGAGGTCGCCGCCTTGATGATTCGGTTCCGCAGCACCACCGGTCCGAGCTGCGCAGGTTCAAAGGGATTGTCGCCCATGGGATCACCATTGCCGCCCATCACCGAGGAGCAAAGATCCGTTCCCGGTAACCGGGAAGAGGCGGACCGCGCAACGCCCTCTGCGCCTAGCCTCTACCCATGGACGAAGTGTTCGTCATCGACCGCGTGGTCACCGCACCCGGGTGTGCCCAGAAATTCATCGACGCCTATCTCGCCGGATACGCCCCCGGCGCCATCGAGCGCGGTATGACCATGTGGGACATTCTGGTCAGTCCACCGATCTGGTTCGACGACCGAACCAACGTCGTCACCATCACCTGGTCCCTGCCCAGCCCGCAGGCGTGGTGGCAGATGACATGGCAGGGTCGCGGCGATCCGACACTGGCACAGTGGTGGGACAGCGTGGCCGGCCTCATTGTCGAACGCAACCGCAGCGTGGCCGCGTCTCCCGAAAACGTGGCCCCCGCAGGTGATGTCGTTGCGCGGCAACCACAACCGGCAGCAGAGGGTGCCACCGTCGGCGTGACGCGCCTGATCGACGTCGACGAATCCGATCGGGTACGAATCCTGGAGAACTTGCGCGCGGCAGCCCACGACAGCGGCGCACTCGCGTATGTGGTGGAACCGACGCTGTCGGGCTCACGCAATGGTGGCGACATCCTGGTCCATCTACGCTTCGCAGACCAGGCTTCCTGGCGGCAAAGCACTTTCGACAACATTCTGGCCGATCCGGCGATCATGCACGTCAACGGCGCGACTTATCGCGGAACCCCGACACGCAGCGGTAGCGGCACCGTGTACCGCGCACTACTGCTGCGTGTCGACCCCGGCGTCGACGCCGACACCATTGCCGACTTCGAACGCGAATTGGCTTCGATGCCAAGATATGTTTCGACCATCGCGGCGTGGCAGCTCAGTCGTGTCGACACCGCTATCGGTACCAGCCCGTGGACGCACGTGTTCGAGCAGGAATTCACCGACGTCGACGGGCTGATGGGGCCGTACCTGATGCACCCTATCCATTGGGCGGTCGTCGACCGCTGGTTCGACCCGGAAACCACCGACGTGATCATCCGAGATCGTCTGTGCCACAGCTTCTGTGAGCTGACCACGCCGGTGCTGCGCTGACGGGGCCGCTAAACCCCGGCGGGCAGGATGTTCGGATTGGCCGATGCCGGCGGTTGCAGCGGCGGCAGAACCGCGCCGCCGTCCAGCGAGTGCACCGGCAATTGTTGGGACCATGGGTAGTGCAAGCTGAACGCCACCAGACCCGTCCGCTCCGCGGCGGGCGCGTGGCACATGGCCAGCACCGTCTCTGCCAGATATTCGACCGGCTCGGTGGGAAACGATTCGGGAATGAGCGCGGCGGCGCCAGGGGTACGCACCGCAGTGGACGGACCCACACAGTTGACGGCGATGTTCGCATCGACCAACTCGGCTGCCACCCCTTGGGTGAACCGGTGCAGAGCCGCCTTGCACGATGCGTAGATGACATCGCCGGCGGTCTTGTTGTAGTCCCGATACGGCCGCGCCGGGGCCACCCCGGTAACCGAGCCGATGTTGACGATCCAGCCCGCACCCTGGCTTCTCATGTGCGGCACAACGGCTTTCGTCAGGGCGAACGGGATGCGCAGGTAGTGGTCGATTGTCCGGTCGAAGGTTGCCATCGGCATGTCCTCGACCACGGCATAGTCGGCGAAACCGGCGTTGTTGACCAAGATGTCGATGCGCCCGGTCCGTTCCAGGACCGCCTCGACAAGGCCGCCACGCGCGTCGGGGTCTTCGAGATCCGCCGGCACGCCGAAGGCCGAACCGCCGGCGTCTTCGACGAGCCGCACGGTTTCCTGGATGCTGCCCGGGATCATCTCACTCACGCCGGCGCGCACCGACGCTGACGGACCATGCCCGCGCGCGGTGACCGCGACCGTGGCCCCTTCGGCCGCCAGCCGCTGTGCGATTGCCCGTCCGATCCCCCGGCTACTGCCCGTCACGAGTGCGGTCTTACCGGCCAAGAGCCTTGTCATTGCAGGATGAAGTCTTCCTCGATGGGTGCCCGGTGCTGACGCCACAAGTCGACCAGTCGATATGGTGTGGCCACCACGACGCGCCCTGAACCGGACCGGTAGTAGGTGTGGGCGTTGGGCGTATGGCACCACACGGTGCCGCGCATCGTCTCGTCGATGCCCTCGACGTACTCGTCGTACGCATTGCGCGTGACCTCCATGGTCGGCACGCCGCGCAGCGCCATCAGCTGCAGACACTCGATGATGTAGTGCGCCAGCACCTCCATCGAGAAGTTGGCGCCCGCGCCGTGGCCTGGGCTGTAATTCGGTGCTGACGTGATGAACAGGTTGGGGAAGCCCGGGACCGTGCCACCTCGGTAGGCACGCGGACTGTCGCCCCACTCAGCGGACAACGCCCGGCCGTCGCGACCGCGGATGTCGATCGTCGACAGGAAGTCCAGGTGGTAGCCGGTGGCGTAGATGATGACGTCGAGGTCGATCTGTCGGCCGTCGTGCGTGACAATCCCATCGGCGTTCACCGCGGCCGGCTCGCTGGCTTCGACGTCGACGTGATCACGGGTCAACGCGGCATAGTAGCCGCCGGGGTCGCGGATGATCCGCTTGCCGTACGGGGCGAAATCGGGCGTGACTTTGCGGGCCAATTCTGTTCCGGCGCCGAACATCTGGTTGATGTAGTCCGTGCACATCTGCAACAGCACGTCGTTGGCGGGCGAGATCGACAAATGGTTCTTGGACCACTCCGGGTCCTGCAGGATGACCGGGTAGTTGTTGTCGGCGGTGGCCCAGTACGACTTGACCCGGTTCCACATGGCGTAGAACGGCAGCACCCGCCCCAGGTAGCGGCGATGTTCCGGGACGTCGTCGGACAACCGCTTGCGGGGAGCGACCCAATGAGGCTGCCGCTGGAACACGGTGAGGTGTTCGACCTGGTCGACGCAGG
Organism: Mycolicibacterium sp. TY81; assembly: GCF_018326285.1. Taxonomy (NCBI): domain Bacteria; kingdom Bacillati; phylum Actinomycetota; class Actinomycetes; order Mycobacteriales; family Mycobacteriaceae; genus Mycobacterium; species Mycolicibacterium sp. TY81. Next base: position 3,107,898 of record NZ_AP023362.1, read on the forward strand.
CATCGACAATCTGCACCGCGGTGCAGCCGGCACCGATGATCGCCACCTTCTTGCCCGTCAGGTCCAGCGCGGGATCCCACTGCGCCGAGTGAATGCTGATGCCGCCGAAGCTCTCCCGGCCCTCGAGATCGGGAAAGCGGGGACGATTCAGGTAGCCGGCCGCGGTTACGACGAAACTGGCATGGTCAACCGTCGTGCTTCCGTCGGCGCCGCGCGAATGAATCTGCCACTGCTGACGACTTTCATCCCACCGCAACGCCTCCACCTCGGTGCCGAACCGGATGTGCTTGCGCAGCTCGTGCTTGTCCGCGAGCGCGACGAGATAAGCCTGGTACTCGGCGCCCTGCGGGTAATAGCTGGACCATTCCGGGTTCACTTCACGCGACAGCGAGTAGTAGGCCGACGGGGTGTCAACGCCGATGCCCGGGTACGTGGTGGTCAGCCACGTACCCCCGACTTCGCTGTTGCGGTCGAAAATCTGAAACTGGACGCCCTCCTCGGCAGCCGCCAGTGCTACCGCGATGCCGGCCAACCCGGCCCCGATGATGGCCATGGAAGTGGTCTGGGGAATCGGCACCGTGCGCGGCAGCGTAGGTTGCGACGGGCGGAAACCACCCTGCTCGATCAGCAGGTCGACGAATTCGTCATCTACCGGACCGCCCACCGCCAGCGGCAGCACCCGGGTGAACAGGTCGCGGTCTGCGCCGGCCGCGTCCTCGGGCCGGAAGTCGACGAGCGCAGTGCTGATCTCGCCGACCAGCGCGTGCATGGTTTCGGGATCGGTGGTCCCCGCCCGCTCAGGCGGGTCCTGCACGTGATCGATCTTGGGGGCGTACCGATCGACGACCGATGCATCGCCGGTCATCTGTGCGAGCACAGCGACGAGGACACCGGGATCTGCCTGCATCAGGTGTGCACGCAGGGCGTCAGGGTCAGCAGCGCTGGCTACAGGTGAGGACGATTCGGTCGCGGCGGTCATGCAATCGAGTATCGAAGGGACCGCCCTTTCGCCGCCGCTGCTTTGACCTCTGAGCGGGATACGATCCTGCGAGCAACTCGGTGCGCTACATACGTTTCACCGCATGGATTCTGATGACCTGGACACCGTTATCGCCCGGGCCCGCAGCCACAGCCTCGCCGACATTCCACGCCGGGCGGCGCGCAGACAGCCGAACAAGACAGCGATCGTCGACGGCGAGGTGTCGCTGAGTTTCGCCGAGTTCGACCACCTGGTCGACCGTGCCGCTGCGGCGTTGCGCGACAACGGTCTTCGGGTCGGAGACCGGCTTGCGTTGTTGTCACGGAACTGCTGGCAGTACGCGGTACTGACATTCGCCTCGGCCCGTGCCGGCGTGGTTCTGGTCCCGATCAATTTCATGCTCACCGCCGAAGAGATCACCTACATCCTGGCGCACAGCAATGCTGCCGGGCTCATCGTCGAAGCGGACCTGGCGCCGGTGGCGGCGGACGCGCTGCGCCGCGGCACCGCAGTGCACGTCACCGCAGCGCTGGCTCCGGCCGGGCAGCAGTGTCCCTCTGGATGGCCAGATTTCGCCGATTGGCTCGCCGCCACGAGCACTGCCCCGGACCATCTTCTCGGCGACGAACAGCTCGTCCGGGTGATGTACACGAGTGGCACCGAGTCGCGGCCGAAGGGGGTGATGCACAGCAGCCGCAGCTTGATGTGGCAGTACATCAGCACCATCGTCGCCGGCTCGATGTCTGGCGACGACGTCGTCATCCATTCCCTGCCGCTGTACCACTGCGCACAGCTCGACAACTTCCTGGCCACCGCAATCTATCTCGGCGCGACAAGCATCATCCTGCCCCGCCCCGAACCCGAACTGGTCCTGCGCACCATCGAGCGCCACCACGCCACCAGTTACTTCGCGCCGCCCACTGTGTGGATCAGCCTGCTGCGCAGCTCCGTCTTCGACCAGGTCGACCTGTCCAGCCTGTGCAAGGGGTACTACGGCGCCTCACCGATGCCCACCGAAATCCTGCACGAGTTGCGTCGCCGGTTGCCGGGTCTGCGCTTGTGGAACTTCTACGGCCAGACCGAGATGGCGCCCCTGGCCTCGGCGCTCGGACCGGAGGAACAGGACGCTCACGCCGGATCGGCAGGCCGACCGGTGGTCAATGTCGAAACCACCATCCTCGACGAGACGAACACTCCCGTACCACCGGGAACCGTCGGCGAGATCGCCCACCGCAGTGCACATTTGATGCTGGGCTACCTCGACGACGCGGACAAGACCGCGGAGGCGTTCGCCGGTGGTTGGTTCCATTCCGGTGATCTCGGCTTCTACGACGAGCACGGCCTCTTGCACGTGGTGGACCGCAAGAAGGACATGATCAAGACCGGCGGGGAGAATGTCGCCAGCCGCGAAGTGGAAGAAATCCTGTACCTGCACAACGGTATCGAGGAAGCCGCCGTCTTCGGGTTGACGCACCCGCTGTGGGTCGAAGCTGTCGTCGCCACCGTGGTCCCCCGCGCCGGGATGACGCTGACCGAAGACGAAGTCCTCACCCACTGCCGTGGTCATCTCGCAGGCTTCAAAACTCCCAAACGGGTTTTCTTCGTCGATTCCCTCCCGAAGAACCCCAGCGGCAAATTGCTCAAACGCCGACTGCGTGAAGAATTCAGCCCCGAATTCGCGCAAAACTGAAGGAACACAACATATGTACAAAGGCCGCATCGCGCGATTCGATGAGCCCGGCAAGCCATTTCAGATCGAGACCGTCACGCTGCCAGAGGTCGGACCGGGTGAAATCCTGGTCCGCGTGACCCGCGCCAACATCTGCGGGTCGGACGTACACGCCTGGCACGGCACGTTCGCAACCCGAGGTCTCGGTGGGCAACTGCCAACGGTGCTCGGGCACGAAATGGTTGGGGCTGTCGAGGCGCTGGGTGACGGTGTTTCGACCGACTCGAACGGCAAGCCGTTGCAGACCGGCACCCGAGTGGTGTTCCCCTACTTCTACAGCTGCCACAGCTGCCGCAATTGCCTTGCCGGGCGACGAAACGGCTGCCTGAAGCTGAAGATGGCCATGCTGGGCCGGGCCGACGAGCCACCATATTTCGTCGGCGGCTACGGCGATTACTACCTGCTGCCGGCCGGCGCCGTCGTCTACACGGTTCCGGACAGCGTCGCTGACGACATCGCGGCAGGCGCCAATTGTGCTCTGTCCCAGGTGATGTACGGGTTCGAACGCGTCGACCTGCAACTCGGTGAACACGTTGTCGTGCAAGGGGCCGGAGCTCTGGGCCTCTATGCGATCGCGGTCGCCAAAGCGCGCGGCGCCGCGAACGTGATCGCGATCGACGGCATCGCCGAACGGCTGGAGTTGGCGGCCGCCTTCGGTGCCGACACCGTGCTGGATCTGAACCAGGTCGCGACGCCCAGGGACCGAGCCAAAGCCGTTCGTGCGCTGACCGACGGACACGGTGCCGACGTCGTCGTCGAAGTCGTCGGGCACCCCTCGGCGATCGAAGAGGGCCTGCAGATGCTGGGACAGTTCGGCCGCTACGTCGAGATCGGCAACATCAACGCCGGCCAGACGTTCGCCTTCGACCCCTCGCGATTCGTCTTCAGCAACAAGACCATGGTCGGCGTTTCGCTGTACGACCCGGCAGTGCTGTCTCGCGCCCTGACCTTCCTGGACCGTCACCAACATGAACTGCCCTTCGACCGGCTCGCCGCAACGACGTACTCGCTCGACGACATCAATGACGCCTTCGCCGCGGCGGACGGCAAGCGCGACATCCGTGCCAGCATCACCCCGTAGTTCGCAAAGGACGAATATGCACACTCACCAACGTTCCGAGCTTTTCATCGACGGCCGCTGGGTGGCCCCGTCGGGCAGCGGTGTCATCGACGTCGTCGACCCGGCCACCGAAGTGGTGATCGGCCATGTCCCGGCCGGCGACGAAGCCGATGTCGACGCGGCGGTCGCCGCAGCACGCCGCGCCTTCGATCCGGCGATCACCGTCCCAGAGCGGCGGCAGCGGCTGCGCCGGGTGATCGATGCGATGGAGAAGCGCCTGCCGGACATCGCCAACCTCATCACCGCCGAGATGGGCGCCCCGGTACGAATCGCGCAGACGGTGCAAACGCAGGTACCGCTCGCCGTCGCCAACGGCTTTGCCGACGTCTTGGACACGTTCGATTTCGAAGAGCGCGTGGGCAATTCGCTGGTGCTGCGCGAGCCCTACGGGGTTGTCGGCGCCATCACCCCGTGGAACTATCCGCTGTACCAGGTGGTCGCCAAGGTGCTTCCGGCCATCGCCGCGGGCTGCACCGTCGTGCTCAAACCGAGCAACGAGGCACCGCTGTCGGTGTTCGCGTTCATCGAAGCCTGCGAGGAAGCGGGACTGCCGCCCGGGGTGGTCAACATCGTTTCCGGCCCTGGACGGGTGATCGGTGAGCGCCTCGCCAGTCACCCAGACGTCGACTTCGTGTCCTTCACCGGGTCCACCGGGGTGGGATCCCGTGTCGGCGAGCTGGCGGGCCAGTCAGTCAAGAAGGTGGCCCTCGAGCTCGGCGGAAAATCGGCAAACGTCATCCTCGATGGCGCCGACCTGGCCACCGCGGTCAAAGTCGGCGTCGGCAACGCGTTCCTCAACGGCGGCCAGACCTGCATGGCGTGGACGAGAATGCTTGTGCCGCAGAGGCGCTACCGTGAGGCACTAGAACTGATCGAATCGGCGGTGGGCCGCTACACCGTCGGCGATCCCTGGGACCCGGCCACCCGGATCGGCCCGTCCGCCTCACAATCCCAGTTCGACACGGTGCGCGGATTCATCGACCGCGCGCAGCGTGATGGCGCGCGTCTGCTCACCGGGGGCTCCGAGCGGATCCGTGACATCGGGTTCTTCCTGGCACCAACGGTATTCGCCGATGTCGACCCGGAATCTGAACTCGGACAGGAAGAAGTGTTCGGACCCGTACTTGCCGTCATCCCCTATACCGACGACGACGATGCCCTGCGCATCGCCAACGGCACACCCTACGGCCTGTCGGGGGCGGTGTGGGCCGCCGACGACGACACCGCGATCGCGTTCGCACGTCAGATTCAGACCGGACAGCTGGACATCAACGGCGGTCCTTACAACCCCACCGCGCCGTTCGGCGGCTACAAGAAATCGGGAATCGGCCGGGAGCTCGGGCGATTCGGCTTCGAGGAGTATCTGCAGACGAAGTCCCTTCAACTCAGGGCACGGCCGTGAAGGCACCCGTCGATGTCAGCACCAGCGGCTCGATCCAGCTCTGGACGATCGATCTCCCAGAGGCAGGCAACGCCATATCTTCCCCGGATGTGATCGCGGCGATCGAGGCCAACATCGATGCAGCCAACCGCGACAACGCAGTTCGGGCGATCATCCTCACGGGTCGCGGGAAGATCTTTTCGGCCGGCGGCAATGTCAAGGAGATGGCCGACCGCCGCGGCATGTTCGGCCTCGCCCCCATCGACCAGCGTCGTGCGTACATCGATGGCATCCAACGCATCCCACGTGCGATGAGCCGGCTCGAAGTCCCCATCATCGCCGCGGTCAACGGCGCCGCGATCGGCGCCGGCTGCGATCTGGCGATGATGTGTGACATCCGCATCGCCTCGGAGCGCGCGTCATTCGCGGAGAGCTTCGTGCAGCTCGGCTTGATTCCCGGCGACGGCGGATCCTGGTTTCTGCCGCGGGCCATCGGATACTCCCGCGCCGCCGAGCTCACCTTCACCGGTGACCGCATCGATGCCGCAACGGCGCTCGACTGGGGTTTGGTGAGCCGCGTTGTGGCCCATGAGGATCTGCTTGCGGAAGCGCACACCCTGGCCGAGCGCATCGCCGCCAATCCCCCGCACGCGCTGCGGATGGCCAAACGACTGCTTCAGGAATCCATCACCGGCACACTGGAATCGACCCTCAGCATGGCCGCAGCCATGCAACCGCTGGCCCACCATGACACAGCGCACCACGAGCGCATCGCGAAGTGGAAGACCTCATGACGCCGACCCTGAGACGTCTGGTGCCGCCGGCGAGCAGCTCGAACCCAGCTGCTGACGCGTTGCGCGGCCAGGTCCGGACGTTCCTCGCCGAACAACTGGCTGTGGGCGCCTTCACGCCGTCGGTCGACGCCTGGTTGTGCGGCTGGGACGAGACCTTCACCCGTTCGCTGGCACGACAAGGCTGGTTGGGTATGACGGTCCCCGAACACTATGGCGGGCACGGCCGTTCGTTTCACGACCGCTTCGTCGTCACCGAGGAACTACTGGCCGCCGGGGCGCCGGTGGCCGCCCATTGGATCGCCGACCGCCAGATCGTGCCGTCGCTTCTCAAGTACGGCACCGAAGAACAGAAGCACGAGTACCTGCCCCGCATCGTCCGCGGTGAGTGCTTCTTCGGCATCGGAATGAGCGAGCCCGACTCAGGATCGGATCTCGCGAGCGTGCGCACGCGAGCAGTCCGTGCCGACGGGGGCTGGGCGATCACCGGGACCAAGGTATGGACCTCGGGGGCGCACCGGGCCCACGCGTTCATCGTCTTGGCCCGCACCGCACCGGCGGACTCGGCACATCGGCACGCGGGGCTCAGCCAGTTCATCGTCGACTTCGCCACCGAGGGCGTAGACGTTCGGCCCATCATCTCCATGAACGGTGGGCACCACTTCAATGAGGTGATTCTCGATGAGGTGTTCGTGCCCGACTCCCGGGTCTTCGGAGAAATCGGGCAGGGTTGGAGCCAGGTGACCTCCGAGTTGAGCTTCGAGAGAAGTGGCCCGGAACGGTTCCTCTCGACGTTTCCACTCCTGGGCTTTGCACTCGAACAGGCTGCTCCACAAGATGTTTCGTGCGACGTCGAGATGGGCCGATTGGTGGCACGTATCGCCGGGCTGCATCACACATCGATGGCTGTGGCAGATGCCCTGCAACGCGGCGAGGCCGCCGATGTCTCCGCAGCCGTGGTCAAGGTCCTCGGCACCACCGTCGAGGGCGATATCGCCGACTACGCCGATCTGCGCACCGGTGATGAGAGCAGGGTCGACTCGTCGTGGGCCGATCTGGTGTTCCACGCGGTCGACCAGCGCCCCGGATTCACCCTGCGCGGCGGAACCAACGAGGTACTGCGCGGCGTCATCGCGCGGGGATTGGGGTTGCGATGAACGCAATCGGATCGATGACAAGCGCGCCGACAGTCGATCGCGATCTGGTCGACATGATGGACGCCGTCTTCGCCGACCACCGGCTGTCCCACGATCCTGGGCCGGCCGAGGCACGAGTCGACTTTGACCGCACATTGTGGCAACGGCTCGATGAGCTCGGGCTGGTGCGGCTGACCGGTTCGGAACAATCCGGCGGTAGCGGCGCGAGCTGGCGCGAATCGGCTGAATTACTCACCGCCGCAGTGCGGCACGGGGTACGGCTGCCGTTGGCCGAGCATGATCTCTTGGCGTGCTGGCTGCTGGAGGCCGTCGGCCACGAAGTCGACGACGCGCTCCGCACGATCCACGTGGTGCCGCAACCCGATGCACCTCGGGCGCCGACGCCCTGGGCCGGCTCCGCCGACCGGATCGTCACCGTGTGGCGGACCGGCGACGGCTATCGTGTCGCCGATGTCGACACCACGGAAATCACGATCGCCCCGGGACGCAACCTGATCGGCGAACCGCGCGACACCGTGAGAGTCGATGCGGCCGGGTGGCCCGGACAGGCGGTAGCGCCCGAGTTGGTCACCGAACTCGAGCGCAAGGCCGCGTTGGTGAGAGCCATTCAGGTTTGTGCCGCACTGGATTGCGCGATCGCGGCCTCGGTTGAGCACGTGATGTCGCGCATCCAGTTCGGCCGTCCCCTCGCCAAGTTCCAGGCGATCCAGAACCTGATCGCAGATGCCGCCGCCGAGGCGGCGGTTGCGCGCTCGGCTACCGAAGCGGCACTGCACACCGCACTCGAAACAGGATGGCTGACAGACCATCTCGACTTCCAGATCGCAGTCGCACGGTCCTGCGCTGGGCATGCGGCGTCGGCCGTGACACGTCATGCCCACCAGGTGCACGGTGCGATCGGGACGACACGCGAACACCGCCTGCACGAATGGACCCGCGCAGCCCTGGCGTGGCGCTCGGAGAACGGTTCTGTGCACTTCTGGGACCGGAAGGTCGCCGCCGCGGCGGCTGAAGCAGGCCGCACCGGCGTGTGGGCGTTGATCACTGGCACCGGGTAGCTTTCGGGATTATTCCGGTGACCGGTCACGGGCGCTGTGACGAGCAACTCCGGCGAGTTGACTGACCGGTATGAGCAACTCGATCAGCTTGCCTGAGGCCCAAGAATTCATCGCCGAGTTCTGGTTTCACTACGACCAGGGAAACTTCGCCGAAGTGGCGGCTCGGATCGGCGACGAGATGGAGTATCTGAGCCGTTCGGATTCCGGAAACTGCCCATTCGAGCATCTGCTGGCGGCCGAATTGCACGGCGGCGCAGAGACTCTCGCCTGGCTCACCGAGCACCGCAACGAGAACCCGTACCCGTGCCGCCACCACGCGACCAACGTCTTCCGGACCGGAACCGAGGGTGAGGTCACGACGGTGCGGTTCTATCTGTACGTCAACCAGATCACCAACAACGTCCCGTTCGGGGTGTCGAGCGGCGTGGTCGACGTCGGCATTCGGCGCGCGGGTGATGCGTTGGTGTTCACCTCGATGACGGTGGTGCTGGACGCCGAGAACTCGATCCCGCTCGCCGAGCACGCCGCGAAGGCCGCGGCCGCCAACGGGCAACCCGCGTGACCGCTGACGCGATCTTCGGTGGTGGCGTGGCCGTCATCACCGGCGCCGGCGCCGGCATCGGCGCCGGCCTGGCGCGTCACGCCAGTCAGCTCGGTATGACGGTGGTGTTGGCCGACATCGACGCCGCCGCCATTGCGGCTCTGCGTGACGAAATCCGCGTGGCCGGAGGAAACGCAGTCGACGCCGTCTGCGACGTTCGTGATGCCGCGGCGGTACAGCGGCTGGCGGACAGGGTATTCGACGAATTCGGTGCCGTGCGACTGCTGGTCAACAACGCGGGAGTCGAACAGTTCGGCTACCTGTGGGATACCCCATTGGCCAACTGGCAGCGGATCGTCGACGTCAACATCAACGGCGTATTCCATGGCATTCGCGCGTTTCTGCCACGAATGATGTCCACCGATGCGCCCGCGTGGGTGTGGAATCTGTCTTCGATCGGCGGGGTCGCCGTGGTTCCCCTGCAGGCGCCCTACATCATGAGCAAGCATGCCGTGCTGGCGCTGACCGAATGCCTGAATCTCGAGGTGCAGTCCGCAGGCCATGCTCGTCACATTCACGTCCAGGCCGTCCTGCCGGGAGCCGTCGTCTCCAACATCTTCGAATCCGCGGGCGGAGTCGACACCGGGAACACCGATGCCGCCGAGGGGCAGCGCGCGGCCATGCTCGATATCAAAGCAGCCGCAATGGACCCCCTCGCCGCCGCACAGGTGGTCTTCGATCAAGCCGCCGAAGGACGCTTCTATCTCATCACCCAACCGGACTATGTCGGTGCGGCGATGTCCGAACGTGCCCGCGTACTGACCAGCCAGCAGGCGCCACAACTGCGCGAGCATCGCCGGTTCGACCCCACCCACAACTGAGATGCCTACACCACAACTCGATCACGATGCCGCCGTCCGGGTCGCATCTTTCGGAGACATCGCACCGATGCGGACCCGCGGCCTGCCGGCCGTCCGCGCCGGTATCGAATCCGCGCCGCTCCCTGACATGCCGACCATGGCCAGCACACAGAACCTCACGGCCCCGGGGCCTGCCGGCCCGCTGGCGGTCCGCCTGTACCGGCCCAGCACGGATGAACGCCTCCCAGTCCTGGTCTACTTCCACGGCGGCGGGCTCGTCATGGGCTCCAACCACTCGTTCGAACCGTTGGCGAGAGAACTGGCCCACGCCACCGGAGTCGCCGTCGCAGCCGTCGAGTACCGCCTGGCACCGGAGTCACCACCACCCGCGCAGTTCGACGACGCCTACGCAGCGACGGAATGGATCGCCGCCAATGCGTCCGAACTCGACATCGACGCCGGACGGCTGGGGGTGGTCGGCGACAGTGCCGGTGGATCACTGGCTGCCGCAGTGGCTTTGGCGGCGCGTGACCACGCCGGGCCGCAGATAACCCTGCAGGTCCTGCTCTACCCCGGCCTGGATCGCGACATGGGCGCACCATCGATCACCGCGATGCCCGACGCACCGATGCTGCGCCACGACGACATCGTCTACATGCACGAACTGGTCGACCGTAGTGGCGATTGGCCGCATTCGCACTATCAGGTGCCGGCCTACGCAACCGATCTGAGCGGCCTGCCCCAGGCGATCGTGGTCACCGGCGAGTGCGACCCCATCCGGGACTGGGGTGAGCGCTACGCCAATCGGTTACGGGAGGCGGGAGTACAGACCACTCTCACGCGTTATCCCGGGATGTACCACGGGTTCTTGATGCGATCAGACGCGACCGCCCGCGGCCGGCTGGCCATGGCCGAAGTCGGTGCGCTGGTGCGCGCAAAGTTCGCCCATCCCGGTGCCACCGGCCGATCCACCAACGGATCCCTCATGCAAAGCGCTTCTGCCCCAACGTCGACAGTCGACACACTCACCACCGAAGGAGAACACCATGCTGACCGATGAGCGGCGACGCGAGCTGTCCGACGTCCTCCGTCCCGCCGCGCCACCGCGCGAGATCACCGATGTCTACACCCCCGACCAGCGGCGGCGACTGCTCGACATTGTGCACGACCAGGGCCCGTGGAAGCTGATCATCGCGCAGCACTTCGCCTCCGCGGACGAGCTGATGGCGACCATGAGCGGTTCGTTCCCAGAGGGGTTCACCCCGTCCCTGGATCTGTTTCTCACTCCGACGTTCCGCGGCTATCTCGCCAATTACGGTGCCGTCCTGTACCCCGAGCTGCACGACTGCTTCTACCACAGCGCCTTCCTCGAGCACGCCAAGAGCTACTGGAACGCGCAGTACGCGAAGCCACAGATAATGCTGTTCAACATCAATGGCCCATGCGCCAACCGCGATCCCGGTCATCTGGACTCCCCGAGCTTCCGTGGTGTGCGCTACGAGAACGCACCCACCTGGCTGTGCAGCGTGATGGGCAAATCAGGGCTGTTCACCGATTACCTGATCAAGATGGCCCAGGTCATCACCTGGTTCTCCCTCGATGAACAATCAGGATTCACGTACTGGCCCGACGGACCGCTCAAGGCGCCCGGACGGGTACTGCCGCCGATCAACAACCGGGGTGTGGTCGTGCAGAACGAGATGATGATGCATCGCGGCGAGGCCAACGGGCCTCTGGCACAGCAGGTTCCCGCCGGCCTGTCCTTCGACACCGTGTTCACCGGCGACCCGGCCGACCGGGATCAATGGTTGCTGAAGAACGGTGACGATGTCATCGGGAGTCACCACACCGACGAGCTGAGGTTCCTGGTGCACTGGTCCGCCGAAGTGTTCTCGGACTACGACGAACTGAAGAAGAACATGGATGGCTCCGACGACATCACGATCGAACGCGCCATCGGCATGATGGTCGATGACCTCAAAGGCAAGGGCATCAAACTCGACGTCCCCAGCGAGCCCCTCCACGACGCCGCGTTCATCGGCGCACTCAACGCGGCCTACGACTTGGGTGCCCCGACGACGTACCCGGAAGACGCGCCTGTCAGCGCGTTCCAACTCGCATAGACCGCGAAAGGCACTGGAAAATGGATCGTTTCACCGACCGTCGCGTCATCGTGACGGGGGCCGGGTCCGGCATCGGCGCGGCCACCACCGCACGGCTGCTCGATGAGGGCGCCACCGTGGTGGCCTACGACATCGCCGCCGACGGACTGGCGACCACTGCCGACGCTGCGGAAAACGCCGGCACCGCCAAGCGCCTGACCACCGCGACACTCGACATCTCGGACGAGAATGCAGTCATCGCCGCCGTCGACGGTGCGGTGGCTGAGTTGGGTGGCCTCGACGTACTCGTCAACGTCGCGGCGATACAGACCTGTTCGCATACCCACGAGACCACGTTGGCGGACTGGAACCGGACGCTCGCAGTCAATCTCACCGGTACCTTCCTCATGACACGTCAGGCACTCCCGGCCCTGCTGGAGTCGGGCCGTGGCGTGGTGGTGAACTTCACCTCCACCGCGGCGACTTTCGCCCACCCCTACATGGCGGCCTACGCCGCCAGCAAGGGCGCGGTCCTGAGCTTCACCCACTCACTGGCACTGGAGTACTCGAAACAGGGCCTGCGTGCGGTGAACGTCCAGCCAGGCGGTGTCTCTACCGCGTTGGCCAACACCACACTCGAGAAGATGCCCGAAGGCTACGACTTGGGATTGTGGGCCAAGCAGACGCCGCTACTGCACGGCCGGGACAACCCGATCCTCGGCGATCCGAGTGCTGTCGCCGCGGTGATCGCCATGGTGGCCTCCGACGACGGCGCATTCATCACCGGCACCGAAATCCGGGTCGACGGCGGCGCGCACGCGTAGTCCCCCGACTTTCCCTCGGGCACGATGCCTCGATGTCAAGAAAGCACGCCGGTTCCGCACGGGAAGCTGCGCAGGACCGGCGTGCCGCGGGGCCCTACCGGACGAGGCACCCATCAGTTTCCCGGTTCGGCGCCCGGCAAGGCCCCGACAACCATCCCCATCCCGGTCCGCAGCACCGATCGCAGGCGGTCGAAGTCACCGTGCTCGACCCACTGCACATAGGCATGCCGGCACGCCTGAATGATCAACTGCGCCGGTAACTCCCGCGTCATCGGATCATCGTCCAGGCCGATCCGGGTGTCGAGAAACTCGGTGATCGGCCCGACAAGTTCTTGACCCCAGTCCAACCAACGCAGCCGATACTGGGGTGCACCGACCACCAGTGCCATGAACGTGCGGTCGAACTCCACCTGTCCACGTTTGGGCACCTCGGTACTGAATGCGTCCACGAGGATGTCCACGACATCACCGTCTGGCGGAGCGGCCGACAATACCTCGACGCTGAGCCTGCCGAACTGACGGAACAGCGGCATGACGACGTCTTCTTTGACCGGAAAATGCCGATGAAAAGTCCGCGGCGCGATACCGACGGCCTGGCAGATGCGCTCGACCGTCGCCGACGTCGATCCCTCCGCGAGGAAGATGTCACGCGCGGCAATGGCGATATCCAGTCGGAGCTCCTCGGCACGGCGCTCCGTCAGCGTCGCCGTCCTACCCTCAGCCCGCATGCATCCTCCTGGTTTCGGCGTTGCGGCTCATAGTATTTCGTCTCCCTTGCAATGCGGCGCCGGCACGGCAATCCGTATCCCGATGACAGGGAATCCGGTAGTGACGTACGTCTCCCGAACACTACCGTTGAACCTGTCAGATTCTGACATGCATGCTGAATCTGACAGCGGGATGCCCGCCGCGTAACAGTGGTCGCTAACCGTCCCGCGCCTATTGATGCTCACGCAGCACAGCCCACCGAGGAGGAAACATGACCCCCGAATCTGTAGAAATCACCACGGAGACCATGGAATTGAATTACGACGACTACACCCACGACTTCATGGGCAAGGTCGGCAACATCCAGGACTTCTCCCGCGACTTCCTGGTCGGCCTGGCACGCGTGTTCGAGGATGTTCTGAACTTCATGCCGTATGCGCACGTGAAGATCTATTCGGAGAAGGTCGGCATCAATGCCGCGATGGATGTGACCGCCCAGGTCTCCCGGGCCGGCATGCGTCAGGTCATGCCCATGGGACGCTTCATCGCTCCGCCCGGTTGGGACTGGAAAGACGCGCAATACCAAGCGATTCCGTTCGACGTACAGACCGAGGATCTCACGAAGCCGGCTCTGATCCGCCTGATCAAGACCTACTGGGACCAGTACCTCAAGGGGCACAACTACCTCATCGACCAATGGACGAAGATCATTCCCGAAGAGGAGGTATGGCTGGGGCTGCCCGACATGTACCAGCTCATCATCGACTACCAGTACCCGAAACTGGCGAAGGTCCTCAAGATCGAGCCGGTGCATGTGGTGGACTTCCTGAAACTGGCGGTGTTGAGCATCGACGGCACCCTGGGCTACGGGGGCGAATACATCGTCTACAACCCGGACCACGTCGTGTTGAACATGCGCCGTTGCGAGGTGCTGCAGAAGTACACCGACGAGGGCCTGTACCCGCCAGCGCGCGCCTGGATGAATTGCACTTTCGAGCAACGCATTTCGGCACCGTTCTTTCCTGGCTGCAAACTGGCCATCAACCTGCCACCCAAGGACTTCAAATTCGCCCAAGGTGAGCCGTTCTGCGTGTGGACCTACACCCGTGGTGAAGAGAACCACGCGGCCGCGGCGGCTGCGCCGGATCCACGGGCCACCGCGATGGAGCGGCTCCCTCTCATGGACGTGACGGTGTCCAGCTAGAAACCGTGGGGCTGCGCCGTGACTGACGGCGCAGCCCATTTCATCAGTCTGAGAAGCTGCCGTCGACGACCGGAAGCGTCCCCGCGCGTACGGCATCATCGATCGCTCCGCTGAGCGCCGAGCACGCCAGGAACAGGCTGCGATCTCCATACGCCGCCAATTGTTGTACGGTGCAGCGCTCTTCACAACGACCGAGAGCGGTACCGGTCCACTGCACGCTGGTCTGACTCCAGCTGCTCTTGCGGACCAGTACGGCAGCTTCGCACCGCAGGCAATCCACCGGCACCATCGACATGTCGTCGAGCCGGTTGTCGTGCGGTGCCGCCATCACCCGATAGGACTGGACGCCGCGGCCCGGGCAGCAAGATTCGCCTCGACCTCTTTCATCCACGCTTCCCGGGGCCGCGTCGTGTCCAGCTCGAATTCGAACCGGTCAACCATGTCCCGCGTGACATCGGCGACGTCGACATAGAACTGCTCGTACCAACGGCGCAACTGGTACACCGGCCCGTCTTCTTCGACGAGAAGCGGATTGTCGATGCGAGTCTTGTTACGCCAGATCTCCACGTCCTGCTCGAAACCCATCTTGACGAAATCACCCAGTGCGATGGCTGTTTCGACGGCGAGCTCGTCGGGCATGGACGGGTTCTTCTCCACGACGATGCCGTATTGCAGCGCGAAGGAGTTCTCGTCGATCGGATAGTGGCAGTTGATCAACACAGTGTGCTGATCGAAACCCTCGTAGTGGTAGGTCAGCTCATCGATCATGAATGACGGTCCGTGGTAGGCGGCCAGGGATGTCGTCCCCAGAATCGTCACGCCCTCCTCGGGATCGCCAAGATCAGGCCGTCCCGCGCTTTTCATGTATTGGGTCGCGACGTGACCTTCGAAGATGTTCTTGAAGTGGGTGGGCAGCGAGCCATGGATGTAGAAGAAGTGCGCCATGTCGACCACGTTGTCGATGATCTCGCGGCAGTTGGTGTGCACCACCGTGGTGTACCAGTGCCAGTCGGTCCAACCATCGCTGGTGGCGCCTTCGATGCGAGGGATGGTCACATCCTGTGGTGGCTCATTGTGCTCGGGGTCATTCCACACGAACAGCATGCCGTCTTGCTGCAATGTGGGCCAAGCCGCGGTGCGGGCCAGCCGCGGTGTGCGCTTGGCATACGGAACCAGCTTGCATCGGCCGTCCCCACCCCAGCGCCAATCGTGGAAGGGGCACGCGATCTCGTTTCCCTTGACCGTGCCCTGGGACAGGTCGCCACCCATGTGCCGGCAGTATCCGTCCAGGACACTGATGGCGCCGTCCTCGCCGCTGAACACCACCAGCTTCTGCCCGAAAGCGTTGATCTGGTGCGGTTTTCCGTCAGCGAAATCACGGATGAGACCCAGGCAGTGCCAGCCTCTGGCAAACCTGGTCGGCACCGAGCCAGCTTCGATCAACCGGATGTCGTCGGTTTCGGATTCGGCTGTCATTGTTCGGTCCGTCCTTCAATCTGAAATCGCCATCCTGACAACATCATTGAACTGTGCGCGCCGCTTGCCGGGAGATCGGCGTTCCCGCTGACAGGAATTTCCCGGCGAGAAATGTGTCTCTGCGGTTTTAATGTCATTGACCGTGACCGCCTCGACGCACACCACGATCCCCGCTGGTCTGACCATCGCTGATACCGAAGTCGACCTTCTCGTCGTCGGGTCCGGCACCGGCCTGGGCGCCGCACTGGCCGCACGTGAACAGGGCTTGTCGGTACTCGTGATCGAAAAGTCCTCCTACGTAGGTGGTTCAACGGCCCGTTCCGGCGGCGCCCTGTGGCTGCCCGCGAGCCCCGTCATCGAAGAGTGCGGCGGCGTCGATACCGCACAGCGGGCGAGCACCTATCTCGATGCGGTCGTTGGTGATTCAGCTCCGCAGGACCGTTCGACCGCTTATCTGCGCAACCTGCCGGCGACGGTCGACATGCTGCGCCGGACCACTCCGATGAAGCTGTTCTGGGCGAAGGACTACTCCGACTACCACCCCGAGGCACCCGGCGGTTCAGCCGCCGGCCGCACCTGCGAATGCCGCCCGTTGAACACCTCGATTCTCGGTGAGTACCTGGCTGACCTGCGTCCCGGAGTAATGGAGGTCAGCATTCCAATGCCGACGACGGGCGCCGACTACCGCTGGTTGAACCTGATGAGCCGGATGCCGCGCAAGGGGTTACCCACGGTCGTCAAGCGCCTCGCGCAGGGACTCGGCGGACTCGCACTGGGTCGCCGCTACGCCGCCGGCGGGCAGGCCTTGGCCGCCGGCCTGTTCGCCGGCGCGATTCGCGCCGGCATTCCCATCTGGCTGGACACCTCGCTGACCGGCCTCGTCACCGATGACGATGGTCGGGTGACCGCCGCGACCGTCATCCATGCGGATTCCGTATTCACGATCACCGCCCGGCACGGCGTGGTGCTCGCCGCGGGCGGATTCGACCACGACATGGACATGCGGTGGAAGTTCCAGTCCGAATCCCTCGGACGCAATCTCAGCTTGGGAGCACGATCCAACACAGGCGACGCCATCCGGATAGGCCAGGAGGTCGGCGCCGGTATCGCCTCAATGGATCAATCGTGGTGGTTCCCCGCAGTGGCACCGCTGCCCGGCGCGGCCCCTGCGGTCATGCTGGCCGAACGCTCGCTGCCCGGATCATTCATCGTCGATCAGACGGGCCGCCGTTTCGCCAATGAATCGGCGGACTACATGAGCTTCGGTCAGCGGATACTGGAACTTGAAGCTGCCGCCACCCCGGTTGAGTCGATGTGGATCGTTTTCGATCAGCAGTACCGCAACAGCTACGTATTCGCGGCGGAGCTGTTTCCCCGGATGCCGATACCCCGGCGCTGGTATGACGCCGGAATCGCTTTTCGGGCAGACAATCTCACCGATCTCGCCACACAGATCAACGTTCCGGCGGGTACCTTCCGTGCGACAGTGGACCGGTTCAACGAGAACGCGTTCGCGGGTGAGGACCCGGATTTCGGGCGCGGCCGGAGCGCCTACGACCGCTACTACGGCGATCCGACGATCACGCCGAACCCCAATCTGCGTCCGCTGCTGAGTGGTCCGTTCTATGCCGTGAAAATGGTGCTCAGCGATCTCGGTACCTGTGGTGGTCTGCTCGCCGACGGTCATGCGCGCGTACTGCGGGAGGACGGCACGGTCATCGACGGTCTGTACGCGATCGGGAACACCGCCGCCAACGCCTTCGGCCGCACGTATCCGGGTGCCGGCGCCACCATCGCACAAGGTCTGGTTTTCGGCCACATTGCCGCTCAGCACGCTGCGCAGAACAGACTGGCCGCACAGGCTCGGTGAGACGCCCCGACGTCAGTCGGCGGCGTCTTCGGCAGCCGCCCTACGTTCGACCTCGTACCAGAAGGAGAGATCGGGCCAGGCGATGGCGCCGCCCTTGCTCGTGTTCGGCAGGGTTGCCTCCGCCTCGTCCAAATCCTTGATGAGGTTCAGGGCAAGCTCCCGTTCAGACGTATAATACCGGTCGGCCCAGGTCAAGGCCAGTTTGGCGTAACCCCACGTGGGATCAGCGCCGGACCACTTGGCTTCCCTGGCGGCTTCACGCTGCAACTGGTCGATTTGAGCAACGTGTTCGTGCAAGAGTTTCTTGAGCGCGGCCGGAGCGCTCAAATGGCCCAACATCACCCGCAGAATCGCTGGATGCTTCAGCGTAGGCAGCTCTATCGGTGCTTCCTTGGCCCACCGAGAAACCGCATCCAATCCCTTGTCGGTAATTTTGTAGAGTCGCCGGTAACGAGCGCCCTTTCCCTCCACGCGCGAACTCAGCAGCCCGAGCTTTTCCAGCTTCTTCAGCTCTGCGTAAATCTGGCTGTAGGCGGGACTTCCGAAAAAGAAGCGCATGCTCCAGTGGATCCACTTGCGGATGTCATAGCCCGACAGCTCGCGCTCGTACGACAGCATCCCCAGCAAGGCCCAGTTGATCGCGGGCAGCGAAGGTATGTCTGACGTCTCGGGTTCTCCCACACTCTCAGGTTAACAATCGGGCCTCTGAAGACGTCGCACCTCGACCGCCAACCGGGATTTTGCCTTGCTCGACGACGCCACGCCGACCGACAGTGATTGCCAGGTCATCAGTAGACAAGGAGCGACATGGGACTCAGGAACCAAGGGGTGCACGCAGCCTTCGCGGCACACGGTGCGCGGAGGGAACCGGCGAGCGGACCCCGCATGAGGGAGACGAACGCACCTCAGGTCCCCGAAGCGCTCTACGCGTCCCTCACAGACTCGGTCCGTCGACTCGTCGACTTCACGATTCGCAGCGAATGTGACGCCGCGACCATCGAATCAGTCCGCGCCAAAATCGACGCTGCCACAGACGAACTCGGCCGTGCGCTGATGCCGGGCTCATTCGGTGTCCAACAGGAGGTCAGCGGGTCGTCCATCGCTTGGGGCAACGCGGTCATCGGATTGCGTAACGCGCTCGCTCCCCCGCTCGACGTTCATCACGACGATGACGGAACGGCTTGGGCCGAAACCACATTGGGTGCGGCGTACGAAGGACCCAGTGGCCAGGTTCATGGGGGTATCTGCGCTTTGCTGCTCGACCATGTCTTGGGTGCGACAGCACACAAACCCGGCCAACCCGCAGTCACGGGAACGCTGACGATCCGCTACGAGAAGGGCACCGCGCTGGGACCTGTCCGGATCGCAGCCCATATCGACCGCATCGAGGGTGTGAAAACCTTTGCCGTGGGCCATATCGCTACGTCTGACGGCGTGACGGTGCGTGCAGAAGGGGTTTTCATCCATCCCCGTAGGTCCACCACGTGAGACGGCACGGTCAGCTACGTCGGCGTCAACGTGAACGGCAGCCAGTAGGTCCCGGCCCCGTCACCCGGACAGCCCGGTGCGGCCACGGTGAACGTCCGCTCCCCGGAGAAACTGCCGTCGCCGTCGGGTTTCAGGAAATCGGACCGGAATGCCGTCACCGCAGCACCATTCGGGCCGCAGTGGAACGGATAGTCTCCCGATGACTCCCAGCGGTCGCCCGTCCAGCGGTAGTCGAACAGCACCGGTGCGTTCGGATTCTCTTTGAGCTCAGTCATTCTCAGCCAGTGCGCAATACAACCACCGGCGTCGCACACGGTCCGGAACAGGGCCGCCTGGGTCGACGGGTCCGAGGTGTCGGGACGGCCGTTGAACGTCTGCCGCGAATGATCGAGAAACGTGTCGTAGCTCCCGTACAGCGGGACCGGTTCCGCACGATCAGCGTGCGCCAGCGGAGCCGTCACCAGCAGTACCGATGCGGGCAATGCACAGATTTTCGGCAGCATGACTTTGAATAGCACACTGCCCGGAGCTTCGGGGGCGATCTAACATCGCAATTGCCAACGGTCAACCGTGTTGCGCACTGTGTAGGTGTGCCAGGAATCTCCGTGCAGCAACAAGGTGACCTCGCTGGGACCTGATGGTGGGTAACCGATACCGGAAGCGTTGCAACAAGAGGCGTCGATGTCGTTACCCACGAACACGCTGACGCCGATCACACCCGATGGGCCGACGAGCAATTGACGGTCGGGGTTACTGCGATCACCGATGGCCAGCAGTCCGCTGGCGATGTTGAGGTGGCCATCAAAGGCCCGGACGCCCAATCCGCCAGTGTCCGAGCCGGAGAGCACGCGAACCCGAAGCTGCCGTCCGACGGCGTCGCACTCGTCGGCGCTCATGGTCTGTACCCGCAGTGCCTGTTGCACCGGCGCAGGTTCAGGGTCGATGCCGGACTGGATGTAGATGCCAGTAATCCCTTGCGCCCCAGCATCTTCAATTACCACGATGCCGCGGTCGGGTGCGATCATCATGTCGCACAGCAGCTTGTTCGTTGCCGTTCGTGCCGCCATGTCTCCTCTTTCCGTGGCCAAAAACTGTTTCAATCCACCCACGGATCGTCCGCGAAGTACTGTCCCGGATCATTTGGATTTCTCCGGTCAGCCGGCTCTCCCGGCTTGCGGGCGGCAGCCGTGATCGCGGTCCAGAACAGTGCCGGCACTGATGCGAAACATCGGATAATCCTCGGTACGTCACGAAACACATTGACCCCCTGTGCTCCTCGGGTGATATCGGCAGCGTCGGTCCCCGTCGCGCCCGGCGGTCCGTTACACACTGGTCGAAATCGACAGTGCGGCCGCAAATTCGAGAAGTCGTCCCATTTCTTCCTGACCATCGTCTGCGTTCTTGTCGAAGAGGTAGCACTCGACGTAGTGCTGGCTGTCCTCAGGAGTGGTTCGGGTTGTGCTGTTGACTATCGGCGTATACAGGCGGAGGCGCACCGACACCAGCTCGTGAGAACCGTCAGGTAGCACGTCGTAATCGGTGTGCAAAGCCTGATCACTGAGCCGCGACAGCAGAACGGTCCGCACCGAGGACTGGAACATCGGGTGCGGCAATCGATCATCGTGACCGGCGCATTCAGTGTCCGAGCCGTGCCACAGGATCAGCCGCCGGCCGTCAGTGATCGCAACCTCCTGCCACGTCGGGCGCTCCGTGAGCACGAATGAGTAGGCGCCGTCGAAGTCGAGGAAAGGGCGCAGATTGTTCAGCGCTGCTTCGGGATTGCGAATGCCGAGCATGACCGCCTGCTGAAGATGCCTGTGTGATGCCCAGTCAGCCATGCGCGGCCAGCACCCTTCCGAATTGAATCAACCGTTCCATCTGTGCTCGCCCGCCGTCGGTGACAGACTTGCTGAACACCAGTTCCTCGCTGAACGCCTCGGTTCTCGCTGGGGTCTTGGCCAGCGTGTAATCGGCCGTCGTGGTCACGAGCCGCAGTTCGACACTGTGCAGTGACCGTCCACCGCGGTGATCGACGCGATACCCGACCTTGAGATTGCGGTCGGTCAACGCAGACAACGGAATCGAGCGCAGCGTGGACGTCAGCAAGGGTTCGCCGGGCTCAGGATCGTCGTCGTCGGTGAGTTCGTCGTCACCCATCCACAGCAGTAACGTCCGACCGTCGGTCACCGCGACCTCTTGGTACAACGATTCGCGCGAATCCTTTTCTTCGAGTGTGCGTTCCATGACGAATGCCTTGATCGCGGCCGGGTCCATTACCCGGTACAGCGCCTCCAACGCGATCGCGGGATCGCGCAGATATGCCTCCGCCGCTTGCGCCAAGTCGGAGTAGGGCGCCCAGTCCTGGTGAGTATCCGGCCCGCCGGGTCGGCCGGGTGATAGTTCGGTCATCGACATCAGTTCCCGGATGGGGACAACACCCGCAGTGCGGGTACCACCTTCATCGGTGAGAGACCACCCATGACCACATCCCCTGTCCAGCAGACCGACCCGTTGGACCCGTCGCCGATGACGAGCCTGTGCAAGGTGTAGTCGGGAATCAGAGGCAGAACCGAACGGTGATCTAGCTCACAACGCGCGAAGCCAACGAATCCCACCGGGGCTCCCCGAGCGGCTCGTCGGCATCCGGCCATAAGGAAGGCAGCTCGAAGGGCAGACAGAAGCCGAAACGGCGTAAGAGCAAGTCGCACCATAACCATCCGTAGGGCAAACGAGAGCGGCGATCGTTCCCCGGTCGGCGGTAGCATCGCCGACCGGGGAAACTCACGACGACGGGGAAATGAGATGAGTACCGATCAACGTCCGGCAGTCCCGAAGGCGCGGCCGCCGGTTGCCCATACTGTGTGGAGCCCGGTGACCACGGATCAGTTGCCCGAACGTCCGGATTTCCGCAGGATCATCATCCGAGATACCGGCGACGCCTCGTCGGCCGCTGACTGGCAGCTGTTGGCGCAGTACATGTCCCGGCACCCGCATCTGGGGTTATTCGTCAATATCTTCGGCGAAGGCTTGCGTGACCTGGATTTTCTCGCCGAGTTCGGATGGCTCACCGATCTGACGGTGGAGTGCATGTCGCTCCAGTCGGTGGAGGGCTTGCGACATCTACGACAGTTGGAATCGCTGGACCTGGGACCGACGAAGCGGCGGGTATCGCTGGAGGTGCTGACCGAACTACCTGCGCTTCGGAGTGTGTCGATCACTGATCACTCACGGGAGCTTGATGTCCTCGGCCAGATTCCTGGTCTGCGCTCAGCGAGCTTGACCAGCGCCAAGCGCGACGACCTTGAATTCCTCACCGGGTCAACACAGTTAAGATTGGTGTACTTCACCATGGGGCGGCTCAACGACCTGTCTGCCCTGACCCGGCTGCCGCATCTCATCTCGCTGGACATGTATCGCACGAAGGTCACCGACTTGACCCCGATCGGGGGCTGCACGTCCCTGGTGACCCTGTGGCTGGAAAGCCTGCCCGTTGGGGCACTGCCCGATCTGGGCGCACTCAATGATCTGATGGTCGTGGAAGTCGCCAAACTCAAAGGCCTCGATGACCTCACCCCGATCGCACACGCCCCTGCCCTGCGGTACCTGCGGGTACAAAGCGACGCCCTGCAACCCGACGATTTCACCGTGTTGGCGGGGCACCCCACTTTGGAGGTGATCGATGCGGATCTGCGCACCGACAAGCTCGGCTACCAGGTCAACCAGATGCTCCAGCTGGACCGCGACGACGTGAACCCGTACTACCAGAGAGCGTTCAAGCGCGAACTCGCCGCCCGCATCAGCGGCGAACCGTAAACCCACACAACGAGAATCAGAGGTTTCACAGGTGAACCCATTCTTCCTCGACGACGAAGACCCTGCATCCGTCGCGCTGCTGCTGAGCACGGGCGATCTGACCGTCGACGCGGCCGTGGAAGAGCACGGCCATACACCCAACGGCGACTTCTGGACTGGAGTGGCCGAATACCTGATCAGCAGCCACCGCCCAGATCTGTCAGATGCGTTCGAATTCGACCCAGAGGCAGGAACATTCGCCGCCTACGGTGACCGTGACCAGCTGCTGGCACTGGCCGACCTGATGCGTCCCGCGGTGACCGACTCCGATGCCATCGCCGCGCTCATCACCACCGCCACGGCAGCAGGGTACGAATTCGATGACTAGCAACCGGATGGATCGCCCTACCCCTAGGCCGCAGCGCCACCCTCAGCGGCGGCCAGAACTGTCTGGCGCGCATCGCGCGCGGCGAATGAAACGATCTCGGCCCACCCGCCGTTGCTGATCTCTCCCGGACAGCGGCGGCAATGCGCGAACTGCTCTGCGCGAAATTGGCTGTTCTGGTTGCCAACTCGGTGACTGTGGCCGCAGACCGTGACACCCTCGTCAACGGCGACGGCCCCACTGAGGCTGTGCTGGGCCGGCTGTGCCCCACATGCTGGTACGCCACCCGCGCCGCGCTGGCCCAGCGTGTTATTGACGACGGATTCACCGGGCTGCTTGGGCAGGACCTGCTCGACCCTTCCTCCGTCGCGATCGTCTACACCTGCGGGCTCCTTGACTCCTAGCCGTGGACAGGAGTGACTGTTGATAGATCGGCAAAACGCACAGCACGAGCGAATGGCGCAGCCTGGAAAACCATTACCGGCGAACGGCATTCGCACTGCCTGCCGAAGACGATGATCCTGACCACCCCTGGCCTCCCTAAGCGGTTGAAACTAAGCGGATGGAATCCCGGCGAATCGGTTGCCTTGAACCCGTCGTGGTAACGAAGGAGCCGGCCGGATGAGCAGTTCGCCAATCAGTAATCCGCCTGCAGCTCAGTCGATCTCAGGAAGCGGCACTCCGACCACAAGCTCCGCATACTGGCGCATCAGCCGCAGCGCCGTCGGCCGGCTCAGGTCCGGATCGCGTGCGGCGATCCGGTAGCCGAAGTAGTCCTCCATCGACATCAAGGTCATGGCGATATCGCGCGCCGGGTGCAGCAACCGGAACACGCCGCTCTCCTGGCCGCCCGACAGCAGATCGGCGTACAGGCCGACCTGCCGGTGATAAATGCCCTGCACGTCGCTGCGCTGGTCAAGCTCGAAGCCGGCCGACAGCACGGCCCGCCAGATCGCACGCCACTCGGCGTCCTCGGGCCCGGTGGGCAGGCCGGCAGCCATCGTCATCACCAGCTGCTCGCGGGCGTCGGCCGATGACCGCTGCAACTCAAGCCGCGCATCGTAGAACCGCACGTCGGAACGCAGCGCCAGCTCGGAGAGCAACTGCGTCATGTCCTTGAAGTAGTACCGCACCGCGTTGGTGGTGAGCCCCAGTTCCTCGGCGACGTCGGCCAGCTTGAGGGTGGCCAAGTCGTGTCGCTCGATCAGTGCGATCGCGGCGTCCATGATCTCGCGACGCCGCTCCTCCTGCTTGTTGGGCCGGGCCATGGCACCAATCTTGCCCGTTCTCTTGCGAGACGTGGCACGCGGGCGCATAGTTCTTTTCCAATCTGGAAAAAAACTCGGGAGAAGCAATGCGTGCCAGAGATCTCGGCGTGGTCATCGGGGAGCACCCCACTGGCCCGGCCAACGCCATCACCGACGTCGAGGGCGTGCGGGTCGGGCACACCACGCTGCAGGACGGCGGCGTCAACACCGGCGTCACGGTCGTCGTTCCGCATGACGGCATCTGGACCGAGCCGGTGTTCGCCGGTTCACACCGCCTCAACGGCAGCGGCGAACTCACCGGGCTGGAGTGGATCCGCGAATCCGGCGAGCTCACGAGCGCGATCGGACTGACCAACACCCACAGCGTCGGCGTCGTGCGCGACGAACTGGTGGCCGCCCAGGTCCGCGCCCGCGGCGCCGGCCTCTACTGGTCACTGCCAGTCGTGGGCGAAACATACGATGGACTCCTCAACGACATCAACGGCTTTCACGTCCGTCCCGAGCACGCCCGCCAAGCGCTCGAGGCGGCGTCCACGGCACCGCCCGCCGAGGGCAACGTGGGCGGCGGCACCGGGATGATCTGTCACGGCTTCAAAGGTGGCATCGGTACCGCATCGCGCCGCACCGAGACAGCCGTCGGGCAGTACACCGTCGGCGTACTCGTCCAGGCCAATCACGGCCGGCGGGAACGACTCCGGATCAACGGCGTGCCGGTCGGCGAACTCATCGGACCCAGCCAGGTGCCGCTGCCGGACCTGCCCAAGCAGTACGCCCCGGGATCGGGCTCGATCATCGTCATCATCGCCACCGATGCCCCGCTACTCCCCCATCAGTGCACCCGACTGGCGCAGCGCTCGGCGCTGGCGGTGGGCCGTCTCGGCGGCACCGGCGAGCAGTACAGCGGTGACCTGATGCTCGCATTCTCGACAGGTAACCGCGGCATCCCACCATATGCATGGGATGAGGACGCCTCCACCGCACACCCGGAAGTGGCCCTGCGGATGGTCGCACCGCAACTGATGACCCGGCTGTTCGACCTCACCATCGAGGCGACTGAGGAGGCGATCGTCAACGCGATGGTCGCCGCCACCACCCTGACCGGACACAACGGTTTCACTGCCCACGCCATCGACCACGATCTGCTGCGCCACGCGTTGGACCCCAATACCCCTGCACCCGAGGAGATTTCATGACCACTGCATCGGCCGAGACGCAGGGGCGGCGGCTTTCCGGGCGCCTGGGCCCCGTCGGCATCGTCTTCATGGTGGTCGCGGCTGCCGCCCCGCTGACCGTGATCGGCGGCAACATGCCGTTGGCTATGGGCCTGGGCAACGGCGCCGGCGCCCCGGTGGGATTCGTGATCGCCGCCCTGGTGCTACTGGTCTTCAGCGTCGGCTTCGTGACCATGACGCCACACGTTCCCGAGGCCGGGGCGTTCTTCTCCTATGTGACCGTCGGCCTGGGCGAGCGCATGGGCAAGGGCATCGCGGTCGTCGCACTGATCGCCTACACCGCCATCCAGATCGGCATCTACGGCTACATCGGATGGGCGATCTCCGACACCGTCGCCCACTACCACGGCCCGGTAATCCCTTGGCCCGTCTACTCATTCATCGTGCCGGCAATCGTCGCAGTGCTCGGCTACCGGCACATCGAGCTGAGCGCCAAGGTCCTGGGCGTGGCGTTGGCCCTTGAGATCGGCATCGTCGTCGTGCTGGACGCGGTGATGGTCGCCAAACCCGGCCCGGCCGGTGTCACCTTCACCTCCTTCGCACCCGCCACCTTCACTCAGGGCACCATTGGCATCGCCATTCTGTTCGCCCTCACCGGGTTCATCGGGTTCGAGGCCACCGCCGTGTTCCGCGATGAAGCCCGTGATCCCGAGCAGACCATCCCGCGCGCCACCTACGCCGCGGTGATCATTATCGGCGCGTTCTACGCCATCACGGTGTGGGCGTTCGTGGTGGCCGTCGGTCCGGATCAGGTCGCGACTGTGGCGCGGAAAACCCTTGCCGGCGAGGGCAATATGCTGCTGGACACCACTGGCGACATGCTGGGCATCGTGGGCCGCGACATCGTCAACGTCCTCCTGCTGAGCAGCCTTTTCGCCTGCGTGCTGTCCTTCCACAACGTGATCGCGCGCTATCAGTTCGTGTTGGCCAGCAAGGGCCTGCTGCCCGCTCGGCTGGCCACGGTGCACGACGACCACGAATCACCGTCGTTCTCTTCGCTGGTGCAAACCGCCACCGCCGCAATGATTGTCGCCGTACTGGCGATCCTCGGCATCGATCCGCTGGTCGGGGTGTTCGGCTCGATGGCCGGGGTCGCAACGGTCGGCATGGTCCTACTGATGCTGACCACTTCGGTGGCAGTGCTGGTGTTCTTCCTGCGTAACCGAGAGCTGGGGATGGACGGGTTGTGGACGACGCGCATCGCTCCGGCGTTGGCCGTGCTCGGTCTGCTGGGCAGCCTGTGGCTGGTGCTGTCGAACTTCACGCTCGTCACCGGTGGCAGCGCGACGCTCAGCACGGTTCTGGCCGCGATCCCGTTCCTCGGGCTCGTCGTCGGATTTGCGGCCTGGCGTCCGTCGCGGGCGCTGTCGACCAACTAGGCGGCAGCACCGCTCGGCATCACCAAGGCACCCGGATCGAGCCGATCACGCCGACGGCGCACGGTCCGGACCCCGGCCACCGCCGGACCGTTGATCAGAAGACGCGGATCCAGTCGATCAGCATCTCGGCGGGGTAATTGCCGCCGGCAGGCTCGCGACCGCCGGACCCACCGATGGCCAGGTTGAACACCGGGGCCAAGGTGTACCCCGGATCGTTGAAGGGCCAGTCGTCCAACGAATTGGCCGGCACCGCGAAGAACGGCTCTTGCCCCGGCGCGTAGTCCTTCCAGAAGTACATTCCGGTCGGCTGCCAGGTCATCCGCCAGGTATGCCACCCGCTGTCGATCGGATGCGGGTCGGTGGCGAACGACGTGCCGTCCAACCGGGCGTGCACCGTCGTCCCCGATGGCCAGTCCCGGTTGCCGTACCACTCGACCAGGTCGACCTCGCCGCCGCGGACCGGATCGTCATTGAGCAGCCAGAAGGCCGGCCAGGCGCCGTCCGTGAGGCAGTTCAGTTTGATCCGCGCCTCCCAGGTGGTGCCGACCCCGCCGCGCCAGTTGCCGACGACCTTGGCGCTCGCGTAACGCTCCCGGATGTTCGCGCCGGGACCACGGGTGGCCCGGATGACGAGGTTGCCCTTGCCGTCCTGGAACACGTGCTCCTGATCGGTCACGTACCGGCCCATGTTGTACGGCTGGTCCCATTCGACGGGGTTTCGGATGACCTCGCGCTCAGGCACGATGAACCACCACGCCGGGTCCGGCGGGGCACCCGCGGGGCCGTTGAATTCGTCTCGGAACAGCATTGCCGGGCCTGCCGATGAGCCGGCAGGCGCAGCAGGCGCGGGCCCCGGGCCAGTCCCCGGACCTGGGGCAACGGGCAACGGGTCGGCGTCAGCCCTCGGGGATCCCAGCACGGTGGTAACCGCGCCGAGGCCAACCATCATCATGATCTTGCGACGATCCATATCCGGCACACCAGCAATCGTAGGCGACGCACCGTCGCGACACGGCTAACCAAGTAGCCTGATTGCGGAAGTGTTCGCGCTCGTCGCCGTGGCGGATGTCCAACGGCCATTCGCTCGCGCCGGCCCGAGGACACGCGGATGACGAGGTTCAGAACCGCACTCGGCAACACCGCGATCAGGTCCCATGCTGATTCAAAGGCGCTGGCGCCCAAGAGCTTCCGGCGAGACCGTCAAGCCCCGCTGATCACTCCATGCGTGACAATCGTCGCCGTCTCGTCGACCCACAGCTCGTCGAGTTCACTCTCGGGGTGCAACAACATCCGCAGCATCGTTGCGCCACCGATGATCTCGATGAGCCGTTCGGGCTTGACGTCGGCCTGGACCTCGCCGCGTTCGATGCCATGCTCGAGGCGCACCCGCACCACGTCGAACAGCCCGTGGAAGCGTGCGACGACCCGCGCGTTGAGCTCCTCGTCGGCGCTCATGTCCGCCATGAGTCCCGGAAGCGCAGCCCGCACGGCCGGGCTGGTGAACACGTCGCGCGCTGCGGCGATCATGGCGCGGATGTCGCCGACGATGTCCCCTTCCGGGGTCGACAGCGCGGTCGGCGTCGTGGGGAACGCCGCTTCATGCACCAACTCGGCCTTGCTCGACCAGCGGCGGTACAGCGCCGTCTTCGTCGTTCCCGCACGTTCGGCGATGGCCGCCATCGTCAGATTGGCGTAGCCGACTTCGGGCAGCAGTTCGGCGGCAGCGGTCAACACCGCGGCGTCGATCCGGGGATCGCGTGGCCGACCGGCGCCAGAGGGCTTGTCAACCGCTTGCAGGTCTGATTTCATAACGCTACGCATCGTATCGTAATTATCTCGGGAAGGAAGGTTCAGTGCCGAACCAACCGGCGGACAGCTCCGTCACGGTCGAGACGAACGTCGACCATATTCAGCGCTCCAGCCGTGACGTGACAACAGTTCCGGACATCCTGTCACAGTGGCTGTCCACCGTGATGGAAGGCGGCATCAAGCCCGAGATCACCGTCGAGAGCGGCGTCGACTCGAACGGAATGTCTTCCGAGACAATCATCATCACCGGCCGGTGGACCGAGGGCGGCACGCCGGTGGAGCAGAAGTGGGTCGTCCGGGTCGCGCCGACCACCGAGGACGTCCCCGTCTTCTCGTCCTACCGACTGGACCACCAGTTCGACGTCATGCGCCTGGCCGCCGAACTCACCGACGTCCCGGTCCCCCGGGTGCGCTGGCTGGAGAACACCGGCGAAGTGCTCGGTTCGCCGTTCTTCCTGATGGACTGCGTCGACGGTGTGGTCCCGCCGGACGTCATGCCGTATACGTTCGGCGGCAACTGGTTCGCCGACGCCACCCCGGAGCAGCAACGCACGCTGCAGGACAGCACCGTGGAGGCCATCGCCAAGCTGCACTCGATCCCCGACGCGGAAAAGACCTTCGGCTTTCTCCAGGAAATCGACCCACCGGGTGACACTGCGCTACGCCGGCACTTCGGCTGGCTCAAGGAGTGGTACCAGTTCGCGGCGTCGGGCCTGGGCCGCTCACCGCTGGTCGAGCGTGCCCTCGTCTGGCTGGAGGAGAACTTCCCCGAGGACGTCGCGGCATCCGAATCGGTTCTCGTGTGGGGTGATTCGCGCATCGGCAACGTGATGTACCAGGACTTCCGCCCCTCCGCGGTCCTGGACTGGGAGATGGCCACCGTCGGCCCGCGCGAGTTCGACGTCTCGTGGATCATCTTCGCGCACAAGGTGTTCCAAGAGCTCGGCGGCCTGGCCGGGCTGCCCGGCCTGCCGGACGTGCTGCGCGAAGAGGACGTTCGCGCGACCTACAAGAACTTCACCGGCGTCGAGGTCGGTGACCTGCGCTGGTTCTACATCTACTCCGGCGTGGTGTGGTGTTGCGTGTTCATGCGCACCGGCGCCCGCCGCGTGCACTTCGGCGAGATGGAACAGCCCGACGACCTCGAGTCGCTCTTCTACCACAAGTCGCTGCTGGAGAAGCTCCTGGAAGGAACAGCCTGATGCTCGGCCCCATGGACGAATACCCGATCCACCAGGTCCCGCAGCCCATCGCGTGGCCCGGGTCCAGCGACCGGAACTTCTACGACCGCTGCTACTTCAACGCCCACGACCGCACCGGCGACATCTTCGTCATCACCGGCATGGGCTACTACCCCAACCTCGGGGTGAAGGACGCCTACTTCCTGGTCCGCCGCGGTGATACCCAGACCGCCGTGCACCTGTCCGACGCCATCGACCAGGACCGCCTGAATCAGCACGTCGTCGGCTACCGCATCGAGGTCACCGACCCACTGCACCAGGTGCGCATCGTGCTCGACGAGACCGAGGGCATCGCCGCTGACCTGACATGGAACGGCCTGTTCGACGTCGTGCAGGAGCAGCCGCACATCATGCGCCAGGGCAACCGCGTCACACTGAACGCGCAGCGCTTCGCGCAATTGGGTTCCTGGAGCGGCACCCTCGCCATCGACGGCGAGGACATCGAGGTCAGCCCGGACACGTGGATCGGTTCGCGTGACCGGTCCTGGGGCATCCGTCCCGTCGGTGAGGCCGAGCCCGCCGGCCGGCCGGCAGACCCGCCTTTCGAGGGCATGTGGTGGCTGTACGTACCGCTGGCGTTCGAGGAATTCTCGCTCGTGATGATCATCCAAGAGGCCCCCGACGGCTTCCGGTCACTCAACGACTGCAGTCGTGTCTGGAAGGACGGCCGCGTCGAGCAGCTCGGCTGGCCGCGCGTGAAGATCCACTACGTCTCCGGTACCCGCATTCCCACCGGGGCCACCATCGAGGCGACGGCGCTGGACGGCACGCCCGTCCGCTTCGACGTGGAATCCAAGCTGCCCGTGCCAATCCACGTGGGCGGCGGCTACGGCGGTGACGCCGACTGGCTGCACGGCACGTGGAAGGGCGAGACGTTCACCGAGCGCCTCACCTACGACATGACCGATCCGGCGATCATCGCTCGCTCCGGCTTCGGCGTCATCGACCACGTCGGCCGTGCGGTGTGCCATGAGGGCAACAAGCCGCCGGCCGAAGGCTGGGGCCTGTTCGAGCACGGCGCGCTCGGTCGCCACGATCCGTCGGGCTTCCCGGACTGGCTGACGATGGCCCCCTAGTTTTGCTCTTCAGGAGCAAACAGGAATGTTCCCCGATACAACGGCGTATCGGGGAACATTTGTCTTTGGTGGCGCTAGCCGGCCCACCACAGCGATGCAGCGAGCAGAACTTCGGCAAAGCCGTAGAACCAATTGGGGTAGAACGGTGTTCGGTCACCGGCGACCGCGGACACGATGCGCCCGAATGCCATCCCGAGCAACGCCACGCTCACGGTGACCACGATGCCGGTACGGACCTGCTCGGGAGCTGCGATGGCGTATCCGAGGATCGCCGCGATGGCCAACCCGAAACCGCCGTAGACCGCCCGTACCTCTGCCCGAGATGCGGGGCCGCCCAATGTGATTCCGAAGGGCCGCAACATCTCCGCGGGGGCGGTCAGGGCCCGCAGGCCCATGCCCGCAAAGAACACCGCGTTGACGCCGACGACGACGTTCGACGCCACTGACACCGTTACCTCCCGACGACGACGGACCGGCAATCAGCATGACGTATGTGGGTCATGTCGTCACGCGCAACGACTCAGAGTCGCCACATTTCGCGCTCGGTGGCGGCCTGCTCGAATGCCTTGTGACGGAAAGTCTCCGGCTGGCGGACTTTCGCAGCGAGATGCAACCGGGTCACGAACGCGGTGGTCTTGTCCGACCACCAGTGCATCGCGGCCGCGGCGGGGTGGAAGCCAACTGACGCAGAGTTTGTGGCCATCGCGGTGTCCCTTCACGAACTCCGACAATGCTTTTGGGATCGCACAACCTCGGCGACGGGCACCGTCGGCACTAGTGCATCGGTTCAGCGACGGAGGTACCCGATCTATTCCCCGCGGCAGGCCGTTGTTCGCTGTCGGCTTACTCCAGCCCGGCGGTGCCGTCCGCGCCAACGGTGACCTTGGCACCCGCGAGGTCGTCGCGGATGCTGGCCTCGGCCTGCGACGGGTCGGTGATCACGGCGAGGGCCCGGCTGCCGCTGGGTGTCCGGACAGCCACGAAGACCTTTTCGGGAACGCCCTCGCGGGTGACCGGCGTGGTCCAGGTTTCCACGGTGCCGGTTCCGGACCATTCATCCTCGGCCACCACGGTCGGTTCGGCGTCGACCTCGGATTGCACATCTTCCCAACGGAATTCACGTGCCGGCGGCTCGGTGCTGTAGACGCCGAAACTGTGCTTGGTCAGGTAACCACCATTGGCGGTGATGAGCCCGATCTGGCCAGGATTGGCCACCAGCCGCTCCGCCATGGCGGCGATCGAATGCGACACATAGTTGTTCCACGGCCCACCGGCGAAGGTCAGGCCACCGGTCACGGTCAACGGACGCGCCGGATCATCGAGGGCCAGTCCCAATTCACGGGCGGCGACCTGCACCGCCGACGGGAAGCACGAATACACGTCGACCGCATCGATGTCATCGATGCCGAGCCCGGTGAGCTCCAGCACCCGACGGCCCGCGATGCGGATCGCCGCCGACCCGGAGAAGCTCGCCCGCTCCCCGATCAGATAGGTGTCGTGGGCGTCGGTGCCGGCGTGTGGGAAAACCCACCGGTCCCTGGGAATCTGCAATTCTTCGGCCTTGCCCACCGAAGTCAGGATCAGGGCCGCACCCTGGTCGACCATGTTGTTGGAGTTCATCAGCTTGGTGTACGGCCAGCTGATCATCCGGTTGTCCGGACCGGGCTGCCAGATCTGCTCGGCAGACACCGCGTCCCGACTCCAGGCGTGCGGATTGCCTTCTGCCACTTGACTGAACCGGGCCCACAGCTCGCCGATCCGGCGACGATGCTCCTCGATGCCCTCCCCCGTCGCGATCCGCAACGCCTGCTCGAACATCGGGTACACGTGCGACGGCGCCACCAGCCCGATCCGCAGTTCTGCGGGCCCGGCCATGGTGAATTCGGGGTCACTGGGTGCGAGTGGCACCGACTCGTCCTGCTCGGTGCCGGTGAGTCGTTCGCCGCGCGCCTTCAACCGTGTTCGGGTACGCCAGGTTTCCCCGCCGGCGATCAGCACCACGTCGTTGCGGCCCCGCTCAATGTCCAGGCACGCCTGGTTCACCAGCGACTGCGGCACGTTGCCACCGATCGGGGTGTACCGGGTGACGGCGTCGGCCGCACCGATGCGCTGCGCCAGCAGTAAGCCGGGGTCCCGGTACCGCACCGACAGCAGGTTGACGATCCGGACGGCGTCGACCGCCTCGAGGACGCGCGCGTTAGCGGCGGCCCGGGCCGCGGCCTCCATCAGGTCGACAGGCTCGCCGGCCGGGTTCTCGTCGTACTGGTTGACCTGGCCGTAGCCGACGAGCACCGGGGTTCTGGGATCAAGTGACACTGACGTTTCCTCTTCTGGCGCCGGACCTGCTCCGGAATACCTCCACCTTGGCGGCATGCGGGCGGCACTGTAAACGACCAGCGCGGAAATCCGCACATGAGCGTTCGCGACATCTGCCCGCCCTCAAGACTCGCAGATGTCGCATGAGGAAACGTATAGGTGTCGCACAATGCGATTTACAGGCGGGCGCCGACAGCATTGCATGGAGCCGAGACGGTGCATGGACCTGCAGAAGGGTGAACACATGACGATGAGCGTGGCCGAACGAGCCGAACTCGCTGCGGCCGTCAAGGACCTGCTCAGTGAACATTGCACCGAAGCCGACGTCCGCCGCGTGATGAGCACCGACACCGGATTCGATCGCGACCTCTGGAACAAGCTGGCCGCCCAGGGTGTGGCGGGCCTGCTCGTCGACCCGGACCACGGGGGCGTCGGGCTGGGCGCACAGGAGCTCGAGGCGGTCGCCGAGGTCACGGGTGCAGCGTTGCTACCCGCCCCGTTCCTGTCGAGTGCGGTCTTTGCCACGGCCTTGATCCAGGCCGCCGGCACCGACGACGACAAGGCACGGCTCTTGCCGGGGTTGGCCGAAGGTTCCTCGATCGCAACCGTGGCAGCCACCGGGCCCCGTGGCACGTGGGCACCAGATGGTGTTGCGATTCAGGCAGACCGGCACGGCGACGGGTACCAACTCACCGGCTCCGCGCACTATGTGCTCGACGGGCAGATCGCCGATGTCGCCCTCGCCGTGGCGAAGACCGGCGAGGGCATCGCGATCTTCGAGGTCGCCCCGAACGCACCCGGCTTCGACCGCACCGCCGCAACGGTTTTCGACCCCACCGTCCGGCTGTCGACGTATACGTTCGACCAGACCCCGGCCCGTCGCATCGGCACCGGCGGCTGGGCGGCTGTCGAAAATGCGTTGTCCCTCACGGTGATCGCCCTCGCCGGTGAGCAGGTCGGCGGGGCCCGTCACCTGTTCGATCTCACCGTCGAATACCTCAAGACCCGGATCCAGTTCGGGCGGCCCATCGGCAGCTTCCAGGCGATCAAGCACATGGCGGCCGACCTGCTGCTGGAAGTCGAATCCGCCACTTCGGCGGCACAGCATGCCGCTGCGCAATTCGATGCCGCCCCGGTGGGCGCCGACGGTCCCGTCGCCCTGGCCGGATTCGCCTGTGCGGAGGCCTATCACACCACTGCCATGCAATCGATCCAGATGCACGGCGGCATCGGCTTCACCTGGGAGCACCCCGCGCATCTGTTCCTGCGCCGGGCACGCACCGGCCGTCAACTGTTCGGCAGTTCACGTGACCATCGTGAGCGCTACCTGGCATCCAAGGGGGCCTGAGATGACGACCACCGCAGACGAGCTGCGCACCGAGGTTCGTGACTGGCTCGCGCAGAACTGGACCGCGTTGCCTCCGTCGGACGATCCCTGGGTGAGCTCACCCGAGGAAATCGCCTGGCGTCAAAAGGTTCTCGACGCCGGCTACGCCGTGCCCACATATCCGCCCGATTGGTTCGGCCGCGGCTACCCGAGCAAGCTCGCCGCGGTGATCCAGCAAGAGTTTCGCGCCGTCAAGGCCCCGGGCGCCTGCCAGGACAAGCACAACATTCCTGCCAACACCTTGTTCGCGTTCGGCTCGGACGAGCTGAAACATGAACTGCTACGGGACTTTCTGACCGGGGCGGCCCGCACCTGTCTGCTCTACAGCGAGCCCGGCGCCGGATCGGATCTGGCCGGGGTGAGCACCACAGCGGTGCGCGACGGCGACCGCTGGGTGGTCAACGGCCAGAAGGTGTGGACCTCCGGAGCGGCGACGTCCGAATACGGTCTGCTGATCGCACGCACCGACTGGGATGCGCCCAAGCACAAGGGCATGAGCTACTTCATCATCCCGATGCGGCAGCCCGGCATCGAGGTGCGGCCTCTGGTCCAGATCACCGGTGAGGCGCATTTCAACGAGGTGTTCATCTCCGATGCCACCGTGCCGCATGCGAATCTCATTGGCGGAGAAGGGAACGGCTGGCGCGTCCTGCAGACCGCCCTGGCGTACGAACGCTCCATCATGGGCGACGGCGGCCGCGGCTCGCGCAACAAGTCCAAGGCCGACAGCCTCGTGGAACTGGCTCGCGCGCACGGCCGCCTCGACGACGCCGCCCTGCGCGAGCGCCTTGCGGACGTGTTGGCGTTGCGGGAACTCAACCGGCTCAACAACCTTCGCGCCAAGGCGTCCACCAGTCAAGGCACGTCGAGTTCGATCATGTCGCTGGGCAAGCTCGCGATGTCGCGAATCCTGCACTCGGAGGCCGCGCTGAAGACCGAGATCATCGGTACCGAATCACTGCTGGCGGGTCCCGACAACCCCGAGGCCGACGACGTGAACTTCCTGTCCCTCAACGCGTTCTTCACCTCCATCGGCGGCGGCACCGACCAGATTCAGCGCACCATCATCGGCGAACGCGTGCTGGGGCTGGCGAAGGAACCCGAGACCGACCGCGACATCCCGTTCCGCCAGGCGCGACGCAGTTGACGATCACGGCCTACGATCCGCCGCTGTCGGGCATCGAGATACTCGATCTGACAGCCGGACCCATCACAGCCGTCGGCCGGCTTCTGGCCGATCTCGGTGCCCACGTCACGTCGGTGCACCTGGCCGGTGTAACCGCGACCGACACCACCGGACCACGCATCGACGGAGTGCCCATCGGCACCGCCATCAACCGACACGGGATCCCTTCGGTCGAGATCGATCCGTCGACCCCGGCCGGGCAGCAGGCGTGGGCCGACTTGGTGGCGACCGCCGACATCCTCATCGAGAACACGCGTCCGGGATCGGCGGCCGAGGAATCCTTGGCGGTCAACCAGATTCACGCTGACCATCCGGCACTGGTCATCCTGTCCATCAGTGACTTCGGTCGTGATACGCGATATCACGACTGGCAGGCCACCACTCCGGTGCTGCACGCGTTGACCAGCGAGCTGTCCCGCTCGGGCATCCCGGGACAGCCACCGCTGGTGCCGCCGAGCGCGGACCTGCCGTACCACGTCGCCGCGGCCCAGGCCGCCTTCTTCACCCTCTGTGTGTTCCTGGATCGGCTGCGCACGGGCACAGGCGATCTCATCGATTTCTCGGTGCTCGAAGGTGCGATGCAGACCCTCGACCCGCCATTCGGCACGGCAGGCAGCGCGGCGGCCGGCGTGCCCATCAGCGAACAGCAGCGCGACTGGATCGCCGAGCAGCAGCGCTATCCGATCTTCAAATGCAAGGACGGCCACGTCCGCATGTGTGTGTTGGCAAAACGCCAGTGGCAGGGCATGTTCGAGTGGATGGGGCGCCCGGCGGAATTCGCCGACCCCAAGTTCAACAGCCTCCGTGAGCGTTTCGCGTCCGCCACCCTGTTCGGCGCCATCGAGCAGTTCTGTGCCGACAAGACCCGCGCGGAGCTCGAACTGGCCGGACAACGGCACGGCGTGCCGACGGCCGCGGTGCTGAGCCTGGCCGAGGCGCTGTCCACCGAACAGGTTGCCGCGCGCGGATTCTTCCGCGAGACGGAGCTCTCCCCCGGTCTGACCGCACCCGTACCGGTCGGTGTCGTCGAGATCGACGGGCACCGGGCGAGCAGCCTGAACATCAAGGCGCCGAGTGAGCGACGACTCCGCGACGCCCCCACGCTCACCGCGCGCCCCCGCAGCGGCCTCGGACTGCCCCTGGAGGGGCTGCGCGTACTGGACCTCGGCGTCATCGTCGTCGGCAGCGACACCGGCCGCCTGTTCGCCGACCTCGGCGCCGACGTCGTCAAGATCGAGAACTCCGCCTTCCCTGACGGGCTCCGCATCAGCCTCACCCGGATGACGCAGGCCTACGCCGCCGGTCACCGCAACAAGCGGTCGATCGGGATCGACCTCCGGTCCGCGGAAGGCCGCGTGCTGGCACACCGGCTGGTAGCGCAGTCCGACGTCGTGCTGAGCAACTTCAAACCCGGTGTAGCAGCGGCGCTCGGCATGGATCACGCGACACTGCAGCAGGTGAATCCGGGCATCGTCGTCGTCGACAGCTCGGCGTACGGAGCCACCGGGCCGTGGGCGAAACGACTCGGCTACGGGCCGTTGGTTCGCGCCGCGGCGGGCTTCACCGAGCTGTGGACCTACCCAGATGACCCAGATGCGTTCTGCGACACCGTCACGGTGTACCCCGATCACGTGGCGGCGCGGATCGGGGCGTTGAGTGCCGTCGCGCTCCTGCTGCGCCGCGAACGCAGCGGTGGCGGCGGATCGGCGAGCATCGCCCAAGCCGAGGTGATGCTCAGTCACCTGGCCGACGACATCGCCGGCGAGGTGCTCACCCGGCGCGGTCATGCTCGCGACGACCAGCCGGCTCGTGACGCACCGTGGGGCCTGTTTCCCGGCGCTGGTGATGACACGTGGATCGCGGTCACGGTCCGCGACGACGCCGACTGGTCAGCCCTGTGCGCGGCGATCGACCGGCCCGATCTCGCTGCCGATGCGGAGCTGGGTTCGCGGTCCGGGCGGGATCGTCAGCGCGCGCGGCTCGACGAGGCGCTCAGCGCCTGGACATCCCGGCACCCACCGGCAGAGGCCATGGCGCGGTTGCAGGCGGCGGGCGTCCCGGCCGGGGCTGTCCTGCATGCGGTGGAGGTCCCCGCCTGGGACTACTACGTCGAGCGACGGGCTTTCCGGGAGGAACTACATCCGCACGGGACCGCACCGTTCATGATGGAGAACGTGCAAATCCACGCTGACCTGATCCCCGATCCCCCGCTGGGGCAAGCGCCACTGCTCGGCGAGCAGACGCGTGAGATCGCGGCCGAACTGCTCGGCCTGGATGATCAGACAATCGACGATCTGATTGCCCGCGCCATCCTCGAAGTACCTGCGGCAGCAGCACATTCAGGACGGTAACCACCCCGTCCCATGGAAATCGATTTCACCCGCCTTCGCTACTTCGTCGCGGTCGCCGAAGAGCTGCACTTCAAGCGCGCTGCCGATCGGCTGATGATCACGCCGCCGCCGCTGAGCAAGCAGATCAAGTTGCTCGAGCGCGAAGTGGGCGGGGAACTTTTCGAGCGCACCTACCACGACGTCCGCCTGACACCGCTGGGTATGCAGCTGCTGGAGCCGGCCCGCGACATCCTGCGGCGGGTGGAGGAGCTGAAGGCCACAGCGTCACGAATCACGCAGGCGAGCAACCCCGTTCGCATCGATGCGACCGCCTACGCGCCATCTGATTTCCTGGCGAGATTCGAGCAAGCGGTGGCCGGCCTCGCGATACCCACCGAGTTCAGCGTGCCCGGGTCGGCGGCCGAGGTCATCGCCAAACTCGTTTCCGGGCACACGGATCTCGGTCTGATCCACCTGCCGGCCGCCGACAAGCGCATCCGGCACCGGGTGGTGGCCACCTATCCGGGCGCGGCGGCGGTGCGGTTCGACGACCCGCTCGCCGCCAACGACACCATCGCCATCGAAGACCTGCGGGACCGCGATGTCGTGATCGACTTCGCCCGGCCCAATCCCGTGGTGCTGGCGCAGATGACGCGGGGCCTGAACGAACGCGGCGTCACGCGCATCGTGCGCGCCGTGAGTCAGCTGGGCGGTGAGCTGGAGATGGCCAGCCATGTGTTCAACCGGTATCTCGTCGCACTCGTCAGCTACGCGCCCGCCTCCACGCTGGGCCGAATCTTCTCGCCGCCCGAATTCAAGCTGATCCCGATCGATGAAAGCACCTGGGCGCCGGCCAAGATCGCGCTGGCGTGGGCGCCGGACCGGCTGCGTGATCCAGCCGAGATCGAGGCACTCGTCGGACAGCTCGCCACTGTCCTGCGCTGAGTCGCGCGCGAAATACCTGTCACCGCCCGACGGTAGGCTGCCTCGAGGCTAAGTCCCCTGGGGTGGTGGGAATTCGGGGACGGGGCTGAGGTGGGCGGAGATGTTCAGGCCGTGTCGGTGCCGGTGTTGGGGTGGGCCATCGCGTAGTGGTCAGTGAGTTACGTACCAAAGTGACTCACCGAAGGAAACCGCGCGATGACCCTTGACCATTCTGCCCTGCTCGCTCAGCTCGATGCACTGAAGTCCGCTGACTCGGGTGCGGTGTTCGCCGAGTTGATCCGTTCCGGGTTGCAGCAGCTCATCGAGGCCGAGGCCACCGCGGCGATCGGCGCGGGCCGTTACGAACGCAGCGACGGCCGCACGGTGCACCGCAACGGGCACCGCCCCAAGACCGTCTCCACGACCGCCGGGGACATCGAGGTGCAGATCCCCAAGCTACGGGCGGGATCGTTCTTCCCGTCGCTGCTGGAACCCCGCCGGCGTATCGACAAGGCGCTGCACGCGGTCATCATGGAGGCCTACGTGCACGGGGTGTCCACCCGCAGCGTCGATGACCTGGTGACGGCGATGGGCGTGCAGACCGGGGTGTCCAAGTCGGAGGTGTCGCGGATCTGCGCCGGCCTGGACCGCGAGATCACAGCGTTTCGGGAACGCTCGCTGACCCACACCAGCTTCCCCTACGTGTTCTGCGATGCCACCTTCTGCAAGGTCCGCGTGGGGGCGCACGTGGTCTCCCAGGCCCTGGTGGTCGCGACCGGCGTGTCGATCGACGGCACCCGTGAGGTGCTGGGCACCGCGGTCGGTGACAGCGAGTCGTTCGAGTTCTGGCGCGAGTTCCTCGCCTCGCTTAAGGCGCGCGGCCTATCGGGGGTGCACCTGGTCATCTCCGATGCGCACGCTGGGTTGAAAGTCGCTGTGGCACAGCAGTTCACGAACTCATCGTGGCAGCGGTGCCGGGTGCATTTCATGCGGAACCTGCATACCGCGGTATCGGCCAAACACGCCCCGGCGGTTACCGCGGCGGTCAAGACCATCTTCGCTCACACCGAACCCGACGAGGTCGCCGCGCAGTGGGACCGGGTCGCCGACACCCTGGCCGCGTCGTTCCCGAAGGTGGCCGCGATGATGGGCGAGGCCAAGACCGACGTGTTGGCGTTCACTGCGTTCCCGAAGGCGCATTGGCAGAAGATCTGGTCGAATAATCCGATAGAGCGTCTGAATAAAGAGATCAAGCGTCGGGCCGATGTCGTGGAGATCTTCCCCAATCCGGCGGCGTTCCTTCGCCTGGCCACCGCGGTGGTCATCGAATCCCACGACGAGTGGCAGGTCACCCGCCGCTACCTCTCCGATGTCTCCATGGACGAACTACGCGCCGTGATCGCCGCCAAACACGCCGCGGCAGCACTTGCCAAACAACACCAAATCGCCTAGCGTTCACCATGACTCGTTGATCACAACGCGTGAACCACGCCAGATCCGAAGTCCACCACTCCCCGGGACGCTATCTGCCTCGACGGACAAACTCCACCAACGCAGCTCCGGAAGGTTCAAACCGTGCTCGATGCCGATGACGTGCGCCGCATCGCGCTGTCCCTCCCGGAGACCACAGAGAAGGAGCGTTGGGGCCACCCGACTTTCGACGTGGCGCGCAAGATGTTCGTCACGGTGCCCGACGATCAGACCTCGTTTGCGGTGCGCTGTCCGAGGTTCGACCGCGAAGAGCTGATCGCGGCCGAACCGCACAAGTTCTGGGTGCCGCGACATGAGGCGGCGTCGTCGTGGGTGCGGGTCCGGCTGGAGGCGCTCGACGACGAGCAGGAACTGACCGACATCCTCGCCGACTCGTGGCGACTGGCTGCCCCGCCCAGACTCACCGAGCAAGAAGAATCCTGAACGCCGAAGGTGCGTACAGATCGTCAGATCTGTGGAAGAGGCGCGCTGATTGCACAGTCGTGGCGGGGTGTGGTTCATCGACTTCGTGACTGTGCAATCAGACGGTCGAAATCGTGAAATCGACGATCAGGTGGCACAGTCGCGACCCACCCCCGGCTGGGCACTTGACAAGCAAACGTCTTGTGGGCTTTGACCGTGCGCTGACGCTCACAAAAGTTCGAGTAGTGAAGATCCTGAGCGCACGATCAACGCGAGGCCGACGTTCTGCACCGCGCAGGGGACCGCTCGCGGGAGAAATCAGACCCGCTGAGCAGCCCGTCCGAACACCATGGACTCTTCGATGCGGTCGAAGCGGTGGTCGATCACGTCGAGCACGTAGTTGTGCCGGACATGCCACGGGCGATGGGTACCGGATTTGGGCAGCGCGTGGGGGTTGCGGTTGATGTAACCGGCGTCGAGGTCGAAGGTCTTCTTCTCGTCCATCGGAACGTCACCCAGATGCGGATAGGCGTGGGTGTAGCCGTGAGAGTCCATGTACGCCACCAGTTTTGCGAACGCACGGGCAGTCATGTCGGCGCGCAGGGTCCACGATGCGTTGGTGTAACCCAGGCACCATGCCATGTTCGGCACGTCCTCGAGCAGGAACTCCTTGTAGACGTAACGGTCGGACGGGGTGATCGCGACCCCGTCGACCGACAGGGAGATGCCGCCGAGGGCCTGCAACTCCAGCCCGGTCGCGGTGACGACGATGTCGGCGTCAATGCGCGCACCGGATTTCAGCACGATGCCGTTGGCATCGAAGTGGGAGATGTGGTCGGTGACGACCTCGGCGCGGCCATCACCGATGGCGGTGAAGATGTCGCGGTCGAGCACCGCGCAGAGGCGTTGATCCCACGGGTCGTATTTCGGGTTGAAGTGCACATCCACGGGGTAGCCCGGCGGCAACGCGGCCATGGCCCGGTTGCGGATGAGGCGGCGCCCGCCCTTGGGGAACTTCCGGAGCAGGTTGTAGCTGAGCACGCTGATGAGCACGTTGCGGAACCACACGATGCGGTGAGCGATCTTGTCCGGCAACAGCTTCCGGATGAAGCTGACCATCGGGTCGATCTGCCACTGCGACATCAGGTAGGTGGGTGACCGCTGCAGCATGGTCACCTTCCCGGCGGTCTTCGCCATGGCGGGCACCAGGCTGACCGCGGTGGCACCACTGCCGATCACCACGACCTTCTTGCCGGCGTAATCCAGTGACTCCGGCCAGAACTGCGGATGGACGACGTCGCCGGCGAAGGTGTCGATGCCCGGGAAGTCCGGCGTGTAGCCCTTGTCGTAGTTGTAGTAGCCGGTGCCGCAGAACAGGAATCGGGCGCGGTAGGCCCTGGCCTCGCCGTTCTCCACGGCGTGCACCGTCCAGGTGTCGGTCGCCGAATCCCAGTCGGCCGACTGCACATGGGTGTTGAAGGTGATGTGACGGTCGATGCCGTGCGTGTGTGCCGCGGTGGTCAGGTACTCGCGGATGTGATCGCCGTCTGCGATGTTCTCCGGCCGCTCCCACGGCTGGTACGGGAAACTGAGCGTGAAAATGTCGCTGTCGGATCGAATACCCGGGTAGCGGAACAGGTCCCAGGTGCCACCGATGCGCGTCCGCCGCTCCAGGATCCGGTAGGTCACCTGTGGGTTGCGTTGATGCAGCCGGTACGCGGCGCCGATGCCGGAGATACCGGCACCGATGATCAGCACATCGAAGAACTCGCCGTCGCTGGCCGTCATGAATCTCCCTTGATCAAATCCGGTACCGCCGGTTTCACCTTAGGACATGGCGATCCTAGGCCGTCGAGCTGTGGGCCACTCCTGCGAGCAGCGCCCGCAAATGCTGATTGACCTGCTCGGGACGCTCCAGGTTCGCGCAGTGACCGCCGCCCAGTTCCACGAACGACCACAGATTCGGCACGTTCCTGGCGATCCGGCGGGACGCCGCGATGGGCAGCAACCG
Source organism: Mycolicibacterium sp. TY81 (assembly GCF_018326285.1). Lineage (NCBI taxonomy): Bacteria > Bacillati > Actinomycetota > Actinomycetes > Mycobacteriales > Mycobacteriaceae > Mycobacterium > Mycolicibacterium sp. TY81. The sequence goes on from NZ_AP023362.1 coordinate 3,151,415, forward strand.
ATCTTTGGTGCTGCCGATGACGAGCGTCGGCACCGTCAGGTTGTCGAGTCCGATGTGGTGAGCATCGAGGTTGTCCACCAGCGCGTTCACCCATCCGCTGCGGCCGGCTGCGGAAGTGCCCATGAACAGTTCGTAGACGTAGTCGGCCACCGCGGGGTCGGCGTCACGTCCGACGGCGATCATGGCGACGAACTGGCGCGCCGCCCTACGCGAACCCGGCACCAGCGGGGCTCCGCCGAACGTCTTGAGGATGCGGCCGGCGGCGTAGGCCCGGGACTTCGCCAGCGAGTTCGGGACCTGCGCCAGCTGGACCAGCTTCAGCAGGTCACCGGTCGTGGTGTTGATCAGGGCGACGGCGTCCGCGCACTCGGTGACCCGCTGCGGGTAGCGCTGCGCCCATGAGCTGATGGCAATACCGCCCATCGAGTGCCCCGAGAGGACGGCCCGCTCCCCCGGCCGAAGCGTCGCGCTCAGCACCGCATCGAGGTCGGCCGCGAGAAAGTCCAGGTTGTACTTGTGGCGGCCGCGGGGAGCTTCACTCTTGCCGTGACCGCGGTGGTCGTAGGCGATGACCCGGTAGTCGCTCGCCAGATCCGCGATCTGATTGCCCCATACGCCGATGGCGCAGGTGATGCCGTGGGCGAACACGATCGGCTGCCCGTGTTCGGGACCGAACACCTCGGCGTGCAGCCGCGTGCCGTCGACGGCCTTGATTTCCATGGATCGGCCTGGTGGCAGCGCCGCGGGACGCCCGGGTTTGACCAACTGCGAATGAGTGAAAGCGGTCATGCTGCTCCGTTTCGGGTTCGGCGACGTTGCCGGCGGGACATCCCGTACCAGCGAGCCTACCTAAATAACCAGCACTGGTTTGACGGCAAAACCGGCGGCGGCGTCCGACCAGGCGTCGGCGAAGCGGTCGAACGGGTAGGTCCGTACCAGTTTGTCGACGGGCAGCTCGCCCCGGAGGACGTGTCCGGCCAACCGCGGGATGAAGCTGTGCGGCTCACTGTCCCCTTCGATGACCCCCTGTATCCGCAGCCCGTTGGCCAGGATCAGCCCCACGGGAAGTTCCGCGGTCAGCGCGCCCAGCCCGACGAGCGCGAGCGTGCCGCACTTACGCAGGAGCGTCAGCGCGGTGCTGATGACGTCGCCGCGCGCGGTCGTGTCGACAGCCAGCGTCGCACCACCGCCGGTGAGCTCCATGATCTCGGCCGGCAAGGTCTCGGAGGCCGAGTCGACGGCCCCGGTGGCACCCAATTCGATTGCCAGCGAACGTCGTTCGGCGATCGGGTCGACCGCGATGACCGTGCGACAACCGGCGATGCGGGCCCCCATCACCGCCGAGAGACCGACTGCGCCGGCGCCCCACACGACCAGCACATCGTCGGGTCCCGCGGCCAGGGTGTTCAGCACCGCGCCGACCCCGGTCTGCACACTGCAGGCCAGCGGTGCCGCCAGCTGGGCATCGATGCCGTCGGGCAGCACCACGACATTCGACGTGTTGGCCAGCGCGTGGGTGGCGAAGCTGGACTGCCCGAAGAATCCGCCGCGAACGGGCTGACCGTCGAGCCGGAGCGCGCTCGACTCGTCACCGCGGTCACCGGCCATGTTCAGGCGACTGGCATTGTCGCAATAGGCGGGCGTGTCGGATGCGCACGCTGCGCATTGCGCGCAGCTGGCGAACGTCAGGACGACGCGCCGGCCGACGTCGATGCGAGCGTCCGGTCCAGCCGCCAGGACCGTGCCCGCGCCTTCATGGCCGAACACCATCGGCAGGCGCTTCTCCGGCCAACGGGCGGCCGTGCTGATATCGGTGTGGCAGATGCCGACGGCATCGATGCCGACCAGCACCTCGCCGCCCTGCGGTTCGCGAATCTGGACATCGGTCAGTTCAGGGGCCGAACCCGGGCGGAGCAACACGGCGGCACGTGCGTCGATCATTCACGGATGGTAGGTCGACGGTAATCTGCGCCGGGTGACCGGGATCGACAACTGCCGGGTGCCGCGCGGATGACGCCCCGCCAGTTGCCCCGTTGGTCGGTCCCGTTCGTCTTTGTCACCGGTGCGGCGTCGCAGTACCTGGGTGCCGCGATCGGCGTGTTCCTCTTCTCGACCACCCAACCGGCCACCGTCGCTTGGCTCCGGGCCGCGGCCGGTGCGCTGGTGCTGATGGCCTGGCGCCGGCCGTGGCGAATGCCGTTGACGCGCCGCCGTGTCGCGATCGCGACCCTGTTCGGGTTGATCACCGTCGGCATGAACATCGCGTTCTACGAAGCGCTGGCCCGTATCCCGTTGGGCACCGCCGTCGCGATCGAATTCATCGGCCCGACGCTGGTGGCCACGCTCGGGTCACGCAGACCGCGTGATCTTCTGGCTGCTGCCCTGGCCGCCGGCGGAGTTGCTCTGTTGGCCGGCATCGAATTCACCTCCGAGCTCGCCGGCGTGGCGTGGGCACTGGCTGCCGCGGCGCTCTGGGCCGGTTACATCATGGTCGGCAAACGGGTGGCGGACGCACACGGCGGTCTCGACACGCTCGCCCTCGGAATGTCGACCGCCGCAGCCATTTTGGGCCCGGTGATCATCGGCCTGCAGGCCCACACGAACTCGGCGGTGTTCGTCGATCCGCGCACCTGGCTGCTCGGCCTCGGCGTCGGCCTGTTGTCGACGGCCATCCCCTATGCGCTCGACCAGATCGTCCTCCGTCAGGTCGGCCAGGCGAGGTTCGCGATCCTGCTGGCACTGTTGCCCGTGACGGCCGCCCTCATCGGGCTCACCGTGCTGCATCAGATTCCGGCGATCGGCGAGATCGCCGGCATCGGACTGGTGGTGACCGGCCTCTTACTCGGTGCCCGCGGCGGAGCGTGACGTGGACATGCGACAGTGGCAGGGACCCACCGGCAATGCCTACAGGAGAAGAGCACCATGCGCGCCATTCAGATCGCCCGGTTGGACGGCCCCTCGGCGGCCGAACTGAACGACATTCCCGAGCCTGACGGCGCCGGCCTTGTGGTGATCGAGGTGCACGCCGCCGGTGTCGCCTTCCCCGACGCGCTGCAGTCGCGCGGCCTGTACCAGCACAAGCCGGAATTGCCGTACACCCCCGGCGCCGAGCTCGCGGGCGTGGTGCGCAGCGCACCCGAGGGCGCGCACGTGGCGGCCGGCGACCGGGTGGCGGCGTTGACCATGTTGTCGGGCGCCATGGCGGAAGTCGTTGCGCTACCGGCTGATCGGGTCTTCAAGCTGCCGGACTCGGTGTCGTTCGAGGCCGGCGCCGGACTGCTGTTCAACGATCTGACGGTGCACTGCGCGCTGCGTACCCGTGGACGACTGACGCCCGGCGAGACGGTGCTGGTGCACGGCGCCGCGGGCGGCATCGGCACGTCGACGCTGCGCCTGGCCCCGGCGTTCGGCGCCGCCCGCACCATCGCGGTGGTAAGCTCGCCGGACAAGGCCGAGATCGCCCGTGCCGCTGGGGCTTCCGACGTCGTGTTGGCCGACGGTTTCAAGGACGCGGTGCGTGAGCTGACCGACGGCCGCGGCGTCGACCTGATCCTCGACCCGGTCGGTGGCGACCGGTTCACCGACTCTCTTCGGTCCCTGGCACCCGGTGGCCGGCTGCTGGTCGTGGGATTCACCGGCGGCGATATTCCGACGGTCAAGGTGAACCGCCTGCTGCTCAACAATGTGGATGCGGTGGGTGTCGGCTGGGGTGCGTGGGCCATGACCCACCCGGGTTACCTCGCCGAGCAGTGGGAGGAGCTGGAGCCGCTGCTGGCCTCCGGTGCGGTGACCCCGCCGGCTCCCGAGGTCTATCCGTTGGAGCGGGCCGCGGACGCCATCGCCTCGCTGGAAAACCGTTCCGCCAAGGGCAAAGTGGTCGTCACGTTGCGCTGACCGGCAACACCAGCCGGGACTGGCCGCCGTCGCCGTGCGCGATGGTGTGCACCGAGGGCACCATCTCGGTGGCGGTCCCGAGCGGATCGCCGGTGCCCAGATTGCGCGCGAACCGCGGGAAACAGCCGCCCGCGACCAGCAGGCGGATCCGGTGGCCGGCCGCGAATCGGTAGGCGGTCGCGTCGAGTTCCAGGCGCAGCAGCGCCGCGGGGGCGTCGGCCGCGGTGAGCCGCAGATAGCCGTCGGTGACATTGGTCGAATGTCCGTCGGGCCCAACGTCACTGATGCGCACGAACACGTCGGCGTGCGGGTTGTCGGTCCGGTGGTCCAGTTCGACGTACGGCGTTCCGATGACGTCGAGGTCAGCAGGCAACACCGGGCTGGTGAAGGTCAGCACGTCCGATCGCTCGGCGAGCGCGGTGTCGTCGATGTAACCCGACTTGCCGGAAACCAGAAGGCGCCCACCGATACTCGGTGTCGGGTCGGCCGGGTCGTAGACGAACGTGGACGGCGCCCCGCTGTCGGGCGGGGTCTCGGCCAGCGCCGCGCCGGGGTGCAGGTGCCACACCTGTTCGGCAGCCGGCGGTGGCCACTCCTGCATGTCGAGCCAGTCACCGCCGGCAACACAGATCCGCACGGGGGCCGCGGCGCGGCGGGAACCGTCCAGCCACAGTACGGATTCCTTGATGGCCTCGGTACCACCGGACCCGTGTGTCCACGGGCCGACGGTCAACGCCACTTCGACACCGCGGGCCCGCAGTCGCCGGTACTGCTCGAGGGTCTGGTCCACGAACACGTCCTGCCAACCGGTGATCAGCAGCACCGGGCCGCGCAGGTTGTCGAGTGCGGCCGCCACACCGTTCTCGGCCCAGTACGGCGACGACGGATCCGGCTGTTCGAGCCACGCGTTGAACCACGGGGTGCGTCCGCCCAGGAGTTCGGCGGCGGCCGGATCGAGCGGCAGCGTCTCCAGAACCGGCTTGAGGGTGCGCGGCGTCGCCATGCCGCGGAGAATCTGGCGAATCCAGCCCCCACGGTGCTGCCAGGCCACTTGATAACTCCAGCCCAGGAAATCGCCGAGCGCGAACGACCCTGTGCTCCATACCGAGTGTCCGAAATCGTGCGGCGCCATGGTGATCACGGAGGTGGTCAGGTCGTCGGGTTGGTCGACGAGGAGCGCCAGCTGGGTGAAGCCCAGGTATGACGCCCCGACAGTGGCGAATTCTCCCCCGTACCAAGGCTGTTCACGCAGCCACCGGACCGTGTCGGCACCGTCGTCGACCTCGTGACGGCCGGGCTCGAACGCACCGTCGGACCCGAAGGTGCCGCGCGTGCTCTGCAGCACGACGTGGAAGCCCTGCCCCGCGTACAGCCCGGCGAACACGCGGTTGGGCAGGCCGTCGCGGCCGTAGGGCCCCCGCATCAGCAGCGTGCCGGCGGGCTTGCGGCGCTGCGGCGCGTAGTGATCGGCCAACAGGACGGCGCCGTCGCGCATCGGCACCGGAAGCGACCGCTCCACCCGGAAGCTCGTGGCCCGCGGCAAACCCAGCCGGCGGGTCAGTGCGCGGGCACCGAGCCACGCCAGGGTGTCGCGTCGCACGTCACACTCTCCTCGTCCGGTCGTGGGCCTTGGACCATTTTCCACGGCGGCACCAGATCCACGGCAATCGACGGCCGGAACTGTGATCTGTTCGACGACCGGGGATTTGTGCACGATTTTCCGCGGCAGACGCGGAAAATCGTGCACAAATCCCTAGAAGGCCGAGGTCTCCAGCTCCATGACGTCGGTATCGAGCGTCTCGATCACCTCGCGCACCGAGGTCAACAGCGGCAGCATGTTCTTGGCGAAGAACTTCGCCACCGCCACCTTGCCGGTATAGAACGCGTGGTCGCGTTCGGAGGCGCCGTCGAGCGCCGCCAGGGCAATCTGGGCGGCCAGGATCAACCGCCAACCGATCACCAGGTCGCCGACCGCGAGCAGGAAGCGCACCGAGCCCAGACCCACCTTGTACAGCTGCTCGGGATCCCCCTGGGCCGCCATCAGGTAGCCGGTCAGCGCGGCGGCCATCGCCTGGACGTCGGCGAGAGCCGTTGCCAGCCGGTCGGTTTCGGCCTTGAGCTCCGGCCCGGCACCATCGATGGTTGCGGTGATCTGGCTCGACACGTGGGCCAGCGCCGCGCCCTGGTCGCGGATGATCTTGCGGAAGAAGAAGTCCAGCGACTGGATGGCCGTCGTGCCCTCGTACAGCGCGTCGATGCGAGCGTCGCGGATGTACTGCTCGATCGGGTAATCCTGCAGGAAGCCGGACCCGCCGAGTGTCTGCAGCGATTCGGAGAGCATCTCGTAGGCGCGCTCGGAGCCGACGCCCTTCACGATGGGCAGCAGCAGGTCGTTCACCCGGTGCGCCAGATCGGCGTCGGCACCCGAAACGAGTTGCGCGACATCAGCATTCTGGTAGGCCGCGGTGTACAGGTAGACCGCGCGCAGACCTTCGGCGTAGGCCTTCTGCGTCATCAGACTGCGTCGCACATCGGGGTGCTCGATGATCGCCACGCGCGGCGCGGTCTTGTCCGCCATCTGGGTGAGATCGGCACCCTGGATGCGCTCCTTGGCGTAGGCCAGCGCATTGAGGTAGCCGGTGGACAGGGTGCCGGCGGCCTTGACGCCCACCGTCATCCGGGCGTTCTCGATGACCTTGAACATCTGCGCGATGCCGTTGTGCACGCCGCCCACGAGGTAGCCGATGGCGGGCTTTCCGTGGGCGCCGAACGTCAACTCACACGTCGGTGACGACTTGATGCCCATCTTGTGTTCCAGGCCGGTGACGTACACGCCATTGCGCTCGCCCAGCTCGAGGGTCTCGGGGTCGAACAGGAAGTTGGGCACGAAGAACAGGCTGAGTCCTTTGGTGCCCGGGCCCGCGCCTTCTGGCCGGGCCAGCACCAGGTGGAAGACGTTCTCCCCGGTGTCACCGACGTCGCCACCGGAGATGAAGCGCTTGACGCCCTCGATGTGCCAGGTGCCGTCGGGCTGTTCGATGGCCTTGGCCCGTCCCGCCCCGACATCGGAGCCGGCGTCCGGCTCGGTCAGCACCATGGTGCCCGCCCAGCCCTTGTCCATGGCCGTCCGCGCCCAGTGCTGCTGCTCCTCGGTACCCACCTCGGCCAGCGTGTGCGCCATTGCCGGCCCCAGGCCGTACAGGAACGTCGCCGACGGGTTCGCGCTGATGAGCATCTCCTGCGTCGCCCACACCAGCGCCGCCGGCGCCGGCGTCCCACCGGCGCGCTCATCGAGGCCCAGGCGCCACCATTCGGCTTCCTTGACCACCCGCACGGTCTTGGCCAGCTCCTCGGACACCGTGATGCGGTGCTCGTCGGGCAGGAACACCGGCGGGTTGCGGTCGGCTTCGACAAACGTCTCGGCGACAACGCCTTCGGCGAGCTTCGAGACCTCGTCGAGGATGGATCGCGCGGTATCGGCATCGAGGTCGCCGTAGCCACCCGCGTCCAGGGCCGCGCCGAGCGGCAGCACTTCGAACAGATTGAATTCGATATCGCGCAGATTGGCGATGTAGTGGCTCACGCACCTCAGGATCCGCGTCCCGCCACGAGGTACGCAACCGTAAGTCTCGCCAACCTACGGTTACGGACCCGAAGGTTCTGAGGTCACACCCACATGTGACCTCCACCACACCGCGTCCCCCGGGGATTTGTGCACGATTCTTCGTGGTCGGCGCGGAAAAACGTGCACAAATCCCAGGGCCGGCTACAACTGGACGATCACGCTCTTGTTCTTCAGGTAGGCCTCGAGGCCTTCGCGACCGAACTCCTGGCCCCAGCCGGACTGCTTGTAGCCGCCGAACGGCAGGTCGTGGTCAAAGACCAACTGGCAGTTGACCTGAACACTGCCGGCCTGCAGGCGCTTGACGATGCGGTGCGCCCGGCTGACGTTGGTGGTCCACGCGGTGGCCGCCAGGCCGTAGCTGGTGTCGTTGGCCATGGCGACGGCCTCGTCTTCGGTGTCGAACGGCAGGATGCTGACCACCGGCCCGAAGATCTCCTGCTGGTACAGGCGCATGCCGGGGTCGACGTTGGTCAGGACGGTCGGGTGCACGAAGTAGCCCTTGCGGTCCAGCCGGTAGCCGCCGGCGACGATCTCGACGCCGTCGTTCCTGCCTTCATCGATGAAGCCCAACACCCGGTTGAGCTGTTTGGCACTGATCAGCGGGCCGCTCATCACGCCTTCTTCCTCCGGACCGCCGTACTTCATGAAGTTGGCGACGTTCGCGATGCCCTCGACCACCTGGTCGTAGACGCCGCGCTGCACGAAAATCCTTGAGCCGCAGACGCATCCCTGCCCGGAGTGGATGAAGATGCCCATGGCCGCGCCGAAGATGGCCTTGTCCAGCTCGGCGTCGTCGAAGATCAGCACCGGCGACTTGCCACCGAGCTCCAGCATGACCTTCTTCAGGTTGCCCGCCGAGGCCTTGACGATCTCCTTGCCGACTTCCGTCGAACCCGTGAAGGCCACCTTTTCGACGTCGGGATGCGCGGTGATGGCGGCGCCCGCGGTGTGGCCGTAGCCGGTGATCAGGTTGACAACACCCTCGGGCACGCCGGCCTCGTGAATCAGGCGATCGAGCAGCAACGCCGAAAGCGGAGTCTCCTCAGCGGGTTTCACCAGGCTGCTGCAGCCCGCGGCCAGCGCCGGGGCGATCTTGGCGCAGGCGTTGAAGATGGGGCCGTTCCACGGGAAGATCAGGCCGACGACACCGTACGGCTCACGCAGCGTGTAACCGTGCTGATCGACGTAGGCGTCCGAGGCGATACCGCTGGTGCGGATGTCGTAGGCGGTGCCGTTGATCTTGGAACACCAGCCGGCGTAGTAGCGGAAGAACTCGGCGCACGTCGGCACGACGAGCTCGGACTGCATCTTCATCATGCCGGTGTTGGCCGAGTCGATGGCCGCGAACTCAGCGGTGTGCTCGTCGATCAGGTCGGCGATGCGCCACAGGATCTTGGCGCGTTCCCGGCCGGGCAGCCCAGACCACACGCCGGCCTCGAAGGATGACTTGGCGCGGGCGACGGCCTCATCGACGAACTCGGGTCCGCAATCGGTGAACTCGCCGATCTGCTCTTCGCTCACCGGATCGATGATCGGGATGAGCTCACCCGTACCCGGGCGCTTCTGGATGTCCTCCAAGACCGACTGCAGCGTCATCGCGTGCCTCTCATCGTCAGCGAGCCCGCGCCCGGGGTGGGCACGCAACAAATGCTGTGCAGTTGCTTAGCATTGCCGCGATCAGGTCGTCAAGAGTGGCTCACGTCGGCAGGTTGTCTGGAAAGATCGCAGCTGTGTCTGCCGGCCACGACTACACCTCCCCTGACCTGGCACGCAGCGCCCTGGTGCTGATCGACGTGCAGAACGATTTCGTCTCGGGCCCGTCGCAAGTCGACGGCACCGCCGAACGGGTGCCCGCGATGGCCCGGCTGCTCGCGGCGTTCCGCGCGGCGCACCGGCCGATCGTGCACATCGTGCGTCTGTACGTCCCCGGCGGCAGCGATGCCGACCCCCCACGCCGGGCCGCCATCGAGTCCGGGAAGCAGATCGCCGCCCCGCACACCGACGGAGCCGCGGTACCCGGGGAACTGCTGGCACATCCCCTCGACTACGACTCGCTACTCGCGGGCGGCGTCCAGCACGTGGCGGCGGGCGAGGTCGTCATGTTCAAACCACGGTGGTCGGCGTTCTACCGCACGGCGCTGGAAGAGCATCTGCGCGACCTCGGCGTCAACACTGTCGTGGTGGCCGGCTGCAACCTGCCCAACTGTCCGCGCGCCACCCTGTTCGACGCCTCCGAGCGCGACTTCCGCGCCGCGCTGGTCACCGACGCCACCTCGCAGGCGACGCCCGAGCGGCTCGCCGACCTGGCGCTCATCGGCGTCGAGACGCTGACCACCGCCGACGTCGAGCAGGTCTTCCAGGCCGCTGAAACCTCACAGGAACACCAGTGAAGAATTCACGGGGTGAGACCGCACAGTAAGACGCGCCCCTGACCGCCCTCGCGATCACCGCGGTGCTACTGGCCGGCATCGCCGCGGGAGTGATCAACGCCGTGGTCGGCTCCGGCAGCCTGATCACCTTCCCTGTACTGATGGCCGTCGGTTACCCACCGCTGGTCGCCAACATGTCGAACTCCGTGGGACTGGTGCCCGGCAACTTCACCGGCGCTTACGGCTACCGGCACGAGCTCGGCGGCCAGGGCCCGCGCATCCTCCGGCTCGGCGTGGTCTCACTGGCCGGAGCGATAGTCGGTGCGGTGTTGCTGCTCAAACTGCCGCCCGGCGCATTCACCGCGGTCGTACCGTGGTTGATCCTGCTGGCCGGCGCACTGGTCCTGGTGCAGCCCGTGTTGCGCCGCGCGCTCGATGCGCGACGCAGCGCGCCGCGGTCCACTGACCATGCCGCGCCGCTGTACGCGGGCGTGTTCGGGTGTGCGGTGTACGGCGGCTATTTCGGTGCGGCGCAAGGCATCATCATGATGGCCCTGTTCGGATTGTTCGTGTCAGAAGATCTGCAGCGCCTCAACGGTGTGAAGAACATCTCTGTGGGACTGGTCAATTCGGTCGCGGCCATCATCTTCATCGTCGTCGGCCAGGTGGCGTGGCTACCGGCGCTGCTGCTGGCCGTCGGTTCGACCATCGGCGGCTACATCGGGGCGAAGATCGGACGCCGCCTGCCCCCCAACGCCTTACGCGCCTGCATCGTCGTGGTCAGTGTCATCGCGTTCACCGTCATGATGCTGCGGTAGCCGGCGCGCCATCGGCCGAATTCGTCACCGCTAACACGCAATAACCGACTTTTGGTATGTCACGATTCGAACGCGCCGGGCCCAGCTAACGAGCGGATGGGGTGCCGGTGTGTCAGCATGAACCCGTGAGGCCAAGCAAAAGCAGAAGCCGCATCAGAAGCCTGACTACGGCCGCAATCCTGGTGGTACCGCCAGGATTGATCTCCGCGGCCCTACCGCAGACAGCACACGCGGCCGAATGCCCCGACGCCCAGGTCATATTCGCCCGCGGCACCGACGAAGCGCCCGGACCCGGCGGGGTCGGGACGGCGTTCATCGATTCGCTGCGCACCGCCATCATCCCGAAAACCCTTGACGTGTACGCGGTCGACTATCCCGCGACCACCGACTTCCCCACTGCCGTCGACGGAATCCGTGACGCGCGTAGGCAAATCGTGACGACCGCGGCGGCCTGCCCCCGGACCAAGATGGTGCTCGGCGGGTTCTCACAGGGCGCCGCCGTTGCGGGCTTCGTCACCGCGGGCACCATTCCCGACGGCATCTCCGCCGCCGAAGTGCCGACTCCCATGCCACCCGACGTCGCGGATCACGTTGCCGCCGTAGCCTTGTTCGGCAAGCCCTCGCCACGGTTCATGCGCGCCATCGGCTCTCCCGCTGTCACGGTCGGCCCGGTCTACCAACCCAAAACCACCGATCTCTGTGCCCCCAACGACCTGGTGTGCGACGCGCACGGATCGAGCTTCGACGCCCACAACAGTTACGTGGACAGCGGATTGGTCAACCAGGGCGTGAACTTCGCCGTGAGGCAACTGCAGGCGGGGTGGGCGGCCGACGCACTGGCCGGACCCGCGCCGTGGTCATCGACGACGATCCAGGCCGCCGATCAGGCCGGGCGCGGTCGGCCCGCGCCCGCCGGGACTCCGCCGTCCACCGCGGCGCCGGCCCATATGCCGGCGAGCGCACCGTGGCTCCCGGGACCGGAGCAGGCCGCGACGGCACCGGACGCAGCGCCGGCCCCGTAGCCGCTACCGGAACTGCACGCCGCGGCGCCGCACCCACCAATCGGCAAACAGTGTCCCGGCGATCCACACGCCGACCGCGATACCAAGGTGCACAGCACTTTTGGTGTCGCGGCCGAGGACGGGACCGAAAACATGGGCGACCGCGTTCGGTAGCTTCCGCCACAATTCCCGGTGCTCGACGCCGCCGACCGGGTCGGCGACGAAATACAGAACGTACGGCAGCACCAGCGACGACAGCCAGAATGCGATCCGGCGCCGGTCGTGACGCTGGCCCCACCGCTGCACCAACCGCACTTCAGCAACCGGCAGCAATACCGACACCGCGTTGCCGACGCCCAGCCAGGACACGATCGGCACCGCAACATTCGGGATCGTCACACCGAGCCGGGCCGGAGTCTCCAACCAGACGGTGAGCACCGCGGCAACCACGAGCGTCGGAAGTCCGACGAGAATCAGCAGCGCCAGGTTCTTCTGCAGCAATATCCGCCATGGAGACACCGATTCGGCCAGCCGCTGCCGGACCCGATCATGGTCGGCGCCAAGCACATTGGTTGTCGTGGTGTCGGCCAGCACGAACGACGAGAAGTACGTGCCGACCAGGATCACCCAATCGTGGTGATGCCGTCCCCCGGAGGTCAGCGGCTCCACGGCAAGCCACAGCAGGGCGAGAACGACGTTGGCCGCCACGCCCAGCAGCCAGGTGCGCGGCGGCGTGAAGGCCCAACGCACTTCCGACCACACTGCGGGCAACATCGTCCATCTCCACCGTCAACGCCCCGTCCGCCGCGGAGCGCGTGCGACGATACCGGCAACAAACGTTGCGGTTCCTGTGAGCGCAGTGCCGCCGACACAGATCCGAATGGGAGCGTATGGCGGAACCGCACGGCACCGATCCCAGTGCCCACATTCAGCTGATCGTCGACCTGCTGGCCCGATCGCTGAATCGCGCGGTCCTGCTGGACGACACGGCGATGACGCCCATGACCTTCAGCCGCCAGCTGGGGACCGTCGACGACGTGCGGATGCACAGCCTCCTCGAGCGCACCACGAAACCCGAAGTCATAGCAGAGCTTCAGGCCCTCGGAATCGATGACGCCGACCCAGGCGTCGCGATTCCGCCGCTGCCCCAGTACGCCATGGTGGCGCGGTACTGCGTGCCGGTTCGATCGGCCGCGAATCATTTCGGCTACCTGTGGGTGATCGACCCGGAGCAGTCACTGAGCGCGGCCGAGCGTGCCCTGGCGAACCAGGCCGGCGCGGATCTGGTGGCGGTCCTGGATCGGCGCCAGACCGCCGAGCGGGCCGTCGAGTCCGCGCGTCAGGCCGTGCTCACCCGCCTGTTGGCGGCCGGTGCGGGCGAGCCGCTGAACGCGGTGCTCCTCGAGCTCAGCGCCCAGGGCATGGCACAGCCGGACAGCCTGCTCACCGTCTTCGCGTTCGTCCCGTCCGGGGACGCCGCGGAGACCGAGCAGCGTCTCACCGCACTACGCCTGCGGCTGTCCACCGTCGAGCGAACGCACAACTGGTTCATCCTGCCCGGCAATCCCGTGAGCATCTTCGCCTTCTGCCCCGCGCACGTGCGGGTCCCGCCGCAGCGACTCGCCGAGACCGTGACCTCGTCGATCCGGGCCACCTTCGATGACGCGCCGGTCATCGGCTGGTCCGGTAGCCGGCTGCCCCTGGCCCAGGCCGCCCAGTCATTTCGGGATGCCCGTCTGGCCTGCACCCTGGCCGCCGCGGGCGCCGGCCCGGGCGAGGCGGCGCTCGACTGGACCGCGGCCGGGTCGTGGCGGGCGGTCGCGCTGCTCGCCGACAGCCTCGCCGATGCTCCAGACGAACTCGACGCGCTGATCCATCCGGGCGTCGCGGCGCTCTTGGCCGAGGGGCGCGACGACCTCATCCAGACACTCGAGGCCTATCTGTCCTCCGGTGGCGATGCCCGGCGCGCGGCCGACACCATGCACCTGCATCGCTCGACGCTGTACTACCGCTTGGAGAAGATCACCCAGGCACTCGGTGACGACGTCACCGACCTCACCGACGGCGAAGCCCGCTTCGATCTCATGCTCAGCATCCGGCTGGCCCGACTGCGCCGCCGCTGATACCAGGCGCCGGCGGCCTTCCGACTGCTGTCGGAGAAACGGCCGGATGTTCCGACAAGATGGCGCCTCCTTTGGCCCCCGCATGCCGTGCTGACCGGCTTAGTATTCGCACACACCAAATAGTGGTGCAGCTCACATCTGTCGCTGGGCGTGGGCTGAAAACGCCCTGACAACGCCGTCGGGGCAGCGCGAAGGAGACGACGTGAGCGGGACACCGACCCTCAACAAGGCACTGAGCCAACGCCAACTGTCCATGATCGCGATCGGGGGCGTGATCGGTGCCGGGCTGTTCGTCGGCTCCGGCGTCGTCATCAAAGACACCGGTCCCGGCACGTTCATCACGTATGCGCTCGCCGGCGTGCTGATCATCATGATCATGCGGATGCTCGCCGAGATGGCGGTGGCCAATCCGTCGACCGGCTCGTTCGCCGATTACGCCCGCAACGCCTTGGGCAACTGGGCCGGCTTCTCGATCGGCTGGCTGTACTGGTACTTCTGGGTGATCGTCGTCGGATTCGAGGCGATCGCCGGCGCGAAGATCATTCGGTACTGGCTGCCCTCGGCACCGATATGGCTCACCGCCCTACTGCTGTTGATCGCGATGACGGCGACGAATCTGTTCTCGGTGTCATCGTTCGGCGAGTTCGAGTTCTGGTTCGCCAGCATCAAGGTCGCGGCCATCATCGTGTTCATCGGACTGGGCTCCTGTTTCGTGCTCGGTCTGTGGCCGCACAAATCCATGGATTTCTCCAACCTGACCGCGCACGGCGGGTTCTTCCCGCTGGGCTCGTCCGCGGTCACCGTCGGTGTCGTCACCGTGATCTTCTCGATGGTGGGCGCCGAGATCGCGACCATCGCCGCCGCCGAGTCCACCGACCCCGAGCGCGCTGTCGCCAAGGCCGCCAACTCGGTCATCATGCGCATCGCCGTCTTCTTCGTCGGCTCGGCGTTCCTGCTGGTGACCATCCTGCCGTGGAACGGCAAGCAGCTCGCCGCGTCGCCGTTCGTCTCGGCCTTCACCGCGATGGGTATCCCCTACGCCGACCACATCATGAACGCGGTTGTCCTGACCGCAGTCCTGAGCTGCCTGAACTCGGGTATGTACACCGCCTCGCGCATGCTGTTCGTGCTGGCCGCCCGCCGAGAGGCGCCCGCCCAGCTCGTCTCCGTCACCCGTCGCGGCGTTCCGGCGGCCGCCATTCTCACATCGTCGGTCATCGGGTTCCTGGGTGTCATCGCCTCGGCCTTCTCGCCCGATTTCATCTTCAAGTTCCTGCTGGATTCCAGCGGCGCGGTCATCCTCTTCGTCTACCTCTTGATCGCCATCTCCCAGATCGTGCTGCGGTACCGCAACGGCGGCGACAAGCTCAAGGTCAAAATGTGGCTGTTCCCCGTGTTGTCGATCATCACGGCGCTGGCGATGACCGCCATCCTGGTTCAGATGTACGTCCAGGGCGGAGACAACCGAAGGGCCCTGACGCTGAGCCTGCTGTCCTGGGCCGTGGTGATCGGGCTGTTCTTCGCCAACCGCTGGTTCAACTCCCGCCGGCCGGTCCCGGAGCCCGTCATCGCGACCGAGCGGCCGCACCGAGTGCTGGTGCTGGCCAACGAAACCGTCGGCTCCGAGGAGCTGCTCGACGAACTGCGCGCCATCGGCGCCGACAACGCCACGACCTATCACGTCGTGGTGCCGGTCAGCCCGATCGAGACCGGCGCCGCCGCCTCGCACAGCCCCCTCGATGTCTGGGAGGCCACCAAAGTCCTTGCCCAGCAACGTCTCGACCAGACGCTGGCGGCGCTGCACTCGGCGAACCTGGAGGCCGACGGCAAGCTGGGCGACTACCGCCCGCTGCGCGCGCTGGCCGCCGGCGTCGACGAATTCCACCCGGATCAGATCGTCATCGCGACAGAGCCACCGGAACAGTCGATCTGGCACCGCTTCGATGTGGTCGACCGCGCCCGGTCCGACTACAACATCCCGGTGACCAACGTGATCGCGATGACTCCCGCCGAGGAGCCTGTCGCGTGACGATCATCGCCGGGTTCAGCGCGTCCCGGCAGGGCAGCGCCCCGATCAACCTCGCTGTGCAGATCGCGAGGACCACGGGCGAGAAGGTCATCGCGGCAGCGGTTCTCGAGCGCTCGTGGCCGCCGCGCAACGACCCCGTCGAGGAGGAATACCTGCGCCACGTGAAGGCGCAGACGGCCCAGTCCCTGCAGGCCGTCGTCAACGACCTCCCCGGGCGACCGGACGTACCCACGCTGGTTCACGAATCCGGGTCCATCCCAACCGGTTTGCTCGAGCTCGCGCAGGAGTTCGAGGCCCGCGCCGTGGTGCTCGGATCGTCGTCGTCCGGCCTGCTGGGACGCGTGGCTCTCGGCAGCGTGACGGAGCGGCTGGTGCACACCGCGCAGGTGCCGGTGGCGATCGCGCCGCGCGGATACGCCTTCAGTCACGAACCGATCCGCCGCCTCACCGCGGCCTACGGCGGCGAGGCCGACACCAACGGATTGATCCGGGCGGCCGCGGAGCTGTCGAAGGACTGGAATGCCCAGCTGCGGGTCGTGGCGTACACCGTGCGGCCCGCCTGGGCATTCGGCGGGCCCTCGCTCGAGGCGGGTGCCGAGGACATGGTGGTCGCGCAGTGGTCGAAACGCACCGCCGACGATGTCACCAAGCAGCTCAACAGAATTCGCGAGGATCTGGCCGTGTCCGATGTGGACATGGTCGTCAGCAGCGGGCGAGATTGGCAGCAGGCCGTGGAGAACACGGGCTGGGCATCAGGTGATGTGCTGTTGCTCGGGTCGGGCGCGGCCGGGCAGTCCGCCCGGGTGTTCCTCGGATCGGCAGCGGCGAAAATCCTGCGTCATTCACCGGTCCCGGTGATGATCATGCCGCGCGCATGAGTTCGTCGACCGAAAGGCCAACTGTCGCTTGCCGTTGTGAACAGCTTGCGACAGTTGGCCTTTCAGCTTCTATCTAGCTCTTGCCGTAGGGCGCGGCCTTGACGACGGGGCTGGCCGACGGGGTCAGCGGCGCGGTGGGAGGCGCCTCCTTGGTGGTCGTCGAGCCATTGGCGCCCACCGGGTTCTCCCGCGCCGGTTCGGCAACCGCGACGGTGGCGGCCCCCATGGTCACGAGAGCGCCGGCGCCGATTGCGGCCGCCAGGCGACGGATGGTGACGGCGTTGGTCAGACGTGAACGAGACATCAATTTCCTCAGTGTGTTGTTGCCTGTGCAGGATTGGTGCCCGCAGCCCCGAGCCGCTCGCACCTCCGACCCTCGTGTCCCGCAATCTCCAAAGCAGATCGGGAGCGGCAAAGCCAACCACAAGCAATCGGTGCAGCGAAATCTGCCGTGTCGCGATGAGCACGTCAACAGCCAGCGGAAATGTTGAGCAGACTGCTCAGGGTGTGATGTAGGACACTGTGACCTACGCATCATTTTGCCCGGTACCGCCGGGGTTGACGCCCGCGTCGACGAGGTGTCGCCGCAGGCGATCCGGGGTAAGGACGGACGGTGCGACACAGACACCGGGCAGGTGAGCCATGAGGCTGCGACATAGCGACATCGCATCGCCCGGGATCACGCGCAGGCGGCGCGGCAACGGCTTCTCCCACTACGACGCCGACGGCACTCCCGTCACCGACGAAGCGACGCTGCAACGGATTCGCGAACTGGTGATACCACCGGCGTGGCGGAAAGTCTGGATCAGCCCCCACCGCAACGGACATATCCAGGCGGTGGGCACCGACGCCGCGGGACGCCGCCAGTACCTCTATCACGCCGTGTGGCAGCAGGAACGCACCGAGGAGAAGTTCGACCGCGTGCTCCAGCTCTCCACGGCGCTGCCCGAGTGGCGAAACCGGATCGCAGCCGACCTCAGCGGCCGCGGATTGCACCGCGAGCGCGTGCTCGCGGTGGCCCTGCATCTGATCGACCTCGGGTATTTCCGCGCCGGCGGCGAGGAGTACGCCCAGGAGAACGATTCGCGCGGACTGGCCACGCTGCGTTGCGAACACGTCGAGGTGCGCAGCGGCACAGTGATATTCGACTACCCGGCGAAGAGCGGCGTACAGCGCCATCTGGAACTGGCAGACCAACAAGTGGTCCGAGCGGTCCGAGCGCTACGCCGCGGACGAGACCCAACCGATCGACTCTTCTACTGCCGCACCGGTTCAGGGTGCGTAGAGCTCCATGCCGACGACCTCAATGCCCGATTCAAAGAGCTTGTCGGCGAGGAGTACAGCGTCAAGGACCTGAGAACATGGCACGGCACCGTGTTGGCCGCCGCGGGCTTCGCCTCCGTCGCGCCGGCGGATACGAAGGCAGCCATCCGCCGCGCCCGGACTTCGGTCTTCCGCGAGGTCGCCGACGAACTCGGCAACACCCCTGCGGTGGCGCGGAGTTCGTATGTCGACCCCAGGGTGGTGACGGCGTACGAACAAGGTCTGACGATTTCCGCGGCCGTCAGGCGTGCCGAGAAGCAGCGGAATGACGCTGCGGCTCAGGAGATCCTGGAAAGAGCCACCCGGAAACTCATCCGCCGCATGGCGCGAGCATCAGGGACGTGAGTGGGCCAGCCTGGTCTGCAGAGAGGTATCGACCATCTGCGGACTCAAGATGTGATCGAGCGCCGTGGTCGCGCAGCCGATGATGCCGACGCGCTCCTGAAGCACCGACGGGACGACCTGCAGCGTGCGGGTGGCCAGCGTGCTGGCGTTGCCGTACAAGGTTTCTCGCAGACCGGCCACGAACACGTCGTAAGCACCGACCATGTCACCGGCCACGACCAACACGGCGGGGTTGATCAGGTTGACCGCGGCCGCGAGCACTTCGCCGACATGTCGACCACTGTCACGAATCTTGCTGCGGGCCTTGGCATCCCCACTGTGCGCCAACGCCACGACGTCACGCAGGTGGCCCACGGCATACCCTTCACGCCGCAGATCGCGCACGATCGCCCAGCCGCCGGCGACCGCCTCGACGCAACCCGTGTCACCGCAGCGGCACGAGATACCGGCAGCCGCCGCGATCTTGCTGTGCCCGAAGTCCCCCGCTGCCTGCACCGCGCCGCGCCGGAGTTGGCCTCCCATCACGATGCCGGCGCCCAACCCGGTGGACGCTTTGACGACCAGCATGTCCTGCACATCGGCGAATCCGAAGCGGCGTTCGGCCAGTGCGATCACATTGGCGTCGTTGTCCATGACCACCGGCGCGTCGGCGAGATGCCGGAAGTACGGCGCCAACGGCACACCGTCCCAACCGCTCATGTTCGGCGAGTCCAGGCTCGCCCCGAGCTGCCGATCGACCGTGCCGGGCAGACTCAGACCGATGCCGAATATGCGGTCGCCGCGGCGCCCGGAGTCGTCCAGGAGTTCGCCGAGCCGCTTCACCAGATCGGGCATCAGATCGTCCGGGCCCATACCGGGCTCCTGATCGATGTCGGCGGTGGCAAGGATGTCGCCGGCGAGATTGCACAACGCCAGCTGCGTGCGGCTCCGCCCGATGGCCACCGCGAAGACGATGCCGGCATCCACGTTGAACATGAGCTGCGCCGCCGGACGTCCGCCCGTCGTTGCCACGTGCTCGGGCTCGACCACCAGATTGTCGGCTTCCAGCGCTGCGATTCGCGCAGTCACCGCAGTGCGCGACAGACCGGTGATTCGGCCGATCTCGCTGCGGGTAATAGCCCGGTGATCCCTGATCACGGCGAACACTTCGCCGGCAGTAGGTGACACCGACGTGCCGCTGAGCGCCATGGCTGCCATTGAAGCAAGGCGACACACGCCGGCGCAAGCGTAAGTCAGGGCTAGTTAGGTATTTGAAATACATAATTAGCTTGCAGAAAATCCTAATGGGTGTATGGTTCGTTCTGAAACGATCAAGCGAGGAGTATCGGCAGTGACTATTCGGATCGGCGTCAATGGTTTCGGGCGTATCGGGCGTAACTTCTTCCGGGCCCTGGATGCGCAAAAGGCAGCGGGGAAGAACGCCGATCTGGAGATCGTCGCGGTCAACGACTTGACCTCCACGGATGCGTTGGCGCATCTGTTGAAGTTCGATTCGATCCTGGGCCGGCTGCCGTACGACGTCCGCGCTGATGGCGACACCCTCATCGTCGGGGACACCAAGATCAAGGCCCTGGCGATCAAGGACGGTCCGGCGGCGCTGCCGTGGGGCGATCTGGGCGTGGACATCGTGGTGGAATCGACCGGCATTTTCACCGACGCGGCCAAGGCCCGCGGGCATCTGGAGGCCGGCGCCAAGAAGGTCATCATCTCCGCACCGGCCACCGGTGAGGACATCACCATCGTGATGGGCGTCAACGACGACAAGTACGACGGCAGTCAGAACATCATCTCCAATGCCTCGTGCACCACGAACTGCCTGGGCCCGATCGCCAAGGTCCTCAACGACGAGTTCGGCATCGTGCGCGGCCTGATGACCACGATCCACGCCTACACCCAGGATCAGAACCTGCAGGACGGGCCGCACAAGGATCTGCGCCGGGCCCGGGCGGCGGCGATCAACATCGTGCCGACCTCCACCGGCGCGGCCAAGGCCATCGGCCTGGTGCTGCCCGAACTCAAGGGCAAGTTGGACGGGTATGCATTGCGGGTGCCGGTGCCCACCGGGTCGGTCACCGATCTGACCGCCGAGCTGGGTAAATCCGCGAGTGCGGCGGATATCAACGCGGCGATGCGGGCGGCGGCCGAGGGTCCGCTGCAGGGGATTTTGAAGTACTACGACGCGCCGATCGTGTCGTCCGATATCGTCACCGACCCGCACAGTTCGCTGTTCGATGCGGGACTGACCAAGGTCATCGACAACCAAGCCAAGGTCGTGTCCTGGTATGACAACGAATGGGGCTACTCCAACCGCATCGGAGATCTCGCCGCACTGGTCGGCAAGTCGCTGTAGACGCACGGACGCCGGCGATGCGATTCGCGCCTACTGCGCGGATCGCTCGTCGGCCAGGAGCAGCTGGTCGATGGTGCTGATGCTCTCGGCCGACAGACCGGTGCGCCGCAAGGAACCGACCAACTGTGCCGCAACGTCTTTGAGCTTTTGCTTGGTCGCCTGCGAACGCCACTGGGAATCTCGAAGGCCCGGGCGTCATCGACGTCATAAGCGATCATCAAGATGCCCTTGGCCTGCTCTATGGCCGCGCGAGATTCGACGACGTGGCCCATGGCCGCCGTCAGGTCCGACTGCAGGCTTGCAGTGACGTCGATGTAGTAGCCCTGGGTTCCGATCACCTTCCCCGCCGAGTCGGTCAGATGATCGCTCACAACCACCATCCAGTGCGTCTGCCCGTGCACGTCGACGATCCGATGCCGGCTGCTGAACAGCCCGCCCGACTGCACCCGCTGGAGAATGTCGGCGACCTTGGCACGGTCGTCGGGATGCTTGTGACTCAACAGCAGTTCGGTGGTGGGTTGCACCTGTCCCGGCCGGTAGCCGTGCATACGGGCCACCTCGTCGGACCACACCCAGCGCTGCTCGGCGACGAAGAACTGGAACCTGCCGATGTCGTGCGCGTGACCGCCGGACAGGACCGTGACCGCGTCCCATTGGGCGGCGGTGGTCTCCATTGCGGGCTCGTCAATCGGTGTCTCAGACACAGCGGAGCGCACTTGTCGACGCGAGCAGGCGATGGCCGGGCCGATACCTCGACAAGTGCAACCCCTCAGTTCCGGTGAAGAGATAGCTGACGGTAGCCGCGCTCACCGCCGGTGTTAAGGCCATCAAGCGAAGCGTTTGCGAACGTGACCTTGCGTTTGTTGGATAGTCCTACGATTGACATCGCAGGCAGCGTTCATAACCTGCTGCTCGGCCGCCGGTACGTGCAGCGGATGGGAGTCATGTGGACACGGGAATATTCGAAAGCGAAGATCTCGGTGCCACCGAGGAGTTCCTGGGCCGCAGGTACGCGAAGATGCGCCTGCAAACCGATGACGACGACCAGACGTTGCTGCGCCACGAACGGCAACGAGCCGGCACGGTCAGCATCGACGAACTCCACTTCACCTACAGCGTCGGCTATGCCGTCAACCCCCTGGAGCGCGTCTGCATCTGCCGCATGCATTCGGGCGTGCTCGAACAGGACATCATCGGCGAACCGTCCGACGCCTTCACCGCCGGCGACGTGACGCTCCTGGCGCCACCGGAGCTCCCCTACACAGGCCGGCTGTCGCACGCGCACTACGACCTCACGATGTTCGATCCCGCATTACTGAACCGCGTCGCGAACACCGGCCCCGGTCGGCGGTCACAACCCGTGCGGCTCCTCGGACACCGGCCCGTCTCGGCCGCGGCGGGGCGCCAACTCGGAGCGCTGATCGGTTACCTGCGGGATCACGTGCTGCCGTCACCGGAGGCACGTACGTCAGAACTCGTGGCCGCCACCGCCGCCCAGCATCTGGCCGCCAGTGTGCTTGCCGCACTGCCCAATACGGCGACAACCGAACCGACCCCCGTCGATCGCCGGGATTCGAACGAACCACTGCTACGCCGCGCGATCGCGTTCATCGACGAGAACGCCCACCGCGATATCGCCCTCAGTGACATCGCCGAAGCCATCTACGTGACACCGCGAGCGGTCCAGTACATGTTCCGCCGGCATCTGGACACCACGCCCATGCAGTACCTGCGTACCGCCCGGCTGCACCGAGCCCACAGCGAGCTGCTGGCCGGCGATGTCGCGACCACCACGGTGAGCGCCGTCGCCCTCCGCTGGGGTTTCGCCCACACCGGGCGATTCGCGGTGACCTACCGGCAGACCTTCGGCTGCAGTCCCCACCAGACGCTGCGCAGCTGACGTTCTCGGGTCAGTCCGCCGGTGAACCGTTCCAGCGAAACGGCGCCTGCAGCGCAATCACCTTCTCCGCCTTGTCATACCAACCCTGTGGCCCGTGCTGGCTGGTGTGCAGGTAGCACTGCACCCGGACTTCCGCGCTGCCCGGGGTGAACGTCAACAACCGGCTCAGCGGCAGCGTCGTGATCGGCATGTGGTGCCGGCTCAGCGAGGCGACGTTGAGAAACCATGTGCCCCAGCGTTGTTCGATGTGGCTCTTGCCGCCGAAATTGTCGTCGGGATGGGTGTGGGTGTGCCCGGCGATCCACAGCTGAACCCGGCCCGGATGCGCGGCCAGAAACTGTTCGAAAGCGCCCGAGTCCGGCCGGCTGTCCACCCAGTACAGGTATGACGCCCCTTGCGGTGTGCCTGCCTCGAACGGCCGGTGATAGTGCTCCACCAACCGGCCGTCGGCATCGCGGCGCACACCTTCCCACTCTCCCGAGGCGACGGTGGTGTCCTTGAGAACGTAGTGGTGCACCGTCACGATGATCGCGTCGGGGTTAGCCAGCACCATGGCTTTCCACCATCGGAACGTCTCGCCGCTGACAACTCCCCCAGGGTTACCGCCCAACGGGCCGCGACCGACAGACTGCGTGGGTTCATTGCGGTCGCTCAGCATGAGAAACAACAGGTTCCCAACCCGGAACGAGTAGTGCTGCCACACGCCGTCGACCGGAAAGGGCCGGCGCGCACTGTCAACGCCGGAAAACGCCGTGTGCCGCCCGAGCGGGTCGACCCATTTCTGCCACCACCAGGCCTCGGGTTCGTCCAGACCGCTGCGGTCATGGTTGCCGCACACGCTGTAGATGTCCTCGCGCCGATGGCGTCGCAGGCTGTCGAACTGCCGCCGCAGCTCTCGCCCCTCGGCATCGTCGGGAAGGTGGTGGTGGGCGCCTGACATGTCGCCGACATCGAGCGCGATGTCCCAGTCGAAAGCCGGGCCGCCGTCGGACCCACCGAATTCAGACTGCGATATCGCCTCGGCCAGGCTGTCTCTGCCGAACCGGCGATCGGTGCCGACGTGGGCGTCGCCGAACGCCCAGAGGCGAAAAGGGTTCAGGCCACCGGTCATTCGCGGTCACCGTCGACCAGTCCCCAGTACCGGCGGATCTGGCTGTCCGCCAGGCCGAACACCGAGTCGACGACGATGCCGATCACCAGCACGACGATCATGACGGCGATGGCCAGCGGCATGTCACTCATGTTCTGCGCGTTCTCCAGCAGCACCCCGATCGATGCGGTGCCGGCGACCATCACCACCAGTTCGCCGGCCATGAGACTCCGCCACGCGAACGCCCAACCCTGACGCAAACCGCTGACGAATGTCGGCA
The DNA here is from genome assembly GCF_018326285.1 of Mycolicibacterium sp. TY81. Taxonomy (NCBI): domain Bacteria; kingdom Bacillati; phylum Actinomycetota; class Actinomycetes; order Mycobacteriales; family Mycobacteriaceae; genus Mycobacterium; species Mycolicibacterium sp. TY81. The sequence goes on from NZ_AP023362.1 coordinate 3,175,440, forward strand.
GTGACGCCGGGAGGATGACGTGCCGGTACAACGCAAACCGCCTCAGCCCCATGGTCTTCGCCGCCCGCAACTGCAGAGGCGGTATGTGGTCGGCCCCCGAGATGACGCCGAGCGCCACCGACGGCGCGGCACCGATGACGATGACGAACAGGATGGCCGAGGTGTCGAGGCCGAAGAAGATGATCGCGAAGGGGAACCAGGCGATCGCCGGCATCGTCTGCAGACCGGTGATGAGTGGACCGAAAGTACTGCGCAGCAGTGTGTTCCGGGACAGGACGGCGCCGATCACCGTGCCGATCAGCAGCGACAGCCCGAAACCGACGACGGCCCGCGCCATCGTCGTCGAAACCGCCTGCCACAACACCGCCTCGTGCAGCTGCTGCCACAGCGTGGTGCCGACCGCCACGGGACTGGGCAGGATCACCGACGATTTCCAGCCGGTCAGGCAAACCAGCTGCCACGCCCCCAACACCACAAGCAAGGCCAGTGCCTTCGCCCACATCGATGCCAACACCGGCTGCAGCCGACCTGCGTGCTGCCGTGACGACCGCGCCAGATCGGCGACTCCACTACCGACCACGGTTGCCTTCCTCGTGCAGTCGCGCCGTGATGTGTGCCGCCAACTCAGCGACATCGGCGGTATTGATCTGGCGGGGGCGGGATGCCGGCACGTGGAACTCTTCGACGACGCGACCCGGTCGAGCCCCCAGGAGAATCACCCGGTCAGCCAGGCGAACCGCTTCTCGTACGTTGTGCGTGACGAAAACAACTGTCAGTCCGCGTGATTCGACTATGCGCTCGAGTTCCTCATGCAGCAGATCACGGGTCAACGCATCCAGTGCGCCAAAAGGTTCGTCCATCAACAGCACGTCGGCGTCCTGAGCGAGCGCGCGGGCCAGCGCAACCCGCTGCCGCATGCCACCGGACAACTGATGTGGACGCTTGCCGGCGAAATCGGTCAGTCCGACGGTGGCCAGCAGGCGCGCCACCCGCTCTCGGCGCACGTCCCGCGGCACCGCCCGCGCCCGCAGTGCCAGATCGACGTTGGCGGCGGCGGTCAGCCAGGGAAACAGGGCCGGCTCCTGAAACATCAGTGCCACCCGCCGGCCGAACGTGTCGACCGTTCCGCTCGTCGGCGCGTCCAGCCCGGCGATGATCGACAACAGCGTGCTCTTGCCGCAGCCGGAACTACCGACCAGACAGACGAATTCACCTGCTGTGACAGTCAGGCTGATCGGGTCCAAGGCCGCTACCGCGCCCGGGCCCTTTCCATAGCGCTTGGTCACTTCAGCCAGTTCCAACGCCGGCCGCGGTACCGGAGGCGGCGCCGGCACGGTCACGGTGATCTCGCCGGCATGCGCACAGCTGGTCACGCCGCAACCGCCGGTTTGCCCGACGCCGCCAGCACCGCATTGAGCGGCGCCGGATCGAAGAGGCCGTCGATGTTCAGCGGCTGCAACAAGCCGATGGCCACGGCCTTGCCGACCTGGTCGCGCAGCGAAGCGATCCCCGGATCGTTGGTGAACGTGGTCTCCTTGAACGACTCGGCGAGAACCTCCGGATCCAGCCCCTTGCCAAGCGTTTTCGCAAGGGCGGCGTTGGCGGACTGGGCCGCGGCCGCGGGATCGGCACCGATCTTGTCGTTCGCCTGGACCTGGCCGCGCAGCAGCCCGGCCACGGCATCAGGATGTGCGGCGAGGAAGTCCTGGCGCACGACCAGCACCGTGATGGTGTTGGGGTCCGACCACAACCGCACGCCGCCGGCTTTTATCATCTGCACGTCGAACGGCGCGGAATCCAGTGCACCGGCGATCTGCTTGCTCACGAACTGCTGGACGATCGCCGATTCCGGGTTGGTCGGCTTGACCGAAACATCGCCGCCGCCTTGGGTATCGGTCTTCAAACCATTCTTGGCGAGCCAGTCACGGAGGCTGACGTCCTGGGTGCCGCCAAGGGCAGGGTCGGCCACCGTCTTGCCCCTCAGGTCCTGCGCAGACGTGATGCCCGGTTGGACGACGAACGAGGTGCCGCCGCTGGCCGCGCCCGAAATGACCTTGATGGCTTTGCCATTCGATTTCTGCCAGGCGTTGAATGCGGGGTTGGGTCCCACGTACGCGGCGTCGAGATGGCCCGACAACAGCGCGGTGATCTCTTCGGTGCCAGTGCTGAACGGTTGCGCGGTGAACGTCACCCCCGAACCGAGCTGCTTTGCGAACAGCCCGTCATTGACGCCGATGAGCGCCGGCGCGTGGGTGACACGAGTCAGGTAGCCCAGCCGCAGCGGCACGGGCGACGACGACGCCGGTTTGGTCGACGACGAGCATCCCGCAATCGCGACGACGGCAGTGGCGGCCGCGCCCAGGGCGAGCAGCCTGGTGAAATGACGATGAGAGAACACGCTTTTCCTTGATGTCGATCGAGCGGGTGAGACGCGAGGTCAGGCCGGCTCGGGACATCGCGTCCGGCCGCCCGAACGCGTGACGAACAGCGGGCTGGTCCACACCTGATGGCCGTCGGACTGGGTGGCGCGCACGTACGTGGCGCTGGTGCCCTGTGGCAGACCGAGCACGAGGTCACCGGTCACCGTGGTGGGCAGGGCGGAGAATTCGGCCACCCGTTCGGCACGCAAGCGCAGATTCAGTCCGCCCACCGCGGTCTCGACGTGACCGGTACGGATCAACTCGGCACCCGAGAAGTCGCGCTCCACGCGCAGACCGTCCTCGTGCACCGACGATTCGATCTGGAATTCGGCCGCCGCGAGATCCGCCAAACGCACCACGACGCCGATGTCCGAACCGTAGGTTGTGGTCCGCCAGCGCACGGACTCGCCGGCAATGTCGAAGTGTTGCTCCGGATGCGCTGCCGCCCAGGGTGTCACGTCGAGCAGCTCGGTGCCCGACACCCGCACTTCGCCCGACCACGTCGCCCACCGGTATCGGTCGCGGTGCCGCGCGCCACCCCACCGGATGCGAACCAGCTCGTCCGACAGTCCGGTTTCGACGTGCAGGTTGCGCTGCCACAGCCGCCCGGTGCTGTCATAAACGGCGATCTCGTCCCAACCGGACGTGCCGTACAGCGCGTATTCAGCGGTCAATTCGGTTTCGTCGGTGTCGATCTCGTCGCCCATCCAGGCGTCGCCACTGCGCAGCAGCGCGACGGCACGCGCTCCGGTGGTCGCCCACGTCCGGCGTGCGCGCAGCGCGCGTCCCACGTCGCCTTTCGTGAGCTCGGGCGCGAGAACGCCTGTCAGACCGCCGAATCCGCCGAAGATGTTCGCCCCGGGTGCCCCGCCTCCGGGGCGGCCACGGTGCTCGTCACTGGCTGCGCTGGCGCCCAGGCGAAGGCCGCGGGCCAGCGCATCTTCCAGGAACCACGGACTGCTGCCCCAGGACGAGTGCACTTCGATCAGCCGTTCCAGCTCGGGATGGTGCCAGTCCAGGATCGCGCGCCGACCACCCACGTGCGGGATCAGCAGGTACGAATCCGGGTCCTTTTCGTAGGCGGCGTAAAGCTCTGTGATGGGCCAGGTTTGCGGTGTGGGCACGGTGCTGCTCATCCCCTGGTGCCACTCCAGTGAGCGCGCCAGCGTGGTGTCGTCGCCGAGAAAGACGACATTGTGGTCACCGCCGACACCAGCGGTGCCGCACCATTCGACACCCGGGTAGCAGACCAGGCTCCCGTCGTCCGAGATGGCCCGGCAGGCGGCGACGACGTCGATCCAGGCCTCGTCGGTGATCTGAAAGTCGTTGGCGGTGTAGCCGACAACGTCGAGTGCCCCGATATCGCGGGCATAGCGCAGGTTCCAGGCCGTGTCCTGCGTACCGACCGTGTCGTTGGAATGGACGTGCAGGTCGGTGAAGAACGCGCGCGGGGCGGGCAGGTCGTCGATCACGTCGACGATGGTCTCGGCGGGCCGCACCTCCGGGTGTGTTTCGTCGACGACCCGGATGTGCGCGGCGCGCGCCGGCACTTCCAGCGACACACTGGCCCAACCGGCCGACGGCGTCCGTGCCTCGGCCACGGCGGCGCCGTCGATATGCGCGCGCAATGTGGCCGCGGTATCCGCGCACGCGTTGCCCCACCGATCCTGCAGATGAGCGCGGAGCGTGACGGTACCGGCGTCGCTGCGCACCAGCCGCGGTCCGCGGACCACCACCTGATCAGGCGGCCCCGGCACGATCGCGAGTTGATTGACGCCGGCCCGGGCCATCCGGGACGTACCCAACGGGTCGACGAACAGATGCACCTCGAACGCGTCCTCGACAAAGGTCTGCACACGGGTGCCCGGACCACCGAATCGACGGTCCCCCAATCGGATTTCGATCACGTCGCCGGGCCGGAGGTAGCCGTCGACCGCGTGGATCAGCAGCGATTTCTGGAACGGCCGCTCCCCGCCCTTGACGTCGTACCGGACGGCCAGTTGCTGCACGGTGGCCGCGCCGGCTTCGGACGCGCGTCCCACGAGCGACCGGCTGACCAACTGCGCGCTGGCGTAGTCGCGCCCGGCGGGATCAGCGGTCTGCAGGTCCCAGTCGGAGTAGTAGCGGAAGCACAACTTGAGCCAGCCGCTGTCCGCGATACCCGAGCGGCCGACCGTGTAGGTGAACACGATCTCCTCCGCGGCTCCGGCGACCACCGACGTGTGTGAGCACCGCAGCTCGCCGAGAAAGGGAACCGCGTCGAATTCCGCTGTGATGGCGTCGCGCACGGCAGCCACCGAGCAGTCGTTGCTGCTCAACGAGTGCTGCGGACGGAGGGGAATCGCGCGGGACATCAACCCATCCTTTCCGCAATGCACCTAGGAGTCCAGTTAATAGATATGATGCGATTCATCATTGAAAGTGAAGAACGATGAACCTGCAGCAGCTCCATTACGTGGTCGCACTGGCCGAGGCGAAGAGCTTCACCAAGGCGGCCGAGACCTCGTTCGTCGTGCAGTCGGCGCTCAGCCAGCAGGTACGGAAGTTCGAGGAAGAGCTCGGCGTGACGCTCTTCGAGCGCACCACCCGGGCCGTCTCGCTCACCCCGGCAGGTGAGGCGCTCCTGCCGCTGGTGCACCAGGTGGTGGCCGGCATCGACCAACTCAAGATCGACGCCCAGGCCCTCAGTGGGACGGTGACCGGACGCCTGACCGTCGGGATGATGGAGGTGCCGTCCGAAAGTCTTGATGTCGCAACGCTGATGGCGACGTTCCACTCCCGCTACCCGGACGTGAGCGTGACCCTGCGCAGCGGTGGCAGCGACATCCTGCTGACGGCGACCCGCGACCGCAAGCTCGATGCCGCCATTGTCGGCTCCAATGTCTCCCCGGCCAGCGACCAGCTGGATTTCACCCACTTGTTCACCGAGTCGTTGATCGCGGTCATGCCGCGCGACCACCCGCTGACCAGACGACGGACGGTGTCGCTGACCGAACTCGCGGCGTTGCCGTTCATCGACTTTCCGCTCGGCTACGGCCTTCGACACGAAACCGACCGCGGCTTCGCCCGCGTACCGCGACGGGTGGCCTTCGAGGTCACCCGAGTCGACGAGGTCGTGCACTTCGTGCGGCAGAACCTCGGGGTGGCGCTGCTGCCGGAATCGGTTGCACGAACCCGCGCCGACAGCGACAGCACCCTGGCGCTCCGCCCTGTCACCGGTGTCCAGATGCACCGCCAGGTTCATCTGGTGGCCCCTCGTCCCCACCTGCGTTCGGCGGCCTGCCAGGCGTTCATCGCCTGTGTCCATGACCACCTGGCGACACCCTAGGTAGGGCCGGCGGCCGAAAAATACTCCCGCACAGCAGCTTCGAGGACCTGCACGGCGGTGGCCATTCTGTCGATGCTGATGCTCTCGTCGTACACGGCCCACCCGTCGTCACCGGGGCCGAACGTGACGGCCGGAATGCCGACGTGACGGAAGCGGATGGTGTCGTTGAACGCCGGCTTTGTGTAGGTGCGGACGTCCTCACCCGTGACACCGCGGTAGGCGCTCTGGATCGCGGCGACAAGAGGATCGCCGGCCGGCAGCGGGACGGTGCCCGCGACGAACGTCGGGCCGGGCGCGAACTCGACGTCGACCTCGATGCCTTCGAGCCGGGCCGCGGTCAGGCGGCGGTGAAACTCCTCGAGCAGCCGGCCGGCGACGACATCCGGGCCGATGTTGACGGCCGCAACGCGCGCGCTCGCCTCCAACGGCGTGAATTGCGCCATGCCGGTCTCCCCTGCTTGCAGACCCACCACCGAAACCGGCCAATCGCCAACAGGATCGGCGGCAATGTCCGTCAGGAACTCGGCGAGGAACAGCGCCGGATTGACACCGGTATCGGGCCGCCAGATATGACTGGGCCGCCCGCGGGCAGTGATGTCCAGCAGTGCGTGACCGGTCTGCGCGACGGCAAGGGCGATACCGCTGTGGCCATTGTCGGTCCACGCGGTCGGTTCGACCGTGATGGAGGCGTCCGGACGCAAACCGTGTTCGCCGACCAGGTACTTGGATCCTTCGATGCCGTTGCGTTCCTCGTCGACGGTCAGGACGACCAGCAGGGTCCCGTACTCCGGCGGATCGTCGACGATGCGCTTGGCGGCGGTCAAGAGCGCCGCGAGGTTCGCGCGCGTGTCCGAGGTGCCGCGAGCGTAGATCCGGCCGTCCAATTCGACTGCCGAATAAGGGTTTCCGGCGCATACACGCCAGCGGCTCGGCGGGCCGGACGGGTAGGTGTCGAGATGATCGTTGAGCATGAGGGACGGACCGGCGCCGAAGCGCTTCGTCGCCACCACATTCGGCCGCTGCGGGGTGCGGCCCACCAACTCGACGGTGAAGCCCCACTCGCGCAACAGGTCACCCACCGGCCGGGCGATGCGTTCCTCCTCCGGCGGGCGACTCGGGCCGTCGAGGCTGTTCTCACACCACGGCTGGCCGGCAGCCACCAGACGAGTGGTGAGTTCGACGAGTTCGCGCCGGTCTACGGTGGAGTCGACGGCAGCGCGGGTCATGCGCGAACCTCGCTGTCGATCAACGCCCGCAGCCCGTCGTTGTCCCGGCCCTGTGCCAGCCCGAGTGTCACCAACAGGCGCGCGCGGTGTGGCGAAATGCCGGCGGCCAACTGCGCGCCGTGTTGAACGAGGCCGGCCACGCCACCGGGGTATCCGTACACCGGAGCGACGCGACCGTCCGCGGCGCGCGTGGTGAGTACGACAAAGCTGCCGCCGTCGATGAGTTCCTCCACTGCCGCAGCCTGTTTCGGAGGCAGATTGCCGGCGCCGTTTGCCGCCACCACGACCGCCTGTTGCCCGCCCCCGGCCGCGCGCAGTACCGCGCCGTCATCACCCAACGCAGCCAGCACAACCGGCACCGGCCGAATCGGACCGGTTGGATCACCATGCCCCTTGCGCCGCTCCTGCGCCCGATGCCATTGGACCTGGCCGCGAACCACATAACCGATGGGCCCTCGCCCCGGCGCATCGAAGGCGTCGCGCACGACCCCCGAAACCTTCACGGCCTCACGACCGTCGAAGATCTTGCCGGCGAACACGACCACCGGATCGATGTCCGCTCCAGACGACGCCACCGCGAGCGCGTCCGCGAGGTTGGCGCGGCCGTCGCTGTCATGGCGGGTGCCGAGGATCATCGAACCGGTGACCACGACCGGCACCGACCAGTTCTCCCGGTAGGCCAGCCAGGCCGCCACCTCCTCGATGGAGTCCGTGCCCGTCGTCACGACGATGCCGTCGGCTCCGTCGGCGACCAGTTCGCGGGCCCGGACCACCAGGCGTTCCAGCAGGTCGAAGTCGACCTCTGAGCCACCGACTAACGCGAGGCTCTCCGCACCGGCAAACCCGGCAACCGTTTCCGCGAGCTCCTGGGCTCCGGTGACGGGCACCGCGCCCTGCGCGGTCTGGTGCATGGAGATGGTGCCGCCCAAACCGATCAGGTATGCCCCACTCATGAATTGCTCTCCGTCACAAACGATCCGGCGATGATGTTCTGGTAGTCGGGGATGCGCTGGTCGGCGGGAATGCGACCGATGCTCTCCGCCCAGCGAGCGCGGTCGGCGAGGTCACCGGCGAGTTCCGGCCCGAGGTGCGTCTGGTACCTGAACTCCGACGTGACCTGGCTGATCAGGTTGTTGTCCAGCCCTGTTGCTTTCGCGACCGCGGCCAGGGCGGCCGGGTCCTTGCCGGACAGCGGACCATCGGCATTGCGGATCGCCCCGACGAACTTTCCGACCGCCTGCTTCTTCGAGTCGAGAACGTTCTGGTTGGCCAGGTAGAGGCTGTGCTGGTTGTACTTCTGCCGGCCCTGCAGCTCGATCGCGTCGCTACCCAGTGCCGCAACCGCTTTCGCCAGTGCCGGCTGGAAGACGGCGATCGCGTCGACGTTGTGATTGGTGATCGCGGTGACGATCTCCGCCGGCCCGGTCTGGACCAGGTCCGCCTTCACGTTCGCTTCGGTCAGGAAGCGGCTTGCGAAGTAATGGGCGCTGCTGCCCAGAGGCACCGCGATCTTGCGGCCGGCCAAGTCGGCGATCAAGTTGATCCCGGCTGACCGCCGCGCGACGAATCGGCCCTCCGGCCAGATGGCGCCGTCTGCGAAGACCCGGAGATTCGGATTCTTCAGTGCCGCAGCGGATGTGGGGACATCGCCGCCATTGGCGACGTCCACGGCGCCGCCCGCCAGCGCCTCGAGCGCCGCGGCGCCCGTCGGGAACGGGACGATCTTGACGTTGACGCCATGCTGTTTGAAGTATCCGAGGTCATTGGCGACGGGCACCTGGGCCCACGATGGGTCGACCACCCACGCCAGGGTGAGCGAGTCCGACGCGCTGTCCTTGCCGCCCGAACTGCTGCAGCCGACGGCCCCCAGAACCGCGAGTGCGGCAACGAATATCGCGGCGATCTTCCGATGTTTGGTCATGCATTGTCTCCCGAGGTGAGGGCCGGTTGCTGTCCGTGCAGCAGGTCGTGCAGTCGACGGCGCAGTGCCGCGTAATCGTCGAATTCGCCGAGGCGGCTCGCGGGCCGGGGCCGCGGCAGCGGGTTGCTCAGGTGGTCGGCAATGGCGCCGGTGTGGTCCATCACGACGATCGAGGACGCGATACGGATTGCCTCGTCGACATCGTGCGTGACGAAGACGACGGTCGGCCGGTTGCGCTCCCACAGTTCGACCACCAGATCTTGCATCTGCTGGCGGGTCAAAGCATCCAGTGCACCGAATGGTTCGTCCATCAACAACACTCGCGGGCTGTTCGCCAGAGCGCGGGCGATACCGACGCGCTGCCGCATCCCACCCGACAGCTCGTGAGGATGCTTGCGCACGACGTCCCGTGCCAGGCCGACCGCATTGATCAACTCGGCGATCCGGTCGCGCCGCTGCGCTCGGGGCACCTTCGCCGCGCGTAGTGCGAAGCCGATGTTGCTCCCGACTGACGCCCACGGGAACAGCACGTCGCGCTGGAACACGGCGCCCCGCTCGTGTCCGGCCCCGGTCACCGGCTTGCCCCCGAAGGTCACCGAACCCGTTGTCGGCCGGACGAATCCGGCGACGACGTTCAGCAGCGTCGACTTGCCGCAGCCCGACGGCCCGAGGATCGCCAGGAAGGCTCCGGACTCGATGGTGAGGTCGAGGCCGTCGACGACGGGACGGCCCGCTCCCGGGTACCGCACTGTCAGCGAATCGACGGCGATGTCGCCGGCGGTCACGATTGTTCCTTCGCCCAGCGCACGGTGTGACGCGTGGCCTGGTGGAACAGCTGGTCGGCGAGGGCGCCGACGATGCCCAGCGCAGCAAGACAGACGAACAACCGGTCGGGTTGACTGAACAGGCGCGCCTGGTCGAGGCGGAAGCCGAGCCCTTCGGTGACACCGGACTGCTCGGATGCCACGATCAGGATGAGGGATGTCGCGATCCCCTGGCGCAGGCCGGTGAGCACCGATGGCAGGGCGCCCGGCAGGACGACGTTGGTGAACGTCAACAACTTTGACGCGCCCAGCGATGCGGCCACCCGCAGATGGTCGTCGCGCGTCGCGGCAATACCGGCGTGCGTGTTGACCCAGACCGGGAAGAAGACGCCGAGGCTGGTGAGGAACAGCTTGGATTCTTCACCGATGCCGAACCACAGGATCGCCAACGGCACCAGCGCAATGGCCGGGATGGGCCGAACGATCTGGATGGTGGGTTCCAACAGGCCGCGGGCAATGCGTGAGCGGCCGGTGAGGGTGCCCACCACGATGGCGATCAGAGATCCGACGACGAACCCTTGGAGTGCCCGTCGGAAGCTCGCGGCAGAATCGGCGAACAGCGTTCCGTCGCCGTACATCTCACGCGCGGCGTGCACAACCTGTGTGGGCGCGGGCAGGAGCCGGGCGGAGAAGAGTTCGAAGCGCACCGCGGCGTCCCAGCCGACGATGACAACGACGAGACTCAGGATTGGCAGGGCGGTCAACAGCGCCACCCGGTTGAGCTCACCGCTACCGCGTCGGCGCCGCGGCGCTCCGGCCGTACTGCTCGGTCGAACTGTTGTGGGCACGCCGCTCGAGCTGAGCGCGCCAGAACCGCGTGCGGGTGCCGATACCATCCATCTTCCCTTGCAGACCTGCGTGACGGCCCGCAACGTAACACCGGTACAGACGGGGACCCGTGCGCCGACGGCGTGACCGCGGCGTGAGCGCCACGGTTACGTCATCGCCTGAATCGGCCCAGACCTGCGCTGATTCGGCAACGGTCGCGCCGTCGGGGCGCGTTTCGATCCTTCTGATCCGATGGTCTGAGTTCCGGGCTCCTGCCCGGCACCGGGAACGGTCTAGTCGGTGAATTCGATGCGCACGGACACCGGCGCGGTTCCGTAGGACGCGATCTTCGGCCCGGCCGCACCGGACCGCCGCGCGCGGGCATGCACATCGTCGTCCGGCACGAAGGTCGCGATGCCGGAACGCCAGCGATCTCCTTGCTGGATGCGGACATTCGGATTGGCTTCGATGTTGGCACCCCAGCCCGACAACGTGCCGTGCCCACAGATGACCCATGCCCCGGTTTCGTCGAAGATCGGCGAAACCGGGACCCGTCGCAGCTGCCCGGTCTTGCGGCCGAGGGTTTCCAATTCGCTTACCTGCGTTGGGCGGACGGCGCCGAGTCGAGCCAGACCCCGCACCGTCGGATTGAGCAGGTAACGCCCGACCGCGCGGAACACCCGGAACTGTCGTTGTTCGGCGCGGGTATGCGCTGTTCCCACGAAGCTTCCTCCTTGCCGGCCATGGCATTGGCCCGATACGCTGAATATACCGATCGGTCTACTTGCCGGCAAGGGTTTCACAAGCCCGGCATGAACTCGGCAAGCGCCAGGATGCTGAGTACTACCAACGCGAGACCGATCAGCCCGCCCGCGGGAATCATGATGCTGCACACCATGATCCAGACAGCGATCCGCGGCCATTCGAAAGGCTGGTTGCCGACGACACCACCGAGCCGGGTCCGCAGCAGGTGGTACGACGCCCACACGGCCGTTCCCGCCGCCGCCACCGCGATGATCCGCAGCCCGACCGGCGTCGCCGCCATCGCAATACCGGCCGCAATCACCGCGGCCACGATTCGACCCCACACCACTGCCACGCCGGCACGGTCATGGGTGCACGGCTGACTGCGATCAGGCTCACCGCGGTACCGGGGAAGCCGGCCATCGATACCCGACAACCGCCACAGCCAGCGGGTCCAGACCGTACGCAAACCGAGGTCTTCGGCAGCACGCCGGACGTCGGCGGCCGACTCGGCCAACAGCTGCCGGGATCGGGCGCTGCGCCAGTAGGCGGCCTTGAAAACGCGCCGCGGAATCCCGAACTGACGGGCGAACGACCGTGGCGGTGTGATCATCTCGCCGATCAGCCAGCGCAGATAGATCGGAAATGCCAAGGCGTAGCACAGCCGCCGCAGCCGTCCGACTGTCACGATCCGTTGTGCCAGATAGTGGTTGGCGAACGAGATGTGCCTGGCTTCCTCGGCGAGGTGGATCGACGTGACCTTGTTCAGCAGCGGCGGCACGGCCGTCGAGCCCCGATGCTGCAGCGTCTGCTGGAAGTGCAGCGGCTGCTCCCCGCACAGCACCCCGATGAAAAGGAAGATGTTGGCGTAGCCGCCGAGGAAGCCGAGAATGGGTCCGAAGAACCGGGACCCGCGGCGCATACCGGGAACGTCGGCGCCCGTGCGGTTGACGAACTCCTGGAACATCTGGATGTGGTGGCATTCGTCCGTCAGCTCGTGGAGCAGATACTGGAACACCACCGAGCCGTTGGGCAACGTGCCGGCGTGGTGGATCACGCCGCGGATCAACATCATCTCGAATTGCAGTGTCACCTTGAGGATGTTCGCGGCGAGCCAGCGGCCCATCGCGGCTCGCCGCTCGATGGATTGCTGCGCGTACCAATCGGTGGCGGCGAGTGGAGCGATGTCGGAGTCGAGCTGCCAACGCACGTCGTTCGGATCCAGCGCGTTTTCGGGTGCCTCCCAGTCAATGTCGACGAACGGATCGAAACGCCGGCGAGTGCTCGCCCGGCAGAGCGATGCGGCGATGTCATCGTCGAGTCCTGCCGGCGTATCGGTGTTCAGGTGTGATCTGGGCGATTCGGCGGCGGCAGTTGCGGTGAAGCCCACAGTCATGGCGTGACCTCCGTTGGTATCGAAGGGATCGGGATGCCGACGAGCGTGCTGCCAGGCATTTGCGTGCCGGTGTCAGTCGCGTTGCGGCGTCGGCTCTTCGCGTGGGAAGCGTTGTCCCAGTGCGGGATACGCGGGCGACACGGCGGTGAAACATGGCAGAAACAGCGGGATTTCTATACTCGGCGATGCTCACGGACAATCAGGTGCCGTTGCACGGCCTGGGCCCACGCACGCGCCTGGGCGGCTTGGATCGCGGTGCGCTGGGCGCTGCCGATGTTGCGGCACAGTCCGTTTCGGCCATGGCACCGTGCGGCGCCGCGGCGGCGATACCCCTGCTCGTTGCCGCGCAGGGCGGTCCGGTGGTGCTGAGCATGGCGATCGCGTTTGCGCTCGCACTCGTCGTGTCGTGGCTGGTCCGGGGATTCGCGCGGCGAGTACCTGCCGCCGGCTCGCTCTATACGTGCGCAGCAGTCGGGGTGGGGCCCCTGTCCGGCTTCGTCACGGCCGGTGCGCTGCTGCTCGGCTACCTCGGTATCGGGATGTTCGCGGTCACCGAGACGTCGGCATTCTGGCTCCGGTTGGTGTCCGCGGTCGGGATGACGGCGCACGGCTGGATGGTCGCCGTTGCGGCCCTGGGGTTCGCGGCACTCAGCGGGGTGGTGCTGGTTCGCGGCATCCGGATCTCGGCCCGGGTCTCGTTGGTGACCGAGACCGTGGCGGTCCTGCTCGTGGTTGCGGTCGCGGTGTGGCTGCTCTGCCACGGTGACGAACGCCGACTGCATGACGCCGTGCTCGCGCACACCCCCGACCTCGGCCGCCTTGCCTCCGGTGTCGCGGTCGCGATGACCGCGTTCGTCGGTTTCGAGAGCGCGACCGTGCTGGCGGTCGAGACGCGGAACCCGCTGCGCACGGTGCCGGCGGCAGTCCGCGGTTCGCTGCTGGTCGGTGGTGCGGTCGTGTTGCTCGCGACCCTGGCCCAAGCCGAAACACTCAGCGGCACAACGCCCAACTCGTGGTTCCAGGCACTGAACGCCGATCCGGGTGGTCGCGCGTTGGTTCCCGCCATGTACCTGGCGGCGGCATTGTCGTTCTTCGCCTGCGCGTTGGCCTCCACGACGGCGGCGGCCCGGGTTCTCTTGTCGCTGGCGCGCGAAGGCGTCTTGCCGGCAGCACTGGGACATACCGATCTGCGCAGCAAGGCGCCGACGGTGGGAATCTGGCTGTGCACCGCGACCGTCTTCGGTGTGCCTTTCGCCGTCAGTGCATTCGGCGCCGATGCGGAAGCCGTGTGCGGCTCACTCGTGGCCGGTGCCGTATGTGGTTTCCTGCTGGCGTATGCCGCGCTGGCCGGTGCGATGCCCGCGATGCTGCGGCGCCTCGGCGAGCCGAGCCGAGTGGCCTGGGTCGTCGGGCCGGCTTGCGCACTGGTACTGACCGCGGTCCTGGCGGGGTTCTGGGGCCTGACCGTGACCGGCCCGCTCTGGGCCGGAGCGGTGACGTCCGCAGTCTGGATGGGGGCGTGGACCGCCATCGGTCTGCGCGTGCGTGCGAGGCGCCCGGACGCGTTCGCGTCGATGGGCGCACACGCCGGGACCGTCCGGTCGTCGGTGTGGCGAGGTTATCTGCGGGGCACATCATGACCCGAGCACTGCGCCCCGACGCCGGGTCGCGTTCGGCGCTCGCCGCGCTGTCCATCATCGAGGAGGTGGCGGCTGCGGGGCCCGGGATCACGGCACTGGAGATCACTCACCGGCTGCGGATGTCACGGTCCTCGGCATACCGATTGCTCGCTGTCCTGGTGGACAGCGAATACCTGGTGCGCACCCCGGATTTGGGCGGGTTCGCCCTCGGCCGGCGGATCGACCGATTGGTCGGCATCCCCTCCACTCCGGCGGACCGGTTACGCGAAGCAGTCGACGCCGTGCGAGCCGAAGCACGATTCGGCATTCATCTGGTCCTGCACCGGTCCACGGGGCGGCCGGCGTTGGAGCTGTTCGACATCGACCCGGATTTTCCACTGTCGGATCCGGCCCGGGTCATCGCTGAACCGGAATGCTCGGCCATCGGACGGATCGTCGCCGCAGACGCCCGCGGTGAACGCCCCGCATTTTCGACCCAGCGCGGGATTCTGGTGCCCGGACATGGCTGCCTGGCTCTCCCGATCCGCAGCGCCGACGACAGTCTCGTCGCCGTCTTGGCAGCCTCGGCGCCCTCGCACCGCGTCGCGGACACCGATACGTTGCTGGCGTTTCTCACGCCCCACGCGCGGGCGGTGGCGCAAGCGTGCACGACGTCGGGTTGACGCCCGCGTTGCGGCACTACGGTTTCGGCGTTGACGCGATCGGCAGGAGGTTTTGCCGCGCGAATTGTTCGACCTGTTCATAGGTCTCCAATGGCGCCAGCACCGCAGGCGTGAGCAGGATCGAATGGGTGATGCGGACGAGGATTTCGGCTCGTGCGAGCAGTTCGGGTTCCGGGACTGCCGCCACGTCAGGGCCACGGAGCACTTCGGCGGTCGCCGCGACGGCCCCGGCCAGCAGCGGTGAGGCTTCGAGGGTCAGTCGAGGCAGCACGGTGTCGGGCTCGATGTCCAGAAGCCGGTTCCAGACCGCGTTCGTGCGCACCGTCTCGATCGTCGTGGCAAAACTGTGGACCACGCGATCCGCGAAATTGTCCGCACGCGCCGCCGCGGCGCGCACCGCTTCGAACAGCTTCTGGGATTCGCGGATGAGCACCGCCGAGACGATCTCGTTCTTCCCGCCGACCCGTCGGTAGATCGTGACACGGCCGAGCCCCGCGCGTTGAGCGATTTCATCGACGGTCGCCCGCCGGATCCCGATCTTGGCGAAGACGTCCAACGCGGCATCGAGGATCTCTTCGACACCCTCATCACGGGCCGTGTCGAGCGCGAAAAGATCGGTGTGCACGCACCTGACCATAGTCGACGCTGCAACATTGAAACAATTGTATGTAGTATGTTTCACTGTAGCACGAAGGACTCAGAGCCGAGGAAGGCGTGTGATGGCGAGCAGAAAACCGGGACGAGTGGTGCGCGAGTACAACGACGAGGCACTGGCGATCAACGCCCGCCGCGTCCACTTCGATTGGTCCGGCGTCCCGTTGGAGTACATCCCGGGCGAGGCCTATGCCACTCATTTCTGGAACGTGATGCACCTGGTTCTGCCTGAAGGCGAGCGGGCCATGGCCGACGTCTTCAGTCAGGCCCTGCCATACATCGACGACGAGCGCCTCAAAGAGGAAGTCATCGGATTCGTCGGACAGGAAGCGACGCACGCGGCGTCGCACGAGGGCTTCCGCAACTACCTGCGCGCACACGGTGTCGACGTCGGTGTGGTCCTGCGTCGCATCGAGTTCGCGGTAGAGAAGATTTTCGGTGACCACGGGATCACCGGCCCCGCGCGCAAGGCGTGGCTGAGCGAGCGCCTCGGGGTCTACGCGGCGGCAGAGCATTTCACCGCCGTCATCGGCGAATGGCTGTTGGACAACGAGGCCTTCGATCGCGCCGGCATCGACCCGACGATGCTCGACTTGCTGCGATGGCACGGCGCTGAAGAACTCGAACATCGCAATGTCGCGTTCGATGCCTACCAGTACGTCGACGGTGGCTATGCCCGCCGTGCGCGCACGGCCCTCATCGCATGTTCGGGCCTTGCGCTGCTCTGGTTTTCGACGGCATCGCATCTGTACCGCAACGACGCGACGGTGCAGCGTCGCCGTCCGTGGCCCCTCGAGTACATCCGCGCCGCCCATCATGGATTGGTGCCGGGGGTGTCCTTCCTGTTCTCGCAGATGTACTACTACCTACGACCGGGTTTTCACCCGTCGACGATGGGCGACATCAGCAAGGCAGTGCAGTACCTGGCGGTATCGCCCGCGGCGCAGGCGGCACACGCATGAACGAGCTACTCGATCAGCCGACATCTGTCGATGAACCGACGCCAGCGCTCAGGGCCATGGCGCAGTTGGCCCGCGGCTATTCGCGGTTGTTCACCGAGAGCCGGATCGCGGACCGCTTGTCACCGGGCCGTCCGGTACGCCGGGCCGGATACGACGCGCGGCTCGAAGTTGTTGCGGCGGAACGCGTAGCCGACGACGTCGTCAGCCTGACCTTGAGCCGGGCCGACCGTTCACCGCTCCCGCGCTGGACGCCGGGCGCGCACATCGACGTGTTCACCCCGGCCGGCCGGCAACGGCACTACTCGCTGGTCGGTGACCAATTCGACCCCCTCCACTATCGAATCGCCGTGCGGCGGATCCCCGACGGCTCGGGTTCGGCCGAGCTGCACCGCGTCCGGGTCGGCGACACGCTGCGTATCCGGGGTCCCCGCAACGCGTTCAGCCTGGCCCCCGCTGACGAGTACGTGTTCATCGCCGGCGGGATCGGCATCACGCCGATCCTGCCGATGGTGCGTGCGGCGGCATCCGGCCCGGTCCCCTGGCGCCTGGTGTACACCGGGCGTTCGCGCGCATCGATGCCCTTCATCGACGAGCTCACCGAGCTCGGGCACGACCGGGTGCTCATCCGGCCCGACGACCATTACGGCACACCGGATCTGGCCGAATTGTGTACGGCCGCTTCATCCCGCGCGGCGTTCTATGTGTGTGGCCCTCCCGCCATGATCGAACGGGCTCGCGATGTCGCCGCCGCGACCGCGCCGGGCCGTACCGCAGAATTCCACAGCGAACGTTTCACCGCCGCACCGATCGTCGACGGCAGAGCGTTCACCGTGCAGCTCACCGAATCTGGGCTCACTGTCGACGTGGCCGCCGACGAGTCGGTCCTCGCTGCGATCCGCCGGGTCAAACCGGACGTGCAGTATTCGTGCCAGCAGGGTTTCTGTGGCGCTTGCCGCGTGCGACTGGTGGACGGCGTTGTCGAGCACCGAGATCGGGTGCTGACGCCCGACCAGCACGGCGACTCGATGATGATCTGCGTTTCCCGCGCCCAGGGTGACTCGATCTCCGTCGCGCTCTAGCCAGCCACCGGCACTCAGCAAGGACACACCCATGACCAAACCCACTCCCACACATGTCCATACCGCGATCATCGGTGCCGGCTTCGGCGGGATCGGCGCGGCGATGCGACTCAAGGATTCCGGCGACGACGACTTTCTCGTATTCGAACGAGCCAGCGACATCGGCGGAACGTGGCAGGCGAACACCTATCCGGGAGCGCAGTGCGACATCCCGTCGGTGCTGTACTCGTACTCGTTTGCCCCGAACCCGGATTGGACGCGCCTGTATCCGCTCCAGCGAGAACTGAAGGCCTACATCGAAAGATGTGTCGATGACAGCGGCATCCGGTCGCACATTCGGCTGGGGCACGACGTCACCGACGCCTCATGGGACGACCTGGCCCAGGTGTGGCAGATCATCGCAGGTGGCCAACATTTCACCGCCACCGTGGTGGTCCTCGCCACCGGACCATTCAGTGAGCCCTCGATTCCGAATCTTCCGGGCCTCGAAGACTTCTCGGGTCCGGCCTTTCACTCGGCGGGCTGGCGTCATGACGTCGACCTGCGCGGAAAGGCGGTCGGTGTCATCGGCACCGGCGCTTCGGCCGTGCAGTTCATCCCCCGGATTCAGCCTGACGCCGCCGAACTGGTTGTGTTTCAACGAACTCCGACGTGGATCTTGCCCCATCCGGACCGCCCGGTCGGGCCCGCGGTGCGTTCGGTGTTCCGCACGGCCCCGCTCGTCCAGCGCGCAGCCCGTTCGGCGGTCAGCCTCGTCCAGGAAGCGATGGTGCCCGGCCTGGTCCATCTCCCGGCGCTGCTCCAGCCGATGGCGGCCGTCGGCACGTGGCATCTCCGCAGGCAGGTCCGCGACGAGAACCTGCGGGAAAAGCTGACACCGAGGTATGCGTTCGGATGCAAACGACCGACGTTCTCCAACACCTATTACCCCGCGCTGGCCGCGGACAACACCGTCGTGGAAACCGCCGCGATCCGGCGGGTCACCAGAGACGGGATCGAAACCGCCGACGGGCACCACCATCGCCTCGACGCCATTGTTTTCGGAACCGGGTTCAAACTGGCCCATAACGACGGATTCACCCGCATCCACGGCCGAGATGGCCGCAGCCTCGCGGAGGTGTGGACCGGCGGAGAGATGAAAGCGCACTTGGGCACCGTCATTCCGGGCTTTCCGAATCTGTTCATGATCCTCGGCCCGAACTCGGTGGTGTACACGTCGCAGATCGTGACGATCGAGGCACAGCTCGACTTCGTACTCGACGCCATCGCGCAGATGCAGCGCCGTCAGATCCGCAGTATCGAGGTCTCGAACGAAACCCTCGACAATTTTGTCGCGCACGTCGACCGGCGTCTTGCGCACTCGGTGTGGAACTCCGGTGGTTGTCACAGCTACTACTTGAGTCCGTCTGGCCGCAACTTCACCTTCTGGCCTGGCTTCGTCTTCACATTCCGACGCCAGATGCGCCGAATTCGCCTCGCGGAGTTCGATATCCGTTACGCGACCGTGCCGCCCGAATCCGACCGCGCCGAGTTGGTGGTCGGACGATGACCGCACGTGCAGCGATGCCCCTTTCCGGTGCAGTGGTTTTCATCACCGGCGCGGCACAGGGCATCGGGTTCGAAGCGGCCTCCCGTTTCGTGGCGGCCGGATCCCGAGTGGTCCTCGTCGACGTCGACGAAGAGAAGCTCGGGAAAGCCCAGGAGCAGCTGGGGATGGACACCATCGGCATCGTCGCCGATGTGCGCGATGCCGCCGCGTTGGCCGCCGCGGCCGAGCAGGCAGTGCACACCTGGGGACGCATCGATGTAGTGGTTGCCAACGCGGGCGTCACACCGCCGCCGGCAACCCTGCGCACCATCGAACCCGATGCGTTCCAACGGGTTATCGACATCAATCTGCTCGGCGCGGTGCACACCGTGCGCGCGACCACCGAGCACATCATCTCCAGTAGCGGACACATTCAGCTGATCGGGTCATGCGCCGCATTCGCACCGGGCATGGGCGGTGCGGCGTACATGATCAGCAAAGCCGGTGTCGAACAGCTCGGGCGAGCGTTGCGGATCGAGCTCGCCACCCACCAGGTGACGGTCGGAATCTCCTACTTCGGAATCGTCGACACGGCGCTGGCCCGCACCACACTCGATGACGATCCGATGGGCCAACGCATCGGCGAACTGTTGCCCTGGCCATTGAACAAGCGCATCGACGCCGGTCACGCTGCCGCGAGCATTGTCGACGCAGTCGGCCGGCGCCGAGCCAGCAGCACCATGCCGCGCGCATGGATCCCCTATGCCTGGCTTCGTGGTGTCATCAACGTGCTCCTCGATCAGCAACTCGCGGCCAACCAGACGGTGGCCGCCATCATCCGGCAACTGGAGCGCTAACACGCTGCCTCGCAGCGGAAGCCAGATCACCAACCCGCATCAGTCGAAAGAACCGCCCTCCAGAAAAGAGATCACACGATGGTCACCACCTCCGACGTGCACGGCCTGATCGCGACCGCCACGACATTCGCCCGGCGCCGGCTATCCGTGGCGGGGCGAGCCGATATCCCCGTGCCGGAGGTGCCGTCGCGCGAGCAGGCCGGCGGGCCGCCGCACGGGCCATCGCGGCCGGCCGATGCCGACGTTGCGACACAGAATGATTCGTCGCAGTCGAAGGAATCGTTGCGCACCAGAATGGCCGAGTTGTTGGACCGCTCACTGGACCAGAGCACGGGCGAGACGCGGCTGGAGCTCTACGACCGTATCGTCGACCAGCTTGTTGCCGACGAGGCGAGGATTCTCCGTGCACTTTCGGACGGCACCACCTCTCCCCTGGTCAACGTCTATGCGCAGTCTCGGCGGTGGTCCTTGCCTCGAGCCGTCGTGACCAACACCTCGCTGATCGGCCGCACCGCGGGCGTGACGCTGCCGACCATGGTGCCGATCTACGTCGCGAACCTGTTGCGGCTCGGTCTGGTTGAAATCGGACCCCACGCAGACGGATCCGAGCCCGGCTACGAGGTGCTCATGGCCGAACCAAGCGTCAGGCGCGCAATCGCCGATGCGCAGGCGGCGCGGCAGTCCACTCGGGTGGAACGGCTCAGTCTGCGCCTGTCCGACCTGGGACGCGAGCTGTGGACGACAACGACGTGCGACAGTTCCCGGTAAGGCACAAATTCTCGAACTACCTGGGCCACAATGCGTTCCGCCATAGGGCTGACACCGCGTCGATAGTGCGATCGAGGTGGGCGGATTGCGCACCGACACCCGCGGGTGCACTGCCGGCGACCGTCGCGGTGGTCAGGACACGCACCAGAGCAGGGAGGTCGGTCGAGATCGGTTGGGCGCCTTGATGTACCTCGGCCGACACAATCTCCACGATGCGGCGAGTAATCGCGTCCTCCACGGCGGCGACGATCTCGGCGATCTCCGGTTCGTAGCCTGACGATGCGCGACACGAGGCCCACACCGGGTCGTCGGCAGCCAGGGCGGCACGGATACCGGCGATGACCCGTGCGACCAATGCCGGAGTGGACTCCCCCGGTGTCCGCAACGCAAACGACTTATCGAGCATCGCGGCAGTGGTGCGTCCGTGCAGCAGTTCCGCCAGGGCGGAGTACTTGGATTCGAAATAGAAATAGAACGCGGTTCGCGTGACACCGGCCTGCCGAGTGATCGCCTGTACTGAAACCTCCGTAATCGGGTTTCGATCCAGCAATTCGCGTAGCGCTGTCAAGATCGCCGTACGGGCGTGATCACCACGGTTGGTGATCGTCGTTCGGTCACGACCGGTGGTGCTCGGACTGTCGGTGGCAGTCGGGCGCGCCTGGCAGCACGTGCCGTTCGGTTGACGTCGAGTTGCCAACATCACGGCTCTCCTTTTGTCGGGCAAGGTATTTCACTGAACACAGCGGGCACCGGACGACGTGCGTGAGACCTCTCCATCGCCCACGATTGAAACAATCATACGCAATATGTTCTACTGTTTCAGCCTGAGCCGTTGCGGCCGCACCCCCGGTCCGGACCCCGCACGGCACTGCTGCGAGAAGGGTTGTGATGAGCGAAAGTCTGTGCGCGCACTTCCAGCGGCGCGTTGCCGAACTCGGTGACACCGCGGCGATTTGCCGCGCCGACGGCACAGTGGCATTGACCTGGTCGCAGTACGGCGACCAAGTTCGAAGAGTGGCCGCCGGTCTGGCCGCGCTGGGCGTGCGGCGCGGCGATGTGGTGGCGATGATGCTCACCAATCGTCCCGAGTTCCACGTTGTCGACGCGGCGGTGATGCATCTCGGTGCGATCGGCTTTTCGGTGTACAACACCAGCGCCGCGGCGCAGATCACGTACCTGTTCGACAACGCCCAGCCGGCAGTCGTGGTCAGCGAGGCGCAATATCTGGAGAAGGTGCTCGCTGCCTCGTCAGGAACCGATGTGCGCAACGTCATCTCGGTCGACGAACCGAACCACGGTGTGCTCACCCTCGATGAGGTAGCAGATGGTGGTGCTGAGGATTTCGACTTCGACGCCGTGTGGAAAGCCGTTCAGCGCGACGACATCCTGACCCTCATCTACACCAGCGGGACCACAGGGCACCCCAAAGGCGTAGAGCTGACGCACGGCAACTTGCTGTACCAACTCGAGGTGATCCCCAGTGTGGTGGGCAATCTCAGCCGGGGTCGAGTGCTGTCCTATCTGCCGGATGCACACCTGATCAACCGTTGGATCGGCCAGTACGCGCCGATGTACTTCGGCATCACGGTCACCGATGTCGATGACCCGAAGATGCTGATCGACGTACTGGGCCGCGTGCACCCGACGTTCTTCGTCGCGGTACCGATGCTCTGGTACAAGATTCGGGCTCGCGTCGAGGCACTCATCGCGGAGCAGACCGGACCGGCAGGCGCGCTCGCGCGGTGGGCCCTGGCAGCCGGCAAGAAAAAGGCGGGAGCCACCCTGGTGGGAGGCCGGCTGGGACTGCTCGACGAAGCAGCCGCCGTCGCGGCGGACGTGTTGGTGTTGTCCAAGATTCGCGCGCGCCTCGGAATGGACCAACTGAGCGCGGCCGTGTCGGGCGCTGCCCCCATCGATGTCTCCGTACTCGAGTTCATGCTTGCGATCGGTATTCCCGTGTTGGAGGCATGGGGCATGTCGGAGACCTCCGCGGTAACGACCGTCAATCCCAGAGACCGGCTCAAGCTCGGCACGGTGGGTAAACCAATCCCCGGCACACAAATCAAACTGGCCACCGATGGCGAGATTCTGGTCCGCGGATGTGGGGTGATGCGCGGCTACCACCGCGATCCCGGTCGCACCGCGGAAATCCTCGATGTCGACGGCTGGATCCACACAGGCGACATCGGCTCGGTCGACGCCGACGGGTATCTGCGTATCGTCGACCGCAAGAAGGAGTTGATCATCAACTCCGGCGGAAAGAACATGTCCCCCAGCAACATCGAGGGAGCACTCAAAGCGGCCAGCCCGCTGATCGGCGCTGTCGCTGCCATCGGTGACAACCGTCCGCACATCGCCGCGCTGATCACGCTCGACCCCGATGCGGCCGCTGACTTCGCCTCCCGGCATGGATTCGCCGGCGCCACCGTCGACGAGATGGTCGACCACGAGGCGACACAGCAGGCGGTGTCTGATGCGGTGGCGTCGGCGAATACCCGGCTATCCCGGGTGGAGCAGATTCGGAGCTGGAAAGTCCTGCCGCAGTACTGGATTCCCGGCGGGGATGAGCTGACGCCGACGCTCAAGCTGCGCCGCGCACCCATCGCCGAAAAATATGCCGCACAGATCGACGCGCTGTACGCGCGTTGAAGGAGAGGAACAAGACAGTGACCCCCGCATCGACGACCGAACTTGCCGACCTGTCCGGTTTGGCCCGCGACTTCTTCGCCAAGGAAGTCGTTCCGCGTCACGAGGAATTCGCCGCCGCCGGCGAGCCCGACCGCGCGTTGTATCGCCGTGCCGGCGACCTGGGGTTGCTATTGATGTCGATCTCGGAGGAATTCGGCGGCGGTGGCGCGACTTTCGCGCACGAGGCGGTGCTCTTCCGGGAGCAGGCCTACGCCGGTGATCTGTCCATGCAGTTGGGCGTCCACACGGGCATCGTCCCGCACTACCTGAACGCCTACGCCACCTCCGCGCAGAAGCTGCGCTGGCTGCCCAAACTCGCTGCCGGTGAATGGATCGGTGCGATCGCCATGACCGAACCCGGTACCGGATCAGATCTGCAGGCCATTTCGACGCGAGCCGTTCGCGTGGGAGACGAGTACGTGATCTCCGGCGCCAAGACGTTCATCTCGAACGGCGCGACGTGCGACCTCATCATCATCGCGGCCAAGACCGATCCGCAGCAGGGTGCGGCCGGGTTGTCGCTGTTCGCCGCCGAAGTTCGCGACGACACTCAGGGATTCCAGCGCGGCCGCAAGCTGAAGAAGATCGGCCAGAAAGGGCAGGACACCACCGAACTGTTCTTCGATGAACTTCGTGTCCCCGCGGAGAACCTGCTCGGCGGCGTCGAAGGTCGCGGCTTCGTCCAGCTGATGCAGCAGTTGCCGCAGGAGCGCCTGATCGTGGGCGTCGCCGCCCTGGGCGCGGTCGAAGCCGCATACGACCACACGCTGGCGTACGTCAAGGAGCGCCACGTGTTCGGGAAACCCCTCTTCGCCCTGCAGAACACCCGTTTCGAACTGGCCGAGATCGCCACCGTGATCGACGTCATGCGCACGTTCGTCGACGACGCGATTCAACGTCACGTCCGCGGCGACCTCGACGTCAAACGCGCCGCGCAAGTCAAACTCTGGTGCTCCGAACAACAGACACAAGTCGTCGATCGCTGCCTGCAACTACATGGCGGTTACGGGTACATGGAGGAATACCCCATCTCCCGCCTGTTCGTCGACAGTCGGATCTCGCGGATTTATGCCGGTGCCAACGAAGTCATGAAGGACCTCATCGCGCGCCACCTCTAGCCCGGATGATTCGGCCGTCCTGATCGGGCTTGGTGTGCAACCCTCTACCCGTGCAATTGGGTAGGTTCGGCCAAGCGGGGAGCTATTGATGGGTGGCCAGACACCGGCGACGCCCGCACCTCAACGCGGTGGCGCCGAACACGACATCCAATTCGGGGTGCTGGGTCCGCTGGAGGTGACCATCGCGTCGAGGCCGATTCAGGTCGGGACGCCGAAACAGCGCGCGGTACTTGCCATGTTGGTGGCGAACGCCAACCGCGCCGTCAGTGCCACTGACTTGATCACCGCAATCTGGGAAGACGAGCCACCGGCCGCCGCTCGCATCTCCGTGAGTGCGTACGTGTCGAATCTGCGCCGCATCCTCACCGAGGCGGGCGTCGATGCCCATGCCGTGGTGTCCACCGCACCCCATGGCTACCGACTCGAAATCACCCCAGAACAAAGCGATCTGGCCCGGTTTGCCACCGAACAGCAAGCCGGGATCGACGCCGTGGCCGCCGGACGCTTCGAGGCGGCCAGTGCTCACCTCACCGCTGCGCTGCGCCAGTGGCGCGGCCCCGTCCTCGACGACCTGCGCGACTTCGCCTTCACGGAGGCGCTGCGCAACGCGTTAGCCGAGGACAAAATCGTTGCGCAGACCGCACGCGCCCACGCCGAGATCGCTTGTGGCCGAGCCCATACCGTCGTTCGTGAGCTCGAAACCCTGGTCGGCGAACATCCCTACCGCGAACCGCTCTGGGCGCAACTGATCACGGCGTACTACCTCACCGACCGCCAATCCGACGCACTCGATACCTATCACCGGCTCAAGACAACGTTGTCCGATGACCTCGGCATCGACCCCGCGCCGGCACTGCGCACCCTGTACGAACAAATCCTGCGCCAGGAACCGCTCGACGTACAGCGCAATGCCCAGGCTGCGGCCCAGACGATCATCGCCTTCGAACCCGATGTGACGACCCTGATCGACCCTGTCACCGCGGCCCTGCGCGACGTGCACGATCACCTTCATCGACTCAAGGGGGCGGCCACCCGCATCGGACGCAACCCCGACAACGACCTTGTCGTGGCCGACGACAAGGTCAGCCGGCACCACGCCGTCATCAACAACACCGGCTCCACCCACATCATCACCGACCTCGGGTCTGCCAACGGCGTCCATGTCAACGGCGAGCGCATCCGCGCCACGGCTGAACTCCACGACGGCGACACCATTCGAGTGGGTGGTCAGGTGTTCGTCTTCCAGACCTACCCGCCGGCTACAGCGCGGGACGGTGACCGGGACTGACCCGAGCTCAGCCGCCGTACTGCGGCTTGAGCTGACCCGCCAACGACGCCAGCGGCACATTGGCGACGACGGTCCCACCGTCCATCGACCAGCTGAAACGATCTCGTGGACTTGGGCTTTCACGGGACATCGGCTGGTCCGGCATGTAGAGACGCAGTGAATCACCGGTCAGCGCGAACGCCCGGTAGTTGCCCGAGTAACCCGGACCGTCGCCGTCGGGCTGGAACTCCTCCACGGTGAACGGATAGGTGCCCGGTGCGTGCGGCGGCGCGGCGGCGTCGAGCACCGGCGGCAGGATCGGTGCGGCGGCAGCCGAAACCGCCTGATTGGCATTGACTCCCGCCCGGAACAAATCGGGCAGGTACAGCCGGCGGCCGGCATTCATGTCGAAGAGGAAGGACCGGTAGGCGTTGTTGGACTGGATGCCGAAAGGCTCGAACGTCTCGTGGACGACCACCGACTGCAGGCCCCCGGGCCCGGGAATGATCTCGTAGTCGGCACGCGCACTGCTGTCCCGCGGCGTGGTGTTGCCGGTGGCACGCCAGCCGTTGAACAGCCGCGTGTAGTAGTCACGCAATACCGGCCCGGCGGTCGGGTTGTCGATCAGTTCGGCCGGAACCCGCAGGGACAGCAGCATTTCGGCTTCTCGCTGAGATTTGACGACGGCGGTGCAGGCACCGCCGTCCCAGACCGCGCCGAGTTGCGAGCAGAAACTATCGATGGCCGCGTGGGCGACGGGCGCGCCAGTCAAACACGTCGTGGCGACCACCGTTGCACCCACGGCAGCCAGGGCCGCCCGGACTCTACTTGCCACGTTTACCGTCCGCTCCGGCGAGCAGCACCTCGGCCGCCAGCCACCTGTCTCCCACCTTGCGCATCGTCATCGACACGCTGACGTAATCGGTCCGCTTCTCTTTGACCCCGGCACTGGTGACGTCCTGCTTCACCGACAGCAGCACGTCGACGTCATCGCCCCGCACGTCCTTGACCGCAGAGTCCTCGACCACACCCGTCGTGCTGACCTTGTTGTCGATCAACATCTTTCGCATGGTCGCCGCGGCCTTGCTGTAGGCATCCTTGAACTCACCCGTCGCCCCACCCAGGACATCGGCGAAATTCTTGTCGATCGTGTTCTGGTCGGTGGTGGTCAGCGTGACGGCGTATGCGCGCGCTGCTGTGAGAGCTTCTGCTGCCTCGGCGTCACGCTGATGCTGGGCGTATACCAATGCCCACGCGGTGCCCGCCGCGGCCGACAGCGCGATGATCACGACGGCCACGGCCCAGCAGAGGCTGCGCCGGACGGCATACGTCTTCGGGGCCTTGGGCTCGGCGGCCTCCGCCGGCGTGGGTGACTCGGCCTCGAGGGCCTCGTCCACGTCGACGTCGGTGATGTCGGTCTCCTTGTCGGTCACAGGATTTCGACCCTGCTGGCCAGCCAGCGGTCGCCGACCTTCTCCATGGTCATGTCGATGCGGTTGCGGTCGATGCGTGGGCTCGGGTTGTTCGCGTTGGTGATCGACTGGTCGACGAACAGCAGCACCTCGACCTTGTCGGGTGTCGCCGACTTGACTGCCGCCGCGACGACGATGCCCGTTCCGGAGGCCTTGTTGTCGATCAGCACCTGCCGCAGTTGCGTGGCGCCCTGGCTGTAGGCGTCCTTGAACTCGCCGGTGGAACCATCGAGCGACTTGCGGTAGTTCTCATCGATGTTCTTGGCGTCCAACGTCGTCAGCACCACGGCGTAGTCCTTGGCGGCCTGCAGTGCCGCGTCACTCGCGGCGTTGACCTGGTACTGCTCGTACTGCCGCCAGCCCAGGAAGCCCAGTGCTGCCACCAGAATCGTGAACAGCAACGCGCACACCACCGCGGCCAGACCGACCCGCCGCTTCTCGGCCGCGGCAGGTTCCGCGCTCTCCACGGCCGCATCCGTCTCTGTCACATCGGCGGCACGGGACTCGACCGGCGCTTCGGCCGCTTCGGTTTCGGTGTCGTGCACCTGGTCGAATACGTCGGTACTTGCAGTTCGTTTACTCATCACTTCTCGCGTGTCTCGTGGACCGTCAGTTCGGCATCGGGTACGGGTACGCCGCACCGCCGTACGGGGTGTCGATCGTGTAGCCCGGGTAGTGCGGCGTCTTGTCGGTCACCGCATGGGGGTCATATCCCGGCGGCGGACCGGCAGTGTCGTCACCCGGCGGCCGCGGCGCGTTGCGGGCGCCGCGAACCAACAGCGATGGATCCTGATCCTCACAGTAGGTGTATTTGTACGGCTCGGGGAAACTCGCGTCCGACGGGGCGTGCCGCGGCAGGTTGTAGTCGCACCGGTACTTCGGGTAGATGTCACCGATCGCCCAGACACCGCCATCGTGGACGACGGACGCGAAGCGGTCGATGAACGGGTCCCGATCCGGCCGCCAGATGTACTCCAGGCCCGGAATGCGTTGGTAGATCACCTGCGAGGTCGTGGTCAGGTTGCCGAGGATCTGCACCACGTTCTGCCGGTTGTCCGCGATCAGGTTGTCCAGCGTCGCCAGCTGTGGCTCACCGCGCTCGACGAGGGTGCGGAAACCGCCGTCCATCTTGTTCACGCCGTCGAGCACCTTGGTCAGGTCGTTGGTGGTGGCCGCCAGGCCCGGGCGGACGTCGGCGACGGTGCTGAACACGACGCGGGTGGTGCGAATCATGCTCACGGTCTCCGGCAGCACCGAGTCCACGGTGTTGGCCAACAAGCTGGCACCGTCCAGGATCGCGGCCAGCTTGCGCGGGCCGTCCTTGGTGACGTGCAGCTCGTTGAACATCTTGCCGAGCTTGTCGGCGTCGAGCTGCGCCAGCGCGCCGCGGCTGTGGTCGATGATGTGCGGCAAGGTCACCGGGATGCTGGCCTGCTTGCCCGAAATGACCGCGCCATCAGTGAGATACGGGCCACCGCCGTGCTCCGGCCGGAAGTCCAGGTACTGCTCCCCAGCCGCCGACAGGCCGGAGACCCGCACCGGGCTGTCGGTCGGGATGTGCGCCGACGCGTCGACCGAGGCGACCGCCTCGACGCCGGTCTTGGTGAGGTTGACCGCCGCGACGTGGCCGATCGGGATGCCACGCAACGTGACATCCTGATTGGCCAGCAGGCCACCGGATTCGGGCAGCATGATCCGGATGGCGATGGTCCGGTGGAACGGGTTGAACCGCAGGCCGTCGATCGCGATGTAGCCGAAGGCGATCACCGCGGTGAGCAACAGGCCGAACAGCGCGAGCACCACCTTGCGGCTCGCCACCGCCTTGACGATCCGAATGATGAACGCCACCAGGCTGTTCAGCGCGTTCATCGGGTTCGGTCCGATCCGTAGATGCGGCCGAGCAGCATGTTCCACTCGTAACGCAGGCTGCCGATCATCAGGTGCCAGTCGGTGCCGTCGGGTCCGTGGATACCGGGGTCGCCCGCGTAGTTCTTGTCGGGCAGCGCACCGATCGCGATTCTCGAGATCTCCGCCTCCACGTGCACCGCGGTAGAGGTGGTGGCCTTGACCAGGATGCCGATGAGCCGGTTGAACGCGGTGAGCGAGATGTTCGGGTCCATGGCGATCTCGTTGAACACCGCCGACAGCTTGTTCACGTCGGCCGCGACACTGCGGGTGTCGGTGCCCTGCATCGACGGGAACTTGGACAGCTGCCGCGTGATCCGGCCGACGTTGTCCACCACGTCCATGATCCGCGTGGTGTTGTCGGAGATGACCGCCAGCGCGGGGGCGCCGGCGGCCAGCGCGGTGTCGATGCTCTGCTGGTGCCGGGCGACCTCGGCCGCCATGTTCGACGTGCTGCGCAACGTCGCGTCCAGCTGCGCCGTCCGCGCCGACATCTTCGACAGGAACTGGTTGGTTTCCGAGATGAGCGCGGCCAGCTTCTCGCCGCGCCCGCCGACCACTCGGCCGGCGCCGTTGACATCGGTGGTCAGCGCGCGGATGGCGCCGCCGTTGACGAGCATGGCCAGCGAGTTGAGGAGTTCCTCGACCGTCGGTGCCGCCGCCGTCGACCCCAACGGGATGGTGTCACCGCCCCGCAGCAGCGCACCGCCGTCCGACTTGTCGTCCGGCGGGCGAATCTGCAGGAACACGTCGCCGAGCGGTGTGGCCGAACGCAATTCGGCCGTACTGCCCACCGGCAGCGGCACATCCTGGCGGATCCGCATGGACACCTTCGCGGTGAAGTCCACGGCGTCGATCGACGTGACCTCACCGATGTCCGCGCCGTACAGGCGCACTTTCGCCTTCGACGGCAGGTTCAGCGCGTCGGTGAACACCGCATTGAGTTCGTAGGTCCCGCCCCGGGATCCCGGGGACGGCAACGGCACACTGTCCAGGCCCGCGGCGCAGCCGGTCATCAGCACGACACCGCCGAGAACCCCGGCCCAGCGCGCGCCGCGCACAACGAATTTCACGCTCATCGCGTCGGCCCTCCCGGTGCGGGTGCGGCGGGCGCAGGCGACGGCGTGGTGGCGGCAGCCCCCTGCTTGGGCGGCTCGCCCTGACCCGACGGGCCGATACCGTTGGCCATCAGATCCATCATCGAGGTCAAGCCGAAGTCGGGGCCGTAGTCCTGCAACGTGCCGGTGGCACAGCCCAATTGCTTCAGGCCCATCAGGTTGCAGAGTTCCTTGTTCAGCTGGTTGTACGCCAACAACTTGTCGGTCAAGAGATGTCCGCGGATGCTGCCGCCCACCGGGTCCAGGACGTTGTAGACGTTGTCCAGGGCCAGCGGCAGGACATCCAGCGTCTCTTCCAATTCGCGTTTGTTGTCCGAAAGGGACCGCACCACGGGGTCCAGGTCGCCGAACGCGCCCTTGAGCTGGTCGCGGTGGCGCTCGAGCAACCCGCTGACCTCTTCGAGGATCTCGTTGGCCTTGGCTCCGGTGCGCCCCGACCCCAGATTCTGGTCGGCAAGGATGTCGCTCAGTTGGTGCACATTGTTGCCGAACTTGCGGACGGCGTCATCGTTCTCGGCCGCGGACTGGGTCAGGTCCGAGACACTGCGAATGATCTCCTGCAGGTTCTTCTCGGTCTTGGCACCACCATCGGGACCGACCTTGAGGGCCTCCGACAACTTGGTCAACGTGGACTTGATCTGGGTGCTGTTCTCAGAGCTGATCCGAGACCCCAGATCCACCAGATCGCCCAGCGGGCCACCGCCCTGGGGGTTGCCCTTGAGGGCGGTACCCAGTTTGTCGATCATCGACAGCGTCTTGTCGAATTCGACCGGAGTCCTGGTGTGGCCCAACGCGATCAGGTCGCCGTCGCGCAGCTTGTTCCCGCCGCGGTAGGGCGGGGTCAGCTCGACGTGCCGATCGGTGAGGATCGAGGCGGAGACGGTGGCGGCCGTGACGTCGCTGGGGATCGGGATCTTCTTGTCGATGTCCATGGTGACCTCGATGTAGCCACCCTTGTTCACCACCGAGTCGACCTTGCCCACCTGCATGCCGAGCACCGACACCGCGTTGCCGGGATACAACCCGACGGCGTCCTGGAAGTGCGCCGTCACGGTGATGTTGCGTTGCCAGATGCGCGGCGCCACGGCGGCCGCGGTCGTCACCAGTGCGACGATCACAATCACGGCGATCGCCCCGATCATCAAGGCGCGCTTACTCATTTGCAGTCCTTGAAGTATTCGACGATGTTGAACTGCCGGGCCCGGCCGCTGATGGCGCACATCCAGGAGTCGACCATGATGCCCGCAGGCAGGGTGATGTCGGCACCGTTACCGCTACCGGTCAGGTTGGCGATGTTGCGTGCGGTGATCGGCGCGACCTGCAGGATGCTGCGGACCAGAGCGTCGTGGTCGGCGAGCAGCTTGGCGAACTCGTGCAGGTTGGCGATCAAGGCGTCGAGTTGCGGCTCGTTGGCCAAGAGCGTGTGGGCCCGGTCGGCAAGCAGTGTCACGCCGTCGAACAGCCGTTGCATCGCAGCCCGCCGGGTGGTGATCTCCCCGAGAATCTGGTTGCCCTGCAACACAAGTGCGCCAAGGTCGGCCTTCTGCCGATGCAACAGCGCCGCGATGGTGTCGGCGTTGGTGATCAGCGTGCCGATCTGGTCGCGGCGGGACTGGATGACCCCGGCCAGTGAGTTCAGATTGGTCAGCGCTTCCGGTAGTGCGTCAGGCACCCCCTGCAGGCTGCCGCTCATCACCCGCACCGACTCGGCGATCTTGTCCGCATCGAGCGGCGACAGCGTGCTGGTCGCGCCCTCGAGCGTCTTCTGCAAGTCATACGGCACCTCGGTATGACTCAATTTGATGGTGTTGCCGGCGAGATGGCCCGCACCGGCGGGGCTGATCTCCAGGTACCGCGAGCCCAAGATGGTCGTGAGTTTGATTGCCGCACGTGTTTCTGTCCCCAGCCGCACGTTCTTGTCGGCTTTGAACGTCACCACCACATGGTCACCGGCCAGCTCGACGTTCTGCACCTCGCCGACGTTGATGCCCGCGATGGTGACCGCATTGCCGGATTTGATCGCCGCGGCCTGGGCGAACTCGGCGGTGTACTGCTTCTTCCCGATGTCCAGGATGCTGACGAGCACCAC
Source organism: Mycolicibacterium sp. TY81 (assembly GCF_018326285.1). Taxonomy (NCBI): domain Bacteria; kingdom Bacillati; phylum Actinomycetota; class Actinomycetes; order Mycobacteriales; family Mycobacteriaceae; genus Mycobacterium; species Mycolicibacterium sp. TY81. Next base: position 3,207,874 of record NZ_AP023362.1, read on the forward strand.
GGCGGCGACCATCACGACGATGACCGTCAGACCGATGACGCCGAGCCAGAATTTGTTGTAGTCCTCCAGGACTCGCTTGCGCCCGCCCGGGATGTTCTTCGGGCGCAGGGGGCCACCGAACAGGCTGCTCATCGGCACACCGCCGTGTGCCAGGTCTCGTTGCCGTTGCCCGGCGTCGCCGCCACGACGAACCGGCGGAACCAGTTGAGCAGACCGCGCCACAGCCCGAAATCGAGGTCGCAGACGTAGACGTCGATGTAGGTGCCCTCCTGGCCCGCGCGGGCAAGTCCCTTGAGCAGCAACGGCACATTGGCCACCGCGTACGCCAGGCGTTGCTTGCCGTCGGTCACGCTGTATTTCAGGAAACCCGGCTCCCGGTCGATGAACTGCTGCATTTGCGGCGTGATCGCGTTGACGATCGCCGACAGCCGCGTGACGTTGGCGGTGATCGAGCCCACCGACGAGACCAGCTCGTCGCGCCGGCTGTTCAGCGCGGCGATCGACACCGAGGTTTCGTGCAGCATCGTCTGCAGATTGGCGCTCTGCGCGGCCAGTGTCGTCATCAGCCGGTCCAGGTTCGCGATCAAATCCCCAAGCGCGGCATCGGGACCCGCCAGTGTCTGCGTCAGCACCGACGCCTGCGTCGTCAGGGTCAGGATCGAGCCCTCGTTGCCCTGGAACGCCTTGATGATGGCGTTGGTCAGATTGTCCACCTGCTGCGGGTCGAGCTCGGTGAACAACGGCTCGAAACCGTTGAGCATGTAGGAGATGTCGAACGACGGATTGGTCCGGCTCTCCGGAATCTGCGCTCCGACAGCGAGTTTGCGCTTGTCGCCCTCACCCTGACTCAAACCCAGGTACCGCTGTCCGATGATGTTCTGGTAGGTCACCGAGGCCAGCGTGTTGGTGTACAGCGTCTGGTTGCTGCGCACCTGGAACGTGACCTTGGCCTGGTTGTCCGGCGTCAGCTCGATCTTGTCGACCCGGCCGACCCGAACACCGGCCACCCGGACGTCGTCACCTTCTGCCAGTCCCGACACATCACTGAAGATCGCCGAATAGCTCGAGGTGGGGCCCGCGACGTTGCGCTGCAAGGTCGCGAAGACCATCCAGGTGACGGCCACGGAGAAGACCAGGAACAGCGTAAGGAACACGACGGTGCTGCGCTTCAATTTCATGGCTGTCCCTCCGGGATCGGAGCGACGTGCACGTCCTGCCCCCGGGCCACCGGGCCCAACAGCAACTGAGTGGCGGATGTGGCTGGGCCACCGACGATCTGGCTCAACTGGTCCTTCTCGTTCTGGCTACCGACGGGCCCGACGGTGCCGCCGTAGAGCGGCGCGGACTGCTGCTGAACCTGGCCGGGTGCGCCGGCTTCGGCGGGTAGCGGCGGGCCGGGAGGTGCGGGCGCAACCGCCGGGCCGGGCGCGGGCGCGGTCTGCGGCGCGGGTGGCGCGTTGGGGTCCGGCGGACCGGGAAATTCCGGCACGATCGGAACCGAAAAGCGCGGCGGTGCAATGTTGGGACGGTTCTCGGTCACCCACGGTGGGGTCGCCATACCCATCGATTCCAGGCCGGGCTTGAGGTCGGGCGCGGTCGGGGTTTCCGGCGCGGTCTTGCAGCTCGGCCCCTCCATCGCGCCGTACCGCGGGCAGTCCGCCCGGGTGTACTGGCGCGACGGATTCATCGAGATGACCGCTTTCCAGATGATGTGGCCGGTGTCCTGGTTGACGCCCTCGTCGTAGATCTTGTTGGCCAGCGCCTGCAGACGCGTTGAGACGCCGTGGAATTCGCCGGCGTGGTCGGCCAGCACACCGATCGCCGGTGTCAACCCGGTGCTGACCTGGATCATCCGGTCACTCTGGTGCTCGAAGGCATCCCCCAGCGTGCCAGTGGTGTTCAGGCCACCCGACAGGAAATTGGTCAGCTGCGTGCGCTTCTCGGCGAACGTCCGCATCGGCTGCACCGAACTGTCCAGCGCGGTGAACAGCTCCGGCGACACGGTCCGCAGACTCTCGGCCGCTGCCTTGAGCGCGGACAACGTCGTCGGTCCGGTGTCGTCGGACTTCACGACCGTATTCAGTTGCCGCATGATCTCGTTCACGTCATGGCCGGCGTCGGTGATCTTCTGTCCCCGGCCGTGCGTCGCCTCGGCAATGGCGGCGAAGACGCCGACATTGTTGGCGTCGGGTGACTGGCCGACAGCCTTGAGCAGTTGGCGCAGCTTGGCCAGTACGTTCTGGAACAGCACCGTGGGCAGAGTCTGGTCTTCGAGCACGACATCACCGGAACGGATGGGGCGGGCCCCGTCGCCGTTCTGCACCAGCTGCACCGCCGACACCGCAAAGATGTTGGCGGGCACCACGCGCGCGGTCACGTTGTCGGGGATCTGCGCGGCGAACTGCGGCTGGATGTTGACGTGCACCACGTTCGGCTGACCGTGCTGCGACGGCGTCACACCCGACACCATGCCGACGATGACACCGCGGAACTTGACGTCGGACCGCTCGGGCAGACCGTCACCGATATTGATGAGCTTGAGCTCCACCCGGACGAAGTCGTCAAGCTTGCCTTGCGATTTCACCACCATGAGGACCGCGGCGAACGAGGCGATCACCGCGAAGCACAGGCCGATGACGCCCAGCTTGCGGTCGGTGGAGCCGCGCGGGTCGTGGTCGAAGGAGTTGCCCATCAGCCACCGAACCTTGCACCACTGATGACGCCCCACAGCGCCATGGTGAGCAGCATGTTGACGATCATCACGACGGTGACGCTGCCGCGCATCGCCCGGCCGGCCGCGACGCCGACGCCGGCCGGGCCGCCGGAGGCGAAATAGCCGTAGTAGCACTGGATGGTCGACGAGATGAACACGAAGATCACCGCTTTGACGGTGGCGAACAGCACGTCGCGGCCCTCGAGGAACAGTCCGAAGTAGTGCAGGTAGGTACCCGTGGACTGCCCGGCGACGACGCTGACCAACTGGCACGACAGGTAGGCCAGGGCCAGCGCCGCGAGGAACAGCGGGACCACCGCGATGACCGAGGCCACCACCCGCGTCGCCACCAGGTAGGCCACCGAGTTGATGCCGAGGGTGTCCAGCGCGTCGATCTCGTCGTTGATGCGCATGGCACCCAGCTGCGCGGTGAACCGGCAGCCGGCCTGCGCGATGAACGCCATCGCGATCATCGCCGGCGCCAGTTCTCGCGTCGTCGCGAAGGACGAGACCAAGCCGGTGGCGGGCCCCAGACCCAACAGGTTCAGCGCGTTGTAGCCCTCGACCGCGACCAGCGCCCCGGCCGTGACACCAAGAACCCCAGCCACATTCAGCGTGCCGCCGCCCACCACGATGGAGCCGTTGCCCCACGTGATGTCCGACAGCAGCCGCAGCAGTTCCTTGCGGTAGCGCAGCCACATCGTGAGCATGGCGAGCACGACCTTGCCGAAGAACTCGACCATGTGCCCGGTCCGCCCGGCACCCTTCAGCAGCCCGCGGCCTACCGCGGTGAACGGCCGCAGCAGACCCGGGGTGAATGTTGACGGAGCTGCCATGTCAGATCGACGTCTTCGGGAACACGATGACGTACAGCTGGCTCATCACCACGTTGACGATCATCATCAGCAGCACCGACTCCACCACCGCGGCGTTGACCGAGTTGGCCACACCGGCCGGACCGCCGCGGGTGTCCAGTCCCTTGTGGCAACTGATCACCGCCACGATGACGCCGAAGACGACGGCCTTGACCATCGCCAGCGCAAGGTCGCCGACGGTGGAGAACGACGAGAACGTCGCGATGAACGAGCCCGGGGTGCCGTTCTGCAGATAGACGTTGAACATGTAGCTCGCCAGGTAGCCGACGAAGCTCGTCACGCCGGTCAGCAGCACACCGATGAGAACCAGGGCGACCAGCCGCGGCACCACGAGGCGCTGGATCGGGGACACACCCATGACCTCCATGGCGGAGATTTCCTCACGCATGGTGCGCGAACCGAGATCCGCGCAGACGGCCGAACCGACGGCCGTCGCCAGCAGTAGCGAGGCGACCAGCGGAGCGCCCTGCCGGATGACAACGAGCCCGGTGGCCGCACCCGACAGGGATGACGCACCGACCTGGCCGGCCAGCAACGCGAACTGGATCGAGAGCGTCACGCTGATCGGAATGGTCACCAGAACCGTTGGGGTGAAGGCGGTTCCGGCCATGAACGCAGCCTGGTCCAGGAATTCGCGCACCTGGAAGCGGCCCTTGACGATGTCGAAGAACAGATATTCCAGCGTCCGCAGCCCGAGCACGATCTGCCCGCCGGCGGTGCTCAGCGATGCGATCGGATGGTTCTGCAGGTAGCGCTTGACCCAGTCGATGGCCTCGGCGATGGCGCCCCACTTCGCCAGTCCCCGTGGTTGTGCCTGGTCGGTCATCGAGCCGCTGCTTCCTTGCCGGACACCGGCCACTCGGTGGCGATGCCGCGGCACACCAGTTCATTGCTTGCCAGGGTCTGCGCGAGCAACTCCTCGCGACTCGGCTTCTGTCCGTAGCGAAGGGCGATACCGAACGGGATGGCGCAGATGGTCTGGGCGGTGGCGCGCACGTCGATGTCGGCCCGGATGTAGCCCTGGTTGATGCCGTCGCGCAGCATGGTCGCGAGAACGCGGGCGCCGTCATCGAAGAGACGCTGGAACTCCTCGGTCATCTGCTGATCGACGCCGGCGGCCTGCACGACGATCAACTGCATGAGGCGCGGCTCGTCGGCCAACAGTTCGCTGTAGGCCATACCGATGCCCAGAAGGTGATCACGGAACTCGATGATGGACGTCAGCTGTCCCGGCCTGGAGTCGCCGATCGCGGCGAGCACGCGGGCGTTCACCTGGCGCACCGCGTGGTCGACGATGTCGCGCTTGTTCTCGAAGTACCGGTAGAACATCGAGTGCCCGGAGCCGAGGCGCTTGGCGATGTGACTGATCGAGGTCTGGTGATATCCCCGCTCAGCGAACTCCGCCAATGCCGCTTCGATGACTTCTTCACGCACCAGCTCGGCGCGTTTCGCACGCTGGCGTTCCGCCATGGTCGCGCGCACCTCGCCTGTCACGCGGATCACAGTAGCGTATCGATTCCGGTTTGGGACACACTCTTCGCGAAACGGAATGAATTGTCTCGCGGGGAAGTGTCCCGGCCGCGCCAGGTTTGCTGGATTTCGCAGTTGGGGTTGCCGCTGCACAGTAGGGCGGGTTCCTCGGCCATGGGGCCGTTTGGCCATTTTCACGAAATACCCACAGCTTCGGGCGGTTCCGTGGTACTGACCGGCGCCGCACTATCCTGCCCCCATGGCAATGGATCGGATCACCGTCGAAGTTCGGGATGGCATCGCCTACGCGACGCTCAACCGGGCCGACAAGATGAACAGCCTGGATCTGCCGATGCTGGAGGCGCTCGCCACGGTCCCCGACCGATTGGCTCGCGACCGTTCGGTGCGCGTCGTGATTCTGCGCGGTGACGGGCGCGCGTTCTGCACCGGACTGGACTTCGCCGGAGCAAAGCTGCAGGGATTGAGTGCCGTGCGCAACTTCGGCAAGTTCCCCGGACAGAAGACGAACCTGTTCCAGAAGGCCTGCTGGGCTTGGCGCGAGTTGCCGGTACCGGTGATCGCGGCCGTGCATGGCCACTGCTACGGCGGCGGACTGCAGGTCGCCCTGGCGGCGGACTTCCGGATCGCGACGCCGGACTGCAAGCTGTCGGTCATGGAGGCGCGGTGGGGCCTGATTCCGGACATGACCGGGTCGGTGACTCTGCGTGAGCTCCTGCCGATGGATGTGGCCAAGCGGCTCACCATGACCGCGGAGGTGTTCTCCGGGACCGACGCGCTGGGCTACGGACTGGTCACCGCCGTCGCCGACGATCCGCTGCTGGCCGCCGAGGAGCTGGCCGCACAGCTGATCGAGCGGTCGCCCGACGCACTGGCCGCAACCAAGAAGCTGTTCGACTCGACCTGGACGTCGACGCCGCGGTGGGCATTCTGGTCCGAGTCGCTCTTGCAGCTACGGCTGCTGCGGGGGCGCAATCACCGGTTGGCACGCAAGGCCGGCCGTGACGGCAGTCCGGCCTGGGCGCCGCGTTCGCTGGGCTGACTTCCGGACCTGTCGTCTGGCTTCGACTTGGGGTTGGGCTTGGGCGTCAGCGCCTTCGTCGCTTTCGTCAGCTCCTTTGCCACACCGGACAGCGGGTTGAGCACCTGCCCGACTGTCTGCGCCGGCAACGTCTTCGTCGGTTTCTTCGGCGTCGTCTGAGTGAGGCTGACACCGGGGGCGGCAGCCGCGGTCGTGACGGACTTCGGCGCCGCCACCGGTGTCGAGGCACCGGGCTGCATCGCCGCGGCGCGGACCTTGTTCGCCTCGGTGACGACGGCGTTGGCCACGACGTTCACGGCGTTGGTCACCACGTCCCCCGCGGTCTGGGCGCCCGCCATGAACGCGCGCAGCGGATTGCCGCTCTTCGCCAGTTCCTGAGCCACGGCATCGGGCACGTGGAACGCGCCGGCGAGGAAGAAGTTGAAGCCCGGGAAGATCACTGCCGCAACCACATTGATGACGCCGATCACTGCGACCTGGAATACGCCGCGCGGCATGACCGTCGGCTCCGGGTTCCGGACGACGGGCGCGTTGAGCGCGTCGTAGGTCTGCTGGCGGAACTGCTGGAACGCGTCGAGCACCGCGGCCGGGCCGCCGGGGATCGCGGGAGGAATGTTGAGCAGGCCCACCACGCCGACCTCGAAGGCGTTGAGCGCCCGCTTCGCCGGAATGGCGGCGTCGGCGTCAATCGCCTTGTCCATGGCGGCGGCCGTGGGTCCCGTCATCGACGCGGCGGCGATGCCGAGGGCCTTGAGCGGTCCGTTGGCCGGCAGCGCGGCGAGGAAGACGGCCGGCTCCTGCAGCGTGGTGGTGACACCTGTCGTGACGGTCTGCGCCAGCAGTGGACAGATGATGGAGCAGTAGATGCCCTGGTTCTTCACGAAGCTGGTGAGCAGTCCACCCGGCGGAACTGTTGCGGTCAAACGGATTTCCCGTGTCACAGTCGGCGAAGGATGGCCGGCGGCCGGGACAGTGGTCGCCGGTGGCGCGATGACGGCCGCGGCAACGGCGGTCGCGGCGAGAGCGGCGGGCAGGCGTGCGGACAGTTGCATCGTGATCCCCTTGCGCAGCGGTGTACGGGTACCACGATCCGGCGGGCCGTTCGGTTCAATCGGCGCGGGAACCGATTTGCGCGGTCAGTGCGCCGAGGCTGATGAGCAGGTTCCTCGTCGGCGGTTGCGCGAGGTCAGCGACCGTGGTGGTGTTCAGCGACGCATAGAACGCCGCTTTGGCCTGCGCCAACGCCGAGCGGAGCCGGCATGCCGACTGCAGCGGGCAATCCAGCCCGCTGCAGTCGACCAGCTCGGTGTCACCGTCGTCTTCCAGCGACCGCACCACATCGCCCAGGCGGGCGGTACGGCCGGTGGCGGTGAGGGCAAGCCCGCCGCCGCGACCGCGGTCCGCGTCCAGCCACCCGGCCGCCGCCAGATGCGCGCACGCTTTGGTCGCGTGCGTGTAGGAGATCTGCATGTCTTCGGCGATCTGCCGCGTCGAAATCCGCTGTCGGCCGTCTTCGGCGGCGAGCCGGATCAAGATCCGCAGCCCGACGTCACTGAAACCGGTCAACCGCACACGGCCACGCTATTTAATCGCCATTTCCGATGCAAATAAAGCGTGGCCGCATGCCCGGTCAGCTCACCAGGTGCTTCTTGAGCTCCGTACGAGCGAGGGCGTTCTTGTGCACCTCATCGGGCCCGTCGGCGAAGCGCAGGGTGCGGATGCCCGCGTACATGGCCGCGAGCGGGAAGTCCTGCGACACCCCGCCGGCGCCGTGCACCTGGATGGCCTTGTCCAGAATCCACTGCACGGTGAGGGGCGTGGCGATCTTGATGGACTGAATCTCGGTGTGCGCGCCGCGATTTCCGACGGTATCCATCAGCCAGGCGGTCTTGAGCACCAGCAGGCGCAGCTGCTCGATGCGGACACGGGATTCGGCGATCCAGTCGCGGATCACGCCCTGCTCGGCCAGCGACTTGCCGAACGCGACCCGGCTCGCGGCCCGCTGACACATCATCTCGACGGCGCGCTCGGCGACGCCGATCGCCCGCATGCAGTGGTGGATGCGGCCCGGCCCGAGACGGGCCTGGGCGATGGCGAACCCGCCGCCCTCCTCACCGATCAGGTTGGACACCGGCACCCGCACGTCGGTGAACCGCAGTTCGGCGTGCCCGCCATGGTCGTGGTCGTCGTACCCGAACACCTCCATGCCGCGCAGCACCTCGAGGCCCGGGGTGTCGCGAGGAACGAGGATCTGCGACTGCTGGCGGTGACGTTCCGAGCTGGGATCCGTCTTGCCCATGACGATGAACACCTTGCAGTTGGGATTCATCGCGCCGGTGATCCACCACTTGCGACCGTTGATGACGTACTCGTCGCCGTCACGGACGATGGACAGCTCGACGTTGGTGGCGTCCGAGCTTGCCACGTCGGGTTCGGTCATGGCGAAGGCCGACCGAATCTCGCCGTCCAACAACGGTTCCAGCCACCGGCGCTGCTGCTCCTCGGTGCCGAACTCGTTGAGCACCTCCATGTTTCCGGTGTCCGGGGCCGCGCAGTTGAACACCGCGGGTGCCAATTGGATACTGCGGCCGGTGATCTCGGCCAGCGCGGCGTACTGCAGGTTGGTCAGACCCGCACCCTTCTGCCCCGGCAGGAACAGATTCCACAAACCGCGACGACGGGCCTCGGAGCGCAACTCGGTGAGCACCGGGACGCTGTCCCACGCCCACCGGTTGTCCAGCGCGGCAAGCTGCTCGTGGAACGTCTTCTCGGCGGGATAGACGTGGCTCTCCATGAACGCCGTGAGTTCGGCGACCATCTCGTTGGTCTTGGCGTCGTAGGCGAATTCCATATCAGTGCTCCTTGAGTGCGTTGAGGCCGGCGTCCAGCAGGAAGTGCACCGCGTCACCGGCGAACGAGAACCCGTCACCGACGGTCTGTCCGTTGACGTAGCGGTAGTGGATACCCTCGAAGATGCCCGCCATCTTGAAGAAGGCGAGGCCCAGATAGAACCCGAAATCGCCCAATGGGCGGTCGATTCCGGCGCGGTAGCGGTCGATGATCTCTTGTTCGGTGAGGAAGCCGGGGGCTTCGCTGACATCGGAGACCTCCCCGTTGCCCGATGCGGCCAACCGCCCGTAGGCCACCATCAAGGCCAGGTCGGTGAGCGAGTCGCCGATGGTGGCCAGTTCCCAGTCGATCACCGCGGCAGGACGGTCCCCGGCGTCGAAGAGCACGTTGTCCAGCCGGTAGTCACCGTGCACGATGCCCGGTGCCGAGTCGGCCGGAACCCGCCCCGCCAGAGCCTGATAGAGCTGCTCCATGACGGGCAGGTCCCGGGTGTGCGCGGCGAGGAACTGTTTGTGCCACCGGCCGACCTGGCGCCCGAGGAAGCCTTCGGGCCGGCCGAAGTCGGCCAGCCCCACCGAGGCGGGGTCGACGGAATGCACCGCGACCAGCGTGTCGATAAGCCGCTCCGAGATGAGCCGCGTGCGCTCGGCTCCCAGGTCCTTCAGTTCGGCGGCTTGCCGGTATGGCGTGCCGTCGATCTCGGCCATCACGTAGAACGGGGCGCCGAGCACGGATGCGTCGTCGCAGAAGCCGTACACGACGGGCACGGGTACCGCGGTGGGCGCCAGTGCCGACATCATCCGGTATTCGCGGCTCATGTCGTGCGCCGTGGCGAGCAGCTCGCCGACCGGGGGCCGACGGACGATCCAGGACGAATCGCCGTCTGAGACACGGTAAGTCAGATTGGACTTGCCGCCGGCGATCAACGTCGCCGACAGCGTGGCGCCGGCACCGGGCACGGTGGACGACAGCCACGCACCGAGGCGATCCAGGTCCAGCCCCGGCAGTTCGACATGTGCGCCGGCGGCCATCAGACGCCACCGCCCAGGAGCACGCCGCCGTCGATCGTCAGGGTCTGGCCGGTCATCCAGCCGGCGTCATCCGACAGCAGGAACGCCACCACCGAACCGATATCCTCCGGCACGCCAAGACGTTTGAGCGCATAGTGCGCGCTGACCTCTTCTTCACGGCCTTCGTAGAGCGCGGTCGCGAAGCGCGTCTTGACGACGGCGGGCGCAACCGCGTTGACGCGGATGTTCGGACCCAGCTCGACGGCCAGCTCCTCGGTGAGGTGAATGACCGCGGCTTTCGACACCCCGTAGAAGGCGATACCCGGCGCGGGCCGCAGCCCGGCGATCGATGCGACATTGACGATCGCGCCGCCGTGTTCGCCCTGCCAGGCCCGGTTCACCTTCTGCACCCACGAGAGCGCCGACAACACGTTGACTTCGAGAATCTTGCGCGCGGCGTCCATGTCGATGTCCATGAGCGGTCCGTACACCGGGTTGATGCCGGTGTTGTTGACGAAAAGGTCGGCACTGCCGAAGGTTTCGATCGCCTTGGCCACCACGGCATCCTGATGCTCGGTGTCGTCGCCGCGGCCGGCGACGGCCAGCGCGACATCCGGTCCACCGAGGGTCTCGACGGCGGCGTCCAGCGCTTCCTGCTTGCGGGCCGTGATCACCACCTTGGCGCCTTCGTCCACCAGACGCTGGGCGATGGCGAATCCGATGCCACGACTGGCACCCGTGACGATCGCGGTCTTTCCTTCGAATCGCGTGCTCATGTCAACTTCCTCGTGGGGGGGTTGCGGTACAGGGCCCCACACCGTGGGACACATAGGCGAAGTGTGCCACACTGGCACACAGCGGCGCAATGTCCCATAATGGGTAAATGTCCGGAGCAGAATCGACGACCCACTCCCCGCGACTGGGGACGGCATTGAGCCGTCAGGCCGCGGTCGACGCTGCAACTCGCCTGTATCTGGCGGGCGAACCGGTCGACATGTCAGCGCTCGCCACCGAACTCGGGATCGGCCGCTCGACTCTCTACCGGCTCGTCGGAAATCGCGAAGACCTTCTCGCGACCGTGCTGGCCGAGGCCACCGAACGCACGTTTCGCCGAGCCCACGCGGAGGTCGTCGCGGAGGCGGAAGCCAAGGGCGAATCGCGCGGTGGTACCGGATTTCTCCTCGCGGTGATGGACCGCTTCCTGAACGCCGTTGTCGACGCGAAACCGCTGCAGGCGGTGTCACACCGTGAGCCGCTCCTGATCGTGCGGCTCATGCTGCTGCCCGGACTCGTCGAGCAGACCGCAGGTCGTCTGGTCGGCGAGCTCCTCGACGCCGAGGTCGCGGCCGGCCGAATGGAATTGCCGCTACCCACCGCCACTTTCGGCCTGGCGCTCATTCGCATGTGCGACGCGCATCTCTACGCGCCACTCCTCGGTGGCGGCGCCCCCGAGATCGGCACCGCACTCGACCTGGTGGCCGCGCTACTCGGCCACAGCCGATCCGACGAAGACTGAATCCTGTTGCGGCAGTCAGTTCGACGTTGCAGCAGCCAGATTGTCCGCGACTTCCGCTTCCCAACTCTCGATGGAATGCGTGGTGTCGATCTCGAACTCGAATCGGTCCGTCATATCCGGCGTCACATCTTCGACGTCGACATAGAACTGCTCGTACCAGCGGCGCTGCTGATACACCGGCCCGTCTTCCTCGGTGAGCAGCGGGTTGTCGATGCGGGCCTTGTGCTTCCAGATCTCGACGTCCTGTTCGAAGCCGGTCTGAACGCCCTCGATGAAAGTTCTTGCGAGGTCGGCGTTTTCCTCTTCGGCCAGGCCCGGGAGCTTCTTGACGATGGCACCGTACTGCAAGACGAACGAGTTCGGGCTGACCGGGTAATGCGAGTTGATCAGGATGGTGTCGACGGTCATGCCGTTGGCCACGCTGCGCAGCCGGTCGATCATGTAGGAAGGCCCGAAATACGAAGCCTCTGAATAGAGGATGGACGTCGGGTCATGGAAGGTGCTGACAACCATGTCGTCCCGCGGCGTCGAATCCATCACCTGGGTGGCGACATGACCTTCGAAGATGTTCTTGAAGTTCCGGGGAAATGCGTAGTGCACGTAGAAGAAATGCGCCATGTCGACGTTGTTGTCGATGATCTCGCGGCAGTGCGAACCTTCGATCAACTGGATGTTCCAGGTCCAGTCGGTCCAGGCGTCCGTGCCGTACCCCTCGATCTCGGGGATGTCGACTTCCGGCGGCGGGGTGTTGCCCTGCGGGTCATTCCACACGAACAGTTGTCCGTTGCGTTCGAGTGTCAGCCAGGAGCGGGTCCGCGCCAGCCGCGGCGTCCGTTTGGCGTAGGGCACCAATGTGCACTTGCCGTCTCCGCCCCAGCGCCAGTCGTGGAACGGGCACGCGATCGAGTCACCTTTGACAGTGCCGTACGCCAGGTTGCCGCCCATGTGCCGGCAGTACGCATCGAGCACGTTGAGCCGGCCCTGGCTGTCGGCGAACACCACCAATGACGTGCCGAACGCGTCGATCTGATGGGGCGCACCGTCGTTGAAGTCGCGGATCAGGCCGAGGCAGTGCCAGCCGCGGGCGAACCTCGTCGGGTTCTCCCCCGCCTCGATCTGCCGGATTTCCGTCAGCTCTTGATCCGTGACCGACATGCGCTCCTCCATCGTTGTTTTCAGCGGGGGTCAGCCAGCGCGGGCATCGGCGCGGTGAGCAGACCGACGACCATCGCGACGATGTTGTCCCTGGCCTCGGCCTCACCGAGAGCACCACGGGCCGCGTCGCGATGCTCATCCAGTTGGCGTTCATGGTCAGCGAGCAGGGTGTACATGACCGAGGCCATCGCCGCCATGCGTTGGCGCCGAAGCGCTTCCGGTAGGTGATCGAGGGCGCGCAGCAGCCGGGTGGTGAGGATTCGGGTGGCCGGCCACTGCTCCGACGTGAGCGTGAGTTCAGCCATGACGGGGTGATGGCGCACGCGTTCGAGGAAGCGCGCGTAGTGGCTCGACCCATCGGAGTACGGGGTGTCGAACAGCGGCTCAACCAGAATGGTCACCAGGGCGGTGATGCTGTCGTCAGGCTCCCCGGCACTTTCATGCTCGGCCAGCAGCGCCAGCCGCGCCTGTTCCAGTGGCGCCTGACGATGGCCAATGATGGCCTTGATCAAGCCATCTCGCGATCCGAAGTGATAGTGGACAGCCGAATTGTTCCGCTGCCCGGCAGCCACCGCGACGTCACGGAGCGACACTTCCGGGCCGGATTCCGCGATCAGGCGCTCACCGGCGAGGAGCAGCTCCGTGCGGGCATCAGACCGACTCACGGGCTTCAGTGTAGTTCTCTGGCTTCAGATTGCAATCACTGACGCTTGACCAATTAAGTGACGACGCTTATTTTGAGGTGGTTCGTCCCGCCATGCGCTGGCTCCCCGGAAGGAAACCCATGACCGTCTCTTATGGACCGATCTGCCAAATCGCCTGGGTCACCGCGGACATCGAGGCGACCGAGCAGTTGCTGAGCAAGCAGTTCGGGATCGGTTCATGGGTCCGGATGCCCGACATCGAGTTCGGGCCGGAGAGCTGCCGCCTGCACGGCGAGCCCGCCGACTTCACGGCCCACATCTCCTTGTCCTACTCGGGCGACATGCAGTTGGAGCTGATCGAACCGGTGCGCGGCAAAAGCATCTACACCGAATTCCTGGCTCGCAGCGGCCCGGGCCTGCACCACGTGTGTTTCGAGCCGGCCGATTTCGACGCCGCCGTGGCGTCGGCGCAAGAGCAGGGTCTGGCCATCGTCCAGGAGGGTGAGATGTCCGGCGGGTTGATGCGTTTCGTCTATGTCGACGGCGCGTCGGCCGGGGTGCCGTATATCGAGCTCGGCAAGTTCAGCCCCGAGATTCACGCGATGTTCGAGTACATCAAGACCGCCGCGGCGGGCGCGTGATGATTCCGGAAACAGTATCAGCACAAAGTGTTTCGTCATTCTCCGACGAGGTCGACGTTCTCGTCGTCGGGCTCGGCATGGCAGGAGGCTGCGCAGCGGTGGAAGCAGCCGCCTCAGGTGCGCGCGTACTCGTGCTGGAACGTGCCGCGGTGGCCGGCGGCACCACGGCGATGGCCGGCGGCCACTTCTACCTGGGCGGCGGCACCGCGGTCCAGGAGGCAACCGGCCAGGACGACTCCGCCGCCGAGATGGCCAAGTATCTGACCGCGGTCTCCAAAGAGCCTGTGCCGGAACTGATCAACGCCTACTGCGAGGGCAGTCCCGAACATCTCCGGTGGCTGGAGGCCCTGGGCTTCGAGTTCGAGCGCAGTTACTACCCGCACAAGGCCGTCATCCAGCCGGAGACGCAGGGCCTGATGTACACCGGCAACGAGCAGGTGTGGCCGTACCGCGAGCAAGCGGTTCCGGCACCGCGAGGTCACAAGGTCCCGGTGCCCGGCGATACCGGCGGCGCGGGCATGGTGGTCAAGCTTCTCGTCGAGCGACTGGGCGAACTCGGCGCGGAAATCCGTTACGAAACAGGCATATCCGCACTCGTCGTCGACGATGACCGGGTCGTCGGCGCAACCTGGAAGCACTTCGGTGAGACGGGCGCCGTGCGGGCGAAGTCCGTCGTCCTGGCCACCGGCGGATTCGTGATGAACCGCGAGATGCTGGCGCAGCATGTGCCTCGACTGGCCGATGAGCGCGTTTTCGCCTTGGGCAGCACCTATGACGACGGCATCGGAATCCGACTCGGTCAATCCGTCGGCGCCGCGACCAGATACCTGGACCAGGCATTCATGACCGCTCCGGTATATCCGCCCGCCACCCTCCTCACCGGCCTGATCGTGAACCACAACGGGGACCGGTTCGTCGCCGAAGACTCTTATCACGCACGAACTTCCGCCTTCGTCCTCGAACAGCCCGACAGCGTCGCGTACCTCGTCGTCGACTCACGTCATGTCGAGATGCCGACGATGCCGTTGGTTCAGTTGATCGACGGTTGGGAAGATGTCGCCGAGATGGAGGCGGCACTCGGCATCCCGGCCGGCCGGTTACAGTCCTCGCTCGACAGGTACAACGCGAATGCGGCACGCGGCGAGGACCCCGACTTCCACAAGGCGACAACGTATCTCGAGCCGCAGGACGTCGGCCCATGGGCGGCGTTCGATCTGAGTCTCGGCAAGGCGTTCTACAGCGGTTTCACCCTCGGCGGTCTGGCGATCTCGGTCGACGGGGAGGTGCTCCGCGACGATGGCACCGCCATTGCCGGGCTGTACGCCGCCGGCGCCTGCGCCTCCACCATCGCGCAGGACGCCAAGGGATACTCCAGCGGCACCCAGCTCGGTGCCGGTTCATTCTTCGGCCGTCGGGCAGGGCGCGCCGCCGCCGTAGCGGCGACGGGAGCCTGATCCCGGTAGCGTTGCAGATGATGACCGGACAAGCCGACCTGCCCACGATCATGCCCGCCGCGTTCATCGGCCACGGCAGTCCGATGAACGCCGTGGAACACAACCGGTACACGGCCGCATGGACAGAGTTCGGCCAGTCGGTACCACGGCCCCGGGCGATCCTGGTGGTCAGTGCGCACTGGTACATCAACGCCACCGCGGTCACCGCCATGGCCCATCCCCGCACCATCCACGACTTCTACGGCTTCCCGCAGGAGCTGTTCGATGTGCAGTACCCCGCGCCGGGACTTCCCGAGCTGGCCGACGAGATCGCCGAGACCGTCAAACCGACGTGGGTCGGGTCCGACCGGGACAGCTGGGGCATCGACCACGGCACCTGGTCGGTGTTGGTGCATGCCTTCCCCGATGCCTCGATCCCGGTGGTGCAGTTGTCGATCAACGCCGATAAGCCGTTGGAGGAGCACGTCGCGCTCGGCGCGCAACTGGCCGAATTGCGCAGCCGCGGAGTGCTGATCGTCGGTAGCGGCAACATCGTGCACAACTTGCGGGCCATGAACGCCCGGCTACCCGACAGTGGATTCGATTGGGCCACAAGGTTCGACGACGCGGCAGCCGATCTGCTCACGGCGGTACCGGCCGACATTCTGCGGCTTCGGGAACATCCCGACTTCGCCGCCGCCGCGCCGACCCCGGATCATTTCATCCCGATGCTCTATTTCGCCGGGCTGTGCGCAGCCGCCGACACCCCGGCGCACGTGCTCGTCGACGGCTACACCTACGGTTCGCTGTCCATGACGTCATACACCCTGACCTGACACACGCTCACGCAGTGCTGGTGGCGTCAACCTCCGTCGCACCGGCGGGTTTCAGGGTCTCGGCCGGAGTTGCGTACGCGTGGCGACGGTTGAGGAACTGGTGACGCGCATTCTCGCCGACCAGCGTGCGCACCTCGTTCAGCAGGGCACGTCTGCCCCGGTGCTGCTGCCGCAGCAGCCGGCCGGCCGAGCCGAACAGCCGAGCCGGACTCAGCACCTGCGAGGGCTTCTCCCGGTGCGTGAAGAGATCGAGGAACCGCCCGATCTGCCCCTTGTCATGCAGGTCCGCGACCATCTGCGGGAACACTGCCGGCACCCGCCCCGCTTTGCCCAGATCGTTGGCGAACCAGTAGTGATCGGAGAACTCGCGATCGCGCCACCGGCCCCAGCGCGCCAGTGCCGCGTCCTGCGCTTCCGGTGAACCGCCCAGTCCCGCAACGATTGCCGGCACCGCCGCGTCAACCTGTGCGAATGCGTCACCGATCCCCCGCCCGGGCGACGGATCCTTGAAATGACCGGCGTCGCCGACCAGCATCCACCCGGGTCCGCACGGGTCCCGGAAGAAACCGTTGTAGTGGACCATCCCGAACAACTTGCCGACTCGCTGAGCGCCCTCGAGCGCCTCGACCACCGGTTCACAGCTCAGGGCGTGGTCCATGAAGCTGCGTTCGAGGTTGGTGCGGAATCGCGGTAGCTCACTCAGCTCGGGGATCACGATGACCTGATACAGCCCGTTGTCGGCCGCCGCGCCGATCACGAACTTGTCGGCCCACCGATGGAAGACGTTGGTCGGCTCCTCCGGCATGTTCGCGCCCTCGAAGAACGCCCAGTACGCAAAACGTTGATTCGGTACGACGTTGTACTTACGCGCCGCAACAAGATTCGCGACGGTCGAGTTGCGGCCGTCGGCGCCGACGACGAGTCGGGCACGGAGTTCGTTCTCGTGGCCACCGTTCCTGACGCGCACGCCGGTGACCCGCCCACCGTCCTGCAGCAGTCCGGTGACGTCGGCGGCCATCCGTACCTCTGCCCCCGCCTGCTCGGCGGCGCCGACCAGAATCGGATCGAGCAGGGTGCGCCGGACGGAGGCACTACCGCCGACGTCGCCTGCACGTTGCGGCCATCTGACATTGAACTGGAAGTCCTCGGCGCGGGAATTGGACCGCATCATGAACGGCGCACCGGTGGCGTGCAGTTGGTCCGTCACGCCGAGGCGATCGAGAAATGCCAACCCGTCGGCCTCGAAGATGTGGGTCGACAGGGTGTCCCGTGGAAACGTCGCGCGTTCGACTACCGCAACGTTCACACCCTGCCGTGCCAGCATCGCGGCCAGCGGCGAGCCGGCACACCGAGCACCGACGATGACGACGTCAAATCCTTGGGCCAACATGGTTGCTCCCGAAGTTCGCACTGCGCCGAGGCGGGCCGACCCGGCGCAGCTGGAAAAAGCGTACGCCGCACAATGCGTGACGTACAGCAATTCTTCAGGACTTTGCCGTGCTTACCTGAAACGGAATTTCGCCGGTTTTATCACAGCACCGTCAATGCCACGACGCGCTAGACCCGTTGTTCCACAGCAGTTCTGACGTAACTGTGGTTGCGCGCGACGATGGCGTACTCACGCCTCCGACAGGCCGGCGTGCCATGAATTGCATCAAAACAGTTCGCTTGCAACTTAATTCGTCACCGTAGCGCTCAAGATGCCGGTCGTGGAGTCCGCCGAAAACTGCGAAACCTGTTGTGCGCACGTAATGCTGCGCACGGCAGCGGCGCTACGACAAAGCGGGTCCGGGAGTCGGCGACGTCGTAGAGGAGGTCGACGGAACCGAACTGGGAGGCTGCAATCCGTAGCCGGCCTGCGGGCCCGGCGGCGTGCCGTACGTCTGCGGAGGTCCGGGCAATGCGCCGTAGCCCATTTGCGGGTTGGTACCGGGCTGCGGGCCATACGCCGGGAACTGCGAGCCGTACCCGGGCGGTGTCAGATGCGAGCCGGCAAGGAGCTTCGACGCCACGAAAGCCGCTGCCTGGTCCGTGTAAGCGGGAACATAACCCTGCGTGTGTCCACTCCAGGAATTGCCCGCACCGGCGTGGCAGATCGGGTCGGCAGGATTACAGAGGTCGATCGCCTTGGGACTGAGCGGTGAGTTCTGGGTCGGCGGCGCTCCGTCGGTGCGGTCTGCCTGGTTGCCGAAAGTAGCGACGGCCGCGATGTTCTTGTTGTACTCAGGCGGCAACGGATCACCCCAGTTGATACCGGAGAAGCCGGCCACGATGTTGACGACGCTCGCGCCTTGCGAGTAGCCACCCAGAACGATCTTTGTATCGGGGCAAGCCGACGCCGTGGACTTGATGTGAGCGATCGCGTCCTTGGCCCCCTCGCCACTGTGCCGCTGCGTGATGGTGGCCTTGTAGTCCACCGCATACGACCTGATGGTCAAGCCGCCGGCCTGCTTGCGCAGCGCATCAACGAGGGCATCCCCGACCCGGCCCATACCTGCCGGCTCGTCGGTGCCGCGCGCGAAGATGACTTCGGCGTCGGGACAGTCGTCGGCAGCAGCCACCGGCGCCACGCCCGTGATGACGAGCGGGGCCGCAACCGTGAGCAGAGCGACCGCGCCAGCAACGACCGCGCGATGTACGTGGCGAAACAGCATCTCCGCATCTTACCCGCATACAGGAAAGTAAGACAAAACCCTGACCAGCAAATATTCATTCCACAGCAATTAGGACCGCGTCCAGATGCGCGATCCAGTCAGGTTTCCGGCAAACTCGGCGACCGGGATTCCACCTTCCAGCAGCGCGGGTACCGACCGCGCCGGCCGGTATAGTCGCCGGCGTGGGTGCTCGTTCCGACCAGGCTTCCGCACCCATGGTGCGGGCGCATTCGTCGTGCGCCCCGTCTTTTCTCTCCTCGATCTGGAACCGCGCCCGCCTGGCGCCCCTGAACAAATTCGCGCGCTGATTTCCGCTGCCCGAACGTTCACCCCTCCAGTTCCTGTGATGAGAAATGAAGCCATCTCTCTACGCCGTTGCGGCGTCGTTGTACCTCGCTGAGTACACCCTCTATTCGAACTCCTCCGCGACCGTTCTCTTGAACGCGTCGATCTCGGACTTCTTTCACGTGCCCTACGGGCTGGCCGCAAACGTCGGCGTGGCCTTTCTCGCCGGGTTCTGTGCGACCCTCCTGCCGGCCGGCCTGCTACTGCACCGCTGCCGGCCGCTCACCACGTTCTACGTCAGTTCGGCAGCGCTCGCGGTACTCGGCGTCGCCGCGAGCCTCAGCCCGTCGTTCTGGATCCTCATCGTGGTCCGGTTCCTGCAGGGCGCGGCGTCGGCCGTGCTGGCACCGCAGTTGTTCCGGATCGCGCGACAGCAGTTCTATCCCGATCACCACACGGCATTCCTCGGCACCTGGGGGTTCGTGGTGTCGGCGTCAGCGCTGTGTTCACCACTGATCACCGCGGTGCTCAACGACGCGTGGGGGTGGCGGGCCTTCCCGTACGAGACGGTGCTGACGACGGTTGTGTCGATTCCGCTACTGGCGTGGGGCGCGCGGGCGCAGGCACCCGAACTCGAGACTGCGCCCGAGACCTCCCGCCAAGGTGCGGGTTTGATCATCGGTTTCGGGCTGGCGCAGGTCGTCATCTTCCTGGCGGCCGGGACGACGAGTGAGCTGACGACCAAGGCCGCGTTGGGCGCGCTGGCGACGGTCCTGGGCGTCGTGGTCATCGGCGCCTGCCGATCGTCAGCCGGGGACGGAGGTCGCCGGCCGATTCTGTATCGCAGCTTCCTGATCGTCTTCGTGGCGGGCATCGCGACCAACGTCTTCACCTTGGTGGTGATCTATGTCCTCCAACGGGTGCACTCTTTCACCTCGTACCGGGCGGCGCTCGTTCTCGTGCCCATGGCGGTGGTCGCTGGTCTGTTGCCGATCTCGAGGTTCGGCCGCCCCGGCGATGCCGCGAAGAACACCCGGTTGGTGGCTTACGGAGCGGCTTGCCTAGCACTGGCCGGCTGCTGGGTCGCGGTCAGCGCCGAGCATGTGGGTTCGTCGCTGATCAGTGCCACCATGATGGGCGGCGCCATGGGCTTCCTCTGGAGTTCACTGGCCACCAACGTGCTGACGAGTTCCGGCCGGGTGACGTTCGATTCCGCGGTGTACCACTACCTGCGGGCGTTGGGCGCGGCCATCGGGGTGTCGGTAGGGGCAACGGCGATCGGCGGTTTCGCGGATCCGCACCGCCTGCTCATCTTCGCCGGGGTGCTGATCGCCGTCGTCGGGGTCATCGCGTCCGTCGCCGTACGGCCGGTCGTCACCGCTCGTGTGGAGGTCCAACGGTGAGGCGCGACATCGTCTTCGCCTGGCCGCCCGGGCAACTCACCACGGACCCGCGCCTGGCCTACAACGGCATCTCGAAAACCTATGTGCGACAGGTGTTCGAGAGCCTCGTCGACATCGACCCGGTCACCGCCCAGCTGCGACCGTGGCTGGCGTCGTCGTGGCGTCGCCCCGATCCGCTCACCGTGGAAGTGACGGTCCCGCCCGGCCGGCACTTCTCCGATGGCACGCCGCTCACCGCAGAGCTGGTCCGAAACAGCTTCCGCGACATCATGACCGACCTTGCGGACGCCACTCCCCTGCCGGCGGCGGTTGCCGCGCTCACCGGACTGTCAGCCGTCGAATCACGCGGCGAGACGGTCACGTTCCGGTTCGAGCGGCACAACGCCGCATTCCTGCACAGTCTGGCCGGTGTGAACTTGGCGGTCAGCAAGCCGTCGACCGGTGACATGCGCCTCGGCACCGGCTCGTGGGTGCCGGCGGAGTCGGGGTGCCTCGTCGATGGCAGGCATCGTCTGGTGTTCGACGCGCGCGACGACGGATCCGCCGCGGTGCGCGCCGGTAGCACCGACGGCTTCGTGACGGCCGATATCCACAACCCGGGCATCAGCTACGGCTTGTGCCCCAACGCATCCCGCGGTCCGCTCGCCGATCACCGAATCCGGCGTGCGTTGTCGCTGCTGATCGATCGTGAGCGACTGCGCCCGATCCTGCAGACGTGCGGCTACACCGTCGCCGGCTCGGTGCTCACGCCGACCGCGCTGCACTACCTGGATTGCTCAGACCAGTTGCGGCACGAACCGGCAGCGGCACACCGGTTGCTCGATGCGGCCGCCGCCGACGGGTTGCGATTCGAGGTCGTGTTCAACAGCTCGTTCTCCCCCGTCGACGCCGGACTGTTGTCCGCGGTTGCCGGCCAGTGGGCGGACCATCGCATCGAGCTGGTGCTGCACGACGTCGACTTCGGCGAGCTCCGGTCGCGGCAGCAGACTGGCGACTACGATTTCCGGTTCTTCTATTACACGGCAACCGATCCCGATGCGTTGCGGTACCAGTTCGCGCTCGATCAACGCAACGCGATGTGCCGCGTGGAACGCGATCGGCTCGACGACCTGCTCGACGCTCAGCTGCACTGCCCCGAGCCCGCCGAGCGCCGAAAGCTGGTGCACGACATCCAGTCCCGAATCATCCATGACGGGCTGTGGCTGCCGATCGGCAACGTGCGCACCGTCGTCAGCCACCGACCGGACACCGTGCCCCGACTCGCGCTCGACGCCGAGGGCCTGGCGCGCTTCACTCATCTCTGAAACCGAAAGGCACCCAACGTGTCAGACCACACCACCGCACCCGTCGTCATCGTGGGCGCCGGCCTCGGCGGACTCGCCGCGGCGATCGCACTACAGCAGGGCGGCCACCACGCCATCGTGGTGGACAAGACCCGTGAGCTCGGCGAGGTCGGCGGCCCGCTCGGCATCTCACCACCGACGCTACGACTGTTCGGCGAATGGGGCATGCTCGAGCAGTTCAACCGGATCTCCTCTGCGACGCGCTATTTCGAGACACACGATCAGACCGGTCACGTCGAGTCCGTCGCCGACTACGCGGCAATCCCGGAAATCGGTTCGGAACACGGCCGGTTCGGATACGCCGACGCCGAGGTGTCGCCGCGCACCGTCCACCGGGCCGATCTGCATGCCCTGATGGTGGCGCATCTCGGCCGGGACCGAGTTCGGCTGCGCCACCAGCTGACCGGTCTCGCCGAGCATGACGATCACGTCGAGCTCACGTTCGCCGACGACGCCGTCATCCGGACGCAGTTGGTGATCGGGGCCGACGGGCTGCGTTCCACTGTGCGTGGGCTTTTCAGCGATGACTCGATCAACTACTGCGGTTCGGTGATCTTCCGCGCCGTCAGCCCCGTCGACTGTCTCGGTACCCGCCCGAACGACCGGTTGCGCTCGTGGCATTCGGCCGACTACGCCAAACACGTCATCGCTATGCCGGTGCGCGCGGGCCGGCAGGTAGCGGTCGACGCGACCCTCGGTATCGACGAACCACCACTGCACCTGTGGTCGGCGCGTGCGGATTTGGCAGCACTGGCAAGGCAATTCGATGATTTCGAGACCGTTGTTGGTCAGCTGATCCGCGGCGCCACCGGGCCGGTGTACATGCACCCGGTCTACGACCGGGACCCCATCGCGCGCTGGACCACAGCGCGCGTCGCGCTGCTCGGTGATGCCGCGCATCCGATGACGCCGTTCGGCGGGCAGGGCGCCAATCAGGCCATCCAGGACGGTGCCGAACTCGCACGTCAACTGTCCGATGCGCAGGACGGTGATGTCGCCGCGGCACTCCAGCGCTACCAGGCCGTCCGGACCGAGCAGACAGCGGAGATTCAGCGGTCAGCGCGGCAGCTGGCCTCGCGGCGGGCGACCATCGCGATGCGGCTGACCGACGTGCTGGTCGACGCCTAGCCCCGCGGACGCCGAAACCTGAAGCGGCGGTGACGTTCCATGTACGTCACCGCCGCCGTCAGACCTCAGACTGCCGTCGTGCCACCGATCGACACGTAGGGCGCCGTCCGGAGGGTGTACCCGCTCTGCCGCTCAGCGATCTGCTGGGCGCGCTGCGCCTCGGTGACGTAGACCGTGGTCTTCGGCAGCACGGTCTTCAGCTGGTCGAGCGTGACGACCTGCGCCGAAAGCGTCGGCTGGACCGTGGCATTCGGATCCAGGCCCTGCCAGCGCGCGAAGATCGTGCCCTGGTTCAGGCCGCCGGTGGACACCCAGTTCGCCACGCCCGGATCGGTTTTGGCAACGACGAGGGTGTACGACCCATCCGGGTTGGCGATGGCCTGCGCGTTGTTGAGGCTCGTCGGGTCGCCCGTCGTGTAATCCGGAGAGATGGTCCAGGCGTTGGTCACCGGCACGTTGAAATACTTGGCGGTGCCCGGCGTCAGCGTGATGACGAGCGCCTCGTTGTCGGCCAGGTTGAAGTGCCCGATGCTCTGTTTCTGCGTGGACAACGTCTGAGAGCCCGCGTTGGTCGGCTGCGGCAGCGTGTTGACCGGATGCTGACCCGCCAGCGGCAGCCAGGCGTCCGACGTGACGTTGACGGCCTGCATCACGACGCCGTTGGCGATGTTGGTGATCGCCGCCGACGGCAATGTCGTATTGGTACCGGAGGTCTGCTCGATGGTCAGGCTGAGGCCCTGGTTGGTGTTCCAATCGGTGACGGTGTTGCGCACGAAGATCTGGCCGGCATTGGTCCCCGCGGGGCCGTCGCCCAGGAACAGGTAGTTGGTGGTGCCGGCCAGTGCCGGGTCGCGGCCCGCGACGATGGTGAACGTGCCGTCAGGATTGACCTGCAGTTGGTCGCCGGTGATGATCGCCGATGACTGGCCCGTGGCACCGATCTGCGCCGTGATGTTGACGTCGGGCGGCATCTGGCCGTTGATCTTGCCGTGGATGACGTAGCTCTTGCCATCGCTGATGAACGCCATGCGGTACAAGGTGTCCGGGTTGTCGTAGAGCACCTGGTTGCCCGGCGAGGTCACGCCACCGATGGTGTGCGGTGGCGTGGCGATCCAGTTGAACGACGGATTGCCCGCGGCGTTGTCCGCGATGTTGATCGCGGCCATTGCCGAATACATGGCGTACTGCCGCACCGCCGCATCGAGCATCGCCATGTTCTGGGCGTCGACGCCGCCAGGCACATCGGAGAACGTCACGGCTTGGGTGTTGATCCACTTCTGCTTCAGGGCGGCGATCGCACCATCCATCGCGCCGGAGTTCAGGAGCGCGAGTGCCCTTTGCTCGGTGCTGATTTCGGTCGCGGTCGCCAGCGGGCTGGTCTGCGCCACCGTGCTGACGGTGATCACCTTGGTGGTGGTGTGCGGTCCGGGTGACATCACGTTGAGACCCAGCGGGTCACCTTTGAGATCGCTTGCGGTCACGGTGAAGCTGTCCGTCCCGCCGTGCACCAACGCCTCCGGATTCGGCACGTACTTGAACGAGCCATCCGCGAACAAGGTCACGGTCCCGTCGGCCGGACCCGTCGACACGCGGAGTTTCACGTTGTCGCCGTTGGGATCCGACGTGGTGATCTGGCCGAGGATGGCACCGTTCATCTGCAGCGTATGCGCCGAGTCGTAGCTGATGGTCGGCGGCTTGCTGCGGAACAAGGAGTCCAGCTCGCGACGGACCAATGACAGGAACCCTTCCAGCGAGCCGGGCCGCGCGGGTGCGGTCGGCGAATGGCCGGCGAACGGTGCCAGCAGGTTCGAGACGGCCGTCGTGATGCCGGACACCGCGGCCGTGAGGAAATGCGCCGGCGCGGTGGCCGCCGTGGATACGACCGGCCGGGTGGTGGTGGCCGTCGGCGCGGCCGCCGACAGCGTCGAGAGGTTCGCGGCGCGTGGGGCGACGACCTCGGGCGCTGCCGCGGTCGCGGAAACTACGGCACTCGGTGACCCACTCTTGGCCGTCGCTGAGGTCGAGGGCACCGAGCCGGCCGCCGCCGGCGTCGATGCGGGAGTGTTCGATGAGATCGACTGTTGCGCGCCAGGAGTTTTCGGCTTCGGCTGTGGCTTGGGTGACTTGTTCTTGCTCCGCGGAGCACTTCCGGTCTTCGTGTCATCAGCGGCTGCCGGGGCGGTGTCGCTCTCGGCCGGCGTGGCGGAGGTGCCGCCCGTCTGACCAGAGGCGGTGGACGAACCCGCAGTGTCCGATGTTTTTGAGCCGTTCTTCAGGCCTTTACGCGCTTTACGGCTGGAACCGGCCGAAGCCTTGTCGCCGGAGGTGGCGGCTTTCGGCGCCGCCGAATCCGACGCCGAGCTGGTGCCGGTCTTGCTTCCCGACCCCGTGGAACCGTCGTCGGCCCAGGCCACCCCGTGCCCGGTGAGGACCGCGGTCCCGACGCCGAGCGCAACTGCTAGTCCTCCGACACGACCAATGCTCGTTGCGGCACTCATCGCACTCCTCTCCATTGAGGTTCCGGTTGGGCGGAATCCGTTGATATGTATCGAGAAAGCGGGTCGCGACATTCTCGTCGGCCACCAGCCCATCACATGCGACCACGCCGAGCCGCACCACCGCAGCTACGGTTCCAATGAGCGGAACTACCCACTGCGCCAGCAACATTCGCGCACCGGACGATCAACGCACGGCTCGCAGTCGACGCACTCCGGCCTGTCGGCCCGAATACGCTCGCCAGACGCGCGCGGCAGTCGTCTGAACCAGCGCCACCAGCCGATGGTCAGATGCCATCCGGCCGGCCGCTCCACTTATCGATACCGCAGCGCAAATCTCGGCTCCGCGCCCGATCGGAGCGGCCAAACACGCTATCCCGGCGAATGTTTCGTCCCGGTCTTCCGCGAAGCCCCGAGCCCGCACCAGTGCCAGCTCCTCACGCAGCGCACCCGATGTCGCCGCCTCGACCGCAGCCAGCCGGCCGGCCGGTACGTGCGCGAGCATCGCCCGCCCCATGGCCGAGGACTGCG
Organism: Mycolicibacterium sp. TY81; assembly: GCF_018326285.1. Classification (NCBI taxonomy): domain Bacteria; kingdom Bacillati; phylum Actinomycetota; class Actinomycetes; order Mycobacteriales; family Mycobacteriaceae; genus Mycobacterium; species Mycolicibacterium sp. TY81. The sequence continues at coordinate 3,233,916 of NZ_AP023362.1, forward strand.
CCGGATGGCGACGGCCCGCCGCCGGCGTAGCCGTGACCGCAGCCCGGTCACCGACGACCCCCAGATGCACGACATCGAGACCATCGAGGATGGCCAGGTTCACGGTGTGACCGGTGGCCTGATGCAGGTCCCAGAGAAACGGCATGGCTGCGCGGTGCAGCCGATCCTGATGTATCGCAAGGTAACCCAATTCGGCCAGCCGAAATCCGAGTTCGTAATCGCGTCCATTCCGCCGGAGCCAGCCGAGCTCGACCAGATGCTCGAGGATGCGGTGGACGGACGTTCTGGGTAGGCCCGTGCGCCGGACGATCTGGGTGAAGGTCTGCCGGCCAGGCCCGTCGAACGTGCCGAGCACCAGGGATGCCCGCTCGAGAACTGCACTGGGCGGGCAGCTTTCGACCTCGACGCTCATGCTTGTTGCTCCTGATTTTTGCGATGTCCTGATGTCAAGTGATGTCAGCCTGAACCAGACGACGGCATATCGCCAGAGAAATTGATAAAGTGACGAATATGCGCCATTTCTCGCCAGCTGGCTCCGTCCAGGACCACGTGTGACGGCCGCGGACGCGCCTGCACGCGTCGATTCACCACCGACCGACCGCGTCGTGGCGGTATTGGAGTTCATCGCCACCGAAGCGGAGCCGGTATCGGTGGCCGCCATGGCATCTCGCCTCGAACTGAGCCGGTCGACGGTGACGTCGATTCTGGCGGCACTTTCGAAGGCGGGCTGGGTGTCGCGGCAGCCCGACCGCCGCTACCGGCTGGGCCCCGGTCTGCTGCGGCTCGCCGGTGCGGTGCAGTCGCAGCTGACCCCCTCGGAGGCCTTCTCCCATGTGCTGGCCGAGCTCGCCGACCGGGTCGGGTGCGCCGTCTCCTTGGCGCTCGTCGACCAGACCGAAATGACCATGGTCGGTGTCGCCGCCGGGCCGGGCCAGGTGCCCGCCGGCGTCGACACCGGGGCGCGCCTGCCGATGACCGCGCCGTTGGGTGTGTCGGTCATGGCCTATCGCAACAAGCAGTCACAACACGACTGGATAGATACGGCGCCGGCGGCCCACCGTCCGGTACTGCAGGCGTTGCTACGCCAGGTCCGCCGTAGCGGAGTGGCCGTGTTCGGCGCCGACGGTGCCGCACTCGAGATCCTCGAGGTCGTGGGCGAGGTCGTCGGATTGCTGGCCGAGCACCCCCGCAGCGGCGCCCTCAGGCAGCGGTTGTTCCAGTTCCTGAGCAGATTGAGCGCCCGGCCCTACACCACCGAGGAACTGGCTGCCGATGCCGCACTGTCGATCAGTTACCTGTCCGCTCCGGTGTTCGATCGAGGCGGCAATGCCGTCTACGAATTGCAGATCGGCTGCCTGAGATCACAGGTGAGCCGCGCCGAGCGTGACGAATACGTCCGTGAAATACGCTCGACCGCAGCTACTTTGACCGAACTCACCGGCACCTGACGGAGATCACTGCGGATCGAAGACGACCTGCAGGTGGTCGGGGCCGCGCAACTCGGTTCCGAGTCGTCCGGCGATCCGGACACTGGACGGATCGGCGAGCCGTAGGCCGGGCAGTCGGTTCAGCAGCACCTTCACCGCGATCTCCATCTGCGTGGTGGCCAGCGCCTGGCCGAGGCACACGTGCGGCCCGGTGCCGAAGCTCAGCTGTGCGGTCGCATGCCGGCTGGTGTCGAAGACGTCGGGGTTTGTGTACACGGCGGGGTCCCGGTTGGCTGCCGCGATGGCCAACAGCAGCCACGTGCCCGCGGGAATGTCGATGCCGTGCCAGGTCACGTCAGTGGCCGCGAAGCGCGGAATGATCGACGGCCCGGGTTCCCAGCGCAATCCTTCCTGCACCGCCCACCGGGCCTCGTCCGGATCTCTCCTGACCCGATCGAGCTGGTCTTGGTGAGTGAGCAACGCCCACAACGTATTTCCGAGACTCAGGTAGGTCGTGTCCACCCCCGCCGGAAACAGGAGCCGGACGAACGAATAGATCTCCTCGTCGGTCAGCCGGACGCCGTCGACCTCGGTGGTGACGAGCTTGGACAACAGATCGTCGGACGGGTTCTGCCGTTTGTCCTCGACCAGCGGCCGGAGGTAGTCCGTGAACGACTCCCGGGCTCGCATCGCGGCGTCGGGATCCGTCGGGTAGAAGAACAAGTCGTGGGCCCACTTGGCGAACAGGGCATAGTCGTCCACCGGGAGACCCAACAGCTCGTTGGTGATCCGGAACGGGTACTGCTGGGTGAATTCCGTGACCAGGTCGGCCCGGCCCCTGGCGGCGAACTGGTCGACGAGGTCCTGCGCGATCGGTTCGAGCAGTTCGGCACTGTACGTCTTGATGAGTGCTCGACGGAATGCCGGCGAGACGAGGGCGCGGTTGGTGCGGTGCTCTTGACCGGCCATGCATTGCAGCGTCTTGCCCATGGCGGGGGCGGTCGTCATGCCGTACATCGCCGCGGCCGGGAACGTCTCCTCGTCCTTGAACAGGTCGGTGACCAACTCGTCGCTGAGAATGATCAGCGCGGGCATGCCGTGGAAACGCGCCTCGGCGTACGGCGCGCGGGCCCGTAGGTCGCGCAATACACCGTGCAGGTCGGACAGTTCCTCAGCACCGAAATCCACGAACTCGCCGCTCACAACCGCTGTCACCGTGATCCTCCTTCATGAGCCTGTCGGAAACGGCTCTCGACCAGGAGAATGCTCGGCGGATCATTCGGGCGCACTACGGGTTTCGGTCACCGGAACTTTGGTTTCGGGAAATTCCGCTGATCGGAACTCCTCTAGCGGTTCGACTCGGTGTGCGGTGCCAACGCCAGCCAATAGAGCACGACCACCGCCGGCGGCGCCAGCAGCGGCAGCCACGGTAGGCCCAGATCCACCGCGCCGGCGACCACACCGACGAGCGTGAACCCAAGCATGGCAAGCAATGTCGGCCTGGTCAGGGTGACCACCCCGGCGCCCGCCGCATGCCGCATCAGCAGGTACGCGGCCGCGGACAGTCCCGACAGCGCCGCGACCAGTGCCTGCGAGTCGGACAGAGCCAGCACCACCACCGTGAGCAGCACCGCCCCCGTCGCCGCAGCCCGGAACGCCAGCCCGGCCACCACTGCCGCCAGTGCCGACGCGGCAACAATCACGGCCGTGCCGTGGGCCCCCACACCGGCCACCGCGACCATGAGGACGCCGAAGCCAGCCGAAAGTGCCTGGGCACCAGGCTGACCCAACCGGGTTGCCGCGTCGGCCGTCATCGCGTCACCGCCTCGCGGCCCGCCGGCGTGCCGGCATCAACCGCAGCGCCTGATCCAGAGTGACAGTCGACGGCCACGGCACGACGTCGACGCCGACGATCCCCATGTCGCGGTACATCGCGTGGCGCTGCAGCGCCCACATGCGGGCCAGCGTCGGATCCCGCTCGCCGTCGAACGGAGGCCCTTCCAGTACGTCGACCGCCACCACGGTGTGCCGGCGGTTCCGCAACTCGGTGAGTGCCAACGCGAATGCGGTGTCGAGCAACGTCGAGAAGGCGAACACGATCGCGCCCGGCGGGACGGCCGCGCGCGGCGCCAATGTGCCTGTCGTGGTTTCGTATTCCCGCCCGACGGCCATCGCGGCGTCGAGCACGCGGTAGAACTGCCTCTGACCGATGTCGGCGCCGATCCACCGCGGCCGCGCGCTACCGAGCGCGACGATGCCGGCGCGGTCACCATTCCGCAGCGCGCTCTGCACCACCTGCGCGGCGCCGAGCACGACCCGCTCCATCGCGGCAGAGGCCGGGCCGAGAGGCTGCATGCTCGTGTCGATGAGCACGACCACGTCCGCGGCGCGGTGGGTCAACCGTTCGGTGACATGAAGCCGGCCCCGGCGGGCGCTCACCGGCCAGTTGATGGTGCGCAACTGGTCGCCGGGAAGATAGGCACGGACGTCCGCATACTCGACGCCCGGTCCGACGTGCCGGGTGAGATGCGTGCCGAGCCTGTCAGGTAGTTCGATACGCGGTATGGGTGTCGATTGGGGCGGGGCAACGGGAAAGACGAAGACTTCGGCGGTTTCGACAGTGCCCGTCCCGGCCAGCAGTCCCCCGCCCGCCACCGCGTCGACGACGGCCCGGATCGGATAGCGTCCCCAGCGCTCGGCCCGCACCGCGACGGTCTGCAGCGGTGCGGCACTGCCCTCGAGAACCTCGATGTCCATGCCTGATTCGACCGACACCGTCACCTCGGCCGCGATGGTCGGCGCGTCCGTCGTCACCCACACCGTCAGCCGCGTCTCGTCGTCCTCGAAACAGCGGGTCAGCCCCGGCCGCCCCTGCACGTACACCTTGGCAGACGGGCGCTGCCAACTGATCGAGCACAACACACCGAGCAGCGGCGCCGCGAAGGCGACGAGCTGCCACCGCGGACCCAGCACGGCGGCGGCGAGGGCCACGCCGGCACAGGTGGCGATGGCCTTCGTGAGCGATGAGGCACGCCAGCGTAATTCGACTTCACGGGGCTCGGTCATATGCGTCACGACGGCCCACCACGGGTCCGCGGCACGGGCAGGCGTTGCAGTAGCTGTGCCACGATGTCGCTGCCGTGGACACTGCGGACCCACATCTCCGGCTTGAGGCTGATCCGGTGCGAAATCACCGGAATGGCAAGTGCTTTGACGTCCTCAGGGATCACGTAGTCCCGGCCGAACAACAGCGCACGCGCACGGGCCAGTTGCACGAGATCGAGCTCGGCCCGGGGGCTGGCTCCGACGACCACCTGCGGGTGACTGCGACTGGCCGCCGCCAGTGACACCACGTAGTGCAGGACGTCGTCGTGCACCGTCACCTGCTCGACCGACTCGCGCATGGCGAGCAGATCATGGGCATCGACAATCTGTTTCACCATCGGCTCGGCGGAACCACGTTCGAGGCGGCGGCGCAGCATCACCGTTTCGTCGGTACCCGACAGGTACTTCAGTTCGACTCGGACCGCGAACCTGTCGAGCTGTGCCTCCGGCAGTGGATAGGTGCCCTCGTACTCGATGGGGTTGTCCGTGGCAAGGACGATGAACGGTGCCGGCAACCGGTGGGTTTCGCCGTCGATGCTCACCTGGCTTTCCGCCATGGCCTCCAGCAGTGCGGCCTGCGTCTTGGGCGGCGTCCGGTTGATCTCGTCGCCCAGCAGCAGGTTGGTGAAGATCGGCCCGCGCCGGAACTCGAACCGCCCGGACTGCATGTCGTAGATGGTCGAACCGAGCAGATCAGCGGGCAGCAGGTCCGGCGTGAACTGCACACGGGTGAAGGCCAGGCCCAGCGCTCGCGCAAAAGACTTGGCGATCAACGTCTTTCCCAGTCCCGGGAGGTCCTCGATGAGCACATGGCCACCCGCGAGCACGGCGGTCAAGATCAGGGTCAACGCGGCTCGCTTGCCCACCACAACGCGTTCGATCTCGTCGAGCACCGCCTCGGAATGGGCCGTCGTCAGCTCCGCCGGCATGGTCATAGCCGCTCCAATCGGTGCAGGATTTCGTCGAGCGTGGCCCGGCCCGGCCCGGGCTCGTCGCGGCTGGACCGACGGACGTCGTGCGGATCCACCCACTGCCACAACTGATCCCCGAAGACCATCCGGCCGGTGGCTTGCATCGCGACCGGGTCCCTGGCCTGCTGTGGGCCGGTCGCCATGAAGAACTCCCGTGCCAATGTGGGCCGCAAGTGTTGATCCCAGTCGCCGCGCGTCGTCTCCGACCACTGGATCAGCGTTTCGGTGCGAACGATCCAGTCCCGCAACGACTCTTCCGCATCGTTCCCGGCCGGTTCGACGAACCGCGGTCCGCGGTCGACGAGCCGGCGCCGGACAGCCCACAGCACGAACACTGCGACAACCGCGGAGACCCACCCGACCGCTCGGCGATCTCCGAGGACGAGCATGAGCAGTTCCGCTCCGATCACCAACGTAATCCCAACGATCACAAGCCTCTTCATGTCAGGCTCCGCAACTCGTCGAGTACCCGGAGCAGCGCCCCGGCGGCGGTCTCGCGGTGGTGCTCGGTCATGACGTGCGGGCTGAAGCGCGCCTCGGCGAACAAGGCGACCAGCTCGGTCGCGCTGCCCGCGTGCAGTGCATGGTGTTCGACGGCCCGGGCGAGTACTTCAGACGGCGTGTCCGATTCCTGTGGCGCGGCGCCGGGAGCGTCCGCCAGAGCCCGCTCCATTGCGGCGTAGCAGGCGATGATCGACTCGCGGGGCCCCCGGCTGCGGTCGCCGATCTCGGCCAGGCCGAATTCCGCTGCCCGCGTGAGGGTTTCCGGTGTGGACTCCCCGATCATCGGTTCCGGGCCGTCGACGACCGGCGGCTGCAGTTCGGGAGCACGCCGGCTTCTGCGGACCAGGACACCGCCGACAGCCCACAGCAGCAACATCATCACGGTGGCGGCGAGCAGGTAGCCGAAGACGCTGGGCTCCTGTTGCGGCGGCGACATGGGCGGCCGCACCGGTGCCGGTGACGGCGGCGGCGATGGCACCGGGGTGATCGGCGCTCTGTTCTGCGGGGGTTCCGCGAAGGGCAGAGCAGGTAGTTGCAGCAGCTGCAGATGTGACAGCAGGAGCAGGATCACCAACCAGGCGAGGAACACCGCGCCACCGATCAGCAGCAGACGGCGGACGGGCTTCCACGTGAGCTTGCCGTCGAACGACCCCGGCAACTGGAAGGCCGCCGACGCATCGGCCGTCCTCGGACGCCGGAGCGATGCGATCAAGGCGATCGCGACGATGAGCACCGAGACGACCAGCAGGGTGTCGATGCCCACCTGGCTCGCGGTGCCGCTTGGCCGCTTGTCGGGCTGCGGGTGACCGCTGCCGGGCAGATGGCCGCGCAGGGCGAGGGAAACGACGAACAGCAGTGCGAGCAGCGCGACCACACGCCCCAACGCCTTGTCGCTACCGTTCATCGGTACACCGCTCGATCGTTTGCCCTGTTTCCATCGTGGCACGTCATCGCCGCCGAAACTGCCGAAAGAGCGCGATGCGCTCGTCGCCTGATGTTCCTCGTCTGGCCGACGGAATCGACCTGTGGAAATGTGAAGCCACTCGATCGGAGGTCGGAAGTGAAATGGGCGGCAAGGTCATTGTCTGTGGCGGTGACGGGCGTGGTGCTGGCCGCGTCGGGATGCAGCCTGGAAGGCGCGCGCGGTAACTACGGCACCGGCCCGGACGCGATCATCACCGTCAACGGCGGTGAGCCACAGAACGGTCTGGTGCCCACCAACACGAACGAGAACATGGGTGGCCGCATCGTCGATTCGTTGTTCACGGGGCTGTACAGCTACACCGCTGACGGTAAGCCGGTACTGGCGAATGCGGAGTCGGTGGACACCACCGACAATCAGAACTACACCGTTCACCTCAGACGGGACTGGACCTTCACCGACGGCACCCCGGTGCGCGCCGAAAACTACGTCCGCGCATGGAATTTCGGTGCGGCGACCGTCAACGGACAACTGCAACAGAGCTTCTTCTCACCGATCGAGGGGTACGACGCCGTCGCCGCCGAGGGTTCCTCGCTGACCGAGATGGCGGGCCTGAAGGTGGTGGACGACTACACCTTCACGGTGCGCCTCACCAGCCCCAACATCGACTTCAAACTGGGGCTCGGATTCACGCCGTTCAAGCCATTGCCCGATGTGTTCTTCGCCGAGGGCGCAGCCAAGTTCGGCGAGCATCCCGTCGGGAACGGCCCCTACATGCTGAAGGGCCCGGACGCCTGGCTGCACAACGTCAAGCTCGATGTGGTGCGCAACCCGAATTACCAGGGTCCGGACAAGCCGAAGAACGGTGGCCTGAGCTTCATCTTCTACAGCAGCTTCGACACCGCGTACACCGACCTCGAGTCCGGCAACCTCGACGTGCTCGACACGGTCCCGGTGAGCGCATTGGGCACCTACAAGAAGGTGCTCGGGAAAAGGGCGCTGACCAAACCGACCGCCCAGAACCTGCAGCTCGGAATCCCCTATTTCCTCCCGCATTTCAGCGGCGAGGAGGGTCGCCTGCGACGCGCGGCGATCTCGATGGCGATCAACCGGCCCGAGATCATCAAGGCGATCTTCCGCGGCGCCCGCGGCGCGGCGGAAGACTTCACCGCCCGGTCGCTACCGGGCTGGGACGCGAATATCCCGGGCAATGACGTGCTGAAGTTCGATCCGGTCAAAGCCAAGCAACTGTGGGCGCAGGCTGACGCGATCGCGCCATGGTCGGGATCGTTCGCGGTCGCGTACAACTCCGACGGCGATCACCAGGTGTGGGTGGACGCGCTGTCGAACCAGTTGAAGAACGCGCTCGGCATCGACGCGCACGGCGCTCCGCAGCCGACGTTCAAGCAGGTCCGGGACGAAATCACTAAGCGGACCATCCGGACCGCGTTCCGCAGCGGGTGGCAAGGCGACTATCCGTCGATGATCGAATTCCTGCAGCCGCAGTTCGTGACCGGCGCCGGCTCCAATGATCCGGTCTACAGTTCACCGGCGTTCGACGCGAAGCTGATCGAGGCTGAACGGGCGCTCGATCCGAACCAGTCGTATGCGCTGGTCAATCAGGCCCAGGCGATCCTGCTGCACGACCTCCCGGTGATCCCGCTCTGGGACTACATCGCGGCCGGCGGCGTCGGACCAGGTGTGACGGCCCAGCTGACCTGGAACGGTCTGGCCGATTTCACCCAGATCACCAAGGGCGACGACGCCGAGAACACCAAGGGATAACCGATGCTGAGATACGGATTGAGCCGGCTCGGGCAGGTGGTGATCGTGTTCTTCGGCGCCACCTTCCTGATCTATGCGCTCGTCTTCCTACTGCCCGCCGACCCGATCTCCGCGCTGGGCGGCGGTAAGCCCATGTCGCCCGCGCTGATCGCGACGCTGCGCGCGCAGTACCACCTGGACCAGCCGTTCTACTCGCAGTACTGGCACTACATCAGCGGGGTGTTCCGGTTGGACTTCGGCACCTCCTTCTCGGGCCAGCCGGTGTTCGACGTGATGAAACGGGCCTTCCCCGTCACCGTCGATCTCGCGCTCATCGCGCTCGCCGTCGAGGCGGTGTTCGGTGTGACGTTCGGCGTGCTCGCGGGTCTGAACAAGGGCAAGTGGTTCGACACCACGATCCTGATCGTGACGCTCCTGATCGTCGCCGTCCCGATCTTCGTGATCGGCTTTGCGGCGCAGTACCTGTTCGGTGTGCGCTGGCAGCTCTTGCCCGTCACCGTTGGCGGCCATCTCGACGTCTATCACCTGCTGCTGCCCGGATTCGTGCTCGGTGCGGTGTCGTTCGCATACGTTGTCCGGCTGACCCGCTCGTCGGTCGCGCAGAACCTCTCGGCGGACTACGTGCGGACCGCGACGGCGAAGGGGCTGTCCCGCCCGCGGGTGATCCTGGTGCACGTCCTGCGCAACTCGCTGATCCAGGTGGTGACGTTTCTCGGCGCCGACCTCGGTGTGCTGATGGGCGGCGCGATCGTGACGGAAGGCATCTTCAACATTCCGGGAGTGGGCGGAACCATCTATCAGGCGGTGATCCGGGGCGAGTCGTCGACCGTCGTGTCCTTCGTGACCGTGCTCGTGCTCATCTACCTGGCGTCCAACGTGGTGGTCGACCTGCTCTATGCCGCCCTCGACCCGAGGATCCGCTATGCCTGAGCCCCAGACGCAACCCACCCGCTACCCCGGCCAGGAGCGTTTCGTCGCGGGCCCGGACGTGGTCAGCGTCGCCGCGATCGACGCGGTCGCCGCCGATGTGGATCCCGCCGGCTTCTGGAAGTCGGCATGGCTGGAGCTGCGCACCAAGCCGGAGTTCATCGTGTCGATGGTGTTGCTGGCCGTGATCGTGGTCGTCGTGCTCTTCCCGGGACTGTTCACCAGCCAGGACCCGCATTACGGTTCGCTCGAGCAGTCGCTGCTGCCGCCCAGTTCCGCGCACTGGTTCGGGACCGACCGGCAGGGCTACGACATCTACACCCGGACGATCTACGGCGCCCGCGCCTCGGTGGCGGTGGGCGTGCTGACCACGATCGTCGTGGTCCTGATCGGCGGCCTGCTCGGCGCCGTAGCCGGGTTCTTCGGCGGCTGGATCGACTCGGTGATCGCGCGGCTGTCGGACGTCTTCTTCGGTATCCCGCTGATTCTCGCGGCGGTGGTCACGATGCAGATGATCAGTTCTCGCACCGTGTTCACCGTGGTGATCGTGCTCGCGATCTTCAGCTGGCCGCAGATCGCGCGCATCGCCCGATCGGCCGCGATCGCGGTCCGCAACGAGGAGTTCATCACCGCGTCGCGGTCGCTGGGCGCGTCCCGGGTGCGCACCCTGTTCACCCACGTCATACCCAACGCGCTGGGCCCGGTGATCGTCGTCGGCACCATCTCGCTGGGCATCTTCATCGTCACCGAGGCGACGCTGTCGTATCTCGGTATCGGACTACCGTCCACGGCAGTGTCGTGGGGCATCGACATCGCGGCCGGGCAGCAATTGCTCCGCGAGGGCACGCCCATCCTGTTCTACCCGGCGGCGGCGCTGGCGATCACTGTGCTCACCTTCATGATGCTCGGTGACGTGCTGCGCGACGCGCTGGACCCGAAGGCGAGGACCCGCTGATGACCCAGACACCGAACGAGGGCGCCGCGCCGCTGCTCGACATCCGCGACCTGCAGGTCGACTTCCGCGCGCAGGGCAAGTCGGTGCCGGCGGTGCGAGGCGTGAGCCTGACCGTCTATCCAGGGCAGACGGTGGCCATCGTCGGCGAGTCCGGGTCGGGTAAATCGACCACGGCCGCCGCGGTGCTCGGACTGTTGCCGGGGACCGGCAAGGTGACCGGCGGTCAGATCCTGTTCGACGGCCAGGACCTGGCCACCGCGTCGCGCCGCGACTTCGAGAAGATCCGGGGCAGCGGCGTGGGTCTGGTCCCGCAGGACCCCAACACGAACCTGAACCCGGTGTGGCGCGTCGGATTTCAGATCCGCGAAACCTTGCAGGCCAATGGCGCGGCGAAGCGGGGTGACGCGCGCAAACGCGCCATCGCGCTGCTCAGCGAGGCCGGCATGCGCGACGCCGACAAACGGGTCAATCAGTTCCCGCATGAGTACTCGGGCGGCATGCGCCAGCGGGCGCTGATCGCGATCGGGCTCGCCTGCCGGCCGAAGCTGCTGATCGCCGATGAGCCGACCTCGGCCCTGGACGTGACGGTGCAACGGCAGATTCTGGACCATCTCGAGGAGTTGACCACCGAGCTCGGCACCGCGGTCCTACTCATCACGCACGATCTCGGCCTGGCCGCGGAACGCGCCAGCCACCTTGTCGTCATGTACAAGGGCCGGGTGGTCGAGTCGGGACCCGCCCTGCAGATCCTGCAGGACCCCCACCACGAGTACACCAAGCGGCTGGTGCGCGCGGCGCCCTCCTTGGCCGCGCGGCGCACCGACGGCGAGCTCGTGGGCGACCAGGCGCTGCCGCTCAAGGTCGGGACCACCCAGCACGCGTCGTCGGGCCCTCAGGACGTGCTGGTCACGACCAACTTGATCAAAGACTTCCCGATCCGCGGTGCCGTCCCGTTCCGCGGCGGCTCGACCTTTCGTGCCGTGAACGATGTCAGTTTCACGCTGCGACGCGGGACGACCACCGCGGTGGTCGGCGAGTCCGGCTCGGGAAAGTCGACGGTGGCGCGCATGGTGCTGGGACTGTTGGAGGCGACCTCGGGCACAGTGCATTTCGACGGTAAGGACGTCACATCGCTGCGGGGCGCCGACGCGAAGGAGTTCCGCCGCCGGGTACAGCCGGTGTTCCAGAACCCGTACGGGTCACTGGATCCGATGTACTCCATCTACCGGGCGATCGCCGAGCCGCTGAACATCCACGGCATCGGAGACAAGTCCTCCCGCACCGCTCGCGTGAAGGAGCTGCTGGACCTGGTCGCACTGCCGCAGTCGGTCATGCAGCGCTTCCCCAACGAGCTGTCCGGCGGGCAGCGGCAGCGCGTCGCGATCGCCCGTGCCCTCGCGCTCAACCCCGAGGTGGTGGTGTGCGACGAGGCGGTGTCGGCGTTGGACGTGCTTGTGCAGGCACAGATCCTGACGCTCCTGCGCGATCTGCAGAACGAGCTCGGCCTGAGCTACCTGTTCATCACCCACGATCTGGCAGTGGTGAAGGAGATCGCCCACAACGTGATCGTGATGTCACGCGGCGAGGTGGTGGATTCCGGGCCCACCGACCAGGTGTACGAGAACCCGACGTCGGACTACACCCGGATGTTGATCGACGCGATCCCAGGCGGGACGATCGAGCTCGCCGGCTGATGCTGTGGCCGTGCGGCGCAGTGACTTTCGGGGATTGCCCAGCTGCCGGCTTTGCGGGCGCGGCTAACCCTGCGGGTAGAAGAGAAACAACACACAGCCCGACGCCGACTGCGGAATGTGCCATGATCCCGCCGGTGCGTGCAGGAAAGTCCCTGCGGGATAGTCGTTTACGCCGTCGTTGAACACGCCGGAGACGACGTACACTTCCTCTGGCCCTGGACTGTGATGGTCTTCGTCACCCCATACCGCGCCGGGGGCGATGGTCGTCACCGCCGCCTTGGCGCCATCTTCGCCCCGCCACAGCAGCCGGGCTGTGATGCCCGGGAAGATTTCGACCGGGTCGACGTCTGCCACTGACTTCCAGGCATACCCGGGGGCGTTGGGGCCGAACCAGGCTGCATCTCCTGCGACTGAGTCCACGGAATGCAAAACCAGGGCTCCCGTTGCGCTATTCCGACGACCCCACATTCCTGCTCGACGCCCCGATCCACCTGGACATGAAGAAGGCCCCCGGAGAGTTCTCCGGGGGCCTTCTCGCTAGTAGCGGGGACAGGATTCGAACCTGCGACCTCTGGGTTATGAGCCCAGCGAGCTACCGAGCTGCTCCACCCCGCGTCGGTGAATACAACGTTACCCAACGCTGCCGAATGAACCAAATCGTATGGTCAGACAGGGTTTTTGGGACCACCTGGTGAACCTGCGCCAGATGCAGAACTGCCCAACTCCCGAAGGAGTTGGGCAGTTTCTGACTCATGCGGACTACTTGGCGTCGCGGTACCTCGCCATGGCGTCGTCGAGCTTCTGCAGCGCGGCGCCGTACTGGGCGAAATTGCCGCTCTGCTGGGCCGCACGCATGCCGTCGAGGGCCGCGTTGACGTCTTGCAGGGCAGCCGCTTTCGCGGGCGACAGCGTCAGCGGCACGCCAGGTGACTGCACCGCGACCGGCGGGGGCTGCGGTCCCGCGGCAGGCGGCTGGACGGCCCCCGGAACGGCCGCCGGAGGCGGCGTGCCGGCCGGCACATCGGTCGGAGCCGGACCGGTCGCGGTGGCACCGGCGCCGGGCCCGAAGATGCCGTTGAGGGCGTCACGGACCGTCGGGCCGTAGCCGACCTTGTCGTTGTACATCATCGCCACGCGGATCAGTCGCGGGTACGACGAGGCCGCGTCACTGGCGCCCGGCGAGGCGTAAACCGGTGCGACATAGAGCAACCCGCCCTGCCCGACCGGCAGCGTCAAGAGATTGCCCCACCGGATCCGGTTCTGGTTGTCCCGGCCGATGACGCCGAGATCCTGGCTGACCGCGGTGTCGGTGCTGATCGCGTTGAACGCCAGCTTGGGACCGTTGACCTGACCCGGGATGGTCAGCACGGTGATCTTGCCGTACGTTGCCGGATCGGAGCTGGCGCTGATGTACGCCGCCAGGAAGTCCCGCCGAAACCGGTTCATCGCCGTGGTCAGCTGGAACGACGACGAATCACCACCCGTGGCAAGGTCTTTCGCGACGATGTAGTACGGCGGCTGGAAGCTGCTGGCCGTCGGGTTGGGATCGAGCGGCACGTCCCAGAAGTCCGATGTCGAGAAGAACGTCACCGGATCGTTGACGTGGTACTTGGCCAGCAGCATGCGCTGGACCTTGAACAGGTCCTCCGGGTAGCGCAGGTGCTCGGCGAGTTCCTTGCTGATGGCCGACTTCGGCTTCACGGTGTCCGGGAACACCTTCATCCACGCCTGCAGCACCGGGTCGTGCTCGTCCTGCTCGTACAGCGTGACGGTGCCGTCGTAGGCGTCGACGGTGGCCTTCACCGAGTTGCGGATGTACGAGACCTGCTTGTCCGGCAACATCCGGTTGACCGCAACCTCATTCGAGTCGGCGGTCGCACTCGACAGCGACGTCAGCTCCGAGTACGGGTAGTTGTCCAGGGTGGTGTAGCCGTCGACGATCCACACCATGCGCTTGTTGACGATCGCCGGGTAGACCGTCGAGTCGGTGGTCAGCCACGGCGCCACTGCCTCGACCCGGTGGGCCGGGTCACGGTTGAACAGAATCTTGCTGTTCGGCCCGATGACGCTGGAGAACAAGAAGTTCCGCTCGGCGAACTTGGCGGCGAAGACCGACCGGGCCAGCCAGTTGCCGATGTCCACACCACCGGTACCGCCGTAGGTGTAGTTCTTCGTCTCGGTGTTGGTCTCGTAGTCGTACTCGCGGTCGGCGCCGTTCTTGCCGACGATGGCGTAATCCGATGGCGCGCTGGCGATCACCGGACCGAAGTAGATGCGCGGCTGATCCAGCGGTGCCGGACCGGGCGACACGGCCGCGCCATTGGCGCCGACCACGCTGGCCAGGAACTCCGGGTAGCCGCCGTTCTGGTTGGGGTCATTGGCGATACCGCGCACGGTGTTGGCGGGCGAGGCGATGAAGCCGTTGCCGTGGGTGTAGACCGAGTGCTTGTTGATCCAGTCGCGCTGGTTGTCGATCAGCCGGTCCGGGTTCAATTCCCGTGCCGCGACGACGAAGTCGCGCAGCTTGCCGTCCGGCCCGTTGTAACGGTCGATGGACAGCTGGTCCGGGAAGCTGTAGAAGTTCTTGCCCTGCTGGAACTGCGTGAAGGCCGGCCCGACGATGGTCGGGTCGAGCAGGCGGATGTTCGACGTCGTCGCCCGGTCGGCCGCCACCTGCTCGGCGGTGGCGGGCGCGTTGCCGCTGTAGTCACGGTAGGTCACCGAATCGCCGGTCAACCCGTACGCGTCGCGCGTCGCCGTGATACTGCGACTGATGTAGTCGCGTTCCTTCTGCGCCGCATTGGGTTTGACGCTGAACTGCTCGACCAACATGGGCCAGCCGGCCCCGACGATCACCGAGCTCAGCAGCAGCAGGACCAAGCCGATCGCCGGAATCCGCAAGTCCCGCAGCACCAGCGCCGAGAACACGGCCACCGCGCAGATCACCGCGATCGCCAGCAGGATCAGCTTCGCCGGCAGCACCGCGTTGATGTCCGTGTAGCCGGCGCCGGTGAACGGCTTACCGGCCCGGGTGTGGCTGAGCAGCTCGTACCGGTCGAACCAGTAGGCAACGGCCTTGAGCAGCACCAGGATTCCCACCAGCGACACCAGCTGCATGCGCGCCGCGCGGCTGAGCGCGCCCTGGCGGCCCGACAAGCGGATGCCGCCGAACACGTAGTGGCCCAACAGGTTCCCGACCAGCATTAGGAAGACGCCGACGAACAGGTAGCCGAGCACCAGCCGGTAGAAGGGCAGGTCGAACGCGTAGAAGCCCAGATCCTTGCCGAATTCGGGATCGGTGATGCCGAACGAGCCGCCGTGCAGGAACAGCTGCACCCGCACCCAGTAGGTCTGCGCCACGAAGCCGCCCAGCAGCCCGATGAACGCCGGGACACCGATGGCGAACAACCGCAGTCGCGACAGGACGGTGGCGCGGTAGCGGGCCACCGGGTCATTGGGTCCGGACGCCGGCACGAACACCGGCCGGGACCGGTACGCCAGTGCCATTCCACCGAACGCCACGGCGCCGATGAAGACGCCGGCCACCAGGAAGACCACCAGACGCGTCACCAGGACGGTGCTGAACACCGAACGGAAGCCGACCTCACCGAACCACAGCCAGTCCACGTAGGCGTCGACCAGTCGCGGGCCGACCATCAACAAACCGACGATCAGCAGCGCGATCCCGACCAGGATTCGGCTTCGTCGCGTCAGCTTCGGCATCCTCGCCGCAGGCCGCATCCCCACTCGTCAGCTCCAGTCTGTTGAAAAGTCTGTATGAAATCTGAAAAGGCCAGCTTGACCTACGACTCTACGCAACCAGGGGTGATCGCGAGTTCAGCAGCGGGGAGGTTCGCCACCAGCGGACACCGCGTGCAGCGCGTCGACGGCACCACTGAGGTTCTCGACCTTGATCAGCCCGAGTCCGTCCAGGCGGGCCGAGACCGCTTCGGCGCAGTTCTCGGCGGGCACCATGAACACCGTCGCGCCGGCCTCGCGGGCCGCCAGCATCTTGTGCGTGATGCCGCCGATCGGGCCCACCTTGCCGTCGTCGCCGATGGTGCCGGTACCCGCAACGAACTTGCCGCCGTTCAGGTTTCCGTCGGTCAGCTTGTCGACGACGGCGAGGCTGAACATCAGACCGGCCGACGGGCCACCGATGTTGGCGAGGTTGAAGTCGATGACGAACGGCGCCCACGGCGCGTTGAGCACCGTCGTACCGAGGTAGCCGTAGTCACGGTCCTTGTTGGTGCCCAACGTGATGGTCGTGACGCCGATCCCGGCGTTCTTGCGCCGGTAGTCGAGCACGACGTGGTCACCGGGCTTGGTTTTCTTCAGCAGTCCGGTGAACTCTTCGACGGTGGCCACCGGAATGCCGTTGACCGCATCGATGGCATCGCCGGGGCGCAACTGACCGGCCGAGGGCCCCGGATCGGCGACGGCCTGGACCGTCACCGCCTTCGGGTACTTCAGGTAACTCAACGCCGCGTACTCGGCGTCTTCCTCGGAGTTCTTGAAGTCGGCGTTGTTGGCCTTGTCGACCTGCTCCTTGGACTTGTCCGGCGGATACACCAGGTCGCGCGGCACCAGCTGCTCGCGGCCCGACATCCACAGCGCCAGCGCCTGGCCCAGCGTCAGCCCGTCGCTCTGCGACACCGTGGTCATGTTCAGGTGTCCGGAGGTCGGGTGCACCTTGACGTCGCCCTTGATGTCGACGACCTTTTTGCCGTCGACCTCGCCGAGCGTGTCGAACGTCGGGCCGGGACCCAGCGAGACGAAGGGCACGGTCACCACCGACACCAGTACGACGAACACGATGATCGGCACCAGAGCGACCACGAGCGTAGAAATCCGCCTGTTCACGCCGCCAACAGTAAAGCTCGTGGCTCGGTTCGCTGACAGCATGACCCGCGAAGCCACCCGCCGGCGATGCGGGCAGTACCGTTGACGGTATGGCTGACCTGCCTTTCGGCTTCTCCAGCGGCGAAGACCCCGACCGCGACAAGTCCAAGAAAGAACCTGGACCAGGCTCTTCCGGTGGCTCCTCGGACCCGTTCGGGTTCGGCAACGCGTTCGGCGGTCCCGGCGGCGCCGGCATGCCCGACCTCGGGCAGATCTTCACGCAGCTCGGCGCGATGTTCAGTGGCGCGGGCGCGTCGATGAACAATCCCCAGTCCGGCCCGGTCAACTACGACCTGGCCCGCAAGCTGGCGTCGAACTCGATCGGCTTCGTCAAGCCGGTGCCCGAGCAGACCGCGACGGCCATCTCCGACGCCGTGCACCTGGCGGAGACCTGGCTCGATGGCGTCACCGCCCTGCCGGCCGGCACCACCCGCGCCGTGGCGTGGACGCCGAGCGACTGGCTCGACAACACCCTCAACACCTGGAAGCGGCTGTGCGACCCGGTCGCCGAGCAGCTGTCGACGGTGTGGGTGTCGGCGTTGCCCGAAGAGGCCAAGGCGATGGCCGGACCGCTGCTGGCGATGATGTCGCAGATGGGTGGCATGGCCTTCGGCTCGCAGCTGGGCCAGGCGCTGGGGACGTTGTCCAAGGAGGTGCTGACGTCCACCGACATCGGCCTGCCGCTGGGGCCGTCCGGTGTCGCCGCGCTGATGCCCGAGGCCGTCGAGGCGTTCGGCGAAGGTCTCGAGCAGCCGCGCAGCGAGGTGCTGACATTCCTCGCGGCGCGTGAAGCAGCCCACCACCGGCTTTTCAGCCACGTGCCGTGGCTGGCCAGCCAGCTGCTCAGCGCCGTCGAAGCCTTTGCCAAGGGCATGAAGATCGACATGAGCGGCTTCGAGGAGATGGCCTCCGGCCTGGACCCGGCGGCGCTGATGGGCGACCCGGGCGCCATGGAAAAGCTGCTGAGCCAGGGCATGTTCGAACCGAAGGCCACCCCCGAGCAGGCCGCGGCGCTGGAACGACTGGAGACGCTGCTGGCGCTCATCGAGGGCTGGGTGCAGACCGTCGTCACCGCCGCACTCGGTGAGCGGCTGCCCGGCACGTCGGCGCTGAGCGAGACGCTGCGTCGTCGTCGCGCCACCGGCGGACCCGCCGAGCAGACCTTCGCGACCCTCGTGGGCCTGGAACTGCGGCCGCGCAAGATGCGCGAGGCCGCCACCCTGTGGGAGAAGCTGACCGACGCCGTCGGCGCCGACAAGCGCGACGCCGTCTGGCAACACCCCGATCTGCTGCCCAGCGCCGCCGATCTGGACGAGCCCGCGGCCTTCATCGACCAGGCGCTCGGCGGCGACACCTCGGATCTCGATCAGGCGCTGGCCGATCTGGAGAAGGACCTCAAGCGGTCCGCCGACGAGGACGCGGGAGACGACCCAGCCGAGGGCTGAGTGCCTGTGGATAACTGATTCGCCGAATCGGCGTGCTGTTGGCACAGTTGGCCCATGACCACGTCTCGTCAGACCCTGAACCCGGCCATGCCGGTGTTGCAGCGGCCCGACGGGACGGTGCAGCTCGGCTGGGACCCGCGGCGCGCCATCGGCATTCGGCCTCCGGACGGGTTGACGGTCGGTGACCTGGCGGACTTGCTGCGCGGCATGCAGAGCGGCGTCGACGCCGAGAGCAGCCAGGCGCTCGCGCTGGCGGCCGGGCTGACCGACGTCGACGGCTGGACCGGCTTGGTCGACGCTCTGAACTCAGCGGGACTGTTGCAGACGGCGCCGGATACCGGCCGGCGACCGGTGTCGGTACGCATTCACGGCAGCGGTCCCCTCTCGGACCTGTTGGCCGGCGCCTTGAATTGTTCCGGAACCCGGGTGCGCACCAGCCGATTCGGCCACGTGGCCGTCACGCGGGACGCCGCCGATCTGGTGGTGCTGTCCGATTTCCTGGTCGCCGACCGCCGTCTGGTGCGCGACCTGCACCGTGCCGGGGTCCCGCATCTGCCGGTGCGGATCCGGGACGGCACCGGGCTGATCGGTCCCCTCGTTCTGCCCGGGGCGACGAGCTGCCTGAACTGTGCCGACCTCCACCGCAGCGACCGCGACGCGTCGTGGCCGGTGCTGGCCGCCCAATTGGAGGGCACCGTCGGCAGCGCCGACCGGGCGACGGTACTGGCCACCGCGGCGGTGGCGCTCAACCAGGTGGACCGGGTGATCGACGCGATCCGCGGCGGCGGGGCCCGCGCAGAACCACCGCCGACGCTCGATGCCACCCTCGAATTCGACATCGGCTCGCGGACCACGGTGGTGCGCCGGTGGTCGCGTCATCCGCTGTGTGACTGGTGCGATCGACTGTCGTGACAACACGCGTTGCCATGTCGCTGCCGTGCACTCAGCAACGTCATGGATGATGTGAATGTGGCTGATATCAAACGGGGCAGTGTGGCACGCAACGCGAAGCTCGCCGGTCTGGCCGGCGGCATGGCGGGACGGGCGGCGCTGGGGTTGGGCAAGCGTCTGGCGGGCAGGTCCAAGGACGAGGTGACCGCCGAGCTGATGGACAAGGCGGCCAACCAGCTGTTCACCGTGCTGGGTGAACTCAAGGGCGGTGCGATGAAGGTCGGCCAGGCCCTGTCGGTGATGGAGGCGGCGATTCCCGAGCAGTACGGCAAGCCGTACCGCGAGGCGCTGACCAAGCTGCAGCGTGAAGCCCCGCCCCTGCCGGCCGCCAAGGTGCACCGCGTGCTCGACGCGCAGCTGGGCACCAAGTGGCGCGACCGCTTCCAGTCGTTCGACGACACCCCGGTCGCGTCGGCCAGCATCGGCCAGGTACACAAGGCCGTCTGGTCCGACGGCCGCGAGGTCGCGGTCAAAATCCAGTACCCCGGCGCCGACGAGGCGCTGCGTGCCGACCTGAAGACCATCCAGCGTCTGGTCGGCGTCTTCAAGCAGCTGGCGCCCGGCGCCGATGTCCAGGGCGTCGTCGACGAGCTGATCGACCGCACCGAGATGGAACTGGACTACCGGCTGGAGGCCGACAACCAGCGGGCGTTCGCCAAGGCCTACGCCGGGCACCCGCACTTCAAGGTGCCGGCGATCGTGGCCAGCGCGCCGAAGGTCGTCATCGCCGAATGGATGGACGGCATCCCGATGTCGGTCATCATCCGGGAGGGCACCGTCGAGCAGCGCGACCTGATGGGTACCCGGCTGTCGGAGCTGACATTCGACGCGCCGGCGCGCCTGGAGATCATGCACGGGGACACCCACCCCGGGAACTTCATGCTGCTGCCCGACGGTCGCATGGGCGTCATCGACTTCGGCGCGGTGGCGCCACTGCCCGGTGGGCTGCCGACCGCGATCGGCGAGATGATCAGCCTGGCGCGGGACAAGAACTACGACAAACTGCTGCCGGTGATGGAGGAAGCCGGGTTCATCCAGCCGGGCGAAGAGGTCCCGATCTTCGAGGTCGACAACATGCTGCGGCAGTACGTCGAGCCGATCCAGACCGATGTCTTCCACTACACGCGGCGCTGGATCATGAAAATGGCTGCGGGCCAGTTGGACAACGGCGTGAACCAGATCAAGATGGCCCGTCAGCTCGACATGCCGCCGAACCTGGTCATCCCGCTGCGCGTGATCGCGTCGACCGTGGCGATCTGCTGTCAGCTGGACGCCCACGTCCCCGTGAAAGCCATTGCCACGGAACTGGTTCCGGGCTTCACGCCTTAGTCAACGGCGATTACGCGGCCGCTCGGCGCCGGCGAGCGGCCGCGTAATGCACGCCAAACACGGTGTGTCGGTGTACAAACACGGCCGCTCGCGGTTGGTGCCCCCCGATGTTGGGCCGCGGGGTCATGCCGCGACGACGTCCTTGCGCGGACGACCGCGCGGACGCTTGCGTGCGATGACGGCGCCGCGCTCGAGGATCTCCCCACCCCAAACACCCCACGGCTCTTCACGTTCCAGCGCCTCGTTGAGGCACTGGAGTCGGATCGGGCAGTCGGCGCACAGCGCCTTGGCCTGTTCCAGCTGAGTGGGGTTGTCAGCGAACCACATATCGGGGTCGCCGACATGACATGGCACCGCCAGCCTTTGTCGGCAAGTCTGGCTAGTCATGTCCTCATCACCTACTTCCTGGTCGTCTTGCGTCTCATCTGTCTGATGGATCGGTGACCAGGTGGTGGTTTTGAGGTTGTGCCCCAAAAACTTTGGCCACGGATCCGGTGGTTTCGGGTCCGTGGCCAGGTTTTGGCTGTTGTGGGCGCTACCTAAGTAGTGCCTCGCTTCACGGACGCGAAGGTCTTGGCGTTGCGCTTGCGCTGCGGGATGTCGGCGACATGTCCAGCCGTCGCGAGACGTGCCGCCGGCATAGCGGCGGCTGCAGCGACAGCGGGAACGGCGGGGACGTCGACGATCTGATGCCAACCGGCGCCGACGCGCGATACCGCCTCATAGGCGGCAGCGGTCAACGGCGCACGGGAACCAGAGACAGCGAGGACAGCGCCACGGGACGCATCAAAACTGATCATCGGGGCCACCTCCTCAGCGGTCGACTGCGGATTCACACGGTGCGAATTCGCGGGTTTTCGTTGCGGCTTCGAGGCTAGACGTTACCACCAAAATCAGGCAAGCGATTTTTTGACCAGCAGTTTTGGCGCAATTTGCGTCATGTTTGGCGCAATTTAGTGGGGCTAACGGGACGCGTTCACCAATGCCAGCACATCGGGTCCGTATTGCTCCAGCTTGCGCGCACCGATCCCGGGAATGGCCACCAACGCGGCATTGTCGGCCGGCAGGGCCTCGGCGATCGCGATCAGGGTGTTGTCGGTGAACACCACGTAGGCGGGCACCTTCATCTCCTGCGCGGTACGCAGGCGCCATTCCTTGAGCCGGCCGAGCAGCTCCTCGTCCAGGTTCGACGGGCACGATTCGCAGCGCCGCAACAGGATCGCGGTCGACGACGTCAACGCCGCGTTGCAAACCCGGCAGCGCGGCGCCGGACCCCGTTTACGTTGCGGCTGTTGGGGTTCCCGTCGACTCTGCGGTGTCAGCCCGTTGAGGAACCGCGAGGGCTTACGGCTCTGCCGCCCGCCGGCGGCCCGGGCGAGCGCCCACGAAATCGTCAAATGCACTCTGGCCCTGGTGATTCCGACGTAGAAGAGGCGGCGCTCCTCCTCGACGGGTTCGCTGTCCGCGCCGTGCGACAGAGCGTGCGAGATGGGCAGCGTGCCGTCGACCAGACCGACCAGGAACACCGCATCCCACTCGAGGCCCTTGGCGGCGTGCAGCGACGCCAGCGTGACGCCCTGCACCACCGGTGGGTGCCGCGAATCGGCGCGCTGGCGCAGCTCGACGAGCAGTCCCTGCAGGTCCAGGTTGGGACGCACCGCGACTTCCTGCTCGACCAATTCGACCAAGGCCAACAACGCATCCCAGCGTTCCCGGGCCTTGGTACCCGCCGGTGGCTCGGCCGTCAGGCCCAGCGGTTCCAGCAGATCCCGGACCAACTGGGGCAGCTCGACACCGGCGACGTCACCCTGGTGTCCCGCCGCGCGCTGCAGCGCCAGCAACGACTGCCGAATCTCCTGGCGGCTGAAGAAGCCCTCACCCCCGCGCACCTGGAACGCCACCCCGGCCGCGGTGAGCGCCTCCTCGTACACCTCGGACTGCGCGTTGATGCGGTACAGCACCGCGATTTCCGAAGGGGCAGTTCCGGATTGGATGAGCTTCTTGATGGCGGCGGCGACCGCGTTGGCCTCGGCGACCTCGTCGGGATGTTCCCGGAACACCGGCTTGGGCCCCGGATCGCGCTGACCGATGAGCTGCAACCGGCTGGCGGCCATCCGGCCGGACGCCGCCGAGATCACCTGATTGGCCAGCGACACCACCTGCGGCGTGCTGCGGTAGTCGCGCTCCAGCCGGATCAGCGCCGCATCGGGGAACCGCCGCGAGAAGTCGAGGAGGTATTGCGGGGTGGCGCCGGTGAACGAGTAGATGGTCTGGTTGGCGTCACCGACCACCGTCAGGTCGTCGCGCTCCCCCACCCAGGCGTTGAGCACCCGCTGTTGCAGCGGGGTGACGTCCTGGTACTCGTCGACGACGAAGCAGCGGTAGCGGTCGCGGAATTCGCCGGCGACGGCGGCGTCGTTCTCGATGGCGGCGGCGGTGTGCAACAGCAGGTCGTCGAAGTCCAGCAGCGCCGATCCGTCGCGCCGGGCCTTGAGGCCCTCGTACCCGGCATACACCGCGGCGACCTTGGCGGCGTCGAACGGGATGTCCCGCTCGATCTTGGCGACCTGCTCCGGGTACAACTCGGGACTGATGAGGGACGACTTGGCCCATTCGATCTCACCGGCCAGGTCGCGCACGTCGTCGGTACTGGCCTGAATACCCGCCCGATTGGCCGCCTGTGCGACCACCGCGAACTTGCTGTCGAGCAACTCCCAGCCGGTGTCGCCGACCACCCGCGGCCAGAAGTACCGCAGCTGGCGCAGCGCCGCGGCGTGGAACGTCATGGCCTGGACGGCCCCGGTGCCTTGTGCTCCGTCGATCTCGTTTTCCAGGCTGCGGAGGCGGCCGCGCATCTCTCCGGCGGCGCGCTGGGTGAACGTCACGGCCAGCACCTGACTCGGCGCGACGTGTCCGGCGGCGACGAGATAGGCGATGCGGCGGGTGATGGTGCGGGTCTTGCCCGTGCCGGCACCGGCCAGCACGCACACCGGGCCGCGCGGCGCGAGGACGGCCTCACGCTGTTCGTCGTCGAGGTCCTCGAGGAGTGTGGACGGCGGGGCCTCGGCTGGCATGGCCTCCATCATGGCAGGCGGGTGTGACACACGAGGCACCGCTGGGCGGCATGATGCGACGATCGGATACGTTGAGGTGCGTTATGAGTGCACTGATCATGTACAGCACGACCTGGTGCGGCTACTGCAAGCGGCTCAAGACCGCGCTGAAGGCCGAAGGCATCTCCTACACCGAGATCGATATCGAGCAGGACCCGGCGGCCGCCGAGTTCGTCGGTTCGGTCAACAACGGCAACCACGTGGTTCCGACGGTCAAGTTCCCCGACGGCTCGACGCTGACCAACCCCAGCATCAAGGACGTCAAAGCCAAGCTGAGTTAGGGATTTGTGCACGATTTTCCGCGCTGGCCGCGGATTTTCGTGCACAAATCACTGGGCCGCCCAGGATTCGATGATCTCCCGGGCGATCGAGATGGAGCCGGGCAGCAGCAGCCGGGTGTCCGCCGTGCTGTTCCAGTCGCCGTGCTCGAGGGCCTCGCGCACCTCGGCCCGGGTGAACCAGTCGGCCTCGGCGATCTCGCCGTCGTTGAACGAGAACGGCTGCTCCGGATCACCGATGGCGTGGAAGCCGACCATCAGCGAACGCGGGAACGGCCACGGCTGACTGCCCAGGTACTTGACGTCGGTGACGGTCAGACCGATCTCCTCGGCGATCTCGCGTACCACGCAGCTCTCGAACGATTCGCCGGCCTCGACGAACCCGGCCAGCAGTGAGAACAGCCGCTCGGGCCAGTTGGTCTGCCGGGCCAGCACCGCGCGGTCGTGCCCGTCGTGCACGAGGCAGATGATCGCCGGGTCGATGCGCGGGAATTCCTCGTGGCCGCCGATGCTGTTGACCCGCGCCCAGCCGCCCTTGATCGGCTTGGTGGGCGCGCCGTCGATGGCGCTGAAGCGGGCGCTGTCATGCCAGTTCAGCAGGGCCGTCGCCGTCGAGACGAGCTGCGCGCTGATGTCGTCGAAGATGGGCCCGGCCCGGCGCAGGTCGAGGACCTCGACCGGCGCGTCCGTCCCGCCCGTCGGCTCCTCCAGTGCGGCGCGCACGCCCCACACGTGGCGGCCATCGGGCATCCGGCCCAGGAACACCGCGTGCTCGTCGGGCTTGTCGCCGAGTTCCGCGGCACGCCCGAGCACCACCCGGCCACCGGAGATCAACACCTGATTGCGGCGGTCCACGCGCAGCAGCAGCGCGTCCTTCCAGCCGGCGATCGCGGCGTCGACGTCGGTGCGCAGCGTGTCGGCCCGGTCGGCACCGACCCGGGACAGCAGCGGGACGTTACGCAGGGTGAAATCGCTCATCGCGGGGCTTACCGTTCGACTTCGGCGTTGCGGATGTAGAGCAGCCGGTCCCCGGCCGCCAGGGCGTCGACCTCAGGCGAGTCGACCCGCAGCAGCTGCCCGTCGCGCACCACCCCGAGCACGATGTCGGTCAAGTGCCGCGGCGAACCGCCGAGCTCCTTGGCCTCGACCTCGCGCTCGGAGATCGCGAAGCCGGCGTCGGGGGTGAGCAGGTCTTCGACCATCTCGACGACGCTCGGCGTCTGGGTCGCGATGCCCAGCAGCCGGCCGGCGGTCTCCGAGGACACGACCGTCGAGTCGGCGCCGGACTGCCGTAGCAGGTGCTGGTTCTCGGCCTCGCGGGCCGAGGCGACGATCTTGGCCTTGGGCGCCACCTCGCGCGCGGTCAGCGTGACGAGCACGGCGGTGGCGTCCTTGTCGGTCGCGACGACGATGGACTTCGCGTGCTGGGCGCCGGCGAGGCGCAGCACCTCCGACTTGGTGGCGTCGCCGACCACGGTGACCAGTCCGGCGGCACGCGCCCGGTCCAGGGCCGCCGGGTTCTCGTCGACGACGACGATGTCCCCGGGGGCGACCTCGTCACCGACCATGGCCTGGACCGCGGTGCGGCCCTTGGTCCCGTAACCGACGACGATGGTGTGGTTGCGCACGGTGCTCCTCCATCGCTGAATCTTCAAGGCTTGACGAGACTGCGTGGTCAGCGTCTCGACGGTCGTACCGATGAGCACGATCAGGAACGCGATCCGCATGGGCGTGATCACCAGGACGTTCACCAGGCGCGCGCTCGGTGTCAGCGGTGTGATGTCGCCATAGCCGGTGGTCGACAGCGACACCGTCGCGTAGTAGATGCAGTCCAGGAGCGACATCTCGTTCTCCTGGGCGTCGCGGTAGCCGTCGCGGTCGAGGTACACGACGAGCACCGCGGCGGCGAGCACCAGCAGCGCGTAGATGACACGCCGCACGATCCGGCGGATGGGACTGACGAACGCTTCCGGAATCTGCAGCACATCAACCAGATCCGCGTTCTGGCGGCTCGTGAGGTTCTGTTCCATCGCGGCCATGCGCCGCGACAACCTAACGCGAGCCATGCGGCTCCATTATCTGGCGGAGACTCACCACGAGACGGCTCGGCACAGCACTATGTAACCATGACCGCCGCCAACAGCACTGCCAACACCACTCCCAGCCAGGCGCCCGCGTACCGAATGGGCGCGCTGCTCGTCGGAATGGGCGCCCTGCACTTCGTCGCACCGAAGCCTTTCGACGGCATCGTCCCGGAGGAACTCCCCGGCACGGCACGGTTCTACACCTATGCGTCGGGCGTCGGCGAAGTCGCCACCGGCGCCGCGCTGCTCCTGCCCCGTACCCGCAAGCTGGGCGCGCTGGCCGCGGTCGCACTTTTCCTCAGCGTCTTCCCGGCGAACGTCAACATGGTCCGGCTGTGGTGGCCCAAGGGGTGGCCGGCTCGCGTCGCGGCACTGGCCCGGCTGCCGTTGCAGGTGCCGATGGTGACCCAGGCGCTCAAGATCTACCGCAACTCACCCGAGGTGAACTAGCGCCGCGAGCTCGTCGGCGCCGGGCAGGTCGGTGGGTGCCACCGTCTCCCCAGCGCGCACGTAGTGGAAGACCGCCCGCACCGCATCGACGGGTACGCCCTGGATGGACGACCACGCCAGGCGGTACACCGCCAGCTGAATCGCCTTGTTGCGCAGCGTTTCCGGGGTCGATGGCGGATCGCCGGTCTTCCAGTCGAGCACGGTGTAGCCACCGTCGGCATCGGCGAACACCGCGTCGATGCGGCCGCGGATGACCCGGTCACCGATCACCATGTCGAACGGCACCTCGATGTCGATCGGGGTGCGGGCCGCCCACTCCGAGAGGGCGAACGCGGCCTGCAGATCGGCGAGTTCCTCGGCGACGGCCTGCCCCAGCTCGGCGTCGACCGCACCGGGCAGGTCGTCGAGGTCGAACAGCCGCTCGGCGGAGAAGTACCGCTGCACCCAGTCGTGGAACGCGGTGCCCAGCAGCGCCTGCGGGTCCGGCCGGGCGGGCAGCCGTCGCTGCAGCCGTTGCAGTGCACCCGACCGGTCGCTGCCCAGGTCGACCAATGTGCTCACCGACAACTGCGGCGGCAGGTCGAGCGGACCGCGCTCCTGGGCCCGCTCCCGCTCGGCCAGCAGGGCGTCCACGTCGGCAGCCCAGCCGTGCCGGTCCTCGAGGTCTTCGGCCCCTGCGGCGAGCGCCTGGGCCACCAGGGCCGCGCCCCGGTCGACGTCCCCGCGCCGGGAACCAGCCGGGTCGACGGGCCAGGAGCACTCGACGACGTTGTCCCGCAACGGGTTGACGGCATTTTCCGCGGGTGCCGTGGCCCACTGCTCGATTTCACCGCAGGGGTGGCCCTCCTGCGCTGCCCGTTCGATGATGTCGCGTATCTCGATCAGGAAGTCAGAAGGCCCCGCCGGTTTCCCGGCCGTCGTCCCCCAGTGATATCCGGACAACAGCAGGGTGTCCTCGGCGCGGGTGAGGGCCACGTAGAGCAGCCGGCGTTCCTCATCGGTGCGCCGCTGATCGAGCAGCGCCTTGTGCGCGGCGATCTTGTCCGCCAACATCTTCCGGTCGTAGACATCGGAGGTGTCGAGCACCGGCACGCCATGTTCGGACAGCTCGGCACGGTCCCCACGCAACAACGGCGGCAGGTCCCCCGCGTCGGTCAGCCAGGTGCGCTGCGACGCGGTCGACGGGAACACCCGGGCAACCAGGTGCGGAACCGCGACGATCTGCCATTCCAGGCCCTTGGCCGCGTGCACCGTCAGGATCTGCACGCGGTCCGAGGCCACCGTCACCTGTGCCGGGGCCAGCCCGTTCTCCACCTCCGCGGCCGCGGTCAGGTACGCCAGCAGTCCGGCGATGGATGCTGCGCCGTCCGGTTCTGCGGCCGGCCGCGCGGCGTATCCCGCGACCACATCGGCGAAGGCATCGAGATGTTCGGTGCCGCGCCAGCCCTCGGAAACCCCACTGGCCGCGCGGGTTTCGGCGTCGATACCCAGGACCCGACGTACTTCGGCGACCAGATCCGGCAGCGGCTGGTGCAGGTGCGCACGCAACTGGCTCAATTCGGCGCCCAGGGCCAGCAGCCGGCGGTGTCCTTCGGGTGAGTAGCGGTCGGCCGGGCCCGGATCACTGATCGCGTCGGCCAGGCAGGCGTGGTCGGCGTCGGGGGCGACCTGTGCGACGGCCTGCTCGGCGGGCGACCCGGACGTCCGCGCCGGGTCGGGCGCATCCAGTTCCGAGGCGCGGCGCCAGAGCGCGGCCAGGTCAGCGGCGCCGAAGCGCCACCGCGCGCTGGTGAGCACCCGCATCGCGGCGACCCCGGCAGTCGGTTCGGCGACCAGGCGCAGCATCGCGACGACGTCGGCGACCTCGGGGATGGCCAGCAGCCCGGCCAGACCCACCACCTCGACGGGCACCCCGCGGGCTGTCAGCGCCTCGGCGATGGGCGCGGCGTCGGCGTTGCGGCGTACCAGGACCGCGGCCGTCGGCGCCGGCTCACCCGCCGCGACGGCACCGTGGTACCGGCGGGCCAAGTGATCGGCCACCCAATCACGTTCGGCAACAACATCATCCAGCAATGCACACTGAATGGTTCCCGGCTCGGCGCCCGGTCGCGGCAGCAATTCGCGCACGCTCACGCTGCGGCGCCGCGCCTCGGCGGAGACCTCGTTGGCCAGCTTGAGTGCCCGCGGCGGATTGCGCCAACTGGTCCGCAGTTCCAGGGTCGGGGCCGGCGAACCGTCGGACAGGCGGAAGTCGGTGGTGAACCGCGGCAGGTTGGTCGCCGACGCGCCGCGCCAGCCGTAGATCGACTGAATGGGATCCCCGACCGCCGTCAGCGCCAGGCCGTCGTCGACACCGCCGCCGAACAGCGACGACAGCGCGACCCGCTGAGCGTGCCCGGTGTCCTGGTATTCGTCCAGCAGGACGACGCGATACCGCTCCCGCAGCTGCGCGCCGACCTGCGGGAAACGCTCGGCGAGGCGGGCCGCGGCCGACATCTGGCTGCCGAAGTCCATCACCTGCGCTTCCCGCATCCGCTGGTGCACGGCATCGATCAGCGGCACCAGCTCGGCCCGCTCGGTCTGGGTGGCCAGCAGGTTCAGCAGCGACTGGGTGGGCCCGCCGCGCTGGCCCGGGCCTCCGGGGAGCGTGAGAATGAGCCGCTCCAGCTCGTGATGCGTGTCGCGCACGGCGTCGGTGTCGACGAGATGCTCGGACAGCTGGCCGGCCAGGCGCAGCACCATCTGGGTGACGGCGGCCGGTGACTTGTCGGTGTGCAGCTGCCCCGGGAAGTCGGCGACCACCCGAAAAGCCAACTGCCACATCTCGGTTTCGGTGACCAGCCGGGTGGCCGGCTCGATGGGCAGCAGCAGCCCGTACTCACGCAGCAAGGTGCCTGCGAAGGCGTGGTAGGTGCTGACGGTGGCGTGCTCGTCGGCCAGCGAGACGCCGGGCAGCAGACCCGACCCCGCCAGGCGGGCCAGCCGGGTACGCACACGGCGCAGCAACTGTCCGGCGGCCTTGCGGGTGAAGGTCAACCCCAGCACCTGTGACGGCGTGGCATAGCCGTTGGCCACCAGCCACACCACGCGCGCGGCCATGGTCTCGGTCTTCCCGGCACCGGCCCCCGCGATCACCACCAGCGGTCCCGGTGGCGCGGCGATGACCGCCGCCTGCTCGTCGGTCGGGGTGAACAGCCCGAGTGCCTCGGCAAGGTCGGCGGGGCTGTACGTCACGGGCATGCCCCCTTCGTACCCTGCGCCGGGCACATGGCCCGCACCGGGCACGTCGCACACCCGGAACCGACGCGCGCGACGAAGTGCGGCCCGGCCGTCGCCGCGGCAGCATCGGTGACCTTCTGCCGCCACTGCGCCTGCGCCGTCTCCCCCATCGGATCCTGTTCGCGCTCGGTGGCGCCGGTCTTGGCAGGTTTGGCCGGATACACCAGCCGGCCACCGCCGGGCTGGTCACCATGCGGCACAACACCTTCGGCGATGGCCAGCTGGTACAGCGCGAGCTGGGCGTGCTCCTGGGCATCGGCCTTGGTGGCGGGGCTCTTGCCGGTCTTGACATCGACCACCACGAGGCGGCCCTCACGGTCCCGTTCCAGGCGGTCGATACGTCCCTTCACCTGCACCTGCAGCCCCTCGTCGGCGATCGTGCCGGACACCTCGAGTTCGGTACCGACCTCGGTCAGCTCACCGCGGGTCTCCTGCCGCCACGTCGTGAACGTCGCCAGCATGGCGCGGTACCGCTCCAGCTCGTTGTCGGCATACCAGTTCGAATCGAAAGGCAGCTGCTGCCAGACCTTTTCGAGTTCACCCCGCAGCTGCGCCTCGCTGCGACCCGAATCGGCAACCAGGGCGTGCACCAGCGAGCCCAACGCCGACCGCAGATCGCGGCCGTCGCTGCCGCCGTGGCGCTCCAGCATCCAGCGCAGCGGGCAGTCGGTCAGGGTCTGCACCGTCGACGGCGACACCGTGACGACGTGGTCGTCGCCCGACCACAGCGGCTCGGCAGTGGACAGCTCCGTGCTGGCGTACCACTGCGCCGGGTCGGCGCCCGGCACGCCGGCCTCGGCCAGCCGGGCCAATTGCGCTGCCGCACAAAGCCGGTCGGTCTCCTCGACCGCGCCGTCGGGAGCACACACCACCGACCGCAACCGGCCGACCAATGCCGACGGCGACAACACGGCGGGCGCATGCACCGGGAGCTCGTCGGCGTCGGGGTCGGTGCCGCCGGCCAGGGCCGCCAGCTCCTCGAAGAACGTCGACGGCAGCAACGCCTCGTCACCGTTGTCGCTGTCCACGGCCGTCACCAGCACGCGGTTGCGGGCCCGTCCCAGCGCGGCGACCAGCAGTCGCCGTTCCTCGGCCAGCAGCGGCGCGGTGGCCGACATGCCGCGCACATCGCCCACCCCGTCGACGATGTCGAGGAGCTGCTGGGTGCCGAGTACGCCCCCACGCGGAACGGTGTTGGGCCACAACCCTTCCTGCAGGCCCGCGATCACCACGAAATCCCACTCCCGCCCCAGCGCGGCATGGGCACTGAGCACGGCCACCTCGTCGGCCTCGGCGCGCTCGGGTACCGAACCCGCCCAGGAGAGAGCGCGGACGTGGTCGATCAAGCCGGCGAGGGACGCCGCCGCGGTGCGGGCGACGTACTGGTCGGCAGTGTCGAACAGCGCGGTGACGGCATCCAGATCGGCGTTTGCCGCCACCCCGGCCGCACCCGGACGCCCCGCCGCGGCCTGCCACCGGCGCGACAACCCGCTGGCGTGCCAGGCCTGCCACAGCACGAAACGCGGATCCTGGCCCGCGGTCGCCGACCGGCGCGCCGCGTCGAGAACCGCGCGGACGCGCCGCACGGGCCGTGCCAGCTGATCGGACAGCGAATGTTCGGCACTTCCGGTCAGCGCCTCGACGAGCAGGTCACCGAAATCGCGACCGCTGCCGTCGGCGCGGCGCAGCGCGCGCCGCAACTGGCGCAGTGACACCGGGTCCACGCGGCCGATGGGACCGGTCAGCAGAGCCAGTGCCCGGTCACCGGTCAGTTGGTCGGCGACGCAGTCCAGCACCGTGAGCAGCGCACCCACCGCCGGATGCTGCGCGGGTGGCGCCATGCCGGCCTGCTGCTGCACCGGCACCCCGGCGGCGCTCAGGGCCCGGGCCAGCGCTGTCCCGGCCCGCGGTACCGACCGCACGATGACGGCCATCTGCGACCACGGCACGCCGTCGACCAGGTGCGCGCGCCGCAAGGCGTCGGCGATCAACGCGGACTCGGCATGCGGC
This sequence comes from Mycolicibacterium sp. TY81, assembly GCF_018326285.1. Classification (NCBI taxonomy): domain Bacteria; kingdom Bacillati; phylum Actinomycetota; class Actinomycetes; order Mycobacteriales; family Mycobacteriaceae; genus Mycobacterium; species Mycolicibacterium sp. TY81. Next base: position 3,266,047 of record NZ_AP023362.1, read on the forward strand.
GATCCGGCGACGCGCACCGCCAGCGAGCCGAGCTGATCCGTCGTCGCCGGTGTCAGGGCCCGGGACGCGTCCACGCCGGGCAGCCGCCGCGCGACGGCCGCGACCGCTCCGGCCACCGCGGGCGAGCACCGGTGGGACTCGGTCAGCACCACATGAGGCTGGTCCTCGGGGCCGTACAGCAGCGTCGGCTCGGCGCCGCGGTAGCCGAACACGGTCTGGCTCGGGTCACCGGCGATGACCGTCAGCTGGGCACCGGCCGCCAGCACCCGCACCAGCAGCGCGGCCTGCGGATCGAGGTGCTGCGCATCGTCGACGAGCAACAGCTTGATGCGGGCGCGTTCGGCGTCCAGCAGCGCGGGATCGACCGCGAAGGCCTCGAGCGCGGCGCCCACCAGCTCGGCCGCGCCCAGCGCGGGCACCGTCGCCTGCGGGGCCGCCATGCCGACGGCGCTGCGCAGCAGCATGACCTGCTCGTAGACCTGCGCGAACCGGGCCGCCGCCACCCACTCCGGACGGCCGGCCTTGCGGCCGATCCGGCGCAGATCCGCGGGGTCGACGCCGCGTTCGGTGCAGCGGGCCAACAGGTCCCGCAATTCGGTCGCGAACCCCGCGGTGCCCAATGCCGGCCGCAGGTGCAGCGGCCAGTCCACGCTCGCCTCATCGCCATCCTCCAGATCACCGGCGAGGAGCTCGCGGATGATGCCGTCCTGCTCGGCACTGGTGATCAGGCGCGGCGGCGGGTCACCGGCACGCTGCGCGGCCTGCCGCAGCACGGCGAACGCGTAGGAGTGCAGGGTGCGGACCAGCGGCTCCCGGGTGACCTGGCCGGTATCGCCCAGCAGCGCCGAGGTGATGGCGCCGCGGACCCGGCTGCCCAGCCGCGCCGAACCCGTGAGCAGGAGCACCGACTCCGGATCGGTCCCCGCCGCGATATGCGTTGCCGCCGTGCGGATCAGCAGCTCGGTCTTCCCGGTTCCGGGGCCGCCCAGCACCCGCACGACACCGCGCTGCCCGGGCTCGGTCAGGGCATTAACCGAGCCGGGCGCGGTGAGTGCGGAGTGCGGGGCGGCCATGGCAGGAATGCAACCACGGGGGTACGACAAGTTCGGCCGACGGCGACGTCCGGTCGCGATGTCTGGCAGCATCAACGGGGTGAGCTTGCAGGTGTACCGCTACGGACCGGCGCGGCCGGCACAGATTCTGGCCCTGCACGGCCTGACCGGCCACGGAAAGCGCTGGCAGACACTGGCGGACGGGTATCTTGCCGAATATGCCGTGCTGGCGCCCGACCTCCTGGGACATGGCCATTCGTCGTGGGCGGCGCCGTGGAACATCGATGAGAACGTCGCGGCCCTGGCGGCCCTCCTCCAGGACGAGGCCGACGGGCCGGTGGTCGTGGTGGCACATTCATTCGGTGGCGCGATAGCGCTCAATCTCGCTGCCGCCCATCCGAATCTGGTGTCCGGCCTGGTGCTGCTGGACCCGGCGACCGGGCTGGACGGCAGCTGGATGAGCGAGATCGCCGACGCCATGCTCGGCTCCCCCGACTACCCGGACCGCCAGGAGGCCCACGCCGAGAAGGTGAACGGATCGTGGGGCGAGGTCTCGGCGAAGTACCCCGGCGAACTCGAGCGCGACCTGGACGAGCACCTGGTCGCCCTGCCGGGCGGACGCGTCGGCTGGCGCATCAGCCTGCCCGCCATGATGTCCTACTGGAGTGAGCTGGCCCGCCCGATCGTGTTGCCGCCGCAGGGCACACCGACGACGCTGGTGCTGGCCAAACGAACCCATCCGGCCTACGTCACCGGCGAACTCGTGTCCGGCTTGCAGGCCCGGCTCGGCGCCGACTTCGTACTGACCGAATTCGATTGCGACCACATGGTGCCGCACGCCATGCCCGCCGAAACCGCCGACGTGATCCGGCGTCACCTGGTCTGATCGTGGCCGCTGTCACCGACGAACAGGTGGAGAAGGTGCGGGGTCTCGTCGCCTCGATACCGCCTGGCCGGGTGTCGACGTACGGCGACATCGCCGATGCCGCAGGGCTTTCCAGCCCGCGCATCGTCGGCTGGATCATGCGGACCGATTCCTCGGACCTGCCCTGGCACCGCGTGATCAGCGCGTCGGGCCGGCCGGCAGCGCATCTGGCGACGCGGCAGCTGGAACGGCTGCGCGCCGAAGGGGTGCTGGCGGTCGACGGACGGGTTCGGCTGCGGGAGTACCGGCACCAGTTCTGAGGGCCGCTCAGCCGACGGTGATGGCGTCCAGCCGTTCCTTGATGAAGTCCGCGGAGACCACCGGCGCGAGCCCGGACACCGCACCGATGGGCGGCTGCAACGGGGTGATCAGCGCGTCGTGGTTGGCTTCGTAGAAGTAGATCAGCGACACCAGGTCCTCTTCCGGCGCGTGCGGTTGCGGCGGCAGCACGCGGTGACGCCCCGACGGCCAGCGTCGTCCGCTCCAATACTCCAGCAGGTCCCCGATGTTCACCGTCAGCGCGCCGGGTTCCCAGGGGGCGTCTTCCCAGCCCGCTGCCTCGGAATACACCTGCAGCCCACCGGCGCCCGGCTCCCGGTCGAGCACCGTGACGGTGCCGAAATCGGTGTGCGGGCCGATGCGAAACTGCCCCGGCTCGGGTTCGCCCACGACACTCACCGGCGGGTAGTGGTTGATGTTCATGGTCCACGTCGGCCGATCTGCCAGCGCGGCAAAAGGATTCGCCGGCAATCCCAGCGCGTGCGCGAACAGGGCCAGCAGGTCGTCGGACAGCCGGCGCATCTGGGCGGTGTATTGATCCACCAACGTCTGCAGGGCGGGCACCTCGGCGGGCCATACGTTGGGGGCGAACCAGATTCGATCCACCTCCGGATCCCCCGTCGACGTTTCCGCGCCCAGGCTGAAACTCTCCTTGAGATCGGGTGGCGTCTCGGTGCCCTCGGCGTAACCATTGGCCTCGGCGCCCGGGCCGATCCAGCCGTGCCCGCCGACCGGCACCGAGTACCGCTGCTTCACCTCGTCGGGCAACGCGAAGAACTCCCGGCTCGCCGCGCGGACGGCAGCCGCCAGCCCCTGGTCCACGCCGTGACCGGTGACCACGATGAAACCCGCTCGCTGCAGACCCTCGTCGACTTCGGCGGCCACCGCATCGGCCTCGGCTCCGCTGGCATACCAGCGGGAAATATCCACTGTCGCAATGGCACTCATTCGCCGATATCCTCCGCCCACAATTCGGGACTGGCCGCGATGAACTCTTTCATCATGGCCACGCACCGCTCGTCGTCCAGAACCGTAACGGCCACACCATGTTCGGCCAGCCAGTCATGACCACCGTGGAACGTGCGGCTCTCACCGATCACCACCGTGCCGATGCCGAACTGCCGCACCAGCCCGCTGCAATACCAGCACGGCGAGAGCGTCGTCACCATGATGGTCGAGCCGTAGCCGCGCTGACGCCCGGCCGCACGGAACGCGTCGGTCTCGGCGTGCACCGAGGGGTCACCGTCCTGCACCCGGCGGTTGTGGCCGGCGCCCAGGAGTTCACCATCGGCCCGAAACAACGCCGCACCGATCGGAATACCGCCTTCGGCCAGCCCTTTTCGTGCTTCATCGACCGCGACGTCGAGCATCTGTTCAGGCGTCACAGCGACGCGCGTTCCGCGGAGATCTTCGATCGACACAGCACCAGGTATGCGGCACCGGCGATGACGAAGCCGACGAAGAAGGTGATATCACCCAGTTTCGGGACCACCCGGGCGACAAAGCCGACGAACTTCTCCTGGTTGGAGAACAACAGCACCGAGAGTCCCAGTCCCAGTGCGAAGGACAGCAGTCCCGGCCAGTTCGAGTACGAGCGGTCGTAGAGGTATCCGGCGATGTGCTGCCCGCGGCGCAGGTACTGATCGGCGAAGACCACACCCAGCCATGGCCCGATCCAGTAGGCGATCACCAGCAGGAACGCTTCATAACTGTGCGCGGCATCGGGCAACGCCCACCACGCGATCAGGAAACCGCCCACACCGAAGAAGACGGTCACCAGCGCCCGCGCGATGTGTGGCGGCAACGTGATCCCCGTGGTCACGAAAGCCATTGCCCCGGAATAGATATTGAGCGCGTTGGCGGCGATCACACCGACCGCGATGGCCAGCAGCGTCGCCTTGTCCAGCCACGGCGGCAGCTCGGCGGTGAACGACGCCGTCGGGTTGCCGAGGCTCGCCGCGCCGAACGTCGTCGACGCCGCCCCGACGATCTCCAGGACCACGCACGAGACGAACAACCCCGTGGAGGCGAAGAAACCCGTCGCAAAAGGAGACACCGCCGACGGCAGATAGCGGGTGTAGTCCGCGGCGTACGGGGTCCAGCCGGCCGCGTAGCCGAACGCGGTGCCGACGGTGAGCAGGAAACCCCCGAGTCCGCCGACGCCACCCGACGGCGCGGGCGCACCCAGATCCGCGTGCGCGAAAATCCCCACCGCTGCCGCGCCGAAGACGATGGCCAGCGCCGGGAACGACCACCGCTCGAACGCCTGCACCAGATTGTGGCCGAAGAATGCGAACGCGGTCTGCACCACCACGATGATGATGAGGCCGATCAGCGGTCCGAAGCCGAACAGGGTGGACAGGGCGAACGCACCGCTGACGCTGTTGGTGGCGAACCAGCCGACGCCCGCGGTGATCGACATCAATGTCGCGGGCAGCGCATTTCCCTTGAACCCGAACGCCATTCGGCCCAGCACCATCTGCGGCACGCCGTGCAGCGGTCCGCGCGCGGACAGGAAATAGTGCGCGATGGCGCCCAGCCCGGTACCGATGATGATCCCGGCGACCGCCTGCCAGAAGCTCATGCCGAACGCCAGGACGGCCAGCATGCCGACGAACACCGTCGCGAATTCCATGTTGGGCGACGTCCACGTCCAGAACAGCTGACTCGGCTTGCCGTGCCGGTCGGCCTCCGCGATGAACTCGTTGCCACCGGGTTCGACCGCAGCGATCCGGTCTTTGTAGGTTCCATCGGTGGTGGGTTCGACAGCCGTCATGCGAGGTAACTTTCCCACCGAACCGCGCATGCTGCCATTCGAATGCCGGTGCGCCGGCTACAGCACCAGGCGGACCAAGGCTGCGGTGCGGGCCAAACCAGGGAAGGCAGCCGCCGTCGACCGCGGGTGCAGCGCGTGCACCGCGAGCCGGAAGATCAAGGCGCGCAACAACATCTGCGGCCACTCCGGCAGCGATGCCCAGCGTTCGATGAGCCCATCGTCGGCCTCACCCCATGACAGCGCGTCGACGACGACCACACCTGCGGCCCACGACGCCGGGCGCCAGTACGGCGTGATGTCGGTGATGCCGGGCGCGGCGGTACCGGCGAACAGCACGGTGCCGTACAGGTCGCCGTGCACCAGCTGGCTCGGATTGCGGGTCGGCTTGCGCAGGGACGCAAGCTGATTGATCAGTTCCACCGAACGGCGCCCATCGGTGGTGCCGGGCGCCACCCGCGAGCCGGGCGGCAACGACTGCAGTGGCCGGTCTTCCCAGGCGGCACGGTCGGCGGCGATGAACACGTCGACGTCGCTCCACGGCACCGCGGGCGGCTGCGTCAGGAAGCGCGGACGCTCGAGCTTGGCCGTCGCCTCGTGCAGGCGCACCGCCGCAGAGACGATCTCGTCGTGTCGCGGTTCGGGGGTTCCGGTGACGAACGTGTCGGCACGCCAGCCGGCGACGACGTAACGGCCGTCGGTGGCGCGCACGGGTCGGGCCAGCCGGACGCCGTCCACGAACAGCGTCTCGCGCACCTTGGCCGACCAGGAGGCCCGCGCGTTGTCGGCGACCATGGACAGCACGACCTCGCCACAGCGCCAGCCGCCCTCCCAGCTCGAGCCGAGCGGCACCGGCCGGAGACCGGTCAGGCCGAACGCCGTGAGCACATGTTCGGGAGGACGGTCGACGGTCACCCGAACAGACTAAGGTGTGCCCGGCCTCACCTGACGTCAGTACATGACCATGTCGGGCTCGAGTTGCCTGGCCCACGCCACGATTCCGCCCTGCAGGTGCATCGCATCGGCAAATCCGGCCTGTTTGAGGGCGAGCAGGGCCTCGGCCGAGCGGATCCCGGTCTTGCAGTAGAGCACCGCGATTCGGTCCTGCGGCACGCGGGCCAGCCCCGCCCCGGAGTCGAGAGTCGACTTGGGGATCAGTTCGGCGCCCTCGATGTGGTTGATGGCCCACTCGGCGGGTTCCCGCACATCGATGAGCGCGACGGGCTTGCCGGCGTCGATCATGTCCCGCAGCTCGAGGGGCGTCACCGTCGAATCCGCCGCCGCTTCGGCCGCGGCGTCGGACACCACGCCGCAGAACGCGTCGTAGTCGATGAGTCCGGTGATCTTCGGCGTTGCCGGGTCCTTGCGAATCGCGATGGTGCGGTAGGTCATGTCGAGGGCGTCGTAGATCATCAGGCGGCCCAGCAGCGGTGTCCCGATGCCAGTGATCAGCTTGATGGCCTCGGTGCCCATCACCGAGGCGACCGAGGCGCAGAGAATGCCCAGCACGCCGCCCTCCGCGCATGACGGCACCGTGCCCGGGGCCGGCGGCTCCGGGTAGAGATCGCGGTAGTTCAGCCCGCGCCCGTCGGGGGCGTCCTCCCAGAACACCGACACCTGGCCGGAGAACCGGTAGATCGAGCCCCAGACGTACGGCTTGTGCGCCAGCACCGCGGCGTCGTTGACGAGGTAGCGGGTGGCGAAGTTGTCGGTGCCGTCCAGGATCAGGTCGTACTGCTCGAACAGCGGCACCGCGTTGTCGGTGTCGAGCCGGAATTCGTGCAGATTGACGGTGACCAGCGGGTTGATCTCCAGGATCGATTCGCGGGCGCTCTGGGCTTTCGACCGGCCGACGTCGGACTGGCCATGGATGATCTGGCGCTGCAGGTTAGATTCATCGACGACGTCGAACTCGACGATGCCGATGGTGCCGACGCCCGCCGCCGCGAGATAGAGCAGAGTCGGGGAACCCAGTCCCCCGGCGCCGATCACGAGCACCCGTGCGTTCTTGAGCCGCTTCTGCCCGTCGACGCCGAGGTCCGGGATGATCAGGTGGCGGCTGTATCGCGCCACCTCGTCGCGGGTCAGTTCGGCTGCCGGCTGCACCAGCGGCGGCAAGGAGCCGTTTTCCTCCTTGCGTCCGGACGGGGATGCCATGCCCTCAACAGTAATCAGCGGCTTCGCATGACATTTCGGGGCCGCTCGGCGGCGACGAGCGTGCGCTCCCTGTACGCCGAATACGGCGTGTCGGGGTACAGACACGGCCGCTCGCGGGAGGGGCGGCTAGGGAATGGGGTACGGCCAGGAGTTGACGTGGCAGGTCTTGCCGTCGGGCTTGACCGACTCCGGGTCGAACTTGGCGTCGTCGTTGTTGTTGGTCGAGAAGGTCTGCTGCATCATGATCGGCGCCAGCCCGCCGTTGTCACCGCAGGGCTCGTGCATCCGGAAGCCGAGGGCGTGGCCGACCTCATGGTTGATCAGGTACTGGCGGTACGAGCCGATGTCGCCCTGGAACGGCACGGCGCCGCGCACCCAGCGTGCCTCGTTGATGAAGACGCGGGACTGCGCCTTGCCGCCGTCGGCCGGGAAGTACGCCGGGTTGAAGCACGACGACTCCAGCTGGATGTCGTAGCCGCAGCCCTCACGGACCGTCATCGGCGAGGTCAGGGACACCCGGAAATCCGGTGTCTCCGGCGACGACGCGTCGAGCCGGGTGAAGGCGAACTTCCCGTCATGCGTCCAGCTCTTGGGGTTCGCGAGGGTTTCGGCGACCATCCGGGCGAACGCCTCGTCGCCGCCGAAACTGGTGGTGTCGACGCCGTCCTCCACCTCGACGGTGTAGGTCACCGACTTCGTGGTGCCCTGACCGATCTTGCCGGTGGTACCCGGCACGATGTGCCAGGCCTTGGCGCCGGCCTCGGTGAACGGCCCGCCGTCCGGGAGGATGCCGGTGGGCAGGTTGACGTCGAACTGCGTCAGGCCCTTGGGCGGTGCGCCGACGATCGCGGTGCTCGCCGAGTTGATGGTGGGCTGGCCGACCATCGGCACGTGCGGATGCGACGGTGTGATCGGTGCCGGACCGGAGATGCTCTGGTAGACCACGATTCCGGTGACGACGGCCAGGGCCGGCAGGGCGTAGGCGCGCCACCCGTAGGTGGATACGAAGCGGCCCAGCCAGGACTGCTTGCGCCACTGCTGCCGGTCGTCCCGGTTGGACCGCAGCCGTCCGGAGTCCTCGGCCACCGGATCCCGCTGCGCGCGCAACGGCTCACGCCACTCATTGCGCACCACAGGGACGCGACCGGTGCCTCGGCCCGGGTCGTAGGTCACCGAACCAGGATGGCACAGAGCTGGGCGTACGCCGGTAATGGCACGCCACCAGGTTGTTCAAGTGGGACCGGACACAATCGCCGAACCGCTGGTAGCACGCGAAAGCCGCGAACTAACGGTAGTAGTGTCGTGGCGATAAACTGCCGGGTCGGTCAACCTGAACAACACGTTGGGCGGCCATGAACAGCGGGGTCCAGATCGGACAATGCCAGATTGAGGACGTAATGAGCGAGGTTGCCAACACCTCAGACGCCAGAGGCACGCAAGCCGGAACCGACGGTGCGCAGGGCGGCCCGACCACGAATCGACGGGGCAACCGGCTGCCTCGCGACGAACGCCGCGGCCAGCTGCTGATCGCGGCGAGCGACGTCTTCGTGGACCGCGGCTACCACGCAGCCGGCATGGACGAGATCGCCGAACGCGCCGGCGTGAGCAAACCCGTCCTGTACCAACACTTCTCGTCGAAGCTGGAGCTGTACCTGGCCGTGCTGCAGCGGCACGTCGACAACCTGCTGCAGGGCGTGCGCGGCGCGCTGAGCGCCACCACCGACAACCGGCTGCGCCTGCGTGCGGCCGTCGAGGCGTTCTTCGACTTCATCGAGCACGACAGCCAGGGCTACCGGCTGATTTTCGAGAACGACTACGTCACCGAGCCACAGGTGTCGGCGCAGGTGAAGGTCGCGACCGATTCATGCACCGACGCGGTGTTCGACCTGGTGAGCAGCGATTCCGGGTTGGAGCCCCATCGCGCCCGGATGATCGCCGTCGGGCTCGTCGCGATCAGCGTCGACTGTGCCCGCTACTGGATCAACAACGACCGGCCGATCTCCAAAGACGCGGCCGTCGACGGCACGGTGCAGTTCGCCTGGGGCGGACTGTCACACGTTCCACTCACCCGCTGACGCGGCCAGAACAAAGAAAGCTGCCCCTTTCCATGGTGGAAAGGGGCAGCTTTTCTGCGTGTGGGCGGTGTCAGTCCTTGCCGGTGACGCCGAAGCCGACGCGGCGGACGTCGGCTGCGCCGATCTCGACGTAGGCGATCTTTGCGGTCTGCACCAGGAACCGGCGACCCTTCTCGTCGGTCAGTGCAAGCACGCCCGAATCCTGACCGAGCGCGTCGGTCACCAACTTCTCCACTTCCTCGGGAGTCTGCGCGCTGTTGAGGAACAGTTCGCGCGGGCTGTCGGTGACACCGATCTTGACCTCCACGCTGACCCCTTTCATTCGTTTTCAAGACTTCGGTCGAGCTGCTGTCGAACTCTCCTCAGGAGGCTAGTGGACGACGGCCGCCGTGGTGGCCGCGGGCCGTTCGCCGGTGGCGAACCGGTGCGAACGCCGACGCCGAGGTCACGACGTCGTCACAGTTGTCGGCCCGGAAACACCGCCCGGCGGCACCGCTCTTCGAGGTCGCGACAGGTCGTCTCGGCGCGGTCGACCGAACCGAGTCCCGACCGTTATCCGACGGTCAGCGAGCCGACCTCATCCGTAACTTTTGCACCATTAGCATCGACGAGGTAAGTGATACTCGACCGGGGAAAGTCGCCATGAGCAGGACATATTCGCGATATTCAACACCGTCGGGGGCGTCCACCGGTAGCTACGGGGACACCCCGAGCCACCAGGGCTACGACCGCGGCTACAGCTACAGCTACGGCTCCAGCACCGGGTACGGCAGCGACCGGACCCACTCGTACGGCTCGTACAGCTCGTACGGCTCCGCCACCGACCTGGCCGACCGCCCCACGCGCGAGTACAGCAGCACCTACGGCGACACCGATCGGTTCACCGCAGCCGATACGGACTACACCGGTGGCGACGCCGACGCGGCCTATGACGACGCGGCGTATGACGACTACGACGACGAGATCTACGAGTACGACGAAGGCATCGACCGGCGCTGGGTGTGGGTGGCCGGTGTCGCCGGCGCCATCCTGCTGGTGGCGGTCATCTGCACCGTCGTCATCCTCGGCGGCGGTGACAGCGGGCCCGTCACGGCGCCGATCACGCCGCCCAGCACCAGCCAGTCGGCCACGCCGACGGCCTCCGCCACGCCGTCGGCCGCACCGCGTCCCCGGGTGACGGCGGCGCCGCCGACCGCGTCGCTGGCTCCCGAGACCGTCACGACCGTCACCCCGACCGCAGCGGCGCCCACACCGGCCGAGGCCGTCCCGCCGGTCGACCCCGCGGCCGTCCCCGCGGCACCGCTGCCGAACACGGTCACCTACCGCATCACGGGCAACAAGTCGCTACTCGACCTCGTGACGGTGATCTACACCGACGGGCAGGGTGCGCTGCAGACGGACGTCAACGTGGCACTGCCGTGGGCCAAGACGGTCACGCTGAACCCGGGCGTCACGCTGAGTTCGGTGACCGCCACCAGCGTCACCGGTCAGCTGAACTGCTCGATCAGCGACGGTTCGGGCCAGCCGGTCGCCGTGCAGAGCAACAACACGATGATCACCACCTGCACGAAGTAATCGCCACAGGCATCCTGGACCGGGTGTGTGAGCTCAGCCGAGGCCGAGTTCGCGCACCCGGTTCTTGTGTGTCTCCTGCAGGCGCTCGAAGAACTCGGTCATCTGGGTCAGGCCCTCGCCGCTGGACAGCACCAGGTCGACGAGTTCGTCGTGCTCGGCCATCACGAACTGCGCCTGGGTGATGGCCTCCCCCAGCAGCCGGCGCGACCACAACGCCAGCCGGTGCCGCTGCCGGTCGCTGGCGCTGACCGCGGCCCGCACCTCGGCCACCACGAACTGGGAGTGCCCGGTTTCCGACAGCACCGCGCGCACCACGTCGGCGGCCTCGGCGGGCAGCGACCCGGCGATCTCCAGGTAGAAATCGGCTGCCAGGGCGTCGCCGACGTAGGTCTTGACCAGCGCCTCGAGCCACGTGCTCGGTGTGGTCAGCCGGTGGTAGTTCTCCAGTGCCGGAGCGTATTTCGTCATCGCCGGGACGACGTCGACACCGCGGCGCAGCAGCGCCTCGCGCAGCACGTCGAAGTGCCCCATCTCGGCGGCGGCCATGCGCGCCAGATTGATGCGACCGGCCAGGTTCGGCGCCATCCGCGCCTCCTCGGTCAGCCGGTAGAACGCGGCGACCTCGCCGTACGCGAGCAGGGCGAACAACTCGTTGATACCGGGATGATCGCCGGTCACCGCCGGCTGCGCCGGAGTTGCCGTCTGCTCGGGCAGCGCCTGGGACCTCGAAGGCGACGGGGAAGGCATGGCCCCAACTGTAGACCGCGACTCGCGTCACAGCCGACCGGCGATGCGACCAGCTACAATGGTCTCGGCTGTAGCCAGTTCCGGGCAAGTTCCGGATCGGGAAAAGGTCCGGCGCGGGCAACGCGCGACCGGCTGCGACCAAGGAAATGTGCGTGCACGTGTTGGCCCACCTCCATCCGCGACCGACGCGGTAGACGGTTCTCCAGCTCGCCGGAACACCCGGCTGATTCGGCAGAACCGCCCCGAGGGCCCAAGTGTTGATCGTCAGACTCGTGCGCGCGTGGACAAACAGCGAGCACAGACTCCGATGACACTGGAAGGCATCCACGCCACCTCATGACCGCATTGACTGCAAAGACAACCGAAGAAAAAACATTCGCCGACCTGGGCGTTCGGGACGAAATCGTCCAGGCACTCGCCGAGGACGGCAAGGCCCACCCGTTCGCGATCCAGGAGCTGACCCTCCCACTCGCGCTGGCCGGCGACGACCTCATCGGCCAGGCCCGCACCGGTATGGGCAAGACCCTGGCATTCGGTGTGCCGCTGCTGCACCGCGTCGCATCCGACGCCTCGCTGCCGCTGACCGGCACCCCGCGCGCGCTCGTCGTCGTCCCCACCCGTGAGCTCTGCATCCAGGTGCACGGCGACCTGACGATGGCCAGCAAACACCTCAAGGCCGGCGAGAACGGGGAGCGCAAACTCCGCGTCGAGGCCATCTACGGCGGCCGCCCCTACGAGCCGCAGATCGAGGCCCTGCAGCAGGGCGTCGACGTCATCGTCGGTACCCCGGGCCGGCTCCTGGACCTGGCTCAGCAGGGTCACCTGCAGCTCGGCGGCCTGAGCGTGCTGGTCCTCGATGAGGCCGACGAGATGCTGGACCTGGGCTTCCTGCCCGACATCGAGCGCATCCTGCGGCTGACCCCGGATTCCCGGCAGGCCATGCTGTTCTCGGCGACCATGCCGGACCCGATCATCACGCTGGCCCGCACGTTCATGAACCAGCCGACGCACATCCGGGCCGAGGCCCCGCACTCGGCGGCGACCCACGACACCACCAAGCAGTTCGTCTACCGCGCCCACGCGCTGGACAAGGTCGAGATGGTGAGCCGCATCCTGCAGGCCAACGGCCGCGGCGCGACCATGATCTTCACCCGCACCAAGCGCACCGCGCAGAAGGTGTCCGACGAGCTCGCCGAGCGCGGCTTCAAGGTCGGCGCCGTCCACGGTGACCTGGGCCAGATCGCCCGCGAGAAGGCGCTCAAGTCCTTCCGCAACAGCGACATCGACGTCCTGGTCGCGACCGACGTCGCCGCGCGCGGTATCGACATCGACGACATCACGCACGTCATCAACTACCAGATCCCGGAGGACGAGCAGTCCTACGTGCACCGCATCGGCCGTACCGGCCGCGCCGGCAAGACCGGTATCGCCGTGACGCTGGTCGACTGGGACGAGCTGACGCGCTGGGCGCTCATCGACAAGGCCCTGAACCTGGACTGCCCGGACCCGGCCGAGACCTACTCGCGGTCGCCGCACCTGTACGAAGAGCTGGACATCCCCACCGATGTCACGGGCTCGATCGGCGCCTCGCGGGCCAAGCCCGCCAAGAAGTCCTCGGACCCCGAGCTCAAGCGCGAGTCGAGCGCCGACAAGGACCGTCCCGCCCGCAACCGCAGCCGGTCGCGCCGCCGCACCCGCGCCGGTGAGTCGGCCACGGGTCATGTCGAGGCAGCGGGCGCAGTCGAGGGCGACACCGCCGAAGCCGGTGCCCCGGCCGGTGACAGCCCGGCCGAGTCGAGCCACTCGGGCCGCCGCCGCCGGCGTCGTCGTCCGAGCAAGGCCGCCTCGGAGGCCGCGGCCGTCGCAGCACCTGCCGCCGAATAGCCGCAGGCCGCCCGAGCCCTATGGTCAAACCGGAGCGACGTACCAGAGCTGATCTGATCGCCGCCGCGGCCATCGTCGTGGTGGTCGCGGTCGGCGCAGCGCTGATCTGGTGGAACAGCGACGCGCGCGCCACCGTCAGCCGGCCCGCCGACCGTCCCATCCCGGCCTTGCACGCCGCCAAGACGGTGCCGACGACGCTGCGCGAGCTGTGGACCGCGGCCAGCGGCAAGACCACCCAGCCGTCGGTCGTCGGCGGCGTCGTGGTGACCGGCGACGGCGATCAGATGCTGGGCCGCGACCCGGCGACCGGCAACACCCTGTGGAGCTACTCGCGCGCCCGCGAGCTGTGCGGCGTCACCACCGTGTACCAGTACGCGGTGGCGGTGTACCCCGACGGCCGCGGCTGCGGACAGGCCAGCGCCATCGACGCCGGCACCGGACGCCGCGGACCGGCCCGCAGCAGCCTCGCCGATGCCGAGGTGAAGCTGTCCACCGACGGGACGACGATCCTGTCGTACGGCGACAGCCGCCTGGAGCAGTGGCGTTCCGACCTGGTGCGGATGATCAGCTACGGCTACCTCGACGCGGTGGTCAAACCCGGCGTCCCGGCCTCTCCCCTGTGCCGCTTGGTGTCCGCCGCGGCCAGCTCGGCGTCGGTGGCCGTCATGGAGGCCTGCCCCAAGCAGAACGACCTGCGGCTGACACTGCTGAAGGCCGCCAAGGAAGAGGACCAGCCGGACGTCAAGCGGGTATCGCTGCCCGGCGTCAGCGTGGACTCCGACGCACAGGTGATCGCGGTGTCGGACACCAAGGTGGCGGTCTACCTGCCGACGCCGCAGCCGTGCGTGAACGTCATCGACGAGACCGGCAACACCATCGCCAGCACGCTGTTGCCGCATGCCGCGACGCCGGTGACGGCGACGACGCGCGTCGGAGACGTCGTCACCTGGTACACGGGTGACTCGGTGCTGGTCTTCGACAGCAACGGGCTGCGCTACAAGTACACCGTCAGCGCGCAGGGTGGGCAGGCACCGATCGGCCCGGCCACCATGCTGGCGGGGCATCTGCTGGTTCCGGTGACCAGCGGCTACGACACGTTCGACGCGCAGAGCGGCGCCGGTCAGACGCACATCGCGCTGGCGCGGCAACCGGTCAACTCCGCGGTGATCCCGGCCCTGGCCGGTTCGGTGCTGCTGGAGCAGCGCGGCAGCCAGTTGGTGGCGCTGGGTCAGTGACCTGAGGTGTCACACCTCAGGGGTGAAGACCGGCAGGGCCTTGTTCTTCTTCCAGTGCTTGATCAGCGACTGCGCCAGTTCGCGATAGGCGATGGCGCCCTTGTTCTTCCGGCCGGCGAGGACCGACGCACCCGAGGCGCTGGCCTCGGCGAAGCGCACCGTGCGCGGGATCGGCGGGGCGAGCACCACGAGGCTGTAGCGGTCGGCGACGTCGAGCAGGACGTCGCGGCTGTGCGTGGTGCGGGCGTCGTACAGCGTCGGCAGCGCGCCCAGCAGCCGCAGGCCGGGGTTGGTGATCTGCTGCACGTCGTTGACGGTCCGCAGGAACTGGCCGACACCGCGGTGCGCGAGCGTCTCGCACTGCAGGGGCACGACGACGTCGTTGGCGGCGGTCAGGCCGTTGAGGGTCAGCACGCCGAGTGACGGCGGGCAGTCGATGATCACCACGTCGAACTGGTCGGCGATCTTCGCCAGCGCGCGCTTGAGCGCGTACTCCCGGCCGGCCCGCATCAGCAGCATCGCCTCGGCACCGGCCAGGTCGATATTGGCCGGCAGCAGGGTCATGCCCTCGGCGGTCGAGACCAGCGCGACATCGGGTTCCACGTCGCCGAGCAGCACCTCATGCACCGAGACCGGCAGTTTGTCGGGGTCCTGGCCCAGGGAGAAGGTCAGACAGCCCTGCGGATCGAGGTCGACGAGCAGTACGCGCTGCCCTTCCTCGGTCAGCGCTGCACCCAGCGACGCCACTGTCGTCGTTTTTGCGACCCCACCTTTTTGGTTGGCGACCGCAAGTACCCGTGTCACGGTGCCCATCCTGACACGCGGCCAAGTGGCGCCGCTCACCGTGGGGCAGAATCTCGGGCGTGAGTATTGGCGTCGACCCGGCAGGCGAACTGCTGACACACCGGCTCATCCTGCTCCGGCACGGCCAGACCGAATGGTCGCGCAGCGGCCGGCACACCGGACGCACCGACCTCGATCTGACCGAGGAAGGCCTGCAGCAGGCCCGCAGCGCCGCCTCGGCGCTGGCCGAACTGAAGCTCGACAACCCCTTGGTGATCAGCAGTCCGCGCCGGCGGGCCGTGGTCACCGCCGAACTCGCCGGGCTGGACGTCGCCGAGACCACCGAACTGCTGGCCGAGTGGGACTACGGCGACTACGAAGGCCTGACCACACCGCAGATTCGGGAGCAGGTGCCCGACTGGCTGGTGTGGACGCACGGCTGCCCCGGCGGCGAGAGCCTGGCCGACGTCAGTGCCCGCGCCGACCGCGCCGTCGCGCTGGCCCTTGAGCACATGGCGACGCGCGACGTGGTGTTCGTCGGGCATGGGCACTTCTCGCGGGCCGTGATGACCCGCTGGATGGAGCTCCCGATCACCGACGGCATCCGGATCTCCATGGCGGCCGCGTCGATCTCGGTGTGCGGCTTCGAACACGGCGTGCGCCAGTTGGTCGCGCTGGGTCTCACCGGCCACCCCAACCCGTGCCTGCCCGAGTGACCCCGGTTTTCGTGCTGGCAGGTCCCGATGGGGTCATGCTGGCGGACGGGCCGGCGCAGGCGTACCCGAATCTGGACGACGCGCGGCGCGCACTGGCCGCCGACGACGTGCCGATCCTGGTGGGCGCCTTGCCTTTTGACCTCGACTCCCCCGCCGCGTTGATGGCGCCGGCCGCCGTCACGTACGCCGACGCGCTGCCGTTCAGAGCTGACCGGCTGCCGGCGGTCCGCATCGCGGCCAGCCTGCCGTCGCCCGACGAACACCGGGCCCGGGTGGCCGCCGCGGTACGGGCCCTGCGCGACCCGGCGGCAGGCCTGCACAAGGTGGTGCTGGCGCGCGCGCTGGAGCTCGTCGCCGACGACGCCCTGGACCCGTACGTGGTGCTCAGCCGTCTGGCCGACGACCGCAGCGCCACAGCGTTTTTCACCGATCTCAGCGCGGCCGGCGCGCCGTACTCCGGCACCGCGCTGCTCGGCGCGAGCCCCGAACTGCTGGTGGCCCGCCGCGGCGATGTGGTGACGTGCAAACCGTTCGCGGGCTCGGCGCCGCGGTCCGCCGACCCCGAGACGGACGCCGCCAACGGCGCCGCGCTGGCGGCCTCGGCCAAGAACCGGCACGAGCACCAGCTGGTCGTCGACATCATGCGTGCGGCGCTCGAACCGCTGTGCAGAGAGCTCGACATCGCCGCCGAGCCGCAGGTGAGCGCCACCGCGGCCGTCTGGCACCTGAGCACGCCGATCGTCGGGCGGCTGCGCGAAACCTCCACCACCGCACTGGATTTGGCCATCGCACTGCATCCGACGCCAGCTGTCGGCGGGGTGCCCACCGCGGCGGCGGCACGGCTGATCAACGAACTCGAAGGCGACCGCGGGTTCTATGCCGGTGCGGTCGGCTGGTGCGACAGCGCCGGCGACGGCCGGTGGGTGGTGTCGATCCGGTGCGGGCAGCTGTCCGCCGACCGGTTGTCCATCGACGCCCGCGCCGGCGGCGGTATCGTCGCCGAATCCGATCCCGATGACGAAGTCACCGAGACCACAACGAAATTCAGGACGATGCTGACCGCACTGGGGGTAGCGCAATGATGGGACACCACAAATGACGACGATCATCCGCCCGGTCCGGCCCGGCGACGAAGTCGAGATCACAGCGATGATCCACGAATTGGCCGAGTTCGAGAAGGCCGCCGACCAGTGCACCGTGACCGAGGCGCAGATCCGGACGGCGCTGTTCGGCGGCGCCGACTCGGGCCAGGCCGCCGTTTCGGGTCATTTCGTCGAGGTCGACGGCCGGCCGGCCGCGTTCGCGCTGTGGTTCCTGAACTTCTCGACGTGGGACGGCGTCTCCGGCATCTACCTCGAAGACCTGTTCGTGCGCCCCGACTTCCGGCGCCGCGGCCTGGCCCGCAAGCTCCTGTCGACGCTGGCGCAGGAATGCGTCGAGCGCGGCTACACGCGGCTGCAATGGGCGGTGCTGAACTGGAACGTGAATGCCATCGCCCTGTACGACGAGGTCGGCGGCAAACCGCAGTCCGAGTGGACGACGTACCGGGTGTCCGGGCCCGAGCTGACGGCCCTGGCCCAGGGCTGATCCGGCCACCGCTGACGTCCGGCGCAAATTTCTTCCCCAATTCCCTTCTGCACGTGGGCCTCGGCTGCCACCATCGGTGTTGATCCGCGGCCCGACCGATGAGGCCGGGCCGGCGAAGGGACGGCAATGCGATTTCAGCGTCGCCAGCTGCTGTCCAGGGTGAGCATCCAGTCGAAGCTCGTGGTGATGCTGGTGCTGTGCACCATCATCGCGGCGACCGTCGTCGGCGTCATCGGGTTCCGGGCCGGCCGCGCCTCGCTGCGGGACTCGGTCCTGAACCGGCTCACCGAACTTCGGCAATCGCAGTCCCGTGAGCTCAAGGACCAGCTGTCCGACCTGAAGAACTCGATGATCATCTACGCGCGCGGCGCCCACACCCAGGGCGCGTTGGCAGAGTTCACCGCGGGGTTCGACGCGCTCGCGGACAGGCCCGTCAGCCCGGCACAGTCACAGGCGATCACCGACTACTACACCAACACCTTCCTCAAGGAGGTGCAGCAGTCCAGCGGCGCCAAGCTGAACGTCGATCAACTGCTGCCGCGGGACAACGCCCAGCGGTATCTGCAGGCGAACTACACCGCCATGCGCAAGGACGACGACACCGCGGTCAAGGTCGACGACGCCCACGACGGCAGCACCTGGTCCGCGGCGAACGCCCGCTATCAGGACTTCTTCCGGCAGATCGTCACCCGGTTCGAATTCCAGGACGCGCTGCTGCTCGACAACCGTGGCAACGTGGTCTACACCGCGTACAAGGACGTCGACCTCGGCACCAACATCCTGACCGGGCCCTACAGCGGCTCCAAACTCCGTGGCGCATACGAGAAAGCGATGTCCGCCAACGCCGTCGACTACGTCGGCATCACCGATTTCGAGGTGTACCAGCCGGCGGAGAACGTGCCCACGGCGTGGATGATCACGCCGATCGTCACCGCCGGGCGCGCGATGGGCGCGCTCGCCCTGCAGTTCCCGGTCACCAAGATCAACCGGCTGATGACGTTCGACCAGCGCTGGAAGGAATCCGGCCTGGGCAACACCGGCGAAGTCTTCCTGGTCGGCCCCGACGACCTGATGCGCTCGGATTCCCGGATGTTCCTGCAGGATCGGCAGACCTACAAGAACGACGTCGTCGCGGCCGGCACCCCGGCCGACGTCGCCGACCGCGCCATCCAGTTGGGCGGCACCACCCTGGTGCAACCGGTGCCACCGACCACCAACAAGCAGGCCCTGCGGGGTGAGTCCGGAACCCGGCTGGCCACCGACTATCTCGGCCACGAGGTGCTGCTGGCCTACGCCCCCATCACGATTCCCGACGCCGAGCTGCACTGGACCATCATCGGCAAGATCGACACCGCGGAGGCGTTCCAGCGGGAGACCGCATTCACCAGGACCATCGTGTTGACGACCGTCGGCATCATCTTCGTCGTGTGCATCGCCGCGATGTTCCTGGCGCAGCTCTTCGTTCGGCCCATCCGGCGGCTGGAGGCCGGCGCGCAACGGATCAGCGCCGGCGACTACAACATCAACGTGCCCGTCGAGACACGCGACGAGATCGGCGAGCTGACAGAGGCTTTCAACGAGATGAGCCGGAGCCTGACGGTCAAGGAGGAGCTGCTCGTCGCGCAGCGCAAGGAGAACGCCAAGCTCTTGACGCTGTTGATGCCCGAACCGGTCGTCGAGCGCTACCAGCAGGGCGAGGAGATCGTCCCGGAGGAGCACCAGAACGTCACGGTGATCTTCACCGAGGTCATCGGGCTGGATCGACTGCAGGCCCAGTTGACGTCGCAGGGGTCGCTCGCCGTCGTCACCGAGCTCGAACGCCAATTCGACGCGGCCGCAGACAGTCTCGGCATCGAACGCGTCCGCGCGATCCGGAACGGCTACCTGGGCAGCTGCGGCCTCAACACCCCGAGGCTCGACAACGTCCGGCGGACCGTCGACTTCGCCCTGGAATGCCAGCGCATCATCGACCGGTTCAACAGCGAGACGGGTAACCACCTGGGCCTGCGTGCCGGCATCGACACCGGCACCGTCAGCAGTGGCCTCGGCGGCGAGTACTCCGTGGTCTACGACATGTGGGGCGCCGCGGTCAACGTCGCCTACCAGGTCAAGAGCGGTTCACCGCAACCCGGAATCGACGTCACCGACCGGGTTTATCAGGCGCTGCAGGCCACCATGACGTTCACGTCGGTCGGCACCATGTCCGTCGACGGGCAGGACGAGCCGATCTGGCGACTGGTGGTGCCGGAATGATCGCTGACGTGTTCACCTCGGCCTGGTTCTACTGGGCCGTGGGCATCGCGATCGGGCTGCCGATCGGGCTCGTCGTGCTCACCGAATGGCAGCACGCGCTGCGCCGCAGGCACAGCTTCCTGGTGCGGCCGGTGACCGTGCTGCGCAATTACCTGCTGCCCCTGGGCGCACTGCTGCTGCTGTTGACCGAGGCCCGGCAGGTACCGGCCGCAGCCACCTCGGTCCGCACCGTCGCAACGCTTTTCGCGTTCGTCGTGCTGATCCTGCTGCTGTCCGGCGTCAACGCCACCCTGTTCCAGGGGGCACCCGCGGGGACCTGGCGCAAGCGCGTCCCGACGATCTTCGTCGACGTCGCCCGGTTCGTCCTCATCGCGGTCGGCCTGGCGGTGATCTTCTCCTACATCTGGGGAGCGAACGTCCGCGGCCTGTTCACCGCACTGGGTATCACCTCGATCGTCATCGGCCTGACACTGCAGAATTCGGTGGGCCAGATCATCTCGGGCCTGTTGATGTTGTTCGAGCAGCCGTTTCAGATCGGCGACTGGCTGGACACGGCCGCCGCACGCGGCCGGGTGGTCGAAGTCAATTGGCGTGCCGTGCATCTGGAAACCGGCGCCGGAACCCAGATCACCCCGAACTCGGTGCTGGCGGGGGCGTCGTTCACCAATCTGAGCCGGCCGGCCGACGCGCACTCGATCACCGTGACAACGATCTTCTCCCTCGACGATCCGCCGAACCAGGTGTGCGCGTTACTCACTCGCCTGGCAGCAGACCTGCCGATGCGGCGCCCTGACGGCACCGTGTCGGCAACCCCCGCAGGCGGACTCGAATATCAGACCACCATCCCGCTGCACTCCCCCGCCGACGACGGAGAGACGAAAAAGCTCTTCCTGCAATGGGTCTGGTATGCATCACGGCGGGCCGGTCTGCACCTGGACGAAGCCGACGACGACTTCTCCACATCCGAACGGCTGGCCGAGGCCGTCGCCGAAGTCGTCGCACCGACCCTGCGGCTCAGTGCCGACCAACAACACGAACTGCTGAGTGCGGCGAATCTGGAACGCTACGGCATCGGCGAACTGGTCCAGCGCGTCGGTGAGGTACCCGACCGCATGACGTTCATCCTCTCCGGACGTGTTCAGCTGACTGCCGGCGGTGACGATGGAGCCGAGACCCTGATCGGAATCCTCGAGAACGGCAGCTATCTGGGTCAGAGCACATTGACCCGGCAGCCGGTCATCGGCAATGCCCACGCCCTCGACGAAGTCACCGTGGTGCACGTGGAACGCGACCACATCGAGACCGTGGTGCAGCGAAATCCGGTGCTACTACAGGAATTCGGCCGGATCATCGAAGACCGCCGGGCCCACGCCCGGCGTCTGCTGAGTGCCGACTGAAACCGTCACTCCCGCTTCGAGATCCACTCCACCGTGGACGGGCTGAACAACAACCCCAGCGTGACGATGGCGACGAGCGCAACCACGATGGCGTACTGCAGCTGGCCGGATTGGAAGACGTACCAGGCGACGCCGAGCAGCAGCAGGTTGGCGAACACCCCGATACCGCGGCCCCAGCGCCGCCCGGTGATCAGTGCCCAGCCGCCGGCGAGCACCGCCCCGCCGACGCACACCAGCCAGATCGCGTTGCCGTAACCGCTGACGATGTGCTGGTCTGCGCCGGCCAGCCCGCGCACCACGTACACCACGGCGCCGATCAGGCCGAGCGCACCTTCGGCCGCCACCAGGAACCCGGCCCGGCGCACGGCCGGCGGATGGATCGCCGGATCACTCACTGCGACAACCGATCTGCCAGGTACCGCACCGCCAGCTCGTAGCCTATGGGCCCGGCGCCGGCGATCACCGTCTCGGCCACCGCCGACACGTAGGAGTGATGCCGGAAGGCCTCGCGCTTGTGGATGTTGCTCAAATGCACTTCGGCGACCGGCAATTCGGCCGCGGTGAGAGCGTCAGCGATGGCCACCGAGGTGTGGCTGTACGCGGCGGGGTTGATCACGATGCCGACGCAGTCGGTGCGCGCCGCCTGGATCGCGTCGACCAGTTCACCTTCGTGGTTGCTCTGCACCGCGCGCACGGAGAAGCCCAGTTGCGCCGCGAGGTCGGTGACGGCCTGCTCGATCTGCGCCAACGTGGTCGAGCCGTAGATTTCCGGCTGGCGAGTGCCCAACAGGTTCAGGTTGGGCCCGTTGACGAGGAGCAGGCGGCGATCGGTCACCCACTCACGGTACCGGCTGCGAACAGGCAGAATTGTCCGGTGCCGACCAACAATCCACCGTGTCGCTGCGATACCGGGGCCGTGTATGCCGCCTGCTGCGGCCCGCTGCACCGCGGCGAGCGTTCCGCTGCCACCGCAGTGGCGCTGATGCGTTCGCGGTTCACCGCGTTCGCCCTCGGTGATGTCGACTACCTGCTGGCGACCTGGCATCCGGACACCCGACCGGCAGACCTCGACCTCGATGACGCCGTCACATGGCGCCGGCTGCAGATCGTCGACACCGAGGCCGGCGGCACGGACGACCCGACCGGCGTCGTGCAGTTCCGCGCGCAGTACGTGCGCGACGGCAGCCGGCACATCCTGCACGAGCGCAGCCGATTCGCCCGCGGCAGCGATGGCCGCTGGCTGTACGTCGACGGCGACTTCGTGGACTAGCCGCCGGCGACCGAGTTGCCGACGGTCGCGGCGCGGATAGGCTCGTCACCCGTGCGTGCCGTGCTGATCGTGAATCCGAACGCAACCTCGACGACCCCGGCAGGCCGGGACCTCCTTGCCCACGCGCTGGAGAGCCGCGTCGACCTCACCGTCGCGCATACCGACCACCGTGGCCATGCCATCGAGATCGGGCACCAGGCCGCCGCTGACGGCACCGACGTGGTGATCGTGCACGGCGGCGACGGCACCGTGAACGAGGTGGTCAACGGCATCCTCGGGCACGCGAACGGCGTGCCGGGCGCCTCCAACACCGCCGTCGGCGTGGTGCCCGGCGGCTCGGCGAACGTGTTCGCCCGGGCCCTCGGCATCAGCCCCGATCCACTGGAGGCGACGAACCAGCTCGTCGACCTGCTCAGCGATTACCGCCGGGGCGTGCCCTGGCGCCGCATCGGGCTGATGGACTGCGGGGACCGCTGGTCGGTGTTCACCGCCGGTATGGGCGTCGACGGTGAGGTCGTGGCGGCCGTCGAGGCGCAGCGGGCCAAGGGCCGCAAGGTGACCGCGTCGCGGTACATCCGGGTGGCGATCCGCGAGGCCGTCGGCAGCGCCCGCAAGCCCCCGCGGTTGACGCTGCACCTGCCGGACCGCGAGCCGGTCACCGGTGTGCACTTCGCGTTCGTGTCGAATGCCAGCCCGTGGACCTACGCCAACAGCCGGCCGGTCTGGACCAACCCCACAACGACGTTCGAAACGGGCCTGGGCGTGTTCGCGACCACGAGCATGGGCATCTGGGCCAACCTGCGATTGCTACGACGGATGCTGTCGCGTACGCCACAGATCGAAGGCTCGCACCTGATCCGCGATGACGACCTGCCGTGGCTGCGCGTGACAAGTGACACACCTATCGCGTGCCAAATTGACGGAGATTTCGTTGGCCTGCGCGAAAGCATGACGTTCACGTCGGTGCCGGCGGCTCTCAATGTGGTCGCGCCCCCAGCAAAAACACAGTGACCAGCGATCTTGGTAACACTTTGCAAAATTTAGGGCGCAGGTGGGCCCAGTGTAGTACAACTGGTTCAGGGGCCTGCCAACGCGGGTCCGCAGTGACATTGCCCACGAGTTAACGCGCCGCTATTGACATCTGTCCAGCCTGTGAAAACATCAGATGCAACAGTGCAGAAACATTTCGTGTGCACCCGTTAACAGCCGAAGTGAAAAAACATTGCGCGCTTTGCTGCGCGCCCAGTGAGGAGTGTTGACCATGGATTGGCGCCACAAGGCGGTCTGTCGCGACGAGGATCCGGAACTGTTCTTCCCCGTGGGAAACAGCGGCCCGGCCATCGCTCAGATCGCTGACGCGAAGCTCGTGTGCAACCGCTGCCCGGTGACCACCGAGTGCCTGAGCTGGGCACTCGAGTCCGGCCAGGATGCGGGTGTCTGGGGCGGCATGAGCGAAGACGAGCGTCGCGCGCTGAAGCGTCGCAACGCCCGTACCAAGGCCCGCACCAGCGTCTAGCCACGGCATTCGAAAAATGACCCCGGCGACGAGCCGGGGTCATTTTTTGCGCCGAGCGGCGCCGCGAACGTGCCGTCAGATCGCGGATCTGTCGAAAATCGCGATCTGTGTGCACGCTCACGGTGGGTGACCCAGACGCGAAATAGCTTGCGCTGCTGGGTTATTGCGGTGTACCTACTGAGCGAGCCGCTGTACCTACTGCGCGGCTCGGCCCCTGCACCTACTGCGCGGCTCGGCCGCGGCGACCGATGGGCACCCGCAGCACCACATCCGTGCCACCACCCGGCGCCGCATTCATGCTCAGCGTCCCGTCGAGAACCGACGACACCTGCGTCTGCACGATCTGCAGCCCCAGCCGGTCCGAGTTCTCGAGGGTGAAGCCGTCGGGCAACCCGTGGCCGTCGTCGTGCACGACGACGTCGAGCCAGCGCGCCGACCGGTCCGACTTGATGGTCACGCTGCCCTGCTCGGTACTCGGATCAAAAGCGTGCTCGATGGCGTTCTGCACCAACTCGGTGATGACCATGATCAGCGCGTGCGCACGGTCGGCGTCCAGGACACCCAGATCGCCCTCCCGCCGCACCCGGATGGGGGCGCCCAGCGAGGCCAGGTCGTTCATCATCGGCAGGATGCGGTCGATCACCTCATCGAGGTTCACTTCCTCGTCCACCGACAGCGACAGGGCGTCGTGCACCAGCGCGATCGATGACACGCGGCGCACCGAATCCAGCAGCGCCTCGCGCGCCTCGGCGTTGTTCATGCGCCGGGACTGCAGGCGCAGCAATGCCGCCACCGTCTGCAGGTTGTTCTTCACGCGGTGGTGAATCTCACGGATCGTGGCGTCCTTGGACAACAGCGCGCGGTCCCGCCGCTTGATCTCCGTGACGTCCCGGACCAGAACCGCCGCACCCACGGCCTGCCCGCCCACGGACAGCGGGATGGTGCGCAGCAGCACCGCGGCGCCGCCGGCGTCGATCTCCATGCGCATGCTGGAGCCGCCCGCCAGCAGATCCCGGACGTGGTTCGCCAGTTCCTGCGCGTCGAAGGGATCGGAGATCAGCGGCCGGGTGACGCTGATCAGGTTCTGCCCGTCCAGCTCGGTGGCCAGCCCCATGCGGTGATACGCCGAGATGGCGTTGGGGCTGGCGAACGTCACGACGCCGTCGACGTCCAGCCGGATCAGGCCGTCACCGACGCGAGGGCTGGACCGCGACATCGGCACGTCACCGACGTTCGGGAACGTCCCCTCGGCCAGCATGCGCAGCAGATCGCGGGCGCAGTCCAGATAGGCCCGCTCGAGTGGCGCCACCTTGCGGCGGTCGGCGAGCGCAGTCTGGTGCGTGAGCACCGCGACCACGTCATTGCCGTAGCGGACCGGGACGGCCTCCAGGTTCAGTCGCGAATCACCTTGTACGGCGGCGCTTTCGGCTCCCCGGCCGATGAGCCCGGTCTCGAAGGCCGCCGTGACGGCGGGCATGTCCGCGGCAGAGTTGATGGTCCCGACCGCGTCGGCGAACAGCACCGTCAGCGCGGTGTTGGGCCGAATCTGGGCCACGCACACCAGTGCCCCGTCGTCGCGCCGGACCCACATGAGGTAATCGGCGAACGACAGGTCGGAAAGCAGCTGCCATTCACCGACCACGGCGTGCAGGTGGTCGACCGCATTGCCGGGCAGGACCGTGTGCTCGGCGAGCAGATCACCGAGTGTGGACACGTCTCGTTATCCCGTTCTGGGGGTTGCCTAGCCGATGACGGCGATCAGGTCGCCGGCCTGGATCACGTCGCCGACGGCCACGTTGACGGACGTCACCGTGCCGGCGACCTCGGCCAGCACCGGAATCTCCATCTTCATCGACTCGAGGAGCACCACCGTGTCACCCTCGCCGATCTGGTCGCCCTCGCGAACCACGACCTCGAGCACACTGGCCACGATTTCAGCGCGAACGTCCTCGGCCATCTTCACCCCACTCGTCTACGTATCTGTACGCAGGCGGTGCCTGCGGCCTCTATTGCACCACAGCACCACGGTTTGCAATTGGGTGGCGTGGCCGTGCGACACTGTAGGGCGAGCAACCGAACCTTTGGAGGACCATCATGGCCAAGCGTGGCCGCAAGAAGCGTGACCGTAAGCACTCGAAGGCCAACCACGGCCGGCGTCCCAACGCCTGACCCACGCCTTCAAAAAACCGCCCGGCTCCTCACGGAACCGGGCGGTTTTTCGTTGTCAGCCGCGGACGATGGTGGTGCGGCTGATCTCGAGCTTCAGGCGCGCCCGCAGGCCCTCAGGAGCCTTCTCGCCGCTGCACTTGGTGGCGATCAGTGCCTTCACCCGCTCCTCGATGCCGTACTGGCGCAGGCAGGTGGGGCATTCCTCCAGGTGGACCCGCAGCTTGTCGCGCGTCTCCGTGGTGCATTCGCCGTCCAGCAGCGTCCATACCTCGGCGATCACCGCGGCGCATTCGGGATGCTCCGGGTCGACCGGGCCGATCGGCGGCTGGAAGTCGTGCCCCTCGGGGCGGGTGAACTCCTCGCCCATCAGGACACCTCCTGGGTGTCGAGGCTCTCTCCACGGAGGAAGCCCCGGTCGCGGGCGACGCCCGTCAACAGTTCACGCAGCTGCTTGCGGCCACGGTGAAGGCGGGACATCACCGTCCCGATCGGGGTATCCATGATTTCGGCGATCTCCTTGTACGGGAAGCCCTCGACGTCGGCGTAGTACACCGCCATCCGGAACTCTTCCGGCAACGCTTGCAGCGCCGCCTTGATTTCAGTGTCCGGCAGTGCCTCCAGCGCTTCAACCTCAGCTGACCGCAGACCGGTCGACGAGTGCTCGGCGTTGGACGCCAGCTGCCAGTCGGTGATCTCGTCAGTCGGGTATTCCGCCGGCTGCCGCTGCTTCTTGCGGTAGCTGTTGATGTACGTGTTGGTCATGATCCGGTACAGCCACGCCTTGAGGTTCGTGCCCTCACGGAACGAGTGGAAGGCCGAATAGGCCTTCACCATGGTCTCCTGGACCAGGTCCTCGGCGTCCGCAGGATTGCGCGTCATGCGCAGCGCGCCGCCGTAGAGCTGATCGAGCAGCGGAATCGCATCGCGCTCGAACCGCGCCGTCAGCTCCGCGTCGCTCTCGACCGCGGAACCCAGCCCGTCGATGTCGGTCATCGTGATCGAGACCGTCCCTTCTGTCGCGGCGCCACGCAACAGGTCCGGTAACTCGACCGGACGTTCCAGACATGCCGTTGGCACCTGTGTCCCCTTCCGTCCGATCCTAGAGGCTGCGACCGACAAGTTCGCGAGCCATTAATTGACCATGCTGACGGGAGTAACAGCACCGCACCACACAGTTGTTCCCGGCCTCTACGCTTGCCAGCCATGGCGAGCGCGGCAACACCGGCGATCAAGGCCCTGCAGGCCGCGGGAATCGGCTACGAGATCCGGCAGTTCCGGCACGACCCGCGGGCCACGTCGTTCGGCGACGAGGCCGTCATCGAGCTGGCGGCGGAGGGGTTCGTCGCGGCGCAGATCTTCAAGACGCTGGTGCTGGCGATCCCCGGTGGCCTGGCCGTCGCGGTGCTGCCCGTCCCCGACAAGCTGTCGTTCAAGGCCGCCGCCGCGGCGCTCGGCGTACCCAAGGCCGAGATGGCCGAGCAGGCCGCCGCACAACGCGCCACGGGCTATGTCGTCGGCGGCATCTCCCCGTTGGGGCAACGCAAATCGCTGCCCACGGTCGTGGACCGGTCGGCACTCGACTGGGACCGGGTGCTGTGCAGCGCCGGCAAACGCGGATTGGACCTCGTGCTGGCCCCCGCCGACCTGGTGGCCGCCACCTCGGCGGTGACTGCCGAGATATGTACTCCGCGGTAACTCCGGCGGCATAGGGTGTGCGCATGACACTGTCCGGGAAGACCATGTTCATCTCCGGTGCCAGCCGTGGCATCGGTCTGGCCATCGCCAAGAAGTTCGCGGCCGACGGCGCGAACGTCGCGCTGCTCGCCAAGACCGCCGAACCCCATCCCAAGCTGGACGGCACCGTCTACACCGCGGCCAAGGAGATCGAGGAGGTCGGTGGCCAGGCGCTGCCGATCGTCGGCGACGTCCGCGACCCCGACTCGGTCACCGCCGCCGTGGCCCAGGCGGTCGCACAGTTCGGCGCCATCGACGTCTGCGTCAACAACGCCTCGGCCATCAACCTCGGCTCCATCGAAGAGGTGCCGATGAAGCGCTTCGACCTGATGAACGGTATCCAGATCCGCGGCACCTACGCCGTCTCGCAGGCGTGTATCCCCCACATGAAGGGCCGCGAGAACCCGCACATCCTGACCCTGTCGCCGCCCATCCGGATGGAATCGGAGTGGCTGAAGCCGACCGCGTACATGATGGCGAAGTACGGAATGACGTTGTGCGCGTTGGGTATCGCCGAAGAGATGCGCGAGGCCGGCATCGCCTCGAACACGTTGTGGCCGCGCACCCTGGTCGCCACCGCCGCGGTGCAGAACCTGCTCGGCGGTGACGAGGCGATGGCCAAGGCCCGCAAGCCCGAGGTGTACTCCGACGCCGCCTACGCCATCTTCAACAAGCCGGCCCGGGAATACACCGGGCAGAGCCTGCTGTGCGAGGACGTGCTGCTGGAATCCGGCGTCACCGACCTGTCTGTGTACAACTGCACCCCGAACGCCGAGCTCGGCGTCGACCTGTGGGTGGACACCCCCAACCCGCCCGGATACACCGGCCCCTAATCGGTGGCCGGGCAGATCTCGACGCCCGCGACCATGGGCGGCCACGCCACCGTCACCTCGACGAGCGCGGCCAGTGGCGCGATCGCGGGAAATGCCCGGTCCCACTGCTTCTGCACCTGCTGCACCGCGTGCGGGTGCAGAAACGTCCAGGCCATCCCGATCAGCAGGTACGGCAGCGCCAGCCACAGCAGGAATTCGGCCATCGCGCCGACACTGACCCGCCGGCTGAGCAAGCGCCGCATCAGATCAACTCCCCATCTCGGCGAATCTGCCTGCGGACGTAGGCCAGCAGCACGTAGCTGCCGGCCTGCCGGATGAACAGCGGCAGGAACCGGTTGACGAATGCGACGAGCCGGAACAGCGTTTCGAACAGATACTGGCGGCCGCTGCCCCACGACATGCGCATCGCGTCCCGGAACACCGGTGCCAGGAAACCTCCGGTGAGGAACGCCAGCAGCGGCCGAAACGGCAGTGCCAGAACCGGATTGATCATCTTGAGGCGCACGAGGTCCGTCAGGTAACTGCGGACGGCGTCGTCCATGGCGACCTTGGCGCAGGCCGCGGTCCAGTAGTCGTCGAAATCGGCCCGGGTGGCCGGCCACTGGTCGGCGGTGACCTGCAGCGTGGTGCCGAGCGGGGCCGCCGACCGGTAGAACTGTTCGGCCAGTTCGGGTGTCAGCTCGCCGCGCAGCAGTTGGTAGACGTCCTCCATGCCGACGAACAGGCATGCGGCGACCCACATCTGCAGGTCGCGGTCGAAAGCGTTGTAGCGCACCGGGCTGTCGGGGCCGGACTGCACCTGCCGGTGCGCGGTGTCGACGGCCTTGCGCATGGCGGCCCCATCCTCGTCATTACCCAGGATCGCCACCGCGAGGTACTGGAACGTGGTGCGGGCGCGCTTCCACGGATGTTTGAGCAGGTTCCCCGAATCCACCTTGCTCTCCACCACGCCGTACCCGACACCCGGCCACGACAGCTGCATGATGACGTTCGCGGCGCTGGCCGCCGCGCCCCAGAAGTCGGCGGCGTCAGCGATGGTCACCGGGTACTCGTCCCAGCGCGCGGTGCGGCGCCGAATCTGGATACGGCAGTCCGCGAGCGTCAGCGCGGATGGGTCGCTCGTCATGGCAGGCACATGTTCGTCAGCAGCAGCATCGGCCAGAACACCACGGTCCGGGCGAAGACCAGTACGCGCTCGAGGCCGTGCGCCGACTCGAAGGCGCCGGTGTGGGTCACGGCCCACAGCACACCGAGCACCAGGTACGGCGCGGCGAGCATCGCCGCGGTGCCGAGCCACTCCGCGATCGTCATCTCGAAACTGAATATGCCCGGTGCAGGTTCTTCGTCGTCGGTCATGGTGCTTTCAACCTAGGCATACAGTGGCGGCATGTCGACGTGGTCAGTCGGACGGTACGAAGCCGTCGCCGAATTCATCGCACCCATCGCCACCGAGGTGGTGGCCGCGGTACCGCACGGCCCCGGCACCGCGCTGGTCGATCTGGCCTGCGGGACCGGTAATGCGTCGCTGCACGCCGCCGGCCTCGGTGCCCGGGTCACCGGTGTCGACATCACGCCGGAGCTGCTGGCCATCGCCGAGGCAAAGCCCGGCGGCGACGCCGTCGAGTGGGTGGCCGCCGACGCGTCGGCCACCGGGCTGCCCGACGCCTCCTTCGACACCGCGGTGTCCAACATGGGCATCATCTTCGTCGAACCGGCCGCGATGGTCGCCGAGCTGGCGAGGCTGCTCAAACCTGCTGGCACTCTCGGGTTTTCGACATGGGTGAAGGCCGGCGACAATCCGTTCTTCACCCCGGTCGTCGAGGTGCTGGGTCAACCGGAGCCGGGCCCGTACTCACCCGATCAGTGGGGCGTGCCCGAGCTCATCCACGAGCGGCTCGATCCCGATTTCGCCGATGTTGCCATCGACAGCGGCACGCTCACCTGGCGATTCGGCTCGGTGGGCGATGCCGTGCGCTTCGTCACCGACGAATCACCCATGCACGTCACCACCTTGACCTACCTGGACGACGACACCAGGAGCCGGCTCATCGGGGCCTTCACCGCGGCGTTCACCGCTCACGAATCATCCGACGGCACCGTCGCTTTCGACGCGCCGTACGCGGTGATCACGGCGCACCGCCGCTGAAATCAGTTGGTCTGGTAGAGAATTCCCCGGGCGATGGCCTCGCGGATCTCCGGCAGCGCGGCCTCGGCAAGGGCATCGGCGTCCACCCCGTGATGGGCGGCCAGCAGCCCGATGAGTGTGCCCAGCGGCACCTCACCGCGGCAGCCGGCCAGCAGCGCCGTGAACACCTCGTCCACCCCGAGCACCGCACCCGGGCCGCCGGGACGACGGACCGCACATCCGATCTCCTGCCAACCGTCCGGCCCCGGCAGTGAGTGCTGTTCCAGCAGTACCGGAGCGGTCGACAGGCGGGCGGCCAGTAGCGCGTCGTCCGAGCTGTCGCGCAGGTAGGCCCGGCGCGCGAAGAACGCCGCCACCTCGATGCCCGTGATGGGTTCGTCGGTGATCTCCTCGAGAATCTGCTCGGGCTCCTCACCGGGACGGGGTACCTGCAGCGAAATCAGTCCCATGCCGATCCCGGTGATGCCCTCGGCGTCGAACCAGTCCAGCCAGTCCGCCCCGCGCTGCGCGATCTGCTCCGCGGACTCGCCCGCGTCGGCCAGCCACAGCGACACATAGCTGACCGGGTCGGCCAGTTCGCGCTGGACCACCCAGGCGTGCAGCCCGGTGCCGGCCAGCCAGTCCTGCACCCGGGCCCGCCAATCATCTTCCCGGACAATCCAATTGGCCATGATCTGCGCGGTGCCGCCGGGCGTCAGGTAGTTGCCGACGTTCTCGATGATGTTGCGGCACAGCCCATCTCCGGCCACCCCGGAATCGCGGTAGATGTAGTCCTGCGCACCGGCACCCACCACGAACGGCGGGTTGGACACGATCAGGTCGAACCGCTCCCCCGCCACCGGCTCGAACAGGCTGCCGGGCCGCAGGTCCCAGGACATCCCGTTGATGCCCGCGGTCGCCCGAGCCAGTGTCAGTGCCCGCGGGTTGGTGTCGGTGGCCACGATGTCGGCGCAATGCCCGTTCAGGTGCAGTGCCTGGATGCCGCAGCCGGTGCCCAGGTCGAGCGCGCGTTGCACCGGGGTGCGAATCACGGCCCGCGCCAACGACATCGACGCACCACCGATACCGAGCACATGCTCATGTTCGACCGGCCCGCCGCGCAGCGCGGCGTCCTGGTCGGAGACGACGTAGAAATCGCGTTCACCGTCGCTGTGCGGGCGGATGTCGAGGGCCGCTCTGACGGTGTCGCCCACCTCCAGCACGCCGGCCGCCGCCAACTCGGCCAGGCGTGCCGACGGGAACGCCTCCCGCACCTGGTCCGCGGGTTCGTCGGTGCCGAGCAGGAACAGCCGCACCAATGTGGCCAGGCGGCCACCGCCGGCAGTGGCGTGCAGCGCCGGCCACCACACGCCCCGGCCCATCGCGGCGTTCGCGTCGTCGCCGAGCAGTTCGGCCACGCCGTCGGTGGTGTATCCGGCCGAGCGCAGGTCAGCGCCGAGGGCTTCCACCAACAGCGGGTCCAGGGCGGTCAAAACAGCGTCCCTTCGGATTCGTTCTTCGCGGGCTCGATGAGTTCTGGGCCGTTGTTGCGAATGCTGTTGACCAACTTGGACACCTCGCGGGTGACGATGCGGTCCAGATCGCCGTGCCCGCGCAGCAGCCCCTCGTCGATGGGCGCGTCGGGATCGAGCCAGCGGTCCCAGTCGCCGGCGCTGATGGTCAGCGGCATGCGGTCGTGGATCTCGGCCAGCGGCCCGACCGACTCCGTCGTGATGATGGTGCAACTCACCAGCGGCAGGCTGTCCCTGGGCGCGCCGGCCGGCCGCCACGTCGACCACAGACCCGCCATGAAGAGCAGGTCATCGTCCGCGGCGTGCATGTAGAACGGCGTCTTCGTGGCCTTCTTGCCGTCGGCGGCCGGGTTGGGCCGCCACTCGTACCAGCCGTCCATCGGGACGAGGCAGCGCTTCGACTTCGCCGATCCGCGGAACGCCGGCGACGTGGTCAGCGTCTCGGCACGCGCGTTGATCAGCAGCGGCCCCTTGGTGTCCGGCGCGCCGTCGGCCGTGGTCTTGACCCACGGCGGGATCAGGCCCCAGCGCATCGACCGGATCCGGCGGGTGGGCTCGTCGTCAGGCTCGGAATGCCGCCGCACCACGGTGCTGATCGTCGTGGTGGGCGCCACGTTGTAGTTGGCCGACGGCAGGGTGCCGCCCTGTTCACCGCCGTCTTTGGTGACGTCCGACGCCTTGGCATTCGTCTCGTCGAGAGCCTGAATCTTCTCTGCCAGCAGCGCCGGGTCGGTGGTGACTGCAAATCGCCCGCACATACCAGGCAGGATAGGGGCATGGAACTCTGGCCCGCACCGTCGGTGACCGGTCCGGTGCACGCCACTGTCACCGTGCCGGGATCGAAGTCGCAGACCAACCGAGCGCTGATCTTGGCAGCCCTGGCCACACCGCAGGGCACCTCGACCATCAGCGGCGCGCTGCGCAGCCGCGACACCAACCTGATGATCGGCGCACTGCAGGCGCTGGGCGTGACGATCACCGGTGACGGCACCGAACTCACCGTCGGTGGCGCCATCTCCCCCGCCGGGGACGTACGCATCGACTGCGGGCTCGCCGGCACCGTGCTGAGGTTCGTCCCGCCGGTCGCCGCGCAAGGCACCGGACGCGTCATCTTTGACGGTGACGAGCAGGCCAAGACCCGTCCCATCACGCCCCTGCTGGACGCGATGCGCGGTCTCGGCGTCGACATCGACGGCGACGGCATGCCGTTCACCGTGTCGGGCACCGGGTCGGTGGCCGGCGGCGAGGTGCGGATCGACGCGTCGTCGTCGTCGCAGTTCGTGTCCGGACTGTTGTTGGCGGGAGCCACTTTCCGCGACGGTTTGACAGTGATCCACACGGGTGCGACGGTGCCGTCGCAGCCGCACATCGAGATGACCATCACGATGCTGCGCGAGGCGGGCGTCGAGGTCGACCACAGCGAGCCGAACCGTTGGCACGTGGCGTCGGGCCCGATCGCGGCGCGGCACTGGGCCATCGAACCCGACCTGTCGAATTCGGTGCCGTTCCTGGCCGCCGCCGCGGTGACGGGCGGCACGGTGCGGCTGGCCCACTGGCCGCAGCAGAGCGTGCAGCCGACCGCTGACGTCCTGGAGCTACTGGGCAAGCTGAATACCGTTGTCCAGGTGGTCGATTCGTTCCTGGAGGTCCGGGGCGCGCAGAGCTACGGCGGCTTCGAGGCCGACCTGAAGGCCGTCGGCGAGCTGGCGCCGTCGATGGCCGCGCTCGCCGCGCTGGCCAGCGAGGGTTCGGTGTCGACGCTGTCGGGAATCGCGCATCTGCGTGGGCACGAGACCGACCGCCTGGCCGCGCTGACCGCCGAGATCAACGGGCTGGGCGGCCAGTGCCGCGAGACCGACGACGGTCTGGTGATCACGGCGGTGCCGCTGCACGGCGGCCTCTGGCGGTCCTACGCCGACCACCGCATGGCCACCGCCGGCGCGATCATCGGGCTGCGGGTGCCCGGCGTCCAGGTGGAGGACATCGCCACCACGGCCAAGACACTGCCAGACTTCCCCGGTATGTGGGCCGACCTGCTGGCCGGGAAATAGCTTGCGGGAGTACGACGAATCCGATGTCCGGGTGCGCTCGGGCAAAGGTTCGCGGCCGCGTACCAAGAACCGGCCGACCCACGCCGACGCGCGCGAGGCCATGGTCGTCACCGTCGACCGCGGCCGGTGGGGCTGTGCGCTGGACGGCAATCCCGACCACATTGTCACCGCGATGCGGGCCCGCGAACTGGGCCGCACCCCGATCGTGGTCGGCGACTCGGTGGGCATCGTCGGCGATCTGTCCGGCAAGCCCGACACCCTGGCGCGCATCGTCCGCCGCGACGAGCGCCGAACGGTGCTGCGCCGCACCGCCGATGACACCGACCCCACCGAACGCGTGGTGGTCGCCAACGCCGACCAGTTGTTGATGGTGGTCGCGCTGGCCGATCCGCCGCCGCGTGCCGGGCTGGTGCAGCGTGCCCTCATCGCCGCGTACGTCGGTGGGCTGCGGCCCATCCTGTGCCTGACCAAGCAGGACCTGGCTCCCGCCGAACCGTTCGCCGCCGAGTTCACCGGCCTGGACCTGACGATCATCACCGCCGGCCGCGACGACCCGCTCGACGCCGTGGCGCCCCTGCTCGAAGGTCAGATCACGGTGCTGCTCGGCCACTCCGGTGTCGGCAAATCGACGCTGGTGAATCGCCTTGTGCCAGAAGCAGACCGGGCCACCGGTGACGTGTCGGGCGTCGGCAAGGGCAAGCACACCTCGACGCAGTCGGTGGCGCTGCCGCTCGACGACGGCTGGGTCGTCGACACACCGGGTATCCGCTCGTTCGGGCTGGCGCACATCAAGCCCGACGACGTGCTGATGGCTTTTTCCGACCTCGCCGAGGCCATCGAGGACTGCCCCCGCGGCTGCGGGCACATGGGCCCACCGGCGGACCCAGAGTGCGCGCTGGACGCGCTCACCGGACCGGCCGTCGACCGCGTCGCGGCGGCCCGTCGTCTCCTCGCGGTCCTGAACGAGCCGACGTACTAACGCGTCACCAGCATCGTCGCGCGGTAGTCCGGCAGCGGGATGGTGCCCGGCGTCTCGGGATACGGGTCCAGCGACCGTAATTCGACGGTGAACCCGCCGACCGTCTCGGTCAGGTGAGTCTGCCCCGGCGCGGGGTTGGTGTTGAACTCCAGCGTGGCCGGCTGCCGGCCGTCGGGCGTGACGGTGACCGCGATCCGGGCCGCACCCGTCCAGACACATGACACTCGCTTCGGGCAGCGCGAATCATCGAGCACCCGATCGAATTTCAGCCGCAGTGGCGCGGTGTCGACCGCTGAGCCGTCAATTACCGCGGACTGCCCGCCGGCGAGGACGAACTCGTGGCCCAGTGGCACGGCGGCGGTGTCGGGCCGCGCCTGCCCCGGCGAGCAGGCGACGGCGAGCGCCACTGCCAGAAGGACCGCAGGGAAACGTGAAAACCCCCAAAACCGGGCGGTTTTGGGGGTTTTCACGACTGCTTTACGCGGCGGCTGCGGCGCGCTTGGCCCGACGGCGGCTGCGCACGGCGGCGATGGCCGTCTTCAGACCGCGCTTGTTGCCGGTCGCCGGGTCGATGGCGCCGAAGCTCTCGTCGAGCTCGACGAACATCCGCTCGCTCCGGGTCTCCGGGGCATCGTCGACGGTGTCGGTCAGGTACTTGTTCGGCACCGACAGCTTGGCGATGGTGCGCCACGTCTTGCCGTACTGCACCAGGAAGTTCCCGGTGGTGTAGGGCAGGTCGTACTTCTCGCACAGCGCCCGAACGCGGATCGAGATCTCGTACAGCCGGTTGCTGGGCAGGTCCGGGTACAGGTGATGCTCGATCTGGTGGCTCAGGTTGCCGCTCATGAAGCGCAGCACGGGACCCGAGTTGAAGTTGGCGCTGCCCAACATCTGGCGCAGGTACCACTCGCCCTTGGATTCGCCGACCATGTCGGTCTTGGTGAACTTCTCGGCGCCATCGGGGAAATGGCCGCAGAAGATCACCGCGTTGGCCCACACGTTGCGGATGACGTTGGCCAGGAAGTTGGCCTTCATCGTCGACTTGAACGTGGCGCCCGGTGACAGGGACGTGAGCGCGGGGTACGCGACGTAGTCCTTGCCCAGCTGATGCGCGGCCTTGGTGCCGAACTCACGCACGCGGATCATCGTGGCCTTGCGGTCGTCGCGGCCCTTGAAGATCTTGCCGAGCTCCAGGTGCTGCAGACCCACGCCCCACTCGAACAACAACGCCAGGACGGTGTTGAACCCGAGGTTGAACAGGTGATGGGGCTTCCAGCGGATGTCCCGGGTGACGCGAATGAGGCCGTAGCCCACATCGTCGTCCATCCCGAGGATGTTCGTGTACTTGTGGTGCATGAAGTTGTGGGTGAACCGCCAGTGCTTGGAGACCCCGTTCATGTCCCACTCCCACGTCGAGGAGTGAATCTCGGGATCGTTCATCCAGTCCCACTGGCCGTGCATGACGTTGTGGCCGATCTCCATGTTCTCGATGATCTTGGCCACGCCCAGGGTGCTTGCCCCGGCCCACCAGTACGACCGCTTCGAGCTGCGCAACAGCAGCAGGCGGCCGGCCACTTCGAGAGCACGTTGTGCCGCGATGGTGCGGCGGATGTAGCGCGCGTCGCGAACGCCGCGGCTTTCCTCGATGTCTTGCCGGATCGCGTCCAGCTCGACGCCCAGAGCCTCGATATCGGCTTCGGTCAAGTGCGTGAATTCAGGTACGTCAGTGACTGCCATATCGACCTCCTTCCAGTTACCTACGCTAGCGTAACCTACTCAACCGTAGGTTGCTAGACAGCAAATTCTATATTTCCCAGATCTGCGGTTTTGTTAAATATCCAACACACAGTCGCCGGCCGCAGCCGAAACGCACGTCTGCACCCGACTGCCCGGTTCCCGTTCCGCTCCGGTCCGCAGATCGCGTGCGTGACCCTCCAGCAAACTCACCACGCAGGACTGGCAGATACCCATCCGGCAACCGAACGGCATCTGCACGCCGGCCTGCTCGCCGGCCTCCATCAGCGATGTCGCCGCATCGGCGACGACGGTCTTTCCGCTGCGCTCGAAGGTCACCGAACCACCGGTGCCCTCGACCGCAGCCCGGGACGCCGCGAAGCGCTCCAGGTGCAGGCGCACCCCGAGCCCCGCCGCCGCGTATTCACGCTCGGCGTCGTGGAGCATGGCCTCCGGGCCACACGCCCACGCTTCGCGCGTCCGCCAGTCGGCGACTTCCTCGTCCAGCTTCGACAGGTCCAGGCGTCCCTCGGTACGAGTGGCCCGCACCCGCAACTGGTAGCTCGGGTGAGCCTCGGCCAGCTTCGCCAACTCGTCGGCGAAGATGACGTCGGCCGCGGTCGGGGCCGAGTGCAGGTGGACGATGTCGGTGATCTGGTCCCGGCGCGCGAGGGTGCGCAGCATCGACATCACCGGGGTGATGCCCGACCCGGCGGTCAGGAACAGCACCTTGCCCGGCGCGGGATCCGGCATGACGAACTCGCCCTGCGGCGCGGCCAGTCGCACGATGGTGCCGGGCGCCACGCCACCGACCAGGTGGGTCGACAGGAAGCCCTCGGGCATGGCCTTCACCGTGATGGTGATGGTGTGGTCGCCGCGCGATTCCACCGGGCTCGAGGTCAGCGAGTACGAGCGCCACCGCCAGCGGCCGTCCACCAGCAAGCCGATGCCGATGTACTGCCCCGGGTGGTAGTCGAACGAGAAGCCCCAGCCCGGCTTGATCACCAGGGTTGCCGAATCCTCGGTCTCGCGGCGCACCTCGACAACCTTGCCGCGCAGCTCCCGTGCCGACCACAGCGGATTGACCAGCTTGAGGTAGTCGTCCGGCAGCAGCGGTGTGGTGATGCGCCCGACGAGCGTGCGCAGCGCGTGCCACCCCGGCCGTTCCTTGGCGCCGGCAACCTTGGGCCGCACCGTGTCGACCACATTGGCCGAGACCTTGATGGTGTTCTTGGCCACGTTCACTCCCGCTCGGTTGGTCGTCCTAACCTACGGTACCGTAACCTACGCACAAGTAGCTACCCCTGCAAGCCAGGGACAAGGGCTATAGAAGCTCCAACAAAAACGGTAACTCCTGAGCGGCGTACCACGCCAGATCATGATCCTGAGCATCTCCGACGGTGAGCTCGGCGTCCTCGTCACCGAGGTCGGCGGCGTCGACGACGGCCACCGCAGCAAGCACCGCCGGCTCGGCCGCCGAGTTGTCGACGTACGCCGCGATCACGTCGGCCAGCTTGACCGGCCCGGCCAGGCGCACCACCGCGTCGTCCAGATCCGGGCGAACCGTCACTTCTTCGGCCTCGGCCACCAGCACCGCCCGCCGCGGCGGCAACCCGGCTTCCTCGCCGACCCCTTCGCCGGCCAGCAGCCGCAGTGACGCCAGCGCGGCTTCCTGCAGCGCGATCTCGCCGAGCTCGTCCTCGTCGCCGTGCGCGTAGGCCTCACGCAACGTCGGCGTCACCGCGAACGCAGTACCGCTGCGGGCCGGCATCACCCCGTCTGCCACGAGTTGCGACAGCATCGCCAGGGTCGCCGGAATATAGACACGCACCAGGGCACTCTAGAGGGATCTCTCGGGATCGCCCATCAGCTCGGCCACGTGATCTGGCACATAGGTGGTGAGTTCGCGCGGGCCTTCCTGGACGCCATCAGCGCGCCACCTCGCGCAGCTCGTCGAGCGCCTCGCGCAACAGGCTCGGGAACACGTCGACGTCGCTCATGGCCTCGCGGTCGGCGTTGATGCCGTAGTAGAGGCTGCCGTTGTACGACGTGATGCCGAGCGCCAGCACCTGGTTGTTCAGCAGCGGCGGCACCGCGTACGTGTCCAGCAGCTTGGTGCCCGCGACGTACATCTGCTTCTGCGCGCCGGGGACGTTGGTGATCAACAGGTTGAACTGGCGCGCCGGGAAGCTGGTCGCGACCCGGGTGCCCATGGCGTGCAGCGTCGGCGGCGCGAAACCCGACAGCGTGACGATGGTGCGCGCGTCGACCGGGGTGGTCGTCGTGGCCTGGGTCTCGGTGGCGTGCGCGATCTGGGACAGCCGGACGAGCGCGTTGTTCTCGCCCACCGGCAGGTCGACCAGGAACGGTGTCACCTCGCTGATCGCCTGGCCGGGGCCGGCGGTCTCCAGATGGTCGGTTTCGGGATAGACAGACATCGGCGCCATGGCCCGCACTGTCAGGCCCGTCGACACCGATTGACCGCGGGACAACAGCCAGTTCCGCAGCGCGCCGGTCACCACCGACAGCACCACGTCGTTGACGTCGCAGTCGAAGCGCGTCCGTAGCTGGCGGTACTCCTCCAGCTCGTGTTTGGCGACGGTGAATCGCCGGTTGCGGGACACGGTGGCGTTCAGCGGACTGCTCGGGGCGGTGCCCCGGACCAGCGTGCGGGCCATGTCGATGACGCGCCGGCCGGCCTCGACGAACTGTTCGGTGCTGGAGATCATGTCCGCCGCCGCCGACTGCACGGCGGCCAGCTGTGCCGTCGGGCGTGTGATCCACTCCCCGATGGCGCCCAGCAGCAGCGAGGCGTCGCTGGGTTCGCGGCCCGGGATCCAGATGTCCTCGCCGAACTCGGGCGGCTTCTGCGTGCGGTCGGCGATGACGTGCCCGATCTCCAGCGCCGTCATGCCGTTGACGAGCGCCTGGTGGGTCTTGGTGTAGATCGCCAGGCGATTGTCAGAGAGGCCTTCGACCAGGCACATCTCCCACAACGGCCGGGTCTTGTCCAGCGGTCGCGAGCCCAGCCGGGCCACCAGATCATGAAGCTGAGCGTCACTGCCCGGGGACGGCAGCGCCGAGCGCCGGATGTGATAGGTGATGTCGAAGTCGCGGTCGTCGACCCAGACCGGCCGGGCCAGGCCGAGCGTGACCTCGCGGACCTTCTGCCGGTAGCGCGGGATCTGCGGCAGCCTGGCCTCGACGGTCGCCAGCAGCGTCTCGTAGCTCAGGCCGGCCCGCGGCTTACGCAGAATGGACAGCGTCCCGACGTACATGGGTGTCGATGAGTCTTCCAGCCCGTAGAACGACGCGTCCGACGCCGACAACCGGGTCACCATGCAGCCCGCTCTCCTTCACCCCTGGCGGATCGACCCCGTCACGGTATCCCCGGGACCGGTCCCCCGCAGCACCGGATCGGCGAATTGGCGTCGAGCACCTGGTGAAACCGGTGCGATGATTTAGCGGTCTGCAACTCTCCAGCAGATGCGTCACGCACCTGACCGACGGCTGGAGAGATTTCATGACCGCATCGACCCGCATCGACATCGACCTCACGGCGCCGATCGTCGACTACGAGCCTGCGCCGATCGAGACCGGCGCGGCGGTGCGTGCCCCCAACCGACTGCAGGTGGTGGCCGATCCCGAACCGGACTGCGCGACCGTATCCGCCGTCGTATCTCGGCACGAGGTCGCGCCGCCCACGGCCGCGCTGATGTTCGCCGACGCCGCCCTGCGCCGGGTCCTGGAGGTCAGCGACCGGCGCCGGCCGATGGCGCAGCTGCGTCCGCTGGTCACCTCGACACTGTTCGACGCCATGTCGTCATGGCCCCACCACAACCGGAGCGACGGCACGGCAGCGCTGCGCAAGGTGCGGCTACGCACCGCCCGTGAACAGGACGGGTTGCCCACGGCCGCCGAGGTGTTCGCCACCTTCAGCCGCGGGCCACGTCTGCACGCCGCCGCCGGACGCATCGAAATGCTCGGCGGGCGTTGGCAATTCGTGGCCCTGCAGCTGGGTTGAGCGGGTTACCGCCGCTTCTGCTTGCGCGCGGCCTCACGGCGTTCCCGACGCGAGCCCGGGCCCGCCGCGTGCCGGCCACCCTCGCGACGCACCTCCGCGGACCCGTCCTCTGCTGGACCGCTGTAGGTCATGGCCGGGGCCTTGTCCTCAATTCCCTTGGCGCGCAACGCGGCCGGT
Source organism: Mycolicibacterium sp. TY81 (assembly GCF_018326285.1). Taxonomy (NCBI): domain Bacteria; kingdom Bacillati; phylum Actinomycetota; class Actinomycetes; order Mycobacteriales; family Mycobacteriaceae; genus Mycobacterium; species Mycolicibacterium sp. TY81. The sequence goes on from NZ_AP023362.1 coordinate 3,307,629, forward strand.
GCGGCCTGCTCTTGGGCGGCGTTCTGCTCGGCCTCCGCGGCGAACTGCGCGAGCCCCTGCGGCGCGGCGACCGGGGCCACCTGCGGCGCCTGCTGAGCCTCGACCTGCACGTTGAACAGGAAGCCGACCGACTCCTCCTTCAAGCCTTCGAGCATGCCCGTGAACATGTCGAAGCCCTCGCGCTGGTACTCGACCAGCGGGTCGCGCTGCGCCATGGCCCGCAGGCCGATGCCCTCCTTGAGGTAGTCCATCTCGTAGAGGTGCTCGCGCCACTTGCGGTCGATGACGTTCAGCAGGACGCTGCGCTCCAGCTGCCGCATGGCGCCGGGGCCGGCGATGGCCTCCAGGTCGGCTTCGCGCTTGGCGTAAGCCTTTTCGGCATCCGCGATCAGCGCCTCACGCAGCTCGTCCTGCGTCAGCTCGCCCGGCTCGCCGACCTCGTCGGAGTCGATCAGGTTGTGGTAGTCCAGGCCGACCGGGTACAGCGTCTTGAGCGCGTCCCACAGCTTGGCCAGATCCCAGTCCTCGGCGTAGCCCTCGGCGGTGGCGCCGTCGACGTAGGCGGTGACGACGTCGACCAGCATCTTGTGCGCCGTGTCCTGTACGTCCTCACCCTCGAGGATCGCCTTGCGCTCGCGGTAGATGACCTTGCGCTGCTGGTTCATCACCTCGTCGTACTTGAGGACGTTCTTGCGGACCTCGAAGTTCTGCCCTTCGACCTGGGTCTGCGCGCTCTTGATCGCGCGGGTCACCATCTTGGCCTCGATCGGCACGTCGTCCGGCAGGTTCAGCCGGGTCAGCAGCGCCTCGAGGGTGGCACCGTTGAAGCGGCGCATCAACTCGTCGGACAGCGACAGGAAGAACCGGGACTCGCCCGGGTCACCCTGACGGCCCGAGCGACCGCGGAGCTGGTTGTCGATACGACGCGACTCGTGCCGTTCGGTGCCCAGCACGTACAGGCCACCGACCTCGCGGACCTTCTTGGCCTCTTCCTCGACCAGCTGCTTGACCTTCGGCAGCTCCTCGTGCCAGGCCGCCTCGTACTCCTCCGGGGTCTCGACCGGGTCCAGACCGCGCTTGCGCAGGCGCGCGTCGGCGATGAAGTCGACGTTGCCGCCCAGCACGATGTCGGTACCGCGGCCGGCCATGTTGGTGGCGACCGTGACGGCCTTCAACCGGCCCGCCTCGGCGATGATGCTCGCCTCCTGCTCGTGGTACTTGGCGTTGAGCACGTTGTGCGGGATGCGGCGCTTGGTGAACTGCTTGGACAGGTACTCCGACCGCTCGACGCTGGTGGTACCGATCAGGACCGGCTGGCCCTTCTCGTAGCGCTCCTGCACGTCGTCGACGACGGCGATGTACTTGGCCTCTTCGGTCTTGTAGATGAGGTCGGACTGGTCCTGGCGGATCATGGTCCGGTTGGTGGGGATCTGCACCACCCCGAGCTTGTAGATCTCGTGGAGCTCGGCGGCCTCGGTCTCCGCGGTACCGGTCATGCCGGACAACTTGTCGTAGAGGCGGAAGTAGTTCTGCAGCGTGATGGTGGCCAGGGTCTGGTTCTCGGCCTTGATCTCGACGTGCTCCTTGGCCTCGATGGCCTGGTGCATGCCCTCGTTGTAGCGGCGGCCGACCAGCACGCGGCCGGTGAACTCGTCGACGATGACGACCTCGCCGTCGCGGACGATGTAGTCCTTGTCGCGCTGGAACAGTTCCTTGGCCTTGATGGCGTTGTTCAGGTAGCTGACCAGCGGTGAGTTGGCGGCCTCGTAGAGGTTGTCGATGCCCAGCTGGTTCTCGACGAACTCCACGCCGGCCTCGTGCACACCGATGGTGCGCTTGCGGATGTCGACCTCGTAGTGGACGTCCTTCTCCATGAGCGGCGCGATGCGCGCGAACTCGGTGTACCAGTTCGACGCGCCATCGGCGGGGCCGGAGATGATCAGCGGGGTACGGGCCTCGTCGATGAGGATCGAGTCGACCTCGTCGACGATGGCGAAGTTGTGGCCGCGCTGGACCATGTCGTCGACCGAGTGCGCCATGTTGTCGCGCAGGTAGTCGAAGCCGAACTCGTTGTTCGTGCCGTAGGTGATGTCGGCGTTGTACGCGGCGCGACGCTCCTCCGGCGTCAGCTGCGACAGGATCACCCCGACCTCCAGGCCGAGGAAGCGGTGCACGCGGCCCATCCACTCGCTGTCGCGCTTGGCCAGGTAGTCGTTGACGGTGACGACGTGCACACCCTTGCCGGAGAGCGCGTTGAGGTAGGCCGGGAGCACACAGGTCAGGGTCTTGCCCTCACCGGTCTTCATCTCGGCGACGTTGCCGTAGTGCAGCGCCGCGCCGCCCATCACCTGGACGTCGAAGTGGCGCTGGTCCAGCACGCGCCAGGCCGCCTCGCGGGCGACGGCGAAGGCCTCGGGCAGCAGGTCGTCGAGCGACTCGCCACCGGCGATGCGCTTCTTGAACTCTTCGGTCTTGGCGCGCAGCTCGTCGTCCGACAGCTTCTCGACGTCATCGGACAAGGTGTTGACATAGTCGGCGACCTTTTGCAGGCGCTTGACCATGCGGCCTTCACCGATGCGGAGCAACTTCGACAGCACGCTTTTCCCCTGTGGGTCTGGAACGGATATACGTCGGCGGGTTAGACGTGACCATCGTAGGTGACCGGCGGAATCGGCAGATAAGAGTGCGCCCCCGGCGGTTCGGCCGGGGGCGCATCAGCGGGACCTCAGGACAGACGGATCAATCCGTAGTCATAGGCATGTCTGCGGTAGACCACCGTCGGCCGGTCGCTCTCCTTGTCATGGAACAGGAAGAAGTCGTGTCCGACCAGCTCCATCTCGTAGAGCGCATCATCGACCGTCATCGGGTTGGCCGGGTGTTCCTTGACGCGGACCACCTGACCGGGCACATGGTCGTCGACCTCGGCGGCTGCGGTCTGGTTCGGCACCTCCGGCAGATCCTCGGGCGGGACGATGGACGTCGCCTCGGCCAGGCCCACCGGCGTCTTGTCGCCGTAGTGGATCTTGCGGCGGTCCTTGCTGCGCCTGAGCCGGTTCTCGAGTTTGCCGACGGCCGATTCGAGGGCCGCGTAGAAGCTGTCGGCGCAGCCTTCGCCGCGAACGACCGGCCCGCGGCCGCGTGCCGTGATCTCGACATGCTGGCAGTTCTTGCGCTGGCGCCGGTTCTTCTCGTGGTCGAGTTCGACATCGAACAGGTAGATGGTGCGATCGAAGCGCTCCAATCGAGCGAGCTTCTCGGAAACGTAGATGCGGAAGTGTTCGGGGACCTCGACGTTGCGGCCCTTGACGACGACGTCGGCGTGCGGTTCGGGCGCAGGCTCGGTGTCGTCGGCAAACATGGTCGAGCGGGCAGAATCCACGGATTGGGTTGTCATGCTTAGCAACTCGCTTCTCTCTCGCAGTGCACGTGTGGCTCTTCTTGCACACGGTCTGAACTACGCGCCGAGCGGGTCTGCAAGTCGCCGCAGCCCGGCGCAAGGTGTTGACTACTCACCTCCTACCGCTGTCAGCGATTTGGTACCGAGTGAATATGTCGGTACCGCCGTGAGGCTTCACGGGTGGTTGCAGCCGACGGTAGTCCGAGTTCACCTAGTCGTGCCACCGATTTCGCATACCGGTTTTGAGAACTTCATATCGAGTTGATGTAGGTACTGCTCCGGCCGTGTCGTGCCGTCTCGAGGCTCACGCGTGTGCTATTGCGAGCACCGCCGCCACCTGTGCTCCGGATGTTTGCAGGACCCGAACGGCCTCGGCTGCCGTCGTACCGGTCGTCACCACATCGTCGAACACAATGGTCTCCCCCGCCACCGGTGTGCGCTGTCGAACCCGGCCGCGGATGTTGCGCTGTCGTTGCGCACTGGAGAGGCCGACGGAGTCTCTGGTGAAGGCCCGCATGGCCAGCGCCGGCTGGACCGTCACTCCCGGAAGAGCCGCGGCCGCGGCGCGTGCGATCTTCGCGACGGGGTCGCCGCCGCGGCGCCGGGCGGCCAGGCTGCGGGTGGGCGCGGGCACCACCGTCAGCGGCGGCACGATCAGACCCCAGGTGATCAACGTCCGCAGGGCCGCGGCGACCGCGTCGGCCAGCGGCGCCACGAGATCGGTGCGGCCGTGCTCTTTGAGTCCGACGACGGCCCGTCTTCTGGCTCCGGCGTAGCGCCCGAGCGCGAAGACCGGCACCCCCGGGTCCTCACGCGGCGTGACGACGTGCGGCTCGTCGGGGCGGACCGTCAGTTCCGCCGCGCAGGCGGGACACCAGCGGGTCGACGGCGCACCGCAGCCACCGCATTCGACGGGCAGGACGAGGTCGAGCATGAGGCCAGCATGGCGCGGGGGTACGACAGATTGATTCAGCCAGGAAGCACGGGCAGTGCGCCCGCGACCATCAGCGGCCGGACATCGGTCCACATGAGGTTGTTGTCCGCTGCCGAACCCGACAGCTGGAGCACGCCACGTTGGTCGGCGAGGTACACCGTCGAGGTGTTCGCGGCCACGGTCGACACCGGGACGACCAGGTTCCTGGTGGGCCCGTCGGAGTTGACGCCGTCGAGGTTGACGTACGACACGGGGTGCGCGCCGTCGGTGCGGGTCACGACGATGTCGTCGCCGGTGCGCCAGGACAGCGACAGCGCCGTGTTGCCCAGGCCGAAACCGAGCCGGCGTGGATAGGTGAGCGCGAGCTGGCCGCCCTCGCGCTGCTCGACGCTGGCCAGGATCACCTGGCCGTTGATCACCATCGCTGCGCGGGTGGCGTCCCGCGACAACTGCAGCGCGCTGATCGGGCCGGGGAATTTGGTGGCCACCGCCGACGAGTCGACAGGAATGCGGGCGGGTTGGCCTGACGCCGCCTCCTGGATCGCGCGCACGACGTTGGCGCCATCGACGACGATCCAGATCGCGTCGTCGAGCGACCAGCTGGGACGCGACAGCGTATGCGCGTCGAGCGCCTGTGCGGCGTCGCCGTTGACCGGACCCACCCACAGCGACTGCGCCATGTCCGGCGCGCCGGGCCGCAGCGTCACCACCGAGGCGACCTCCTGCCCGCTACGCGACAACGCCGCCGAGGTCTGGCCCGGCAGTTGGCCGAACGCCCCGGCGACCCGCGGCGCGTTGTCACCTTCCAGCGACACCAGCGATCCCCCGGCCAGAGCATGCAGGCCGGCCGCGGCGCCGGGGTCGGCACCCGGATCGGTGGCCGCGACGTCGGAGGTGTTCCAGCCTTCGGCGAAGCGGTCGTCGAGGGCGGCGCCGTCGGCGTTGATCACGTACGGACCGTTGACCCCGGCCCGGAACAGCGTCCAGATGATCTGCGCCGCAAGCAGTTGCCGGCTGTGTGGGTCGGTGGTCGACAGGCTCTCGAGGTCGATGCGGGCGCCGCCATAGCCGCGTCCGACACCGGTCTTGCCGCCGTCGGCACGCGTCACCGGACCCCGCAACCGCAGCGGTGCGGCCATCAGATTCCGTACGCTGCTTGCCATCTCGGGCCGCGGCCCGGACAGCAGCTTGGTGACGAGTTCGGTGGCGAGCTGGTCCGGGTCGGACACCGCGACGTAGCGCGGGTCGGGCACGACGGTCTTGCCGGTCGGGTCGACGAAGTACAACGTGTCGCGTTTGTAGGTGGACTGGAACTGTTGCCAATCCAGGAACACCCCGTTGGGCAGCTTGTCGATGCGCCAGCCCCGCGGCGTCTTCACCAGATCGATGGGGCCCGGATCGGGCAGCGCGCCCTCCCCCGTCTCGAACACCCCGACGTCCGACAGCGAGCCCAGGATATCGGCGTGCATCGTCACCGAAACCTTGTCCGTGCCACGGGTTTCCACGAACACGACGCGGTCGATCAACAGGGCACTGCCTGCGTCGTCCCACGAGCGGGATGCCGATTCGGTGAGGAACTGGCGTGCCGCCAGGTGCCGGTTCGCGGGATCGGCGGTGGCTTTGAGGAATTCGCGCAGCAGCAGGTCGGGATCCATGCCGGGTGACGGCGTCGGCAGGTTGCGCGGCGCCGGCCGGTCGACGGTGCCCACGGCCTGCGGCGCCGACGAACTGGGCACGCCGGCGCACCCCGTCAGGACCAGCATCAGCACTGCGCAGAGCGCCAGTGCCCCTCTCATGATGGGTCCCCCGCGGGCAGCTCGCCGGACGAGAGAGCCGTAACCGATTTGGGCCCAGTGGGTTTGAGAGGCAGCGGGCTGGTGGTCACCTTGTGGCCGCGCACCAGCGGCAGCGTGAGACGGAAGCAGGCGCCGTGGCCGGGTTCGCCCCAGGCCTCCAGCCGGCCCTGGTGCAGACGGGCATCCTCGATGCTGATGGCCAGGCCGAGGCCGGTGCCGCCGGAGCGCCGCACCCGCGAGGGGTCGGAGCGCCAGAACCGGCTGAACACCATCTTCTCCTCGCCCGGACGCAGACCCACGCCGAAATCGCGGACCGTCACTGCCACGGTATCCACATCGGCGGCCATCTTGATCTGAACGGGCTTCTTCTCCGCATGGTCGATCGCATTGGCGATGAGGTTGCGCAGGATCCGCTCGACGCGGCGCGGATCCACCTCGGCGATGACGGCCTCGTCCGGAAGGTGCACGGCGAGTTTGATGTTCGCGTCGTCGGCGAGGTGGCCGACGTTGTCGAGCGCGCTCTGCACGGTGTCGCGCAGGTCGACCGACTCCACCGACAGTTCGGCCACGCCGGCGTCGTGCCGGGAGATTTCGAGCAGGTCGGCCAGCAGTGTCTCGAAGCGGTCGAGTTCGTTGACCATCAACTCCGTCGAGCGCCGCAGCGCCGGGTCGAGTTCCTCGCTGTGGTCGTAGATGAGGTCGGCGGCCATGCGCACCGTCGTCAGCGGCGTCCGCAGCTCGTGGCTGACGTCAGAGGTGAAGCGGCGCTGCAGGTTTCCGAACTCTTCGAGCTGGGTGATCTGCTTGTGCAGGCTCTCGGCCATGTCGTTGAACGACACCGCCAGACGCGCCATGTCGTCCTCACCGCGTACGGGCATGCGCTCGGTGAGGTGTCCCTCGGCGAACCGCTCGGCGATGCGCGACGCCGACCGCACCGGCAGCACGATCTGCCGGGCCACCAGCAGCGCGATGGCCGCGAGCAGACCCAGCAGCACGATGCCACCGGTGGCCATGGTGCCACGCACCAGCGCGATGGTGCTCTCTTCGTTGCTCAGCGGAAAGATCAGGTACAGCTCGAGGTTGGTGACCTGCGACGACGTCGGACTGCCGACGATCAGCGCGGGACCGGAGAAACCATCGGTGTGGACGGTCGCGTACTGGTAGCTGACCTGGCCCGCTTTGACGAAGTCGCGCAACGAGTTCGGAATCTCGCCCACCGGCCCGGCCGATGTGGCCGCGCGCGGACCGTCACCTGGTACCACCAGCACCGCGTCGAACGCACCGGCCAGCCGCGAGCCCGAATCGACCTTGCGGTCGATGAGCGTGTTGCGCGCCAGCTGCAGGCTGCTGTTGAGCGAGCGCGTCTCCTCGCCGCCGACGATGCCGCTCACCGTCGTGCGGGCGTGCTCGACCTCTTCGGTGCCGGCACGGACCTTGGCTTCGAGGATGCGGTCGGTGATCTGGCTGGTCAGCACGAAACCCAGCACGAGAATGACGGCAAGGGACAACCCCAGCGTCAAGGACACCACACGCAGTTGCAGTGAGCGGCGCCAGGCATAGCTGACCACCCGGCCGACAGCACCCAGCCCGCGCACGAAAGCGCCCGAGCCGAAACCGCCACGGATACGCCGTCGGGATCCCCAGATCACCGGCGCCCTACGGTCTCAGGCTCGGGCTTGACGAGCCGTCCGATCACGGCGGTCCGGCCTTGTATCCCACTCCTCGAACGGTGAGCACCACCTGCGGGTTCTCCGGGTCCTTCTCGACCTTGGCCCGCAGCCGCTGCACGTGGACGTTCACCAGGCGGGTGTCTGCCGGATGGCGGTAGCCCCACACCTGTTCGAGCAGCACGTCACGAGTGAAGACCTGGCGCGGCTTCCGGGCGAGGGCCACAAGCAGGTCGAACTCCAGCGGAGTCAGCGAAATCTGCTCACCCTGCCGGGTCACCTTGTGGGCCGGCACGTCGATGTCGACGTCGGCGATGGACAGCATCTCCGCCGGCTCGTCGTCGTTGCGGCGCAACCGCGCGCGCACCCGCGCCACCAGTTCCTTCGGCTTGAAGGGCTTCATGACGTAGTCGTCGGCGCCAGACTCCAGGCCCAGCACCACGTCGACCGTGTCGGTCTTGGCGGTCAGCATGACGATCGGCACGCCCGAGTCGGCGCGCAGCACACGGCACACGTCGATGCCGTTCATTCCGGGCAGCATGAGGTCCAACAGCACCAGATCCGGGCGCAGCTCGCGGACCGCGGTCAGCGCCTGGCTGCCGTCACCGATGACGGCGGTGTCGAAGCCTTCGCCCCGCAGCACGATGGTGAGCATCTCGGCCAGAGATGGGTCGTCGTCGACGACCAGAATGCGTTGCCTCATGGCGTCCATGGTGTCACCACATCGCGATAAAGCTGTGATCTCCGATGGGTGTTTTGCCTCCAACCTGACAACTTGCTGGTAGGGGCGGCGGCCGAATCACCCCAGCAGCCGGCCGGCCAACTCCCCCGGGTCGACGTCCGGGGCGACCAAAGCCCAACGGCCGACCCAGTTTTCGGCCGCGAGCGCGGTGTACACCGCGGCCGTGCGGCCCTGCAGGCCACCGTCGCGCTCGTAGGCGTCGCGGGTTCGCGTCGCGTCCTGAGCTTCCCGGCGTGCCGCCCGCTCTGCGGCGAGATCGGTCGGCACATTGAGATAGAGCTGCCAGTCCGGCACCGGCAGTGCCAACCGCTCGAACTCCAACTCCCGCACCCAGGCGACGACGTCCCCGCCCGCCCCCTGATGCAGCCGGGCCGCGCTGTAGGCGGCGTTGGACGCAACGTAGCGGTCGAGGATCACCACATCGTGCGCGTCGTTCAATGCGGCGATCTCGGCCTTGGCGCCCGCGCGGTCGAGCGCGAACAGCATCGCCATGGCGTACACCGAATCGGCGAGGTCGCCGTGCCGGCCGTGGAGCGCCTCGGCGGCGATATCCGCCTCGACCGAGCGGCCGTAGCGCGGGAACGCCACGGTGGTCACCGACTTCCCGCGGGCCTCGAACTGCGCCCGCAGACCCTGGGTCAGCGTGTTCTTCCCCGCACCATCGACGCCTTCGATTGCGATCAGCACGTGGCGAGACTAATTGCTGGATTCGATATATCTGATGCGCGACGTCACAGAAACATCGCAGAAATCGCGTGGTGACGCCCGATCAGTACTTTCGCGCGATGGCGACCACCATGCAACCGCCCAAAAGCGAGATGATCCGGCTCGCGAACAAGCCGCCTTGGTACACGTCGCTTTTCGTGCAGCTGCTCGTCGCGATCGTCGCGGGCATCCTCGTCGGCTGGCTGCAGCCCAAGGTCGGCGCCGACCTCAAGCCGCTCGCCGACGGCTTCATCAAGCTGATCAAGATGCTGATCGCGCCGATCATCTTCTGCACCGTCGTGCTGGGCATTGCGCACGTCGGCGACCTCAAGTCCGTCGGCCGGATCGGCGTGAAAGCGTTGATCTACTTCGAGGCGGTGACCACCTTCGCGCTGCTCTTCGGGCTGGTCGTCGGCAACATCGTCAAACCCGGGGCCGGTTTCCACGTCGACGCCGCCACGCTGGCGTCCGGGGCCGACGCGATCGCGAAGAAGACCCAGAACAAAGAGCTGCCGCACACCGTCGATTTTCTGCTGAACATCATCCCCGAGTCGGTGTTCAAGGCGTTCACCGAGAACAACCTCCTCCAGGTCCTGTTCTTCGCTGTCCTGTTCGGGCTGGCGTTGGCAAAATTCGGCGAGAAGGGCCCGCCCGTCATCCTCGAAATCGTCGACCATCTGAGCCACGTGTTCTTCACCGTCATCGGCTGGGTGATGCGCCTGGCGCCCATCGGCGCCTTCGGGGCGATGGCCTACATCATCGGCCAGTACGGCATCGGCTCCCTGAGCAGTTTCGCCAAACTGATCGGCGCTTGCTACCTCGCCGCCGTCCTGTTCATGGTGGTGCTCGCGGTCGTTGCGAAGGTCTTCGCGGGAGTGAACCTGTGGAAGTTCGTCGTGTACATCAAGGACGAGCTGTTCCTTGCGCTCGGCACCGCTTCCACCGAGGTCGTGCTGCCGCGCATCATGGCCAAGCTGACCAATGCCGGATGTTCACGCACCACAACGGGTCTGGTGGTGCCGACGGGCTACTCGTTCAATCTCGACGGAGCGACCCTCTACCTCTCGATCTGTGTGCTGTTCCTGGCCCAGGCATTGGGCGTGAACCTGAGCCTGGGTGAGCAGATCACCGCGGTGCTGGTACTGATGCTGACGTCCAAGGGCATGGCCGGCGTTCCCGGGTCCTCATTCCTCGCGCTCTCAGCGACCGTCGCCGCCATCGGCCACGGCGCCATCCCCGTCGCCGCGGTGGCCCTGCTCCTCGGTGCCGACCGCATCATGGACTCGATGCGCGTCTCGGTGAACCTGCTGGGCAACTGTGTCGCGACGTTCGTGGTGGCCAACTGGGAGGGGCAGCTCGACAAAGACCGTCTGTGCAAGGTCCTCGACGGCCAAGACGTCCCGCCGCTCGACGAGCCTGACCCGATGGCGGATCCGGCTGGAGGTGGCGGGCGTACTGCATCCACGTCCAACTGATCGTGAGGCGCCAGGCTGGCGCCATCGGGGTGAAGTAGCCCTCTACCCGTGAGCGACACGCGTGAATACCCCTGAAAGTCATGCCTTTTCAGGGGTATTCACGCCGCAGTTACAGTGGCGGTGGGATGTCTTGTTGCTCTGCTGATTCGGCGGCCGCCGCGGCTTCTGCGGCTTCTGCGGCTTCGCGTTCTTGGCGTTCTTTGCGCCGGCGGGCGAAGGCTTCTTGGGCGGCTTCGCGCTCGTCGATATCGGCTTGGTTGAGGGCGCGTTCGTAGGCGATCTGCTGGGCCTGGTTCTGGGCGCGGGTGCGGCGCCGGATGGGCATCATCACACCCCGGCCAGGAGCCGGTGGGGCGTCCAGATCGGTGTCCTCTGGCGGTGGGTTCGGCAGCGGGGTGTCGGTGACCGTGCGAGGAAACAGGATTCGACTTTCCGGCACGCTGATGTAGGTGTGGCCGGTGGGTGCGGTCCACACAATCGTCCCGTCAGGCTGTTGACGGTCACTCCAGCCATCCGGCCCGCCGTAGAACGTTTTGAGCAGGTGGTGTTTGCGGCACTTCGGGCTCAGGTTGCCCGGATGCGTCGGCCCGACCGGCCACGCAATCGTATGGTCCACATCGCAGGCGGTGGCAGGCTGATCACAGCCCGGGAACATGCACGTCATGGCCCGCACCCGGACGAATTCATCCATCGCCGCCGTGGGCCGGTACCGCGGCACCTCATCCAGATCCGCGGCCGAGGCGACGGTGCGGACCTTCGCACCGCGGGCCACCAGATCGGCGAGCACCGCCGGGGGCACCACGCCGCCGCCGAGGACATAACCGACCGGGGTGCATACCGGCGCCGGGGGCTTGGTGGAAGTCGGAGCGGAAGTCGGGACCGGCGGGTGCGCCGCATGAGCTTCAGGGGTGGACGCCGACTCAGCCGCCGGAGCAGGTGTATGCGCGGGTCTGCTGGCCGGCACTGGCGTGGACGTGCTGTCGCCGGCCCGTTCGTCCCCAGCAGGGGTCGAGGCATCGGCAGACCCCGAGTCGGCCGCCGACGCAGGCGCGGGCATCGGCGCCATGTCATCCGCCGGCGCGGGCTCAGGCTCAGGCTCGGGTGTGAAGACCGGCTCAGGCGCGGGATCCGGTTGTGGTGCGGGATGCGGTTCTCGCGCCGGAGTCGGGGTCTGAGGCGCGGCCGGATCCCCGTGCAACAGCGGATCCGCCACCGGCACCGGCAGCTGATCGGTGAGCACATGAATCACCACCGCCGCCGCCCGCGCATCCGGCCCAGCCGCCGGGCAATCGGGATTGCCGCACTGGCACGCGAGCCGATCCCCACGGGCCGCCAACACCCCGAGCGCGTCAGCACGCCGCTGCCCGAACGTCCGCGGATCGTCCTCACACACCTGCCGGGCCATCTCGTCCAGCACCCGATCCAGCAACTCGGCATCGGTGGCCAACAGCGCACCCCAGATCGACGCCACCCCGGTCTCATCATCGGGCTTACCCACCCCGACCCCACGCCGGCGCGCGGCCGAGCGCACCTTCAAAACAGCGGCCGGGTCGAACTTCTGCACCCAACCGTCGATCTTGCGTTCAATCTTCTTGCGCGACAACCCCGCCCACTCCGACAGCGCCCCCGCCAACGCAACATCGATCACCGCCAGCGTATTGGGATCCTCCACCAAACGGGTGCGCCAACAGATCGTCCCGACCGTCCGCGCCGACACCCCACCATCAGCGAACACCGCCGCCACCTTCGGCAGGCGGAAGCGCAACGCGACCGCAATCGACAACTGCCCCGACGCTTCACGCTTCCCGATCCCCAGCGCCGCCCCCACCTCGGCGACCGCAGCATCCCACCCATCACAGGCCCACCACTGCCGGCCATCTTCGTCATCGACACGCAACGCCACCAGATCCGCGATCGCCCGAAACTTCCCGCACTCAGCGACATTCGACACCCGCGCGAAATGCACCACCGCGTCGACCACAGAGGCATCGTGAACCAGCACACCACCGGCCCCGACACCCACATGTTCGAACATGTGTGGCGCTCCACGGGTTTTCGTGGGCGCCTTTGCGCTGTTCAGGGGCTATTTTAGGTTGTGCGCCTGGGGTTTTGAGCGTGTCGGCGGCGAGTTGAAGGACGCGCACGCGGTGTCCCTCTAGGTTTCGGGGTTACCACACCAACCTCAACCGCCAGGAACGATCCGCGTGCGCGTCAGTACTGCATTTAACCGAATACTTCAGGTCCCCGGAGCCAACGTCACCGATGTCACCATCGGCGACCGCGATATCGAAGTCACCGTCGGCCTTAAAGCCCGCTCGATGCGCTGCCCGTGCGGCAAACGTGTGCGGGCCGGTTATGACCGCCGGCGCCGGCGCTGGCGCCATGTGGATCTGGCCTGCAAGAAACTGTGGCTGGTCTACGACATCCGCCGCACGAACTGCCCACGCTGCGGCATCGTCACCGAGCAGGTGCCGTGGGCTCGTCCCGGTGCCCGATTCACCCGAGACTTCGAAGACACGGTGCTCTGGCTGGCCCAACGCACCGACCGCACCACCGTGGCCACGCTCATGCGGTGCGGCTGGGAATCGGTCACCGCCATCATCAACCGCGGTGTCGACGAACTGCTCGACCAACGACGACTCACAGACCTGTACCGGATCGGCGTCGACGAAATCTGCTACCGCCACCCGCACAAATATCTGACCATCGTCGGCGACCACGACACCGGCACCGTCATCGGAGTCCAGCCCGGACGCAGTGAAGAATCGCTATCGAAATTCTATGAACAACAACCTGATTCGACACTAGAGACGATCACCGCCGTGAGCATGGACGTGAGCAAGGCGTTCCGCGGAGCCACCCGAACCCACCTACCGGAAGCCACCATCTGCTTTGACCCGTTCCACATCATGCAATGGGTCAACCGGGCATTGGACCGGGTCTTCGCCGCCGCCGCCAGCGGACCGGACAAAGTCGCCATGACCTCAGCGCAGTGGCGCCAGACCCGATGGGCGCTGCGCACCGGCGAAAACAAACTCACCGACAACAAACGTGAACTGGTCAACCAGATCGCCCGCGCGAACCGTCACGTCGGCCGGGCCTGGGCCCTCAAAGAACAGCTGCGCGACCTGTATCGACTCCCACACGAACCCGGTGTCGCCCGTCAACGACTCAAAGCCTGGATCACCGCCGCCAAACGCAGCCGTATCCCGTCCTTCATCGAACTCGGCAAACGACTACAGGAACACTTCGACGCCGTCATCGCCGCCGTGGAACTCGGCATCTCCAACGCCCTCCTCGAAGGCATCAACGCCAAAATCCGACTCATCAACGCCCGCGGCTACGGCCACCACTCCGCCCGAACACTGACCTCAATGATCTATCTCTGCCTGGGCGGGCTCCACCCTCAGCTACCCACGAGAAGGTGAGGAGTAGCACATGTGTTCGATTCTACCGCCAGATCCGACAAATGTCACGAAAACGGCGAACACACCGATAACCCCTTCAGGACACAATCGAACGTTTTCCATCGCTCCTACGTGTCATTGGGTATAGGACCGGAAGGACCCTGAGATGCGTACTGCACTAATAACTCTCATAGCTCTCACCACCACTGCTGCCGTACTGGCCCCCGCCGCGCCGGCAGCCGCCGAGTCGGCGATAGTCACCATCGGCCAGCTGGAAGCCGAGGGATTCCACGTGAATGTCGACCGGGTCGGTACCGCGCCGCTCGATCAGTGCGTGGTGACCAGCGTCCGCAACCCGCAGGAGCAGACCCGGCTCATCCGGGTGGACGGCCCCGGCAACCGGGACCAGATCATCCGCGTGGTGGTACGACGGACCATCACAGTGTCGCTGGACTGCAGTCGCTAGCCGGACTCAGTTCGCGATCACCGGCAACGTGATCGACGACGGATGGGCGGCGTCGTGCAGGATGGTCTGCGTCGCAACGACGGTCGCCGCATCCCGCCCGAACGGCGCACCGGTGTTGGGATTCGGCGCGAACTGCGGGTAGTCGCTGCTGGAAATCTCGACCCGCACCCGGTCCCCCGGCTTGAGTTGGTAACTGGTGGGCCAGATTTGGATGCGGTACTGGTACGGCTGGCCGGGGACGATCGGCGTCGGCGCCGACAACGAGTCCCGGAACGACGCCCGGATGATGCCGTTGTTCAGGTTGACGGCCGTCCCATCGGGCTTGACCACCACCAGCTTGGCCGTGAAATCGGTGTCCACAGCTGAAGATTGGGCCCACAGCGAGACGGTGGCCGCCCCGGTGATCTCGGTGTCCCGGGTCACCGGGTCGCCGGTGTACACCAGCACATCGGATCGCTGTTCGACCGGCGTCTGGTCGTACGGCCCTTGCGGACCGGACTTCGCACCACAGCAGGAGTGCCCACCCAGGCTCGGTGCCGGATTGAGCGGGTCGTAGGTGTAGGTGTCGGGCGGTTGTGGTCCGGGCAGCACCGGCAACAGCTTGCCGTCGCGGTCCGCGATGCCGCCGGAGCCCGAGAGGTAGTAGTTGATCCATTGCGTCTGCGGCAGTGGCCAATTGGCGGCCGTCTTCCAGGCGTTGGCACCCATGGTGAAGTAATCGACGCGCGGCTTGCCCGCCACACCGTTGTCGACGCCCTTCAAGAAGTGGTCGAACCACGCCAGCATCAGCTCGTTGATCGGGCTGTTGCCCACCGCTCCAATGTCTTTGAGCATCGGTGCGGGCTCGGAATCAGCTCGACCCCACGCGACGTGGTCCCACGGCCCGATGACCAGACGCTGGTTCGTACGCGCGAAGTCGTTGCCACCGTGGGCCACCATCCCGGCGAAGTTCTCCACACCGCCGGCCAGGAACGCGTCGTACCAGCCCTCGAAGTGCAGCACCGGAATTCGCACCGCCGGATACCGGTCGCGAATGCTGACCTGCTGCCAGAAGGCGTCGCGCGTGTTGTGCCGGACCCAGTCGAAGTACCACGGCGCCACCGCCGGATTGTGGGGCTGCATCGGCGGAAGGTCCTGCTGCGGGCGGAAATTCAGCCATCGCGTCGGATCGGCGCCGGCGTCCCGCAACAGCCGTTCGGCTTCGGCGTCCCGGCGGTTCTGCGCGGCACCGAGCGCAATCGACTCGATGGCCCACGGCTGCACGAACGCCAACCGGAACTCGCCGCCCTCGTAGGTCCAGCCGTCGTAGTAGTCGGACGCGGTGTTGGCGGGCGCGATCGTCACCAGATGCGGCGGCGCCGTCACCGCTGCAAGCCATTGCGTCGCACCGACGTACGACGATCCGTACATCGCCACCTTGCCGTTCGCGCCGGGCAGACCGGCGGCCCATTCGACGGTGTCGTAGCCGTCGGCCATGTCATTGGTGAACTCACTGAACACCCCGCCGGAGCTCCCCTGGCCCCGAACGTCCTGCACGACAACGAGATAGCAGTGCGAGGCGAACCAATCCGGCGGTTCGTAGCGCTCCGGCGACGTCTGCGCCCCGGACTTGCCGTACTGCGTCCGCATCAGCAATACCGGCACCGGGTCAGCGGTTCGAGGGCGGTAGACGTCGGCGCGCAGGACGACGCCGTCGCGCATGGTGGCGCCGACATCGCGTTCGGTATCGACGGCGCACGAGCCCCGGCCCGTCGCAGCAGGGAATGGAGAAGCGGGCGGACGGTCCGCGCCACAGGCAGCCAGCAGAGCCAGCACCACCACGAACGCCGTCACGCGGATCAGAGCGCGCACGCCACCACGCTAGACGGTTACGACGGCGCGGGTCCGCCCGACTTCGTCGTCAGCACCAGGACGTTCGCGTCGCGGTCGAGGAACGCCTGCGTGGTCATGCCCGAACCGGAGAAGTGGTTGTTGAGTTCGGGCCCCGACAGGTACGGACCGCCGGGCAGTTCCGGCTGCAGAATCTTCTGCACCGTCGGCCGCCGATCGGTGTCGGACGGGTGGTACTCCGCCAGCAGTCGCGTGGTCTCGGCAGGAGACAGCTTGACCACCGCGTCGATCCAGTTGACCTTGCCGGCGAGGCTGGGATCACCGCTGTTGTTCCAGGTGACCCACACCGCTTCGTCGGGTTTGCGCAACTGCGGGAACTGCCAGACCAATTGCTGAACGTCGTGTCGGACCATCTCCGGCGGCACCGGCGGTCCTTTCACCGCGGGCGACGTGCTGCCGAAGATGCCGAGGCTGCCCAGATTCACGCTGTCGCAACCGGTCAACGTCGCCCCGACGACGGCCAGCAACGCGATGCGTCTTGCCCAGCGGTTCTCCTGCATGGCCGACGTCCCTTCACGAGGGTGCCCTGGTGTGCGCAAATTCTAACGCCGATGTCCGCTCGCCAGCAGATCTTCAGCAAACACGGAAACCGCGTCGCACAAATCGTAATTGTCGCCCATTACAAAATAATTACCGGCGGTTGAACCCCGTCAGCTAATTCATCGGGATGTGCCGGGCCCGGCAACCGCAAAAACCCCCAATTCCCGTGGGAATTGGGGGCTTTCGCGTGTGCTGGCGCGAACTACGCAAACAGACTCAGTAGCGGTAGTGCTCCGGCTTGTACGGGCCGTCGACGTCGACGCCGATGTACTCGGCCTGATCCTTGGTGAGCTTGGTCAGCGTGCCGCCGAGAGCCTCGACGTGGATGCGCGCGACCTTCTCGTCGAGGTGCTTGGCCAGGCGGTAGACCTCGTTGTCGTACTCGTCGTTCTTGGTCCACAGCTCGATCTGGGCGATGACCTGGTTGGAGAACGAGTTCGACATCACGAACGACGGGTGGCCGGTGGCGTTGCCCAGGTTGAGCAGACGGCCCTCGGACAGCACGATGATCGACTTGCCGGTGTCACCGAAGGTCCACAGGTCGACCTGCGGCTTGATGTTCAGCTTGGTGGCGCCCGACTTCTCGAGGGCCGCCATGTCGATCTCGTTGTCGAAGTGGCCGATGTTGCCCAGGATGGCCTGGTTCTTCATGGCCTTCATGTGCTCGAGCAGGATGATGTCGAAGTTGCCGGTCGCGGTGATGACGATGTCGGCCTCGGGGATGCCCTGCTCGACGGTGACGACGTCGAAGCCGTCCATCAGCGCCTGCAGCGCGTTGATCGGGTCGATCTCGGTGACCGCGACGCGCGCGCCCTGGCCGGCCATCGACTCGGCACAACCCTTGCCGACGTCGCCGTAGCCACAGATCAGCACCTTCTTGCCACCGATCAGCACGTCGGTGCCGCGGTTGATGCCGTCGATCAGCGAGTGGCGGGTGCCGTACTTGTTGTCGAACTTGCTCTTGGTGACCGAGTCGTTGACGTTGATGGCCGGGAACGCCAGCTCACCCGCAGCGGCGAACTGGTACAGCCGCAGCACGCCGGTGGTGGTCTCCTCGGTGACACCCTTGACCGACTCGGCGATCTTGGTCCACTTGGTCTTGTCGTTCTCGAAGCCCTTGCGCACGAGCTCCAGGAAGACCTTCCACTCGGCCGAGTCGTCTTCCTCGGCCGGGGGCACGACGCCCGCCTTCTCCCACTGCGCACCGCGCAGCACCAGCATGGTGGCGTCGCCGCCGTCGTCCAGGATCATGTTGGCCGGCTCGCCGTCCCAGGTGAGCATCTGCTCGGCGCACCACCAGTACTCCTCCAGCGTCTCGCCCTTCCAGGCGAAGACCGGGGTGCCCTTGGGCTCCTCGACGGTGCCGTGCGGGCCGACGACGACGGCCGCGGCCGCGTGGTCCTGGGTGGAGAAGATGTTGCACGACGCCCAGCGCACCTCGGCGCCCAGCGCGGTCAGCGTCTCGATCAGCACGGCGGTCTGCACGGTCATGTGCAGCGAGCCGGAGATGCGCGCGCCCTTGAGCGGCTGCACGTCGTGGTATTCGCGGCGAAGCGCCATCAGGCCGGGCATCTCGTGCTCGGCGAGGCGAATCTCCTTGCGGCCGAACTCGGCCTCGGACAAATCGGCGACCTTGTAGTCGATGCCGTTACGGACATCTGCCTTCAATTCCGTCATGGATTAGAGCCCCATTCATTCGTTCCACTGGAGTGACCCCATGGCCTGCGGGCTCGCGGGACAGGCGCCAGGAAACAACTCGAATGGCGCGCTGACGGCTACGGGGTATCCCCACTACCGTAACGGTCGGCGAACGGCGTCATGAGCCGGGCCAGGTCAGCGGCCACATCGTGGTCCGCTTCCGGCGGCATTGACACGTAACTGATCGCCAGCCGGACGATCGCCCGCGCCAGCACTCCGGCGTCGTCGTCGGAAATCTGCACCCAGCTGCCGCGGAACGCCTCGGTGAGACGCTTCGAACAGTGCGAGATGATCGGCGCGCTGTCGGTGGTGATGATCTGCAGCAGATCGGGTTTGGCGACACCGGTCAGCAACGAGATGACGAGCGGATCGGACGCCGACTCGGTGAAGAACATCCGGAAGCCCTGCAGGAACGCGGACTCGATGTCGCCGACGTTGGCGTAGATGGCGTGCTCGACGGCGTCGACCAGGCGGTCGGCGAGGCGCATCGCGTACCCCTCGGCCAGGCCCTGGCGCGAGCCGAATTCGTTGTAGATCGTCTGCCGGCTGATGCCGGCGGCGCGCGCGACGTCGGACAGCGTGATCGACGACCAGTCCTTGGCCAGCAACAGTTCTCGCATGCCGTCCAGGATCGAGTGCCGCAGCAGGACCCGTGACGCCTCGGCGTACGGCACCCGAGGTGCCGCAGGGCGCGGCCCCTCGGGTCCGTCCGGTACTGCGGCCGCGGCGGTCACGACGCCACGACCTCCACCATGTCGAAGTCGGATTTGGCGGCGCCGCAGTCCGGGCAGCTCCAGTCCTCGGGGATGTCGGCCCAGCGGGTGCCCGGGGCGATGCCGTCCTCCGGCCAGCCCTTCTCCTCGTCGTACTCGAAGCCGCACTGCAGGCAGACGAACTTCTTGAACGGCTCGCTCATGAACTCACTCCTACTCCGTCGTTTCCCGTCGCTGCGCTCGCCCCGGGGCTGTTTCCCGTCGCTGCGCTCGCCCCGAAGGGCTCGAAATCGATCTTCTCGCGCACCGCGCAGTCCGGGCAGCACCAGTCGTCGGGGACATCGTCCCACGCCGTGCCCGCCGGGAAACCTTCACGCGGAGCGCCTTTGGCCTCGTCATAGACATAACCACAGCCCGGGCATTGGTAAGCACTCATGGTCAGGCCACCGCCCCGTACTTGGCCAGCACCTTGTCCCGCACCCGGGGGTGGACGTTGACCTTGGTGATGTCGCCGTCGTAGTGCTCGATGACCCGGTGGTCCATCATCCGGCGCCACAGCGGCGGGATGTAGGTCAGCCCGATCAGCGTCGCGTAGCCGCTGGGCAGGTTCGGTGCGCCGTCGATGCTGCGCAGCGTCTGGTAGCGGCGCGTCGGGTTGGCGTGGTGGTCACTGTGCCGCTGCAGGTGGTACAGGAACAGGTTGGTGACGATGTGGTCGGAGTTCCAGCTGTGCACCGGGGCGCAGCGCTCGTAGCGGCCGCTCTCGGTCTTCTGCCGCAGCAGGCCGTAGTGCTCCAGGTAGTTGACCGACTCCAGCAGGCTGAATCCGTAGATGCCCTGGATCAGGACGAACGGGATGAGCGCCGGGCCGAACACCGCGATCAGGATGCCGAAGAACACCACCGACATGAGCCACGCATTGAGGACGTCGTTCTTGAGGTAGGTGCGCGGGTCCCACGGGCTGCGGCCGAGACGGCGGATGCGCTGGGCCTCGAGTTCGACCGACGACTTCAGGGCACCCCACACGGTACGCGGCAGGAACTCCCAGAAGTTCTCACCGAAGCGCGCCGAGGCGGGATCCTCCGGCGTGGCGACGCGGACGTGGTGACCGCGGTTGTGCTCGATGTAGAAGTGGCCGTAGAACGTCTGCGCCAGAGTGATCTTGGCCAGCCAGCGCTCCAGGTTCTCCTTCTTGTGCCCCATCTCGTGCGCGGTGTTGATGCCGACGCCACCGAGGACACCGACCGACAGCGCGACACCGAGCTTGGCCCACCAGGCGAGGCCGCCGTCGAAGCCCAGCCAGCTGAGGTCCTTGGCGGTGAACAGGTACGCGCCGAGGATGACGCTGGCGTACTGGAACGGGATGTAGACGTAGGTGCAGTAGCGGTAGTACTTGTCGTTCGCCAGCTGCTCCATCATCTCCTCGGGCGGGTTCTCCCCGTCGGGCCCGAACTTCAGGTCGAGGATCGGCAGCAGCACGTAGAGCAGGCCGGGGCCGATCCACAGCGGCACCTGCGCGAGCGTGTGCCAGCCGGCCTGGTTCAGTGCCCAGATCAGCGGGAGCATCACGAACAGCGCGGTGGGCGCGATCAGGCCCATGAGCCACAGATGACGCTTGCGATCGCGCCACTGCTCGGTGTTGACGTCGGATACCTCGACTGACACGGGTCCACCTCCATTGGTTGGGCCGACAACTTGCGCTCTTGACTATAGAGGGCATTTTGTCGCTGGTCTAGACAATGGAGGCATTTTTGTAAAACGCCTTGTGGCAGCCGTCACCGCAGCAGGTGACTGCGGGTTTCGGCGTTCAGCCGCGGTAGAGATCAGGCTCGATGTAGATGATGCGGGCGTTGGGCACCGCGGCCCGGATCGTGACCTCGGCGGCATCGATCGTGGCGGCGACCGTCGCCAGGTCGGTGTTCGGAGCCAGCGCGATCTTCACGCCGACGAGCATCTCCTCCGGCCCCAGGTACTGCGTCCGCAGATGGATGACGCGGTCGATGTGCGGCGTCTGCTCCAGCGCGTTGCGGATGGCGCTGGTCTCGTCGACCGTCGCACCCTCGCCGATGAGCAGGCTCTTCATCTCCACCATCAGCACCACCGCGATGACGCCGAGCAGCACACCGATCGCCGCGGTGCCGACGCCGTCCCACACCGGGTCGCCCGTCAGCATCGACAGCCCCACGCCGAACAGGGCGAGCACCAGACCGACCAGGGCGCCGGAATCCTCCAGCAGCACCACCGGCAGCTCCGGGTTACGCGAGGTGCGGATGAAGCGCCACCAGCTGCCGGCTCCCTTGAGCGGACGCGATTCCTTCACCGCGGTGTAGAAGCTGTAACCCTCCAGACCGATCGCCACGACGAGGATCGCGACGGCGACGACGGGCGACGACAGCGGCTCGGGGTGGGTGATCTTGTGGTAGCCCTCGTACAGCGCGAACATCGCGCCCAGGCTGAACAGGACCAGCGCCACCACGAACGAGTAGAAGTAGCGGCTGCGGCCGTAGCCGAACGGATGCAGATGGTCGGCGTCCTTGCGCGCCTGCCGCTGCCCCCACAGCAGCAGCCCCTGGTTGGATGTGTCCGCCAGCGAGTGCACGGACTCCGCGAGCATCGACGAACTGCCCGTGATCAGGAAGCCGACGAACTTCGCCGCCGCGATCCCGGCATTGGCCAACAGCGCTGCGATGATCGCGCGCGCACTCCCCGAGGCCGACATGACCTGCCCTTTCGTAGGTTTGTTCTAGATCCCCACCGTCGCACGGAACACCGTCGACGGCTCTTGCGCCACCAGCTGCACGGGGCCCTCCCCGGCGGCGACCCAGGCCGCGGCCCCCTTGTTCAGGGTCAGCTCGCCACCCGCGGACTGCACCCGCACGCGGCCCTGCGTGCCCAGCAGAATCTGTGGGCCGGCGTGCCCCCGCGGCACCTCGACCGCAGAGCCCACCCGCTCGTCGCCGATCCGCAGGATCGACACCGCGAATTCCGGTGCGGGCGTGTCGAAAACCTGCTCGACACCGTCCTCGGCCGGCCGCGGATGGATCGGCCGGCCATCGGTCGGGGTGAAGTCGAGCACCCGGAGGAGTTCCGGCACATCCACGTGCTTGGGCGTCAGACCACCGCGCAACACGTTGTCGGAGTTGGCCATCACCTCGAAACCCATGCCGTGCAGGTAGGCGTGCAGGTTGCCGGCGGGCAGGTAGATGCCCTCGCCCTCGACCAGGCTGATGCGGTTGAGCAGCATGGCGGCCAGCACCCCGGCATCGCCCGGGTACCGCTCGCCGAGCTCGAGAACCGTCTTGGCCTCGGCCGCGAATTCCGTTGCCCCCGAACGGATGTAGTTGATCGCACCGTCGAGGACGGCAGGCACCAGCACATCGAGATCGGGCTGCGGCAAGGTGATCCAGGTGGTGAAGACGGCCCGCAGCCCCGCCGCGTCCGACTGGCCGGCCAGCAGATTGATGTACGGGTCGAGGTCGGACACCGCCAGCGCCCGCATCAACTCGACGGTGCGAGCCACGGGCCGGAACCCGGCGAGCGCCTCGAACGGGCCGAGGGCCACGATCAATTCCGGCTTGTGGCTGCGATCCCGGTAGTTGCGGTCGCGCGCGTTGAGCGCAATGCCTTGGCGCTCTTCACGATTGAAGCCCTCGGCAGCCTGCTCGGCACTGGGGTGCGCCTGCAGCGACAGCGGTTCGTCAGCGGCGAGCACCTTCGCCAGGAACGGCAGCGACTCACCGAACCGCGCCAGGACCTCGGGCCCCAACTCGCCGGCGGGGTCGGCCCCGATGACCTCGAGCAGCGACACCTCCCCGTCGGCCGTCTCCAGCCGCGCCGGGTCCCCCGGGTTCGCGCCCAACCACAATTCAGCTTCGGGATGTGCTGTGGGACTGGGTCTTCCGGCGAAATCGGCCAAGGCGGTACGCGACCCCCAGGCGTAGTTCCTGACCGCGCCTCGTAGCAGATGCACTATGTCTAACCTCGAACCAGTTTCAGGTACACGGCCGTCATCTCCAGCCGCACCGCCAGCATCGCGATCTGTTGTTCCAGGCGACTGCCCGGCACCTGCAGCCCCGCGTCGGGCACGTCATCGGCACTGAGCACGTCGACATCGCCACCGAGCGCGTCCATCCGGGCGATCACGCCGGGACGCTCCTCGTCGGCACACAGCACGACGGTGCGGACCCGGGCCGGCACCGGCCCGTCGATCTCGGGGTCGTGGAAAAGCGAGTCCTCGTAAGACATTTCGACGGTCTGACGGCCGAGCCCGCCGTGCAACGCCACCAGGGCGTCGGCGCCGCCGGTCGCGGTCACGAGCTGATGGGCCACCCGCAGCAGCACGGTCGCGGCATGACGGACCAGCGCCAGCATGGCCGCGCCCTCACCGGCCAGCACCACCTGCCGGCCGGACATCCGCTCGGCCAGGTTCTTGGCCGGGTTGGTGAACATCTCGCGGGCCGCGCTGTTGCGCAGCGCCTCGGCATCCAATTCGTCGGCCAGGGCATCGAGGTCGATGCGCAGCGCCGGGTCGACGACCATCATCGTCGCCAGGCCGGCGGCCAGGTAGCGGGTGAGGCCGAAATCGTCGGGCACCGACAGGCGCGGCGGCAGCACCACGGCCCGGCCGGCCGCGGCATCGCGCAGCGGACCATCGTTGGGCGCCACCACGATCACGCGCGCACCGCGACGCACGCCGGTCGCCACCGCCGTCACCAGCGCGGGGTCGGCCGCGTCGTCACCGGCCACCACCACGACGTCGAGTGCGCCGATCCACGGCGGCACGTCGGGCGTGACAACGAGCGGGATCGGCGACGTCGCGGCCAGTGCCGCGGCCAGTACGGTCCCGGCCGCACCGGACGCGCCCGATGCCCCACGCCCGCACACCCAGGTGACGGTCCGCGGACGTTGATCCGAGCGCAGCTCGTCGAGTTCGCCTTCAGTGAGCGCCGCGGCGACCGCGCGGGTCTGTGCGCCTGCCATCGACGCCGCGCGCAGCAGGCCGTCGCGGTCGGCCGCGATCAGACCGTCGACATCGTCGAGGTCGAGGGTCGCCGGGGCGGCACTCATGGCAGCGACCCACCAGTGCGCCCGCTGACCGCCTTGATCTGCGCCGCGATGTGCGCCACGATCTCGTCGACTTCCACCCGCGTGCGGGCTTCGACGTTGAGCCGCAACAGCGGTTCGGTGTTGGAGCTGCGCAGGTTGAACCAGCGCCCGTCGCCCAGGTCGACGGTCACGCCGTCGAGTTCGTCGGTCGCGGCGATGTCGCTGCCGTAGGACGTGAGGACCGCCTGCACACACGCCGGTGCGTCGGCGACGGTGAAGTTGATCTCGCCCGACGCCTCGTACCGCTGGTACTTGGCCATCAGTTCGGACAGCGGACGGTCCTGTTCGCCGAGCGCCGCCAGCACGTGCAGCGCGGCGAGCATGCCGGAGTCCGCACCCCAGAAATCGCGGAAGTAGTAGTGCGCTGAGTGCTCGCCACCGAAGATCGCGTTGGTCTCGGCCATCAGCGCCTTGATGTACGAATGGCCGACGCGCGAGCGCACCGCCGTGCCGCCGCGCTCGGCGATCAGCTCGGGCACCGCCCGTGAGGTGATCAGGTTGTGGATGACGGTCGCGCCGGACTCGCGGGCCAGCTCGCGATCGGCGACCAGCGCCGTCACGGCCGACGGCGAGACGGGTTCGCCCTTCTCGTCGACGACGAAGCAGCGGTCGGCGTCACCGTCGAACGCGAGGCCGATGTCGGCGCCGTTCTCCACGACATGCTTCTGCAGGTCCACCAGGTTGGCCGGGTCCAGCGGATTGGCCTCGTGATTGGGGAACGTGCCGTCCAGCTCGAAGTACAACGGCAGCAAGGTGATCGAGGAGACGGTGCCCAGCACCGCCGGTGTGGTGTGCCCGCCCATGCCGTTTCCGGCGTCCACCGACACCCGCAACGGACGCAGCGCCGACACATCGACCAGCGAACGCAGGAAGGTGCCGTACTCGGCGAGGACGTCGCGCTCCTCGACCTTGCCCGCGGCGCCGTCGTGACCGGGCACGCCGTCGGTGACCTCACCAGCGACGGTGGCCAAACCTGTTTCGCTGCCGACGGGCTTGGCGCCTGCCCGGCACAACTTGATGCCGTTGTAGGCAGCCGGGTTGTGGCTGGCCGTGAACATGGCGCCCGGGCAGTCGAGCAGACCCGAGGCGAAGTAGAGCTGGTCGGTCGACGCCAGCCCGATCCGGACCACGTCCAGACCCTGTGCCGTGACCCCGTCGGCGAACGCCGCCGCCAATGACGGTGAGCTGGGCCGCATGTCGTAACCGACCGCCACCCGGGTGGCGCCCTCGGCGCGCATCAACCGGGCAAACGCACCACCGACGTCGGCGACGAACGACTCGTCGATCTCCTCGCCGACCAGCCCACGCACGTCATATGCCTTGATGACGCGCTGTACAGAGGCAGCAGGCCGAGACATAGCCCTCCCGATCTCATCGTTCGCAGACCACTGCATACCGAGGGTCTGTGACAGTCAGCCTATCGGCTGACCCATCTGCCCGCGGACGGTCGGTGGGGTTCGGTAGGACTTGCGTCGCTAACTCTCAGGCGGATCCGGCAACACCCGGAGATGACCGCGGCGGCGCCCATTGTGTTGCGTACGCGGTGCGGGCGGCGCCATGACGGTGCCACCGGGCGTGCCGGCGTGGCTGCCGGGCAGCGGATCGGTGAAACCCGTTGGGATGCCACCGCGAGACGGCGCGTCGCGCCCCTCGCGCACCGCGTCGGCGAGCGCGACGAGGTCGTCATCCTCGGAGGGCGTGGGCAGCGGGCCGGCGTGGCGGACCAGCTCCCATCCGCGGGGCGCGGTGATGCGGCTGGCGTGCGACACACACAGGTCCCACGAATGCGGCTCCGACGCGGTGGCCAACGGACCTACGACTGCCGTGGAATCCGAATAGACAAACGTCAGCGTCGCCACGGCGTAGTGCGGGCAACCTGGCCGGCAGCAGCGACGGGGAACATTCACTCGGCGAGATTATCGCGCCGCCGACGCGCCCACCGCCGGACACGCGCGTCGCGGCCGCGTCGATCTCCAACCGTTACTATCGGCCGATGGCCCACTCGCGTGTGCGCCGCCGTCGCGGCATGCGCGGCCCGCTCCTCCCCCCGACCGTTCCCGGATGGCGCAGTCGCGCCGAGCGATTCGACATGGCGGTGCTCGAGGCCTACGAACCCATCGAGCGCCGCTGGAGCAATCGGGTGTCCGGACTTGACGTCGCGGTCGACGAGATCCCCCGGATCTCCCCCAAAGATCCCGATGCCATCCAGTGGCCGCCCGAGGTGATCGCCGACGGGCCGGTGGCGCTGGCGCGGCTCATCCCAGCCGGGGTGGATGTTCGGGGTAATTCGACACGGGCGCGAATCGTCTTGTTCCGCAAGCCCATTGAACGGCGGGCGAAGGACTCCGTTGACCTCGCCGACCTGTTGCACGAAATTCTCGTGGCGCAGGTAGCCACGTATCTCGGCGTTGAACCGTCGGTGATCGACCCGACCATCCTCGACGACTAGCCGGTCGACCTACCCGCGGTGTGTCAGATGACGCCGCGCTTGATCCGCCGGCGCTCACGCTCCGACAGACCACCCCAGATGCCGAAGCGCTCATCATGCGCCAGGGCGTACTCGAGGCACGCGTCGCGCACCTCGCAGCCCTGGCAGATGCGCTTGGCTTCGCGGGTCGAGCCACCCTTCTCGGGGAAGAACGCCTCGGGGTCGGTTTGCGCGCACAGGGCGCGCTCCTGCCACTGGTCTTCCGTGAGCTCGGGTTCGGTGTCGATGTGATCAGGCACCAGACTCAGCTGCGGCCGTCCGGCGACGACGTGCTGAACGGGTCCGGTGTTCGTGTGCGGTGCGGTCCCAACAGAGCCGAGCATCCGCCCGTCGAACTGCACCACGTGATCGAAATCTGCGTGTTCGTAAGACATTTGCCGCCTCCTCCCCTGCTTTACGTAGTTCTCAAAACGGAGTCCAACTACTTACCCTGCGTGCCGTGAGTGGCGATCAAAATTCGAACAAACGGTCGAATCTCGGTCTGCTGCACCGGAACCGGTAAACAAACCGGGAATGACACTGTTGTGATTACACACGGGTTAGCTGCCACGGTCAAGCGGATGAAGCGCATTTCCTACCATCTTGTGACCTGTTTACGGCGCGTCGTTACCGCGGCGTGTCGCGATAGTGACCAATAACACGCTGCCGCACAACGTAGTTGAGAATGCCGATAACTGATGCGGCTGTTGCTCAAGTGAATAATGAGGTTTTAAGTTTGCTGCGCGCCGAATTGCCTTCCGGGCGCGTCATTCCACCCGCGCGCCATCGCCTAGGGTGAGTCGACGTGAAGGTGACGGTTCTGGTCGGTGGCGTCGGTGGCGCTCGGTTTCTGCTCGGCGTCCAGAAACTGCTGGGGTTGGGTCAATTCGCCGAACCCGGTGCGGAGCCCTCCCCGCACGAGCTCACCGCGGTCGTCAATGTCGGCGACGACGCCTGGATGTTCGGCGTCCGCATCTGCCCCGACCTCGACACCTGCATGTACACCCTCGGCGGCGGCATCGATCCGGAACGCGGCTGGGGCCACCGGGGCGAAACCTGGCACGCCAAGGAAGAGCTCGCCGCGTACGGCGTGCAGCCGGACTGGTTCGGCCTCGGCGACCGCGACCTGGCCACCCACCTGGTGCGCAGCCAGATGCTGCGGGCCGGCTATCCGCTGTCCCAGGTCACCGAGGCGTTGTGCGACCGCTGGCAGCCCGGCGCCCGGCTGCTGCCCGCCAGCGACGAACGCAGTGAAACCCACGTCGTGGTAACCGATCCCGAATCGGGCAATCAGCGGGCCATCCACTTCCAGGAATGGTGGGTGCGCTACCGCGCCCAGATCCCCACCCACAGCTTCGCGTTCATCGGCACCGAGAAGGCAAAGGCCGCACCGGGTGTCGCCGACGCCATCGCCGGCGCCGACGTCGTGCTGTTGGCCCCGTCCAATCCGGTCGTCAGCATCGGCGCGATCCTGGCGGTGCCCGGCCTGCGCAGCGCGCTGCGGTCGACCCCGGCACCGGTGATCGGCTACTCCCCGATCGTCGCCGGAAAGCCGTTGCGCGGGATGGCCGATGACTGCCTCAAGGTGATCGGCGTCGACAGCACCTCGGAGGCCGTGGGTGCGCACTACGGCGCCCGCAGCACGACCGGCATCCTCGACGGCTGGCTGATCGACGCGGGCGACCACGCCGAGATCGAAGGGGTCAACGTCAAGGCCGTGCCGCTGTTGATGACCGATCCGGCGGCCACGGCCGAGATGGTCCGGGCCGGACTCGAACTGGCCGGACTTCAGCTGTGACCGAGCATGGCGCCGCGGCCGCCATCGAAATCCTCCCGGTGCCCGGGCTTCCCGAGTTCCGCCCCGGCGACGACGTGGCCGCCGCCATCGCCGCCGCCGCCCCCTGGCTGCGCGACGACGACGTGCTGGTGGTCACCAGCAAGGTGCTCTCCAAATCCGAGGGCCGCATCGTCGCCGCGCCGACCGACCCCGACGAGCGGGACGCCCTGCGGCGCAGGCTCATCGACGAGGAGGCCGTGCGGGTGCTGGCCCGCAAAGGCCGCACCCTGATCACCGAGAACGCCAACGGGCTGGTCCAGGCCGCCGCCGGCGTCGACGGATCCAACGTCAGCACAACCGAATTGGCCCTCCTGCCGGTCGACCCGGACGGCAGCGCGGCGCGGCTGCGCGCCGGCCTGGCCGAGCGGCTCGGCGTGACCGTCGCCGTCGTCATCACCGACACCATGGGCCGGGCCTGGCGCAACGGCCAGATCGACGCCGCCATCGGCGCGGCCGGACTGGCGGTGTTGCACGGTTATTCCGGTGTCCAGGACACGCACGGCAACGAGCTGCTGGTGACGGAGGTCGCCATCGCCGACGAGATCGCGGCCGCCGCCGACCTCGTCAAGGGCAAGCTGACCGGCATTCCCGTCGCCGTGGTGCGGGGCCTGTCGCCGCGCGACGACGGCTCGAACGGCCGGACCCTGGTGCGCGCCGGTCAGGAGGATCTGTTCTGGCTGGGCACCGAGGAAGCACTGGCCCTGGGCCGCAGGCAGGCTCAGTTGATGCGCCGCTCGGTGCGCACGTTCAGTTCCGAGCCCGTGGCGCCGGAGCTCATCGAGGAGTCCGTCGCCGAGGCGCTCACCGCGCCCGCGCCGCACCACACCCGCCCGGTGCGGTTCGTCTGGGTACAGGACCACGACACGCGAATCCGGTTGCTGGACCGCATGAAAGAGAAGTGGCGCACCGACCTGACCGGTGACGGGCGCCCGGCCGACTCTGTCGACCGGCGCGTGGGCCGCGGCCAGATTCTCTACGACGCACCGGAACTCGTCATCCCGTTCCTGGTTCCCGATGGCGCACACAGCTATCCGGACGCGGCTCGGACCGAGGCCGAGCACACCATGTTCACCGTCGCGGTGGGCGCGGCCGTACAGGGGCTCCTGGTGGCCCTGGCGGCCCGGGATGTCGGCAGCTGCTGGATCGGCTCGACGATCTTCGCCGGCGACATCGTGCGTGCCGAACTCGAGCTGCCGGGCGACTGGGAACCATTGGGCGCCATCGCGATCGGCCACTTCCCGGAGAGCGACGAGCCCCGCCGGCCGCGGCCGCCCGTGCCGACGGACGAACTGCTGATCCGCCGATGAGCGAGTCGTTGCACGCCTCGGTCGTCGCCGCGTTGCGCGACTGGGCGGCCCCCGACGCCGATCAGGACACCCTGCGGCACGCCGTCGCGGCCTTCGTCGACGCCCGGCCCGACGCCTGCCGGCGCGCCTGCGTACCCGGGCACATCACCGCGTCGGCGCTGGTGCTCGACCACAGCCGCACCAAGGCCCTGCTCACGCTGCACCCGCGGTTGGGCCGCTGGGTTCAGCTCGGCGGTCACTGCGAGGACGTCGACACCGACATCCGCGCGGCGGCACTGCGCGAGGCCACCGAGGAATCCGGCATCACCGGGCTGGAGATCGCCGAGATGCCCGCCGCGCTGCACGTGCACGCGCTGACGTGCTCATTGGGCGTCCCGACGCGGCATCTCGACGTGCAATACCTCGCCGTCGCGCCGGCGGACGCCGAAATTCACCGCAGCGACGAATCGCTGGATCTGCAGTGGTGGCCCCTGGACGCGCTACCGGGCCCGGACCCGGGACTGGAGCGGCTCGCGCGGGCCGCTCAGACGTCCGTCGAGTAACGAATACCGCCGTCCGGGATGGTGACACCGGGCCACACCCGCGCGCCGCGCAGCAGCTCGCACCGGGCCCCGATGTTGGCGCCGTCACCGATCACGCCGTCACGGATCAGGGCCCGCGGACCGATCCGGGCGCCGAAACCGACGATCGACCGCTCGATCACCGACCCGGCCTCGATCTTGACGCCGTCGAAGATCACCGCGCCGTCCAGCCGGGCGCCGGCACCGATCTCGGCGCCGCGGCCCACCACGGTCCCGCCGATCAGCAGCGCACCGGGCGCCACCGCGGCACCCTCGTGCACCAGGCTCTCGCCGCGATGCCCGTCGAGTACCGGCGACGGTGCGATACCGCGCACCAGATCCGCTGAGCCACGGACGAAGTCGTCGGGCGTGCCCATGTCCCGCCAGTAGCTGGCATCGACGTAGCCGCACACCTTGAAACCGTCGGACAGCAGCTTCGGGAACACCTCACGTTCGACCGATACCTCACGGCCCGTGGGGATCTCGTCGATCACCGCGCGCTGGAACAGGTAGCAACCGGCGTTGATCTGGTCGGTCGGCGGATCCTGCGTCTTCTCCAGGAAGGCCGTCACCACACCGTCGGAATCGGTTGGCACACAACCGAACGCGCGGGGGTCGCTCACCCGCACGAGGTGCAGCGTGACATCGGCCTGCCGCTCGCGGTGGCTGGCGACCATGGCGCCGAGATCCAGCCCGGACAGCACGTCACCGTTGAACACCATGGCGGTCGGGTGGCGCAGCTTGGGCGCCACGTTGGCGATACCGCCACCGGTGCCCCGGGCTTCCTCTTCGACCACGTACTCGATCTCCAGACCCAGCTTGGAGCCGTCGCCGAATTCCGCCTCGAAGACCTCGGCCTTGTACGAGGTGCCCAGCACCACATGGCGGATGCCCGCGGCGGCGATCCGGGCGAGCAGGTGGGACAGGAACGGCACGCCGGCCGTCGGCAGCATCGGTTTGGGCGCCGAGAGGGTCAGCGGGCGCAGCCGGGTGCCCTGCCCACCCACCAGGATGACCGCGTCGACGTCAACCGGATTCACCGCGTCACTCAACTCGCGTCCTTTCAAGCCTCGAGGTCATCGCCGGTAGCCTAGTTCGCCCGACGGCGCTTACGCCTGGAATTGCCCACCACCGCGCGTTCGCGCGCGTTCAGCGCCGACTTGATGGTCCACCGCAGCGGGGCCTGCCACCAGTGCGGATGCCGGTCGGCAAGGAATGTATAGGTACTGCGGTGGTGCGCGGCCAGATTGCGGGCCGGGTCCCGTCCTGTGGAATGTCCCTTGTCGTGCAGGATTTCGGCGGCCGGCACGTACACGTTCTGCCAGCCGCCCTGCGCCAGCCGGTCCCCGAGGTCGACGTCCTCCATGTACATGAAGTAGTTCTCGTCGAATCCGCCGATCTGCCGGAACGCCTTGGTGCGCAACAACAGACACGAGCCCGACAACCAGCCGACGGCGCGTTCGCTTGGCTCCAACCGGTCCTGGCGGTAGGCCGCCGTCCACGGGTTGGATTTCCAGAACGGGCCCACCACGGCGTGCATGCCGCCGCGGATCAGGCTCGGCTGATGCCGCGCCGACGGATAGACCGAGCCGTCGGGGTCGCGGATCAGCGGACCCACCGCACCGGCCGCGGGCCACCGCGCCGCCCCGGCGAACAACTCGTCGATGCTGTGCGGTCCCCACTGCACATCCGGGTTGACCACGACGAAGAACTCCTGGTCGACGACGCTGTCGGGCGTGTCGAGGTAGGCCGCGACGGCGCGGTTCACCGCGGTGCCGTAGCCGAGGTTGCCGCCCGTGCGGAACAACTCGACGTCGGCGTAGCGCTCCAGGGCCGACTCGGGCGCACCGTCGGTCGAGCCGTTGTCGGCCATCACCACCAGCAGGCGGCGTTCCGTCGCGTGGGCCAGCGTCTTCAGGAAACGGTCCAGATGCGCGCCGGGTGAATACGTCACCGTCACCACGAGCAGCGGGCGATCCGATTGCGGTACGGATGGCTGCTCGATCACGGCCTAGAGGTTAGCGGGCCGACGGCCGTACCCGCACCAGGGTGTGACCCGCCGAACCCCGGGCTACCGGCCACGGCAAGCGCTCACCAGTAGCCTGTCCTGGTGCCAGGTCGACTGTTCCGCATCCTCGCCGTCATGACGACGGTGCTCGTGATGGTGGGCACCGGCGTGGCCTGGAGCAGCCTGCGTTCGCTGGAATCCGGCATCAACCGCATCAGCACCGCGGCCCTCGGCGGCGGGGGCGACGACGGTGCCGTCGACATCCTCCTGGTGGGTATGGACAGCCGTACCGACGCGCACGGAAACCCCTTGTCAGAGGACGAACTCGCGACGCTGCGCGCCGGCGACGACGTGTCCACCAACACCGACACCATCATCCTGGTGCGCATCCCCAACAACGGGCGCTCGGCCACCGCCATCTCGATCCCGCGCGACTCCTATGTGCAGGCGCCGGGGCTGGGCAAGACCAAGATCAACGGTGTCTTCGGTCAGGTGAAGCTCGAGAAGATGAAGGAACTCGTCGAGGAGCAGGGTGAGGACGCCGCGACCGCCGAGCCGAAAGCCGTCGAGGCCGGCCGCGAGGCGCTAATCAAAACCGTGGCAAAGCTCACAGGCGTCACCGTCGACCACTACGCCGAGGTCGGGTTGCTGGGCTTCGCCTTGATCACCGATGCCCTCGGCGGCGTCAACGTGTGTCTGAAGAACGCCGTCGACGAACCGTTGTCGGGCGCCAACTTCCCGGCGGGCTGGCAGAAACTCAACGGCCCGCAGGCCCTGAGCTTCGTGCGGCAGCGGCACGATCTGCCCCGCGGCGACCTGGACCGGGTGACGCGCCAGCAGGTCTTCATGGCGTCGCTGGCGCACGACATCATCTCCGGGCAGACGCTGTCCAGCCCCAGCACCCTGAGCCGGCTCCGCAGCGCCGTGCAGCGGTCGGTTGTCCTGTCCGACGGTTGGGACATCATGGATTTCGTCCAGCAGATGCAGAAGCTGGCGGGCGGCAACGTCGCGTTCGCCACCATCCCGGTGCTCGCCGAGGACGGCTGGAGCGACGACGGCACCCAGAGCGTCGTGCGCGTCGACCCCGCACAGGTGCAGCAGTGGGTGGCCGGTCTGCTGCAGGACCAGGCCGAGGGCAAGACCGAGAAGCTCGCGTACACCCCCGGCAACACCACCGTCGACGTCGTCAACGACAGTGACATCAACGGACTGGCCGCGGCGGTGTCGGAGGTCCTCACCGAAAAGGGCTTCGTCGCAGGCAAAGT
This sequence comes from Mycolicibacterium sp. TY81, assembly GCF_018326285.1. Taxonomy (NCBI): domain Bacteria; kingdom Bacillati; phylum Actinomycetota; class Actinomycetes; order Mycobacteriales; family Mycobacteriaceae; genus Mycobacterium; species Mycolicibacterium sp. TY81. Next base: position 3,341,609 of record NZ_AP023362.1, read on the forward strand.
CGGCAACAACGAGGCCGACCATGTGACGTCGAGCCAGATCCAGGCCGCGAAGTCGGACGACCTCGGCGCGCACGCCATCGCCGAGCAGCTGGGCAATCTGCCGGTGGTCGAGAACGCCTCGGTGCCCAGCGGCGCGGTCCGGGTGGTGCTCGCGCACGACTACGCGGGCCCCGGCTCCGGTTTGGACGGCGGCAGCCACACCGTGACGCAATCCGCTTCCGACACCGGCGATTCCGGCTCCAGCACGCCGGTCCCGCCGTCGCCGATCATCACCGCGGGCGCAGCCGACCCCAAGTGCGTGGACTGACGATGACCAACCTGGCCGGCGCGATCCTCGACCCGCTGCTGCGCGACGACCCGGCCGGGCCGCGCATCACCTACTACGACGACGCCACCGGCGAGCGCATCGAGCTGTCGGCGGTGACGCTGGGCAACTGGGCCGCCAAGACCGCCAACCTGCTGCGGGACGAGCTCGGCGCCGGTCCGGGCAGCCGGGTCGCGGTGCTGCTGCCCGCGCACTGGCAGACGGCGGGCGTGTTGTTCGGTATCTGGTACATCGGCGCGGAAGTAGTTGTCGGAGAACCACTTCCGACGCAGTGCGATATCGCGCTGTGCACGGCCGACCGCATCGACGCGGCCGACGAGACCGGTGCCGGCGAAGTCGTCGTGCTGTCGCTCGATCCGTTCGGCAAGCCGGTCCCCGACCTGCCGATCGGCGTCGCCGACTACGCGACATCCGTGCGGGTGCACGGCGATCAGATCGTGCCCGAACGGAACCCGGGGCCGGCCCTGGCCGGCCGCTCGGTCGACGATGTCCTCGCCGCGGCCCGCCACGGTGCGGCGGCAAAGGGATTCACCACCGGCACCCGGCTGCTGTCGACGGCCGCGTGGGACAGCCCCGACGAACTCGTCGCCAATCTGCTGGCGGTGTTCGCCGGCGGCGCCTCCCTGGTGCAGGTGGCCAACCCCGACGCGGGCGCGCTGGAGCGGCGCCGCGCGACGGAGAAGGTCACTGCCGACCTGTAGCGCCTGACGTCAGCGCAGCAGGGCGCGGGACATCACGACCCGCTGAATCTGGTTGGTGCCCTCGTAGATCTGGGTGATCTTGGCATCGCGCATCATGCGCTCCACCGGGAAGTCGACGGTGTAACCGGCGCCGCCGAACAGCTGCACGGCGTTGGTGGTCACCTCCATCGCCACATCCGAGGCGAAACACTTCGACGCCGCCGAGATGAAGCCCAGGTTGCCCTCACCGCGCTCGGCGCGGGCCGCGGCGTTGTAGACCATCAAACGGGCCGCCTCGGTCTTCATCGCCATGTCCGCGATCATGAACTCGACACCCTGGAACTGGCTGATCGCCTTGCCGAACTGCTTGCGGTCCTTGGTGTAGGCGATCGCGGCGTCCAGCGCACCCTGCGCCACACCGACGGCCTGCGCGCCGATGGTCGGACGGGTGTGGTCGAGCGTCGCCAGCGCGGTCTTGAAGCCGGTGCCCGGCTCGCCGATGATGCGGTCACCGGGGATGCGGCAGTTCTCGAAGTACAGCTCGGTGGTCGGCGAACCCTTGATGCCGAGCTTGCGCTCCTTCGGGCCGATGGAGAAACCCTCGTCGTCGATGTGCACCATGAACGCCGAGATGCCGTTGGCGCCCTTGTCGGGATCGGTCACGGCCATCACGGTGTACCAGCTCGACTTGCCGCCGTTGGTGATCCAGGCCTTGGCGCCGTTGAGGATCCAGTCGTCACCGTCGGCCTTGGCGCGTGTGCGCATCGCTGCGGCGTCACTGCCGGCCTCGCGCTCGGACAGCGCGTACGACGCCAGCTTGCCGTCGACCAGGTCCGGCAGCACCTTGCGCTTGAGCTCGTCGGAGCCGTTCAGGATCAGGCCCATGGTGCCGAGCTTGTTGACCGCGGGGATCAGCGACGCCGACACGTCGACCCGGGCCACCTCTTCGATGACGATGCACGCGGCCACCGAGTCCGCACCCTGACCGCCGAACTCCTCGGGCACATGCACGGCGTTGAAACCGGAGGCCGTCAGCGCGTCACTGGCCTCCTGCGGGAACCGGGCCTGCTCGTCGACCTCGGCGGCAAACGGCGCGATCTCCTTCTCGGCCAGGGCCCGGATGGCGGCACGCAGCTCCTGATGCTCTTCCGGCAGCTGAAACAGATCGAATGACGGGTTACCGATAGACATTGATGGCTCCTTGCCTGCCCATGTGGCGAGATGCGGGGTGCTACTCGCCGGTAACTTTACCGCCCCTGACCCGACACCTTCTGCAGCCCACGGACCAACTCGCGGTAAGTGCGGTGATAGACGGTGCGCAACGTCTCGCTGCGGCGCAGCACGTCGACGGCCGTCACGGGGCCGAGCAGCAGCACGGGATGCCCGGCGAAAACCGAGGTGGTGTGCTGGATCCGGGCCGAGCGGTGCGCCGCCGACTCGAGTTCGGCCTGGTAGTAATCGCAGAACTCCGGCTGGGTGAAGAACACCTTGTTGAAGCCGATCGCGAATGGGGCGAGGCCGGCGCCGTCATCGAGGTATTTGAGCGTGCCCACCGCGACGCCGGGCCAGAACTCGTTGAAGACGTCGTCGGCGATGACGATGCCGCCATCGGCCAGGGTGGCCTCGGCCAGCTGCATGTCGCTGTAGACGATCTCCTCGGTGTGGCCGCCGTCGACGCTGAAGAACCGGACGGGCCCGCCGGCCTCCTCCAGCAGCACCTCGGGGGTCAGCTTCGTGGAGTCACCCTGGTGGATCACCACGCTGTCCATGGACGACCAGACGTCGACGTTGCTGGTGAACTTCGCCAGATCACCGGCCCCGGAACCATCGATGTTGAGGTCCTGGTCGCCGAAAATGTCGATGGCAACGGACTTTTCGTCGTCCCGCTGCAGCAGGTTCAGGCCGATGAACAGCTTGCCGTGGTGCACACCGATCTCGGCGACCGCACCGCCGACGGACCTGGCCCGCTGGGCCTCGTCCAGCGCACCGGCGACCAGGAGCACCTCCGGCTCCATGAATCCCGTGACGAGTTTGTGGCCGACGCTGCGGTACCGCGCGAATGAGGATTTCATCGATCGTGAGCTTACTTGCCCAGCAACCGATTCCGCAGCGCCTCATCCTTGTCGAGCACCATCTGCTCCAGGTCCTCCTGGAAACGCTGCATCCGCGCCCGCAAAGCGGCATCGGCCGACCCCAGGATGCGTACCGCCAGCAGGCCCGCGTTGCGCGCCCCACCGATCGACACCGTGGCCACCGGCACGCCCGCGGGCATCTGCACGATCGACAGCAACGAGTCCATGCCGTCGAGGCGGGCCAGCGGCACGGGCACACCGATCACGGGCAGCGGAGTGGCCGACGCCACCATGCCGGGCAGGTGCGCGGCGCCACCGGCGCCGGCGATGATCACCTCGACGCCGCGGTCCGCGGCGGACTTGGCGTAGTCGAGCATGCGCTGCGGCGTGCGGTGCGCCGACACCACGCCGACCTCGAACGGCACCTCGAACTCGGCGAGCGCGGTGGCCGCGTCCTCCATCACCGACCAGTCGCTGTCACTGCCCATGATCAGGCCGACCCGGGGGCCTCCCACGCGTTCACTCATGTCCACTCCATCCGTCGGTCCACTCAGCGTGCGACAACCAATGCGCGGCCCGGACGGCGCGCTCGCGCACGTCGGCCACGTAGTCCTCGTCGTCGAGCGAGCCGCCCGGCGCGCCGACGATGTTGACGTGACCGATCTTGCGGCCAGGCCGCTCCCCCTTGCCGTACAGGTGTACCCGGGCCTCGGGCAGCCGGCCGAACAGGTGGTGCAGGCGCTCGTCCATCGTCATCGCCGGCTGCGTCGGCGCGCCCAGCACGTTCGCCATCACCGTCACCGGCGCCAGCGGTGCCGTCGACCCCAGCGGGTAGTCCAGGACCGCGCGTAGGTGCTGCTCGAACTGGCTCGTCGTCGCGCCGTCCATGCTCCAGTGCCCGGAGTTGTGCGGACGCATGGCCAACTCGTTGACCACCAGCGCGCCGTCGACCGTCTCGAAGAGCTCGACCGCCAGCACGCCGACCACACCGAGCTCATCGGCGATCCGCAGCGCGAGCTGTTCGGCCGCCGTCGCCACCGCGGCGTCCAGCTGCGGCGCCGGCGCGATCACCTCGACGCAGATGCCGTCCTCCTGCACGGTGTGCACGACGGGCCACGCCGCGCCCTGCCCGAACGGCGAGCGGGCGACCAGCGCGGCCAGCTCGCGGCGCATGGCGACCTTCTCCTCCACCAGCACCGCCACGCCGGCGGCCAGGTAGCCCTCGGCGGCAGCGCGGGCCTGCGCGACGTCGTCGGTCAGCGTGACGCCCTTGCCGTCGTAACCACCGCGGCTGGCCTTCACCACCAGCGCACCACCGGTCTCAGCGGCGAGCTCGTCGATGGCATCCAGCTCGGCGGTCGACGCCACCTCGCGGTAGCGCGGCACCGGCGCGCCGAGTTCGGCCAGCCGGCGGCGCATGACCAACTTGTCCTGCGCGTGCACCAGCGCCGCCGGCGGCGGGGCCACGTTGACGCCGTCCGCGACGAGCGTCTGGAGCAGCTCGGTCGGCACGTGCTCGTGATCGAACGTCAGGGCCGACGCACCGGCCGCCACCTGGCGCAACGCCTCGAGGTCGGTGTGCGAGCCCAGCACCACCGCCGGGCTCACCTGGGCGGCGGGCTCGTCGGCGGAAACCGCCAGGACCCGCAGGGTCTGACCGAGTGCGATGGCGGCCTGGTGGGTCATGCGGGCCAGCTGGCCGCCACCGATCATTGCCACGACGGGGGGTTGCGTCACGGCGCCTAGTTTGTCACGCGCCGAGGGCGTCCCCCGAATCTGCCTATGCCGCCTAGCTACCGCCCGCTACCTGCACGGGTACGTGAAATGCAGGTACTTTCCGTAAACTGGCCGCTTATGTCGTTCACCGAGGCCACGATCGCGCGGCTCCCGCGAGTGATTCGGCCGTTTGCCGAGCGGCATCACGAGCTCATCAAGTTCGCCATCGTCGGCGCCACGACGTTCGTCATCGACTCGGGCATCTTCTACACCCTCAAGCTCACGGTGCTCGAGCCCAAGCCGGTGACGGCCAAGATCATCGCCGGCATCGTCGCGGTCATCGCGTCGTACGTGCTGAACCGCGAATGGAGCTTCCAGAACCGCGGTGGCCGCCTGCGCCACCACGAGGCGCTGCTGTTCTTCGCGGTCAGTGGCGTCGGCGTGCTGCTGAGCATGGCCCCGCTGTGGGTGTCCAGCTACGTGCTGCAGCTGCGCCAGCCCAACGTGTCGCTGACCGTCGAGAACATCGCCGACTTCCTGTCGGCGTACATCATCGGCAACCTGCTGCAGATGGCGTTCCGGTTCTGGGCGTTCCGGCGCTGGGTGTTCCCCGATGAGATGGCCAAGCACGCACCCGACATGACGCTCGAGGCGACGATCACCGCCGGTGGTTTCGCCGAGGCCTACGACGAACTCGGCGACGACCCTCAGCTGGGCGACTCCTCGGAACCCAAGGTGTCGAAGACTTCGTGATACAGCAGCGAGTGGACCTGCTCCACCCGCGGGATGTCATGGAATTCCAGGGGATCCTGCGATGCCGACTCGATGATCAGCGTGCCGGTGCGCAGTATCCGGTCCAGTAGCTGGTGCCGGAACTCCACGCTGTTGATGCGCGCCAGCGGGATGTCGATACCCGACCGCGTCAGCACGCCGCGCCGGAACATCACCCGCCGGTCGGTGATCACGAAATGCGTTGAGCGCCAGGTCAGGAACGGCCAGACGGTGAGCCAGCCGATCACCACCAGCCAGACCACGCCGACCACCGCGAAGATGATGTTCTTGGCGTTCGAATCCCAGTTGGTGTGATTGACCACCGCCGCGAGGAAAGCGGCCAGCGCCGTCGCGACCAGCAGCACCAGCACCGGCCCGATCAGGCGCTTCCAGTGCGGGTGCCGATGCAGCACAACATGTTCGTCGGCCGCCAGCACGTTGTCCGGGTAACCCATACCCAGACTCTAGGCGGTGCTCAGCCGGCGGCGGGACGCAAATGGACGACGTCGCCCGCCGAGACGGCGACCGCGCCGTCGGCCGAATCGATCACCAGCGCACCGCCCGCGTCGATGTCGGTCGCCTGCCCCACCACCTCACGCCCGCCGGGCAACTCGGCCCGCACCGATTGCCCGAGGGTGGCGCTGTGCTTGCGGTAGACGGCCAACAGCTCGACGTTCCCGCCCACGCGCCACTCGGCGATGCGGGCGTGCAGACGGTTCAGCAGCGCCACCGCCAGCCGCTGCCGATCCGGTTGCGCGACACCGAGACTCAACAGGGACACGGCCACCGGGTCGGGCAGTTCGGCGGCGGCGAGCGACACGTTCAGACCGATACCGACGACGATGACGGGCGGCTCCCCGGCCGGGGCCGCGACCTCGGCGAGAATCCCGGCCAGCTTGCCGGTGCCCACCAGCACATCGTTGGGCCACTTGAGTGCGGCCTGCACGCCGGCCACCTCGGCGACGGCCTCGACGACAGCCACCCCCGCCGCCAGTGACAGCAGGCCCCAGGTCTCGCTCGGCACGTCGGTGGTGTCCACCCCGATCGACATCAGAATCTGCGACCGCGGCACCGCCGTCCAGCTGCGGCCCTGGCGTCCCCGGCCCGCGGTCTGGTCCTCGGTGAACAGCGCCACGCCCGCCACGTTCTCGCCGGACTGGGCCCGCGCCGCCAGATCGGCATTGGTGGAACCGGTTTCGGCCACCACCTCGACGCGCCAGCCGTCACCGACGGACGCCTGGATCGCCGCGGCGTCCAGCGGCAGCAGCTCAGCAGTCATTGGTTACCTTCTTCCCGGCGAACCGATCCGCCATCCAGTCGAGCATCTCCTGCGCCGCGGGCGGGTTGTGGCCGCCCTGCGGGTCGAACTCTGTCGTCACCGTGCCACCGAGCGAACAGGCCCGCCCGATGGCCGCCTTCGTCCAGGCGGAATCGATGAAGGGGTCCTGACCGCCGTACCAGACGTACAGTGGCGCGGTCAGCCGTCGCTGCGGAATTGCCCACGCCTGCAAAAGATTCTGCAACCGCTGGGCCGCATCGGGCGACACCGGCAGGAAGTCGCGCGGCCCGAGTTGTCCGGCGGCGACGGCACGCTTGTAGGCCGCGCCGGCACTGCAGTCCGTCAGCACGTTCCAGTAGCGCGACGCACCGCCGTGCCGGTATTCATCACGGTTCAGGTCGGGGTGCAACCGGGCCAGCGATTCGATCAGCGCCTGCAGCACCGGCCGCTGCTCGCTGGTCAACGTGCCGGTCTGCGATTTCGCCACCAGACCGCTGATGTCGGCGGCGGGCGCCACGGCGACCGCACCCACCAGATTGAGTTCCGGGGCGTAGGGCTCGGCCTGCTCGTCGGCGGCCCAGGCCGCCGCGCCGCCCTGCGAGTCGCCGAACGCCGCCCACGTCGTGGAGATGTCACCGAACACGTGCCGTGCCGCGCGGACGGCGTCGATCATGTTGAGGCCCGCGGTGCGGGCGTCGGAGTACGGGTGCACACCCTTGACGCCCAGCCCCTGGTAGTCGGCCAGTGCGACGGCGTACCCGAGATTGATCACCACTTTCGCGATGGGCAGCAGGTTCATCAGGGTCGGCGACAGCGACGGTCCGCAGTTGTTGTCGATGCCCAGGGTGCCGTGCCCGAGGGCCACCACCGGCCAGCCCCCCTTGGGCGCCTGGCCCAGCGGCGTGAGCACCGCGCCCGAGACGACGGTCGGCGCGCCGCTGTCACCCGAGGTGGAGTGATACACCACGCGGGCGGCGCGAATCCCCTGTCCCGTGAAGGTGCTGGTGACCCCCGGCATGGTCGTCGCCGACAGCAGGGCGCCCGGGCCGGAGCCGGAGAGATCGGCCGAACCGATCGGCTCCGGCGCGCCCGAGAGCGGAATGAACATGTCGAGGACCTTCGAGGTCCCGATCAGCGCCAGCGGTCGCAGGTAGGTCGCGGCGGTCAGAGCACCGACGACCAGGACGGCCACCACTATCCACGGCAGGGCTTTACGCATCAATGGGGATTATTCACCGACGGTCGCCCGTCCGGAGTCAGTAGGCGCCAGAACCGCCGATGATGGTGCGGAAGGTCTTGGCCGCGATCAGCAGATCGTTGGTGATGGACCAGTTCTCGACGTACGACAGGTCGAGCCGTACCGAGTCCTCCCACGACAGGTCGGCCCGGCCGCTCACCTGCCACAGCCCCGTGATGCCGGGGAGCACCAGGAGCCGGCGGCGCACCTGCTCGTTGTACGTGTCGAATTCACGGCGCAGCGGCGGGCGCGGCCCGACGACGCTCATGTCGCGGCGCAGCACGTTGAAGAACTGCGGCAGTTCGTCGATGCTGTAGCGCCGCAGGTACTTTCCGACCAGCGTGACGCGCGGGTCCTCGTGAATCTTGAACAGCACCCCGCTGCCGCTCTCGTTGAGGTCGAGGCTGATCAGGTCGTCGACCATGCGGTCGGCGCCCTGCACCATGGTGCGGAACTTCGTCATCTGGAACGGCTTGCCGTCCAAGCCGATTCGCTCGGAGCGGTAGAAGACCGGACCACGGCTGGTGAGCTTGATCGCGATGGCCGACAACACCATCAGCGGCGAGGTCACGGTGAGCGCGAACAGCGCGACGAAGACGTCGAACGCGCGCTTCTGCAGTTTCTTGGTCCCGCTGTACTGCGGACGCTCGACGTGGATCAGCGGCAGACCGGCGACGGGGCGCATGGTGAGCCGGGGGCCGGCGACGTCGATGACGCTCGGGGACACGACCATGTCGATGCCCACCTTGTCGAGCTCCCAGGACAGTTCGCGCATGCCTTCGGGCCCGAGGTGATCGGTGGTGGTCAGGGCGACGGCGTCGAAGGCCGCCTGGGTGATGGCGTCGGACACCTGGGACTCGTTACCGAGCACCGGCAGCTCGCCGACCCCGGCCACCTCGAAGGTGCCGCCTGCCGGCCGGCCGGTGAGGCAGACGCCGCGGACCGAATAGCCGTACCACCACTCGCGGTGCAGGGACTGCACCAGGTTGCTCACGGCGCGCGGGTCACCGACCGCCAGCACGTTGGCGACGCACTTGTTGCGCCGGCGCAGCCGCGCGAGCACCCGGCGGCAGATGGTCCGGCCCACCACGAGGCCGACGAGGCCGAGCGGCAGCGCGACGGCCAAGTAGCCGCGAGCGTATTCAGGGCGGAAGATCATCAGTGCGACGGCGATGATGCCGACGGTGGCCAGCGTCGCGGAGAACACCCGGCGGTACTCCTCGACACCGGCGCCGACGATGCGCGGCGAGCGGGTGCGGTACGCGGCCAGCATGGCCAGCCAGATCACGGCGACGAACAGCGACAGGACCGAGTAGTACGAGAAGACGTGCAGATACGTCGAGGTGAATTCCAGGGAGGCGTCCGGTGTACCGAGCTTGACGAACTGGGCACTCGCCAGGGCCAACACGACCACGACCAGATCGAATGCGATGAGGCACCAGCGGTAACGCGTCTGCCAGGCCCGGTCAGCTAAAGGCGCGACGGCCCTTACGGGACGCGCGGGAGAAGCCTCGGGAACGTAGAGTTCTTCTGCCACTGACACTGACGCGTACTCCCTCCCATTTGCTGGCTGTTCGCTATAGCCCCCGCTCAGCGAACTGCGACTACTATCGCATCGTTTGCTCGAAAATACCACCGATCAGAAAAATAGGCAGGTCAACCGCAGCGGCCCTGCAGCGCGGCCTTAGCGAACCCGGCAAACTGATAGAAGAACGTCAGCTCCCATCCGACGGGCGAGAAGTCATAGTCCCTGGGCAAAGCCACCGCAACCACCGAACCGTGGTCCGGGGAATAGCACTGCCGGAAGATCAGGCGGGCGCGCGGCAGGTGGTACCGCCAGCTGACCACGATGATCCGGTGCCAGGATCGGCCCTCGGAGAGTTGGCGCATCATCATGGCCTCGCCGCGGGTCGTCAGGATCTCCGGCTTCCGGCAGATCACCTCGATGTCGGTGGCCGGCGCGCAGGCGCTCTTCATCTGGGGGTCGCCCGGCAGGTACGGGTTGGACAGCACGACGGTGCGCGCCCAGCCCTGGCGGGCCAGGCTCAGCCCGTACTGTTCGCGGCCGTCGTGTTCGCCGGCCAGCACGATGATCGCGTCGGCTCGCTGCAGCTGATCGGACCTGGCGTTGGCGAACAGCACCACCCCGGCCAGCCCGACATCGACGAGCAGGACGATCGTGACCACGCCGATGACGCGACGAACGATTCGGCCGAGGTCACCGCGTGCCATAGTCCGCCAGTTGTTCGGCGCACATCTCGCGGTACTGCTGCCACATGCGGCGACCCAACTCGCGCTGCCCGGCGGCGCTGTAGTGCCGGTCGTCGGGACTGTTGTACGAATCACGCGGGCCCGGCACGAAGGTGGTCAGTGGCCACCGGTTCGGGGTGTCGGCGTGGACGGCGTCGATCGCGGCGTAGGGCTTGCCGCTCAGCTCCATCTCCTCCGGCACCATCTGGCCCAGCACGAACGGCAGGCGCTCCCCGTACCGCGCGCGCATGTCCCCGATCAGCGAATCGAGCTTCTCCTGGTACTGCGCGCCGGAGATCAGTGGCACGTCGGTCTCCCCCTGATGCCAGAGCACGGTGGCGATCTCACTGCCGGGATACCGCGCGAGCGCCGCGTCGATGGCCTTCACGGCCCGGCGGTACAGGTTCACGCGGGTCTTGCGGTCGGCCGGATCCCAGGTGTGCCCGTTCTTCGGGGTGAACGAGGTGTCGCCGCGGGCACCGGGGATCAGCAGCACCGGACGTCCGGTGTCCTCGGCGAGTTGCTTGGCGAAGGTCGGACCGAAACCGACGTATTTGCAAGGTATTTCGTGCAGCAGCGGCTGCGTCGCCAGCACCGCGGTGCCTTTGGACGGCCCGCACATGGCCCACTGGTGCACCAGCGGATGGGGCCGGTCCAAGCCGTCGGGCTCGACGGGCAGCCCCATGCCGAACGCGTTGGACTGCCCCAGGATCGGCAGGATCAGGTATGGCCGCTCGGGCTCGCCGACGGGGGTGCCGCGGGGCGCGATGAGTCGCTTCACGATGCATTTCGCCTCGATCAGCAACTGTTGATGAATCGGGCTGTCGCCGTCGGGATTACGTGGTCCCCTGCGCAGGACAGTCATTGACCGCCTCGCCTCCCCTGAATCGTTCTGCCAGCCACCGCAATTGACCCGGTCCGTCAATATCGGCATGCCCACCGTCCGGCTGGAAATTCCAGACCACCGTACCGCCCAGCGAACATGCGCGGGCGATGGCGGCCTTCGTCCATTCCGGGTCGAGGAAGGTGTCCTTGCCGCCGTAGACCACCGACATGGGAGCCGACAGCGGCTGCTGCGGCAGCGCCCAGTCCTGCAGCAGGCGACGGAGCCGGTCGGCGGCCGCCGCGTCGACGGGCGCCAGGTCGGTCGGTCCGATCGCGTCGATGGCGGTGGCGCGGTAGGCGACGTCGGGCCCCGAGCACGCCGACAGCACCTTCCAGTACCGGGCCGCCGCGCCCCTGCGGTAGTCGTCGCGGTTCAGGTCCGGATGCAGCCGGGCCAGCGACTCGACGATCGCCTGGAACGCCGCTTCCTGATCTTTGGTCATGGTGCCCGCGACGGCTTTGTCGACGATGCCCGCCACGTCGGCCGACGGCACGCTGGCGGCCGCCCCGATCAGGTCGAGTTCGGGCGCGTAGGTGCGCGCCTGTTCGTCTGCGGCCCACGCCGCGCCGCCGCCCTGCGAGCCGCCGAACACGGCCCAGCGGTTCGAGATGTCGCGGAAGGTGTGGCGCAGGGCGCGGACGGAGTCGATGACGTTGCGGCCCGCGGTGCGGCTGTCGGTGTACGGATGGACACCGGGGGCACCCAGCCCCTGGTAATCGGCGAGGGCCACGGCGAAACCGAGGTTGACGAAGCCCTGCACGAACACCACGTTGCCGAGGAGATTCGCCGACAGCGACGGCGCACAGGGCTGGTCGATGCCGGTGGTGCCGTGGGCCAGCGCGATCACCGGCCAGCCGCCGTCGGGCGCCTGGCCGCGGGGCGTGAACACCGATCCCGACACCACCGTCGGCGCATCGGTGTCACCCGAGGTGGATCGGTAGACCACGCGGGCGGCCTGCAGATCCTTGCCTTCCACCGAGTTGGTCAGCGCCGGCATCGTCATGGCGCTGATCAGGCTGCCTGGGCCCGAGCCGGTGAGGTCGGCGGTGCGGATCGGCACCGGGTCACCGGCGTCGCCGTGCCGCAGCTTGTCCAGGGCCCAGCTACCGACCTGCCACATCACCGGCAACGACGCCGCGATCAGGAGCACTGCCGCGAGCGCGGCGCCCCACTGGATCGCACGACGCATTCAGGACCACCTGGTGCGGTACCGCTTGGCGAATTTCATGACGGGTTCTTCCACTGCGTAGTACGTGACGGCCGAGACCACGAGTGTCACCGCCAGGACGAGCGCCACGTTGCGCAGCATGCCGGGCACGGTGTCGCCGGCCATCAGGCCCCAGCGTCCCAGCAACAGCATGAGGGGGAAATGCCAGAGGTAGGCCGACAACGAGACCTTCCCGACGAACCGGAAGGGCGCGGTGTCCAGCAGCTCGGCCAGCCCGGACCGCTCCCCGCGGAACAGCGGCGCGACGATGACGAGGATGCCCAGCGCGCACAGCACCGCCAGGGCCGATGTCGCGTACGGGTTGGCCAGGGCGATCAACCCGAGCATGACGATGCCCGCCGGGAACATCGCCAGGAAGCTGTACAGCCGGACGCGCCGGCTGAGCTTCTCGCGAATCGCGTTGTGCTCCATGGCCACGACCAGCACCGCGGCGGCCATGCCGAACGCGAAGGTGTCGGAGTTGGTCAGGAAGGTCTTGGTGTAGACCGCGACCCAGTTGGCGCCCCAGTTGATCTCCGTCGGATCGGTCAGGTGCAGTGCCGAGATCATCCACGGCACGAAGGCCCGGCCGATGAAGCCCAGCGCGATCAGCAGTGCCGGGCCGAGGGACACGATGACCCACGGCCGCAGGTTCGATCGCCGGGCGAGGGCGAACAGCAGCATGCCCAGCAGCGGGATCGAAAGGTAGAAGGCGTATTCCAGCGTCAGCGACCACGACGGGTTCAGGCCGGTCTGGAAGTACTTCGGGATGTACGACTGCATCAGGGTCAGGTTGGCGATCAGCTGCCACGGGTCGGTGATCATGCCGGTGCCGTCTTCGGTGCGCGTCGGCTGCAGTGACGCGTTCTCGATGTAGACGATCTGCAGCAGGTAGTTGCACAGCAGGAAGATGACCAGGTAGCCGGGCAGGATGCGGGCGATGCGGTGGACGGCGAAGTTCGCGGTGCTGGGCAGTTCGCGCTGCTCGATCAGGTTGCGCACGTAGGGCAGGAACAGCAGGAACCCGCTGAGCGCGTAGAAGAAGATCAGCGACAGCCCGACCAGGTTCGTCTTCCAGTGGTAGGCCGTCTGCGGCGAGTAGTGCCCGGTGACGTGCATGACGGCGACGCCGAGGCACGACAGCCCGCGGGCGCCGTCCAGCCCGATGATGCGGGCCCGGGTCCGGACCGGTGCCGAGGTCGGCGCGTTCACTGTCCTGCTCCCTGCGTGGAATTGAATGACGGACAACTGTTCGGGGCGGGGACGCCGTCGAACCGGTCCTTGATCCAGTCGTAGGACGTCGCCACGTCGATGTCGGCGTGCCCCTTGGTCGGCTGGAACATGATGTCGATGACGTCGCCGAGGCGGCACGCGGCGGCGAGCGCCTTGTTCGTCCAGTCCGGCGGCAGCAGGGTGTCCTGGCCGCCGTACAGCACGAGCATCGGTGCGGACGTCGGCTCCTTGGGCAGGCTCCGCTTGGCCAGCAGGCCCTGCAGCGTCGCTTCCGCCTGCGGGTTCGCGGGCCGCAGGTCGTCGGGCGTGATCTTGTCGATCGCCGCGGTGCGCGCCGCGGCGTCCTCGGTACGGCACGAGGCGAGGACGTCCCAGTGCTCGACGATCTCGCCGCGGCGGTAGTCCGCCAGGTTAAGGGTCGGGTTCTCGGTCGCCAGGGAGGCCAGGATGAGCTGCAGGATGGCGCCCTGCTCTTTCGACAGGCTGCCGGCCGCGGCCCCGGCGGCCAGGCCGGTGAGATCGGTGGCCGGCGACAGGCTGACGGTGCCGACGAGGTTCAGCCCGGTGCCGTAGCGGCCGGCGAGTTCGTTTGCGGCCCAGGCGGCTTGGCCGCCCTGGGATACCCCGACGGCCAGCCAGCGGTCCGACGACTGCGGTACCAGCTTGTGCGCCGCGCGCACCGAGTCGATGACGTTGTAGCCCACCGTGGTGGCGTCGGCGTACGGATGACCGGCGGTGCCCGGGCCGAGGCCCTGATAGTCCGGCAGGCTCACCAGGTAGCCGGCCTTGACCAGCGTGGTGATCGGCGCGGACAGCCCCTGCAGCGTCGACGACCCCGATGGTCCGCAGTCGCGTTGCACGCCGGACGTCGCGTGGCCGAAGACGATGATCGGCCAGCCGCCCGGCGGCGGTGTCCCGTTCGGCACGAAGACCGAGCCCGATACCTCGGTGTGTTCGCCGGTGATCCCCGACGTCGACGTGTAGCCGATGCGGGCCGCCAGCGACACGGCCGATTTCAGCCGCAGGTCCAGCGTGGGGAACGTCGATGCCGATACCAGCGCACCGGGCACCTGGCCGGCGCCCGTGGTGTCGGGCTTCAGGTCGATACCCCCAGCGGTGAGGGGCCCGGCCTTTTTCGGCGCCGGATCGCGCTGGCAGGCCGGCGCGGCCAGACACACCGCGGCGAGCAGACCCGCCGCGACCACACGCCGCAGCCGCCGCGAGTTCATCCCGACGTCCCGGCGGTCGCGTCACCGATCACCCGCTCGAGGTGCCGGCGACTCTGCACCCGGTCGAAGATCAGTGCCCGCGCGATGACCGCGACGACACACAGCGCGAAACCCAGCACCGTCCCGGTCATCACGTAGGACCAGACGGTGCCCACCCGTTCGGCGGGGCTGGCGTCGTCGATGACGACGAGCGTCGCGCTGGTACCGGCTACCAGGGCCAGCCGGTTGCCCACCGCGACCATGTCGTTCACGACCTCGTGCGCGATCTGCGTGGTCTGGTCGGCATCACCGCCGGTGACCGTGACGTTCAACATCGCTGTGGCACTGGGCAATATGACGATCCGGGCCGCGAGTTCCTTGTCGGACTCGATGAGGCCCAGCTTCTGGATGATGGGTGCGGTGATCTGGGAGCTGGTGGCCAGGTTCCGGTAGGTCTCCATCAGGCCGAGCATGCCGGCGTCGCCGTAGTAGGCGTCGAGCGGCGATGCGCTGCCCTCGGTCCGGACGAAAACCGATGCGGTCGACCGGTACTCCGGCTTGGCGTACTCCCAGCCCACCCAGCCCATCAGCGCGCTCGCGATGGTGGTGACGAGCACCAGCACCCAGCTGTTCTTGACGAACAGCACGTAGTCGCGCACCCGCGGCACTCCGGCCGGCGTGATCACGTCGCCCCCACACAGACGTCGGCCACGCGCTCGCCGTCGAACCGCGCCTGCAGCCACGCCAGCGCGTTCTGCATCGTCTGGTCGTTGATCACGCCGGTGTCGCCGACGCCGCGCATCAGCACGATCTGCTGGCCGCGGGCACACGCGGCCGCGGTGGCCGTCAGCACGCCGGCCGCCGGGTTGACGGTGTCGGCCGTACCGAACGCCACCAACACCGGCGGATCGTTCGGGCCCGCAACGGGACTGGGCAGCGCGACGGCACCGAGGCGCCGCTTGAGGTCAGCGGCGGCGGCCGCGTCCTTGGCCTGGAAGTCGTTGGGAGTCAACTGATTCAGCGCCAGCTGGGCGGCCGCGACGTCGCGCGGCGCACAGTCGACCAACAGGTCCCACTGGTCCTTGAGTTTCGCCGAGCGGTGCGCGTCGAGGTCGAAGTCGGGCTGCATGGTTTCCAGGCTCTGCAGCGCCCGGATCTGCAGCCGGTACTGATCGGCGGTCGCCAGCGCGGCGGTGCGGTCCGGGTCGGCGAGCGGCGCCAGATCGGCGATCGGGTTGACCGCCACCGCGCCGACCATGTTCATGCCGGCGCCGTAGGTGCCGTTGCGTTCGGCCGCGGCCCACGCGGCCAGGCCGCCTTCACCGGCGCCCAGCGCACCCCAGTTGGTGCTGGTCGACGGAGCGGCACGATGGATCGCGCGAGCGGCGTCGATGATGCTGTTGCCCAGGCTGTTCGCGTCCAGGATGGAGTGCTGCCGGGCGCTGGAACCGGGGTCGATGCCCAGCCCCTGGTAGTCGGACAGGGCGATGGCGAAGCCGCGCCGCAGATACACCGTCATGCCGGTCGAGTAGCCCCAGAACTGCGGCGCGAGGGTCGGCGCGCACTTCGGCAGCAGCCCGGTGGTGTCGTGCCCGAACGAGATGATGGGCCAGCCGCCCTTGGGCGCGGGGCCCGGGGGCACCGCGATCAGCGCGCTGACCTGGATGGGACGGCCGTCCACGCCGCTGGTGGACCGGTACACGATGCGCGCCGCGGTGGCGCCGGCCTCGTCGAAGCTGCGGTCGCCTTTGACGGGCTTCAGCTCGACAAGGGAACCCGGGCCGTCGTCGGTGAGATCGGGCGGCGGCAACGCCTCGGCCCCCGGGAACATCGGGGTGAGGTCCCGGGTGGGACGCACGTCGTCACCCGGTCGCGGCGGCACCGGGCCCGACTGGCCGCACGCAGCCACGGTGACCAGCACTGCAGCCAGTGCCAGTACCGTGCGCCGCAACTCAACCTGACGCATCACGGCTTCTGGTGCGCCGCCGTCTTGGCCTCGGGCTGCGGTGCAGCCTTGGGGGCGGCCTTCGACGCCGCCTTCTTGCTCTTGTCGCCACCGGACTTGGGGCCGTCGGACCCGCCGATGTGGAGCTTGAACTCGACCGGTTCGTCGGTGGCGACCGAACCGATCAGCACCGCGTTGGCGGACTTCAGGGTCTGCACGGCACGGGTGAGCGCATTGCTCGTGGTGTGCCGGATGCGGCCGACAAGCAGCGCCCCGTCCGACAGCGCGGCGGCGACGGCACCGTCGTTGTACTTACCCAGCGGCGGCGTGTCCACGACGACGTAGTCGAACTGGCCGGACAGGTCGGCGAACAGGCTCTCGGTGTGGTCGCCGGCCCACAACTCGCCGGGACGTGTGGTGGCGGGGCCCGCGGGCAACACCGCGATCCGGTGCTGACCGACGGAGACCTCGGGGATCAGGCTCTCGGCGACGGTGTTCTCGCCGACCAGCACGGTGCTCAGGCCGCGGTCGGCTGCCCCTTGACGGGCCGCCGGGGTCAGGTCCAGGCGCTGTGCCACCGCCGGGTTGCGCAGGTCACCGTCCACCAGCACCACACTTCGGCCGGTCTCGGCCAGCACGGTGGCCAGATCGATGGCCACCGTCGTCCGCCCGTCGGACGGCGACGGACTGGCCACCGCGATCACGCGAGCGGCCTCATTGCGATTTGCCGGCACGGTGAACCGCAAATTGTTGCGGAGCTCGCGCAGCGCCTCCGGATAGGCACCTTCGGCGGTCAGGTCGACCACCGGCGCATGGCTCCGGGCCGAGTCCGCGGGCAGCGCACCCATGAGCAGCGAACCACTGGCGTCGGCCACGCGGTCGCGGCCGCGCACGCGGCGGTCGATGATGCCGAGCACGATGGCCGCCAGCAGGCCGAGAACGAGGCCACCGGCCAGTCCCATCCCGATGCGGGTGACCATCGAATAGCCCAGGGGCTTGGTCGGATAGCCGGCCTCGTCCACCACGATGGCGCCCGCGGCGGGGCTGCCGCCACGGCGGGACGTCTCCAGCTCCCCCACCAGGCCGGCGAGCTGATCGGCCACCGCGCTGGCGTAGGTCTGCGCCTGGCCCGGGTCCTTGTCGGTGACCGAGACCTGCAGCAACACGGTCTTGGGCAGCGGGACGGCAGTGACCTTGGACCGCAGTTCGCCCGCCGAGATGGTCGCCTTCAGCTGGTCCACCGCGCGGGCGGCCACCTGCTCGCTCATGGCGAGGGTGGCGTAGGAGTTCACGCGGTCCTGGGAGAACAGGTTGTTCTGGTAGGCCTCGGTGACCGAGGTGCCGTTCTGGGTCGCCACGAAAAGCGTCGCGCTGGACTGGTATTCGCGATCACCGAATTCCCACCACGCCCAGCCCGCGACACCCCCGACAACCGCCAGCGCCACGATCGCCCACCAGTACCGGCCGAATATCCGCAGGTACTCTTTGATCTCCAAGGTCGTGCCCCTTATTTCAGCAATGCGACGGCTCACAGATTAACGGCTGGGAACCGGACCGACCATTCAGACGCGCCACGGGTCCGGGCAACCTGCTTGAGCTTAGCTGGTCGAGCTGAGAACATAGTCGGCATGAACGCCCGTTTGGGTCAACTCGGCAATCTTAAATCATCGGCCGGGATTCTGGCCGGGATCGTGGGCTTGGTCTGGTTGGCGACGTCTTTCGGCCAGGTCACTTTGTTGGGCATTGTCGCTATTGCCGCACTGGTTGTCGGCATCTATGTCGGATTACGGCATCCGCTGTGGTTCTTGTACGGATTGGCGGTCGTCACCGGCGCCCTGCCTTTCGGATATTTCCCGGGTGTTCACGTCCCCTTATATCTGCCGTTCGCATTCGGTGCGGTGGTCGCGTTGTTCGTACATCCGCGACTGGCCCGCCCGATTCATCCGATGGAATGGTCGATCATCGCGCTCGTGATCACCTCGATCGCGTCGGTCGCGGTAACCGGCGTCGGCATGGGCGACATCATCCAGATCGTCCGGTGGTCGGTCGTGACGCTCGTCGCGATCGCACTGAGCAGCCTGACGTCCGAGCATCTGGAGAAATTCGGCCGCATATTCGTCTACGCGACGTTGTTCAACGCCGTATTCGGCTTGTACATCGTGGCATTCGACCCCAACCAGACGTCGTTCAAATACCTGCGGGTCTTCGGTTATGCCGCGGAGTACACCGCCACCCGCTTCGCCTTCACCGACGGCGGCATGGCGCGTTCCATGCGCCTCGGCGGCACCTCGGTCGACCCCAACGCCGAAGGCATCGCGCTGGTGGTCTCGATCGCCGTCGCCCTGGTCGTCCTGGCCGGTTGGCAGCGCATCGTGGTGACCGGCATCTTCGCGGTCGCGCTGCTGCTCACGCTGAGTCGGGCCGGCATGTTCACCGTCGTCGCCGGGGCGCTGCTGGTGCTGGCCTTCCACACCATGCGGGCGCGGGACCGTGGGCTGGCCATCGCCGCCATGATCGCCGCCGTTGGCCTCGCGGCCGCGATACCCGAGGTGCGCACCAGATTCGCGCACTCGTTCAGCAGTGACGACGTCGGTTCCACGTCACGAATTGATGCCATCCGCGAATTCCCCGACACCATGGCCGGTTACTGGCTGTTCGGAAAAGGCTGGAACCGGCTCGAATTCCGGGACGGAAACTATGCGTTCGTGCTGAACCATGTGTCGAACGCGCCATTGCTGACGATTTACCGCGGCGGCATTTTCCCCGGTCTGGCGTTCTTTGCGATCATGGTGATCGGTTGCGTCATGAGCTACCGCGCGATTCGCTCGAATTCATTTGCCTGGGCCGGATATGGCGGCATCTACATCGGATTCTGCGTTGTCGCGCTCCAACTCGATCACCCCGTGGTCGGCATCCCCCCGGCCACCCTCAAGTTCTCCATTTTGCTGGCATTCCTGGTGCATATAGACCGAGAACGGCAGGAACAGGTAAGACTGCGACACGCCCAAGCAGATTCACAGCAAATGCCCATTGCTGCTGCACACTGAGTGCGCGTTTGCGCCTCGCGACGCACTTCATAGGTGAAGGGCGGTTGCACGATGCCCGGGAAGCGCCCCCGACGATCCGCCCGCCGTTTCTCGAGCGTGGCATCGGCGATCGCCGGCAGCATGGTCTGCGCCCTCATCGTCTTGACCGGCATCCCAGGGGACACCCCTGAGCGGGTCAGGATCGCCGAGCGGGCCAATGTCGTCAACCTGCCGACCACCATCGGCTTCGCCGACTCCGACATCTACGGACTGTCGCCCGATGACGTGAACCGGACGCTGGCATTGATGGCCAACAACCGCGTGAACACCATCAGGTTGATGATCCCGTGGGCCGGCGTCGAGCCGATCCTCGGCCAGCTCGACTGGAGCCTGGTCGACAAGACGGTGAATGCCGCGGCCGCCATGAACATGTCGATCATCGCATTCGTCAATGCCACCCCTCCCTGGGCCATGTCGCAGGGCGGCCTGCCGCTGAGCAGCCGGCCGTCGGACCCCGACGCCTACGGCGCCTTCACGGCCAAGGTGGCCACGCGTTACAAGGGCAAGATCTCCGCCTACGAGATCTGGAACGAGCCGAACGCGGTGTTCTTCTACAGCCCCGCGCCCGATCCCGCGGGCTACACCGATCTGCTGAAGTCGGCCTATCCGCGCATCAAGGCCGTCGACCCGGACGCGACGGTGATCGGTGGGGTCGTCGGCGCCGTCGTGGACTTCGGCTCGTGGTCGATCAACCCGGTGCGCTTCATCGCCGGGATGTACGCCGCCGGCGCCAAGGGGAACTTCGACGCGCTGTCGTTCCACCCGTACAACTACAACCTGAAGTTCTCCGACGGCATGCTGATCGCGAATTCGCCTGTCCTGCAACTGGTTCAGATGCGCCAGGTGATGATCGACAACGGCGACGAGGGCAAGCGGATCTGGGCCACCGAGTACGGCGAGCCCACCTCGGTGGTCAACGAGACCACGCAGGCCGCGTACCTCAAGGACATCTACACCAAGTGGCAGGAGATGCCGTACACCGGCCCGCTCATGGTCTACACCACGCGTGACCGCAAGACCGGAAGCAACCAGGCCGACGCCACCGTCGGGCTCTACCGCAGCGACTGGACACCGAAGCCCGCGGCCGCCGAACTGGCGGCGACCATCGCCGCCGGGGTACCGAAATCGCCGGAGTTCCTACGCTTTTCGCAGATCACCGACCCGGCGCACGGCTCGGTCCTGAGCCCGGTGTTCAAGGCCACCAAGACGGTGTGGGCGCAGGTCCGCACGGTCAACACCATCTACGAGCTGCCGAGCGGCTACGTGTCGTCGCCGCGCCCGGTGGCCGACATCGCGATGCAGCGGAACTCGGTGCCCGCGAGCGTGTTCGCCAACGGCCAACAGGACTTCACGGGTGGCCAGGCGTTCCGGGTGTGGTGGTCACCCGAGACCGGCGCCCACTGGGCCTCGAGCGCTTTCGCGCAGGCCTGGAAACCGCAGCTGGGGTTGGCCACCAGCGACGAGCGCTACGTCAACGGCTCCAACCGCGTCGACTTCCAGCACGGTTACATGGTCTGGGCACCGTGGGTCGGCGTGAAGGTCTACTACACCTGACCATCGCCGCGCAGCAGGTCGGCAACCGCCTTGTGCGGCAACCGGTCCTGCCACCGCTGCCGGTTGATCTCGTACAGCTGGTTGCCCAGATCGACGGCGGCCGGCACGTCGGTGAGCAGCCGCCGGCACTCGGCGATGAACGCCGCGTCCTCGTCCAGGGCACGCAGCCCGAAGATCGGCCCGAGTGATCCGATGGCCGCCGTGGTGGCGACGGCAGGCAGCCCGATCCGGATGGTGTCGAGCAGCTTGACCCGGACTCCTCCGCCGGTGCGGATCGGCGCGATCAGGGCCCGGCACGTGGCCAGGAACGCCCCGAGGTCGTCGACGAATCCGAGGTCGCGGACCCCGTCGGGATAGACCGGGTCGGCCGCACCGGGTTTCTTGGCCCCGATGATGCACAGTTCGGCGCCGGCGATCCCGGCGGAGATCCGCGGCCACAGTTCGAGGGCCCGCAGGAACCCCTCCTGGTTGGGTGGCCAGTCGCGGGTACCCATGAACACCAGCCGCGGCGGGGAGGCCGCGACGTCGACCTGGGTACCGGGCGGCATCGTGATGTCCATGAACCGGGCGTCCCGGACACCGTTGTCGCGGTAGTACTCGGCTTCCTCGGCGTCGTAGGTACTGACGGCGTCGGCCGCGCGCGCGACGCGCAGCTCGTCGCGGACCAGCCGCGGTTCCTCGACGCGGCCGAGCGCGCCGCGCGACGCCCGCCAGACCAGCGACTCGCTCACGTTCGTGTTGACGACGAACCGCTTCTTCCCGAAATGCTTGCTGCGGAAGAACGATTCGGCCATGTAGCTGTGTTCGGCGACGAACACGTCGGCGTCGCTGCGGTCGATGGCACGGACCAGTTCGTCGGTGTCGAATCGGACATGCACCAGGCTGCGCCGGCGCCGCAGGGAGTCGATGAGCAGCCGGTGCGGACGCACGGCCGGCTTGTGGACCCGCTCCAGCGGCAGGCCACCGGGGATCAGGTCGGCGGTGACGGTGCCCGGTTGGGGCGACAGCGCGATGGCCGACACCTCGGACGAGTCGGCGGCCAGCTGCATGAGCATGCGGGCCAGTGCGACGTCACCGGTGTGTTCGAGCACCGGGTCTTTCGACAGGATGAACGCGGTCTTCGGTGTGGTCATGACTCCACCACCTCGCGCGGCCGGTAGACCGCCCACGTGAACCCGGCGAGCATGATCGCGTCGGCGACGGTGGCCGCGATGGCCGCGCCCACCGCGCCGAGCGGTGTCAGTGTCGCGAGGGCGGCGACCATGCCGAGTTTCACCGGCACCAGGCCGACGGCGATGGTGAGCCGGAAGACGTCGCGCCGCTGGGTGTAGAGGATCACCTGCAGCACGAAGATGCAGATACGCAGCGCGGCGAAGCCGCCCATGATCATCATGGTCGTGGCGAGCTGGGTCGGTGCCCCGAAGGCGAACAGGCAGCCACCGATGATCAGCAGCAGCGAGCCGCCGAGTGCCGCCATCCGCAGGATGTTGCGCAGCGGTGGGGCGGCGGACAGGTCACCGCCGCTCTCCCGCAGCGGCTCGTGATAGGTCATGCCGAAGGACTGGCCGGCGGCCGCCACCGCGGCCGCGACGACCCACGCGAGCTGGTAGTAGCCCGCTGCCGTGGTGTCCACCAGGGTGCCGAGCAGCAGCACGTCACCGCCGAGATACAGCGTGGTGCCGAGCATTTCGCCGGTCAGCGCCGCGATCAACCGCGGCGGCCCGGGTGGTGCGGGCCGGTGGCCGATGGCCAGCTTGGCCCCGACCAGCAGGATCAGCACGTAGGGCGTGCAGTACAGCAGCGAGGCGTGGGTGAGCGTCGGGTGCGCCGAGGTGTACAGGTACACCGCGCCGATGCCGGCGCTGGAGAACTGCCGCGCGGTGTCGAGCCGATACACCTTGTCCGGGTGGCCATCTCGCGCGGACTGACTCTTGACGACGTTGAGGGCGATCTCGCCGCCGGCCACCATCAGACCGAAGCCGATGACGTAGTTGACGTCGAACGTGACCGCGCCGGTGGCGACCAGCCCCACTGCGACGAGATAGCGCATGGTGCGCTCACGCAGGAAGTGCTCCTCGGATTCCCGGATGGCCCGGACCGCGAAGGAGTTGTCGACGGTGTTGCCGACGATGCCGTTGAGCACCGTCGCCATGGCGTACAGGCCGTATTCGGAGACGCCGAGGCGCTGCACGAGGATCAGCGTCCACAGCAGGCCGACCCCGCGACCGCCGTAGATCCAGATCAGCGAGATGAGCGTCTTCGCCACATTGCGGGTGGGCGCTTCGGGGGCAGTCAGGTCACACGCTCACAGATGCTCGGGCCAACATGTCGGTCCACACGCGGCCGAACGCCTCGGCCGTCCGCGGCCCGGAGCAGGCCTCGCGGTAGGCCTCGACGTGCCGGCCGAACTCGGCCAGTCGCTCATCGTCGTCGACGAGGGACACGATGGCCTTCGCCAACGACGACGCCACCTGTTCGGGGTTCTGGTCGCCGATGCGGACGACGAGTGCGCCGGCGCGCTCGTCCAGTTCGGCCAGGGCGCCGTAGTCGGTGCAGACGACGGGGGTGCGGTACGCCATCGCGTGGGCGACCGAACCGGACGCCGGGTAGGTCTCGGCGTAGAAGTGGCGCTTGCCGTACGGAATCACCACGGCCCGTACCGAATCGAAGAACGCGTCCTCGGCCGGCCCGTCGACGGGGCCGACGATCTCCACGCCCGGGCCACCGGTCAGTGCCTCGGTTCCCCGGCCCGCCACCCGGATGACGATGTCGTCGGGCAGCTCCCGGCGAATGCGGGCGATCTGCTCGAAACCCTTGCCGCGGTATACATGTCCGAAGAAACCCACGGCCTTGGGCCGCTCGGTGAGCGGGCGCAGCCGCGGTCGTTCGGAGATGATGTGCGGCACGGCGGCGACCGTGGTGCCGGGGTAGATGGCCTTGATGGAGTCCGCGCCGATCCGGCTCAGCGCGACCATCGTCCGGTCCCCGTTGACGATGCCCTCGATTCGCCGCGACAGCGGGCGCAAAGGGTAGTGCAGGCCGTGCATGACGAGCCGGTGCTGCGCCACGAACCGGGTCCGCGCCGGCCACCAGATGCCCTGCGGCGGATCGTGAATCGTCGCCGCCACCGGCACCCCACGTAATCCGGCGATGGACCAGAACGCCGACACCGCACCGGCCGCCAGCTCGGCATGCACCAAGACCCGGCCCGGCTTGCCGGAGGCCACCAGCTCGGCGACCGCGCGCCGGTGGCCTCGTACCTGGGCCACCGTCTCGGCCCCCGGGCCGAGGGTGCGGCGTTGCACGACCTCACCGAACAGCGGCCGCACGGCGT
Source organism: Mycolicibacterium sp. TY81 (assembly GCF_018326285.1). NCBI lineage: Bacteria > Bacillati > Actinomycetota > Actinomycetes > Mycobacteriales > Mycobacteriaceae > Mycobacterium > Mycolicibacterium sp. TY81. The sequence goes on from NZ_AP023362.1 coordinate 3,366,392, forward strand.
TGACGAAGTTCTCGGCGTAGTCGCCCACCGCGGTCTGGCCTTCGGCCGGACCGATGTAGACCAACCGGTATTCGCGTAGATCGACCGGCATCAGCAGAACAACGGCCGGTACTTTGCGCTGTAGCCCAATGCATCCGGATTACGCTTGGCGAACACTTTGGCGGGGTTGCCACCGACCACGTCGAGCGGGGCCACGTCCTTGACCACGAGCGCCTGCGCGGCGACGACGGCGCCGCGGCCGATCAGGGCGGGCAACACCATGGCCCGGCTCGCGATCCAGACGTAGTCCTCGATCACCGTCGGGATCGGGATCGGCAGGAAGTCCGGGTGGTTGATGTCGTGCCCACCGCCGAGCAGGTGGACGTCGCTGGCGATGGTCACGTTGTCGCCGATCCACAGGCCGGCGCGCGCATCGAGCAGGCAGCGGAAGCCGATGGTGGTGCCGTTGCCGATCGTCAGGAATTCGATGTCCAGGATCGTGGTGCCGCGCATGATGGTCGACCACTCACCGATGGTCGCGCCGAACAGCCGCAGGAAGCCCTGGCGGATGGTGTGCGACGGGATGTGCGTGATGAACATGTTGAACAGCAGTTCGCCAATTCGGTTGCGCGCCTTGCGGGCGACGCCCATGCTCTGCATCTTGTAGTAGGTGACGCGGCCGTCCTCACCGAGTTCCCACTCGGGATCCGGCGGCAATTTCAAAGTCGGTGCGGCCGCCTTCTTGCGTGCCACATCTGCCGGGTCTGCCGTTGCCGGCTCGCCAATCACGTTCTTCGCTCCCGTCGTCCCGGATTCCGAGTTAACCACAGTGTTTCGGCCTCGTCAGTGCAGCCGGCCCTGGCGCGTCAGCATCTCCGACCACTTTGCGGCGTAGGCGGCGGCGACGTTCTCCGGCGACCGCTCCTGGCGCGTCCGGTCGGCATTCGCCTCGAGTTCCTTGAGCCGCGTCTCGTCGTTGAGCAAGGCCGCGATGGCCGCCGAGAACCCGGCCGGCAGTGCCTTGGGGTCGTCGGAGTCCATCGGCACGACGACCGCGCCGGTCTCGGTGCCGAACTCGGCCAGAGAGCCGTAGTCGGTGCACACCACCGGGGTGCGGTACGCCATGGCGTGCGCCGCGACCGACGAGGCGGGGTAGGTCTCGGCGTAGAAGTGGCGCTTGCCGTACGGAATCACCACGGCGCGCACCGAATCGAAGAACGCGTCCTCGGCATCACCGTCGACGGCGCCCACGATCTCCACCCCCGGGCCACCGGGCAGCGCTTCGGTCCCCCGGCCCGCCACCCGGATCACGATGTCGTCGGGCAGCTCCCGGCGAATGCGCGCGATCTGCTCGAATCCCTTGCCCCGGTACACATGCCCGAAGAAGCCGACGGCCTTCGGCCGCTCGATCACCGGGCGCACCCGGGGCCGCTCGCACACGAGGTAAGGGGCATACGCCACATCGGTGTTCGGGTACACATCGCGAATGGACTGCGCGCCGATCTGGCTGAGGGCGAACAACGTCCGGTCCCCGTTGACCATGCCCTCGAGCATCCGCGACACCGGACGCAGCGGGTAGTGCAGGCCGTGCATCACCAGCTTGTGCCGCGCCACGAACTTCGTGCGCCCCGGCCACCAGATGCCCTGCGGCGGATCGTGCACCGTCGCCGTCACCGGCACGCCGCGCAACCCCGCGATGGACCAGAACGCCGACACCGCACCGGCCGCCAGCTCCGCATGCACCAGCACCCGGCCCGGCTTCCCGCCGGCCACCAGCTCGGCGACCGCGCGCCGGTGCCCCAGGATTTCCCGCGCGCTGTCGGAACCCGGTCCCAGCGTGCGGTGCTCGACCAGTTCGCCGACATGGGGCCGCAGCGCCCGCGTGAGGTTCTCGGCGTAGTCACCCACCGCCGTCTCGTGGTCCGCCGGACCGACGTACACCAGGCGGTAGTCCTTCAGCGTGGCGACCGGCGCCGCTTCTGGCGCCATCAGTACCCGGCCAGCTTGTCGACTGCCTCATGCAGCCGAGCGCTGAACGCGTCCTCGGTGAACTGGGAGACGTGGTGTTTGATCTTCTCCTGGTCCCACGTCGCCGACTCGAATCGGTCCAGCGCCTCGCGCACCGAATCCGGTTGCGGTTCATCGAAATACAGGCCGGTGGTGCCCTCGTCGATGGTGTCGAGGAAGCCGCCGAACCGCAGCGCGACGCTCGGCCGGCCCCACACGCCCGCTTCGATCGGGGTCAGACCGTAGTCCTCGAAACTCGACGACATCAGCGCCCGGCAGTTCTTGTAGAGCCAGGCCATCTGCCCGTCGGTGAGGTTGTGCAGCATGGTGACATTGTCGGTCTTCATCGACCGCAGGCGCTCGGCTTCGGGCCCGTTGCCGACCACCACGAGCTGCCGGTCACTACCCGCGAAAGCCCGCACGATGACGTCGACGTTCTTGTACGGCAGCAGCCGGCACACGACGAGGTAGAAGCTGCCGTCCGGATCGCTCAGATCGACCTTGTCCTCGAGTTCCTCGACGGGTTCGACGGCGTACGACCGCGACATCGCCACCGGCGCGAACATCACCTCGGCGTCGATGTCGTAGGCCTTCTTGACGTATCCGCTGATCATGGTCGAGATCGCGAGGTACTTGTCGGCCGCGAGCGCCTGCCGGCGGTCCCAGTCGAGCAGGCGCTTCTTGGTGAGCTTGAGGCCCAGGCGCTTGATCGGGTTCGCGTGGTCCCCGAGGTAGGCCTCGGTCTGGTAGAGCCAGCGCGCCGGGTTGTAGCAGTAGATGAGCTTCTTGCCGTTGGTCCGGAAGCCGTGCGACCAGCCACTGCAGCTCGCCAGCACGATGTCGGCGTCGACGAACATGGACTCGGCCACGCGCGGATAGATCGGCAGGGCGGCCCGGTGGTACTTGCGGGCCAGACCCACCTTGTTGAGCGCGGACACCCGGATGTCGAGGTCGGCAAACTCCGGGTAGGTCAGCTCGGGGTCGTACAGCATCGTGTACAGCGGGGCGTCCGGGAACGCCTTCGTCATCGAGAGGACAACCTTTTCCGCGCCGCCGAACTGGGTCAGATAGTCGTGGGCGATGGCCACCTTGGGCCCGTCCACTCCGTCGTACTTGCGCGTCGAATGCACTGTTGAATATCCCCTTGCGCCGATCTGCTGATCGTTTCGCGGTCGTAGAGTCAGCTACCCGAAAAGAGCGGGCACGCATATCGAACCGCAAACTTACGCAAATGACAAGCTAAATGCATCGCGCCTGCGCAGGACGCACTGCCGACAGTGCGCACGCGCTCCCTCAGCTAAGCGCGATTCGGTACCATCGGTCCGCCTTTCCCGGCGCCGCGCTCCCCCGACGGCAACCCGGTCTCGCGGCTTCGACCAGGCATTACCCACTGCCCGAGCGGCGCCGGGTCGCCGTCGCGCTCAATGCCCGCTCAGCAAATCCCCCAGCCTGAACGGTGTTCAACGCGAGTCATGGGCGGGACCAGCGCGGGAAGTGTATATTGACTTACCAGCAAACTGCTGACGCAGGACGTGCAAGCCGCGGGGGCGGAAGAATCTATGAACGGTGCGCAAATGAGCGGTACACACGTGGACGTCCATTACAAGGACCTCGACACCCTCTGGCAGGGCTACGACGAGTCTGTCCGCAGCTTGGCCGAGCGCGAAGGCGTCAAGGCCGTCGCCGAACTCGGGGGCGGCGCCAACCCGATCATCGGCGGTGACGACTGGAGCTTCGCCGACGAGCGCGTCGTCATCGACATCTCGGCCACCGAACTGGCCAAGGCCAACAGCCGCGTGCACACCCGCGTCGCCGATCTGTGCAAGCCGATCGACAACGAACTGGCCGCGTACGACCTGGTGTTCTCCAAGATGCTCTGCGAGCACCTGCCCGACGCCCGCACGTTCCACGAGAACTGCTTCAAACTCCTTCGCCCAGGCGGACTTTCGGTGCATTTCTTCCCGACGCTGTTCGCGTTCCCGTTCGTGGTGAACCTGCTCATCCCGGAGCAGGCGGCGCGCACCGTCATCAGCAAGCTGCAGCCCGGCCGGTTGCAGAACCCGCACCACGAGAAGTTCCCGGCCTACTACCGCTGGACCACCGGACCCACCAAGAAGGCCATCAAGCGCTACGAGAGCGTGGGTTTCCAGGTCGAATCCTGGTCGGGCTCCTACGGCCACGGCTACTACCGTGTGCTCCCCCCGCTCGACGCCCTCGAGCGCGCGAAGAGCCGTTTCCTTCTTAAGCACCCGGTGCCGGCGCTCACGAGTTTCGCGGCTGTGGTCCTGCGCAAACCGGCGTGACCCGCCGAGTGGGCACCCCACCTTCACAACTTTCTTAGAGAACCGTTAACATCGTCGCCATGACGAGCGTGACCGAGCCACCGGTGGACAAGGCGATCGACATCCACACCACCGCGGGCAAGCTGGAAGACCTGCGTAGGCGTACCGAAGAGACCCTGCACCCCGTCGGCGAGGCCGCTGTGGAGAAGGTCCACCAGAAGGGCAAGCTCACCGCCCGCGAGCGCATCCTGGCGCTGCTGGACGAGGGCTCGTTCGTCGAACTCGACGCGCTGGCCAAACACCGCAGCACCAACTTCGGCCTGGCCGACAAGCACCCGCTCGGCGACGGTGTGGTGACCGGCTACGGCACCATCGACGGCCGCGAGGTCTGCATCTTCAGCCAGGACGCCACCGTCTTCGGCGGCAGCCTTGGTGAGGTCTACGGCGAGAAGATCGTCAAGGTCCAGGAGCTGGCCATCAAGACCGGCCGCCCGCTGATCGGCATCAACGACGGCGCCGGCGCCCGCATCCAGGAGGGTGTGGTCTCGCTCGGCCTGTACAGCCGCATCTTCCGCAACAACATCCTGGCGTCGGGTGTCATCCCCCAGATTTCGCTCATCATGGGTGCCGCGGCCGGTGGCCACGTGTACTCGCCCGCGCTCACCGACTTCATCATCATGGTCGACCAGACCAGCCAGATGTTCATCACCGGTCCGGACGTCATCAAGACCGTCACCGGTGAAGAGGTCACCATGGAGGAACTGGGCGGCGCCCACACCCATGAGGCCAAGTCCGGCACCGTGCACTACGTCGCCTCGGGCGAGCAGGACGCCCTGGACTACGTCCGCGACCTGCTGAGCTACCTGCCCCCGAACAACTACGCCGAGCCGCCGCGCTACCCGGCGCCGCCGCACCCGGGCGCCGTCGAGGACAACCTCACCGAAGAGGACCTCGAGCTCGACACGCTGATCCCGGATTCGCCGAACCAGCCGTACGACATGCACGAGGTCATCTCGCGCATCCTCGACGACGACGAGTTCCTCGAGATCCAGCCCGGCTACGCGCAGAACATCGTCATCGGCTTCGGCCGCATCGACGGCCGCCCGGTCGGCATCGTGGCCAACCAGCCGACCCAGTTCGCCGGCTGCCTGGACATCAACGCCTCGGAGAAGGCCGCGCGGTTCATCCGCACCTGCGACGCCTTCAACATCCCGATCATCATGCTGGTGGACGTCCCGGGCTTCCTGCCGGGCACCGAGCAGGAGTACAACGGCATCATCCGCCGCGGCGCCAAGCTGCTGTACGCCTACGGTGAGGCCACCGTCGCCAAGATCACCGTCATCACCCGTAAGGCCTACGGCGGCGCCTACTGCGTCATGGGTTCCAAGGACATGGGTTGCGACGTCAACCTCGCGTGGCCGACGGCCCAGATCGCCGTCATGGGCGCCTCCGGCGCGGTCGGCTTCGTCTACCGCCAGGAGCTCAAGGCCGCCGCAGCCAACGGCGAGGACGTCGATGCCCTGCGCCTGCAGCTGCAGCAGGAATACGAGGACACCCTGGTGAACCCGTACGTCGCGGCCGAGCGTGGCTACGTCGACGCGGTCATCCCGCCGTCGCACACCCGCGGCTACATCGCCAACTCGCTGCGTCTGCTGGAGCGCAAGGTCGTTCAGACGCCGCCGAAGAAGCACGGGAACATTCCGCTGTGAGCGGCGACGTGCAGACCCCGGAAGAGGCCGTGGAAGCGCCCGTCGCGCCGCTGTTCCAGGTCGTCAAGGGCAACCCGTCCGACGAGGAGCTCGCTGCTCTGGTGACGGTGCTGGCCAGCGCCTCCGGTGGCGGTGCCGCCGAGGCCGGCGACCGCAACGACTGGGGCCACCCGGTCTCCAAGCTGCGGTACGCGTACACCAGCTGGCAGCTGGTGACGTTGGTGGAGCGCACCTTCATCCGTCGATGAGGCTCGTTCTGGGCTCGGCCTCCGCGGGCCGGCTCAGTGTGCTGCGCAAGGCCGGTGTGGAACCGGTCGTGCTGGTATCCGACGTCGACGAGGACGCGATCATCGCGTCTCTCGGCGACGCCGGCCCCGGCGACGTCGTACGTGCCCTGGCGACAGCCAAGGCGCAGCGGGTCGCCGAATCACTCGACGCGACCCTGTCATCGGATTGCGTTGTCATCGGCTGTGATTCGATGCTCGAGTTCGACGGCCGGCTGACCGGCAAGCCCGGCGCCCCCGAGGTGGCCCGGCGGCAATGGCTCTCGATGGCCGGCCGCAGCGCCGTCCTGCACACCGGCCACAGCGTCCTGCGCCTGAGCGACGGCGCCGTCACCGCTCAGGTCAGCGAACTCGGCTCCACCACAGTGCGTTTCGGCGAGCCCGGCACCACCGACCTGGATGCCTACATCGGCACCGGCGAACCCCTCTGGGTGGCAGGCGCTTTCACCCTCGACGGCCTGGGCAGCTGGTTCATCGACGGCATCGAGGGCGACCCCTCCAACGTCATCGGCCTGAGCCTGCCCCTGCTCCGCCGTATGCTGGCCCGCCTCGGCGTGTCCGTCGCGGACCTGTGGGCCGCCAACCGGCCCCAGTAGGTTTTTCCCGAATCCACCTATCCGCACCGCATCCCGCACCGAACTCCTGGTGACAAACCAGGAAGGACGGCACGGTGCGGCGGATAGCAGTGGTCGGCAGCGGCATATCGGGGCTCACCGCGGCGTGGGTGCTCGCCCGCGACGCGGAAGTCACCCTCTTCGAGGCGCAACCGCGATGCGGTGGCCACGCCCACACCCATGAACTGGCGGCCCGTCGCGGCAGCACCGATGTCGTCGGCGTCGACTCCGGCTTCATCGTGCACAACGACCGCACCTATCCCACGCTGCTGCGGCTGTTCGCCGAACTCGGTGTCCGGACCCAGGAATCCGACATGTCGATGTCGGTCTGCTGCGAAGGGTGCGGCCTGGAGTACGCCGGCGCGAAGGGGCTGACAGGCCTGTTCGCCACGCCGGGCGCGGTGCTCTCACCGCGCTATCTGCGCCTGCTCGCCGAGGTGACGCGCTTCCACCGGCTCGCCCGCGCCGAACTGGCGCGCGACGTGGCAGACGGCCGAACCCTCGGCGAATTCCTCGGGGCCGCAGGGTTTTCCCGCTACTTCGTCGCGCATTTCATGGTCCCGCTGGTCGCTGCGGTCTGGTCGTGCCCGCCGGACGTCGCGCTCGACTACCCCGTCGGCTACCTGCTGGCGTTCCTCGACCACCACGGGATGCTGACGGTGTTCGGGTCACCGACGTGGCGGACGGTGACCGGGGGCTCGGCACGGTACGTCGAGGCGATCACCACGCGCCTGCCGTCGGTACGCGCCGGCGTACCCGTCCGCACCGTCACCCGCAACTCCGACGGGGTGCTGGTGCGTGACGACGCGGACCGGGTCGAACCGTTCGACGCGGCGGTCATCGCGACGCATCCGAATCAGGCCCTCTCGATCCTGGACCGGCCGTCGGCCGACGAGGTCGACATCCTCGGCGCCCTGCGGTACTCGATCAATCACACTGTGCTGCACACCGATACGTCGCTGCTGCCGCGTCGCCGGGGCGCCCGTGCATCGTGGAACTACCGGATGCCGTCGTGCACCGTCCAAGCCGGCGACGTCCTGGTCAGTTACGACCTCAACCGGCTACAGCGACTCGACGCGAGCACCGACCGGCGGTTCGTGGTGACGCTGGGCGGCGGCGGTCGGGTCGACCCGGGCCAGGTCATCGCGACCATGCTCTACGACCATCCGCAGTACTCCCCCGAGTTCCGCGCCGCGCAACAGCGGCTGCACACGCTCGGCGATCACCGGTTGGCGTTCGCCGGCGCGTATCACGGCTGGGGCTTTCACGAAGACGGTGCGGTGTCCGGCGTCGCCGCGGCGGAACGTCTCGGTGGCAGCTGGAGCGGTCCCGTGCCGCCCCTGCTGCGCCCGGCGGGGAACGTGGCATGAGCCCACCACAGATCGTGCGAACCAGGATCCACCACAGGCGGACCGTTCCGGTGCCGCACGCGTTCACCTACCGCAGCTACAGCTGGCTGGTCGACCTCGACGCCGTGCCCGAGTTTCCCCGCCTGCTGCGGCCGCTGGCCGGCTTCCACGCCGCCGACCATGCCGGCGATCCGCGGCGCACGCTGCGCGAGAACATCGACGCCTATCTCGGCGAACACGGCATCGACCTCGGTGGCGGTGCCATCCGAATGCTGGCCAATGCCAGGGTCTTCGGCTTCGTGTTCAACCCCTTGACCGTCTACTGGTGCCATGACGCCGCCGGCGCACTGGTCTGTGCCATCGCCGAGGTGCACAACACCTACGGCGGACGCCACCGCTACCTGCTGCACACCGATCATCGCGGCACGGTGGTCGTGCCGAAGGTGTTCTACGTCTCGCCGTTCAACCCGGTCAGTGGCCGATACGTGCTGCGCATCCCGGAACCGGCGCGGGGCCGGCTCAACGTGGCGGTCACCCTGCTCGACGCGTCCGGCGGGGTGGTCATGACCGCCACCTGGACCGGATCCGTCCACCCCGCCCGTCCCGCAACCGTTTTGACCACCGCACTGGCAGCGCCGCTGGCGCCGCTGCTGGTTCTCGCACGCATCCGCTGGCAGGGCGTGCGCCTCTGGGCGCGCGGCCTGCAACTGCACCCCCGCCCCCAGGAGGCCGCCCTATGACGAATCAACTCCATGACGGTGCCGCCGCGTACGATCCGTTCCTGCCGGCCAGATGGACCGACATCGCGCAGGTGCCGAGCGGTCTGCGCACCCGGCTGGGTACGCCCGTCACCCGGGCGTTGTTCCGGGCCGCGGTACGGGACCTGCCCGTGCGGGTGGAGTATCCGGACGGCACCGTCCAGGGTGCGGCCGGTGCCGCTGATCCGGCCGCGCCGCGAATGTTGTTGCACCGCCCCGACGATTTCTTCGGCCGCATCGCGAACAGTGGCCTGATCGGCTTCGGCGAGGCGTACATGGTCGGTGACTGGTCGGCGCCCGAGCTCACCGCCGTACTGACCGCGCTGGCATCCCGCATCGGCACCGTGGTGCCGGCCGCCTTCCAGGGACTGCGCTCGGTCCTGCTACCGCGGACGCCGCGCAACCATCGTGGGGCGCAAGCGGATACCCGCGCGAACATCGCCCATCACTACGACCTGTCCAACGAGTTCTTCAGCATGTTCCTCGACCCGACGCTGACGTACTCGTGCGCACTGTTCGACACGCTCGACCCACCACCGGCCTGGCGCGACCTGGCGGCCGCGCAACACCGCAAGATCGACCGGCTGCTGGACGCCACCGGCGTCGGTGCCGGCACGCGGCTGCTCGAAATCGGCACCGGCTGGGGCGAATTGGCGATCCGGGCCGCGCAGCGCGGCGCACACGTCCACACCGTCACCCTGTCGCGCGAGCAGCAGCTGCTGGCCCGCGAGCGCATCGCCGCCGCCGGGCTGTCGGACCGGATCACCGTCGAGCTGTGCGACTACCGCGACATCACCGGGACATACGACGCGATCATCTCCGTCGAGATGATCGAGGCCGTCGGCTACCGCTACCTACCGGCCTATCTGCGCACGCTCGAGCGCCTCCTCGCGGCCGACGGCCGGGTCGGCCTGCAGCTGATCACCATGCCGCACAAGCGCATGCTGGCTTCGCGTGACACCTACACCTGGGTGCACAAGTACATCTTCCCGGGCGGGTTCCTGCCGTCGGTCAAGCTCATGGAACGGTCGGTCAGCGCGCACACCGCCCTGCGCATCACCGACCGGTATTCGTTCGGACCGCACTACGCCCACACCCTCAGCCTGTGGCTGCAGCGCTTCACCGCGAACAGCGCCGGCGCCGACGCACTGGGATTCGATCGCATCTTCCGGCGGATGTGGCGTTTCTACCTCGCCTACTCCGAGGCGGGCTTCGCCTCGGGCTACCTGGACCTGCACCAGCTGGTCCTGCAGCCGAAGGCGCGATCGTGAGCACGCCGTCCGGATCCGACGGGTTGCGTCAGATCGACCCGGTTCCCGCGCAGCCGTGCGACGATTCCCGGATGGAGGGTGAGCCGGACCGCGTAGCTCTGCTCACCGCGATCGCCGACGGCGACAGTGCGGCTTTCACCGAGTTCTACGACCTCACCTCGCCACGGGTGTTCGGCCTCGCCTATCGCGTCGTGCGGGACCGGACCCTGGCCGAGGACGTCGTGCAGGAGGTCTTCCTCCAGGTGTGGTCCTCGGCGGCACGGCAATACGACCCCGCGCTGGCCAGCCCGATCGGCTGGCTGATGACGTTGACCCACCGCCGCAGTATCGACCGGGTCCGCTCCGAACAGTCGGCCGCCGACCGCAATCACGTCTACGGCGCCTCGAGCCTGGGCCGCGAGCACGACACCGTCGCCGATGAAGTGGGACAGCGACTCGACGAGCAGGAAGTCACCGACTGCCTCGACGGACTGACCGCCGTCCAGCGTGAAGCCATCGGCCTGGCGTACTACAGCGGCCACACCTATCGGGAGGTCGCCGAGCACCTCGCCGTCACGCTCCCCACCATCAAGGCCAGAATCCGGGACGGCCTGATCCGCCTGAAGAACTGCTTGGGGGTGGGCACCGATGCCTGACAGCTACACCGACGACGAACAGCAATTGCTCGATCTCGCTTACGTATATGCACTCGATGCGGTGTCCGAGGCCGAACGCTCGGACATCGCCGGACGCCTCGGCGTCGCGGCGCCGCACACCGCGCAGGCGTTCGCCCGCATCGTCGGCGACACCCAGGAGACCATGGCGGTGCTCACCGCGGGTGACACCCTGACGCCGCCCGCCGAACTGCGCGTGCGCATCCTGCAGGCCATCGGCATCCAGGCGGCCGAGCGCAGTTCGGATGAGTTGGCGCTCAAGCGAACCCGGCGGCTCCGGCTGATCGTCCGGCTCGCGGCGGCCGCCGCGGTGATCTGCGCCGTCGCCATCGGCACGACGGTGATCGCCGATCGCTTCACCGAGCACCCGGCCCAGCCGACGGTGTCGCAGGTGCTGGCCAACCCGGACATTCGCACGTATTCGGCGGCGGTCGCCGGGGGCACCATCACCCTCAGCGCGTCGCAACAGGCCAACGCCGTGGTGGTGGCCATGGCGAATGTGCCTGCGCCACCGGCAGGCCACGTCTACCAGATGTGGTTCATCCCGGCGTCGGGAGCGCCGCGGTCCGCCGGCACCATGGGCCCCGACACCATGCCGCCACCCGGCGGCGAGGTGATACCGGCGCTGGACTCGGCCGCCAAGGTGGCCGTGACGGTCGAGCCGGGTTCCGGGTCCAGCCAGCCGACGAGCGATCCGGTCGTCGTCGTCGCCCTGACCTGATGACCATGGTCGGCGCCTTCTTCGACGATCTCCTCGACCGCACCGTCGTACTCGGTTACTCCCGGCTGGGTCTGGCTGTGCGGCAACAGCTCTGGCGGGCCCCCGAGCTGCCGGCCGGCGCCCTCGTCGGCCGCACCGTGCTGGTCACCGGCGCGAATTCGGGTATCGGCAAGGCCATCGCCACCGAACTCGCGATGCTCGGGGCGACGGTGTTGATGACGGTGCGCGACCGGGCCCGCGGCGAAGCCGCGCGACACCATGTGCTCACCGTCGCGCCGGCCGCCGACGTGGCGGTGGAGGTGTGCGACGTGTCGCACCTGGCCGGGGTCCGGTCGTTCGCCGCGGACCTGCTGTCGCGGCACTCACGGCTCGACGCCGTGATCCACAACGCCGGTGTCATGCCCGAGCAACGCACGGAAAGTGCTGAAGGGCATGAGCTCTCGCTGGCAACCCACGTTCTGGGGCCGGTGTTGCTGACGGAACTTCTGCGGCCGGCGCTGACCCCGGCGGCGCGGGTCGTCCTGATGTCCTCCGGCGGCATGTACACCCAGGCACTTCCGGTCGACGACATCGAGTACCGGCGCGGGCATTACCGCGGTGCCACGGCGTACGCGCGCAGTAAACGCATCCAGGTCGCGTTGACGCCGCTGCTGGCGCGGCGCTGGCCCGAACTGATGGTGGCGGCCATGCATCCCGGCTGGGCCGACACCCCGGGCATCGCCCGGTCACTGCCCGGGTTCCGCCGCGTGACGCGTCCGATCCTGCGGACGTCCGAACAGGCCGCCGACACCGCTGTGTGGCTGACGGCGACGAGTCCGCCGCCGGAATCGGGACGGTTCTGGCACGACCGCCGGATCCGTCCTACCCACTACCTGCCGACCGCGCACGACGACGACGCCGAGGTGCGGCAGGTGTGGCAGTACTGCGCGGCCGCCGTCGGTTTGTGAGGACTTGTCGCGCAATCAGATTCGTGCGAGTTCGCGCCGCAGCCCGCGCGCGCCGTCGTCGAGGAGGTGCGCCACCGCGAGCTGGAGCAGGGGCTCGAGCCACCGCAGCCACCCCTGGAACGCGAACCTGATCCGGTAGGTGACTTGAGTGCCGTCGACGTGCGGCACCACGGTGATGGTGTCGCGCGCGACCAGATACCGATTGACCCCGCGCAGTTCGATCGACTGCCCCGGCGTCAGGCTGGTGACTTCGTACGTGATCTCCGAGGTGCGACCGGCGAAGCGGGACGTGTTCGCGTAACGGGTACCGACACCGCCGTCACCCGCGATGCGTTCGGTGCGGATCGTGCCGGGGTCCCACTGTGTTGTCGTGGTGAAGTCCGCCAGGTACGCGAAGACGGCGTCCGCCGGCGCGGCCACGACCACCTGTCGCTGTGCGTCGATCACCGGGCCGCCTTCCCCAACTGGTGGCGCAGGCACTGTTCGAGGTCCGGGCGGCGGAAGCGGTGGCCGGCCTCGATGAGCCGGCCGGGTACCACGCGCTGACTGGCCATGGCCAGCTCGCGGGCGCCCTGCCGGCCGAGCAGCAGTGCCGGCCCCAGCGCGGGTACGGGCAACACCGCGGGCCGGTGCAACACGCCCGCCAGCGTCCGGGTGTAGTCGGCGTTGCGGACGGGTTGTGGCGCAACGGCATTCACCGGGCCGGAGAGCCCGGTATCGACCAGTGCGCGGTGGTACACGTCGATCAGGTCGTCGATGTCGATCCAGGACAGCCACTGCCGCCCGTCGCCGAGCGGCCCGCCGAGACCGGCGGCGAACAGCGGCCGCATCAGTTGCAGGGTGCCGCCGCGCGGCGTCTGCACGATCCCGGTGCGGACGTTGACGACCCGCAGTCCGGCAGCGGTGGCCGGCGTAGTCGCCGCTTCCCAGTCGGCGACGACGGCAGCCAGGAACCCGTCGCCCGGCCCTGCCGATTCGTCGAGGCGCTCGTCGGCCCGGTCGTCTCCGTACCAGCCGACCGCCGACGCGCCGACGAAGACCGACGGCCCGTCCGTCGCGTGTGCGGCGCACTCGGCCAGCCGACGGGTCGGCTCGATCCGGCTGTCGCGCACTGCTTTTTTGTGTGCGTCGGTGAACCGGCCGGCAACCGACGCGCCCGCGAGGTGCACCACGGCATCGATCCCGTCGAGGAGATCGTCTGCGGGCGACTCGGGATCCCAGCGGCGCTCGGTGTCGTCGCGTGGTTCGCGGCGCACCAGCCTGATGACCCGGTGACCGCCGGTGGACAGGAAGGCCGTCAGAGCGCTGCCGACCAATCCCGATGCCCCGGTCACCGCCACCGAACCGGGACGCTCGCCGTGTTCGCGCGCCCACTGATGGGCGGCCAGGTCGTCGCTCAGCTGGCGATGCCGGTACCGGAACGTCTGCTCGAGCAGGGGCCCGGGTACCGGTGTGTCGACGCGGTCGGTGACCCGGGTGCGCCCGTCACCGACGGTATCGAAGCAGTGTTCGTGCCGCCAGTGCCCGACCAAACCCGTTGGCAGCGAACGTAATCCGTCCCGGCTCAATTCGTCGACGAACCGTGCGGGCGGCGCATAGTCGGCGGGATTGTGTTGCGCGCTCCAGCGCAGTCCGCCGGGCAGGCCGAGCACGGCGCGCCCGTCGGCCAGCGATGCCGCTTCCGCGACCACGGTCATGGGCTGCCACGGCGGCAGCAACCGGTGGATGGCGCCCGGCCGCGCATGCCAGGCGAACACGTCGTCGCGCGGCGCGTCGACCACACTGCTGTACTCGATTCCCATGAAACCTCCGAGTCGGAACGGTCTCAGTGGGATTCGGAGCCAACCGGCCGGCGGATGGGTCTGATCAGTTGGCCGGCTTGTAACTGAACGACACCTTGCCGTCGGCGACGTCGGTGACCGTCAGGGTGTAGGCCCGGTTCTGCCCGCCGACGACCGCGGTGCAGCGCTGCGTCGCCCCGACCTTGCTGTCGACGTCGCCGTCGCACTTGACCGTGCTGGGACTCTGACCCAGTTGCGTCGCAAGCGAACTCTCCGCCACCGACTTCTCCAGCACGGGTGTCAGGCCGTAATTCATTGCGAGGCCGGACACTTCGCTCACCAGCGCGGTGCGCCGGCTGGTGAACCCGTCATCGGTGATGTCGCACAACGCCACCGCACCCTGCTTGCCCTCCAGTCCCGACTGGCACACGACGGAGTCCGGGGCCGCCTTGCGCGTGCGGGTCACCATGTCCGCCACGGCCGCCTCCAACTGTGTCTTGGAGACCGCCGGGGTCATCGAATAGCTGACCTTGCCGTTTTCGACGCCGGACACCGTGATGGTCGGCTGGATCCCGTAGGCCGGTGACATCGTGACGTCACACCGCGTGCTCTGCCCGACCTTGGCGATGAGGCCGCGCTCGCAGATCACCGCCTGCGGTGGCTGGCTCGTGAAGGCGTCGTGGATCGCCCGCTCCAGCGACGCCTTGTCCACCATCGGCAGCTGCGCCGACGGCTTGGCCTGGACGGCTTCGGGTTCCGGCCGGGTGAGGCTGTAGACCAGCGCCGCGAGGCCCGTCAGCAGCAGCCCAGCGATGACGACCAGTGCCAGGATGCGCGCCCTCATAGCCGCTATTGTGCCCGGCTACATCAGGTCGTTTGCGGGCACGTCATTTCGGTGCTCGCGGTACCAGGCCACGGTGCGCGCCAGCCCGTCGTCGAGGGCGATCTGCGGCGACCAGCCCAGCTTGCCCATCTTGGTGATGTCGGGGCAGCGCCGCTTCGTCTGGCCGGCGGGCGACTCGCCGGGCTGGACGTCCAACTCGACGCCGACGATGGCGCCGATGCGGTCGGCCAGCTCACGGATCGACATCTCCACGTCACTGCCGATGTGGTAAATCTCGCGGTGCCCGCCCTTGTCGTACATCGTCATGATGCCGTCGACGCAGTCGTCGACGTAGCAGAAGGACCGGGTCTCGGTGCCGTCACCCTGGATCGGGAACACCGCATCACCGCGCTCCTGGCAGCCCAGCGCCCGCAGGATGAACTGCGGCTCGACGTGCTTCCACCCCATGTTCGGCCCGTAGATGTTGTGCGGCCGGAAGATCTGCACCTGGCGGTAGTGCTCCTGACCGTAGTTGAAGGCGATCAGTTCACTGGCGATCTTGCCGCCGCCGTAGGAGTACCGGGGGTTGAGGCTGTCGGGCAGCATCAGCGGGATGGTCTCGGGCGTCGGGATGATCGACGGCGTCTGATAGACCTCGGCCGTGGACGCCACCACCAGGTCCGGCACGCCGGCGTTCCGGCCCGCGTTGACGACCGCCAGCGCGCCCAGCATGCCGACCTCGAGCACCAGTTCCGGTTGGGTGTAGAAGTTCTGGGTGCCGTTGATGGCAGCCAGGTGCATGACGACCTCGGCGCCGGCGAACGCCTTTTCGAGGGCGTCCTGATCGCGGACGTCGCACGTGAAAAGTTCGACGTCCGAGGCGACTTCGGCGAATCGGCTCGCGTCGCCGCGAACCATGGAGTCCACCACCGCGACCTGCCAGCCGTCCCGGACCAGCCGCTTGACCAGGTAGGCGCCGATGAATCCGCCACCACCGGTGACCACGACCCGCTTAGACACGCTCGACGACCTTTCCGCTGCGGCCCACCGCGAAGTAGCTGTCGCCCAGTTCGGTGGCCGGCAGGTGGCTGTAGTGGTTCCAGTAGTCGAAGACGAAGCCGTCGGGGCTGATGAACTCGCTGATGGTGCGCGGCGAGATGGTGCCCAGCGACGGGTGGTTGTTGCCGAGGACGACGACGTCCGCGCCGCTCACCGCGTCACCGAACCGGTTGTAGACCTTGTGCCCCGGGAACGCCTCGGCCAGAACGTCGTTCGGGGTGACCGGGTCGTAGACCCCGATCTCGGCATCCGGGTGCGCGGCCTTCAGCTCGTTGAAAACCTTGATGGACATGGACCCGCGCAGGTCACTGGTCTCGGGCTGGCCCTTGAACGCCATGCCCAGCAGGTTGATCTTCAGCGGCCCGTCGGCGCCCAGCTTCCGGCGCGCGATCTCGCTGCTGATGAACCGCACCGTCTCGGCGGGCTGCCGTTCGTTGACCAGGCGACCGGCGGCGGTGATGTCGAGGGTGACGCCGCGTTCGCGGACGCTCTCCATCAGGATGTGCGGGTCCTTCTCCAGGCACGGCCCACCGACCAGACCCGGCAACGGGATGTTGGTGCGGTTGTATCCGAGTTTGCCCGCCGAGATCACCTCATAGGCGCTGACGCCGAATGCGTCGCAAATCCGGGCGACTTCGTTGGCAAACGCGAACTGAACATCGCGGAACGTGTTGCTCACCAATTTGATGATCTCGGCGGTCTCGATGTCGGAGACCAGCACGATCGAGCTGGTGAGTTTCCGGAACACCGCGGCGGCCCGGTCGGCGACCGCCGGGTCGTCGGCGCCGACGATCTGCGGCAGCTCGCGCAATTCCTGCAGCGCCTTGCCTTCCAGGGTGCGCTCGGGGCACATCGCGATGTCGAAGCTCTTGCCGCTGGCGGCCAGCATCGGCGCCACCACGTCGCGGGTGGTGCCGACCTTGACCGTCGACCGCAGGATGACCAGCGCGCCGTCCTGCATGTTTCCGGCGATGTCACGGGCCGCGGCCTCGATCATGTCGACGCGCGCGACACCGTCCGCCGACAACGGCGTGCCGACGGTGATGATGTACGTGTCGCACGAGAAGCTGTCGTCAAATGCGGTGACGGCCTTCAGTTTCCCGAATCGGGTGACGCCCTCGAGGGCGTCGGGCAGGCCGGTCTCGGTGAAATGCGGCAAACCCTGATTGGTCATATCGACCAATTCCTGACGGGTCTCGATTCCGATGACGGAGTTGCCGGCCTCGGCCAACACGGTGGCCAGCGTCAGCCCCACATATCCCAGGCCGATGATTCCGACGTCGTATTTCTCTGGCAAATCCTCAATCCCTCCAGTCAGCCCTGTGGGAGACGGCTGTTTTCATACCGCAGCAGCTGTCGCGCAAACAAGTTTCGACCTTACGGGTCGGCGGCGCATTTCGGGCCTAGGTACGCTTCCAGTGTGCCGCTGCCTGCAGACCCACATCCCGCTTTCGCCACCTACGCGCATCCCGATCGGCTGGTGACCGCCGACTGGCTGTCCGGCAACATCGGACGCCCGGGTCTGGCCATCGTCGAATCCGACGAGGACGTCCTGTTGTACGACACCGGCCACATCCCCGGCGCGGTGAAGATCGACTGGCATACCGACCTCAACGACCCGCATGTCCGCGATTACATCGACGGCGCGCAGTTCGCCGCACTGATGGATCGCAAGGGCATCAGCCGGGACGACACCGTGGTGATCTACGGCGACAAGAGCAACTGGTGGGCGGCCTACGCGCTGTGGGTTTTCACGCTCTTCGGGCACCCTGATGTCCGCCTGCTCGACGGTGGCCGCGATCTGTGGATCACCAACGGCCGGGACACCACGCTGGACGTCCCGAGCAAGCAGACCACGGGGTACCCGGTGGTCGAGCGCAACGACGCCCCGATCCGCGCCTTCAAGGACGACGTCCTCGCGATCCTCGGCAAAGAGCCGCTGATCGACGTCCGCTCGCCGCAGGAGTACACCGGCGAGCGCACCCACATGCCCGACTACCCGGAGGAGGGTGCGCTGCGCGGCGGCCACATCCCCACCGCGCGGTCCATCCCGTGGGCAAAGGCCGTCGACGACAGCGGCCGGTTCCGCAGTCGCGCCGAACTCGACGAGCTGTACGGCTTCATCTCTCCCGACGACAAGGCCGTCGCGTACTGCCGCATCGGCGAGCGCTCCAGCCACACCTGGTTCGTGCTGACGCATCTGATCGGCCTGCCCGCCGTCCGCAATTACGACGGTTCGTGGACCGAGTGGGGAAACGCGGTGCGGGTGCCCGTCGCCGTTGGTGAGGAACCCGGGGACGCGCCTTCGTGACCATGCCCGCGGCTCTGGCCGAGGTGGTGTCGGAGTTCTCCGAGATGCAGGGACAGGACAAGCTGGCACTGCTGCTGGAGTTCGCCAATGAGCTCCCGCCGCTGCCGTCGTCGCTCGAAGAAGCCGCGATGGAACCGGTGCCGGAATGCCAGTCACCGTTGTTCCTGCACGTCGACGCCGCCGACCCCGAACACGTGCGGTTGTACTTCAGCGCGCCGGCCGAAGCCCCGACGACACGGGGTTTCGCGGCCATCCTCGCGGCCGGTCTGGACGGCCTGCCGGCGTCGGACATCCTCGCGGTGCCCGACGACTTCTACGCCGACCTGGGGCTGGCCAAGCTGATCAGCCCGCTGCGCCTGCGGGGCATGTCGGCGATGCTGACGCGCATCAAGCGCCGCCTGCGCGACGCTTGATCCAGATCGGGCTCAGAAGAACGGCAGTTTGAACTTGCCGCTGTAGTGCAGCGCGTCCGGATTGCGCTGCCCGATGATCTTGCCGGGCACACCGCCGACGATGCCGAACGGCGGCACCTCTTTGTTCACGACGGTGTGGGCGGCTACCACGGCGCCGCGGCCGAGCAGCGACGGCAGGATCAGTGCGCGCGTGGCGATCCACACATGGTCGTCGATGACGATGGGGTCGGGCGGGTTTGGCGCCGGCACGAAATTGGGATGATTGATGTCGTGCCCGCCGGCGATGATGTAGACATCGCTGGCGATGATGACGTCGTCGCCGATCGCAATGCCCGCCCGGGCATCGAGCAGGCAGTCGAAGCCGATCGACACCCGGTCACCAATCACCAACCAGGGCATGCCCCACACCTTTGTGCCCCGGTTGATCGCGGTGCCTTTGCCGATGGTGGCTCCGAACAGCCGCAGATAGCCCAAGCGGATGAAGTGGAACGGGATGTGGGTGACGATCGAGCAGTAGAACAGCGCGGCGTAGGTGTCCCGGATCCGGTGCCACAATGTCTCCCCGGGCAGCTCGTGCTTGACGATGTTGCCGTCAGCGTCGGTCACCCACTGCATCTTCGGTGGGATGCGGACGTTCGGGTTGACCGCCCGCTTGCGCGCGATCAATTCGGGGTCTGAGGCCTGCGGCTCGACGAACAACGGTGTCCCCTTACTCGTGGCTCCCCGGCGGGTCCGGTGCGGCACCAGTATCACCCAAGCAGATGTTCGGTGAGAAAGCGCGGGTCAAGCGGGTCGCTTGGGCAATCTCTAAGAAACGTCCCGGCGCCCTCGTTTCCCGAAGTGGGGATCCGCCGGTTAGGCCTTACACTGCACGCGATACATTCTTAAAGACATTTCTTAGAGAACCGCCGTCAGGAGGCACTGTGGCCAACCACGCCAGTTCCAAGATCTCCAAGGTGCTAGTCGCCAACCGTGGAGAGATTGCCGTCCGGGTCATCCGGGCTGCCAAGGACGCCGGACTGGCCAGCGTCGCCGTTTACGCCGAGCCGGACGCCGATGCGCCGCACGTGCGGCTTGCCGACGAGGCCTTCGCCCTGGGCGGCCAGACCTCGGCCGAGTCCTACCTCGTCTTCGACAAGATCCTGGACGCCGCCGCCAAGTCGGGCGCCAACGCCATCCACCCGGGCTACGGCTTCCTGTCCGAGAACGCCGACTTCGCGCAGGCCGTCCTCGACGCCGGGCTGATCTGGATCGGGCCGAGCCCGCAGTCCATCCGCGACCTCGGCGACAAGGTCACCGCGCGCCACATCGCCGCCAAGGCCAACGCGCCGCTGGTGCCGGGTACCCCGGACCCGGTCAAGGACGCCGACGAGATCCTGGCGTTCGCCAAGGAGCACGGCCTGCCGATCGCCATCAAGGCCGCCTTCGGCGGTGGCGGCCGCGGCATGAAGGTCGCCCGCACCCTCGAGGAGATCCCCGAGCTGTTCGACTCGGCCACCCGTGAGGCCGTCGCGGCCTTCGGCCGTGGCGAGTGCTTCGTCGAGCGCTACCTGGACAAGCCGCGCCACGTCGAGGCTCAGGTCATCGCCGACACGCACGGCAACGTCGTCGTCGCCGGTACCCGCGACTGCTCCCTGCAGCGCCGCTTCCAGAAGCTCGTCGAGGAGGCCCCCGCGCCGTTCCTGTCCGACGCGCAGCGCAAGGAGATCCACGAGTCGGCCAAGCGCATCTGCAAGGAAGCCGGCTACTACGGTGCGGGCACCGTCGAGTATCTGGTCGGCCAGGACGGCCTGATCAGCTTCCTCGAGGTCAACACCCGTCTGCAGGTGGAACACCCGGTCACCGAGGAGACCTCGGGCATCGACCTGGTGCTGCAGCAGTTCAAGATCGCCAACGGCGACGCCCTGGACATCACCGAGGACCCCACCCCGCGTGGCCACTCGTTCGAGTTCCGGATCAACGGCGAGGACGCCGGTCGCGGCTTCCTGCCGGCTCCCGGCCCGGTCACCAAGTTCGAGGCCCCGACCGGCCCCGGCGTCCGCATGGACTCCGGTGTCGAGAGCGGTTCGGTCATCGGCGGTCAGTTCGACTCGATGCTGGCCAAGCTGATCGTCAGCGGCGCCACCCGCGACGAGGCCCTGGCCCGCTCGCGTCGTGCGCTGGCGGAGTTCAACGTCGAGGGTCTGGCCACGGTCATCCCGTTCCACCGCGCTGTGGTCTCCGACCCGGCCTTCATCGGTGACGGCGACAAGTTCGACGTGCACACCCGCTGGATCGAGACCGAGTGGAACAACACGGTCGAGCCGTTCACCGGTGGCGAGGCCCTGGACGACGAAGACGCGGCGCCGCGTCAGAAGGTCGTCGTCGAGGTCGGTGGCCGTCGCGTCGAGGTGTCGCTGCCCGGCGATCTGGCCATCGGTGGTGGCGGTGGTGGCGCGGCCACCGGTGTCATCAAGAAGAAGCCGAAGCCGCGCAAGCGTGGCGCCGCCGGCGGCAAGGCCGCCTCGGGTGACTCGGTCACCGCGCCGATGCAGGGCACCGTCGTGAAGGTCGCCGTCGAGGAGGGCCAGCAGGTCTCCGCGGGTGATCTGATCGTCGTGCTGGAGGCCATGAAGATGGAGAACCCGGTGACCGCGCACAAGGACGGCACCGTGACCGGCCTGTCGGTCGAGGCCGGCGCCGCCATCACGCAGGGCACCGTCATCGCCGAGCTGAAGGACTAGTTTCCAGTCCGCTGGTTTTGACTCAGGGCTGCGATCCGTCACGGATCGCAGCCCTGAGTTGCATTTGAGGAGGAGTGCTGTGGACCCCATCGAGATCAACGCGGGTGCCTGGTACCTGCGTGCCTTGCGCGCCGACGACCGGATGGATGACCGGCCGTCACTGGCGGACCTGGGTGAGCACTCCCCCGATCACGTCCAAACCCGCATGGCGCAATGGGAATCCGACGCGTTGTACTCGTGGGCGGTGTGCGAGCCGACGACCGGCGAACTGCTGGCCGAGATCACCCTGGACCCCGCCACGCGGGAGATTTCCGTGCGCACCCGGGCCGGGTTCGACGAGGCCGCCGCGACGGGCGTCGAATCCGTGCGGCGCTTCGCCGCAGCGATGCTCGATTAGGCCCCGCCGAAACTCAGAACAGCAGCACCGGCAGGCTCATCGTCAGCACGATGGACATCAGCAGGAGCAGGAACCAGCCGGCGCCCTGCCAGGCCCACCAAACCTTGTCGCCCCGCCAGGCCCGGTAGGTCCGCACGAATGCCCACACCCCGCTGCCGAACAGGAACAGCGGGCCGGCCAGCGCCAGCACGGTGCGGTACGGCATGCTGCACGCCGCCGTGTCGTAACCGCTGCAGTGCCGGACCCACACGGCCGCCAGCACCATGAAGCCGACGCCGACGCTCCCCATCACCAGGCCGAATCGCGCGGCCTGATGCACGCTGGGATCGTCGTCGCGGAACCGATCGGTTGTCGGGCTGAGCATCAATATCACCGCCAACCCCAGTATGCGCCTGTTCGACGCTAGGGCGCCAGTGGACCCTCGGCGATCCGTTTGATCGCAGCCAGACGCCGATCCCATTGTCTGCCAATGGTTTCCAGCTCAGTTCCCAAAGCACTGAGCTTGGCCCCCAGCGCGCGGTAGCGAATCTCCCGGCCCACCTTGACGGGCTCGACCAGCCCCGCGTCGGCCAGCACCGACAAATGCTTGGCGATCGCCTGCCGGCTCACGGGCAGTCTGCCCGCCAGGGCGCTCGCCGACAGATCGTCGGCGCCCAACTCGGTCAGGATGCGCCATCGGGTCTCGTCGGCGAGCACCGCCAGCACCGCCGGCATGCGGGTGTCGGTCACACCGCCGCCTGCAGGTACGCGACCAGGTCGTCGAGCTCGGCAGTCCAGCCGCCACTGTTCTCGGCGTGCGCCGTCTGCGGATCGGCCAGGTTCTCGAAGCCCGTCTCGCACAGGTCGAGTCGGGTGCCACCCTCGATCTCGGTGAGGTCGAAGCGCACGACGGTCGAATTCTGCGGGGTCGGGTCGGCATCGGTTTCGCGGTGCGCCCACCGATAGACCAGCGTGTGCGGCGCCTCGGCGCTTTCGACGACGACCCGGAACTTGCCGTGGGCATTCCAGCCGAAGAACCCCGTGCCACCCGGGATCGCCTCGAGTTCGGCCGCGTCCCCGAACCATTGCGCGATGAGCTCGGCTTTGGTCAGGGTGTCCCAGACCCGCTGGATCGGCGCGTTGATATCGATGGTCCGGGTGATGTCGAGCGTATCCATGATTCCCCTTCGAGCGGCGCTATGTGCAACCTCACAGTTGCACACACCCCGCACTTGGCGCAACCCTCAGATTGCACTTGGGGCCGCGGTGCGCGCCTTCAGCAACACGAGCCCGATTGTTCCGAAGATCAGGTTCGCCGCGATCTCCAGAATCGCGGTCACCCACGAGAACGTCGTCACCCGCGCCCACGGCGGCGCGTTGATGAAGCTGTCGCTGAAGAATCCCCATTTCGGAAGCAGGTGCGCCGCAGTGAATCCCACCGCACCGGCGTAGCCGATACCGACGGCCGCAAGCGGTGCCCACCGGTTCCGCCTGAACACCAACACGATCGTGACCGCCGCGAGGAGCAGCTGCAGCGTGCCACCCACCATCACCGCCGGCGGGACGACGTTCATCCCCCGCCGCATGTGGTCGGCGCCGTGCAGCAGCAGCGCGACGGCCAAAAACCCTGCGGCCCAATCGAAGTTACGTTGCCAATTCCTGGAGTCACCAGTCATTCGGATCACCTCTACTACGCACGGTAGTAAATCGACGGCATCCTGTAAAGACCTGTCAGGGGTCGGCCCTACGATGCCTGGCGTGCGGATGAAACTCTTGAGCGCGGCAGGATTGTGCGCCGGCGGCGCGGCGTATCTGCACGGCTGGACGTGGGAGCCGGCGCTGGCCGTCGCCCTCGGCGTGCCACTGCTGCTCGCTGCCATCCCGCACGTCGTCACCGGAATGCGCACCCCGAGCCGCCACGAAGACCCGGTGCACGACATGTCCGGCACCGAATTCGAGGATTACGTCGCCCGGATCGCCCGGTCCTGCGGCGTCCCCGTCATCATGACCGAGCTGTCCGGAGACTGGGGTGTCGACCTGATCGTCGGCACGCGGCCCAATCGCCTTGCCATCCAATGCAAAAGGCTGTCCCGGCCCGTCGGCCCCGGCGCCGTCCAGGAGGTGGTCGCCGGCGCACCCATGCAGGACTGCGCGCGCACCATGGTGGTCACCAACAACGACTTCACGCCGGCCGCAAGGAAATTGGCCGAGCTGCACGACTGCACCCTGGTCAGCGGCGCCGAGCTGACTCGGCTGCGTGGCTTGATCCGCCAGCAGGTCCTAGAGCGCCGCTAGCACGTCCCGCACCGCCTGGACGGCCTCGTCGATCTCCGTCCGCGACACCGTCAGCGCCGGCCGGAACCGCACGGAGTCGGTGCCACTGGCCAGCAGGATGACATGGCGCTGCCACAGCCGGCGGATCACCTCGTCGCGCTGCGCGGCGGACGGCATGCTGAACGCACACATCAGCCCGCGCCCGCGCGGGTCGAGCACCAGCGACGGGAATTCGCTTGCCAGGCAGCGTAACTGCCCCACCAGGTACCAGCCCATCCGCACGGCATTGTCGATCAGGCCGTCGGCTTCGATGACCTCGAGGATGCGCCGGGCCCGCACCATGTCGGTGAGGTTGCCACCCCAGGTGGAGTTGATCCGTGAGCTGACGCGGAAGACGTTGTCGGCGACGTCGTCGACGCGGCCACCGGCCATCACGCCGCACACCTGCGCCTTCTTGCCGAACGCCACCACGTCGGGCGTGACACCCAGTTGCTGGTAGGCCCAGGCGGTTCCGGTCATCCCGACGCCCGTCTGCACTTCGTCGAAGATCAGCAGCGCGTCGAACTCGTCGCACAATTCCCGCATCGCGGCGAAGAACTCTGGGCGCATGTGCCGGTCACCGCCCTCGCCCTGGATCGGCTCGGCGATGAAGCACGCGATGTCGTGCGGGTACGCCTCGAAGGCCGCCCTGGCCTGGTGCAGCGATTCCCGTTCCAGCGCAACGATATCCACGCCCGGCGTCACCACCGGGGCGTCGATGCGCGGCCAGTCGAACTTGGGGAACCGGGCCACCTTGTTGGGGTCGGTGTTGGTCAGCGACATCGTGTAGCCACTGCGGCCGTGGAAGGCGCCACGCAGGTGCAGCACCCGGGTGCCCAGCGCCGGGTCGATGCCGCGCGATTCATTGAGTCGGCTCTTCCAATCGAAGGCGACCTTCAGCGCGTTCTCCACCGCCAGCGCGCCGCCGTCGACGAAGAACAGGTGCGGCAGCGCCGGGTCACCCAGCACCCGCGCGAACGTCTGCACGAAGCGCGCCATCGGCACGCTGTACACGTCGGAGTTGCTCGGCTTGTTCACCGCCGCCTGCGCCAGTTCGGCACGGAAGCCCGCATCGGTCAGCGCCGGATGGTTCATCCCCAGTGCCGACGACGCGAAGAACGTGAACATGTCGAGGTACCGGGTGCCGTCGCGCGCGTCGACGAGATACGAACCGCCCGAGCGGTCCAGATCGAGCACCAGGTCCAGACCGTCGGTCAGGATGCTGCGCCCCAGCACGTCGCGCACGTCGCGGGCGCGGCCCGCCGACAGCCCGTCACCAGAAGTCAGAACAGCGGTCATGCCGCCATCCTAACGCAATATTTACAGTTTGATGGACTCGAAACAGGAACTATTCCGGTAGCGACACCTGATCATCGTAAAAAGTCTGTAAGATGATGGTGCTTCGCGTGCGAACGTTGGCGACCGTGCGGATCCGCTGCAGCAGGCCCTCCAGCGCCCGCGCCGAGGCGACCCGCACCAGCAGGACGTAGCTCTCCTCGCCGGCCACCGAATGGCAGGACTCGATTTCCGGGAAAGGCTGCAGCCGCGCCGGGGCATCATCAGGTTGGGAAGGATCGAGTGGGGTGATCGCGACGAACGCCGACAGCATGTGGCCGACGGCCTCGGGGTTGATCCGCGCCGTGTATCCTGTGATCACACCGCGAGATTCGAGCCTGCGCACCCGCGACTGCACCGCCGAGACCGACAGCCCCGCCGCCGTCGCGAGGTGCGCCAGCGTCGCGCGGCCGTCGGCCATGAGCTCCCGCACCAGGATTCGGTCGACATCGTCAAGCTGCTCGGCTTCGGCCATGGCCGGAGACTACCCGCAGGCGTTGCCATGACGGTTCAGACGTGGGAGCTGCGTGCCGCGTTCGCCGCCGCGCTCTCCCGCATGTACGGCACCGAGGTACCGGCCTACACCACGCTGGTCGAGGTCAGCACCGCGGTGAACCGGGACTGCGCCACCGACGGTCGGCTCGGCTCCGTTGACCGGGTCACCGCGGAACGCCACGGCGCCATCAGGGTCGGCAGCCCCGCCGAACTCGCCGACGTCGCAGACCTTTTCGCGGCCTTCGGCATGTACCCCGTCGGGTTCTACGATCTGCGCGAGGCCGCCTCACCGGTGCCCGTGGTCTCCACCGCCTTCCGTCCCATCGAGGCAGAAGCGCTGGACCGCAACCCGTTTCGCGTCTTCACCTCGATGCTGGCGACCGCGGACGCCCGCTTCTTCTCCCCCGACCTGCGGGCCCGGGTGCAGCGGTTCATCGGTCAGCGCCAGCTGTTCGACCCGGCACTGATCGCCCAGGCCCGCCGCATCGCCGCCGACGGTTGCCCCAAAGCCGACGCCGACGATTTCGTCCGCCGGTGCACCGCGGCCTTCGCGTTGTCGCGCACGCCGATCGACAAGGCCTGGTACGACGAACTCAACGCCGTCTCCGCCGTCGCCGCGGACATCGCCGGCGTGACAACCACCCACATCAATCACCTGACGCCGCGTGTGCTCGACATCGACGAGTTGTACCGCCGGATGACGGCCCGCGGCATCACCATGATCGACGCGATCCAGGGGCCGCCCGCCACCGACGGCCCGCCGGTCCTGTTGCGGCAGACGTCGTTTCGGGCCCTGGCCGAGCCACGCACGTTTCGCAACCCCGACGGCACGGTGTTCGAGGGGAGCCTGCGGGTGCGCTTCGGTGAGGTCGAGGCCCGCGGGGTGGCGCTGACCCGCGCCGGCCGGGAGCGCTACGACACCGCGATGACCGATCAGGAGCACTGGGACCGGTACTTCCCCGCCACCGACACCGAGATGGCGGCGCAGGGTCTGGCCTACTACCGCGGCGGCGATCCCACGAAACCCGTTGTCTACGAGGACTTCCTGCCGGCCTCGGCGGCCGGCATCTTCCGGTCGAACCTGGACCGCGATGCGCAACCGGCAGCCGCCGACGACCACTCCGACTACAGCCTGGACTGGATGGCCGGCGCCATCGGCCATCACATCCATGACCCTTACGACCTCTACGAGAAAGCGGCATCATGACCTCTGTGCAGAATCATCTCTTGCCCACCGCCGATCAGCTCCGCGACCGCGTGCGGACCGCGCTCCAGGCCGTCGGGGCTCACGTCGCGCTCGGTGAGCCCGGCGCCCACGGGCTGCACGCCAGCACGCCCATCACCGGCGAGGTGCTGTTCACGCTTCCCGAGAGCAGCGCCGAGGAAACCGACACCGCGATCGCCGAAGCGGCGCAGGCCTTTGTCGCCTGGCGCACCACGCCGGCGCCGGTGCGCGGTGCTCTCGTGGCCCGCCTCGGTGAACTGCTCGTCGAGCACAAGGCCGATCTGGGCACCCTGGTGACCATCGAGGCCGGCAAGATCACCTCCGAGGCGCTCGGTGAAGTGCAGGAGATGATCGACGTCTGCCAGTTCGCGGTCGGCCTCTCGCGCCAGCTGTACGGGCGCACCATCGCCTCGGAACGGCCCGGACACCGGCTCATGGAGAACTGGCACCCGCTCGGGGTCGTCGGCGTCATCACGGCGTTCAACTTCCCCGTCGCCGTCTGGGCCTGGAACACCGCCATCGCGCTGGTGTGCGGCGACACCGTGGTGTGGAAGCCCTCCGAGCTCACCCCGCTGACCGCCGTCGCCTGCCAGGCGCTGCTGGAGCGCGCCGCGGCCGACGTCGGCGCCCCCGAGCATGTCGGCCGGTTGGTGCTGGGTGGCCGCGAGATCGGGGAACAGCTGGTCGACGATCCCCGCGTCGCGCTGGTGAGCGCGACAGGGTCGGTGCGGATGGGTCAGCAGATCGGCCCGCGGGTGGCGCAGCGGTTCGGCAAGGTGCTGCTGGAGCTCGGCGGCAACAACGCGACCATCGTCACGCCGTCGGCCGACCTCGATCTCGCGGTGCGCGGCATCGTGTTCGCCGCCGCCGGGACCGCAGGCCAGCGGTGCACCACGCTGCGCCGCGTCATCGCGCACCACAGCGTGGTGGACACGCTGGTGCAGAGGATCGTCACCGCGTATCAGAGCCTGCCGGTCGGCGATCCGTCCGCGGAGGGCACCCTGATCGGGCCGCTGATCCACGAGCGGTCCTACCGCGACATGGTGGGCGCGCTCGAGCAGGCGCAAGCCGAAGGGGGCGAGGTGACCGGCGGCGAGCGAGTTCAACTGCACCCCAGCTCGTACTACGTGACGCCGGCGGTGGTCCGGATGCCGGGACAGACGGCCATCGTGCACCAGGAGACGTTCGCGCCGATCCTGTACGTCCTGACCTACGACACGCTCGACGAGGCCATCGCCCTCAACAACGCGGTACCGCAAGGGCTTTCGTCGGCCATCTTCACCACCGACATCCGGGAGGCCGAACGCTTCATGGCCGCCGACGGGTCGGACTGCGGCATCGCCAACGTCAACATCGGCACGTCCGGCGCGGAGATCGGCGGCGCGTTCGGCGGCGAGAAGCAGACCGGCGGCGGCCGCGAATCCGGCTCCGATTCCTGGAAGGCCTACATGCGCCGGGCCACCAACACCGTCAACTACTCGTCGGAGCTGCCGCTGGCGCAAGGGGTGCAGTTCGGTTGAGGTAGACATGAGCCCGTGAAGATCGAAGGTGCGGTGGCCGTCGTCACCGGAGCGGGCTCGGGTATCGGCAGGTCCATCGCGACGGCACTGGCCACTGCGGGCGCGTCGGTCGTGGCCGGCGACATCAACGCCGAGGCTGCCGCCGAGACGGCCGCGGGCTACGGCGGTGTCGGCATCGGCGCCGACGCGTCGTCGGTCGACGGCATCGCGACGCTGCTCGACGCCGCCCGCGAGGCGTACGGACCCGTCGACATCTACGTCGCCAACGCCGGCATCACCGGCGAACCGGGATTGGGCGACGACGAGGCCGCCTGGGACCGCATCATCGACATCAATCTGCGCGCGCATATCCGCGCCGCGAAAGCCGTTGTGCCCGAATGGGTCGAGCGCGGCGCCGGGCATTTCGTCGCCGTGGCCTCGGCCGCCGGCCTGCTCACCCAGCTCGGTGCGGCCGGCTACAGCGTCACCAAGCACGCCGCCGTCGGCTTCGCGGAGTGGCTCAGCATCACCTACGGCGACCAGGGCATCGGTGTCAGCTGCGTGTGCCCGATGGGCGTCGACACGCCCCTGCTACGCGGCATGACGGACTCCCCCGACGCCGCGATCCGGGTGGCCGGCAATGCCGTGACCCACGCGGGGAACGTCGTCGGGCCTGATGACGTCGCCGCCCTCGTGGTCAAGGCAATCGAGGACGGGACGTTCCTGGTGCTCCCGCACCCCGAGGTCGTGGAGATGTACCGGCACAAAGGCGCCGACTATGACCGGTGGCTCGCGGGCATGCGGCGGTATCAGCGCACGCTGAACGGCTGAGCTAGGCGCAGTCGTCCCACATCGGCTCTCGGCCCACCCCGCAGGCCGGCACTCGCCCAGCCCGGGTGCCCGGACCGACATCCCGGGCCGGCGGCTCGAATGCAACTGGGTGGCGGTGGATCAGCGGATTTTCCGCCACCCAGTTGCGTTCGAGCGGCGCGAGACGCGATTAGTTCTCTCACAGCGATCACAGTGGCTGCTGTGACTCGCCTGACCCGGCATAACTTGTCGGTGCCGCGAGGCAGTATGGACACGTGAATCCACTCGACAGGTTCAGTGACCTGACCCGGGAGTGGTTCGCGGCTGCCTTCAGCACGCCCACCCCGGCCCAGGAGCAGGCCTGGCAGGCCATCGCCGACGGCCACAACACGCTGGTCATCGCCCCGACCGGGTCCGGCAAGACCCTGGCGGCGTTCCTCTGGGCCATCGACCAGCTGGCGCAGGAGCCCACCAACACCAACGGCGCCAAGGGCACAAAAGTCCTCTACGTCTCGCCGCTGAAGGCCCTCGCGGTCGACGTCGAGCGCAACCTGTCCACGCCGCTCACCGGCATCACGCGGGTCGCCGAGCGCGTGGGCGCACCCGCGCCCGAGATCACCGTCGGCGTGCGGTCGGGTGACACGTCGCCGGCGCAGCGGCGCCAGCTGATCGCGACACCGCCGGACATCCTGATCACCACACCCGAGTCGCTGTTCCTCATGCTGACGTCGGCGGCCCGCGAGACGCTGGCGACGGTGCGAACCGTCATCGTCGACGAGGTACACGCCGTCGCCGCCACCAAGCGCGGCGCACACCTGGCCCTGTCGCTGGAACGTCTCGACGAGCTGCTCGACAAGCCGGCCCAGCGGATCGGCCTGTCCGCGACCGTCAAGCCACCCGAGGAGGTCGCCCGGTTCCTGTCGGGAGCGGCCCCCACCAGCATCGTCAAACCGCCGGCCGCCAAGACCTTCGACCTGAGCGTCGAAGTACCGGTACCGGACATGGCCAACCTCGACGGCGGCACCATCTGGCCCGATGTCGAGGAACGCATCGTCGACCTGATCGAGTCGCACAATTCGTCGCTGGTTTTCGCGAACTCCCGGCGGCTGGCCGAACGGCTCACCGCGCGGCTCAACGAGATTCACGCCGCCCGCTCGGGCATCGAACTGCCCAATGAACGCAACTCGCAGGTCGGCGGCGGCGCGCCCGCCAACCTCATGGGCAGCGGACAGACGTTCGGCGCGCCGAGCCTGCTGGCCAAGGCCCACCATGGTTCGGTCAGCAAGGAAGCCCGGGCGCAGGTCGAAGAGGATCTCAAGAGTGGCCGGCTCAAAGCCGTCGTCGCCACCTCGAGCCTGGAGCTCGGTATCGACATGGGCGCCGTCGATCTGGTCATCCAGGTGGAGGCGCCGCCCTCGGTGGCCAGTGGTCTGCAGCGCATCGGCCGCGCCGGCCACCAGGTCGGTGAGATCTCCGAGGGCGTGCTGCTGCCCAAGCACCGCACCGACCTGATCGACTGCGCCGTCACCGTGCAGCGGATGCGCGCCGGCGAGATCGAGACGCTGCAGGTACCCACCAATCCGCTCGACGTACTGGCCCAGCACACCGTCGCGGCGGCGGCCCTCGAACCGCTCGACGCCGACCGCTGGTTCGACGCGGTCCGCCGCAGCGCACCGTTCGCCGCCTTGCCGCGCAGCGCATTCGAAGCGACGCTCGACCTGCTGGCCGGCAAGTACCCGTCGACCGAGTTCGCCGAGCTGCGGCCGCGTCTGGTCTACGACCGCGACAGCGGCACCCTCACCGCCCGGCCCGGCGCGCAGCGGCTGGCCGTCACCTCCGGCGGCGCGATCCCGGACCGCGGCATGTTCACCGTCTACCTGGCCACCGGTGACGAAAAGCCCTCGCGGGTGGGCGAACTCGATGAGGAGATGGTCTACGAGTCGCGGCCCGGTGACGTCATCTCCCTCGGCGCCACCAGCTGGCGCATCACCGAGGTCACCCACGACCGGGTGCTGGTGCTGCCCGCGCCCGGTCAGCCCGCGCGGTTGCCGTTCTGGCGCGGTGACGCCGCCGGCCGGCCCGCCGAGCTGGGCGCCGCGATCGGCGCCTTCACCGGAAAGCTCGCTGGACTGCCGCGCGCCGAATTCGACGAGTACTGCAGCACAATGGGTTTCAACGACTACGCCACCGACAACCTGTGGCAGCTGCTCGACGAGCAGCGGCAGGCCACCGGCACCGTGCCCACCGACACCACCTTCGTGGTGGAACGGTTCCGCGATGAGCTCGGCGACTGGCGGATCGTCCTGCACTCCCCCTACGGGCTGCGAGTGCACGGTCCGCTGGCGCTGGCCGTCGGTCGGAGGATCATGGAGCGGTACGGAATCGACGAGAAGCCCACCGCGTCCGACGACGGCATCGTGCTCCGGCTGCCCGACACCGGGGAAAATCCGCCCGGCGCAGACATTTTCGTCTTCGAAGCCGATGAGATCGAGCCCATCGTCACCGCCGAGGTCGGCGGGTCCGCACTCTTCGCCTCCCGCTTCCGCGAGTGCGCGGCGCGGGCGCTGCTGCTGCCGCGGCGCCATCCCGGCAAGCGGTCACCGCTGTGGCACCAGCGGCAGCGCGCCGCCCAGTTGCTGGACATCGCCCGCAAGTACCCGGATTTCCCGATCGTGCTGGAGACGGTGCGCGAGTGCCTGCAGGACGTCTACGACGTCCCGATGCTCATCGAGTTGATGCGCCGCGTCGCGCAACGACGGATCCGGGTGCTCGACGTGCAGACCGCCACACCATCACCGTTCGCCGCCTCGCTGTTGTTCGGTTACGTCGGTGCATTCATGTACGAGGGCGACAGTCCACTCGCCGAACGGCGCGCTGCCGCACTGTCATTGGACGCCACCCTGCTCGCCGAGCTGCTGGGCCGCGTCGAACTGCGCGAACTGCTCGACCCGGACGTGGTGGCGTCGACCATCCGGCAGTTGCAGCATCTGACCGAAGACCGGGCCGCCCGCGACGCCGAGGGCATCGCCGACCTCCTGCGGCTGCTCGGGCCGCTCACCACCGAGGAACTCCGGCAGCGTTGCACCGCAAGCGATGTCGAGGCCTGGTGCGCCACCTTGCAAGCTGCCAAACGCGCCGTCTCGGTGACGTTCGCCGGCCAGAGCTGGTGGGCCGCCGTCGAAGACATGGGCCTGTTGCGCGACGGCCTCGGTGTCGCGGTGCCGGTCGGCGTGCCGGCCAGTTTCACCGCCACCGTGACCGACCCGCTGGGTGAACTGCTCGGCCGCTACGCCAGGACCAACGGGCCGTTCACGACGACGCAGGCCGCCGCCCGGTTCGGCCTCGGCCACCGGGTGACCGCCGATGCCCTGAGTCGGATGGTGCTGGACGGCAAGCTCATTCGCGGTGAGTTCACCGATCTGCCGGACGGCGTCGACCAGCAGTGGTGTGACGCCACGGTGCTGAAGATTCTGCGGCGCCGGTCGCTGGCCGCGCTGCGGGCCCAGATCGAACCCGTGAGCACCGCCGCATACGCCCGGTTTCTGCCGGCCTGGCAGCAGTTCGGTGATGCCCGCGGCATCGACGGCCTGGCGTCGGTCATCGAACAGCTTGCCGGCGTGCCGATTCCGGCGTCCGCGGTCGAGCCGCTCGTGTTCGGCCAGCGGGTGTCGGACTATCAGCCGGCGATGCTCGACGAACTCCTTGCCTCCGGTGAGGTCACCTGGTCGGGCGCCGGCCAGATCGGCGCCAACGACGGCTGGGTCGTCTTCCACCGTGCCGACACCGCGCCGCTGTCACTGGCGCCGGGCACCGAGATCGAGTTCACCGACACACATCGCGAGCTGCTCGACACACTCGGCAGCGGTGGGGCGTACTTCTTCCGGCAGCTGGCGGCCGAAGACAGCACCGACGCGAAACAGGCGCTGTGGGAACTGATCTGGGCCGGCTGGGTCACCGGCGACACCTTCGCCCCGGTGCGGGCGCTCCTCGGCAACGCGGGACGCAAACCCGGTGGATCGCACCGGCAGCGGCAGCAGCGTCCGCCCCGGCTCAGCCGCTACAGCGTCGCCCGGCCGCAGGCCCGCACCGTCGACCCGACGGTCGCCGGCCGGTGGTCGGCCCTGCCACCCGCCGAGCCGGAATCCACGACACGGGCACACTTTCAGGCCGAGCTGCTCCTCAACCGCTATGGCGTCGTCACGCGTGGCGCGGCCGACGGTCTGCCCGGCGGGTTCGCCACCCTCTACAAAGTGCTGACCGCTTTCGAGGAGGCCGGACGCTGCCAGCGCGGGTATTTCATCGAATCGCTTGGTGGTGCACAGTTCGCAGTGGCGTCGACAGTGGACCGGCTGCGCAACTACCTCGACAACGTCGACCAGAGCAGCCCCGACTACACCGCCATCGTGCTCGCCGCCACCGACCCCGGAAATCCCTACGGCGTCGCGCTCCCCTGGCCCGAGGTCGCGGGCCACCGGCCGGGCCGCAAGGCAGGCGCACTGGTGGCGTTGGTCGACGGCGAGTTGGTGTGGTTCCTGGAACGGGGCGGAAAGTCGTTGTTGTCGTTCGACGCCACGCCGGAACAACAACGCGCGGCGGCCGGTGCGCTGGCCGACCTGGTGAGCGCGGGGCGGCTGCAGTCGCTGTTGATCGAGAAGGTCAACGGGGAGCCGGTATTGGCGCCAACCCCCGACGCCGATCGGGCCCAGGTCCACGCGGCGCTGGCCGACGCCGGCTTCGCCCGGACACCGCGGGGGCTACGGCTGCGCTAGGCAAAACTCCGTCGGAGGCTGGCGCTCCTACCTACGAGGATTTAGGTCACTGAGACAGGGCCGGTATTCGCAATACGCTGTGCGTCAGCGGCGTTGGTGCAGGCATAGCTGAAAGAATGGGAGCGCACCATGCCATTGCTGAACTTGACAGTCGTCCGCGGCCGGACTCCTGAGCAAATCCGCCAGCTGCTGGACAGCGCGCACGCTGCCGTCGTCGAGGCGTTCGAGGTCCCAGAGACTGACCGCTACCAGGTCGTCGACGTCCGCGAGCCCGATGACGTTGTCGCGCAAGACACTGGACTGGGATTCGAACGATCAGACCAGCTAGTGATCATCCAGGTGGTCAGCCGCCGCCGCACCGCAGAGATGAAGCAGCGGTTCTACGAGCTGCTGGCCGAGCACCTGCATAGGGACTGCGGTTTGGACGCCAAAGACCTGATCGTGTCGATCACCGAAAACGGCGACGCCGATTGGTCGTTCGGCGCGGGCCGGGCACAGTTCGTCACCGGCGAACTCGCGTGAACATGATCACGACGAGACTCACTTCGAGGTTCGGCCTGTCAGTGCCCGTCGTGCTGGCCCCGATGGCCAAGTTCGCCGATGGCCGCTTGGCCGCCGCAGTCACAAAGGCAGGCGGTCTCGGACTGTTGGGCGCCGGCTATGACGATGCCGCCTGGCTCAATGCACAGTTCGCCACGGCTGGAGATACCCGCATCGGCGTCGGCTTCATCGCCTGAAGCTCGCTGAACGCCCGGAGCTATTGGATGCAGTACTCGCACACAACCCCGCTGCTGTAGCGCTCTCATTCGGCGATCCCACGCCGTTCGCGTCGAAGATTCGCAATGCGAATGTTCCTCTGTTCAATCAGGTCAACGATCTGGAAGAGGCACGACGCGGCGTCGACATCGGAGCTGACGTACTGATTGCGCAAGGCGGCGAAGCGGGTGGTCACGGTAAGGGAATTCGTTCCACCTTCACCCTGGTCCCGGAGGTCGCCGACCTGGTCGCAGACCGGGCACCGGATACCCTTGTCCTCGCCGCCGGAGGCATCGCCGACGGGCGTGGCCTTGCGGCGGCACTCTCGCTCGGTGCTGACGGAGCCCTCGTCGGCTCCAGGCTGTGGGCGGTGCAGGAGTCGCCGGTTAACCCAGTGGCCCGGGAGCGCGCCATCGCCGCAGGCTCCGACGACACCATTCGCTCAACCGTGTTCGACATCGTGCGCGGCTATCCGTGGCCGCAGGGCTACGGTGGTCGCGCTTTGCGCAATGATTTCGTCAGCCGCTGGTATGGGACCGAGGACGCGCTACGCGCCAATCTCGCTGAGCTCCAGCGTGATTACCGCGCCGCGGTCGAAGCGTCAGACTTCGACACCGCTGAGGTTCATATCGGCGAAGGTGTCGGCATGATCCATGACAATCCGACTGCAGCTGAGGTGCTGGCACGCATGGCGCGAGAGTCCGCCACCATTTTCGGAAGACTGTCCGAGGCCCCGAAGTAGGACAATAAAAGGCGTGACCGAGCACGCAGACCAGGCGTTGTCAGACGCCGCCATCGCCGCGATGACGCCGGCGCAGCGGCACGACCTGATCATGCGGTTGCAGCGTCCGCTGGATGAAGTGTTTCCGCCTGCGATGGCCAGGAGGATGCGACGCATCCGGCTGACGGTGATGACCGGCAGCTGCATCGTGCTGATCCCGTGGGTCGTCTACCTCGGATTCACGCTTCCGGAAAACTACACCGCGCACAACTGGCCGGCCACCTGGATCGGGTTCGACGGCCTGCTGGTCGCCTTCATGGCCACGACGGCCGTGCTCGGTTGGTTGCGCAGGCAGCTCGTGCTGCTCACCGCGTTCACGACCGGCGTGCTGTTGGTGTGCGACGCCTGGTTCGACGTCATGACTTCGGATTTCGGCCACGATTCGACCATCCCGTTGATCACCGCGGTGTTGATCGAGCTGCCACTGGCGGTGCTCATGATCACCGGCGCCATCCGGATACTGCGCCTGACCGCGACGCGGCTGTGGTTCCTCGAACCCGGTGCGCCGCTGTGGCGGCTGCCGCTGCTGCCCTAGTTGGTCGACGGTGTGGGTGGTGGTTCGAAGGGTTGGTACCACCACCATTGGGCGCGTTCCCCGGTCGGTCCGGGGCAGGGCGGCACATCAGGGCGGGCTGTGGTGGGTGGCCGCGCAAGGGATCCGCCGTCGAGTTGTCGGCCCGCGGCGTCGGTGACGACCAGCCGATCGGCCGGACCGGTGATGGTGATGACCCGCTGGTGATGCAACCGGTGATGGTAGGGGCACACCAGCACCAGGTTGTGCAGTTCGGTTTCCCCGCCGTTCTCCCAATGAATGATGTGATGCGCGTGCAAGCCGCGGGTGGCCCCGCACCCGGGCACCCGGCAGCAGCGGTCGCGATGCTCCAGCGCGCGGCGCAGGCGGCGGCTGATGGTGCGGGTGCTGCGCCCGGCCCCGATCGGCTGACCATGTTTCTCGAGCCACACCTCGCACGTGGCGTCGCACAACAGCAGCCGGCGTTCCTCATCGGTGAGCACTGACCCTAAATGCAACGCAGCCGTGCGCTTTTCGAGGTCAAAGTGCACCACCACGGTGGTGCGCTGCCCATGCGGACGACGTTCCACATCGCTGTCCCAGCCGGCCTCGATCAGGCTCATGAACCCATCGACCTGGTTCGGGAACGGCGGCACCACATCCGACACCGGGTCACCGGTTTCTGAATTCTCGTGGTCGCGTTTCCAGTCCGCCACCAACGCATCCTGATGCGACGCCATCGCCGCATCGAACTTCGCCGCCTCCAACTTCGGCAGCCGGATCTTGTACGTGACCGAGCCGTCGTCGTGGCTGGTCTTGGCGATCGACCGCGGCGCCTCGGGCTTCGATTCCGGCTCAGGCTCGGGGCGCGGTTCCAGTTTCACCGCAGTCCGCAACTGCGTGACCGTGGCGGATTCGGCGAACTGGGCGTAATGCTCGTCAGAACCCTCGCCAGCGTGTTCGGCGACCACCCCGACCTGATCCAGCGACAACCGGCCCGCGCGCATCGCTTCGGCGCAGCGCGGGAACTCCTCCAGGCGGTGCGCCACCGCCATCATCACTTCCGCATTGCGCGGCGAGACACCGGTTTTCCATGCCATCAACGACGCCATCGACCGGGCACCGGTGGCACCCCAGAGCCCGTCGCGGTCGATCTCGGCGGCAATCTGCACCAGCCGTGCGTCGATCGCGTTGCGCTGACCGGTCAGCTCACCGATCTCCGCGAAGTACGCATCCATGCGCTCGCACGGCGACGACTCAACATCGAAAGCCGTTGCGGTGCTGGACATGACACCATCAAAGCAGAAGGGTACGACAAAAAATCGCACCCAGCCGCTCGCGTACTCCTCAAGCAGCAGAGGGATTTTCGAGCACAATGGCAACGCCTTGACCCGATCCGACGCAGACCCCGATGGCCCCGTAGCGGACATTGCGCTCGCGCAGCTCGGTGGCCAGGGTCAGGACATACCGGGCACCGGTGGCGCCGAACGGGTGGCCGATCGCCACGGCGCCGCCGTTGGGTGTGAGCTTCTCATCGGGAACGACGAACCCGCCGAGCTGATTGGGCAGTTCCCGCAGCACACCGAGGGCCTGCGCGCTGAACGCTTCGTGGACCTCCCAGACATCGATCTGCTCAGGCGTCAGCCCGGCACGTTTGATGGCCAGGGGCAGGGCCCACGCCGGTGCGAGCCCCATGAACAGCGGGTCGATCCCGTACACCGCCGAGGACACCACCCGCGCCAACGGCTTGACACCGAGTTCCGCCGCGCGCTCCCCCGACGCCAGCACCAGGGCGCTGGCGCCATCGGTGAGGGGCGTCGAATTGGCCGCAGTCATCTGGGTGGTGCCCGGTTGCGGGCGCAGCGCCGCAAGTTGTTCGGCCGTGGTCTCGTCGCGGATGAATTCGTCGTGCTCGAAAAGCCGCGCCGGTGACTTCTTCGTCGCCGCGATCTCGACCGGCATGATCTCCTTGGCCAGTCGCCCGGAATCGCGGGCCGCCTTGGCATTTCGCTGCGTTCGCAGCGCGAAGGCGTCGATCTCCTCGCGCGTCAGGCCGTAACGATCGGCCACCTTCTGCGCCGTCTCGATCATGCTGATGTAGGCGTTACGCGCCAGCAGCGCGGGGTTGGGCGGGCCGCCGGCGCCGGCCCACATGGTGTCGAGCAGGATCACCGGCCCGCGCGGCGCGAACGGCGCGTCGCCTTTCATGTAGGCCCAGCCCGATCGCGACATCGATTCGACGCCGCAGGCCATACCGACACCGAGGTCGCCGGCCCTGATCGCGTGCGCGACGTTGATCGTGGCGCTCAGCGACGAACCGCAGAACCGGTTGATGGTCGTCCCGGCCACGGTGTCGGGGAATCCGGCGGCGAGCGCGGCCCAGCGCGCGACGTCGCCCATCCCCTCGTGCGCGGGATTCACGCAGCCGGCGACGACGTCCTCGATGGCTCCGAGCTCGACGCCGACGCGTTCACACGCGCCCTTCATGGTCATGCCGAGGAGGTCGTCGGTGCGGATGTGCGACAGCGAACTGCCGTACCGCGCAAATGGAGTGCGGACACCACCAAGCACAAATGCTTCTGTCATCAGCCGTCTCCCGCTCGATGTCGAGGCGAGCGTACCGCCGGCGCCGCTCTCGGCTCTACACCGGATGCGCGCGCAACCAGTCCAGCACCTGCTGCGCGTGCGTGTTCGGCGGGAAGATCGGGTAGAAGACGTGCTCGATGCGGCCGTCGCGGATCATCATGGTGAGCCGGGTGTAAAGCCGGGGATGTCCGTCGGCGGCGAACGTCGGGAGCCGTAGCGCCTCGGCCAGAGCGAACGTCTCATCAGACAGCATGTGAAACGGCAGCCGCAGCCGCCGCACCACTTCCGCCTGATAGTCGACGTCCTGACTGGAAAGGCCCCAGACCTCCTCTGCGCCGGCAGCTTTCAGCTCGGCGAAGTGGTCGCGGAAATCACACGCCTCTGTCGAACAGCCACGCGCTCCCGGTATCGCGTCCCACCCTTCGGGGAGATCGGTGCCCGGACGACCGGTGAGCGGGTACAGATACAGAATCGTCCGTCCCATCGGCAGGCTCTCGAGCTGGACGGGGCCACCACCGCTGGACTTCAGCGTGATATCGGGGACCCGCAGCCCGACCAGATGGTCGGCCGCGCCGTCGTTTTCGGGAACCGGAAGGCCTGCGGGAAGTGTCGTGTAGTCCGTCACCTGCTCATACTCCTTGTCGAATTCGCGGCACGCGGCAGCATTGAGCCGCGCCGTGAGGATCTGTCGTCGCTGCGTCAACGCTGCGATGGTCTCGTCGAGAACCGCGATGCTGTCCCGATACGCCGCAAGCGACTCGGGGCACTCGTCACTGTGCTCGTGGCCGTGGCGTAGGCAGTCGATGAACGGCCCGGCCTTCGACGGGGCGATGCCCACCGCGGCCAGCGCGCGCACCTCGCTGACGATCTGCACGTCCTCTTCGGTGTAGTCCCGGTAGCCGTTGGGGAGGCGCAACGGCTCCAGGAGGCCGAGGTCCTCGTAGTACCGCACGGCCTTGGTCGACGCGCCCGTCAGCCGGGCCAGGTCAGAAATCTGCATGGTCAATGTCCTCAGCCCAGAGGGTAAACATTGCCGCCAGGGGCAAGGTCAAATCGAGCAGTCATACAGTGAAGTCATGGCCCTGCACACCCCGCTCACCGAACTGTTCGGCATCGACCACCCGATCGTCCTGGCCCCGATGGGCGACGTATCCGGTGGCCGGCTGGCAGCTGCGGTGTCCGAGGGCGGCGGATTGGGTCTGATCGGTGGCGGCCGCGGTGACCTGACCATGCTCGCCACTGAATGCCAGCTGGCCAAGCAGGGCACCGAAAAGCCCTGGGGCGTCGGTCTACTCACGTGGGCGGTGAATCAGGAGATCATCGACTGGGTCATCGCGCAGCAGCCCGCCGCCATCATTTTGTCGTTCGGCGACCCCGCCCCGTTCGCCAAGGCCATCCACGACGCCGGTATCCCGCTGCTGGCGCAGGTGCACAGCCTCGACGAGGCCAAGCAGGCGCTCGACGCGGGAGTCCAGGTGCTGGTCGCGCAGGGCAGAGAGGCCGGGGGCCATCACGGCGGCCGGTCGACGCTGCCGTTCGTCCCCGCGGTCGTCGACCTCGCGCACGGTATCCCCGTGCTGGCGGCGGGCGGGATCGGTGACGGCCGCGGTCTGGCCGCCGCACTGACCCTCGGCGCCGCGGGCGCCATGGTCGGCACCCGATTCGAAGCCACCCACGAATCCCTGCTCAGCGCCGCCGAATCGAAAGTCATGCTCAAGGCGAAGGCGGCGGACACCACCAGCGGCCGGGCCATCGACATCGCCGCCCGACCGGTCGAAACGCGTTGGCCCGCGGAGTATCCGGCGCGCACCTTGCGCAGCGTCTTCACCGACGAGTGGCAGGACCGCGACGCCGAGCTCGACGCAAATCCCAAGGCAAAACAGGAGTTCCGCGACCGAACAGCCGAGCTGGACATGGATTACGTGCCGATCTGGGCCGGCGAGGCCCTCGACCTGATCGACGACCTCGAACTGGCCGCTCCCCTGGTCCAGAAGATCGCGCATGACGCCGAACGCGCGCTGACCCGGGCTCACGCCTACATCCGCTGATGCCCGAAGGCGACACCGTCTGGCACACCGCAGCCATCCTCCGCGAGGCGCTGCAGGGAAAGACGCTGACCCGCTGCGATATTCGCGTCCCGAAGTTCGCGACCGTCGACCTCACCGGCCAGACGGTCGACGAGGTCATCAGCCGCGGCAAGCACCTGTTCATCCGCACGGCCGAGGCCAGCATCCACTCGCACCTCAAGATGGAGGGCAAGTGGCAGGTCAACACCAGGCCCCGCCGCCCCGACCACAAGACCCGGATCATCCTGGAAGCAGGCGACATTCAGGCGGTGGGATCCGAACTGGGCACCCTGGAAGTCCTCCACCGCGACCACGACGACGAACCCGTCAAACACCTCGGCCCGGATCTGCTTGGCCCGGACTGGGATCCGCACCGAGCCGCCCAGAACCTCATCCAGGACCCCGAACGGCCGCTGCACGAAGCGCTACTCGACCAACGCAACCTCGCGGGCGTCGGCAACGTCTACGCCAACGAGTTGTGCTTCATCCTCGGCCGCCGTCCGACTGCCCCGGTCAGCACAGTGAAAGACCCGCTGCGCTTGGCGCAGCGGGCCCGGGACATGTTGTGGCTGAACAGAAACAGATGGAGCAGGACCACAACGGGCGATACCCGGCCCGGCCGTCAACTCTGGGTGTACGGCCGGGCCGGGCAGGCGTGTCGCAGGTGCGGGACGCTGATCGAATCAGCCGGCCGACACCGGCACGAGAACCTCGACGTCGTCGGCGACCTCGACAACCTCACGGACCGGATCACCTTCTGGTGCCCGCTTTGTCAGCCATGAGTCCGGCAGGGCCAGGCGGCAGATCTTCTTGACCACCGAGAAGAACTGCTTGTGCAACGGGCCACTGTTGTAGGGCAGGTCGTACTTCTCGCACAGCGCCTTGACCTCCGGTGAGATTTCCGCGTAGCGGTGTGCCGGGATATCGGGGAACAGGTGGTGCTCGATCTGGAACGACAGGTTGCCGCTGAAGATGTGGAACCACTTGCCACCGGACAGGTTCGCCGAACCCAGCAGCTGCCGGTAGTACCACTGGCCGCGGGTCTCACTCTTGGTCTCCTCGATGGAGAACTCGTGGGTGCCCTCGGGGAAATGACCGCAGAAGATGATCGCGTACGACCACACGTTGCGCATCAGGTTCGCGGTCATGTTGCCCGCGAACACGAACGGCAGGAACGGTCCGGCCAGCAGCGGGAAGGCCACGTAGTCCTTGACGGTCTGCTTGCGGACCTTGGCCCACATCTCGCGCAGCATGTCCTTCTTGTCCCGCAGCCGGATTTCACCGGTGCGGATGCGCTCGGCCTCCAGCTCGTGGAGCGCGACGCCGTACTGGAAGAACACCATCAGCAGGAAGGCGTAGACCGGGTTGCCCAGGAAGTACGGGCTCCACTTCTGGTCCTCGCTCATCCGCAGGATGCCGTAGCCGATGTCGCGGTCCATGTCGACGATGTTGGTGTAGGTGTGGTGCATGTAGTTGTGCGAGTGCCGCCACTGGTTGGACGGGCAGGCCGAATCCCATTCGAAGTTCTGGCCGCGCAGCGCCGGGTCACCCATCCAGTCGTACTGGCCGTGCATGACGTTGTGGCCGATCTCCATGTTGTCGAGGATTTTCGACAGACCGAGCATCACGGTGCAGACGGGCCAGGCCGGCGGCAGGAACAGCAGCGCACGGCCACCGATCTCCAGCTTGCGCTGCATGGCGATGATGTTGCGGATGTAGTCGGAGTCGCGGTCGCCGAGGTCGGCGAGGTGGCGTTCGCGGATGGCGTCGAGCGCGCGGCCGAACTCGTCGAACTGCTCGGGGGTCATGGGGGCGGGACGTTGAGCCATGTTTCGTCTCCTTTGGGTGTGTGGGCTGGTGGGGTTGTCTAGAGGTCGATCTGGACGTCGCCGCACGGGGCGGTCACGCAGATTTCGATGTTTTCGTCGGGGGCGGTCGAGACGGCGCCGGTGATCAGGTTCTTCACGGGGCCGCTGATCTTCTTGCGGGTGCAGGTGTGGCAGATGCCCATGCGGCAGCCGTTGGTCGGGTTCAGGCCCGCGGCCTCGGCCTGCTCGAGGATCGAGCGGCCGTCGTCGACGACGTCGACCTTGCTCTCGGTGAAGGCGACGCTGCCACCGGAGGCCTCGGTCGGGACCGCGATGACCGGGGGCACGAAGCTCTCGGACTGCGCGCCCGGCAGGAGGTCCTTGACCGCGTCCACCAGTGCCGGCGGGCCGCAGACGAACACCGCGTCGGGGTTGGGCATGGCGGCGGCCAGGTGGTCCGGGCCGAAGTGGCCGCTGAGGTCACCGCGGTTGGACCGGGTGTAGCTGTGCAGCACCTTCACGCCGGGTGTGGCCGCCAGCTCGGTGGCGTACGCGGCCTCTTCAGGGTTGCGGGCGTAGTGGATGAACGCCACCTCACCGTCGAAGTTCTCCTCACGCAGCGTGCGCAGCATGGAGAGCACCGGGGTGATGCCGCTGCCACCGGAGACCAGCAGGATGCGGCGGGGACGCTGCGCGGGCA
Organism: Mycolicibacterium sp. TY81; assembly: GCF_018326285.1. Taxonomy (NCBI): domain Bacteria; kingdom Bacillati; phylum Actinomycetota; class Actinomycetes; order Mycobacteriales; family Mycobacteriaceae; genus Mycobacterium; species Mycolicibacterium sp. TY81. The sequence goes on from NZ_AP023362.1 coordinate 3,410,106, forward strand.
GGACGAAGTCACCACCGACGGAGTCGAGGTGAACGACCATGCCGGGCTCGGCTTGCTCGAACAGGTGGCTGGAGACCAGGCCGCCGTCGTGTAGACCGACGGTCAGCTCGATGACGGGGCTGCCCTCGGAGTTGGCCGGCGAGTAGCACCGGGTGCGGCGACGGCCGTCGATCTCGACGGTCAGGTTGATGTGCTGGCCGGCTTTGAAGCCCTGCCAGGCGTCGTTGGGCTGCAGGGTCAGGGTGACGCTGCGCGGCGTCTGCCGGCGGACCGCGACCACCTTGGCGCGGGCATCGTTGACAGTCCAGGTGCGGTCGAAAACCTCGGTGTACCGGTCCACGCCGTGCGGGCCGGTGAGGATGCCAACCAGGGCGGAACGCCGAACTCGGCGGCTCAAAGTTTCGGTGAACATGTGTACACAGTGGCTGATGCCAACCGTTCGCGTCAAGGGTTAATCCGCAGGTTGTTGCCCGCATCACACGGTGAACATCCGTACGCATTTAGCTCACACAAATGTTTCAGAGTTCCCGTTTACCGCGCTGTGTAAACTTTGTTCGGTGAACAGTCGTACCCCTGGTTCACGCGACCGGAGGTCCAGCCGCTCATCAAGCTCCCGCGTCCAGGACAACCTCTCTCGCGAAGAGCGCAAGGAAGCCACCCGCCGCGCCATCATCGCGGCCGCCCTCAAGCTGCTCGACGAGGACAGTTTCAGCGCGCTCAGCCTGCGTGAGGTCACCCGCGAGGCCGGCATCGTGCCGGCGGCCTTCTATCGACACTTCGAAACCATGGACGCCCTCGGGCTGGTACTGATCGACGAGTCGTTCCGCGCGCTGCGGGAGATGCTCCGCGGCGGCCGCGCCGGGCAGCTCGATCCCAAACGCATCATCGAGTCCTCGGTCGACATCCTGTTCAGCAGCGTTGCCGAACGCCCCGAGCACTGGCGCTTCATCAGCCGCGAACGCAACAGCGGCGTCACCGCGCTGCGCTATGCGATCCGCACGGAAATCCGGTTGATCACCTCGGAGCTCGCGATCGACCTGGGACGGCTGCCCGGGCTCACCACCTGGAGCGCCGAGGACCTGAACATCGTGGCCGGCCTGTTCGTCAACACGATGATGACCACCGCCGAATCCATCGACGACGCCAATGACGCCAAGGCACTGGACGACGTCAAGCGGACCGCGCGCAAGCAGTTGCGCATGATCGCCGTCGGCGTGGCCGGTTGGCACAGCGGCTAACGTCAGGCGCATGACAACGCTGTCGCTCGCCTATCCCCGCCCCGAGATCGCCGTCCTCACGCTGAACCGGCCGGAAAAACTCAACGCGCTGAACTTCGAACTCGTCGAAGCGCTGCACAGCGCCCTCGAGGACATCCACCGGAACAACGAGTGCCGCGTCGCCGTACACACCGGCGCCGGCCGCGGATTCTGTTCCGGCCTGGACCTTTCCGACCCCAACCCGCCGGAGGCCGGTGGTGGACTCGAATTTCCACGGTCGGGTATGCGCTGGCAGGAACGGATCGCCGACCTGACGACCCGCATCCAGAACCTGCGCCAGCCGGTCATCGCCGCGGTGAACGGGCCCGCGTACGGTGGCGGCTTTGCCATCGCTCTGGCCGCCGACATTCGCATCGCCGGACCCGGCGCCCGGTTCTGCACGCAGTTCATCAAGCTGGGCATCGGTGGTTGTGACATCGGGGTGAGCTACACCCTCCCCCGGGTCGTCGGCGCCGGGCAGGCGTTCGACCTGATCCTCACGGCCCGGACGGTCGAGGCCGACGAGGCGCTGCGCCTGGGCCTGGTCTCGCGCCTGTCGGCGGATGACGTGGTCGCCGACGGCCTGGCGATCGCCGAAACCTTGTGCAGCTATGGCAAGTTCGGCGTCGAGTCGACCAAGCAGGTGCTGTGGGCCAACCTCGAGGCCCCCAGTCTGCAGGCCGCTCTGCACGTCGAGAACCGCAGCCAGATTCTCGCCGCCTCCACCCAAATCGATTTGGCGGCAAAGGCGTTCGGCAACCGATAGCCGACTACACCACCAGCGAGGGACTCGTCGGCACCCGCTTCTTCAGTCGTGCCACCCGGTGCAGCTGACCGAAGATGTTCAGCGAGGTGAGCATCGGGATACCCCCGATGAAGGTGCGAAACGAGGGATGGCCGCCGTGCACCTGCAGCTCGTAGAGGCACCCGACGACGTAGAAGAACCCCATGGTGAACAGGACGGCGGGTATCGCGTAGGCGAGCGGTGAGCCGGCGTCGGACACCAGCTCGTTCGCGTAGTCGATCTCGTCCTGCGACATCGGTTGGCCTTTACGCACTTTGACCAGTACCGCTTTGTGGGCACCCACCTGTTCACCCAGTGCGGCCGCTGGGCGCCGCTCCAGCCCGCGGACGTACACGAACACACACCCGATGAGGATCAGCGCCACCAGACCGGTCGTGTCCGGGACGCGGTGTAAATACGGAGCACGGGCGTAGGTTCCGCTTCACGACCTGCAAGTCTGCGAAGAAGGAGTCACGCCCGTGCCTGTTCGAGTATCAGCCGTCGATCGCATCCGCACCAGAATCGATGCCCTATTTGCCGAGGATCGGGAGCTTTCGGAGATCCTTGAAGAGGTTGCCCGGCTGGGCGCTCAACTGTTGATGCAGGCGGCCCTGGAGGCTGAGGTCACCGAGTTCCTCGGTCGCGAACGCTACCAACGCGCTGCTGCCTGTCCCGACGCTAACGGCGGCTCGCGCAACGGGTATCGACAGGTGACGGTGAAAACCACCACTGGGCCGGTTACGTTGGAGCGGCCGAAGCTGCGTGGCACCACCGCAGCGTTTGCGTCGCGGTTGTTCGGCAAGCACGTGACGAGAACCAACGCCTTGGAGACGCTGGTGATTGCCTCGTTCGTACGCGGGTTATCGGTGCGCGACGTGCAGGCCACCCTCGCCGAAACACTTGGCGACCAGGCCGCGATCTCCAAATCCACGGTCTCGGAAGTGTGCAAGGCGATCCGAGCCGAATACCAGGCGTGGGCGCGTCGTCGACTTGACGAGATCACGCTGGATTACCTGTTCTTGGATGCCAGCTTCTTTCGGATGCATCCGGGGTCGCCGGCCGAGCCGGTGCTGGCCGCCTGGGGCATCACCACCGAGGGCAAGCCGGTGTTCGTCGGGTTGGCGCCCGGGACCGGCGAGTCGACCGACGCATGGGCCGACTTCCTGACTGATCTGGGCGATCGCGGCCTGGGTTGTCCACTGTTGGTTGTCTCTGACGGCGCCAAGGGCCTGATCGCAGCCATCGAACAAATTTTCCCAAAAGCGTTGCGGCAGAGATGTCTTATTCATCGACTCCGCAACGTGCTCGCGAAGATTCCCGCCGGGATGCAAGCCGAGGTCCGCGACGGCTACTGGGCCATCTTCGATACCGCCGATCTGACGGTTGAACCGGGGCCTGGGCTCGTTGAGATCATCGACAAGCGGATCGAGGCGTTCGCCGCCAAATACTTCGACCTCTATCCGGCGGCGATGCGCATTCTGCTCACCGACAAAGCTGGGTTGACTGCCTATCTGCGGTTCCCGGTCGAACACCATGGGCGCGTTCGACATTCGAATTTTATTGAGCGCTCCTTTGGGGAGACCAAGCGTCGGACCAAGGTCATCGGCCGATTCCCCGGCGAGACCAGCGCCGTTAGCCTGGTATGGGCGGTGCTCGACCGGGCCTCGGCCGGTTGGCGCGGGCTGTCCATGACACCGGTCGGTACCCGATTGCTGCACGACCTACGTCGATCGCTGCTGGACCCACCCCGTGAACTGCGGCTGACACCGTCCACCACGAGTAACGGCACCAACCCCCGCAGATCCCATCTCGGCCACCGCGTAACAACTCCGTGTCGCTTTGGCAGGCTCAGTTTCGGTGACGGCTGGCGGTGACCAGGTCGATCGGTGGGATGTAGCCGGTGATGCTGTTGATGGTGCGATGCAGGCCGTGGTGCAGCGCGTCGATGTCGCAGCGGGCCAGGCCGCCAGCGGTGGCGATGACGTGTTCGGTGGTGAACGCCAGGTCGTTGATCGTGCCCAGGATGCGGCGGTCGGCGGTCTTGGCCACGGCCACCTGCTGGGGATCAAGATCGCCGAGCGTATCGGCGGGCAGACCCTCGACGTGCAACGCGGCCTGGATCGCCGAGACGACCGGCGGGCCGATCGGGCGCAACCCGGCGGCGGTGACGTTCGGCATGAACACCGAGAACAAGGTCCCGGCGTGGGTCACCAGCAGGCATTTGCGTCGGTCGATCCAGACCAGGTGGGCATACCAGTCGGTCGCGCAGGCTTGGCCGATGGCCGGCTCAGGCGCCCTCAGCAGCGCCAACACCTTGGCGGTACATCGCAGCATCACGACCCATGATCGTAGGCAGCGTCCCCGAGGATCGGTACCCAAGAACACCGCGACGTGGCGCCGGTACAGTGTGGCGACGTGTTGGTCGCCGATCTGCATCACTTCCTCGACATGCCGCACGACGCTTCCGGTCCCGCGCGCCGCCTGGCACAACACCTGGGCGACATTGTCCGGGCGGGCACCGCCGCCAGGTCGGTGATCGGTGGGTATCGGCATTGCCGTGTCGGCGCCGCCCCGCCCACAGGCGCTGCCCCGGGCGGATGACCATCGCTATCGCCTCGGCCGAGACGGCGGCGCCGATCCGATGGTCGTGCAGCGTCTGCGACGACGAGGGGGGTGATCAGCAACTGGGCAGACTCCCCATACGACCTGCGCCGCCGCCGCTCCAGCGTTGCCCGGCGACCTCAAGGAGGTCATCGTCAGCGACACGACCGCCGCCGTGTTACGCGACCTGATGCTGCTTGACCCCCGACTGTGAGCGACTGGTGTACGGCATGCGCGCCCACCCAAACGGCGCTGCCTTACTGACCAATGCCGACGACCTCGAAGAGCTTATCGGGTTCGTAGCCGCCGAAGCCAACCACGAACCCAACCGCCGCCGCCAAGACCGCCTCGACGCCGCGTTCAACGCACTGACCGACGCCGCCCAAACCCTCTCCAGCTGAGCATCTCTCGGCCCTACGCATCAGCCCTGGGCGCGCCAAAGCATCCGCAGCAAGCTACCGAACCCGCTCGCCGTTATCCCCAACACCACCAGCTCAAGCTGCAAGAGCCTGTCACTTGAGTTCCCCAGCCCGTATGCTCACCCACGAAGCTGCGAACCGACCGGTGCTTTTACACCCACTTTCGGACGCGACCCACCAGACCGGCGAGGATCGTCAGCCCACCCCAGAGTTCCGTGTCCGTCATGCGTCTCCTCCATGGCTTCGCGCGCCTGCACCCGCTCCACTGACCGCGGGATCGCCGTCCTCCCAGAGCAGCAGTTGCCGCACGGGCTGGCGTGATCCGTAGGGCTGCAGCATCTGGCTGGCGGGGCGCGGCCGCACCTTCAGCGGCCACCAGAACCACCGCCCGAGCAGCGCCGCGATGGCCGGTGTCATGAACGACCGCACGATCAACGTGTCGAACAGCAGACCGAGGGCGATGGTCGTGCCGATCTGACCGAGGACCCGAAGGTCGGCGAACACGAAGGACGCCATGGTGGCGGCGAACACCAGCCCGGCCGAGGTCACCACCGCGCCGGACCCTGCCATCGCCCGGATGATGCCGGTGTTGATGCCCGCGTGGATCTCCTCCTTGAACCGCGAGACCAACAGCAGGTTGTAGTCCGAGCCCACCGCCAACAGCAGAATGACGGCCAGTGCCAACACGATCCAGTACAGCTCGATGCCGAAGATGTCCTGCCAGATCAACACCGACAGTCCGAACGAGGCGCCCAACGACAACGCCACGGTACCGACGATGATGACGGCGGCGACGATACTTCGCGTGATGAACATCATCACCAGCAGGATCAGGCTCAGCGCGGCGATACCGGCGATCATGAGGTCGTATTCGGCGCCGTCCTGAATGTCCTTGTAGGTGGCCGCAGTCCCCGCGAGATAGATCTTCGACCCGCCCAGCGGCGTGCCCTTGACAGCCTGTTGCGCGGCATGCCTGATCTCGGCGATGTGCGAAATGCCCTCGGGCGTAGCGGGATCGCCGTCGTGCGTGATGATCATCCGGGCTGCCTTGCCGTCCGGCGACATGAACAGCTTCATCCCGCGCTGGAACTCGGGGTTGGTGAACGCCTCCGGCGGGAGATAGAAGGAGTCGTCGGTCTTCGACGCGTCGTATGCCTGGCCCAGCGCGGTGGCATTCTGCAGCGACGCGGCAGCCTGGTCGTTGAGACCTTTGTTTGTGGCGTAGTTCGTCATCGTCAGCTCGCGGTTGGTCTGCTGGCTGGCGATCTGCGGTGGGATCAGCGCGAGCAACTTCGGCTGCAGCGCATCGAGTTTGGCGATGCTCCCCGCGACATCATTCAGCTGATCGGTCAGGTCGTCGATGCCGTCGAGCGCGTCGAATATGGACCGCAGTGCGGCACAGACCGGGATGTCGTAGCAGTGCGGCTCCCAGTAGAAGTAGTTGCGCAGCGGGCGGAAGAAGTCGTCGAAGTTGGCGATCTTGTCACGCAGGTCCTGGGCGGTCGCGACCGTCTGCTGAAATGCCGTGGCCTGCTCGTGGGTGATACCGCTCGACTGCTGTTGCAGCGAATACTGCTGCCGCAGAATGTCGATCGACTTGTTGATCACCTCGACCTGCTTGAGCAGGTCGGCGCTGCGCGCCTGCTGGAACGGCAGGTTGTTGATCTGCCCGGCGTTTCCGGCGCTGATCAGGAACGGTATCGAGGAGTGATCCAGCGGTGTCCCCAGCGGCCGGGTGATCGACTGCACCTGCGCGATGCCGTCGGTGTGGAACACCGCTTTCGCGACGCGCTCGAGCAGGATCATGTCGGTGGAGTTCCGCAGGTCGTGGTCGGCTTCGATCATCAGCAGTTCGGGGTTGAGCCGGGCCTGCGAGAAGTGCCGTTCGGCCGCGGCGTAGCCGATGTTGGCGGGGGCATCTGCGGGCATGTAGGGACGAGTGTCGTAACTCGTCTTGTAGCCGGGCAGGGCGATCAGGCCGATGAGGGCCACCGCGACCGTCGCGACCAGGATGGGGCCGGGCCAGCGCACGATGGCGGTACCGATGCGTCGCCAGCCTTGCGTCTGCAGCTGACGCACGGGTTCGAAGAGGCCGAAGTGCCGGCCGATGCACAGCAGTGCGGGCGCGAGCGTCAACGCGGCCACCACCGCGACGAGAACACCGGTGCCGGCGGGAATTCCGAGACTCTCGAAGTAGGGCAACCGGGTGAACGTCAGGCAGAACACCGCTCCGGCAATGGTCAGGCCCGACCCCAGGATGATGTGCGAGGTACCGCGGTACATGGTGTGGTACGCGGAGATCCGGTCTTCTCCCGCATAGCGGGCCTCGTGGAAGCGGCCGAGGAGGAAGATCGCGTAATCGGTGCCGGCGGCAATGACCAAGAGTGTCAAGAGGTTCGTCGAGTACGTCGACAGCTCGATGATGCCGGCGTTGGCGAGCACCGCGACGACACCGCGCGATGCGGTCAGCTCGATCATCACCGTGAAGATCACCATGATCACCGTCGTGACACGGCGGTAGAGCGAGAACAGCATCACCATGATGACCCCGATGGTGATCAGCGTGGTCTTCAGCGTGCCGTGCCGGCCCACTTCGAACTGGTCGGTGATCAGGGGCGCGGCGCCGGTGAGAAATACCTTCAAACCTGCTGGCGGCGGCGTGGTTTCGATGATCCGGCGGACGGAGTCGACGGACTCGTTGGCCAGCGACTCACCCTGGTTGCCGGCGAGATACACCTGAACCAATGCGGCCTTGCCGTCGGCGCTCTGTGAACCGGCCGCCGTCAGCGGGTCACCCCAGAAGTTCTGCACGTGCTGGACGTGTTTGGTGTCGGCGGTGAGCTTGTCGATCAGGCCGTCGTAGTAGTGGTGCGCGGCGGCGCCCAATGGCTGATCGCCCTCCAGGACGATCATGGCCGAGCTGTCGGAGTCGAACTCGTGGAACACCTTGCCGATCTGTTTGGCCGCCTGCAGCGACGGCGCGTCCGTCGGGCTCAGTGACACGTTGTGCGACTCGGCCACGGTCTCGAGTTGCGGCACAAAGACGTTCGTGACCACGGCCAGGCCCAGCCAGAAGAAGGCGATCAGCACCGAGTATCGGCGGATGAAGTCGGGTACGCGGCCCGCGCTCATCCTGATTTGTCCAGACAGTAGGTGAAGGCGTGCACGGTGTTGACCGTTCTCTCGTCCTTGACGGCGTCATCGATGGTGATGCGGCAGCCGATCGAGTCGTTGTCGCCCTGGGCCTGGAGATTGACGAACACCGCGGGCTGCGTGGTGGTCGTGTCGTAGGTCCACGGCAACGTGACGGCGTCGGCGCGCTGCGGTTGGGCATTGACGTCCAGGTAGGTGACGGTGGCGACCGTTCCCGGCGGCCCGTACACCTCCATCACCACGTGCTTGGGGTTGAAGGGCACGATGTCGTTCACCGCGCCACTCGGCGTCGAGGTGACGTCATGCGAGGCGAAGATGCCCTGCAGCCGGTACACCGCGAACCCGGCGACCACGACCACCATCACGGCCACCACGTACATCCAGTGCTGACCGAGCCGGCGTCTGATCGAAAGTCGCTGCATCCGTGAACCTTTCGCACGGGCGAACTGCGCGGAACGTCTCTACTTCCTGGTTCATCAACGGGGTTGACGGTATGACATTAACCCCGCCGGGGCTATAATTCAACACGTAAAGAATTCTGTGAGTGGGGAGTCGAATGACGCAGCGACCTACCCGCGGTGGACGTCGCCCGGGACCCAACGAGACCCGTGAGGCGATCGAGCAGACCGCGCGAAAGCTGTTCGCGGAACTCGGATACGAGCGGACGTCCCTGCGGCAGGTCGCGTTGCAGGCCGGCGTCGACCCCGCGCTGGTCAGCCACTTCTACGGCAAGAAGTGGGATCTGTTCCTCGCCGTGGTCGAATTACCGGTCGAACCCGCCGTGGTCATCGGCCGGGTACTCGACGGCGACAAGGACGAGGCCGGCCTGCGACTGGCGACGTTCATTCTCAACGCCCTGGAGGATGAAGTCAGCAGGCGGCCCATGATCGGCATGGTGCGCGCGGCCACGGCCGAACCCGAAGCCGCGAAGCTGGTCCGGGACTTCCTGGCGCGCAAGATCATTGCGCCCATCGCCGAAGGACTTGGCTCCGCCGATGCCGACTACCGCGCCGCGCTCGTCATGTCGCAGGTCAACGGTTTCGCGATGGCGCGCTACGTCATCGGCCTGGAACCACTGGCCAACCGCTCGAACGAACAGCTCGCCGCCGACCTCGGCGTGACGCTGCAGCGCTACCTGCTCGGTGACCTCGCGCCGGACTGTGCCAGCTCGTGACGGATGAGGCGCGAGCTGTTGGTGACAACGGCGACCGACGACGCGTTGTGCAGGATCGCGGCGAGGACGGGCGACAATCCGCCGACCGCTCCGAGTAGCAGCCCGACCGCGTTCACCGCGATCGACATGGCGTAGTTCTGCCGAATCACGCCGACTGCGTGGTCACTGAGACCGCGCACGTCGAGCAGCCGCCGCAGGTCGTCTGTCGACAATGCCACGTCGGCAGTCTCGACGGCGACGTCGGTGCCGGCCAATCCCATGGCGATACCGATGTCTGCCGCGGCCAGCGCGGGTGCGTCGTTGACCCCGTCGCCCACCACCGCAACGGTGTAGCCCTCGTCATGCAGCGTGCGCACCAGGGCGAGTTTGTCCTCGGGTAGCGCGTTTGCCTTCCATTCGGTGATGCCGAGCTCGGCAGCGACGGCCTGCGCGGTGTCCGCGTGGTCCCCGGTGAGCATGACGATCCGCTGCACACCCGAGGCCCGCAGGCGCGCAAGCACTTCTGCCGCTTCGGGGCGCACCTCGTCGCGAAGGCTGATCAAACCCACCAGTTCACCGTCGACGGCAAGCAGCAGTGGCGTCTCGGCCTGACGGCGCAATCGCTGCACCCACGCATCGGCCTCGCCGCACACCGCGACGTCCTCGCGCTCCAGCAGAGACGGGCTGCCGAGCAGCAGCGTGCGACCGTCGGCGCGGGTCCGCATCCCCAGACCCACGAGTACCTCGCACTCCTCGTGCGGCGGAATCACGATGTGTTTGTCTTCGGTCGAGCGGATGACCGCTTCGGCCAACGGATGCCGTGAGTGAATCTCTGAGCTCGCGGCGTAGGCGAGAATTTCCTCGGGAGTCCAACTCTCCTGGAAAGAAACGATGTTCGTGACGATGTGCCGACCGAGAGTGAGGGTGCCGGTCTTGTCGAAGACCACGGCATCGGCCCGGCCGGCCGCCTCCAGATGTGAACCGCCTTTGATGAGGATGCCACGCCGTGCTCCGTTGCCGATGGCCGCGCTGATCGCGGTCGGGGTGGCGAGCCCCACCGCGCACGGGCACGCCACCAGCAGCATGGTCATTGCCCGGCGTACGTCGCCGGTGGCCACGAACGTTGCCGTTGCCAAGACGAACGACGCGGGCACGAACCGACGGGAGAAGTTCTCTCCCACCGTCTGGATCGGCGCCCGATCACGTTGCGCTTCTTCGACTCTCGCCACGATGCGGCCCAGTACCGTGTGACTGCCCACCGCGCGGGCCCGCACGACGACCCGGCCGCGGACGACCACAGATCCTGCGTGGACCGTCGCACCCGGTGCCATGGTCACCGGCAGCGTCTCACCGGTGATGGCGGACTGGTCGACGATCGCCTCCCCTGCGACGACCTCGCCGTCGACCGGGATCGCGACCTGCTCATGAACGACGACCAGATCGCCGATCCGCAGGGTTTCGGCGTTGACCTGCACCTCGGTGCCGTCGTGAAGCTGCACCCAGGCGGTGTCCTGAACGCCCCGCAGCAGGTCGGCGATGGCGCGGCGCGTACGACGCAGGGTCAGATCCTGAAGGTACTCACCGATGTTCAGCAGCCACAGCACCGTGAGTGCCACCACGTTCTCGCGCAGGATCAGACTCGCGATGGTCGCCGCGGACACCAGCAGATCGGTGCCGGGCGACTTGCCCCCGCGCAGTGCGCGCAGCGCACCGCGCAGGAACGGGTATCCGGTGACGATGGTCGCTCCGGTGGCGAACGTGCGGCTGGCCGGCCCGAGCAACCGCGGGCGGGCCAGGCCGTAACGACGGACTCCCAAGAGCGCGAGAGCCAGAGCACCGAGCGCCATGCGCAGTACATCCGCGTTGTGAATGTCAGCCGAACGCGGCGAGCGAGCCGGGACCAGCTGCCGCGGTGTGGCCTGCGCGGCACGGATTGCAGCCAGCAGCTCCGAAGTGTCGCAGCGCTGCGGCGAGTACCAGACCACCACTGACGCGGTACGCGGGTAGGCGTGGACAGTTCTGACGCCACCGACCTTGTCGACGGCATCTTCGATCGCCACAGCCCCGACGGCATCGCCCCGCAGCCACGGAACCTGAACCCGAATCCGGCCCGCTGCAACGGATATCACCGTCAGGTCGGCGTCGGCGGCGATGCGGGACGCATCTGCCACGTCGGTCAGCACATCAGTGGTCATGGGAATGTTCGGCGTCGGCCACCGACGGCGGCGGCACCTCCTCGCCGATTCGCTCTCGCGCTTCGGCCATCACATCGGCGACCTTCAGCCGGGCGTTCTCTGCCGCCTCCTCGGCTTTGCGGGTACCGCGCAGCGCCCACGATGCGGTGGTGACACTCGCTTCGTGGATGGGCGCCGCACGCAACGCTTTGCGCAGCACGTCGTACGCCGCCACGCCGATGACGCCAGTGGCCACCGTCCTGGTGGCTTTGATCAGTGCTGGGTGAATCGACATCAGGCGGTCCCTCTCATCGCCGGTGAGCACACCGCAGCGCCGCCGCGACACACTCAGACGTGGCTGTGCGCCGCGGTCCACGCCGGCAGGGGATCCGCGTAGCGCAGCCAAGCACTCGTGCCGGCCGCCATTTCGTCGTCGGTGAGGAGCGCGGAGTCGAGAAGCGCTCGTACCGAACTTGTTTCGAGGCGGATACCGATGAAGACGATCTCCTGACCGGGCTCGATTTCGGTGCTCGTCCAGTACTGGGCGGGTTCGATGGTGAGGTTGGGGCCGGCCTGCGACCAGATGGCAGCGATGTTCGGCCGGGTGGCGATCCAGCAGAAACCCTTGCTGCGCAACAGACCTCGCACCTGGTCGAGGGCATCGGCGAGTCGCTGCGGATGGAACGGGCGATCGGCACGGAACGTCATGCTGCTGATCCCGTACTCCTCGGTTTCCGGGGTGTGCCCGTTGGCGATCTCTTCATCCCACCCAGGAGCCTCCGCGGCAAGTTCCGGATCGAACAAGCCGGTGTCCAAAACGGTTGCCAGCGGCACGATCCCGTGCTCGGTGCGCTCGATCCGCGCATTGGGGTTGAGACGCCGCACGACGGCCTCGACGGTCGCGGTCGTCTTGGCGCTCACGAGGTCGGTCTTGTTGATGAGAATGACGTCGGCGAACTCGACCTGGTCGACCAGCAGATCGGCGATGTTGCGGCCGTCGCCGTCGGCCACCGCGAGGTTCCGGTCGGTGAGCGCTTCCCCGCGCGCCAGTTCCGGCAGGAAGGTGCACGCATCGATGACGGTAACCATCGTGTCGAGGCGGGCGAGCTCGGACAGGATGAAGCCGTCCTCGAACTCCCAGCTGAAGGTCGCCGCCACCGGCATCGGCTCGGAGATGCCCGTCGACTCGATCACGATCTGGTCGAATCGGTTCTGCCGGGCCAGATCCGCGACCGCGGTGATGAGGTCCTCACGCAGGGTGCAGCAGATGCATCCGTTGGTGAGCTCGACGAGCTTCTCTTCGGTCCGGTCGAGATGCCCCTGACCGGCGATCAGGGCCGCGTCGATGTTCACCTCGCTCATGTCGTTCACGATCACCGCAACCCGGCGACCCTCCCGGTTGGCGAGGATGTGGTTGAGCAGCGTCGTTTTGCCCGCTCCCAGGAAGCCCGAAAGTACGGTCACAGGGATCAGGTCAGCTGAAGTCGAGGGCATGGCTTAACGATAATCATTTTCATTAAGGAATGCGAGTCGGCGGCCGGAAATAATCCGGACCGTAGTCCGGTTGGTGATCGGCAGAGGCCGGACAGTCCGGCCCTCGAACCAAGCAAAGGACAGGCACATGACCTCCACCGCAACCGCTCCCCTCAGCGTCGGCACCTGGGCGATCGACACCGCCCACTCCACCGTCGAGTTCTCGGTACGCCACCTGATGGTCAGCAAGGTCCGCGGGAAGTTCGAGAACTTCAGTGGCGCCATCACCGTCGCCGCCGACGGCACCCCGTCGGTCACCGCTGAGATCGACGTGACGTCGCTGAACACGGGCAACGAGCAGCGCGACGGCCATGTGAAGTCGGCCGACTTCTTCGACGCCGAGAACCACCCCGTCGCGACCTTCGTCTCGACCGCGGTGCGCCCCAACGGCGATGCGTACCTCCTCGACGGCAACCTGACCATCAAGGGCAACACCCGCCCGGTCACCCTGAACCTGGAGTTCAACGGCGTGAGCCCCGGCATGGGCAACGGCGAGGTCTCGGGCTACGAGGCGTCAGTTGTCATCAACCGCAAGGACTTCGGCGTCGACCTCGACCTGCCGATGGAGACCGGTGGCGCCGTCGTCGGCGACAAGGTCACCATCACCCTCGACATCGAAGCCGTCAAGCAGGCCTGATCCGAAGGCAATGCCGGGCCGGGTTCCCCCGCGTCCTGTCGCCCGGCCCGGCATTGCCCATCGCCTTCGCTACTCCGGCCAGGCGTTGTTCTGAATGAGGTCAACCACGTTCGTCCGTTCGAACGACGGATCGAAGTGTGCGAGCACATCGTCGTTCATCGTTCCGAACGTGGTAGCCGGCCGATGGGCCATGCCGTCGTTGAACGCCCGCAGGATGCGGTTCTTGAAGTCGGGACGCGGATGGGCGGCAACCACTTCGGCGCGCTGCTCTGCACTGATCTCGTCGAGGCCCAGCCCGATGACGTCGGTTTCGACACCCAGAATCACCACCGCAACCTCGGGCGCCAGGTGATGCGGGACCTCTGGTGTGGTGTGCAGCGCGATCGCGAGCCACACATTCGTCGCTTCCTGCTCACTCCGGCCGAAGTCCAGCAACAGTTTTCGAGCCAGGTCGGCCCCGTCGATCTCGAACCGTTGATGCTTGGTGCCGTACTCCGTCGTCAGGCCCAGATCGTGGAACATACCGCCCACGTAGGCGAGTTCCGGATCGACGTCGAGGCCCCGCGCAGCGGCCTTCAACGATCCCCACAGGAACACCCGGCGGGAGTGGTTGAACAAGGTGTCGTCGGTCGCCTTCCGGACGATCGAGGTGGCCTCCCGGACCAGCTCGGTATCCGGAATCGTCACTCCTGCAATGACTTCGGTCATGATCGTCAACTCTCCGTCGGACTTGATTGGACACAGTCCATTTTGTCCGCGGATCGGCCCTACCTGACAGAGCGCGCAATGCCACGCATCCCACAAATCAGGACATGGTCAGACGTACTTCTCGTGCACGTAGCACCACCGCCAGTTCTCGCCGGGCTCGAAGGACTGCACGATCTCATGCCCCGGGGTCTTCGCATGGGCGCTGGCATGTTTCATCGGCGAGGAATCACAACAGCCGACGTGCCCGCACGTCAGGCACAGCCTGAGGTGCACCCAGCGGGTGCCGGCCGCGATGCAGTCCTGGCAGCCCTTCGTGGTCTGCGGGGTGACCAGGCGGACGTTCTTCAGATGCGAGTCGCCGAAGATGGATGCCACGCCATCCACGGTAGCCCCGGTACGCCCGGATTACCGGGACGCGCGCGGCCCGACTTCGGCCAGCAGCATCTCGGCCAACTTCGCGCTGGCCGGGCCGATCTGTGATTGTTCCGCCGAAGCCAGGTAGATCTGCCACACGATCGCGGGCCGAATCTCTATGGCGCGCAAGTCCGGAAAGTTCGCGGCTTCACTGCCCGGCATGATGATGGTGCCCAACCCATGCTGAACCAGCCTGGCTGCGATCGAATATTCGAGCGCGACTTCGTGCGGGGTACGCGCCGAGACGCCGGCCGCCGAAAACGCCGATTCCACCAGCCTTCTGAGCCCGAACTCGGGAGGGAAGCCGATCAGGTCTTCGTCGCACAACTCCGTGAGGTCCACGTGACGACGCTGCGCCAGGCGGTGGTCGGCACGGCAGACGAAGACCATCGGCTCTTCACACATCAATTGCATCTGGACCCGTGGCGGGAACCGGTCGGGCGCCGACACCAGCGCCAGGTCGAGTGAACCCTCCGCGATCGCCGAAAGGTAAGCAGCCGAACCGGTTTGACTCTGCCGCAGCCTGATCTGGACGAAGGGGTAGGTGCGGTGGAACTCCCCGAGCACCTTCGGCACATCCAAGGTGCCGAACGAGATCAGCGAACCCAGATCGACCGTTCCGGACAGCTCGCCACGGAAGTCGCCGACCGAATCCTTTGCCAGCCGCGCGGTCTGGATGACGCGCCGGGCGTGTTCGCGAAACAACTCACCCGCCGGCGTGATCTTGATCTGCTGCTTGGTCCGATCGAACAGCTCGACGCCGAGCTCCCTCTCCAACTTCGCGATCGACATCGACAGTGCGGATTGCACGACATGCACCTGCTGCGCCGCACGCGAGAAGTTCATCGCGCCGGCCACCGCGAGGAAGTGTTCGAGCTGACGCAGTTCCATAGCGACAACCTATCAATGATGCTGATCGGAAAGATCAACTCTGGTCATTGGACTTGATTGGTCTCGATTGTTCTCATGGAGGTGGACCGAAGGAGGAAACGTCATGCAAGCCATGGTCGTGAACGATCGTGATGCCGGCATCAAGGGCATGACCCTGATGGAACTGCCCTACCCGCACGCCGCCGAGAACGACGTCGTCGTCCGGGTGCATGCGGCCGGGTTCACGCCCGGCGAGCTGGACTGGCCCGCCACCTGGACCGACCGGGCGGGACGCGACCGGACTCCGAGCGTGCCCGGCCATGAACTTTCCGGGGTTGTCGTCGAGTTGGGTTACGGCACAACCGGATTGACCGTGGGACAGCGGGTATTCGGGCTGGCCGACTGGACGCGTGACGGGTCGCTCGCCGAATACACCGCCGTCGAGGCCCGCAACCTCGCGCCGCTACCCGCCGACATCGACCACGTCGTCGCCGCCGCACTGCCCATATCGGGACTGACGGCCTGGCAGGGCCTGTTCACGCACGGTCGTCTCGCCACCGGCCAGACGGTCCTGATTCACGGCGCGGCAGGCGGCGTCGGCTCGCTCGCGGTACAGCTGGCTCACGAAGTGGGCGCCTTCGTCATCGGGACCGGCCGCACCGCCGACCGCGACCGGACACTGGCGCTCGGCGCCGACGCCTTCGTCGATCTCGACACCGAGAAGCTGGAAGATGCCGGTGAAGTCGACGTCCTGCTGGACGTCATCGGCGGCGACATCCTCGCCCGCTCGGCCGCGCTCGTGCGGGACGGCGGCACGCTCGTCACCATCGCGGAGCCGCCCGAGGTGCTTCCCCGCAACGGTCGCGGGCTGTTCTTCGTCGTCGAACCCGACCGCTCGCAGCTGATCGAACTCGCCAACCGGGTGCGCGACGGACGCCTCACGCCGATCGTCGGTGCCGTCCGGCCCCTTGCCGAAGCGGTGGCGGCGTTCGCACCGGACAAGCGCATCCCGGGCAAGACCATCATTCAGATCACCGAGCAGCCTCGATGACCGGGATGCGCTGTGCAACAGTTCTGTTCGCCGCAGCCGTGTTCGCCGGAACCACGGGGTGCGCGTCGTCACTCGCTGACACCGCGTCGCCGACCCCCGAAACACTGACCCCACTCATCGAGCAGGCGCTGCCCAACGTGCCGGGCAAGACATTCACCTCGGCGGTCGTCGAATTCCCGCCCGGTGCCCGGGCCGCGCCGCACCGGCACGGCGACGCATTCATCTACGCCTACGTCCTCGACGGCGCGGTGCGCAGCCAGGTCGACGACTCCCCCGTCACCGAGTATCGCCGGGGCCAGAACTGGGTGGAGCAGCCCGGTGCGCACCACGTGCTCACCGAGAACACCAGTCAGACGGAACCCGCCAAGCTCCTCGTCGTCTTCGTCTCGAACACCGGGGACAGCCTGAAAGTCGACGACCCGCATCGGTAAGTTGGTCACCTGGCGGCTCCGCACGAAAGCTGATGAACTGGAGCCACTTCGGGACGGGCGGGGGCACGATGGCACAGCGGTACGACGTCGTCGTCGCCGGTGGTGGTCCGTCGGGCTCTGCCGCCGCCTGGCAGGCGGCGCGGGTGGGCGCCAAAGTGCTGGTCGTGGACAAGGCCGAGTTTCCCCGCGACAAACCCTGCGGCGACGGACTGACGGCGCGCGCCGTCAGTTACCTGCAGAAGATGGGCCTGGCCGACGAAGTCGCCACCTTCCATCGGGTCAACCGCGTCACGGTGTTCAGCCCGAGTCGGTGGGAGATGTCCTTCCCACGCCGCCCCGGCATGCCCGATCATGGCCACACCGTCAGCCGTACGCAGTTGGACACGGTGTTGCTCAGGCACGCCGAGAAGGCCGGCGCAGAGGTACGCGAAGGCGCCGAAGTGGCGGGACCTGAACTCGATGCCGACGGCCGGGTGGTCGGCGTGGTCCTCAAGAGCGGGGAGAAGATCTCCGCAGACGCCGTCGTCGCCGCCGACGGCGCGTACTCGCCCGTAAAGCGCGCCCTGCACATCGATTCGGAGTACAACGGCTACTCGGCCATCGCGATCCGCGCGGAGATGCACGCCAACCGGCCGGACACCGATTCGCTCGACATCTACCTCAAACTGCAGTTCCAGGGCGATCAGTTGCCCGGCTACGGCTGGGTGTTCCCCATGGGCGACGGCGTCCTCAACATCGGCGTGGGCTATGTGAACTGCTACCGGAACTGGCAGGCCATCAACGCCACGCAATTGCTCGGTGAATTCCTGGCATCCCTGCCGCGTGACTGGGAGCTGCCGTCGATCGCGGAATTGAAGAAGAGCAAGAGCGTGCGAGCGTGGCGGCTGCCGATGGGTTTCACCGCGTGGCCGCCGTGGCGTCCGGGTGTGGTTTTCACCGGCGACGCACTCGGCGCCGCCAAACCGGTTTCCGGCGCGGGCATTTCGAAGGCGCTCGAGGCCGGCCTGGTCGCCGGCGAATGCGTCATCGCGGCGCTGCAGAACGGTGGCCCCGACGACTTCACCAACTACACCCGGCGCCTGGAAGCGGCCTGGGGCCGCGAGTACCGGATGGGCCGCTTCGGCCACAAGCTCGCCGGCATCCCTGCCATTCCGAACACGGGTATCAAGCTTCTCGACAAGGGATTCGTCCGCGACGGCGCGCTGCGGGTGATGTACGGGAAGTCATACGGCCCCCTGCACACGTACCGACAGCTACCGCGGCGTCCCGCCACCGTCGACGATGACGACCTGTCCGGTGATGTAACTGCCTGCGCCCGAACACAACAGGAGCGCCGTGCCCACCATTTCGTCGGGGCTGGCCAGCCGCTTCAGCAGCGTGTTCGACGCCATCGCGTCGATGGCCTCCTGCGGGTTGTTGCGCACCATGTCGGTGTCGACGGGGCCGGGCGCGATGGCGTTGACCCGGATGCCGTCGGCCGCGTAGGCGGCCGCCATCGAGCGGGTGAACGACAGCAGCGCCGCCTTGCCCGCGGCGTACATCGACACGAACGGCGCGAACTGGAAGGCGCCGACCGACGACATGTTCAGGACCGCGGCAGCCGGGCTCGTCTTCAAGTGCGGCAACGCTTTCTGCACCAGAAACACCGGCCCACGCAGGTTGGAGTCGTACGACTTGGCCCACGCCTCGGGCGTCATCTCCCCCAGCGGCTGGGCGAGCGCGTTGGCCGCGTTGTTCACGAGCACGTCGATGCCGCCGAACTCCGCGACGGTGGCCTCGACCAGCCGGTCGAGATCGTCGAGGTTGCCCATGTTCACGGGCACGCCGATCGCCTTGCCACCCAGACCGCGCAGGTGCTCGGCCGCAGCCTCGCACGCGTCGGGCTTACGGCTGGCGACCACGAGATTGGCACCGGCCAGCGCGAACCCCTCGGCCATCGCGAGGCCGATACCGCGCGTCCCGCCGGTCACGATGACGGTGCGGTCGGTCATGTCGAACAGGCGGTCAAATGTGGTGCGGTCCATGGCTAGCAGTAGAACACAGGGGTTATTCGGGCCGGTTCGCCAACGTCCGCTCACTGACGAACTCCCGCTGCTCTCCGGTCACCGGATCGACAAATGCGAGCCGGTGGGCCAACAACTGCAGCGGCGTGGAGAAGTCGCCGACAGGAACCTCGAGCACCGTGGGGTACAACGGATCACCGTCGATGGGCAGCCCGAGCGAGTTCATGTGCACGCGCAACTGGTGGGTGCGGCCGGTGGCCGGCGTCAGCCGGAACAGCCCGTCCCCCAGCGACTCGACGAAAGTCACCGCGTTCACCTCACCGGGCTCGATGACGGCCTGTAAAGACCCGCGCCGCTTCACAATTCGGTTCCGCAGCTCGACGGGCCCGGCGAGTGTCCCAGCCGACGATCGGGCCAGATACGTCTTGGACACCTCGCCCGAGGCGAACATCGTCTGATACGCCCCGCGGACCTCGCGCCGTGCGGTGAACACCAGGACACCGGCCGTCAGCCGGTCCAGCCGATGTGCCGGTGAGAGTTCCCATAGTCCCAAGGCCCGGCGCAGCCGCACCAGCGCCGTCTGCACCACGTGCCCACCGCGCGGCATGGTCGCCAGGAAGTGCGGCTTGTCGACCACGACGATGTTGTCGTCGCGGTACAGCACCGGCACGTCGAACGGGACGACGACCTCGTCGGGCAGGTCCCGGTACCAGTAGATGAACGCGCCGGCCGGTAGCTCCGTGGTGTCGGAGACGACCGACCCGTCGGCGCAAAGCACCTCGCCGGCAAGCACTTTGGCGGCCGCCTCGTCGCCGAACCGGGACCGCAGCTCAGCCAGCACCGGCCCACCGTGCACCCGTAGCCGGGCGGGCCCGATCCCCTCGTATCCGGGACGGACGGGCAGGCTCAATCGAGCGGCACCGGCTCGAGGATCTCGGACCGGGCCTCGGGAGCCGCCGCGCGCAGCGCGTCGGCCGATTCGTCGTCGGGCTGCGTCTGCGACAGCACCTCGGCCTCGACACGCGCCAGGTAGGTGGCGACCTCGCGGTCGACGTCCTCGGCACTCCAACCCAGCACGGGCGCAACAACTTCCGCGACCTCACGGGCGCAGTCGACGCCGCGGTGCTGGTACTCGATGGAGATCCGCATGCGGCGCGCCAGGATGTCCTCGAGGTGCAGTGCGCCCTCGGCCGCGGCCGCGTACCAGGCCTCGACCTTCAGGTACACCGGCGCCTCGGTGATGGGTTCTAAGAGGTCAGGCCGGTCGGCCGCCATGTCCAGCACCTCACCGATCAACGAGCCGTAACGGTCCAGCAGGTGCCGCACCCGGTAGGGGTGCAGACCATAGTGCTGGCCCACGTGTTCGGTCTGGTTGATCAGCGCGAAGTAGCCGTCGGCACCCAGCAGCGGCACCTTCTCGGTGATCGACGGCGCCACCCGCGTCGGCACGAACTCACTGGCCGCGTCGATGGCGTCCTCGCCCATCACCCGGTAGGTGGTGTACTTGCCGCCGGCGATGGCCACCAGGCCCGGGGCCGGCACCGCGACCGCGTGCTCGCGGGACAGCTTCGAGGTCTCCTCGCTCTCACCGGCCAGCAGCGGGCGCAGACCCGCGTAGACGCCGTCGATGTCGTCGTGGTTGAGCGGTGTCGCCAGCACCTTGTTGACGTGTCCGAGGATGTAGTCGATGTCGGCCTTGGTCGCCGCCGGGTGCGCCAGGTCCAGGTTCCAGTCGGTGTCGGTCGTGCCGATGATCCAGTGCGTCCCCCACGGGATGACGAACAGCACCGACTTCTCGGTACGCAGGATGATCGCCACCTCACTGACGATGCGGTCCCGCGGGACGACGATGTGCACGCCCTTGGAGGCGCGGACCCGGAACCGGCCGCGCTGCTTCGAAAGGGCCTGAATCTCGTCGGTCCACACGCCGGTGGCGTTGACCACCACGTGGCCGCACACCTCGGTCACCGCACCGGTTTCCGAGTCGCGGACCCGCACGCCCGTGACCCGGTCGCCCTCGCGCAGCAGCGCCACCACCTGCGTCGAGGTGCGGACGACGGCGCCGTAGTGCGCCGCGGTGCGGGCGACGGTCATGGTGTGCCGCGCGTCGTCGACGACGGTGTCGTAGTAGCGGATCGCGCCGATCAGCGAACTGCGCTTGAGCCCGGGCGCCAGGCGCAGCGCGCCGGCCTTGAGCAGGTGCTTCTGCGCGGGCACCGACTTCGCCCCGCCGAGCTGGTCGTAGAGGAAGATGCCTGCGGCGATGTAGGGGCGCTCCCAGACCCGCTTGGTCAGCGGGAACAGGAACGGCAGCGGCTTCACGAGATGCGGCGCGAGCGTGGTCAGGGACAGTTCGCGTTCGTACAGCGCCTCACGAACCAGGCCGAACTCGAGCTGTTCGAGGTAGCGCAGGCCGCCGTGGAACATCTTGCTGCTGCGGCTGGAGGTGCCGGAGGCGAAGTCGCGCGCCTCGACCAGGGCGACCTTCAGGCCGCGCGTCGCCGCGTCGAGCGCCGCACCGGCGCCGACGACACCGCCGCCGATCACGATGACGTCGAACTGCTCGGAGCCCAACCGGTTCCATGCGGTGTCGCGCTGCGCGGGACTCAGCAGGGTCTGACCATTGCCCGGACCGGGAATCGGGTCACTCACGGCGGAACTCCTCGTGGTTACTCGTCGGTAGGCCTTGCGTGACCGAGCCTACGTGGTCGGTGCGGTTCGCGTGTCAGTCCAGATCGTCGTGAGCCATGAGCCGGCGGGCCGTCTCGATGATCGAGCCCGACAGCGACGGGTAGACCGACAGCGTCTGCGCCAGATCGGTCACCGAGATGCGGTTCTGCACCGCCAGCGCGATCGGCAGGATCAGCTCGGAGGCGATCGGCGCGACGACGACGCCGCCGATCACCACACCGGTGGCCGGGCGGCAGAAGATCTTCACGAAACCGTGCTCGAGCAGCGACATCTTGGCTCGCGCGTTGGTGTTCAGCGGCAGCATCAGGGTGCGGGCCGGCACCGTGCCGGCGTCGATCGCGGACTGCGGCACGCCGACCGCGGCGATCTCCGGGCGCGTGAACACCGCGGCGGCGACCGTCCGCAGCCTGATCGGCGAAACCCCTTCACCCAGTGCGTGATACATCGCGATGCGGCCCTGCATGGCGGCCACCGAGGCCAGTGGCAGCAGGCCGGTGCAGTCGCCCGCGGCGTAGATGCCCGGCGCCTTGGTGCGCGACACCCGGTCGACCGTCAGGTAATTGCCCGGCCCGAGTTCGATGCCGGCCTTCTCCAGCCCCAGGCCCGAGGTGTTGGGCACCGACCCGATACTCATCAACGCGTGGCTGCCCTCCACGACGCGGCCGTCGGCGAGGCTGACCTTGACGCCGGTCTCGGTCCGGACCACCGAATCGGCGCGCGCGTTCTTGACCAACGTCACACCGCGCTCGGAGAACACCTCCTCCAGCACCGCGGCGGCGTCGGAGTCCTCGTGCGGCAGGATCTGGTCGCGGCTGGCCACCACCGTGACCTTGACGCCCAGTTCGGTGTAGGCGTTGCAGAACTCGGCGCCGGTGACGCCCGAGCCCACGATGACCAGGTGCTCCGGCAGGTCGGTGAGGTCGTACAGCTGCCGCCAGTTCAGGATGCGTTCGCCGTCGGGCACCGCGTTGGGCAGCACCCGGGGGCTCGCGCCGGTGGCGATCAGCACCACGTCGGCCTTCAGCACGCCGGACCGCCCGTCGGGCGTCGTGACCTTGACCCGGTGGTGCGCCATGCCCGGGATGCTGTCGACGAGCTCGCCGCACCCGGCCACCACGTTGACGCCGGCGCGCAGCAGCTGCCCGCCGATGTCGACCGACTGGCTCCGCGCCAGCGTCTTGACCCGGTTGTTGATCTGCGGCAACGAGATCTTGGCGTCCTCGATCTTGATGTCGAAGCCCAGCCCGTCGGCGCGGCGCAGCTCGGTACGCACCCCGGTGGACGCGATGAAGGTCTTGGACGGCACACAGTCCCAGAGCACGCAGGCACCACCGATACCGTCGCGGTCGACGACCGTGACCTCGGTCGCCTCACGGCCGTAACCGGCGGCCACCAGGGCTGCCTCATACCCGGCGGGACCGCCGCCGATGATCACGATGCGGGTAGCCACGGCTACATCTAACCCTGAGTTGGGTGTTGGTCGCCCGACAACAAGCCGTAGGCTTGCCGAGTGCCGCTCTACGCCGCTTACGGATCGAACATGCATCCGGAGCAGATGCTTCAGCGGGCCCCTCATTCTCCGATGGCGGCCACGGGGTGGCTGCACGGCTGGCGGCTGACGTTCGCCGGCGCGGACATCGGCTGGGAGGGCGCGCTGGCGACGCTGGTCGAGGATCCGCTGTCGAAGGTCTTCGTCGTGCTCTACGACATGACCCGCGAGGACGAGGACCGCCTGGACCGCTGGGAAGGCTCCGAGCTCGGTATCCACAAGAAGATCCGCTGCCGGGTGCACCGGGTGTCGTCGGACACCACGACCGACCCCGTGCTGGCCTGGATGTACGTCGTCGACGCCTGGGAGGGCGGCCTGCCCTCAGCGCGCTACCTCGGCGTGATGGCCGAGGCCGCCGAGATCGCCGGCGCCCCCGCCGACTACGTCCACCATCTCCGCACCCGCCCCTCCCGCAACATCGGGCCCTAACTCTTTTCCCGCGAGCGGCCGTGTTTGTACAGCGACACACCGTGTTTCGCGTGCATTTTGGGGGCGCTCACGCGGCGCGAGCGCGACCAAACTGCGCATCGATGCGAGCGATGAGCTCATCGGGGCGATAGCGGACGTCCCCGAACACCATCGAGATCGCGGTCCAGCCAACATCCATCAGTGCCGAGGCGCGCTCGCGGTCGGCCAACATCGCGTCTGCTCCGCTGTGCCAGTCCAATCCGTCGTACTCAGCGGCGACCATGTACTGCGGCCATGCGAAATCCAGCCGGCGCAGCTTTCCCCGGCCGTCGATGACCTCGTACTGCAGTTCGGGCATCGGTAGGCCGCCGTCGATCATCACGAGGCGCGCCTCGCTCTCCATCGGCGACTCCGCGCGCGGGTCCGCGAGGGGCAACAACTCCCGCACGACGACGATGCCGCGACGTCCGGCCTGTTTGGTCACCGCCCGTGCCAGCTCCACCCGGTCGCAGGTACCCGAACGAAGTGCGGCATCGAGCGTTGCCAACACACGTCGCCGTCGCAGCGAACGTGCGACCTCGATCGCTGTCCACGCCGGCGCCGTAGCGGGCCGCCCCTGGGCGGTTGCCATGGGCGCACCGTCGCGCCGATGGATCACCAGTCCGTCCGCATGCCGCAGATGTGAACCCACCGGGTTCAGCACATGCAGGTCCTTGGGCTCCTCCGTGTCGAATCCGTAGAGCGCCGCGGCCGTGCCCAGACATACGGGCACCGGTTTGCCTGCTGCCAGATCAAGGCCACGCAGCCGAGTCCAGTCGTCGGGCGCACCGCGCGAATAGATTCCTTGCCAAATACGTTCCAGCGCACCTGTTCTCAGCTGCGCGTCAAAGGCCCGGCGCGACAGCCTCTGCAGAATCTGGGCGCTGGTTGCAACGCCGTCCTGGCGGTCGAGCAGTGCTTCGAGGTCGACGTTCACGACACCGATGGTCAGCGTCCATGCGCAGGTCCGAAAGGCGCTTCACGCCATCTGTGGATCAATCACGAACTGTGGAATTTCGCGGAGCTTGGCGCGACCCGCAGGTCGGTATGCAGTTCGCGGCCACTCGTCCGCCGCGAGCGGCCCCTGAACGCACACGAAACACGGCGTGTCGCGGTACAAACACGGCCGCTCGCGGGATGTGAGGCGCCGCGGGATGGGTGGCTCGGGGTTAGAACGCGGCGGACTGTTCGATGATGTTGACCAGGACCCGGACGCCGACGCCGAGGGCGCGTTCGTCGAGGTCGAAGGTCGGCTGGTGGAGGTCGAGCTGCGGGCCGACGCCGGGCCACACACCGAGCCGCGCCATGGCGCCCGGCACCTCTTCCAGGTACCACGAGAAGTCTTCGCCGCCACCGGATTGCTTGGTGTCGGCCAGGGCCTCGGCGCCCAGCGCCTCGATGGCGTGGGTCATGATCCGAGTCGACAGCTCCTCGTTGACCACGGGCGGGACGCCACGGCGGTACAGCACCGTGTGATCGACGTTCAGCGGCGCCAGCAGCGACGAAACAATCTCGCGGACAATCGATTCCATCTCCACCCAGGCGTCGCGGCTGGCCGTGCGGATGGTCCCGGCCAGGGTTCCCGTCTGCGGAATGGCGTTCGAGGCGAAACCGGCGTTGACCGCGCCCCACACCATCACGGTGCTGTGCCGCGGGTCGACGCGACGCGACAGGATGCCGGGCACCCCGGTGATCAGCGCACCGAGCGCGTAGACGAGATCACCCGTCAGATGCGGGCGGGACGTGTGCCCGCCCGGCGAGTGCAGCGTGATCTCCATCTGGTCGGCGGCCGAGGTGATGGGCCCCGGAATGGTGGCGACCTTGCCGACCTCGAGCCGCGGATCACAGTGCAGCGCAAAGATTCTCGACACACCGGCCAGCGCGCCCGCAGAAATCGCGTCCAGCGCGCCACCGGGCATCAGCTCCTCGGCCGCCTGGAACACCAGGCGCACACCGACCGGCAGCGTCGGTGCCGACGCGAGCGCCAACCCGGTGCCGAGCAGCACCGCGGTGTGAGCGTCGTGCCCACAGGCGTGTGCCACGTTGGGGACCGTCGAGGCGAACGGCAGCCCGGTGCGCTCGTCCATCGGCAACGCGTCCATGTCGGCGCGCAGGGCGATCCGCGGCCGGTCCTCGGGACCGAAATCACACGTCAGGCCGGTACCGCCGGGCAGAATCTTCGGGTTCAACCCGGCCTCGGCCAGCCGCGTCGCGACAAACTTGGTGGTCTCGAACTCCTGCCGGCCCAACTCGGGGTTGGCGTGCAGATGCCGCCGCCACCCGACCAGGTCACCGTAGTTCGTGGCCAGCCAGCGCTCGGCGTGGTCCGAGAGGGTCATCCGCGCCCTGCCTTCACTTGTTGCTGAACCGCTGCCCGGTCCGCCATCTTCTGCAAAACCCGGGCCCGCTCGTCAGGTGCCTGGGCCAGCGCAACCACAGTGCGCGCCAACATGATCGAGCCTTCGGTGACGGCCTTGTCGGCACTCGGTCCCGCCGCGGCCGCGGTGAACTCCGGTTGGTGGATCGAGGCCCCGTTGGCCTCGATGCCGACCACCGGATGGATACCCGGCATCACCTGCGTGACGTTACCCATGTCGGTACTGCCAAGGGGCACAGACACTTCCAGATCCATCGGCAGCGGGGTACGGCCGAGGCGCTCCATCTCGGCACGGAACACCGTCGTCAACCACGGATCGGGCGTCAGCGCGTCGTACCGGGGTGACACCTCCGTCACCTCGTGCGTGCAACCGGCCGCCAGCGCGCCGGCCGCAAAGCACGAGAACATGCGCACTTCTAGTTCGTCCAGCGACGCCGAGTCCGTGGCCCGCATCGTGTAGAGCAATTCCGCATGCGCCGGAATGACATTCGGCGCCTGACCGCCGTCGGTGACGATGCCGTGCATCATCTGGCCGGGCGTCAACTGCTGACGCAGCAGCCCGATCGCCACCTGCGCGACCGTCACCGCATCGGCGGCGTTGATGCCCAGGTAGGGCGCGACGGCGGCATGGGACTCGCGCCCGCGGTACGCCACCGACACCTCGGACAGCGCCAGCGACCGCGCTCCCGCGATGTCCACCGGACCGGGGTGCAGCATCACCGATGCCGCGACATCGTCGAACACTCCGGCGTTCAGCAGCAACGCTTTTCCGCCGCCGGCCTCTTCGGCGGGCGTCCCGATTAGCGCCACGGTGATGCCGATGTCGTCGGCGACCTCGGCCAGCGCCAGGGCCGTGCCGACGGCCGACGCGGCAATGATGTTGTGCCCGCACGCATGTCCGATGCCGGGCAGCGCGTCGTACTCGGCGCAGATGCCGATCACCAGGTCGCCGCTGCCGTAGTCGGCGCGGAAGGCGGTGTCCAGACCGCCGGCGGCCGGAGTGACGTGGAAGCCGCGCTCGGCCACGAGCGCCTGGGTCTTGGCGCAACTGCGGTGCTCCGCGAAAGCCAGTTCCGGCTCGGCGTGAATCGAGTGCGACAGTGCGATCAAATCGGCACGGTGACGCGCGACGGCATCGGTGACCGTCTGCAGTGCGTCTCCCGTCGGCATCATGGAAGTATCGCACCGGCCCGTTCGGCCGCGGTCGGCAACTAAGGTGGACGCCGTGACCGATCCGCAGGCCACCCCTGACTCCGCCGCCGCCGCGGCCGCCGCCACCATCCGTGACCGCACCGGTATCGCCGACTTCGACGTCGCTGTCGTCCTCGGTTCCGGCTGGGCCCCGGCCGCCGCGGTGCTGGGCGAGCCGACCGCCGCCATCGCCATGGGTGACCTGCCCGGATTCACCCCACCGACGGCGTCGGGCCATGGTGGCCAGGTGCTCGCGCTGCAGGTCGGCGGCCGCAATGTGCTGGTCCTGCTCGGCCGCATCCACGCCTACGAGGGCCATGACCTGCGACACGTCGTGCACCCCGTGCGCACCGCCATCGCGGCCGGCGCGGGCACCGTGGTGCTGACCAACGCCGCCGGCGGCCTGCGCGAGGAGTACACGGTGGGCCAGCCGGTGCTGATCAGTGACCACCTGAACCTGACGGCCCGCTCACCCCTGGTGGGGGCGCAGTTCGTCGACCTCGTCGACGCCTACTCGCCGCGGCTGCGAGCGCTGGCCCGCGCCGTCGACCCCACGCTGACCGAAGGCGTCTATGCCGGGCTGCCCGGCCCGCACTACGAGACACCCGCCGAGATCCGCATGCTGCGCACCCTGGGCGCCGATCTGGTCGGCATGTCGACGGTGCACGAGACCATCGCGGCCCGCGCCGGCGGCGCCGAAGTGCTGGGCATCTCGATGGTGACCAACCTGGCGGCCGGTATGACCGGCGAGCCACTCAGCCACGCCGAGGTGCTGGAGGCCGGGCGCCAGTCCGCGACCCGGATGGGCACGCTGCTGGCCGAGGTGTTGGCGCAGTTGTGACCGGCACACCCCTGACCTTCGGCACCGCGGGCCTGCGTGGCCCCATGCGTGAGGGCCTCGACGCCATGAACGTCACCACCGTCAGCCGCGCGACGTGGGCCGTGGCGCAGGTGCTCAAGGACCGTTGCCTGGGCGGGTCGACGGTCGTGGTCGGCCGGGACGCCCGGCACCACTCCGACGAATTCGCCACCGCAACCGCGGAAATCTTTGCCGCCGAAGGGTTTTCCGTCATCCTTCTCCCCCACCCCGCGCCGACCCCGGTCGTGGCCTACGCGGTGCGGCAGCTCGACGCCGTTG
The DNA here is from genome assembly GCF_018326285.1 of Mycolicibacterium sp. TY81. Lineage (NCBI taxonomy): Bacteria > Bacillati > Actinomycetota > Actinomycetes > Mycobacteriales > Mycobacteriaceae > Mycobacterium > Mycolicibacterium sp. TY81. The sequence goes on from NZ_AP023362.1 coordinate 3,438,686, forward strand.
CCGGCGTACAGATCACCGCGTCGCACAATCCCCCTGCCGATAACGGCTACAAGGTGTACTTCGACGGCGGCATCCAGATCGTCCCACCCACCGACCGGGACATCGAAACGGCCATGCGGCAGGCACCGACCGGCATCGCCCGGCAGCCCGTCACGCCCGTCGACGAAACCCTCATCGAGCAGTACGCGCGCCGGGCCGGGTCACTACGCCGGACACAAGGCGAGGTCCGGGTGGCGCTGACCGCGATGCACGGTGTCGGTGGCGCGCTGGCGATCGACGTCCTGAACCGCGCCGGTATCAGTGATATCCGGACGGTGGCAACACAATTCGAACCCGATCCCGACTTCCCCACCGTCGCGTTCCCCAACCCCGAGGAGCCCGGCGCCACCGACCTGCTGCTCGCCCTCGCCGCCGAGGCCGGCGCCGAAGTCGCCATCGCCCTGGACCCCGACGCGGACCGCTGCGCCGTGGGCATCCCGACCACGAGCGGCTGGCGCCTGTTGTCCGGCAACGAAACCGGTTGGCTGCTGGGCGATTATCTGCTGTCGAACCTGACTCCCGAGGAAGCCGCGACCACCGTCGTCGCCAGTTCACTGGTCTCATCTCAGCTGCTCGCGAAGATCGCCGCCGACCACGGGGCCCACCACGTCGAAACGCTGACGGGCTTCAAATGGCTGGCGCGCGCCGACCAGGACATCCCTGGCGCCACGCTGCGGTACGCGTACGAAGAGGCCATCGGGCACTGCGTCGACCCCGATGCCGTACGCGACAAGGACGGCATCAGCGCGGCCGTGGTGTTCTGCGATCTGGTTGTGGCGCTGCGCCATCAGGGCCAGACGGTGCAGGATCGACTGGACGCCCTGGCCACGAAATTCGGCGTCCACGCCACCGGCGCGGTCTCGGTGCACACCGATGCCGACGCGGTGATGGTGCGCCTGCGCGCCGAGCCACCGACTCAGATCGCGGGTGTGCCGGTCCGTCTCGAGGACCTGGCTCAACTGCGGGGCCAGCGGCGCACCGACGCGCTGATCTTCACCGGCGACGGCCTGCGGGTGGCGGTGCGTCCGTCCGGGACCGAGCCAAAGATCAAGTGCTACATCGAGGTCGGCAAGCCACCGGCTCCCGATCTGGCTGCCTCACGGGCCGTCGCCGAATCAGAACTGGCGAGAATCCGGGCCGCGGTGGCTGACCTGCTGGCCCCGGCCTGACTCATTCGAGAGCTCTCCAGGACGGAGCCGAGTCAGGGCCTGACAACTCCAGATCGCAAGTGTTGCAAGACAAAACGACACGGCGACGTGCCCGACACGCCCGATGTCGCCGTCAACGCGGACCGAACTGCCGATCCCCCGCATCACCCAGGCCCGGCACGATGTAGGCATCGTCGTTCAGCGAAGCATCGATGGTCGCGGTGAACAACTTCAGTGACGGAACCGCCTTCTCCACCAACGCAATTCCCTCCGGCGCACACACCACGCACACGGCGGTGATGTCGTCGGCGCCGCGGTCGACCAGGAGCTGGAGGGTGTACGCCAGCGACCCGCCGGTGGCAAGCATCGGGTCGAGCACCATCACCGGCCGGCCACTGAGGTCCGCCGGCAGGGACTCCAGATACGGCGTCGGTTGGTGCGTCGTCTCGTCACGGGCCATGCCGACGAAGCCGACCTGAGCCTCCGGAATCAGCGCGTGCGCCTGGTCGACCATGCCCAGACCGGCCCGCAGCACCGGGACCAACAGCGGCGGGTTCGACAGACGCGAGCCGGTGCACGCTGCAACCGGCGTCTGCACCGGCAGCTCGTCGCTCGCCAGCGAGCGTGTGGCCTCGTAGACCAGCATCAGCGTCAGGTCGCGCAACGCGGCCCGGAACCCGGCGTTGTCGGTGCGCTCGTCGCGCAGCGTGGTCAGCCGCGCCGCGGCAAGTGGGTGATCGACGACCCGGACATCCATGGGCGCCAACATTAATGGAACCGAACGGGCGCGGCGGCCGTCTTATCCACATGATCCGAAACCTGACCGTGGACCCGTCAGCCCTGCACAGCCTGTCCGCGGACTACCGCGGTCATAGCACCGAACTGGCCGCGCACGCTGCGGACCTGGCCGCCATCGCGCGACAGTTCAACGTATTCGGTCCCGTCGGCGAAGCTTTCGCCGCGGCCCTGGCACAGGCGACGCACCAGCAAGCCCAGTTGGCGTATCGCCTCAGCGCCCGTCTCGACACCGGCGCCGCAACGGCCACCGCCACCGCGGACAACTTCGTTGACACCGATCAGAGCGTCGGCGGCCGGATCGGAACCTGGTGGTGACGGGCTCGCTGGCCGCCGCGCTGGCCGCCCCGATCCGGGAGGTGCGGGCGTTGGTCGGTCCAACCGGCCCCGATCCGGCCGAAGCCCTGCGCGCGGTGCAGTCCGGTCTCGACGGCGTCGCGGCCGGCGCCGACGGCACGTGGCAGCAGGCCCAAGGCCAGTGGACCGGCGCGGCAGCAGGCAGCGCGGGCCAGTTCGCGAGCGCGGCGGTCATCGCCATCGTGGCGATGGCGATGTCGGCCGGTCAGCTGAGCACGCACACGGAGCTGGCCGCAGCCGCCGTGGCCCGGGCCCGCGAACGACTCGACACCATCCTGCGGAACTTCGAGGCCAGGGCCGCCGAGCTGGAAGCCACCCTCGAATCCCCGGCCGACGCCGCCGCGCTCATCGACGAAGCCAGCCGCGCCCTCGATGAGGCCATCACCGTCGTCGACGAGCTGCACACCGAGCTCGCCGCACAGGCCGAGCAGATCACCACGACGACGAGCGCCTCCGCACCCCAGAGCCACGGATCACCTTGGGAGGCAAGCGGATCAGGGGCCGGGCCGGGCATGAACCTGCCGAGCCTCGGCACGGCCTCCGGACAGGGCGCCAATTGGGGCAGCGGACTCGGCGCACTCGCCACTCCCGCAGCGCACGCCAGCCAGGCCGCGCTCAGTGCACGCAACCACCGCCGGCCACCCGACCCCGAGAAATTCGGCGCCGGTGAAGCCATCACGCTGCCCGACGGCAGCACCGCCACCGCGCCAAACAAAGTCGCGGCCGACGCGGTCCGGCACGCCCTCACCCAACTCGGCGTCCCCTACGTGTGGGGTGGCACGACGCCCGGCGTGGGGCTGGACTGCAGCGGCCTGACGCAGTGGGCGTATCGCGAGGCCGGACTCAACCTGCCGCGGCTGGCGCAGGAGCAGGACGTCGGCGCCGCCATCGACCGCGGCTCGCTGCGCCCGGGCGACCTGGCGGTCTGGGATGGCCACGTCGCGATGATCGTCGGGAACGGCCTCATGGTGGAGGCGGGCGATCCGGTTCAGCTGTCCCCGATCCGAACGACCAACCTGAATCAGGGTTTCCACGGCTTCTTCCGCCCGACGGCATGACCGCTGGCGACTACGACGACGCGATGGCCCGCGCCCGCGCGGCGCTCGCGGCGCTGAAGCGCGCGGCAGCCGAGCTGACGGCGAACGACGCCGACCCCGGCGTCGTCCTGCACCACCTGCGCGACGATCTGCACCGACAAGATGCCCCCAGCGTGGCCGAACCCACACGTCGATAGGCTGTGCCGCATGGCTGCTGACATCGTGCCGGTTCGGCTCGGGTTGACCAATGGCGATCTGTACACCCTGTGGGCGCCGCTCTGGCGCGACTCCGACGACGAGTGGGAAGCGTTCCTCGGCCACGGGGACGACCTCTACGCCTTCGAATCCGTCGCGGACCTGGCCGCTTTCGTGCGGACCAACACCGACAACGACCTCGCCGACCACCCGAAGTGGAAGGCGCTCGGCGAGGCCAACGCGCACCGCCTGAACCCTGACGAGAGCCACCTGCATGACCTCGTCGGCGTGCCCGAGCTGGTCGCGGAGAAGCCCACCGAAGAGTCGGTCACCGCGCTGCGGCGGACGCTCCAGGTAGTCGGTGCCCTCGGCTCGGTCTGCGACCTGATCGCCGTCGCCAAGTTCTTCAACGGCAACCCCGTGCTGTCGACGCTCGGCGGCGGCGCCGAGGCCTTCTCGGGCCGCGCCGGTCGTAAGCGCTGGGCCGATATCGAGGCCGCAGTCGGCCGCAGCTGGGACCACGTCCTCGATGCCATCGACGCCCTGGTGACCACCCCCGAGGTCGACGCCAAGGCCGCCGAGAAGGCCCAGGCCGAGCTCGACGAGCCCGCACCCGAGCCTGAAGAAGAAGAACTCGATGAGGTCGACGAGACCGACGCCGACGACGTGGTCATCGAGGACGAGGTCGACACCGACTCCGAGGAGGCGGCGCTCACCGCGCAGGCCGAGCGGCAGCTGCTCGGCAGCGACGAGGACTTCTGGGAGCGCGTCGGCATCGACCCGATCCGCATCATGACCAAGGGCGGCACCCTCTACACGCTGCGCTGCTACTACAACGACCAGCCGCGGTTCCTCGGGCGCAACGGCCGCATCACCGTCTTCGGCTCGGAGCGCACCCTGGCCCGCTATCTGGCCGACGAGCACGAGAGCGACCTGTCGAGCTTCGAGGCGTACAGCGACATCCGCACCGCGGCCACCGACGGCTCGCTGCAGATCCGCGTCACCGAGGACAACGTCTACGTGCTCAGCGGTCTGTCCGACGACATCGCCGACGGCCCCGAGGCCGTCGACCGCGAGCAGCTGGACTTGGCGGTCGAGTTCGTCCGCGACGTCTGCGACTACGCCGAGGACGGCACCGCCGACAAGTACCTGACCACCAGCCAGCCGCTGGGCAAGTTCGTCGGTCATGTGCTGGAGCCCGAGACCGTCGGCGCCCCGTCGAAGCCGTACGCCGAGGCCGTCGCCCAGTGGGAGACGCTGGAGCGTTTCGTCGAGTCGCGCCTGCGTCAGGAATGACGCGCGCTGCGATGAGTTAGGGCCGCCGGCCGGGTCTGCACTGACATGACCCAGACCAGCGCCCAGCCCCTCGTCCGCAACCTCGCCGTCCCCGGCGCCACCCTGCATTACGAGGTGCGAGGCAGCGGGCCGGTGTTGGCCATCATCGGTTCACCCATGACGGCATCAGAGTTCGCCGCCGTGGCCGACGCCCTGGCTGTCGACCACACCGTCGTGACGTACGACCCGCGCGGGCTCGGCGCCAGCCCCATCGACGATCCCGCGCAGGACTCCACGCCCGAACTGCGGGCCGACGACGTCGCCGCGATCCTCGAGGACCTGGGCGCCGGCCCGGCTGACGTGTTCGGCTCCAGCGGCGGCGCCGTCACCGGCCTGGCGCTGGCCGCCAGGCACCCCGGCTGGGTGCGGACGCTGATCGCGCATGAGCCGCCCCTACTCGAGTTGCTGCCCGCATCGGAAGCCGCCAGGCAGCGCACGGCGACTCAGGAGATCATCGCGACGTTCCACAGTGATGGTCCCGGCGCCGCCATGGCGAAGTTCATGGCGACGGCGGGCTTCGACGAGTCCGGCGACGGGGCGTCGGTACCGCCCGGACCGGCGCCCGCGCCCGACGAGATGGCCAGGCAACTCGCCGACCTGTCCCGGTTCTTCAATCATGAATTGCTCTGCACCACAACGTATGTGCCTGATCATCAGGCGTTGAGGGCCGGCCGGGTCGTGGTGGGCGTCGGCGCCGAGTCGGAGCATCTCATCACTCACGGCACCTCGATGGCGCTGTGCCGCCTGCTGGGCGTCGAGCCCGTCATCTTCCCGGGCGATCACGGCGGGTTCATGAGCGCGCCCGGCGAATTCGCCGACGCGCTGCGGGCCGTTCTGTCCGACTGAAACCCCACGTCACCCGGCCGTCGCGGGCGCTCACAGCCGACACACAATTACGCCGCGTTGCAAAATTAGTTAGCAAGGCGTAAGAATTTCCCAAGAATCCGCTGAGTGAGCGGAGCCGTCTGCCCGGGGCAGGCGAGGGCAGCAAGCTTGATCGTCGGGGATTCGATCAGCGCGCGTTGAGCGGGAAGGTGGTCGGGTGCGGTTGTTGCCGAAGGGCCTACTGAAAAAGGTCTGGATACCGCTTCTGCTGGCGGTCGTGTTGGCGGTGTCGGGCCTCGTGGTGTCCCGCCTGCACGCGAAGTTCGGGTCGGAGAACCTCAACGCGCATGCCGGCGCGGGCGTCGAGATCGTCCAGTTCAACCCCAAGGTCCTGGTGTACGAGGTCTACGGGCCGCCCGGGACCTCGGCCGAGATCAGCTATTTCGATCCGGACGCCAATGTGCACTCGGTGAACGCCACGCTGCCCTGGTCCGTCACGTTGTCGACCACGCTGCCGACCGTCAGCGCGAACCTGATGGCGCGCAGCGACAGTGAGCAGAGCAGCGACCACATCGGCTGCCGTGTCACGGTGAACGGCACCGTCCGCGAGGAGCAATCCGCCGATGGCGTCAACGCCCAGACCTACTGCCTGGTGAAGTCCGCATGACCGAAACACTTGAGACACAACACAAGACGGCAGACAAGCGGCCGAAGTTCGCCCATGCGCTGCGCATCCTGTCGGTGCCGATCATCCTGTTCTGGGTCGCAATCGCGGTCCTGGTGAACGTCGCGGCACCGCAGCTCGAGGTCGTCGGCGAGCTGCACGCCGCACCGATGGCCCCCGAGGACGCGCCTTCGATGAAGGCCATGAAGTTGATGGGCGCCAACTTCAAGGAGTTCAACTCCAACAGCACGATCATGGTCGTCGTCGAAGGCAAGGAAGCGCTCGGCCCGGACGCCCACAAGTACTACGACGAGATCATCCGCAAGCTGCAGCGCGATCCCGAGCACATCCAGCACATCCAGGACTTCTGGGGCGACACGCTGACCGCGGCCGGCGCACAGAGCGCCGACGGCAAGGCGTCGTACGTGATGATCAACCTCGCCGGCGAGCAGGGCATGACGCTCGCCAACGAAGGCGTGGAGGCCGTCCGCAAGGCCATCGAGGAGACGACGGCACCGCCGGGCGTGCAGGCCTATGTCGCGGGCCCCGCCGCCCTGACCGACGACCTGCACGTCATCGGCAACGCGAGCCTGGCCATGATCACGCTGATCACCCTGGTCGCCATCGCCGGCATGTTGCTGGTGGTCTACCGCTCGATCAGGACCACCCTGGTCCAGTTGTTCCTGACCTTCCTGGCGCTGCTGACCGCCCGCGGCGTGGTGTCGGTGCTCGCCACCCATGACGTCTTCGGGCTGACGACGTTCGCGGGCAACATCCTCACGATGCTGGCCATCGCGGCGGCCACCGACTACGGGATCTTCATCTTCGGGCGGTATCGCGAAGACCGCGGCATCGGCCTGGACCGGGACGACTCGTACTACGCGACGTTCAAGTCCGTCGCCCCCGTCATCGTGGGCTCGGGCCTGACCATCGCCGGCGCGACGTACTGCCTCAGCTTCTGCCGTCTGCCCTACTTCACGACGATGGGCGCACCGGTCGCGATCGGCATGCTCGTGGTGGTGGCGATCTCGGTGACGCTGGGCCCGGCCGTCCTGTACCTCGGTAGCCGCGTCGGGATGTACGAATCCAAGCGGCCGCCGCAAAGCCGGTTCTGGCGGCGCATCGGGACGGCCGTGGTGCGTTGGCCCGCACCGATTCTGGTGGCGAGCCTGTTCGTCGTCCTGGTCGGCATCGTCGCCATCCCGGGCTACAAGCCGGCCTACAACGACCGCTATTACCTGCCCGAAGACGCCCCGGTGAACGTCGGCTTCGCCGCCGCCGACCGGCACTTCACACAGGCCCGCATGAACCCCGACATCCTGATGGTCGAGTCGACCCACGACATGCGCAATCCCGCAGACATGCTGGTGCTGAACAAGATCTCGAGCAGCGTGATGCACACCGACGGCATCGCCATGGTGCAGAGCATCACCCGGCCACTGGGAATTCCCATCCAGCACAGCTCGATTCCGTTCCAGACGAGCGTCTCGGGCCAGACGAGCAACATGAACCTGCCGTTCCAGCGCAAGCAGCTCGATGACCAGCTGCGGATGGTCGACGCGACCAACGTGTCGATCAGCATCCTGGAGAAGCAGTACGCGCTGTCCCTCGAACAGACCAGGCTGACACAGGACTCGGCCGCCAAATCCGAAGCGCTGCTGAAGGTCACCGAGGAGATGCGCGACAACATCGCGAACTTCGATGACCAGTTCCGCCCGATGCGCAACTACTTCTACTGGGAACCGCACTGCTTCGACATCCCGATGTGTGCGGCCATCCGGTCGGTGTTCGACTCCCTGGACGGCATCGATGAACTCACCGACCGGACCGGCGACGTCCAGATCAACACCGATAAGCTGGCCGACCTGGCACCGAAACTGACGGCGCTGCTCCCCCAGACCATCGCGTCGATGAAGACCAGCCGGGATCTGTCGTTGGCGTCGTACAACTCGCAGAAGGCCCTCATCGACCAGATGCAGGCCATGAACGACACCGCGCTGTCGATGGGTGCCGCCTTCGACGGCGCCAAGAACGACGACCTGTTCTACCTACCACCTGAGGCCTTCCAGAACCCGGACTTCCAGCGCGGCCTGAAGATGTTCATGTCGCCGGACGGCAAGTCCGCGCGCATGTTCATCACCCACCAGACCGACCCCGCGACGGTCGACGGCATCAACCGCGTCGAGTCCGAACGCAAGGCCGCCCAGGACGCCTTGAAGATGTCGTCGCTGTCGGACGCCAAGATCTACCTCGGCGGTGTCGCGGCGACCTACAAGGACATGGCCGACGGCGCCCGCTACGACCTGATGATCGCCGTGGTGTCATCGCTGACGCTGATCTTCATGATCATGCTCATCCTGACGCGCAGTGCGGTCGCGGCCCTGACGATCGTCGGCACGGCGGGCAGTTCCATCGCCGCGTCGTTCGGCATCTCGGTGCTGTTGTGGCAGGACCTGTTCGGGATTCAGGTGCAGTGGCTGGTCATGCTGATGTCGGTCATCATCCTGCTGGCGGTCGGCTCGGACTACAACCTGCTGCTCGTCTCGCGGTTCCAGGACGAGATCCACGCCGGCCTCAAGACCGGCATCATCCGGTCCATGGCCGGCACCGGCGGTGTCGTCACCTCGGCCGGACTGGTGTTCGCGGCCACCATGGCCGGCATGATGGCCAGCAAGCTGATCGTGCTGGCGCAGATGGGTTCGACCATCGCGATCGGTCTGCTGATCGACACCTTCATCGTGCGGTCGCTGCTGATGCCGTCGATCGCGGTGCTGCTCGGCCGCTGGTTCTGGTGGCCGCAGGTGGTGCACCCGCGCGGTAAGTACAACACCGAGAAGTTCGTGCCGAAGGCGTTCCAGCAGCCCGCTCAGCAGGAGACGGTGTCGGCGGGCGCGGCCGGGCGCTCCGGCTTCGTCGACGACACCCCGACCGACAGTTACCCGACCAGCACGGCGTAGCGCGGTTTGATGACGTCGTCGATGATCGCCAGTCGCTCGTCGAACGGGATGAAGGCCGACTTCATGGCGTTGATGGTGAACCGCTGCAGGTCGGTCCAGCCGTAGCCGAACTCGTTCACGAGGAGCGCCATCTCCTGCGTCATGGTGGTGTCGCTCATCAGGCGGTTGTCGGTGTTCACGGTGACGCGGAAGCGGAGCCGCGCCAGTTGGTCGAACGGATGCTCGGCGATGCTGGCCGCGGCGCCGGTCTGCACGTTGCTGCTCGGGCACATCTCCAGCGGAATTCGCTTGTCCCGCACGATGTTCGCCACCCGACCCAAGTGGAAGGTGCCGTCCGGCCCCTCCTCGATGTCGTCGACGATGCGGACGCCGTGGCCCAGCCGGTCGGCGCCACAGAACGCGATGGCCTCGTGGATGGACGGCAGGCCGAAGGCCTCGCCGGCGTGAATCGTGAACCGCGCGTTGTTGCCCCGCATGTACTCGAAGGCATCGAGGTGGCGGGTCGGAGGGTAGCCGGCCTCGGCACCGGCGATGTCGAAGCCGACGACGCCCCGGTCGCGGAACCGGATGGCCAACTCAGCGATCTCGCGAGACCGGGCCGCGTGCCGCATGGCGGTGACCAGACAGCGGACCGTCGTCACCTGCCCGGCCGCGGCCGCCGCCTTCTCGCCGTCCGCGAACCCGGCCAGCACCGCGTCCACGACCTCGTCCAGCACCAGACCGCCGTCGATGTGCAGTTCGGGCGCGAACCGCACCTCGGCGTAGACGACGTTGTCGGCGGCCAGATCCTCGACGCATTCGTACGCGACGCGGTACAGCGCATCGGTGGTCTGCATGACGCCGACGGTGTGCGCGAACGGCTCCAGATACCGGACGAGCGATCCGCTGTGCGCCTGGGTGCGGAACCACTTCGCGAGCTCGTCGACGTCCATGGTGGGCAGGTCGCCGTAGCCGCTCTGTTCGGCCAGCTCCACCACCGTGGCGGGACGCAGCCCGCCGTCGAGGTGATCGTGCAACAGCGCTTTCGGTGCCTGCTTGATCTGATCCAGCGTCAGGGTGGTCATCTGTCCATCTTGCGCCGGATCGTCGCTTTTAGCCCGCCGGCTCGTCCGCCAGCAGCAGCCGCGTCCGGAACAGATCCAGCACCTGGTCCAGCGCCGCCCGGGTGGCCTGGCCCGGCTCGTCGATCAGGTGCTCGGTGACCACCGAGTGCGGCGCCAGGCGCGCATCCGGGTTGGCGTCGGCGTCCTCGAGTTCGACGGCGATGAAGGCGTCACCCAGCTGCTCGCGCAGGAAGTCGAAACGCTCTGCCGGCACCAGCTTGTCGCTCTTGAACCGCATGCCGATGACGTTGAGGCCCGCGGCGCACCGGCCCTTGACGACCTCCAGGTCGGCCGGCGAGATGTCGATGTTGCGGCGCTGCTTGGCGGTCAGGCCCAACGGCATCGACGGCTGGGACAGCACCGGCGCCAGGATGACGTCGTCGGTGGCCATCGCCAGGGCGTAGCCGCCGGTGAAGCACATGCCGATGGCGCCGACGCCGGGGCCACCGCAGCGCTTGTGTTCGGCACGGGCCAACGCGCGCAACCAATCGACCACCGGCGACGTCTTTCCGGTCGCGAGGATGGTGAACTCCTTGCTGATGCACGACGGCAGCGCCGACCCCATGGCCTTGAGCGCCGCCAGGTTGCTGGCGTTCGGATCCAGGCCGGGGATGCCGAACAGGTGCGGCAGCACGGCGGTACAACCCAGGTCGGCGACCTTGCGGGCGAAGTCGAGAACCTTGGGCGTGATGCCTGGTATCTCGGCGATCACGATGACGGCCGGACCGGTGCCCTTCCGAAAGACCGTGCGGGTCGTGCCATCGTGGGTGAACTCGGTGCGCTCGAAGTCGCGGAGGTCATCGTCAGCCATGCGGACGACCCTAGTGGCGGGCGGAGTCGCTGACCACCGTTGGTTTCGCGGCTATTCGACGCGGTCGAGCACCACGGGACGCTGCGGCGGTGCCGCGTCGTCCACCGACCACCCGCCGTCGAGCTCGGCAAGCGCTGACGGCAACCGCTCGGGAGTCTCGGTGTACAGCGTGAACAGGGTCTCACCGGCCGCGACGGGCTCGCCGCTGCGCCGGTGGAGGTACAGCCCCGCCCCGGCCTGCACCGGGTCTCCAGGCTGGGCCCGTCCCGCGCCGAGCCGCCACACCGCCATCGCCACCGCCATGGCGTCGACGTCGCCCATCACCCCGCTTCGCGAAGCCACGACCGTCTCGGTGTGCGTCCCCATCGGCAGGGGCGCCTCGGGATCGCCACCCTGTGCGGCGATCAGTTGCCGGAAGCAGTCCATCGCGGTGCCGTCGGCCAGGGTCTGGGCGGGGTCGACGCCGTCGAGGCCGGCCACGTCGAGCATCTCGCGCGCCAGGGCGATGGTCAGTGCGACGACGTCGTCCGGGCCGCCGCCGGCCAGGACGTCCAGCGACTCGGCGACCTCGATCGCGTTCCCGACCGCGCGACCGAGCGGCCGGTCCATGTCGGTGAGCAAGGCCCGTGTCGGGACGCCGTAGGCCGTGCCGAGGTCGACCATGGTGCGCGCCAGCTCACGCGACTCGGCCTCGGTCTTGAGGAACGCACCGCGACCGACCTTGACGTCCAGCACCAGCGAGCGGGCGCCCTCGGCCAGTTTCTTGCTCATGATCGAGCTGGCGATGAGCGGTAGCGACTCCGTCGTGCCCGTGACGTCGCGCAGGGCGTAGATCTTGCGGTCGGCAGGCGCCAGGTCCCCGGCCGCGAAGATCGCCGCGCCGATACCGGAAAGCTGTTGGCGGATAGCGTCTTTCGACAGCTCGGCGGTGAACCCGGGGATCGCTTCCAGCTTGTCCAACGTGCCGCCGGTGTGCCCGAGGCCACGGCCGGCGGCCTGTGGGACGGCGCCACCGCAGGCCAGGACGACGGGCACCAGCGGGATGGTGATCTTGTCGCCGACGCCGCCGGTGGAGTGCTTGTCGACCAGCGCGAGCGGCCGGCCGTCGCGCCGCAGGTCGGTGAAATCGAAGCGCTCCCCCGAGTCGACCATGGCCGCCGTCCAGCGGGTGATCTCGGCCGGCGTCATGCCGCGCAGGAAGATCGCCATCAACAAGGCCGACATCTGCGCGTCGGCGACGCGCCCATGGGTATAGCCGTCGATCACCCAGTCGATCGCGGCGTCGGACAGCACACCGCCGTCGCGTTTGGTGCGAATGACTGTCGGCGCATCGAACGGCATCGCTGGGATCCTCCTGCCGGGGCCTCGGTCGACCCCATCGAAACTGGTTACCGGCGGGTAATCAGAAGTGTTGCACCGCTTGGCGTTACCGGCGGTTCAGGTCATCCGGCCCGAAGGCGTCGGGCAATAGTTCGGCCAGCGGCCGCGGACCCGATGCGTGATCGATCAACATGGCCGGCCCACCGTGCTCGAGCAGCACCTGCCGGCAGCGTCCACACGGCATCAACACGGCCCCCGAACCGTCCACACACGCCAGCGCGAGCAGCCGTCCGCCACCGCTGGAATGTAGGGCGCAGACCACAGCACACTCCGCGCAGAGGCCGAGGCCATATGAGACATTTTCCACATTGCAGCCCACCACGATTCGGCCGTCGTCGACCAGCGCTGCCGCCCCCACCGGGAAGTTCGAGTAGGGCGCATAGGCACCCCGAGAAACAGCTATTGCCTTGTCGCGCAACAGTTTCCAGTCAATTTCCGGCATCGCCGACACCCCGTTCCCGGCACCCCGATATTGACTCGAGGACCGACCCGACCACCAAGTAAGTTAATGTAGGCAAACCTAATTTCCGGCGCGGGTTGCCCATTCCCCCCACACGCTAGTTCTGACTGTGCGCAAATTGGGATTAGAGTCGCCCCGAGGTTTGGGCTCGGCACGCGAAAAAGTTGCTGCCGGGTCACGCGTCCACCGACGGCGTTGGAGGTCGAAATGAGTACAGCGGCAGCCGCGGAATCCGCCATACCCGCGCCGCGTTCAGCACAGAAACGACGGAGCCTGTATCGCGGCGACCCGGGCATGTGGTCCTGGGTGCTACACCGCATCACCGGTGCCACCATCTTCTTCTTCTTGCTGGTCCACGTTCTGGACACGGCTCTGGTCCGGGTCAGCCCCGAGGCCTACAACGAGGTGATCAACACCTACAAGACGCCGATCATCGGGTTCATGGAGATGGGCCTGGTCGCGGCGGTGCTCTACCACGCCCTCAACGGCGTGCGAGTCATTCTGATCGACTTCTGGCAGCAGGGACCCAAGTACCAGCGGGTCATGCTGTGGACCATCCTGGCCATCTGGATCGCGGTCGTCATCGCCGCAGTTGGGGTAGAGGGCATGCACATGGTTGAGCACTACGGGTGGCTCAAGTGACCACGCACACTGATTCCGGCGCCGCCGAGGCGCGCCGCGGGGGCCGCCCGGCCCCGGTCATGGAGCGCGAGCACGACCGCCCCGCCGCCCTCGATCACCCGCGCGCTCCCCGGCGCGCCCGTGGCATCCCGTACTTCGAGAAGTACGCCTGGCTGTTCATGCGCTTCTCCGGCGCCGCGCTGGTGCTGCTCGCCCTCGGTCACCTGTTCATCGGGCTGATCTGGCAGAACGGCGTCTACCGCATCGACTTCAACTACGTCGCGCAGCGCTGGGCCTCGCCGTTCTGGCAGATCTGGGACATGGCCCTGCTGTGGCTGGCGCTGGTGCACGGCGCCAACGGCATGCGCACCATCATCGGTGACTACGCCCGCAAGAACACCACCAAGTTCTGGCTGAACTCGATTCTGCTGCTGGCCACCGGATTCACCCTGGTGCTGGGCAGCTACGTGCTCGTCACCTTCGACGCGAACATCAAATAGGGGCTCGCAGGATGATTCAGGAACATCGCTACGACGTCGTCATCGTCGGTGCCGGTGGCGCGGGTATGCGCGCGGCCGTGGAAGCCGGCCCGCGCGTGCGCACCGCCGTGCTGACCAAGCTGTACCCGACGCGTTCGCACACCGGTGCCGCGCAGGGCGGCATGTGTGCCGCACTCGCCAACGTCGAGGACGACAACTGGGAGTGGCACACCTTCGACACCGTCAAGGGTGGCGACTACCTCGCTGACCAGGACGCCGTCGAGGTCATGTGCAAGGAAGCCATCGACGCCGTGCTGGACCTCGAGAAGATGGGCATGCCGTTCAACCGGACGCCCGAGGGCCGCATCGACCAGCGTCGCTTCGGCGGTCACACCCGTGACCACGGCAAGGCCCCGGTCCGCCGCGCCTGCTACGCCGCCGACCGCACCGGCCACATGATCCTGCAGACGCTGTACCAAAACTGCGTCAAGCACGACGTTCAGTTCTTCAACGAGTTCTACGCGCTCGACGTGGTCCTCACCGAGACGCCCGGCGGCCCCGTCGCCACCGGCGTCATCGCCTACGAGCTGGCCACCGGCGACATCCACATCTTCCACGCCAAGGCGATCGTCTTCGCCACCGGCGGCTCGGGCCGGATGTACAAGACCACCTCCAACGCCCACACCCTCACCGGCGACGGCCTGGGCATCATCTTCCGCAAGGGACTTCCCTTGGAGGACATGGAGTTCCACCAGTTCCACCCGACAGGCCTGGCCGGCCTCGGCATCCTGATCTCGGAAGCCGTGCGTGGTGAGGGTGGGCGCCTGCTCAACGCCGAAGGCGAGCGCTTCATGGAGCGCTACGCCCCCACCATCGTCGACCTCGCGCCGCGTGACATCGTGGCCCGCTCGATGGTGCTGGAGGTCCTCGAGGGCCGCGGCGCCGGACCCAACAAGGACTACGTCTACATCGACGTGCGTCACCTCGGCGAAGAGGTGCTGGAGGCCAAGCTTCCGGACATCACCGAATTCGCCCGCACCTACCTGGGCGTCGACCCCGTCACCGAACTGGTGCCGGTGTACCCGACCTGCCACTACGTCATGGGCGGCATCCCGACCACGATCAACGGCCAGGTGCTGCGCGACAACGTCAACATCGTGCCGGGCCTGTACGCCGCCGGTGAGTGCGCCTGTGTCTCGGTGCACGGCGCCAACCGCCTCGGCACCAACTCGCTGCTCGACATCAACGTGTTCGGCCGTCGCGCCGGCATCGCGGCCGCCGAGTACGCGCAGAACCACAACTACGTCGAACTGCCGGACAACCCGGCCGACATGGTCGTGGGCTGGGTCGGCGACATCCTGTCCGACCACGGCAACGAGCGCGTCGCCGACATCCGCACCGCGCTGCAGCAGTCGATGGACAACAACGCCGCCGTGTTCCGCACCGAGGAGACCCTCAAGCAGGCACTGACGGACATCCACGCGCTGAAGGAGCGATACAGCCGAATCACGGTGCACGACAAGGGCAAGCGCTACAACAGCGACCTGCTCGAGGCCATCGAGCTGGGCTTCCTGCTCGAACTGGCCGAGGTCACCGTCGTCGGTGCGCTGAACCGCAAGGAATCGCGTGGCGGCCACGCCCGCGAGGACTACCCGGACCGCGACGACACCAACTACATGCGCCACACCATGGCCTACAAGCAGGGCGCCGACCTCCTGTCCGACATCCGGCTGGACTACAAGCCTGTCGTCCAGACCCGGTACGAGCCGATGGAACGGAAGTACTGACATGAGTGCACCCGTATTGGACAAGCCCGAAGCCGGCGACCCGCCGCTGCCCCCGGTGCCCGAAGGCGCCGTCATGGTCACGCTGAAGATCGCCCGGTTCAACCCGGAGAACCCGGACGCCGCCGGCTTCCAGAGCTTCCGCGTGCCCTGCCTGCCCAGCGACCGGTTGCTGAACCTGCTGCTGTACGTGAAGGGCTACCTCGACGGCACGCTGACGTTCCGCCGGTCCTGCGCGCACGGCGTGTGTGGCTCGGACGCCATGCGCATCAACGGTGTGAACCGGCTGGCCTGCAAGGTCCTCATGCGCGACCTGCTGCCGAAGAAGCCCGGCAAGGACCTGACCATCACCATCGAGCCCATCCGCGGCCTGCCCGTGGAGAAGGACCTCGTGGTGGACATGGAGCCGTTCTTCGACGCCTACCGCGCCGTGAAGCCGTTCCTCATCACGTCGGGCAACCCCCCGACCCGTGAGCGCATCCAGTCGCAGACCGACCGCGCCCGCTTCGACGACACCACCAAGTGCATCCTGTGCGCCTGCTGCACCACGTCGTGCCCGGTGTACTGGAGCGAGGGCTCGTACTTCGGCCCCGCCGCGATCGTCAACGCGCACCGGTTCATCTTCGACTCGCGTGACGAGGCCGCCGCCGAGCGTCTGGACATCCTCAACGAGGTCGACGGCGTGTGGCGCTGCCGCACCACCTTCAACTGCACCGAGGCCTGCCCCCGTGGCATCCAGGTGACCAAGGCGATCCAGGAAGTCAAGCGCGCCTTGATGTTTGCCCGCTAGGGCGTTTTGCGTCGAACGTGAAGAAGATCGCGAGAATTCGCCCTCAAAGTCAATCGATTAGTGCAACGTGGCTAGGCGGCTTGGTTCAAGAGCGCGGCTAGGCGTTGGGCTGGGGTGTCCAGATCGAGGGTGGGTCGGGGACGCTTGTTGAGGGTGTCCTGGATACGGGTGAGGTCGGCTTTGGTGTGCACGCTCAGGTCGGTGCCTTTTTCGAACCAGAACCGCAGCAGCCGGTTGGTGTTCTCGTTGCTCCCGCGCTGCCAGGGTGAGTGCGGATCGCAGAAGTAGACCGGCGCCTTGAGCGCCAGTTTGATGTCACGCCAGTTCGCCATCTCGCTGCCGCGGTCCCAGGTGATGCTGCGGCGCAGGTGTTCGGGCAGCTCACTCATCGCCGCGATCATCGCCGCGGCCACCGAGTCGGCGGTGTGATTGTCGGGTAGGTGCAACAAGATGGTGAACCGGGTGCTGCGTTCGACCAGGGTGCCGATCGCGCTGCCGCCGCGAGTACCCAGGATCAGGTCGCCTTCCCAATGTCCCGGCACGGCACGGTCATTGGCCTCGGCTGGCCGGTCACTGATGGTGAACACATCGGTGAACTTGCCGCGGCGTTCGGTGTGGTCGCGGGGCTTGCGGGTGGCCCGTTTGGTGGACAGGCACTTGTTCAGATCAGCGCGCAGTTGGCCACGGCCCTGCACGTAAAGGCACTGGTAGATGGTTTCGTGGCTCACGCGTTTGAGCCTGTCATGCGGGTGATCGCGGGCCAACATCTCGGCGATCAGTTTCGGGCTCCACCCGTCATCCATCCACGTTTCGATGGCGGCGCACAGCGCGGTGTCGTTGAGTTTGAACGCTTTTGGTCGGTGTGACCTCTGCGCCGCCCGCCCGTGTGCCATCCGGGCGTGGTAGTCGCCGTCGGCATTGCTGTTGCGCCGCACCTCACGCCAGATGACGCTGCGGTGGCGGCCGATCTGCGTACCGATCTGCTCATAAGTCAGGCCAGCATCGCGGCCCCGCATGATCGCGATGCGCTCATCGAGACTGAGCCGATGCCCCCGTCCACCGGGCCGATCGGGAACGCCGGCCTCGGCCAGCCCGTGCATGCCGCTGCCCATGATCAGTTTCATCGCACCAGCGTTGCGCCACCACACCCACGCCGAGGTCGTCGACACACCCATCGCCTTGGCCGTCTCGATTAATGGAGCGCCCTGACACACCCGGTCAAACAACTCCCGCCGGGTCTGCTTCGAATGCGGATACCCACTGGGCACGACAACCTCCCAAATCAATGGATGTTGTCTTGACCGTATGAATCTGCCGGGGAAAACTCACGATCTTCTTCACGTTCGGCGGGAAGAAAGTCAGGTATTTACTGGGACCACTGTTCCCGGTAAATTGGAGACATGACTCAGGCAATGGAGCCCGGTTACCAGAACCTCCTCGACGTGTTGTCCGAAGGCTCGGTCCGACGCCGCTTCGACCCCTACCTCGACATCGCGTGGGATTCGCCCGATATGGCGATCGACCCGCACGATCCGCGGTGGGTGCTGTCCCCCACCATCGACCCGCTGGGTGCCACGGAGTGGTACCAGAGCCAGCCGCTGGAGCGGCAGATCGAGATCGGCCGCTGGCGCACGCTCAACACCGTCAAGGTGGGCGCGGCGTTCGAGAGCATCCTGATCCGCGGGCTGATGGCCTTCATCATGAAGCTGCCCAACAACTCCCCCGAGTTCCGGTACGCGCTGCACGAGATGACCGAAGAGTGCAACCACATCCAGATGTTCCAGGAGTTGGTCAACCGCTCCGGGACCGATGTACCGGGCATGCGCAAGCTCTTCTTCAAGCTCTCGCCGTACATCGGCCTGGTGGGCCAGTACTCGCCGACGGCGTTCATGGCCGGCATCCTCGCCGGCGAAGAGCCAATCGACCACTTCCAGAAGGGCATGATCCGCGAGGGCGCCAACCTGCCGCCGGCCGTGCTGCGCACCATGCAGATCCACATCGCCGAGGAAGCCCGCCACATCTCGTGGGCCAACGAATTTCTCAAGACCCACATGCCGGATCGGTCGTGGCGTTTCAAAGCCTTCGCCACCGTCGCCTTCCCGCTGACGCTGCGCTGGCTGGCGCACGAGATCATGGCCTCACCGAAGTCGTTCGGCAAGCAGTTCGACATCCCGGAAGACGTTATGCGGCAAGCATTCTGGCGCAGCCCACAGTCGCGCAAGATCATGGCGAGCTTCTTCGACGAGACCCGCGCGCTCGCCGAGGAGATCGGGCTGATGAACCGCGTCGGCCGCTGGATGTGGAAGCGCTGCGGCATCGCCGGCGAGACGGCCCGCTACCGCAGTGCCCCCAACCGCGAGGCACAGTTGATCGCCTGATGCCCCACGTCATCACGCAGTCCTGCTGCAGCGACGCGTCGTGCGTCTACGCCTGTCCGGTCAACTGCATTCACCCCACGCCCGACGAGCCCGACTTCCACACCGCCGAGATGCTGTACATCGACCCGGTGGAGTGTGTCGACTGTGGCGCGTGCGTGACGGCCTGCCCCGTCGACGCCATCAAGCACGACGGGTCGTTGACCCCGGCCGAGAAGGTCTTCCTCGACCTCAACGCCGACTTCTACAGAGAGCCCCGGATCCGCCCGCTGCTGGCGCCCGTCGTCCCCCCGCTGCAGGTCCGGGCACCCGGCGCCATCAGCGTGGCCATCGTCGGCTCCGGCCCCGCCGCAATGTACGCCGCGGACGAAGTCCTGACTATCCCGGCGGCACGCGTCCGGATGTACGAGCGGCTCCCTCAGACCGGCGGGCTGGCCCGCTTCGGCGTCGCACCCGATCACCAGCGCACCCGGGGCGTGTCCCGCCAGTTCGACACCATCTGTGCCGACCCACGGCTGGAACTGGTGACGGGTGTCGAGGTCGGCACCGACATCACCCACCAGCAGCTGCTCGCCGACCACGACGCCGTCATCTACGCCGTCGGCGCGTCGACGGACCGTCCGCTCGATGTGCCCGGCGCCGACCTGCCGGGCGTCAGTTCGGCCACCCGTTTCGTGGCGTGGTACAACGGCCATCCCGACTTCGCCGGCGCCGACTTCGATCTGTCTCAGCCGCGCGCCGTCGTCATCGGCAACGGCAACGTCGCGCTCGACGTCGCCCGCATTCTCACCACCGATCCGGATCGCCTCGCCGCCACCGACATCGCACCACATGCCCTGAAAGCATTGCGCCAGAGCAACATTGAAGAGGTCGTCGTCGTGGGACGACGGGGCCTCGCGCAGTCGGCGTTCACCGTTCCGGAGCTCGTCGGCCTGACGTCCATGCCCGACGTCGACATCGTCGTCTCCCCGCAGGATCTGGCGTCACTGCCCGACACCGACCCGCGTGCCCGCATCCTCAGCGACCTGCCACAACGGCCCGGCAATCGCCGCATCACTTTGGAGTACCTGCAGTCACCCACGGCGATTCGAAGCACCTCGGCCGGACTGGAAGTCGAATTCGCCCGCAACGAACTCGTGGCGGCGGCCGACGGCACCACGAAGGTCAAGCCGACCGGTGAGCTGAACCCCGTCACCGCCGGGCTGGTACTGACGTCCATCGGCTACCGCGGCCGGCCGCTGGCCGGCCTGCCGTTCGACGACGCACGCGGCACCGTCCCCAACGACAAGGGCCGCGTCGACGGCGTCGCCGCAACCTACGTGACCGGCTGGATCAAACGCGGACCGACGGGCTTCATCGGCACCAACAAGTCGTGCGCGCAGGAGACGGTGCGCAGCCTCGTGGCCGACTACAACTCGGGCTTGCTGGCCTGACCCGCCAGCGCGGCGACCACGGCGACCAGCGGCTCGTCACGGCTGACCTCGAATCCGATGGCCCGCGCAGCCCCGTCGAGGACATACCAGGTGAAGTCGGCCAGGTGCGCGACCATCTCGTCGCGCGTGTGCGTCGGCGCCGGGCTGCGCACCCACGTGAACAGCGTCTCCTCGACCATGGTGACGATCGCCAGCGGCGCGAGCTTGAACGCGCTGTCGTCGACGCCGATGGCCAAGGTGATGGCGGCGATGATGCCGTCGGCGCGTTCGATGATGCGCAGCTTCAGCTCACCGACGGCGTCGAGCGTCTGGTCCCCCTCGAACGACGGGCCGCTGCGCGCGAACTCGTTCAACCGCGGATGGTCGATCATCCAGTCCGCGACGGCTTCGATGGTCCGGGTCAGGATCTCGCGCAGCGAACCGTCGGTGATATCGAGCTTGCCGACCAGGACGGACCCGAAGTCGTCGATCAGGTACGACCGCACCCGACGCTCCAGTTCCTCCTTGCCGGAGGTCTGCCGGTAGATGACCGACTTGGCGACGCCGGCGCGCTTGGCGATGGCCGCGACGGAGATGTCGGCGCCAGGTGGGCTCTCCTCCAGCAGCTCGATCATGGCCAGCAGGATCTGGGACCGGCGTTCGGCGTTGTGCTGCTCCCACCGCGCCTCGTAGCCACTCACCGACGCGGGGTTCGGGGCCACAGACATGTGTGCCACGGTAGTCGGTGGCCTTTTACGTGACGCCCGCCACACCCCGTCACACATCGCGCTGCTGCCTCGTCCACCAGATATGACGACATCACCACGCATCGAGCCCCTGCCCCCGCAACGTGCCGGCCTGCTGACCCGGCTCATGTACCGCTACGCCAAGCGTGAGTTCGGCGAGGTGCCCGAGCCCTTCGCCGTCGCGGCACATCACCCGCGACTGCTGGTCGCCAATGCCGTGCACGAGGGCCTGTTGAAGAGCGGCTCGAAGACGCTGCCGGATTCGGTCCGCGATCTCGCCGTGTTCTGGACCGCGCGGACCGTGGGCTGCTCCTGGTGCGTCGACTTCGGCACCATGCTGATGCGCCTGGAGAGCCTGGACGTCGACCGGCTCAAGCACATAGATAGTTATGCGACTTCTCCTTTGTTCACCGACGACGAGCGGGCCGCCATCGCCTACGCCGACGCGATGACCACCGATCCGCACAACGTGACCGACGAACAGGTCGACGATCTCAAGCGCCGGTTCGGCGAGGCCGGGGTGATCGAGCTGACCTATCAGATCGGCGTGGAGAACATGCGGTCGCGGATGTACGCCGCGCTCGGGATCACCGAGCAGGGCTTCAGCTCGGGCGACGCGTGCCGGGTGCCTTGGGAGACCCAGGCCGAGTGATCCGAGGGCGCTGGCTTCGCGCCCCAGCCAGGTGGTAGAACACGTTACAGAAATGGCGGGCAACGCCGCCGAAACCACCTGCTCAGCAAGGAGCACCCATGCACTGGTACACCGGAAACACGTTCTATGACACGGTGCTGACCGCTGCCTTCGGGTTCGCCGTGTTCGTGATCATCGGCGGTTTCTTCGCGCAGAGTTCGTACGGGCGGTTCTCGACGACGAAGCTCGGCCTGAACCTCAACCCGAAGCTCGGCTGGTGGCTGATGGAGATCCCGGCGACCGTGGTGTTCCTCATCAGCTACCTGGCCGGGCCGCACCGCTTCGAGCCGACGTCGCTGGTGCTGGCCGGCATCTGGCTGCTGCACTACGCCAACCGGGGCTGGTTCTTCCCGCTGGCCATCCGCCAGGTGCCCGGCAAGCGCGGCACCTTCAACGTCTCGGTGATCGTGATGGGCATGCTGGTCACGTCGATGCACGGCTACCTCAACGGGACGCTGTTCAGCCACGACTTCTTCGGGCAGTACACCACCGCGTGGCTGACCGACCCGCGGTTCCTGGTGGGGCTGGCGATCTACCTGTGCGGTTTCGCGCTGCTGGTCAACTCTGAGTCGATCGTGCGAAACCTGCGCGACAAGAACAACCCGGGTGGGGCCGAGTACCGGATCCCGTTCGGCGGCGGCTTCCGGTTCGTCACCAGCCCGGCGTACCTGGGCGAGCTCATCGCCTGGTCCGGCTTCGCGCTGCTGACCTGGGCGCTGCCCGGCGTCGTCATCCTGTTGATCACCGCGGGCAACCTGATTCCCCGGGCACTGGGCACCCACACCTGGTACCAGGAGAAGTTCCCCGAGTACCCCACCGATCGCAAGGCGTTGATCCCCTACGTCCTGTGAGCTGCCAACGGTGACGCTGTGAACTTGTCCGGGTTCGCGATGTCCCACAGCGCGACGACCTTGCCGTCGCGCACGGTCAGTGCGGTGACGCGCGGCAGCATCTCGGGATGCTCGCCGTCGGCCGGCAGGCCGGGGTTGTACGCGCCGAGCTCGCCGTTGATGAGTGCCAACTGGGACGTCGAAAGCCATTGCGGCCCATAGCGCCTGGCCAAGCCGAACAGGAACCGCGCCACCTTGTCCGCGCCGACGATGGTGCGGGGTGCCGTGGGTGCCCGCCGGTTGGAGTCGCCGGTGAACGTCGCCTCGGGGTGCAGCAGTTCGACGACGGCAGCCATGTCACCACCGGCCAGCGCGGCCATCAGCTTGCCGACGACCTCGTTGTGCCCGGCGTCCGGCGGCGGTGCGGGTGCCGCGGCCACTGCGCGTCGCGCCCGTGACGCGAGCTGCCGCGCACTCGCGTCGCTCACGCCGAGCACCGACGCGATCTCGGAAAACGGAACCGCGAAGCCGTCATGTAGCACGAAGGCCACGCGCTGGTCGGGCGTCAGCCGCTCCAGCACCACCATCGCGGCGAAGCGGGCGTCCTCCCCCGCGACCACGGCGGCCAATGGGTCGGACGCGTCGAAGCCCGTCACCACCGGCTCGGGCAGCCATTCGCCGAAATACGCCTCGCGCCGGTGCGCGGCCGAGCGCAGCCGGTCCAGGCCGAGACGACTCACGACGGTCGTCAGCCAGGCACGCGGCTCTTCGATGGCGTCGACATCCGCACTGTGCCAGCGCAACCAGGCGTCCTGCACGATGTCCTCGGCGTCGGCGTACACGCCGGTCAACCGGTAGGCGACAGACAGTAGGTGCGGGCGCAACCGCTCGAACTCGTCGGTGTCCTGCGCAGTGGTCACCGTTGCCTCCTCGTGAGTAAACGTGAGTGCGTTTCTCCCATCAGGCTGCCTCGCCTTGCGGTGAGGCGCTTCCATTGCTGGATTCAGGTTTCACAGCCACCAGCGCCGCCGAAGCGGTCGTCTTACGGTCGGCTCCACCATTGTCGAAGCAGGCACTCTGCTCCGCCCGCGCTATGCGCGCGAGGTTGATCGCGGCGTTGAGATCACGGTCGATCCTCAACCCGCAGTTCTCGTGCTCACAGACGTAGGTACGTTCTGACAGATTCAGCTTGGCTTTCACCGAACCGCAGCCAGAACACGTCTTCGAGCTTGGATACCACCGATCGGCTTGCACACGACGCGAGCCATACCACGCGGTTTTGTAGTCGAGCTGGCGGGAGAACTCACCCAGCCCAGCGTCAGCGATCGAACGATTCAGCCCACGCTTGCCAGAACCGCCTTTGGCCATCATGTTCTTCACCGCGAGCGTCTCGGTACCGATCACATCGAAGGACAGCGCCAACAGCGTGGTCAGTTTGTGCAGGCGATCACGACGCAGGTTCGCCACCCGAGCGTGCTGCGCACCGATCCCCTGTTGGGTCCGCGTCCACGCCTTCGACGGCTCCCGCCGGGTCCCGGCCGCCGCATCCCACGGCCCAGCTTGCCGGGCGGCTTTGCGCTGCAACGCCCGCAGCATGCGCGACGCCCGCGCGAACTCTCTGGGCGCGGCGACCCGCAGGAGTTCGCGGCCGTCGGGTGTGGCCACCACGATCAGGTCTTTGACACCGAGATCAACACCAACCACGCCGGCGCGGCGTGTGACATGAGCGGGCCGTTTCGCCGCTCGCTCGACCACGCACGTGAAGCTCACCAGCCAGCGGCCCCGCTCGAACCGCACCGTGGCCTTCAACACCCGCGCCGAACCTTGCTCCAGTCGTCGGGCGAGTTTGCGGGTGGACTCGTGCACCCGCAGAGAGCCCAGCCGCGGCAGCGTCACATGGTGGCGGTCCGGCTCGATGCGGATCGCGCCGGTGGTGAAAGCGAAGACCTTGGTCGATCGCTTGGACTTGAACGACGGGAAACCGACGCGGGGGCCTTTGCGTGTTCCCTTGCGGGAAGTGGACCAGTTCGTCAACGCCGACGAGAGGTTCTTGCAGGCGTTCGCGTACGCCTCTTTGGAGTTCTCACCCCACCACGGTGTCCCGTCATCACGCACCGCGACAACGTGTTTGCGCCGATTGAAGTCATTACGCAAAGACTGGAACGACCACGACAGCAGCGGCGTGAGATCGGTATCGGCCCAGCCGTAGGACCGCTCGGCCGCACGCTGGCTCAGGTTGTCCTTCACCGCCCGCAGCATCGTGTTGTAGGCGAACCGCGCCGCGCCGGCGTGCGACTCCAGCAGTGCGGTTTGTGCGTCAGTCGGATCGAGGGCGTACTGATACGCCTGCAACACCCAGCCCGTAGGAACGTCGAACTTCTCGGCCATCACGGCGCCCCGGTGTCGGAGGCCTTGGTGGCGGTGAGCGCCCGCATCGCCCGGTTTCGCGCTCCGCGCCGCCCGTAGCGGCGGGCGCACATCGAGGTCAGCACCTCGATCATGTCCCGGACCAGATCGTCGCCGGTCTTACCGGTGTCGGGCACCACGATGCGGCGGCCCTGCGCGGACAGGGCCGCCTCCAGGTGCTCGACCCCGAAACGAGCCAGCCGGTCGCGGTGCTCCACAACAACCACACTCGCACAGGGGTCAGACAAAACCCGACGGATCTTCCGACGCCTTGATCACATTTACCCACACATCACCGAACAGTTCGCAACCCCACCAACCTACGACTCGTCGCTTCGCGGCGGCGAACCGTAGCATCTCTTCGGCAATGAACCGGTGGGCTTGACCCTGTTTGGTGGACACAGGGTCAGGCGGCTTGTGCCGTCTGATTGATCCGGTTTTCAAACTCGACGGGGCTGATCATGCCCAGTGCGCTGTGACGCCGGCGGCGGTTGTAGACCCGCTCGATCCAGTCACCGACGGCGAGCCTAGCGGCAGCTTTCGTCGGCCACAACCGCCGGTCGTAAAACTCGACTTTCAGTGTCGCCCATAATGATTCAGTCGCAGCGTTATCCCAGCACACCCCGGTACGGCCCACCGACCGCAGCAGGTTGTTCTCCCGGGCGAACCGAGCCAGCTGCGCCGAGGTGTACTGACAGCCCCGATCGGCATGGAAAATCACCTTCTCCGGCAACGGGCCACGCAACGCGATCGCCATCGTCAACGCCGACTCGACAACATCGGTATGCAGGGTATCGGCGATCGCCCAACCGATCACCCGCCGCGAATGCCCGTCCCGTACCGCCGCCAGATACAACCAGCCTTCCCCAGTCCGCAGATAGGTGATGTCGCTGGTCCACACCGCGTTGAGCACACCGGTATCGAAACGACGTTTGACCAGGTCCGGGATCGCTTCGGCATCCGGGTCCGCCACGGTGGTCGGCGGACCGAAAGTGCGCGGACTGATCCCGAACAAACCTTGGCGGCGCAGTGATGCCGCCACCGTCTTGCACGAGACCACCCAGCCATCCTCCCGTAGATCGGCCAGGATGCGCGGTGCGCCGTTCACCCCGTCGGAGTCGGCATGAAACCCCGCAACTGCGGTGTCGAGGCGCTTACGGCGCTGCTGGGCCGGCGTAGGACCGGCAGCGTCGGCCACACGCCACTTGTAGAACCCCGACCGCGATACCACCAGCAGTCGGCACATCCGCACAATGCTGAAGTTCGCCTTCTCCGCCTCGATGATCCGGTAAGCATCTACCGGTTCTGTTCGGAGGCGAAGAAGGCTGCCGCTTTTTTTAAAAACTCACGGTCCAAACGCAATTCAGCGTTCTCCTTGCGCAGCCGCTCCAACTCGGCGCGCTCATCAACATCAAGCACCCCGCCAGTATCCCCGGCCGACTCGCGGGCCTGGCGCACCCACCGACCCAACAACTGCTCACCCAGATTCATCTCCGCGGCCACATGCGCGATCGGACGTCCCGTCTCGATCACCAGGCGGGCAGCCTGCTCCCGAAACTCCGGGGTGTACTTCTTACGCTTGCCCGCCATACGGACATCCTTCCCGCAGGACCAGCAGTCCCACCAGTTAGGTGTCCACCATCAGGGGTCAAGCCCACCGGGGATGAGCAGGGAGCAGATGACAACAACAGCGCCAAACATCGTGGTCGAGGACAAAGGCCTCAAGCGGGGTGCCCTCGGCCTGGTGTCCAGCGTGGTGGTCGGGCTGGCGTCGACGGCGCCCGCCTACAGCCTGGCCGCGACGCTCGGCCTGGTCATCGCGGCCGGTGGCACGCTGCTGGCCGGCGTCAAAGCCCCTGCGATCATGCTCATTTCGTTCGTGCCCATGTACCTCATCGCCGTCGCCTACCAGGAGCTCAACAAGGCGGAGCCCGACTGCGGCACCACGTTCACCTGGGCCGCAAGGGCTTTCGGGCCGGTGGTCGGGTGGCTCGGCGGGTGGGGCATCATCGCCTCCGACGTCATCGTGATGGCCAATCTGGCGCAGATCGCCGGGTCGTACTCGTTCACATTCGTCGGTGACCTGGGCTGGCATTCGGCCGCCGGTCTGGCGAACAGCACCCTGTGGTCGACGGTGGCGGGCGTCATCTGGATCGTCCTCATGACGTACATCTGCTACCGCGGCATCGAGGTCTCGGCCCGGTTGCAGTACGTGCTGTTGACCGTCGAAGTCGCCGTGCTGATCGTGGTGTCTGTCGTGGCGCTGGTGAAGGTGTACACGCACCATGGGCACGCCTACTCGATCATGCCGTCCTGGTCCTGGTTCTGGCCTGGCGGAATGGATTTCGGCACCGTGATTGCCCCGGCGGTCCTGGCCACCATCTTCATCTACTGGGGTTGGGACACCGCGGTGGCGTGCAACGAGGAGTCCGACGATCCTGGCCGCACCCCCGGGCGCGCCGCCGTCATCTCGACGTTCCTGCTGCTGGCCACGTATGCGTTGGTGACGGTCTCGACCATCGCGTTCGCCGGCGTGGGCACCGAAGGCATCGGGCTGGGCAACCAGGAGAACGCCAAGGACGTGTTCACTGCGATCGGTCCATCGTTGTTCGGCGACAGCGTGATCGGGAAGATCGGCATGCTGCTCCTGTCGGCGTCGATCCTGACGTCGGCGGCGGCCTCGACGCAGACCACCATCATGCCGACCGCACGTACCACCCTGTCGATGGGCGTATACCGGGCGCTGCCAGAGAGTTTCGCGAAGATTCATCGCCAGTACCTGACTCCCACCACCTCGACCATCGTGATGGGCGTGGTGTCGGTGCTGTGCTACGTGCTGTTCACCGCGATCAGTGCCGATCTGTTGACGGCCCTCATCGGTTCGGTTGGCCTGATGATCGCGTTCTACTACGCGCTGACCGGGTTCGCCTGCGCCTGGTTCTACCGAAAGACGTTGACCCGCAACGCGCGTGACTTCGTGATGCGTGGCGTGTTGCCGGTGGTCGGTGGCATCACGCTGTCCGTGGTGTTCGGGTACGGCCTGGTCCAGTACAGCAAGCCGGATTGGCTGAAGGACGAAAACCACCACGACGTCACCATTTTCGGCTTCGGCGCGGTGGGTGTGGTCGGCGTCGTCGGGCTGCTGCTCGGTGTGGTGCTGATGTTCGCCTGGCGTCTCGTGCGTCCGGAGTACTTCCGCGGACTGACGTTGCCACAGCGCCATGACCTGGTGCTGGATTCGCCGGTCGTAGCGCACTTCGGGCTGCCGGACTCCGGTGACATGCCGACGGTCATCGCGCCCGACCTGTCGAACCTGCCGCCGGGCGAGACCGCAGTGGACTCGGCGACGGGCAAGCAGATCCGGCGGGACGATCCCGCCGGCTAGATGCAATGGTGTTCAGCCGGCTCCTGCCCGCCGTAGACCGCACACCCTCCGCCGCCGGACCGCTTGACCCCGTACATGGCGGCGTCTGCGCGGCGGATCACGTCCTCGAGCAGGAAGTGCCGCGCCGACGTCGTCGCCACGGCAACGCCGATGCTCGTTGAGAGCGTTTCCCCGCGATCCAGATCGAGTTGCGTCAGCGTCGTCAAACGGGTGAGCAGCCCGGGTATGTCGGCCTCGCCGGTGGTGAACGTCACCAGGATGAGTTCGTCGCCGCCGATCCGGGCGGCGATCTCACCGGGCCGGGCAATCGACCGCAAGCTGTCCGCCAATGCGATCAGCGCGGCATCGCCGGCAGCGTGACCACGGTGGTCGTTGAGCCGTTTGAAGCGATCGATATCGATAACCGCCACCACGAGATGCGTCGGCGCCGACTCTGGGGCCAGGACCCGATTGACGACGTGGTGCATGCCGCGCCGATTGCGGAGCCCCGTCAGCTGATCCGTGTGTGCCGACCGCGCCATTCTGATGATCGCGCGCCGGCCCCTGTCGATCAGTAGGCAACCGCCGATCGGGATGCACACCACCCAGGCAAATGCCGGCATGTAGATCACGAACAGCCCGAACCAGCTGGCGTGGTGTTCGACCACCGCCCAAGCGGTGATTCCGGCGATGAGCAACGCACCGAATACGCAGTGCGCGGCCAGCACCCGCGCGCCCAGCAGAAACCCGATGAATACCCCGATGACGCCCAGATACAGCGTCGTGCACAATCGCGCCTCCACGGTGGACATGGTCAGCGCGACGGCGGCGATTGCGATGTCGGCCCAGACCACGAACGCGATCGCGCCGGCGTATCCCGGCCACGGCCACCGCAGCCATCGGCAGCCGTACCCGACGGCGGAGACAATCGCGACCACCTGCACCGCGTGCGGAACCACCCCGGCGGGTCCGGCGGGGTGGAATTGCACAACCGCGGCCAAGCCGGCCAGCATGAAGCACCCGACGACCACCACATGGCTGAATGCGCGCATGAACTTGCCTTCGCGAAGTGCGTTGGTAGCAAATCTGAACTCGGCCCCGCCCACCGCCACTCCCCGCGTCAATCAGGTGCACAATCTTGTTGCACGACATGCTATATGCCGTTTGTGACAGCCAAATATGCCGGGCGAAACATGACCACCCAGACGGCTATTGGCACATTTCATATACATTGCCATAACTGCATCAGCCGACCAGTCTCGCATAGCGACCTCGTGGCTCCCACCGGCGAGTTACCGTTCATGCGTGCCGAACAAGCCGTCCATCAATCCGGTGCGCTGGACCCCGCCGCCGGTCGACGCCCTCCCCGATTTCCCATCCGCGGAACTGACCATCGTGCCGATGCCGGGCGACGCCCCGGAAGACGTCGTCGTCGACGGTGACGGCGCGCTGTGGACGGGCCTGGTCGACGGCCGGATCGTGCGGGTATCCGCCGATGGCACCACGGATGTGGTGGCCGATACCGGCGGCCGGCCGCTGGGGCTGCATGTCGCCCGCGACGGCCGGGTGCTGGTCTGCGACAGCTATCGCGGGCTGATGGCGCTGGACCCCACCACCGGCGCCCTCGATGTGCTGGTGCCCGATATCGACGGCCGACCGCTGCGATTCTGCTCGAACGTCACCGAAACCGACGACGGCACAATCTATTTCACTGAGTCGACCAGCTCGTTCCATTACGAGCATTTCCGCGCGGCCATCCTGGAGGCCCGTGGCGACGGTGGCCTGTACAAGCTGGCGACCGACGGCACGGTGAGCACGGTGCGCGACGGCCTGTACTTCGCCAACGGCGTCACCGTCACGGCCGACGGCACTGCGCTGGTGTTCGCCGAGACGCAGGGCCGTCGACTGTCGAAGTACTGGCTGTCCGGGCCGCAGGCCGGCACCATCACTCCGCTGGCGGTCAATCTCCCCGGTATGCCCGACAACATCTCGACGGGCGCCGACGGCCGGATCTGGGTCGCGTTGGTCACCCCGGTCAACGCCGCAGCGGAATGGCTGGCACCGCGGCCGACCATCCTGCGCCAGCTGGTCTGGCGGTTGCCCGACGCGCTGCAGCCGCAGATGCCGCTGGAGGTGTGGGCCGTCGCCTTCGACCCCGACAGTGGCGAGGCCGTCTCCGGGGTACGCATGCGGCACCGGCAATTCGGACAGGTCACCGGACTGGTCGAGCGTGACGGGCAGCTGTGGATGAGCTCCATCGGCGTCCCCGCGCTGGCGTACTGCGCGATCCCGGAACGCCGGTAGCCGCCCGTTACCCAATTCACATTTGTAACTTCAACCCCAATTGTCACAGCGCGGCAACATCGTTTCCGGGGCTCCGTCGCCTAATCTGGCGAGACCATGGCGACCACCCGATCGACGGCACAACGCGCTGCAGCCCTGGCAGCAGCGTTTTTCCTGACGGCTGCACCGGCAGTGGCCTTTGCCGAACCCGACCCACCGGCCGCCGACCCCTGCCCGTACCGGGTGAACACCCCGCCCGCGGTCGACCAGTCCGAGGTTCCCAAAGCCGGCGACCCGCCGGCCCCGATTCCCGTACCGGCCACACCGCTCGGCGGCGAGCTGATGGCGAGCTGCGGCATCGTCGCCGCGCCCGACATGCCGCCCCTGCCCGGCGACGTCTCGGCTGATGCCTGGCTGCTGGCCGACCTGGACAGCGGCGACATCATCGCGGCGAAGGACCCGCACGGCCGGCACCGCCCGGCCTCCATCATCAAGGTGCTCATCGCGACCCAGGCCCTGCGTGAACTGCCCATCAACAAGCGCGTCACCGGCACGCCGGACGACGCTGCGGCCGAGGGCACCCGGGTAGGCGTCGATGACGGCGGCGTCTACACCGTCAACGACCTGCTGCACGGCCTGCTCATGCACTCGGGCAACGACGCCGCCCACGCCCTGGCGATGCAGGTCGGCGGGATGGACACCGCGATCACGAAGATCAACGACCTGGCCTCCAAGCTGGGCGGCCGCGACACCCGGGCGGCCACGCCGTCCGGCCTCGACGGCCCCGGCATGAGCACCTCGGCCTACGACATGGGCCTGTTCTACCGCTACGCCTGGCAGAACCCGACGTTCGCGTCCATCGTCTCGACCCAGAAGTACAACTTCCCGGGACATCCCGCGAAGCCCGGCGAGCCCGGTGACCACCCCGGCTACGAGCTCGAGAACGACAACAAGCTGCTCTACAACTACCCGGGCGCACTGGGCGGCAAGACCGGATACACCGACGACGCCGGGCAGACGTTCGTCGGCGCGGCTGATCGCGGTGGACGCCGTCTGGTCGCGATCCTGCTGCACGGCACCCGGGTCCCGATCGCGCCGTGGGAGCAGGCCGCACGGCTCCTGGACTACGGCTTCGCCACCCCGCCGGGCACCAAGGTGGGCACGTTGATCGAGCCGGACCCGTCGCTCACCCAGCGCAAGCCCGACGCCAAGCATCCGGCGGCCGCACAGGCCCTCGATGGCCTGCCGCCCGTCGACGCACTGCCGATCCGCGTCGGCGTCGGCGTCGTCGGGGCCGCGATCGTGCTGTCGCTGATGCTGGCGGCCCGTTCGATCAATCGGCGCCCCCAGCACGCCAACAGGTAGAGAATGACCGGCGATGACGCTCATCTCGGCCGGGACCGTTGTTTTGGGAGGCTCAGCGCTTGACGCTGTGTGCCGGCCCGGGTGGCTGGAGATCAGCGGCAACCGGATTCTCACGTGCGGTAGCGGCGCCGCGCCGCGCAGCGTCGACGTCGACTTCCCGGAAGGCGTTGTGGTGCCGGGCTTCGTGGACATGCATGTGCACGGCGGCGGCGGATTCTCCTACAGCACCGACGATCCCGGCGAGGTGGCGCGCGCCGCCGAATTTCACCGCGCCCACGGCACCTCCACGACCCTGGCCAGCTTGGTCACCGCGGCGCCGGAAGTGTTGCTGGCGCAGGTGCAGACCCTGGCCGACGCGGTACGCGACGGCATTGTCGCCGGCATCCACCTGGAAGGTCCGTGGCTGAGTTCCGCGCGGTGCGGCGCACACGACGTGACACAGCTGCGCGACCCCGACCCCGCCGAGATCGACAGCCTGCTCGCTGCGGCCCACGGGACCATCCGGATGGTGACGATCGCCCCCGAGCTACCCGGCGCCGACGTCGCGATCGAACGCTTCGTCGACGCGGGAGTCATTGTGGCCGTGGGCCATACCGACGCCAGCTACGAGGAGACCAAACGGGCGTTGCAGCTGGGCGCCACCGTCGGCACCCACGTGTTCAACGGCATGCGTCCATTGCACCACCGTGATCCCGGCCCGGCGCTGGCCCTGCTGGAGGACACCCGGGTGACGGTCGAGCTCATCGCCGACGGCGTGCACCTGCACCCGGCGCTCGTCCACCAGGTCGCCGTCACCGCGGGCTCGGACCGCGTCGCGCTGATCACCGATGCGATGGCGGCCGCCGGCATGCCCGACGGGTCGTACCAACTGGGCGGCCTCGATGTCGAGGTCAGCGGCTCGGTGGCGCGGCAGCGCGAACGATCCACCATTGCGGGCAGCACCGCGACCATGGACGCCCTGTTCCGCACGGCGGCAACGGGTTTGGAGTCCTTATCCGATACGGCGTTGCAGCACGCGGTACTGATGACGGCGACGACCCCGGCGCGCACACTCGGATTCGACGACACCGGCGCACTGCGGCCCGGCGCGTCGGCCGACCTGGTCGTGCTGGACCGCAAACTGCACGTGCGGGCGGTGGTGCGGCGCGGGGTGTGGTCGGCGCCCGAAGCCATCCTCTCTCGTTGACCCTGTATCCAGGGCGCATTTGTTCGAGTGACTCGCGCCGCCATGTCAGGATCAACGACGGTGACCGCTGACACCGCGAGCGGGCACCTGGGCCCTCAGATCACCGTGAGCGGCAAGGCCTTTCCCAAATCAGTGCCCGCGGCGATGGACATCCGCTGACGCCCCAGCGCCGGCCACGCCTGCACCGCGCAGAACGGCGCGCACTGGTCCTGGCTGGAACGGGTACCGACATGCACGCAGCACTGCACCAGGCGCTCCTCGATCATGGTCGAGATGTCCATGAACGGTTTGACGGTGATGCGAACGACCCGCTCCCCCAACAGTTTCCGCACCCTGTTCTTGCCACCGGGCAGCGCCGACGACGCGAGGGCCAGCAGCGTGGGCATGCCCAGATCGCAGTTCTGGCAGATGGTGCGCCACACGTCTCCGATCCCGGGGTGCGACAGTGAGGACTGCTCGGACAACAGACCGAGCAGCGATTCACGTACCGCCAGCTGTAGTTCCTGCGGCAGCTCGCTGTCGGCAATTCGGTTGGACACCAACCCGAGTCGGTCCTTGAGGACGTCATGGCCGATCAACGACACCAGCGACCGCCACCGCCCGGCATCGTCGCGCAGCACGTAGCCCACCGAGCAGCAGTGCGGATGCGAGCACGGCAGCGCGGTCAGGTCACGCCACGTCACCAGGCCGTCGGTCTGCGGGCCGAGCCGGCTGAGCACACCGGTGTGCGTCAGCCGGTCGCGCGCGTCCAGGCTCCCGGAGCGCCCCGAACCGAACTGCGGCTGAATGGTGATGCCACCGACGTACGGGGTACCCAGCGCCAGCTGCACCATGTCACCGATCTCGTTGTCGTTGACGCCCAGCGCGGCGGCCATCACCAGGGTCGTAAAGATCTGCTGAGACGAAAGGCGCTGCAGCACCTGCTGTTTGAGCCGTCGCAGATCGCCGCCGCGATGATGCCGGTGCGCCGCCTCGGACAGGCCGTCGTACTGCAGGTACACCTCGACCCGCTGCCGATGGGAGCTGATCAGCTGAAGCAGGGCGTCATCGGTCGCGATGCGAACTCCGTTGGTGTTGATCAGGATTCGCGTGATGGGCCGGCGGGTGAGTTCGTCGAGCAGTTCTGCCAGGTCGGGATGCAGCGTCGGTTCTCCGCCGGAGAGCATCAGCACGTCCAGTCGCCCATTCTCCCGGGCCAGCCGCTGGTCGACGTTCGCGAGCACCTCGGCAACCGGCACCACGTTGCGCAGATCGGGCGACGAATCGGTGAAGCACGTGGGGCATCGCAGGTTGCAGGCCTCGGCGATGTCTTCGAGCAGGATGCAGGTGTGCTGGGTCTGCATCTCCGGCAGTCCGCGCAGATAGGCCGACGGGATCGGATCGAAATTGCCTGCCACATCGGGGATGTGCGCCTTGGTCGGCGCCGTCCACTCCTCCAGATACGACAGAATCTCCGGGTTCTCGTCGTAGAGCGTGCTCACCAGACCGTGCGCCGGGCAGCCCCGCTCCAGCCACACCCGTCCGTCGCGTTCGACCAGCCGGCCGGACAGGCGCGCGACGTCGGCAAGCGGCCGTTCCGGCGCTTCATAGTGGCAGTTCGGGCAGTACGCCGTCACGTAGCGCAGCAGCCGGTCACCGCGCAGACCCATCCCGGCTGTCACGTGTACATCTCCGGATTCAGGCCGGTGCAGAAGCCGACAGACAGGATCGAGGTGAGTGCCCAGCCGATCATCAGGCCCAAGCCGAATCCCTTGCCGATGGGGTTGCCGGTCTTCCAGAGCGCGAACCCGCCGCCGAACGCGGTGAGCGCCAGCACCACGGCACCAACAACCAGTGCGCCTGTTCCTTGATTGGAGGCCATCAAGGTGACCAGGCCGATGCCGAGGTTCAGCACCGGAAAGATGAAGACCCCGCCGATCGCGCCACCGACCGAGACCCCGTTCGGATTCGGCACCCGCGGCGGCGGATAGCCGTATTGCGGGTACTGCGACGGGTACTGAGGGTATTGCGGGTACTGCGGCGGATATTGGGGGTATTGCGGGTACTGGGGGTGTTGCGGATTCTGACCGGGCGGCACGCCATTGCCGGGCTCATCGTCTGGATAATCAATTGGCGGCTCGGACACGGTCGCCCTCCTTGTCTGCCGACGAAATCGGGTAGTAGCCACGGCAATAGCCGCGCCATATCCGGAACCCCAAGAGCGCCAATGATGGCAGCAGAAACCATTGCGGCCGTGTCAGATCCAGCCACACCGTCTGGTTGGCACGGACGAACTCCACGAAGAAGCGGAACACCGCGTACGCGGCGATGTAGATGACGAACAGCTCGCCGGGATGGGTGATGCGGGGCCGCAACCACATGAGCACAGCGAAAGCCGCCAGCTGGAAGACGATTTCGTACCCGAACGA
This sequence comes from Mycolicibacterium sp. TY81, assembly GCF_018326285.1. Lineage (NCBI taxonomy): Bacteria > Bacillati > Actinomycetota > Actinomycetes > Mycobacteriales > Mycobacteriaceae > Mycobacterium > Mycolicibacterium sp. TY81. The sequence goes on from NZ_AP023362.1 coordinate 3,474,532, forward strand.
CGGGTGCATGGCCAGTCCCGCCACGCACCCTGGGCACTCGGGGGTGCTCGCCGGGGCGTGCACCCCCCAGGGCAGCGTCGTCGGCCGTCCGGGTGCCTCGGTCAGCAGACAGCCGATTCGGCCTACCGCCATCCCGAGGGCGACCGCCGGCGCGAACAGGTCGCCGGTCTTACCTCGGTACCCCCCAATTCGCTTGGCGACCAAGACGCCGAGGTAAGCGCCGAGTAGCCCACCGAGGATGCTCTTGGACCCGTACTCCCACGCCTGCGCGACAGTCGGGTTGGCACTGAAATCCAGGTGACGCGCCAACCCCGACGCCCGCATGCCGATCGCCCCGCCGACGAGGGCGCCGGTGACGGCCACGAGTGACTGTTCGTTCACCGCACCGCGGCGGCGCGCCTCGTGGACGAACACGATCACGGCGGCCAGCACGCCCAGCCCCACGAACAGACCGTGCACCGGTACCTGCACCGGTCCGATCTGCCACTGCGGGATCACCGAGATCACGCGGTCCAAGCTACAACCCGGTTCGGTCAGTGCACGATGATCCCGCGAATGTTCTTACCCTCCCGAAGGTCCTGGTAGCCCTGATTGACCTCTTCGAGGGTGTACCGCGTGGTCACCAGGTCATCGAGTTGGAGCTGGCCGTCGTTGTAGAGGCGCAGCAACCGGATGATGTCGTACTGCGGGTTGGCCGAGCCGAACAACGAGCCGCGAATGGTCTTCTCGAACAACGTCAGCTCCAGGCCTGAGACATGAATGGTGAGTTTCTCGGGGTTTGCCATGCCGATGACGACGACGGTGCCGCCCTTGCCGATGGCGTGGAATGCCGAGGTGACGACGTCCTCGTCGACGGTCCCGACGCAGATGATGGCCTGGTCGGCGCCCTGGCCCCACGACAGCTCGTTGATCTTCTCGGCCGCGGCCTCGGCGCTCGCAAAGACATGTGTGGCACCGAATTTCAGCGCGGTATCGCGCTTGAAGGCCACCGGGTCCACGGCCACAATGTATTTCGCGCCGGCGTGCGCGGCGCCCTGGACGGCGTTGATACCGATGCCGCCGATGCCGTAGACGACGGTGATGTCGCCCGGCCGCACATTTCCGGCATACGTGGCGCCGCCCCAGCCGGTCGGCACCCCGCAGCCGACGAGCACGGCGGTTTCCAGCGGCAGCCAGTCGTCGACCTTGACCACCGAGTGCTGCGAGATGGTGGCTTTCTTGGCGAACGTGCCCAGCATGCACATGGCACCGAAATCCGTGCCGCCCTTGTGAAATCGGAACGAACCGTCCGGCATGGAGCCTTCGAGGATGGTCGCGCCCATGTCGCACAGGGCCTGCCTGCCGGTCGAGCAGTACCGGCAGTGGCCACAGCTCGGGATGAAACTGCACACGACGTGGTCGCCGGGCTTGACCTTGGTGACGCCGGGGCCGACGTCCTCGATGATGCCGGCGCCCTCGTGCCCACCGACGATGGGATAGCGCGGCGGGAGGTCACCGTCGGACAGGTGCAGGTCGGAGTGACACAGTCCCGCGGCGGTGTAGTTGATCAGCACCTCGCCGGGGCCGGGGCCATCGAGATCGAGTTCCATGATCTCAAAGGGCTTGCCCGGCTCCAGGAGTACGGCTGCGGTGGTCTTCATCGATCAATTCCTTTCAGGCAGAGTGGGTTTCGTACAGGTGGCCTTGTGTCGGCGCCAGATCGCGCTTGAGGAAGTCGAGCTGGTCGGCCAGAGCCCGCTGTTGCCAGGGACCGTCGTAGAAGTCGAGATGGTCGGTGGGGTACTCCCGCAGCTGCGCCCAGTACCCGGCGCGACGGGCCGCCTTCCGCGCCGCGACCGCCGGCGCGATGCGGTCGTCGGTGCCGGGCTGCACGAGAATCGGACAGTTCAACTTGCCGGCCTTCGTGATCGGTCGGTTGAACGCGACGCCGAGGGCGTGCCGGCCGCGCACCTCGTTGCGCCACGTCGGCCCGGCGACGGGCAGCCAGGCCTCCTCCGATCCCGACGTCGCGATCACCGCGTTCGATCCGGGCTGCCCGACCACCGGCACCATGTGCGCGGGCCGCCCGAGCGCGCTGCCGATCACGTCCCGCAGGGCGTTGACCGTCGAGCGCACCAGGTAGCCGGTCCCGCAGGTACGACGCAGATGCGCCAGCGTGGCGACACCGTCGACTGCCGGATTCATCGAGATGACGGCCGCGACGCGCTGATCGCGAGCTGCGACAGCGATGACGTGACCGCCCGCGTACGACGTGCCCCACAGCACGATGCGGTCCGGGTCCACCCCGGGCAGGTGCCGCGCCGCGGCGATGGCGGCATGGTAGTCCTGCCGCTGGCGAGGAATCGAAATGTCCTGCCGGGGAACGCCTTCGGACTCACCGAACCCGCGGTAGTCGAACACCAGAACATCCAGCCCGGCGGCGGCGAAGGGCTCGGCGAAGCCGAGCAGCGCGGTGTCCTTGGTCCCACTGAAGCCGTGGGCCATCACCACGCACGGCCGGCCGGACTCACCGGCCAGCGCGTCGGTGGCGGCGGTCAGATGCCAAGCGGCGCAGCGCACCCCGTGGCTGTAGAAGTAGAGCTGTTTCATGATGATCCTTTACGACGCGAACGCGACAGACTTGACGGATGAGAACCGCAGGCCAGGGTCCTCGATGGCACCGCCCCGCAACCGCTCGGCATCCATCTCGTAGGCGTGCTTGACCAGCCACGAACCGCTGTCGCCGCTGCGGGGGAACTGCTGAATGCCGCGCTGGACGTAGCCCGACGACAGGTCCATCAGCGGGCCGCGCGCCATGTCGGGGTTCTCGACCACCGGGACGACGACGTCGTGCCCGTGGGCGTCCATGTGGTCCAACAGGCGGCAGAAGTGCTCGCACACCAGGTCGACCTTCAGGGTCCAGGCGATGTTGGTGTAGCCCATCGCGAACGCCATGTTGGGTACGTCGGAGACCATCATCGCCTTGTACACCGTGTGGTCGGGCAGGTCGAGCGCCTGGCCGTCAACGCTCAGCGCGATCTTGCCGAACGCCGCCATGTTCAAACCCGTTGCGGTGACGATGATGTCGGCCTCCAGCTCCTGGCCGGATTTCAGCAGGATGCCGCGCTTGGTGAACCGCTCGATCTGGTCGGTGACCACCGACGCCTTGCCGGCCTTGATGGCCTTGAACAGGTCGCCGTCGGGCACCATGGCCAGGCGCTGCTCCCACGGGTTGTACCGCGGCGTGAAATGGGTGTCGACGTCGAAGCCCTTGGGCAGCTGCCGGGCCACGTTGGCGATCAACAGCTTTCGCATGGTCTTCGGGTATTTCTGGCACAGCTTGAACAGGCCGCGGCTGGTCGCGATGTTCTTGCGCCGCACGATCGGGAACGCGCGCTCGTGGCCCAGGACCTTGTTGAGGGTGTTGGTGATCGGGTCGGCCGCCGGCACCGACAGCACGTAGCTCGGGGACCGCTGCAGCATGGTGATGTGGGCGGTCTTGTCGGCCATCGACGGGATCAGCGTGACAGCCGTTGCGCCACTTCCGATCACGACGACCTTCTTGCCGGCGTAGTCCAGGTCCTCGGGCCACAGCTGCGGGTGGATCACCGGGCCTTCGAAGTCGTCCTTGCCGGGGAAGTCCGGGATGAAGGGCTTCTCGTAGTCGTAGTACCCGGTGCCCAGGAACAGGAAGCGGCCGGTGAACGTCGTCGTCTCGTCTCCGTGCGTGGTGGTGACGGTCCACCGTCCGGTGTCGGAGTCGAAGTTCGCGTTCTGCACGCGCTGGCCGAACCGGACGTGCTCGCCGATCCCGTTCTCGTCGACGGCCTGCTGCAGGTAGTCGAGGATGATGTGGCCGTCGGCGATGGACTTGCGGTGCGTCCACGGCTTGAAGCCGAAACCGAAGGTGGGCATGTCGGAGTCCGAGCGGATGCCGGGGTACTTGTGCAGGCTCCAGGTGCCGCCGATGGCGTCGCGCCCCTCGATGATCAGGAACGACGTGCCCGGGCGGTTCGCCTTCAGGTGGTATGCCGCGCCGATGCCGGAGATACCCGCTCCGATGATCAACACATCGACATCGCGCGTCTCGGACCGCTTCATTGAGGTGGACACTGTGACTCCTGGTCGTTTGGAGGTGCTTTGTGATGGCACTAACGCTATGGACGCCGCGACACACAGCACAGGTGCGGCCGCCCAGTACTCGACCGGTGATATGTGCAGGGGCATACTTCGGTGATGCCCGCCGAGACACCGTCGCCTGAGGTCATCGATCTCATGGGCGACGTCGCCGAGCTGATGCTGGCCGAACTCGACGACCTGGTTGCCGAGATGGACGCCGCCGCGGTCGAGCTCTCGCCCACCGCCGGCTCCGACGCGGCCGTGCTGGCGGATACCTCGGCCAGCAATCGCGCCAATGCCGCCCGGCTGCTGTCGTTGTTCGCCCGCCGCGACGCCAAGATGGCGGCCATCGACGTCCCGCCCGAGGCCCTCGACATCGCCCGCACGGTCGCCCGGCGCGGCATGGACCTCGACGTGATCTTCCAGTCGTACCGGCGCGGCCAGAACGTCGCGTGGCGTCGCTACATGGTGCACGCCACGCAACTCGTGCCGTCCGGCCCGCTGTTGATCGAATTGCTGGAAGTCGCGTCCCGGCGCATGTTCGAGTACGTCGACCATGTCGTCGCCAACGTCATCGCCGCAGCGCAACGCGAGCGCGAGGAGGTGCTCGGCGGGGCCATCGCCCGCCGCGCCGAAACGATCCGGCTGATCCTCGACGGCGCCGCCATCGACACCGGGCGGGCCGGCGAACGCCTGGGATACGACCTGCGGCAGCGCCACACCGCACTGGTGCTGTGGACGCCGCCGCACGGCGATGTGCAGGGGGCACTCGAATCCGCCGCGGCGGTGCTGGCGCGAGCCGCAGGCACTCGCCCGCCGCTGACGTTGTCCGTCGGCCCGTCCACGTTGTGGGCCTGGCTGGGCAGCAGTTCCGAGCCGGTGGTCGATGCACTGTCTGACGCAATCACACAGGCGCAGAACCATATTCGCGTCGCGGTGGGTCCGACGCGGCCGGGCATCACCGGCTTTCGCCGCTCCCACGAGGCGGCGCTGGCGATCCAGAGTCTGCTCGCCGGGCACCCCGGCGGCACGCGGGTGGCCCTCTTCCGCGACCTCGAGGTCACCGCACTGGCGGCCCAGAACCCTGATCGCGCAGCCGAATTCGTCTCGGCAACCCTGGGTCCGCTCGCGGAGGACACGTCGGCGGCGGCCCGCCTGCGCGATACCCTGCGCGTCTTCCTCGACGAAGCCGACAACGCGCCACGCGCCGCCGGCCGGCTGCACACCCACCGCAATACCGTGCTGCAGCGGGTGGCGCGGGCGACCGAGCTCCTCGGCTACCAGCCCGGTGAACGGCGGCTGGCAATGGAACTCGCATTGGAACTGGCGCACCAGCTCGGTCCGAGGGTGCTGACCGCGCCGCAGCGGGGCGCCTAGCCGTCACGTCGTCGGCAGCGTCACGTCCAGCCGGAATCCGCCGGGCACATGCGCGGCGGACACCTCGCCGCCGTGCGCTTCGACGATGCCCCGCACGATGGCCAAGCCGATGCCGGCGCCCGCCCCGCCGCCTTCCGGGGTGCGGGCCGCCGTGCCGCGCCAGCCCATGTCGAACATCCGCCCCAGATCCTGGGACTGCACGCCGGGCCCCTGGTCCAGCACCGTGAGCACGATCCGGTCGCCGTCGAGCCGCTGTGCCGAAACCTCGATCTCGGAATGCTCCGGTGCATGCCGAATGCTGTTGACCAACAGGTTCGCCACCACCCGGGACAGTTCTCCGGCGTCGGCGTGCAGCACCACGTCGGCCATCCCGGCGTGGGTGATGCGGATGCCGCGGGTGGCCGCGAGGGCCTGCATGTCGGACACGACATCGGACACCAGGTCCAGGAGCACTACCGGCTCCTTGCTGAGCTTCAGCCCGGATTTTTCGTGGAATGTTGACTGTGGGGGTGTGTAGATAAGCGAAAGTGCCTGTCCTGCAAGGAATAATTGGACTTCTCTACGGTTCAAAAACCCTGACGGGAAGGCACTTCGCAGGTGAAGAATATCGCGGCGGCATCGCCGGTGAAAGTTTCCGCCGACGGCCATGGCGTTGTGTCGCATGCCGGGATGGGCATGCTGCGTGAGCTTGCCGACCGGACCGGCTTATCGGCGCAGGTCACGGCCGCGTTGGCCGACACCTACCGCGGCCCGTGGGTGTATGCGCCTGGGGGAGGTGTTCGCTGATCTGGCGGCCGCGGTCGCCGACGGCGCGGACTGCATCGACGCGGTCGGTCAGCTGTGCGGTGACCGGGAGCACGTCCTGGGGGCCAAGGCCTCAACGACCACCATGTGGCGGCTGATCGATGAGCGGATCGATGCCGCGCATCTACCCGGGGTGCGCGCAGCCCGAGCCGCGGCGCGGGCAGCGGCCTGGGCTGTCGGAGCCGCCCCCACCACCGGCGGCTGGCTGCATATCGACATCGATGCCACGCTGGTGATCGATCACTCCGACAACAAGGCCGGGGCTGCGCCGACCTGGAAGAAAACGTTCGGGCTGCACCCGCTGCTGGCGTTTCTGGACCGCCCCGACATCGCCGGCGGCGAAGCCCTGGCCGGGTTGCTGCGCAACGGTAACGCCGGCTCCAACACCGCCTCCGACCACATCATCGTCCTGCACCAGGCTTTGGCATCGCTGCCAGCGGCGTGGCGGCCCAACCCCGACGATCCCGACAACCCCGAGGCCCCGAAGGTGTTGGTGCGCTGCGATACCGCCGGATCCACCCACAAATTCGCCGCAGCGTGCCGGGCCGCCGGGGCCGGGTTCTCCTTCGGGTACCCCGTCGATACCCGCGTCCAGGACGCCGTGGACACCCTCAACCTCGGCGATTGCTGGTATCCAGCGATCGACACCGACGGCGGGATCCGCGACGGCGCGTGGGTCGCTGAAGCCACCGACCTGGTCAACCTGGCCTCCTGGCCCGAAGGGACCCGGCTGATCCTGCGTAAAGAACGCCCCCACCCCGGCGCGCAGTTGCGGTTCACCGACGCCGACGGCATGCGGGTCACCGCGTTCATCACCGACACACCACCGGGTGTCGTACCCGGTCAGGTCGCCGGTCTGGAACTACGGCACCGCCAGCACGCCCGCGTCGAGGACCGTATCCGCGAACTCAAAGCCACCGGGCTGCGTAACCTGCCCTGCCACTCCTTCTGGGCCAATGCTGCCTGGCTCGAAATCGTCCTGGCCGCCGCTGACCTGGTCACCTGGACCCGCCTCATCGGGTTCGCCAGCGATCGCGCTCTGGCCCGCGTCGAGATCACCACGTTCCGCTACCGGGTCCTGCACGTGGCCGCCCGTATCACCCGCGGCGCCCGCCAACTGCGGCTACGCATCGATGCCACCTGGCGCTGGGCGGCGGCGATCGCCGCCGCCTGGCACCGCGTCCGCACCGCCTTCGGATAACACCCCACCCCATCGGACCCATCAACGATGAAGGACCCACAGGCCCCAGGAAAGCCCGCCCCACCCGGCGACACGGGACAGCACCTCTACGCCACCACACGAAAACCACTACCCAACAACACAACTCGGCATCACACCGAACCCACACCAATTACCACGCAAAATCCGGGTCAGCATGCCGCTCTGAATCTTGGACAACTCGAACAGGCCGTCGACCATGCCGTTGACGGAGTCCACCTGATCGCGGATCTGCCGGATGTATTCGGCCGGGTCGTCGACCACGCCTTCCTCGAGCGCTTCGGCCATCGCACGCATGCCGGCCAGTGGTGTCCGCAGATCATGCGAAACCCAGGCGACCAGCTGCCGCCGGGACTGATCCAGCTGTTCGACTTCCGCACGGGCAGCGGCCAATTGCGCCGACGACTGCGCCAGCTGGCTCGACAACTCGGCGAATTCCCTCGAGCTGTCGACGTCCGCCGTGACGACTTCGCCGCTGCCGATCTGCTGGGCCGCACGTTGCAGCCGGGCCAGCGACCGCCGCAGCCGTCGCAGCATGAAGCCGGCGGCGAGGCCGGCCATGAGCGCCGAGATGGCGAGTACCGCGAGCAGGACCTGCAGATCGTGCGACGACAGGTACATCTCGATCGAGATGGCCACCGTGGAGGCGACGATCGCGACGATGGTCGCGCAGATCAGGACCGACACCTGCGTCCCGATGGACCCGCGCCGATTGAGTTGCATGACAAGGACGGCCGCGCCCGTGGCCACCGACGTACAGATCAGGGCCGTCACCGCGATGATGACGAGGTCCACCGCGCCGAGGATCATGACGACCGCCCCGACGGCGTGAATCGGTATCCCGTGCCCCACTCGGTGCGCAGATAGACGGGATCGCGCGGGTCGGCCTCGATCTTCTCGCGGAGCCTCCGGATGTGCACCGTCACCGTCGACGCGTCGCCGGTGCTCCAGCCCCACACTTCCCGCAGCATCTCGTCGCGGGAGACGACGCGGTCGGGGTTCTTGAGCAGGAAGAGCAGGAGCTCGTACTCGCGTGCGGTCAGCTCGACATCGGCACTGCCGCAGGTGATCCGGCGCATCGTCGGGTCGATCCGGAACCGGCCGACCACAAACGGGGCGAGCGGCGACTGGTGGGAGACCCTGTGCCGCAACACTTTCGAAATGCGCAGTTGCAGTTCGCGCAGTGCGAACGGCTTCGCCAGGTAGTCGTCGGCGCCGAGTTCGAGGCCGTCGATCCGGTGCCCGCTCGCACCGAGCGCGGTCAGCATGATCACCGGAACATCCGAGCGGGTGCGGATCTCGCGCAGCAGGTCGTCACCCGACAGCCCCGGCAGCATGCGGTCGAGCACCAGTACGTCGGGCGTCGAGCGTTGCACGGCGTCGCGCGCGGTTTCCCCGTCGGAGAACTCGTCGATTCGAAACCCTTTGGCGCGCAGGTACGCCGCCACCGCGGTCCGCACCCGCTGGTCGTCTTCGACCAGCACGACGTGCGCTCCGCCGCCGTCGTCGGAACTCACGGGCGCATCCACATAGCACCTCTCATGGTGCTGAGCCTAGACAGCCGGCGGCGCGACGGGCCGGTTCTTACGGTTCTGAAATGTTTGTCGAACGCGCCCGGCGCGCTCCCTAACTTCATCGGCGACGGGGTGATCGGCACCCCACGACGCTCGAAGGAGTTCCACATGGTCATCAAGCCGATCGCAGCTACAGCAGCTGCGGTGTTCGCCCTGACCCTCACCGCGTGCGGTGCGAACGAGATGAAGTCAGCCGGTTCGTCCAGCCCCTCCAGTTCCGCCATGTCGTCCAGCATGACCTCCGCGATGACCTCCGCGATGACCTCATCGAGCGCCGCCGCTCGCACGGGCCACTTCACCGGCCTCAACGGCAAGCACGTCGCCGGTACGGCGACCGTCAGCGGCATGAATCTCGAATTCACCGACTTCTCCTCCGACGAGGGCCCGGACCTGCACGTGTACCTGACGAAGGGCTCCACCGAGTCCGACGTCGCCGCGGGCAAGGAGATCGCCGCCATCAAGTTCGACCAGGCCACACAGTCGTTCCCGCTGACCGGCATCGACACCATGGGCTACACCACCGTCGTCATCCACTGCGACAAGGCGAAGGCAGTCTTCGGCGCTGCCTCGCTGATGTGATGACCGGTCTGATGACCACCCGCGCACTGACCACGCGCGACCGCGCCGACCTGGCCGCGTCGATACTCTTCGGCGCGGTCCGGGTCGGGCTGGGACTGCTGTGGCTTCATGAGGGCTATGTGAAGTTCCGGGCTCACTTCGGGCGTGCGGACATCCTGCTCGTCGTCGACGGCGCGTCAGCGAATTCGCGTGTGCCGGAATACTTTCGCTTCGTCGCCGAGCACCTGTTGCGGCCGACGGCCGACCTCGCCGGCGTCATGACCCCGCTGACCGAAGTGACACTGGGTCTGGTTCTGATCCTCGGTGTGTTCAGCACGCTGTCCGCCGTCGCCTCGGCGGGCTTGCTGGCCGTCTACTGGAGCTCGGACCAACTCATCGCCCAATATCCGATCATGGCGCTGCTGAGCGTGGGCGTCCTTGTCGGACAGGGTTATTCGAACCGCTGGTCGATCATGACGCTGGTGCGCCGGCGACCGGCCCACCAGGAAGTGGGATGACATGAAAGCAGTACTCGTCGGGTCGGGCATGGCGGCGCTGGCTGCCGTCGTGATGCTGCAAGCGCCGGCGGCATCGGCAGCGTCGGCCGAAGGGGCCGTCAACGACCTGCGGGCCGCGGGATATCTGGTGCAACTCAATCAGACACCCACGGCACCGCTGACGGCCTGCACGGTCGGTGGCGTGCGCACGCTGGAGGGCGGCACCCCGTCGGCTCTCGTCGACATCGTGTGCCCCGACGGCTGCTGACGGCGGCGTGCCGACCGGGTTCAGAGCTTTCCGGTGCGCAGGTCCTGGCTGCTCTTCAGCACAGCCGAGTCCAGAGTCCAGTTCTCCGGCTGGACGCGTTCCCAGAGGCTGCCTTTCCCGGTCGCCCTGCCGAGTTCGTCTTCGCGTCTGAACCACTGCTCAGCGGTGCGAATCCGGTTCGGGTGGATGTCGTCCAGCAGCGCGTAATCCCGCGTGATGATGCCGTCTTTCCACAGATTCCAGAAGCCGGTGAAGTTGTCGCGAAATGTCATGGTGCTCGGGTCATTCGGGTCGGCGTTGTATCCGGCAGGGCTGTCGGCGACGCCCCCGAGCGGCCCGCGCCAGTACGCGTCCATGTCGGTGTCGACGTATCGGGCGGGGTGCCCGGTGACCGTCTCGAATGCCCGGGCAAGTTCGTGATACGGGATGTGGTCGATGGCCACCTCGAGGTCCATGCCGTTGGAGCGGTCGGTGTTGTCGAAGAGCCAGCGGACGTAGTAACCGCAATCCTCGAGTGAGACATGGGGCACCGCACCGTCGCCGAGTGGTACCCGCCAGGTGACGACGCCGTCTTCCACGCTGGGTGCCATGGGCGTCAGGGGTGAGATCGTCATCTCGATGTACGGCCCCGATGTGAAGATGGCGGCGCCCATCCGAGCCGAATTCACCTGATTTTGCAGCAGGATCCATTCGGCGATGCGGCCCTTGCCGTCGTAGTGGCCGGCGCGGTACCTGGAGTCGTAGCCGGCCTTCTTGAGTGCGTAGTCGAGGTTCCCGTAGACGAAGAATCGGATGCCTTCTTCGATGGCGATCTCGTAGGCGCGGATGGCCCAGTACATCTCGGTCTTCTCACCGGCGTTGAATCCGTCGATGTTGATGAACGCACCGTCGCATCCGCGGAAGCCTTCTCGCAGCATGTTTTCGTCGGTGAAGGTGCCTTCGAGCGCCGAGACGTTTCCCAGCTCGAGCAACGATTTGGCCCGCGCACTCGTGGCGTCGCGAGTGAGGAAGCGGACGGAGTACTTTCCGTCCGCGACGAGGTCGCGGACGATCGGGATGCCCTGGGCCCCGGTCGCGCCGATCATGAAGATCTTCGAGGTGGGATGTGACATGACAGCTCCTCTATTTGATGTATATACAACGTTGGGATCGCGGGAATGAGCCGAACCCCACCGATTGCTAGTCGCCGGGCGGCAGACCGATACTGGTCGCCAGGGTCCGGACCGCCTTGACGCCGCCGGCACCCATCAGCTCGGCGGCCTCCTGTTGCGCCTGCCGCCATGCCGGCAGCACGGTCTCGATCTTCTTGCGGCCCGATCCGGTCAGCGCGACCTCACGCACCCCTTTGGCGTTCGCAGAGACCGCCTCCACCCAGCCGTGCTTCATCAACAGACTCAGGTTGCGGCTGACGGTCGACCGCTCCAGCTGCAGCACCTCACCGATCCGGGCCGGCGAGCAGGGCCCCACCTTCCCCAGCGCCGCCATGAGATTGATCTGGGCGATGCTGACGCCGTGCTCCTCGAGGGCATGGTCGTACAGACTCGTCACCGCCCGGCCGAGCAGCCGGACGCGAACCGCCAGGCAATTACTGACGATCTCATCGACAGCGGCGTGGACCATGCCACCAGTGTTGCATATACACCATCGGTCGGCAACGAGCCGCCGGCGCAACTATCCCCTGCGGCGTCGCACCAGGCGCGAAAGACCCAGCCCACCAAGCAGGCCCACAGCCGCGCCGACCGCCACGCTGTTCGCGTCGACGCCCTCGCGCTCGCGGTAGCGGGTGACGATCGCAGCTGGTCCGGGCGGCGCCACCGGGGCCAGCGCCATCGTGTCCGCGGCGGTGGCCGCCCACGCGGTCGAGAACAGGATCAGCCGCGCGGTGATGTACGCGAACACCATCAGGCCCAGCACGGGCCCGAACGTCGCGCCCGCCGGCCCGTGCATGACGGTCCGCAGATAGATCGACGCGACCTGCTTGAACAACTCGAAGCCCACCGCGGCGATCAGGGCAGCCCGAGCCGAGCTGCGCAGGCTGACCTTCTCGCGGGGCAGCCGGGCGATGATCCAGGTGAACATCAGCCACGCCACGAGGAACGACACCGCCAACGACGCCACCCGCAGCAGCACGCCGAGGCCGGGCACGTGCCCGACGCCGAACCAGTGCAGGACCGTCGTCATCAATCCCGTGTCGCCCAGGGCGGTCAGGCCGATGGTGATGACGATGGCGATGAACGCCGAGATCAACGCCAGCAGGTCGGACAGCTTGGTGCCCAGCCAGCCATCGGGTTCGCTCTGCTGCTCCCACATCTCGGTGAGGGCCTTGCGCAGGTTCGCCATCCAGCCCAGGCCGGCCCACGCCGCGGTCGCCAGGCCGATGACGCCGACCGAGGTGCGCGATTTCACGGCCGAGTCCATCAGCCCGACCAGCTGGTTACCGAAGTCGCCCGCGACCGCGGAGCGGATGTGCACCTCGAGTTCGGCCAGCAGGTCGGGGCGGGATGCCAGCACGAAGCCACCCACCGCGAAACCGACCATGAGCAGTGGGAACAGCGCGAACACCGTGAAGTACGTGATGCCGGCGGCGTAGAAGTCGCCGTTGCAGGACTCGTAGCGGTCCTGGGCCCGCATGATCCGATCCAGCCACGGATGCCGCTGACGCAGTCGGTCGAGTAGGCCCGGCTGGTCCGAGTCGGTCATTTTCGGCAAACCCCCTTGTCTGCCGAAAAGCCTAGTAGGCGACGCCGGCGGTGTCCCGGCGCGGCGCCGGCAATCTCAGCGCAGACGCGGCAGCAGGCCCAGCCGGTCGTTGACGCGCTGCAGCGTCTTGAACGCCACCTGCTCGGCGCGCTCGGCACCCGCGGCCAGCACCGATTCGAGCTCGGCCGGGTCGGCGAGCAGCTCGTCGACCCGGTTCTTGATCGGGGTGACGTACTCGACGACGGCCTCGGCCGTTTCCTTCTTGAGGTCGCCGTAACCGCGTCCTTCGTACCCGGCCACCAGGGCGTCGACGGCGGTTCCGGTGACCGCCGACTGGATGGTCAACAGGTTGGAGATGCCGGGCTTGGCCTCGGTGTCGAACCGGATTTCGCGCTCGCTGTCGGTGACCGCCGAGCGAATTTTCTTGGCGCTCTTGGCCGGATCGTCGAGCAGATTGATCAGCCCGGCGTCGGTCGCGGCCGACTTGCTCATCTTGGCGGTCGGGTCCTGCAGGTCGTAGATCTTGGCGGTGGCCTTGGGGATCATGGCCTCGGGCACCACGAAGGTGTCAGGGAAGCGCGCGTTGAACCGCTGCGCGAGGTCACGGGCCAATTCGAGGTGCTGACGCTGATCCTCACCGACGGGCACCAGGTCGGTGTCGTAGAGCAGGATGTCGGCGGCCATCAGCACCGGATAGGTGAACAGGCCGACCGTCGTGGCGTCGGCGCCCTGCTTCTGCGACTTGTCCTTGAACTGCGTCATCCGCGACGCCTGACCGAAGCCGGTGAAGCAGCCCAGCAACCACGCCAGCTGGGTGTGCTCGGCGACGTGGCTCTGCACGAACACCGTGCTGCGGGCCGGGTCGATACCGAGCGCGAGGTACTGCGCGGCAGTCACCAGCGTGCGACGACGCAGCGTGTCCGGGTCCTGCGGGACGGTGATGGCGTGCAGGTCGACGACGCAGAAGAACGCGTCGTAGCCGTCCTGCAGGTGGGCCCAGTTCTGCACCGCGCCCAGGGCATTGCCCAGGTGAAGCGAGTCGGAAGTGGGCTGTGCCCCGGAAAAGACGACGCGCTTGTCCGCGCCTGCACCGCTGTTGCTCATGATGTGTTCGATTTTCGCACTGCCGTCATCCGGTTTTGTCCGGGGCTGGCCATGCCGTGTGCCGTGCCGTCGAGCCGACTCAGCGACTACTACTGAATTGTGCCGCCAACAAGGAGAAGACGATGAGTGCCGATCAGACGATCCCCGGCCACCTGATGGCCGCCGAAATCGTCGAACAGCCGCAGGTCTGGCGCCGGCTGCTCGACGAAGGCCGCGAACCCATCCGCGCCGCGGCCGCCCAGATCGCCGCGACCTCGCCCCGATTCGTGCTGTTCGTGGCGCGGGGCACCAGCGACCATGCCGCGCTGTACGCCAAGTACCTGGTGGAGATCAACCACGGGCTGCCCGCGGGCCTGGTGTCACCGTCGACCATGACGGTTTACGGAGCTCGGCCCGACCTGCGCGATGTGCTCTACATCGCGGTGAGCCAGTCCGGCGGTTCTCCGGACCTGGTGCGGTCTGTAGAGGTCGCGCGCTCTCAGGGCGCGCTGACCGTCGCGGTCACCAACAACGCGGCATCTGACCTGGCTGCGGCAGCGGCGATCCACATCGATGTGCTTGCCGGTGCCGAGAAGTCGGTGGCAGCGACCAAGTCCTACACCGCGGAGTTGCTCGCGCTGCAACTGCTGCTGGGCGACGACCGCGACGGCGTCGACGCACTGCCCGATCTCGGCGAGCAAGTCCTGGCCTTCGACGCGCTGGTCCGCGAGGTGGCGCAGCGCTACCGGTTCGCGCAGCGACTCATCGCGACCGGCCGCGGCTACTCCTACCCCACCGCCCGCGAGGCCGCGCTCAAGCTGATGGAGACGTCATACCTTTCCGCACAGGCGTTTTCGGGGGCCGATCTGCTGCACGGCCCGCTCGCCACCGTCGACCCTCAGGTGCCGGTGCTCGCGGTCGTACCGGAAGGAGCCGGCGGGCAGGCCATGGCGCCGGTACTGGAACGGCTCGCCGAGCGTCACGCCGACGTCTTCGGTGTCGGAGACCCCGCGGCGCTGGCCGGGCTGGCCGGCGGCATCGCACTACCGAGCGGCGTCAGCGACGAACTGTCCCCGCTCTTGGAAATCCTTCCGCTGCAACAGCTTGCGCTGCATCTGGCGCTCGCCCGCGGTGGTGACCCCGATCAGCCACGCGGCTTGCGGAAGGTCACCGAGACGCTGTGACACTGATCGCCACGGCGTGGTCAGTCCGGCGTCGGCGTCAGGCGTTGCAGCACTTTGAGGAAGACGCGCCGTTCCTCAGCACTCAGCTCACCGAGCCAGCGCTCCTCACCGTGCTGAATGTCGGCCTGCACCGCGTCTTTGAGGCGGCGCCCGGCGGTCGTGATCGACAGGAGCCGGACCCGGCGGTCGTCGGGGTCGGGTGTGCGCTCGATGTAGCCGCGGTCCTGCAGATCGTCGAGCGTGCGGATGATGCGGGTCTTGTCGGCGCCGATCGCCTGCGCCAGCACGGCCTGCGACCGCATCGGCGTCTCATCGAGCGCCACCAACACGACGTATCCCCACATGCTCACGCCGTGCTTGTCGAGGATGGGCTGTTCGGCAGCCATCAACTCGCGCAGCAGCGGCGCGAGCATCGCAGCAAGGTCAGGGCGCTTGGCCGGCATCCGATCATCGTAGGCATTGCCATATCGTATGCATGTGCTTACTATCAGCTCATGCCTACAGTTTCCACTGATCTCCTCAGTACCCATCGCCGCGCCATCCTTGCCTCCGTCGACGTCGTCAACACCGTCAGGCTTGCCGACCTTCGGCGCCCGACACCCTGTGCCGCTTGGGATTTGGCCGACCTTCTTGCTCACATGACGGTCCAGCACCGCGGGTTCGCCGCCGCCGCGCGTCGGGGTGGCCAGGACCTCGCGCTATGGAATCCGGCTTCTTGTCGCGACACGCACGACCCGGTAGGCGACTACGCCGCAGCCGCCCATGATGTGGTGGATGCGTTCGCCGCCGCGGACCCCGACAGTCAGTTCGCCCTGCCGGAACTCGGCACGTCGGTACCGGCGGAGATGGGGATCGGCTTCCACCTGATCGATTACGTCGTGCATGGCTGGGACGTCGCCGCCAGTCTGGGCGTCCCCTTCGCGCTGCCCGACGACGTCATTGCCACTGCGCTCCCTCTGGCTCTGGCCGTGCCCGACGGGGACTTCCGCAGCATGCCCGATGCGCCGTTCGGCCCGGCCCAAGCAGGTGACAGCGCAACGGATTTCGACCGGCTGCTGCGTCATCTCGGCCGTGACCCGCAGTGGGGCGATGCGTTCGGCCACGAGTCGCTCCATCCCATCCAGTAACAGATTGGGGACTTCCGGCCCTGTTATCAGTAACTTTCGGCCACTGAGGTCAAGCGCTCCGTCATCGATACCGTCCGTTGTATGACTTACGTAATCGGACGAGAATGCGTTGATGTCACGGATATGTCGTGCGTGCAGGAGTGCCCGGCCGACTGCATCTACCAAGGCGATCGGGCGCTCTACATCAACCCGCGGGAATGTGTGGATTGCGGTGCCTGCAAGCTGGCTTGCCGAGTCGATGCGATCTACTACGACGCCGATCTGCCCGAAGACCAGCTCGCGTACCTCGCCGACAATGCCGCATTCTTCGATGAGGTACTCCCCGGACGCGACGTGCCCCTGGGCTCGCCCGGCGGCGCCAGTGCGATCGGTCGTGTCGGAGTGGACACCCCGCTGGTGTCGGCTCTACCCCTTCGGAGCTGAGCCCGCCACACCATCGTCGATATCGCGGCCGCGACCCGCAGTGGTGCGCCTAGGCGGCGTGTCGCGGTTGCACCACGATCGGCGTGTCGCCGCTTCCTGGGACGTGTGCGATCTGAACCTGTCAGCATCGGCTGACACAGTCAGCACATGGTGACAATGTCAGCCGAAGCTGACGACTCCGGGCGCGGACTGTTGCAGGAGGCTGGTCACCGAACCGGCCGCCAGATCAGCTGTACTCGACCGTCACCGGCGCGTGGTCCGACCAGCGCAGCGCGTACGCCGCGGCCCGTTCCACCCGCGCCGCAACGGCTTTGGGCGCCAGCTTGGCATTGGCCAGGTGGTAGTCGATGCGCCACCCGGCGTCGTTGTCGAACGCCTTGCCGCGCCACGACCACCAGCTGTACGGCCCGGCGACGTCCGGGTGCAGCTCACGCACCACGTCCGTCCAGCCGGAGGCCATCAATTCGGCCAGCCACTGCCGCTCACTCGGCAGGAACCCGGACTTCTTGACGTTGGCCTTCCACGCCTTCAGGTCCAGCTCCGTCGCGCAGATGTTCCAGTCGCCGCAGATCACCACATCGCGGCGCTTGCGGGTCAGCTCGGCCATGCGACCGGCGAGCGCCACCATGAAGCGCTCCTTCTCCACCTGCTTGTCGGTCTCGGCCTCACCGGTGGGCACATACACACTGGCGACCGTGACACCGTCGGTGTCGACCTCCACATACCGCCCGTGCGCGACGAATTCGCAGTCCGGACTGAGCCCGACCCGCACCGCGGTGATCGGCGCCCGCGACAACACCGCCACCCCGTTGCGGCCCTTGGCCGACGGTTCGGCCGACGCCAGCTGCCACCCCGCGTCGAGAGCAGGCGCCAGAGCCTGCGTCAGCTGCGTGTCGTCGGCCCGGGTCTCCTGCAGGCAGATGACGTCGGACCTGGTGTCCTTCAGCCACGGCAGCAGCCCGAGGTTCTCCGCCGAGCGCTCTTTGACCGCGGCGCGGATGCCATTGACGTTGATGGTGGTGACGATCACGAAGCAGAACCTTAACGTCGGGGTACGACAGGCCGGAAACGACGAACGTGAGCTTGGGTGCCAAAAATCGACACCCAAGCTCACGTTCGAGCGGAATTACTCCTGGGCGGAAGCCAGCGCGGCGTTGAAGGTCGCGCTCGGCCGCATCACCGCCGAGGTCTTCTCCGGGTCCGGGTAGTAGTAGCCGCCGATGTCGGCCGGGCTGCCCTGTGCCGCAGCCAGTTCCGCGACGATCTTCTCCTCGTTCGCGGCCAGCGTCTTGGCCAGCGGAGCGAACTTGGCGGCCAGCTCGGCGTCCTCGGTCTGCTCGGCAAGGGCCTGCGCCCAGTACATGGCGAGGTAGAACTGGCTGCCGCGGTTGTCCAGCTCACCGGTGCGCCGCGACGGACTCTTGTTCTCGTCCAGCAGCTTTCCGGTGGCGGCATCCAGCGTCTTGGCCAGCAGCAGAGCCTTGGCGTCGTCGGTCTTGTTGCCCAGGTCCTCGAGGCTCGCGCCCAGGGCCAGGAACTCACCCAGCGAATCCCAGCGCAGGTGGTTCTCCTCGACCAGCTGCTGCACGTGCTTCGGCGCCGAACCGCCGGCGCCGGTCTCGTACAGGCCGCCGCCGGCCATCAGCGGCACGATCGACAGCATCTTGGCGCTGGTGCCCAGTTCCAGGATCGGGAACAGGTCGGTGAGGTAGTCGCGCAGGATGTTGCCGGTCGCGGCAATGGTGTCCTGACCGCGCATGGCCCGCTCGATGGTGTGCCGCATGGCGCGTTCCTGCGACATCACCTGGATGTCGAGGCCCTCGGTGTCGTGATCCTTGAGGTAGGTCGCGACCTTCTTGCGCAGCTCGGCCTCGTGCGGACGCTCCTGGTCCAGCCAGAACACCACGGGCATGCCGGAGAGCCGGGCGCGGGTGACGGCCAGCTTGACCCAGTCGCGGATCGGCGCGTCCTTCACGACGGGCATGCGCCAGATGTCGCCTTCTTCGACGTTCGTGGTGAACAGCACCTCACCGGTGTCGATGTCGACGATGTTGGCGGCGCCGTCCTCCGGAATTTCGAAGGTCTTGTCGTGGCTGCCGTACTCCTCGGCCTTCTGCGCCATGAGACCGACGTTCGGCACGGTGCCCATGGTCCGCGGGTCGAACTGGCCGTGCGTCTTACAGAAGTTGATGATCTCCTGGTACATCCGGGAGAACGTCGACTCGGGGTTGACGGCCTTGGTGTCCTTGAGCTTTCCGTCGGCGCCGTACATCTTGCCGCCGAGCCGGATCATGGCCGGCATCGAGGCGTCGACGATGACGTCGGACGGCGAGTGGAAGTTCGTGATACCGCGGGCCGAGTCGACCATGGCCAGCTCGGGACGGTGCTCGTGGCACTTGTGCAGGTCGTCGACGATCTCGTCGTGCAGCGACTTGGGCAGCGTCGAAATCTTGTCGTACAGGTCCGAGAGACCGTTGTTGACGTTGACGCCCAGCTCGTCGAAGAGCTTCTGGTGCTTGGCGAATGCGTCCTTGTAAAAGATGCGTACGGCGTGGCCGAACACGATCGGGTGGCTGACCTTCATCATGGTCGCCTTGACGTGCAGGGAGAACATGACGCCCGTCTTGTAGGCGTCCTCCATCTGCTCCTCGTAGAACTGGATGAGCGCCTTCTTGCTCATGTACATCGAGTCGATGATGTCGCCGGCGTCGAGCTTGACCTCGGGCTTGAGCTCAATTGTCTTGCCGGACTTGGTCTTCAGGACCATCTTCACGCGGCGGTCCTTGTCGAGCGTCATGGACTGCTCGCCGTGGTAGAAGTCGCCGGTCTTCATGGTGGCGACGTGCGTGCGGGAGGCCTGCGACCACTCGCCCATGCTGTGCGGGTGCTTGCGGGCGTACTCCTTGACCGCCTTCGGGGCACGACGGTCCGAGTTGCCTTCGCGCAGAACGGGGTTCACCGCGCTGCCGAGACACTTGCCGTAGCGATCCTTGATCGCCTTTTCTTCGTCGGTCTTCGGGTCGCCCGGGTAGTCGGGCAGGTTGTAGCCCTTCTCCTTGAGCTCCTTGATCGCGGCGACGAGCTGCGGCACCGAGGCACTGATGTTGGGCAGCTTGATGATGTTGGTGTCGGGCTCCTGCGTCAGCCGGCCCAGCTCACCCAGGTTGTCGGGGACCTTCTGCTCATCGGTCAGGTAGTCGCTGAACTCGGCGAGGATGCGGGCCGCCACCGAGATGTCACTGGTCTGGACGTCGATACCGGCGGCGCCGGCGAAGGTGCGGACGACCGGCAGGAAGGCGTACGTCGCGAGCAGCGGCGCCTCGTCGGTCAACGTGTAGATGATGGATGGTTTCTCGCCACTCATGGTCACTCTCCCGGCGTCACGGACGGTACGTACGAAAATCTATGTCGAGTCCGGCGTCTGCACATGACTACCCCGTCGCACGACGGTTACGAAACTACCGTGACCGGCGGGGCGAGTTTCCGGTGGTCCGGTCTGTCATGCACAGATCTGGATCGATACCGACAGGCTGCGCGAAGCGGACCGACGACGACACGCCGTGTCCCGCCCACCGGACGGCACCAGCTAGCAGTTGCCCGGCCTCGTGAGTTACCCTCGAGTCCGGTCATGAGTGCCAGCGTCAAGCCCCGGCTTGCTGGCCGGCAACCCTCCATCCGCGGTGGGGTGCCCCGGGAGACGACCAGGTTGAGCAGCCGTACATCGGCTGCGAGGCAAGCGCGGGTCCGCCACCACGGACCCGGATGACTGGGTGAGTGGAGGCTTCCTATGCGTCGCTGTCTGTGATTCGTGCGAGTTCGCGCACCCCTTCGTCGTACCTAAAAACTCACAGGAGACACCCCTAACATGACCACTGAGGCCATCGACCCCACCGCGCGCTGGAGCTTCGAGACGAAGCAGATCCACGCAGGTCAGAGCCCCGATAGCGCGACCAATGCCCGGGCGCTGCCGATCTACCAGACGACGTCGTACACGTTCCGCGACACCGACCACGCCGCCGCCCTGTTCGGGCTGGCCGAGCCGGGCAACATCTACACCCGCATCATGAACCCGACCACCGATGTGGTCGAGCAGCGCGTCGCCGCTCTCGAGGGTGGCGTGGCCGCGCTGTTCCTGTCGTCCGGGCAGGCTGCCGCGACCTTCGCGATCCTCAACATCGCCGGCACCGGCGACCACGTGGTGGCCTCGCCGCGGCTGTACGGCGGCACCTACAACCTGCTGCACTACACGCTGCCCAAGCTCGGCGTCGAGGTCAGCTTCGTGGCGGACCCCGACGACCTCGACTCGTGGCGCGCCGCCGTCCGGCCGAACACCAAGGCGTTCTTCGCGGAGACCATCTCCAACCCGAAGATCGACATCCTGGACATCCCGGGTGTCTCGGGCGTCGCCCACGACAACGGCGTGCCACTGATCGTCGACAACACCGTCGCCACCCCGTACCTGATCCAGCCGCTGGCCCACGGCGCCGACATCGTCGTGCACTCGGCCACCAAGTACCTGGGCGGGCACGGCTCGGCGATCGCCGGCGTCATCGTCGACGGTGGCACCTTCGACTGGACCAACGGCAAGTTCCCCGGGTTCACCGAGCCCGACCCGAGCTACCACGGTGTGGTGTTCGCCGACCTGGGCGCACCGGCCTACGCGCTCAAGGCGCGCGTGCAGTTGCTGCGTGATCTGGGCAGCGCCGCCGCCCCCTT
This sequence comes from Mycolicibacterium sp. TY81, assembly GCF_018326285.1. Classification (NCBI taxonomy): domain Bacteria; kingdom Bacillati; phylum Actinomycetota; class Actinomycetes; order Mycobacteriales; family Mycobacteriaceae; genus Mycobacterium; species Mycolicibacterium sp. TY81. The sequence continues at coordinate 3,496,160 of NZ_AP023362.1, forward strand.
CAACTCCTTCCTCATCGCGCAGGGATTGGAAACGCTGTCTCTGCGCGTTGAACGCCATGTGTCCAACGCGCAGAAGGTCGCCGAGTACCTCGAGGGCCGCCCGGACGTGCTCTCGGTGAACTACGCCGGCCTGCCGTCGTCCCCGTGGTACGAGCTGGGCCGCAAGCTGGCCCCCAAGGGCACCGGTGCGGTGCTGTCGTTCGAACTGACCGGCGGTGTCGAGGCGGGCAAGGCGTTCGTGAACGCGCTGACCCTGCACAGCCACGTCGCCAACATCGGTGATGTCCGCTCGCTGGTGATCCACCCCGCGTCGACCACGCACCAGCAGCTGACCGCCGACGAGCAGCTGGCCTCCGGAGTCACCCCGGGCCTGGTGCGGCTGGCTGTCGGCATCGAGGGCATCGAAGACATCCTCGCCGACCTGGAGCAGGGCTTCGCTGCTGCTGGATCGGTGGGGGGTGCCGACCGAAAGGCGGCCTTGGTGTGACGATTATCGACGTGCCCGTGTCTGACATCTCCGCAGCGCCGCTGCTGCCTGCCGAAGGCGAGACCGGTGTGGTGAACATCGGCTCGCTGACGCTGGAGAGCGGCATCGTGCTGCCCGACGTGTCCATCGCGGTGCAGCGCTGGGGTGAGCTGTCCCCCGCCGCCGACAACGTCGTGATGGTGCTGCACGCGCTGACCGGTGACTCCCACGTCACCGGGCCGGCCGGGCCGGACCATCCGACGGGCGGCTGGTGGGACGGCGTCGCCGGTCCCGGTGCCCCGATCGACACGGACCGCTGGTGCGCCATCGCCACCAACGTGCTCGGCGGCTGCCGCGGCTCGACGGGTCCCAGCTCGCTCGCTCCCGATGGAAAGCCCTGGGGCTCAAGGTTTCCCACCATCACCGTGCGCGACCAGGTGAACGCCGACCTGGCGGCGCTGGCCGCCCTCGGCATCACCCAGGTGGCCGCGGTCGTCGGTGGCTCGATGGGCGGCGCGCGGGCGCTGGAATGGCTTGTGGGACACCCCGACACGGTGCGGGCCGGGCTGGTGCTGGCGGTCGGCGCCCGGGCCACCGCCGACCAGATCGGCACGCAGTGCGCGCAGGTCGCGGCCATCAAGGCCGACCCGAACTGGGCCGGCGGCGACTACTACCTGACGGGACTCACCCCGGACGACGGCATCCAGATCGCCCGCCGGTTCGCGCACCTGACGTACCGCGGCGAGAAGGAACTCGACGACCGGTTCCGCAACACCGCGCAGAACCACGAAAAGAGTTCCAGCGACGGCCTTTACGCGGTCGAGAGCTACCTGGAGTACCAGGGCCGCAAGCTGGCCGCACGGTTCGATGCGGGCACGTATGTGGCACTGACGGATGCGCTGAGCAGTCACGATGTCGGGCGCGGACGCGGCGGGGTCGCGGCGGCCCTGCGGTCCTGTCCGGTGCCGGTGATCGTCGGCGGCATCACGTCCGACCGGCTGTATCCCATTCGGCTGCAGGAGGAACTGGCCACGCTGTTGCCGGGTTGCCCGGGCCTCGAGGTCATCGAGTCCGACTACGGCCACGACGGTTTCCTGGTCGAGACCGACAAGGTGGGCCTGCTGATCCGCCAGACCCTGGACTTGGCGTCCCGGTGACGGGCGAACGCTCGCTGTCCTTCGGGGAGCAGGCCGCCGCGTACGAACGCGGACGGCCGTCCTATCCGCCGGAGTCCATCAATTGGTTGCTGCCCGCGGGGTCCGTCGATGTCCTCGACCTCGGCGCCGGTACCGGCAAGCTGACCGTCCGGCTGGCCGAGCGCGGCCTGGCGGTCACTGCCGTCGACCCGATCCCCGAGATGCTCGAGGTACTCAGCGGGTCGTTGCCGTCGGTGCCGGCGCTGCTCGGCACGGCCGAGGAAATCCCGTTGCCGGACAACAGTGTCGACGCGGTCCTGGTGGCGCAGGCCTGGCACTGGTTCGACCCGGAACGGGCCGCGGCTGAAGTGGCACGGGTGCTGCGACCGGGCGGCCGGCTGGGTCTGGTCTGGAACATCCGCGACGAGCGGCTGGGCTGGGTCAAGGAGTTGAACCGCATCATCGGCTGCGAGCACGACCCGTCTGCCGACTCCCTGTGCGGCGACTTCACCGACATCGAGACCCACCGCTTCGAGTGGACGAGTTACCTTACGCCGCAAGCGCTTCTGGACCTCGTCGCGTCCCGGAGCTACTGCATCACCTCGCCCGCCGACGTACGCCGCAAGGTGCTGGGCGAGGTACGCGAGCTGCTCAGCACGCATCCGGCGCTGGCCAGCAGCACCGGATTGGCGTTGCCGTACGTCACGCACTGCGTGCGGGCGACGCTGGCCTAGGCGCCCGGTTCACCGGGAGCCAGAAAACCTCCGATCACCGCGGTGCCCGGGCCGACGCGCGCACCAGGCCCGGGTACCGCGGTCGTCGACAGCGCCCCGAGTTCCCCGCCGCATTCGGCACAGACGGCCTTTGCCGTTGTGACACAGCCGCATTCATCGTGAACCAGCAGCGCCGGGGGCCCGCCCTCGCCGGCCGTCCACTTGTCACCCCACGCGAGCAGGGTCGCGATCACCGGATAGAGGTCGCGTCCCTTGTCGGTGAGGACGTACTCGAAACGCGGAGGCGCACTTTGGTATTGGCGCCGTGTCACGATCGCGTGGCGCTCCAGGTCCTCCAACCGCGCGGCCAGCACGTTCGATGCGATGCCGAGATCACGACGGATGTCTTCGAACCGGGCCATCCCCGCGAACAGGTCCCGCAGCACCAGGGCCGTCCACCGTGGGCCCACGATGTCGAGCGTCCGCGCGATCGAGCAGGAGATGTCGCCGAAGGACTGTTTGGACACTGCACAAGCGTAGTCCATTGCTTTCTGCAATGGACTCTGAATGAGTGGGTTGCAAATAACAAGTGACGCTCAGGGGGTCCTGATGACGACAAGCACAGATTCCGTCGCGACGTTGTGCGCGGCCACCCGCAGCGGTGACGTCGACCGGTTCATCGCCGCACTCGCACCCGACGCCGAGCTGATCTCCCCGCTGTCCGGGCGCATGGTGTTCCGCGGCCGCGACGACCTCCGGGTGCTCCTGACCGCGGTATATGCCGGGATGCGAAACCTGGAGTGGGAGAACGTCATCGGTGACGGACCCACGCGCGTCGCGGTGAGTCGCGGGCGCATCGCGAGACTGACCATCACCGATGCCCTGGTGTTCGAACTCGACGATGCGGGGTTGATCCGGCGGCTGCGACCGCACCTGCGGCCGTGGCTTGCGGTGACGGTCTTCGCCCTGCTGCTCGGCCCCAGGCTCGCCGCCCACCCCGGCGTCGCACGCCGGGCGCTCAGGCGCTGATCTCGGCCGGACCGAACCAGCGCGCCAGTGCGGCCCGCAGGTGCTCCGCGTCTTCGGCCCCGAAAGTGTCTGCCGCCCAAGCGACATAACCGTCGGGCCGGATCAGCATGGCGGCAGGCCCGTCCGCCATGGCGGCTTCCACCGTGTCGACACGGCGCTCCCACGGTGCGACGACGGCGGCCACCGCACCGCCGGACAGGTCGAGGACCACGCCCCGTCCGCTGTGCAGCAGGTCGGTGAGCCGGCGCCCGTCGTCCAGCGTCTCGTCCGGCACCATGAATCCGGTGAGGCGGTGGGTGGTGCCGCCCATCTCGTAGCGCACGTCGGCCCCCGCCAGTAGTCCGGCCATATGTGCGGTGGCGTCGGGCAGCTGGAAGAGTTCACCGAGAAGCGTGCGCAGGGCGCGCACCTCGGGTCCGGGCGCGGTGAGCGCGATCTGCGCCAGAGAGTGCATCATGACGCGCTCGCCGACCGGATAACGCTCGGACTCATACGTGTCGATCAATTCCTCCGGTGCCCAGCCGTTGATGACGGCAGCCAGCTTCCAGCCCAGATTCAGGGTGTCCTGCAGACCGAGATTGAGCCCCGGACCACCCATCGCCGAATGCACGTGTGCGGCATCACCGATCAGCAGAATGCGGCCGGCCCGGTACGCATCTGCCTGCCGGGTGTTCTGGCCGTCGATGCGGCGCATCGCGAACGGACCCGGCCCGGCCGGCGGTTCGAACGGCACGTCGACCCCGAGTACCCGGTGCAGGCTCTGCCGGAGTTCGTCGTACGTCAACTCCCCCGGTGCGTCATCGGGCAGCGAACCGAACTCGAGGGTGCCCAGCATCGGCGGATCGCCGTGCGCCTCGAAGTACATCACCATGCCGGTGTCGTACCGGTTGTGTCCGAAGGGAATTCGCCCGAATCCGGGAACATCGAATTCGCCGTTCGGAGTACGGAACTCGTCGGCGACGTGCACATGTGCCAACCGGGCCACCGTCGGTGACGTGTGCCCGGGGAACCCGATACCCGACTGCTTGCGGACGACACTCCGGCCGCCGTCGGCTCCCACCAGCCAATCGGCGTGCAGCACATAGGCGCCGTCAGGCCCGGCCACATCAACGGTGACGCCGTCAGGTCCAGCCGACAGCGCCGTCACGGTATGCCCCCACCGCACCTCGACGCCGAGAACCTGGGCCCGCTCATACAGCAGTTGGACCAACCGGGGCTGCTTCATCAGGACTGCGTGCATCGGGTTGTCCTCGACGCCAACGAAGTTCAGCGGCAGGCCGGCGAAAATCCAGCCGTAGGCAGGTCCGGGCGGGTTGGGATCGCCCGTGAAGGCCTGGTAGAGACCGCGCATGTCGAGCTGCCGGATCACTTGCCCGACAAGGCCGTTCGCCTTGGGCTCGTCGCCAGGGCCGGGCAGTGCATCGAGGATGACCGGTTTGATCCCGGCGAGGGCGAGTTCGCAGGCCATCATCAGGCCGTTGGGTCCGGCGCCGGAGATCACGACGTCAGCGGGCATGGTCACTCCTTCGTTCTGTTCGGTTCGGGCAGCCCGGCGATGACCGCATCGAAACCCGCGCGCATCAGGCCGGTGATGGCCACCGGCGGGTCGGCGTTCACGTACGCCTCCATCGCGGTGTCCCCGATGGCGCGCACCACGGCCGCCACCAGTCGCGGGTACATGTCGTCAGGACCGAGGCCGGTCCGCTCGGCGATGGCCGATACCCAGTCTTCGTAGAGATCGTGCGGTACCGCGTTACGAACCTCGGTGCGCATCAGGAGTTTTCGGACCTCGGCGAGCTCGCGGCGGTCGGGGACGACGTCGGCACCGGTGATGTCGGCCATCTCCTGCTCGAGCGTTCCCGTCACCGCCCCGACGATCGATGTCCACAGCGGTTCATCGGCGGGCCGCGATCGGAACACCGCGACGCTGCGTCGCATGCGCTCGGCGATGCGATAGGCCAGCGCCTCGTACTTGCCGGTGAAGTAGTTGTTGAACGTCCGCAACGACACGCCGGCCAGCGCGGCGATCTCCTCACGGGTGACGGCGTCGAGCCCACCACGATCGAACGCCAATTGCAGCGCGGCATCACTCAGCGCCCGGCGGGTGTCGAGCTTCTTGCGTTCGCGCAGACCAGATGCAGCTGATTCGGGCATGCCGCCAACCCTAACGATAATTTTGCACATTGGGCAAGATTGCCTAACGGGCAATTTCCTGTGAATATGACTGACTAACGTCATTGACTCAGGTCAGTAAACCGGGTACAACTTGAGCCACCATGACCCGCGCCACCGCCAAACCGTCGCTGCGAGAAGCCAAACGGCTCGAAACCCGCCAGCGCGTCCTCGATGCCGCGATCACCGAGTTCAAGCGCGCGGGCATGGCCGACGCCGACGTCGGCGCCATCATCCGCGCCGCCGGTGTCGCACACGGCACGTTCTACTTCCACTTCCCCACCAAGGAACACGTGCTGTTCGAGCTCGAGCGCCAGGCCGAGGAATCCGCCGGCCGGGAGCTCGCCAAGTTCCTGCAGAAGCCGCACACGCTCGAAGAGGCCCTGACCGAGGTGGTCCGGGTCATCGTGGCCGTCGAACAGCGGCTCGGCCGGCTGCTCTTCAAAGACGTACTGGCCCTGCACTTCTCCTCGAACCGCCCGCTCGACGACGAATGGACCGACCACCGGGTGATCGTGCTGGTCGTCCAGGAGATCGAACGGGCGCGGCAATCCGGCGAGGCGGACGCCGACGTCGACCCGTTCCACAGCGCGGTCTACTTCCTGCTCAGCCTCTATGCGCTGCTGACCACGAGCCGCGGCGCGGACCAGATCCGCACCGCACTGCTGGACAACTTCGTCAACACCGCGCTGCGGGGTATCGCAGCCCGATAACCGGAGGAGACACCATGTGGCAGGAGATCGCCCGTCTCGCCATCGCATGGGGCGCCATGGCCGCCCTGATCGCGTTCTGGTACTGGATGTTCTCGAACATCGGCACGTTCTGAATCGGCCGATCCGCCTGTGTCCCGATCGATCGCCGCCGCAGAGCTCGAACGCGCCTGCGCGTTGACCGCGGTGGCATTGTCCGGGCGACGACGGACCGGGGTGCGGCTGATCTCCGGCGACCTGCGCCACTTCGGTTTGAGCGCAAGCCGTTCCGTCGTCCACGTCCCCTACCCGGCACCGGCGCCCGACTGGTCGCTGCGGACCTACACATGTGGTGTTGCCCTGCAGTGCGCACCGTCGAAAGACCGCATCGCGCAGTACCCACTGCACCAGTTGTCCGAGCGCGAACTCGCTGCGCTCCGCCTGGTCGAGGGTGCGGTCGCACTGGGTTGGGTGGCCGGGCGTTGGCCCGGCCTACTTCCCGAAGCGCGCCGGGTGCTGCCCGAACTGGAGCCGGCCGATCCGGACCTCTGTGCAACCGAAATCCTCTCCCGCACAGACATCTTGGCGCAGTCCCGGGAACGATTGCCAGATCATCCGCTGCTCGGCGCACCGCCGCTGAGCGCGGCCGCCACCCGCACACTGGCGAGCGCGATCCGGCGCACCCTCGGCCGTATGCCGTGGTCGTCAACCCGCTCGGACACCCAACGGCTGATGTCGATCCCGGTCGGCGGCGAGGGCGGCGTGCGCAACGCCAACCTGCCACCGGCCAGCCGGCCCGAGGACGACGACCTCGACATCCGGCCCGATCAACGCGCGGGAATCCCCTACCCCGAATGGAATTCGTGGCGTGGCCAGTTCCTGCCCGATCACGTCGCGGTCCTGGAACGGCGACAGACCCGGCACGACCGCCGCGGTGGCGCGTCGCCCGGCATCCGGCGCTGGTTCGATGAGCCGACCCACCGCACGATGATCAACCGACTGGAGGACGGCAGCGACCTCGATGTCGACGCCTACGTCGCGGCCTACGCGGACGGGCGCGCCGGGTCCCAGCAGGAGGCGAAGGTGTTCCGCGCCTTACTGCCAAGTGCGCGCGACACCGTCACCGCCGTACTGATGGACGGCAGCTCGTCGCTGGGAATCCATCAGGGCCGGGTGTTCGACCTCGAATTGGCCTGTGCCGACGCGCTTTCCCGCGCCATGACCGTGGCCCGCGAGCGCCACGGCATCTTCGTCTTCAGCGGAAACACCCGCCACCGCGTCGAAGTTCGGTGCCTGAAAGACTTCAGCGACAACCACTTTGCGCTGCCCAGCCGGTCCGGCCTGGTGACCGGTGGATACACCCGACTCGGCGCACCCATCCGGCACGTGACCAGCCGCCTCCTGACCCAGCCCGCGCAGCGCCGGGTTCTCATCGTGATCGGCGACGGGCTCATCTCCGACGAAGGCTACGAAGGCCGGTACGCGTGGGCCGACGTCGCGCACGCCGTCGCCGAAGCCGACGAGGCCGGCGTCGGCGTCTACTACCTGGGCCTGGGACCGGTCCGGGTGGATCCGCTGCCCGAAGTGTTCGGCTCCCGTCGATCCCGGCGGATCCGCCGCATCGAGGAACTCCCCCGTGTTCTGGCGCACGTACACCGAGAGTTGGTATCCGCATGACTGATTCGCCATACCTGCCGGCCGGCGACGAGGTGACCACTTTCGGTCAGGCGTATCAGCGCCGGCTGCCGGTCATGCTCACCGGGCCGACGGGCTGCGGCAAGACGCGCTTCGTCGAGCACATGGGAAACCTGTTGGGGCGCCCCGTGGTCACCATCAGCTGTCATGACGACCTCACCAGTTCGGACCTGGTCGGCCGGTTCGTCGTCGCCGGCGGTGACGTGCTCTGGACCGACGGCCCACTGACCCGCGCCGTCAAGGACGGCGCCATCTGCTACCTCGACGAGGTGGTGGAGGCGCGCCACGACTCCCTGGCGATCCTGCACTCACTGACCGATCACCGTCGCACCCTCTATCTGGACCGGGCCGGCGAAGTGGTGCCCGCACCCGATTCCTTCCTGCTGGTCTGCTCGTACAACCCGGCGTACCGGCATTCGCTCAAGGACCTCAAGCCGTCGTTCCGCCAGCGCTTCGTCACCATCGCGATGACCTATCTGCCACCCGACCGCGAGGCCGAAGTCCTCCTCGGCGAAACGGGCATCGACATCGGCGCCGCCATGCGGCTGGTGCAGTGCGCCAACAGCATTCGCCAGGCCGACGACACCTTCCATTTCGAGCCGCCGTCGACGCGCGTGCTGGTCTCGGCGGCGCACCTGGTCGCCGCAGGCGCCGACGAGATGTCGGCTGCCGAAGCCGCGATGCTGGCCCCGCTGAGCAGCGACGGCGCCATCAGCGAGGGGCTGCGCGAGATCGCCGCCGCATGCCTGCAACCGGCGGGAATCCGGTGAGGACGAACACCTCTGTCAGAAAGGGAGTTTCACGGCCATGAATGAGCAGGACCGCAAACGCAAACGGGCACTGATCGTCTTCCAGCTGTTCGCCTACGGCTGGCTGCTGGCGATGTTCCTGATCCAGCTGCACATGTCGATCGTCCGTGGCTGGTGGTCACTGTGAGTACGACAGCAGTCCCGACCCTCAGCTACGACCAGCACCACGACGAATCCCGGCTGGCGCAACGACAAGCCGACCGCTGGCTCATCACCGGCACCCTGTTGATGGGGTCGATGTTCATCGGCTTCGTCGGGCTGCCGTTCTTCCTGCGCGGCGTGTGGCTGCAACGGCGCGCACAGAAGGCCGGCCTGTCGGTACGACCCATCATCGTGACGCTCATCGGCTATCTGGTGATCCTCGATGCCGCCCTCAACAGCATCGGGTGGTCACTGGATCTGCTCGCCAACCACACGCTGCTGAACCGCACCATCATCACGGCGTGGGGCAACATGTTCGACGCCGGATACTTCTGGCACTACAACGAACTGTGGATCGGTGGGGCCGGCGCACCGGGCGAGAAGGCCTGGGAAGTCGCATTGATCCTGACGGTGTTCACCATGCGCATTGCCGCCGGTATCGCGTTCCTGCAGATGAAGCGGTGGGGTCACCAGTGGCTCATCATCACCTGCTGGTTCGGCATCGTCATCTGGATCGGTTACACGTTCAACATGACGATGTTCGCCGACATCCGTTATGCCGGTGTGGTTTTCCCGGTGGTCGGATGGTGGCTGTACGACATCTTCTACATCACGCCGTTCCTGGCCATCCCATATCTGCACACCGTCAATCGCGAAATCTTCAGCGACTAAAGGAATTCCATGACCACCACCGAAGCCGAATCGACAGCCGCCCTCCCCCTGGGCACCACGCCCGTCTACGCCAACATGCACAAGTGGCTCAAGCGCGGTCTTTTCGTGTGCCTGTTCGGACTCGTCATCGAGGGATCGTTCACCATGCCGGCGCTGGCCGTCTGGTACGGCTGGCCGACGTTGTCATTCCGAGAGATCTGCAGCGAGTTGATGAAGGTGCGCTACTCCGATGACACGCTGGAATGCAAGTTCCCGTACGACTTTTCGGGTGCACCCTTCGGCGGGCCGCCGGAGGCCGCGGGCCAGCAGACCGCGAAGGACACCTGGGGCGTGCAACCGGTGCCCCACTATCACCGCCTCGGCTTCCGCGAACTGGTGCAGATCCACGAGGACCGCCTCGCCCGCACCGCCGGTCACTGACAGGGATTTGTGCACGATTTTCCGCGGTCACCGCGGAAAATCGTGCACAAATCCCGGTGGATCAGAAGGCGTAGGCGCCGAACCGGCCCCAGGCGACGAACAACGCCAGGCCCAGCAGCACCACGTTGACCGCTACGTTGGGGTACTCCTTGCGCCGACCGTGCGTCACGATGGCGCCGACCATGACCGCCGCCAGGCCGACGGCGGCCAGCGGGGTGAGTACCGGGAGGATGTGCACGAGCGGCGGCACGATGAGGCCGATCGCGCCGGCCACTTCGGCCGCGCCGATCCCGCGGATGGCGTTCGGGTCCACGTCGGCGAGTGCGCCCAGGCCCTGCGCAACCAGCTTCTCCTTGGGCAGGGCCAGCTTCATGATGCCGCTTCCGGCGAAGACGAATGCCAGTACGCCGGCGACGATCCACAGTGCAGTGTTCATGATGCGCTCCTCAGGGCTGAAGTTCTCACGGTCGGTGACTCGACAGAATGAAACGGACTTTAGTCCGATTCAATTCCTGGCGCGAACGACGGGGAGGGTATCGCCGCTAAAGCGGCGCGACGCGATCGGCCCAGGGCATCGCTTCTTCGAGTTGAGCGGCCAGCCGGATGAGTAGCGATTCACCTCCGAGCGGAGCCACGAACTGCACACCGAGCGGCAGTCCGTCCGCGGTCCAATGCAAGGGCAACGAGATGGCCGGGCGGCCGGTCAAGTTCGCCAACTGCGTATACGGCACCCAGCCGAGGTTCTTCTCCACCATGTCGTCGACGATTTTCGTGTACCGCAGGAAGGATGCGGTGCGGGTCTTGAGCAAGACATCGACCGCGGGCCGCAGTGCGGTCGGCAGGTCGAACTCGCCGATCTTCGGGGGCGGCGTCGCCAGCGTCGGCGTCAGTAGCAGGTCGTAGGACTCGAAGAACGTGGTGAGCCGACGGGCATGGTCGTGGCGCCGTTGAACAGCCGCCACGTAGTCGACGCTGCTGGTCGCGCGCCCCAGCGCGGCCATGATCAGCGTCTCGCGTTCGAACGCGTCGTCGCGCGCGCCCGTCAGCCGTTTGGCATCGGCGACTTCCCAAGCCAAGAACACGAACCAGGTGAGCAGGAAGTCGCGCGCCAATTCACCGTCGTCGAACGGCGCCTGAGGCAGTTCCTCCACGTGGTGGCCGAGTTCGGTCAGGGTGCGCACCGTCGCTTCCACTGCCGCGAACGCCTCACGGTGCGGCGCCGGCGTGATCGCCGACGGCACCCGCACGCCGATCCGCAGCTTCGGAGGGTTCTCGCCCACAGCCGACACGAACGGCGATCCGGGTAGCCCCGGAACAAAGGGCCCGCAGGCCTCACCTCCGCTGATGACATCGAACATCGCGGCGGTATCGCGCACCGTCCGCGATACCACTCCCTGCACCGCTGCGCCGTGCATCATCTCGCCGCTGCCGGGACCGAAGGGAGTCAGCCCGCGTCCGGGCTTCAACCCGACCAGTCCGCAGCAGGCCGCGGGGATGCGCGTTGATCCGCCACCGTCGTTGGCACCGGCGCAGGGCACGATTCCCGCGGCGACGGCGGCGGCCGAACCGCCCGACGAGCCGCCCGGCGTTCGCGTCAGATCCCATGGATTGCGCGCGGGACCCCACACCTCGGGTTCGGAAATGGCCTTCGCCCCGAACTCCGGCAGGTTGGTCTTGCCGAATATCACCAACCCGGCGTCGAGCCAGCGCTGCACGATCGTCGCGTGTTCCGTGGCCGGCAACGACTTCAGTGAACGGGATCCGTGTGAGCTCGGCAGGCCCGCGTAGTCCTGCCCGAGGTCCTTGATCAGGAACGGCACACCCGCGAAGGGACCACTGAGCTCGTCCGACGGCAACGCGGCGGGCACATCGCGGACGATGGCGTTGATCTTGGGATTCACCGCTGCGGCCCGGTCCCGGGCCAGTGTCAGCAATTCCGCGGGCGACACCTCTTTGTCGGCGACCAGCTTCGCCAGCCCGGTGGCGTCGTATGTGCGGTACTCATCGAAGTTCACCGTGTGATCTTCGGTGCGGCCGGGAAATCGCTCTTGACATATCGAGACACGGATTTCGACACTGACGAACGTGGACGAGTCGATCAGAGCTGGCGTGCTGCAGGACTTCGCCCCGTTCATCCGCGAACTCTCCGGCGACCCCGACCGGTTGTACCGGCAGAGCGGACTGGACCCGGATGCATTGCACGATGCCGAAACGATGGTCCCCCTCGACGCCGTCGCGCTCCTCCTCGAGAACGCCGCCCGGCAGCACCGGCTGCCCACGCTCGGCCTCCGGCTGGGCAGCCGTCAGGACCTGTCGATATTGGGCCTGCTCGCGGTGGTCGTGCAGAACAGCGACACGGTGTACGAGGCGACGGCCAACGCATCGCGGTATCTGTTCTTTCACAGCCCCTGCTACGAGTTGGTCATCGAGGACCCCAGCCCGCACCTGCCCGGCTGCATCACGGTGCGTTTCGACGTCAAACTCGAGCGCGCGGTCCCACAGCGGCAGTTGATCGATGCGTACCTGTCGTCGACATACCGGATGGCACAGAGTCTTTCGCCAATTCCACTGCGCCTGCAGGGCGTATGCCTCCCACACTCGCCGGTCGGAGCGCGCAGCGCCTACCGTTCCCATTTCGATGCACCTGTCGCTTTCGAACAGCCCTACGCGGCAATACATTTGGAGCGCGATCTGCTGCACGCCCGAATCCAGTCCATCAAGCCGCACCTCCGCAGCCAGGCGATCGCGTACATGGCCACCCGTTGTCCCGCAGCCGGACAAAGCCTTTCGGAACGCGTGCAGCGCACACTGAAGAGCACCATCGGAGCCAACCGGGGCACCAAGGCGGAGATCGCCGATCTGCTCAACATGCATCCGCGGACGTTGCAGCGGCGACTGTCAGACGAGCACGCCACGTTCGAGGACATCCGGGCCGACGTCTACCGGTCGGCGACGCGCCGGTTGCTGCTAGAAACCGAGCTGCCCCTGAGCCAGGTCGCGGCCGTCCTCGGCTACTCCGAACAGTCGTCCATGACGAGGTCGGTCAAGCGCTGGTTCGGGGTCACCCCGGCACAGCTACGCAAGGATGGCCCAGTGGCGCTGCTCCCGACGGCGTGAGGCACCGGCCTCGGGCCAAAAGCTAGGCAGTCCCCAACGGATTGATGGTCCACGCCACGTACAGCATGACGGCGCTGACCGACGCTGTTGTCGCGACGTCGATGATCCGGCTGCGCACGACGAGCAGGCCGGCACGGTCATCGGTCAGCAGCAGCCGCATGACCGCCGCGATCCCGACGCCGATCGCCATCACGAGCGCGCCGCGGCGCCAGTAGCCGCCGACCACCAACGCGAACGCCACCACGAAGAACACGCCCACCGACAGGATCGGCCATTGGCCGGCGAATACCTTCCGGGCGAATTCCTTTGCGGTCAAGACAGTTTCGCCTCTTCAGCCTCGACCACGTTGGCCAGCAGGAAGGCCCGGGTCAGCGGTCCGACACCACCGGGGTTGGGCGACACGTGACCGGCGACCTCCCACACGTCGGGGTGGACGTCGCCGGCGAGCTTGCCGTCGACCCGGCTGACCCCCACGTCGACGACGGCCGCGCCCGGCTTGACCATGTCGGCAGTCAACATGTGCGGCACACCGACCGCCGCGATGATGATGTCGGCCTGCCGGGTCAGCGCCGGCAGATCACGAGTTCCGGTGTGGCACAACGTCACTGTCGCGTTCTCCGAACGCCGCGTGAGCAGCAGGCCCATCGGCCGGCCCACGGTGACGCCGCGGCCGATCACCACGACATGTGCACCGGCGATCGGCACCTCGAAACGGCGCAGCAGGTGCACGATGCCGCGCGGCGTGCACGGCAGCGGTGCGGGCTCGTTCAGCACCAACCGACCCAGATTGGTCGGGTGCAGCCCGTCGGCGTCCTTGTCGGGGTCGATGCGCTCCAGCGCGGCGTTCTCGTCGAGGTGCTTGGGCAGCGGCAGCTGCACGATGTAGCCCGTGCACTCAGGGTTGGCGTTCAGCTCATCGATAACGGCGTTCAGCTCGGCCTGGCTGATGTCGGCGGGCAGGTCCCGGCGGATCGAGTTGATGCCGACCTTGGCGCAGTCGGCGTGCTTGCCGCGCACGTAGGCGTGTGAGCCCGGGTCGTCACCGACCAGCACCGTACCCAGACCCGGCGTCCGACCGGCAGCAGTCAAGGCCGCCACCCGCTTGGTCAGGTCAGTGAAGATCTCGTCGCGTGTGGCCTTGCCGTCCAGCGTGATTGCACCCACGACGAACATTGTGTCAGGCCCCCGGGAACCGCCGTTGACACCACCCAGGACGGCGTGGTCAGCTGCGGAAGTGAACACCCAGCCCAATGTGTCCACTGACGTCTTCAGTGCAGCCAAGCTCGGTCCGATCACGTTGCGGAACCGGGTGATCAAGGCGGCGACGTTCGAGGCGGCAACCCCGGATGCGCTGGTCACCGATGATCTGATCCGCTATCACCGGCTGCCGGCCGCCGGTGGGGTGGGGATGACGACGGTCGCCTATTGCGCGGTGTCCCCGGGCGGTCGCACTGATGGGTGGCAGTTGTGGATGCGCCCCGAGGCCGTGCCCGGGCTGCGCAGACTCACCGATGCGGTGCACGGCGAGGGGGCGGCGATCAGCGCGCAGATCGGGCACGCCGGCCCGGTCGCCAACCCCCGCACCAACAAAGCCACAGCGCTGGCCCCGGTGCGGTTCTTCAACCCGCTGTCGATGCGCTTGGCCAAAAAAGCCACCCGCGCCGACATCGACGCGGTGATGGCCGCGCACGCGAACGCCGCCCGGTTGGCGATCGAGGCCGGGTTCGACGCCGTGGAAGTCCACTTGGGACACAACTACTTCGCCTCCTCGTTCCTGTCGCCGTTGATCAACAAGCGCCGCGACGAGTTCGGCGGCTCCCTGTACAACCGGGCCAAGGTGGCCCGCGGCACCGTGGCCGCGGTACGTGAGGCCGTCGGGAATCAGATCGCGGTGATCGCCAAACTCACCATGACCGACGGCGTGCGCGGCGGCATCCCCCTCGACGAGTCGCTGCAGACCGCGAAATGGCTCGAGGAGGACGGCAACCTCGATGCCCTCGAGCTCACCGCGGGCAGCTCGCTCGTGAACCCGATGTACCTGTTCCGCGGCGATGCCCCGGTCAAAGAGTTCGCCGCCAACTTCAAGCCACCGCTGCGGTGGGGCATCCGGATGAGCGGACACAAGTTCTTCCGCGAATACCCGTACCGGGAGGCGTTCCTGCTCGAGCAGGCCCGCCAGTTCCGCGCCGAACTGTCGATGCCGCTGATCCTGCTGGGCGGCATCACCAACCGCGACACCATGGATTTGGCCATGGCCGAAGGGTTCGAATTCGTCGCGATGGGCCGGGCCCTGCTGGCCGAACCGGACCTGCTGAACCGCATCCAAGCCGACAACACCACGAAATCAGGCTGCACACACTGCAATCTGTGCATGCCCACCATCTACACCCGGACCCACTGCGTGGTCACCGGCAAGCCGTACTGACCCGGCTGGTCCCCAGGAAAGTCCCCGGCAACGGATAGAGTTGCCTTCGATGACTGGACCAGCCGCACTGCCAGCGCTAACCGTTCGCCATGACGCCACCACGCGCACGTTCGCCCCGGGAAACGACGTCGTCGTCGGCCGCGATCTGCGCGCCGACTTCCGCGTCGCCCACCCGCTGATCTCGCGCGCACACCTGATGCTGCGTTTCGATCACGGCCGCTGGGTCGCGGTCGACAACGGCAGCCTCAACGGCATGTACGTCAACGGGCAGCGTGTCCCGGCCGCCGATCTGCACAACGGCTCGGCGGTGAACATCGGTAACCCCGACGGACCGCTGCTGACCTTCGAGGTCGGCCAGCACCTGGGCCCGGCCGGCACGCCGCCGACGACGTCCATGCCCGTCGCCCCGACGCCGTCGACCAACCACCGGCCCAGCGCGACCTGGCCCAGCCAGCAGCCGTACACGCCGCCGTCGGCGGCACAGCAGCGCTACCCGAGCGGTCCGCAGACCTTCAGCCCGTCGGGTCCGCAGCCGCAGTATCCGAGTGGCCCGCAGCCGCAGTATGGCCAGCAACAGCCACCGCGCTACCCGACCGGCCCCCAGCAGTACGCGCCGCCGTCGGCGCCGATGTCGCGGCCGGCGCCGGCGCGCGTCGTTCCTGAAGAGTCGAGCTCGCCTGCCACCCAGTTCGGGCCGACCGCCGTCGCGCGGCCCAGCGAGAACAACCTCGGCACGACGATGCTCAAGATCCTGCGGCCCGGCCGCAACGCCGAGGTGCCGGCGGGGGCCATCAAGATCGGTCGCGGCACCGACAACGACATCGTCATCCCCGACGTCCTGGCATCGCGACACCACGCGACCTTGGTTCCGTCTGCGGGCGGCGGCGCCCAGATCATCGACAACCGCAGCATCAACGGCACCTTCGTCAACGGCCAGCGGGTCGAAGAGGCGATGCTCCGCGACGGCGACACCGTCACCATCGGTAACGTCGACCTCGTCTACAGCGGTGGCACCCTGGCCCGCCGCACCGTCACCACCGCGGACACCCGCACCGGTGGGCTCGAGGTCCACGGCCTGACGTGGACCATCGAGGGCAACAAGACCCTGCTGAACAACATCTCGCTGGACGCCCGCCCCGGCACGCTGACCGCGGTGATCGGCCCGTCGGGCGCCGGCAAGTCGACGTTCTCCAAGCAGGTCGCCGGCCTGACGCATCCGACCAGTGGCACCGTCACGTTCGAGGGCCACGACATCCATGCCGAGTACGCCTCGCTGCGGTCCCGAATCGGCATGGTGCCGCAGGACGATGTGGTGCACGGTTCGTTGACCGTCCGGCAGGCCCTGATGTACGCCGCCGAGCTGCGGCTGCCACCGGACACCACGAAGGAAGACCGCGAGCAGGTCGTCATGCAGGTGCTCGAAGAGCTCGAGATGACGAAGCATCTGGACACCCGGGTGGAGAAACTCTCCGGCGGTCAGCGCAAGCGTGCTTCGGTGGCGCTCGAGCTGCTGACCGGGCCGTCGTTGCTGATCCTGGATGAGCCGACGTCCGGTCTGGACCCGGCGCTGGACCGCCAGGTGATGACCATGCTGCGCCAGCTGGCCGATGCCGGTCGTGTGGTTCTGGTGGTCACGCACTCGCTGACCTACCTGGACGTCTGCGATCAGGTGCTGCTGTTGGCACCGGGCGGCATGACGGCCTTCTGCGGCCCGC
The DNA here is from genome assembly GCF_018326285.1 of Mycolicibacterium sp. TY81. NCBI lineage: Bacteria > Bacillati > Actinomycetota > Actinomycetes > Mycobacteriales > Mycobacteriaceae > Mycobacterium > Mycolicibacterium sp. TY81. The sequence continues at coordinate 3,513,359 of NZ_AP023362.1, forward strand.
CGAGCCAGATCGGTCCCGAACTGGGCACCACCAACTGGGCCGACATTTTCTCGTCGGTTGCCGGCGATCCGGAAGCGGCCCACCAACGATTCCTGGAACGCTCCGGCCCGCCGCCGCCGCAGCCACCCGCGGCAACACCGGCAGACCTGGGTGCGCCGGCGAAGACGTCGCTGCTGCGCCAGTTCTCCACCATCGCCCGACGACAGGTGAAGCTGGTCCTGGCCGACCGCGCCTACACCGCGTTCCTGCTGTTCTTGCCGTTCATCATGGGCGTGCTGTCACTGTCGGTGCCCGGCGGCGGCCCGAACAAGTCCAGCGTGGGCTTCGGCAAACCGCTCCCGGCCGGCCCGCCTGATTTCGGCGCCGCGCCGAGCGAGCCGGGCCAGATCCTGGTGATGATGAACGTCGGCGCCATCTTCATGGGCACCGCACTGACCATTCGCGCTCTGATCGGTGAGCGGGCGATCTTCCGGCGGGAACAGGCCGTCGGCCTGTCCACCACCGCGTACCTGGCGGCGAAGGTCGCGGTGTTCACTGCCTTCGCCGTCGTCCAGTCGTCCATCGTCGTGGCCATCACGATCATGGGCAAAGGCTGGGGCGCCGGAGCGGTCACGAACGGTTCGGTGATACCGAGCCGCAGCCTCGAGATGTTCGTCGACATCTCGATGACGTGTGTGGCCGCGGCCATGACGGGTCTGGCGTTGTCCGGTCTGGCCAAATCCGCCGAGCAGATCATGCCGCTGCTCGTGGTGGCCGTCATGAGCCAGTTGGTGTTCTCGGGCGGCTTGATTCCGGTCACCGGCCGCGTGGTGCTCGACCAGTTGTCCTGGCTCACGCCGGCACGGTGGGGTTTCGCATCGTCGGCCTCGACCATCGATCTGACCAGATTGGTCCCCGAGCCGGTGCTGCCCAATGACAAGTTCTGGCACCACACCACCGGCGCGTGGTGGACCGACATCGGTGCCCTGCTGCTGCTGTCGGCCTGCTATCTCGGCTTCGTGCGCTGGCGGATCCGTCTGAAGGCCGACTAGGGGCTAGCTGGACAGGTCCAGGCCGTGGGCGACGGCGTAGGCGATGGCCTGATCGACGTCGATGCGGGCGCCCCGCAACCCGGCGGTGGTCCAGAACGTCGCATCGGTGCGGGCCGCGCGGAGGTCCGCCTGTTCGAACTTCGCGTCCTGCACCCGCGCGCCGCGTAGATCGGCGGCGCGTAGCACGGCCTTGCGCAGGTCGGTGCCGACGAGCGAGGCCTCGGACAGCCGGCAGTCGGTCAGATCCACCGCACGGAGATCGCAACCGGCCAGCACCGCGAGCCGCAGGTCGACCTCGACCATGGTGATGGGCCGCATCGAGCACTCGGTGAACGTCGACCCCAGCAAGGTGCAGTGCCGGAACGTGCTGTGCGCCAGCCTTGTCCGCCGGAAGGTGCAGTTGCGGAACGCCGAGCCCGAATGCTCGGATTCGGTGAGGTCGACGCCGCTGAAGTCGCAGTCGGTGAAGACGACGCGCTCGGTGCGCAGCCGGCTCAGGTCACCGTCGTATTCGTCGCGAAAGACGACTCCGGTGAATTCCGTGTCTTGCCAGTGCTCGTCGGGAACCGTCACGTGTTCGTACGATAGCCCCCATGGCAGACATGGCACGCCCCGCTGACCGCCTGTCGAGACGTGGTTTTCTCACGCTGACCGCAGCCGGACTGGCCGCGTCACTGAGCACCCCGATTGCCTTGGCCGACAACGGCAAACCCGTCGGCTCCGCCGGCAACGGCAAACTGATCGACTTCACACATCTGCAGGTGCCCGTCGACCAGGTGGTCGCCGCCGGCTACACCGGTGTCATCGTCTACGTGTCGGAACTACGGCCGGGCGCCACCTTCGACTTCAAGCCCGTCAGCCGCGGCTACACCGACGCGCTGCGGGCCGCGGGCCTGCAGGTGGTGAGCGTCTACCAGTACGGCAAACCGGGCTGGGTCAACAGCCCGTCGGACTACACCCGCGGCTTCGACGGCGGCGTGGCCGACGCCCGCACCGCGCTGAGCCTGCATGGGGCAGCCGGTGGCCCGGACACCGCGCCGATCTTCTTCAGCGTCGACGAGGACATCTCCGCCGACACGTGGAAAAACGTTGCGCTGCAATGGTTCAAGGGCATCAATTCGGTGCTCGGGGTGCAGCGCACCGGAATCTACGGCGGCGCCCGTCAGGTCACCTGGGCGGCCGACGACGGCGTCATCGGCCGCTCCGCCACGCCCGGACATCGGTGGGCCTGGCAGACACGGGCGTGGTCCGGTGGCGCCCGCGCGCCGATGGCGGTGCTGTATCAGGCGACGGTCGTGACGGCGTCCGATCCGGGCACCATGATCGGCGACATCCACGTCGACGAGGACGACATCCTGGCTGCCGACTATGGTCAGTGGGACCTGGCCCGTTAGGCCGGGGCGCCCAGCCGCGTCAGCGCGTATTCGGTGACGGTGATGAGCGCGTCGCGCGCCGACTGCCGCTGCCGCGCGTCGACGGTGACTACCGGAATGTGGTCGGCCAATGCCAGCGCCTTACGGACCGCATGGCCGGGATGCCTTGGCGCGCCGTCGAATTCGTTGACGGCGATGATGAACGGCAGACCGCGCGCCTCGAAGAAGTCGACGGCGGCGAAGCTGTCCTGCAGCCGGCGGACGTCGACCAGGATGATCGCGCCGATGGCGCCGCGCACCAAGTCGTCCCACATGAACCAGAAGCGGCGCTGCCCCGGTGTGCCGAACAGGTAGAGCACCAGGTCGTCCGCCAGCGTGATGCGGCCGAAGTCCATGGCCACCGTGGTGGTGTTCTTGTCGGGGGTGCCGGCGAGGGCGTCGACGCCGACCGAGGCGTTGGTGACGATGGCCTCGGTGCGCAGCGGCATGATCTCGGAGACCGCGCCGACGAACGTCGTCTTACCGGCACCGAACCCACCCGAGATGACGATCTTCGTCGACGCGGGGGCGTGCCGATCAGAGTGCCCGTAGGCCACGCAGTGTCCTCCCGATCAAGTCACGCCGGTCGTCGATGCTCGCCGTGGTGCCGAGCGTGGCGTGTACTTGAAGATAACCCTGCGTGACGAGGTCGCCGATCAGCACACGCGCAACACCGAGTGGTATTGCTAACTTTGCCGCGACCTCGGCCACCGAGGGCCGGGTGGAACCGAGTTTGAGAATTTCGCCGCGCACGTCGTTGCCGGGCCAGTGCGTCGCCGGGGCGCCCGCCAGCGGATAGATCGGCGCCTCCATGGGCAGCTCGATCTCGGTGGTGGTCCGGCCCGCGGTCAGCGTGTAGGGCCGCACCAGACTGGGCTGCTCCGCGGTGAATGCGGACTCCCAGGCGTCAGATGTCGGCTCCATGAGGTGTCCTTATCGGGTCCTGCGGGCAGACTGCACGACGGTCCCGACGCGTTCGACGAGGATCGCCATCTCGTAGCCGATCTGGCCGATGTCGCACGACCGGGTCGCCAGCGTCGCGAGGTTCGAGCCGTCGCCGACGCGCATCAGCAACAGGTATCCGTGCTCCATCTCGACCACGGACTGCAGTACGTGCCCGCCGTCGAACAGCTGGGAGGCGCCGGTGGCCAGACTGGCCAGCCCGGAGGCGACGGCCGCGAGTTGGTCGGCACGCTCGGTGGGCATCCGCGAACTCGCGGCCATCAGCAGTCCGTCGGCCGACACCAGGATGGCGTGCGCCACCCCCGACACCTCGTCGGCGAACTTCGTGACCAGCCAATCCAGCGACTCGCGCTGCGTCGTACGTGTCATCACCGGCCTCCCGTGTCCCGGGACTGTGACCGGCCCGCGTGCACGCCGCCGAAATGTCCGCTGATGCTGGCCCGCACTGCGGCGGGATCCCGCCGCAGTGTTCCCTCGTCGGAGCCTTCGGGGTGTCCGCCCTCGTCGGGCGCGCCGGGGACCAGCCGGGCACCGGGCTGGCGGACCGGCAGGCCCGCCTCGGTGTGCTCGACGACCGGCGCGTCCTGCGCGGCGGCCGCCGCCGACCAGCCCTGGTCCCACACGGTCTGCCAGTCGAGGTCGGTGCTGTTCGCCAACTGGGTGGGATCGTCGATCAGCCATTCCGAGAGCATCTTCTGGTAGATGGCGTCCTCACTTCCGGCGGTGGGGCTCGGCTGGGGCGTCGGGGCGGGACGGACCGGCGGCGCAGGCGGGGGCGTCGGGCGGACCGGCTCCGGCGCCGGACGCGCGGGTTCGGGCGCCGCGGGCGGCGTCTGGGCCCGGGCGGCAAAGAACGACGACGTGTCGGTCGGCGCCTGAGCGGGCCGCTCGGCAGGCGACTCGGTACGGCCGGCGATGCCGCTGGCTCCCGGATTGCGCTGCGGCAGGTTGACGCCGCTGAGGTCGCCCGCGTCGGCCGTTCCGGCACCGAAGCCGTTGCGGGTTTGCGGTTCCACGAATGCCGGTTCCACCGAGGGCGCGGGCGGCGCCGGGGGCTGAGCGAGCGGCTGCGCCACGGCGCCGAACGTCGCGAACCCGCCGGTGTCGGGACCCAGGCCCGGGAGGTCGGTCACGCCGGTCTCGGCGGTCGACGAGCCGTCCCAGTAGGTGCCGAAGTCCGGGATGGCGGGCAGCCCGGCCTGCAACTCGACCGGGACGTAGATGCCGGCGGTGGTGCCCGAATCGGGATCGCCTTCGACGGTGTCGCGCAGCCGGACGACCAGCCCGTGCTGGGTGGCCAGCCGGCCGACGACGAACAGGCCCATGTGCCGCGCGGTGTACGTGTTGACCTCGCCGCCGGAACGCAGACGGCTGTTGGCCATGCGGAGATCGGCTTCGGTCATGCCGAGACCGCTGTCGCTGACCTCGATCACCAGGGCGCCGTTGGGCGCATGCACCGCCGAGACCTGGACCTCCGAACTCGGCGGCGAGTACCGCAACGCGTTGTCCAGCAGCTCGGCCATCATGTGCACCAGGTCGCCGGCGACCGAACCGTGAATCTCGGTGTCGGGCGCCGCGACGATGGCCACGCGGGTGTAGTCCTCGACCTCGGACGCCGCGGCGTTGATCACGGCGGTCACCGGCACCGGCTCGCCCTGCTCGTGTGGCACGTTGGTGCCCGCCAGCACCAGCAGGTTGGCCCCGTTGCGCCGCATCCGCGCGGCCAGGTGGTCCAGCCGGAACAGTTTGGACAGCCGCTGCGGGTCCTGTTCGTCACGCTCCAGTTGGTCGATGACGGTCAGCTGCTGGTCGATCAACGACCGACTGCGCCGCGACAGCGTCTCGAACATGTCGCTGACCTGAAGCTGCAGCCGGGCCTGCTCGCCGGCCAGCAGCACGGCCTGCTCGTGCAGCTCGTCGACCGCGTGGGCCACCTGCCCGATCTCCTCGGTGCTCTGCACCGGCAGCGGGCGGACCGTCACGTCGGCGCCGGACCGGACCTCGTCGAGTTCGCGGACCAGGTCCTCGTGGGCGACCTTGAGGGCGCTGGTGCGCAGGCGCCGCAGCGGCCGGATCAGTGTCCGCGCCATGTACAACACGATGAGCAGGGCCAGCACCATGACGGCACCGACGATGGCCGAATCGCGGACGGCTTCGGTGCGCTTCGCGGTGGCCTGGTCGTCGACCGCCGAGACGACGGTCTTGGACACACTGTCGAGCAGCTTCCCGGCGATGCCGCTGGTGGTCTGGATCGACTGGCTCAGGTCGGGATTGTTGACCAGCTGCACGTTCGGGTCGGACATCATCGACATCCGCTTGACCATCTCCTGGGCCAGCTTCTGCGCGTCGGGCGAGCCGACACCCAGCACTTCACTCATGCCGAACAACGTCGACGGCTCCGTGCCCGCCAGGGTGGTCATCGAGCTGCGCAGTTCGTTGTCCGGCAGCTCGCCGCCGAGGGTGACGAGCAACTGCTGCATCATCATCTGGCCGCGGGCGCCGACGGCCCGGCTCAGGCCCTGCGTCTGGGCGCGGATCTTCTCGTCGTCGATGCGTACCGAACCGGTGATGGTGTCCTCGGCGGTCAGCAGGATCGGCGCGTACAACGTCACCCGTTCGCGCAGCCCGATGCTGTTGGTCGCGACCTTGTTGAGCAGGCCCTGACCACCGTCGAGCAGGGTCTTGATGCCGGTACCGACGTCGGTCGCGACGTCGGTGTCCGACAGCCGGTGCTGCAGACGTCGTTTGCTCTCGTCGTAGGCGCTCAGCGCCTGCTGCGCATCGCCGCCGGTGGACGTGGCCAGCAGCGCGGCGTCGAACGTCGCCATGTAGTTCTCGATGGCGGGCACCATTTCGGCGCGGTCCGCCGCGCGGCGCAAATCCGCGGCGTCCGTCCAGCCGGAATAGATGCGCATTCCGCCGAACGTGCCGGCCAGCACCAGAGGCACAAAGGCGATGGCGAAAACTTTCCAGGCGACGGGCCAATTCGACGGCGCGAAGCGGGACGGGCGTTTGGCGGGCGCGCGGGTGATCTGGTCGGCTGCCGAAAACTGTTGCGCAGCAGTCATCGCGGCTCGGCTTTCCCGCCGGCCATGGGTCCGCGATCGGTTACAGGCGCTTGGTTCATATTGGTGTTCCCCGCCGGATTATCAGCCCACTCGGGCACGGGAAATCCGCCTGGCAATCTGTCGCAGTATGACAGCGATGAGCAGCCGTTTCCATGCTTCACATCCAACGAACAGCGTTCGTGACCTATGTGTTGCACAGTTGTGTGGTAAGAGCGTGCAGATTCGATCGAATGGTCAGGCGATGCGTTTGAGCAGCGCCCAGTTGACGACCGGGACCACCAACTCAACCGGAATCATCGCGACATAGAAGATGTGCGGGACGCCGGTCTGCCAGATCGCGAGCAACCGCGCCAGTCCCCCGGCCAGGAACAATGCCCCCAGCACATGCTCTGTCGCGGCGCGCCGGGGCAGGTCCGCGGCCGCCCAGACGAATCCGCCACCGAAACCGATGAACAACACGGCATAGAACCGCAGATCGCTATCGATGGTGGCGTTGACGGGTCCACCACCGGCTAAGTCCCCTGGGGTGGTGGGAATTCGGGGACGGGGCTGAGGTGGGCGGAGATGTTCAGGCCGTGTCGGTGCCGGTGTTGGGGTGGGCCATCGCGTAGTGGTCAGTGAGTTACGTACCAAAGTGACTCACCGAAGGAAACCGCGCGATGACCCTTGACCATTCTGCCCTGCTCGCTCAGCTCGATGCACTGAAGTCCGCTGACTCGGGTGCGGTGTTCGCCGAGTTGATCCGTTCCGGGTTGCAGCAGCTCATCGAGGCCGAGGCCACCGCGGCGATCGGCGCGGGCCGTTACGAACGCAGCGACGGCCGCACGGTGCACCGCAACGGGCACCGCCCCAAGACCGTCTCCACGACCGCCGGGGACATCGAGGTGCAGATCCCCAAGCTACGGGCGGGATCGTTCTTCCCGTCGCTGCTGGAACCCCGCCGGCGTATCGACAAGGCGCTGCACGCGGTCATCATGGAGGCCTACGTGCACGGGGTGTCCACCCGCAGCGTCGATGACCTGGTGACGGCGATGGGCGTGCAGACCGGGGTGTCCAAGTCGGAGGTGTCGCGGATCTGCGCCGGCCTGGACCGCGAGATCACAGCGTTTCGGGAACGCTCGCTGACCCACACCAGCTTCCCCTACGTGTTCTGCGATGCCACCTTCTGCAAGGTCCGCGTGGGGGGGCGCACGTGGTCTCCCAGGCCCTGGTGGTCGCGACCGGCGTGTCGATCGACGGCACCCGTGAGGTGCTGGGCACCGCGGTCGGTGACAGCGAGTCGTTCGAGTTCTGGCGCGAGTTCCTCGCCTCGCTTAAGGCGCGCGGCCTATCGGGGGGTGCACCTGGTCATCTCCGATGCGCACGCTGGGTTGAAAGTCGCTGTGGCACAGCAGTTCACGAACTCATCGTGGCAGCGGTGCCGGGTGCATTTCATGCGGAACCTGCATACCGCGGTATCGGCCAAACACGCCCCGGCGGTTACCGCGGCGGTCAAGACCATCTTCGCTCACACCGAACCCGACGAGGTCGCCGCGCAGTGGGACCGGGTCGCCGACACCCTGGCCGCGTCGTTCCCGAAGGTGGCCGCGATGATGGGCGAGGCCAAGACCGACGTGTTGGCGTTCACTGCGTTCCCGAAGGCGCATTGGCAGAAGATCTGGTCGAATAATCCGATAGAGCGTCTGAATAAAGAGATCAAGCGTCGGGCCGATGTCGTGGAGATCTTCCCCAATCCGGCGGCGTTCCTTCGCCTGGCCACCGCGGTGGTCATCGAATCCCACGACGAGTGGCAGGTCACCCGCCGCTACCTCTCCGATGTCTCCATGGACGAACTACGCGCCGTGATCGCCGCCAAACACGCCGCGGCAGCACTTGCCAAACAACACCAAATCGCCTAGCGTTCACCATGACTCGTTGATCACAACGCGTGAACCACGCCAGATCCGAAGTCCACCACTCCCCGGGACGCTATCCCACCACCGATGATCGACGGCGCACCGATCAGCAGATGTGCCAGTCCGATCAGGACGCACACCGCACCGAAGATGGTCAGCCACCATTTCGCCACCATTTCACACCCCTATTGGACGTAATCCAATACGAGGCTATCGACCCTGCACGGATACGGTCAACGGTTGAATTACAGTGCCTGAATGGCACGGAGTCGGTTAACACCCGACCAACGTCGGGATCAGATTCTCGATCTCGGCATGGCGGCATTCTCTGTCCTGCCTTTCGAGCAGGTGGCGATGGAGGACATCGCGGCACAGGCCGGAATTTCGCGGGCGCTGATCTACCACTACTTCCCCAGTAAGAAGGAATTGTTCGCGGCGCTGTGGGCGCGCGCCCACGAGAAACTCGCGCACGATTCGCACTTCACCGCCACCGACACCGTGCGCGCACAGATCCGCGGTGCGCTCGTCGCGCACTACACGTTCTACGAACAGAACCTGACGCTGATGATGATCGCCAATCGCAGCGCCATCGCTGCCGACCCGGCGGTGCGCAACCCGATCACCTTCGAACTCACCCGACTGCGCGACAACGCCCTGGACGCCCTGGACCTTGCGGGGTCCGGTCGCGACCTGGTGTCGGTGGCGTTGTCCGGATGGCTGGCCCTGGTTCGCGAAGTCGCACTGGAATGGCTTGAGCTGCAGAGCTTTTCTCGTGACGCCGCCGTCGACCTGTGCATGACCGCGCTGGACGCACTGGTGTCGCCGCACGCTGATCTGAACCAGCTGCCGCACGGCGTCGGCGATTCCGCCGCGGCACAGTAACCTACTTCGGCCCCACCTAGACCCAGACAGAGAGGCGGCAGGGTGGCACTGAAGGTGCTGTTCTACTCACCCCGCATCGCGCCGAACACCGGCAATGCGATCCGGATGGTCGCCGCCACCGGCGCCGAGCTGCATCTGGTCGAGCCGCTCGGCTTCGACCTGTCCGAGCCGAAGCTGCGTCGCGCCGGGTTGGACTACCACGATCTGGCGTCGGTGACGGTGCACGCCGATCTAGAGACCGCGTGGCAGGCACTCCTGCCGGCGCGGGTGTTCGCCTTTACCGCGCATGCGAATTCGTCGTTCGCCGACGTGGCCTACCGGGCGGATGACGTGTTGATGTTCGGGCCCGAGCCCACCGGGCTGGACGCCGATACCCTCGCCGACCCGCACATCACCCAGCAGGTCCGGATCCCGATGATCCCGGGGCGGCGGTCCTTGAACCTGTCCAACGCCGCGGCTGTCGCGGTGTACGAGGCGTGGCGTCAGCTCGGTTTCGCCGAGGGCATCTGACCGAGCTGACGCCCCAGCTCACCAGCTGTCCCAGTGCGCGAGCTGCTCGGCCGGCAGCCGCTGGGCCTTCTTGAAATCGGTGCCCTTGGTGTAGGCGATCGGGAACAGTCCGCCCTGCGTGACCTTGTCGAACGGGATCCCCAGCAGTTCTGCAGCCTGCTTCTCCCCTTCGCCGATCAGGTGCAGCGTCGTCCAGGCCGAGCCGAGACCGCGGGAGCGCAACGCGAGCATGAAGCTCCACACCGCCGGCAGCAGCGAGCCCCAGTACGACGCCTGCATGCCGGCGTCCATCCCGTCGGGCCGCCCCTCGAGGCACGGGATCATCAGGACCGGCGCCTTCTCGAAGTTCTCGTTGAGGTACTTGGCCGAGCCCATCACGGCGTCCATCTGCTGGTCGCGGATATCGCCGCGCTCCGGCTTGGGCAGGTCCAGGTACGGCGTGGCGTTGGCGCGGTAGATGTCGGCCAGCGCCTTCTTCTTGGCCGCGTCCTCGACGAAGACGAACTGCCAACCCTGGGCGTTGGAGCCGGTCGGCGCCTGCAGCGCCAGATCCAGACACTCCATGATCACCTCGCGCGGCACGGGCTTCTCGAAGTCGAGTCGCTTGCGCACCGATCGGGTGGAGGTCAGCACTTCGTCAGCGGTGAGGTTCAGCGTCATAGCCGCACATTACCGCCGGCCCGCCGTCACCCCGTGGCGGCGGGCTCGCCACCGTCAGTGCCGGGGCAGCTTCGTCACTGCGCGCACGATCGGCACGAGCGACTTCTGCCACAGCGACTTCGACAGGCCGAACGGCGGGTCGAGGTTGAGTACCTTCGACGTCGAAATGGTCTGGGACTCGGTGTATTTCAGCAGGCCTTCAGCGCCGTGCCGGCGACCCACCCCGGAGATGCCCATGCCGCCCATGGGCGCACCGAGGCTGCCCCAGGCCAGCGCGTAGCCCTCGTCGACGTTGACCGTGCCGGACCGCAGGCGGGAGGCGATCTGCTCGCCCTCCTCGATCGAGGCGGCCCACACGCTGGCGTTGAGGCCGTACTCGGTGTCGTTGGCCTTGGCGATGGCCTCGTCGACGTCGGCGACCGGGTAGATCGACACCAGCGGACCGAAGGTCTCGTTGTTGGCGCACTCCATGTCGGGGGTGACGTCGGTGAGCACGGTCGGCTCGTAGAACAGCGGGCCGATGTCGGGGCGGGCGTTGCCACCGGCAATCACCTTGGCGCCCTTGACCTTTGCGTCGTCGACGTGGCCGGAGACGGTTTTGAGCTGGCCCTCGGAGATCAGGCTGCCCATGTCCACGCTGAAGTCGTAGGCGGTACCGAGCTGCATCTTGCGCACCTGGTCACCGAACTTGCGGGTGAATTCGTCGGCGATGTCCCGCTCGACGTAGATGCGCTCGATCGAGATGCAGAGCTGACCGGCATTGGAGAAGCAGGCGCGGGTGGCGGCCTTGGCGACCTTGTCGAGGTTGGCGCCCTTGGCGACGATCATGGCGTTCTTGCCGCCGAGTTCGGCGGAGAACCCGATGAGACGACGGCCCGCGTGCTCGGCGAGGTGGCTGCCGGTGGCCGAGGAACCGGTGAACATCAGGTAGTCGCAGTTGTCGGCGATCGCGGTGCCGACCACCGAGCCCGGCCCGGGAACCACGGCGTAGAGCGCGCGCGGCAGACCGGCGCGGTAGAGCAGCTCGGCGCAGGCCAGCGCGCAGTACGGCGTCTGGCTGTCCGGCTTGAGCACCACCGCGTTACCGGCGAGCAGGGCGGGCACGGCGTCCGAGGCCGTCAGGGTCATGGGGTAGTTCCACGGCGAGATGACGCCGACGACGCCCTTCGGCTGGTAGGCGACGGTGGTCCGGTTCAGGCCGGGCAGCAGCGGCGCGACGCGGCGGGGCTTGAGCAGCTTGGCCGCAACCTTGGCGTAGTAGTCCGCGTTGGCGAACAGGTCGATGATCTCTTCCTGGGCCGCCCACCGCGCCTTGCCGGCCTCGGCCTGCAGCAGGTCCATCAGGAACTCACGGTTCTCCAGGACCAGGTCGCGGTAGCGCGCGATCACCGCGGCCCGCTCCGCGACCGGCCGCTTGACCCAATCACGCTGGGCGGCACGCGCTTTGGCGAACGCCTTCTCGGCGTCTTCGGCGGTCGCGACCGGGATGGTGGTCAGCGGCTTACCGGTGAAGACCTCGTCGATGGTGCGGGTCGGCCGGTCGTCGATGTTCTCAATGGCGGCCAGTTGACGCAGACGATCGAAAACCTGCGCTGACGGTGCGGGCATGCTGGCTCTCCTGAGTCGATCACGGATGCGCGGTAATTTTGCGGTACCGGCGGTCTCGGTAACACTACTCGACAGCGTGCGGCTGCCATAGATCCAGCTTTTTACAAATCGGCCGTTATGTCAATGAACTGGGCAAAATTACCCACTTCGTCTGGTCCGGGAGTCCGTTCGGGTGATTCGGGCCGACTCCCTCTCACTGGAAGTCCCGGGATTTGGTCATCACCCGCAGATCGAGCCGGCCCATCCGGTCCGCGATCACGGTGACGGCCCCGCTGGCGTTCTGCACGATGCCGCGCACCAACAGCGCCGGCGCGGTCTGCGCCAGTTTCCGGTGCCGGGACCACACCCCCGGTGCGCACAGCACGTTGACCATGCCGGTCTCGTCTTCCAGGTTGATGAACGTCACCCCCTGCGCGGTGGCCGGACGTTGCCGGTGCGTCACCGCGCCGGCCACCACGATGCGGGTGCCGTCGGGCACCTCCAGCAGCCTGTTCGCCGGCACCACGTCCAGCGCGTCGAGGCCTTCTCGCAGGAACTGGGTCGGGTAGCTGTCCGGCGAGATACCCGTGGCCCACACATCGGCGGCCGCCAGCTCCAGTTCCGTCATCCCGGGCAGCGCCGGTATGCCGCCGGCCGACGCGACGCCGGGCAACCGGTCGGGGCGTTCCGCGGCCGCTGCCCCGGCCGCCCACAATCCCTCGCGCCTGGTGATGCCGAAACACCCCAGCGCGCCTGCGGTCGCCAGCGCCTCGGCCTGGGGCACCGAAAGTTGCACCCGCCCGGTCAGGTCGAGCAGAGAAGCGAACGGCCCGTTGGTATTTCGTTCGTCGACGATGCGCTGGGCCAACTCGTCCCCGATGTGCCGGACGGTCCCCAGCCCCAGCCGCACCTCGGTGCCGCGGTTCTCGCACGTCGCATACGCCAGGCTGGCGTTCACATCCGGACCGTGCACCAGCACCCCGTGCCGGCGGGCGTCGGCCACCAGCGACTGCGGCGAGTAGAAGCCCATGGGCTGAGCCCGCAGCAATGCCGCACAGAACACCGCGGGGTGGTGCAGCTTGAACCACGACGAGGAGAACACCAGCGACGCGAAGCTCAGCGCATGACTCTCCGGAAAGCCGAAATTGGCGAAAGCTTCGAGCTTTTCGTAGATCCGCTCGGCCGTCTGGCCGGTGATGCCGTGCAGTTCCCGCATGCCGTCGTAGAACCGTCCGCGCAACTGCCGCATCCGTTCGGTGGAGCGTTTGGACCCCATGGCCCGCCGCAGTTGATCAGCCTCGGCAGGGGTGAACCCGGCGCAGTCGACGGCCAGCTGCATGAGCTGTTCCTGGAACAGCGGCACGCCCAGGGTCCGGTCCAACGCGGGCTTCATCGACTCGTGTTCGCAGACCGCGGCCTCCAGCCCGTTGTGCCGCCGGATGTACGGGTGCACCGAGCCGCCCTGGATCGGACCGGGCCGGATCAGGGCCACCTCGACCACCAGGTCGTAGAACTTCTTGGGTTTCAGTCGCGGCAGCGTGGCCATCTGGGCCCGGGACTCGACCTGGAACACCCCGACCGAGTCGGCGCGCTGCAGCATCTCGTACACCGCCGGCTCGGTCAGATCCAGCTTGGCCAGATCCACCTCGATGCCCATGTGGTCCCTGGCCAGGTCGATCATGTAATGCAGGGCCGAGAGCATGCCCAGCCCGAGCAGGTCGAACTTCACCAAACCGATTGCGGCACAGTCGTCCTTGTCCCATTGCAGCACGCTGCGGTTCTCCATCCGCGCCCACTCCACCGGGCAGACGTCGGCGATCGGCCGGTCGCAGATCACCATGCCGCCGGAGTGAATTCCCATGTGCCGCGGCAGATTCCTGATCTGTAGTGCCAGGTCGACAACCGCCGCGGGGATGTCCTCGACGTCCGGGGAGTCCGCGAGCCCGTTCCACCGGCTGATCTGCTTGCTCCAGGCATCCTGCTGCCCCTGCGAGAACCCCAGTGCCCGAGCCATGTCCCGCACCGCGCTCCGACCGCGGTAGGTGATGACGTTGGCCACCTGCGCGGCGTAGTCCCTGCCGTACTTCTCGTAGACGAACTGGATGACCTTCTCGCGCAGGTCCGATTCGATGTCGATGTCGATGTCCGGTGGGCCGTCGCGCGCCGGGGACAGGAACCGCTCGAACAGCAGCTCGTTGGCCACCGGGTCGACGTTCGTGATGCCCAGGGCGTAACAGACCGCCGAGTTGGCGGCCGATCCCCTGCCCTGGCACAGGATGTCACTGTTTCGGCAGAACTCGGTGATGCTGTGCACCACCAGGAAGTAGCCGGGAAACTCCAGCTGTTCAATGATTGTGAGCTCGTGCTCGATCTGCCGGTACGCCTTCTCCCGGTCTGCCTCGGGCTTCCAGCCGTAGCGGCGGGCCGCTCCGTCCGCCACCAGCTTGCGCAGCCAACTGATCTCGGTGTGCCCTTCCGGTACGTCGAACGGCGGCAATTTCGGTGCGATCAAACGTAATTCGAACGCACACTGCTCCCCCAGTTCGGCGGCGGCCGCCACCGCACCCGGGTGGTGGGCGAACAGCCGGGCCATCTCCGCCCCGGACCGCAGGTGCGACCCGCCCAGCGGAGCCAGCCAGCCTTCGGCCTCATCCATCGAGTTGCGCGCGCGAATGGCGCCCATCGCCATCGCCAGCTTTCCCCGCGACGGCGCGGCGAAATGCGCGGCGGTGGTGGCGACGACACCGAGGCCGAACCGCGGGGCCAGAGCCGCCAGCGTCGCATTGCGTTCATCGTCGAGCGGATGTCCGTGGTGGGTCAGTTCGATGGTCACCCGGTCGGCGCCGAACCTGTCCACCAGGCCGGCCAGCGCCTTGTCCGCCGCTTCCACACCACCTGACGACAAGGCTTGGCGCACATGGCCTTTACGGCAGCCGGTCAGGATCTGCCAGTGCCCGCCGGCGGCTTCGGTGAGGGTGTCCAGGTCATAACTCAGCACGCCCTTCTCGCCGCCGGCCAGATGCGCCCGAGCCAGTTCCCGGGACAGCCGCCGATACCCCTCGGGTCCGCGGGCCAGCACCAGCAGATGCGGGCCGGGCGGGTCGGGCAACTCGGTGCGCGGAGTGTTGCTGAGCGAAAGTTCGGCGCCGAACACCGTCGCCATGTCGAGTTCTTTGGCGGCCTCGGCGAAACGCACGACGCCGTAGAGCCCGTCGTGGTCGGTCAGTGCGATGGCCCGCAGATCCATCCGGACGGCCTCCTCCACCAGTTCTTCCGGAGTGCTGGCGCCGTCGAGGAAGCTGTATGCGGAATGGGCGTGCAGCTCGGCGTACGGCACCGACGTTCCCGGCCGGGCCGGGCGGTTCACCGGTCGGTAGTCACCCCGCTTGCGCGACCAGGCCGGGCTGTCACCGCCGTCGGCCGGCGACTCCGGAGCAGCACCGGCCACCCGAGGTTTACCCTCGAGCACCCGCTGCATCTCCGCCCAGCTCGGCGGCCCGTTGTGCCAACCCACCCCATCAGAATATTCGAAACTTTGTTCGAACGCCAGAGGCGCTGGGTCCGCGGGAACTCGGCCGACTCCCATGCGACTAGATCCCAAAGGGCGCCAGAGAGGGACGGACGATGGCCATGCTGAGGCACTTGGGCAATCTGGAACGCGAGGTGATGGATCACCTCTGGGCCGCGGACGGGCCACAGACCGTTCGCGAGGTCCATCACGCCATCTGCGCCGAACGCAAACTCGCGTACACAACCGTCATGACGGTGCTGCGCAGACTCGCCGGGACGGGCGTCGTCCACCAATTGCGTGACGACCGGGCGCACCGTTACGTCGCGTCGCGCAGCCGCGACGAGCTGGTGGCCGGTCTCATGGTCGATGCACTCGGGCAGGCTGCCGAACGAAGCGACCGGCACGCGGCCCTGGTCCACTTCGTCACGCAGGTCGCGGCCGACGAGATCGATGTACTGCGGCAGGCACTGGCCGCCGCCGACCCCGCGGTGCGCCTGATATCCAGGCGCACCGCGTAGTAGTCAGAAGTCGTCAGGCACACCCGGGGCGGTCGGCCAGCCGAAGGCAACGGCGGCGCGGTGCACCGAACCCGGCGTCAGCTCGCGAACGAGCCCTGCGCTCGCCAGCGCCTGCAGATTCACCCCGCCGAGGTACACCGCGCCGAGCTCGCGCACGGAGATCGCGATATCGGCCGGTGCCGTGGTGGTTTCGCATTCGGCGCCGTCAGGACCCCCACGCAGACGCACCCGGCCGGTGTTCCACGGACACAACCCATCCGTGACCTCCAGCACCACGTCGACCGGAGCCGAGTAGCTCCGCAGACTCAGCGCGCGAGGCAGATCGACCAGTCGTACGTAGACGCCGTCCCTGACCTGGCATGCCAGCGCGCGCCGGTCGGCCACCAGGCTGAGGAGCGGCTCATCGACTGCCGCACCGTCGTATCCGACGGTCCTGATCAAATCCATATCCAGGAGATAGCGCCAAATCTGCGCGTACGCACGATGATTGGTGGCCAGCACCTCTTGAATCTGGAGTTCGCTGTCGGGCTGGCCGCCGTCGGTCCAGCTGACCTTGGGCCGGTAAATGGCGAATCCACTGGCGGTGCCGTCGGCCTCGCGATGCAGGAGGAAGCGAAGCTTGCCGAACTCCTTGCGCCTCGGCTCGTTGTCGTGAATCCAGTTGTCCCACCACGGACCCGGCCGCTCCATCAGTCCGGCCCGCTGCACCATGGCGCGCTGATGAATCTCGGGTCCGTTGGCCAGCAACGTCTCGGCGTCGACGTGCGTCACCGAGCCATCGCCGAGCTGGACGTCCGGGCGGAATCCCAGTTCACGGACCTTGCCCGAGAGCTCCGCCACCGGCACTGCCATGCCGTAGCCGAAGCGCCCGTAGATGGTGGCCTCCGATGCGTACAACATGGCCAGCGCCTCGGTGCCGCGTGCCCGAATGTCCTCGAGTTGGTGGCGCATCATCGCCGTGAGCAGGCCGCGGCGTCGATGACTGGGCGACACCGTGACGGCGGTGACCGCAGCCACGGCCGTCGTCGCCCCACCGGGCAGCACCACCTGCTTCCCGAAGGCACCGGCAGTGGACACCCAACGGGTGCCGTCGTGAAAACCGAACATGCGGTCGTACTCGGTAAAGGCGCGCATCAGGTCGATCTCGTCCTGCTGCGGATCCTGCAGGAACACCCCGTACGACGTAGCCATGAACGCATCGAAATCATCGCTGTCGCTGACCGAGCGCAGCGTCAAATCACTCATGCCCCAAGGGATATCACAGCGCCTTCACAGGAGTCATCTGAATTTCCCTGCAGCAAACAAAGACTGAACACCGCGCATCGCGGCTCGAGAACGAATCGGACAGATCACCAAAACAGCTCGGACACTGAGCCTTTCACAGCGCTGCTGCCGAGGTTCACCGCTGGGCCAGTGGCGGCGGGCTGTAGAGCCGCGCAAACGTATCGAGACGTTCCTGCTTGGTCCGCTGGAGGTGCGTGGCGATGGCCGCACTGGCGGCTGCCGAGTCGTGCCGCCGGATGGCATCCATGATCGCCTCGTGTTCGGTCGCCACGTCGGCCAGATCGTCCCTGTGCATCGCCTCCCTGTCACACAGGCGAAGTCTGGCCACGAGGTTGGTCAGCGTTTCCTGGAGCGTCGCATTGTGCGATGCGGCCCAAAGCACCTCGTGCCATTGCGAATTCAGCTGCCGAGCCACGGCCGCGTCCTCAGCCGCGGCCGCGCGCTGGTGCAGCTGCGCCAGCTGAGCGACCTGCAATTCGGTTCGTCGTGCCGATGCTGCCTCGGCAGCCGCTTTCTCCAGTGCAATGCGGACGTCGTAGATCTCGATGACATCGTCCGGCGAGCCCGATCGGATGCGATAGCCGCGGACCGAGCGGCTGATCAGCCCCTCCTGTTCCAAGCGGCTCAGCGCCTCGCGTACCGGAGTTCGGGACACGCCGTATGCGGCGGTCAGCGCGCTCTCGGTCAGGGGTTCGGCTGCGGAGAACCGGCCGGCCAACAGGTCAGCGCGAAATGCACTGTGAAAAGCGGTCCGTTGCACCCGTCCTCCAAGTGTTGCGTTCCATCGAGAATACATTTGAAGCTGTTTTGTATACAGAAAATACTCATGATGACGCGAAGGCATACAGCGGTTGTGCCGGCCGTCCATACTTGTTGCCGTCGCGGTCCCGCGCGACGGCATGAAGGAGACGTATGAGCACCCCGTCCACCATTGATCGCCCGGTACTGCGCTGGCGCGTCGTCGACATCGTCGTTGCGAGTGTGCTCGCGACGGCTGCCGGACTGATCTTCGTGCTGTGGAACATCGCATCCAATCCGGTCAGCGCGCCTCTCGGCGCAGTGCTCCCCGGTCTGCAGGCACTGCTCGGTGGTGGGTGGCTGTTCGCCGGTGTGCTCATTGCTCTGGTCATCCGCAAGCCCGGTGCGGCCGTCTACGGCGAGCTCGTCGCCGCTTCCATTTCGGCGCTGGTCGGCAATCAGTGGGGTGTGCTCACCCTCGAATCCGGCCTGGTCCAGGGTCTCGGTGCGGAACTGGTCTTCGCGGTGTTCCTGTACCGGCGGTGGGGCCTGCCCACCGCAGTGCTCTCCGGAGCGGTCGCCGGGATCGCCCTGGCCATCAACGACCTGATCCTGTGGTACCCCGGTTCCGCCGCCGGCTTCGCCGCGGTCTATGTGGCCTCGGCGATCCTCTCCGGCGCCCTCGTTGCCGGACTGCTGTCATGGGTCGTGGTGAGAAACCTGGCCCGGACCGGAGTTCTCAGCCGTTTCGCGTCGGGACGTCTGGAACCGAGCCCGGCGTCGTGAACGCCCTGGGCGGCCGGGCGCGGACCTCGACGGACGCGGCGCGTTCCGTCGGCGCTGCGGTCACCGCGCGCGGCTGGGGTTGGCAGCATGCGACGCGCGCGAATTGGGCTGTGCGCGATCTCGATTTGTCGATAGCGCCCGGAGAGCGGGTGCTGCTCCTCGGGCCGTCGGGCGCCGGGAAGTCCACACTCCTGCACGGCGTCGCCGGACTGCTCGGCGGCGCCGAGGAAGGCCGTCAGGCGGGACAGCTACACGTCGATGGTGCACCGCCGGCCGAACGCCGGTCCCGCATCGGCATGGTGCTGCAGGATCCCGATTCGCAGGTGATCCTGTCCCGGGTCGGAGACGACGTGGCCTTCGGGATGGAGAACCTCGGCGTTCCGCGCGATCAGATTTGGCCTCGGGTGCGCCAGGCGCTCGACGCGGTCGGACTGAATGCGTCGCTCTCCCATCCCACCTCGAAGCTTTCCGGCGGGCAGAAGCAGCGCCTCGCGCTGGCCGGTGTGGTGGCCATGCGCCCCGGCCTGATCCTGCTCGACGAACCGACGGCCAATCTCGACCCCGCCGGCGTCATCGAGGTCCGCGACGCGATCGTCGAGTCCGCGCGCCGGACGGGCGCGACGCTCATCGTCATCGAGCACCGCACCGACGTATGGCTGCCGGTCATCGACCGCGTGATCGTCCTGGGTGCCGACGGCACGGTGACCGCCGACGGTACGCCTGACGACACGATCCGACGCGAACACGACTACCTGGTCCGGTCCGGCGTCTGGGTGCCGGGCGACCCTCTGCCTGAGATCGCCAGGCGCCGGGGTGGGGACGACAGCGTCCTGCTTCGCGCCACCGACCTCTTGGTGGGGCAGCACGGCGACGCCCCACTGAACACCGGGCTCGATTTCGAGATCCGGCGCGGACGTACCACCGTCGTCACCGGTCCCAACGGTGCGGGCAAGTCCACCCTGGCGCTGACGCTCGGCGGGTTGCTGCGACCGGCGGCCGGGCGGCTCACGGCCGACGCCGCGCTCGCTCCCCCGCGCTCCCGGCTCGAGCCGGTCCGGTGGCGGTCGAAGGAATTGCTCACCCGGATCGGCAGTGTCTTCCAAGACCCGGAGCATCAGTTTCTCACCGGTACCGTCCGCGACGAACTGTCCTTGGGACCACGGGCGCTGAAGCGAACCGGCCCCGAAATCGAGTCCCGCACAGACGAATTGCTTCAGCGACTGCGCTTGCAGCACGTCGCCGACGCGAATCCGTACACCCTCTCCGGTGGAGAGAAACGTCGACTGTCCGTCGCCACCGTCCTGGCCACGGGGCCCGCGGTGATCGTCCTGGACGAGCCGACGTTCGGGCAGGACCGCCGGACGTGGGAGGAACTGGTCCGGCTGCTGGCCGACGTCGCCGACGCGGGGACGGCCGTGGTGGCTGCCACGCACGACCTCGATTTCACCGCCCTGCTCGCCGACACCCGCATCGAGCTACCTGCGTGGCGAACCGCAACGGAGACAACAGAATGACCACCGTGGAGGCAGTCGCCACCCGCCCGGTCAACCCCGTCGCCCGGCTGCTCACCGCCCTCGTCATCGCGGGTGGGCTGGTGCTGTCCGTCGACTGGGTGTCGGCCCTGACGGCGCTGGTGCTCGAGCTCGTCCTGTTCTTCGTGGTCGGCGCCCGGCTGCGCCCGGTCCTGACGCGGGGTGCGGTGATCGCCGTCGCGGCGGCACTGACCGCCGTCACCATCCTCCTCTACGGCCAGCCGAGCGGCGCCGTGCACTGGCACTTCCTGCTCGTCACCATCAGCGACGGCTCGATCACCTTGGCGCTGACCACTTTTCTGCGCGTCCTCGCGATCGCACTGCCGTCAGTGATCCTGTTCGCCGACGTCGATCCCACCGAGCTCGCCGACGGGCTCGGGCAGGTACTGAAACTACCGGCCCGGTTTGTGCTCGGCGCGCTGGCCGGCCTGCGTCTGGTCGGATTGCTGGGCCAGGACTGGCAGTACCTCGGATACGCGCGCCGGGCCCGGGGCGTCGCCGACCACGCGCGGCTGCGCCGCATCGCCGGACAGTCCTTCGCGCTGTTGGTCTTCGCGGTCCGACGCGGGACCAAACTCGCCACCGCGATGGAGGCGCGCGGGTTCGGCGCGCACCGCCACCGGACCTGGGCTCGCCCCTCGCCCTTCGCTGGACGTGAGTTCGCCCTTGTCACAGCTGGATTCACGATCATCGCGGTGGCGATCGCCACGTCGGTCGCCACCGGAGCGTGGAACTTCATTGGTACTCGATGAGATTCTGGGGCGCCTCGACGACGCAGCGACGGTGTTGGTCGACGGCCGTTCAGGATCAGGAAAGTCCACGCTGGCAACGCAACTGCACGATGCCTGGTCTGCCAGTGTGGTGGTCCGCCTCGACGACATCTATCCGGGTTGGGACGGATTGTTCTGGGCCGTAGACCACGTGCACCAATCACTGTTGGCACCTCGCGCCGCCGGCGAGGCGGGACGTTGGCGGAGCTGGGACTGGGCCCGTGAGGTCCCGGGAGATTGGCACCGTGTCGAGTGCGGACAGCGCTTGATCGTCGAAGGCACCGGGGCCCTCACGCCCGCCGGGCGGCGGCTCGCCGATCTGGGCATCTGGGTCGACGCCGACGACGAGGTGCGCAAGCGCCGGGCACTACGCCGCGACGGCGATCTGTACCGGCCGCACTGGGACCGCTGGGCGGCCCAGGAAGAGGAATTCGTCACCCGCTATCGGCCGCGGCGGTGTGCCGACCTGATCGCACTCGCGACGCCGACCGGATTCGAATTCACCGCTTCGCAAAGGACGTCATGACCACCTCGATCTCTTTGGCCCTGGAGTACTTTCATCCGTGGCCGAACTCGGCCGGCTTCTATCTGGCCAGGCACCGGGGCTGGTACGCCGACGCAGGGATCGAACTGCAGATCCGCACGGTGGACCCCGGCATCGGTGACAGCCTCGAACACCTCGGCCGGCGCCTGGTGGATCTCGCGGTATTCCCGACCAACCGGCTGCTGGTGCGTACCGAGCGCGGCGAGCCGTTGAAGGCGATCGCCGCGGTGAACCAGCGCGGCTTGGAGACGATTCGCACTCTCGTCAGCAGTGGGATCAGCAGTTTGGCCGAGTTGGCCAACAAGCGGGTGGCACTCAATCCGACACCCCGCGGGGTGGCCGTCGTGCGCGATCTGGTCGCGCAAGCAGGCGGCGACCCCGATGCCGTCACCCTTGTCGACGTCGGCGCGCGTGAGCTCACCAGTGCCGAATTGGCCGCCGGCGTCGCCGACGCCACCTTCGGTTCCTACTGGGCTTGGGACATCCTGCTGAGCGAGCATCCGGACCGCCCGGAGCGCATCTGGCGCGTCGATGAAGAGCTGCCGTTCGGGTACCACAGCTACCTGCTCGGCGTGCGCGACGACCTCATCGACCGAAATCCGTTGCTGGTCTCCGACTTCCGGGCGATCAGCGAACGAGGTTTCCGCTACGCCGCCCAGCACCCCGACGAGGCGGCCGACCTGCTGAGCGATGTCATGCCGTACTTCCCAGCAGACGTCATCGACCGCTCACTCGACGCCATCTCCAGCACCTGGTTCCACGAGAATTCCTGGGGCACAGTACGTCCCGAGCTCGTCGAGCCGTACGCACACTGGCTCGCCGGGCACGGAATTCTCACTGCGCCCGAACGGTGGCCTGCGGCGTTCGCGAATATCCCTGCTGTCACGACGGATCCGGCATGGTGAACTCCGGACCCTTCATCAGCGCTCAGGAGCTTTCCACCGCGCTGGCGAGCGACGCCACGCCGGTGATTCTCGACGCCAGCCTGGTGCTACACCGCCCACAGGTCGACGGCGACTTCCGCGCGGACAGCGGCCGCAGCGCCTGGGAAGCCGCGCACCTTCCCGGCGCCCTCCACGTGCAGGTCGACACCGATCTCTCGATCGCCGCCGCGACCCACAATCACCACCCGCCACCACAAGATCTCGCCGACCGCCTCGCCCGGTTCGGCATCGGCGCCGACACTCCGACCGTCGTGTACGACAGCACGGGTGGTTTCTGGGCGGCGAGAACCTGGTATCTGTTGCGCTGGATCGGAATTCCGGTGCGGGTGCTCGACGGCGGACTCGACGCGTGGCGGGCCGCGGGACTTCCCGTGGAATCCGGGTCCGTGCCCGCCCGGCCCGTCGCGTCGTGGTCGGCACGACCGATACGTGAGGCGTGGATCGATCTCGACGAGCTACGTGAAATCCAATGCCATGCAGGCAATCTGGTATGCGCATTGTCGCCGCCGGCATTCTCGGGCATCGAACCGACGCGCTACACCCGCCGCGGACACATACCCGGCAGCGTCAACGTGCCGGCCCGCGAACTCTTCGACGACCGTGGCCTGGTGCGTCCACCCGCGGACATCAGAGAACGCTACCGGGACGCCGGAACGGATCTGGACCGCGAGGTGCTGCTGTACTGCGGCGGCGGTATCTCGGCGACGGCCAACGCGCTGGCGCTCGCGTCCTGCGGTGTCGAATCGGTCCGCGTCTACGACGGTTCCCTGGAGGAATGGAGCGCTGATCCGACGTTGCCCCTGCAGGTCGACGACACCGCCCACTAGCACCGCTGCGCGTACCGGTTTCCGATACGAATGCGTTCCCGCGGAACTGGTTTGGGCTGGAGTGGACCGGCGAGCGAGCGCTCCCCCACCTGTACCCGCCTGGCAAAAACCACAACGACCACCGGCCAGGTCAGCCCTGCCACCGCAGTCAGCCGCTCGGCCAAGCCGAGAAAGACGCCATGGTTGGCCTCGTAATAGACCCACAACACCAGGGCACACAGCACCAGCGTCGCGGTCAGCGCCCAACGGGGACGACACACCAGCGGTGTTGTCGACCCGCTGCTCATACCCAGGATCGGCACCAGGGCCAGCGCGATGAGGCCCCCACCGGCTGCCAGCAGATGGGTACTTTCGTTGGCGCGCACCGTGACCGGAAAGGCGGCGACGACAAGCCCGCAGCAGCCGGCGGTCGCCAGCGCGATCCGCGCGGACAGCCGCACCACACGCAGTCCCATGGCGGTCGCGATCTGGCACGCCGCGCTCAACATGAATCCCGCCGTCATGATCCCCTGGCCGCTGCCCCGTCCCGCGAGCACACTCAGCGTTTCCGACAGCGAGTCGTAACTCGTCGTGAGGGCAGCCCTGGCGAGAATCGCGGCCACCACCAGCACGGCCGGCGCCGCCGCGGCGGTCACCAGCGTCCACCCGGCCGCCCGACACCCTTGATCAACCACCATGAGAACGCCTCGGCGTTCGATCGTGCCGGCGCCACAGCCCGAGCCACGACGCCAAAATAGCTGCGACCACCACGATTTCAGCCGCGGCTCCCCAGCCGTGTGGATACAGCACCCCGGCGACGTGGTGGTCGATGAAACCCGCGCGGGGCAACGGTGACATGCCGGCGCCGTCGCGGGCCCACCGCTCGATCGTGGTCAGCGGACATTCGACGACACCGGTGAGGATGATGACGGTCCAGCCGACGATGAGGGCGTGCAACCAGATCGTCGCCGGCCACCGCCACGCCAGGAACCCGCCTCCGATGAGATAGCCGAGGAAGGCGAAGTGTGCGGCAACCGCCGCTACTGCGATCGCGGAGTACGGCATCTTCGTGGCCTCTTCGACTGGCGTAGCTGCTGGGACGTGGATACCCGCCGCGGAAACCGGCAAACCGTCGGCGCACCTACCCGATCGGGTAGGTGCCGACCTACCCACGTGCACATTGGTCTGAGCGGCGGCACACCGTAGGCTGGGCGTGTTACCTGGATCACAGGATGAGGAATGGGTCTGGTGAGACTCGATGTGATGGCGCCCGCGCAGCTCGCGGCGACGACGGCAGCGACGGCCGTGCCGACGCGGCTGTTGAAGTTTCATGCCCCTGAGATCGTGTTCGGTATCGACTCGATGGCGGAGGCTGCGCACGCCGCCGTCCGCCTGGGCGGGCTGCGGCCCATGCTGGTCACCGACCCCGGGCTGATCGAGGCCGGCTGGGTGGCCGAGCTGGTGGGGCACCTGCGCGCCCAGTGCGTCGAGGCGCACGTGTGGAGCGCGCTGACCCCGAACCCCAAGGACCACGAGGTGACGGCCGGCCACGAGTTCTACCGATCGCACGGCTGCGATGTGCTCATCGCGTTGGGCGGCGGCTCGGTGATCGACGCGGCCAAAGGCATCGCGATCCTGGCGGCCAACGGCGGCCACATCCTCGACTACGCCGGAGTCGACAAGGCGACGGCGCCGATCCCGCCCCTCGTGGTGCTGCCGTCCACGTCGGGTACCGGCGCCGACGTCTCTCAGTTCTGCATCGTCACCGACACGACCCACAACACCAAGATCACCATCCTGGGCCGCGCCCTGGTCCCCGACATCACCGTCATCGACCCCCGGCTCCTCACCACCATGCCCGAATGGCTCAATGCGGCAACAGGTCTGGATGCGCTGACGCACGGCATCGAGGCGTTCGTGTCGCTCGGGCACAACCAGCTGACCGACCACCACGCGCTGCGGTCGGTCGTGATGGTCACCGAGAACCTGGTCACCACCATCGAGCGGCCACACGACATGCCGGCGCGGGTGCTGATGGCCCAAGCCGCATTGGAAGCGGGTCTCGCGTTCACCAATGCCATCCTGGGGGCCGCGCATGCCATGAGCCATCAGGTCGGCGGGCTCCTCGACTTGCCGCACGGCGTCATCAACGGCGTACTGCTCCCCCACGTGGTGCGGTTCAACGCCGAGGCCGACCCGGCTCCCTTCGCCACCATCGCCACCTGCCTCGGCATCGCCGACAGGCGTGCGCCAGAACTGGAATCCGCACTGGCACTCGCCGATCGGCTCCAAGAGCTGGCCAGACAGGTCGGCGTGCCGCGCGGGCTCGCCGAGTTGGGGGTACGCGACTCCGACGTACCGGTGTTGGCCCACAACGCCCTTCAAGACGCGTGCCTGAGCACCAACCCCCGCCCCATCGACGATGCACAGCTGCGCGCGCTGTTCCGGGCCGCACTATGACGACCTTGCCCGGCAACCCGGTGGTGCCGCGCCGCGCGACAGTCCCGGATCTGGACCAACTCACGGGCGTCCGATCCGGCAAGGGCACGTTCTATCCCGAGTTCCGGGTGGCCGCGCAACGCACCGAACGGGTGGTCGCAGCGCTCGATGCCATCTCCCGCGCTCTGGTGCAGACCGTCAACGGCCCCGAGAACCTGGTGCGGGCCGTCGCCGAGGCAGCCCGTACCCATCTCGGTGCCGAATGGGTGCTGTTGGCGCTGGCCGACGGTGCCCTGCCCGAGGCACGGCCCCGTCACCTCATCCTCGACGCCGAGGGGCACGCATACTCCTTCGAAGGCCTGTCGGGCACCAAACATCCGGTACCGCACCTTCCGGATGCGGTCCTGAACCGGCTCAACGATGTCCTTCGCGGTCAGCTTGCTCAGTTCCGGGTACCCGTCATCGAAAGTCACCATTCACACGTCCCGATCGAGCTCGACGGCGGCGTCGTCGGCGCGTTCGCGGCGTGGACACCACCGCACCGGCTGCTCGACGGCATCGACGAAGCGGTGATGCGAATCCTGGCCAGTCAGACGGCGGTGGCGCTACAGAACTGTGAACTGTTCCAGCGCTCGCAAACCCTGCTGGCGCAATCCGAGGCGCGCAATGCGCAGCTGCTGGCGACGCAACGCGAACTCGGTGCGGCACAACGTCATCAGGTGCTGGACTCCGAGCGACACCGCATCGCACGGGAGCTGCACGACAGCGTCACACAAACCGTCCTGTCGGCGGGCATGCAGATCGAGGTGTGCCGAAGCGAGGTCGAATCACGTTCCGGTCCAACGGGTCTGGCCGAACGGCTGGACACGGCGAAAGCGCTGACCCGATCTGCGATCGACCAGCTACGGTCGGCCATCTATGCGCTCAACCATTCTTCCGACGCCGACCGGTCCAGCCTCCCCGAGTTGCTCGAACAGCTCGCCACCGTGCATATGCCGAAGGATCTGCGGGTGACCCTGCGGGTCGACGGAGATGTCGCCGAACTGCCCAGTGCTGTCGAACGGAGCCTGCTTCGGATCGCCGGTGAGGCTCTGTTCAACACCGCGATGCACGGCCGCGCCTCCCGGGCCATCGTGCGATTGAGCTACCGCGCCGCCGGGGTCACCCTGTCGGTGTCCGACGACGGCATCGGTGACCCGGACAAACTCCGGCTTCGGCTCCGGCTGGCGGACGTCGCGGACCTCGACGGGCATCATCGCGGGCTGGCCAACATGCTGGCACGGTGCCGCGAATACGGTGGCACCTTCACCGTCGGCCGCTCGCGTATCGGTGGCGTGCGGGTCGTGGCCACCATTCCGCGGGACCTAGAAGAAGCTCCGGCCGAAGGAGTCGTGCCATGACCGTTGACACCAGCACCGGGACCATCCGCCTTGCACTGGTGGACGACCACGCCATCCTTCGCCAGGGGCTGCGGTCATTACTGGAGCGCGAGGACGACCTTGTGGTGGTCGGCGAGGCCTCCAGCGAACCGGAAGCCGTGGCCATGGTCGCGGCGACGCAACCCGATGTGGTGCTGGTCGATCTGAAACTCTCGGCAGGATCGGACTTCGAGGGATTGTCCTTGTGCACCAGGCTTTCCGGCGCCCATCCCGACCTCGGCCTGCTCGTGCTGACCACGTTTCTCGATGAGGACCTGGTGGTACGTGCGGTGCACGCCGGAGCGCGCGGCTACGTGGTCAAGGACGTCGACACCACCGAACTGGTGCGGGCGATCCGCGCCATCTCCGCCGGGCAGAGCGCGTTCGACTCGCGCAGCGCCGCGGCTGTGGTCCGCTCGCTCAGCGGACGCGGCGATCAGCGCGAGAAGCTGACCGACCGGGAGATCGAAGTGTT
The DNA here is from genome assembly GCF_018326285.1 of Mycolicibacterium sp. TY81. Taxonomy (NCBI): domain Bacteria; kingdom Bacillati; phylum Actinomycetota; class Actinomycetes; order Mycobacteriales; family Mycobacteriaceae; genus Mycobacterium; species Mycolicibacterium sp. TY81. The sequence goes on from NZ_AP023362.1 coordinate 3,541,132, forward strand.
GCGGCTGCTCGCGGCGGGGCTGTCGAACCACAAAATCGGTGAGCAGCTGTACATCTCGGCGACGACCGCCAAGTTCCACGTCAGCAACATCATGCGCAAGCTCGACGTCAGCCGGCGCGCCGAGGCCGTGTACGCGGCCAGTAAACGCGGACTGATCTAGGCCGACGATCTTCGTCGGCCTAGATCAGCTGGTGTGGATGTAGGGGTTGACCCTATGTGCCGCTAGGCATTTCGGTAGTCGATGACGATGCGACCGTCGATCTGTCCCTGTTCCATCCGTGCGAACACATCATTGATCTCGTCGAGGCGCGCGCTGGTGACGGTCGGCTTGATCAGGCCGCGTGCGTAGAAGTCCAGTGCCTCGGCCATGTCTTGCCGCGTTCCGACGATCGACCCGCGGATGGTGAGGCCCTTGAGGACGATGTCGAAGATCGGGGCCGGGAAGTCGCCCGGCGGCAGGCCGTTGAACACGATGGTGCCACCGCGCCGGGCCAGTGCGATCGCCTGGCCGAACGCCTGCGGGTGCACCGCGGTGACCAGGACACCGTGGACACCGCCGGTGGCCTGCTGCACCGACTCCACCACGTCGCTGGTACGGGCATTGATGGCGACCTCGGCGCCGAGGCGGGTGGCGAGCGCGAGCTTGGCGTCGTCGACATCGATCGCCACCACGCGAAGCCCCATCGCGCGCGCGTACTGAACGGCGATGTGTCCCAGCCCGCCGATGCCGGAGATCGCCACCCACTGGCCGGGCCGCGTGTCGGTGACCTTGAGTCCCTTGTAGACGGTGACGCCGGCGCACAGGATCGGCGCGATCTCCAGCGGGTCGGCGCCGTCGGGGATCCGCGCCGCATAGTCCGCGTTGACGAGCATGTAGGTGCCGAAACTTCCGTTGACGGAATAGCCGCCGTTGCGCTGACTTTCGCACAAGGTCTCCCAGCCCGTCCGGCAGTATTCGCAGCGGCCGCACGCCGACCACAGCCAGGCGTTGCCGACCTTGTCGCCGACCGCCAGGTCAACCACGCCCTCACCGAGTGCCACGACCGTGCCGTAGCCTTCATGCCCCGGCACGAACGGCGGCTGCGGCTTCACCGGCCAATCACCATGTGCGGCATGTAAATCCGTGTGGCAGACACCGGATGTCTCGAGCTTGACCAGGGCTTCGCCATAGCCTGGCGTCGGCAGTTGCAGATCGTGCACCTGCAGCGGCATGCCGAAGTCGGTGACGACCGCGGCCCGCATGGTGTCGGCGTGTCCCGCCACAGTTTCAGTGGCCAGTGTCTGTGTCATCGGTTCACTCCATTCATGAGAATTGTTGCGGGGAAGGTGTTGAGGTTCTGATTGGCGCAAAGCTGATAGCACACAACGCTATTGACAGCGACGTGCCGCCACATGCCCCGATCGGGCCGAGTACCGGACCTGCCCGGGCGGGCCGGGTACTGCCCGATCGGGCAGGGCCGTCGGGCGCTGGCCGAACGCTCCCGGACCGGCGAAGCCGTTCGGCAAAGGCGCCACCCGGACGCCCCGCACCCGCCATGATGGGTGCCGTAACCAGACACGGCGAAGGTGGATCACGTGGCAACGAGCGAACATCCGAAGGGCACGAGCGCAGGCACCAAACGCCGCGGCGTCATGCAATCCCTGACGGCACTGTGCGTCCGCTACGTCGAACGCCTGATGCCCGACCCGTACCTGTTCGCCGTCATCCTGACCGTCCTGGTCGCCGCGACGGTGGCACTTATGGTGCACGGCGCCACCCCCAGCGGCATGCTCAAGGCCTGGTACGGCGGCGTGTGGGGTTCGCAGAACATCTTCACGTTCGCGTTCCAAATGGTGCTGATCCTCGTAACGGGTTACACGCTCGCCGAGGCGCCCGTCCTGAAGCGGGCCATCGTCCACATCGCGGGCAAGCCGAACAACCAGGTGCAGGGCGCCCTACTGTGTTTCGGCGTCAGCGCCGTGCTGTCGCTGTTGAACTGGGGACTGGGACTCGTCGCCGGCGCGCTGGTCGCCCGGCAGGTCGCAAAGCGCTTCACCGACGCACATTTCGGCTACCTGATCGCGGCCGCGTTCATGGGCTTCATCGTCTGGACACAGGGACTCTCGTCATCGATCGCGCTGGCCAACACCGACAGCAGCAGCCCGATCAACGTGATCCACAAGCTCACCGGCAGCACTGTTCCGTTGAGCCAGACCATCTTCCAGCCCTACAGCTGGCTGTCGGCGATCGCGGTGCTGGCGCTGCTCGCACTCGCGGTCTGGCGGATGGCCCCGGCGCAGAGTCTGGCACCGGACCCCGCGGTGTTCGAAGACGAGGTGCCGGCTCCGCCGGTGCCCGGCAAGAAGACCTTCGCCGAGTGGCTCGAGAACCTCTGGATCCTCAACGTCCTCGTATTCGCCGCCGGCATGGCCTATTTCGTGCTCAGTGGATTCGCCCTGAACATCTCGTCGATGATCATGCTGTTCACGATCACCAGTGCGCTGCTGCACCGCACGCCGATCCGCTTCATCAGAGCGTTCACCGGCGCCGCCAAGGTGTCCGGCCCGCTGCTCCTGCAGTACCCGCTGTACGGCGGTCTGGTCGGCCTGCTCGGTTATCAGGCGACCAAGGCCGACAAGCCGCTGCAGACGCTCCTGGCCGAGGCCGTGGTCAACGGCGCGACGGAGCACACGCTGCCGTTCCTGACCTTTGTCGGGTCGCTGATCATCAGCCTGTTCGTCCCGTCGGGCGGCGGCCACTGGGCCGTGCAGGGCCCCATCGCGGTCGACTCGGCACTGGCCATCGGCCAGCGTTCACCGGAGTACCTGGGGCTGATCTCCATGGCGGTCGCTGTCGGCGAAGGCGTCGCGAACATGATCCAGCCGTTCTGGCTGCTGCCGCTGCTGGCGATCGCGAAGCTGAATGTTCGTCAGGTGATGGGTTTTACGGTCGTCGCGTTCCTGATCGGCGTCGCGGTACTGGGTGCCACCATGCTCATCGCGCCGTACGTGCTCTGACGCCCAACACGCCGCGCGGGCGTGAGAAGAATGGGCCACGCTTTTGGTGCCGGAAACAAACCTTCGGCCGATTTGTCCCGCCATCTTCCGCCACCGCGTTGTGATAGATCACAATCGGCACGTGCCGTCCCCGTCCGAGCTGCCGCCGATCCCGGCGGACGCACCGTTGCGAAAGGTGATCGAGGACCGGATCGACGAGATCGCCACGACGCTTCTCCATGAGGCCGTCGAATCCATCGACTGGCCCACACCCATGCCGATCGAACATTTCGACGGCGAGGTGACCCCGTACATCATCGGCGGATTTCTGTACGGGCTCGACCTGATCACCGAAGGACGCAGGGTGACCCGTGCCGAGGCGGCGACCTTCGTCCTGCCGGTCGCGGAGCGGCATGCCGAGGACGGGATCCCGTTGCCGTTCCTGTTCACCGCGCTCCATGCCGGTATCCGAAAACTGTGGGAGATCGTGCTCGAATCGGCCTCCGAGGGCGACGCGGAAACGATCGCTGCGCTGGGCATGTACCTCGCCGACCTCACCGGGACCATCAGCGTGCTGATGACTGAGGTCTACCAGGACTCCGATTTCGTCCTCCGGGCCACCACGCGCCAGCAGATGAGTGCCCTGTGCGCCCACCTCATCGACGGTGAGCCCGGCAGCGACATGATCGCCAAACAAATCGGTGTCAAGCTCAGCGACCGCTATGACGTATTGGCGATCCGGGTGGACGGCGACGAACCGCGGACCACGCATGAGACGTTGGCGGCGCGCCGGCGGTTACGGCTCGCCAACCAAGTGTTCTACGGGCGCGGCGCCGGCGAAATCCTCAACACGTTCGACGGACACACGGGCGTGATCTTGCTGCCCGCACAGGTCGTGGAACAGCGGGACGACTCCGCCATGGCCGCACACCTGTGTGCACTGATCGACGCGCTCGGTGAACGACTCGAGGTCGCGATCTACGCCGCGTACCATCCCGGCGCGACGCTGGCGGCCATTCCCGCGGCGGCCGCGGAAGCCGCCGAAATCACCTGCCTGGCAAGGCAACTGAACAGAGAGCCCGGTATCTACCAACTGGCCGATGTCCTTTTCGAGTACCAGTCGACGCGCCCCGGGCCCGCCCGGGACCTGCTGGCGCGCCACATCGCGCCGCTGCGCGACCACCCGGGGTTACTGCAAGCGCTCCAATCGCATCTGCGGCACGGCGCCGACCGGAAGGCCGCCGCGGCAGAGCTTTTCATTCATCCGAACACCCTGACCTACCGCCTACGGCGTATTCAGGAGATCACCGGCTATGACCCCACCGACCCCCACCAGTCCCGATTGCTGGCGTCGGCCATGACCGTGTACACCATCGACCATGCAGGTACACCGGTCGCCGACACAGGCCCGGGCAATCCCGGCTAGCTGAGCAGACCTCGGTCATCGAACGCGAGTTCTTCGTATCCCTACGGCACGAGATGTGAATCCAGTGGTGAACTACCAAGAGTTGCTGTCCGACGAACTTCGCAGCGCCGCAAGGCAGTTGCGGCACGCGGCCACGCAGAGCACTTGCCCGATCGAGCGCATCCTGTCGTACACCGCGACGATGATCGACTACGTCTACCCGGTAGAGCGGTGCGGACGAGCCTCGGTGCTGGCAACCGCCTGGCTCGAGCGTTCCGGACGCCATGCCGACCAGAACGATGCGCTCGTGGACGAATTGATCGAGCCATTGCGTGAGGCCATCCGCGTCGGATGCAGGAGCGGGGAGATGTCGTCACAGTGCCCTGATGACGATGCACAGTCGATCTTTCATCTGGTCACGGGCATGATCGTCACGCAGGCGGCCCTTGGCAGGCACGCCTCGCCGGAGTACCTCAAGGAGGCGACACGAACCGCGGTTGCGAACGCCCTCGGGTTCGCCGCGCCATGAGCAACTAAGCGGACTGCTCCTGCGCCCCGTTTCGGGCGAATGCCGACTCGATGAACTGCGTGACCTCGCGAAGTGCACGCGCCGCTTCGGGAACGATCGAGGCCGCGGCCTGAAAGACGTGGACCTGGTCCCGCCACACCTGCAATTGGTGCGGCACACCGGCCTTCGTCAGTTCGACGGCGAGCTCCTCGGCGTCGGGGGTGAGCAGTTCGGTCGAGCTCACCTGGATCAAAGATGGCGGCAGCCCACCCAGATCCGCATCGAGCAGTCGGTGCTCAGCTTCCGGCGGACTGTGCCGCATGACGAATCGATGGAACGCGCGGGCAAAGGCCTTCGAGAACAGCACATCGGTTGATCCGGAGGGCGCATCGATCTTGGCCTGCACGTCGAAGTCGGTCAGTGGCGCCATCGAGACGATCGCGCCGGGCATCGGCAACCCGCGCCTGGCCGCGAACAGCGCCGTGATGAAGACCAGGTAAGCGCCGGCCGAGTCTCCGATGAATGCGATGTTCTCCGGCGCGACACCTCGGCCGAGCGCGAACCGATATGCGTCGATGCAGTCTTCGATACCGTCGGCGATGGTGTGCTCGGGCAGCTTGCGGTAATCCACTGCGACAACTTCGCTCTGCAGCGCCGCGGCAATCCGCGAGATCATTTGACGGTGCAGGTGACGGCCCCCGACGAGAAAGGCACCGCCGTGCATGTACACGACGTAGCGATCCCCGCGCACGGCCGCCGGGCGGGTCGTCTCGGCCGGACAGCACGCCAGGTGGACAGGCTGGCGGGTGGTGCCAGCAACCGACCACAGCACGCGCCCGACATGATCGACCGCCCGATATGGCCAGGGCAGGCCGGGAGCCATCGCCCAGACCGTCAATGCCGGTTTGACCGTGACCTTCAACGCCAACGCGACAAGGCGCGACTGGATGCTGCCGCCTTCGAACTCGACGCGACGGGCGTTACTCCGGTCAAGCGGGAACAGATTCTCGGGTGCGGCAACCACGGTGTAGCCCTCCTGTTTCAACGAGCCCCGTTCGGTGGCTGCAGCAGCGCCGATGCTGCCTCGTTGTCCGAATCAGTATCGGTGTCCGGGTGGCCGCCGTCTCTACACCGAGCGCCGAAGTATCAGACCAAGCGATTGTGACGGGTCACAAACGCCGAGGCAGCTGCGGCCGGCGCAGTCCCCTTGCGCCCCAGGTGATCTGGCTGTGGCCCGACGGCTCACTCGTAGTCCACAGGCAATGCCCCACGGTCGACGGCGCTGAGCAGTACGGCGTGGTCCGCCTCGGTCTGGTCGGCGTAGCGCCGGGCGAAGCCGGACAGCGCTTCGCTCACGCGGCCGGAATGGCCGAGATAACCGGCGATCATCGAGGCCCCACTGGTTCTGGCATGCCCCTTCGCCAGCAGTTGACCGACCACGCTGGCGTAGCCCGTCAGCATCTTGGCATCCAACTCGTCAAGAGGTATGCGGCCCTTCATGTTTCGCAGCTGTCGCACATAGAACTGGCGGCCGTCCACCGTGGTCCAGCCCAGCAGCGGGTCACTGACCGTCTGCAGACACTGCTGGTATTCGACGACGCGTTGCCCCTGGTGGGCATGTAACGGCGACTCACCATGGACGTAGCGCGCCAGGACGGATCGCCGGGCCTGTTTGAGCTGCAAGAAGATGACGTCCTTGGGCGACGAGCCCTCCAGCAGTGCCACGTAGGCGCGCAGACCGACACTGCCGACCCCGACGACCTTCTGCGCCACGTCCAACAGCGTGTAGCCACCGACCAGTCGGCGCCAGTACAGCGGCAGGGTCTCGAGATAGTCGTCCATCGCTTTCGTCAGCAGCTTCTCTTCCCGCGCCGGCAACGGGGTGATCAAGGGCGGTTCATCGACGATCTTTCGCACCCCGTCGACCTCATGGGTGAAGCGCGGCAACGCGCGATCACCCGTACGGCGTCGCGCCCGCTTCGCCGAGCGGGTGACGAGCCGCTCCAGCGGTCCGTCGGCTTCGGTGGTCAGGCGATCGACGCTGAGCCTGTTGAAGGCCCTGACGAGCAGCGGCAGATCAGCGAGCCGCCTGACCTCCTTCTGGTAGGCCGTGACACACGCTTGCACGGCGTCGCCACAGGCGCTTTCCGAGGCGTCGTTCGCCCGTCCGGCCACCCAGATGCTCGCCACCAACCTGCGCAGGTCCCCTTCCCAGCCGCCCGGGTGCGCTTCGTCGAAGTCATTCAGGTCGATGACGAGGTCCCGTTCGGGTGAGGCGTAGAAACCGAAGTTGCCCAGATGCGCGTCACCACAGACCACCGGCATGATTCCCGTCGTCGGCAGTCGCGCGACGTCACAGGCCATGACGACCGCGGCGCCGCGCAGGAAGCCATATGGCGACGCCGCCATCCGGCCGACCCGGATCGGGATGAGCCGCTCGATCCGCCCCTGATGGCTGGCCTTGATCAGATCGACCGGATCGGGCCGCCCCGCACCATCCGGCCACCTCGACAATGTCCGCCGGGGCACCTTCTTACGCAACGCCTTCCCCAACGCGTAGCGCTCGTCCCGCGTGGCCGGCGTTCGCAGCAGTGATCGGTACGTCTCGGTCTCGGTGCCCGTCACCACGGTGTGCCGGTCGGCAATCGCGGTGTCCGCAAGGGGCGGCGGGTCGTTCACCACGGACGTATACCCACCCATGCGCAGGCCAAGCATGGCCCATCAGGTGGCCGCCGAGGACCACCGATGCGCGGCGCGCCTGGATCGGGACGCCGCGCTGCAGGATCGCCGCCGGGCTGCCGAACTCGCCACCGTCGAATTGCCTGCAACGTAGGTCCCGCCGCTCGTGAACACGCCGATCGCGCTGGGAATCAACAACGCGCAGCCCCACGGGACGGCGACCCAGAACGGCCAGAAGTAACCGGCGCCGGTGGCGAGCCAGATGGCGAGGCACAGCAGGTTCACCGCGACCCACGGCATCCACATGATGACGACCCATGCCGGAATCGACTGCTTCCGTTGTTGTTTCGGTTCCACCCGCGCATCGGATCGCGGTAGGTCCGAAACGATGTCGGCGAGCTCGCCGCGGGTTTCGGCCCGGTAGAGCCGCTGCAGACGGGCGTCGAACTCCGTCAGGGTCAGCCGGCCCTCGGCCACGGCACGGCTGAGTCGGCGAGAGACCGTTTCGCGGTCGGCATCGCCGACCCTGATGTGAGTGTCGAGACTGCCGAGCGCGGCGCTGCGATGCGGCGGCTCGGGAAACGGGAGTTCCTCATGGTCGTCCACGGTGCGACTCCATTCGCCATAACGGTGTTATGGTCATTCATAACACCGTTATAACCTGATGGCAAGAGCATTCAGCGGTGCGGATCCGACGAAGAGATCAGCAACGACGACCGCGAGGACGAGCCGGTCGGCCGAAGTGCACGCCGATTGCCACTCCCCTTCGCAATCGATGTGCGGCACAATCGGATTGAAAACCGGCCGGCAGTGAGACAGTTCCGAACCGGCACCGGTCCCGCAAAATCGGCGCACATACATACCCGCGCCTTGACGCGCCGAAACATGTTATTTGCCACACCGACGAAAAGGCTGTGTCCTACTAGGTTTGGTGCAGCGGGCAGCAGAAGCGCCGATAGTATTTGGACTGTCGGCTCACGCGTGTGAGCCCCTCGGAGGTGACAATGACAGGCCAGCCAGTCCAGGGAAGCGGCAACCCTGCCGCGGCGAGCTGCGCGGTCGAACAGAGCCAGATCGGCGCGGTCAGCGTGGTCGCGGTATCCGGAACGGTGGACATGCTCACCGCTCCGCAGCTCGAATCCGCACTGAGCCCGTCGGCTGTCGGCACAGCCCAGGCGGTCGTCGTCGACTTGAGCGCCGTCGACTTCCTGGCCTCGGCCGGGATGGGGGTACTGGTGGCGGCGCATGCCGACTTGGCGCCGGCGGTAAAGCTCGTCATCGTCGCCGACAGCCCCACCACCAGCCGCCCGCTCAAGCTGGTCGGCATCGCCGACCTGATCGAGCTGTTCGCCACGCGAGACGAGGCCCTCGCGGCCGTCACCGCCTAGCGCGGTCATTGTCAATCGGAAGGTAGGTCGAGCAGGTCGCTATGACGGAGCCGGACCAGTCGAGCAGCGGGGCACGTTTCAGTAAGACGGACGTGGTGGCCATCCCCGAACATGCCGCATCCGTCCGTCAGGAGTTCTCGACCTGGTTGACGGGCCACATCGCAGTGGACCGCGTCAAAGCGAGCGACATCGTGCTCGCCGTGAACGAGGCATTGGCCAACGCCGTCGAGGCTGCGTATGCCGATGCCCCGGCTCCCGGCGTCATGCACGTTCGCGCCGACTTCGACCGCGAGTCAGGGCGGCTGACCGTGACCGTGACCGACGAGGGCACGTGGCGTCCCGCCGCAGCGCAGCTCGCGAGCTCTGCCCGCGGACGTGGGATTCCGCTGATGCAGGCGCTGACGGATCACGCGTCGATCGAACCGACCGACGCCGGTACCGAGGTGCGCCTGCAATGGGACGTCATCGACGCCGTGCCGGCCGGCGGCGGGTGACCCGCACCTACTGCGGCAGCCGCACCACCTGGACGAAGAACTCGTCGATCTCCCGCACCGCCTTCATGAACTGATCGAGGTCGACCGGCTTGGTCACGTAGGCGTTCGCATGCAGTTTGTAGCTGCGCAGGATGTCCTCCTCGGCCGAGGACGTGGTCAGAACGACGATCGGGATGTGGCACAGATCGGCGTCGGACTTGATGGCCTCCAGCAACTCCCGGCCGTCGTACTTCGGCAGATTCAAGTCGAGCAGGATGAGGTCCGGGGTCGGGGCGTCGGCATGGGCGCCGCGCCGGTAGAGGAAATCCAGACCTTCTTGACCGTCGCGAGCGACATGCAGAGTGTTCTTGATCTTGTTGTCCGCGAACGCTTCCCGGGTGATCAACTCGTCTCCCGGATCGTCCTCGACCAACAGGATGTCGACCACTCGGCCGGCTGACGACGCATTCATGGGTGACTTCCCTCCCGCTGCTCTGCTGCCATGACGTTCGGCTCGGTGATCGGGGTGGCCGGCAGGGTGAACACGAACCGCGTGCCATCGGTGTACGACGTGTCGATCCCGATGGTGCCGCCGTGATGTTCGACGATCTTCTTGCACAGCGCCAAGCCGATGCCGGTGCCGCTGTAGGCGTCGCGGCCGTGCAAGCGCTGAAAGATGACGAACACCTTGTCCACGAACTCCTCTGCGATCCCGATACCGTTGTCCGTCACCGTGAATACCCAGTTGTCGGCGTTCTCACCCGTTCCCATTGTGCAGTCGATCACGATCCGGGGCGTTTGGCCCTCGCGCCGGAACTTCACCGCGTTACCGATCAGGTTCTGCCACAGCATCGTGAACAAGGTGGGGTCGCCGTCGACGCGCGGCAGGCCGGCGGGCGGCAGCACCACCTCGGCCCCCGACTCGGCGATCGAGGTCGCGAGGTTCTGCATGGCCGACGCGACTGCCGCGTCGAGGTCCACCTCGGTGTGGGTGGCGTTGAGCCGGCCGACACGGGAGAAGGTGAGCAGGTCGTTGATCAGCACCTGCATGCGCTTGGCGCCGTCGACCGCAAAGTTGATGTACTCGATTCCCCTGTCGTCCAGCTGATCGCCGTACCGCTTCTCGAGCAGCTGACAGAACGACGCCACCTTGCGCAGCGGCTCCTGCAGATCGTGCGACGCGACGTAGGCGAACTGTTCGAGTTCGGCGTTGGATCGACGCAACTCCTCGGCTTGCTCGTCGAGTGCCAGGCGCGCGAACTGGGAGGCGTCGAGTTCCTCGACGATGCGCTGCCGCATCTCCTCGGCGTCGACGGCGATCGCACGAATGTCCGTGGGCCCCTGGGGAACTATGCGCTCATCGAAGTTACCCTGCGTGATCCGGCGGCACGCGGCGGCGAGTGCGCCCAGCGGGCGGGTGACCGAGCTGCGCACCAGCATGGCCAGCACGACCGCCATGACGACGAAGGCACCGACCATGGTCGCCAGCACTCGATCGCGCCACTGGCGTATCGACGCCAGCCGAGCGGTGTCGGCATCGCGCGCCTGTTCCAGGTGCCGGTTCTGGGCATCGAAGAGCGTGCGGAGGTTGTCGAACTCTTTCTTGCCGTCCTCGTTGGTACGGCTGTCGACGACAGCGGGATGTCCCACGACGACGCTCGCGATCAACGGCTGGGCATAGGTGGTGCGCCAGGTACCGGCGGCTCGTTCGATGGCATCGAGGTCGGCGATCAGGGCGTCGCGCCCCTCCAACAATGTTCTGATTTTCTGTGCCGCAGCGGTTTCCGCGCGTTGTCCGTCCTCATACGGCGCCAGGAACTGGCTGTCCGCGGCGCTCGCATAACCGCGGACCGCGGTCTCCTGATCACGCAGTCCGGCCTGCAAGCGATAGGCGGCCACGCGCGCGGGTTGCAGGTGCTCGATCAGCTCGCTCGACACCATGTCCGTCCGGTTCATCAGGAGCGCACCGCCGACGGCACCGGAGAGCACCACCACACCCATTGCGGACAGAACCAGGTTCTGCCAGCCCTGCACCGTCAACTTCATCGAACCGAGCGCTCCACCCGAATGACGGCGATGTCGTCGGTGAGACCGCCGTAGGGCTCGGCCCGGGTTTCCACCTCGCTGATCAGCGCCTTGACGAACTCGGTGCCGGGCAGGCGCGCCAGTGAGCGGGCCGCCGCCAGCAGCCCGTCCTCGCCGAGGCGTTCACCCCCGTCGCCTGCGGGTCCCTCGAACAGCCCGTCGGTCAACAGCATCAAGCCGTCGCCCGGCCGCAACTGCAACCGGTTGACCGGCCATTCCCTGGCGCCGAGGCCGAGTGCCGGACCGGCCGTCGGTTCGAGCCAGTCGACGGTACCCGTCCCGTGCATGAGCACGCCGGGATGACCTGCCCGCACCACGTCGAACTGCCCCGTATCGGGTGTCAGCGCCACACTCAGCAGGGTCGCGAAAGTGCCGCGGCTCGGCCGCTCGGTGGTCAGGATGCGGTCGAGCTGACGCATTCGCTCATTACCCCGCAGACCGGCGAAAGTCAGTGCGCGCCAACCGATTCGCAGCGCCACGCCCAGCGCGGCTTCATCGGGCCCGTGGCCGGCCACGTCACCGATCATGACGTGCACCGTGCGGTCCGGGGTCTGGACGACGTCGTAGAAGTCGCCGCCGATCAACGCGTCACGCCGGCTCGGCAGCGACTGGGTGACGATCTCGACGCCGGGACTGTCGGCGAGCAGAGGCGACGGCAGCAGGCCCCGCTCGAGCCGGGCATTCTCCTGAGCGCGCAGCCGACTGGCATGCAGGTCGACCGCGGTGACCTCGGCACGCTTGCGTTCGATCGCGTACAGGACCGCACGGCGCAGCGTCTCCGGATCCACGCGGCCCTTCACCAGGTAGTCCTGCGCACCCGACGCCATGGCAGAAACACCGAAATGCTCGTCGTTCAGACCGGTGAGAACGACAATCGGCAATTCTGGCGCAAGGGCACCGAGGCGATCGAGAGCATCGACGCCGCCGGCATCGGGCAGGTGCAGGTCCAGCAGCACACAGTCCGGATGGATCGCTTCCAGCGCGGCCGCCGCCTGGGTCAATGTGGACGACCAGTGGAAGTCGATGTCGATCGCGGCGTCGGCGATCAACTCCTCGACCAGCAGGGCATCGCCCCGGTCGTCCTCGACCAGCAGCAGCGACAGCGGCCGGTCTCCTGCAGGCCCCGACTTCGGGGACGTGGAGCGGTTCATCCGCGGCTCCGCCGGCATGGACAAGTGGTCACATCCTTCACCAAGGGGCCACCTACCTCGTGCTGACCATCTCGTTTCGCTGGTGCTTACTGTCGCGGACGTTACCAGTTGGTCCACACCGCTCCGGGCCATTGACGCGCAGCACGTCGGCGGGCGCTACTCCAGCTTCTCCCGTAGCTGCGCCAGGGTTTTCGCCAGCAATCGCGAGACATGCATCTGGGAGATGCCCACCTTGGCCGCGATCTGAGACTGCGTCATCGATTCGAAGAACCGCAGCACCAGTACGGTCCGCTCGCGCTCCGGCAATTCCTCCAGCAGCGGCCGGATCGCCTCGCGATACTCGACCTTCTCCAAGCCGGGGTCGACGTCGCCGAGCGTCTCTGCGAGAGACGGGCGGTCGTCGCTGCCACTCCCCGCGGCCCCATCGATCGAGGTGGTCTTGTACGAGCTCCCGGCCATCAGGCCGTCGAGGACCTCATCGCGATCGATGCCCAACTCGGTGGCCAGTTCAGTCGCGGTGGGTGCGCGTCCGAGGCGTTGCGACATCTCGGCGCTGGCCGTGCCGATCTGCAGGTGCAGCTCTTTCATCCGCCGCGGGACCTTGACCGACCAGCTGTTGTCGCGGAAGTGGCGGCGCAGCTCTCCCATGATCGTGGGGACCGCGAACGAGGCGAAGTCCGAACCCATCTCGACGTCGAAACGCTTCACCGCGTTGATGAGGCCGATGCGCGCGACCTGCAGCAGATCATCGCGTGCCTCGCCCTTGCCCTCGAAGCGCCGCGCGATGTGGTCTGCCAGCGGCAAGCAGCGCTCGATGATCGCGTCCCGCTGCGCGATGTAGTCAGCTGAGTCCTCGGTTGTTCCCTGGAGCTGACGGAACATCTCGAGAACGTCCGCATACTCCGCCGTCACCGCTGCAGACTCACTCGTCTCGAAGTCAACGAAACACCCAGCACCTGGGTGCCGTCGATGGCCTGCTCGTCAGCGAACGTCGATACCTCGTCGGCCAGCGAGTTGAGCACGTGCCAGCTGAAACTGTCCGGCTTCACGACCGCGCCACCGCGATTGTCGTCGGCCACACACGTCGCCGAAGCACGAATCACCACAGCATCATTCGCCGGATCGACGACGACCCGCAGGCTCGACCCCGGCACCGCGGCCCGGATGAGACCGGTACAGGCTTCGTCCACAGCCAGCCGGATATCGGCAATGGCGTCCAGATCGAAATCTTCGAAGGCGGCGACGGCTGCCACAAGCGTCCGCAGAACCGCCAGGCTCTCCGGAGACGCTGCAACGATCAACTCAACAGACCGGTCACTGGACGCCAAGCTGCCCTGCCCCACTGCCTCAACCACGTATTTCCTCCAGCGTCCCTGTGCAGGCCCACTCACGTCGCACTCTGTGTACCCATTGTCCATGGCTGCTCAAACAAACATGCATCGCCCGCCGCCGCCCGCTGTCGGCGGCGGCAGTACCCGAAGGCGGGCTACGGTGTCAGCGCGCTTCGCCGTCTGTGCAGCCGTCCGATTCAACCTGTGCCGCAGCTTGTTTCGCCTATCCTCCGCGAGTCGCGATCGACGGGGTGACCGCATCGGCACGCGGCCGCCTAGTACCAGTAGCGGCGGCCACCGACCGGCCGTGCGGTCGCCCCCAGCAGCCAAAAAACCGCACCCAACACCAGCACAACAACGCCGGCCACCCACAAGGGGTAGATGTTGAAGATCAGCCCAAGAGCAAGCAGTACAGCTCCGACCAGAATCATGGTGCCTCTTTCCGTTGTGGGCAGCGCACACGTCGTCGTGGTGCCTGCCCGTCTGACCTTGCCGGTCAGCGGCAGTCCTTCCGTACCCATGCGCGTCAGCTGCCCAAACATTTCGGCACCCACCCACGGAATGCCCTGTGGGGCACGCACATCCGTGTGGCGCAGATCGCAATACTCGCCGTTTGACGGGCACCAGAGCTGGGAATTCTCGGCAGGCGTGGGGAACGGTTCTCCGTGCGATCATCCGATCCGTGAGCGGAAGGGTAGCCATGAGCGAGGACAAGAACACCGGTCCTGAAGAAGCCGTCCGGGGCGTCGTGGAAGGCGTCAAGGGCAAGGCCAAGGAAGTCATCGGCACCGTCACCGGCCGTGACGACCTGGTCCGCGAAGGCCAGGCCCAGCAGGACAAGGCCGATGCGCAGCGCGACGCCGCGAAGAAGGAAGCCGAGGCAGACGCCGCACGCGCGGGCGCCAAGGCCGCCGAGGCACGGGAGCGAGCCGAGCAGCAGAACTAGCACACGAGTGCGACACGGCCCAGTCCAGCGGCATGCTGGACTGGGCCGCTCTCGTGTGTGCGTGTCCTTCCGGAAAACCTTTGCGGCGAAGGGCCTTTCGATACACCGAGTGCGGCGCCGCCCACACATCCTCGGCTGCACCAGCTGCGTGTTTGCCGCTCGAATGGACTGGGTAACTGTGAAGTCAGCTGACGCGCTCGCGTTGCCCGACTCGAAGGAATCAGGGATGACAATCGAACTGATGGCGGCGCCACGAAGTGCGGACGAGACGGCCCTGGCTGTTGAACCCACGCCAGATGCGGCCGCGGCACCCGGCGTAGCGGTCCACCTGCCGGTATTGCTTGTGGGCCTGCGTTGGCTGTTCGACACCGAACAACCGGCGGGCGCGGTCCAGTGCCCCGCGGGGGACAGCCTGCCGTCGGTGGGCGGACGCGCTTTCCGGTTCATTCCCGCCGACCGAGACGGCCGGGCTGCGCTGGGCATCGCGGTGACCACCGGCATTGCCGGTGACGCGATCGGCGGCCATGAAGCTGCCGATTTCATCGATCTGCTCGAGGGCATGGGCGAGGAGGTGCTCGCCATCAATTCCGTCGCGGCGGGTGCGTTCTACTTGCTGACCTTGGCACGACCCGCGCATCCGACCTTGCGGAGCGCCGTCGTTCGCTACCGCGCTCAGCACCGCGCCGACTCAACCGCCTCACCGTTCGGACCGGCGCACCATTCCGCTGACGCCGGCCCCGTGAGTGCAACTGACCTGCAGCGGCAGTTGGCCACCGCGGCCGCCGCGCAGGCCAGCGAGCCACAGCCCAGCGATGCCGGCGGCGTGCACTGGATGGACCGCTTCGGTTTCCCGACCGCTGCTGTCGCCGGCACCGAGCTGTCTCTGGCCATGCAGGTCTAGAGACGAGCCGGTCCCTGTCACCCCCGCGGCAGCCGGACCACCTGAACAAAGAAATCGTCGATCTGGCGTACCGCGCTCAAGAACTGATCGAGATCGACCGGCTTGGTCACGTAGGCATTCGCGTGCAGCTTGTAGCTGCGCAAGATGTCTTCCTGCGCCGACGATGTGGTGAGCACGACGATGGGAATGTCGCACAGTTCGACGTCCGACTTGACCTTCTCGAGCAACTGCCGCCCGTCATACTTGGGCAGATTCAAGTCGAGCAGGATCAGGTCCGGCCGGGGCGCACCCTCGTGGGCACCGCGTCGGTAGAGGAAGTCCAGGCCTTCCTCGCCGTCGTGGGCGATATGCAGAACGTTCTTGATCTTGTTGTCCGCAAAGGCTTCCCGGGTGATCAACTGGTCGCCCGGATCGTCCTCGATCAACAGGATGTCGATCGGCCTGCTGTGGCGCGGCACGGTCACGTGTACACCTTCCCCACCTATACGTAGATGACGTTCGATCCATCGTCCGGCCGCGCCGGGAATGTGAGTACACGGCGGGTTCGGCGGTCCATCTGCGGCGCCGACCGACAGTCACCTGCCATGGCACACATCCCCAATCACGATCAGTTTACATTGTAAACAGGGGAGCTGCGCGCGGGGCTCCGGTCCGGCCGCCGGCTCAGGACCGCGGCAAATTCGATTCGAGCCGATCCAACAGCGCTTCGAGCGCTTCTTCGAACTCGGCGTCGCCGTAGTCCTCCGACAACAAGGGTTGCAGTCGCTGCAGCTGCGGATAGTCCGAAAGCTTGGCCTTCGGGCGGTCGGCTTCTTCGAGGATCGCCTCGGCGGGACTCAGCTGCGCGCCGCGGGCCGACACCTCCAGCAGGAGCTGCCCGACCAGGAATGTGGTGTACGCCCGATATGCCGCGACTGCGGCGGCATCGTCGAACCCATACGACAGCAGGGTATCGAGGAAGCTCTCCATCCAGCGCATGCTGCGCAGCGGCGGGCGCACCCACGGTGCCTCCGGCGCCTGCGTGGCCACCAGCGGGAAGAGTTCGGGATGCTGCAGCGCGATCTGACGCACCCCGTGCGCAAGCCGGATCAAATAGTCCTGCCAGCCGTCTTCCTGCCGGCGGGCCGCCAACTGCTCGGCGTACAAGCGGTCGACGACGTGGTCGACCACGCCGGTCAGCAGATCTCCCCTGCCGTGTACATAGCGGTACAGGGCCATCGCCTCCACACCGCACGCCGCGCCCAACCGGCGCATGGTGAGCTTCTCCAGCCCATGCTGGTCGATGAACTCGATCGCGGTGTCCAGGATGACCTCGCGGGACAACGACGCGGAGTGGCCATCGCGCGTGCCGTCGGCGGGCGCGGCATCGGAGTCGCCCGCCGCTGGGGAGACTCCAGAGTCATTGGCTCCCGACAACGTGCCTCCCAGTACTGGACGATTCCGGGCCCAACGCTAGTCGCTGCAGGCACCGAAATGACGGAGCGTCACCGCGGGCAGCGTGCTCGGCTTCAGGAAACGGTACGGAACACAGTCAGGGCACGGCCTTCCACCATGACGGTGGCCTCCGCGTCCAGCGGAGTGGCCTCGGCCTCCACGGTGGCCAGACCGCTGGCGGTGTCGAGCACCAGTTGCCATTTCGCACCGAATTGTTGTGGCGGCAGCGTGAATTCGATGGCGTCGTGGTGCGCGTTGAAACACAGGACGAACGAGTCGTCGACGACCCGCTGCCCACGCTCATCCAGGTCCGGTATGCCCTGCCCGTTGAGGTACACCGCGACGGACTTGCCGAAGGCGGTGTTCCAGTCGTCGTCGGTCATCTCCGAGCCACTCGGGGTGAAGAAGGCGACGTCCGGGACGTCCTGCGAGCCCCGGGCGCGCACCGGCCGTCCGGTGAAGAAGCGCCGACGCCGGAAAACCGGGTGCGCGGTGCGGATTGCGGCGACGCCGCCGAGGAACGCGGTCAACACGGTGTCCGCCGATTCCCAGTCGACCCAGGTGATTTCGTTGTCCTGGCAGTAGCCGTTGTTGTTTCCGCCCTGCGTGCGGCCCAGTTCGTCGCCGTGCGAGATCATGGGCACGCCCTGGCTCAGCAGCGTCGTGGCCAGAAAATTGCGCTGCTGGCGTCGACGCAATGCATCGATGTCGGCGTCGTCGGTCGGGCCTTCCACACCGCAGTTCCAGGATCGGTTGTTCGATTCGCCATCGGCGTTGTCGTCACCGTTGGCCTCGTTGTGTTTCTCGTTGTAGGACACCAGGTCCCGCAGCGTGAAGCCGTCATGGGCCGTCACGAAATTGATCGAGGCGACCGGCCGGCGCGAGGTGTGCTCGTAGAGGTCCGCCGACCCCGTGAGCCGTGAAGCGAACTCGCCGAGCGTGGACTCCTCACCACGCCAGAAGTCGCGCACGGCGTCGCGGTACTTACCGTTCCATTCCGTCCACTGCGGCGGGAAGTTCCCGACCTGATAGCCCCCGGGCCCGACATCCCACGGTTCGGCGATCAGCTTGACCTGGCTGATGACCGGATCCTGCTGGACCATCTCGAAGAACGTCGAGAGCCGGTCGACGTCGTAGAACTCCCGCGCCAGGGTCGATGCCAGATCGAACCGGAAGCCATCGACATGCATCTCGGTCACCCAGTACCGCAACGAATCCATGATGAGCTGCAGCGCGTGCGGATGACCGGCATTGAGACTGTTGCCCGTGCCCGTGTAGTCCATGTAGAACTTCGGTTCCCCGTCGACCAGCTGGTAGTAGGCGGCGTTGTCGATCCCACGGAAAGACAGCGTCGGACCCAGATGGTTGCCTTCCGCGGTGTGGTTGTAGACCACATCGAGAATCACCTCGATATCCGCCTGGTGCAGGTCACGCACCATGGCCTTGAACTCCTGCACCTGCCCTCCGGGCGTCGCCCCTGACGTGTACTTGGGGTCCGGCGCGAAGAACCCGATGGTGTTGTACCCCCAGTAATTCGACAGTCCCTTGTCGATCAGTACGGAGTCGTTGGCGAAGTGGTGCACCGGCATCAGCTCGACAGCCGTGATACCGAAGCTCTTCAGATGCTCGATTATCGCGGGATGCGCGACGCCCGCGTAGGTGCCGCGGTCACGTTCGGGCACATCGGGGTGAAGCTGCGTCAGCCCCTTCACGTGGGTCTCGTAGATCACCGAATCGGCGTACGCGCGCTGCGGCGGCCGGTCGGTCCCCCAGTCGAAGTATGGGTTGATCACCACCGACTTCGGCATGCGGGCGGCCGAATCATCGTCATTGCGACTGTCTTCGTCACCGAAGTTGTACCCGAAGAGACTTTGGTCCCAACGGAATTCGCCGTCGATCGCCTTGGCGTAGGGATCGATCAACAGCTTGTTCGGGTTGCAGCGCTGCCCCGTCGCAGGATCGTACGGCCCGTGGACGCGATAGCCGTAGTGCTGTCCGGGCACGACATCGGGGAGGAATCCGTGCCAGATGAAGCCGTCGACTTCCGGCAGCACCACCCGCGTTTCGGTGCCGTCGTCGGCGAACAGGCAGAGCTCGACCCGCTCTGCGGCCTCACTGAAGACGGCGAAGTTCGTTCCGACACCGTCATACGTCGCTCCGAGCGGGTACGCCTTGCCCGGCCATACCTCGGTGCGGCGGTTGTCCTCCGAGTCGGCGGACGTTGTCATGTGCTCTCCTCGAGCGCCAGTACTGGGGTGGGAGGAATAGCCCGCATCAGCGCCATCCAATCATCGCGCCGGTCGGAATGCACGGTTGGTTTGGCCGGGTGTCGGCGTGGGTACCTGAAAGCCGCCGGTGTTGACGAAGACGTCAACACCCCGAGCGAGGAGCGCAGCACATGATCATCTTGGGCATTATCTTGCTAATCCTGGGCTACGCCCTGGCAGTACCGATTCTGGAGACCATCGGTGCAATCCTGGTCGTGATCGGTGCGGTCCTGTGGATCCTGGGCGCCGTCGGGCGGCCGGTCGCAGGACGCAAGGTGTGGTTCTAGCCGGCGCGGTAACCGTTCCTGCGCACCGCGGGCCCTGTGGTGACGAGCGCCCGGCCGTGCGGTGACCGCGAACCACCCGACGAGGCGAACCAGGTAGAGAAGACGGGTGAGGCCGGTCAGCCGGCACACCACGACATGGTGGCGCAGCCGCACGGCACAGATGAGGAACCGATCGCCGCGGCGGAAGCTGTCGCCGCGGAGATGAAAACCGACGCGCGTCCCCATGGCGAATTGGGACGGCGGTTCGATCGGCACTCACCCTTCTTCGTCGGGATGACGGCGGCCGCAGGCGTTGCCGTGACGTACGGCGCCGTGCACATGCTGGTCGCCGCGCAGTCGGTGCTGGTGCTGATCGGAGTGGCGTTCTTCCTGGCGCTGGGGTTGGAACCCGCCGTCTCGTGGTTCGTCAACCACCATCTGCCGCGTTGGCTCGCCACCACAGCCGTTTTCATCATCTTTCTTGCGCTGATGGCCGCCTTCGTGGCAGCGGCGATTCCGCCGCTGTCGCAGCAAGCCACCCAGCTTATCCATCAGGCGCCGCACTACATTCAGCAAGCGCAGAGCCACTCGTCCACGATCGGAAAACTCAACGACCGCTTCCATATTCAGCAGCGGATCACCGACACGATGAACGGTTCGGGCGGGTCGATACTCAACGAGATCGTCACTGCCAGTTCGGCGGTGTTCGCCGCACTGGCCGACATGCTCATCGTCGTCGTGCTCACCGTGTACTTCCTGATCGACTTCCCGCGCATCCGCGCGACCCTGTATCGCCTTGTCCCCCAGACCCGTCGGCCGCGCGCGATTCTCATCGGCGACGATGTCTTCGCCAAGGTCGGCGCCTACGTCCTGGGCAACGTGGCGATATCGGCGATCGCCGCAGTCGCCACCGCGGTGTGGCTGAGCGCGTTCGACGTGCCCTATCCGCTACTGCTCGGCATCTTCGTCGGACTGTTCGATCTGGTGCCGGTCGTCGGCTCCACCATCGCCGGAGTCGTGGTGGCGGCGGTGGCCCTGACGGTCTCGCTACCCGTATGTGTTTCCACCGCAGTCTTTTTCATCGTATTCAGAGCTCTCGAGGACTATCTGCTTGTCCCCCGCATCATCGGACACGCGGTCAAGGTGCCCGCGTTGGTCACCGTCGTGGCGGTTCTCATCGGCGGCGCTCTGCTCGGCATCGTCGGGGCATTGGTGGCCATTCCGGTCGCAGCTGCCGTGCAGCTGATCACCCGCGAGGTGCTGTTCCCGCGGCTTGATGGCACCTGAGCACCAGCGCCCCTCACACCGAACAGCCAATGTCCGGCAGGTCACAACACCACGGTGTTTCGAGTCGAGGCAGATCGGAAATCCTGCAACCAGGGCGCGGCACAGCGATACCGCTCCTGAGGAATCCATCCATGACTACCGGAAGGGCAGACATGAGCGAGAAGCAGAACACCGGACCCGAAGAAGCCGTGCGTGGCGTCGTGGAAGGTGTGAAGGGTAAGGCCAAGGAAGTCATCGGCACCGTGACGGGCCGCGACGACGTCGTGCGTGAGGGCCAGGCCCAGCAGGACAAGGCCGATGCGCAGCGCGACGCCGCGAAGAAGGAAGCCGAGGCGGACGCCGCGCGGGCGGGCGCCAAGAGCGCCGAGCAGCGACAGGAAGCTGAGCAGCGCCGCTGACTCACAGATCGGCCCAGCTGGGGTTTGCCCCGGCTGGGCCGATTGCTGTGCGCAGCCCGTCGCCGGCCCCGGCATCACACCGAATGGAATGCGCGTTCGGACTTCGGTAGCCCGCTGCCACCTTCGGCACCCGCGACCACTTGGGCCAGGATCGACAACGCGATGTGGGGCCCGGCGCGACCGCCGAGATCCAGCCCGATCGGCGCCTGCAGACGGTGTAGGTCATGGGCGAGAAGTCCCCGCGCCGACAGCTCACTTCGAGTGTTCGCCGAGCGAGCGCTCGAGCCGAGAGCGCCGACGAACGACGGCTGCAGACCGCCGGTCCATCGCCGCGAATCAAGGGCCTCGAGTAGCAGCGGCACGGTGAAGCGATCATCATGGGTCAGATCGACGATTGCCGTCTTCGCGTCGATGCGTCCCGCTTCCCGTTCGCGCCGCAGATAGCGATCGGGCCGATCAATGACGAGTTCCAGCGGGCCCGAGAACCGGTCGGGACGCAGGAATGCCGACCGTGGATCACAAACCACCACCGCGAATCCCATACGGGCGCCCAGCGCCGCGAGCTCGACGGCGATCTCGCTGGTGCCGAAAATCACCATGCGGGGCGGTGCTTCGTAACGCGTGCAGAACTCGGGCGCATCACCGGCCTGGGCCAACGAAATGTGCCCGGTTTGCAAGTTCAAGAACGTGGCTGCCGGCTGACCGGCTTCCAGTGCCGAGAGCAGGGCCGGCAGTTCCGGAAAGTGCCGCGGTGTCACCGGATGCATGGCCACCCGCACCGTGCCACCGCAGGGCCCGCGCGGCGCAAACGGGTCACCGCTCAGCCGGTCTGCTTCGTATTCGACGGTCCGGCAACCGATTCCCTCCACAAAACCGGCAGGTTCTGCGAAGATTCGCTGGGCCCGCTCGAACAGGTCCGCCTCGACGCAGCCCGATGACACGCTGCCGGCCATCGCCGCGTTCCGGTCGAAGGCCATCATCGACCCGAGTGGGTACGGAGATCGGTCGTAGGTGTCGAGGACCGTGACCGCGAGAACCGGCTCACCGTGCTGGTATCGCCGCGCAATCCATTGCAGCACAGCTTTATTCTTCATCGATGTCCTCCCCGCTCGCCAGATCGGGGCATTCGACCCGGAGCAGATCGGGATGTGCCGTCAGGAATGGGCCGGCGCCGGTGTCACCAGAGAGGTTCTGCAACAGGTCATCGAGCCAATGACCATCGGCAGCGGTCACTTTCGGCTTTCCGTAGCGCTGCCCGCTGCCTGCCGCCAGGACTATGCCAAGGGTCGTGGTGCTCATGGTGGTACTCGGTGAGGCATGTTACTCAGACGATGTCGCAACGCGCCCGGCCTCCGGCCTCATCGCCAGGTCGACGCGTAGGTCGAGCCTCAGGTGCCGGCCATCTGATGACACAGGAGGCGGACGGTGCGATGCTCTTACCGCCTCAAGTGACAGCGAGCGCGCGACGACGCGCAAAGGCAGGGTGAGAGTGACAGGCGATGGAGCAATCGGCCGACCGGTGAGCCGGGTCGAGGGACGCGACAAGGTGACCGGCGGCGCGCGCTACACGGCCGATACCGCAGTGCCCGGCGTGCAGTACGCGGTGCTGGTGCAGTCCACCGTGTCGCACGGTCGCATCATCGCCGACTCTTTGGCGGCCGCCGCGACGCGCGCCCAATCCGCCCCGGGAGTGACCTGCGTCCTCACGCCCTTGAATTGCCCTACTCTGCAGCATCTTCCAGTCGACCTGACGTGGGATCTGCCGCTGGAGCGACGGCCACCGCTGTCGGATCTGACGGTCCAACACAGAGGCCAGCACGTGGCTCTGGTGGTCGCCGATACCCTGGAGAACGCGCAGTTCGCCGCGGCGTTGATAGACGTGAGCTACGAGGAACAGCCCGCGCTCCTGACGGCGCGCGATGTGCTCGCGGCACGGGACTTGCCGACCAGCGATGACGGGGTCGTGCGCAGCGGCACCTACCGACCCGATCATTTCGTCAAACTCGAGGACGAGAAGCTCCAGGACCACCGTGGCCCGGCCGATGAGCCGGCCGACGGCATCAAGATCGCTTCGCGCTACACGACGCCCGAGAATGCCCACTACGCCATCGAGCTGGCCGCCACGATCGCGAGCTGGGACGGTGATCTGCTGACCGTGCACGACACGACGCGGTGGATCGCCGGTGAACGGCTCGCTCTCGCAGCATATTTGGGCATCCCGGTCGACAACGTGCGGATCATCGCCCCGCTGGTCGGTGGAGCGTTCGGTTCCAAGAGTTTCTTGTGGATGCATGTCGTGCTGTGCGCGTTGGCTGCGCGAGTGACCGGACAACCGGTCAAGATGGTCCTCAGCCGCGCCCAGATGTTCACCTCGACCGGACACCGTCCGCCAACCGAGCAGCAGGTGCGGCTGGTCGGCGATGCTCACACCCGACTGACCAGCATCGAGCACCACACGCTCACCGAGACGTCGACAATCGCGCACTTCTGCGAACCGGCCGGCATCAGCACACGGTTCCTCTACCGATCACCCCGAATGGTCGTCTCGCACACGGTCGCTCGGGTACATTCCCCCACTCCATGTTTCATGCGCGGCCCCGGCGAAGCACCTGGACTGTTCGCTCTGGAGGTCGCCATGGACGAGCTGGCCCACGAGCTCGACGTCAACCCGCTGCAGCTGCGCATCACCAACTATGCCGGGGACGATCAAGCCACCGGACGCCCGTGGTCCGACGAGAATCTGCTGCGGTGTTACCGGGAGGGAGCCGATCGTTTCGGTTGGTCGCACCGGCCGTCCGAACCACGGTCGCAGCGCCGCGACGATGTGCTCGTCGGCTGGGGCATGGCGACCGCGACTTATCCGGGGCGTCGCATGCCCGCCGGCTGTCGGGTGCGGACCACGCGCGACGGAATTGTCGAATTCTCCTCAGCCACACACGAAGTCGGGACCGGCGTGCGGACCGTCATGACGCAGATCGCCGCGGATTCCGCGGGATTGCTACTGCCGCAGGTGGCCTTCTTCTCGGGTGATTCCGCCTTCCCGAGCGCCCCGTACAGCGGAGCATCACAAACCACCGCGGCCGTCGGCTCGGCGGTCTACGAGGCCGGTCGGGAATGGAAACGCCGGCTGCTCGAACTTCTCGTCGCCGACGAGCATGCGCCATACGCCGGATGCGACCCGCACACGCTGGATATCCGCGACGGCGAGGTCATCAGCACCGATCCGGAGCTCCCGGTCACCGCGGTCATCCCACTGCTTGCGGCATCCGACAATGCATTTCACGAGCGACTCACCTTCACCAGCACCAGCGACGGGGCGCCGGAAGGCGGCCCCGTGTCGCAATCGTTCGGCGCCCACTTCTGCGAGGTGGAAGTAGATGAGAGCATCGGGCGAGCCACCGTCACCCGGTGGGTCGCGGTCATGGACTGCGGACGCGTCATCAACCCGAAGCTGGCGCGCAGCCAGATCATCGGCGGCATCACCTTCGGTCTCGGCATGGCGCTACTGGAGCAGGTGCCCTACGACCCCGGTACTGGCCACGCCCTCGGCGAGTACTACGTGCCCACTCACGCCGACATCCCGAGGTTCGACATCGCCTTCATCGACAGCGCCGACGACCACCTGAACGCATTCGGCGCCCGCGGCATCGGCGAAATCGGAGTGTGCGGCGTGGCCGCGGCGATCGCCAATGCCGTCTTCCACGCCACCGGTCGCCGGGTACGCGACCTGCCGATCACCATCGAGAATCTGTTGCCCGCGTTCGGCGCAGCGTCCCAGAGGCAATCCATATGAGTGACCACACCATCGAGCTGATCATCAACGGCACCGCCGTCACGGTGGTGGCCGACGTCCGCACCACGCTGCTGGACCTGCTGCGTGAACGCCTGCAACTCACCGGTACGAAGAAAGGCTGCGACCACGGACTGTGCGGCGCCTGCACGGTTTCGGTCGATGGTGCGCGCGTCCTGAGCTGCCTCACCCTGGCCGTGACGATCGAGGGCGCCACCGTCGTGACCATCGAAGGCATCGCCCAAGACGGCCGGCTGCACCCGTTGCAAGAAGCGTTCATCGAACACGACGGATTCCAATGCGGTTACTGCACGCCCGGCCAGATCTGTTCGGCACGAGCGATGCTCGCAGAACACGCGCGCGGGGATCTGTCTGCCGCAACTTTCGACGGTCCGTTCACCGACGTCGCGAATGGACCGGAGACCTTGTCCACCAGTGAAATCCGCGAGCGCATGGCAGGCAACATCTGCCGTTGCGGCGCCTACCCGAACATCGTCGACGCGATCGCGTCCTGTCTGCCCGAGCACCGCCCATGAAGACCTTCGACTTCCACCGCGCGCGCGATGTCGATGACGCCCTCGATCTTGCGTCCCGCACCGGTGCCACCTACTACGCGGGCGGCACAAACCTGCTCGACCTGATGAAGCTCGGCGTCGCGGCGCCGACGGCTGTGGTCGACGTCAGCCGGCTCGGCCTGGATCAGATCACTGCAACCGATGACGGCGGCATCATGATCGGGTCCGGCGTCACCAACAGCGCGATCGCCAACCACGATCTGGTCCGGACACAGTATCCCGTGCTGTCGCAGGCGATCTTGTCCGGAGCGACAACCCAGCTCCGGAACATGGCCACCGCCGGCGGCAACCTGCTGCAACGGACTCGTTGTCCGTACTTCATGGACGCCGAGTTCCCGGCGTGCAACAAACGCCGTCCCGGTTCCGGCTGCGGTGCGCTGCAGGGTTTCAACCGTGAGCACGCACTGTTCGGGACCAGTCAGTCCTGCGTTGCGGTGCACCCGTCCGACATGGCGGTGGCGCTGTCGATGCTCGATGCCGTGGTGCACGTCCGGGCGACCACCGGTTCGCGCAGCATCTCGCTGTCCGATTTCTTCCGGCTTCCCGGGGACGAACCCGACCGCGACAACACCCTGCTACCCGGCGAACTGATCGTCGGTATCCACCTGCCGCCGTCGGAATACGCCCGTCGCAGTTGGTATCTCAAGGTCCGTGACCGGCACAGCTACGCCTTCGCCCTGGTGTCCGTTGCAGTTGGACTGACACTCGACGACGGTATCGTCACTTCAGCGGCCATCTCACTCGGCGGCGTCGCCGCCAAACCGTGGCGCGTACCCGCAGCCGAATCCGCGTTGATCGGTAATGCCCCCGACGACAAGGCTTTTCGAGATGCCGCAGAGATCGCGCTGCGCGACGCTGCTGCGCTGGGCCAGAACCAGTTCAAGATCGACCTCGGGAAGCACAGCGTCCTGCGGGCACTGCACAAGGCCAGTACGCGGTGACGCCGTCCGACGTCACTCGACAAGCTTGCTCAAGCAGTACACCCGCTTCGGGGACGTGAAGACCATCGCCTTCGCCGCAGTGGCGCAGGCCGATTCATCGGTGCTGTCATCGACGCGCTGGGCCACCTTGAACACCCCCGTGTGCGAGTTGGCGATCGCCGGAGCCTGTGCGCATTCGATGTTCCTGACGCTCTTGCCGGTGAGATCCAGCGCGTAGCAGTCACCCTCATGCAGGTTCAGGGCGAAGCACAGGCTCGCAGCCTTGGGATCGTCCTGATTGCTGGTGGCGTAGAAGTACGGGCCCTCCGACGGCGCCTTGCCGTCCGGGCACAGTCCCTTCGAGGTCTCGCCCGCCAATTCGTAGACGGCGTCGGAGGATTCGCAGCTGGTCGAGATGAAATTGAACTTCTCGTAGTCCGAGGTCGTGACGCACTGCCCCGATTTGAGGTGGGAACCGAAGACCGTCGTGGTCTGTAGTCCCTTGCGGGCCATGTTGCCGATGCCGCCGAGTACGACCAGCACCACCACCGCGCCCACGATCCACATCCACGGCTTGATGCCTGACTTGCGCGGCGGCGGCGCATATCCAGGGAACGGGTTCGGGGCACCGTAGTTGGCCTGCGGCTGGCCGGCCCAGGGTTGCGGATTCGGCGCCGGCCAACCCGGCTGGGGTTGCCACGCCTGCTGCCCCGGCGCGGGCGGGATGGGTTGGCCCGGTGGGTTTCCCGGCGGTCCGTGCGGCGTCGGGTCCCATGGGCCTTGCTGCGGTGGCGGTTGCGTCATGGGCTGGTCAGTTCGGGGCAGACGTGCACAAGATGCCGTGCGCAGCTTTCGCCAGCGCGCCGGTCGGACCCGCATCGGCGCCGTACTGCCCGGCCAGCGCGCCGACGACGTCGGGCCGCGACTGGCCACTGAACGCCATCTGACACGCCTGCAGCCCGGCCTGCATGATCGCGTCGTCATCGCCCGGGAAGCCCGCGTTGCGGGCCTGGTTGATGAACCGCTGCTGTTCCGGCGTGAACGGCAGCGGCCACGCTGACGCAGGTCCAGCGGCGGCGACGGACAACGCGGAGACTGCGGCAACCACGCCGGCAGTCAGACGGATCTTCATCGACATCTCTCCCCCCAAAGTGTCTGGACCCGCGGGGTCGCGGGACCTCAACACGACTCAGCCTAATCGCCCCAGACCGGTTCACGGGACCGATCTTCTGAGGGGCGTCCTCGCACCCGCCTGCGCAGTCACGATCTATCTGCCGAGGCCTTGTTCCGCAATGTCATACACGATGAGCGCGGATGAGAACTGCACGCTGACGGTTGGATCGGCCAGGTCCACTGCACACAGCGACTCGATGCGCCGTAGGCGCTGGGCAACCGTATTGGGATGAATCAACAGTTTTTCTGCGGTCGCGGTGCGGTCCAGTTTGCAGGCGAAGTGGGTTCGCAGCGTGGCAACGAGGTCGGTGCGGTGTTTGGCGTCGTAGTCGACGATCGGCGCCAGCGTCCGGTTGGCGAAAGCTGTCAGCTTGGCCGGGTCGTCGAGCTGCAGGAGCAATCCGACGATGCCGAGATCGTCAAGGCTCACAACGGAACCGGTGCGACCCGAACGCACGGAGATCTCGAGCGCACTCCTGGCGACCCGGTAGGCGTCGCCGTAATCGGATCCGTAAACGGGCGACACCGCGACTGTCGCGGAAATGTTCGGCGCGATCCTGGACAACTCCCGCTGAATGATGGCACCCGGGGACTCGTCGCCCTCACGTGGCCAGAGAGCGACCAGCGTTCCGCCATGCATCGC
Source organism: Mycolicibacterium sp. TY81 (assembly GCF_018326285.1). Taxonomy (NCBI): domain Bacteria; kingdom Bacillati; phylum Actinomycetota; class Actinomycetes; order Mycobacteriales; family Mycobacteriaceae; genus Mycobacterium; species Mycolicibacterium sp. TY81. The sequence continues at coordinate 3,569,728 of NZ_AP023362.1, forward strand.
GACCAGCGGGCGCGGCTGACGCCCCGATGCCAGCTCGGTGACAGCGGAGAGCGCACGTTGCCACGCCCGGCGGGTGGCCGACTCGCTGGGGCCGGCGAGGGTGGCGACGACGGCGACGTGGGCGACGGACAGATCGTGGCCCAAGCGTCGCGCACGTTCCCGAATCTGGTCCGACGGCTGACCGCTGCCGGTCAGCACATCGGTCAGCAGTTCGCCACGCACCCGTCGTTCGACCTCGGCGGCGGTCTGCATCCGCAGCAACTCCACCGAGATGACGATGGAGGCGTGCTCTACCGCCCGAATCTGTAGGGGGTCAAGTGAATCGGGGACTCCGGGGAACCAGATGCGGGCTGCGACCTCGCTGCCCAGACGCACCCGTGCGACGAGCCAGCCAGTCGAAGCACCCTGATCGTCGACGGCCTCGCCGACCGTCGACGAGTCTGCTGCGGACTCGGCATCCGTCGTCGCGGTCCGGACTGCGACGGCCGGGTAATCGATGCCGTCGGCTGAGCGCGCGAGCTCGATCTGGCGGGCGTCGTCGATGAGCACGGGCCGGCCGATCAGGTCGCTCAACGCCGCGGCAATCCCGCTGACGCCTCCCGAGCGCAAGGTCACTGCGAGCAACCGTTCGTGGATCTGTTCCGAACGCGCGAGCGCATCGCGTTGCTCCCGTAGCGATTTGGTCAGAGTGCGCAATTCATCGAGCCGGCGCGCCGAAGTCACCGCGATGGCGGCATGGTTGGCGAGCAAGGTCAGCCGCTCGATCTCGTAGCGGGTGAAGGTGTGCACCGAGGCGTAGTAGCCATTGAGTGTTCCCAGCACCTCGGTGCCGGCAATGAGCGGTACGGCGACGATCGCCCGATAGCCCTGCTCTTGTGCCACACCGGCCCAGAGGGCGAATCGGGGTTCAATCCGCACGTCGCGGATAGCCACCGGTTCTCCACTGTGGAAAGCGCGACTCGACGGCGAGGTGCTGTCCAGCCGGATGGGGCGGTCGGAGTTCACCCGTCCGACGTACTCATCCGACAATCCGCTCCAGCCCCGCACGAGCAGTTGCTCGCCGGTGTCGTCGGGGATTAGCACGCCGCAGAAGTCGAAGCCCAGCAGCGTCCGCGCGGTATCGGCGACCAGGCAGAGCACCTCGGCCAGATCGGTCTCAGCACCGGCAAGGGAACTGAGGGTGCGCAACGCTGCCAGCCACGTGACCAGTTCCGCCCCCGGCCGTTCGCGGCCCGTCGACGTCGTCATCCGATCAGTGTGCATCACGAGGAGATGTAGCCACGCACATATTCAGCCGAATAATATGTCTTGCACGACATTGAACGCAGTTGGCGTTGTGATGAGACTCATTGGCATGACCCAAGTCTCACCGGCCCCCACCGTGGTCACGGATGCGCCCCTCACCCCTGTCCGCCACATCCTCAGCCCCGCCACCGGCGCAGTGATCGCCACCGTCCCGGAGCAGGGGGCGCGTGAGGTCGATGCCGCGGTGGCCAAGGCCCGCGCGGCGTTCGAGGACGGGCCGTGGCCGACCATGGTCCGGAGCGAGCGCGCCAAGCTGCTGCTGCGCATCGCCGACGTCATCGAATCCGCCGCCGAGAAGCTCTACACCCTCGAGGCCCAGAACAACGGGCGGCCGATCACCGAAACCCGGGCCCAGCTGTCTCGCGTGCCGGAATGGTTCCGGTACAACGCCGGGCTGCTGGCCGCGCAACGCCAAGCCGTGCTGCCGGGCGACGGGCCCTACCTCACCTATCAGCAGCGGCTACCGCTCGGCGTGTGCGGCATCATCACGCCGTTCAACCATCCGATGCTCATTCTGGCGCGGAGCCTGTCGGCCGCCCTCGCCAATGGAAACACCGTGGTGGTCAAGCCATCTGAGCTGACACCGCTGACGACGCTGGCCCTCGCCGAGATCGTCACCGACGCCGGGCTACCCGACGGCGTGCTCAATGTGATCACGGGCGCGCGCGAGGCGGGCGAGCGTCTCACCGGCCATCCCGACATCGCCAAGATCACTCTCACCGGCGGCACCGAGGCCGGGCGATCAGCAGCCGTCGCGACGGCGTCACGCTTCGCGCGAATCACCGCCGAGCTGGGCGGCAAGACGCCGGTGCTGCTGTTCGACGACGTCGACCCGCAGATCGCCGCCGAGGGTGCAGCCTTCAGCGCGTTCGTCGCGGCCGGCCAGTCGTGTGTCGCAGGGTCGCGATTCCTGGTGCAACGGGGCATCTACGACGAGTTCGTCGCCGCCCTCACTGCGCGCGCCCGGGCCATTCGCGTCGGAGACCCCGCCCTGCCGGACACCCAGATGGGACCGCTCATCAGCGACCGGCAGCGCGACAAGGTCACGGCGCTGATCCGGACCGGCCTCGACCAGGGCGCGACCCTCGCCGCCGGTGGCCAAATACCCTCCCTGCCAAGCCCTTTCGACGGCGGCTTCTACCTCGAACCCACCGTGTTGTCCGACGCCACCATGGACATGACGGTCGCCCGGGAAGAAATCTTCGGGCCGGTCGCCGTGGTCATCCCGTTCGACGGCGAGCACGACGGCGTGCAGATGGCCAACGACAACCCGTACGGCCTCGGTGCCGGAGTGTGGACCACCGATGTGAGCCGCGCCCACCGCGTGGCGGCGCGCATCAACGCGGGCATGGTCTGGGTCAACGACCACCACCGCCTGGAACCGTCCCTCCCCTGGGGCGGCATCAAGGAATCCGGTTCCGGAAAAGACGCCGGCACAGAGTCGTTCGACGACTTCTCCTGGGTCAAGACGATCGTGGTGCGCACCGCTGCCGAGCCCGTCGACTGGTACGGCGGGCAGCCCCAGCGCCGCCTCAACTGACCCACTTCCGACGGCCCGAAAGGCACACCCATGTCCGCAGCACGCTGGCATCACGACATCACCCGAACGCAATGGCTGGTCCTGGCGGGCACCACGCTGGGCTGGGGCCTGGATGGCTTCGCCGGTAGCCTCTATGTCCTCGTCCTCGGCCCCGCCATGAACGAGCTGCTCCCGAACAGCGGCATCGATACCGATGCCGCGGCCATCGGGTTCTACGGCGGCCTGACCGTCGCGCTCTTCCTCATCGGATGGGCGACCGGCGGAATACTTTTCGGCATACTCGCCGACTATTTCGGCCGTACCCGGGTGTTGTCGGCGGGCATCCTCACCTACGCGGCGTTCAGCGCGCTCGCCTTCTTCGCCGACACGTGGTGGCAGCTGGGCGTCCTGCGATTCATCGCAGGCCTCGGATCAGGTGTCGAGGCACCGGTGGGTGCCGCTCTGATCGCCGAGACCTGGCGCAACCGATTCCGGGCCCGCGCCGGCGGCGTGATGATGGCCGGATACGCCGGTGGCTTCTTCATGGCGGCCGCCGCCTATGCACTGCTGGGTGACCACGGCTGGCGCGCCATGATGCTGCTCGCCGGCATCCCGGCCCTGGTGGTGTGGTTCATCCGCCGCTACGTACCCGAGCCACCCGAGATCGGCGCCCACTTGCAAGCACGTCGGGAGCGGAAAGCACTGGGCCACAATCACGTCCACGATCGATTCGTGCTGCGACGCCTGTTCAGCCCGCCACTACTGCACCCCATGCTGGTCTGCACCGCACTGGCCACCGGAGCGCTGATCGCGTTCTGGAGCGTGTCGACGTGGTACCCGCAGATCATCCGGCAGGCGACCAAGGCCGAAGGCCTCCCTTCCGGCGTGGCCGATCACCGGGTCGCGGTGGCCGCGATGCTGTTCAACGCCGGCGGCATAATCGGCTACGCCGCATGGGGTTTCGTCGCCGACGCGATCGGACGCCGGAACGCCTTCGCGATCAGCTTCACGGTCTCGGCCGCCACCATCGCGTGGACGTTTCCGTTCGACCGCAGTCACACCGAGCTGCTCATCGCGATGCCGCTGCTGGGCTTCGGCTTGTTCGGCGCCCTGTCGGGCACCTTCATCTATGGTCCGGAACTCTTCCCGCCCAGTGTGCGTGCCACCGCGCTGGCCGTGTGCAACAGCGTCGGCCGTTACGTCACCGCGCTCGGGCCTCTCACGGCCGGGGTGATCGCCTCGTCGTGGTTCGACGGCAACCTCGGCGTCGCCACCGCCTCGGTGTCGGCGGTAGGCCTGATCGCCGTCATCGGCCTGGCCTTCGCCCGCGAAACCCGCGGGGAACCCATGCCCGTCGACCACCCCACCACCCACACCACCCGGCTCAGCGAAAAGAGCGCATCATGACCGAATACTCCACTGCTTCGGCGATCGTCGTCGGCGGATCCATCGGTGGCCTCACCACCGCACTGTTGCTGCGCGACTTGGGATTCCATGTCGACGTCTTCGAACGCACCCCCACTCCCCTCGACGGTCGCGGCAGCGGCATCGTCCTGCAGCCGGACACCGTGCGCTGGTTCACCGAACGCAGCCGGCAGCACATGGCCGATCTGCACACCGCCACCTCCTACGTGCAATACCTCGACCCCAATGGCGCCACCGTGCACCGGGAGCCCGCCCGCTGGACCTACACCTCGTGGGGCACCTTTTACCGGGCACTGCTCGCCGACTTCGGTACCGAGCACTACCACTACGGCGAATTCGCCTGTGGTTTCAGTCAGGACGAACACACCGCCACGGTGCGGTTCGTCAGCGGCAAGACTGCCAATGCCGACCTCGTCGTCTTCGCCGACGGCATCACCTCACCGGCTCGCGAGCATTTCGATCCCGGTGCCGCACTCACCTACTCCGGCTACGTGGGCTGGCGCGGAACCGTCCCCCTGTCCGAGCTGACAGCCTCCACTCGTGAGGTACTCGGCGACGCCATCACCTACACCGTGATCCCGAATTCGCACATCACGATGTACCCGATTCCGGGTGAACAGAGCCTCGACGAGGCCGACCGGTTGATGAACTACGTCTGGTACCGCAATGTGCCGGCGGGCCCAGAACTCAGCGAATTGCTCATCGACAAAAGAGGATTCAGCGGATCGGTATCGGTCCACCCAGGCCAGGTGCAGGACCGCTTCGTCGACGAACTGCGCACGGCGGCAGCGGCGCAACTCGCACCCGCAGTGGCCGAAGTGGTCGTCAAGACGCCGCAGCCCTACCTGCAGGTGCTGTCGGACGTGCGGTCCTCGCGGATGGCTCTGGGCCGGGCGGCGTTGATCGGCGATGCCGCGTGCGCCTCGCGGCCACATGCGGCCGCCGGAACCGCCAAGGCCGCCGCCGACGCCTGGGCGCTGGCCGATGCGCTGTCCACCTCGGCCGGAGACATCGTGGCAGCCCTGGCCAAATGGGAACCGGCGCAGCTACAGCTGAGCGACAGCCTGCTGCGCCGCGTGGTGGACATGGGCGAACGCTCGCAGTTCCGCAACAGCTGGACACCTGGAGACCCAGACCTGCGATTCGGCCTCTACGGCCCCGGACGCTAAAGCTCTTCACGACGAAAGGAATTCGAAAATGACCGACAACAACTATCTGACCGACCTACCGCTCGCCGGTGAGCTGGTGGCCACCGACTTCGAGAGCTGGCCGGGCTGGCTCAAGACCGAGTTCGCCGAGCACGCCTTCGACGGAAACGTCGGATCCCGCTTGCTGAGCGAGGACTCTCGGGTCCGGGTGTGGGAGATCCGGTTGGCGCCAGGTGAGCGCTGGCACGCCCACCGGCATGTGCTGGACTACTTCTGGACGGCGATCAACGCAGGCAGCAGCCGCCAGCACACCCATGACGGCACCGTCCGCGAAGTCTCCTATCAAGCCGGCGAGACCCGCCACTTCCATTTCGGGCCAGGCGAATTCCTGCTGCACGACATCGAGAACATCGGCGAAACCGAGCTGATTTTCACCACCGTCGAGCATCTCGACAGCGCCAACGACGCGTTGGAGATCGCGCGATGAGACCGCACATCGCCGACGGCGTCATCGACGTTCACGCCCATTGGTTGCCCCGTGCACTGTTCGCACTGCCGCCCGGCGCCCCGTACGGCCCGATGAATGACCGCGACGGCCAGCTGCATCTCGGTGACCTCCCGCTGTCGATCGCCACCGATGCCATGAGCGACGCGACCGCGATCACCGCCGACATGGACCGCGCCGGCGTCGCGGTACGCGTACTTTCCGCGCCTCCGTTCGCTTTTCCGCTCACCGCGGCCGGCGCCGAGTACGCCGGCGCATTCAACACCGCGCTGGCCGATATCGTCGGAACATCCGACGGACGGCTCCTGGGGCTGGGCATCGTCGCCCTGGGCGAACCCGGAGACATCACCTCGCAGTTGACCGCGCTGCGTGACGCCGCAGGCATCGTCGGCGTCGCAATACCGCCGGTGGTCGACGGCGACTCACTGCATCGGGGCGCATTGCGTCACATCGTTTCCGAGGCCGCTCGTCTCGATCTCGCCGTGCTGGTGCATCCCATGCAGATCGGCCGGCCGGAGTGGAGCGACTACTATCTGGCCAACCTCATCGGCAACCCCGTCGAAACCGCCACTGCGGTCGCGAATCTCGTGCTGAGCGGTCTGAAGGACGAACTGCCCGAGTTACGCATTTGCTTCCTGCACGGCGGCGGCTGCGCACCCGGTCTGCTCGGCAGGTGGGACCACGGCTGGCGGGCCCGTGCCGATGTCCGCGCCGCAGGCAGCCGATTGCCGTCCGACGTCGTCGCCGATCTGTATTTCGACACCGTCACCCATGACGCCCCGCAACTCGAACTGCTCGGCAAGATCGCCGGCAAGGACAAGGTGGTCTGCGGCAGCGACTATCCCTTCGACATGGCCGAATCGGACCCGGTACGGTTCGCGGTCAAGTACGGGCCCGACGAGGACGCACTGACCCGAGCGGCCCGAAACTTCCTGGGAGTGAACTGATGTCGACACTCTTTACACCGCTCACCCTCCGAAGTGTCACCTTCGCGCACCGGGCCTGGATGTCGCCGATGATGCAGTTCTCCGGCGTCGCCGACGGACCGGAAGCCGGCACCCCGACCGACTGGCATTTACAGCATTTCGGTGCGCGAGTGGTCGGTGGCGTCGCGCTGGCGATGGTCGAGGCGACGTCTGTGGACCCCGTCGGCCGCAGCAGCGTCTATGACCTCGGATTGTGGGATGACCGCCAGATTCCGGCATTTCGGCGGTTGACGCACTTCATCACCGAGCAGGGTTCGGTGCCGGGCATCCAGATCGTGCATGGCGGCCGCAAGGCAGCCACCGGGCGGCCCTGGCCGGACCCCAGCCGGACTCCCGAATCCTGGACGACGCTGGGCCCCAGCGCCATTGCGTTCGGACATCATCCCGTTCCCGCCGTACTGGACGTCGACGAGATCGAGCGAATCGTGGCGAGCTTCGCCGATTCCGCCCGGCGAGCCGCCGCAGCCGGCTTCCAGGTCCTCGAAATCCATGGCGCCCACGGCTATCTCATTCACCAGTTCCTGTCCCCGCAGTCCAACACGCGCACCGATGCGTACGGCGGATCGCTCGACAACCGGATGCGATTCGCGCTGCAGGTCGCCGAGGCGGTTCGCGCCGCGTGGCCGCAGCATCTGCCCCTGTTTTTCCGGGTTTCCGCCACCGACTGGCTTGCCGGGGACACCGACGACCCGCGACCGGGCTGGACCGTCGCGGACACCGTCGCCCTCGCCGTCGGTTTGAAGAAGGCCGGGGTCGACCTCGTCGACGTATCCAGCGGCGGCGCGATTCCCGATGCCCGCATCCCGGTGGCCCCCGGTTATCAGGTGCCCTTCGCGAAAAGGGTTCGCGCCGAGGCGGATATCTCCACTGCGACGGTCGGACTGATCACCGAAGCCGAGCAAGCCGAAGCGGTCGTCTCCGGCGGCGAGGCCGACGCCGTCTTCGTCGCCCGTGCCCTGCTGCGCAATCCCAACTGGGTCCGCGACGCCGCGCAACACCTCGGGGTGACGCTGCCGCACCCGCCTCAATACTCACGGGGATTCGCGTGAGTTCCCGCGGCGGGCAGGTTCACCTGCCCGCCCTGCCGGCCAATGTGGCCCAGGTGCTGGCATGGGGCGTTTCTCTTGCCTCGGCGTGCGGTGAGCCGGCGGACGGCGCTGGCCCGGCACCTACTGAAGCGGAATCTCGACGCCGCGGTCACGCTCCGGACGCGGGCCGAAGATGCGCCGATCCCCCTCGTTGATTCGCACGTCGTTGATGCTCGCCTCGCGGCGTTCCATCAAGCCGTCCGCGTCGAACTGCCAGAGCTCATTGCCGTAGCTGCGCCACCACTGGCCCGCGGCGTCGTGCCACTCGTACTGGAACTTGACGGCGATGCGGTTCTCGGAGAACGCCCACAGTGTCTTGCGCAGGGCGTAGTCGTGCTCGCGCTGCCACTTGGCGGTCAGGAACGGCACGATCTCTTCGCGACCGGTGACGAACGTGTCCCGGTTCCGCCAGACCGAGTCGGGCGTGTACGCCAGGGCGACACGCTGCGGGTCGCGCGTGTTCCAGGCGTCTTCGGCGGCCTGCACCTTCTGGAGTGCGGTCTCTTTCGTGAACGGCGGGACGGGCGGACGTTGTTCGGACATGACTCCCTCTTTTCTCTTATTGAGAACGTGCGTTCTCTACGCGATTCGACTAGCGTAGGGAACGAGCGTTCTCAACGTCAAGGAGGAAATTCGGATGCCCGCGCCGATCAGCGACGAACAGAAGTCCCGCGACCGCGAGGCGCTGCTGGACGCCACGGAGACCCTCTTCTACGAGCGCGGCATCCAAGCCGTCGGCATGGACGACATCCGAGAGGCGGCGGGGATCGCACTGAAGCGCATCTACGGGCTCTTCACAACCAAGGAAGAACTCATCGTCGCCGTGCTGCAACGCCGCGACCATCGCTGGCGCGGCCGCCTCACCGACTACGTGGAACAGCGCACAGACCCGCGAGAGCGAGTTCTGGCCGTCTTCGACTGGCTGGGGCAATGGTTCGCCGAACCAGGCTTCCGGGGCTGCGCCTGGATCAACGCCTACGGCGAGCTCGGCGCCACCTCGCCGGCAGTCCTGGCCGAAGTACGCGCCCACAAGCAGGCATTCCACGAGCAGATTGCGGGCTGGGTCGCCGCCGCCACCGGGGCACCGCCGGAACCCTTGTGCCTGTTGGCCGAAGGCGCGATCGTGACCGCCGCCATCACCGGCGATACCGAGGCAGCGCAGCGTGCCCGGGAAGCAAGCGAATCCCTCCTGGGATGACGACGGCCGCCGGGCCGCCCGTCAGAACGGTCGGCTGTTCGCCTGCCATTTGGCGGATTCCGGTCGCGGACCGAAACGCTCGACGTAGCGGTCGTGCATCTGCGACTGCTTCTGCCGCAGGACTTCATCGATCAGGTTCGGGTCGAGGCCGTGCTGAGTCAGACGGTAGCGACGCCACACCTTGTTGAGAACGAACGCCATCACGAGGGCCCAGAAGTAGATCGGCAGCGTCATTTCGGAGTGCACGTACACCGATGCCGGCAGCAGCCACAACGGCGCCAGCACGAAGATCGGCGGGATGGCGTACCGGATCATGTGCCGGCGTACGGCGCCGTCGTCGGTCAGGTCCTGCCGAACCCATTCCCGCAGGTGGTCCGGTAAGCGCCGCCCGTAGGCGTAGGTGATGCGCTGCCAGAACGTCGGACTGTCGGCGACCATGACGACTCCTTTGCCTGATGAGGTCGACGAGCACCATGCTCTTCGTACCCTAATAGTTAGGACACTATCATTTAGCTTGCTATTCCACAGGGGTGAAACAACTCACGTACGCCGGCGGCGAGAGACATCGGGCCGGCCGGATCACGCGCCACCGAGAACCCCGTGCCGGGCACTACGACACAAACTGTTAGGGCCCTAATTGGTAATAAGCTGGGCAACATGTCCGCTGTCTCGGAAGACGTCGACCCTCTGGCCCTCGAACGGCAGGTCTGCTTCGCGCTGGCCATCACCAACCGTGCGGTCCTCGCGATCTACCGGCCACTGCTCGAACCGCTCGGGCTGACGCATCCGCAATACCTGGTGCTATTGGCGTTGTGGGACAACGCAAAAGCCAAGCAGGATCCGTTGACCGTCAAGCAGATCGCCGCACTGCTGCAGATGGATTCGGCCACCGTGTCCCCGATGCTCAAGCGGCTCGAGACGCTCGAGCTCATCCGCCGCACCCGCAGCGCGACCGACGAGCGCACCACCCACATCACGCTGACACCGAAAGGCGTCGCGCTACGTCGCCGCGCGCTGAAGATTCCGCCGGCGGTGGTCGAACAATTGGGCGTCGGCCTCGACGAGCTGGAACGCCTGCACGAAGTACTGACCCGAATCAATGCCGCCGCCGTTGCCGCCGGCACACTCACGGCGAAATCCGGGTAGCGGCTGGCAACGCCGGCGGGCGCCGGTTCGAAGGTTGTTGCGACGATGCACCGAAAGCCAGATACCAGTGGCGACGGCCATTGGTGAATGACATCGATCGTGGCGGATTCACTTCAGAAATTTGACGTGGCCGAGGTAATGCAGCGTTTGCCTACCAGGGCGTCGTTTCGCAATAACGCAGACAATCGCGAGCGGTGCCGGCGATCGATTACGACTTTCACCAGACCCCGCCCGATTCCGGAAACCGGCCCCTAACACGCAGTTCACGCAACTATCGGATGACCCGTCCGTGTCGCCCGCCCGATTCAAGATCAAATTCGCGGCTTGCGCCGGAACCCCGCTGAAAATGGTGTGAATATTGTTGGTGAAGCAATAATTGAGATTGCTGTTGTGCACCTGGCGCAGTATCGACCGGCAGAATTTGATGCGCTCGGGCACGAACACGGACTGTTTTGTGCGATCGACCAGAATCGGCACCCCAAAAGGCTATCGTTTTTGCGAGAAAGAGCGGGAGGCACCCGCGACGCACCGATATCGATGAGCATTCTTTTCGTCAATCTCTGGACCTGAGCCTGATCTCCGAGGAAGGAGCGACGGATGTCCAAACGACTGGTGGTGTGCTGCGATGGCACCTGGAACACCCCCGACCAACACACCCGTGGGACGCCCAGCCCGACCAACGTCACCAAACTCGCATTGGCGATTGCACCTCGCGACCTGAAGGACCGCGAGCAGCGCATGTTCTACCACCGCGGCGTTGGGACCAGCCGGTACGAACGAATCCGCGGAGGTGCCTTCGGCCTCGGGCTGGCCCGCGATGTCCGCGACACGTACCGCTTCCTGGTCGAAAACTACGACCCCGGCGACGAACTGTTCTTTTTCGGCTTCAGCCGAGGCGCCTTCACCGCCCGCAGCACCGCCGGGTTTGTCCGCAATTGCGGAATCCTGCGTCGCGAGTACGCCGACAAGATCGGCGAGGCGTACAGCTTCTATCGCGGGCGCAGCAGCACGAGCCACCCCCGGAGCATCGAGGCGACCCTGTTCCGCAGCTCGTACTCGCACGACCCGGACATCCACTTCATCGGCGTCTGGGACACCGTCGGCGCGCTCGGCATCCCGCTGAACGGGCTGCGCCTGGTCAACTTCTTCAACCGGCGCTTCCAGTTTCACGACACGGCGCTGAGCACCAAGGTCCACGGTGCGTTTCAGGCGCTGGCGATCGACGAGAAGCGAGGGCCCTTCCGGCCCGCGGTCTGGGAGCAGGCATCGGACGCACCCGAGACCCAGCGCGTCGAGCAGGTGTGGTTCGCCGGTGTGCACTGCGACATCGGTGGCGGCTACGACCCGCCCGGTCTCAGCGACATCACCCTGCCGTGGATGGTGGGGCGTGCACAGGAGTACGGCCTGCACTTCGAGCCCGGCGCCTTCGAGTATCGGGAGTGCGCGTACGCCCCACCACCGAATCCGACTGCGACCAGGGCCGACCGCACCTCGGTGCATCCGGACCCACTGCAACTTCCGCAGAACTCACGCACCTTGTTCTATCGGCTCATCCCGCCCTATATCCGTCCGATCGGCGCGACTGACTGGGACCGCGAAGCCATCGCCTCGACCGCGCTCGAACTCCATGAAGTGAAGCCGCACTACTACGAACCGAAAAATCTCGTCGCTTACATCGGCGGCCCGCACAACACGGAGAAGATCGGGGTGCCGACAGGGTGGCGACCTCCGATCGAACCGCCCGAATAATCCTGACCGCAGGCGTGTCTCGCCGCGACGTCGCTCAGCCGAGCAAGGCTCCGATGGCGCTCTCACGCAGATGGGCCAGCAGTGCGCCGGGGCCATCGAAGACCTCAGCCATTCCGGCGGCACGTAATTCATCGCCGCCCACTCCACCGGTCAGGAGACCGATCGACGTGACCCCCGCCCGCGCACATGCCTGCGCGTCCCAGACCGCGTCCCCCACAAACACCGCCTGCGCCGGACCGACGCCGGCCTTGTCGAGTGCCACCTCGATGATGTCGGGCTCAGGCTTGGCCGTATCCACGTCGCCGGACATGGTGACCGCCGAGACCACGTCGTCACAGTCGAGGACCCCGCGCGTCAGCTCCAGCTCGTCCTCAGGCGCCGACGTGGCCAGGACGACCTGCAGACCCCGATCAGCGACTCCGTGCAAGAGCTCGCGTGCGCCCGGCAACGGCCGCATCAGTCCCGCGGACTCGCGGTAGTAGCGGCTGTGCAGCTTCTTGAGTCGTTCCTCGGTTTCATCGGACACATCGGGACACAAGTCGTGGACCAGCGACGTCCCATCCATTCCGATGCACCGGTGCACGCGCCATGCCTGCACCAACAGGTCTTCGTCGGCGAATGCGCGCAGCCACGCATGTACGTGCAGATAGTTCGTATCCACCAACGTGCCGTCGACGTCGAACAAGACTGCTGGGTGTGCCGTCATACCCTCGGGAGTACCCCCGATCAGCGCGTCCTACGCCAACCCGGATGATCGGCGTCGACGCACGTCTTACCCGACGGCCGCCGGTCCGCGAATCGCCGTGGTAGTACCGCGATTACGCCGGTTGACTAGTTGACCCCGGCAGCCTGAGCTGTCGGTTGCGCCGGCTTGGCCGTGCCCCCGACCCGGCTCGCCACGTAGTCCGCGGCGCTGTCGGTGAGCCCCCGCGCCTGGTATGCACCGTGGGCACCCTGGTCGCCGCCGGTCGGCGAGCACACCGGATCCTCCGGGATGCAGATGTCATCGGTCTTGCCGACGTAGCGCGGACCGACGGTGATCGGCGGCGCGCCGGTGTAGATCATCTGCAGGAAGCCGCTGGACGGCTTTCCGAAGAGGACCACCCCGGCCACGCGATCGGCCACCGAAGCCGGCATCGGCCCGCTCAGCCCGGGCGGCAACGTGAAGCCCTGCGGCACGCTGTCCTCGGTGATGTACGCCGCGACCGCCGCGCCCTGCGAGTAGCCACCGAGCACGACCTTGGTGTTCGGGCAGGCGCTCGCGGTCGCCATGACCTTGTTCTTCGCGTCGATCACGCCGTCGGCGGCGGTCGCGAAATCAAGGGACGCAGGGTAATTGACGGCGTAGACGTCCACCGACTTCCCCGGCGTCCGGGCGCGGAGCGCATCCACGAACGCCTGCCCGACACCACCCACACCGGCGGGCTCGAAGGTGCCACGGGCGAATACCACCTGTACGTCCGGGCACGCCTCCGCAGCGGCACTGCCGGACCCGGCGACGCCTGCGGCAACGCCCGCGCTTGACAAGACGACTGCCGCACAGGCAGTAACCCATCGATTATTTCGGTTCATCTAGACCGCCCCAACTCGACCTGAAACCCGCAACGGGACAGACACTGGCCCCGGTTCTCCCATTTACTGTCTACCCGATCTGGATTGGTCAAACCGCCCACCGCAGGTGATCCACCTCACGCGCATGACGGTCGGCGCCGCGAAATCGACTGTCGTGAAGCCGAACTCATCAACTGCATCAGACGGACGCCATGTCGGATTCGCGTGGGATCGGCTTCGGCCACGGCTGCGGAATCGGGCGCTGACGCACGCGCTGCGGCCACCAGAACCAGCGTCCGAGCAGGCTGGCGATCGACGGCGTCATCAGTGACCGCACCACGAGGGTGTCGAACAGCAGACCCAGACCGATGGTCGTGCCGACCTGGCCGATGATGATCAGCTTGCTGACCGACATGGACATCATGGTGAAGGCGAACACCAGGCCCGCCGAGGTGACCACCGAACCGGTGCCCACCATGGCGCGGATGATGCCGGTGTTCAGCCCGGCGTGGATCTCTTCCTTGATCCGGGAGACCAGCAGCAGGTTGTAGTCGGCACCCACCGCCAGCAGCACGATGACCGACATCGGCAACACCATCCAGTGCAACGGAATACCCACGATGTGCTGCCACAGCAGTACCGACAGACCGAAGGCCGAGGCCAGGCTGAGTACCACGGTGCCGACGATCACCGCCGATGCGACGACCGCACGGGTGAGGACCAACATGATGATGAAGATCAGGATCAGCGCCGCAGCCGCGACGATCATCAGGTCGTAATCGGCACCGATCTGCATGTCGTTGTACATGGCTGCGCTACCGCCGAGGTAGATCGAGGAGCCCTCGAGGGGCGTGCCCTTGATCGCGTCGGCCGCGGCGACCTTGAGCGGTTCGATGCGCGAGGTGCCCTCCTGCGTCAACGGGTTGCCCTGGTGAATGATGGTGAACCGCACCGCATGGCCGTCCGGCGACATGAACAGCTTGAGGCCGCGCTGGAAATCCGCGGTCTCGAAGGCTTCCGGCGGCAGGTAGAACGAATCGTCGTTCTTGGCCGCGTCGAACGCCTCGCTCATTGCGGTGCCGGTCTTCTGCATCGCGATGGTCTGGTCCTGCTGCGCCTTCTGCATCTGGTACTGGTTCAGCAGCACCTGCTTCTGGTGCTTCATCGACGCGATCTGCTTCGGCATCGTCGCGACCATCTTGGGCATGAGGTCGGCCATGCGCTGCATGTCGGGAACGATGGCCTGGAAGTCATCGGACATCAGGCTGATGCCGTCGATGCTCTCGAAGACCGATCGCATGGACCAGCACACCGGGATATCGAAGCAGTGTGGCTCCCAATAGAAATAGTTGCGAATGGGCCGGAAGAAATCATCGAAGTCCGCCAAGTGATCTCGAGTGTCACCCATGTCATCCGAGGTGGTCTTCATCTTGTCGGCCATGCGCTGTGACACCGCTGCCAGATCTGTCTGAACACTCATCATCTCGGTCATGGCGTCGATGCTGTTCTGCAGATCGTCGGCCTGAGAGAGCAGATTGTTCAGATTCGTCTGCGTGTAGTCGTTGTTCATGAGCTGCGTGGAGCCGCTCTGTCCCACGGTGTACGGGATCGTCGAGTGCTTGATCGGGTCACCGTCGGGTCGGGTGATGGTCTGCACCTGGGCGATGCCGTGCACGTTCTTCAGCGCCTTGGCGATCTTGTCGATCACCAGGAAGTCGGCGGGGTTCCGTAGGTCGTGGTCCGACTCGACCATCATCAGGTCCGGGTTCATCTTGGCCTGCGAAAAGTGCCGGAACGCCGCGTCATAGCCGACGTTGGCGGCGACGTCCTTGGGCAGATAGATCCGGTCGTTGTAGGTGGTTTGATAGCCCGGCAGCGCGATCAGACCGACCAGTGCGGCCACCACAGCACCGACCAGGATGGCGCCCGGCCAGCGCACCGTCGCGGTACCGACCCGATGCCACCCGGCGGTTCTCGTGTTCATCCGCGGTTCGAGGACCCGGCGGAAGCGGGTGCAGACCGCGATCACCGCCGGCCCCAGGGTCAGCGCCATCGCGACCACCATCACCATGCCGATGGCCAGCGGGAAGCCCATCGTCTGGAAATACGGCAGCCGGGTGAAGTGCAGGCACAGGGTCGCGCCGGCAATGGTCAGGCCCGAGGCCAGCACCACGTGTGCGGTGCCGTGAAACATGGTGTAGTAGGCCGATTCTCGGTCCTCACCGGCCCGCCGCGCTTCCTGATAGCGCCCGATCAGGAAGATGGCGTAGTCGGTGGCCGCGGCGATCGCCAAGGTCACCAGCAGGTTGGTGGCGAAGGTGGTCAGCCCAAAGACGTTGTGGTAGCCCAGGAATGCCACCAGCCCTCGCGCCCCGGACAGCTCGAGCACCACCATCACCAGCACGATCAACGTCGCGATGACGGATCGATAGACCATGAGCAGCATGACCGCGATGACGGCGAAGGTGACCCCCTCGATCAGCTCCATGCTCTTGTCACCGACGGCGTTCTGATCGGTGCTGGTCGCCGCGGGGCCGGTCACGTAGGCCTTTACCCCCGGCGGAGCGGGACTTTCGGTGGCAATGTGGCGCACCGCGTCGACCGACTCGTTGGCCAGCGTCTCACCTTGATCACCGGCGATGTAGACCTGAACGTACGCCGCCTTGCCGTCGCGGCTCTGGGCGCCCTTGGCAGTCAGCGTGTCGCCCCAGAAGTCCTGGACGTGCTGTACGTGGGTGGTGTCGGCGCGCAGATCGCTGACCATCTTGTCGTAGAACGCATGGGCGTCGGCTCCCAGCGGCTTATCGCCTTCGAGCACGATCATCACCGAACTGCTGGTGCGGTATTCGTCGAATACGTTGCCGACGCGTTTGGTGGCGATCATCGATGGCGCGTCGTTGGGGCTCATCGACACGGCGCGCAGCTTGCCGACTTCCTCGAGTTGCGGGACGACAGTGTTCAGTGCGGCGATGACTCCGATCCAGGCCAGGATGATCAGCACGGCGAATCGTCGGAGGAACCGCGGTATTCCCTTGTGCCCCTTGCTCTCCGCCACCGGGATGGCGTCGGTCTGGGCCTCGTTGGCCGGCGCGCTCATGCGGCCTTCACAAAGCAGAAGGTTTCGGCGTTCATACCGGTGGCGGTCCTCTCTTCTTTGACCACGTCATCGACACTGACCCGGCAGCTGATGCTGTTGCCGTCGCCCTGGGCCAGGATGTTGGGCTGGACCGAGGGCAGAGTGGTCTGCAGGACCAACGTCCACGGCAACGACACCCCCGCGGCGCGCTGCGGCTTGCCTTCGAGGTCCATGTAGTTGATGACGGCCGTGCTACCCGTGCCGAAGATCTCGTACTTGACGAATTTGGGGTTGAAATCCTCGGCGTTGTCCGAGCTCTTCTCGGTGATGACCACGGGATTCGAGCCGAATACCTGTCGTACGTTCGACACGATCACCACACCGGCGGCGACCGCGACGATCACCAATAGCGGTAGCCATGCCCGCCGAAACACTCTCGTCATCTTGCCTTCTTCAGAAGTTGCCGACCGCGCGGTCGTCGGGCATCTCGGGGGCACACCGCCATTGGCGAGCCGCCGCACATCTAGCTAGGTAACCTAACGGAAAAAGTGGATAGAGTCCATCCATTTAAATGTCGTCTTCGTTACAACCTGGCGCGGGCCCGCCGCATTCCTGCCCTGCGCGGGCAAATGCGATTTCCGCTGAAAAACCCTTGGTCAGCAGCGAAATTCGGACCTAAATCACTCAGCTGTTGGAGGCGAAGTCCCAGACCTGCATGTTGCCGGCGGGATAGCCCAGGCAGACGTCGGTCGCCTTGGCGACCACGCCCTTGTTGTTGAAGAAAATCTTGGCCCAGTTGCCCCAGTGGGTGGCCACCTGCTCGTAGTAGACGTTGGTGGCGGTGTCCTCGGAGTACTGCCGGCGGCCGACCGGGTCCAGAGAGAAGAACCAGTGGATGCGGTCCTGCGCCATCTGCTGGATATCGGCGGGGCGGTTGTTCCGGTCGATCATGTAGCGCTGGTAGTACACCGGGCTGGTGTCACGCACCGCCTGCAGGTACTGCTCGGCATCGCAGGTGGTGGTGATGATGCGGCGCGGGATCGGATAGTCGTCGGTCGCGTCGGCACCGGCCGGCGCGGCAAGGGGCAGCGCGGTCGCCGCCAGGCCGACCACCACGGCGGCCAATCCGATACGGAGAGATCGAAGCGTCATGCGCGGACCCCGGTTTGCGACTGCTGCGCGGCGGCTTCCAGTATCGAGCGCTTGTCGGGGCAATAGAAATCTATTGCGGCACTGAGGAATTGCCAGTTCTGTTGAGTGGCGTTCTGCCGCGACAGGTTGGTGGCGACGAACTTGGCCGACTGATAAGCGTCGTGGTCGACGTTGTTACTCAGCCGCTGGCACGCGATCTTCCCCAGCCAGGCGTTGTAGTCCTTCGGTCCGTAGATGCCGTAGGTGTGCAACTGGTTCGCGAAGTCGGTATCGGGATCGGCATGCGCAGGTCCGGAACCGGACACCGCCACGACGATTCCGACAGCGGCGGCGGCCAACGCAGGTACGGCCCGGTGGTGTCGTGTCATGCAGCGCGCCCTCCCGATCGCGAATCACCGCGATCGTGAGCCGGTCGCAGCGTCCGGCATGAAACTATTCCGGTAAGTGGATGGCGTCAATCCACTTAGTGCAATGGTGTCCCGGATTACACTGCGGGGGTGATGGCCCGCCCGACCACAGATCGACCGTTGCGCAAGGATGCCGTGCGCAACCGGCAGCGAGTGATCGATGCGGCCCGCGACCTGTTCGCGACGCAAGGCCTCAGCGCAACGCTCAATGATGTGGCGCACCACGGCGGCATCGGCGTGGGCACGGTGTATCGCCGATTCCCCACGAAGGAAGAGCTGTTCGAGGCCATCTTCGAGGACGCGATCGACGAGATCGCCGCGGTCGCCGACACGGCATTGGAATTCGACGACTCCTGGGCGGGATTCGCCTGGTTCGTGGAACAGATGTGCCAGCAGACGGCCACCGATCGTGGTCTGCGAGAGATCCTGTACGGCAAGGGCGGTGGCGGCAACGGGGTGGAAGCGGCGCGCACCCGCCTGGTACCGAAAATCGCGAAACTTGTTGAGCGGGCGCAAAAAGACGGCCACCTGAGACCCGGCATCTCCGACAGTGACATGCCGATCCTGGGCCTGTTGGCAGGCACGGTCAGCGAATTCGCCGGCCACGTCGACCCCGAGCTGTGGCGACGGTATGTGGCCATCTTCCTTGACGGGCTCCGCAGTCGCGATGGCCAGGACAAGCTGCCGGTCGATGCCCTTGACGAGGATCAGGCCGCTATCGCCATGACCACCTCACCGCCGGGATCCTGCTTCAGCAAGGAGTAGCGGCCCGCGGGCTACAGAGACGCGTCGCAGTTTTGTTTTGAGGCGGCTGGTGGCCGGACGTGCCGCCGGGGAAACTCGAACCATGCGCGGCGCCGAACCTCTGCTGACACCCATGCTCATCATCGTTTGCGTCGTGATGGCCGTCGCGGCGGCCGCGGTGAACCGCTTGGCGCTGGGCGGATCCGTGTGGGAGGCGCCGAGCGCCGCGGCGCGGGCAGCACTTCAGCTGGCTGCGGTATCGACCGTGCTCGCCGTCGCATTGCAGCGGATGTGGTCGTCGCTGCTGGTGCTCTTGCTGATGTTCATCGTCGCCTCGATCACTGCCGCTCGTCGCAGTCAGGCACAGCGCGGCTCCTGGTGGCTGACCGTCGCCCTCGCTGCCGGCATGGTCATGGTGATTCCGCTACTGACGCTCAGCGGTGTGGTGCCCTTCAATGGTGTCGCGGTGGTGCCCGTGTTCGGCATCGTGCTGGGCGGAACGATGACCGCATCGGCGGTGGCGGCGCGGCGTGCACTCGATGCGCTGACGCAGCGCGCCGGCGAGGTTGAAGCGGCTCTCGGCCTTGGTCTGTCAGAACGTTTCTCGCGGATGTTGGTCATCGAGCGACCACTGTCGGACGCTCTGCTGCCCAACCTCGATCAAACCCGCACCGCCGGACTCGTCACTCTTCCCGGCGCATTCGTCGGGGTGCTGCTGGCGACCGGCTCGGCCGCACAGGCGGCGGCGGTTCAGGTCCTGGTACTCGTCTCACTCTTGCTCGCGCAGGTATGCGGCGTCGCAGTCGTCGGGGAACTCGTGGTCCGAGGCAAGATCGCCCGGTCGAACGACGCGATCGCGCCGCCTCGCGGCGCGGGCCCCGTCGTCGCTCTTGCCCGCAGGCTCGGGGCGGTCAGGCCGGGACCCTCCACAACAGGACCATAGTCAGGCCGGGTTCAGCGGCGCCCAAGACCTGCAGCGGTGGCTCGGAGCGACCTGTACCCCGTTTTACCGGTTCGTTAGTTACGGTGATGACGTGCTGAGAGCCCTCAACGAGCTTGTCGACAGGGTGACGCGCACCCTGATGGCCGTCGACGCGGACAACTACGTGGCCGCCAGCGAGCAGGCACTGACCGACGTGGCAGCGCATTTCGGTTTGGATGTGGCGTTTCTGCGGCACAACGATCACACCATCGGCGCGACGATCCTGATCGCTCAATGGCCGATCAGGACCTACATCCCCGACCCGGATCCGATCGGAACCGTCTACTTCAAGGATGCCGATCCGGTCTTCGCGATGGCCGAACATGTCGCAGAACCGGTGATCCTGCGGCCGGCGGCCGAGCCGGATGAATTCCAGCAGCGCATCGAGGAAGGCACCACCGTGCCGGTCATCTCGATGGCTGCCGTGCCGATGAACGTCACCGACACGGCGGAACCAGATTGCTTCACCACAACCGGCACACTGGGCTTCATCAAATACGGCGACCGGCAATGGCTGGACGAGGAGATCACCGCGCTCAAGGTCATCGCCACGATGTTCGCCCACGTCAAGGTGCGGGTGGAAACACTCGCATCGATCAAACACCTTGCCGAGCATGATGACCTGACCGGATTGCGCAACCGCCGAAGCCTGCTCGACCATCTCGATCAACGACTCGCATCGGGTGAGCCTGCCCCTGTCGCGGCGCTGTACATCGACCCCGACCAACTCAAAGCCGTCAACGATCTGCTGGGCCACGAGACCGGTGATCAGGTTCTCGTCGAGCTCACCCAGCGGTTGAGCGAGTACGCGGCCGGCGAGGCGTTCTTGGCTCGCCTCGGTGGGGACGAGATCGTCGCGGTGCTCAACGCGCCCACATCACTCGCCGATGCCCAGGCCTACGCCGAACGGCTGCGCGAGACGCTGGCCGCGCGACTGATGCTGGGTTCGTCGTACATCAGGCACCGGGTGAGTATCGGTGTGGCCGTGGGGATTCCAGGAGCCGATTCGGTGTCGGACCTGCTCCGGTATGCCGAGCACGCGTTGACCGCCGCCAAGGCCGCGGGTGGCAATACCGGGATCGCGTTCAGCGACGAACTCGCGGCGCAGTTCTCGTTCCAGACCGACGTCGAAGTGCATCTGCAGGACTGCATCGACAACGGCGCGTTGTTCCTCTACTACCAGCCCGAGGTCGATTTGCGCAGTGGCGAACTCGTGGCGATGGAAGCGGTGGTGCGATGGAATCACCCGACCCGCGGACTACTGCTGCGTGAGGAGTTCATGCCAACGGCCGAGGCCACCAACTTCGGCGGTGCTGTGGGGCGCGAGGTGTTGCGGATGGCATGCGAGCAGTTTCGACGTTGGCGAGCTGAGGGTTTGGCCCAGAACGTGATGCTCCGGGTGAAGCTGTCACCCGCCCAGGTGCTGACTGCCGGGTTCACCGAACATCTCGCCGCGACGCTCGCGCAGTTCGAGGTTCCGGCGGGTTCGCTGTGCTTGGAGCTGCCCGAGGACCTGTTGGTCACCGAGGCTCAACTGTGCGGCCAAATCCTGTTGGAACTGAAGCAGATCGGGGTTCAGCTGGCGTTGGACAACTTCGGCACCGGGTACAGCTTTCTGCCCAGTTTGAAAGAGCTGCCCATTGATTCGTTGAAGGTCGGCCGCGGGTTTGTCCAGACGCTCGACCATGACGACGAGAACGCCTTGTTCGTCCAGTCGATCGCTCTCCTGGCCGACGCGTTCGGGCTCGAACTGACCGCCGACGGGCTGGAGACCGAGTCCGCGGCGCAAAAACTCATCGCCATGGGTTACCGTCGCGCGCAAGGGCTTCTGGTGTCCGGTCCGGTCGACGCGGACACCATGGGGCAGCTCCTGGCGGCGCCGGTGCTGCGCACCCCGGCGCCGTGATTGCCCGGTCAGACTTTCCGAGCGGTCAGCAGCAATGCCGGTAGGTGCACGCGGCCGGCGTCGTCGACCGGGAAGTTGTGGGGCGGCAACCCGGGGATGTCGGGGAGTTTGACAGCCACGAACGACGCCTGCGTCGCCACGTCGGACCAGTGCGCCGCGACGGCGTCGCGGACTTCGGCTTCGGTCACCTGGTTCGGGATCGGGCACGGCGAATCGGCAGGCAACGCGTCCTTGGTGAACACCAGCAGGTACAGCACGGCACCAGCAGCGGCGGCCTCATGGATACCCCGCAGGTAGTCGTCGCGCGCTTCGACGGGCAGTGAGTGGAACAGGGTGCAGTCGATGACGGTGTTGAACTGCTGGGTGAGGCCGAGGGCACCGATATCGCGGAGATCGCCCTGCAGGAATCGGGCCGTGGTCAGGCCGCGGTCGGCTGCCGCAGCAGCGGCCTGCTCGATCGCGACCGTCGACAGGTCGATGCCGGTGACCTCGAAGCCCCGCTCCGCCAGGGCGAGCGCGACATCGCCCACGCCGCACCCGGCGTCGAGGACGGGTCCGGTGACTTTGCCGGCGTCGATGAGAGCGAGGATTTCCGGCTGCGGTGCGCCGATGTTCCATGGCGGCGGTCCCATGAAGATTTCGTGGCGGTATGCGGCGTCCCAGTCCATCACTTCGCTCATGGTGACCAAGAGTAGTTGGGTGTGCTGCCAACTCCCCGTCAGTCGCGCAGCACGACGCGCTCGTCGCTGCGCCGGCTGGTCACCGCCGGCGGCGCCGCGACGGTGAGTCGCAGGATCAGCGCGATCCTCTCGTCCGCGTCGATGCCGGCGAGGTCGACGAATTGGCGTTGCAGAATCCCGAGTTCGCCGGCGAAGCGAGCGGAAAGCTTGGTGAGATCGGCCGTATCGTGGGCGAACAGCCAGACCGGCGAGATCGGCTGTACGGCCAGGCCGCGCTGCTGCGCATGCACCCACACCGCCTCCGCGGCCGAGCCGCCCGCGGCATAGTCGCGCAGTGCACCACCGGTGACGGTGACGATCGCCAGAGCCGAACTGGCGTGCACCCGGCCGCGCATGTCGTCACCCAGTGCTTCACCGGCGTTCCAGTCGGCCAGTTGAGCCATGACTTCCGGCCGGCGCAGCAGCTCGAGCATGACCAGCCCGCCATCGCCCAGTCCGAGGCTGTGCACGTCGATCCCGGCGTCCGGATCGGGATCGCCGGGCCAGCGCAGCTCGGCGATCATCTCCTGATGCAGGTGGGGGGTCAGGAACCTGATCCGGTCGGAAGCGCCCAAAATCTCTGCCGCTGCGGCGATCTCGCCTGGCGCGGTGATGAGTCGCAGCCGCCCGCCTTCGCATTCGGCAGCAGCCGACAATGCCCCGGCAACCTCGTCGGCCAGGGGCGTGGGAGTGCCTTTGTCGCGGTTGGTTTCGCGCGCGAGCACCGCGCCGTACAGGTCGGCGAGGTCCGGGTTGCCGCCCTTGCCGTACCAGAGTGTCGCGTGCAGCGGTGACCACGACCCGTGGGCCGGCTCGTCGACGGTTACCGGGCCGAGGATGCCGTGGTGGGCGGCGGCAACCCGAGCATTGAACACCGCGGCGCCGACGGCGACGGCGCTCCCCCGGAATCCGACATCGATGGTCGGGCTGTATTGCGGGGCAAGGCAGATCGCGATCTCATCTTCGCCGGCCTCGATCAACCAGGGCTGAACATTGCCGCCCGACGGCGCGCGCATCGCGGCGATCGCAACCTGGCCGGTGAGGCTGGTGGCGGAGAGCGGCTCGTGCGCGGGCGTGGTGGGCCGCGGCGCGCCCATCGACGGCTCGGCGAGTTGGTCCAGCGATGACCCGATGTCGATGCGGCCGCGCCCCGAGCGCAGTTCCTCGCCAAGTCCGATACGCCGCACCGCCTCGGCTATCGCAGACGCCCCGATGATGACCTCCGAGGCCACCTGCGGCCAGGTGGCCAAGGTCCGGTCGAGTTCGATGAGCGACGCCGCGGTGCGCGGTGAGAGCTTTTCGGCTTCGAGGTGGCGCAGGATGTGTGCCACCTTCTCCTTGCTGCTCATGCCGGGCAGCAGGCCGATGTCGAGCGGGCCGAGCAGGCCATGGAGGATCGGGCGGTCAGGTTCGTCGTCGAAACGTTCGACGTCGATGATGCCGCGGTCGCTGGTGGCCATCAGCACCGGGATGCGTCGATGCCGGGCGGCCACCCGCGCGACGGCCTTGATGTCGAGCGAATCGCATTCTTCGACAAAGACATTGAGCCCGTCGACGAAGTCATCGACGGTCTCGGTGGTCAGGCCCTGATGGAATACCTCGACCGGTAGGTACGGGTCGAGTTCGGCGATGCGGCGCGCCGTGGCGACAGCCTTGTTGAGTCCGAGGTCGAACACGGTGGCCGGTATCCGATTCAGGTTCGAGAGCTCGACGCGGTCGAAGTCGGCCAGACGCAGTCGCCCGCACAAGCCTTGGGTGGCCAGGGTGTGGGCGATGACATGCCCGACGCTCAGGCCCGCCACACCGACAGTGAGTTCGGCCAGTCGGGTCTGCTCCCCCGTGGTGATGCTGTTGCGATTGCGGTCGAGGCGCAGTGCCTTGAAGCCGGCCGGACCCAGGATCGAGACGAGGGTCCGTCGCCACGGGTACCAGACCCAACGGGCCGGTTCGTCCAGGAGTGCGGCAGCGGGTTGGGGGCGCAATCGGCGTAGGTTGTCCAACTCGGGCCCGTAGTGGTCGAGGACCTGGACGTGCGGGTCCGACCGGAGAAGATCGAGTGTGGTCGCGGCTGCCGGATTGGCCGGGTCCAGAATTTGTGGGCGATATTCGTTCGGATCAGTTGGTTGCACTATTCGGCTCCAAGTTCTGTGCATTGCCTGGCTGCGCCATTCGGGCCGTCTGTACGCTGCGGAATGGGCCTGGGGGGCAGTTCGTCAGTGTCGCCGACCAGCCACAGGAGAAACCCGTTGATGTGGGCGCTCAGGCACGAATCCACTTCTGCTGCAGCGGCTATCGCGCGTTTGCGCAGCGCCTCGTCGGCGCGGTAAATGCCGGCGGGCACTCGGTGCTGGCTCGGCATTTCCTCACTATCGCATAGGTGGATATCCACCGTCGAGACTGATAACGTCGGCCCGTAGAAATACGGGGCGTGGCCAGGGGGAATGAATATGCGCGCTGCGGCGGCGACAATCTCGATTGACGACAGCGTCACGGATTAACGCAACATGGTCGACCAATCACGCCCGGACGTCGCGTCACTACCGCTACCACCGGTGAATCCGCTGCCTCGCAAACAACGTCTCGCCGCGTGCCGTTCCTTCCACACCGGCACCGATGTCCTGCGCGACGCCGGCGGCCCGGTCACCCGCTTCACCCTCGCGCCGAAGTGGCTGATGCCTCCCCTGGTCGTCGTCACCTCCCCGCAGGGCATCCGGGACACCGTCACCTGCCACGACGGCTCGATCGACAAGACCAGCGACGTCAGCCAGGAGCTCGAGCGCATCATCGGAGCCAACCTGTTCGTCGTCGACCATGAGCACTGGCTGCCGCGCCGACGCACGATCCAGCCCGTGTTCACCAAGCAATCGGTCGCCGAGTTCGGTGGCCACATGTCCGAGGCGGCCGAAAAGGTATGCGCCAGTTGGGACGACGGCGCCGAGATCGACTTGGACGCCGCGGCCCGACGGGTCACGATGCGCGCACTCGGCCAGAGCGTGTTCGGGGTCGACCTGAGCGATCATGCCGAGTCGATCGACGCACCGATGCGTGTGGCCGTCTCGTATGCGGTGTCTCGGGCGATCAACCCGGTGAGCTTGCCGCGCTGGGTTCCCACCCGGGCGCGCCGGCGTGCGTACGCGGCGGCAGCGACGATCCGCAAGCTCGCGCTGGATGTGGTGAAGGCATGCCGGGCCGATCCTGAGATGAACGCGCCTCTGGTGCAACAGTTGATCGCGGCGAAAGATCCCGACACGGGTAAGCCGTTGTCGGACTTGGACATTGCCAACGAGCTGCTGATCTTCATGTTCGCCGGCCAGGACACGACCGCGACCACGATCGCGTACGCACTGTGGGCGCTGGGCCGTAACCCGGAGATGCAGGACCGTGTCCGTCAGGAGGCGTCCCGATTCGGCGACCGCGAACTGACTCCCGATGATGTTGCCGGCTTGGGATACACCATCCAGGTGCTCAAGGAGTCGATGCGGTTGTGTCCGCCCGGGGCAACAGGTTCACGGATGGCCACTCGCGATGTCGCCGTGGCTGGCTACCGGATTCCGGCCGGCACGATGATCGTCATGGGTCGCATGTCTGTGCACCGTGACCCCAGCCTGTGGGACAGGCCGCTGGTGTTCGATCCGGAGCGATTCACCGAAGCGAACAGCCGCGGTCGTGACCGCTGGCAGTACATCCCGTTCGGCGGCGGTCCACGCGGCTGTATCGGCGACCATTTCGCGATGCTGGAAGCCACGTTGGCCCTGGCAACCATCGTGCGTTACGCCGAAATCGATTCTCTCGATGACGAATTCCCGATGGTGGCCCCCTTCACGCTCGTGGCCGGAGGACCCATCCGGGCCAGGATCAAGCTGCGCTGACCAACCGCCGCCCTTCGGTGAGCGGGCGGTCCTGCGAGCAGTCTGAGTCGAGCCGGCCGACAACCCCTCGTATGTCGGCCGGCTCAACCCGTTGAATTCGTGGTCTACTCCACGGCGCGGAGTTGGCCGTGCCGGATAAGTGCGGTGACAGCTTCGTCCCAGCGGCGCAAGTTCTCAGGTTCGAGGAAAGCACCCGGGATGTGTCGCTCGATGTGCTTTCGAAACAGGATGGTTCCCGCGCGCACAATCAGCGGAAGCAGCGCACCCCACTCAGGGTCAAGGTCTTCACGGGTCAGCCCCATCTTTTCGAAGTGGACCCGCTGCGCCTCACTGATGGCGAACATGCCGTCGAAGATGGTTTCGCCCACGCCTTCGGGTTCGAGCATCTGCATGCAGATGTACTCGAGCACGTGTGGCTTCTCCGAGATGACCTCGGTAAAGCGATGCCCCATGGCGACCAGCGATTCCTCTGGTGGAGCGTCGGGGTTCTGAATTTTGGCGGCCAGCGCGTCGATCGCATGATCGTCGACTGCGGCGATCAGATCCTCTTTGGCCTTGAAATGGTGTTGAACACGCCCGACGCTGACGCCCGCCGCGTCGGCGACGTTTTTCAGCGTCGCCGCCTGTGTCCCGCGGTCCGCAAATACGGTCAGCGCAGCCTCGATGATCATCTCGCGGCTGGTGGGTTTGGCCGGTTCGCGTCGACGTGTGAACACGGTCTCCATGCGAGTAGACAATACATGGAACTCGTGTCACGATTCGACTGTATCGGCGGTCAATATTGAAAACTTGGTTAACGATATAGACATATCGGTACGCCCGGTTGCGTATCGCCACACACTGGAGGGCCAGCGGCCCGCACCGCGACGGCAAACGCCGCAGTCAGGAAGAGATCAGGAAACATGACCGATTCGGCATTGCGCACGCCAGGCGGCCAGCCGAACGCAGGTGCCACGACACAGCGAACGGGTACCTGATGCCGGCGATCACCTACCCGGCCCCAGCGGGGCCCGTTCCCGGATATCTCGCGGCTCCCGACGGCGCCGGGCCTTGGCCCGCGGTGGTCGTCATCCAGGACGTCCGCGGACTCACCGCCGACATCCGCCGCAGCGCTGACAAATTCGCCGAAGCCGGTTATCTGGCGTTGGCTCCCGACCTCTACGGCGGCCACAAGCCCAAGATCCGATGCGTCGCCAAGACCATCCGCTCACACTTCACCGGCGAAGGCCCGGCTTACGACGACATCGAGGCTGCCCGTTCCCACCTACTGGCCGACCCACGCTGCAACGGCAAGGTCGGGATCGCCGGCTTCTGCATGGGCGGGGGCTTCGCCCTCGTCGTCGCCGCGCGCGGCACATACTCAGCGGCCGCATCCATGTACGGGCTGGCCCCCAAGGACATCGACAGCCTGGAGCGATCCTGCCCGGTCGTCGCGAGCTACGGAGCCAAAGACCGCATCGTGAAAAAGGGTGCGGCCCAACAACTTCAAACCGTCCTGGCGCGCGCGGGCATCGCCCATGACGTCAAGGAGTATCCCCTTGTCGGCCACGCCTTCATGAACGACTTCGGCCTACCCCGCGTTCTCAAACCCGTGGAAACCCTTGCCCGAATGGAGTTCTCGGAGTTGGAGGCCGAAGACTCCTGGCAGCGGGTCTTCGCGTTCTTCGAAGAGCATCTCACCTGACGGGTCACCAAACATGACCGCAATACTGCAGAAGTCAGCTATTCCGTCACCGATGCCGCCGTGCACGTTTGATCCGGACCGGTGGGTCAATGCCGGGAACGACGCCGAGGTCAAGGCGTTGTGCCGCTCATGCCCGCGCCGCCAGCGTTGCGCCATCGAGGCCGTCAACACCCCGGGCATCTCTGGCGTCGTTGCCGGCGTGCATGTACCCGATGGGGGCCGCCCCCGCGCTTTCGCCCTGCGTCACCTGCGAGCGGTGGCGGCCCTCACCGGGATGCCTGAAACACCCTGACTACCTCACGCGAGTTCAGCCGGCTCGGGCGCCGGCTCCGCATCCACCGACGATTCCCGGGTCTGCCTGCGGGCAATGCGGGCCGGACCAGCGACGTACCACGCGGCCGCGGCGAGCAGCACCGCGAGGAAGATCCACGGCATCAAGGCTGCCGGCCAGGCCGGGAGTGGATACACGTTGCGGTAGAAGACGTACCCGAGGCAACCGGTGACAGTCATTCCGATGATGACGGCGGCACCGATGCCGGCCTGTGGCGCCAAGCGCCGCACCAGAATCGGGATACCCAGTCCCATCAGCATGTAGGCAACCATGTAGCCGAAGGTCCCCAGGGTTCCGGTGTAGGAATACACATCCAGTTCGTTGATTCCGCTGAGCCCCAAGCCAAGCGCCGCAACCAGGGCAGCCACACTGAGCAAGATGATCGCCACATGCGGGGTCTTGCGGACGGGATGTGTCGCCGCCATCTTGCTGTGCACAAGCTGCGACTCCCCCATCGATCGCAGTACCCGACTTGCCGCTGTCAGTGAGCCGGTCACGCAGGCGAAGTTCGAGGCCACCGCGCCCAGATCGATGCCCAACGCAAGCCAGTGAAAGCCAAGGCCATCGGCCAACGTGTTCAACGGCGTTGCATCGGCGGCCAGGTTGTCGGCACCACCGAATCCGACAATCTGAGCGTAAGACGCGTACAGGTAGAGCGCGCCCGCCAGGAGCGCACTGCCCGTGACGGCCCGCGGGATCGTCCGCTGTGGGTCCTTGGCCTCGACGGACAAACACGCAGCCGACTCGAAGCCGACGAAGCCCAGGGTCGCCAACACCATGCCGCTGACCACCTGTTGCACCGTGATGCCGGTGGGCATGAGCGGCGCAAGGGTGAAGCCATGATGAAGTAGAACCATGGTGCACACCAACAGAATTGCTCCGATTGAGAGCACCTCGAGCACCACGCCGGTCCATGCGGAGATCCGGACGCCGCGGATCATCATCCAGGCCGCGCAGACCACACACAGGATTTCCAAAACCACCGTCACCGAAATCGAGGTAGCGGGCGCGCCGGCGCTCACCGGTGGAGCCACTCCGAGAAGGGGTTTGGTGTACTGCGAGAATTGGGCGACGCAGCCGACGGAGATGAGCAGATACCCGAGAGCGAGACCGGTCGAACCGACGAACCCGACAGCTCTACCGAACGCGGCGGTGATATGTGAGAGCAGGTCCTCCCCCGGCCGCAGCCGCGCGGCCCGGGACACGCACCAGCCCACCAAGAGCAGCACGCACAAGGAGACGGCGTAGGAATACAAGGTGCCTGCGCTGGCGCTGGCCGCCACAAGCGTTGCGCCGGAAACCATCACGGCACTTGGCGCGATACCGGCCGTCGATTGCGCGACGAGCTCGACACCGCTCATACTGGCGGCCGCAAGCCCGGTATCCGCATTCTGCTGAGCATCTCTGAGTTCCTCGAGCCGCTCGACATTGGATATAGACGGCATAGATCGGCCTCCTCATGGTGATTGGTCGGTCCCGAACACGGCGCGGACCGCATGCCGGCTGCAGTGCCGACGGCTGGGGTGTAGGCTAAATGACCTAGCGGGGCAACCGCTTTCGGTTCACCAGGCAACTTTAGAGTCGGGTTGTTACGAGAAGTGACGACGAATGTTAAAAGCGCCGACAAATACATTCGTCATTCACACTGAATGACGCGGCATTGGACAACGGAGACCGGTATCGCGTAGATGTGTATTCGCGGCGAGTCGGCGCATGTTTTTGCAGATACAGAAAATTCCGACTATCGCCGGTGCTGAAATCAGCGCGCCGGCTGTCGTTCCGGGCTGTATGCCGAATACCGATGTAACACAGTACATCTGGAGAGTCGGCACAGATTTCGGGCAGATTCATACCACCCGATGAAAGGTGAGCCCGGGCGCGACGTTGTGACGCCCATTCGCGAAACTCTGCGTTTCCCTGCAATTCATCGACAAGAAGCTTTCACAGGGCTTTGACAGCTACGGCTGCCGTCAGCGTGAACTACTTCCTATTGGCGAAGATGATTCGGTGCCATTCTTTTTCGGCGACCGAGGTGATGTCGCTCATCACGTGCTTGATGGTCAGGTATTCCTCGAACGAATAGGCACTCATGTCCTTGCCGAACCCGGAAGCACCGAAACCGCCGTGCGGCATTTCGGAGATGATCGGGATGTGGTCGTTGATCCACACGCAGCCCGCCTGGATTTCGCGCGATGCCCGCTGGGCTCGGTACACGTCACGAGTCCACGCCGAGGCCGCCAACCCGTACTCGGTGTCGTTGGCCTGCCGCAGCGCGTCGTCATCGTCGATGAAGGGTCGCACGGTCAGCACGGGACCGAAAATCTCGTCGCGGTAGATCTCGGAGTCTTCCGCAACATCGGCGATCAGGGTCGGCGGGTAGAACGTACCGGGACCCTCGGGCATGGTTCCGCCCGTCACGATCCGGCCGCCCTGCTGCTGGGCCCGCTCCACCATGCCGGCGACTTTGGCCCGGTGTGGCGTCGAGATCACCGGTCCCAGATCGGTATTCGGGTCGTGCGGGTCGCCGGTGACGACCTTGCCGAACAGTTCGGCAACTCCGGCCACAAAGTCGTCGTACAGCGGTTGCGCCACGATGGCGCGGGTCGCAGCGGTGCAATCCTGGCCCGTGTTGATCAGCGATGCCGCCACCGCACCATGGATCGCGGCATCCAAGTCGGCGTCATCGAAGACCACGAACGGAGCCTTGCCGCCGAGTTCGAGCTGGGTGCGGTGGCCATGGACGGCCGCAGCTGCCATCACTCGTCGCCCGACTGCTGTCGAGCCGGTGAACGTCACCATGTCGACATCGCGATGCCCGGCAAGGGTTGCGCCGACGTCCGCGCCCAGCCCGGTCACGACGTTGAACACGCCTTCGGGCAGCCCCGCTTCGCCGGCCAGGCGCGCCAGCGTGAGCGTGGTCAGCGGCGTGATCTCGGCAGGCTTGATCACCACGGCACAACCAGCCGCCAACGCGGGCAACGCCTTCCAGACCGCCATCTGCAGCGGGTAGTTCCACGGCGTGATGGTCGCGACCACCCCGACCGCCTCGCGCCGGATGCTCGACGTGTGATCGGCCGAGTATTCGGCACTGGCCTTGCCCTCGAGGTGTCGGGCGGCACCGGCGAAAAAGTCGATGTTGTCGACGCTGCCGGGCACGTCGAAGTTCGCCGCCAGCCGGACCGGTTTACCGGTCTGCCGCACCTCCTGATCCACGAGCTCGTCGGCGTTCTCGGCGGCCAGTTGGGCCAGCCGCGCCAGAACCGTGGCCCGCTCGGCCGGAGTTGCCCGGGCCCAGCTCGGCTGTGCAGCGCGGGCCGCAGCTACTGCGGTGTCCACATCGGCGGGTGTCGCCAGCGCATATGAGGCCACGACAGCACCTGTCGCCGGATTGATGATGTCGAACGGATTGCCGTCCGTCGTCACGATCTTTCCGTTGATGAAGCTACCCGCGACGACCTCGCCTCCACCTGCACTCACGATCTAGCACGCTACCCCAAGACTGCTGCGGTTTCCACTCGAAATCATGCTTCCTACGACTGATTCCGTCGTGCATGTTGTGCTGAACGACGAAATCCGTGCACAATTGACGCCATGGCCATCTCCGATGCACCGCCTGATGCCGCTGCGCTGCCTGCACGAAGTAACCAATCTCGGGGCGGTGCCGCATTCCAGCTCGACGAGCTCTCGAAAGAGATCATCGAGCAGCTGCAGCAGGATGGCAGGCAGTCCTACGCCGCCATCGGTAAAGCGGTCGAACTATCGGAAGCGGCCGTGCGCCAACGGGTCCAGCGCATGATCGACTGCGGCGTCATGCAGATCGTCGCCGTGACCGACCCCGTTCAAATGGGCTTCGGACGCCAGGCCTTGATCGGCGTTCGCTGCACCGGTGATACCACCAAGGTCGCCGACAAACTCGCCGCCATCGAGTCTGTCGATTACGTAGTGCTGACCGCCGGCACCTTCGACATCATCATCGAAGTCGTCTGCGAAGACGACGGCCACCTGCTCGACCTGCTCAACAGCAAGATCCGAGCCGTGCCCGGGGTGTTGTCCACCGAAACGCTCGTCTATCTCAAACTCGTCAAACAGCAATACAACTGGGGCACGCGATGACCACAATCAATGCAGCACAATCACTTTCAACCGACTTGGCAGCCAAGGCCAAGCGGCACCTGTGGGGCCATTTCGCCCGCCATGGGGCCGACATCACCCCGCCGATCATCACCCGCGGCGAGGGCGTCACCATCTTCGACGACCGCGGCAAGAGCTACATCGACGGGCTTTCGGGCCTGTTCGTCGTACAGGTCGGGCACGGCCGCGAAGAACTCGCGGCCGCCGCCGCCCGGCAGGCCGAGCAACTGTCCTTCTTCCCGTTGTGGTCCTACGCAACGCCGACCGCGATCGAACTGGCCGAGCGCATCGCCAACTATGCCCCAGGCGACCTGAACCGAGTCTTCTTCACCACCGGCGGCGGCGAAGCGGTCGAGAGTGCATGGAAGCTGGCCAAGCAGTTTTTCAAGCTGACCGGAAAACCCGGCAAGCACAAGGTGATTTCGCGTTCCATCGCGTACCACGGCACGCCGCAGGGTGCGCTGGCGATCACCGGCATCCCGGCTTTCAAGGCGCCGTTCGAACCGCTCACCCCCGGCGGCTTTCGCGCGCCGAACACAAACTTCTACCGGGCGCCCGATGCCTACGCACACGACCCGGAGGCCTTCGGCCGGTACTGCGCCGACCGCATCGCCGAGGCCATCGAATTCGAGGGCCCCGACACCGTCGCCGCAGTGTTCCTGGAGCCGGTGCAGAACGCGGGCGGCTGCTTCCCGCCGCCACCGGGATACTTCCAACGCGTCCGGGAGATCTGCGACCGGTACGACGTCCTCCTGGTGTCCGACGAGGTGATCTGCGCCTACGGCCGCATCGGCTCGATGTTCGCCTGCGACGATTTCGGCTACGTCCCCGACATCATCACCAGCGCAAAGGGTTTGACGTCCGGCTACTCCCCGATCGGCGCGATGATCGCCAGTGACCGCCTGTTCGAACCCTTCAACGACGGCAAGACGATGTTCGCCCACGGCTACACCTTCGGCGGACACCCGGTGTCGTCGGCGGTGGCGCTGGCCAACCTCGACATCTTCGAGCGCGAGGGCATCAACGACCATGTCAAAGCGACCGCCCCGGCTTTCCGGGCAACACTCGAGCAGCTGTACGACCTGCCGATCGTCGGCGACGTCCGTGGCGAGGGATTCTTCTACGGCATCGAGCTCGTGAAAGACAAGGCCACCAGGGAGACCTTCAACGGCGAAGAGTCCGAGCGCCTGCTGCGCGGCTTCCTGACCCCAGCGCTGTGGGAGGCAGGTCTGTACTGCCGCGCCGACGATCGCGGCGACCCAGTGATCCAGCTGGCTCCGCCGCTGATCAGTGGGCAGAAGGAGTTCGACGCGATCTACGACATCCTGCGCACCGTCCTCGACGAAGCGGGGCGACGCCTCTAGACGGCTCTGTCCCGAACTCTTGGCTGCCCGAACAGATTTGGGTGGCTACCCGCCGAAATGGGTGCCGGTCAGATCTTCGGAAGCCGTCCAGACGCGGCGGGCTTCGTCTTGGCTGCGGATTCGGCTGTAGGGCTTCTGTTCGGCGGGTGCACCACCAAGATGCATGAACCCCTTGGGCCCGTACAGCTTTCCGCCGGCATTCGGTGTGGTGGCGGCCATCAGAGCGGGGAGCTTCGCGGTTTCGACAGTTCCGACGATGAGGCCCACTGCTGAGGCTCGCCGGATGAGCCTGACACCGAGAGTATCGCCGTTGCGGCCGATCTCGGGGCGCACGGCGAGCAGGCTCGTGGGGGCGACGCCGGGGTGGGCGAGATTGCTGGAGATCCCCCAGCCGAGCTCGCGGCTGCGCCGATCAAGCTCGAGGCCGAACAATCCGAACGCGATCTTGGACTGGCTGTACGCACCGAAGCCGTTGTAGGACTTCTCCCAGTTGAGGTCGTCCCAATTGATTGATCCGCGGTTCGCCGCAATGCTGATCTGCGAGGTCACACGGGCTTTCCCGGCGCGCAGAAGCGGCAGTAGGTGCGCGACGAGGGCGAAGTGTCCCAAGTGATTGGTGCCGAACTGCAGCTCGAACCCGTCGGCCGTCATCTGCCTGGCGGGCGGTGTCATCACGCCGGCGTTGTTGACGAGTAGGTGAATCGGCCGGCCGTCGTCAAGCAGGCGCTGGCTCAGGCTCGCAACCGATTTGAGGGATGAGAGGTCGAGTGGCTCGACTGACACTCGAGCGTTGGGTGTCTCGTTGCAGATCGTGGCAACTGCGGCGTCGGCTTTGACGGGATTGCGCGCGGGGAGGACAACCTCGGCGCCGGCCGCAGCCAGGCGACGAGCTGTGCCAAGGCCGATGCCGTCGGTACCGCCGGTCACCACGGCGCGGGTGCCGGTGAGGTCGGGCAGGGTGATATCGATCGGGGCGCGATGCATGGGGTTCCTCCATCAGGTGTGAACTCCACAGTCACACCCGCGGGAACCCGTATCCAGGGATCGGCGATCCCTGGATACGGGACGGAGTGGTCGTACTGTGATTGCGGAGAGGAGACGCAAGTGATCGACCGGGCCGGACTCGCCGAATTTCTCAGGCGCCGCCGTAGCGCACTCCAGCCGGAAGACGTCGGACTACCGCGAGGGCAACGTCGGCGCACTCAAGGTCTGCGGCGCGAGGAGGTCGCGGCGCTTTGTCACATGTCCACCGATTACTACACGCGCCTCGAGCGCGAACGAGGTCCACATCCGTCGCCACAGATGATCGCGGCGATAGCCCAAGGCCTACATCTGAGCCTTGACGAGCGCGACCACCTCTTCCGACTGGCAGGCCACCACGCCCCGCCCCGCGGTGCTACCGGCGACCACATCACCCCGGGGCTGCTGCGAGTGCTGGATCGATTGTCAGACACTGCGGCCGAGATCGTGACCGAACTCGGCGAATCCCTGCGACAGACACCGCTGGCAGTCGCGCTGACCGGGGACGCGACGAAGTTCACCGGCCCCGAACGCAGCATCATCTACCGATGGTTCACCGACCCCGCGAGCCGAGAGATCCATCCCGTAGACGACCACGCATTCCTGTCGGCGATGTACGCATCCGGGTTGCGGGCGAGTCTGGCCCTGCGCGGCCCCGATTTCCGTGCAGCGTGGTATGCCGACATGCTCCTCGCGCGCAGCGAAGAGTTCCGCGGATTGTGGGAAGACCATGCCGTCGGGATTCGGCCCGAGGAGGCAAAACGCTTCCTTCACCCGCAGGTTGGGCTGCTCGAACTCACCTGCCAATACCTCGTCGACCCCCAACAGTCCCACCTGCTCCTCGTGTACACCGCCCAGCCGGGCTCGGAGAGTTACGAGAAGCTGCAACTGCTCGCCGTCGTCGGAAACATCGCCATCGACAACCAATTCGGCTGAGCGCACTACCAGGTGGGCCGAAGTCGCCGGTCGTCGAGACGGCGACTTGCCAAGGCCTGCCCTCGGTAGTGACGAGTTACCATGCAGATTGCGGAGTTTCACATCAGTTCGCTGTCACGGGGCTTCGCGCCAAGCCGGAGTGCGAGGGCCACCAGCAGGACGAGGACCAGACCGGTAGCGGCAGCGTTCATGTCGAACGGTCCGGCGTTGGGCCAACCGGCCTCGGACCGCGCAGATCCGCGCAGGAAAGGCACAATCGCGAAAACCGCGACCACAATTACGCTTTCGCCGACCACCACTACCGGGAAGTGCTCCACCGCGATCCGCCACGCGGTGCGATTATCGCAGTCACGCTGCGCGGCGCGGATGCGTGGCAACAGCACACGCACGTTGTAGGCCCCCGCAGCCATCAGCAGCGCAACGCATATCAGTTTGAGTCCGAGCGCGCGGCCGTACGGTGTGGTCAACAGCTGAGTCGGGGTACCGACGTGGGTCCACGTCATCCAGGTTCCGCTGATGATCAACGCCCCAACCGCATACAGCGCAACGACACTGAAACGCTCCCAGAGACGCCGCCATTCATCGGTAAGGGCTGCGGCACTCTCGCGGACATCGCTGTTGCCGGCCGGGCGTCGCCCCATCACCGCCACCGTGGCCAGCACGATGAGGCCCCCGGCCCACAGCAGGGCGCCAACCACATGGGCGATCGTCAGCACGACGCTGGGCAACGCATGCGCCGTCAACGTCCGGCTGATCAGCTGCGGTACGACCGCGGTCAGGACAGCGCAGCCGGCCACACCGATGCCGGCCGAGCGTGACGGATGCCACCGGACCCAGAGCAAACCTCCGATGGTCAGCAAGTAGAAAAATGACTGCACGACAGCGATTTCGCCCGACCCGAGCCAACCACCGCGCGCGGGTGGGGCCGTGATGAATGCAGATACTGCCTGCCATGAGAGCGCCTGCACGAGTCCGGTTTTCGCGAACGCCGCCACCGCACTCAGGTGATGCAGGACCGACGTCGCAAAAACCAGGGCCGCCACCGGAAGCGCGAGGCGACCCAGCCGCCGTGCCAGGATGCCGTGGGCAGAGCACGGACTGACCAGCAAGGCCATGCCCACACCGATTCCCGTGGCACTGGCCAGTCCGATGTCATAGAGGACCTGCGTGACCACGGCCATTGCGCTCGGAGACGGAGGTGTCATGGCTCAACCCACCACCACGGGAGCGTCCGAATCGCCGACTCTCATTGTGTTCGTAGCTGATTCCTGAAAACGTGGCACGCGTATGTTTCCTCGATCGACATGTCCTGGGCAGTCTCGTGTGCACCGGATCACCCGCCATCGTTGTGCCCGCGCGTGGGTGCACGGTCAGCGCAACATGTCAACAGGCTATGAATCGAGACGTGACGACGTTTCGACCGGGCCGGCGAGCTCAACGCGCTACACCGGCTACTACACACATGTCGGCGCTGCCGACCTAGTGGCGCATTGATTAAGCCCGTTCCTGCGAAACCAACTACGACCGACGCAGAGCGGGTCGGCATGATCATTCACACTCAGCGCAGTGAGTCGTTGTATCCGCTTCTGGCGCCGGTCACGAACGGTCTGCGCCGGAACGCATTCCGGCCATGAGCAGACTCAAGCCGTAGTCGAATCGCGCGTCGAAGTCGAGCAGCTGCACGACGGGGCCGGACGCGAGGTGTGGGAAGTCTCCCGAGCGGACGACACCCTCCAGCGTCTCGGTCTCGCCGCCGGCGGCGCCCTGCTGTTCAAGGACTTCACCAAGGACGTAGCAGAACAGCGAGCTGGCCGCCCACAACGCATGTTCGCGGGCCAGGCCGCCGGCCCGGACACTGCCGACGAGCGTATCGATGAAGGTCAGGTTGGCCCGCTTGGCAGCATAGTTTCCGCCGACGATCCGCGCCCCGTCGCGCTGTGACAGCAGTGCCGAACGCAGACCCCCTGCAAGGCTTTTGACGCGATCGACCCAATCCGGGTGGTCCAGGCGCGCATTGTCGAGCGCCTTCGCCAGGATCGCCTCGGCCATCTCGTCGATGAGGGCGTCCTTGCCGTCGACCAGTCGGTAGATGGTCGGGAGGTGGGCCCGCAGCCGGTCGGCCAGCCGGCGCATGGTCAGCGATTCCAGCCCGGACTCGTTTACCAGTGCCAGGGCTTCCCCGACCACTCGGTCCACCGACAGGTTGGCGAGCGCCACACGATCGGGGCCAGTCGAGGCGGTTGACACGTTAACAATGTTAACACTACGCTCCGACCTGCGATTAACATTGTTAATGCGAAGGAGGGCGTGGCGTGGGCAGCGAACTGGGAGCCGATGGGATTGGCGTCGCGGTCCGGCAACTCCGATGGGAGGCCGACGGTGTGGTGTCCGTGCAATTGCAGCCGCGTTGTGGCGAGCTACTGCCAGCCTGGGAACCCGGAGCGCACATCGATCTGCTCCTGCCCACCGGCATCCAGCGTCAGTACTCGTTGTGCGGGCCGGTCGGTGAGCGCTCGTACTACCGCATCGGGGTGCGCCGGGAACGGACCAGCCACGGCGGCTCCGAGTACGTCCACGCGTTTCTGCGTCCAGGACAACAACTTACGGTCGCCGGCCTGCGGAATACATTCGAGCTGCGTCCGGCCGCCTCGTACATCTTCGTCGCCGGCGGCATCGGCATCACCCCTATCCTCCCGATGCTCCGTCAGGCCGAATCCTGGGGCCTGGACTGGAAACTGCTCTACGGTGGGCACACCGCCGCCTCGATGCCGTTCGCCGACGAACTCGGCGAATACGGAACGCGGGTGAGCTTCTACGCCTCTGACGCCGACGGTCGCATCCCTCTCGGCGCGCATTTCGCTCGGGTTCAGCCCGGGGCGCAGATCTATGCCTGCGGCCCTGCAGCACTGCTGTCGGCGCTGCAGGACGCCACCGCCCATTGGCCGACGGACAGTCTGCATCTCGAGCGCTTCAAACCAGGCAAGCGGACGGCATCCGCAGACGCTCCGGTCGAAGTGGTGTGTGCAGCGTCAGACAGGACCGTCAATGTCGAAGCGGGCCAAAGCATTCTCGCCGCACTCGACAATGCCGGGGTCAAGGTGCCGTCGTCGTGCCGATCCGGGATCTGCGGGGCGTGTGAGACCGCCGTGCTCGAGGGCGTCCCCGACCACCGCGACGACATCCTCTCGGAGTCCGAGCGCGCCGCCAACGACCGCATGTTCATCTGTGTTTCGCGCGCCCAGACTCCCCGACTCGTTCTCGATGCTTAGGTAATCCATGCTGAAATCAACAGGTACAGCGGCAGATTCGTACTCCCCCATCTCCATGGAGCGGGTGAGGGAGATCGTCGGATACCCGGAGAGGTTCATCGCCGAGAAGAAGGAGCCGAAACTCGGTGAATTCTCGGCTCGCTTCATCGCGCACAGCCCGTTCTTCTGCATGGCCACCGTCGGCGCCGACGGTCAGCTGGACACCAGCCCGCGGGGCGACCCACCCGGTTCGGTGCGGATCCTCGACCCGTGGACGCTCGCCATCCCCCACCGGCCGGGCAACAAGCTCGCTGATACCCACGAGAACATCACCGAGCATCCCGCGGTGGGACTGGTCTTCTTCGTGCCGGGCATCCGCGAGGTGATCCGGGTGAACGGGGACGCGTTCGTCACCGATGACCCTGAATTGCTCGAGATGCTCAGCGCCGACGGCAAACCCGCGGTGTTGGCCACCATCGTGCGCATCCGCGAGGTGTTCGGGCAATGCGGCAAGGCCGTCATCCGGGCCAAGCTGTGGGAAGGTGACAGCCGCGGACTGGCCGACGCTGTGACATTAGGCGGGGACTTCTACACCCTCACGATCACCGAGAGCGCGGCGAAGATGGCTGAGAAACTCGGCGACCTGGCGGGGTCACTCCACGCGGTGATCGACGTTCATTACGAGAACGAGTTGTACTGACCTCAGACCGCAACCGGGCAGCTCGGCCACCCGCCGAGAAACCCACGGTGGTGCCCAAGTTGGTCGCACCCAAGCGTCTAGATCACCGGCTGGAGCTGGAATCGGGGCGTTGGTGGCCCCGTGAGTGCCTTGCCTCTTCCGGCTGAGGACTTACGACAGGGCACGCCTAGTGAAACAGACTGAGGTTGAGGCTTGGGAGGGATAAGCCAGGCATGCCCAATGACAGCGGGACCGACAGGTTCACGTTGGGCGCCGGCAAACTCGACAGGTTGATCGGCGGAAAGCCACCCAGGCTCCAATCATCGCCCCAGTCAAGACCGTTGGTGTTGTTACGTGCCGTCTTCCCGGAGCGGGAATGGCCGGCCTGATTGTCCTGGTTGACCGTATCGGGCGAGGCCTGTGCAATGCCGACACCAGTCAGCGAAATAGCGAGCGCAGCGGCTGAAATGACGGTACTTCGGGTGATCAGTTTGATTCTCATGCGGCAGGGACCTCCCTCGATTGGCTGCCGTGCTGGGCAAAACGTAGCCGCCGACTCTGGGAAATCCGTATCGACGTCATAGGAGTCGGCTATGCCTACCCCGGATCCCGAGTTTCCGTATCGTCGCTGTACGGCCGAGGCGCCATACAAAAGCCTCTACCGACTCCAGAAGATACTGTCCAACAACGGTATTCACTGGAATCTAGCACTCACGGAGTCTTGCCAAGAAGATCGACCACATGCGCACGGACTTTGCGACTCCGCGAGTTTCGTTGCCTGACACCTAGCAGCCTGCGCCAGAGCTGCTGGACCGCACCAACTTTCGTTCACCCCAAACAACGGTCCCATTATGGCGTGGCGATTCAGCGGCCAGGACAGACTCGCGACATTCGACCGTGACGATGGTCATGGGTAGGGCCGGCTGTGACTCAAAACCAGCTGTATTCATACGTTTTCGCAAGCAATGTCCTAGAGGTTTGATGGATTCGGCCGATAGCTTCACGTCCGTACTGGGCAGCGGGTCGGGGCCGGCGAAGTTCCCGGGCCACACCGGTCGCACCAGGCACCGAGGTCGCTGCATCTCGGCAATCCCACGGCCTGCCTCACCCGCCATCGGGCCAAATCGCCGCCTGGTTCGGCAAATCGACACCTGGATCGGAGCACATCATCGTCATGACAATCCACTACACCGCTGAAGAGAACCTCGGTCAACCAGCGCGGGTACAGCTACTGCGCCGGGTTCTGGGGTCGGTCAGCGATGCCGCCGAACCCATCGTCGACCTGATGCGCCCTTACGTCGAAGGGCTCGAGAGCCTGCCGGCCGACGGCCGATTTCTGTTGGTGGCGAACCACACTCAGAGCTTCATCGAGGTGCCGCTGATCCTGCACTACGTGCGGCGCGGCATCGGGACGCGGGTGCGGCCGCTGGCAGAGCGGGGTATCGGCAAGATGGGCGGCCCCATGGGA
This sequence comes from Mycolicibacterium sp. TY81, assembly GCF_018326285.1. Taxonomy (NCBI): domain Bacteria; kingdom Bacillati; phylum Actinomycetota; class Actinomycetes; order Mycobacteriales; family Mycobacteriaceae; genus Mycobacterium; species Mycolicibacterium sp. TY81. The sequence continues at coordinate 3,611,064 of NZ_AP023362.1, forward strand.
GATGTGGTCGCCGCCGTCGGCGCCGTGGTCGGATCTCCGGAAAACGCCCAGGAATTGATGCGGAACAACGACACAATTCTGGTGTTTCCCGGCGGCGGCCGCGAGCTCGCCAAGTTCAAAGGCGAAGAGAACACCATCAACTGGCTCGGCCGAGCGGGCTTCGCCCGCGAAGCCATCATCGGCGGCTACCCGATCGTGCCGGTGACCCTGGTCGGCGGCGACGACATGTACCAGCATCTGTTCACCCGCGACAGCATGCTGGGCCGGCTCAGCATGACGATCAGCGAGAAGATCACCGGCCGTCCGAACATGCCGATCCCGCTGATGCGAGGGATCGGTCCCACTCTCATCCCACGGCCGCAGCGCATGTACCTGAGGTTCGGTGCCCCCATCACCACGACCAAACCCGCCGATGTCTCCGGTGAGACATGGATCGCCACGGTCAAGGAGACCACCCAGGAAGCGCTGGAAACCAGCTTCGTCGACCTTCTGAGCGTTCGCGCCGCCGACCCCTACCGCGCATTGAATCCGCTGGCGTGGCCCCGTGCCGCACGCCCGGTCAACATGAGCGACGACGCCCGTGGCTAGCCGAGTTCGCACCGAAGGCCGCGCCGGCCTGCTCCCCGGGGAGATGGCACACGCCGCGACGGTCGCTGCGGCCTCAGCAGGCCTGGCGATCTCGACAGCCGTGGTGCCGGTGACGGCATTCCTGGCCTTGGCCGCCGTCGTGCCGATCGGGCTACTCGCTCACCGCCACCGGCTACGGGTATTGATCACCGCTGCCATCGCCGGTGCGATGATCGCATTCCTCATCATTGGTGTGCCCGGCGCCATTACCGTGCTGTCCTGCGCCTACATCGGAGGGCTGGCCGGCATCGTCAAACGCCGCGGCGGCGGTATCGTCACCGTCGCCCTCACCGGTCTCACCGCAGGCGCGGTCCTCGGGACCGTCACAGCCGGCATCTTGCTGGTGCTGACGCCGTTGCGGTCGCTGATCTTCAGCGCCTTGAACGCGACGACGAACGGACTGGTTGCCGCCCTACACGCCGTTCCCGCCCTACGTGACCTCGGCGACGGCTTGGCGCACCTGACCTCGGCCGGATTCAGAGCCTGGCCACTGCTGCTAACCGGCTGGATGGCGGCCGTCGTGACGCTCGTGTCTGTCATCGGCTGGTGGATCATGTCCGGTGTCCTGCGGCGCCTCGGCGGGATCCCCGACGTCCACAACCTCGACCCGCCCCCGGCCGACCTGGCCGGGGCCGCCCCCGCCCCGCTGCCGATGCATCTGGACCACGTCAGCTTCCGGTATCCCGACGCCGAACACGACGCGCTGGCGCCGACCAACTTCACCGTCGATGTCGGCGAGCGTCTCGCCGTGGTCGGTGGCAACGGGTCCGGCAAAAGCACACTGGGACGCATTCTCGCCGGCGCCGAACCCACCACCGGCGCGGTCCACCGGCCCGGTGCAGTCGGCCTGGGCCGCATTGGAGGCACCGCTGTGGTGCTGCAACACCCGGAGACACAGGTGCTGGGTATGCGGGTTGCTGACGACGTCGTCTGGGGCCTGCCCCCGGACACACCAGTGGACGTTGATGCAATCCTGCACCGGGTAGGTCTGGCCGGGATGCGTGAGCGCGCGACAAATGGCCTGTCCGGAGGTGAACTGCAGCGCCTGGCCGTGGCCGCTGCGCTGGCCCGCTCGCCGAAACTTCTGGTAGCCGACGAAATCACCTCAATGGTGGACCCCGAGGGCCGTGAAGCGCTGCTGGCGGTGGTCGACGGCCTGACCGCACACCAGCAAATGTCAGTCGTCGAGATCACCCACTACCGCGACGAAGCCGAGAGCGCCGACCGGGTCATCAGCCTGTCCGGAACCGGAAATGACACCGCCATGGTGTCCACCGTCGCGGCACCCGCTTCAGCCCCGGCCGCTGTCGGTCGCCTGCCCGCGGCAACCGGCGTGCCCGTGCTGCGACTGGACGGCGTCAGCCATCAGTACGCGACGGGCACCCCATGGGCACACACCACGCTGTCCGACATCAACCTCACTGTGCACCAGGGCGATGGCATTTTGATCCACGGCGGCAACGGGTCCGGCAAGTCGACGCTGGCATGGATCATGGCCGGCCTGACCGCGCCCTCCGCAGGATCGGTCCAGATCGATGGCCAACCCGCCGCCGAACAGGTCGGCACGATCGCCATCGCCTTCCAAGCCGCGCGCCTACAACTCATGCGGCCGCGGGTCGATTTGGAAATCGCATCCGCCGCAGGATTCGATGCAGATGAGACGGATCGCGTGGTGGCCGCGCTGGCCAGTGTCGGCCTGGACGCCGCACTCGCGCGGCGCCGCGTCGATCAACTCTCCGGCGGACAGCAGCGCCGACTGGTGCTCGCGGGCCTATTGGCCCGCAGGCCCCGGGTGCTGATCCTCGACGAGCCCCTGGCCGGCCTGGATGCTAGCAGCGCACGCGATCTCGTGCAGCTGCTGACCGACCTGCGCCACACCACCGGATTGACGATCATCATGATCTCGCACGACTTCCTCGGCCTGGACCAGTTGTGCCCGCGAGTGCTACGCCTGCGCGGCGGTGCAATCGAGACTCCAGTGTCGCCCGCGACGGGGGCATCGTCATGACACCCCGTACGCAAGACAAGTCTCGGGGCCCGAGGCCGTTGGTGCTCATGCGACCCGTCCCGGGAACAAGCCCGGTCCACTCGTTGTGGGCTGGCACCAAGCTCATCGTCGCCATCGCCGTCGCGGTGATGCTGGCCATCGATCCCAGCCCCGTCCCGATCGCCGCGGTCGGCGTCCTGGACCTGGCGGCGATCCGGCTCGCACGCATCCCGAGGACCGCCTTTCCGTCCGTACCGCCGCCGGTATGGGCAGTCGTCTTGATCGGCTCCGCGGTCCTCCTGACCGCAGGCGGGCCCCCGTTCGTCATCATCGCCGGCCTGCATGTGGGACTCGGTGGCCTGTTTCAGTTCCTGCAACTCTCGGCGTTGACCATCGTCCTGTTGCTCACAGGTGCGGTGCTCTCCTGGACCACTGACGTCGCCGATGTCGCGCCGGCGATAGCGACACTGGGCCGCCCACTGCGCCGACTGGCGATCCCTGTCGACGACCTCGCGGTGGCCCTGGCCTTGGCACTGCGGTCTTTTCCCTTGCTGATCGACGAGTTCAGGGTCGTGAACGCGGCCCGCACCTTGCGGCCCGCACCAGAGCTGAGCGGGATACGACGGGTGCGACAGCGTATCCGCGACGGTGTCGACCTGATAGCCACCGTCACTGCGATGATGTTTCGCCGCGCCGACGAAATGGGCGATGCGATCGCCGCCCGAGGTGGAACCGGACAACTCACCGCCGGCCGCACCAAACTCCGCCGGTCCGATTGGGTAGCACTGGCGATCGCCGGCGCCGTCTGCGCCACTGCCCTCGGTCTCGATGTGACCATGGGCGGCATCGGCGGTCCGCCGAGTCGTCACTAGGGTTGAGGACCAGCCTGCGCGGGCATCCCTGGATATCACCGGTACTCAGCGATCAATGAATCACGTTGTTGCCGAACGTCTTTCGTCTCGATGCGTCTTCTGGCCGCTCGGTGCACCGCCACATCCGCCGGATATCGGCGTATCCAATCGCGGAAGGTGATCACTCCGCGATTGTCGAAGAGTTTTTATGAATTCCCGGCCGCGATGATTATTCGTTCTCCGATTACGCCGTCGCCGAACGCGCGACGGTCACCAATCGCTTTACCCGGTCAGACGGACGGAAGACGACAGCCAAAACTGATACGACGGCCCTAATCGACCGACAGTTTCTGCCTATGTTCGCCGACTACCGTCGATTCCGTCGCCCACCGAATTTGGCAGAGGAGAAGGACATCGTGAAGAAGTCACGTCTAGTAGTCGGATCAGTGGCCGTATGTGCCGGATTGGCCTTCAGCGCAATCGGATTCGAAACGGCAACGGCCGGCGCGATGCCACCGCCCCCACCCGGACCGGGAGCCCCGGGGGCACCGGGAGGGTGTGTTCTGCTGCTGCCGTGTGTCGGTCCACCTGCGCCCCCGCCTCCAGCGCTTGGAGTACCGAACATTCTCGGGATTCCATTGCTTCCACCGCTATAGGCCGACGGTGAAAATGGGAGGCCTGGATCGATCTCCTGATCCAGGCCTCCCGCATTCGTTCGACCAAATGAATGGACGACGCGCAGGGGGTTTCATGAACCCGACTGCTGGTACTTCCTAGAGATGCCCGACGAGATGCGGCGGACCAAGCAAGTACTCCCGGGCCAAGGCGGGACCCGACCGATGTTGGGGAAGTCACGCCAGACAATCAACAATCAACTACCACCTGAACGCTGTGTTTCATAGGTCATCCATAGGTCAACCACAGATCGTCGCTAATCCGGTTGGCAACAATGACGCGATGCGACACTCGCCAGACGCCTACGAGGCGACCCGTCGGCCACAAGCCACCGGCCCTGCAGCTCCGGCCCCGATGACTCGCCACGACGGCAGCCCGATCGAGGTGCTCGTGGTCGACGATGAACCGGCACTCGGCGACCTGGTCGCCATGGCGCTGCGCTACGAGGGCTGGCTCGTCACGGCAGCATGCGACGGTGCATCGGCCATCAAAAAGGCCGCCGACGAGAAACCCGACATCGTGGTGCTCGACATCATGTTGCCCGACATGAGTGGCCTCGACGTGCTCCACGAACTGCACCGCATCCGCCCAGAACTACCAGTGCTGCTGCTCACCGCGAAAGACACCATCGAAGATCGCATCGCTGGATTGTCCGCGGGCGGAGACGATTACGTCACGAAGCCGTTCAACGTCGAAGAAATGGTCCTCCGCATGCGGGCACTGGTTCGCCGGTCCGGCATCGGGTTTGCCGCCGACAGTGCTCAACTCGTCGTCGGCGATCTGGTGCTGGACGAAGACAGCCGCGAAGTAACCCGTGCGGGAGCGGAAATCAATTTGACCGCAACTGAATTCGAAGTTCTTCGGTTGATGATGAACAACCCGAGACGGGTACTTACCAAAGCCCAGATCCTCCGCGCCGTATGGGACTGGGATTTCGAGGGCCGCTCCAACGTTGTCGAGCTGTACATCTCGTACCTCCGCAAGAAGATCGATGCCGACCGCACGCCCATGATCCAAACGGTCCGCGGGATCGGCTATGTCCTCAAACCTCAGTGACATCGTGGTGGCGGACCCTGCCCCATCATCGCGATGTCGCTGGAATTGCGCGCCGCGTACATGGACGTTGCGGAGCCGCCTGATCGTCGTGGTTGCGGTGCTCGGAGCAGGACTGTGCACCGCTGTCGGAGCCGCCACCCTGGTTGCGCTCCGGCACTTCCTCATCAACCAACTCGACAGCCAGGTTTCCGACGCCGAATCGCGGTCCGTAACGTTCTTTGAGTTCGGACCGCCGCCATTCCTGCGATTCTCCGGTCCCGGGCCGATGTTTCTCGATGCGCCCGGTCAATCGGCAGGCACCGTGGGCGCCATCATTTCGGGGCCCGGTCAGAGTCAGGCGGCAGTCATCATGACCAGCGGCGATCGGCGCTCCGTCAGCCCTGCGGCACTGACACAGCTAGAGCGAGTTCCCCAGGGGCACAAGGTGAGTGCCTACCTCGACGGTCTGGGCCTTTACCGCCTTACCGCGCAGCAGTCCCGGGATACGGTTGTGGTGGCAGGCCTGCCAGTATCGGGAGTACAACAGACGCTGGGATCGGTCACCTGGATGATCGGTGGGTTCTCTGCGGTGGCGCTGGCGGCGGCGATCGCCGCTGGGAGCGCGATGATTCGCCGTGAGCTCGTCCCGCTGTCACGGATGTCCGAAGCCGCGCAACACGTTGCCGAACTTCCGTTACACGAAGGCGACGTACGACTTCCGTCCCAGATCGAACCGGTCAACGCCGACGCTGCGCATACAGAGGTGGGCCGGCTGGGCACCGCCCTCAACCGCATGGTCGACCGGGTAGCCGACGGATTGGCCACCCGCCACGCAAGCGAGACCCGCGTACGCCAGTTCGTCGCCGACGCCAGTCACGAATTGCGTACGCCGCTGGCCTCCATCCAGGGCTACACCGAGGTGGCACGGCGTTTGGTGGCCGAGAGGCCTGATGCGCGACGCGACGATCTGGTCTACGCGCTCACCCGGGTCCACGCCGAGTCCCGGCGCATGAGCCAGTTGGTCGAGGACATGCTGCTGCTGGCCCGGCTGGACGCCGGCCGCCCACTCGAGAACAACGACGTCGACCTATCCCAAATGGTCATCGACGCCGTGAGCGACGCCCACATGGCGGGGCCTGAACATCGTTGGGCCCTAGACCTTCCAGACCAGCCTGTCGTTGTGGTCGGTGACCGCCAGCGGCTGCACCAGGTACTGGCCAACCTGCTATCGAACGCCCGCGTCCACACCCCCGCCGGCACCAAGGTGGCCACCACACTCGCCGTGGGCGACGACGGATCAACAACACTGACGGTGGTCGACAGCGGCCCCGGAATTCCGCCCGATCTACTGCCGGAAATCTTCGAACGCTTCGCCCGCGGCGACGAATCCCGCTCACGAGCGGCAGGCAGCACCGGCCTCGGATTGTCCATCGCCCAGGCGGTAGCTCAAGCCCACGGCGGCACAATCTCAGTCAACAGCGGCCCGAACGGGTCTGCGTTCACGGTGACGCTGCCGGCACGCGGCACACAGTCATAGCCGCGCCCCACAGTTGCCCAACGATCTTCCCAGGTAAGTCACAGAAGATGAGCGCATGCTGCAGAACCCGACGTTGCATCCGGCACGACTGCCGCAGGCCGCTCGTTCACAGTCCGACCCGCGGTGGGCGCGCACAGCGCTCGCCGGCCTATTGGCGGCCACCGCGGTCTTGTGGACCGTGACTCTCGGCCGAATGGGTTGGGCCAACGCCTTTTACGCCGCGGCCGTGCAGGCAGGCGCGCAGAGCTGGAAGGCATTCCTGTTCGGCTCGTCGGATGCCGAAAACTCCATCACCGTGGACAAGCCGCCCGCATCGCTGTGGCCGATGGAGCTCAGCGCCCGAATCTTCGGCGTCAACACCTGGTCGATACTGCTACCACAAGTGCTGATCGGCCTCGCCTCCGTCGCGCTGCTGTATGTGATCGTCCGCCGGCAATTCGGTGCGGTCGCGGGCCTGATCGCCGGCGGCGCACTGGCTTTGACGCCTGTGGCCACCCTGATGTTTCGCTACAACAATCCGGATGCCCTGCTGGTGTTGCTCATGATCGGCGCGGTTGGCGCCCTACTGCGCGCCGTCGAGGACGGCCGCACGCGGTGGCTGGCGTTTTGCGGCGCACTGATCGGATTCGGTTTTCTGACAAAGCAATTGCAAGTCATGCTCGTGGTACCCGCGTTGGTCCTCACCTATCTGATCGCCGGGCCGACCCGGCTGCGTACCCGGGGGCTGCAACTGATCGCAGCGCTGCTGTCGATGGTCGCGGCGGGCGGTTGGTGGGTAGCCCTGGTCGAGTTGATCCCGAGCCGCAGCCGGCCCTACATCGGTGGTTCGACCGACAACAGCTTCCTGAACCTGACGTTCGGATACAACGGAATATCTCGGCTCAGTGGCAGCCACGGCGGATTACCGGAGCTACCCGCCGGCGCGGAGTTGCCGCCAGGTAGTAAGCACGGCGGCTTCCCATTCGGTTCCGATCCCAACATCCTGCGGTTGTTCACGGGCGCGTCCGGGGCACAGATATCGTGGCTTCTGCCGGCCGCTCTGATCTTCCTCGTCGCGGGAATAATCCTGTGCGGCAGGGCGTCCAGAACCGAGCCGCAGCGAGCTCAGTACCTGGTCTGGGGCGGCTGGCTGCTCGGCACCGGCGTCATCTTCAGCTTCATGTCCGGCCTCTATCACGACTACTACACGATGGCGCTCTCCCCCGCCATTGCCGCACTGGTCGGCATCGGAGCCACCGAGCTTTGGCGACGCCGAGCCACCATGTGGATCGGTCTCACCCTGGCAGCGACGATTGCACTGACCACGGGCTGGTCTTGGGTACTGCTGAACCGCACACCGGATTTCGCGCCGTGGCTGCGTTGGCCGGTGGCGGTGATCGGCGCCGGCGCCGCGCTGATCCTCGTAGCCGATGTACTGCGCGGCATCCCGTTCGGATCGTGGGCGGCCCCACTTGCTGTCGTCGCAGTGCTGGCCGGTCCGCTGGCCTACTGTGTAGAGACCGTAGCCACCCCGCACAACGGCGGTATCGTGACGGCCGGCCCGCAGCTCAGCAGCCAGCACTTCCCCAGCATGCCACCCGGCTTCGATACCGCATCGAGCACGCGGCTGGAACAGCTGCTCGAAGCGAACGCAGACAACTACCAGTGGGTGGCGGCCACCAACGGCGCCAATGACGCCGCCACTTACCAGTTGGCGACCGGCCACGCGGTGATGCCGATCGGCGGTTTTGGGGGCATGGACCCATCACCGACCCTGGCGCAGTTCCAGCAGTACGCCGCCCAGGGGCGGATTCACTACTACATTGCCTCCCGCGGCCCCAGATTTCCCGGCGGACAAAGCGGGGCGCAGACCGAGGGCGACAAGATCGCCGACTGGGTGAAACAGAGTTTCACCGCCGCCACCGTCGACGGTGTGACCTACTACGACCTCACCGCGGACCAACACAGCGCACCCTAGGCAGGAATTGTCCAATACCGTTGTCGGATAACCGGAGAAATCAGCACCCGTGGTGTGTGCTGACTACGTCAGGCCGTGTCCGGCCGGATTGGGACCACGCTGACTCAGGACGGCAGCAACCGCCGCACCGACGCCTGCGCCCACACTCACCGACGCGATCACCAATAATGCCATCCTGGCCAGGCGATGCATCCTGTACTGCTTGGGCATATGCGCATCTCCCCACTGTGAAACAAGCTGCCAGGCGCCGACTTTAGCCCACGTCGTTGGGGCCAGCCGAACTCGCGACATTTGCGAATTCTGTCCTACGCGGGCAATTTCGCGCCTGTACATGACGAAGCGCTCATTACCTAGCGCGTACATAATACGTTCTGCGCCAAATGATTACACAACCATGTGCGCCGATTATCCGGTCGGCGCCTGATCCTCAACAATTGGACCAGCAGGGTCATAACCGCCACGCGCGCCTCAATATCCATATCTGGGTGATACAAGATCCATAGAAATTCCCAAGGTCAAACCTCGCGCACGCTCATGCCGACCTGGACGGCCAAAACAAGCAGCTCCACCGGGGAGTGAAGACCGATTGGTCAAAATCAATGCAGCGCAACAGGACTGCACAAGGGGTGCGACACGCGAGAGACCGGGAGGACTGGTCGCTCGCGTGTCGCACTAATTGAGATGATGCCGGAAGGTCATCACCGATAACCAACAGGCTGTCGCGGGCCCATTGGCGAATCCAGCCTATGACCTCCTGCTATGCACGAGCTGTCGTGCGCATAGGAAATGACAATCAGAATTGTAGTCACGACAGGAATCCGCGCGATGAACTGCCCGCCACTGCGTGCAGAGAACGCCGGCACGCGCTCGGTCGCCACTTCCGAGTACGGGGATAAGGGCTGAGCCACTGAAGGTTTCGGAAGGATCGCAGGCCACGTCGATGTTGACGTACCTCGCTGCGGAATTATCCGCAGTTGATCTCGGTGTCATGTATGGCGACCTCGGCGGGTCTGTTCCACACGTTGAATCAGACTGTGCATAAACGTGTTTCGAAGTCGCTGCCCATATCGGCGACGATGACATGAGGTGTGCATGACACAAAATGGCGGCGGCGCAGCACGCGATTTCACACGCGCTGCGCCGCCTGGACAGTTTGTCAGGGAATCCTCTTGATCACCGAGGTGGCGGAGGCGGCGGCGGGCACGGAGCGGGTGGCGGTGCGCACTGGCTTGGCGGCGGCAGGGGCGGACCGGCATTGGCCACACCTGCACCGAGCAGGCTGGCGGTCAATCCAAGCCCGGTGATGAATGCGGCGGCGCCGACATACTTGGGCCGACGTGTGATTGAGCTGGACATGTAGCTCCCTTCCTAGGTGAATCAGTCTGTCCTGCAACGACTGTAGTGCACAAGGTGGTCTGCGGAACGTCATCGGACCTGTGGCATCCATATGCATTTTCAGGCTCACCACTGAGATGAATTGATAGAAAACCCACAACGCCAGCGGGGCGCGACAGCCGGTATGCCGACCCATAATGGAGCCATGGCACCGATCGAACGTCTCAAGGCGGGCCGTCCGTCGGCAGCAACAACCGCCGCCAACCGTCAGCGCATTCTGCGTGCAGCGCGAGAGACGTTCATTGAATTCGGTTATACCACCGCGACATTCGATGTCATTGCAACACGGGCTGGCTTGTCCAGACCGGCACTGCACTATCACTTTGCCAACAAATCGGAGTTGTACCGCGACGCCATCGACCGCCCAGCGGTCGATGTAATGGCGGCAGCGGCCGCTACGGCCCGACGCTCGAAAACGTTGCCCGCACAGCTTGTCAGCTTCTTTTCAACGGCCCTGGGCGCCGACGACCCTGGCCAGTGCAACGCCCAACTTGTTGCCGCCGCCGTTCGCGAATCGGTTCGCAATGAAACACGAATCGTCACTGACCGCTCGGTGCTTCGTATGGCCCGGGCGTTCATCTCGTCGGCAATGCGTGAGGCTATCGATCGAGGCGAGCTCAGCGATGAGATCAACATCATCGATGCCGTCGAAACGATGGTCGCGGTTCTTTGCGGTATCGCCGCTTACCCCTCGGCGGTTGGCCCTGCCGACAACCTTCCGGCCATCGTGAGTACTTTCGAACTGCTGATCACCGACAGACTCCTCGCCGGTTGACACGTCGCACCGGCCTACAGAGCTGCAAACGCCACCTGCGCATGAGCGACGGTCCGGCCGCCAGCCGCAGTTGCGCTTGTGTCACGGTTGACATGATTCACATACGAAAACCCCACAAGTACAACATCATTCGGCCCTATCCTGCCTAGATCATCATCGGCGCTGAATCAACGACCAAGGCATTACCAGGACGGGAAAGAACTGTTGACAACATTGAAATGCGGCTTCGTGATGAGCATCTGTGCGGTCGTGGCGTTGTCCGTCGGAGCTGCGCCCTCACGCGCGGATCTAGACAACCAGCTGAGCTTGGTGGACGGCCTCGATCGCACCTTGACGGTGCAGCAGTGGGACACGTTCCTCAACGGTGTATTTCCGTTGGACCGCAACCGGCTGACACGTGAGTGGTTCCACTCCGGCCGCGCCACCTACAAGTGTGATGGCAACGGCTGCGGCCAGTTCACCGGCACGTTGGAGTTGGGCTATCAGATCGGCTTCCCGTGGGCCCTGGGCGTAGGCATCAACTTCAGCTACACCACGCCGAACATTCTCCTCGACGATGTCAATCCCGGCACATTCAACAGTAGCGGGAGCGGCGGTGGCGGCATCATCACACCAAACCTGTTGCCGGGTGTGTCGATCTCCGCCGATCTAGGCAACGGCCCGGGTATCCAGGAAGTCGCGACGTTCTCGGTGGACGTTTCCGGCCCGACGGGTTCAGTGGCGGTGTCCAACGCGCACGGCACTGTGACCGGTGCAGCCGGCGGCGTGCTCTTGCGGCCCTTTGCTCGCCTGATCGCCAAGACCGGTGACTCGGTGACCACCTACGGTGAACCCTGGAACATGAACTAACCGGGCAGCCATCGAGGCATGGAGGCGCTGGATGAGGAATACACGGCCCAGAAGATGCCCGGACGCGCCTTGGCCGCCGAGATGAGTCGGTCGAGGGAACGGGGCGAGTTCGAAGATCAAATGAATCCCCAGCGGAGTAGCGGAGCCGCCAAACGAGCGGCATTCAGACGGGGTTGTGCGCCGAGATCGCCAGCCCGCCAGCGGGACTCAGTCCGTGACGAGCGGGTCGACCACCCGGCCGCGTCCCGGTTGCACCTGCGGCAACCGGGCTACGCGCCGGGCGGTCGAGTCGCTGCACCAGGATCAGAACGGCGGAGGCGGGAGTAGTGGGCCGCCCGGGGCCGGCGGAGCCCCTGGACCCGGAGGAGGAGCGAGGCCGGGTCCACCGGGCGGCGGGGGCGCACCGGGCCCCGGCGGCAGGATGCCCGGCCCGGGCGGTGGGGGCGGCTGCGCGCCGGCCACGGCCGCGGTAAATCCGGCGCCCGTGCCCATCAGCGCGACCGCCAGCAATGCGACCGCTGCACGATGACGTGACTTGTGCTGCTTCGACATTCACATACCTCCTCTTCTGCGGAACTACTTACAGTCGCCGACACTAGCTCATTCAATCGACTGAAATGAATTGTCTAATCGCGGTAACATCGTGCGTTGAAACGTTATATCGCAAACCGTGCAGCTACTTCTACGATTGCCGGTTCAAGCTCTAATTAGCCTTGCTACCAGTCGATTTGGTCGGACGGTGCCGTAGCACAGCAACACAATATTGTTCATCGGAATGGGTAAATATTCGGAGTTCGCGCTTTTCCGACGCTCCTCTCCGCTGCATATTCATATTGTCGCGATACGCGATCCATACGAATTCCCCAGGATTGGAATCGCATTTGAGCCGAGTACGACTCAACGTCGTGAGCACAATGCAAGCAGCGTTATTTTTGCCAGACGGAGGTGTCGGTTGACTGTCAAAGTCGCGCGGCGCCGTGCGGCGTCTGCACTCGCGTACGTCGTGGCACGCGATAGGCACGGTGCACTCCGCAGCGCACGACGGGCGACTTCTCGCTTCGAGGCCCTTACGGGTCATCCGAGCGCTCTTCCCGCCAGTTGGAGGGGAAGTCTGGCCAGATGGCGGATAACAGCGGAGCGGCCCGACGCGGCACACTCGGTCCTGAACAGCCTCACGGCATCTCTGGAGGCAATGGCCGGAGCACGATCGGCGTCGCGTCAAGAACCAGGAGGCCACGGACGCGCCGCGCGAACCCACGACCTGCCACGCGATTGCTTAGTTGACCTTTTGCAGTGCAAACGGTCGAACCCGGCACCGTTGGAGATTTCGTAATGCGCGTCGCCACGGAGAAAAGCAACCCCTGCTCCCCTCACTTTCAACATATAGCGCACCCCGGGGCTTGTGGCAAGACCCCCCCTCATGCTCCAGAATCGCTGGGCTGCAACGTAACTGCAGCTCGATCGTCTTGAGGGGGACGCATGACGAACATTGACGTGATCATCGTGGGCGCAGGACCGACCGGTCTGACGCTCGCCACCGAACTCTGCCTGACCGGGATCAAACCGCTTGTCCTGGAGCGACTCACCGACATTCGCGAGGTCGCCAAAGCCGGCGGCATCGGCGGCCAGATCCTCAACCTGCTGCGCTACCGCGAACTCGGTGACCTGCTCAATGACGCGGCCGGCCCGCCCGTCACCGCCAAACTCCCGTTCGGCGGCATCCACGTCGATCTCACCCAGCTCGACGAGTCGCCGATCAGGTGCAGCGGCTCCCCCAGCCTCGGCTCGAAGCCCTCCTGCAGGACTACGCACGCAGCCTCGGCGTCGAGGTCCGGCGCGGCCAGGAGGTCGTCGGTCTGCAGCAGGACGACGACGCCGTGCATCTCGAGGTCCGCGGTCCGGATGGTCCGTACCGCATCATCGCGCATTACGTCGTGGGCTGCGACGGGGTACGGAGCCGGGTGCGGGAACTGGCCGGCATCGGCTTCCCGGGCATCGTCTACCCCGAGATCCACCGGATGGCCACCGTCACGTGGCCGCGCGAGATCACCGCCCGCGACGACGGCGACTACGACGTCCCGGGCTATGGCCGCCTGCCGTGGGGCTACAGCCAGACCGAGGGCGGCATCTTCGCCATCGCGTCGTCAGAGCCCGGATGGTTGGGCCTGTACACCAGCGAGGCTCCCGACCACGACTACGACGATGACGACCCGATGACGCTGGACGAATTCCGCGCCAGCGTCCGTCGCGTGCTCGGCGTGGACTTCCCGCTCGGCGAGCCAAAGCGGCTGACCCGCTTCACGTACGCGGCCCGGCACACCGAGCGCTACGTGTCGGGCCGGGTGCTGCTGGCCGGTGACACGGCGCACCAGATTCCGACGGGCGGCGTCGCGGTATCGGCCGGGATGCTCGACGGGGTGAACCTCGCGTGGAAGCTCGCCGCCACGCTCCATGGCTGGGCACCGCCCGGCCTGCTCGAGACCTACCACTCCGAACGGCACCTCGCCGGCGAACGCCTGCTGCTGCACGCGCAGGCCCAGGTGTCGTTGCGGCGGGGCCACGACCCGGCCGACGAGGCGCTGCGAAAAGTGTTCACTGAGTTGCTCTCCGACGCGCCCGCGCTTGCGCGCGTCGGCGCGATGATCGCCGCGTCCGACGTCCGGTATCCGATGCCCGGCGCGCAGCCGCACCCGCTGGCCGGGACGTTCGCGTCGCACCTGCCCGACGACGTCGTGGCGGCCCTGCGCGCGGCGCGACCTGTCTTCGTCGGACCACCCGAGCTGTGCGACGTCGCGGCACCGTGGGTGGATCGCGTCGACATCCTCAGGGGCCAGGCCGACGCCCTGCTGATTCGCCCGGATGCACACATCGCGTGGGCCGGCGCCTCGGATGCGGGGCTGCGGGACGCACTCACGTATTGGTTCGGCGATCCGCGATGAATATTCGCGCCCGCACCGGTCTACCCAGTGAACGCAACCATCAGGAGGCAACATGACCGAGCAGACCGCCCTGCCGCCAGTGGTCGACCAGGACACCTGGCGGGCCGCCCTCGACGACCTGCGCCGCCGCGAAAAGGCCGCGACGCGCGAATTCGACGCCATCGCCGCACAACGGCGCCGGCTGCCGATGGTCGAGCTGCCCGACTACACCCTGATCGGCGCCGAGGGGCCGGTGCGGCTGGCTGACGTCTTCGACGGCAAGTCCCAGCTGATCGTCTACAACCACATGTGGACCGACGGCGCCGAGTGGCAGTGCTCGGGTTGCACCGGCTTCACCTCGCAGTTCACCCGCCTCGATTTCCTGGCCAATTACGACGCCCGCTTCGTCATCGTCACCAACGGGCCCATCGAGGAAGCCTTGGCCTACAAGGCCAAAGTGGGCAACAAGATGGAGTGGTACTCGTCGTCGGAGAGCAGCTTCGGGTCGGACATGGGCGCCGCGCCCGGCACGGGTTTCGCCGTCAATGTGTTTCTGCGACACGGCGATACGGTGTACCGCACCTGGCACACCGACGGCCGCGGTTGCGAGCAGCTGGGCCACAGTTTCGCGTTGATCGACGTTCTGCCCTACGGCCGCCAGGAGCAGTGGCAGGATTCGCCCGAAGGCTGGCCCCAGTCGCCGACATACTCCAAATGGGCCAGTTCACAGGACATTGCCCGCGCATACGGATCGAACGCAGAGAACGGACAGAACCGATGACCAGCAGCTCGACGACCCAGGAACGCTTCGTCGCCACCCGCACCATCGCCGCACCGCCCGCGGCGGTGTTCGCGGTGCTGGCCAACCCGGCGCGGCACAAGGAGACCGAACCGGGCGACTGGGTCCGCGACGCCGTCGACGCCGCACCGATCACCGGTACCGGCCAGGTCTTCGCCATGAACATGTACCTGGACCAGGCCGGCGGGGACTACGTCACGTACAACCTGGTGACGGATTTCGAGCCCGACAGGACCGTCGGCTGGGCGACCGGCAGTCTGGACGAGTCGGGACAGCACGTCCCGGGCGGTTGGTGGTGGCGCTACGACCTGACCCCGAATGGCGACGGCACCGATGTCACCCTCACGTACGACTGGACCGAGACACCGCAGGCCTTCCGCGACCAGATCGGCGGCATGCCGCCGTTCCCGCTCGGGTTCATCGAGGAGTCGCTCGCCGCACTCGACCGCGCCGTCACCGGGTAGGGGCCGCCTCGCCCGCGCTGCGCGACAACGCTTGCACGACAACGGATTGTCACACATGCACGGGCGAGGCGGTGCCCTCACCGAACCGAGGGTACGGGCAAAAGCGTCGGCCGTTCACCGAGTCGACTCCGAATGGCCAGGCGAGAACCGTTTTGGTCCTGCGCGTTTCCCGCGTACGCTTGGTCCATCGGCGGTACTTCGTCGCGTGGCGGGTCAAAGCCACGCCGTCGCCGATTCGAAGTAGTTTGACCGATTCGCGGTCAAGGCAGGAGCGTCGAAATGACGCCGCAACATGACCGCACGACCCACGCTCAGCGCACGTCGCCGAAGCAGACTCCACGATTGCGGTTGAAGCCCAAGGCTCCCCACAGTGGATATGTCGACGGGGCGTGGTGGCCGCACACCCGCAACCTGAGCACCGAGCTGCCCGACCTGCTGGCCGTCTTGTCGGTGCGCCTCGGACAGATCGACCGGGTGCTCTACAACGTCGGCGAGTGGTCGGCCGCCCCCACCAAACTCGCGGCAGGCGGGCGGCGGGTGCGCCTCGACGGCTATCAGCGCCAGCCGATCAACACCGTTGAGGTGGTTGGTCTCGATCGCAACCGGATCGTGCTCCTGACCGTGCCCGTCGATACGGCTCCGGCAGAAGCCCATTGCGCGCTTATGAGTGCCGCGCAGCCCAATGACCACACGACGGTGTCGGGCATTTTCGCAGCCGCGCAGCACGCGGACTAGCGGTTCATCGCTTCTTGCGCTGAATCACAACAGATTTGGATGCGGACGTTCGCATCCATGTTCAAAAAGAAAGTAGTAGTCACATGACCGAAGGAACCGTGAAGTGGTTCAACGACGCTAAAGGCTTCGGCTTCATCTCCCCGACGGCGGTGCACCCGATGTTTTCGTACATCACACCGAAATCCTGGGCGCCGGCTTCCGCTCACTGGAGGAGAACCAGCGAGTGAAGTTCGATGTCACCCAGGGCAATAAGGGCCCGCAGGCCGTCGGCGTCACCACGCTCTGATTCCCGCGGAAATTCTGGACTGACGCACCACGCGTCAGTCCAGAACCTTTCCCGAAACACGTTGCCGCCGTGCGGCTGTCAGGATTTCCTCGGCGGTCTCCAGCATCGCGTCCTCACCGCGACGCGGGTCTACCGGCTGACCGGCAGCGCGGCGCAGCACCATGCCGGCGAGCGTGTTGTTGGTCGTGCTGGGCACGATCAACAGGGTGGCGGTGGCTTCGCACCCTTCCACGGTCATGATGTGCTGCGCGCGTCCACGCCAGGCCTGCCAATTGAGGTTCGGCGGATTGTGCAGGGGCGACCAGTTGATGCCGACCTCCGCGATCTTCCCGAGACGGTCATCGAGAACCGCCATCAGGCCCCCGAATTCGTCGGCCAGGACTCCCGTGTACGGCCACCAGGCCCCGTCGATCCGACGACCGAGCTTGTCGGACAGGCACAGCCGGACGGGCTTGTCGGCGCGGATCCGTTGCGCGACGTACGCCATCAGGTCACCACCGCATGCTGAAGCCCACTGGTGCGCCATCCCATGAAAAGTCCTAACGGTCGGTGCCGCGATCACCCACCGGCAGAATCACGTAGAGACCACGCTGCCAATGACTTCGAGCGGAGCCGCCAAGCAACATCTGACGCGGCTCTACCTATGACGCTACGCCGCATGCGCGGCCGCCGCGCCGCGCAACCGTCAGTCGCTGTACTCCGCGGTCCCGTCTTCGAGCACCAGCCGGGCGTTGCTGCCGTCGGCCGCAGCGGCCTCGGTACGGAACACCGCGTGCCCAGGCTCGGTGCGCCACACCGATGTCGTCAACGTCTCGCCGGGGAACACCGGGGATGTGAAGCGCGCGCCGACGGCCTTGATCTTGGCGGCGTCACCGCCGGCGAGCTCGGTGACCAGGACGCGGCCGGCGACGCCGTAGGTGCACAGGCCGTGCAGGATCGGCTTCGGGAAGCCGGCGAGGGTCTGCGCGAACCACGGGTCGCTGTGCAGCGGGTTCCGGTCGCCGGAGAGCCGGTAGATCAGCGGCTGATCCTCGGTGGTGGGCAGCGCCACGACGGCGTCGGCCGGGCGATCCGGGATCTCCGGCGCGGCGGCCCGCTCCCCTGGCTGCCCGCCGAATCCACCCTCACCGCGGATCACCGCGGTCGACCAGGATTCGGCGATCACATTCCCGCTGTCGTCCGTGGCGGTGCCCTTGAACGTCAGGATGGCGTTCTTGCCCTCGCCCTTGTCCTGGATGTCGACCACCTCGGAGCTGACGTTGAATCGGCCCGACGGCGGCAGCGGCGCGTGCAGCCGAATCTGCTGGCTGCCGTGCAGCAGCTTGCCGAAGTTGAAGCTGCCGACCTCCCCGACAGCGCCCCAGGCCGGGCAGCAGATCACCGCGTAGGTGGGCAGCACCTGCTGGTCGATGCCATGGCTGTTCTCCGTGGTGAACGCCAAATCCTTCGTCCCGCAACCCACTCCGAGTGCGTAGAGCAGGGTGTCGCGCTCGGTCCACTCGAAAGGCTGCGGTGCGGTCTTGGCTCCGATGGCATTGGGGTTGATCGGCATTCGGCGGTTCTCCCTCAGAAGTCGGTGTGACAAATTCGGACCATACGCGCTATTGACCTGAACCCGCGACAGGTTCACGATGACTCGCATGCGATATGTCGTTACCGGCGGTACCGGGTTTATTGGCCGCCGCGTCGTCAGCCGGATTCTGGCTCAGTACGACGAAGCCGAAGTGTTCGTTCTCGTTCGTCGGGCCTCGTTGGCTCGCTTCGAAGAACTGGCCGCGGACTGGGGTGACCGGGCGAAACCCCTGGTCGGCGACCTCACCTCCGCAGGTCTGGGCCTGGCCGATCTGGCTGATCTGGGTCCGATCGATCATGTGGTGCACTGCGCCGCGATCTATGACATGACCGTCGACGCCGCTACTCAGCAGGCCGCCAACGTCGAAGGGACTCGCGCGGTGATCGAGTTGACGCGCGGCCTCGGTGCGACGCTGCACCACGTGTCGTCGATCGCGGTGGCCGGCAATTACCGGGGCGTTTTCACGGAGGACGACTTCGATGTCTCCCAGGAGCTGCCGACGCCGTACCACCAGACCAAGTTCGAAGCCGAGCAACTGGTGCGCGCCACCGCGGGTCTGCGGCACCGGATCTACCGGCCTGCCGTCGTCGTCGGCGACTCCCGGACCGGCGAGATGGACAAGGTCGACGGGCCGTATTACTTCTTCGGGGTGCTGTCGCGACTGGCAGCACTGCCGAAATTCACGCCGATGATGGTGCCCGACACCGGCCGTACCAACATCGTGCCGGTGGACTACGTGGTCGACGCGCTGGTGGCGCTGATGCATGCCGAGGGACGCGACGGCCAGACCTTCCATCTGACCTCGCCGAATCCCATTGGGCTCAAGGACATCTACCGCGGCGTCGCGCAGGAAGCCGGCTTGCCGCCACTGCGTGGCACCTTGCCGAAGGCCACTGCGGCTCCGGTGCTCAAGGCCACCGGGCGGGCCAAGGTCCTGCGCAACATGGCGGCCATCCAGTTGGGCATCCCCGGTGAGGTGCTCGATGTCGTCGACCTGGCGCCGTCGTTCGCCTCCGAGGCCACTGTCGCAGCATTGCAGGGCACCGGCATCGTCTTACCCGAATTCGCTTCCTACGCACCGAAACTCTGGCGGTACTGGGCCGAACACCTGGACCCGGACCGGGCCCGCCGTGATGATCCGCGCGGTCCGCTGGTCGGGCGCAACGTGATCATCACGGGTGCCTCGAGCGGTATCGGCCGGGCCTCGGCCATCGCCGTCGCCGAGCGCGGCGGGCGGGTGTTCGCGCTGGCGCGCAGCGCCGACGCCCTCGATGAGCTGGTGGCGGAGATTCGCCAATTCGGCGGCGAGGCCTACGCTTTCACGTGCGATGTCGCCGACGGCAGTTCGGTGGAACACACCGTCAAGGACATCCTCGGCCAGTTCGATCACGTCGACTATCTGGTGAACAACGCCGGCCGCTCGATCCGCCGGTCGGTCGTCAACTCGACCGACCGCTTCCACGACTATGAGCGCGTGATGGCGGTCAACTACTTCGGCGCCGTGCGAATGACCCTGGCGCTGCTGCCACACTGGCGCGAACGCCGGTTCGGTCACGTGGTCAACGTGTCGAGCGCCGGGGTGCAGGCCAACAGCCCGAAGTACAGCGCCTATCTGCCGAGCAAGGCCGCGCTGGACGCGTTCTCGGAAGTGGTTGGCACCGAGACCCTTTCGGACCACATCACGTTCACCAACATCCACATGCCGTTGGTGGAGACCCCCATGATCGCGCCGTCGAAGCGGTTGAACCCCATGCCGCCGATCACCGCGGAGCACGCCGCGGCAATGGTGGTGCGCGGCCTGGTCGAGAAGCCGGCCCGGATCGACACCCCGATGGGCACGCTGGGTGATCTCGGAAACTACTTCACACCCAAGCTGTCTCGCCGCGTGCTGCACCAGTTGTACCTCGGCTACCCGGATTCGGCAGCGGCCCGCGGTGTCGCCGAAACCCAGCCGCCGGTTGATCGTCCGGATCGCCCGCGCACACCGCGTCGACCCAAGCGGCCCCTCGCAGCCGGCAAGGTCCGGGTGCCCCGTCCGGTCAAGACCGCGGTACGGCTGATCCCCGGCGTGCACTGGTAGACACCGATACAGACGGCGACACCTGGTCCCAGCAATGGGGCTCGGACCAGGTGTCGCGGTGTCGAGGTCAGACCAATTCGTACGCCGGGTCCCGGTGCAGGGTCGAGTCGATGCCCTCTTCCTCCTCTTCCGCCGAGATCCGCAGCCCCATCATCTTCTTGATGACAAGCGCGATGACGAGGGCCACCGTGAACGAGTAGGCCAGGACCGACCCCGCGGCGACGGCCTGCTTGAGCAGCAGGTCTGCGCCGCCGCCGTACAGCAGTCCGTTGACGCCGTTGGGCATGCCCGAGCTGGCGAAGAAACCGATCAGCAGGGTGCCGACGATGCCGCCGACGAGGTGGACGCCGACGACGTCGGTCGAGTCGTCATAGCCGAACTTGTGCTTGAGCCCGATGGCGAACGGGCAGATCACCGCCGGGATGAAGCCGACGAAGATGGCGCCGACCGGGGTGACGGCACCACACGCGGGAGTGATGGCGACCAGACCGGTGATGGCGCCCGAGGCGGCGCCGATGCCGGTGACGTGGCCGTCCTTGAACTTCTCCACCAGGAGCCAGCCCAGCGTGGCCGCACACGTCGCGACGAACGACGTGACCATGACGATCGCCGCCGGCTTGCCGGCGGACAGCGCCGAGCCACCGTTGAACGCGTACCAACCGGCCCACAGCAGACCGGCGCCGAGCAGGATGAGCGGCACGTTGTGCGGCTTACGTGACGACCAGGTCGCCGAGCGGCCGAGCACCAGCGCCACCGCGAGCGCAGCCGCGCCCGCGTTGATGTGGACCGCCGTGCCACCGGCGAAGTCGATGGCGTGCAGCTTGTTGGCGATCCAGCCGCCCTTGGCGTCACTCGTGACGACGCCGTCGACCGCGAAAACCCAATGGGCGACCGGGAAGTAGACCAGAATTGCCCACGCCGTCGCGAACGTCATCCAGGCCGCGAACTTCATCCGGTCCGCGGCGGCACCCGAGACGATCGCCACGGTCAGCGCCGCGAAGAGCGCCTGGAACAGCGCGAACAAGCTGACCGGCAGGCCGTTGATGGTGGTCATCGGGTCCAGGAGGTTCTTCATCCCCGCGAACTCGGTGAAGCTCCCGACGAATCCGCCATAGGAAGTGCCGAACGCCATGGAGAAGCCGAACAGCACCCACAGCACTCCGACGACCGCCACGGCGCCGTACGTCATCATCATCATGTTGGTCGAACTCTTCACACTGACCATGCCGCCGTAGAACAGGGCCAGCCCCGGGATCATGATGGTGAGCCCAATGATGCAACAGAGCATGAATGCTGTTGTTCCGGTATCCATTTCGCCTCCTCGCAAGTTCGGGGCACAGGCTATGCCCGTCTCGGGACAGTAGACATCGTTTTCTTTGCGTAGACGAGATGGTGCGCGTAACAAGCTTGTGAACGACCTCGTAACGCCGAAGTTACGTAGCTGCTGTTGCAATCCCCAAGTCGCCCATGTCTACTATTGAGAAACGATGATTCCTATCAGTAGTCGGGAGTTGGCATGACGAAGCCCACCACACTTGCGGAGTTGGCCGCCCAGGCGGGAACCAAGTTCATCCTCGCGCTCTTCGTCGACCTGAACGGCAAGCCGTGCGCGAAGCTGGTGCCAGTCGAAGCGGTCGACGAACTCGCCACCGACGGAGTCGGGTTCGCCGGCTACGCGGTCGGCGCGATCGGCCAGGAACCGAAAGACCCCGATCTGGTCGCCATGCCCGATCCTGCGTCGTTCACACCGATCCCCTTCGTCAAAGAGGGCCTGGCCCTCGTCCATTGCGATCCGCACGTGAACGGTGAGCCGTGGCCGTTCGCGCCGCGCAACATCCTCAAGGCCATGATCCAGCAGGCCGCCGACGCCGGATTCGAACCGTGGATCGGCGCCGAGGTCGAGTACTTCCTACTCAAGCGGGACGCCGACGGCGCATTGGTGCCTGCGGACGACCAGGACACCGCGGCCCAACCGTGTTACGACGCCCGCAGTGTCACCCGGATGTACGACCACCTGTCGTCGATCAGCACCGCGATCAACGGTCTGGGCTGGGGCAACTATGCCAACGATCACGAGGACGGGTCCGGCCAGTTCGAACAGAACTTCAATTACGCCGAGGCGCTGACCACCTGTGACCGCGTCATCACCCTGCGTTACCTGCTCAACGTGATGGCCGCTGAGCGGGGCATGATCGCCACGTTCATGCCGAAGCCGTTCGCGAACAAGACCGGATCCGGCCTGCACATGCACATGTCACTCACCAGTGGCGGCGCCCCGGTGTTCCCGACCGAGCCCCACGAGGACGACCGCGGCCTCGCGATGTCCGCGACGGCGTACTCGTTCATCGCCGGCATCCTCGATCACGCGTGCGCCATGCAGGCGGTGATCGCGCCAACGGTCAACTCCTACAAGCGAACCGGCGCCATCTCGACGGCGTCGGGCGCCTCATGGGCGCCGCGCTTTCCGACCTATGGCGGCAACGACCGCACCCACTACGTGCGCGTCCCGGACAGCAGTCGCATCGAAATGCGCGGCGCCGACGGTTCGGCCAACCCGTACCTGGCGGCGGCCGTCGCACTCGCCGCCGGACTGGACGGCATCAAGCGGGCTGCTGACCCCGGCGCCCTGGGCACGGGACCGAAACAGGAACGCCTCCCCGCCACGCTGTTGCACGCCATCGAACGGCTGGAGACCGACGAGGTGATGACC
Organism: Mycolicibacterium sp. TY81; assembly: GCF_018326285.1. Classification (NCBI taxonomy): domain Bacteria; kingdom Bacillati; phylum Actinomycetota; class Actinomycetes; order Mycobacteriales; family Mycobacteriaceae; genus Mycobacterium; species Mycolicibacterium sp. TY81. Next base: position 3,634,317 of record NZ_AP023362.1, read on the forward strand.
GGCGCCCTGGATGCCGCCATCCCGCCCAACACCGATATCCCCAGTGTCGCCGCCTATTTCGCCCGTCTGAAGAAGACCGAGTTCTGGGACTGGCATTCCGCGGTCGGCGCCTGGGAACACGAGCGCTACCTCACCGCTTTCTGAGCACTGCAGCAAAACCGCTGTCGGCCAACAACATCGGGCCGCGACGAGAAAGGACCAGTACAACCATGTGCGGAATCGTCGGGTTGCACCTGCGCAACCCCGAGCTCTATCCCAGGCTGGGTGAACTGTTGGCCGGCATGCTGACCGCCATGGAGGCGCGCGGCGCCGACTCCGCCGGCATCGCCGTGTATGGCGACCCCGAGTGGTCACCGCCGGGACAGAGCACCATCTCGCTGATCGAAGTCGGCGAGTCCCCCGAACAGGTCGCGGAAGCACTCGGCGCCCGCCTGAGCGCCGAAATCACGGTCATCGCGCGCGATGTGACCTATCTGGTGTCGGCGTCCACGACGCCCGAGGCACTGCTCGCCGCGGCCAAGGCGGTGTACCCGCACGCTCTCGTCGGCGGATTCGGCACCGATGTGGCGGTGCTCAAGGGCGTCGGCACGCCCACGTCGCTGGTCGAGAACTGGGGCTTGGCCGGCGCACAGGGCTGGCAGGGCGTCGGCCATACCCGGATGGCCACCGAATCGGCGGTGACGCCCAGCGGCGCACATCCGTATGCGGTGGGCCCGGATCAGTGTCTGGTGCACAACGGTTCGTTCGCCAACCACGCCGGCATCCGACGTAACCTACGCGCGGCCGGTGTCGAATTCGATTCCGAGAACGACACCGAGGTCGGTGCCCGCTTCGTGGCCCACGAGCTGGCGGCGGGATCCGACGTCGAGCAGGCCCTGACCGATCTGACGACAACATTCGACGGCTTCTACACCCTGCTGGTCTCCAACAGCGACAGCTTCGCCATCGTCCGCGACGCCATCGCGTGCAAACCGGCGGTCATCGCCGAGACCACGGACTGGGTGGCCATGGCATCGGAGTTCCGCGCCCTGGCGCACCTGCCGGGGATCGAGGACGCCCGCATCTGGGAGCCCGAACCCGAAGTGGTCTACGCCTGGAGCCGAGAGGCGGTGCCGGCATGAGCGACGCGCCAACGACTTTCGACCTGTCGACGGTGAGTCTGCGTGACGTCAATGCGGCCCTGCACGCCGACGGCATCGACGGCCAGTTCGTCATCACCAATCCCCAAGGCGCGCACAACGTGGCCGTCGGAGTCAACTCGCCGGTCGAGATCACGGTGCACGGCCACGTCGGCTACTACGCCGCCGGCATGAACCAGAAGGCCGAGATCACCGTCAACGGCAACGCCGGACAAGGTCTGGCGGAGAACATGATGAGCGGTGTCGTCCATGTCACCGGCGACGCATCGCAATCGGCGGGCGCCACGGGGCGCGGCGGACTGCTCGTCATCGACGGCAACGCCGCCGCCCGGTGTGGCATCTCGCTGAAAGGGCTGGACATCGTCATCGGAGGCTCAGTGGGCCACATGAGCGCCTTCATGGCACAGAAGGGCCGCATCGTCATCCGCGGTGACGCCGGCGACGCCCTCGGCGACTCGATCTACGAGGCCCGGCTGTACGTCCGAGGCGAAGTGAAATCCCTTGGTGCGGACTGCATCGAGAAACCGATGGAGGCCGAACACCTCGAGGAGCTCGCGGGCCTGCTCAAGGCGGCGGGCTACGACGACGACCCGGCCACGTACCGGCGCTACGGCTCGGCCCGCAACCTCTATCACTTCCAAGCACACAACTCCTACTGATTGGAGGCCAGCTCATGACCTTCTCGGCAGACGACCGCGCCAACCGCGGTCTACGCGAGTCCGCCACCTTCGACCGCACGACCATCGCCGCCATCCACCGGGCGGCGGAGACCGGCATCTACGACATCCGCGGCTGGGGCGCCAAGCGCGCACTCCCCCATTTCGACGACCTCCTCTTCCTCGGCGCGTCGATGTCGCGCTACCCTCTGGAGGGCTACCGCGAGAAGTGCGGCACCGATGTGGTGTTGGGCGCACGGAACGCCAAATACCCACTGCACCTGGATATCCCGGTCACCATCGCCGGCATGTCGTTCGGGGCGCTGTCCGGCCGCGCCAAGGAGGCGCTCGGACGCGGCGCCTCAGAAGTGGGTACGTCGACCACCACGGGAGACGGCGGCATGACGCCCGAGGAACGTGGCCACTCCAAACACCTTGTCTACCAATACCTGCCGAACCGGTACGGAATGAACCCGGACGACCTACGCCGCGCCGACGCCATCGAGGTGGTACTCGGCCAGGGCGCCAAGCCCGGTGGTGGCGGAATGCTGCTGGGCCAGAAGGTCTCCGAACGGGTCGCCGGGATGCGCGACCTGCCACAGGGCATCGACCAGCGCTCGGCGTCGCGGCACCCCGACTGGACCGGCCCTGACGACCTGACCATCAAGATCAACGAGCTCCGTGAGATCACCGATTGGGAGAAGCCGATCTACGTCAAGGTCGGCGCATCGCGCACGTACTACGACGTCAAACTCGCGGTCCACGCCGGCGCCGACGTCGTCGTGGTCGACGGCATGCAGGGCGGCACCGCGGCCACCCAAGAGGTGTTCATCGAGCACGTCGGCATCCCCACCCTGGCCGCAGTACCGCAAGCCGTGCAGGCCCTGCAGGAACTCGGCGTACACCGCAAGCCCGACGGCGTGCAATTGATCGTGTCCGGCGGCATCCGCACCGGCGCCGACGTCGCGAAAGCACTGGCGCTGGGAGCCGACGCCGTCGCGATCGGCACCGCTGCATTGATCGCGCTCGGCGACAACCACCCGAAGTACGAGGCCGAGTACGCCCAACTCGGCTCGGCAGCAGGGTTTTTCGACGACTTCCAGGACGGCCAGGACCCAGCAGGCATCACCACGCAGGATCCGGTGTTGCAGCAGGCGCTGGACCCGGTCGACGGCGGCCGCCGCGTCGCCAACTACCTGCGCGTCTTGACGATGGAGGCACAGACCATCGCACGCGCCTGCGGCAAGGCACACGTCACGCACCTGGAGCCTGAGGACATGGTTGCCGTGTCCATCGAAGCCGCCGCCATGGCGCGGGTGCCGTTGGCCGGCACGTCGTGGATCCCGGGCCACTCCGCGGCAGGTGGTTTCTGATGGCGTCGAAAGCCGTGATCATCGGTGGCGGCCTCATCGGACTGTCCATCGCACACTCCCTGACTCAGCGCGGGCTCACGGATATCCTTGTCCTGGAACGGCATCAGCTGGCCAGCGGCGGCACCGGAAAATCATCGGGCATCGTCCGCGCCCACTACGGTGTGCCGTCGATCGCCGCGATGGCCTGGCGCAGCCTGCCGGTGATCGAACAGCTGGGAGACGCCGTCGGCTTCCGCCAGGTCGGCTACACCGTGCTCGTCGGTGACGAGAACGTCGACGCCCTGAGCGCGAACACGGCCATGCATCAATCGCTCGGCGTCGAGGTCGAACTGATCGACACCGACACCCTGCAGAAACTGTGGCCGATGCTCGAAACCTCCGATGTGGCACTGGCTTCCTACGAACCACGCGGCGGATTCGCCGACGCCACCCAGCTGGCACTGCACTTCGGGCAGGCAGCCCGGGCGGCGGGGGCCAGGATCCGGCAGAACACGCCCGTCGCCCGCGTCGTGACAGCCGGCGACAAGGTCACCGGGGTCATGCTGGAGAACGGTGACCTCATCGACGCCGATCTGGTGATCGTGGCCAACGGCTGGTGGTCGGCAAAGTTGTTGGCCGCCATGGGCATCGACTTTCCCATCGAGGCGTATCGATCGGAACTGCTGATCGTCGACGCCGGCACACCGCTGCCGGACCTGCCGGTGATCTCCGACTTGATCAGCCTGCAGTACTGCCGCGTCGAAGGCTCCGGCCAGTTTCTGGTCGGCAACAGCGACCACGCCGACTTCCAGAAGAAGTTCGTCGACCCGGACAACTACTCGAATGTCGCGGCGGAGGCATCCGTCCTGGCCTACGGCGAAAAGGTGATGCACCGGTTCCCCGGCTTCCCCGAGCCGGCGGTGACCCACACCTACGCCGGCGTGTATGACGTTCCGCCGGACTGGAATCCGGTGATCGCGCCGGTCGGTGGGGTCGACGGGTTGATCCTGGCGGCCGGGTTCGCCGGTCACGGATTCAAGATCAGCCCCGCGGTCGGTGAGCTGGTCGCGGATCTGGTATTCGAGGGCGACAGCACCGATCCGGATATCCCGGCCACGGACTTCCGGCTGGAACGGTTCGCCGAAGGCAAGCCGCTCAACAGCCTGCACCCGTACGCCGGTGCGGGCGAGATGCGCTGATCACGTCACCCTGAATCTCTCTGCCAAGAAGGATCTTTCATGCCTGACACCGTCACCTCGTTGCTTGCCGAGATCGCCGGCACCGGCGTCGACAACCAGCGCGGCGGCTACACCCGGCCCGTCTATTCGACCGCCGAGCTCGACCTGCGGTCGTGGTTCGTCGCGCACGCGGCAAAGCGCGGCCTGGACATCGAGACCGACCGCAACGGGATCATCTGGGCCTGGTCGGGCGGAGTCGGCGACGACGCCGTCGTCACCGGCAGTCACCTGGATTCCGTGCCCGGCGGCGGCGCCTACGACGGGCCGCTCGGGGTGGCGTCGGCGTTGGTCGCTTTCGATCTACTGGCCGCCCGCGGTGTCGGCGGGCGGCGGGCCATCGCGGTGTTCCCCGAGGAGGAGGGCTCACGTTTCGGGGTCGCGTGCCTGGGCTCGCGGCTGCTGACCGGAGCGATCGACCCGGACCGGGCCCGATCACTGACCGACAGCAGCGGAACCACATTCGCCGAGGCAAGTCGTTGTGCCGGAATCGATCCCGCTCATCTGGGGCCCGATCCAGACATGGTGCGGCGGATCGGGACGTTCGTGGAACTCCATGTCGAACAGGGCCGCGGGCTGATCGATCTGGGCAGGCCGGTGGCTGTCGCGTCGTCCATCCTCGGCCACGGCCGGTGGCGGTTGTCCTTCACCGGTGCGGGCAACCACGCCGGCACCACGCTCATGACGGACCGGGCCGATCCCATGGTGGCCGCCGCCCGGCTGATCACCGCCGTCCAGTCACAGGCGCGGGCCATCAGCGGCGCACGCGCCACCGTCGGCCGGATCGTCCCGGTGCCCGGCGGCACCAACGTCATCGCCTCGCGTGTGGATCTCTGGCTGGACGTACGTCACCCCGAGGACGCGGTGACCAAGTTCCTGGTGCACGAGATCGCGGAGGCCGCCAATGCCGCTGCCGCCGGCGAGGGCTGTGGTGTCACGATGACCGAGGAATCATTCAGCGCCACCGTCGATTTCGATTCGTCGTTGCGTGACGGGCTGAGCGCTACGCTCGATGACGCGCCGATACTGGGCACCGGCGCGGGGCATGATGCCGGAGTCTTGAAGGATCACGTGCCCACCGCAATGTTGTTCGTGCGCAACCCCACCGGCGTCTCCCACGCGCCGTCCGAAGCGGTCGAGAACGCGGATGCCGAAGCCGGCTCGGTCGCTCTGGCCGACAGCCTGCAGCACCTCATCGAGGCCCAGTCGGCCCGTACCGACCCCGACGCGCGTCGTCTACTGACAGTGGACGTTGATGCGTTACGGTTGACAAGTGGAGAACGACGAAACGCTACTTCGCAATGCGGGCACCACCCGTAACCGACGGCCCGACGACAAGGTCGAAGAACTCGAGCTCGAGGTCGCCATCGCGCGCAATGTTCGTCAGCTGCGCCACAATTCGGGTCTGTCGGTCGGAGAGATGGCCGCCCGCATCGGCATCTCCAAGGCCATGCTGTCCAAGGTCGAGAATGCCCAGACGTCCTGCTCGCTGAGCACCCTCGCGCTGCTGTCCAAAGGTTTCGACGTACCGGTGACCTACCTGTTCCGCGGCGCCGACACCGAACGGCCCGCGTCGTTCGTCAAAGCCGGCAAGGGCACCCCGATCGTCCGCAGCGGCTCGCAGGCCGGCCACGAATACGAACTACTGGGTGGGCTCCGCGGCGAGCACAAACGCCTGGAATGCCTGATGGTGACGCTCAACGAGGACAGTGAGGTCTATCCACTGTTCCAGCATCCCGGGACCGAATTCATCTACATGCTCGACGGCGTCATGGACTACGGCCACGGCCGGTCCGAGTATCGACTCGAGCCCGGCGACTCACTGCAGTTCGACGGTGAGGGCGTCCACGGGCCCACCCGGCTCATCCGTCTGCCGATCCGTTTTGTGTCGGTCATCGCATTCCCCGACGGCGCGATATAGGTAACAGGCCCAGAGCCCGCGATCGGACTGCCCGTTGCCCCGCGGCCCTTTAGGGTTGGCGACATGACAGGGGGCCTACTACCCGTCGGACAGACCAGGGTGCAGCCGGTTTTTGCCGACGTCGACACCGGCGTAGACGACGCGATGGCACTGGCCTACCTGCTGGCCAGCGCCGACGCCGAACTGGTGGGCATCGCGTCCACCGCGGGCAACGTCCCGGTCGACCAGGTATGCGTCAACAATCTGGGGCTGCTGCAGTTGTGCGGCGTCGGCCCCATCCCGGTGTCCAGGGGCTCGAGCGTCCCGCTGGTCGCGCCGTTGCGCACCGCCGAGGACACACACGGCCCGCAGGGACTCGGTTATGCGGAACTGCCCGAGCCCGACGCCGAGTCCGAAATCGGCGGCGTGCTCACCGACTACGACGCCGCCGAGGCCTGGATCCAGGCCGCACGCGAGTACCCCGGCGAGTTGATCGGTCTCGTCACCGGCCCGCTGACCAACTTCGCGCTGGCGCTGCGGCAGGAGCCGTCGCTCCCCCGGCTGCTGCGACGCCTGGTGATCATGGGCGGCGCCTTCGACTACCGGGGCAACACCACGCCGGTGTCCGAATGGAACATCAGCGTCGACCCGGAGGCCGCCGCCGAGGTGTTCTCGGTGTGGGGCGCGGCGTGGGGTCTGGAGGACCCCACGCATCTGCCAATAGTGCTGGGGCTCAACCTGACCGAGAACGTCGCGATGACACCGTCGCTGTTGAGCCGGCTGGCTACCGCAGCGGGTGGACCGTCGTCGCCGATGAGTGTGCTGGACGATCGCGGGACACGGTCGACGTCATCCAACCCGCTGATCCGGGTGCTGGAAGACGCCATGCGGTTCTACTTCGAGTTCCATTTCGACCAGGGCGAGGGCTACCTGGCGCACCTGCACGACCCGCTCGCGGCGGCGGTGGCGCTCGACCCGGACATCGTCCGGTACCAGCAGGCGACGGTCGACGTGGAACTGCTGGGCACGTTGACGCGCGGCATGACGGTCGCCGACTGGCGCGGACACTGGGGACGCCAGCCCAATGCCCACATCGGCATCGAGGTCGACCCGGTGGCGTTCTTCGATCGGTTCATCGAGCGCGTCGGGGCCTTCGCATCCAAGTTGTGAGGGGTGTTCCGACGACTCCGCGAGCAGGCGCAAAACTGTCTTTTCCGAACGGAATTCGACAGTTTTGCGTTCCCCCGCAAGCGGGAGGTGCCCCCAGCTCGCGGCGGGAGCTCAGTCGTCGGTGACGGTGATCTTGACGTCGATGTTGCCGCGGGTGGCGTTGGAGTAGGGGCAGACCTGGTGGGCCTTGTCCGCCAGCTCCTGCGCAGCGTCGTGCTCCAGGTTGGGCAGGGTGATCTCCAGCTCGACCGCCAGGCCGAATCCGCCGTTGTCCAGCTGGCCGAGCGAAACCCGAGCTCCCACAGACGAATCGGTGACATCAGCCTTGGCTTCGCGGGCCACCAGGCGCAGCGCCGAGTGGTAGCAGGCGGCGTAGCCGATGGCGAAAAGCTGCTCGGGGTTGGTGCCGTTGCCGCTGCCACCCATCTCCTTCGGGATGGCCAGATCCAGGTCCAGCTTGCCGTCGGAAGTGCGGCCGTGGCCGTCGCGACCTTCGCCGGTGGCCAGGGCTTCTGCGGTGTACAGCGTCTTCATGTCGATCTCCTTGTGGTGGTTGGTGCCAGTGACGCGGGTTGCGTCGGTAAATCAGTGCGATGCGGTGAGCGCATCGGTCAATCGGTGAATCGCGTCGCGCAGATCCGCGGCTTCCTGCTCGGTGATGCCGGTCTGGGCGCCCAGCTTCTCGGGGATGCACTGGGCCTTTCCCTCGAGCTTGCGGCCGGCCGGGGTGAGGGTCACCTCGACCTGGCGCTCGTCCTGCAACGACCGTTCACGACGGATGAATCCATTGGCTTCCAACCGTTTCAGTAGCGGTGAGAGAGTGCCCGAATCCAGCTGCAGCCGCTCACCCAGGCGCCCGACCGTGACCCGATCCTCTTCCCACAGCACCAGCAGCACGAGGTACTGCGGGTAGGTGAGGTTCAGCTCGGCCAGGATCGGCCGGTAGGCCGCTGTCATCGCCCGCGACGCCGAGTACAAGGCGAAGCAGAGCTGACGGTCCAAGGTGAGTGCGTCCACACGAAGAACTGTAGCCCACAATTCAGTTGTGCACAACCATAATTTTGTCGTGCTGCCGGCAGGCCTCGAAGATGTCGCTGGTTCGGGTACTTCCGGCGGTGCCACAGTCCGCCCATCCCCGAGGGGTGCTACGGCGAATGTGCAGTTTCGGACGGTGAATCTGCGAAATGTCGAACGAAACCTGCACATTCGTCATAGGAAGCGATGGGGCAACCATTGGGTGCCGCCCCGCCCAGGAACTCCACGGTTCGAACTACAGCGCCGGCCTATTCATAAACCCCCTCCACATACCACCGCCGCTGTCGATAGCAGAGGAGCAGCGCACGGCTCTCCCCTTCATCTCCGAGCAGCACCTGAACCCGGGCCGTGCGGCCCTTCCCCCGCTCCGGATCCCACCAGCGTTCGTCGACCGGCCACGGCCCCGCCCACCAGCGCAACGCCCCGCGGTAACCCGAACCCGTCAGCCCCACCGGATCGGTGGAGAACATGCCCCGGTCCGTCACCCGAACCGAATCACCGCGTACGTCAACAAGTTCCACCGGGTCATCCAGCAGGACCACCGGAGCCGGCTCCGGCAGGCGCCCGGGCCACGGCTGGGTCGGATCATTCAACGGCACCACCTCATCACCCAGCGGCGTGAGTGTGATGCGCTCGGCGGGCCCCCGTCCACCACTGAGCACCGGCACCTGCACCGCCTCCGGCCCGAGCAGACCCTGGACCCGCACCAGCGCCCGCCGGGCGCGCATCCGGTCGTCATCTCCGGAAGATCCCCACAACGGCAACTGCAATGCCGCGGCCGAGACGACCTCGACCGGATGCAGCCGCAACACCGTGATGGGTCCGGTGGGCCCGGCGCCGCCCAGTCCCCGCCTGGTCAGCCAACCGTCCAGCTGCCACCGCACCCGGTCCGCGGTGGCATCCTCGGTCAGCGGCTCGGCACACCGCCAAACCCGTTGCAGTTCCTCACCGTTGGCGGTCACCGCATCGATGGCCAGCCGAGTGCACCCCACCCCGGCGGACTCCAGGCTGCGGTGCAACTGGCTTGCCAGCGAGCGTCCGGCGAATGCCGCCGCGTCCACCCGGTCGATCGGCGGGTCGCAGTCCATCACGGCGTCGAGGTCCGCCGGCGTCTCCGGTCCCGACGGGCGGCGCGCCGGTTCACCCCGCGAAAACCGGTGCGCGACCACGGCATCGGTACCGAACCGGGACGCCACGTCGGTCCGGGACAACGCGGCGAACTGCCCAATGGTTCGGATACCCATGCGCCACAACAAGTCCGCCAGTTCTTCCCGGCCCTCACCGGACAGGCTCGGTTCGGTGGCCAACTGCCGGATGGACAATTCTGCGAGAAACTGCGCATCCTCACCCGGCGCGAGGATGCGCCCCGCCCGGGCCGCGAAGACCGCCGTGGGCAGCTGGTCGGCGATGCCCACCTGGCATTCGACCCCGGCCGCACCCACCGCGTCGACCAATCGTTCAGCCGCGGTCTGCTCCGACCCGAAATACCGGGCCGCGCCACGCACCGGCAATACCAGCAGCCCCGGCCGCAGGACCTCTGCGCGCGGCACGACCTCGTCGACCGCAGCCGTCACCCCCTCGAAATGACGGGCATCCCGCGCCGGATCGGCGGTGGCGACGTGCAATTGCGGACAGCGTGCCTGAGCTTCCCTGCGCCGCAACCCCCTTCGGACGCCCGATGCCCGCGCCGACGCCGAACAGGCCGCCACCCGGTTCGCCAGAGTGACCGCCACCGGTTCGGTCACCGGCAGCCCGGCCGCCACCGCCGCCGCCACCGCGGGCCAGTCCATGCACCAGATGGCCAACACCCGGGACATCTCAGCCACCCACCGCTCGCAGCGGACGCATCGAGCGGCCGCGGGCCCGCGTGTCCAGCCGCACCCGGCCGATCCGCCCGCACCCCGGCACCGGGTCCCCGTCGCCCGCTCCGACCACCTCGTACCCGCGGACCCTGGCCTCCAGCCGGGCCGTCGCCCCGGGCCAGTCGCCGTCGGTGACCAGCAGGGTGCACTCGCGCTGCCGGGCCCGGGACGCCACCACCCGCGCCCGGCCGGCCGGAACGGACTTGCCACCCAGCCCGAGCAGCACCAGGTCGAGCCCGTCCATGAGCACCGCGGCCACCTCCACCGGGTCCGGCCCCGGGTCCGGGATGAGCGCGATGCGTTCCAGGTCGGCCCCCATCTCCACCGCGGCCAGCAGCCCGACCTTGGGCTGACCGACGATGGCCGCATACCCACCGGCCGCCGTCACCGCGGCCACCATTCGCAACGGCAGCGAGCGGGCCCCCGAGAGCACCGCGACCGTGCCGCGGGGCAACACGTCAGGCAGCAGCTCAGACTGCAGATCCGACGGTTCCAGCAAACTTTCGGCAACCTTCGGGGCAGGCTCGGACCGTCCCCGGTCCCGGCCGCGCAAACCCGCGGGTCCCGACATCTCGGCGATCTTGCGCCGGAGTTGTTCCAGCTGGTCAGCGCGGTCAATCTGGCTATTCGCCAGACTGGTCACAGCCGCCACAACAACACCTCCCGCACCATCAGACACTGTCAATATTCGAATATTTGTTCGATATCGTGAGTAAACACCCACCCACCGACACGGTCAAGCCGCCGGTGACCCACAACACCGCCATCGCAGCGTTCTGACCTGTACGCTCATAACTGGAATAGGTCCGGAAATCCCGCTCGGGGCTTGGTGGACCGCTGCGCTAGTGGAAGGGCATGCATCATGCGTTCGAATCGTCTGGTCCACCGCGTCGCCGCCGCAGCGGGAGGCACCGCACTCATCGCGATGATCGGCCTCACCGCCGGCTGCGGCGAGGAGAAGAAGACCCCCGAGGCGCCGTCGACCACCACCACGACCACGACCACATCGGCGGTCACCCCGACCGAGAAGTCGCTCAGCCCGAACGGCGGCAACCTGTTCACCCCGTCGGTCACCGCCAACCCGGCGCCCACCGCCACACCGGGCACGCACCGCAACTGACAACCAACCCGGGTTGCCTACCGGCCCAGCAGAATCCGGGTTCGCGCTACCGTTGGTACATGCCATCGCCGAATCGGACACCACCCCGGCGATGGCTGGTTGGCCTGGCGCTTGCCGCCACGCTGACGATGGTGGTCGTCAACCTGCCCACCCCGGGTCGGCCGACCACGGCGTCAGACCAGCCGTCGGGCACCATCGACGGTCCCTTCGCGTCGCTACTCGCCTCCTCGACCGATCTCGGGCCCGCTCATCCGCAGCGCGTCCAGCTCACCGCCACGCTCGATGCGAACCATCGACCGGACGCGCTGATCAATTGGGCTGAGCTGCAACGCCTTTCGGTGCGCTGGCGCCCCGGCGACAACTGGGCCGTCGTCGAAGGCGACCCCGACCGGATGGGCGCCGCCTTCGGCGTCGAGGTGCACGACTATCGCGGCCGGCGTGGACAGGAGTTCTACGCCGCGCCGCAGCAACCCCAGCTCCCCACCGAACTACAAGGCACGGTCGCCGAATTGGGCCGGATCCTCAGCTACACCCCGCACCACGATTCGGCACCGCAGGACCCGCCGCAGGGTGTCCCGGAACGCGGACTGACCCCGAGCCACCTGCTCAGCGCCTACCACGCCGACAAGTTGAGCGCCGCCGGCCACACGGGCAAGGGCACCACGGTGGTGGTCTTCGCTTTCAACGGTTACGACCAAGCCGACCTGGACCAGTTCTCGACCACCTTCGGCCTGCCCAAGTTCACCCCGACCCTCATCGGCGGGCAGCCCGGCGACGAGCGCGGCGAGACCACCATGGACCTCGAGGTGATCCATGCCATCGCCCCCGACGCCCGGCTGGTCGTGGTCAACGCCCGTCCGACCGTCACCGGCGACGGCGCCTACGTGAAGATCGGCGAGATGTTCGAGCGGACCGACCGTGATTTCCCCGGCGCGATCTGGAGCCTGTCGATCGGCTGGGGCTGCGACAAACTGACCACCGCGGCCGACCTCACTCCCGTCCGCTCGGCGTTGGCCGCCGCAGAAGCGCACGGCACCACGGCATTTGACGCCAGCGGCGACCTGGCCGGACTGGAATGCAAGGGCGGCGACGACTGGGACTCCCCTCCCGGCCCCGCCGACATCGGGCTGGATTCGGTGGCGTCGCTGCCCGAGATGACCAACGTCGGCGGCAGCACCCTGTCCACCGATGCCGAGGGCAGGTGGGTGGACGAACAGGCCTGGTTCAACGTCCCGCTCTCCCAGGGCACCGGCGGCGGCGTCTCCGCACTGTTCGACCAGCCACGCTGGCAGGCGGCCGCGGCGAACCAGGTCGACCCGAAACGCAGCGCCGGCAAGCGCATGACGCCGGACATCTCGGCCGTCGCCGATCCCTACACCGGCGTGCGGATCGTGGTGGACAAGGAGGTGGTCGTCGGCGGCGGCACCTCGCAGTCCGCACCGATCTGGGCCGGCCTGACCGCCGTCATGACGCAATACCTCACCGCCAACGGCGGACGGCCGATCGGCGCGCTCAACCCGCTGCTGTATCGGATTGCCACCGGCGCCCCGCGACCGGCATTCCGCGATATCACCTTGGGCGGCAACGCCGTTGACACGGCGGGCCCGGGCTACGACCTGGTCAGCGGGCTCGGCACCCCGAACGTGGAGAACCTGGCGGAAAACCTGTTGTTGCTGCAGAAGGTGACGCAATGAGCACCCAGCTCGAAGACCGGCCGATGATGGAGTGCGAGGTCTGCCAGCTGGACGTCCCGGCGGGCGAGTACTGCGGGCTGTGCGGCGCGCCGCTGAGCGAACACCGTCACGACGGACCGCATTGGTTGCGGGCGCGGTCGTTCAGCGCCGCACCCGGCCAGCATCTGCTTCGCCTGTCGATCACCAGCTCGCTGTTCCCCCACCTGTCCCCGCGGTCGCGCACGTCGTTCATGCTCGGGCTCGTCGCCCTGGTGCTGGCCCTGGTCGCCACCGCGATGCTTCGCCTGCCCGGCGCGCTCGTCGCCGTCGCCGTCCTCGGGCTGCCCGTGATCTTCGGAATCTATCTCCGGGAATCGGAATTCAACCAGGACGCACCGCGGGGCAACCTCTGGCTGACCGCCGGTCTCGCCGTCGCGCTGGGCGTCGGGTGGGCGCTGCTCACCGGAGCGGTGGCCGCCCGGTCTTACGGCATCCCGCTCGGTGCGGGCATCGCGGCGGCCCGCATGCTGCGCACCGGCCTCGGCGCCACGCTCGGTGGCCTCCTGCTGATGCAGGTGCCCACACTGGTGATCCGTCTGGTCCGGCCCGGCCATCGAGAAGCCTTGCACGGCTACGCCATCGGCGCCCACGCCGCCATCTATTTCACCGCGGCGGCAACCCTGACCCGGCTGGCCCCGCAGTTCGGCACCGGCATGGTCAACCGCGACCGCCCGCTGCAAGGCCTGTTGGTCGAGGCCGGTATCCGCGGCCTGGCCACTCCCATCATCGCGGCCACCGTCGGCGGCCTGATCGGTGCGGCGCTGTGGTTCACCCGGCCACCGAACAAGGCGCACCAACATCGAGGCTACGTCCGGCTGACGCTGACCCTGATCGCGGTGATCGTCGCCGTGGTCTACGCCCTGCTCGGCCTGATCGACGCGGTCCAGCTGCCCCAGTTCGTCCAGCTGGCAATGTATTTCGCGCTCACCCTCGTCGCACTGCTGGCATTGCGCGTCGGACTGCACCTGGCGCTGCTGCACGAGGCCCACGACGACTACAACATGGACGAGCCGCTGCTGTGTCCCCAGTGCGGCCACGTCGTGCCCGACGCCCCGTTCTGCGCGGCCTGCGGCGCCGCCACCCGGGCGTCGTCACGGGCCGCACGGCACAGCCAGCGCACCGACCGCCCGGCACCCGCCGACAGCTTGACGGTGGGGCTCCTCCCCGGCTACTCGCTGCACGCGCCTGCCTACGCGACGACGCCGACCCGGACCACGAAACGCGTTCAGGTGACACTGATCTTCGTCCTCGCCGCGGTGGTGCTGGCCGCGCTCCTGGTCGGGGTGTCCGGACTTCTGGAGAAGCCGGCCGTGCGGTACGTGTGCCCGCCGGAATGCGGCCATCCGCCCATGGGTCAGCCGGTGACCATCAACCCCCGGTTCACCGCACCCGACGGCTCGTTCAGCGTCGCCTACCCGGCGACCGGATCGGCGTACGAGGTGACCAAGGACGACCACGGCGTGCTGGCCAAACTGCTCGCCGGCGACGGCGGGATGCTGCAGCTGTTCAGCCGGCCCGCGACCGGACGCCAGCCGAAAGACATTGCGGCCGAACTGGTCAAGTCGACCTATCCGGATGCCAAGACCGCGTACGAAATTCCGAACGCCATGGTCGGCTACCAGACGGGCTACGGCGTCGTCGCCGACTGGTATCCGCAGGGCGCGAGCCGCCAGTACTCCCGGATGCGGCTGTTGGTGCTCGTCGCCGTCAAGAACGACCTGGCACTGATCGCCGCGGCCTCGGGTCCGTACCACCGTTTCGGGCCCGACTTCGGCTCCGGGAAACCGTCCGCGGTCGGCCTGCAACTCGCCCTGGACATGGGCCAGTACGTCAACAGCTTCGCGTGGCGGGGCGACCCGGCGCGCTGAGCCTCACCCGTCAGCCGGAGGGGGATCACTCCCACTCGATGGTGCCCGGCGGCTTGCTGGTGATGTCCAGCACCACGCGGTTCACCTCGGGCACCTCGTTGGTGATGCGCGTCGAAATGCGTTCCAGCACTTCGTAAGGCACGCGGGTCCAGTCGGCGGTCATGGCGTCCTCACTGGACACCGGGCGCAGCACGATCGGATGTCCGTAGGTCCGCCCGTCACCCTGCACGCCCACCGAGCGCACATCGGCGAGCAGCACCACGGGGCACTGCCAGATGCTCTGGTCCTGCCCGGCCGCGGTGAGCTCCTCGCGGGCGATCGAGTCGGCGCGGCGCAGCGTGTCCAGCCGGGAGCCCGTCACCTCGCCGACGATCCGGATACCCAGACCCGGGCCCGGGAACGGTTGGCGCCCAACGATTTCCTCGGGCAGGCCGAGCTCGCGGCCGACGGCGCGCACCTCGTCCTTGAACAGCAGCCGCAGCGGCTCGACGAGTTTGAACTTGAGGTCCTCGGGCAGACCGCCGACGTTGTGGTGGCTCTTGATGTTGGCCGTACCGGTGCCACCGCCCGATTCCACGACGTCCGGGTAGAGCGTGCCCTGCACCAGGAATTCGATCTCGGACTCGCTCGATCCCAGGGTGTCGCGCACCGCGCCCTCGAAGGCCCGGATGAACTCGCGGCCGATGATCTTGCGCTTGCCTTCGGGGTTGGTCACACCCGACAGGGCGTCGAGGAAGCGGTCGGCTTCGTCGACGGTGACGAGCTTGGCACCGGTCGCGGCGACGAAGTCGCGTTCGACCTGCTCACGCTCCCCCGCGCGCAGCAGGCCGTGGTCGACGAACACACAGGTCAGTCGGTCGCCGATGGCGCGCTGCACCAGCGCGGCCGCGACCGCCGAGTCGACGCCGCCCGACAGGCCGCAGATGGCCTGGCCGTCGCCGATCTGCTCGCGCACCTGCTCGACCAGCTGGTCGGCGATGTTGGCCGCGGTCCAGGTCGCGCCGATGCCGGCGAAGTCGTGCAGGAACCGGCTGAGCACCTGCTGGCCGTGCGGCGAGTGCATCACCTCGGGGTGGTACTGGACACCGGCCAGCTTGCGGGCCCGGTCCTCGAAGGCGGCGACCGGGGCGCCGGGGCTGCTGGCCACGACGTCGAATCCGGCGGGCGCCGCGGTGACCGCGTCGCCGTGGCTCATCCACACCGGCTGCGTGCCCGGCAGGCCTGAATGCAGTTCTCCGCCGGAGACTTTCAGCTCGGTCCGGCCGTATTCACTGGTGCCGGTGTGCGCCACGGTGCCGCCGAGCGCCTGCGCCATGGCCTGGAACCCGTAGCAGATGCCGAACACCGGGACGCCCAGGTCGAAGATCGCCGCGTCCAGTTGCGGCGCGCCGTCTTCGTAGACGCTGGACGGCCCACCGGACAGCACGATGGCCTGCGGGTTCTTGGCCTTGATGTCCTCGACCGTCGCGGTATGCGGCAGCACCTCGGAGAACACCCGAGCCTCGCGGACCCGGCGGGCGATCAGCTGCGCGTACTGCGCACCGAAGTCGATGACCAGAACGGGCTGTGAAGCTGGTGTTTGCACCCGCCCAGTCTAGTGGTGGGCAGCCGGCGGCTCTGCCAACCGCTCGGCTGCGGCGCCCACGGCGGCGCGGACGTCGTCATCGGTCATCTCGCCGAGCCCCAGCGCGGGCCGCAGGAATGGCCCCAGCAGTCGCCAGCCGAGTTGCAGCGCGATGATGTTGCCCACCGCGAGCCGGGCCTGATTCTCGTCGGCGTACCGGGGCAGGAATTCGTCGAGCAGGCGCGCCATGTTGGGAAATGTGGTCTGCAACTCCCCGACCGGGTAGCCGTCGAGCGCGGCCCGGGCGATCACCCGGAGCTGTCGGTCGACTGCCGCGTCGATCACGTCGGCCGGCGCATCGGTGTCGATCAGGCCCTTGAGCCGTTGCCCGAGATGGTCCAGCACCGCTCCGACCAGCTGATCCTTGGAGCCGAGGTGCCGGAACACCAGACCGTGGTTGACGTTCGACTTCGCGGCGATGTCCCGGATCGACGTGGCGGCGGGACCGCGTGCGGCGAACAGCTCCGATGCGGCCTCGAGGACGGCCGCGACGACCTCGTCCCGGCCCACTGGCACGCCTGTAGTCATGTGGCTACACTAGCGCCCACGTGCTGTAGTCAATTGACTACAGTCGCCTTGGCCGAAAGGAACGTCATGCTCAACGCCACGAAACTGACCAGCAAGATCGGTGCCGTCATCGACGGCGTCCGACTGGGCGGTGACCTCTCCCCCGAGACCATCGCCGAGATTCGCGCCGCGCTGCTGGAGCACAAGGTCATCTTCTTCCGCGGTCAGAACCACCTCGACGACGCGCAACAGCAGGCGTTCGGGGAACTGATGGGTGATCTCGTCGGCCATCACTCGATGAAGCGCGCCGACGCACCGAAGATCACCCCGATCGACTCCGAGTACGGCAAGGCCAACCGCTGGCACACCGACGTGACGTTCATGCCCGACTACCCCTCGGCGTCGGTGCTCCGGGCCGTCACCCTGCCGACCTACGGCGGTTCCACACTGTGGGCGTCCACCGTCGCGGCCTACGACGGGTTGCCCGCGCCGCTCAAGGCATTGGTGGAGAACCTGCGGGCCGTGCACTCCAACCGGTTCGACTACCTCAAGGACGTCACCGTGGACACGACGCACCTGACCGACGAGCAGAAGGGCTACCAGGCCGAATTCCAGAAGCCCGATTTCCGCACCGAGCACCCCGTGGTGCGGGTCCACCCGGAAACCGGCGAGCGCGCGCTGGTCGCCGGACAGTTCGTCCGCGGCTTCGTCGGGCTGGACAGCTACGAGTCGGCCGCCTTGCTGGAACTGCTGCAGCGCCGAATCACCTTGACGGAGAACACTGTTCGCTGGGACTGGCAGCCCGGCGACGTCGCGATGTGGGACAACCGGGCCACCCAGCACCGCGCCGTCGACGACTACGACGGCCAGCACCGGCTGATGCACCGCGTCACGCTGACCGGCGACGTCCCGGTCGACGTGCACGGAGAACCGAGCCGCGTGATCAGCGCGGCGTAGCGTCAACGAATAAGCGAGCCGAAAAGCGGGAAAGGACACAGCAGGACAATCCCCGACCGAAAGAGCGACCATGCTGGGTCTCCCCAAAGCCGTGCACGCCTGCCTGTTCGACCTCGACGGCGTCCTGACCGACACCGCGAGCGTGCACAAGAAGGCCTGGAAGGCGATGTTCGACGACTATCTGCGGCAACGCGCCGAACGTGACGGCGAACCGTTCGTCGCGTTCGACAGCCACGACGACTACCTGCAGTACGTGGACGGCAAGCCGCGCCAGGACGGCGTCCGCTCGTTTCTGCGCAGCCGTGGCATCGACCTCCCCGACGGCAACCCGGACGACCCGCCGGACGCCGAGACCGTCGCCGGCCTGGGCAACCGCAAGAACGAGATGTTCCAGAAGGTGCTGCACGACGACGGCATCGAAGCGTTCAGCGGGTCCCGGCGATACCTGGAGGCCGTCGCCGCCGCCGGGCTCGGCATCGCGGTCGTGTCGTCGAGCGCCAACACCCGTCAGGTACTCGACGTCACCGGGTTGTCCCACTTCGTCCAGCAGCGGGTCGACGGCCTGACGCTGCGGGACGAGCACATCGCGGGCAAACCGGCACCGGATTCATTCCTGCGGGCGGCGCAATTGCTGGGTGTCGAACCGGCGGCGGCCGCCGTCTTCGAAGACGCGTTGGCAGGTGTCGCGGCGGGCCGAAACGGCCACTTCGGATACGTCGTCGGCGTCGACAGGGCCGATCAGGCCGCGCAGCTACGCGACAGCGGCGCCGACGTCGTCGTCAGTGACCTGGCCGAGCTGCTGTAGGCCGACGATGATCACCCAGGAATCATTTCCGGTCGAACCCTGGCAGGTGCGCGAGTCGCAGCTGGACCTGGACCTGTTGGCGCAGTCGGAGTCGGTGTTCGCGTTGTCCAACGGGCACATCGGCTTTCGCGGCAATCTCGATGAAGGGGAACCGCACGGCCTGCCCGGCACCTATCTCAACTCGTTCTACGAGACCCGGCCATTGCCTTATGCCGAAAGTGGATTCGGCTACCCCCAGGGTGGCGAGACCATCGTCGACGTCACCAACGGCAAGATCATCCGCCTGCTGGTCGACGACGAGCCCTTCGACGTCCGGTACGGCGAACTCATCGACCACGAGAGAATTCTGGATCTGCGCGCCGGAACCCTTTCGCGCACAGTGCACTGGCGGTCACCGGCGGGAAAGCAGGTGCGGGTCAAGTCGACTCGGCTGGTCTCACTGGCCCAGCGGAGCGTCGCGGCCATCGAGTACACCGTCGAGGCCATCGATGAATTCGCCCGTGTCACAGTGCAATCGGAGTTGGTCGCCAATGAGGATCAGCCGAAAACCTCATCGGATCCGCGCGTTGCGGCGGCCCTCGCCAATCCGCTGCAGGCGATCCACCACGAACACAACCAACACAGCGGGCTGCTGATCCACCAGACCAAGCGCAGTGGCCTGATGATGGCCGCCGCGATGGACCACGAGATCGAGGTCCCGGGCCGCGTGGAGGTGACCACCGACGCCCGCCCAGATCTGGCGCGCACCACCGTGATCTGCGGGCTGCGCCCGGGCCAGCAACTGCGCATCGTGAAGTATCTGGCCTACGGCTGGTCGAGCCTGAGGTCCCGGCCCGCGCTGCGCGACCAGGTCGCCGGCGCGCTGGCCGGCGCGCACTACAGCGGCTGGCAGGGGCTGCTGGACCTGCAGCGCGACTATCTCGACGACTTCTGGGACAGTGCCGACGTCGAGGTCGACGGTGACCCGGACTGCCAGCAGGCCGTGCGGTTCGGGCTGTTCCACGTGCTGCAGGCCAGCGCCCGCGCGGAATGCCGCGGCATCGCCGGCAAGGGGCTGACCGGAACCGGCTACGACGGTCACGCCTTCTGGGACACCGAGGGTTTCGTCCTCCCCGTGCTGACCTACACGAAACCGCATACCGTCGCAGACGCCCTGAGGTGGCGCGCCTCTACGCTGGAATTGGCGAAAAGCCGTGCGGCCGAACTGGGTTTGCGGGGCGCGAGCTTCCCGTGGCGCACCATATCCGGACCCGAATGCTCGGCGTACTGGCCGGCCGGCACCGCGGCGTGGCACGTCAACGCCGACATCGCGATGGCGTTCGAGCGCTACCGCAACGCCACCGGCGACCAATCCCTGGAAGTCGACTGCGGCCTGACCGTACTGGTGGAGACGGCGCGGTTGTGGATGTCGTTGGGACACCACGACCGGCACGGTGTCTGGCACCTCGACGGCGTCACCGGTCCCGACGAGTACACCGCAATGGTGCGTGACAACGTCTTCACCAATCTGATGGCGGCACACAACCTGCGCGTCGCCGCCGACGCGTGTACGCGGCACCCCGACAACGCCTATGCCATGGGCGTGACCAACGAGGAGACAGCCGCGTGGCGTGATGCCGCGGCCGCTGCGCACATCCCGTACGACGAGGAGCTCGCGGTGCACCCGCAGTGCGAGGGCTTCACCACCTTTGCGGAATGGAAGTTCACGCCCGACACCGCCTATCCCCTGTTTCTGAACCACCCATACGTGCGGCTGTATCCGGCGCAGGTGATCAAGCAGGCCGACCTGGTGCTGGCCATGCAGTGGCAGGGCCACGCCTTCACCGCCCAGCAGAAGGCACACAACGTCGACTACTACGAGCGGCGCACGGTCCGGGACTCGTCGCTGTCGGCGTGCACGCAGGCGGTGATGTGCGCCGAGGTCGGTCACCTCGAACTGGCGCACGACTATGCCTACGAAGCGGCCTTGATCGACCTACGCGATCTGCACCACAACACCCGCGACGGACTGCACATGGCGTCCCTCGCGGGTGCCTGGATCGCTCTGGTCGCCGGTTTCGGTGGTCTACGCGACGACGAAGGCTTCCTCGCACTCGACCCGCAGCTGCCGGACAGTCTGTCCCGGCTCCGATTTCGGTTGCGGTGGCGGGAATTTCGGGTCACCGTCGATGCGACGCACAGCGAGGTGACGTACACCCTGCGCGACGGACCCGACTCCACCCTGGTGATCCGGCACGCCGGCGACGAACTGACGCTGAGTACCCGCGAGCCGACCGTCGTCGACGTCAAACCGCGG
Organism: Mycolicibacterium sp. TY81; assembly: GCF_018326285.1. NCBI lineage: Bacteria > Bacillati > Actinomycetota > Actinomycetes > Mycobacteriales > Mycobacteriaceae > Mycobacterium > Mycolicibacterium sp. TY81. The sequence goes on from NZ_AP023362.1 coordinate 3,655,576, forward strand.
CCGTCGATACTTCCCCCGCCGCCGCAACCACCGGGCCGCGCGCCCACACACCGGCGGTTCAACTCGGCCTGACCCCAGGGATTTGTGCACGATTTTCCGCGCTGACCGCGGAAAATCGTGCACAAATCCCTACTAGACCGGGGTGATCGGCAGCCGGCGCAGCGCGCCCGGGGCGTCGGCCGGCACGACGGGACGGTCCGGTGCGATCGGTTCGATCCGGCGGTAGGGCTCACCCTGGGCCGGCCGCGCGTCGTCCTGTCCCTTGTTCGGCCACAATGACGCCGCTCGTTCGGCCTGCGCTGCGATCGAAAGTGACGGATTCACACCGAGATTCGCCGAGATCGCGGCACCGTCGGTGACGAACAGCGTCGGGTAGTTGTAGACGCGGTGATAGGGGTCGATGACGCCCGTCTGGGCGCTGTCACCGATCGCCGCACCGCCCAGGAAGTGGGCGGTCAGCGGGATGTTGAACAGCTCGCCCCAGGTGCCGCCGGCGATACCGCCGACCTTCTCGGCCATCCGTCGGGTCGCCTCGTTGCCGACCGGGATCCAGGTCGGGTTGGGCTCGCCGTGGCCCTGCTTGGACGACATGATCCGGATACCACCGGGCCCACGCTTGGTGAACGTGGTGATCGAGTTGTCGAGGTGCTGCATGACCAGTGCGATCACGGTGCGCTCGCTCCACCGCTGCGGGTTGAGCAGGCGGATCAGCTCACGCGGGTCCTCACCGGCCTGGTTGAGGAACTGCTTCCACCGCGGCACGTCGGTGCCCTGCGGGCCGGCGCCGTCCGTCATCAGCGTCTGCAGCATGCCCATGGCGTTGGAGCCCTTGCCGTACCGCACCGGTTCGATGTGGGTGTCCGGGGTCGGGTGGATCGACGACGTGATGGCCACACCGTGCGTCAGATCCATGTCCGTGGGCACTTCGCGGGTCTGGGCACCCACGATGGACTCGGAGTTGGTGCGGGTCAGCACGCCCAGCTTGTCCGACAGCTTGGTCAGCTTGCCGGTGTCGCGCACCTTGAACAGCAGCTTCTGGGTGTTGTACGTACCGGCCGCGACGATGAGGTACTTGGCGGTGAAGGTCCGCTTGCCGCGGCGCACCCGGCCGTTGGTCCGGCGGGTCGCCACCTCCCACAGCCCGTCGCCGCGCTGCTGGAAGCTGGTGACGGTGGTCAGCGGATGTACTTGCGCCCCAGCCTTTTCCGCCAGGCCGAGGTAGTTCTTCACCAAGGTGTTCTTGGCGCCGTGGCGGCAGCCGGTCATGCACTCACCGCACTCGATGCAACCGGTGCGGGCCGGGCCGGCCCCGCCGAAGTACGGGTCGGGCACGGTCTTGCCCGGGGTCTTCTCGCCGTCCGGTCCGAAGAACACCCCGACGGGCGTCGCGACGAAGGTGTCGGCGCAGCCCATGTCCTCGGCGACCTCTTTGATGATCTTGTCGGCGTCGGTGAACGTCGGGTTCTTGACCACACCGAGCATGCGCTGCGCCTGCTCGTAGTGCGGCATCAGTTCGGCGCGCCAGTCGGTGATGTTCTTCCACTGCGGATCGTTGAAGAACGGGTCCGGAGGGATGTAGAGGGTGTTGGCGTAGTTCAACGAACCACCGCCGACACCCGCGCCGGCCAGGATCATCACGTTGCGGAGCAGGTGGATCCGCTGGATGCCGTACATGCCGAACTTGGGTGCCCACAAGAACTTTCGTAGGTCCCATGAAGTCTTTGCGAAGTCGGCGTCGGAATACCGGGGGCCGGCTTCCAACACTCCAACGCGGTAACCCTTCTCGGTGAGCCGGAGAGCGCTGACGCTGCCTCCGAAACCCGAGCCGATGATCAAGACGTCGTAGTCAGGCTCCATGGCAGAAGTATGGACCTACCGCTCGGTAACCAGCTACCAAGGTAAACCTAACTTGCTACCGCCGGTACTAGGAACCGACGGTGAGGCCGACCTTCTGGAACTCCTTGAGGTCGCAGTACCCGGCCTTGGCCATCGACCGGCGCAGACCACCGACCAGGTTGACCGAACCGAACGGATCGTCGGACGGGCCGTTGAGAACCTGATCGAGCGACGGCCGCTCACCCAGCGCGACCTGCAGCAGCGCGCCGCGCGGCAACGACGGGTGCGCCGCGGCGGCCGGCCAGAACCAGCCGTCACCAGGCGCCTCTGCCGCAGCGGCCAAGGGGGTGCCCAGCACCACCGCGTCGGCGCCGCACGCGATGGCCTTGGCCAGGTCGCCCGAGGTGTGGATGTCACCGTCGGCCAGCACGTGCACGTAGCGGCCGCCGGTCTCGTCGAGGTATTCGCGCCGCGCGGCGGCGGCGTCGGCGATCGCGGTGGCCATCGGCACGCTGATGCCCAGGACCTCGTCGCTGGTGGTGGCGCCGTAGGTGGAGCCGTAGCCGACGATGACGCCGGCCGCGCCGGTACGCATGAGGTGCAGCGCGGTGCGGTGATCCTGCACGCCGCCGGCGACCACCGGCACGTCCAGCTCGGAGATGAAGGTCTTCAGGTTGAGCGGTTCACCGTCCTGCGCCACCCGCTCGGCCGAGATGATGGTGCCCTGGATGACCAGCAGGTCGATCCCGGCCGCAACCAGCGTCGGTGTCAGGGCCTGGGCGTTCTGCGGGCTGACGCGCACCGCGGTGGTGACGCCGGCCTCACGCACGCGCGCGACGGCGGCGCCGAGCAGCTCCGGATCCAGCGGCGCCGCGTGAAGCTGCTGCAGCAGCCGGACCGCCGCCGACGGATCGTCTTCCTTGGCCGCGAGCTCGACCACCTGGGCGAGCTTGTCCACGACATCGCGGTGCCGGCCGATCAGGCCCTCACCGTTGAGCACACCGAGGCCGCCGAGGCGGCCCATTTCGATGGCGAACTCGGGCGACACCAACGAGTCGGTCGGGTGCGCCAGGACCGGAATCTCGAACCGGTAGGCGTCCAGCTGCCAGGCCGTGGAAACGTCCTGGCTGGAGCGGGTGCGCCGAGACGGCACGATGTTGATGTCGTCGAGTTCGTAGGTACGACGAGCGGTCCGGCCCATGCCGATTTCAACCATGTCACGCATGTGTGTTGACTTCCCTGTCAGATGGCGCGTGTCAGTTAGCGCGACGAATAGTTCGGTGCTTCGACGGTCATCGTGATGTCGTGCGGGTGGCTTTCCTTCAAGCCGGCCGCGGTGATCTGCACGAACTGCGCCTGCTGCAGTTGTTCGATGGTGGCCGAACCGGTGTAGCCCATGGCGGCCCGCAGACCGCCGGTGAGCTGGTGAATGACGGTGGACAGCGGGCCGCGGAACGGCACCCGGCCCTCGATGCCCTCGGGCACCAGCTTGTCCTCGGACAGCACGTCGTCCTGGAAGTAGCGGTCCTTGGAGTAGGACTTGCCCTGCCCACGACCCTGCATGGCGCCGAGCGATCCCATGCCGCGGTAGCTCTTGAACTGCTTGCCGTTGACGAAGATCAGCTCGCCCGGCGATTCGGCGGTACCGGCCAGCAGCGAACCGAGCATGGCCGTCGAGGCACCGGCGGCCAGCGCCTTGGCGATGTCGCCGGAGTACTGCAGACCGCCGTCGGCGATGACCGGGACGCCGTAGGGGCGGCACGCGGCGGTCGCCTCGAGGATCGCGGTGATCTGCGGGGCGCCGACACCGGCGATCACGCGGGTGGTGCAGATGGAGCCGGGCCCGACGCCCACCTTGACGGCGTCCGCGCCGGCCTCGCACAACGCGGCGGCGGCGGACCGGGTGGCGACGTTTCCGCCCACGACCTCGATCTTCTCGCCGACGGCCTTCTTGAGGCGAGCGACCATGTCCAGCACACCGCGGTTGTGGGCGTGCGCGGTGTCGACGATCAGCACGTCGACACCCGCATCGGCCAGCGTCATGGCGCGGGTCCAGGCGTCGTCACCGACACCGACAGCGGCACCGACCAGGAGACGCCCGTCGCTGTCCTTGGTGGCCAGCGGGAACTGCTCGGTCTTGACGAAGTCCTTGACGGTGATCAGCCCGGTCAGCTTGCCGTGGCCGTCGACGATGGGGAGCTTCTCGATCTTGTGCCGGCGCAGCAGGCCCAGCGCGGCCTCGGCCGAGACGCCCTCCTGGGCGGTGATCAGCGGCGCCTTGGTCATGACCTCGGCGACGGCCTTGTCCTGGTCGACCTCGAAGCGCATGTCGCGGTTGGTGATGATGCCGACGAGCTGCCCGGCCGTGTCCACGACAGGCAGGCCCGAGATGCGGAACCGGGCGCACATGGCGTCGACCTCGGCCAGCGTGTTGCTCGGCGAGCAGGTGACCGGGTCGGTGACCATGCCGGCCTCGGACCGCTTGACGGTCTCGACCTGCGCGGCCTGCTCGCTGAGCGGCAGGTTGCGGTGCAGCACGCCCATGCCGCCGGCGCGGGCCATCGCGATGGCCATCCGCGACTCGGTCACGGTGTCCATGGCCGAGCTGACCAGCGGCACCCGCAGCCGGATGTTGCGCGTCAACTGGCTCGACGTATCGGCGGTGGCCGGGATGATGTCGGACGCCGCGGGCAGCAGCAGAACGTCGTCGAAGGTCAGCCCGAGCATCGCGACCTTGGTCGGATCGTCACCTCCGGTCGGCACCGGAACGGAGATGGGAACGCTGCTTTCAGCGATCGACATGGGTGGGGCCTCCAGGGCAGACACAGTCGTGGAACTAAAAAGCCATCCTATCGGCCCAGACTGTGTGCAACTAACCCCACTCTGTGGCGGCTCGCCGGGGTAACGGCTGGCGCATCGTCGGGGGTGATAAGTAGGGTAGACCTGTGCGTGACCACCTGCCGCCGGGCTTGCCGCCCGACCCGTTCGCCGACGATCCCATGGACCCGTCGGCCGTTCTGGATGCGCTGGAGCCCGGACAACCCCTGGACCCGCAGGAACGCATGGCTGTCGAAGCCGATCTCGCCGATCTGGCAGTGTACGAAACACTGTTGGCGCACAAGGGCATTCGCGGCCTCGTCGTCTGTTGCGACGAATGTCAGCAAGACCATTACCACGACTGGGACATGCTCCGGGCGAACCTGCTGCAGCTGCTGGTCGACGGCACCGTCCGTCCGCACGAGCCGGCCTACGACCCCGAGCCTGATGCCTACGTGACGTGGGACTACTGCCGCGGGTATGCCGATGCGTCGCTCAACGAGGCGACCTCCGAGCACGACGGCTACCGCTGATTTTTTCTGTTGACGTGCTGGATGTCACGTCTGGCTGCGTTGATGTTCCGCTGAGGGCGAACAATGCCGAGTAGGCAGCACCCCCATTAGAGGGTCAACAGCCGCCGCATGACGTCAGTGCTGCCCGTGGCCCGATCCGGATCCCGATCCCGACCCTGACGGTGCCTGCGTCGTCGTCACGACTGACCGCTCGCGCGTCGGCTCCGGCTGCACTTCCCTGGTTGAGGGCGCCACGGTGGGCTGTACTGCCGGGACTGTCGGTGCAGGTGTGGTCACCGAGGGCACTGTGACAGTCGGGGCGACGGTGGTGACCGTCTGCGCGGGCGCCGGGTTCTGCGTCGGCGATGCCACAGTCGACGGTGCGACCGTGGCCGACTGCGTGGCCGTCGCCGTGGGCTGATTGGTGACGACGGGCTCGCTCGAGGGCACCGTGGCAGGCGACGTCCCCGTCGCCGTCGCGCTCGACGGCACCGAGGTGGCCGTCGAAACCGAAGACGAGGTGACGGTCGAGCTGCTCGGCGACGGAGAACTGGTCGTCTCGGTCGGCGACGTCGCGCTCGAAGAGGCCGACGTGCTCGTCGGCTCCGAGGGCGAGGTCGACGCACTGGTCGACGTCGCGGACGCGTCGGTCGAGGTGGCCGACGTGGACGACGTGGACGACGATGTGGTCGTCGACGTGCTGGACGACGAGGTCGACGACGACGTCGTCTCCACGACCGGCACCGGCAACAGGGTCAGCGGCGACGACGGCAGGACCGGCATCGGCTCGCCCGGCGGCGGCAGCGTCGCGGCGGGGTCCTGCTCAACCACCTTGTAGGTCAAGGCATTCCACTGCTGGATCAGCTGCTGCTTGTGCTCCGGGGCGTCGACGCTCTGCACGGTCGGGCTCAGCGCCTGGAGCTTCTCCTGCGCCTGCTGCCACTGGCCGTTGTCGATCAGCTGCTGCACTTGCTGCATCTCGGTCTGCGCGGCCAGCATCACCTGGTCGTCGCGGCTGGCCTTGTCGCTGCCGAACATCGCCGTGTGCAAGCCGTACAGCGACGAGTCGGGCCCGGCGGCGTAGATCGCGGTGCCGAAGCCACCGAGGCACAGCAGCGCGGCCGCGACCGAGCCGACGATGGTCAGCGACGTCCGAGATTCCTTGCGGTGCAACCCCTTCTGCAGGGCGGCGACCGCGTCGCGGGCCGTGACGGGCGTCGTCACCGCGGGTTCGCGGATGCTGTCGCGCCAGTCGGCGAGCAGGAACGCCAGCTCGGCTTCCGTGGAATCCGTCGAGTAGGCGTGTTGGTCTGCGGCGAGCGCGTCGAAGAAGCGGTCGACGCGTCGAATCTCGTTGAGCGAGGGGTCGCCGCCGCCCGGCGACCATTGTCCGGAGTCAGGCATGGCCGCGCTCCGTCGAACCGATCTCGGTCTTCAACCGCGCCAACGCACGGTGCTGCGCGACGCGGACCGCGCCGGCGGTGCTGCCGACGGCCTCCGCGGTCTCCTCGGCACTCATGCCGACGACGACGCGCAGGATCAGGATTTCGCGCTGCTTCTCGGGCAACACGGACAGCAAGCGGTTCATTCGGGCCGCCGAGTCGGCGTCGATGGCCAACTGTTCCGGGCCCAGCTCGGTCGAGGGGCGGTCCGGCAGATCGTCGGTGGCTTCAGCGCGATTGCGGCCGGCGGCACGATGCGCGTCAGCAACCTTGTGAGCGGCAATGCCGTACACGAAAGCCAGGAACGGCCGTCCCTGGTCCTTGTACCGCGGCAGCGCCGTGATCACAGCTAAACACACCTCCTGAGCCACATCGTCTGCGGAAACACCCTGTCGCTCGCCGACCCCGAAGCGCGCACGGCAGTACCGAACGACGATCGGGCGGATGGTTTCCAGCACCTTGCGGAGCGCGTCGCGATTGCCGGCAACTGCATCAGCAACGACAGCATCGAGACCATCTCCCGAAAATGTCATCGTGGGCGCAATCTCCAGCGTTACGGACGAGGCAGTGCCGTGGTTGGTATGTCAGGACAACAGTAATGACTGGTGTGAGCTACCAGATTCATCCCGCCCATCGGCCGCCGCGTGCGCGCACCGTGGCGGCCGCCGTGTCACGGATCTCTGCCATCGCTTCCGGGCTGTGCCCGGCGCTCCCGATATCGCTCAACAAACAGCCCAATGCCCAGGTCAGCGGCACCAACCCGAACTGCTGCGTGCGTTCCAGCGCGGCGTCGGCGAGACGCCGGGACTCGTCGAACCGGCCGGCGCTGCACAGCGCCGCCGAATACACGACGTCGGTTTTCACGGCGTGGCGCGGCGAACCGAGGTCAGCGACGAGCTCCCGCGCGCGTTCGGCATGAGCGACGGAGTCCTCGCCACGACCGCTGACCATGGCCAACTCCGCACTGACCCAGGCCAGCCGAACCCGCTGACGCGGTACCCCACTGTTGTCGGTGTCGACCGCGGCCCGCTCGAGCAGCCGCTGCGCCACCGCGAAGCGGCCGATCCCGAGAGCATCGGCGGCCAGACCGACGAGGGCGTCGGCCCGCGCCTCGGCGGCATCGCGCCGATGGGCGACCAAGGCCCACGCCCGCCCGTCGGCAACCCGGGCGAGGCGATGCCAACCGAGCTGCCGGAGAAACGACGCACGGGTGCTGTGCGCCAGCGACAGCAACGGACCGCGACCACACCGGGCCACGGCGTCGAGATCGGCGGTGGCGACGGCATATCGACCCTGACCGCCCGCAGCCACGGCGCGCAGCCACAGTTCGCCGGCCGAGTGCGCCGCGGGCAGCGGCCACCACGGCAGGTCGTTGCCAAAAGCGGCGTCGTACAGACGGACTGCTGGCGGGTCGACAGTGCCCGTCCTGGTACCGGTTGCGGTCATCGAGTCAGCACGGTATCAATGCCGCTCCTTCGCGTGACCGCCTTCTCTCGCCGTGCGAGTTCGAGAGCTTTGGTTAATAATTAATGCTGGCCGTGTTAACAACATGTCAACGACTTCCAATTCCGCCACATATCGACAAACGTGGCGAACTGTCGCGAACTGCCGAAACAGGTACCTTGCGACAATATCGCCACCACTCGTTTCGTTTCCAAGGCATCGCGCAGATGAACGTGATGTAAATTCTTGACCTGCGCTTATGGGGTTTCGCACAGAGCGTGGCTATTGACGGAATTTGCCGAATCCTTCTACTTTGTGTGCACGAGTTGTCATCGGCGACAAGTTCTCGGGTCATTTGCAGATCAACGCGTATCCACAGCTTTCCAAAATGGACGCGCGGGGAGGAGTCGTTCCCAATGCCACAGCCGCAGCAGCTTCCCGGACCCAACGCCGATATGTGGGATTGGCAGATGCACGGCGTTTGCCGTGGCGTCGACTCAGCGGTGTTCTTTCATCCCGATGGCGAGCGCGGCCGGGCTCGGGCCCAGCGCGAAATGCGCGCCAAGGAAATGTGCCGGGCCTGCCCGGTGATCACTCAATGCCGGTCGCACGCCCTGGCCGTCGGCGAACCGTATGGCATCTGGGGCGGGCTCAGCGAAGGCGAGCGCGAACTGTTGCTGAAGCGGGGCATTCGCCGCGCGTCGTAGTCCATCTCCACCGAAACCGCATCCCAGCAGGCGTTCCCCGAACGTTCGCCGGCATGCGGTTTTCGGCGCAGTAGTCGCAGCCGTCAGTCCGGCTCACCGTATTCATCGAACCAATAGGCAAGTTTCCCGCGGCGGCTCACCGCGCGCAGTCTGCGCTCGGTGGCCTCACGGGTGGTGCTGGTACTGACGATCAGCAGCTCGTCACCAGCTTCCAGGCGCGTGTCCGGCTGCGGCACAAAGGTATTGCCCTTGCGGATGATCAGAGTGATCACGCTCGGGTCGGGCAGCCGCAGTTCCAGCACCGTCACGTTGTGCAGCCGCGACTGCGGCAGCACCGTCAGCGTCAACAGCTCCGCGTCGAGCACGTCGAGAGGCGCCGCTTCCACCTGAATCTCGCGGGTGACGTCCCGACGGATCAGCCCGAGCCGGTGCGCGATCGGCTTCAGACTCGGCCCCTGCACGAGCGTGAACACCACCACCAGCACGAACACGATGTTCAGCAGCCGCTGGCTGTCCGGCACTCCGGTGACGATCGGGTAGGTGGCCAGCACGATCGGCACGGCGCCACGCAGTCCGGCCCACGACAGGAAGGCCTGCTCCCGCCAGGGCACCCGGAAGCCGATCAGCGACAACACCACCGACAACGGCCGGGCCAACAGCAGCAGCACCAGGCCGATGACGACGGCCGGCACCAGGTCGTCACCGAGCTGGCTGGGCGTGACCAACAGGCCGAGCAGGACGAACAGCCCGATCTGGGCCAGCCAACCCAGACCCTCGGCGAACGACCGGGTGGCCGCGCGGTGCGGCAGCCCGGAATTCGCGAGCACCAGACCGGTCAGGTAGGCCGCGAGGAATCCGCTGGCGTGCGTGACCCCACAGGCCGCGAAGGCCACCGTGCCCAGCCCGAACGTGGCGAGCGGATACAGCCCCGACGCCGGGAGCGCGATCCGGCGCAGCGTGACGGCACCGAGGTACCCGCACAGCAGGCCGATCGCCGCCCCGACCGCCAGCTCGTAGACCAGGTCGACCAGCCCGTGAGCCGGATGGAAGGCCAGCGGAACCACGCTGAACATCAGGACGAGGATGACGGCGGGGGCGTCGTTCAGACCGGACTCGGCTTCCAGCAGACCCGCCAGCCGTCTGGGCAACGGCAGCACCCGCAGCACGGAGAACACCGCGGCAGCGTCGGTCGACGAGACGATGGCTCCCAGCAGCAGCGCCAGCTGCCAGTCCATGCCCAACAGCAGATGCGCGCCTGCCGCGGTGACGGCTGTGCTGACGGCCACGCCGAGGGTGGCCATCACCGCCGCCGGCGCCAAACTCTTGCGGACGTCGCTGAACTTGGTGGTCAGACCACCCTCGATGAGGATGATCGCCAGCGCCGCGGTCCCCAGGTCCCGGACCAGGGCGACGTCGTCGAACCGCAGCCCGATGCCGTCTTCGCCGACCAGCACACCGAGGCCGAGGAACAGCAGCAGACTGGGCAGGCCGACGCGGGTCGCGAGCCGCGTGGCGACGATGCTCGCCAACAACACCAGCGCCCCGACGAGCAGCACCCGGTTCAGCTGCTCGAGCGTCATCAATCCCCCATTCCGGTGTGCGGCCGAAGCAAATGTATCTGGGAACTCGCTGCGGGACGCGGTAGGCGACAATGGCTGCGTGAGCACCCGGGGCATGCGCGTGGCGATCGCCGGCGCCGGCGCGGTCGGCCGGTCGGTCGCACAGGAACTCGTCGCCAACGGGCACAAGGTCCTCTTGATCGAGCGCGACATTCGCAAGTACGAGCCGCGCACAGTCCCCGAGGCCGACTGGCTGTGGGCCGACGCCTGCGAGGTGGCCGCGCTCGAGGAATGCGGCATCGAGATGTGCGACGTCGTGATCGCCGCGACCGGTGACGACAAGGCGAACCTCGCCATGGCGCTGTTGGCGAAAACCGAGTTCAGTGTGCCGCGGGTCGTCGCGCGCGTGAACAACGTCGCCAACGAGTGGTTGTTCACCGACGACTGGGGTGTCGACGTCGCGGTGTCCACGCCGCACGCGATGGCGGCCGGCGTCGAGGGCGCCATCGACGTCGGCCACCTGGTGCGGCTGATGGGGCTACGTCAGGGGCACGCGAACCTGACGAAATTCACGCTGCCGCCGGACAGCCCACTGATCGGACGCACCATCGGGGACATGACCCTGCCGCCGAACACCCTGTTGGTGACGGTGCAGCGCGGCAGCAGGATCATCGTGCCCAAGTCCGGGGACCACTTCGAGGACGGCGACGAATTGCTCTTCGTCGCAGACGAATCCGTCGACGGCGACATCCACGACCTCATCCACGGTGCCTAGAGCGCGTAGCAGTACCTGCTCGTCGGCACCGAGTCGAGGTTGGTGTGGGCGCCGAAGCGCATCACGCTCTCGACCATGAGCGTCATCCGCCGTTGCAGTTCCGCATCGTCTCCCCCGCTGCCATAGAACGCGTGCACGTCCGTCATGGCCGCCATGTGGAACAGTTCCTCGACGACGGCGTCGACCCGTTCGGTGCCGTGCACCGTCCGCAGGACGCGGTTCTGCACGTAACCGAACGTGTCCTGGGTGTCGATCGCGACGCTCGTGTGCTGCCCCTGCCAGATCTGGAGCCAGTCGGCCGGGTCGAGGTCCGCCGGGATGCGCAGGAAACCGAGCTGCGCCAATGCCGTTGTCCGGACCCCGTTTTCCACGACGGGCGGCTCCAGCCGCACCGTCTCCTCGACCTCCCAGCCGGCGCTGCGCTGCGAGATCGCGGCCAGCAGATCGGAGATGGGGTCCGGGTCGACACCGGCGTCGGCCCACACACTGACGACCGCCGGGACCGGGTTGTCGAAGGTGGTGATGCGCAGCATCGCGGCCTCGACGTCGGCATCGTCGACGTTGATCTGCAACCGGTTCACGCCCGCCGCCTGCAACAGCACGTGCAATTGCGTCGAATGCAGGGCGGTGTCCAGACCCGAGCCCCACAGGGCGTAGATGAGCTTCACGCCGTCAGCCATGCTTGGCGGCCATCGGCTCGGCCTGCATGACACCGCCGGCCTGCAGCCACTCACCGACGGCACGCGGCGCGTCCCGGACCGGGTTGTAGACGTCCTCCTCCGAGGAGAACAGGTTGTCGCCGGCGTAGACGAGGCGGGTGATGTTGGGGAAACCGAACACCTTGCCCGGCTCGGTCGGGTGGTCGAGGGCGTTGATGATCTCGGTGACGATGGCCCCGTTCTCCTCATCGATCGCGACCCAGGTGTGCGGGAAGCGCATGTGCGGAAACGGCTTCATGACGCCGACGATCCATTCGCGCACCGCTTCGCGGCCGTGCATCTCACCGTAGGCGTGCTCGATGTAGTGGACGTCCTCGGTGAACAGATCGGCGAACGGCGCCCAGTCCCCCGTGCTCGAACAGACCTCGACGACCTTGGTGTAGTGATCGAGCGCGGCCATCAGCTCGTCGCGGGTGAAGCGTGGCATGTCCAGACCTCCAAGATAACTAGAATCAATTTCAGTTTCGGGACTCTACCGAACAACTAGAATTCGCTCCAGACCCAAAAAGGAGCTGCACCTTGGCAAGAATCGCCGAACCTCGCCCGGCCGCCGAGCCCAGCTCCGCCGTGCAGCAGCAGCGGCGCGACGCGATCCTCAAGGCCACCGCGGCCCTGGCCGCGCAGAAGCCCGCCGACCAGGTTCAGATGAACGAAGTCGCCCGCGCGGCCGGGGTCGCCCTCGGCACGCTGTACCGCTACTTCCCATCCAAGACCCACTTGTTCGTCGGCCTCATGGCCGACCGGGTGGACCGGATGCAGGAGGGTATCGACCGCCGGAAGGCCCCGGCCGGCACAGCGGCCGACCGCGTGTTCGACGTGCTGTCGCGCGCCACCCGTCCGATGCTGCGCCAACCGCATCTGACCGCAGCCATGCTCAATTCACTGAACACCGCCGATGCGACGGCCGTGGCCGAGGTGGGGCACATCGACCGCCAGGTCCGCAGCATGCTGCTGACCATCTGCGGTGTGGATGACCCAGGGCCGCAAGATATTTCACTGATGCGGCTGGTCCAGCACACGTGGCACGGCATCCTGCAGTCCAGCATGAACGGGCGAATCTCCGCCGACGAGACCGAAGACGAAATTCAGCTGGCCTGCCGGTTGATCCTGGCCCCGTTGTCCGAGGCCCCCCGTTAGCCTTGTCGGCATGACAACACCATCGCCCGAAGGCACCGTCACCGTCGTCGAGAGCGGCGCGGGGACCTACACGCAGGAGATCATCGCCGGCGGGCACCGGTTGATCGCCGACGAGCCACGCCCGTTCGGCGACGATGCGGGACCGTCCCCCTATGACCTCCTGCTGTCGGCCCTGGGCGCGTGTACCTCCATGACCATCCGGATGTACGCCGCCAAGAAGGGGCTGCCTCTCAAGCAGGTGCGGGTGTCGTTGCGGCACTCGCGGATTCACGCAAAAGACTGCGCCGAGTGCGAGACGCAACAGGGCATGGTCGACCACATCGATCGTGACATCGAGTTGATCGGCGACCTCGACGACGATCAACGGGAGAAGCTGCTGGCCATCGCCGAACGCTGTCCCGTGCACCGGACGCTGACCTCGTCGGTGCACGTGTCGACTTCGTTGAAGGCCTGACCCAGCTCAGGTGTGCCGCGCGGCTTCCTTCGCCAACTGAACCCGCGACTCGAGCCCCAACTTCGCGTACACGTGCGTGAGGTGAGTCTGCACCGTCCGGGGCGACATAAACAGCCGAGCCGCAATATCTTTGTTGGACAAGCCGTCACTGACGTGACGCACGACATCACGCTCGGTCGGAGTGAGTGATTCCCACCCACTCGCTGGCCGCCTGCGGGTGCCGCGACCACGCTGGGCGAACGCAATGGCCTCATCGGCTGATAACGTCGCCCCCTCGTGCCACGCCGACTGAAAGTCGGCGTCGCCGAGCATGTCCCGCGCCGCCGCCTGCGCATCGGAAACCTCGTGGTCGTAGATCTGATAGCGCACAATGCCATTGCGCTGACGCAGCGCGTCTGCCGCACCGAGCAGGCGGGCCGCAAATTGATGTTCGCCGGCGCAGACCGCCAGCTGAGCCAGCCGCTCGACGATGTCCGGCAGCCGGATGAATCCCCGTGTCTGCGCGGCGATCGCCAGGGCTTCGTGGGCGTCGCGCTCGGCCTGTGCCAACTCCCCCTGGGCGATGGCGACGCGCGAACGCGCATGCAGGGCAACCATTTTGTGCCAGCCCGACACCACAGCGACAGTATCGTCAGCCCAGCGTCGGGCGGCGGCGAGTTCACCACATGCCAGCAACGCATCAGCCATCGGATTGAGGCTGCGAATGAAGAGCTCGCGCTGTGGCACGGTGCGCTGCCAACACGTCTCACACGCTGCTCTCGCGGCGGCACCGTCGCCACCTGCCAGTGCAGTGAAGGCGATGACCGTGTAGATGGCATCCTCGGCCCAACCACCCATGGCCGCCGAGGTTTTGAGCGCGACGTCGTTGCACTCCCGCGCCTCGGCGAGGCTGCCTCGAAAAGCGTGAACGTGAGCCAAGCCGATATTGGCGAGACAAACCCTGAAGCGCTCGTCCGGGGCTGATCCCGTCGTCAGCGGGCGATACATTCGCTCAGCCTCGTCGAGCTCACCTAGCGTGAACAGGGTGATGCCGAGCCAGCACCGGATGTTCCATGACATGAACCGGTCTCCCAGCTCACCGGCGAGGCCGAGGCCTTCTTCCGCCGCAGCGCGGCTCCCTGGATCGCCGCCGAATGGGCCTGCAAGCGCCTGAGTGAGCCGGACCTCGCAGAGGATCCGTCGATCGCCGCATTCTTGGGCCAGACGGGCTGCCTCCTCCAGGTACGTTCGGCAGGTCTCCGTCGCCACCACGGTGAGATTGCCGCACGCATTCAGCACGGCGGCAGTAAGTGACGGATCTCCGAGCTGCCGCGCGACCGACAAAGCCGCATCGATCCGCTCCAGACCGACCGGGGCCACTCCCCACAACGCCAGCACCGCGTGGTCAGCCACCGCACGTGCCCAGGTGTGAGGAGCCACGTCGCCTGGCTCGTCGGTCAGCGCTGCGTCGAACCACGCCAGTCCTTCCTGGAATCGCGCCTGTGCCACCCAAAACGGTTGTAGCGCAGACGCCAGCCGTAAGGCGGTCTCGATATCGGCGCATTCGAGGCTCCATGCCAGGGCCGCCCTGAGGTTGTCGAATTCGCCATTGGCCCAGTCGGACACCAGATGTGGTGCAGTGCTTGTCGCCTTTCCGGCGTAGTAGTCACGGTGTCGCTCTCGAACCGTCACGGACTCACCGGACTCCCCGAGTTTTTCCAACGCGTACTGCCTCATGGTCTCCAGCATTCGGTACCGCATGACCCCGGCACCGTCGTCGGCGACAACCAGCGACTTGTCCACCAACAGGCCGAGCTGGTCCAGCACCTGGTACTGCTCAACCGAGCTGGTCGCGCATACCGCCTGCGCGGCCTCCAGGTCGAACCCGCCCATGAATACTCCGAGCCGGCGGAACAACATCCGTTCGGGCTCGGTGAGCAGTCCGAACGACCACTCCACCGATGCGCGCAGGGTCTGCTGCCGGCGCACCGCGGTGCGAGCACCGCCGGTCAGCACTCGGAAGCGGTCTTGCAGACCCTCGACGATCTGGCCCAGAGACAGTGCCCGCACCCGAGCCGCGGCAAGCTCGATCGCCAGCGGCATACCGTCGAGCCGGCGGCAGATGTCGTGCACCCGTTCGGCATCGTCGCCGGTCAACCGTAATCCTGGACGGGCTTGCTGGGCACGGTCGAGAAAGAGCTCGACGGCCTCATCCGCCAATCCAAGGGACGGCACCCGCCAAATCACTTCGCCGGCGAGACCGATGGGCTCGCGGCTGGTCGCCAGAATCGTCAGCTGCGGACAGCGTGCAAGCAGTGTCATGGCCAACTCGCCACAGCTGTCCAACAGGTGCTCGCAATTGTCGAGCAGCAGCAACACACCTCGGTCCGCAACGAATCGGACCATGATGTCGACGATCGAGCGCCCGGGCTGGTCAGGTAGCCCCATGGAGTGCGCGGCGGCGACCGCGACCACCGCCGGGTCGGTGATGGGAGCGAGGTCGACGTACCAGACCCCGTCCGGGAACTTCTCGGTAAGCTGAGACGAAATCTCTACTGCCATACGGGTTTTCCCCGCACCACCTGCCCCGGTGAGCGTCACCAGCCGATGTTCCGTGAGGCTCTCCTGCAGTTGGGCCAGCTGCGCACTGCGACCGATGAACGACGTCAACTGCGCCGGAAGATTGTGCGCCCGAGCGGGTTTGGCCGTGCGAAGGGGCGGGAAATCGTTGATGAGGTCCGGATGACAGAGCTGCATCACATGTTCGGGACGAGGCAGGTCTCGTACCGAGTGTCGGCCCAGATCGGTCATCCACACCGCACCCGGCAGGTGGTCGGTGACCAGATCCGCTGTGGTACTGGACAAGATGGACTGTCCACCGTGGGCCAGGTCCCGCAGCCGCGCGGTGCGGTTGATGGTCGGCCCGATGTAATTGGACTCGTCGCGCAACTGCACCTCGCCGGTATGGATACCGATGCGCAGCCGGATCGGGTCGAGCGCCGCCCGCTGCAGATCCAGCGCGCACGCAACGGCGTCACTGGCCCGACCGAAAGCGATGACGAAGCTATCGCCCTCCCCCTGCTCAAGCGGCCGGACACCGTGGTGGGGTTCTACCAGCTGCGCGAGCGTGCGGTCCAAGTTTGCGAAGGCGGCCGTCATGTCGTCTGGCCGCGTCTCCCACAGCCTGGTCGAACCCTCGACGTCGGCAAGCAGCAGCGTGACCGTGCCGGTCGGTATCAGCTCGCCCATAGCCAGGTCTCCGCAGTTCAACAGCGCCGCGTCTGTGTCGATCATGCTAATCAGCCTGCGACCTCGGAGGGGCCGGAACATCGACAGAACGGCGTAGAACGCAGCGCCTGGGGGTCGTATACGACCCCCACGCCGGAGAAGATGCGCGGATACCCCGATGGTTGGCGCCGGTCCGCGGCTGATGCTCGATGCCATGACCATCGATACCTGCCTGCCCACGCTGAACTACCTGCAGTGCCACAACCCGGACGACGCACATCGCGCCATCGCCGCCGCACGTCGACACGGACCGGTGGCGATCGGCCCGTTGGGGCCCGAGATACTCAGCTACGACCTGGCTCGCGCCGTACTACGCGACCCACGCTTCACCGTGGCACACCGTGCCGCCGCGGAATCCCAGGGCATCACCGAAGGTCCACTGTGGCAACGGATCTCCTCGTTGATCCTCTCCATCGACGGCGAACGTCATTACCGGCAACGCCGGCTGGTCGCCAAGGCGTTCACACCCCGCGCCATCGCGCGGTTGCAAGGCCTCGTCCGCGACATCATCACCGACGTCGTCGACCCGCACGTGACTGCCGGCCACTGCGACGTCGTGTCAGACATCGCGCGGCCATTCCCGGTACCGATCATCTGTGCGCTGTTGGGGGCGCCCCGACAGGACTGGGGGCTGTTCTCCGACTGGATTGCCGACATCGGCAAGATTTTCGAATTCAATCTGGCGACCGACGGGCCGTGCGTCCTGCAGGCGTGGCAACAGCTCGACGCTTATCTGGAGCTCATGGTCGCCCGTCGCCGTCATGAGCTGACCGATGATGTGATCTCCGACCTCATCCGCGCCGAAGACGACGGAGCAGCACTGGATCACGACGAGTTGCTGGCGCTCGCTGTCGCCCTGCTTGGGGCGGGTACGGACACCACACGCAACCAACTCGGCGCGGCGATCGACGCTTTCTGCGACCATCCCGACCAGTGGGCGCTCCTTCGCACACATCCCGAGTTCGCCGCACAGGCGGTCGACGAGGTAATGCGTTACCGCCCAATCGGATTCAGTCTGTCCCGACTTGCGGCCGAGGACGTCGAACTCGCCGGAGTACCCATTTCGGCGGGCACCCTGGTATTCGTCAACACCGCAGCCGCCAACCGTGATCCAGCGGCGTTCCCCGAACCGGAACGTTTCGACATCACCCGCGAAAACTCCACGGCGACACTCGCTTTCGGCAACGGTGCACATTACTGCCTGGGCTCTCACCTTGCCCGGTTGGAGTTGACGGAGGCATTGACGGTCATGGCCCAGCGGATGCCGAACCTCCGTCGCACCGGTCCGTCCCCGTGGCCGTCGATGCTGGGCGTGACCGGACCCAGCACCCTACCGGTGGCCTTCGGCAGTTTCTAGCTCGCCGCCTGAATGACCTGATCCACTTCAGCTGCCCGGACAGCCATTTCGGCGTGTGCCTTGTCGAGCGCCTCGGCCTGATCCTCGTCGGCCTTCATCATCGACTCGATGTCGAAGCCGGCCATGTCCAGCACGCCCATGTCGGCGAAGGCCTGTTGCACCTTGGGGCCCCACAGCCCAATGTCCTTGACAATGGGCACGATTCGGCTGAACAGATGCGCGCGGAACTGCTTCATCATGGGCGCCGAGGTATCGACCCACTCGGCACATGCCTTGACGTCGAGCCCGAGGGTCTCGAAGACCTCTTCGCCGCGGAACCGGTCCCGCATCAGATAGCAGGCGTCGACGACGAACTCTTCGCGTTCGCTCCGCTCCGCTTCGGTGATCCCGGAGTAGTAGTCCTTCAACGAGATTCGGCCGAACGCCACATGCCGGGCCTCGTCCTGCATCACATAGGCCAGCACCTGCTTGGCCAACGACCCGGGCGCCGCCAAGTCGCGCTGCACCCCGAACGCGGCGAGCGCGAGTCCTTCGATGAGCACCTGCATACCGAGGTAGGGCATGTCCCAGCGCGAATCCCGCAGGGTGTCCTCCAGCAGGAGGTTCAGGTTCTTGTTCATCGGGTAGACGAGGCCGACCTTCTCCTGCAGGAACCGCGAGAACGTCTCGACGTGCCTGGCCTCGTCCATGGTCTGCGTGGCCGCGTAGAACTTCGCATCGAGATCGGGGACGACCTCGACGATCTTCGCCGCGCACACCATCGCCCCCTGCTCGCCGTGCAGGAACTGCGAGAACTGCCAGGCTTGAGAATGGCGCTTCATCTCGGCGCGGCGCTTCTCGTCGGCCGCTTCCCACATCGGGCTGCCGAACAGCGGGTGGAACTCGTCGGGCAGGCCGATCGGGTTCATCGGATCGACATCAAGCGACCAGTCGATACGCGACTGGGCGTCCCACTGTTTGTCCTTGCCCTTCTGGTACAGGTTCAGCAGGCGCCCGCGGCCGTCGTCATATTCCCAGGTGAAGCGTGCGTCGCCGCCGCTCGCGACGTCCCAGGAGTACGGCGTGGGCACTTCCGTGTACTTGTCCTTCGTGGTCACGAGCGGCCGCCTCTCTGCCCCGATGTGTCCGGATAGAAATATGACTCACATCACAGTGCGCCGCGGGCGGCCGAACCGTCAACCACTCAGCCCAAGTCGTAATTCTCACGCGAGACGCGGATGAAGTGCCCGGTGGCTGTGTCGGTGCAGGTGACGCCTGCCAGCTCGCTGGTGCAGGTGATCGAACCTTGAGTGAAGGTCTGGCCGTAGTCGAGCGTCTTGAGGTTCGCGGCGGTGAAGTTGCTCGCGCCTTCGTAGCATCCGAGCTTTCCGGGATTGCCCTTGCTGACGTAGAACTGCAGACCGCCAAAGTTGAAATTACAGGCCCGGCCGTAGGGACCCATCGTGGATGCCGGCTGCACCCAGACATGTTCCCGCACTTCGCAATTCACGCCAGTGCCGTCGGAGTAGATGTCACACACGATGTTCCCCGACGGGGTCACGAATTCATGGTTGGCCGGCACTGGGCCGCCACCGCCACAGGCGTTCGCCACAGCGGCGAGTGGCAATGCTGCGGTGGCCGCGACCGAGAGCGCCGCGATCAGAATGGTCTTCATGGCCACAGCGTGGTGCGCGGGCCTTGGCGGATTCTTGGCGCACGCCGCCACATCACTGGGGCGGGCGCTTCTCGATGAACGCCAGCACGCCCTCGAGTGCGCTCGGGTCCATCATGTTGCAGGCCATCGTCGCGCCGGCGTCCGCGTAGGCGGCTTCGATCCCGACTTCGAGCTGGCGGTAGAACAACGACTTGCCCATCGCGACGGCGACGGCAGGCTTGGCGACGATGCTCGCGACGATCGCTTCCACTTCGTCGTCGAGCGCTTCCGGAGCCGCCACCCGGTTGACCAGTCCGAGGGCTTTGGCTTCGTCCGCCGAGATGAACTCCCCGGTCACCAGCATCTCGAAGGCGGCTTTGCGCGGGACGTTGCGCGACAACGCGACTCCCGGTGTGGCGCAGAACAATCCGACGTTGATGCCACTGACGGCGAAGCGGGCGTCGTGGCTCGCCACCGCGAGATCGCACATCGCGGCGAGCTGACAGCCGGCCGCCGTAGCCAGGCCCTGAACCCGCGCGATCACCGGGACCGGCAACCGCTGGATCGCCATCATCACCGCGGTGCACTGGGCGAACAGTTCCTGGTAGTACTCGAGTGACGGCTCGGCGCGCATTTCCTTGAGGTCGTGGCCGGCGCAGAAAGCCCGGCTGGATGCCCCGAGGACGACGGCCCGCACCGTCGCATCGTCCGTGATCGCGGCGAACGCCTCCCCCAGTTCCGTGAGCATCGCCTCGGACAGGGCGTTGAAGGCCTGCGGCCGGTTCAGCGTCAGCGTCACGACGCCGCGGTCATCGCGGTCGCGCCGCAGCAGCGGTTCACTCATCACCGAGCGCCCTCCAAGAAGTACGTCGTCATGCGTCCCTTGCCCTTGACCTCGACCACCTGCGGGTCGCTGAATGCGTAGCGGTGCGCCAGCAGCGCGTGCGTGGACGCGGACACCTGGATACGGTGCGGGCGGCCACTGGATTCCATGCGGCTCGCGGTGTTCACGGTGTCGCCCCACAGGTCGTAGATGAACTTGCGCTGCCCGATCACGCCCGCGACCACCGGACCCGACGAGATGCCGATCCGCATCGAGATCGGACTCGGCCAACTCGATGACAGGCCGGTGACGGTGCGCTGCATGTCGAGGGCCAGTTCGGCCATCGAGGCAGCGTGGTCCGCGTCGGGATTGGGCAGGCCGGCCACCGCCATGTAGGCGTCACCGACCGTCTTGATCTTCTCGATGCCACGCCGGTCGCAGAGCTCGTCGAAGGCACGGAACATCGTGTCCAGCAACTGCACCAGCTCCTCCGGTGTCAGCGTCTCGGACAGGGGTGTGAAGCCCACGATGTCCGAGAACAACACGCTGACGCTGGGCGCCGAGTCGGCGATGGTCAGCGCGCCGTCGCGCAGCCGGTCCGCGATCGGTGCTGGCAGCACGTTGTAGAGAATCTCCTCGGTTCGGGCCCGCTCTCGTTCGACTTCACGCTGCCGCAGGAAGTCGATGCGCCGCAGCCGCTCCAGCGCATAGGCGATCAGCACGCTGATCGCGGCCAGTCCCGCGATCTGCGGTGCCATCGTGCCGAGCTCGTTCAGGTTCCCCCGGGCGTTCGGCAGTTCCAGGCACACCACGACGAACACCACCGTGTTGGCCAGGGCGGCGTGCATCCGCAGCCGCAGTAGACCGACGGCGCCCAGCAGCGTGACGGTGGCCGAGGTCATCAGGTACTGGGTCGGGAAATCGCCGATGCCGGCAAGCACCGGGACGAGCAGCACCTGGACGATCGTCAGCTGCACGACAGCGGCGACCTGCAGACGGTCCTGGAGCGTTCGAACCCGGCGGATCGCCACGATGCCGAGCAGGAAGATGCCGATGGTGACCACGCGGACGATCAGCGCGCCGGGGACGAAACCGTGCAGGACAAGGAAATCCACACCCGCGTACACGACGGTGAACAGGACGCCGACCACCTGTGCGAAGGTCGCCGCCCGCAGGCCGTTCGCGTCGTCGTGTGCCCGGAACTCGCGTTCGGGGTCGGCGTCGTCGAACTCCAGCATCCACTTGCGCATATGAAGCTGGGCATGCCGCTCCTGCACCCAGCACCGCACCGCTTGCGCATCCACAGGGCGAAACTAGCGGAGACCCGGGTCGACCGGGACCGCTATTCGACGATGTCGTCACGGTAGCGCTCGAAAAGCGCCAGGAACTCCGCTCTTTCGGCGTCCGGCACACCGTTCTTGAGCAGTGCGGCGTCAGCGTGCTTCATGTTGGCTTCCCATTCCGCGGCGGAGATCGCCAGTCCCGCATGGGAGGTCAACATGTCACGCCCGATGTAGTAACACGGCCCGCCGGTCAGCTCACCCATCTGATCGACGAGCAGCTGCCGCGCCCGCATGTGCGAATCGGTGCTGCGGCCCGACCCGAAACGAGCGAAGGCCGGGTCCGCTCGCAACAAGGCGAACATGTCGTCGATGATGGCCGCGATCACGTCATAGCCACCCAGCCGGCGGTACAGCGATGGCGTCGTCTCGGTCATGATGCCCTCCTCTGACCCAAGCATCGCGCCGGCGGTGAGGACGGTGCAGGCAAATCGCAGATATTCCCTGTACGGCTACCGCGTCCGTCACAAAAGACTTAATTCTGCCAACCGTGCATCAAATCCTGCCGATCGGAATGGTACTGCCGCACAACCGGTTTCAACCATCAGAGCACCACAACAACCGAAAAAGGGGTTCAAAATGAAGAAGTTCGGCTTTGCCACTCTGATCGCATCCAGCATGACCGCCGCCGTCCTGGGTCTGGCCGTCCCCGCGCAGGCCACCACCGGAACCCCGATCGGTCCCCACTACAGCGTCGACAACCACGACAACACCAACACCAGCAACGGTTTCGTCGACCAGGCCTTCTGACCGCCCGACCAAGGACCCCCGATCCGCGCGGATCGGGGGTCCTTCATATTGTGAGCCGATGGCGGCCACGCGCATCGACATCGGCGGCACCACCCTGCAGGCGATCGAAAACGACGGCGTGGTGGTCGCCCGCGGCGTTCCCTATGCCCGCGCCGACCGGTTCGCCGCCCCGGAACCCGTCACGTTCGGACGAGAAGTGATCGATGCCACCGAGCGTGGCCCTGCGTGCCCTCAACTGCCATCCCGTCTGCAGTCCGTCACGGGCGCCTTCGTCGACGACCTAACCAAGAGTGAGCAGTGCCAAGTGCTCACCGTCACCGCTCCGGCGGATGCCGAAAGTCTGCCGGTGATGGTGTGGTTTCACGGCGGGGCCTACGTATCGGGTGGTGGCGAATCCCCGAAGTACGACGCTCAGACGCTGGCGGCCGAGGGACAAGTCGTAGTGGTGACGGTCACCTACCGCCTCGGCATCTTCGGCTACCTGAACATCCATGACCCGGCGACGCAGAACCTCGGCCTGCGTGACCAGATCTGCGCTCTGCAATGGGTTCGCGACAACATCTCGGCGTTCGGCGGCGATCCCCAGCGCGTGACGGTGTTCGGCCAATCCGCTGGCGGAGATTCTGTGATGTCGCTGATGCTGTGCCCGGAGACAGCGGGACTCTTCACCCGGGCCATCCTGCAGAGCGCACCGCTCGGCCTGCCGCGCGAGCGCTCGGCGATGGCCGCCGCGATGCGCAAGGCCGCGCTGGTGTCGTTGGCGGGCGTGCCGGCCATGGAAGCCGACATTGAGCAGCTGCTCGCTGCACAGGTTGCCGCGTTGACAGCCGCTCAGCCGTTCGGGCGGGTCGCCATGATGGCCTACGCACCGATTCTCGGTCACGCACCGCTGGTCTCCGCCGAACAATTCGAGTCGCAGATCGCCGACGCGGCTAGGCGTGTCGAAATCCTGGTCGGCTACACCCGTGACGACGGCCGGCCCTTTGTGTCGATGGATCCCCGCGGCGAGCATGTCCAGCGGCTCGGACCGCTCGGTGCCGCGCTCACGACGCTGATCGGACGCAACATGACGCGCGCCGAGTTCGGCAGGCCGGCAATCGATCTCGCCCGCAGCTGGGAGCGCGCAGGTGGACACGCAGCGACTTTCCGCGTCGACTGGGCACCACCGCGGGCGCCTCTCGGCGCCTGCCATTGCATCGAGCTGCCGCTCCTCCTTGGCGCAGTAGGCGCATGGACGGACGCGCCGATGCTCGGCCCCGAGCCACGCACCGTCGACGAGAACCTCGGACGTGAAATGCGTTCGGTATGGGCGGGTTTCGCGTACGACCATGTTGCCGCCCGCGGGCAGAGGCAACTTATCTTCGGGTGACACCCCGACGTCGGCCATCGCCTCACGAAAACGCCCCGGCCAAACAGGGCCGGGGCGTTTCGGTCGCACCAACTTTGGTCGCAAAGGTTCTGCGCGGGCCTGGCCACTTGTTGGTGGCGGCAGCGGTCGCTCGAACCAGCAATTTCTGACGATTATCCGAGTATCAGCTGTGCACGCACTGATAGCGTGCGTCAGCGTGACCACGTCTTCGCCGACCCACTCATTTGATATTCCAGCAGATTCGACCACCGTTGATGTTGCCGAGCTTCACCACCTCGCATTCGCAGGAACACAGACGGCACTGGGCGACTGACGACGGATGATTAATCGATCGATACGTTCGGCACGCGACAGTCGATGATTTTCGCTGCCACCACAGCAACTGTGGCGGTCCTGACACCTGCCCCTATCGCTTCAGGAGTTTCATTCGGGAGCTGTGCCGAGGCGATTAGCGCTGGCGCCGCACCGTTGTACGTCGGCGAGCCAGGTTACAGCCGAAAACTCGACCGGGACGGCGACGGTGTCGCGTGCGAGACAGCGACCTCGTCCGGCCCGTCTAATCCCCAGACAAAGCCAGCCGGCGATGGGTGCACCAACTACGACCGCTTTATATTCAGGACAACGCCCGGCGGCGAAACGCAAGCGTGCATCTACAGACCGCCGAACGGGCCAGGGATGTGGGTCTCGTCAGCTCCGCTAGTGGGCACTCGTACGATCGGCGCGGACTGCTCGCCGAGCACGGCGGCTCAAACCGGCGACGGTGTCCCACTCGTGTGCGTCAGCGACGCCAATGGATCGGGCAACAAGTGGCAAGCGGGCCCATAACGCTCGGCTCCGTTTCCTCATTCCGGCAGCACGGGTGCGCGTTGGAGGCGTGGACTTACTTCAATTCACGCCGTCATGCAGCGGCCTATTTGTCGAACATGTGCGTGATCTCGTTGCGCTTCTTGTCCATTTGGTTCTCGATGTAGAAACCGTTGGAGAGCGCCAACACGAGTACCACAGCCGCGCCGACACGTGCCCACTTGGGAGCGCCCATGATGAACGCGACGGCCACGCTGCCGGCCACGAGCGCGACACCCATCCATACCAAGCCAGAGCCAGACATCAAACTCACTGACTGCATCGACATCACAAGCCCCACAGCGGCAAGTACACATACAGCCGCTGCGACGGCAGCACTCTTGCTGTTGGCCGCGCTCGCCGGAGGGGGTGCCCCCGGAGCGGTCGGCACGCTCCATTCGGCCCCGTTCCAATAACGCTTTCCGTTGGGATCAGACGGGTCTGAATACCACCCCGGGGAACGCGGAGACGCAGTCACAATCCGGACGCTAGCAGCAAGCGCACAGTGAGTAGTCGGCTTCCGCGAACCTAATTGACGCAACACCAAACGGCCAGCCGAAGAGACGACGCGATTACCGTCCGGAGAAGAAGTCTCTGGCCTGCCGCAAAGTCTCAAATACCGCTTTCCCCGCGATAGCGCCGTAGCTGCCAAGCTCACGTGCGCTGAAGCCTGCACCGACTACTAGCGGGTCGGATACGTTGCGCCACTGGAGGTATGCACCGGGAAAAGTGTCAGGACCCGGGAAAGTCTCGGCGCTTGGGTACAAGCCCACAGTTTGTGGTCTCGGGCAACGAACCGCAACGTGTACCAACTTGCCACGTGCGGTGACTACCCCCTCGGGGACCGCGCTGTTAACGGCCTCAGTATCGAGTGCACCGTGGTACGCCCGATTGTTCGTATACGTCGCCTTCCGATACTCGCGCATACTGTAGATGGCCGAGACACAGCCATGCAGCGCCGACCGGTGGGCTACCGACGATTCGTCAGATTCCTTGCAAAGTCGATCAAACTCGAAGTCGAAGTCCTCATTAAGGCGGTCGAGGTCGGCTGTGGGCGTCCAGAGGTTGGTTGGCATACAGACCCCTCCTGTTGGGTGACAACAGTGTCCGCTAGCAGACCGACAATCACGGACACGAAAATCCCCGAAACAGCCACCGCCCCGGCGAGGACCACCGTCCAACGAGAACACCCCCGGCCCAACAGGACCGGGGGCGTTTCGTTGCAACTACCTAGTGGGCGTGGCCGTGGTGGCCGTGCCCGTGATCGGCTTCCTCGGCCGGCTTGTCCACGACGGCCGTCTCGGTCGTCAGGATCATCCGGGCCACCGAGGCGGCGTTGAGCACCGCGGACCGGGTCACCTTGGCCGGGTCGACGACGCCGTCGGCCAGCAGGTCACCGTAGGTCAGGGTGGCGGCGTTGAAGCCGTGCCCGGCGGGCAGCTCGGCCACCTTGTTCACCACGACGGGGCCATCGAGGCCGGCGTTGGTGGCGATCCAGTACAGCGGGGCCGACAGCGCCGAGGAGAAGACCTCGAGGCCGATCAGCTCGTCGCCGGTCAGCGAGCCACGCAGGCCCTCCAGCGCGGCACGAGCCTGGACCAGAGCGGCGCCACCACCGGTGACGATGCCCTCTTCCACCGCGGCCTTGGCGGCGGCGACGGCGTCCTCGACGGCTTCCTTGCGCTTCTTCAGGTCGGTCTCGGTGGCCGCGCCGACCTTGATGACGGCCACGCCGCCGGCCAGCTTGGCGAGGCGCTCTTCGAGCTTCTCGCGGTCCCAATCCGAGTCCGAGGCCTCGATCTCGCTGCGCAGCTGCGCCTTGCGACCGTCGATGGCCTCGGCGGTGCCGCCGCCGTCGACGATCACGGTGCTGTCCTTGGTGACGACGACGCGACGGGCGGTACCCAGCACGTCGAGGCCGGCCTCACGCAGCGTCAGGCCCACATCGGGGTTGACGACCTGGCCACCGGTGACGACGGCGAGGTCCTCCAGGAACGCCTTGCGGCGGTCACCGAAGAACGGCGCCTTGACCGCGACGGCCTTGAGGGTCTTGCGGATGGCGTTGACGACCAGGGTCGACAGGGCCTCGCCCTCGATGTCCTCGGCGACGATCAGCAGCGGCTTGCCGGCCTGGGCAACCTTCTCCAGCAGCGGCAGCAGGTCGGGCAGCGAGCTGATCTTGTCGCGGTGCAGCAGCACCAGCGCGTCTTCGAGGACGGCTTCCTGCGAGTCGAAGTCGGTGACGAAGTACGCCGACAGGAAGCCCTTGTCGAAGCCGACGCCCTCGGTGACCTCGAGCTCGGTGTTCAGGGTCGAGGACTCCTCGACGGTGACGACGCCGTCGGCACCGACGCGGGTCATGGCCTCACCGACCAGCTCACCGATCAGTTCGTCGCGCGACGAAACGGTCGCGACCTGGGCGATGGCGGTCTTATCGGACACCGGCTTGGCCGCGGCCAGCAGGGCCTCGGACACCGCGTCGGCGGCCTTCGAGATGCCCGCGCCGAGCGCGATCGGGTTGGCACCGGCCGCGACGTTGCGCAGGCCGGCCTTCACGATGGCCTGGGCCAGCACGGTGGCGGTGGTGGTGCCGTCGCCGGCAACGTCGTTGGTCTTGGTCGCGACGGACTTGACCAGCTGGGCGCCCAGGTTCTCGAACGGGTCTTCCAGGTCGATGTCGCGGGCGATGGTGACGCCGTCGTTGGTGACCTGCGGGCCACCGAAGGCCTTGGCCAGCACGACGTTGCGGCCACGCGGGCCGATGGTGACGCGGACCGCGTCAGCGAGCTTGTCGACACCGGCTTCCATGGCCCGGCGCGCAGCTTCGTTGAATTCAATCTGCTTGCTCATAAGAGCCTTTCGCTGAGACGCATACCGCCCCGGACATCACCCGCACAGACATGCGGGGACGACCGGGGCGGGACACGAATGCTTACTTGGAGACGACAGCCAGCACGTCGCGGGCCGACAGGATCAGGTACTCCTCGCCGTTGTACTTGATCTCGGTGCCGCCGTACTTGCTGTAGATGACGGTGTCGCCCTCGGCAACGTCCAGGGGGATCCGCTTCTCGCCGTCCTCATCCCAGCGGCCGGGGCCAACTGCGACGACGGTGCCTTCCTGCGGCTTTTCCTTGGCGGTGTCAGGGATGACCAGACCGGAAGCGGTCGTGGTCTCGGCCTCGTTGGCCTGAACGAGGATCTTGTCCTCGAGTGGCTTGATGTTGACTGCCACGATGGAAGCCCTCCACTTGGTTGGTATGTCGATCCAGGGCCAATCCCCGGATGCCAGGTTGTTCGGCAAGCGTCCTGACCACACACCGTCGTCGCGGGTGCCGGAGCGCGGTTGGCCGCGTGCCACCTAGCACTCTATACACGCGAGTGCTAGCGCTCAAGGGTGGGGCAGTGCCGGATTCGACGAACTCGCTGTCGGCGGAAACAGCGCCCTACTCAGCGGCCGGCGAAGTGTTGACCAGGAGCAGGTTGGACGTCGCCCGATGAGTGATGGTGTTGGCCGTCGACCCGAGGACCCGGGCAAAACCCGCCATGCCGCGGTTTCCGATCACGATGACGTCATATTCGGCGGCCGCGAGCACGTCGGCGGGGTCGCCGGCCAGCGCGAGCCGCTCGAGTGAGCCGGTGATTCCCAGCCGGCTTTCGACGTCGTTCAGCGTCTCCTCGGCCGTGGCGGTATCGCCGGCAACGGTGACCAGGATCGGCCGGGCGCCGAGTGCGGCCGCCAGGTCGTACCCGGCACGCACCGCACGCACCGAGGTGTCGGAGCCGTCGGTGGCCAGGGCGATCGTCTGCACCGCCGCGAGCGGCTTACGCACGAACAGCACGTCGACGGGGCTGTGGTGCGACAGTTCGTTCGAGGTACTCCCCCACAGCCGGCTGGACGTGTGGCCGAGCCCCGCGGCCCCGACCACGATCAGCGGCCGCTCGGCCTGCGCCGCGGCGTCGACGAGGGCATCGAACGCACTGCCTTTCACCGGAACCTTGTCGATCGTCGTGACGCCCAGCGCGGTGAGATCGACGTCGGCGCCCTCGGCCGTCAGATCGGCCCACGGCTGCTCCCGGCCGCCGGGAACCGAAACGCTGGGCTTCCACGCGGTGACGACGGTGACCGGCGCACCGAGGCCGGCCGCCACCACGCCGGCGACGGTGACCGCGTCGGTCGCCTCGTCGGACCCGTCGGTGCCGACGACGATTCTGGAATAGGACGCCATGGCGGCCCTTTCGATCGGGGTGTCAGGCACCGAAGACGAGGATGTGGACGGCGCCGACGAGGATGCCCAGGAGCCCACCGTGGGCGTACAGCAGCCAGGCGTCCTGCTCGATGGCCGAGTACAGCATCTCGCCGAATTTGTCGGGCGGCAGCGCCCGGAACTTCTCGGTCGCGAACGTCTCGATCTTCTTGGCCTGCGTCTTGTTGAACCCGGGGTCGTAGAGGACGCTCGGCGCGAAGTCGACCAGCTTGTCGCCCGCTCCGCGTTGCAGCCCTTCGACATCCAGGACGCCGAACGAGTTGCGGGCGACGACCAGATACGGGCCCAGGATGCGCTCGGCTTCTTCACCGACCGCGGACTGGATCAGCGCGCGGGTCTTGTCCGCGCTGGCGCCGTTGAGCAGTTCGTGCGCGAAGTTCTTGACCGTCAGGACCTGTAGCGACAGCATCGTCGCGAGTTCGTGGGCGGCCTGGTGCTGCCGCTTCGCGAAAAGCCCTTGTTTCCAAAGGTATTTGTAACGGGGCTGCGGCTCGCCGGGCTCGAACACCACCTTGATCGCGATGATGTTGACGACGATGCCGATCACGGCGGCGCCGCCGAGCACCCACAGCCAGGTCGGCAGGAAGTGCAGGATCGAGTCGAGGAACCCCGGCAGGTGAATCGCGAAACCGCCATGGGCCGCGGCGTGTTCGCGCGCCTCATCGCTGGAGTAGTAGATCAGCGACAGCCACAGCGCGAGCAGCACACCGAACGGAAAGCCCAGCGCGCCGATGCGCACCATGAAGCGCAGTTCGGGCACCGCCATGCCTTTGATGATGTCCCGCAACACTTCCGGGTTGCGGCGCAGGAAGTTGACGGTCATCAGCTTGACGTTGAGCAACTGATCGATGTTCTCGCCGATCTTGGCGAAGGCCCGCTTGGAGATGGTCGGCAACTCGGCGTCGACGGTCTGCAGCACCTCGTCCTTCAACGGCTGGGGCAGCGACCGCCACATCTGCGGATGCCGGGCCTCGATGATCTCGGTGGTCAGCCGGCCGATATCCGGCCTGGCCGCCACCGCAATGGCTTTCGCGAGTTTGTCTGGATTGAGTTGTTCGTAGAAGTCCGAAATCTTGCCGATCCGGGCTATGGAGGTGTCGACGATGAGGCTGGCCATCTTCTCGGCGCGACACGGAATGAATCCCTGGAAACCCAGAATTCCGTTGGGCGCGAAGGTGGGCAGAATCTGGACCTTGCGGGGCAGAAAGGGAAATATCCGTTTCAGGCCCGGCACATAGAAGCCGGTGAACCGGACGGGCGCGAACAACATGATGACGCCGGTCCAGTTGGTGATCAAGCCGGCGATCGCGCTGAAGATCGGCACGCTGATGATGTCGACGACGAATTTCGATTGTCCGGTGAGCTCCTCCCAATCAAGAAAGGGCCCGGCGGCGAGCGTTGTCATGAAATATCCCTGGGCTTGTCGGGGGGTCGGATCAGTGCTTGGGTTTGTGCGCGGCGGGATCGGGTGGGCCTTTCCCGATGATCTTGTCGCCGCGCTCATCAGTGGCCCATCCCCCGGCGTTGTAGCCGTCGGTGTCGATGCAGACCTCGCAGAACTGTTGGCCGAACTCCGACAGATAGATGCTGCGGTACACGCTGATGGTCTTGGGTATCGCCTCGGTCACCTCGAGTGCGCGTGGTTGCACCTCAAGCAGCGCGTAGCGCCGGTAGTCCGCCACCGGCTCGGACGAAAAGCGCACCAGGCCAAGACGATTGAGGTTCGCGAGATAACGTTGGTCGGCCTCCGGCCACCGGCACCCGGCCATGTCCGCGATCATGTTCACGCCGCTGACGAGCCGCTCCGAGCCGACCTGGAACATCGTCTTCGTCCGGATGTCGATGGACGGCTGGGTGCCCGCGACGGCCAGGAAGCGCAGCATCCGAACCTCGTCCGGTGCCAGCTCACTGAGGATCTGGCCGAATGCCGGATGACGGTGCGCCTGTTTACGTGTCGGCTTCTGCGACTTGGCAATCAGCTCGTCGCCCCAATGGCGTAGCTCGGCGTCGCTGTCGTGCTTCGCGGCTTTCTTGTCCCCGTCGCGATGCTCGGACTTCTTCTTGGCGGTGTCGCCGGAGCTCATCACGCGGCGCACCGGTGTGACGGCAACGCCGAGGACAGCGGCAGGATTCAGCGCCGACTCCGCGGCGCGCTTCAAGCCGCCGAAGAGTCCCGGGTTCTCGACCGGCAATTCGTCCGGTGCCACGACGGGCAGCACAGCGGTTGCGGCAGCGGCATTTTCGTCATCGTCGTCAATATCGCTGTCATCGGCCGGTTCCGGCGACGACGGGATCGCTGCCGGCGCCGGTTGCGTCTCGCGCCCGGGCAGCCGACTCAGAATATTGACGACCTTCAGCAGGTCCCCGGCGGCGGCCCGGGTCGATTGCACGGCGGCCGCGATGTCGCGCGCGGTGTCGATACCCAGCTTGGTGAGCGGATCGACCAAGGCGCCCAAGGGATTACTGCTCTGATTTTGATCTTGACCGCGATCGTCGGAAGGCGACGCGCCACGCGCTTTGTCGGATTTTGGATCGTCGCCCATGATTCGCCTCCGTCGGACCGTGCGAGTAATTATCCAAAGGACCGGCTCGCTGATATGCGTTTCGCAGTGATCCAAAAACTACTGACGGCAGCGCAAGCGAACTACGTCGCAAACAGCCAAAGTTCGTACCACACCCAGGGCACGCGTTGTCGACGGTCCACAAATGGCCCGCCGCGACGAATTGTCAGTTCAGAACGGCCTGACCGAACCAGTGGCACAGCAGCAATGCGACCTCGACCTCGATGCGGTCGTCGACGATCGGCGTGCCCCGGCGACTGATCGCGCGGTTCACCCGGTACTTGATCGAATTCGAATGCAGATGCATTTCGTCGGCAGCGGCCTTGAAACTCGACCCGGTCCGCAGGAACACGCGCAACGTCTCGCGAAGCCGTTCGTCGTTCTCGGTGTCACTCGCGAGCGGACCCAGGATTTCGGCCACCCAAGCGCCGACCGATCCGACGTTGTCGCCGAGCAGCGTCGCGACGGGCAGCCCCGGATCGCTCGCCGCGGTGATGCGCCGTTCGACCGAGCCCGACACCACCGCCACCGCGCGGGCGTTCACCGCCTGCTCATGCGAGCGCCGGAACCCTTCGATGCCGGGCAACGGATTGCCCAGCGCCATCCACGGCGAATCCTGTTGTGTCGCCGCGAATTCGCGGATCCGGTCCGAAGCGCCCTCGGCGCCCTGCGCCGACAGCGGCAGCCAGACCCACGCGGTGAGATGGTCGACCGACAGGAACAGCGGCGGCTCATGGGTGCCGAGCGATGTGGCGAGGTGGTTGGCGAAACGCTCCATGCGGACGAGCTCGTCGCCGCCGTGGTCATCGGGGTACCACAGCGCCAGCGCCAGGTGCACGCGCCGCAGCGGGTAACGGATTTCCTCGGTGAGCTCGTCGACGTCGCCGCCGGCCGCGGTGAGAATCGCGCGAACCCGCTGGGCCCGCATGCTGTTCCGGTTCTCGACCCAGCGGTCGTACTCCTGCTGGTAGGTGATGAGGACCTGCTGCGAAATCCAGTCGATGTAACCGAACGCGACGGTCTGGAAGTACTTGAAAACGTCGAGGCCCCAGCGCGGATCCAGGTCCGAGTCCGCGATCTCATCGAGCACGAAGTTCATGACTTCCTGGTGACCCAGCCGGTAGGCGCGCACCACCGCATTTGCCGGAACGCCGCGTTGCGCCATCCGCCTGGCGTGTTCGAGCGACTCCGTCGGCGGCACGACGTCCTCGATCGGGATCCGGTGGCGGATCGAGGCGAAGACGGTCTCGACATTGGCGGCGACGGTGTGCGCCTGCAATTCGAGCAGTTGGGCATCCTCGCTGAGCTCGGCAATCTCGGTCAGGAGGATCTTCTGGATCGACTGCGTGATGTCGTTCAGCTTGCCGTCGAGCGCGCCGATCACCTCGGCTGCGCGCGCGACGACGGCCCCTTCGTCGACGCGTCTTCCCGGCATGACACGACCGTAGATCACGAGGCGCCGAAGTTGCCGCAAATCGGGCTTTGTCGCCGCACGACAACGACGCTCCGCAAACGCCCTGAGAGTTGGTCGTCCCGAGACGTCGATCACGGCGGCCGCGATGAATAGCTTTCGAAGACATCAGACCAACGAGGAGGGCAACGTGACTACTGCCGCCGCAACCGAAGTGGACCTCGCCGCCGTCGACCTCGCCGACCCCGCGGTGTGGGACGACGGTCCGCCGTACGAGCTGTTCGCCCGAATGCAACGCGAAGACCCCGTGCACTACAGCCCCCAGCGCAACGTTCCCGGCGAAGGCGGCTTCTGGTCCATAACCCGCTTCGACGACGTCCGCACCGTCAGCCGAAACCACCGCACGTTCTCGTCCGAGAAGCGCGGCATCTTCAACGTCGACGACATCGGTGTGCCGCTGGATGTCCAGCGGCTGCAGCTGATTTCGATGGACCCGCCCCGGCACGACCGGCTCAAGGCCCTCGTCATCAAGGCCTTCACACCCGAACGCGTCGCGGCCCACGAAGAGGCCATCAAGCAGATCATCAACGACGTCCTCGACAGCGTGGCCGACCGCGAGAGCTTCGACCTGGTCCGCGACATCGCCCGGCCGGTGCCGGCCCGGGTGATCGGCTCGATGCTCGGGACACCCGCCGAGGACGACGAGCGCCTCGTCTACTGGACCAACGTGTTCAGCGCGTTCGAAGACCCGGAAATCCGCTCGCAGTGGGATGACGCCGGCGCCATCGTCGGAGAGATCATCACCTACCTGGGCGAGCAGATGGCTCAGCGCCGGGACAACCCGCGCGACGACCTGATCACCGCGGTCATGAACGCCGAAGTGGATGGCGAGAAGCTCACCGAACTCGAGATGGCCACGTTCTTCACCCTGCTCATGACGGCCGGCAACGACTCGACGCGCGCCACGTACAGCGCGACGATGCTGGCCCTGATGCAGAACCCGGACCAGCTGATCCTGCTGCAGGAGAACCCGGAGCTGCTGGAGCCCACCGTCGAGGAGGGCTTGCGCTACGCCCCTGCCTTCGCCTTCATGGGCCGGGCCGCGACGACGGACTTCGAGCTGCACGGCAAGCAGATCAAGGAGGGCGACCGGCTGCTGCTGTGGTATCTGGCGTCCAACCGGGACGAGACCGTCTTCGAGAATCCGCACGAGTTCGACATCACCCGCGAGGAGTTGGCGGACAAGCACCAGGCCTTCGGTGGCCGCGGCAAGCACTTCTGCCTGGGCGCCAACCTGGCGCGGCTGGAACTGAAGCTGTGGATTCAGGAGACCGCCCGCCGGTTCCCCGACCTCGCGCTCGACGGTGATCCCACTCGCGTGCGGGCGCTGTTCCTGAACCAGTACAAGTCGATCCCCGTCCGCCGCACGGCAATGCGCCGCTCGGACGAAGAACAGAGGGCACTGTGAGTAACGCTGCATACCGGGAAGTCGAGGTCGACCTCGAGGTGCGCCGGCGCGAGCAATCCGCGGACGGTGTCGTCACGCTGACGCTCGCCGACCCCTCCGGCGCGGACCTGCCCGAGTGGACCCCCGGCGCTCACATCGACCTGGTCCTGTCGCCGTCGCTGACGCGGCAGTACTCGCTGTGCGGCAGCACGGCCAGCCGCACCGAGTGGCAGGTGGGCATCCTGCTCGACCCGAACAGCCGCGGCGGCTCGCAGTACGTCCACGACAAGCTGCACGAAGGCACCACGGTCCGGGTGCGCGGGCCGCGCAACCACTTCGCGCTCGTGAACTCACCGCGCTACCAGTTCGTCGCGGGCGGTATCGGCATCACGCCGATGCTCCCGATGATCGAGGCCGCCGAGGCCACCGGCGCCGACTGGCAGTTGATCTACGGCGGCAGCTCCCGCTCTTCGATGGCGTATCTCGATGCACTGAAACGCTTCGGCGACCGCGTGACAATCTGTGCGCGCGACGAGCATGACGATGCGTTCCGGACGAAGCTGGCGGCGGTGCTCGCGGCGCCGCAGGACAACACGCTGGTCTACTGCTGCGGCCCCGAAGGACTGCTGGACGCCGTCGAGAAGGGCTGCCAAGCGTGGCCCGGCGGCAGCCTGCACCTCGAGCGCTTCTCGGCGAAGACCATCGAGGAGCCGGCCGACGCCCTCGACACGTTCGAGATCGAATGCCAGCGTTCCGGCATCACGCTGACCGTGCCGTCGGACAAGACGATCTACGACGTCGCCGAAGAAGCCGGCCTGGACGTGCTGGGGTCGTGCATGGAAGGCGTCTGCGGCACCTGTGAATGCGAAATCATCGCCGGCATCGGCGATCACCGCGACTCCGTGTTGAACGACGCGGAGAAGGCGGAGAACAAAACCATCATGATCTGCGTCTCGCGCTCCCGGTCCGAAAGGCTGGTGCTCGACCTATGAGAACCAACTACCCGTTCAACTGCTGGTATGTGGCCGCGCTCAGCGATGAGGTCGGCGCGGGACTGCTCGCCCGGCGGCTGCTGGACAAGCACGTGGTCCTGTACCGCCGCGCGTCCGGCGAAGTGGTCGCCCTGGAGGACCGCTGCGTCCACCGTGCCTATCCCTTGTCGGAGGGCCGGCTCGACGGCGACCGCGTGGTCTGCGGCTATCACGGCTTCAGTTACGAGCCCGACGGCTGCCTGGCCGACGTACCGTCGCAGGAGAACGTGCCGCCCGGCGCCCGGGTGGCGGCGTACCCCGTCGTCGAGACCGCGCCGTTCATCTGGATCTGGCTCGGTGAGCCGCGCGCCGCCGCCCTGCGCCCGCCGCCGCGCGTGCCCTGGTACCTCGACGGGTCCGGCTGGACCAGCACCACCGAGGTGCTGCGCGTCGAGGCGAATTATCTACTGCTGCACGAGCATTACCTCGATCTGACCGATGTGTTCGTGACGCACCCCGAGGTCGTGCCGCCGGATATCCAGCAGCTGCCGCCGCTCAACGAGGTCGAGATCTCCGAACGTTCGGTGGCCTACACCCGGTCGACTCCCCCGAGCCGGCTGGCGCCGTGGGAGTCGGCGATCACCGGACTGCCGGAAGAGTCGGTGGCCACCCGGCGCGAAGAGGGCACTTTTGTCTCGCCCGCGCTGCACACGCAGCACTACGCCATCGAGCTCGAAGACAGCGAGTCGTACGGGCTCTTGCGAATTCACGGCTTCACTCCGGAATCGCCGGGCTCGACGCATGTCTTCCTGCAGATGGCCCGCAACTACGCCGGCGCCGAGGACAGTGTCACCGAGTATCTGCGGATCATGTTCCACGAGTGGGCCGTTCGCGATGCCGCCATCCTGGAGACGATTCAGCGGCGGCTCGACGAACCCGGCGCCCGCCGACGCGACATCAACGTCAAGGCTGACCGGGCCGCCATTCGGGCGCGACGTATCGCCATGGACATGGTCGACGACGAAACCAGCCGTTTCACTGCCAACTGAGGAGAAGTGCATGTCCAACACCGACTATGACGTGATCGTCGTCGGGTCCGGATTCGGGGGCAGCGTGACGGCGTTGCGGCTGACCGAGAAGGGCTACCGCGTCGGCGTTTTGGAGGCCGGCCGCCGGTTCACCGACGACCAGTTCCCGAAAACCAGTTGGGACGTCCGGAAATTCGTGTGGGCGCCCAAGCTGGGCTGCTACGGCGTACAGCGCATCCACATGCTGCGGGACGTCGTCATCCTGGCCGGGGCGGGCGTCGGCGGCGGGTCGCTGAACTACGCCAATACCCTCTACAAGCCACCCGCGACGTTCTTCAACGACCCGCAGTGGGCCCACATCACGGACTGGTCCGACGAGCTGTCGCCGTTCTACGACCAGGCCAGGCGCATGCTCGGGGTGGTGATCAACCCGAGCATGACCCCGGCCGACGAGATCATGAAAGCGGTCGCCGAGGACATGGGCGTGGGCGAAACATTCGTCCAGACGCCGGTCGGCGTGTTCTTCGGACCACCCGGCCAGACGGTCCGGGACCCGTTCTTCGGTGGCGTCGGACCGGACCGCACCGGGTGCATCGAATGCGGCAGCTGCATGACGGGCTGTCGCTACGGCGCCAAGAACACGCTGCTGAAGAACTACCTCGGGCTGGCCGAGAGCGCCGGTGCCACAGTGCATCCGCTGACGACGGTCGACTCCGTGCGGCAGAGTCCCAGCGGCATCTGGGAGATCGACACCGTGCGCACGGGCCGGACCCTGCGTAAGAACCGCCGGACCTTCACGGCGCGGCACGTCGTCCTGGCGGCCGGTACCTGGGGCACCCAGAACCTGCTGCACAAGATGAAGGACAGCGGCACCCTGCCACAGCTGTCGGAACGCCTCGGTGTGCTCACCCGCACCAACTCCGAATCCATCGTCGGCGCAATGAAATACAAGGTCGACCCGGCGCTGGACCTGACCCGCGGCGTGGCCATCACATCGTCGTTCCATCCGACAAGCGACACCCACATCGAGTCGGTGCGCTACGGCAAGGGCTCCAACGCGATGGGCCTGCTGCAGACCCTGATGACCGACGGCGGCGGCCGGTGGCCACGCTGGCTGAAGGCACTCGGCCTGGCCGTGAAGCATCCGCGCGCACTGCTGCGCGTGCTGACGGTCGGCAATTGGAGTGAGCGCACGGTGATTTCGCTGGTGATGCAGAACCTGGACAACTCGATCACCACGTTCACCAAGCGCGGACTGCGCGGCCGGCACCTGTCGAGCAAGCAGGGGCACGGCCAGCCCAACCCGACGTGGATTCCGGCCGGCAACGACGCGACCCGGCGGGTCGCCGAGAAGATCGACGGCGTGACGGCCGGCACCTGGGGCGAGCTGTTCAATATCCCGATGACGGCGCACTTCCTCGGCGGTTGCGCCATCGGCTCGGATGCCTCGAACGCCGTCATCGATCCGTACCACCGCGTCTACGGCTACCCGACCCTGAGTGTTGTTGACGGGTCGGCGGTCTCGGCGAACCTCGGGGTGAACCCGTCGCTGACCATCACGGCTCAGGCCGAACGTGCGGCGGCGATGTGGCCCAACAAGGGCGAGGTGGACCTGCGTCCCGAGCAGGGTCAGCCCTACCGGCGGGTGGACGCAGTCGCGCCGATCAAACCCGTTGTGCCGGCGGGCGCTCCGGGAGCGCTGCGACTGCCCCTCATCCCGCTCTCCCCGGCCGCGAACGACGCGTAGCGACTACAGCGCGATGTTCAGGTGGTCGGATACGTTGCCGACCATCTGCACATCCGCGACACGTTCGGTGAAGTACCAACCGGCGTCGTCGCGCGCGAACGTATCGGCGTACCGGCCCACCACGATGGGTTGCAGCGGAACCGTTTCGGTCTGCTGCACCACGCAGAACGTCGACCGGGCGCGAGCGGTGTCGCCGTCGAGTTCGACGATCGGGTTGAGCACCAGATGCCGGGTGCGCGGGGTGTTCCCGTGATCGGGGAAACGGCGGGTGGTCGTGGCGAACAGCGCCGCGATGGCCTCGGCGCCGGCAACGCCCATGAAGTTCCCGCGCCCCAGCAGTTTTCCCACGCCGTCGAAGTCGCCGGCGTCGATCAGTTCGGCGTAACGGTACAGCAGCTCCGTGATCTCCAGTTTGTCCGCGGCGTCCTGCAGGCTCACGCGATCTGGCCTTTCACCACCGGCAGCCCCGGGTCGCTCGGCACGTCGAGGCGCGACGGTTTGGCTCCCGCCGCGATCAGGTGCGCGGCGAACGAGGCGATCATGGCCCCGTTGTCGGTACACAGTCGTGGCCGGGGCACCCGCAGCGTCAAACCGGCCTCGGCGCAACGTTCTTCGGCCAGCTCACGCAACCGCGAATTTGCGGCCACTCCCCCGGCGATCAGGAGCGTGGACACGTTGAGGTCGGTGGCCGCACGAACGGCCTTGCGGGTCAACACATCCGCGACGGCTTCCTGGAAGCCGGCCGCGACGTCGGCGTGCGACGCGTCGGGGTGCTTCTCCATGTGGCGGGCGACGGCGGTCTTGAGGCCGGAGAAGCTGAAGGCGTACGGATCATCTCGCGGGCCGGTCATGCCGCGCGGGAACACGATGGCGTTCCGATCGCCCTGGCGGGCCAGCTCGTCGAGCACGCGGCCACCGGGATAGCCGAGCCCGAGCAGCCGGGCCACCTTGTCGTAGGCCTCGCCCGCCGCGTCGTCAACGGTGCTGCCGAGTTCCTCGATCGGCTCACCCAGGGATCGCACGTGCAGCAGGTGCGTATGACCACCCGACACCAGCAGACCGACGCTCTCGGGCAGCGGGCCGTGGTCGTAGACGTCGGCGGCTAGGTGCCCACCCAGGTGGTTGACGCCGTAGAACGGCACACCCCACGCCGCCGAATAGGCCTTGGCCGCAGCCACACCCACCAACAGTGCACCGGCCAGGCCGGGCCCGATGGTCGCGGCGACAACGTCGGGCCGCTCGATGCCGGCGGCCGCCAGGGCGCGATTCATGGTGGGCCCCAGCGATTCCAGGTGCGCACGCGAGGCGATCTCGGGGACCACGCCGCCGTAACGCGTGTGCTCGTCGACGCTGGAGGCGACCTCGTCGGCCAAGAGCGTCACGGTGCCGTCGTCCGCCAATTCGCAGATGCCGACACCTGTTTCGTCACAGGAACTTTCGATGGCCAAGATGATTGTCATGAGCCTGACTCGCTCCTCACGTCCGCGTCGCCTGACACGCTGCTCACCTGCGCGTCCCGTCGCATGGTGTATGCGTCCGCGCCACTGATCCGGTAATACCGCTTGCGCACACCCATTTTCACGAACCCGACGCTCTCGTACAGGCCGATTGCCGGCTCGTTGTCGGTGCGCACCTCGAGGAACACGGTGCCGCCGTCGGCAATGGCCAACAGCCGGTCCAGCAGTTCGCGGCCGATGCCCTGGCCCTGGTACGCCGGATCGACGCCGATGGTGTGCACCTCGTACTCGAACGGCGGTTTACGGCCCAGCCGGCTGATGCCGGCGTACCCCACCAGAAGCCTGCCGTCGCGTGCGGCGACGTAGTGGTTGTGCTCCGAGTCGAGCTCGCGGATGAAGGCGACGGCCGGCCACGGGTCGTCGCCCGGGAACAGGATCGCCTCCAACTCGCCGCACCGGTCGGCGTCGCCGACCGTCAGGGGACCGTACTCGATGGTCACGAGAGTCCCCGCTCGGCAAGGGTTTTCGCGTCGGGTCGGCGCAGGTACAGCGGCACCAGCGCGGCGGGCGGCTGGTCCCAGTCGGCGGCGGTCACGAGGCCGGTCACGGTGGGGTACTCGACGTCGAGCGAAGGCAACGGGAACAGTGCGGCCTGCGCGGCCGGGCCGGCCACCGAACCCGACCCGGGCTCGACGTCGGCCGCGGCGCTCACCGCCGGTCCGTCGACCCGCACGCCGTCGCGGTACCGCGCCCAGTACACCTCGCGGCGACGGGCATCGGTGACCACCAACAGTTCTCCGGGAGTCGCCGGGGCGATCGCATCCAGGCTGCACACGCCGTACACGGGGATGCCGAGCGCCTGTCCGTACGCAGCTGCGGTGGCCATGCCGACCCGCAACCCGGTGAAGGGGCCCGGCCCGCAGCCGACGACCACGGCTTCCAGGTCAGCGAACGTGATACCGGCATCGGCAACGGCGGCAATCACATTGGGCGTCAACTGCTCGGCGTGCGCGCGGGCATCGAGGGTGATCCGTTCGGCCAGCACCTCGACGCCGGCCGCGGTACGCCGTGCCACACCCGCGGTGACGGCCGGGGTGGCGGTATCGATGGCGAGAATCATCCACGGCTCCAATGCCAGACAGCGGTACGGGTGTCGTCGTCGGCGCGCTCCAACCGGATGTCCAGATGGCTGGCCGACAATCGCTCGGCCAGACCCTCGCCCCACTCGACGACCACCACGGCGTCGTCGAGGTCGGTGTCGAGGTCGAGCGAGTCGAGTTCTCCGAGCAGGTCGGTGCTGCCCGAATCGAGCAGCCGGTACATGTCGACGTGCACCATCGCGGGGTATCCGGCACGGCGGGCGGGATGCACCCGGGCCAGCACGTACGACGGCGACGTCACCGCGCCGTCGACATCCATACCCTGCGCAATTCCCTTGGCCAGCATGGTTTTCCCGGCGCCCAGCGGCCCCGTGAGCACCACGACGTCGCCGACCTTGAGTTCGGCGCCGAACCGGGCGCCGAGGGCCATGGTGTCGGCCTCGGTCGGCAGGTGCACGGTGCCGTGCGAATCATCCATTGCGCTTGGCCTTTCCACGCAGATGCCGGGTGAGCGCCACCAACCGTGACGGCGTGGCGTGCTCGACGAAGCGCTCCAGCGCCTCGTTGATCAGTTCGGGTTGCTCCATGTGCACCATGTGCCCGGCCCCTTCGACAATGACCAGTTCAGACTTCGGCAGCTGCCGGGCCATCGCCTCGGACTTGGCCAGTGGGGTGAGCAGATCGTGGTCGCCGCAGGCGATCAGCGTGGGCACGTGCTGCAGGACCGGCAGCGCCCCGGCCTCGTCGTGGGTTTCGAGTGCGTGCAGGAACTCGACGGTCGTGCGGATCGACGTATTGTGCGTCATCTCCTCGACGTACCGCGCCACCGACGGGCTGACCGCGTCGTCACCGAACGACGCGGCCTTGAGCACCGGGCCGATGACGGCCTTCGCCGCGCCACGGCCCGCACTGACCGCGCCGGGCGCGAACCGCACTGCGACCTTCGCCGCCTCCAGCGCCGGGTTCTGCAGCACCTCACCCAACGGCGAACGCGTAACCCCTTGTGCCGCAGAGGCGAGGATGGCCACGCCGCACACGCGGGCCGGGTAGTTGTGCGGAAACTGCCGGGCGTGGGACAGCACCGTCATGCCACCCATCGAGTGACCGACCAGCACCACGGGCCCCCGCGGCGCCATCACCCGCATCACCGATTCGAGGTCCTGCCCCAGTTGCGGGACGGTGTACGAGTCGGTCGGGCCCGCCGAGGACCGGCCGTGACCGCGCTGGTCGTAGAACACCATGCGGACCTGGTCGCCCCACCGCTCGGCCAGCCGGGCCCGCTGAAAGTGAAAGGAGCCCATACTGTTACAGAAACCGTGCGCGAAAAGCACCGTCAACCGGGCGTCTTTCGGGCCGACCTCGCGCACCGCCAGCGGCACCCCGTCGGTGGCCGTCACCACGTACCCGCGGTCGGCGTCGAGCGTGGTGAAATCTTCACCCGCGTAAGGGTCTTCACCGCCACGGCGGCGCAACGAGCGGGCGACGCTGATCCCGGCGACTGACCCCACGGCCGTGAGCCCGGCCATGCCCGCCAGCCACCGGGCATTCCTGTTGTCGCTCATGGACGTCAGCCCGTCGACTCGCGATAGGTCCGGG
Organism: Mycolicibacterium sp. TY81; assembly: GCF_018326285.1. NCBI lineage: Bacteria > Bacillati > Actinomycetota > Actinomycetes > Mycobacteriales > Mycobacteriaceae > Mycobacterium > Mycolicibacterium sp. TY81. The sequence goes on from NZ_AP023362.1 coordinate 3,697,942, forward strand.
CGACCCGGCCCCGCGGGCTGGTGACGACCTCGTAGTTGATGGTGCCCAGCAGTTCGGCCCAGTCCTGCGCCGTCGGCTCACCGGCGGCGCCCGAGCCGAACAGCACCGCCTCGTCGCCGACCTTGACACCGGCACCGTCGGGTCCGAGGTCAACGACGAACTGGTCCATACAGATTCGGCCGATGTTGCGGTAGCGGGCGCCGTTGATGCTGACGTCGATGCGTCCGCTCAGGCTGCGGAAAACCCCGTCGGCGTAGCCGAGCGGGATCAACCCGACGGTGGTGTCGCGGTCGGCGATCCAGGTGTGCCCGTAGGACACGCCGTCGCCGGCTTTGATCGAACGCACCGCGGTGACAGGGCATTTCAGCGTCATGACGGGCCGCAGGCCGAAATCGCCGAGCGCGGGGATCGGCGTCTGCCCGTAGACCGCGATACCCGGCCGCACCACATCGAAATGCAGATCGGGCCGCGTCAGGGTCGCGGGCGAGTTGGCCAGGTGCGCCACTTCGAAGTGCACGCCGGCCGCCGCGGCCTGTTTCCGAGCCGCAGTGAGGCGCTCGGCCTGGGTGTCGTTCATCGGGTGCTGCGGGTCGTCGCCGCATGCGAGGTGACTCATGATGCCGCGGGGACGCACCGCGCCGTCGGCGGCGGCCCGGGCGATGGCGTCGAGGAGGGCCGGGTATTCGGCGGGGCTGACGCCGTTGCGGCTGAGGCCGGTGTCGACCTTGACGGTGAGCGTCGCCGGCGCACCGCTGCGGCGCACGCCGTCGAGCACGTCGTCGAACTGGCGCACCGACGCCACCGCCACCTGCACATCGGCGGCCAGCGCGGGCGCGAAGTCGGTACCGGGCAGGTTCAGCCAGGACAGCACGGGCGCCGTGATGCCGGCCTGCCGCAGCGCCAGCGCCTCGGTGATGTTGGTGACGCCCAGCTCGGCGGCCCCGGCGGCCAGGGCGGCACGCGCCACCTGCGGCGCACCGTGCCCGTAACCGTCGGCCTTGACCACCGCCATCACCGCGGCGCTGCCTGCGCGTTCCCGCAGAAGCCGCACGTTATGCGCAATTGCGCCCAGGTCGATGACGGCCTGGGCAGCGGGTTGAGGATCGGGCGAACTCATATCGCCTCCGATTCTCCCAGACGCCCGCTGATCCGCGTCGAGCCTGAGCTTGTGCACCACATTTTCCGGAGATCTGGAACACAAGCTCAGGTTCGTCCTCTAGTGGGCGAAGGGCTGCACGTCGTCGAACTGGCCTTTCGGTTTGAGTTCGTCGAGGCTGTTCAGGACGGTGGTCAGGTCGTCGCGCAGGGCACGGGCCAGGTCCGCCGAGAAGCCCTCACGCACCACCACACGCAGCACTGCGATGTCCGTCGCACCCTCGGGCATGGTGTACGCCGGCACCTGCCAGCCGTAGGCACGCAGCGCGTGTGACACGTCGAATTCGGTGTAGGGCCGCTTGCCCTTGAGCCGGCAGGCGATCACCGGGATGGCCGAGCCATCCGTGATGACCTCGAAGTGCTCGCTGCCCCGCAGCTCGTCGCCGATCCACCGGGCGGTGTCCGACAGGCAGCGCATGATCTGCGTGTAGCCGGCCCGGCCGAGACGCAGGAAGTTGTAGTACTGGCCGACCACCTGATTGCCGGGCCGCGAGAAATTCAGGGTGAAGGTCGGCATGTCGCCGCCCAGGTAGTTGACCCGGAACACGAGGTCCTCGGGCAGGTGCTCCTTGCTGCGCCAGACCACGAAACCGATGCCCGGGTACGTCAGCCCGTACTTGTGGCCGCTGACGTTGATCGAGACCACGCGCGGCAGCCGGAAATCCCAATGCAGATCCGGGTGCAGGAACGGCACCACGAAACCACCGCTGGCGGCGTCGACGTGGACCGGGATGTCCAGGCCCTTCTCCTGCGCGAGCTGATCGAGCGCCGCACAGATCTCGGCGATGGGTTCCAGCTCACCGGTGAACGTGGTGCCCAGGATGCCCACCACGCCGATGGTGTCCTCGTCGACATTGGCGAGCACCTGCTCCGGGGTGATGACGTAGCGGTCCTCGGCCATCGGCAGGTACCGCGGCTCGACGTCGAAATAACGGCAGAACTTCTCCCACACCACCTGGACGTTGGAGCCCATCACCAGGTTGGGGGTGCGTCCCTTCCAGTCGCCCACCTTCTCTCGCCACCGCCACTTGAGCGCCAGGCCGGCCAGCATGACGGCCTCGCTGGAACCGATGGTCGAGACGCCGCAGGCCGACGACGGGTCGTCGTCGCGCAGGTCTTCGGCGTGGAAGAGATCGGCCACCATGGACACGCAGCGGGACTCGATGGCCGCGGTCGCCGGGTATTCGTCCTTGTCGATCATGTTCTTGTCGAACGTCTCGGCCATCAGCTTCTCGGCCTCGGGGTCCATCCACGTGGTGACGAACGTCGCGAGGTTCAGCCGGGAGCTGCCGTCGAGCATCAGCTCGTCGTGGATGAAGCGGTAGGCGGCCTGCGGGTCCAGCGGGTCGTCGGGCAGACGCAACGATGGGACCGGCGCGGTGGACAACCGGCCGGTGTACGCAGGACTCATGATCGGTCCATGAACATGCTTGCGCGACATACTGATTCCCCCTTGGTTAGAGCGATGCGACAGCGGCCCGGACATGGGCCAGGATGCGGTGCGCCGATGTGGGCGCGGGGTTGGGACCGGGGTCGGCTGCGGACAGGCCCGCCGCACGGGCATGCACGAAGGCCGCCATCGCGGCGGCCTCACCCGGTGCGATGCCCGACGCCAGCAGGGCGCCAATGATGCCGGACAGCACGTCGCCGGATCCGGCTGTGGCAGCCCAGGATTGGCCGGCGGGATTGAGATAGGTGGGGCCGTCCGATTCGGCGATGATGGTGACGTTGCCCTTCAACAGTACGGTGGCGCCCAGACGTTCGGCCAGTTCGCGGGTAGCGGTCACCCGGTCGGGTCCGGGCGGATGTCCTGCGAGCCGGGCGAATTCACCGGCATGGGGCGTCAGCACCGTCGGTGCCGCGCGGTCCGCGACAAGGTCGAGGTCGGCGGCCAACAAGGTCAGTGCATCGGCGTCGACGATCACGGGCAGGTCGGTGTCCAGCGCGAACCGCAGCGCGTCCTCGCCGGCGGTGTCGGTACCGAGCCCGGGGCCGACCACCCACGCCTGGACCCGGCCCGCAGCCGTCATATCCGCCGCCGCAACGACTTCCGGCCAGTGCGACACCACTTCGGCGTGCGCGGAGCCGGCGTAACGGACCATGCCCGAGGTCGCGGCGACGGCGGCGCCGCTGCTCAGGATCGCTGCGCCCGGATACGTCGCCGACCCGGCAAGCACACCCGTGACGCCTTGGCTGTACTTGTCGTCCGACGGGTGCGGCACCGGCCAGCGGGCGCGGACGTCGTGCGCTTCGAATCCGAGGAACGCGGGCTCCGGCAGGTCGAGTCCGATGTCGATGAGTTCGACCCGTCCGCAGTCGGCCAGTCCGTGTACGGGTTTGAGCCCGCCGAAGGTGACGGTCAGCGCGGCGTGCGCGTGGGGGCCGTCGGTGGCACCGGTCTGGACGTCGATGCCGCTGGGGAGGTCGACGGCAACGACGGGTGCGGTGTTGGCCGCGAAGACCGCCGCGGCATTGGGCCGGAGCGGCCCGGTGGCGCCGATGCCGACAACGCCGTCGATCACCAAATCGGTTGACGGCGGAATGCTTTCAACTACTCTGCCGCCGGCTTTTCGGAATGCGGTGAGCGCCTTCGGGTGGGTGCGGTCCGGGTTCAGGAGCACCGCTGTAGCGGCCGCACCGCGGCGGCGCAGGAACGTGGCCGCCCAGAGCGCGTCGCCGCCGTTGTCGCCGGAGCCCACCACCGCACAGACGCTGCGCCCGCTCACGCCGCCGGTGCGGGCCTTGAGTTCGGTGGCGATCGCCGTCGCCAACCCGTATGCCGCCCGGCGCATGAGCACGCCATCGGGCAGCGAAGCCAACAGCGGCGCCTCGGCCGCGCGGATCTGCTCGGCGGTGTAGTAGTGCCGCATAGCTCGAAGGTTACGCACATCCGCCCCGCGGGGGTTGGCATGTGCGTCAAATTCGGGTGCCGAGCATGAGCGGGTGTGCGAACTTCTGTGGATTTTTCGCACACCCGCTCACGTTCGGCGCGGATAACATCCCGCCATGACCTACGGCTATTCGCCGCTGCCACCGGCCAAGCCTCCGCTGTCGAGCGGCGACCTCGCCGCCTCGATCAGCGCGCTGGTGCTCACCTATGTCGGCGGCGGCGTGGCCGCGTTCTTCGCGGTGTTCGCGTTGGCGTTCACCGACTACTGTCCGCCGGCGACCTGTCACATCGACGCCGGGATCAACGCCATGGCAGCGGGTTTCATCGCCGCCATGGTGGTGGCGCTGGCCGGCACGGTCGTCACGGTCATCCGACTGGTGAAGCGCCTGCGCGCCTGGCCATTTGCCGTCGGCACGCTGGGGTTGTGTGCCGTCCTGTGTGTGCTCGCGATCGGCGGCTACATCGCCGCCGTCGGCGGCTGAGACTCAGACGAGAACCGCGCTGGGCTCCACCGTCACCTTGATGGCCTCGCCGTTCTGGACGATCGAGAACGCATCGAGCACCTCGTCGAGGGCGATGTGCCGGGTGATCAAGTCCTTCACCGGAACCTGGCCGGTTGAGATGTAGTGCAGCGCCCGCTTGTTGTGCTCGGGCGCAGATCCGTTGGCGCCGTGGATGTGCAGCTGGCGGTAGTGCACCACGTTGGAATCGCAGGTGATCGTCGGATTCGTCTTGGGCAGGCCGCCGAAGAACGAGATGCGGCCGTTGCGCGCGGCCATCGCGATGGCCTGCTCCTGCGTGATATTGGCGGCGGTCGCGGTGATCACCACGTCGGCGCCGCGGCCTCCGGTCAGTTCCATGACCTTCTCGACGACGTCGACCTCCGCCGCATTGATCACCGCATCGGGGTGCACGGCATCGGCGGACATCGCCAGGCGGGCGTCGTTGACGTCCACGAGGTACACCGGCCCGCAGTCGTGCACACCACGGGCGATGCGGATGTGCATGCACCCGATGGGACCGGCACCGAACACCACGACGGTGTCACCCGGCTCGATGCCGAGCAGATCCTGGGCGTTAATGGCGCACGCGAAGGGTTCCGCGGCCGACGCCTCGTCGTAGCCGACGTTGTCCGGAATCCGGTTCAGCCCATCGACTTTGAGTACCTGGCGCGGCACGATCATGTACTCGGCGAATCCGCCGTCGTACTGGTAGCCCATCGAGGTCTGGTTCTGGCACACGGCCATCCAGCCTTTGCGGCACTCGTGGCACTCGCCGCACGGGACCGCGGCGATCACCTGAACCCGGTCGCCCTCGGCCCACTCGGTGCCGTAGGCGGCGTTCACGTTGGCCCCCACCTCGACGATGTCGCCGGCGATCTCGTGCCCGATGGTCCGCGGCGGGGTCAGGTTCTGGTGCCCGTTGTGCAGGATTTTGACGTCCGTGCCGCAGGTCGAACAGTTGCGCACCCGGATCTTGATCTCGTCGGGTCCGCATACCGGCTCGGGCACATCTTCGAGCCGGACGTCCTCGGGTGCGTAGTAGCGCAGCGCTTTCATGGCGTTCCTCCCGGTTCTCCGGCCTGGCCGGCAAGTGTGTCGTGGTTCACTCTGCGCCCACTCTATCGGCAATTCGGGCATAAATCCAAACTTTTCTCTGCCCATTTTTGCCCATTTGCTTGCCATCGTGCCCACATGTGGGCTTTACTCATAAACACACGGTGATGTGACGGGCATCACCTTCACGGCCGGTCAAGGTGGAGGTCCAGCACAGTGAACGCAACGACGGAAACACCGCAGCGCGCCAGTCTGCGCGTGCGGGTGCAGCAGCTCGGCACCGCGCTGTCGAACATGGTCATGCCGAACATCGGCGCCTTCATCGCCTGGGGCCTGATCACCGCGCTGTTCATCAAGACCGGCTGGCTGCCCGGCCTCTTTCACGCGCTGCAGAACCCGGACGGCTGGGTGGCCCACATCGGCGGCTGGGGCGCCTACGAAAAGGGCGGCATCGTCGGGCCGATGATCACCTACCTGCTGCCGATCCTCATCGGATCCACCGGCGGACGGATGGTGTACGGAACCCGTGGAGCCGTCGTCGGCGCCATCACCACCATGGGCGTGGTTGCCGGGTCCGATGTTCCGATGTTCATGGGCGCAATGATCATGGGTCCCTTGGGCGGCTGGGTCATCAAGAAGCTGGATGCGTTGTGGGATGGCAAGATCCGCCCCGGCTTCGAGATGCTGGTGAACAACTTCTCGGCCGGCATCGCCGGACTGGTGCTGGCCGTCATCGGGTTCTTCGGTGTCGGCCCGGTGGTATCGGCGTTCACCCGCGGCGCCGGCCACGGTGTCGACTTCCTCGTCGGCCACGACCTGCTGCCCCTGACCTCGATCTTCATCGAGCCCGCCAAGGTGCTCTTCCTCAACAACGCCATCAACCATGGCGTGCTCACTCCCCTGGGTACCACTCAGGCGCTCGCCACCGGCAAATCCGTGCTGTTCCTGCTGGAAGCCAATCCGGGACCCGGTCTGGGAATCCTGTTGGCGTTCATGGTGTTCGGCCGCGGGGCCGCCAAGGCATCCGCACCGGGCGCCGCCATCATCCAGTTCCTCGGTGGCATTCACGAGATCTACTTCCCGTACGTGCTGATGAAGCCGAAGCTGATCGCCGCCACCATCCTGGGCGGGATGACGGGCGTCTTCATCAACGTGCTGTTCGGCTCCGGCCTGCGCGCACCCGCCGCGCCCGGCTCGATCATCGCCGTCTACGCCCAGACCGCGTCCGGCAGCTACCTCGGCGTCACGCTGTCGGTGCTGGGGGCGGCCGCAGTCTCGTTCGCGGTTGCCTGCGTGCTGCTCAAGACCGACCGCGCCACCGACGAGCCCGATCTGGCTGCCGCCACCGCCGAGATGGAGGCACTGAAGGGCAAGCGATCCAGCGTGGCCTCGGCACTGGTGGGCACCTCCGCGACCGCACCCATCACCAACATCGTGTTCGCCTGCGACGCCGGCATGGGTTCGTCCGCGATGGGAGCCTCGGTGCTGCGCAAGAAGATTCGCGACGCCGGCTTCACCGGCGTGACGGTCGTCAACCAGGCCATCTCCAACCTGACCGACACCTACGGGCTGGCCGTCACCCACCGTGATCTCACCGAGCGCGCCCGGCAGAAGACCCCGTCGGCCATCCATGTCTCGGTCGACGACTTCATGAACTCGCCCCGCTACGACGAAATCCTGGAACTACTGGGACGTACCAACGGCACCCCTGGGTCCTCAGGCGAATCCGCCACGGCGCCAACCGAACCCACGGCCGATTCCGACGATGTGCTGTCGCTCGACTCGATCGTGCTGGCCGGCTCGGCCACCACCGCCGAGGCCGCCATCACCGAGGCCGGCAACCTGCTGGTCTCCGCGCAGGCCGTCGACGTCTCGTATGTCGACGCCATGCACGAGCGGGAGAAATCGGTATCGACGTACATGGGCAACGGCCTGGCGATCCCGCACGGCACCAACGATGCCAAGAGTGCGATCCGGCATTCCGGAATCTCGTTCGTCCGCTATCCCGAGCCCATCGACTGGAACGGCAAGCCCGCCGAGTTCGTGGTGGGCATCGCCGGCGCAGGCAAGGACCACATGGCGCTGCTCACGCGAATCGCGCAGGTGTTCCTGAACAAGGACGAGGTGGACCGGTTGCGCCGGGCCAGCACAGCCGAGGAGGTCCGGGCGGTGCTGAGCGAAGCGCGGTAGACGACGGACGCAAGAATGTCATCCGTGGATTCAGACAGCCGCCAGCGCCAGATCGTCGAGTTCGCCCGCACCCGTGGGCGGGTCGAGGTGCTGGCGCTGGCCGAAGAACTGAACGTGGCCTCGGAGACCATCCGCCGCGACCTGAAGGTGCTGGCCGGGCGCCGCATGCTCAAACGGGTCCACGGTGGAGCCATCCCACTGGAGACAGCGGCATTCGAATCGACGGTGGAGTACCGCAGCCAGGTCGATCTGGCCCAGAAACACCGCATCGCGGCCGCCGCCGCGGATCTGCTGCACGGAGCCGAAACCGTTTATCTGGATGAGGGTTTCACTCCGCGGCTGATCGCCGAGCAGCTGGCGGATCAGGAGCTGACGGTGGTGACGTCGTCACTGCTGGCCGCGGAAGCGCTGGCCCACAGCGCGACCGTGACGGTGATGCTGCTCGGCGGACGAATGCGCGGACGAACCCTGGCCACGGTGGACAACTGGGCCGTGGAGCGGTTGCGCAGCCTCGTAATCGACGTCGCCTACCTCGGCACCAACGGCATCACGCCCGAGCACGGGCTGACCACCCCCGATCCCGCGGTGGCCGCGGTCAAGCAAACCGCGGTGTCGGTCGCGATGCGCCGCATCCTGGTGGCCGCCGATTCCAAATTCGGCGAGACCAGCTTCTGCCGGTTCGCCGACGTGTCCGACTTCGACGCGATCGTCACCGGTACGGAACTGCCGGCCGCCGCGGCGGCCCGTTATGAAGCGCTAGGGCCTTCGGTGGTGCGCGCGTGAGTAGCGCGGCTGAACCGGTGGGCACAGCTGCCGTCAACGAGAGTGTCCGCACTGTCACCGGTGTCCTGATGTAGGCCGAAAAACTCCTTGCTGTTCGAACATATGTTCGATACAATTGGGCATGGGAATCACACCGGATCTCAACGCTCTTCTCGATCACCTTCGCAGTGTGCAGGTCTCCGACGAGATGTCGGTGGACGAGGTCGTTGCGGCGATGACGTGCGTGCTGCGGCTGCGCAATGTGGCCGACCATCTGGCGGCGATGCTGACCGGGGCGCTGGACCGCTGTGGTGCCGCGGCCGCGCAGGGGCGGACGCCGAGGGAGTTGTTGATGGCGTTGGGGTGTGCGCCGTCGGTCGCGCAGCGGCTGGTCCGGGTCGGCGCCGCGTTACCGGCATTGCCCACATTGGCGGCCCATGCCGCCGACGGTGCGATCTCCGGGGAGCATGTCGATGCGATCGTCAAAGGCATCAACCACATCCGCGCCCGCGCACCCGGCGAGCTGGACGAGGAGACCCGGTACCAGCAGGTGACCGATCTGTTGGGACAGTTCTACTCCGGCGCCACCCCCGCCGACATCGACAAACGCGCCCGCCGGCTGGGCAACCGGGTCGCCGCTGCCGAAGGTGGGTTGCCGGCCGCCGAGGACCGGTCGATCAACACCGTCGAGCACCGCGTCACCTCCGATGGTCGGGTGCAGGTGCGCGCGGACTTGGACGTGGAGGTGGGCGCCAAGCTGGTCGCAGCGATCGAGGAACACTCGGCACCGCGGCCAGAACCCGACGGCACCCCCGACACCCGCACCGCGGGCAGGCGGCGGGCGGATGCGCTGGAGGCGGTGCTGGACATCGCCGCCCGCGGCGGCGACACCGCGTCCGCGCCGCGCACCCAGCTACTGGTGACGGTGCCCGCCGACACCCCCGACCTGGCGGCGTTGGAATTCATCGGATCGATCAGCACCATGACCCTGGAACGAATCTGCTGCGACACCACCGTCACCACGATCATCGTCGACGGCGAACACGTACCCCTCGATATAGGGCGCGAGAAGCGGCTGTTCCCGCCGCACCTGCGCAAAGCGCTCTATCACCGCGATGAATGCTGCATCAAATGCGGCGCCCCACCCGGACGCACCCACGCCCACCACATCATCCACTGGACCCACCACGGTGAGACATCACTAGCCAACGGCTGCCTGCTGTGCCCGGCCTGCCACGCCAACGTCCACCACGACGGCTGGGACGTCGTCATGGGCCTGGACAAACACCCCTGGCTCATCCCACCCGCGGCCGTCGACCCACACCGAAAACCCATCCCCGCATACAACCGCCGCACCATGCGCCTCGACCACGCGGCCGCATAACACCTAAAGCGTTACGCACCTTGACAACTCAACAGTGACAACGCAAAGCGGGCCTGCTGCTCCTACGGCGGGATGGGAGTAGCAGGCCCGCACCCGGAGGATCACGAACAGTTCACCGCGATGTCCGCACCGCGTCAGGCATCGGCGGCAGGTAGCTGACGGCGTTGCCGCCGCCGCGCTTGGCCACGAACATCGCCTCGTCGGCACGGGCGACCAGATCGCCGAGCAGTTCCGCGTGGTCACACCCGGATTCAGCGAAGTGCGTGATCGCCGCGGCGGTGATCCCGATACTCGCCGTGATCGGCGCGTGGTCGTCGCGGCCGCACAACGCGACCCGGATCCGGTCGGCCACGGCCACCCAGTCCCCCGGCTGCAGGACGTCGACGACGACGAACTCCTCGCCCCCGACGCGCGCCACCAGCGCGCCGCCATGCACGGAGGACTCCAGTCGCCGGGCGCAGCGGACCAGCACCTCGTCGCCGGCGCTGTGGCCGAACCGGTCGTTGACGATCTTGAACCGGTCGAGGTCGATCACGATGACCACGACGTCGGCCGCGCGCTTGCGGTGGCCGCGCAGCAGGTCGTCGATGTGGAGATTGAGACCGCGGCGGTTCAGCAATCCGGTCAGTGGGTCGTTCGAGGCCTCGTTGGCCTCGTTGCGCAGGGCCCAGATGCCGAAGTGGGCGGCGATCGGCGCCACCGCGAGCGCCCCGCCGGACAGCAGCTTCACGAACGCCAGGACCGGATCGCCGCCGCCGATGATCGCGATCTCGACGGACATCGCCGCGATCGACGACACCGCCCAACAACTATGTACGGCAAGCGCTTTGGGGCCGTCGAAGAAGATGATGTAGAACGACACCAGCAGCAGCGCACTCAGCCCGAACATGCCGGACAGCACCTTCTGGTTGAGCAGGGTGACCACGGTGACGCCGATGTCGACGTTGATGAGGAACGCGTGCGACACCCGGTACGACGGCCATGGCCGCAGCCACCACACCCAGCTCCACACGTACATCGCCGTGATGAACACGATGGACACGGCCCGCACGACCGCGCCCGCGGGTGCGTCACCGGACCACTGGGCGATCATGACGATGAGGCCGACCATGCCGACGCCGAGCCCGACGAGGAACTGGATCAGCCCCGTCAGCGACCGCTTGGCGAAGTACTCGACCTGCGCCTCGTAATCGGTCGGCGTATGCCACCATTCGCGGACCATCCGGACCGTGGCGTGACGCGCAGCAGCATCCAGCAACAATCCACGGCCCTCACAATGGACACCTTCGGCTGACCCTCAACCCGCATCCAACCATTTCCACAGCTAATATTTCAGCAGAATGTGCGGATATGGTTGACCTGCGTTTTCCCATGCTAGAGCACAGGCTTGGTTGATGCCAGCGAACGAGCCGAAGCGAAGCTATTCGACAGTGACCGACTTCGCCAGGTTCCGCGGCTTGTCCACGTCGTATCCGCGCTCACGGGCCACCGACGCGGCGAACACCTGCAGCGGGATGGTCGACAGCAGGGGCTGGAACAACGTCGAGGTCGTCGGCAACTCGAAGATGTAGTCCGCGTACGGCCGCACCGTCTCGTCGCCTTCCTCGGCGATGACGATGGTGACCGCGCCACGGGCCTGAATCTCCCGGATGTTGCTCAGCAGCTTGGCGTGCAGCATCGATGAGCCCTTGGGCGACGGCATCACCACGATCACCGGCAGATCGTCGTCGATCAGCGCGATGGGACCGTGCTTGAGCTCGCCGGCGGCAAAGCCCTCGGCGTGCATGTACGCCAGCTCCTTGAGCTTGAGCGCACCCTCGAGCGCCACCGGGTAGCCAACATGGCGCCCCAGGAACAGCACCGTCGGCGACTTCGCGAACTGCCGGCCCAGATCGGCGATCGGGTCCAGCCGCTCGAGCACCTGCTCGACCAACGCCGGCATGGCCTCCAGCTCGCGGTACTCGCGGGCGACCTCGTCCGGGTACTTGGTGCCGCGCGCCTGTGCCAGCGCCAGGCCCACCAGGTAGTTGGCGGCCACCTGGGCCAGGAACGTCTTGGTCGCGGCGACGCCGATCTCCGGCCCTGCCCGGGTGTAGAGCACGGCGTCGGCCTCGCGCGGAATCTGCGAGCCGTTGGTGTTGCAGATGGCGAGCACCTTGGCCTTCTGGCCCTTGGCGTGCCGGACGGCCTCGAGGGTGTCTGCGGTCTCGCCGGACTGCGAGATGGCGATCACCAGCGTGCTGCGGTCCAGCACCGGGTCGCGGTACCGGAACTCGCTGGCCAACTCGACCTCGACCGGCAGCCGCGTCCAGTGCTCGATGGCGTACTTGGCGAGCAGGCCGGAGTGGTACGCGGTACCGCAGGCGACGATGAAGACCTTGTCGACATCGCGCAGCTCCTGGTCGGACAACCGCTGCTCGTCGAGCACGATCTTGCCGTCGACGAAGTGACCGAGCAGCGTGTCGGAGACGGCCGCGGGCTGCTCGGCGATCTCCTTGTACATGAAGTAGTCGTAGCCGCCCTTTTCGGCAGCCGACAGGTCCCAGTCGATGTGGAACGGGCGCGCGCGGTCGGACGCGTCGTTGCCGTCGAAGTCCAGCACCTGGTAGCCGTCCGCGGTGATCACCACGGCCTGGTCCTGTCCGAGTTCGACGGCGTCGCGGGTGTACTCGATGAAGGCCGCGACATCGGAGCCGACGAACATCTCACCGTCGCCGACGCCGACCACCAGCGGGGTGGACCGGCGGGCCGCGATGATGGTGCCGGGATCGTCGGCGTTGCTGAACACCAGCGTGAAGTGACCCTCCAGCCGGCGCAGCACCGCCAGCACCGACGCGACGAAGTCACCGGCCGTCGGGCCGTTCCGGTAGGCCTGTGCCACCAGGTGGACGGCGACCTCGGAGTCTGTGTCGCTCTGGAACTCGACGCCGGCGGCCTCCAGCTCGGCGCGCAGCCCGGCGAAGTTCTCGATGATGCCGTTGTGGACCACCGCGAGCTTGCCGCTGGCATCGCTGTGCGGATGCGCATTGCGGTCGGTGGGACGCCCGTGGGTCGCCCAGCGGGTGTGCCCCATGCCGGTGGTGCCCTCGAGCTCGGCGGCATCGGTCTCGGCCAGCGCCTCTTCCAGATTGGCCAGTCGGCCGGCGCGCCGCCGGATGGTCAGACCCCCGTGGCCATCGGCCAGGGCGACACCGGACGAGTCGTAGCCGCGGTATTCCATCCGTCGCAGCGCGTCGACCACGATGTCGCGGGCCGGCCGTTGCCCGACATAGCCGACGATTCCACACATGGTTATCCAGGGTAGTGCAGCCGCCCGGGTGCCGGACCGTGCATGCGTGACGCACAAACCAGGGCCACTGCGCTAACGTCATCGCGTGGCCAAGACGAAGAAGCTCTTCGGCGCTCTGACGCGCCGCGGCCCGCACCGCGTTCTGCGTGGTGACCTGGGTTTTGCCGGTCTGCCGGGCACGGTCTACACCCCCGAGTCGGGGCTGAATCTGCCCGGCGTGGCATTCGGCCACGACTGGTTGCAGGGTGTCGGACGTTACAACGGCACGCTCGAGCATCTGGCGTCCTGGGGCATCGTCGCGGCCGCACCCAACACCGAGACCGGCATCGCGCCGTCGGTGCTGAACCTGGCGTACGACCTGGGCACCACCCTCGACATCATCACCGGAGTCCGGCTGGGCCCCGGCAAGATCAGCGTGCACCCGACCAAGCTGGGCCTGGTCGGGCACGGTTTCGGGGCCTCGGCCGCGGTCTTCACCGCCGCCGGCCTTGGCTCGTCGGCCAACCCGCTCAAGGCAGTAGCCGCGGTGTTCCCGACCGCGAGCAAGCCCGATGCTGACCAGCCCGCGTCGGGTCTGCGGGTTCCTGGCCTGATCCTCAACGCACCGGGCGCCGACCTGACCATCCAGTCCAACGCCACCGAGCTGGCCGCCGCATGGCGGACGGCGACGGTGCGGACCGTCGCCAAGGCCGTCCCGGGCGGTCTGGCCGAGGGCTTCCGGCTGTCCAAACTGGTCGGGATGCCCGGCGCGGATCGCCGCACCCAGAAGACGGTGCGCGCGCTGCTGACTGGCTACCTGCTGTTCCAGCTGACCGGCGACAAGACCTACAAGGATTTCGCCGACGCCGACGTGGTGCTGCCGAAGACCGTCGCCGCCGATCCGGACGCGGAGAACCCGGCACTGGAGGACAAGGTCGCTGCCCTGTTGAAGGGCTAGGAGCGTGTGCACGCGGCTGCACCATCGGCACCAAACCGAGTGCTGACGTTTTGACGCTGACGTCCGGGGTAACTGCGTCAGCGTGTTGGAGACCGTCACCGCCCCGTTTCAGTGGGTCGCCGCTGCCCGACACCGCCGGGTGTTCCACCCGGGTGGCGTACTGGCACGGGGTTCGATCGAGCGGGTGGCGGCGCGCGACGTAGGCCTACCGATCGAGTCCGCCTCCGATGTGCTGGTGCGGCTTTCGAAGGGAATCGGCACACCGGGAGCGCTGCCCGACGTGATCGGGCTGGCGTTTCGGCTGCCGGCGGGTGACTCGGAGACGGCAGCGGCGGCACCGCCCTGGGACGTGCTGTTGGCGTCGGCGGGCCGCGGACGGCTCAGCCGCTTCGGCGTCCGGCCGGTCGTTCGATGGCCGGGCCAGCCGATGTCCAGTGTCATGCCACTGCGGTACCAGGGCACCAACTGGTGGCTGCGCGCGCAGATCCTGAGCCATGTCGACGGCGCCGGAGTGTCGCTGGACAGCATCCGCAGCGCCCTGCACGACGGGCCGATGACCGTCGCCATCGACCAGGCCCCGGGCTTCGCATCGTTTCGCCCGTTGGCCAGGCTGACGATCAAAGACGTTGTGCCGCACGATGAAATAGCCGACACCGACTTCGACCCGGTGCTGCATACCGCACCCGGCATGCAGCTGGCGCCGCACTGGCTGTCGAACCTACGGATGCAGGCGTATCGACGCAGCCGCAAAGGGCGGCACCCCGACAGCGCATGACCCAGATCCGGACCGAAGAGGAGAACCGTATGGACGCCTTGGCATTTCTGCGACGTGAACACGAGAGCGTGCTGGGCATGTTCGAAGTGCTCGACGGAGCTCCCCGCGGGACCGGCGCTCAGCAGAGCGGCCTGGCGACGATGGTCGAGAACTTGGTGATCGCCGAATCACAGCACGAGGCAATCGAAGAGCAGTTGTTCTGGCCGGCGGTCCGGGACGCGCTCGATGACGGTGACGAACTCGCCGATCACGCCATCTCTCAGGAAGAGGCCGGGAAGAAGCTGCTGCAGCAATTGGCGGACGGCGCGCCCGGCGAAGCGGAATATCATGCGGCACTTGACGAATTCATCAAGGCCGGCCGCGAGCACATCGCCTACGAGCAAGACGTCGTGTGGCCCAGGCTGTCCGCCGCGGTGAGCGACGAACGCTTGGAAAAGCTGGGCCACGAACTCGAAGCAGCCAAGAAGATGGCGGCAACCCGGCCGCATCCAGATACCCCGTCGAGTTCCGCGGTACAGAAAACGGTGGGTGTGGCGGCCGCCGTGGTCGACCACGTTCGGGACGCGGTGAGTGGACGAGACCGACAGAATCCGCCCGACCCACCTACCTCGTGATTGTCTTACGGCCGCGGCCACCGGCGTTCGTCGCCGGTGGCCGCGGACCGCTGGATCAGGTTGTGGCGGTGTGCTGTTCGTGGGTGAACGGCTTGTCGCAGTGCACCGCGGGTTCTCCACTGGGATTGTTCTTGGCCCCGGTGTTCTTCTGCAGGGACGTGCCCAGCCAGTCTTTCGTGGGCGACTTCACGTAGTTCCACGACATACCTTCTGGCCACGGACCCTGACCTTCGTTCCATGGTCCGCGGACGTCGCCCTGACCGTTGGACATGTTGAACGCGAGGGTCTGGAAACGCTCGTCGCCGGCCAGGGTGCCCGGCGGGAAGTTGACCGGCAGCTCGTTCAGGGCGGCGGTGAACTGCTGGAAATGGGTGACTTCGCGCGTCATCAGGAACGTGAGCGTGTCCTGCACGCCCGGATCGTCGGTGAACTGCTTGAGGTATTCGTAGACGATCTTGGCCCTCGACTCTGCGGCCAGATTGCTGCGCAGGTCGACCGAGGGATCACCGTTCGCGTTGACATACGACCCCGACCACGGAATCGCGGCCGCATTGCTGACGTCCGGGCCGCCGCCGGTCAGCACGCAGTACAGCGGATTCATCGCGACCTGGTGAATGGCCTGGTCGCGGCCATCCGGACTGGCGACCGTCGCCATCCAGTCGCAGCGCTCGTTGGCCTGCTTGAGATCGTCATTGAAGCCGTCCAGCAGCATCGTGATCATGGCACCGACCATCTCGAGATGGCTCAGTTCCTCGGTGGCGATGTCCATGAACAGGTCGTACATTTTTGGGTTCTTTTCGCGCAGCACGAATGCCTGGGTGAAGTACTGCATCGCCGCTTTGAGTTCCCCGTTCGCGCCGCCGAACTGCTCCTGTAGCAGCGTCGCAAAGCGCGGATCGGGTTGATCGACGCGTACCTCGAATTGCAAATCCTTGTGATGAGTGAACATTCGCGCTCCCTTGGGCTGGTAGTGATCTACCGCAACCGCGTACCCCCTGCCGGCCCGGCGAAACAGCATCCAGCCCGACGGCTTCACTCCCCCACATTCGGTAGTTCGTCGGCCGCGATCTCGCATGGCGTCTTGGTGGTCGGATCGGGTTGCTCCGCAACCGGTTCCACCGGCGGCGTGGTGGGCGCCGGGTCGGCTACAGGTTGGCCGGGTACCGGCTGCTGAGGCGGTAGCACCGGGGCGTCGACGGGGCCGGGCTCGGCGTCATCGGACTCAGCGGTCTCCCCCGAGGTGTCCTCCTCGCCGGCGGCATCGCTCTTGGCAGCGTCCTCCTCGTCGGCCTCCTCTGCGTCGCTGTCGTCCGGCTCGTCATCGGCATCGCCATCCGCCGCGTCGTCCGGCTCGTGGTCGGTATCGGTGCCATCGGCGCCGAGCCCGAGGTCGTCTCCCAGGCCGTCCCTGATGTTGTCGAGCCCGCCCAGTCCCGATGCGCCGGGCGCCAGACCCGCCATGGAACCGAGCGCTCCCCCGATGGCATCGGTCAGCTGCCGGCCCAAACCGCCGATACCCGAACCGAATCCGAGATCTCCGGACGAGCCGGCTGCCGCCGGGGTTGCCGCGGCAGCGCCGAGCGCCGGTTCGGGACCTCCGGGCGGAGCGGTCGACGGCGCCGGGGCCGATTCGGCAGGAACGGGCGGGGCCGACGGCGCTGCAACGGGTTCGGCCGGCACCGGCGGAGCCGCAGATGCGGACGGCGCCGTCGGCGTCCACCCCGCCGCTGTGCCCAACGTCGCGAAGGGCGCAGCCGCCGCGGCCTGATATGCCGGCGCGGCCGGCCACGCCGGCGCGGGCGAAGCCTGAGGCGTCCAATCGGGCGTCAGCACGACGGGTACCGCGAACGAAACAGCTGCCGGGGTGACCGCTGCGATGGCCGAATCATACGCCGCCGCAACGGCATCGGAGGCCTCCTGCAGCGCGGGCAGCAGGTCCCCCGACACCGCATGAAGGACGAAGGGCTTGACCTGCTGATCGACGATCTCGCTGGCGGCCGACAGGTCACCGGCCCCGGCGAGGACCGCGCGGGCCGCCGCGCTCCACTGGTCACGGTGCCCGGCAGCCTGCGCGTCGGCCCGCAACACCGCGTCGACCTTGGCGTCGACGGCGCGCCACAACGCGTCCCGCAGCGTCGTCAGTGCCTGTGCGCTCCGCTGCAGATGCGCGACCACATCCTCGGCCGCCACCGTCAGGATGCGCAGAAAGCCGCCGGCGGCGTCCCCGCCGGTGCCCGCCCACTGTGCCGTCAGCTCCCGATATCCGTTGCCCTGCAACCGCACTGCGTCCTGCGCGACCAACACCGCAGCGTCAAGCGAGCGGGCGTCCGTGGCCAGCGCGTCGAGGTTCAGCCCACTCTCGGCGTAATACAACTCCGCCAACGGCCCTGGAGACGGCACGCCCAATACCTGGCATGCCGTCACGTACTCGTCGAGGACCGTCACCGCGCCGTCGCCTTCGGCGAGTCGCCCGGCCACATCGAACGCAGCCGCCATCATCAGACCAACCGGCCGGCGAGGTCGGTATCCGCGTCCTCGTAGCGCGCCGACGAAACCCGTAGTGCCGCTGCGGCTTCCGCCGACGCCGACGCCCATGCCCGAAGCTGCCCGGCCGACTGGTCCAGCGCGGCGCGTAAGGCGGCCGCGCGCGAGGCATGATCACGTCCGCCGCAGAACCCGTCGAAGTACCACCGCAACAACGGCGCGACCGCGGTGCCGAGCATGTCGGCGACCGATTCGCACCGCTGCGCGACATCCCGCACTGCCGAGAGGTCTATCCGAGCGACGTCACGTTCTCCCATGCCTTGCTATGACGCGCGGCGCGGCCGTTCGGTTCCATCGAAGCTGAAAATATCCTGTGGCCACCCGCCAAAACGACCTTCGTGGACGGCTGTCGACACTAGCCTGCAACGATGCAACCGCTGGTCTTCCTCGATACGGAGACCACCGGCCTGCACGCCGACCGGCAACCCTGGGAAATCGCCATGCTGCGGCGCGACGATGCCGGTGAGTCGCGCATCGTGATGTACATCGACCTGGCCGACCTCGATCTCGACGCGGCCGAGCCTGCGGGCCTGCGGATCAGCCGCTTCGCCAGTCGCCATCCGCAGGTGGTCTACGGGCCCATCGACCTCCCGTCGGTGCACCGTGAACAGGAAGCCGCGGAAATCGTTCGCGAGTGGACCATGGACGCCACCATCGTCGGTGTGGTGCCCAGCTTCGATACGCAGTGTCTGCGCGCCATGTTGGCGCGTCATCAGCTGACGCCGGGCTGGAGCCCCAAGCTCATCGACGTCATCTCGCTGGCCGCCCGGTACGTCCTGGACTACGGGCGCACCCCGGAACGGAGCTCGACACAGTTGTCCCGGCAGTGCGGAGTCCGGCCGCCCGGCGCCGGCCTCCGGCACACCGCGCTCGGCGATGCGCGATGGGCGATGCGTTGGTACGACCAGCTGTCCACCCGCCTGATGTCCCGACTGGCCCAGTAGGACAGGCGAACTCAGCGCAAGCCCGGGTGCGTGCCCGACTGCCGGGCCCGCCGCTGGACGGCGGCGATCTCACGCAGCCCGTCACCGAGCAGGCTCCGGTTGAGCGGCGAGAGGTCGCCGACGGTGACCACGTCGTTCGGGGTGCGACCGTCGGCGATCAACTCGACCTGATGCGCCAACCGCATCCGTTGCAGCATGACGAAAACCTCTGTGAGCGTTCGGGAATCACGCTCGGTCAGCGCTCCGGTGCCCACCGCTGCGGCGAGCCGCGCCGGCGTCGAAGCCGACGTCATGTCGGCGGTCAGGCCGCCCCACCGGGCCAGGTTGACGATCGGCGTCACCGCATGCGTCTTCAGGTCGAACGTGCCGCCGCGCCGCGACAGCACATCGCGCAGCGACCACGTGCGCACCTTGCCCGACAGCGCATCCAGCAGCTGCAGCCGCAGCGCGTTCGGATGTTCGTCACGCATGCGGTGGAACACCGTGGGCACGGTGTGCAGCGCCCGGTTCCCCCACACCACGCGACCGTCGATCAGCAGGGAGGACAGGATCAAACCCTTGCCGCGCAGGGGATCATCGAGCCAGCCCTCGGCGGCCTGCGCCCAGTCGGAGGCCGACCGCGCGAACGCCTTGTGCGACGCGACGGCACCGTTGCTGTCGGCAGGCAGGCCACAGCCATCGAGGATGGCGTGCGTGCGGGCCGCGATGGCACGCAACTGCGCGCACTCGGCATCGCAGCTGTCGGCCCAACTGAGCGCGCTGTCCACATCGGAGGACGGCATAGCCTCCCGGCGGGCGATGCTGCCGAGGGTGAGCCAGGCGAACTGATCCTGCGTCGGCCCGGGGCCCGCTTCGGCCAGGGCGAGCTCCAATGCCTTGCGTACCAACGCATCCAGCACGATCGAGGCGATGCTGCTGGCGGCCGACGCCTTCGTCCCGGTGCGGAACAGCTCGACGGCGATCCGGGTCACGTCGCGGCCATGACGCTGGAGCGCGGCGGCATCGGGCGCCTGCGCGATCGCCCGGCGCAACACGAAGCTCTGCCGCGCCGAGGCGGCCAGCAGATCGACGTCCTCCAGCACGCCCAGCACCTCACCGCGTGGCGAA
The DNA here is from genome assembly GCF_018326285.1 of Mycolicibacterium sp. TY81. NCBI lineage: Bacteria > Bacillati > Actinomycetota > Actinomycetes > Mycobacteriales > Mycobacteriaceae > Mycobacterium > Mycolicibacterium sp. TY81. Next base: position 3,718,089 of record NZ_AP023362.1, read on the forward strand.
AGCACCGGCATATGGCGCATGCCGCGCTCCAGCATGTCCAACAGCACCGTCTCGGCGGTGCGATCGGCGGTCACCGTCTGGGCGGGCGCGCTCATCACCTCGGAGATCGGGACGTCGACGGGCAACCCGGCGGCGACCACGCGCGACCGAAGGTCGCGGTCGGTGAAGATGCCGACGCCGCCCTCGCGCAGCCTGATCAGCGCGTAGGACACGCGCTGCTCGCTCATCTGCACGACGGCGTCGCGAACCGAGACGCCCGGCTCCACGATCAGCACGGTGCCGTGCACCAGATCGCCGACCGGCCGGGAGTCGCCGGCGGTGATCAGCTGCGACTGCGACGACGGCGTGGCGGACAGCGCCAGGAAGCGCAGCCCCGCCGGTTTGGCGAACTGCGCCCGCACGAGCTCGCCAGGCAGGCGGATGACGGTGGCGGGTTCCGTTGTGCGGGCCAGGAATTCGATACCACCGCCGGTCAGCATCGGCACGTAGCCGAAGATTTCGCCGGGCTCGATGGTGTCGAACACCTGCCCGTCGCCCACCTCCTGAAGGTTCACCGAGCCGGTCAGGACCATCCAGATGTCGTCGGGCACCTGCCGGGAGAAGTCCGCGATCACGGTGCCGGCGCGGTACTGCTCCACCGACGACGCGGCGACGAGGTCGTTCAGTTCGGTGTCACTCGCCGTCTGAAACGGCGGGCGCGAACCGAGGAAGTTCACCAGCTCCGGAGAGGTCACTTCGCCATCGTGCCCTACGTCACCCGTTGCGAATGAGGTCCGCACATTTCTCGGCCATCGTCATCACCGTGATGTTGGGGTTGACCACCGGCAATTTCGGCATCGCCGAGGCATCGACCACCCGCAGGTTGCGCACCCCCTTGACGCACAGCTGCGGGTCGAGCACCGCCATCGGATCGTCGACCGCACCCATCCGGGCGGTACCGGCCGGGTGGTACACCGTGTTGTGCGTCTTGTAGATGTACGCGAGCAGTTCCTCGTCGGTCTGCGCATCCGGTCCGGGGGCGAGTTCACGGCCGATCCACTCCTGCAGGGGCTCCTGCTCGGCGATCTTGCGAGCCAGCTTGATTCCGGCCAGCATCACCTTCTCGTCGTGCCCTTCCGGGTCGGTGAAATAGCGCGGGTCGACCTTCGCCCGATCCCGGAAATCACGCGAGGCCAGCCGCACGGTCCCACGCGAACGGCCTTGTGTCACATTGGGAGTCAGACAGAACCCGTTGTCGGTGGTGGGGTACCCGTGCCGCAGCGTGTTCATGTCGAACGGGACGCTGCCGTAATGCATCATCAGGTCGGAGTGATCGGGATTGTCGCCGGCGACCTCGGTGGTGGCGAACAGCCCGATCTCCCACCACTGCGTGGATTCAGTGACCATCGGCTTCGCCGCTTCCCAGAACACGAGGCCCTCGACGTGGTCGTCGAGGTTCTCACCCACACCGGGCGAGTCGACCCGCACCGGCACCCCGACCTCGTTCAGGTGGGCTGCGGGCCCGATTCCGGACAGCATCAGCAGTTTCGGGGTGTCGATAGCACCGGCCGTGACGACCACCTCGCGCCTGGCGGTGACGACGTCGTAGCCGGTGAGGTCCGGGCGCTGGTACCGCACGCCCGTCGCCACCGGCTCGTCGCCCGAGTCGTCGAACAGGATCTCGGCCACCCAGCAGTTGGTCAGCACCGTGAGATTGGGCCGCGACTCGAGGATCGGGTGCAGATAGGCGTGCGAGCTGGACATCCGCTCGCCGGCCTCGTTCGCGTTGATCTGCAACCAGCCCGCCGCGTTGAGGGTCCAGTCGCCGCGGTTGAACTGCACGGTTTCCAGACCGACTTTGGCGGCGGAGTCGATGACCGCCTGACCGCACGGGTCGTTGGGCGGCACGTCACGCAGCCGAACCGGACCCGAATCACCGTGCGGCACACCCTGATACGTGCCTGCCGCGGTGTTGTTCTCCACCTTGGCGGTGAACGGCAGCACGTTCTCCGGCTCCCAGCCGGTCGCGCCCATCGCCACCCAGTCGCGCAGGCCCTGGGCGAGCGGCCAGAACGCGATACAGGAATTGTGTGACGAACACCCGCCGAGCACCTTCGCCCGCGCGTGCCGCATGAAGCTGTTGCCCTTCTCCTGCGGCTCCACCGGGTAGTCCCAGTCGTAGCCGGAGTCCAGCAGGTGCATCCACTCCGACAATTCGAGGATGTTCCGGTCACCCACATCCGACGGCCCGGCCTCCACCAGACAGACGGTGACATTCGGGTCCTCGGACAGCCGCGCCGCGAGGACACAGCCGGCGGTGCCGCCGCCGGCGATCACGTAGTCGTAGGTCTGATCGGACATGATGCGAACTCCTCGAAAAGTGGTCAGGCAGAGGGGAACAAGCTAAGCGGGTCAGTCGCGGGTATACGCCGAGTGGGAGGCAAGAGTGCCAATGTGGTTGCGGCCCTTGACGAAATACCAGAGCAGGCCCAGACCGAGGATGACGCCGATGTAGACGAACGCGCCCCAGGTGTTGTACCACGGGTCACCGTAGATCGCGACGCGCGGCCACGCCAGGTTGACGGCCATCCCGACGCCCCACAGCACCGCGAAGATGTTGACCGGCAGGCCCCACTTGCCCATGGTGAAGTAGCCACCCTCGGCAAGGTCTCTCGGCGGCCACTCCCCCCGCAGGCGCTTCTTGAGCAGCGGGCCGGTGACCATCAGGTAGGCCAGGTAGATCATGATGATCGCGATCGAGGTCAGCACGGTGAAAACCTTTGGCTGCCCGAGGTTGATCACGAGGATCAGCGCCGCGATGATGCCGATCACGACGGCCGGCACGACGGGCGCCTGGGTCTTGGGGTGCACCTTGGCGAGCTTCTCGCCGAACGGCAGCGCGTTGTCGCGGGCCATGGCGAACGTCAGGCGGATCGCCGCGGTGTGCACGGCCAGCGAGCACACCGTCACGGCGACCACGATGCAGATCAGGAAGATGGTGCCCAACGGGCCCCACATCACCTTCTCGACGATGGACTGCAGGCTGCCGTCGGGGCTGCCCAGCGCCGGGTCGTTCAGATCCGGCGTGGCCATGATGGCGCCCGCCAGGATGGCGCCGCCGATCACGAACGAGGCCAGAATGGCGCGCAGGATGGCCTTGGGCGCGGTGCGCCGCGGTTCGACCGTTTCCTCGCCGAGTGAGCTTGCCGTGTCGAACCCGTACATCACGTACAGCGACGCCACCGAGGCCACCAGGAACGCACCGAAATATCCGCCGGGCAGCCCGGCGCCGTGGCCCTGAGTGTCGAAGAAGACGCTCGGCCCGCGCTTGATGTTGAACAGCAGGATGACCGCGATGAGCACGGCCGCAATGAGTTCGATGAAGACACCGGCACTGTTGATCATCGCCATCAGCCGCACGCCGAAGGCATTGACGACAGTGGTGAACACGATGAGGACCGTGCCGAGCAGGATGGCGTTGGCGGCGAAATCGTACTGACCGGTGCCGTCACCGATCACCTGGAAACCCTTCCAGAGCCGTGGCAGGTTCAGCTGTAGGGCCAACACCACCGCCGACAGTGTGACGATGGAAGCCGTGAGCATCAGCCACCCCGAACTCCAGCCGACGATGCGGCTGCCCAGCTTCTTCGACCAGTTGTAGACGGAACCCGCGACCGGATACTTGGCGGCGAGTTCCATGAAACACAGCGCCACCGCCATCTGCCCGATGAACACCATGGGCCAGGACCAGAGGTACGCCGGTCCGCCGTTGCCGTAGCCGACGTAGAACAGCTGGAAGGTCCCGGTCAGGATCGAGATATAGCTGACCCCGGCCGCGAAGCTCGCGAATTTTCCGATGCTGCGGTCCAGTGATTCCTTGTAGCCGAAATCCTCGAGTCCGCCGCTGTCCGTATCAGTGAGGTTCTGAGTCATGAAGTTGTGTCCCTAGCCTTCGGTGGCGTCAAACCAGCCGGCCGGCGTTGGCGCGGTGTTGTGCCAGATATGTTTGAGCTCTTGATATTCCGCGAGACCCGAGGGACCGAGCTCGCGGCCGTTGCCCGACTTCCCGAAACCGCCCCACTCCGCTGCCGCGGTGTAGTAGCCGAAGTCGTTCAACCACACCGTGCCGTGCCGTAATGCGCGCACCACACGTTCGCCCCGCGCCGGATCAGAGGTTCGCACCCCTGCCGCGAGACCGTACTGCGTGTCGTTGCCGAGCCTGATCGCCTCGGCCTCGTCGGTGAATCGCTCCACCGTCATGATCGGCCCGAAGGTCTCCTCCGTGACGATCCGCATCGAGCGGTCGCACCGGTCGAAGATCGTCGGCAGGAAGAAGTAGCCGTCCGCCAGTGCCGGATCGCTGGGCCGGGTCCCGCCGGTGATGAGCTTCGCGCCCTCGGAAATACCCAGGGCCACAAAGGATTCGATCTTGTCAAGCTGCTGCTTGGACACCAGTGGGCCGGTCTGGCTACGCGGGTCGGTACCGTCGCCCATCCGGATCTTCTCGGCCCGCTCGGCGAGCTGAGCGACGAAGTCGTCGGCGATCGACTCCTCGAGGATCACCCGGGTACCTGACGAGCACACCTGGCCCGAGTGCAGGAACACGCCGGTGAGGACCTGGTCGACGGCAGCGTCCCAGGCCGCGCCGGTTCCGATGTCGGCGAAGACGATGTGCGGGTTCTTCCCGCCGAGTTCCAGCGCCACCTTGGTCACGTGCGCGGCGGCGGTCCTGGCGATGTGCTGACCGGTGCTCAGCCCACCGGTGAACGAGATGAGGTCGACATCGGGATTGTCGGTGAGTGCCGCACCGACGGCGGCCCCACTGCCCTGGATCAGGTTGAGCACGCCCGGGGGCACCCCCGCTTCCTGAGCCAGCCGGACGAAGGCGATGGTCGAAAGCGGTGTCACCTCACTGGGTTTGGCCACCATGGTGCAACCGGCCGCCAGGGCCGGCGCGATCTTCCAGGAGATCTGCAGGAGCGGATAGTTCCACGGGGCGATCAGCACGCACACCCCGATGGGCTCGTGCACCACCCGGCTGATGACGGCCGGGTTGCCCACGTCGACCAGGCGGTCGGACTGCGTCGCGACCAGGCGCGCGTAGTAGCGGAACACCGAGATCACGTCGTCGATGTCGATCCGGCTCTCCGCCAGGGTTTTTCCGGTGTCGGCGGTCTCCAGCGCCGCCAGCGACTCCTTGTCGCGGGCCAGCAGGTCGGCGATGCGCTCGAGCAGCGCGGCCCGCTCGGCGACCGGCGTGGCCGGCCAGTCTCCGGCATCGAAGGCCGCGCGGGCCGCGGCGACAGCCGCCAGCGCGTCGTCGTGCGTGGCCTCGTCAACCGTGGCGAAGACCTTGCCCGTCGCGGGGTTGATGAGCTCCCGGGTACCGCCGTCGGCGGCATGCCGCCACTGCGATCCGATGAGCAGATCAGGTGCACCGTCCACGTTGCCTCCTCGATTACCGGTGATCACCCAGGCGACAGGCGATCCGGCGGCGACCATACTCGGAACCCGCTGTGCCCATGCGATTTTCGGACGCGACGGTCCTACGATTCACTCTGGGCATCGCGGCTCGCTTTCCCTATGGGCGTCGGAGGCAGTCGGGCCGCCACGACGAGACCATCGACTACGGCCGCTCCGGCCCTGTCGCCAACTAATATATCACTAGCTGATCAGTAATGATGTGTTTCGAGATTCTCATCCGACTCATTTTTTGCGGCCCGCTGCGCGGCATGCGGGAGACGTCATCTGGCCTTCCTCGGCGTCGATCCCGGCTGCCCGCGTCTGACGAGTTCGGCACCGGAATTCATGTGCGCGACGCGTCCCATGCGGCGCTGGACGTCGGCGATCTCCTTGACGGTCTGCTCGATCGTGCTGCGGTCGATGGGTGAGATCTCGTCGAGGTCGATGATGTCGTCGGGACGCTGCCCCGCCTCGATCTGGCGCAACTGGTGTTCCAGCCGGAGCAGCTGGAGCGCGTCGAACGCTTCGATCAGCCGGCTCGCGGAGCGGTCGGTGAGCACCTCCGACCCGGCGGCAACGCGGAGCCGGTCGACGGTGTGCAACTCCGGGGATCCGACGCTGAGCGAGGCCCACCTCGCGACATTGACGATCGGCAGCAAGCCGCGGCCCTTGATGTCGAACTTCTCGTCACGCCCGATGATCCGGTCCCGCACCGAGAGCAGGCGCGCTCGGCGCGAGAGCGAATCCTGCAGCAGCAGTTCGACGGTCGCGGGATGCCGATTGAAATCGCGGAAGACGCGCGCGGGCTCGGGCAACGCCGGGTCGCCGAAGATCGGCCGGGCGTCCACCAGGAGCGAGGCCATGATGGTGCCCTGATTCTGCTGAGGGTTGGTGAGCCAGCCCTGCGCCGCCTCTCGCCACTGCGAATCGGTACGCGAGAACCCCGGGTGCGACGGGAACGCATGATGAGCGTCGACGCCGATGCCACAGAGCTGCAGCACCTCCCCCACGACGCTGAATGCTTCGCGGTAGCGCGGGATTTGGTCCTCGTACGAATCCGCGAACGTCACCGCGGCATCGACATCGGACGAGGGCACCGCTTCGCGCCGGCCGATGCTGCCGAGTGAGAGCCAGGTGAAGGCATCGATCGACAGATCGTTGAATTCCTCGTGGTCGAAGACCAGGAAGATCGCGCGACGGGTGATCGAAGCGATCAGCGCCGAATGGACGGCGATCACCCGGTCGGCCGTCAGCCCGCGCGCCAGGATGTCGGCAAGCATCGCCGGCACCCGGCGCGCGTGTGTGATCAGCCCATCGATGCTGCAGGCCTGCCGGATCTGTGCGTTCAGGCTGACACCGGCGGTGGTGGGCGCGAGCATGAAATCACGTTCCCCGACCGCGCCTTTCAGGCGACCGTCGTCTCCGGTGACGAGCAGGAACGAGACGCCGTGATCGAGCAGCATGATCAGGGCGTCAGCAGACGACATACTCGCCGGTGCCGTGATCGCGGGATAGTCCATCACCGCATTCGCGGGCGATTCCCGCGGCAGACCTTCCCCGATCACCTTGCGGCGCAAGGCTTCATCTGTCACCAGGCCGAAGTGACCGGTACCGGTGTCGACGGCGGCGTACGGCAGGCCCAGCTCGGTCATGCGCGCCGCGAGCGCCGTCACCGATTCGTCGGCCCGCACGACGAGCGGGTCGCGGTAGACCAGATCCGACAGCAGTGTGTACCGCGGCTGAGCGGCCGTGAGCCCGCGCACGTGCGCGATCTCGTCGGCCAGGAAACGCGCGCCGCTGCGGGACGCGAACGCGGGAAGGACGATCCCGGACGGCAGGTTCGCGACGATGACCTTGGTCTTCGCCTCGATCCGCGGGCCGACCGGCCGCCCCGCGAGTGCGGAGGTGTATCCGATTGGCGCGCCACGCGTGAACTTGTCGGCAGGCCCCTCACCGATGCGTTCCGGATCGAACCAGAGATCGATCTCTCCCGACATCACCAGTCCGATGCTCGTCGGCATCGTGGCGAAGGCATCCAGAATGAGGTCGCCCGGCTGGTACTCCGCGATCTGCGCAGCAGCCACCGCGCCGGCGCGCTCGGCCGGACTCAGTGCATCGAACGGTGGGCAGTGCGCCAGCAGTTCGGCGAGTTCGGCCAGTTCCGCCTCGGTCCCGGTCTCGGTCGACATGCCGCAGTCCTCTCCGGAGTCGCTCACCCGGCGGTGGGCCGGGAGCCGGTCGTGACGACGAAGGCGCCCCACTCCGGGGTCGCCTCGACGAGGTGGCCGGGATCGATGCCGATGAGACGACCGCCCGGGAAGCGGGTCACCTCATGGTGCAGTCGCGCATCATAGGTGGTTGCCGGATGGTCGGACGTACCGTGCGAGCCACTGTGGCCGTGCACCTGACTGAACGGGAGCGTCGTGCCTTCCCACCCGGGCACGACCTCCTCTGTGCGGCTGGCCCATAACGGACCCGCCATCGGATTCGGTGGGCCGAGCATGGCGCCGCCGCCGTACAGCGTCGGGCACCCCGTGCGGGCCAGGCTGTTGATCCGGCGCGCCGCCTGCCGCGCGGTATCGGGGGCGAGAAGGTGCTCGCGCCAGAACTTCTCGGTGACCCCGGCATGCGTCACCAGGAAATCCTCTTCGTCGGTCTCGACGGCGACCGCAGCGTGCAGCTTGCCGTCGGCCCACCACTTCTTCAGGATGCGCTGTTCCAGGTAACCGATCCGGTCCTCCCACAGGAAACTGTTCGGCCGTAGATACAGAGCCTCATGATTGCCCACAAGCTGAACCCACTGCCCGGGATACGTGTTCAGGTAGTAGTCGACCAGACGAACGACACCCTCGGAGTCCGGGCCCCGGTGCACCAGATCCCCCACCTGAATCACGACGAGATCATCGGGCAACACCCCGGTTTCGGAGACACCGAGGGACCGCAGCTCGCGCCGCAGCTCCTCGATGTGCCCACCGACATCGCCGATCACGGCCACCCGCATCGTCATGGACCGGATTTTCCTCCCGCCTCGCGCCGCACCTGACCGAGTCCGCAGCGGCGTGACCCAGGCCCGGCCTGTATGGCGTGCGCTCAGTGGCTCATGTCCAATTCGCTCAGCGACTTGCCGCTGGTCTCCGGAGCCAGGATTTGCGACACGATCGCGCCGGCGAAGGCGATGATTCCCGCGAAGACCATGGTCCAGGTGAAACCGAGGTGCTTCATCGAGAGCGGGATCAGGAACAGACCCGCAGCAGCACCGAGGCGGCTGATCGCCGCCGCGAATCCGGTACCGATCGCCCGGACCTCGGTCGGGAAGACCTCCGCGGGATAGATTTGAGTGAACGCGGTGTACATCGCGTTGACGAACGAATACGCCAGGAACAGCGCCAACATCACCATCGACATCACACCGACCTGCTCCACCGGAAGCACGAAGCTGCCGAGGACGGCGATGGCGACCAGCAGACCGCCCGCGATCCACTGGGTCGGAACGGTCATCTTGCGCCGCCCCCAACGGTCGATCATGAACATCGTGAAGATCACGCCCAACCAGGCGACGACCGAGAGAACCACTCCGCGCATGAGGCCCTTCATGCCGATATCGCCCAGCAGGCCGTCGGCGAAGGTCGCGATGGCGAAGTACGGTGTCACCGCGCAGGTCCAGAACACGGCCATGAAGACCGTCGAGCGCCACACCGCCGGCGAGAACAGCATCTTGAAACTGCCCGTCGCGCCGCCCGCAGTGGCTTTCATCATGTCGGTCTGGTAGGCGGTGTCCAGATACCCGACGACCAGTCCGTGCGCCTCTTCGGTCCTGCCCTTTGCCCACAACCAGCGCGGCGACTCGGGCAACCCGATCCGGCCGATCAGCAGCGCGCCTGCGATGAGCGTTGTGGTGCCCAGCGTGACCCGCCAATCCACACCGGCCCGGTCCATGAAGTAGCCGATGACGAACGCGATCATGAAACCGCCGTACCAGGCGACCAGGGTCAGGGCCAACAGTTTGCCGCGGAGATGGGTCGGCGCGAACTCCGCCAGCATCGGCAAGCCGACCGCGTACTCGATGCCGACGGCCAGGCCCATCAACAGACGAACGGCGAAAAGCTGTTCTGGTCCGTCGACGAAGAACTGCAGAGCCGAAAAGGCCGTGAACAGCGCCAGATCCCAGAACAGAATCGGCTTACGGCCGAACTTGTCGGCCAGCCACCCACCCAACGGTGAGCCGATGAGGATGCCGAGCATCGCCGAGGCGGCCTCCAGCCCGATCCAGACGGTGGTGAACCGGGGGTCCAGCTCGATGGTGTGCGTGACCGGACCGATGCTGCCCAGGATGTAGCCATCGAGGAACATGCCGCCGACCAACACGATGATCATCCGCGCCATGAACCGGCGCTTGCGCGCCAGCACGGCCGGGTCGTCGGAGAATGTCGCTGCCGCTCCTTCGCTCACGGACATGGCACATGCTCTTCAGGAATCGGTGTACAGGACATCACTGCTCCTTTGATCGCGGGTTCCGAAATGGCGGACGTCGTTGGCCTGGATGGCACTGAGCTGCACAGCCTTTGGGTGGTGTGGTGTCCCGGTCCGCCGAGGCCGCCTCTCCAGCCGGCCCGGCGGACCGGGACACCGCGCCGACTCCGCGAGTATTCGGCGCCCGGCCGGTTGCCGGGAGCCGAATGCCCGCATCTAGTCGGCGAGCTTGTTGCGCAGCCAGTCATGGAAGTGCCCGAGGTGGTGTTCGCTGGGCACGAGCACACCGCCGTCGCGATAGACGCGGGAACTCATGGCGGGCTGGCACCGCTCGCACGCGTCGAAGTCCTGTTGGTTGACGCGGTGGAACAGCTCCACCGACTTGCTCACGTCGCGCCCGGATTCGACCACGCCGGGCAGGTACAGCCAGTCGCATTCGACGATGGTGTGGTCCGCCGCCATGGGGAACATCCGGTGGATGATGACGTGATCGGGCACCAGGTTGACGAACACCTGCGGACGTACCGTGATCGCGTAGTAGCGCCGGTCCTGATCGGCGGTGACGCCGGGGATGTGCTCGAAACCCTCTGAGCCATCGATGGTGAAGCCGGCGATGTCGGCACCGAATTCCGCACCGTGGCCGACGTAGAACTGGGCGGCGTAGCCGTCGGCGAACTCCGGCAGCACCTCGGTGAGTTCGGGATGGATGGTGGCGCAGTGGTAGCACTCCATGAAGTTCTCGATGATGAGCTTCCAGTTGGCCTTGACGTCGTAGACGATGCGGCGACCGAGGCTGAGATTGGCCACCGTGTAGTGGTCGATCGACTCGACATCGCCGAGTCGATCGACGATCTCCTGCATGACGGTGTCTTCGAACGACGGTGGCTCGTCGGCCAGGCACACCCAGACATAGCCGAGCCATTCCCGGACCGAGATCTTGCGCAGGCCGTATTCGACGCGGTCGATGTCGGGCATCTTGGTCAGGTTCGGCGCGGCGACGAGCTTGCCGTCGAGATCGTAAGTCCATGCGTGATAAGGACATTGGAACGCGCGCTTGACCTCGCCGCTGTCCTCGGTGCACAGCTGCGCGCCGCGATGCCGGCACAGGTTGAAGAACGCGTTGATGTCACCCTTGCGCGATCTGGTCACCAGAACGCTCTCGCGGCCGACCTGGACGGTCTTGAACGCGCCGGGCTTATCCAGATCCGCGGCGCGCACAACGCAGAACCACATGGTCTCGAAGATCTTCTCCTGCTCGAGGGCGAAGACCTCCGGATCGGTGTAGTAATGCCCTGCCAGGGGGGAAATGAGGCTTTCCGGCAGGCTCGGCACGGTGGCGGTCATTGAACTCCTTTGCGGTGTCATGTCGTGAGTTTTATTGGGCTGCAGGAATTTCGGCCTAGACCGCGGCGGGCGTGGGCATCAGCTGGCGGCGCCACCGGGTGAACAGCCGGGGCTGATCGATACCGAGGACCGCGACCAGGCGGCCGTCGCGGCGATACGTGGCCAGCAGGCAACGGTCCTCGCAGCTGCCCTCTTCGATGGTGATCTCGTCGTCGGGACGGGCGAGGCCGGCGAACTGGATGCGCGAACCGTATTGGTCGGACCAGAAATACGGCGGCTTCACCGTCGCCTCCTGATGGGCGCCGCCTGCGAGCAACGAGGCGACAGCCAGCGCGGGACGCTCCAAAGCACCGGTCCAGTGTTCGACACGGTGGTGGGCATTGGTGGCCGCGTCGAGCCACGCCGCACAGTCTCCGACGGCGACGACGTTCGGCAGGGCCGTCTGCCCGCGGGTGCCGCACAGCACGCCGTTGCCGAGCTCCAGACCGCTGTCACGCAGCCAGTCGATGTTGGGCACACCGCCGATACCCACGACGACGACATCAGCCGGCAGGTGGCGTCCGTCGGTGAGGTCGACGCCGGCCACTCGTCGCACACCGCTGGGGGTGCGCAGTGCGCGCTCCTCGCCGACCAGTCCGGCGACGCCGACACCACAGATCAACGTCGTTCCGTTGGCGGCGTGGGCGCCTGCGACCACGCCGCCGAGCCACTTACCGAGCTGCAGGTGCAGCGGCGTCGGGGCGGCTTCGACGACGGTGACGTCCAGGCCCAGCTTGCGGGCCGTCGAGGCGACTTCGGCCCCGATGAATCCGGCGCCGATGACGACCAGCCGAGCGCCCGGCACCAGTTCGGCCCGCAACGCCACGGCGTCGTCGATGGTGCGGATGACGTGCACGCCGGCCATGTCCTCGCAGCCGGGCCAGCGGCGGGCGCGGGAGCCGGTCGCGATCACCACGCCGTCGGCATCGATGCGCGTCCCGTCCGCGAGTTCGATTGCGCCGGAACGACTGTCGAGCTTGGCCGCGGCGACGCCCAGTCGCCAGTCCGCCTGCAGATCGTCGTCGTCGGATTCCAGGGCGAGGTCGGCTTCGGAGACGGTGCCGCAGAGGAATTCCTTCGACAGCGGCGGGCGGTCGTACGGCCGCTGCGCCTCGTCGCCGATGACGGTCAGCCGGCCGTCGAAGCCCTGCGCCCGCAGCGCCCTCGCGGCCGACAGGCCCGCGAGCGACGCCCCGACGATCGCGACGTGCTTCACTGCGTTCCCGCCGCGCCGAGTCGAGCCCGGATGTCCGGGGGCAGGTTGGGTTTCTCGGTGCTCAGTTCGACGTGGATGACGCCGTCGGAGATCACGACGGTGTGCGTGCGTACCGGCAGCTTGGCCGGCGGCGCGTCGACCGCTCCGGTGCGGAGGTTGAACCGGGAGGCGTGCAGCGGGCACTCGACGTCGCACCCTTCCAGCCAGCCGTCGGCCAGGGACGCGTCCTGGTGCGAACAGGTGTCGTCGATGGCGAACACCTCGCCGTCCTCGGTGTGGAAGACCGCGATGGGCGGGTCGGTTGCCACGCGCCGAGCCTCGCCGGGCGGGAGTTCGGAGAGCGGACAAATCTCAAGCATCGGGTGTGCCTTCTCGGTGAGTTTGACGCGTATTACGCAACGTGATTCGAATTATGCAACAGTGTGTGCGCAGTCACATATCCGTGTCAAGGGGTGGACGGGATGGTTTACACAGCCGGAACAACTGCCCAACCAGGCTTGAAAGCCCAGGTCAGTCGGATGTGCGGCGAGTCGACGCCAGGTTGTGCGGCAGCTCCGCCGCGTCGATGCCGCTCGCACCACCGGCGCTGCGGGGGCATCGACTTGAGGTTCGCCACCGGGCACGGGAATCACCGGTGGCGAACGGTTGATATATTAGATCGCGTTGATCTGATATGCAGCGCGAATCGACGAATTGCCCGATCAGGCGTGCGCAGTCAGCGCCGATAGCCCATGCGGCGGCTGACATCATCGGCCGCCGCGACCACGGTCGGCGCGATCTCCCGGGCGCGCTCCTCGGTGAGCCGATACGCCGGGCCGGAGACGCTCAGCGCGGCGATCACCACACCGAGGTGATCCCGAATCGGCGCGGCGACGGCGTTGAGCCCGGGCTCGAGCTCCTCCAACGACACCACGTAGCCATTGCGGGGCACGTCCTGCAACTGCGCTTCCAGTCGCTCGACCGACGTGATGGTGCCTTCGGTGAACCGCTGCAGCCCGGCCGCCGCCAACAGGTCCCGACGGGCATCGGCAGCCATGAAGGCCAGCAGCACTTTGCCGCTCGACGTCGCGTGCAACGGCGTGAGCTCCCCCACCCAGTTGTGCGTGCTGACCGCCGCGGGTCCCCGCGCCTGGTCCACGTTCACCGCGTACTCCGATCGCAGCACCGCGATGTTGACGGTCTCGCCGACCTCGGCTGCCAGTCGCTCGCAGATCTCCCGGCCCTGCCGCGTGACGTCGAGCCGGCCCGACACCGCGTTGGCCAGCCGCAGGATGCCGAAGCCGAGCCGGTACTTGCCGCGCTCGAAAGCCTGCTCGACGAGTTCCCGATCCTCGAGCGCCGCGAGCAGGCGCGAGACCGTCGACTTGTGCACCCCGATGTCCGACGCCAGCTCGGTGACTCCGGCTTCACCCCGGCGCGCGAGGAGATCCAGGACAGCGAGCGCGCGGTCGACGGACTGCACGCCCCCATTGCCGGAATCAACGCCGTTGTTGCTCATTACGCAACGATAACCACATCGTGATGCGTGTGGTCGCGTTCGTCGGCCACGTCAGACGATTGCGCGGATCGCCTTCTCGAATCCGGTGACGTGGTCGAGCGCTATCTGCGCAGCGGCGTCGCCGTCGCCACCGGCGATGGTCCGCAACAGCTCGGCGTGCTCGCCCACGTGTCGGGCCACCGTCGGCAGGCGGTCGAGGAACAGGCAGAAGATCCGGGTCGCGAGATTGTCGTAGCGGACCAGCACATCCTCGAGATGTGGATTTCCGGCTGCTCGGTAGATCGCGCGGTGCGCGCGCAGGTCCCACCGCATGAGCTCGTCGCGATCGATGTTCTGCACATCGAGCGCTTCGGTGCGGTCGGCGAGCGCGAGCAGGCCGGCACGCACGTCGGCCGAGGCGTTCTCGGCAGCCGAGCGTGCGGCGACGGGCTCGAGATTGACCCGAATCTGAGAGATGTGCCGGAGGTCGGCGACATCGACACCGGTGGCGAAAGTGCCGCGGCGCGGGAACGAGACCACCAACCGATCCGCTTCCAGGCGCTTGAGAGCCTCGCGGACGGGGGTCCGGCCCAGCTCGAGTTCGGCCGCGAGATCGTTTTCCACGATGGCTTCGTTGGGCCGGATATCCAGCATGATGAGCTTGTCGCGGATCACCAGGTATGCCCGGTCGGCGAACGACATCTCCTCGGAGACAACGTCATCGAGCTGTTCCACACCGGCAACGCTCACGCCCGCCCCGCCTTCCCGACGTCGCCGACTTCAGCGTCCGGCAACTGATCTGATCTGGTCAGGTCAATGATATATCAGGACCTGCGCCGTCCGGTCCTCCCGATCGCGGCCGGTCGGTAGCGCGCCGCGGAGGCATCACAGCAACGCGCGAATCGCCGCTTCGAAGCTGCAGACATGGGCCAGCGTCAGGGCGGAAGCCGTGGCCTCGTCGCCCGCGACGATGGCCTCCAGCAGCTCGATGTGCTCACGTACGTGGCCGGCGACGCCCGGCAGCCGGTCCAGGAACAAGCACCAGATCCGGGTGGCATGCGCGTCGAGACTGACGAGGATGTGTTCCAGGTGCGGATTGCCCGAGGCCCGGTAGATCTCGCGGTGCACATGGACGTCGTGCCGCAGCACCTCGCGGGGATCGTCGGTGTCGCCGATCCCGGAGATCGCCCGCGCGAGTGCCGTCAGCCGGGCGCGGGTCTCCGGTGTCGCGACGCGGGCGGCCCGGGCAGCCGCCGTCGGCTCGAGCAGCTTGCGAATCTCCGAGATGTCGGCCAGGTCCGTCATGTCGACGGCCGTGGCGAACGTGCCCCGCCGCGGATAGGCGACGACGAGGCGGTCGCGCTCGAGACGTTTGAGGGCCTCCCGCACAGGAGTGCGGCCGAAGCCGAGATCAGCCGCGAGGTGATCGTCGTTGATGGGCTCCCCCGGCCGGATGTCCAGCATCACCAGGCGCTCGCGCACGATGTCGTAGGCGCGGTCCGCGTTGGTCTCGGTGGCGGCCGCCCTCGCGTCGGGTTGAGTGCTGTCGAGATCGCCGAACGACAACTCTGTCAGGGTCATCGCCAATCCTCCAAAAGTGTCTGCGGCCCAGCTCTTGACGCGGCCACCAGCTGATCTTAATCTAACCGACAGCTGATATATTAGTCCAGAACACACTGCAATGTCAGAAAGGTGTACATGACCCTCGACACCGCCCCGACAGCCACCAACCCCACGCTGAGCGCGAGCCTCGCCGAGCTGGATCCGGATGTGCACCAGGCGATCTCGGCCGAGTTGCACCGGCAACAGAGCACGCTGGAGATGATCGCCAGCGAGAACTTCGCGCCCGTCGCCGTGATGCAGGCGCAGGGCTCGGTGCTGACCAACAAGTACGCCGAGGGCTACCCGGGACGCCGGTACTACGGCGGCTGCGAATTCGTCGACGTCACCGAACAACTCGCCATCGACCGCGTCAAGAGCCTCTTCGGCGCCGAATACGCCAACGTGCAACCACATTCGGGCGCGCAGGCCAACGCCGCCGCCATGTCGGCGCTGCTCTCGCCCGGCGACACCATCCTCGGTCTCGACCTGGCGCACGGCGGGCACCTCACGCACGGCATGAAGCTCAACTTCTCCGGCAAGCTCTACGACGTCGCGGCCTACCACGTCGGGGAAAGCGACCACCGGGTCGACATGGCCGAGGTCGAGCGCATCGCCCGCGAGCGCCGGCCGAAGCTGATCCTGGCGGGCTGGTCGGCCTATCCCCGCCAGCTCGATTTCGCCGAATTCCGGCGCATCGCAGACGAAGTCGGCGCCTACCTGATGGTCGACATGGCCCATTTCGCCGGCCTGGTCGCCGCCGGCCTGCACCCGTCGCCGGTGCCGCACGCCCACGTCGTCACCTCGACCACGCACAAGACACTGGGCGGGCCCCGCGGCGGCATCATCCTCACCAACGACCAAGCCCTGGCCAAGAAGTTCAACTCGTCGGTGTTCCCCGGTCAGCAGGGTGGACCGCTCGAGCACGTCATCGCCGCCAAGGCGGTGTCGTTCAAGCTCGCGGCCACGCCCGAATTCCGCGAGCGGCAGCAGCGCACTCTGGACGGCGCAGCCATCCTGGCCGAACGCCTGCTGCAAGACGATTCCCGCGCGGCCGGCATCAACGTGGTGTCCGGCGGCACCGACGTCCACCTGGTGCTGGTCGACCTGCGCGAGTCCGAACTGGACGGCAAACAGGCCGAGGACCGGCTGCACCGCGTGGGAATCACCGTGAACCGCAACGCCGTTCCGTTCGACCCGCGACCGCCGATGGTCAGCTCGGGCGTGCGCATCGGCACCGCGGCGCTGGCGACCCGCGGCTTCGATCTGGACAGCTTCCGCGAAGTCGCCGACGTCATCAGCCACGCGCTGCGACCCGACGCCGACGACGCGGCCCTGGCCGCACTGCGCACCCGAGTGGACGCGCTGGCCGACCGCTTCCCGCTCTACCCCGACCTCACGGAGGCCCCGCTGTGACCGCACCGACGACCCCACCGGGCGCACACCTGCCCGACCATCCGGAATTCCTCTGGCGCACACCGGAACCCAAGAAGTCCTACGACGTCGTCATCGTCGGCGGCGGCGGACACGGCCTGGCGACCGCGCACTACCTCGCCAAGAACCACGGCATCACCAATGTCGCGGTGCTGGAACGCGGCTGGCTGGCCGGCGGCAACATGGCCCGCAACACCACCCTGATCCGGTCCAACTACCTGTGGGACGAGAGCGCCCGGATCTACGAGCACGCCCTGAAACTGTGGGAGGGGCTGGAAGAGGACCTGGACTACCCGATCCTGTTCAGCCAGCGCGGTGTGCTCAACCTGGCGCACAGCCTGCAGGACGTCCGCGACAGCGTGCGGCGCGTCGAGGCCAACAAGCTCAACGGCATCGACGCCGAGTGGGTGGAACCCAAAGAGGTCAAGGACCTGTGCCCGATCGTCAACATTTCCAGTGACATTCGCTATCCGGTGCTGGGTGCCACCTATCAGCCCCGCGCCGGCATCGCCAAGCACGACTACGTCGCGTGGGGCTTCGCGCGCCGCGCCGACGAGGCCGGCATCGACATCATCCAGAACTGCGAGGTCACCGGATTCGTCACCGACGGCGACCGGGTCACCGGGGTGCGCACCACGCGCGGCGACATCGGCGCCGGACAGGTGGCGCTGTGCGCGGCCGGGCACACCTCGACGTTGACCGACATGCTCGGCATCCGCACGCCGCTGCAGAGCCACCCGCTGCAGGCGCTGGTATCCGAACTGCTCGAGCCGGTGCATCCCACCATCGTCATGTCGAACGCGGTGCACGTGTACGTATCTCAGGCCCACAAGGGCGAACTCGTGATGGGCGCCGGCGTCGACTCCTACAACGGCTACGGCCAGCGCGGCGCGTTCCACATCATCGAACGCCAGATGGCCGCCGCGGTGGAACTGTTCCCGGTCTTCGCCCGCGCGCACCTGCTGCGTACCTGGGCGGGCATCGTCGACGTCTGCCCCGACGCATCACCGATCGTCGGCCGCGTCGGCTACGACAACCTGTACCTCAACGCCGGTTGGGGCACAGGCGGTTTCAAAGTGACGCCCGGCATCGGCTGGTGCCTGGCCGACACCATCGCCACCGGCCGCGAACACGACTACGTCGCCCCCTTCAGCCTCGACCGGTTCGTCACCGGAGCCCTGGTCGACGAACACGGCGCCGCCGGCGTGGCGCACTAGAAACCAGGAGCCGCAATGCAACTCATCGACTGCCCGTGGTGCGGGCCACGTGAGGAAACCGAATTTCACTACGGCGGTCAGGCGCACGTCGCCTACCCCGAGGACCCGCAGGCACTGACCGACGAACAGTGGGCGCACTACGTGTTCTTCCGCGCCAACCCCAAGGGGCTGTTCGCCGAACGCTGGACCCACAGCGCCGGCTGCCGCCGCTGGTTCAATGCCATCCGCGACACCGCAACCTACCGATTCGACCGTGTCTACCGACTCGACGAGCAGAGGCCGACAATCTGATGAGCACCGCACTGCGCACCGAAACCGGCGGCCGTATCGACCGGGATACGGTGCACACCTTCACTTTCAACGACCGGGAGTACACCGGCCACGCCGGTGACACTCTCGCGTCGGCGCTGCTGGCGAACGGCGTGCATCACGTCACCTCGAGCATCAAGATGGGCCGGCCCCGCGGCTTCACCTCGGCGTGGGCCGAGGACACCGGCGGCCTCGTCCAGATCGAATATCCCTTCCCCGAACCCATGCTGCTCGCCACCACCGTCGAGCTGTACGACGGGCTCGTCGCACGCGGCCTCCCGGGACAGGGCCGGCTCGCCGACGTCGCCGACCCCGCGCGCTACGACTCGACCCACGTGCACGCCGACGTCCTGGTCGCCGGGGCCGGCCCGGCCGGCCTGGCAGCCGCGCTGACGGCGGCCCGGGCCGGTGCCCGCGTCGTGCTGATCGACGAACAGAGCGAGGCCGGTGGCGCCCTGTTGGGCAGCACCGACACCATCGCCGGCCGCCCGGCACTGCAGTGGGTTGCCGACGCGGTCGCCGAACTCGCGACCTACCCCGACGTGCTGCACCTGCAGCGCACCACGGCATTCGGCCACTACGACGACGGCTTCGTCCTTGCGCTGCAACGGCGTACCGATCACCTCGGCGCCGCTGCTCCGGCAGCGGTGAGCCGGCAGCGGGTCTGGCGGATCCGGGCCCGGCACGTCATCGTCGCCGCCGGCGCCCACGAGCGGCCGGTGGTGTTCACCGACAACGACCGGCCCGGCATCATGCTGGCCGCCGGCGCCCGCACCTTCCTGCACCGGTACGGCGTCAAGGTCGGCGAGCGGGCCGTCGTGTTCACCACCAACGACAGCGCCTATCAGGCCGCGCTGGACCTGCACGACGCCGGAGTGGCGATCACCGCGATCGTCGATGCCCGGGACGCGGTCGCCACAGATCTGCGCGCGGCGTGCGATTCCCGTGACATCGAACTGCGCACCGGATCGGTCGTCAGTGGCAGTCGCGGTGAGAACCGGGTCAGCGCCGCCATCGTCACCGGTACGGACGGCGCGTCCGACGAACTGGCGTGTGACGTGCTGCTGGTCAGCGGCGGCTGGAATCCCGCGGTCCACCTGTTCAGTCAGGTGCGCGGGCCGCTGCGCTACGACGCCGCCCTCGGCGCGTTCGTTCCGGGTGCCGAGCTCGATGAGGTGAGCGTCGCCGGCTCGGCCGCAGGCACGTTCAGCCTGCCCGGTTGCCTGCGCGACGGTCGCGCCGCCGCCACCCGCGCCCTCGCCGGCCTCGGGTTCACAGCAGCCTCCGAACCACTTGCCGGAGAATCGGATTCGATCCGGGCCGCGGGCGCACCCGCTGTACTGTGGCGCGTTCCCGACGCCGACGGCACAACGCAGTTCGTCGACGTCCAGCGCGACGCGACGGTGGCGGACCTGGTCCGCGCGGTCGGCGCGGGCATGCGCTCGATGGAACACATCAAGCGCTACACCACCATCGGCACCGCGCACGACCAGGGCAAGACCTCTGGCGTCGTCGCCTCGGGCATCACCGCCGAACTGCTCGGTGTCCCCGTCGCCGATCTCGGCGTCACCACCTTCCGGCCGCCGTACACGCCGGTCGCGTTCGCGGCGCTGGCCGGTCGCAACCGTGGCCGGATGTTCGACCCGGAACGTGTTACCGCGGTGCATGATTGGCACGTGGCCCGCGGCGCGGTGTTCGAGGACGTCGGCCAGTGGAAGCGTCCGCGTTACTACCCGCTGCCCGGTGAAGACATGGAGACCGCGGTGCTGCGCGAATGCGCCGCTGCCCGAACGGGAGTCGGCATCCTCGACGGCTCGACGCTGGGCAAGATCGACGTCCAGGGTCCCGATGCCGGCGCCTTCCTCGACCTGCTCTACACGAACCTGATGAGCACGCTCAAGGTCGGCATGCTGCGGTACGGCGTGATGTGCGGCGTCGACGGCATGGTGATCGACGACGGCACCGTCATGCGCCTGGCCGACGACCGCTTCCAGGTCTTCACGACCACGGGCGGCGCGGCCCGCATCCTGGACTGGATGGAGGAATGGCTGCAGACCGAGTGGCCGCACCTGCGCGTGCGCCTCACCTCCGTCACCGAGCAGTGGCACACCTTCCCGGTGGTCGGCCCGCGCTCGCGGGACGTCATCGGCGCGGTGTTCCCGGGCGTCGACGTCAGCAACGAGGCATTCCCGTTCATGGCCTGGCGCGACACCCAGCTCGACGGCGTGCACGTCCGGATCGGCCGGGTCAGCTTCTCCGGCGAGCTGGCGTACGAGGTCAACGTCATGGGCTGGTACGCAACGGCGGTGTGGGAGAGGCTGATCGAGGCCGGTGCACCCTTCGGCATCACGCCCTACGGCACCGAGACCATGCACGTGCTGCGCGCCGAGAAGGGCTACCCGATCATCGGGCAGGACACCGACGGCACCGTCACGCCGCAGGACCTCGGGATGAACTGGGTCGTCTCGAAGAAGAAGCCCGACTTCGTCGGCAAGCGCTCGTTCACACGCGCCGAGAACCTCAATCCGCTGCGCAAGCAGTTCGTCGGACTCCTTCCGGTCGATGCGCGGACCGTGCTGCCCGAAGGCGCCCAGATCATCGAGACCCCGGCCGACGGCACGCTGCCGCCGCCACCGGTCCCCATGCTCGGCCATGTCACGTCGAGCTACCGCAGCGCCGAGCTGGGGCGCCCGTTCGCCCTGGCATTGGTCAAGGGCGGCCACGCCCGCATCGGAGACACCCTCACCGTCCCCGTGGACGGTGCCCTGGTGGCCGTCGAGGTCACCGGTTCCGTCCTCGTCGATCCCGAAGGAGCACGCCGCGATGGCTGAAACCCTCACTCGCCGTAGCCCGTTGCAGAGCTGGGCCGCCCAGTTCGCGGCGACCGCACCGGCAGCACTCCTCACCGAGGAGCCGTTCACCACGATGGTCGATCTGTGGGTCGACCCGGAAGGAGCCGGCGGCGCCGAAGCTGCCCGGCTCCTCGGCCTGACCGCGTTGCCGACCACACCGGGCACGTGCGTCACCGGTCCCGATTCGTCGGTGATCTGGTTCGGCCCGCAGGAGTGGCTGGTGACGTCGACGCAGCGTGGCGGCGAGGCACTCGAGGCCGAGCTGCACGACGCGGTCGCCGCGGCCGGCGGTGCTGCCGTCGATGTGTCCGCGCAGCGCACCATCGTGCGGCTGCGTGGGGCGCACGCCCGCGATGTGCTGGCCAAGGGCTGCTCACTGGACCTGCACCCGCGGGTCTTCGGCCCGGGCGCCGCGGCTCAGACGATGCTGGCACTGGCCGCCGTCGTGCTGATTCCGTTGGACGACAAGGGCACCGACTACCGGATCATCGTCCGCTCGTCGTTCGCCGGCTACCTCGCCGACTGGTTGATCGATGCGGTGGAGGAATTCGAGTAAGGGGCAGAACGCCGAAAATGAGCTTGTGTTCGAAGATTCTGGAATTCTTCGAACACAAGCTCATTTTCGGCGTCGAGACAGTCAGTGGCCGCGGGCGATCCACTCCGCCAGGTGTGGGGCCTCGGCCCCGACCGTGGTGTGATCGCCGTGGCCGGTATGCACCCGCGTTTCCTCCGGCAGTGTCAGGATCGAATCCCGGATGGAGTCGATGATCGTCGGGAAGTCGCTGTAGGACCGCCCCGTCGCGCCGGGCCCGCCGTTGAACAGCGTGTCCCCGGAGAACAGCGCGCCGGCCTCCGGCAGGTACAGGCACACCGAGCCCGGCGAGTGCCCGGGCGTGTGGATGACCTCGATCTCGGTGCCCGCGACACCGATGCGCTGACCGGCATCGAGATTCCAGTACTTCTCGTCGGGATGGCTTGTCTGCCAGAGCATGTCGTCGCCGGGGTGCAGCAGGATCGGCGCGTGCAGCTCGTACGCCAGCTCCGGGGCCACCGTCACGTGGTCGTTGTGCCCGTGGGTGACGACGACCGCCACCACGTTGCGGCCGGCGACGGCGTCGACGATCTGGGGCGCCGTGTGGGCGGCGTCGACGATGACGACCTCTGAGTCATCGCCGATCACCCACACATTGTTGTCGACGTCCCACGTCCCGCCGTCGAGGCTGAAGGTCCCGGAGGTGACGACGCGGTCGATGCGGAGCTGCCCACTCACAGCACGACCACCGAACGCAGCACGTTGCCGGCGTGCATGGTGTGGAAGGCGTCCTCGACCTCGTCGAGCTTGATCCGCTCGGAGACGAAGCGCTCCAACGGGATTCGGCCCTGCTGGTAGAGGTCGACCAGCATCGGGAAGTCGCGCTCGGGCAGGCAGTCGCCGTACCAGGAGGACTTCAGCGATCCGCCGCGGGAGAAGAAGTCGACCAGCGGCATCTCCAGCGTCATGTCCGGGGTGGGCACACCGACGAGGACGACGGTGCCGGCGAGGTCACGCGCGTAGAACGCCTGCTTCCAGGTTTCCGGGCGACCGACGGCGTCGATCACGACGTCGGCACCGAAGCCGCCGGTGAGCTCCTGCACCGCCTCGACGGTGTCCACGTCGGCGGCGTTGATGGTGTGGGTGGCACCGAGTTCCTTGGCCCACTCCAGCTTTCGCGGGTCCCGGTCGACCGCGATGATCTTGCCCGCGCCGGCGAGGCGGGAGCCCATGATCGCGGCGTCGCCGACGCCACCGCAGCCGATCACGGCCACCGAGTCGCCCCGGGAGACGTTGCCGGTGTTGACGGCCGCGCCGAGGCCGGCCATCACGCCGCAGCCCAGCAGGCCGACCACCGCCGGGTCGGCATTGGCGTCGACCTTGGTGCACTGCCCCGCGTGGACCAGCGTCTTGTCGGCGAACGCCCCGATGCCCAGCGCCGGTGTCAGCTCGGTGCCGTCCTCCAGCGTCATCTTCTGGGTGGCGTTGAACGTGTCGAAGCAGTACTGCGGCCGGCCGCGCTTGCACGCCCGGCACTGGCCGCACACCGCACGCCAGTTGAGGATCACGAAGTCGCCGACCGCCACCGATTCGACACCCGGGCCGACCTCTTCGACGATGCCGGCGGCCTCATGGCCGAGCAGGAACGGGTACTCGTCGTTGATGCCGCCCTCGCGGTAGGTCAGGTCCGTGTGGCAGACACCGCACGCCTGGATGTTCACCACCACTTCGTCGGGGCCGGGGTCCGGGATCACGATCGTGGTGACCTCGACCGGGGCGCCCTTGGCGCGGGCGATGACACCTCGAACTTGTTGCGGCATAGCGATACTCCTTGTTTGTCAGGGACGTTTCAGGGGGACGGTGATGATCAGAGAACGAGGCAGAGCCGGAAGGCGTCGTAGATCGCGGCGTGGATGTTGCGACTGGCGACGGCGTCACCGATGCGGAACAGCTGGTAGCCGCCGTCGGCGTTGCGCACGACGTTCTGCGGCTGCAGGTTGAGCAGCGCCTGCTGGTCGACTTCGCCGAGGTTGGTCGAGCCGGGGACCAGGCCGAAGTACAACTCGTCGGACGGCAGCGTGCCGTGTTCGACGACGACGTGGTCGACCATGCGCTGCCGGGTGGCGTGCGCATATTCGTTGTAGAGGTCCACTTCCAGCCGACCGTCCTTGCGGCGCACCCCGGTCAGGCGCTCGTTGAGCGTGACGCGCACGTCGTGCTCGGCGAACACCTTGAAGTAGCCGGGGTAGTTCACGCCGCCGACGTCGGGCGCCAATGTCCGCTCAGGGGTGACGAACTCGAGGTCGACGCCGGTCCGGGCCAGCACCTCGGCGGCATCCAATCCGGGGTGGCCGCCGTTGTCGTCGTAGAGCATGACCTCACCGCGCGGATGCACCGCGCCGCACAGCACATCCCAGCCGTCGGTGACGAGATTGGCGCCCTCGGTGAGGAATTCGGTGTTCGGTACGCCGCCCGTGGCGACCACGACGAGGTCGGGGTTCTCGGCCAGCACCTCGTCGACGTCGACGTAGCGATTGGTGCGGATGTCGACGCCGAGCAGCTTGCACTCGTCCAGCCGCCACTCGATGATGCTGATCAGATCGCGCCGGCGCGGTGACGACGACGCGATCCGCACCTGCCCACCAGGCAGGTCGGAGGCCTCGAAGACCACGACGCGGTGCCCCCGCTCGCCGAGTACGCGGGCGGCTTCCAGGCCGGCCGGCCCGGCGCCGATGACCACCGCCGTCCGCGCCGGCCCGGACGCCTTGTCGACGCGGTGCGGCAGCCGGTCTTCGCGGCCGGTGGACGGGTTGTGCACGCACTTGGCGTCGCGGTTCTGGTAGATCTCGTCGAGGCAGTAGGTCGCGCCGACACAGGGGCGAATCCGATCCTCTTCGCCGGCTTGGATTTTCGCGACGATGTGCGGGTCGGCGATGTGCGCACGCGTCATGCCGACGAGGTCGAGCAGACCGTCGCGGATCGCGTGCCGGGCCGTGGCGACGTCGTTGATGCGGGAGGCATGCATGACCGGGATGCCGAGTTCCTTCTTGACCTGCCCGGCGAACGACAGGTGCGGCGCGACCGGGGTCCCCATCGGCGGGATGACGCGCGACAGCGCCTCGTCACTGGCCATGTAGCCCTTGATCACGCTGATGAAGTCGATGCCCTCGGGTACCAGGCGCTTGGCGATCTCGATGCCGTCCTCGTACTGCAGCCCGCCGGGCAGGTCCTCGTCGAGTGACATCCGGATGCCGACCGCGAAGTCCGGCCCGGCGGCCTCGCGGACCGCGCGAATCACCCTGAGCGGGAAGCGAAGTCGATCTTCCATGCTGCCCATGCCGTACTCGTCGTCGCGGTGGTTGGTCAGCGGCGACCAGAAGGCGTCGAGCAGATGGGTGTAGGCCTCGAGTTCGATGCCGTCCAGGCCGGCCGCGCGGCACCGCGCGGTGGCGTCGGCGTAGGCCTTGACGATGCGGTCCATGTCCCATTCCTCGGCCACCTTGGGGAAGGACCGGTGGGCGGGTTCGCGGATGGCCGACGGGTACACCACAGGCAGCCAGTCGCCGTCGTAGTTGCTGGTGCGCCGGCCCAGGTGCGTGATCTGGCACATGACGGCGGCGCCGTGTTCGTGGACGCCGTAGGCCAGCTCGCTGAGCCAGGGCACGATCTCGTCCTTGTAGACGTGCAGATTGCCGAAGGCAGAGGGGCTGTCGGGCGCGACGACCGCGGAGCCGCCCATCATGGTCAGCGAGATGCCGCCCTTGGCCTTCTCCTCGTGGTAGAGCCGGTAACGGCGCTTGGGCATGCCATCTTCGGTGTAGGACGGCTCGTGCGATGTGCTCACCACGCGATTGCGCAGGGTCATGTTCTTCAGCCGGAAGGGCTGCAGGAGCGGATCGATGAGCTGATGCGCCATGGGCGAGTCCGTTTCTTTCCGATGGTTCGGACGTGGTTCACACACCGTTTACGACCCCATAAGTACCGCTTGACCAGGTACAAATGCTGATCTACCGTATGTGGCGTAACTAATATATCACTCGTCTATCAGCCCGTCTACGGACTTCGAAAGGGGAGCTTCAGGTGACCATCAGCGTGTTCGACCTCTTCTCCGTCGGCATCGGTCCGTCGAGCTCACACACCGTCGGACCGATGCGGGCCGCCGCCCGATTCGTCGACGATCTGCACACCCTCGACGCCTTCGGCGGTGCCACCGGGGTCGCGGCAGTCCGCGTCGATCTCTACGGCTCGTTGGCCGCCACCGGCGCCGGCCACGGCACCATGACGGCCATCCTGCTCGGACTCGAGGGCAACCGCCCCGAGGAGATCCGGACCGACGTCATGGAACGGCGCGTCGAGGAGATGCGGGCCAGCGGCCACATCATGCTGGGCGGCCTACCCCGGATTTTGCGTGGTAATTGGTGTGGGTTCGGTGTGATGCCGAGTTGTGTTGTTGGGTAGTGGTTTTCGTGTGGTGGCGTAGAGGTGCTGTCCCGTGTCGCCGGGTGGGGCGGGCTTTCCTGGGGCCTGTGGGTCCTTCATCGTTGATGGGTCCGATGGGGTGGGGTGTTATCCGAAGGCGGTGCGGACGCGGTGCCAGGCGGCGGCGATCGCCGCCGCCCAGCGCCAGGTGGCATCGATGCGTAGCCGCAGTTGGCGGGCGCCGCGGGTGATACGGGCGGCCACGTGCAGGACCCGGTAGCGGAACGTGGTGATCTCGACGCGGGCCAGAGCGCGATCGCTGGCGAACCCGATGAGGCGGGTCCAGGTGACCAGGTCAGCGGCGGCCAGGACGATTTCGAGCCAGGCAGCATTGGCCCAGAAGGAGTGGCAGGGCAGGTTACGCAGCCCGGTGGCTTTGAGTTCGCGGATACGGTCCTCGACGCGGGCGTGCTGGCGGTGCCGTAGTTCCAGACCGGCGACCTGACCGGGTACGACACCCGGTGGTGTGTCGGTGATGAACGCGGTGACCCGCATGCCGTCGGCGTCGGTGAACCGCAACTGCGCGCCGGGGTGGGGGGGCGTTCTTTACGCAGGATCAGCCGGGTCCCTTCGGGCCAGGAGGCCAGGTTGACCAGGTCGGTGGCTTCAGCGACCCACGCGCCGTCGCGGATCCCGCCGTCGGTGTCGATCGCTGGATACCAGCAATCGCCGAGGTTGAGGGTGTCCACGGCGTCCTGGACGCGGGTATCGACGGGGTACCCGAAGGAGAACCCGGCCCCGGCGGCCCGGCACGCTGCGGCGAATTTGTGGGTGGATCCGGCGGTATCGCAGCGCACCAACACCTTCGGGGCCTCGGGGTTGTCGGGATCGTCGGGGTTGGGCCGCCACGCCGCTGGCAGCGATGCCAAAGCCTGGTGCAGGACGATGATGTGGTCGGAGGCGGTGTTGGAGCCGGCGTTACCGTTGCGCAGCAACCCGGCCAGGGCTTCGCCGCCGGCGATGTCGGGGCGGTCCAGAAACGCCAGCAGCGGGTGCAGCCCGAACGTTTTCTTCCAGGTCGGCGCAGCCCCGGCCTTGTTGTCGGAGTGATCGATCACCAGCGTGGCATCGATGTCGATATGCAGCCAGCCGCCGGTGGTGGGGGCGGCTCCGACAGCCCAGGCCGCTGCCCGCGCCGCGGCTCGGGCTGCGCGCACCCCGGGTAGATGCGCGGCATCGATCCGCTCATCGATCAGCCGCCACATGGTGGTCGTTGAGGCCTTGGCCCCCAGGACGTGCTCCCGGTCACCGCACAGCTGACCGACCGCGTCGATGCAGTCCGCGCCGTCGGCGACCGCGGCCGCCAGATCAGCGAACACCTCCCCAGGCGCATACACCCACGGGCCGCGGTAGGTGTCGGCCAACGCGGCCGTGACCTGCGCCGATAAGCCGGTCCGGTCGGCAAGCTCACGCAGCATGCCCATCCCGGCATGCGACACAACGCCATGGCCGTCGGCGGAAACTTTCACCGGCGATGCCGCCGCGATATTCTTCACCTGCGAAGTGCCTTCCCGTCAGGGTTTTTGAACCGTAGAGAAGTCCAATTATTCCTTGCAGGACAGGCACTTTCGCTTATCTACACACCCCCACAGTCAACATTCCACGAAAAATCCGGGCTACGCCCGATCGCGCTCACCGAGGCCGACATGGTCCTGCGCCCGTTGACCGTCCTGCCGTTCCACCCCAACGGCATGACGCTCACCGCACTCGACGCGCACGGCGCCGAGCTGCACGTGCAGACCTACTTCTCCATCGGCGGCGGGTTCGTCGTCACCGAGGCCGAAAGTCTGGAGCCCGTCACCGAGGCCGCCACGACGCATGCGCTGTCGTTCCACTCCGCCAAGGAATTGCTGGAGCTCTGCCGCCAACGCGACTGCCGCATCAGCGATCTCATGCTCGCCGTCGAATGCGAGACGCGCACCGCCGACGAGGTCCGCTCCCGGCTGCTGCACATCCGCGACGTGATGGTCGAGTGCGAAGTGCGTGGCATCGCGCGCGACGGCTACCTCCCCGGGCCCATGCGTGTGCGCCGCCGCGCCCGGGACTGGTTCGAGCGGCTCAATGCCGAGGACTGGAACAAACAGCCCGAATTCGCCGAGGACTGGGTCAATCTCGTCGCGCTGGCCGTCAACGAGGAGAACGCGTCCGGCGGCCGGGTCGTCACCGCGCCCACCAACGGCGCCGCCGGCATCGTGCCCGCGGTGATGCACTACGCCGTGCACTACACGCGGGCGGGCCGTCAGGATCCCGACGGCACCGCAGTGCGGTTTCTCCTCACGGCGGGCGCCATCGGTTCGCTCTACAAGGAGCGCGCGTCCATCTCCGGCGCGGAGGTCGGCTGCCAGGGCGAGGTCGGGTCGGCGGCGTCGATGGCTGCCGGCGCGCTCGCCGAAATCCTCGGCGGCACACCGGAACAGGTCGAGAACGCCGCCGAGATCGCGATGGAGCACAGCCTCGGACTCACCTGCGACCCCATCGAAGGGCTCGTCCAGGTCCCATGCATCGAGCGCAACGCCATCTCGGCCGGCAAGGCCATCAACGCAGCGCGCATGGCACTACGGGGCGACGGGGCCCACTACGTCTCGCTGGATCAGGTCATCGAGACCATGCGGACCACCGGCGCCGACATGCACTCCAAATACAAGGAGACCTCGATGGGCGGCCTCGCGGTCAACGTGCCGGTGAACTACGTCGAATGCTGAATGTTGCTGCAGGAGAAGGAGACAACGATGCACCTTGATTGGTACGACCGCGGCATCCTCACCTTCGTGCTGCGCTGCGCGCCGGGTGCGGAACCATCCAACGACGCGTCCCTGGCGCAGTTCGGGATCACCACACCCCGGGTGATGCGCCGCTTCGACGCCGTCCTCGACGCGGTCCGCGCACACCAGTTCCCGCTCGACGACGCCGATCTGACGCTTGTCCACCAGGCCGTCGACTATCGCGACCACATGCCGCGCACCGGGTAGTCGCTAGGTGTACTGACCATGGACGTTAGGTACGGCGTGGCGTGGTGACATGAAGAAGACCTCCGAGTGAAGTGCGAGCTGTCTAGGAACGCACCAACTCTCTCGGAGGTCTTCGTGTCCCACCGTAATGCCCCGCTGTCAGAAACCGGTCGTCTGCGCCTGGCCCGTTGTGTGGTCGATGAAGGCTGGTCGCTACGCCGGGCTGCTGAGCGGTTCCAGGTCGCCGTCACGACCGCCCGGCGTTGGGCCTGCCGATATCGCGAACTGGGACCGGCCGGCATGGTTGACCGCAGCTCTCGACCCCACCGCAGCCCCAACCAGACACCGACCCGGACCGAACGCCGGATCATCAAGGTTCGGGTGACCCGTCGCTGGGGCCCAGCCCAAATCGGTTACCTGCTGGGCATTCACCCCTCGACTGTGCATCGGGTGCTGACCCGCTACGGCATCGCCCGACTGCGTTGGTTGGACCGCCCTACTGGCCGGGTCGTACGCCGCATCGAGTCCGCAGCGGCCGGCGATCTGGTTCATGTCGATGTCAAGAAGCTCGGCAAAATCCCTGCCGGAGGCGGCTGGCGGATGCTTGGCCGCACCAAAGGCGGCCACAACTCCAACCAAGACAAGAGCAGCGGCGTCTTCAACAAATCCCGACAACCGCTGCGCGGCTATCACTTTCTGCACACAGCCATCGACGGCCACTCTCGATTGGTCTACAGCGAGATACTCGCCGATGAACGCAAAGAGACCGCGGCCGCATTCTGGATCCGCGCCAACAATTGGTTCCACCAATGTGGGATCACGGTCCGAAACGTATTGACCGACAATGGCTCTTGCTATCGATCGCACGCCTTCCGTGATGCGCTCGGGGATAAAGTGCACCGCCGCACCAAGCCCTATCGACCCCAGACCAACGGCAAAGTAGAACGATTCCACCGCACCCTGGCCGACGAATGGGCCTACGCACGCCTCTACACCAACGACGCCGAGCGCTGCGCCGAATACCCACGCTGGCTCCACACCTACAATCACCACCGCGGCCACACCGCACTCGGAGGCCACCCACCCGCCAGCCGCGTGCCTAACCTCTCAGGTCAGTACAGCTAGGGCTGCTCGCTGACGGATTCGGCGACGCGGAACGCGACGGTCCTCGCCGTGATTTCATCTGGGGCCTCCACCATGACCCGGACCACCTGTTCGGTTCCGGAGGGGCGCAACAGGATTCGGCCGGTGTCACCGAGTTCGGCCTCGGCTTCGGCGACCGCGGTCTGCACCGCCGGCGCCTGGGCGACCGTGGCCTTGTCGGCCACCTCGATGTTGATCAGCACCTGCGGCAACGTCTTCATGGGCGCACACAGCTGCGCCAGGTTCGACCCGGTCTGCGCCATGCGCGACATGAGCCGCAGTCCGGTGACGATGCCGTCGCCCGTGGTCCCCAGCTCGGGCATCACGATATGGCCGGACTGCTCGCCGCCGAGCGAGAACCGTCCCGCGCGCAGCTCTTCGAGCACGTACCGGTCCCCCACGCCTGTGGTGCGCACCTCGATGCCGGCCTCCCGCATCGCCAGGTGCAGGCCGAGGTTGCTCATCACGGTCGCCACCAAGGTGTTCGAGACCAGCTCCCCGGCGTCGCGCATGGCCAGCGCCAGCACCACCATGATCGCGTCACCGTCGACGAGGGCGCCCGACGCGTCGACGGCCAGACAGCGGTCGGCGTCGCCGTCGTGGGCCAGGCCCAGGTCGGCGCCGTGGTCGATGACGGCCTGCTGCAGCTGCGCCATGTGGGTGGAGCCGCAGCCGTCGTTGATGTTGAGGCCCGTCGGCTCGGCGTTGATCGCGATAACTGTGGCGCCGGCCGCTCGATATGCCTGCGGGGCGGCCGTCGAGGCGGCGCCGTTCGCGCAGTCGACGACGACCGTCAGCCCGGCCAGCGGTGCGACGGCGGCCTTGGCGGCGTGGGTGAGGTAGCGGTCCAGAGCGTCTGCGGCCTCGAGCACGCGACCGATGCCGGCGCCCGTCGGCCGGGTACCCGGACCGGCGGCGACCAGTTCGGCGATGCGGTCCTCGGTGTCGTCGTCGAGCTTGTGCCCGCCGGTACCGAAAATCTTGATGCCGTTGTCCGGCATGGGGTTGTGCGAGGCGGAGATCATCACGCCGAGCTGCGCGTCATACGACGCCGTCAGGTACGCCACCGCGGGGGTCGGCAGCACGCCGACCCGCAGCACGTCGACGCCCTCGCTCGTGATGCCGGCGATGACCGCGGCCTCCAGCATCTCGCCACTGGCCCGGGGATCTCGTCCGACGACGGCGACGCAGCGACCGGCGCCAGAGGTCGAGCAGAGGCGGCGGGCGGCGGCTGAACCCAGCGCCAACGCCAACTCCGCGGTCAGATCACGGTTTGCGACGCCACGGACGCCATCGGTGCCGAACAGCCGACTCATGAACCTTCTTTCGTCCTTCAGATGACCCCATGAAACGCCGAAGGCGGGCGTGTCCAGACTGCGACACGCCCGCCCACGAGCAGAAACGATCAGCGCTTGCTGTACTGAGGCGCCTTGCGGGCCTTCTTGAGGCCGTACTTCTTGCGCTCGATGGCACGCGGGTCACGGGTCAGGAACCCGGCCTTCTTGAGTGCCGGACGATCCTCGGGCTGAACCAGGATCAGCGCACGGGCGATGGCCAGACGCAGCGCGCCGGCCTGACCCGAGGGGCCACCACCGTCGAGGTGGGCGTAGATGTCCACCGTGTCGACGCGGTCGACGGTCACCAGCGGGGCCTTGATCAGCTGCTGGTGCACCTTGTTCGGGAAGTAGTCCTCCAGGCTGCGGCCGTCCAGGTTGAACTTGCCGGTGCCGGGCACCAGACGAACGCGGACGACGGCTTCCTTGCGGCGGCCAACGGTCTGGATCGGACGGTCGATGTACACGGGCTCGCGCGGTGCCGACTCTTCGGCCACCTCGAACTCGGTCACTTCAGTCACGTCGACTTCAGTCACTGGGCCACCTGCTTGATCTCGTAAGGAATCGGCTGCTGCGCGGCGTGCGGATGATCAGGACCCGCGTACACCTTCAGCTTCTTCTGCACCTGGCGCGACAGCTTGTTGTGCGGGAGCATGCCGACGATCGCGTTCTCAACGGTGCGGGTCGGGTGCTTCACCAGCTGTTCGCCGATGGAGCGCTTGCTCAGACCGCCCGGGAAACCCGAGTGACGGTAAGCAAACTTGTCGGTGAGCTTCTTGCCCGACAGGGCAATCTTCTCGGCGTTGATGATGATGACGAAGTCACCCTCATCGGAGTTGGGCGTGAACGTCGGCTTGTGCTTGCCGCGCAGCAGGTTGGCTGCTGCAACGGCGAGCCGGCCGAGCACCACGTCTTGGGCGTCGATGACGTACCACTGACGCGTGGTGTCACCCGCCTTCGGCGTGAATGTAGGCACAGCTATACCTCTTCTTCTCGGGTTGAGTCCCGGTGCTATCCGGGTGCCGGTCAAGTACGCGACCTGCGAATTCCCGGCGACCGACGGTGACCCGGGAAGCATTGGCCTGACGGCCTGCAGCGCACCAACGTGGGAGCTTACCCGGGTGCGTCACCGCAGGTCAAAACGCGGGTGAGCGCCTCGAACGGCGACCTCAGGTCAGTACACCCGGTCCTGCTGGTCGGGCACGACGCTGCCGTCCGGCCGGTGCAACGGCGCCTTGGCGCCCGTCGGCTCGATGTATCCCTTGGTCGCGCAGGCGTACGGTTCGGCCTGCTTCTTGGGATCGATGAACATCGGGTTCACCAGCCAGTTGCCGCCCGCGTTGTCGTAGGCCGTGCACATCAGCTCGGTCTTGTTGCGGTTGAGCACCAGCCGCAGCGCGGTGGCGTCGGTGAGGAACGTGACGTCGGTGTCGGAGTCCCCGGCGGCGAAGGCCGCGCGCTTGGGCTCGGGCTGTTGGGTGAACGCGGCGGGGCCGGTCACGCCGAACACCTCTTCGTTGACGCGGCAGCGCTTGCCCTCGATGTACGTGATGGCGGGCTCGCCGCCGCACGGCACCGGGCGCGACGTCAGGACATCGCCGTCGTGTTCGGTCCGCACGCCCATGACGTGGTCGGCCGGGATGTCGAGTTCTTCCGCCCATACCCGCGCCACCGGTTCGGCCGACGCCGAGATGATCCGTACGTCGAAACCGTTGGCGTGCAGGGTTTCCACGAGATCGCGCATCTGCGGGTAGTAGCGGACCCAGCCGGTCTGCGTGCTGCTGCCGACCTTCTGCTCGGTGCCCGCCGGGGCGTCGAGGTTCTCCTTGCGGGCGGTCTTCGCGAACTCGACCACCTCGGCTTCGCGCCAGCCGGCCTGCATCTGCGCGGCCCAGGCGTACGCCGGTTCCATGCGACGGGCGTTGAACCCGGCGAAGGCGGGCTCCCCGGCCTTGGTCTTGGCATCGGTGTAGACCGACACGAGTTCGTCGGCGCAGGCGGTGTCGGTGTCCGTGGGCATCGGCTGGCCCGGCTTGGCCGCGGCGCAGGCCCGACTCAGGGCCGTGACGGCCGGCGGCGTCAGGAACGTGCTGGTGGACGCCCAGTTGCCGTCGGCCGGTGCTCGGAGCTTGCCGTTGCGCACCATCCAGAAGAACGTGGCGTCGCCGATGTCGTTCTTGACGATGGTGTTGTCCCAGTCGAACAACGCCAGCGGCGCACCCTTCGTCACCGAACCGGCGGCGCCGCACGTGCCCAGCTTGGCGAGCATGGCGTCGATCCGGTCCCGGTTGTCGCCGTACCAGGCGGAGTTCTGCGCCAGCGTCCGGCACGACGCCGTGCTGGTGGCGGGCGACTGCGCTGCCGGGGTGCTGTCGTGGCTGCTACAGCCGGACATGGCGAGGAGGCCGGCCAGCGCAGCTGCGGAGGCCAGTCGGGTCATGCGGGTCACGGTTCTCCTGGTGTCAGGTGAGTGTCACGTCAGTTCTGCGGCGCCCGGCGCTTCGAGCGAGGTGTCGCGGGAGGTGTCCTTGAGGTCGACGCCCGAGCGGCCCAGGGCGCGGGCACCGGACACCAGCCCCGCCGCGACGCGCGCGGCCTCGGCATAGCCGAGTCCCTCGGGCGGGTGGATGTTCGAGATGCAGTTGCGGTCGGCGTCGGTGCGGCCCGGCATCGGCAGATGCGTCAGGTAGATACCCAGGCTGTCGGCCACCGACAGGCCCGGCCGCTCCCCGATGATCACCAGCAGGGTCCGCACCTTTTGCGCCGCGCCGACGTGGTCGCCGAGGGCCACGCGGGCCTGCGTGGCGATCACCGGCGGAGCCAGGGTGTACTGGTCGCCCAGCCGCGCCACGAGCTCGGCGAGCAGCGCCGGACCGTGCTTGGCCAGCGCGTAGGGCGAGAGCCCGTCGGCGAGGACGAAGCCGATGTCTGCCGGGGTTTCCGGAACATCCATGGGCGTGGCCGGGAGCCGGCCCAGGTCGGGGCGGCGCAGGTACTCGCTGCGGGACTCGGCCTGGCTGCGCACCACCGCCGGTTCGCCGATGCCGATCTCCCGGACGCGGGCCGCGAGGGACTCGACGTCGAGGGGCTCGTGGACGGCGTCGCGGGCGGCGGCGTGCGCCGCGGCCAGTTCGAGGACCTCGCGGGTGGGCAGCGCATTGCCGGCGCGGCCCAGCCCGATGCGGGCCTGCGTGGTCTTGCGGAGCTCGTCCCAGAACTCCTGGATTGCGAGATCTTCGGTCATCGTCATCCCGCCGCGGTGAGCGCCCGCAGCGCCGAGCGCTGCAGATCGAACTTGGTCAGCTTGCCGGAGTCGTCGGTCATACCGACCTTCTTGAGCCAGGCGTCGAACTCCGGAGCCGGCTTCAAACCGAGCGTCCGGCGGACCGCCACGACGTCGTGGAACGACAGGCTCTGGTAGCCGAGCATGACGTCGTCGGCGCCGGGCACCGTGATGACGAAGGCACAACCCGCCGCGGCCAGCAGCGTGAGCAGGGTGTCCATGTCGTTCTGGTCGGCTTCGGCGTGGTTGGTGTAGCAGACGTCGACGCCCATCGGCAGGCCGAGCAGCTTGCCGCAGAAGTGGTCCTCGAGCCCGGCCCGGATGATCTGCCGGCCGTCGTAGAGGTACTCCGGCCCGATGAAGCCGACGACGGTGTTGACCAGCAGCGGGTCCAGCGCGCGGGCGACGCCGTAGGCGCGGGTCTCCAGCGTCTGCTGATCGACGGGCCGGCCGCCGGTGCCGAGGTGGGCGCCCGAACTGAGCGCCGAGCCCTGCCCGGTCTCCAGGTACATGACGTTGTTGCCGACGGTCCCGCGGTTCAGGGAGCGGCCGGCCTCGTTGCCTTCGCGCAGCAGCGCCATGTCGACACCGAAGGCCTTGTTGGCGCCCTCGGTACCCGCCACGGACTGGAACACCAGGTCCACAGGAGCGCCGGCCTCGATGAGGCCGATGGTGGTGGTGATGTGCGAAAGCACGCAGGACTGCGCCGGGATGTCGTAGCGGCTGCGGATGTTGTCGAGCAGGTGCAGCAGGTCGGCGGTGGCCTGCGGCGAGTCGGTGGCCGGGTTGATGCCGATGACGGCGTCGCCGCATCCCATCAGCAGTCCGTCGAGCACGGCGGCGGCGATGCCGCGCGGATCGTCGGTCGGGTGATTGGGCTGGAGTCGCGTGGCCAGGGTGCCCGGCAACCCGATGGTGCTGCGGAAGGCCGCGTGTACCTGAGTGGCCGCGGTGACGGCGATCAGGTCCTGGTTCCGCATGATCTTCGAGACCGCGGCTGCCATCTCCGGTGTGATGCCGGGGGCGACGGCCGCGATCTTCGCGGCGGCGTCGTCGCCGGCCACCGCGTCCAGCAGCCAGTCCCGGAAACCTCCCACCGTCAGGTGGGAGATTTCCGAAAAGGCTTGCTGGTCATGGGAATCCATGATGAGCCGGGTGACCTCGTCGGTCTCGTACGGCACCACCGCTTCATTGAGGAAGGTGTCCAGCGGAAGGTCGGCCAGTGCCCACGCCGCGGCGGCCCGCTCGGCGTCGTTGTGGGCCGCGCACCCGGCGAGTTCATCACCGGAGCGCAGCGGCGTGGCCTTGGCCATCAAATCCACAAGCCCGTCGAAGGTGTGGTTCACCCCCGAAATCCGCTGGTGGTACTTCATTTCAGCTCGTCCTCGGCTTCTGCGAGCATCGCGAACTCTTCATCAGGAGAGTTTGCCACCAAATGGTGCCGGCTGTAGACCGCGAAGTAGAGCATGAAGGCGCAGAACACCAGCAGGCACAGGCCCACGGCCTTGGGGTCAACCAGGAAGGTGGCGATGACCGCGACGACGGCGATGACGAGCGCGAAGCCGGTGGTCGCGATGCCGCCCGGGGTGCGGTAGGGCCGCGGCATGTTCGGCTCGCGGCGGCGCAGCACGATGTGGCTGACCATCATCAGGACGTAACTCACGGCGGCACCGAAGACCGCCATGTTCAGCAGCAGGTCACCCTTGCCGGTCAGCGACAGCAGGAAGCCGATGACGCCGGGGACGATGAGCGCCAGCGTCGGCGCCTTGCGGGAGTTGGTCACCGACAGCTGGGTCGGCAGGTAGCCCGCGCGGGACAGGGCGAAAAGCTGGCGCGAGTAGGCGTAGATGATCGAGAAGAAGCTCGCGATCAGGCCGGCCAGGCCGATGTAGTTGACCAGCTTGGCACCGACGCCGGAACCGAGCGCCTCGACGAGCGGGTTGCCCGAGGCCGACATCTGTTGCGCGCCACCGACACCCGTGGTGAGCACCAGCACCATGGCGCAGGTGACCAGCAGGACCGTCATCGCCGCGATGATGCCGCGCGGCACGTTCTTCTCGGGGTTCGCGGTTTCCTCGGCGGCCAGCGGCACGCCTTCGATCGCCAGGAAGAACCAGATGGCGAACGGGATGGCGGCCCAGATGCCGAGGTAGCCGTGCGGCAGGATCGCCGACGCTCCGGCCGCGTTGACGTCGACCGCGATGGTGGTCAGGTTGGAGACATCGAACTGGCCGATGGCACAGACCGCGAAGATCACCAGGCCCAGCAGCGCGATGGCGGTGATCACGAACATCACCTTGAGCGCCTCACCGACGCCGGACAGGTGGATGCCGATGAAGAAGGCGTAGGCCGCCAGATACACCCACCAGCCGTTGTGAATCCCGAAGAGCCCCAAGGATTCCACGTAGGCGCCGATGAACGTCGCAATGGCGGCGGGGGCGATCGAGTACTCGATGAGGATCGCGGTGCCGGTGGCGAAACCGCCCCACGGACCCAGGGCACGACGGGCGAAGGTGTAACCACCGCCGGCGGCCGGCAGCGCCGAGGACAGCTCGGCCATGCCCAGCACCAGGGCCAGGTACATGCCGGCGATGATCACGGCGGCGATGGCGAGGCCACCGAAACCGCCGTGTGCCAGACCGAAATTCCAGCCGGAGTAGTCCCCGGACACCACGTAGCTGACGCCGAGGCCGGCGAGCAGCAGCCAGCCGGCCGTGCCCTTCTTCAGCTGACGTTTCGCGAGGTATTCGTTGCTCTCGACGTGCTCTTCGACACCGCGAGCGGAGTGCTCACTGGGTGGGTTGGTGATGGACACTGCGAACTCCTGAAAGAGGGATGGCGGATGCCGAACTGGCCTGCCCCCAGGAGTCATCTGGTGCCGGCCTTGATCATTGTGTCGCCGAACGCTTTTGGAAAGCGTCGACCGAAATGGAAGCGAGCGCCCGCGCATTCGGGGGGTACGCGGGCGCTCGCGGTTCGTGGGAGCTACGCGCTTCGTTTCCTCGCGCGAGCGCTCATCAGAAGAAGCCCTGGGCCTTCGTCGAGTAGGAGACGAGCAGGTTCTTCGTCTGCTGGTAGTGGTCCAGCATCATCTTGTGGTTCTCGCGGCCGATGCCCGACTGCTTGTAACCGCCGAACGCGGCGTGCGCGGGGTACATGTGGTAGCAGTTCGTCCACACGCGGCCGGCCTTGATGTCGCGGCCCGCCCGGTAGGCGACGTTGCCGTTGCGCGACCACACGCCGGCGCCGAGGCCGTACAGGGTGTTGTTGGCGATCGAGATGGCGTCGTCGTAGTCCTTGAACGACGTGACCGACAGCACCGGCCCGAAGATCTCCTCCTGGAAGATGCGCATGCCGTTGTGGCCGGAGAACACCGTCGGCGTCACGTAGTAACCGCCGTTGAGGTCGCCGCCCAGCTCGGCCCGCTCGCCACCGGTGATCAGCTGTGCCCCTTCGGACTTGCCGATCTCGATGTAGGACAGGATCTTCTCCAGCTGGTCGTTGGAGGCCTGCGCGCCGATCATGGTCTCGGTGTCCAGCGGGTCGCCCTGGCGGACGGCCTTGGTACGGATCGCGGCCAGCGCCAGGAACTCGTCGAAGATGTCGGCCTGGATCAGGCTGCGCGACGGGCAGGTGCAGACCTCGCCCTGGTTCAGCGCGAACATGGTGAAGCCTTCGAGCGCCTTGTCCTGGAAGTCGTCGTTGGCGGCCATGATGTCGTTGAAGAAGATGTTGGGGCTCTTGCCGCCCAGCTCCAGGGTGACCGGGATCAGGTTCTGGCTGGCGTACTGCATGATCAGCCGGCCCGTGGTGGTCTCACCGGTGAAGGCGATCTTGGCGATGCGGTTGCTCGAGGCGAGCGGCTTGCCGGCCTCGACGCCAAAACCGTTGACCACGTTGACAACACCCGCCGGCAGCAAGTCGCCGATGAGCGAGAACAGGTACATGATCGACGCCGGGGTCTGCTCGGCGGGCTTGAGCACGATGGCGTTGCCGGCGGCCAGCGCGGGGGCCAGCTTCCAGACGGCCATCAGGATCGGGAAGTTCCAGGGGATGATCTGGCCGACGACGCCGAGCGGCTCGTGGAAGTGGTAGGCGACCGTGTCGTCGTCGATCTCGGAGATCGAGCCTTCCTGCGCCCGCAGCACGCCCGCGAAGTAGCGGAAGTGGTCGACGGCCAGCGGGATGTCGGCGTTCAGGGTCTCGCGGACCGGCTTGCCGTTGTCCCACGACTCGGCGACGGCGATGGCCTCGAGGTTCTGCTCCATGCGGTCGGCGATGAGGTTCAGCACCCGCGCGCGGGCGGCCGGCGAGGTCTTGCCCCAGGCGGGCGCGGCGGCGTGCGCGGCGTCCAGCGCCTTCTCGATGTCGGATTCGTCCGAGCGGGCAATCTCGATGAACACCTCACCCGTGACCGGGGTACGGTTCTCGAAGTAGCGACCGGCAGCGGGTGCGACCCACTCGCCGCCGATGAAGTTGTCGTAGCGGGCCGGGTAGGTCATCACCGAACCCTCGGCACCGGGACGCGCGTAAACAGTCATGGGTTCACTCCTCCAGTGGGTGACAAACACAGGTGTGCTGCTGGTCACTAACGGTACGCAGAAGTGGGTTGCAACACAGTTGCATCGTTGAAGGTGCTGGAAGCGAAGCCCGTCAGCCGAGGTCGGCGTCGAGCCCCGCCAGGTGCCCGACCGCCTGCGCCCGCACCACGGCGTCCGCCGAGGGGTGGTTGCGCAGTAATTGCCAGCCATGCCGGTCGTCGCGGCCGTCGGGCAGGGCCAGCCACCGGCGCAAGAGGCCGACGTGTCCGGCCGCGGACGCCGACAGCACCGCGGTCCGCAGGCTCTCCCCCAGCTCGGTGCGCAACCGGGCGATCGCCGGCGACACCGACTGCGGCAGCAGCGCACCCGAGTAGTGGGACAGCGCGGCGTCGACATCGCCGCGGTGCAGCGCGGCGAAGACATCGGCGACGTCACTGTCGATCGGGGTGAGCAGCCGGTAGGGCCGCGACGCCACGTACTGGGCGCCGATGACCCGGCGCAGGCGGGACATCTCGACGCGGATGGTGACCGAGTCAAGATCGTTGTCGTCCAACAACATTGCGAGATGGTCGGCGCTCAGACCCTCGGGATGACGGCTCAGCAGAACCAGGATGTCGGCGTGCCGGCCGCTCAGGGTGTGCTGGCGCGGTTGTCCGTCGTCGCCGGTGGCGACCCAGCGCGGACGGTCACCGCCCAGCACCGTCAGGCGAGCCATGGTCACCGGACTCGGCGTGGGCTGCAGCAGCCGCTGCAGCGCCAGGTGGTTCTCGATGGCCATCACCGTCGCGCGCACCAGGCCCAGGGTCTGGGCCGAGGCAATCTGGCTGTCACCGGTGAGGTCGACGCAGCCGATGAGCTCGCCCGTCGTCGGGTCGTGCACCGGCACCGCCGTGCAGGTCCAGGGCTGCACCAGGCGGGCGAAGTGTTCCGAGCCGTGGATCTGCAGTTCCCGGTCCAGCGCCAGCGCGGTGCCCGGAGCGTTGGTGCCGGCGCTGCGCTCGCTCCAGTTGGCGCCGGCCACGAAGTTCATGGCCTCGCCCCGGCTCAGGGCCGTCTTGTCGCCCTCGACCCACAGCAGGGTGCCGTCGGCCGCGGCCACCGCCACCATGACGCCGCTGTCCTTGGCGTCCTCGACCAGCAGTTTCCGGATCACCGGCAAGGCGGCCGCGATGGGTTGTTCGGCGCGCAGCTGGTCCAGGGTCTTGGGCACGACGGGCGTGAACTGCGCACCGCCGAGGTCGGGGTCCACGCCCGTGGCCAGGCTGCGGCGCCAGCTGTCGGCGATGACGGGACGGACGGCCGCGGGGTCCAGGTGCTGGGCGTCGATCTCGCCGGTGACGAACCGCTGGTGCACCGCGCGCAGCGTCGAGCCGGCCGGCGACCCCTCGGTGCGGCTGGTTCCCACGACACTCACACTCCTCGCAGGTCGGATACACACCTGCGTGGCCGCCAGGGTAGTCGACCTGGGTGTTCTAAGACACAAGTTGGGCCCTGCGCGCGGCATGACTGTGTGGTCCCGCCCCCGGCTCTCCTCCGGGGGCGGGACCACACAGGGCTTGTGGTGAGGCTAGAAGACCCAGTCGCCCGCCGCGCGCCGGTCGGTCGCGGCGATGTCATCGGCGCCGTCGCGGACGGCGTTGCCGAGGCTGTGCAGGATGTCGTTGAGGGCGGCCGCCGACTGGTTCCAGCGGGCCTGTTCGGCCTGGAACGCCTCGGCCGCCTCCCGGGTCCAGGTCTGCTGCAGTGGCGCGACCAGGTGCCGGAGCTCTTCCAGCGACGTGTTCATCCGTGCCGAGGTGGCATGGATTTGTTGGCGGACGGTGAACTCGATCTCGCCGAAGTGGTACGACAGTGCCGGTTGCATATGCCTTGTCCCGTCAGATCGCGTGGCCGGTGGCGCCGATGCGCTGGGCATGGTCGTCAGCGGCCTGGCTCAGCACCGCCGCGTTGGCCCGGATGGTCTCGGCGATACGTTGCAGTGACGCATGCAGTTTCATCGATTCGCCGTTCCACCGGCTCACCACGTCCTGGAATCTGGTCGCCGCGGCGCCGCCCCATACCGTCGGCGGGATGGCGGTCATCTGACCGATGAAATTGCCGAGCATGGCCCGAATCTCCTCGTTGCGGACCTCGACCTTGCCGGCGATGCCCGTCATCAGATCGAAATCGGTAGTCAGAGCGCCACTTTCCGGAGCTGTCATGATTTCCTCTCCATTGGTTTGATTGTTCAGACGTTTGCCGACGGCGTTCGGTTCCATTGCCGCCCAGGTTTTTTCAATCGGTCCGGCGCGCGGAGCGGATCGCGGTGTCGCAGGCCGCTTGGACGGCTGCGCCCTGGCACCCCACGGCGATCCGGACCGGGCCGTCAAGCAGCACCGACCAGTCGACGGTCCGCGCGCCGCGCACCTCGCGATACCGCACGGCCGCGCGTCCGGCACTAACCGCGGCCTCCTGGAAATCCAGGATGATCCCTCTGGGCAGCTTCGCCGACGCCTCCCGCAGCGCCCGCGCCGCCACCTCGAGCGTCTGCTCCTGGGGCACCACCGACTGGGTGAGGTGGATGATCTGCCCGCGGTCATCGGGCGAAATGATCTGCAGCCGAGCCGAACCCGCGCCGGCAACCGCCCGATCAACCGTCCAGCGCGCCGGGACCTGTACCGCCACCCGGCCCTCCACGAGCCAGGAAAATTCCGGGTCGGTGGCAGCGGCGACCGCAGGCGCCGGGCCGTCACGGGTGGACAGGCCCAGTCCCCCGGCACCGAGGACGGCGACGGCCGCCGCGAAGCCGATCGCGATGTGTGCCCGCGCCAGACGTGGTCGGGCCGTGGTCGGTGGCGGGTGCGTGTCGGCGTCTGTGCGCAGGTCGTCGCAGCTGAGAATCTCGGCCGGGACACCCTGATCCTGCAGCAGCGCTTGGATTTCGGCGGCCAGGGGTGCGCCATCGGGGACGCCGATGGGCGCATCGATCACCACCCGGGTGTCCCACGTGGTGCGCGCGATGACGGCCTCGGCGGTGGCGCTGTCGGTGCGTCGTACGACCGACGCGGCCGATCCCGGACGGGAGATCGTCACGAGCTCCTCCCCCAGTTCGACGACCGCGCAATCGGGTTCACCGCCGGCCGCCCGGAGTGCGTCGGTTCTCCGCGCTATGACAACGTGGGAAACGCGGCTGGGGACCGCGGCCCGAACCCGCTCGATCCGCGACGGCGACCACCAGGTCGGGCACACCACCGTGACGGCCGATGCGGTACCTGTCGCCGCGGTCATGGCATCGCGCCAGATGCGTTCGGCGGGAACGACTGTGGCATCGAGCACACCCAGCGGCTCGTCGATGCACTCCAGGGCCGACGCGACCAGGTCAGCGTCGATATCCGCCGGCCCGATGATGGTCGTCGGGCCCACCACCACGACTGTCACGGTGGTTCGGTCCAGCCGATCTGGACCAGCTGATCGGTTTGGCCACGGCGCACGACGACGGCCCGGCCAGGAGGCAGCGTCATCGGCCGCGCGGCGCCGAGCAGCGGCCCTTCATCCGGGCTGGTGCTCATGATGATGCCCGTCGCGCCCAGGTCGCGCATGCGCGACAGGAGCGGGTCGAACATGGCGCGTGCGGCACCGCCGGAGCGGCGGGCGACCACGACGTGGAGCCCGATGTCCGAGGCGTGCGGCAGCAGGTCGAGCAAAGGGTTCAGCGGATTCCCCGCGGCACCCACGACCAGGTCGTAATCGTCGACCACGACCTGGATTTCGGGACCGGACCACCAGGAGCGGTCGCGCAACTGCTGCTGCGTGACACCGGGTCCCGGCAGCCTCGCGGTGAGCAGGGTCAGCGCAGCGGCGAGTTCGGCAGCGGTCGTCACGGCCGACATCGCGTAGCCGCACAGGTACGGCGGTTCCACCACCCCCAACAGTGACCGCCGGTAGTCGACGATCAGCAGCTGCGCCCGAGCGGGATCGGTCTGTCCGGTGATCGCGCGGCACAGCGTCCGCAGCGCCGACGTCTTGCCACAGCCCGTGTCGCCCAACAGGATCAGGTACGGATCGGCGCCCATGTCCAGCGCGAACGGTTGCAGGTCCTCTTCAGAGACGCCGATGACGTACCGCGGCGGTCGTTCCGTGGTGGCCGGTAGCTCGGCGTAATCGACGCGCTGCGGCAACAATTCGATCTGGGGCGCGGGCTCTTGATCGGTGAGCGTCACGTCGAGCTGCGGCCGCGCGACCACGAACTCCTTACCGTCTTTGGTGAGGCCCCGGCCAG
Source organism: Mycolicibacterium sp. TY81 (assembly GCF_018326285.1). NCBI lineage: Bacteria > Bacillati > Actinomycetota > Actinomycetes > Mycobacteriales > Mycobacteriaceae > Mycobacterium > Mycolicibacterium sp. TY81. The sequence goes on from NZ_AP023362.1 coordinate 3,762,006, forward strand.
GAGGACAGGTGGCCAGCAGATGGGCACGGCGGCGGTCCATCTCGGACTCTGCCGGATCACCCAGCCGCAATTCGATCCGGGTGCCCAGGTGGTCTTTCAGCATCGGCCGCAGTTCCGCCCACCGATTCGCGGTCAGGACCACGTGGACCCCGACCGACAGGCCTTGCGCCGACAGCGCGGTGATGGGGTCCTCCAGTGCGTCGAATTCGCGACGCAGCGTGGCCCAGCCGTCGACCGCCAGGACGACCTCACCGTAATTGTCCGGAAAACGGGCCTCGGGCCCGTGCTGCTGCCGAAAGTCCTGGCGCCGGCGGCACACCGATAACAGCTGGGACACGATGCGCCGCAATAACTCCGGCTCGTTCCGACCGGCGACGGTGCCGACGTGCGGGTGCTGTCGCAACGCCGTCAGCGCACCGTCGCCCAGATCGAGGCCGTAGACGCTGAGGCCGTCGGCAGGCGCGGTCACAGCGAGGCCCAGTAGCAACGTCTGCAGCGCAACGGATTTCCCCGAGCGCGGGCCGCCCACGATGGCCACGTGCCCGCCGGACCCACTGAGGTCGGCAACGAGCGGCTCGCGGCGCTGCTGAAACGGGTTGTCCACTAATCCGATCGGGACCCGCAGCGGACCGCCTTCGCTGCCGGCCGCCAGCAGCTCGGACAACGCGGGCGAATTCGTGAGGGGCGGCAGCCAGACCGGATGAGCGCGCGCACCGCGACCGGTCAGCCGGCGCAAGGTCGTGTCCATCAGCGTCGGCCCGGCCGGCGGGTCAGGCGTGACCACCGGGGCCTCGACGGTGAACAGGCGCGGAACCGGGCGTTCGTCGTGGCTCTGTGGGACCGGCCCCGAGACGAATGCAGTGTGAAATCGCACCAGCTTTCCGTCTGCGGTGCGCAGCAACCCCGCACCCGGCGTTCCGGGCAGCTCGTGTGCGTCGGTGACCCCGATGACGGCCCGCGACTCCGCCGCCGAGAACGTCTTGAGGCAGACCCGGTACGAGAGGTGGGTGTCCAGTCCGCGCAGGCGACCCTCGTCGAGACGCTGGCTGGCCAGCAGGAGATGAACGCCCAGTGATCGACCGAGGCGGCCGATGGCGACGAACAGCTCCGCGAAATCCGGATGCTGGCTGAGCAATTCGGAGAACTCATCGACCACGATGAACAGGGCAGGCAGCGGTGGCAGGTCGGCGCCCGCCGCGCGTGCCCGCCGGTGGTCGCCGATTCCGGACAGGTTCCCGGCCGCCCGCAACAGTCCTTGGCGCCGTGTCAGCTCGCCGGCGAGGGCGTCGTGCATCCGGGCGACCAGATGTGCTTCCTGCGCCAAGTTGGTGATGACGGCCGCGACGTGGTTGGCCTGTTCGAAGCCGAGAAACGTTGCACCGCCTTTGAAGTCGACGAGGATCAGATTGAGCTCGTCCGGCGAGTGGGTGCTGATCAGACCCAGGGTCAGGGTGCGCAGGAACTCGGATTTGCCGGAACCTGTTGCGCCGATGCACAAGCCGTGCGGACCCATGCCGTGCTCGGCCGGTTCCTTGAGGTCGAGCTCGACCGTCGCACCGGTGTCGTCGGTACCGATCGGCACCCGCAGCCGATGCCGGGCCGGACGAATCGGCCACCCGTCCCCCGCCACGTCCACGCCGACGAACGTCGTCCGATCATGGTGTCGGCGTGCGTTGTCCGCACCGACGGCCAGGCGGTAGCGCGCCACACGTCGTCCGCAGGTCTCTGCTTGTGCGGCCGTGAGCACGTCGGCGGTCGAGCAGGGCGGAAGCGTCGACGCCGTACCCGGCGCGCCGAGCACCAGCAGTGTCACCGCGTCGGTGTCCACGAAGACGGCGGCCGCCGGACTGTCGACCAGCACCACCAGATGACACCCGGCGATGGCAGTGACGGCACCGAGGTCCGTAAACCGCAGCGGCTGCCCGCTGAGCACGCCCGAGCGATAGTGGTGCGGTAGCCATTTCAGCCAGTCCCACTCGGCCGATCCGGCGACCGCGGCGATCTTCAGCTGGTCGGGTCCATGCCACATAGCCAGCTGGCACGCCATGGCGCGCGCCTGTCCCCGTGGATCATCGCCGCCGACGTCGATCCGCCGCAGCCGATTGACGACGACCGTCACCGGGACATCGGGCACGGTCGCGGCGGTTCGTAGCAGCCGGTCGCGCGCCGAGACGGTGAGCGGATCCGTCGTCGCGTCACCGGTGGCCGGTGCTGGGACCAGTCTGGTGCGCAGCGGGCGCTCGCCGATTCCGATACGAATCTCAGTGAAATCGTCATCGTTCCAACAGCTCTGCCACATCCGGTCTGTGCCGGCGAGGGTCCAGAGTGTGTCGGGCGGCGGATGGTTCTGATGCAGCCCGCGATGCTGCTCGACCGCGGTTCGCTCCGCGCACTCACCGACAGCGTCGAGATATGCGAGGTACTCGCGTCGATCGGCGTCGATCTCACCCGCCCGGCGCGCACCGCGCGACCCAAGGACAGTGCTGCCCACCAGTGACAACACCATCATCGCCGGAAACAGCAGGAACATCGGATTCCGGCCGGTCACCGAACCCGAACGGAAGTAGAACACCATCATGCCGGCCATCGCCAACAGCATGAGCACCGGCGCGACGCGCGTGACGACATTGCCCGACGACAGTCGCGGTACCCGTGGCGGCGTCCGGACCTCGATGTCTTCCGCAGCCGGTTGGGCCACGAGAGATCGTGCGGTTCTGGTGAATTCCATCGAACTATCAGACGTATCCCGGCGCCGTTCGGTTCCATCGATTTTCGTGTCGGACGGGGTGCCGATGTGCGGTTACCGTGGGATCGGGCATATCGATCCGGGGGGTGCGATGTCCGATTCTGTCTGTCGGCTTTCAATACGGTCCGACGGCGAACACACCAGCGAGACCACCGATCTGGTGCTGCCAGCCGGTGCCGCCGTCGACGCGCTGCTGCCTGACATCGTGGCGCTGGCACATCGCGGAGCGCCGGAAGGCGTGAGTTGGCACCTGAGCCGGGCTGCCGGGGATCCGATCGACGGGTCATTATCGTTGCGGCAAAACGGAGTTCACGACGGTGACATCCTGGAGCTGCGGCGAAGCACGGTGCCGGAGTTCGGCACGCTCCGGAGGCACACGGCGACCATGGCCGCCGACCAGGCGCCTCGCGATGCCACCGGCCATCTGGTCGGGCCCGTGCTCTGTCTGTGGGCGGTGACCGCCGCGTCCGTGCTGCTGCTCTGGTCTGCTGCGCGCGGCGACCACTTCACGGCAGCCACTGTCGGTTGCGGTGGTGCGCTGGCTGCAGTGGCGATGTCATGGCGGTCCGGCCGGGCGGCGTGGCCGGCCGCCGCCGTCGTGCTCGCTTTCGCGGCGGGTTTCTCGGCCGTACCGGGTGGCCCGGCGGCGCCCAACGTCCTGCTCGGATCGGCGACGGCGTTCGCGGTGGCCCTCGTTCTGCTACGGATCGGTGTGCTTCCCGTATCCGTTGCAGCCGTGGCCTTTACGATGCCGACAATGGTGGCGACCGTTGCGGCGAGCACGTGGTCGGTGGCGCTGGCCAGTACCGGGGTGGCCACCACCGTGGCGGCATTTGTGGTGCTGTCGGCCGCGCCGCGGTGCGCTGTCACCGTCGCGGGACTCACGCCGCGCTCGGCGACGGTCACCGACGGCGATCCGCAACGGATCGAGCTGGCGCAGCGGGTGCTCACGGCGATGGTCGTGGGCGCGGCTGCCGCGGCGGCGGTCGGTGCGGTCGTGATGGCGGCGGGCGCCGTCCACCGATCCGGAACTTCGACGGTGGTGTTCAGCTGGGTGGCGACGGCTGCGATCGTGTTGCGCACACCGTCCTATCGGCATCCGGCCCGGCGATGGGCCGTCCTGATCGCGGGAATGGTCTGTACCAGTGCGGCTTTGGCCGTCACGGCGATGACGTTCCCCGGCTCGACGGTTTGGCTCGGCGGTAGCGTCATCGCGGTGGTCCTGGGCGGCCGGCGGGTGGGGCGGGTGAGCGCCACGGTGGGCCGGCGCCTGGTGCATCTCGAGTACGCGGCACTGGCCGCCGTGCCGCCGTGCGCGCTCTGGGCCGCCGATGTCTTCCGTCTGGCGCGTGGCGGATGAGTACCCTGCGACAGGCCATCGCCGTCGCCGTGGCGGTCACGATCACGTCGGCCGCTCCGTGCGCCCAGGCCATCGCGCCCAAACCCGTTGACCACGGCCAACTTCCCGGACCCACGGCTCCGGCGCCGCCCGGCAGGACCGAGCAATCAGACCGGTGTGCGTCGGCGAAACCGGCCGACGCCCGCCCCGCACACCAGCTCGACATGCTCGATCTCGCCGCGGTGTGGCCGCTTTCCCGCGGCAGCGGACAGCTGGTGGCGGTGATCGATACCGGCGTGGCCCGGCACCGGTTGCTGCCGCACCTGGTCGCGGGCGGCGACTACGTCTCGTCCGGGGACGGCACGCAGGACTGCGACGGTCACGGTACGGCGATCGCCGGCCTGATAGGCGCCGCTGCCCCGAACGATGGGACCTTCAGCGGGGTGGCACCCGACGCCACGATCATGGCGATTCGCCAGTCCAGCAACAAGTTCCGCCTGACCGATGATCACGAGATATCGGGTGTCGGCGACGTCGAGACGCTCGCCCGCGCGGTGCGCTCGGCCGCCGACGCGGGCGCGTCCGTCATCAACATCTCGTCGGTGGCGTGTATGCCCGCCGCGGACGCTCTCGATGACCGGTCGTTGGGCGCCGCCCTGGCTTATGCGGTCGATGTCCGCAATGTCGTGGTGGTCGCTGCGGCGGGCAACGCCAGCGGCGAGTGCGCGGGGCAGAATCCGTCGTCCGATCCCAAACGCCCGGGCACACCGGACTGGGACACCGTGCACACCGTGGTCAGCCCGGCCTGGTACGACGACTACGTGCTCACGGTCGGGTCGGTCGGCCCGACTGGAGCACCGTCACCATTCAGTCTGGCCGGGCCGTGGGTCGACGTCGCCGCGCCCGGCGAGTCGGTCGTCTCGCTCAGCGCGCAGGGCGACGGGCTGGTCGACAGCCGGCCGGACGGACGCCCGCTGTCCGGAACCAGCTACGCCGCACCCCTCGTCAGCGGTGTTGTCGCACTGGTGCGTTCGCGACTGCCACAATTGTCGGCCCGCCAGGTGATGGCCCGTATCGAAGACACCGCGCGCCATCCGGCCGACGGCTGGAACCCCCAGATCGGCCGTGGCGTGGTCGACCCGTTGGCTGCGGTCAGCGGCGGTGTGCCGACACCCGCCCCGGCCCGGGTGTCGACCGCGCAGACCGCGCCGGCGTCCGGCTCCGATCATCGGCCGTCGCGGCGCATCGCCTTCCTCGGCACCGCAATCTGCATCGCGGTGGCGGCTGTCGCCGCCACCGGGCGGCGCCGGTCACCGAGACAGGCGACCGAAGGTCGTTTGCGTGCCCAAGTTGGCATCCGCCCGCCTCCACCTTGACGCCCCTACCTACTAGTAGGTAGGCTAGCTTGCGTGGCACGAGCTCCGTCGACAGCAGACGAAATCCTTACTCACGCAGAAAGACTCATCATCGCCGGCGGCTACAACGGCTTCAGCTACGCCGACATCGCGAACGAAATCGGCATCCGCAAGCCGAGCATTCACCACCACTTCCCCACCAAGGCCGATCTTGTCCGGACCCTGGTGAGCCGTTACCGGCAGGAGGCCCTCGCCGGAATCGCCGAGATAGAACGCCACGTCGGCGATCCCATCGGCATGCTGCGTAGCTACGTCGATTACTGGCGCGCCTGCATCGCGGACGCGAGCCATCCATTTTGCGTCTGCGCCCTCCTGGCCGGCGAACTACCTTCCCTCCCGGAGCAAGTCGCCGACGAGGTGACCGCTCACTTTCGCGCACTGTCGGCGTGGCTGACGTCGGTTCTCGAGCGGGGCGCCGAGCAGCAACTGATTCGAATCGAGACAAGTCCCGGCGTCGACGCCGAGGTGTTCATGGCCACCGTGCACGGGGCGATGCTGTCCGCCCGCGCCTACGGCGATGCCGCAACGTTCGCCACCGTCGTAACCCCTCTGGTCAACCGACTCGACGCGATGGGCTCCACTCCGACGGCAACTGCGTGAACACCACGGCGGCAGCACCAATGACGAACAAGTCGTCGAAGTGAGCAATGCGGCGCACCCGCCGAAACCGATTCGTCGCGGCGATCGAAATCATTGAGAGGAAACCCATCATGTCAATCCACCAAGCCAGCCCGTCCGAGACCGACCGTGAGCAGTGGTTGAAGGTCTACTACTTCGTTCGCGCAGCCGTCTCCTTCGCCTGGGTAGCTGTCGCGCTGACGCTCGCGCAGCACAGCCGGCCGCTGGCTGCCGGGTGGCTCATCCTCTATCCGCTGTGGGACGCCGCGGCCAATTTCTGGGATGGCACGCGAAGCGGTGGACTGACGCAAAACCGGAGCCAGTTGATCAACGTTGCGGTCAGTCTGATCGTCACCGTCGTGGCTGCCTACGCCCTGTTCGCGGATACGACATGGGTACTCGCAGTCTTCGGCGCGTGGGCCACCCTTGCCGGGTTGCTGCAACTCATCACCGCCATTCGACGCTGGAAAATCGGCGCGCAGTGGGCAATGGTCCTCAGCGGCGGCCAGTCGGCGCTTGTCGGCGGTCTGTTCATCACCCAGGCTCACACGCCGACCACCGGATCGGTCAAGACCCTTGCCGGATATGCCGCGATGGGCGCGATCTACTTTCTGATCTCAGCGGTCTGGCTGACGGTGAAGGCCAAGCGCACCAAGGCAATAGGTGTCCCGCACGATGGTGACGCGCGCACCGAGACGCTCGCCTCCGGGCAGTAGGCGCCGCCGGTCACGGGCACTAGCCGTCGAAAGTCGTCGTGGCCGTGGCCAGTTCGTCGATCACATCGGCGACCTCTTTGCGGCCTCGCCAGGCCCGGCATTGCCGCATGGCCCCGTTGCCCTGCTCCGCGATGCGCGCCAACTCGTTGCGTGCCATCTCATAGTCGCCCAGCGCTTCGAGCACCGGACGGAGGTGCTCGATGAATCCGGCCAGCAGGACCCGGGCCGGCGCCATCGAACAGTCGCCCGCCAGGTCGATCGCCTCGCCGTCGAGGCCGTCACGCGCCGCCTTCCAGTGCGCGGCGCGCAGTGTCCAATCATCAAGGCGTGGAACGGGTTCCCCACGCTCTTTCCCGTCCAGCGCCATCATCACCGCGGCGCGGATGAGCGTGGCCAGGAGCACCGTCTCGGCCACTGTTGCCGGCACGTCGGCCACCCGTACCTCGACGGTCGGGAAATTGGCCGACGGCCGCACATCCCAATAGAGCATGCCGTCGTCGAGCACGGCGCCGGCCCGCGTCAGGGCATCGGTCACGGCGTCATAGCTCTCGACCGAGTCGAAGTACGGCGGGGGCCCCGCGCTCGGCCAGCGAGTCCACAACACGCCGCGGAAGCTGGCGTAGCCGCTGTCGGCGCTGCGGTAGATCGCCGAATTCGCGCTCAGCGCAAGGAGCAGGTGCAGGTACGGCCGGAGCCGGTTGCTGACGTCGACGGCCGCCGCCCGGCTGGGCACCGCGACGTGCACGTGACATCCAGAGATGCCCTGCTCATGAGCGATCATGCCGAAGCGGTCGGCGATGCGGCCGTAACGCTCGGTAGTCGTCACCGGGAACGCGTGCGGCACGGTCGGCGGTAGCGCGACGGCCAACAGCCGCGCCCGCTGTGCCTCGGCCGACTCGGTGGCGACGCGGCGCAGCCGAGTCAGTTCCGCACGCAGATCGTCGCTGCTACTCATTACGGCGGTCGTGGTCTCGACCTGGCACCTGGTCAACTCGAGCTGTAGGTCCACACCGCGTGCGGCCGCATACTCCGCGACCGCCTGATTACGCGGAGTGGGCGCACCGTCGCGGTGATCGACGAGGAGAAATTCCTCCTCCACCCCGAAAGTCGGCAGGTCGGTCATGGCACCTGGAATGCCCCGGAGGCCACCAGGGCAAACCCGCCGGCTCGCTATGGCGACAGGCCGTCGCGCTGCACCTCGGCCGCCGCCACACTCAGCTCGGGGCCGCCGGGCAACCGGGCCAGCAGGGGCCAGGGCGCCGGCAGCGGCGCACCCTCCACCCCGAGGTACTTCGCCGTCTCGGCATCGTGGAGGCCGTACCGCACCCCGCTGTCCGTGACCAGGTACAGCGGTCCGGTCACCGATCCACCGGTGGCCCCGGTGGCGTGCACGTAGGCGTAGCGGCCCGGCGGGATCGCCACGGCATCGATGTTCGGACCGTCACCGTCTTCTTGCGCCAGCGTCCTCATCGCCTGGCCGGGTTTCCCCTGCACGACAACGGTTTCGGCGCGGCTGTCGTCCGATCGCCAGCGGGCGCAGACCGGGGCCTCGCTCGGCAGGGGCGGGCTCGCCCGGTCCGGAAACGTCGACACGGCAAGGTCGTGGACCGCGGGGATGGCGGCGATGGCCGCCGGCGCCACACTGCGGAGGTCACCGTCGTCCACGCCGTGGGTGAAGCGGATGACGTCGGCCGCCACGTCACCGATGCGCTGCAGACCACCGCTGAGGACCACGTGATGTTCCGGGGCGTCGGCGCGGCTCACGCGCAGCACCTGCCCGACGACGAAACCGCCCGGGCCCGTCCTGCCGAGGGCCGGGATCGGCGGCGCCGTGATCGCGGGAAGTTCGGACAGCAGGTCGAGGAACGATCGCGACACCTGCCGGGGCGTGACGCCGTCGAGCCGCAGCGCTCTGACCACCGCGAGGTCACGCAGATCCACCGCGGCGCGCTTGCCCCCGTACAGCAGATAGGTGGTGGACAGGTGCTCCCCCGCCGCCGTCGCCAGGATCGGTCGTCCGCCATCGGGTCCGACAGCGCCCTCGCCGGCGATCAGTGACGTCCGGCCGCTGTCGCACACCTGCCACGACGCCGCCGCGAGTGGCCGGCCCAATTCAGCTGGGGCACCCGGGATTCCGATGAGAGGCCCGCGCGGTGCGCTCGCGATGGCCGCCGCGTCCACCGCGACGGGGTTGACCGCGGACCTCGCGACGAGCCGGGCCGACGCGAGATTCAGCGCGGGGTGCCACGTCGGCCCGATCCGCACGTACAGCGCGCCGGTGTCCCGGACCATGACGATGGGCGCGTCTCCCAGCCTGCCCGCCGGCGACGCGATCGCGATGACCGCACAGACCGCCACTGCCAACAGTCCGACGAGCCATCCTGACGCGTACGAAATCGATTGCGCGCGAATCGGTTCGTCGACCATCGCCGCGTCACCACGCACCAGTGCATGCATCAGCCGCCGCGTCTGAAAACGCCGGCCGCTGGCCTCCAGCTGCGCGCCCTGCCCCCGAGCCATGTCCATCCCCCGGCTAGCAGCCTAACCGCGGACGGCCACCCGTCCCGACGCCAGTTTTCTCGGGGATTTGTGCACGATTTTCCGCGCCGACCGCGGAAAATCGTGCACAAATCCCTAGGAGACGTCGACCCAGTCCAGGGTGCGGCCGACGGCCTTCTGCCAGCCGGCGTATCCGGCGGCGCGCTGGCCGTCGTCCCACGACGGTGCCCAGCGCTTGTGCTCCAGCCAGTTGGCGCGCAGCTCGTCAGGGTTCGACCAGAACCCCACACCGAGCCCGGCGGCATACGCCGCGCCGAGCGCAGTGGTCTCGGCGACAACGGGTTTCACCACTTCGACGCCCAGCACGTCGGCCTGGATCTGCATGCACAGTTCGTTGGCGGTGATGCCGCCGTCGACCTTGAGTACTTCGAGGTGCACGCCGGAGTCCGCGGCCATGGCGTCGACGACGTCGCGGCTCTGGTAGCAGATGGCCTCGAGGGTGGCCCGGGCGATATGGGCGTTGGTGTTGAACCGCGACAGCCCGACGATCGCGCCGCGCGCATCCGAACGCCAGTACGGCGCAAAGAGTCCCGAGAACGCCGGCACGAAGTAGACGCCGCCGTTGTCCTCCACCTGGCGAGCCAGCGTCTCACTGTCGGAGGCACCGGCGATGATGCCCAGCTGGTCCCGCAGCCACTGCACGGCCGACCCGGTGACGGCGATCGAACCCTCCAGCGCGTAAACGGGTTTCGCGTCACCGAAGCGGTAACACACAGTCGTCAGCAGGCCGTGCTCCGAGCGCACGATCTTCTCACCGGTGTTGAGGAGCAGGAAATTACCTGTGCCGTAGGTGTTCTTGGCCTCGCCCGCCGACAGACACACCTGCCCGACCATGGCGGCCTGCTGGTCGCCGAGGATGCCGGTGACCGGTACCGGCGCGCCGAGAGGGCCGTCGGCCGCCGTCAGGCCGTAGGGCTCCGACACCGACGACGACGCGATGGCCGGCAGCATCTGGCGCGGAATCCCGAAGAACGACAACAGTTCGTCGTCCCAGTCCAGGGTCTCGAGGTTCATCAGCATGGTGCGGCTGGCGTTGGTGACGTCGGTGACGTGCACGCCGCCGCGGGTACCGCCGGTCAGGTTCCACAGCACCCACGTGTCGCAGGTGCCGAAGATCGCGTCACCGCGTTCGGCGGCGTCCCGCACGCCGTCGACGTTCTCGAGGATCCACTGAATCTTGCCGCCGGAGAAGTAGGTCGCCGGCGGCAGACCGGCCTTGCGGCGGATGACGTCGCCGTGGCCGTCGTGTTCCAGGGCCGAGGCGATGCGGTCGGTGCGGGTGTCCTGCCACACGATCGCGTGGTAGTACGGGCGCCCGGTGTGCTTGTTCCACACCATGGTCGTCTCACGCTGGTTGGTGATACCGAGCGCGACCAGATCGGACGCCGACAGCCGGGTCTTGTTCAGCGCGGTCTGCAGCACCGAGCCGGTGCGCTCCCAGATCTCGACGGGATTGTGCTCGACCCACCCGGCCCGCGGCAGGATCTGCTCGTGCTCGAGCTGGTGGCGTCCGACCTCGCGACCTGAGTGATCGAAGATCATCGCCCGGGTGCTGGTGGTGCCCTGGTCGATGGCCGCCACGAATTCGGCCAATGGCCCGTCCTTCCGCTCAAACGCTGCATCCGCTGTCGGACATCACGGTAGGAGACGCGGGCCTGTCACGCGATGCATTGCGGCAACCGGCGCGGGCGCGTCGGACGCCGAATGTCAGTTCTCGCGGGCGCGGCGTTCGCGGTACGCCGCGACGTGCTGGCGGTTCCCGCAGTTCCCGGTGTCGCAGAAGATGCGGGATCGGTTGCGCGACATGTCGATCAGCACCGCGGTGCAGTCCGACGCCGCACACGTCTTGAGCCGGCGCAGTTCACCGGCGCGGATCAGGTCGGCCAGGGCCATCGCCATCTCGGCGCCCATGCGCTGGGCGAGCGGGTCCTGGTCGGCCGCCAGGTGCAGGTGCCATTCCGGCATCTCGGGGTGTCGCGTCAGCCAGGGGTTGGCGCGGGTGTCACTGAGCAGGGCGTTGACCTGGCCGACCACCGCCTCCTCGTCGTCCGCCGCGGCCCACAGCAACCCGAGCCGTTCGCGCAGGGCCTGCACCGCGGCCAGCTCCGCGGTGTCCCGGTCGCGCCGGCCCGTCCAGCCGAAGTCGTTCAGATACCCGTCGAGGGCCGCCAGGTCGGCCAGCTGGTCGCCGTCGACCCGGTCGCTGTTGATCAACACGCACGCCGCGCGCAGCGTGAGCTCCGTGTCATGACTGAAATTCATTTGACTCGTTACACCCGCCCTCCGTAGCGTCATGACCAATCCCAACTTCACTCATTACATCATCGGAGGTGGCCCGTGACTGCGTCGAACGGCACCGCGGCCGGCCACTTCCGGACCGGCATGATCTTTGCCGTCGCATCCGCCTTCACCTTCGGGATGGCCGGTGCCCTGGGCAAGTCCCTGATCGAGGCGGGCTGGAGCCCCACCGCCGCGGTGGTCGCCCGGCTGACCGGCGGCGCGCTGGTCATGGCCGTGGTCGCGACGATCCTGCGCCGCGGCTGGGTACGCGAAGCGCTGAGCCACAAAGCGACGGTCGTCGCCTACGGCGCCATCCCGATCGCGGGCGCCCAGCTGTGCTACTTCAATGCCGTCACCTATCTGCCGGTCGGCGTGGCACTGCTGCTCGAGTACGCCGCGCCCCTGCTGGTGGTCGGCTGGGTGTGGGCCACGACCCGGCGCCGCCCCAGCACGCTCACGCTCGCCGGTGTCGCGATCGCCATCGCCGGCATCACGCTGGTGCTCGGCCTGGTCGGGCCCGGCAGCCACACCGGCGCCCAGATCAGCCTCGCCGGGATCGGTTGGGGCATGGGCGCGGCCGTCTGCGCCGCCTGCTACTTCGTCATGTCCGACAAGGCCAGCGCCGACGGCACCGGCCTGCACTCCATCACCCTGGCCACCGGCGGCCTGCTGGTCGGCGCCGCGACGGTGGCACTGCTGGGTGTGTCGGGCGTCATGCCGCTCACCTTCACCAGCCACACCACCACGCTGGCCGGCCTGTCGACGTCCTGGCTGGTCCCCGTCATCGCCCTGGCCATCGTGCCGACCGCGCTGGCCTACACCTTCGGCATCATGGGCATCGCCCGCCTGCAGCCCCGGTTCGCCTCACTGGTCGGCCTGTCCGAGGTGATGTTCGCCGTCCTGGCGGCCTGGGCACTGCTGGGTGAGGCCATCACCGGCATCCAATTGCTGGGTGGCGCGGTGGTGCTGGCCGGCCTGGCGCTTGCCCGCCAGGGCGACCGCGGCGAAGCGACCTGGCATGACGATTGGCCCGACAGTCCGGAGGGTTTGCCAGCAGGTCAAACAATTGGCCGTAGCTGAGCCCCATATGTGAAGATGGCCCGCGTGACCTTGCTCAGCACGTCGGTCCGAGTGGCCGCAATCGCCGCCGCCGTCATCTCCGGAACCGCACTGCTGCCGTCGGCGCCCGCCCAGGCAGACGCCTGCCCGAACATCGAGGTGATCTTCGCCCGCGGCACGCACGACGACCCCGGCATGGGCCGCGTGGGCTCGGTACTGGTCGACGCGCTGCAGCCTCTGGTCGGCAACCGCACCGTCACCGGCTACGCCGTCGAGTACCCGGCGTCCTATGACTTCCTCACCGCGCAGGACGGCGCGACGGACGCGCAGAACCGCATCGCGACCATGGCGCAGCAGTGCCCCAGCACCAAGATCGTGCTCGGTGGCTACTCGCAGGGCGCCGCGGTGGTCGACATGCTGGCCGGCGTTCCGCCGCTCGGTGACCGGATCGGCGATGTCGGCTCGGCACCTCCGCTGCCCACCGAACTCGCGAACCGGGTCGCGGCTGCCGCCGTATTCGGTAACCCGTCGGCCAAGTTCAGCCATCCGCTGGACTCCATCGGCCTGTTCTCGAACCGCTCGGTGGACCTGTGCCTGTGGGGCGACCCGATCTGCTCGCGTGGCCGAAGCCCGTTCGCGCACTCGCGCTATGAGTCGTCCGAGTACATCGGGCAGGCCGCGCAGTTCATCGCATCCCGCGTCTGACCGGCGGCGGACCGGCTGTCGCGGGAGCACATCGGGAGTCGCGGTTAGGATTCGGTGTGATCATCAGTGCTCTGCGCCGGGCCTTCGCCGGCACCGCAACCACCGTCGTCATGGCCGGCATCACTGTGCTGACGCCACCGTCCCTGGGTGCCATCGGCACCGCCGCCGCGGCCAACTGCCCCGACATCGAGGTGACGTTCGCCCGCGGCACGTCCGAAGATCCGGGCCTGGGCCGCGTCGGCGGCGCGTTCGTCAACCAGCTGCGCAACAAGGTCGGCGGCCGCTCGGTGGGCGCCTACGCCGTCGTCTACCCGGCGTCATACGACTTCCTGGCCGCCGCTGACGGCGCCAACGACGCCAGCGCCCACATCCAGTGGATGGCCGAGAACTGCCCAGGCACCCGGCAGGTGCTCGGCGGCTACTCGCAGGGCGCCGCGGTGATGGACGTCATCGGCGCCATCCCGGTTCCGGGCATCGGCTTCAACAACCCGCTGCCGCCCGAGGCCGCCGGCCACGTCGCGGCGATCGCGGTGTTCGGCAACCCGTCCGCCAAGTTGGGCCTGCCCCTGACGGCGAGCCCGGTGTGGGGCGGCAAGGTCATCGATCTGTGCAACGCGGGTGATCCGATCTGCCAGACCGACGGTCAGAGCGTGCCGGCGCACAAGAGCTATGCGGGTGGCCCGACCAACGAAGCGGCCAATTTCGTCGCCGGATTGTTGTAAGGCTGGCATCTTTTCTCGACGAGACCGTCAATTCGTCGGGATACCATCGGATTTGTGATTGGCCGCCGGACGCTGTGTGTGCTGATCACCATTCTGACTGTCGGCACCATCCCAATGTCCGTGCTACTGACGGACATTGGGGTGGCCAACGCCGCTGCCACATGTGCGCCCGCCGAGGTCGTGTTCGCGCGCGGCCGGATGGAACCGCCCGGTCCCGGACAGGTCGGCGCCGCCTTCGTCACCGCGCTGCGTCAGCTCCGCGGCCCGAATATCGGTCTGTACCCGGTGAATTACCCCGCGGACACCCAGGTCGACGTGGGCGCCAACGACATGAGCCGGCGCGTGCAATGGCTCGCCCGTAACTGCCCGGCGACCAAGATCGTGCTCGGCGGTTACTCATTGGGCGCCGCCGCCACCGATCTGGTTATCGCGGTACCGATTTCGGCCTTCACCTTCAACAGCCCCCTGCCCCGCGGCGCCGATCAGCACATCGCGGCCGTCGCACTCTTCGGAAATGGCGCCAACTGAGCCCTGCCCATCACCGCGCTGAGCCCGACGTATCAGAATCGGACCATCGATCTCTGCCATTCCGACGACCCGGTCTGCAACCCGAGCAGCCCCTACAAATGGCGTTCCGAATGGCAGGATCACCTCGCGCCGGGCTACATCAAGTCCGGCATGGTGACCCAGGCCGCGAAGTTCGTGGCTGCGCGTCTGTGACGCGCCGCTAGACTCCAGCCATGACCCCCCGCTCCGTCATGACGTCCGTCCGGTCTGCCGTCGCCCTGGCCGGCGCGGCAGCGTCGGTTGCCACCGGCCTGGTGGCCGCGACGGCCGTAACCCCTGCAGCTGTCATCGGCGTCGCAGCGGCGGACCCGTGCCCGCAGGCGGAGGTGATCTTCGCGCGCGGCCGCAACGAGCGACCGGGCGTCGGCCGGGTGGGAGGCGCATTCGTCGATGCGCTGCGCGCCAAGACACCGCTGAACGTCGGGGTCTACGCGGTGAACTACCCCGCCAACGTCGAAATCGCCCAGGGCGCCAACGACATCAGCTCGCGCATTCAGGACATGGCCGCACGATGCCCCGACACCCGGTTGATCATCGGCGGTTACTCGCTGGGTGCCGCTTCGGCGGCCGTGGCATTGTCCTCCGACGGCAAGGGATTCGGGTTCAACCGGCCGCTGCCGCCCGGCATGGACACCCACATCGCGGCCGTCGCACTGTTCGGCAACGTCACCCACCGCATGGGTGGCTCCAACATCGGCCCGGCCTATCTCGATCGCACCATCGACCAGTGCAACGGCGCCGATCCCGTGTGCATGGCCGGACTTCCGCAAACCATCACCCAGCTGCAGGGCGACTGGCAGAACCACCTGCAGGACGGCTACATCGGGTCCGGCATGGTCGATCAGGCCGCCGACTTCGTCGCCGCCCGCCTGGCCCCGCCCCCACCGCCGGCCCCGTGAGCTCAGTCGAGTGTACGTAAATCCCGGGTGACGGCGATCCGCGACGCCAGCTGATCGTCGGGCGGGTAATCCACCGACACCAGGGTCAGGCCCCGCGCCGGGGCGGCTGCGTACTCGCTCGACCGACTGTCGGCCGCCAAAAGGCCTGCGATCCAACCAGGTTCGCGACGGCCCTCCCCCACGGCGAGCAGCGCGCCGACCAGCGACCGCACCATGTTCCAGCAGAAGGCATCGGCCGTCACGTGGGCGGTGACCAGATCACCCGAGCGCTGCCAGTCGAGCCGCTGCAGATCCCGGATGGTCGTCGCACCCTCCCGGAATCGGCAGAACGCGGCAAAATCCTGCAGCCCCAACAACTCCCGCGATGCGGCCGTCATCGCCTCCAGGTCCAGAGGCCGCGACCACGGCGTGATGAAGCGCGCCTGCTGCGGCTCGACACCGTACGGCGCCAACGACAACCGGTACTCGTAATGCCGCCGCAACGCGGAGAACCGGGCATCGAATCCCGGTGCGGCCCGAACGATCTGGCGGACCCGCACATCGGCAGGCAGGAAGCGCGCGAGCCGGCGCACCAGCGGCAGGAACTCCGGATCGCCGGGGCGGGGTGTGCGCGGATAGACGAATCTCAGTGCGGCAGAAGGCACATCGACATGCGCGACCTGCCCGGTGGCATGCACGCCGGTATCGGTCCGCCCTGCGGTGACCAGGCGCACCGGCTCACGGAACACCGTCGACAACGTCTCTTCGATGACACCGGCAACCGTGCGTTGCCCGACCTGCGGTGCCCAACCGGCGAATTCGGTGCCGTCGTAAGAGATATCCAGCCGTAAACGAACGTGCCCGCCATCGGATTCGATGGCGGGCACGTCGTTCACAGCGTGATTAGGACTTGGCCTCATCCTCGGTCGCCTCAGCCTCGGCCTCAGCGGTCTGAGCGTCGGCGATGCCCTCGTCGGCAGCTTCGACCTCGGCAACCGGAGCCTCGACGGCGGCTTCCTCAGCGGGAGCCTCGGCCTCGGCAGCCTTCGCCTGAGCGGCGGCCGCACGACGGGCGCGGTCGGCCTCGGAGACGACGGTCTTCTCCCGAACCAGCTCGATCACGGCCATGGGGGCGTTGTCGCCCTTGCGGTTCTCGACCTTGATGATGCGGGTGTAGCCGCCCTCGCGGTCCACGAAATGCGGTGCGATCTCGGCGAACAGGGTGTGCACCACGTCCTTGTCGCGGATCTTCTTCATCACCTCGCGCCGGTTGTGCAGCGCGCCCTTCTTGGCGTGGGTGATGAGCTTCTCGGCGTACGGACGCAACGCCCGGGCCTTGGCATCAGTGGTCTTGATGCGGCCGTGCTCGAACAGCGAGGTGGCCAGGTTGGCCAGGATCGCGGCCTGGTGTGACGACGACCCGCCGAGGCGAGCACCCTTAGTGGGTTTGGGCATTGCAACTTCTCCTAATTGGGGCCGGCCCCCGTATCAGGTAGGGCCGGGACGGAATCTCTTCTTTAGAGCTGTTCGGTTTCGGCGTAGTCCTGGTCGGCGTCCAGGTCATAGCTGGCATCGCTGTTCCAGGTGCCGGTGGCCACGTCGTAGCCGGCGACCTGCGACGGGTCGAACGTGGCGGGGCTGTCCTTGAGCGACAGACCCAGCTGGTGCAGCTTGATCTTGACCTCGTCGATGGACTTCTGGCCGAAGTTACGGATGTCCAGCAGGTCCGACTCGGTACGCGAGACCAGCTCGCCGACGGTGTGCACACCCTCGCGCTTGAGGCAGTTGTACGACCGCACGGTCAGCTCCAGGTCGTCGATCGGCAGCGCGAACGAGGCGATGTGGTCTGCCTCGGCCGGCGACGGGCCGATCTCGATGCCTTCGGCCTCGACATTGAGCTCACGGGCCAGACCGAACAGCTCGACCAGCGTCTTACCGGCCGAAGCCAGTGCGTCACGCGGGGCGATCGAGTTCTTGGTCTCGACATCCAGGATCAGCTTGTCGAAGTCGGTGCGCTGCTCGACGCGGGTGGCCTCCACCTTGTAGGTGACCTTCAGCACCGGCGAGTAGATCGAGTCGACCGGGATACGGCCGATCTCGGCACCCGAAGCCTTGTTCTGCACGGCCGGGACGTAACCGCGGCCGCGCTCGACGACGAGCTCGACCTCCAGCTTGCCCTTGTCGTTCAGGGTGGCGATGTGCATGTCCGGGTTGTGGACCGTGACGCCGGCCGGGGGCACGATGTCACCGGCGGTGACGGCACCCGGGCCCTGCTTGCGCAGGTACATGGTGACCGGCTCGTCTTCTTCCGAGGAGACGACCAGGCCCTTGAGGTTCAGGATGATGTCGGTGACGTCTTCCTTGACCCCGGGGACGGTGGTGAACTCGTGCAGGACACCGTCGATGCGGATGCTGGTGACCGCCGCGCCCGGGATGGACGACAGCAGCGTGCGCCGCAGCGAGTTACCCAGGGTGTAGCCGAAGCCCGGCTCCAGCGGCTCGATGGTGAACCGCGACCGGTTGTCGGCCAGCACGTCCTCGGACAGGGTGGGTCGCTGAGAGATCAGCATTTTTCTATCTCCTTCTCGGCACCCGCTATTTGATGCCGGTTGGTTGGTGCCCGCCCGGGATTGGGCGGGCCACCAGGACTCGAATTACTTCGAGTAGAACTCGACGATCAGCTGCTCGGTGAGCGGCACGACGATCTGGGCGCGCTCGGGCAGCTGGTGCACGAGGATGCGCTGACGCTCGCCGACAACCTGCAGCCACGACGGCACCGGACGCTCGCCGGCGACCTCACGGGCGATCTGGAACGGCAGGGTGTTCAGCGACTTCGGCTTGATGTCGATGATGTCGTACTGCGACACCCGGTAGCTCGGGATGTTCACCTTGACACCGTTGACGGTGAAGTGACCGTGGCTGACCAGCTGACGGGCCATGCGGCGGGTACGGGCCAGACCGGCGCGGTACACGACGTTGTCCAGACGGCTTTCGAGGATCTGCAGCAGGTTCTCACCGGTCTTGCCAGCCTTGCGGTTGGCTTCCTCGTAGTACTTGCGGAACTGCTTCTCCATGACGCCGTAGGTGAAGCGAGCCTTCTGCTTCTCCTGCAGCTGGGTGCGGTATTCGCTCTCCTTGATCCGCGCGCGGCCGTGCTGGCCGGGCGGGTAGGGGCGCTTTTCGAACGACTGATCGTCACCGACGAGGTCGACGCCGAGACGGCGCGACTTGCGGGTGGCGGGTCCGGTATAACGAGCCATTTTTCAGATCCTCCCTAGACCCGGCGCCGCTTGGGCGGACGGCAGCCGTTGTGCGGCTGCGGCGTGACGTCGGAAATCGCGCCGACCTCGAGGCCGGCAGCCTGCAGCGAACGGATCGCGGTCTCGCGGCCCGAACCCGGACCCTTCACGAAAACGTCGACCTTCTTGACACCGTGCTCCTGCGCCTTGCGGGCAGCGTTCTCGGCGGCGAGCTGCGCGGCGAACGGGGTGCTCTTGCGCGAACCCTTGAAGCCGACGTGACCCGACGAGGCCCAGGCGATGACGTTGCCCTGGGGATCGGTGATCGAGACGATGGTGTTGTTGAACGTGCTCTTGATGTGAGCGGCGCCGTGCGGGACGTTCTTCTTTTCCCGGCGACGAGTGGGCTTGCCGCGCTTGGAAGCAGCGCCGGCTTTCTTGGTGGGTGCCATTTACTTACCTGGCCTTCTTCTTGCCGGCGATGGTGCGCTTCGGACCCTTGCGGGTACGCGCGTTGGTCTTGGTGCGCTGGCCACGCACGGGCAGGCCACGACGGTGGCGCAGGCCCTGGTAGCAACCGATCTCGATCTTGCGACGGATGTCGGCCTGCACCTCGCGGCGCAGGTCACCCTCGACCTTGAGGTTGCCTTCGATGTAGTCGCGCAGCTGGGTCACCTGGTCGTCGGTGAGGTCCTTGGTGCGCAGGTCCCGGTCGATGCCGGTGGCGGCCAGGATTTCCTGGCTGCGGGTACGGCCGATGCCGTAGATGTAGGTCAGCGCGATCTCCATGCGCTTGTCGCGCGGGAGATCAACGCCCATGAGGCGTGCCATCAGGCAGTGTTCCTTTTCGTTGCGGAGGTCTGATCCCAGTCCGTTCCCCGTCTTGGTCGGGGTCCGGCCTCCGTGCCGGACGTGGTTGAGGGCCGTCTGCCCTCAGTGGTACTGGGAGGTCTGCATTCAGTTTTGGGTGCTGCTTGAGCTGGTGTTTAGCCCTGCCGCTGCTTGTGCCGCGGGTCAGAGCAGATCACCATGACCCGGCCGTGGCGGCGGATCACCCTGCACTTGTCGCAGATCGGCTTGACGCTCGGGTTCACCTTCACGACTTAGCGATCCTTTTCTCGGTTCTGAATTGATGGTGCTCGGGCGAGTTACTTGTAGCGGTACACGATGCGGCCACGGGACAGGTCGTACGGAGAGAGCTCCACTACGACACGGTCCTCCGGCAGGATGCGGATGTAGTGCTGCCGCATCTTGCCGCTGATGTGGGCGAGCACCTTGTGACCGTTCTCCAGCTCAATGCGGAACATCGCATTGGGCAGGGGCTCGATCACGCGACCCTCGACCTCGATGGCGCCGTCTTTCTTGGCCATACTCTTTGGTAATCCTCTGGTTCTTCGGTTTCGTATCTCATACGCCCGTGCTTGGCGCAGAGCCCACCCCGGCTACAAGAACGTGGACTTAATGCCAGGAAATTCCGGGGAACTTCAGAACAGAGCACGCAAAGAGCCGGCGCAGAAGCTGCACCGTTGGTCCACGATACCCGCTCGGACCCCAGGGACCAAAATCCGCGGAGCACCCCGGCAGAGGCCAGGTAGGCGCATCGTCTTCGCAAGTCAGGGCGCATGATGAACAGCGATGACTGGACCCGCTTCCCCGGCTCGCAATCCGGTGATTCTCACCGTGGACGATGATCCCGCAGTGTCCCGGGCCGTCGCCCGCGACCTGCGCAAACACTACGGTGAGCGCTATCGGATCGTACGCGCCGAATCTGGACAGGACGCGCTGGTCGCGATCAACGAGCTGCAGCTACGGGGCGACACCGTGGCGATGTTCATCGCGGACTACCAGATGCCGGAGATGAACGGCATCGACTTCCTGGAACTGGCCATGGACGTGTTCCCGCTGGCCCGCCGCGTGCTGCTGACCGCGTACGCGGACACCCACGCCGCGATCAACGCCATCAACCTGGTCGACCTGGACCACTACCTGCTCAAGCCGTGGGACCCGCCCGAGGAGAAGCTGTACCCGATCATCGACGGCCTGCTGGAGGCCTGGCATGAGGTCGGCGACCGCGCCGTCCCCCACACCAAGGTGATCGGCCACCGGTGGAATCCCCGCTCGTGGGAGGTCCGCCAGTTCCTGGCCCGCAACCAGCACTACTACCGCGCGTACGCGTCGGACGAGCCCAAGGGCAAGCAGCTGCTGACCGCCGCCGGCCTGGACGGGCTGGAGCTGCCGGTGGTGACCTCCGAGCAGGGCGAGACGCTGGTCCAGCCGACGGACGCGCAGCTGGCCGGAATGCTCGGCCTGTCGACCACACCGTCGTTGGAGATGTACGACCTGGCCGTCATCGGCGGCGGACCGGCCGGCCTGGCGGCCGCGGTGTACGGCGCGTCCGAGGGGCTGCGCACGGTCCTGATCGAGCGCACCACCACCGGCGGGCAGGCGGGCCGCAGCTCGCGCATCGAGAACTATTTGGGCTTCGAGACCGGCATCTCGGGCGCCGAGCTGACGACCTCGGCGCGGCGGCAGGCCGAGCGCTTCGCCGCCGAGGTCATCACCACCCGTGAGGTCGTCGGGCTGGACGTCTCGTCGCTGGCCAGCAAGACGCTGACCTTCGACGACGGCCGGAGTATCACCGCGCGGTCGGTCATCCTGGCCACCGGCGTCGACTACCGGCATCTGCAGGTCGCCGGGTGCTGGGAGGACCCCGACAGCGTCGGCAACAGCTATGTCGGCAACGGCGTCTTCTACGGCGCCTCGGTGTCGCAGGCCTCCGAATGCGCGGGCGAGGACGTCTACATCGTCGGCGGCGCGAACTCCGCCGGCCAGGCCGCGATGTTCATGTCGCAGCAGGCCAAGTCGGTGACGCTGCTGGTACGCGGCAAGTCGCTCGAGGCGTCGATGTCCTACTACCTGATCCAGCAGATCGAGAACACCCCGAACATCAGCGTCCGGACCTGCACCGAGGTGGTCGACACCTGCGGCGAGGACGGGCACCTGACCGGGCTGTGGCTGGTCAACAACGCCACCGGCGAGCGCGAGCACGTCGAGTCGACGCGCCTGTGCTGTTTCATCGGCGCCACCCCGCGCACCCAGTGGCTGGAGAACGCCGGCATCGCCCGCGACGACCACGGCTTCATCCTCACCGGCCCGGATCTCAAGGACGTCTGCGGCTGGAACCTGGACCGGCCGCCGCACCACTTGGAAACAAGTGTGCCCGGTGTGTTTGTTGCAGGAGATGTCCGCGCTGAATCGGCCAAACGGGTCGCAGCCGCGGTTGGCGAAGGCTCGATGGCAGTGATGCTGGTGCACCGGTATCTGGCCGAGACGTAGGAGGAGACCGGTATGGGCGAAACGTGCGCGCGAAGTGAACTGAAAACGCTGTTCCTTTTCGAGGCGTTGACCGACGAGCAGCTGGACACGCTGTGCGCCAACGGTCACATCGCGACGTTCGAGCCCGGCCCCGTCTGCACCGAAGGCGAACCGGCCACCTGCTTCTACGTCATGCTCGACGGCGAGCTGGTGATGTCGATGAAGTCGGGCGGCATCGACATCGAGACCAACCGCACCTCGATGCGCGGCGTGTACTGCGGCGCCTGGTCCGCGTACATCCCCGACGAGCAGCCGGTCTACGAGGCGTCGGTGCGGGTGACCAAGCCGTCGCGGTTCTTCGTCCTGGACGCCAACGCCTACGCCGACTTCATGCGCAAGGAATTCCCGATGGCGGTGCACCTGCTGGAGGGCCACAAGGTCGGCGGCCGCCGCGGGCGGCAGATCGTCGGCCAGCGCGAGAAGCTCCTCGCGCTCGGCCAGCTCTCGGCGGGGCTGACCCACCAGCTCAACAACCCGGCTGCCGCGACCGCCCGCGCCGTCGCCGACCTGCACGACCGGATCGGCAAGATGCGCCACAAGCTCGCCATGCTGGCCGACGGCCAGGTCAGCCCGCAGTCGCTGCGGGTGCTGGTCGGCATCCAGGAGGGCATCGCCGAGCAGGTGGCCAAGGCCAGGACCCAGGAACTGTCGGCCATCGAGGCGTCCGACCGTGAAGACCAGATCGGCGAATGGCTGGAGGACCACGACATCGCGTCCGCGTGGGACTACGCCCCCACCTTCGTCGACGCCGGCCTGGATGTCGCTTGGCTGGAAGGCATTTCGTCATCCATCGGGAGCGCCGACTCGTCCGCGACGTTGCAGGGCGCGCTGGGCTGGCTGAAGTACACCATCGACACCGAGCTGCTGATGTGTGAGATTTCCGAAGCGAGCAAGCGGATTTCGACGCTGCTGGCCGGTGCCAAGCAGTACTCCCAGATGGACCGGGCCCCCTATCAGAACGCCAACGTGCACGACCTCCTGCGCAGCACGCTGATGATGTTCGGTGACCGCATCGGCAAGGACGGCACCACCTGCGTCAAGGTCGTCAAGGAGTACGACCCGGCGCTGCCCGAATTGCAGTGCTACCCAGCAGATCTGAACCAGGTGTGGACGAACATCATCGACAACGCACTGCAGGCCATGAAGGGCTGTGGAGTGCTGACGATCCGCACCAAGCGCGCCGGCGACGACACCGTCCGGATCGAGATCAACGACAACGGCCCGGGCATTCCGCCCGACGTCATCGAGCGCATCTTCACCCCGTTCTTCACGACCAAGCCGTTCGGCGAGGGCACCGGCCTGGGGCTCGATCTGGCGTGGCGCATCATCTGCGAGAAGCACCACGGCAACATCTACGTCGAATCCAAGCCGGGCGACACCACGTTCATCGTCACGCTGCCCGTGCACGCACCCGCGCCAGAAGAAATTCTGGCTGGGACAACGGGATAGTTCGAATCACCGCGCGCCGAACGGAATAGCCGCCCGCGCCCCATAGTTGCCGCAAAGGTGACCAAACCAGACCTTGGGCGCTACGGCGTATTCGGGCGCGGCGCGACGCCGCAACAGGCAGCAGAAATCGAAGCGCTGGGCTACGGCGCGATCTGGGTCGGGGGATCCCCGCCCGCGGAATTGGACTGGGTCGAGCCACTGCTCGGCGCGACGGAGCGGCTGAAGGTCGCGACCGGCATCGTCAACATCTGGACGGCGGCAGCGGGACCGGTGGCCGAGTCGTTCCACCGCATCAACTCCGCCTATCCGGGCCGCTTCCTGCTGGGCATCGGCGTCGGTCACCGCGAGGCCATCGCCGAATACAAGAAGCCGCTCGACGCACTCACCGAATACCTCGACAAGCTCGACGAGTACGGCGTGCCGAAGGAGCACCGCGTCGTGGCCGCGCTCGGCCCGCAGGTGCTCAAGCTCTCGGCCCGGCGCAGCGCCGGCGCCCACCCGTATCTGACCACGCCGGAGCACACCGCCGAGGCGCGTGAGTTGATCGGGCCGGACGCGTTCCTGGCGCCCGAGCACAAGGCGATCCTGACGACCGACGCGGACAAGGCGCGCGCGGTCGGGCGCCAGGCCCTGGAGATTTACCTCAATCTGAACAATTACCTCAACAGCTGGAAGCGGTTGGGGTTCAATGACTCTGACGTCGCCAAGCCTGGCAGTGACGAGCTCGTCGATGCCGTGGTGGCGTACGGCACCGTCGACGCGATCGCCGCCCGGCTCAAGCAGCACCTCGACGCCGGCGCCGACCACGTACCGGTTCAGGTGCTGACGTCGCCCGAGAAACTGGTACCCGCACTGACCGAACTCGCCGGCCCGCTGGGCCTGCGGTAACTGGAAGGATCGCGCATGAGCAAGCTGGATCTGGGCCGCGTCGGGGTGTGGACGTTCGGCGCCCCTACGCCCGAGCAGGCCGCCGAGATCGAGAAGTTGGGGTACGGCGCGGTGTGGCCGGGCGGCTCCCCCGCCGGCGACCTGGCGTTCGTCGAGCCGATCCTGGCCGCGACGGAGAAATTGCAGGTGGCCACCGGCATCGTCAACGTGTGGACGGCCCCGGCCGGGCAGGTCGCCGAGTCGTACCACCGGATCGAGGCGGCCTACCCGGGACGGTTCGTGCTGGGCGTCGGCATCGGCCACCCCGAGCACACCAAGGAGTACCGCAAGCCCTACGACGTCCTCGTCGAGTACCTGGACGAGCTGGACGCCGCGGGCGTTCCGGTCGCGCGCCGGGTGGTCGCGGCCCTCGGCCCGAAGGTGTTGCGGCTGGCGGCCGACCGCAGCGCCGGTGCGCACCCGTACCTCACCACCCCTGAGCACACGGCAGAAGCGCGCCAGCTCATCGGGCCGGACGCGTTCCTGGCACCCGAGCACAAGGTCGTGCTGACCGACGGATCGGCCGAGGCCACCGCGGAGGCACGGGCCATCGGCCGGCAGACCGTCGACTTCTACCTGAATCTCAGTAACTACCTGAACAATTGGCGCCGGCTCGGCTTCTCCGAAGACGACATCGCCAAGCCGGGCAGCGACGCGTTGATCGACGCGGTGGTCGCGCACGGAACACCCGATGCCATCGCCGCACGGCTCACCGAGCATCTCGACGCCGGCGCCGATCACGTGACCGTCCAGGTGCTGGGCGGCTGGGACAAGCTGGTGCCGACGCTGACGGCGCTGGCGGGTCCGCTCGGCTTACGCGGATAGCCTGGCGCTCAGCGCTTTTGGCCTTGACCGTCCTGCTGGTCGTGGTGCTGCCAGATGCGGCGCAGCCAGTCCCAGTGCGGCCGGCGCTGCGTCGGCTTCGGGGCCTCGGCGATGGGCGGCGCGGCAACCGGCTGCGGCGGCACGACGGCCTTCGGCGGGACGACGACGGGCGCGCTCACCACGCCGGCCACCGGCGCCGGTGCCGGACCTGCCACATGATTGGCGGTCGCCATCGGGGCCGCGGCCGGCGCGACGTACGGAGTCGACCGCGTGTGGTCGACGACGGCCAGCGGAGTCGACGGCTCATCGCTGCCGCCGAGGAGGATCGCGCCGAGCGCGGCAGCGACGGTGACCCCGCCGAACACCACCGCGACGAGCGCGCCCCGTGTGCTTTTCGGTGACCGCGTCGACGCGAGCGGTGCGGCGGGAATCAGGTTCGGCGCCAAAGGTTCTTCGGCGTCTCCCGACTCGGCCAGCGACCAGGCCAGCGCCGCGAACGGCATCGTCGGGAGCCCGTGGAGGCTTCCACTGGCCGGGTCGGATGAGTACTCCAGGTTCGGCAGTGTGGCGGTCATGGCAGTGGACATGGCGTGCTCCTGTGTCGTTCTCGCGGTCCCGGATGGGCGGCTCTCACAGGTAGGAGTCGCGCGGCACCCACGACGGGACAACTTTTGGCGGGCTTTGCTTCTCGGCTCGACATCGGCCGGGCTAGTAGATGATTGGTCCCTGCGTCGTCGTCACCGGTGCCGGTTCGATCGGCCCCACGGGGCCAGGTGGCAGCGGGCGCGGCGGCTTGTGCGTCGTCGTCGGCGGCGGGGTGGGCGACGGCGACGGCTCGGTGATCACGGGCGGCTGTTTGCTCGGCGGCGACGGTTCTTCACTGACGACGGGCGGCCGCGGACGTCGCGGCGGTGGCACCGGCCGTGTTGACGGCGGCGGCGTCACGACCGGCGCGGCCGGCGGCAGCGGCACCGGCGACTGCTGCGGCGGCGGGACCGCCCGTGGCGGAAGGACCGTCGTCGGCTCGATAGGCGCGGTGACGACGGCGGTCGGGCTGGGCGGAGGTGCGACGGTCGTGGTCACCGGGTTCTCCGGCGTCGTGCTCGGTGGCGGGGTGACGGAGGTGGTGACGCCTTTCGGGGCGACCGGGGCGTTGGTTTCGTACCGCCAGGCGATGGTCAGCGCCAGCATGATCAGTGGAATGCCGATCAGCAGCGACATCGTCAGCATCACGCGGCCATTCGGCTGCCTGGTGGCCGGTTCCGCGGCGAGCCCGTCGGCCGCGGCGAACTGCTCGGTCGGCGCATCCGGCAGCGCACTCTGTGCCGCGGTGGGTGCGCTGTCCAGATCGGCGGACGCCGAGGTCAGCTGAATCCGATTCAGTGTGCGGTCGCGCAGCCAGGTCGGCGCGGGGATGAACAGCGGCGTGCCGCCGAGCAGCGCGACCGGGTTGACCATCCGGCGACGGTCCTGATCGCACGTCGGGCAACTTTCGATGTGACGGGCGATCCGCTTGCGCATCAGGATGGTGAAAGTCCCGTCCCACCCGGCGAGGATCGCGCCCAACTCCGCACAGCTGTTACCACTCTGTCCGCGTCGGGCGACCAACAGCGCGCCCAGCGAGCGTTCCATGGTGTCGCGCAACCGCTGCATGATCTTCTTGGCGCTGGCGGTACTGACGCCGAGGGCCTCGGCAAGTTCAGGCCCCTCCAGTCCGTGGCGGTAGCCCAGCTCCAGCACCGCGCGGTCGCGGTCGGACAACCCGCCGGCCGCTTCGGCGACCAGTTTGGCCAGTTCGTTGCGGGCTGCCAGCGTGTCGGGCCCGGCGTCCCCGGACGCCTCGTCGGGCAGTTCGTCTGACGGTTCTTCGCGGCGCCGCTGCCGGATCCGGCGCAGCGCCTCGTTCCTGGCAATCGCGTACAGCCAGGGGCGCAGCTTGTCGGGTTCCCGCAACTTGTCCAAAGCTGTTGCGGCAGTGCAGAACACGTCCTGGACGCAGTCCGCGGCAGCATCGCGGTCCCGGACCATGCCGACGCAGAAGTCGTGGAGCCGGTCGGCATAGCGGTCATAAATACCGGCAAATGCCATGCGGTCTCCGGAGAGCGCGGCGCCGACCAAGTCGGCGTCGCTGACAATGTCCCAATCTGGCACTGCGGTCATGAGACGGGCTCCCGTACCGGATCGATCGCCGGTATGCACTGATGCTAATCCGGCGAAGGCGAGATGGTTTGCCGAATCAACG
Source organism: Mycolicibacterium sp. TY81 (assembly GCF_018326285.1). Taxonomy (NCBI): domain Bacteria; kingdom Bacillati; phylum Actinomycetota; class Actinomycetes; order Mycobacteriales; family Mycobacteriaceae; genus Mycobacterium; species Mycolicibacterium sp. TY81. The sequence continues at coordinate 3,789,667 of NZ_AP023362.1, forward strand.
AGCATCGGCGTTGGCTTCATTGAGGAGAACGAGAGCAGCCTGGACCCGGTTCAACACCGGACCCGGCTGCGTCTCGAATCCGCGCAGGCGGGGTGCCATCACGGCCAGTCAGTGCTTCTTGTGGTCGGAGTGCTTCCAGTCCCAGTCGTACCAGTGCCAGTAGTAGTGGCAGTGCTCCCAGTCCCACCAGGCCCACGAGCAGTAGTCGTGGCCCCAGGTCTGCGGAGCAGGGATGGACGGCTGGGCTTGTGCGGTGCCCGCCGTCAGGCCCATGCCGGCCAGGGCCATGCTGCCGGACAGCAGCGCTGCCGCGGCAGCCCGCTTCGCAAGAGACTGCCGCTTGGCAGGGGTGTTGTTGGTCATTTCGCGCTCCTTGTTCGGTGTTGCAGACGCCCCGTGCGGGCTCTGTCATAGGTAGGAGCGCGACCCCCGGACGCCGGGGACACTTTTTTTCGGAAGAATCCGAATTGCCACGAAAAAACTTGTCAGACTCTGCTGCCGGCAGTGCTCATACCAGCATGAGCAACCATTCACCCACCCCGTGGAACCCCGACACCGACAACACCATCGCGGCTGACGCCATAGACGCCGGCCCGCGTTCGGCGACCTTCTCCCGGCTCGCGTACAGCGACCAACTCGACATACCCGATGCGCCGGAGGACGAACTCACCGTCGCCGTCGGCACCGACGACGGCCGCTGGGCCCGGCGCCGCGTGGCGCTTGCCCTGGGCGGCGCGGCCAGTGTGATCGTGGCGTCGGCCGCCGTGGCATTCACCGCGATCGGTTCACTGGACGCGGGCACCTCCGTGGCGGCCGCCGGCGGCTCGACTGCCGTTCCCGCGGCCGCGCCCGCCGTTCTGGTGCAACCGCCGTCGGCGCTTCCGGCACCCTCTGCCCCGCAGGCAGCACCGGCCGCTCCGGTGGTTCCCGACCACGTGCCGGCGGCCGCGCCTCAGCGGTCGGCAGCACCCGTCGTCGTCACCGCGGCGCCGGCGGCCGGTCCCGCCCCTGAGGTCGTGCCCCCGGCTCCCGCACCAGAAGTCGTCCCGGAACCGCCCGCACTACCACTGCCCACGTTCCCGCCGATCGTCATCAATCTGCCGGCGCCGCCGGCGGCACCGCCGAAAGAGCCGCCCACCAAACCCGAACCGCCCGTGGTGAAAGGCCCCCTCGCCATTCCGAGCCCCGGCAAGACCCCGCCGATCAACCCGAATCTGCCCCTGGATGCCGGCTGACATCCGGCCCACGCACAAGCCCGCCACGGTTGGTATCCCCACTGTGGCGGGCTTTTTCGGGTTGACCCTGTATTCAAGGCGCGGTTGTTCGAGTGGACGACGCCCGCACGTCAGGGTCAACGGCTCGGCGCGACGCAACCACGTTGACGCTGTATTGACGGCGCGGTTGTTCGAGTGGAACACGCCCGCACGTCAGGATCAACGACTCGATCCAGCGTCATCGCCGCCCGCCGGAACCCGCATCACCGGTCGGCGGCGGCGGCGCTTCGAACGACGGCGGCGCAACCGACATCGGCGGGCGCGTCACCGGCCCGGGCCTGCTGACGGTGCGATCGGGCAACGACGGGTGCGGTGCCGGCGCGGATCCGGCAGCCGGAGATTCCTGCTGAGGCTGCGGTTGCTGACTCGGCGCCACCACCGGCGGTGCGACGGATTTGGTCGAGACCCCGGGCATCGACGTACTCGACGCCGGCGGTGCGCTCGGCGGCGCGGAAAGCGGTGTTGTCGCAGGCGTTTCCAGTGGAGCCGTGATCCCGCTGTCGAGCGGTTCCCCGCCGTGCCGGCCCGGCCCGGCCAGCGTCCAGACCAGACCCGCCACCAGCAGCACCAGCGCGCACGCGGCCAGACTGATCGGCAGTGCGAGCCGGCGGCGCCGTTCCTCCGCCGGCGCGGTACCGGCGCCCGCGGCAGAACCGGCGCCGGCGGCCGAACCGGAATCGGCACCGGCGACCAGATCGGTTGTCCGACAGACCAACTGAATGTCCCTGAGCGTCGTATCCCGAAGCTCCTTCGGCGCCGGGATGAAGGGCATGGCGCCCAGTAGCGCTGCCGGACTCACCCGGCGGCGCCGTTCGGATTCACACTCGGGGCACGACTCGATGTGGCGGGCGATGCGCTTGCGCATCAGCACCGTCATCGCACCGTCCCAGCCATCGAGCACCGCGGCAAGCTCCGGGCAGCGCGCCGGATCCTGCCGCGTCTGCCGGGCCACCAGCAGCGCACCGAGCGAGCGGCCGACCATCTCCCGCGCCCGATGCGTCAGGGTGTTGGCGGTGGCCGGGCTGACGCCGAGTGCCTTGCCGAGCTCCGGGCCGTCGAGGCCGTGGCGGTAACTCAATTCGATGACCTCGCGGTCGCGATCCGAGAGGCCACCGCAGGCCTCCCGGATCAATTGGGCCAGGTCGTCCTGCTCGGCCAGGGCATCGGGACCGGCATCGCCCGACGCGCTGTCGAGGTATTCGTCGTCGGCCGGTTGCTCACGCTGTCGGCGCTGAATGTGCCGCAGGGCCTGAGAGCGCGACACCGCGTACAACCACGGCCGCAGCTTCTCGGGCTGGCGCAGCTTCGACAGCCCGGTCGCCGCGGTGCAGAACGCCTCGTGCACACAGTCGGCAGCGGCGTCACTGTCACGGACCATGCGCACGACGAAGTCGTTGAGCCGGTCCGCGTAGCGGTCGTAGATCGCGGCGAAAGCCGCGCGGTCGCCCGAGGCGGCCGCGCGGGCAAGTTCCTCGTCGGGTGCTTCGTCCCAATCGACAAGCGCGCTCATCGGCGGGGTTCTCCCCTGATCATCAGTAGTAGTAGGCCGGGTAGAAGCCGGTATCGCCGTTGTCGCAGTTGACGTTGATGTCCCAGAACCGGTTCAGCGGAATGCCCGGAACGAAGAAGCCCGCCTCGCCGGCCGAGTTCTGGTAGGCCCTGGTGGTGAACCAGTCCGAGGTGTAGGTGCACCACGTGCCCCCGCTGCCACCGCTCCTACCGATCCAGATGCCGCCGTAGTGCGGTACCGGATTCACGCCCAAGGGGTTCGCGTGCGCGGTTCCGGCACCCATCAGAGCTACCGGGACCGCCGCTGCCGCAGCAATTCCAGCAACGAACTTTTTCAGCTTGGTAGCCATGTGCTCCGCCTTTCCTCTGCTCGGCCCGGTTGGCCTCGCTTGTATGTAGGAGCATCTCGCCGCATCAATCCTGACAAGTTTTTCCGAATTTGGTCAGGCATCCGCAAAGAAGTTCTGAACCTTGCGCATACCCCGGAGCAACCACAGCGGCAACCACGCTGCGCACCGGGCCGGCAAACCCCTTGCCAACACCCCGACCGAATTACTAGGATATGCAAGTATCTCGGCGCTCGAGTCGAGAATCCTGAACTCTCCATAACTTTGGACGGACGTCATGACCACCCAGATTCCGCATTTCATCAACGGCCGGCGCACCACCGGCGAATCGACCCGCACCGCCGACGTGCTCAACCCCAGCACCGGCCAGACTCAGGCCCAGGTGCTCCTGGCGTCGGCCGCCGACGTCGACGCCGCCGTGGCGGGGGCCGTTGTCGCGCAACGGGAATGGGCATCGTGGAATCCGCAGCGCCGGTCGCGCGTGCTGATGAAGTTCATCGACCTGGTGAACCAGAACAAGGATGAGTTGGCCCGCCTGCTCTCGCTGGAGCACGGCAAGACCTTCGAGGACTCGCTCGGCGACATCCAGCGCGGCGTCGAGGTCATCGAGTTCGCCGTCGGCATCCCGCACCTGATGAAGGGTGAGTTCACCGAGGGTGCCGGCGCCGGCATCGACGTCTACTCGATGCGCCAGCCGCTCGGTGTCGTCGCCGGCATCACGCCGTTCAACTTCCCCGCCATGATCCCGCTGTGGAAGGCCGGGCCCGCGCTGGCCTGCGGCAACGCCATCATCATCAAGCCGTCCGAGCGCGACCCCTCGGTGCCGCTGCGCCTCGCCGAGCTGTTCATCGAGGCGGGCCTGCCGGCCGGTGTCCTGCAGGTGGTCAACGGTGACAAGGAGGCCGTCGACGCCATCCTGCAGCACCCCGACATCAAGGCCGTCGGCTTCGTCGGCAGCACCGACATCGCGCAGTACATCTACTCGAACGCCGCCGCCAACGGTAAGCGCGCGCAGTGCTTCGGCGGCGCCAAGAACCACATGGTCGTGATGCCCGACGCCGACCTGGACCAGGCCGTCGACGCGTTGATCGGTGCCGGCTACGGCAGCGCGGGTGAGCGGTGCATGGCGATCAGCGTCGCCGTCCCCGTCGGCGAAGAGACCGCAAATCGCTTGCGCAACAAGCTCGTCGAGCGTGTCAACCAGCTGCGCGTCGGGCACAGCCTGGACCCGAAGGCCGACTACGGCCCGCTGGTCACCGGAGCGGCCCTCGAGCGGGTGCGGGGCTACATCGCCCAGGGTGTCGAGGCCGGCGCCGAGCTCGTGGTCGACGGCCGCGAACGCGCCAGCGACGACCTCACGTTCAGTGTCGATGGCGCCGATGCTTCCCTTCAAGGCGGCTTCTTCCTCGGCCCCACCCTGTTCGACCACGTCACCCCGGACATGTCGATCTACACCGACGAAATCTTCGGCCCGGTGCTGGTGATCGTCCGCGCCCACGACTACGAGGAGGCGCTGCGGTTGCCGTCGGAGCACGAGTACGGCAACGGCGTCGCGGTGTTCACCCGCGACGGCGACACCGCCCGCGATTTCGTCTCGCGCGTGCAGGTCGGCATGGTCGGCGTCAATGTGCCGATCCCGGTTCCGGTGTCCTACCACAGCTTTGGCGGCTGGAAGCGGTCCGGCTTCGGCGACCTCAACCAGTACGGCACGGCGTCGATCCAGTTCTACACCAAGGTCAAGACCGTCACCGAGCGCTGGCCGTCGGGCATCAAGGACGGGGCCGAGTTCTCGATCCCGACCTTCAAGTAAGGGCCTGCGTTGAGCATCGACCTTTTCGGACTGGACGACGACGAACGCGTGATCGCCGAAACGGCGGCCGCGTTCGCCGAAAAGCGGCTGGCCCCAAATGCTTTGGCGTGGGACGCCGACGACCACTTCCCCACCGATGTCCTGCGGGAAGCGGCCGAGCTGGGCATGGCGGCCATCTACTGCAATGACGACGTGGGCGGCAGCGGACTGCGCCGGTTGGACGGTGTGCGCATCTTCGAGCAACTGGCCGCCGCCGATCCGACCATCGCGGCGTTCCTGTCGATCCACAACATGTGCGCGTGGATGGTGGACAGCTACGGCACGCCGGAACAGCGCAAGACCTGGCTGCCGAAGCTGGCCTCGATGGAGGCCATCGCCAGTTACTGCCTCACCGAGCCCGGCGCCGGCAGTGACGCCGCGGCCTTGCGCACCAAGGCCGTTCGCGACGGCGACCACTACGTGCTCGACGGCGTCAAACAGTTCATCTCGGGCGCGGGCGCCTCGGACGTCTACGTCGTGATGGCCCGCACCGGGGCAGACGGACCGCGCGGCATCTCGGCCTTCATCGTCGAAAAGGACACGCCGGGACTGAGTTTCGGCGCCAACGAAGAGAAGATGGGCTGGCACGCCCAGCCCACCGCCCAGGTGATCCTGGAAGGTGTGCGGGTGCCCGCCGAGGCCATGCTGGGCGGCTCGGACGGCGAGGGCAGCGGTTTCTCCATCGCGATGAACGGCCTCAACGGCGGCCGCATCAACATCGCCGCGTGCTCCCTGGGCGGCGCGCAGGCCGCCTACGACAAGGCGCTGGGCTATCTGGCATCGCGCGAGGCCTTCGGTGGGGCGCTGATCGACGAGCCGACCATCCGGTTCACCCTCGCCGAGATGGCCACCGCGCTCGAGACCTCGCGAAACATGTTGTGGCGGGCGGCAACCGCGCTCGACACCAACAATCCGCGCAAGGTCGAACTGTGCGCCATGGCCAAGCTCCATGTGACCGAGGCCTGCTACACGGTGGCCGACCAGGCGTTGCAGTTGCACGGCGGCTACGGCTACCTGCGCGAGTACGGGCTGGAAAAGATCGTCCGCGACCTCCGGGTGCACCGCATCCTGGAGGGGACGAACGAGATCATGCGCGTGGTCATCGGCCGGGCAGCCTCGGCTGCCGCACGTAATTGAGGGATTTGTGCACGAAAATCCGCGGTGAGCGCGAGAAATCGTGCACAAATCGCGGAGAACTAGGGAGGACAGACTGATGGCGACGATTGCATTCCTGGGCCTGGGCCACATGGGCGGCCCGATGGCGGCGAACCTCATCGCGGCGGGGCACACCGTGCACGGCTTCGACCCGGTCCCGGCCGCGGCGCAGGCGGCCCGCGAGCACGGCGCGACGACCTTCGACAGCGGCCCCGAGGCGGTGGCCGGCGCCGACGTCGTCATCACGATGCTGCCCAACGGCGACCTGGTGAAGAGCTGCTACGCCGAGGTCCTGCCCGCCGCGGCCCCCGGCGCGCTGTTCATCGATTCGTCCACCATCTCGGTCGACGATGCCCGCGAGGTGCACCGTCTGGCCGGCGAGCACGGCTTCGCCCAATTGGACGCCCCGGTGTCGGGCGGCGTGAAGGGCGCGACGGCCGGCACGCTGGCGTTCATGGTCGGCGGCGAGCCCGAGGCCTTCGAACGCGGACGCGCGGTGCTCGAGCCGATGGCCGGCAAGATCATCCACTGCGGCGACTCGGGGGCCGGCCAGGCCGCCAAGGTGTGCAACAACATGGTGCTCGCCGTCCAGCAGATCGCGATCGGTGAGGCGTTCGTGCTCGCCGAGCACCTCGGCCTGGACAAGCAGTCGCTGTTCGACGTGATCACCGGTGCGACCGGCAACTGCTGGGCCGTGCAGGTGAACTGTCCCGTCCCCGGACCGGTCCCCAGCTCCCCGGCCAACAACGGATTCCAGCCCGGTTTCGCCACCGCCCTGATGAACAAGGACCTCGGTCTGGCGATGGCTGCGGTGCGCTCGACGGGGTCGTCGGCACCCCTCGGTAGCCACGCCGCGGACATCTACGCAAAGTTTGCCGCCGAGCATCCCGATCTCGACTTCAGCGCGGTAATCAACCTGCTGCGTCAATGAGGTCGCATCACCATCACCGCACGTCACAGTGGTATTCGTTAGTTAACTGTGACATCGCGCGCATTAGGGCATAGGATGCGTGGGTCGCACAGGGAGGATTCGCGCCGCATGACTTTCAAATATTCCGCCAAGGGGGCCACCGCCTCGGCTACCGCGATTGCTGTGGCGTTTTTCGGGGCGGGCGTCGCCTTCGCATCGCCCGGCCCGTCGAGCCCGAGCAACCCGGGCACCGACCCGGCTCAGCCGACGCAGACGCAGCAGGCCAGCAAGAACAACGAGTCGGCCACGACGCCGTCGAGTGATCTCGGTACGGCCAGCAGCAAGACCGTCTCCAACTCGACTTCGAGTTCGACCGCCGGCCACACCGGCAAGACGGCCCGCAACAACGACAACGGCCTCGAGTGGGGTGACGACTGGAGCCTGGGTGGCTTCCCGCCGATCAACCTGTCGAGCATGCAGCCGCCGGAGGCCACCGTCGCCGTGCCGCTGTCCCTCGGCCTGCCCGGCCTGAGCCTGCCCAGCCTGGTGCTCGACGCCGGTCTCGGCGGTCTGGTCACCGGCCTCGGGGCGCTGCTCTTGAACGGTGCCGCAGCCGCCGTGCCCGCGGGCGCGACGCTGGGCGCCCCGGTAGCCGCTGCCGCAGCTCCGGCTGCGACTGCCGCCACCTTCGGCACCCTGTCCACCGTCGGCGACATCGCCAAGGTCTCCTCGGCGGCCGCCGCTCCGGCCCTGTCGGTTCCCGCCATGGCGGCTCCGGCGGTGGCTGCCCCGAGCCTCGGCGGCCTGCCGGCCATCGGCGCACCGGCCATCGGCTCGCTCGGCGCGCTGGCCGCACCGAAGCTGCCGGGCATCGGTCTGCCGAAGCTCCCGTCCGCCGGCCTGCCGGAGATGCCGGACTTCACCAAGCTGGGCACCCCCAAGCTGCCCAAGCCGGAAGACCTGCCCCACCCGGAGATCGGTCTGCCGAAGGCCCCGAAGGTCGGCCTGCCCGACATGTCGGACATCCCGCACCCGCAGATCGGCTTCCCGCCGCACCCGCGGATCTTCCCGAAGATCGGCCTGCCGAAGGTCAGCCTTCCGTGGTTCTGAGCCGCTGAAAGAGGCGGGGCTCGGCACCCCGCCTCGACAAGTGAAAAGTTGTGAAGAACTGGTGGTCAGCCCTGGGCTGACCACCAGTTCTTGTGTAGGCGCTCGCACCCGGCGGCCAGCAGGCCGTCGTACTCGGCGCGCACCTGGACCGCCCCGGGGAATTCGTGGCCGGCCGAGTAGCCGGTGGTGACGACCAGCGTCGCCAGCTTGGCGGCCCGTGCCGCGCGGAAACCGCGGGCACCGCCCGCGACCGCCAGTGCACTCTCGGGTCCCAGGCCCAACTCCCACAGGGCGTGGCCGTGCAGATCCGGCTCCCGGGTCGGACGCGGCAGATCGTCGGGCGTCACGATGGTCTCGGCGATGCCATCACCCAGCAGCTGACGGACCAGCGGCTCCACCCACGACCGGCTGCCGGTGCTGACCACGGCCACCGCCACCCCGGCGCCGAACAATCCGGCCGCCAGGTCGGCGAGGCCGTCGCGCGGGCTCACGTCACCATCGAGGACCGACGCCTCGAACAGGTCGGTCTTGGTGCGGTACACGTGGGCCGCGATCTCGTTGCTGACCCGCCCGTATCCGCGCCGGCGCAGCGCCGAGGCGACGCGCCGCTGTTCGTCGGCGATGCGGACCAGCCGGCCGTACTCGGCCACCGACCAGGAGATGTCGAGCCCGTGTTCGGCGAAGGCGGCGTTGAATGCCACGCGGTGCCCGTCGCGCTCGACATCGGCCAGCGCACCGTCCAGGTCGAAGATCACCGCGCGCAGCGGGTCGATCACGGCATGGGCCGGGCGCGCCACATCCCACCAGAACGTGCGCTCCACACAACTCACCGACATGCGTACAAGGGTGTCCCACGTCACACGTCCCGGGCCTCCCCCCAACGGGGGATTGGACCGGGGTAACACTCCGGGACCGTCCAGCCGGTCCTGCCGACCAGCGCCGAATCACGGCTCTAAGGTGATGCCATGAGCACCAGCGAGAAGCCGAAGGCGGATCGCGCATGACCGCCGAGCCCGATGCCGAGGCCGCCGCGCCGGTACGGCTGATCCTGGTCGACGACCACGAAATGGTCATCGAGGGACTCAAGGCCATGCTGGCCGCGTTCAGCGACCGGGTGCGGGTGGTCGGCCAGGCCGTCGGCGCCGAACGTGCCGCCGCGGTGGTCGACGAGCTGCAGCCCGACATCGTGCTGTGCGATGTGCGGATGCAGGGCGCCAGCGGTCTGGACCTGTGCCGTGAACTGCGCGAGCGCGATCCGGACCGCAAAGTGGTCATGCTGTCGGTGTACGACGACGAGCAGTACCTGTACCAGGCGCTGCGGGTCGGCGCGGCGGGCTATCTGCTCAAGAGCATCAGCAGCGACGATCTGGTCCGTCAGCTCGAATTGGTGCACGGCGGGGCGACGGCCATCGACCCGAGCATGGCCGCGCGGGCCGCCGATACCGCCGCCCGCATGCAGCGCGACGAGTTCTGGCCGGGCGCCCGGCAGGGCCTCACGCAGCGCGAGAGCGAAATCCTGTCGTTCGTCGTCGACGGCCTGTCCAACCGCGGTATCGCCACCCGGCTGGTGATCGGCGAGGAGACCGTCAAGAGCCACCTGCGATCCATCTACCGCAAGCTCGACGTCAGCGACCGGGCCGGCGCGGTGGCCACCGCGCTGCGGGAGGGCATCTACCGATGACACCGCGCAATGAGGTGCTGACCGCCGACCGCGAGCTGGCCCTGCTGCGCGAGCTGATCCAGGCCGCCTCGAGCGGACCCGGCGTCGAGCCGCTGGCCGCGGCGGCGGCCCGGATGATCACCGCGGCCACCGGCACCGACGTCTGCTTCGTCCATGTTCTCGACGACACCGAGCGATCGCTGACGTTGACGGGCGCGACCCCGCCGTTCGACCAGGAGGTGGGCAAGATCCGGCTCCCGCTCGGCGAAGGCGTCTCCGGGTGGGTGGCCAGCAACCGCGAACCTGTGGTGATCAGTCACGACAAGGAATCCGACCCCCGGTACCGGCCGTTCGAATCGCTGCGCGGCAGTGACTTCGCGTCGATGGTGTCGGTGCCGATGGAGACCGACCCGGGCGGGCTGGTCGGCGTGCTCAATGTGCACACCGTGGAGCGCCGGGAGTTCACTGCCCGCGACGTGGAGCTGCTGCTGGTCATCGGCCGGCTCATCGCCGGGGCCATGCATCAGGCCCGGCTGCACCGCCAGCTCGTCGCCCGCGAACGGGCCCACGAGAACTTCGTCGAGCAGGTCATCGAGGCCCAGGAGATCGAGCGCCGCCGACTGGCCGGCGACATCCACGACGGCATCTCGCAGCGGCTGGTGACGCTGTCGTACCGGCTCGACGCGGCCAGCCGGGCGGTCGGGACCGACGCCGCCGTCGCGGCCGAACAGCTGACGCTGGCCCGGGAACTGGTGGACCTGACGCTCGGCGAGGCCCGCGCCGCCATCGGGAATCTGCGCCCGCCCGTGCTCGACGATCTGGGGCTGGCCGGCGGACTGGCCAGCCTCGCGCGCTCCATCGGTCAGCTCGACGTCGACGTCGAGCTGACCGACGTCCGCCTCCCCGACCACATCGAGCTGGCGCTGTACCGCATCGCGCAGGAATGCCTGCAGAACGTCGTGAAGCACGCCCACGCCAGCAATGCGCTGCTGAAGTTCGCCGCCGACGCGGAGCACGCCCGGCTCGAGATCATCGACAACGGCATCGGCTTCGACACCTTCGAGCGCCCGCTGGGCGCCGACGAGACCGGCGGCTACGGCTTGCTGTCGATGGCCGAGCGCGCCGAGATCGTCGGCGGCCGGCTGAACATCCGGTCCCGGCCCGGCTCGGGGACCATCGTCACCGCCACCATCCCGCTGCCGTCGACGAACTGAGACGACTCTCCCCTCAGAGTTGCTAGATTTCACTTGCCGTGCATCATGCGGTCATCTCGGCAAATTTTGACAACGCCCGCAAAATGCCGAACCATCGAGGCTGACATGGGGGTGTAGGTGCGCACAGGCAACACAAACGCGATCATCGGCGCTGCCGCGATCATCTTCGCCGTGTTCGGCTATCTGGTGATCACCGGTGACCATGACACGGCGGCGGCACGTCTCACCAACGACATCGGACTGACCGCCTTCAGCAGCCTTGCCTGCCTGGCCGCTGTGGCCGCCTACCGGGCCAACCGTGGCCGGCGTCGGCGCGCCTGGCTGGCACTGGCGATCGGGATGGCAGGCTGGGTCGTCGGCAACCTGACCCTGCTCTATCACCACGCCGTGCTCGGATCGCCGCCCGCGTTTCCGTCGGTCGCCGACGCCGCGTTCCTGCTGCTGCCGTGCACCGTGGTGGTCGCGTCCGTCGGGAAGGTGCGGCCCGACCGCATGTCGGCCCTGCGCCCCGTGCTGGACGGCGTGATCGTCGCCTCCGCGTTGTTCCTCGTGTGCTGGGTGCTGGTCCTGGAGGATCTGTTCACCTCCGCGCATTCCAGCTGGATCGCGACCGCGGTGTCGGTGGCGTTCCCGATCTCGGACGTCGTCATGATCACGCTGGCCGTGTTGACGGTGGGTTCGACGGTGCCGGGCAAACGCCAGGCCATCGTCCTGGTCTGCACGGGACTGATCATCGTCGCGGTGGCCGACAGCATCTGGATATACGTTCTGGCGCAAGCGAATTCGACCAGCCCGGTGGCGGTCGTCTGCTGGGCGGCGGGCCTGGTGCTGTTCAGCGCCGGCGGGCTGATCGATGCGCGCACACCACCGTCGGCGACCCGGCGGAAACGGCAGCCGCTGTCCGATCCGCTGCTCTGGCTACCGTATTCGCCGATGGTGGCCGCGGTGGTCGTCGGGCTCTTCGACCTCTGGCCGGTGACCAACGACAAACCGGTGCTGATCGCCGCCTCGGTGCTCGTGATGACGGCGCTGGTCCGGCAGCTCATCGTGCTGATCCAGAATCGGCGGTTGTTGTTCGACCTGGCCGAGCAGACCAGGCGCGATCCGTTGACGGGTCTGGGAAATCGGTTGATGTTCAACGATCACCTCGATGCGGCCATCCGGTCCCGCGGCGACGATCGGATTCCCGTCGCCGTGCTCGCGCTCGACCTGGACGACTTCAAGATGGTGAACGACAACCTCGGGCACCCGAGCGGTGACGAGCTGTTGGTCGACGTCGCGAGCCGGCTGAAGAGCACGGTGCCGGCCGAGCACACCGTGGCCCGGCTGGGCGGCGACGAATTCGCCGTTCTCATCCGGTCGGCACCGAATGCGGCAACCACCATCGCCGAGCGGATCATCGAGGCGTTCGACGCACCGTTCTCGCTCAACAGCGAGAAGGTCTTCATCCACGCGAGTGTCGGGTTGGCGATCACCCCCGCCGACGAACCAGACGTCACCGCTGACGATCTGATGCAGCAGGCCGACATCGCGCTGTACGCCGCCAAGCGGACCGGCATCGGCGGCGTACAGACCTTCTCCGCGGACATGCGCCAGGTCTCGCGGCTGGACCTGCCGCAGCGGTGGAGCGACAGCGGTCGGATCCAGCCGCCCGCCCAAGCCGGTGTGCAACTGCTCGGGCAACTGCGCCGTGCCATCGGCGACTCCGAGTTGAAGTTGGTGTATCAGCCCAAAGTGCTGCTGGCCACCGGCGAAATCGTCGGTGTGGAGGCGTTGCCCCGCTGGCCCCATCCCGAGCTCGGCCTGCTGACCCCGTCCGAGTTTCTGCCGTTGATCCGGCGTAACGGCCTGATCGGCTCGGTTACCGACACGGTGCTCAAGCAAGCGGTCCTGGACGCCTCGACCTGGTTCGGGACGGGATATCGCAATGTGCCGGTCGCCATCAACCTCTTCGCGCAGTCGCTGACCGACGTCGATCTGGCCGATCGCATAGGGACCATCCTCGCCGAGCACTCACTGCCACCGAGCGCCCTCACCGTGGAGATCACCGAGCAGATGCTGCTGTCGAACATGAGCCGGACGGAGGTGGTCATCGATCGGCTCCGGAAGTCGGGTCTGCGGGTGTCGATCGACGACTTCGGGTCCGGCTACTCGACCACGAGTTACCTGCGCGACCTGCCGGTCGATGAACTCAAACTCGACCGCGAGTTCGTGCTGCCGATGACGCACAATCCCCGCGCCGCCGCCATCGTTCGATCGGTGATCAACCTGACCCACGCCCTGAACATCGCGAGCGTCGCCGAAGGAGTCGAAGACGCCGCGACCGCCGAGCAGCTCTCGGCGTACGGGTGCGATATCGGCCAGGGCTACTACTTCGCCAAACCGATGTTCGCCGAATCGCTGCGGCCCCTGATCGAATCGCGGAATCCGCTGCGGCGCTGAGCCGGTCAGAAGTCGCCGGCGGTGCGGCGCAGGGTCTCGATCGCATCGACCAGCGCCGCGGACTGTTCGTCGGACATCCCGACGTCAGCGAACACCTCCTTGTTGAGGGTCACCGTGGCGTCCTCGACCGTCGAGCGGCCCACCTCGGTCAACCGCACCAGGGTGGTCCGCCCGTCGGTGGGGTGCGGCACCCGCTCGACGAGACCATCGGCCTCGAGCCGCCGGATGGCATGGGTGACGCTCGTGACGTGCACCTGCAGCCGGTCGGACGCCTTGGTGATCGGCAGCGCGCCACTACCGCTGAACGCCAGCAGCCGCAGCAATTCGTAGCGGGAAAAGCTCAGGTCATAGGGCCGCAGCGCAGTCTCCACGCGCGCCAGCAGAATCTGGTGGGCCCGCATCACCGACGTCACCGCGACCATGCCGTCGGCGACGTCGCCCCAGCCGGCCCGCTCCCAGTTGGCCCGGGCCCGGGCGATGGGGTCACTGCTCACCGCTCATTCATACCGCACCGGACCCCTCGGCCGATGCAGTCAGGCCCCGACGCCCGTCCCGTCCACCGCCTTACGGATGGCCGCCAGCACCGCGCGCGACGACCTGCGGTCCCCGACGGTGATCCGGACGCCGCCGTAGGCGTAGCTGCGCACCCGCGGGCCGTCGTCGCCGAACTCCCAGGCCCGCGCCCCGCTCGGCAGATAGACGAAGTTGGCGTGACTGTCGGTGCAGTACACGCCCATCGAGCGCAGCCGTGCCCGCAGAAACGCCCCTTCCGAGGCGATCATCCGGATACGTTGCCGCAGTTGATCTTCCGCATCGTAGGACGCGGCGACGGCCACCAGGCCGGTGATCCCGATCCCGAACGGCAGCTGCATACCCCACAGGTCGCGGGCGAGCGACGGCGCACACACGCCGTAGCCGATGCGCAGGCCGGCCAGTCCGTAGGCCTTCGAAAAGGTGCGCACCACAACCAGATTGGGATACCGCACCACGAGCGACGGGATGTCCAGGCACTGCTCGGGGGCCAGGAATTCGACGTACGCCTCGTCCAGCAGGACGACGGTGCCCGACGGCACCCGGTCCAGGAACCGGTACAGGTCGGCGGCCGACTCGACCGTCCCGGTCGGGTTGTGCGGACGGCAGATCACCACCACGCGGGCCCGCGCCGCGGCCGCCGCCATGGCGTCGAGGTCATGGTGACCGTGCCGGTCCAGCGGCACGGTCACCGACCGCAGTCGCGCCATCTGCGCGAAGATCGGGTAGCCGTCGAAGGTCGGTGACGCCGTCACCAGCACATCGCCGGGGTGCGTGACGGCCTGCAGCACCTGCAGGATGACGCCCGTGGCGCCCGCACCGACGAGCACCTGGTCATCGGCGACGCCGACGTGTCCGGCGATCAGCGACCGCAGCCGCTGCGGCAGGAACTCCGGATACCGGTTCACCACACCGATCGACGCGGTGAGCGCGGCCCGCACCGCAGGCAGTGGCGGGAACGGATTCTCGTTGAGCGCCAACGCCAGCGGGTCGTCCGCGGCGGGTAGCGAACCGACCGCATCGGCCAACGCGCACGTGGGCGTCATCGCTGTCCGCCCCAGCGCACGGCGGCCGCACCGGCGAAGTCACCGGCGTGCGCGAAGGCCGCCATCATCACGACGTCACCCTCGCCGACCTGTCCGTCGGTGATCGCCCGGTCCAGGTTGACGGGCACGCCGGCGGCGAACAGGTTGCCGCACTCGTCGAACGTGTCGCGGTGCTTCGACTCGGGCAGTTCCAGGGCCTCGCGCCAGTTCCGCAGGAACACGCGGTTCGGCTGATTGGTGACCAGCAGGCCGATGTCCTTGGGCGCCAGCCCGATCCGGTCGCACACCGCGTACGCCACCTCGGGCACCTGACGGTTGCCCCGGGCCAGCACTTTGGTGATCTTGCTCTCGGTGAAGCCGATGCAGCCCTCGCCGGGCCCGGCCTGCCACCATTTGCGCGGCGGGTCGACCGACATCGTCATGTCACCGGCGTATTCGCCGTAGGTGCGGCATTCGACGTCGAGGATCGGCGAAACATCAGAGGCCGCAACGAGTCCCACCGCGGCACCGTCACCGGGTACCGACGCCTGCGCCTTGGGTCGAATGGTGACCTGGTCGAAGACCTGGCCCGCCGCGTTCTGCGCCACCGCCACCAACGCGGTACGCCCCTCCCCGGAGGCGATCAACTGCTTGGCCAGCTTGAGGCCCAGGATGAAGGCCGCGCACCCGCCGTTGTGCAGGTCGATCACCCAGTTCGGCTTCATGCCAAGCCGATTGGCCATACCGCCACCGCCGCCGTAGAACGGCATGTCGGGCAACTGGGTGTGGGTGATCAGGATGTCGACGTCGGCGAGGGCGTCGGAGCCGTGCCGGTCGACGAGGCCCGCCGCCGCCCGCTCGACCATGTCGATGGCCGTCTCGTCGGGTGCCACGTGGTGGCGGAACTTCGGCGCCCGGAACATCAGGTTGTCCCGCAGGTCGTCGGAATCGGCGAACTGCGCGTAGTAGTCGGCGCTGATCGGCTCGCCCGGAAGATAGGTCGAAACGTCGAGCAGGCTCACAACTGGTTGGCTCATGCGTGACTCACTTCATCCAGGCCGGGGTGATCGGCAGACCGTTGCGGTGCCGGTATTCGGCAATCGCCTTGAGGTTGTCCAGTTCCAGGCGGTGGCCCGCCCCGAACATGTCCCAGAAGTCCCCGACCCACACGGGTCGCTGTGCGGGCGCGGTCTCCGGGTAGGGGTTGTTGTCGTAGAACGGGTGGTGGCAGTTGGTCCACAGCACCACCGAACCCGGCTTGTTGAGCACGACCTGGGCGTCGACGACGCGCATCAGGTAGATCATCCAGAGGTGCCGGCCCTGGTCCCAGGCACAGTGGTAGTCGACGGTCATCGCCTCGCGGTTCGCCACTGTGCGCGTGTAGATTTCGGTCTCCGAGCCCAGCCGGTCGTAGGCCAGCCAGAGGCCCGGTTCCTCGGTCTCGGTGAATCCGCGCAGACTGTAGGTCCACTCCTCGAGGCTGCGGGTGTCCGCCAGGTACTCGAACAGTTCCTCCGGCGGGCAGTCGATGTAGTCGTTGACGGTGCAGTAGCCACCGAAGACGACGTCGTGCGGGTATACCGACCGCATCATCTCCATGATGATGGGCGTGGCCTTTTCCCGCGGCGCGTTCTCGATGCGGGTCACGCCGTCGATGGGTAGGGCGATGTCTTCAAGCGCGGGCAGCGACATGCTGGGAGCTCTCTTTCTGCGTCTGTTGTGTGGCGGTATCGAGAAATGGTGCGAACGTGGGGATTTCGTCGGCGGAGCATTCGACGCTGACGACCGATGGCCCGTGCCGGCTGAGCGCTTCGCTCAGCGCGCCGGCCAGCTGCGGCAGCTCGGTGACGTCCGTCGCGTGCAGGCCGGGGAACATCGCGGCCAGGCCGGCGCCCAGCCGGGCCGGGGTGAAGCGGTTGTAGCTGTAGCGGTCGCCGTAGAACAACTGTTCGCGGGTGACGCACATGGCGTGGGCGTTGTTGTTGAACAACACGAAGGTGATCGGGAGCCGGTACTCCAACGCCGTGTGCAGCTCCATGCCGTGCATGAAGAACGAGCCGTCGCCGGCCACCACCACGGTCCGGTATTGCGGCCCAGCGGTTTTCGCCCGCGCGAAGCACATGCCGATGCCGGCGCCGAAGCTGTATCCCATGCCGCCCATCCCGAGCGCCACCACGAAGCGGCCGGACCGGCGCACCGGCAGCCCGTGCACCGTCGAGGCACCGGTGTTGCCGGCGTCGACGACGATGTCGGCGCCGTCGGGCAGCAGTTCGTCGAGCAGGGCGACGGTGTCGCGGTACCGGATGCCGGGGCCGTCGTGCGGCGGCGGCTGAAGTTCGGTGTGCGGCAGCGGGTCGAGGACCCGTAGCCCGTGGGGCCGGCCGGCTCCGGTCAACGATCGGGTCAGCGCCGTCAGCGATGCCCGCAGGTTGGTCGAATTCACGTGTGTGCTCGGCACATACGGACGTTCCGCGCCGAGCGAGACCGTCTGCACCCCGGCCAGCGCGCTGTCGAGGCCGGCGCGCGCCGTCACCGCCAGGCGCGTCCCGATCACCAGACACACCGCGCTGCGGGAGATCGCGTCGACGACCCGCGGATGGCCCATCACGCCGGTGACGCCCAGCCATGACGACTGCCCCAGCCCGGGTGAGCCGCTGACGTCCTTGCCGTCAGGCACCGTGGCGACCCAGGCCCGCAGCACCGAGCGCAATTCCTCGAGCTCACGGCGGGCGTCGTCGCGGGCCACCTGCTCGCCGGCGATGATCGTGACCGGCCCCAGCGCCCGGCGCAGCACCTCGGCGATGGGACCCGGGTCTGCCAGCAACGAATCCTGCACAGCAGCAACCGGATTGACCACATCGATCATCGCCTCCTGGACGTCCTTCGGCAGCAGCAGTACCGCCGGGCCACCACCGGCCGCCGCGGTCAGCGCCTCCGCCAGCGCCGGCACGATGTCCTCCGGCTCCGTCACGCGACGGCAGTACACCGACACCGCCGAGAACAACGCCACCGCGTCCAGCGATCCGGACCGGCCACTGGTGTCCTGGAAGCTGCCGCGGCCGTCCATGCCGGTCGGCGCCTGCCCCACCAGAGCCAGCACCGGCACTCGGCTGGCCAGTGATTCACCCAGTCCCGCAACAAGATTCAGCGATCCGCCGCCCGACGTCGCGGCCACCACCCCGATCCGGGACACCGCACGGCTGTAGCCGTCGGCCATGGTGGCCGCGGAGAACTCATGCTTGGCCAGGATCGCGGTGACGTTGTCCGCGAGGAACGCCGCGTCGAACAGGTCCTCGATATTGGCCCCGTCGACACCGAAGAAATACTCGACGCCCGACGCCGCAAGTTGCGTGATGATGTGGTCCACCACCCGATGCCTGCTGACCATCTGCCACCTGCTTCCGCTCGTCTAACCACAGACACGAGGCGGATGGGCGAATGGTTCAACGCCGGTGGAAATTTTTAGAGATTGCGCTCCAGCAAAACCTTGCCGCTGTCGGCGGAAACCAGTTGTACCGCAGCAATTTCCGAAACCTGCATCGGCGTGTTACCACTCGGCAACGCGGTGGCACCGGACATGCCGAACCACGTGGCGATCTGGTTACGGCTGCCATCGCGGCCCACCACCACCATACCCAGATTGGTCGGTGGCGCGGCCGGTCCGCTGGACCAGTCGCCGTAGCTGCAGGCCATGTCGATCCGCGTGCCCCAGCCGAAGCTGCTCAGCGCGATGGTGGCGTTGAACGGTGTGGGTGCCACGTGCTCCATGGGCAGCTGCGCGACCTGCTCCTGGCTCTGGCCCCCGCCGAAGAACTCGGGCCGGACGACGGCCACCGCACCGACGGCCAGTACCGCCGCGGCCAGGCCGGCCACCGCCGTCGTCACCCAGCGGGTCCGGCGCCGGCGCCAGCGCACCTTGGCCAGTATCGAGTCGAGCACCTCGGGCCGCAACGGCGGTTCGGGCTGCTCGGCGCCGATTTCCTGCACGTCGGCCAAATCCAGTAGACCCAACAGGGCCGGCATACCGCTGAGCTCACCGACCGCGTCGCGGCACCGGGAGCAGGTCTGTAGGTGCGCTTCGTACTCACGGCGTTCGGCGCTGGACAGCGAACCCAGCACGTACGCGGCGTCCCAGGTTGCGTACCGGTCGCCGTCAAAGGGTCCGAGAGGTTCGACAATGTGCATGCTCACCGGGTAACCCCCATTTCCTGCAGATTCAGGCGCAGCGCCCGGACCGCATAATGCAGCCTCGATTTCACCGTGCCCTCGGCGATCTGAAGCTCCGCCGCGATCTGGGCGACGCTCAACTGCCGGTAGTACGCGCGCTCGATCACGGCGCGATGGTCGACGGAGAGCTGACTCAGGGCACCCCCGAGCAACATCCGATCCAGGGCGGTATCCACCTCGTCGGTGGCTGCCGGGTCCGTCCGGTCCTCGGCCTCGACCACCTCCGAAGATGTGGTTTCGTGCCGGCGCCGGGCGCTGCGCTGCTCATCGATGATGAGATTGCGGGCGACGGTGTAGAGCCAGCCCCGCGGGGACTGGCTGGTGTCGGATACGACGTCGGGGTGCCGCCACGCCCGCAGCAATGTCTCCTGCACCACGTCCTCGGCACGCGCCGAGTCCTGTGTCAGACGCAGGGCATAGCGCCAAAGGGCGCCTGCGTGCTCGTCGTAAAGCACCCGCATCATGGCGGCCTCCGGATCGCTCATGCACCAACCTCCGTCATTGACACGAGATCAGGGGCGATCCGGTTCACCGGATCAGTCGCGAAGCAGCGTCAAGATTCGGGGTCCGTCCTCGGTGACAGCAACGGTGTGTTCCCAGTGTGCGGCACGCGAGCCGTCCTTGGTGACGACTGTCCATTCGTCTTCGAGAATGACCGTCTTCGAGGTGCCCAGCGTCAGCATCGGCTCGATGGCCAGCACCGAGCCGGGCTCGAGGAACGGGCCCCGGCCAGGTGATCCCTCGTTCGGCAGGAACGGGTCCATGTGCATCTCTTGACCGATGCCGTGCCCGCCGTAGCCTGCGACGATGCCGAACTTGCGGTCGTAGCGGGCGGACGCCGCGTGGGTCCCCCGCTCGATGGCATGCGAGACGTCGGTCAGCCGGTTACCGGGGACCATGGCGGCGATGCCGGCCTCCATGGACTCACGGGTGGCGTCGGACAGCTTCTGGTCGGCGTCGATCAGCGGGCCGACACCGAACGTCACGGCCGAGTCGCCGTGCCAGTCGTCCAGGATGGCGCCGCAGTCGATCGAGACCAGGTCACCGCTGGCGAGCACCTCGTCGGCGGTCGGAATGCCATGCACCACGCGGTCGTTGACCGACGCGCAGATGGTCGCCGGGAAGCCGTGGTAACCCAGGAACGACGGGATACCGCCACCCTCGCGGATGACGGACTCGGCGATCTGGTCCAGCTCGAGAGTGGACATCCCAGGCGCGGCCGCTTCACGGACCGCCTTCAGCGCCGCCGCCACCAGCGAGCCGGCAGCCGCCATGGCGTCCAATTCACCGGGAGTCCGCTGCGGGACGACCTTGCGGCCGCGTCGGGGTAGACCAATCATCGATGACTACTTCCGCCGGTCGGCGGCTTCAGCTGCCGAGCGCCTGCAGGGCGCGGGCGAAAACCTCATCCAGGCTGCCGACAGCGTCGACCGACACGAGCTCGTCCCGGTAGTAGTCGAGCAGCGGGGCGGTCTCGTCCCGGTACACCTTCATGCGGTTGAGGATGACCTCTTCGGTGTCGTCGGCGCGGCCGCGGCTTTTCAACCGGGTCAGCAGCTCGGACTCCGACACGCGGAACTCCAGCACGGCGTCCAGCTTCAGGTTGCGCTTGGCCAGCATCTCCTTCAGCGCGACGGCCTGCTCGACCGAGCGGGGGAAGCCGTCGAGGATGAACCCGGCGGCGGTGTCGTCGGCGTCGAGACGGTCGTCGACCAGCGCGTTGGTCAGCTCGGCCGGGACCAGGTCGCCGGCGTCGAGGTACTTCTTGGCCTCGACACCGAGCGGGGTGCCCTTGCTGATGTTGCTACGAAACAGGTCGCCCGTGGAGATCTGCGGGATGCCGAACTTCTCGGCCAGCTTCTCGGCCTGAGTGCCCTTGCCTGCTCCCGGCGGTCCCAGCAGAACCATTCTCATTTGAGGAACCCTTCGTAGTTGCGCTGCATGAGCTGGCTCTCGATTTGCTTCACCGTGTCCAGACCCACACCGATCATGATCAGCACGGCCGTACCGCCGAACGGCAAGTTCTGCACGCTACCGGAGTTGCCGATCTCGAGGAACAGATTGGGCAGCACGGCGATGATGCCCAGGTAGATCGAGCCGGGCAGGGTGATCCGGCTCAGGACGTACCGCAGGTAGTCCGCCGTCGGCTTGCCGGGCCGGATGCCGGGGATGAAGCCACCGAACTTCTTCATCTCGTCCGCCCGCTCATCGGGGTTGAACGTGATGGACACGTAGAAGTAGGTGAAGAAGATGATCAGCCCGAAGTAGATCGCGATGTAGACCGGATCGGCCGGGTTGGTCAGGTACTTGGCGATCGCCTTGGACCACCAGCCGTTGGATGCGTTCGGATCACCGGCGGTGACCAGCTGGGTGATCAGGTGCGGGATGTAGATCAGCGACGACGCGAAGATGACGGGGATGACGCCGGCCTGGTTGACCTTCAGGGGCAGGTAGGTCGAGGTACCGCCGTACATCCGGCGGCCCACCATACGCTTGGCGTATTGCACCGGGATACGGCGCTGGCCCTGCTCGACGAAGACGACACCGACGATGATGATCAGCGTCGCGGCCACGACGGAGGCGAACACGACGCCGCCGCGGCTCTCCAGGATGGACTGGCCTTCGGACGGGATGCGGGCGGCGATGCCGGCGAAGATCATCAGCGACATGCCGTTACCGATGCCACGCTCGGTGACGAGCTCGCCCATCCACATGACCAGGGCGGCGCCCGCGGTCATGACCAGCACGATCACGACCAGGGTGAAGATGCTCTGGTCCTGGATGATGTTCAGCGTGCAGCCCTGCAGCAGGTTGCCGCTCGCGGCCATCGCGACGATCGAGGTGCCCTGCAGAACTGCCAGCGCGATCGCGAGATAACGCGTGTACTGCGTCATCTTGGCCTGACCGGACTGGCCTTCCTTCTGCAGCTGTTCGAAGCGCGGGATGACCACGACCAGCAGCTGCACGATGATGCTGGCGGTGATGTAGGGCATCACGCCGACCGCCAGCACCGACAGGTGCAGCAGCGCACCGCCGGAGAACAGGTTGATCAGCGAGTAGACCTGTGCGGCGTCACCGCCACTGACCTGCTCGATGCACTTCTGCACGTTCGGGTAGTTCACCCCGGGGGACGGCAACGCGGCACCGGCCCGATACAGGACGACTACACCCAGCGTGAAGAGGATCTTGCGTCGCAGATCGGCCGTCCGCAGGGACGAGATAAAAGCCGAAAGCACTCTTCCTCCTGCGCAGCCGAGCTCGGGCCGCGGCGTGCTGATGGGGCTGGTCAGGTCCAGCGTTTGGTTAATTCCGTGCGCGAACACAGCAGGTACCCGACCTGCCTGGACGCGCCGTCAAATCAGTCTCCGAGAATAACAGTTGCCGTCCCCGCGACCTGCATCCGCTCGGCGCCGAACCCTTCCTACCCAGCCGGGACGCGGCGAAACGTGCCGCCACCCGGCATTTCTGCCGCGTTCAGGAACGGCGCGTACAGTCGCCGACAGGTTGTTACATGAGCTAACTACCAGCCCGCTCAACGGGTAATCGACGACAGGAACGACGCGATGGCACGCACTGACAACGACACGTGGGACCTGGCATCGAGCGTAGGAGCGACCGCGACCCTGGTCGCCGCCGCCCGCGCCCTCGCCACCAATTCCGAAGACCCGATCATCGACGACCCGTTCGCCGCTCCCCTGGTCCGCGCCGTCGGGGTCGAGTTCTTCACCAAGCTGGTCGACGGCGCCACCGATCCCGCCCAGTTCGGCGCCGGCTACGGCCCGACCATGTCGCAGCTGACCAACGGGATGGCGGCGCGCACCAGATTCTTCGACGACTTCTTCCGGGACGCCGGCAAGGCCGGTATCCGGCAGGCCGTCATCCTGGCCGCGGGCCTCGACTCGCGGGCCTACCGCCTGGTCTGGCCGGCGGGCACCGTCGTCTTCGAGATCGACCAGCCCGACGTCATCGAGTTCAAGTCCAAGACCCTGTCGGATCTCGGCGCGGCGCCGACCACCGAACGGCGCACGGTGGCGATCGACCTGCGCGACGACTGGCCTGCCGCACTGCGCGCCGCTGGCCTGGACCCCGCCAAGCCCACCGCATGGATCGCGGAGGGCCTGTTCGGCTACCTGCCGCCCGAAGCACAGGACCGGCTGCTCGACCAGATCTCCGAACTGTCCGCACCGGGCAGCCGGATGGGCGCCGAAGGTGTGCCGGCCACACCGGACCTCGACGAGGACGCCGTGCGCGAGCGGATGAAGGCCGCGTCGGAACACTGGCGCGACCAGGGCTTCGAACTCGACTTCAGCGATCTGGTCTATCTCGGTGACCGCGCCGACGTGGACACCTATCTGCAGGGCCACGGCTGGCAGACCACCGCCGTCACCTCCAACGAACTGCTGGTCCGCAACGGCCTGCCGGCCGTCGCGGCCGACCCGAACGGCCAGCCCTCGATGGGCGAGGTCAACTACGTCACCGCACTGCGCTGAGCCCACGACAGGAGTGAACCGATGACCCGGACCGACAGCGACACCTGGGACCTGGCCTCGAGCGTGGGCGCGACCGCCACGATGGTGGCGACCGCCCGCGCCCTGGCGACGAAGGAAGCCGAACCGCTCATTCGCGATCCGTACGCCGATCCGCTGGTGCGGGCCGTCGGCGTCGAGTTCTTCATCAAGCTGCTCGACGGGCAGGTCGATCTCAGCGGCGAGGTCGGGACGGCCGCCGCCATGATGACCAACCTGATGGCGGTGCGGACGAAGTTCTTCGACGACTTCTTCACCACCGCGGGTGACGCCGGCATCCGGCAGGCCGTCATCCTCGCCGCCGGACTGGACTCGCGCGCCTACCGGTTGGACTGGCCGGCCGGCACCGTCGTCTACGAGATCGACCAGCCCGAGGTGATCGCCGCCAAGACCGGGACCATGGCACAGATCGGGGCCACCCCGACGTGCGAACGCCGCACCGTGGCGATCGACCTGCGCGAGGACTGGCCGGCCGCACTGCGCGCCGCCGGATTCGACCCGTCGGCACCGACGGCCTGGATCGCCGAGGGGCTGCTGATCTATCTGCCGCCCGAGGCGCAGGACAAGCTGTTCGACAACATCACCGCACTGTCGGCGCCGGGCAGCCGCCTGGCCACGGAGTTCCACACCGACCACGGCGCCGGCATGCGTGAGCGCGGTGCCGCCATGAGCGAGCGGTGGCGCGGCGCCGGTCTCGACCTCAACCTGACCGACCTCTGGTACCAGGGCGAGCGCACCTCGGTGGTCGAGCACCTGGACGCCAGCGGCTGGAATACCACGGCCCGCCCGCGCCTTGAAGTTTTCGCGGAGTACGGCCGTCCCCTCGCCGAGACAGAAGACACTGCGGCACTGCGTAATTCCCTGTCCGTGACGGCCACCAAGAACTAGGAGCTGGCAACCAATGACACGAACCGACGGAGATTCCTGGGACCTGGCGTCCAGCGTGGGGGCCACCGCGACCATGGTCGCCGGGCAACGTGCCTTCGCCCACCGCGAGCAACTGATCAACGACCCGTACGCCGAGCCGCTGGTGCGCGCCGTCGGGCTGGACTTCTTCACCAAGGCGCTGGACGGCGACATCGACCTCAGCGCCGTCAACCCGGCGTTCACGCCGCGGCGCGCGGCGGAGGGCATGACGGTACGCACCCGCTGGTTCGACCAGCTGTTCCTCGACGCGGCCGCGGCCGGCGTCCGACAGGCCGTGATCCTGGCCGCCGGTCTGGACGCGCGCGCCTACCGGCTGCCCTGGCCCGCGGGCACCGTCGTCTACGAGGTGGACCAGCCCGAGGTCATCGAGTTCAAGTCGACGACACTCGCCGATATCGGCGCCGCCCCCACCGCGACGCGGCGCACCGTCGCGGTCGACCTGCGCGACGACTGGATGCAGGCGCTGCGCGACAACGGTTTCGATCCCGCGGCGCCCACCGCGTGGATCGCCGAAGGACTGCTGATCTACCTGCCGCCGGAGGCCCAGGACAGGTTGTTCGACAACATCACCGCCCTGTCGGCGCCGGGCAGCTTCGTGGCCACCGAACAGGTCGGCGATCTGAGCTCCGCGTTCGACGACGAGCGCATGCAGCAGATGCGCGATCGGATGAAGGCCCTGGGTTCGAACATCGAGATGGCCGACCTCATCTACCAGGGCGACCGCAACCATGTCACCGACTACCTGACGAGCCTCGGCTGGGACGTCACCGCGCGGACGGTCGAAGAGGCGCACGCCGACAACGGTTTCCAGTACCCGGACGACGAGTTGTCCCGGGCCTGGACTCAGCTCAAGTATGTCCGCGCGGTCCTGAACCGGAAGGCCTGACCGCGATGGCACGGACACACGGAGACAGCTGGGACCTGGCATCGAGTGTGGGCGCGACGGCGACGCTGGTCGCGACGGGGCGCGCGATCGCCAGCACCCACGACCACGGTCTGATCGACGATCCGTTCGCGGCGCCGCTGGTGCGCGCCGTCGGGATCGAGGCGTTCACCAAGATGGTCGACGGCGAACTGGACCTGGCCGTCCTGGATGCTGTCGCCCCGGATGCAGCGACACGGGCGCGGGCCAACATCGATGAAATGGCCGTGCGAACAAGGTTTTTCGACGACTACTTCATCGCATCCTCCGAACGCGGCATCCGGCAGGCGGTGATCCTGGCCTCGGGCCTGGACGCGCGCGCGTACCGACTGCCGTGGCCCGACGGCACCGTGGTCTACGAGATCGACCAGCCCGACGTCATCGAGTTCAAGACCCGGACCCTGGCCGGCCTCGGCGCGGAGCCGACTGCGCAGCGCCGGACCGTTTCGATCGATCTGCGGGAGGACTGGCCTGCGGCGTTGCGGGCAGCCGGTTTTGATCCCAGCCTCGCGACGGCATGGTTGGCCGAAGGGCTGCTGATCTATCTGCCGCCGGAAGCCCAGGACAAGCTCTTCGACACCATCCACGAGCTCAGCGCTCCCGGCAGCGCCGTGGCCACCGAATTCGTGCCGGGGCTCAAGGATTTCGACGCCGACAAGGCTCGCGAGGCTGCCGCCGGCTTCCAGCAGCTCGGCGTGAACATGGATATGCCGTCGCTGGTCTACCACGGCGAAAGGCACTCCGCCGCAGACTATCTGGCGGCCAAGGGCTGGCAGACGACCGGCATCGGCCGGGTGGATCTGCATGCCCGGCACGGCCTGACGGCAACGGTCCTCGGCGACGACGACCCGATGCGCGAGATCATCTACATCAGCGGCACTCTCGGCTGAGCGGCTAAAAGCGGTAGTCCCCCAGCCAGAGAGCGCTGACCCCGGTCATCGACCGCTCGGCCTGGCCGAGGGCACCGACCAGCGACCGGCCGAGCAGCGCCGCGACCGCTTCCGGCAACGACGCCGCGGCCGGCTGCGACGAGGCCTTGGGTCGCACGTGATCCAGCAGGGACGAGCCCGGGTAGTTGACGACCTTGGCGGTCGCATCGGGATCGAGCCCGGCCAGCACCTTGGCCCGGCGGACGGCGGTCCGCAGCCCACCGAGTTCGTCGACCAGGCCGCGTTCCAGCGCGTCGGCACCGGTCCAGATGCGGCCGCGGGCCACCTGCTCGACGGCCTCGACCGGCAGGTTGCGGCCGTCGGCGACGCGCTCCACGAAGTCGGTGTAGAAGAGGTCCGCCTCGGCCACCACGTGCGCGTGCTGCGCTTCGGTGAACGGCTGGTTGGCCGACCAGGCGTCCGCATTCTCGTTGGTGCGCACGGCATCCGAGCCGACACCTAGCCGTTCCTTGAGACCCTTGGTGACGAGCTTGCCCGTCACGACGCCGATGGATCCGGTGATGGTGCCGGCGTTGGCGACGATGTGGTCGGCCGCCATCGAAACGTAGTAACCGCCCGACGCGGCGACCGCGCCCATCGACGCGACGACCGGCTTGCCCGCCTCGCGCAGTCGCGCCACCTCGCGCCAGATCGTCTCCGACCCGGTGACCGCACCACCCGGGCTGTCGACCCGCAGCACGACAGCCGTGACGTCGTCGTCCGCGGCGGCTTCCCGTAGGGCCGCAGCGATGGTGTCGCCGCCGACGCTCGACGGTCCGGGCGGGAAGGCGCTCGGACCGCCGCGGCCGCTGACGATGGGCCCGGCCATGGTGACGACGGCGATGGTCGGCTTGTGCTTGATGCCCGGCAGCGGCGGCACCTCGGGCAGCGTGTGTCCCGCGGTGGCCTTGGCGTACCGGGACAGGAACAGCCGCGGCGGCGCTTCCTTGCCGTCGGATTCCGCTGCGCCACCGGTCAATTCGCCGACCCGGGCATAGGCCTCGTCGCGGAAACCGATGCGGTCCACCAGGTTGGCGGCGAGCGCGTCGTCACGCAGCAGCGGCGCCCGGTCGACCAGGGCGTCGAGCTCGCCGGCGTCGACGCCGCGGGATTCCGCGATGGCGGTCAGCACCTGGGCATGCAGGCTCTCGATGAGGCGGCCGTCGGCCTCGCGGTGTGGCTCGGTGTAGCGGTCCTGCGTGAACATGTTGGCCGCCGACTTGTACTCGCCGCGCGCGACGAACTGTGCCTCGATGCCGGCCTTGTCGAACGCGTCGCGCAGGAACAGCGCGTTGGTGGCGAAACCGACCAGCCCGACGGTGCCCGACGGCTGCATCCACACTTCCCGGAACGCCGAGGCCAGGTAGTACGACATGGTCCCCGGGTAGGTCTCGGCCCAGGCGATGGACGGCTTGATGGCGCTGAACGCGGCGATGGCGTCGCGCAGCTCCTGCACCGGACCCGCTGCGGCAGCGGGCAATTGGACCCGGGCGATCAGGCCGGCTACGCGCTTGTCGTCGGCTGCGCGGTGGATGGCGGCGACGGCGTCGCGCAGCACGAGGGGCCGCGAGTTGCCCATGACGAAGGCGATCGGGTCGAAGCCGGCGGTCTCCGGCGGCACGGCCTGCAGGTCGAGTTCCAGTACGCAGCCGTTGGGCACGCCGTGGTGACGTGCGGTGTCGACTTTGCGGACCAGGGCTCGCAACTCGTCGGGGCCGGGGAGACCGGGCAGGCTTGGCCGGAAAGCAAACATGTTCCGAGCCTACCGATTCGCCGTCGCATGCCGAGCCGACGCAAAACTGTCCATTTCGTGCCCGGTTTCGACAGTTTTGCGTCTCCTCGCGGGTGATGATCGACGCCATGGTGCTCAAGGTCTCCGTCTCCCCTGATCTGGTCCACGGCGATGCCGACGACGGCTACGGCAAGGTCGCCGACGCGTTCCGGGCCAACTTCGCGGCCGGGGGCGAGGTCGGCGCGGCGCTGTGCGTCTACCGTGACGGCCGCAAGGTCGTCGACATGTGGGGCGGCTACCGCGACGGCATCAGCCGGGCGCCGTGGCAGGCCGACACCATGGTCAACATGTTCTCGTCAACGAAAGGTGTTGCCGCCCTAGCCGTTGCGCACGCGGTGTCGAAGGGGCTCTTCGAT
Organism: Mycolicibacterium sp. TY81; assembly: GCF_018326285.1. Taxonomy (NCBI): domain Bacteria; kingdom Bacillati; phylum Actinomycetota; class Actinomycetes; order Mycobacteriales; family Mycobacteriaceae; genus Mycobacterium; species Mycolicibacterium sp. TY81. The sequence continues at coordinate 3,818,372 of NZ_AP023362.1, forward strand.
TACGACGAGCGGGTCAGCACGTACTGGCCCGAGTTCGCCGCGCAGGACAAGGGCGACGTCACCGTGCGTCAGCTGCTGGCGCACCAGGCGGGCCTGTGCGTCCTGACGCCCAACCCGCTGCTGTCCGACATCGCCGACCCGGTGCGACTCTCCGCCATCCTCGCCGCGCAGAAACCCGCATGGACGCCCGGCACCCGGCACGGGTATCACGCCATCACCATCGGCTGGTACGAGTCCGAGCTGATCCGTCGCACCGATGGCCGTACACTCGGCCGCTATCTCGCCGAGGAGATCACCGGGCCGTCGGGCCTCGACCTGTACATCGGTCTGCCGGACTCGGTCGATCGGAACCGGCTCGCCACGTTGCACCATTGGCAGCGTTACGAGTCCTTGCGGCACCTCGACGTCATGCCGGCCGGGTTCCTGATCGGCAGCCTCAACCCGCGCGGGTTGCTGGCCAGGACCGCCGCCATCCCCGCCGACATCGACCCCTACGCCGGCGACTACAACACCGACAAGGTGCGCCGCGTCGAGATCCCGTCCGCCAACGGCACCGGCACGGCGCGCGCACTGGCCGGCCTCTACGGCGCCGCGGCGACCGGCGGGAGCGAAATAGGTTTCACCCCAGAGATTTTCGATGCATTGATCGCCCCGCCGCGCAATCCGTCGGGCGGCACGCGGGACATGGTGCTGCGGCTGGACGGCGCATACTCCCTCGGCTTCTGCAAGGAGTTCCCGCGGATGGTGTTCGGATCGTCGGGAAAGGCGTTCGGCACGCCCGGCTTCGGTGGCTCGTTCGGCTTCGCCGACCCCGACACCGGCGTGGGCTTCGGCTACGTGATGAACCGACTGGGCTTCCATCTGGTCAGCGATCCCCGCGAGCTGGCCATCCGGCAGGCACTCTTCCACGACGTCCTCGGCGCCCGGTTGCAGAGCTAGCTGCAGGACCAGGCCACCGAAACTGAGCTTGTGTGCCAATTCCCCGACGAACTTGGCACACAAGCTCATTCTCGGCGGACACAAAAGGGAGCCCCGGCCGAAGGCCGAGACTCCCTTTTTGCGAAACAGTTACAGCTCGGTCGCGCTACCACCGGCAGCGGTGATCGCCTCACGGGCGCTACCGCTGAACTTGTTGGCGGTGACGTCGACCTTGACGGCCAGCTTGCCGTCGCCGAGCACCTTGACCAGGGTGTTCTTGCGAACCAGGCCCGCGGCCACCAGCTCGTCCACACCGACGGTGCCGCCCTGCGGGAACGCCTTGGCGAGGTCGCCGACGTTCACCACCGCGTACTCCGTGCGGAAGCGGTTGCGGAAGCCCTTGAGCTTCGGCAGACGCATGTGGATCGGCATCTGGCCACCCTCGAACGTCACGGGGACGTTCTTGCGGGCCTTGGTGCCCTTGGTACCACGACCAGCGGTCTTACCCTTGGAGCCCTCACCACGACCGACGCGGGTCTTGGCCTTCTTGGACCCCGCGGCCGGCTTGAGGTCGTGCAGCTTGATGACGCTCATTTACGCCTCCTCAACCGTGACGAGGTGGTTGACCACCGCGAGCAGACCACGGGTCTGCGCGTTGTCCTCGCGAACGACGGACTGGCGGATCTTGCGCAATCCCAGCGTCCGCAGGCTCTCGCGCTGCTTCCACCGGGCACCCACGGTGCCGCGCACCTGGGTGATCTTCAGTTCAGCCATGATTATGCCGATCCTTCACGCGCTGCCGAGGCGGCGAGCGCTTCTGCCTCACGCCGGGCCCGCAGCATGCCGGCCGGCGCAACATCTTCGATGGGCAGGCCACGACGGGCCGCCACTTCCTCCGGACGCTGCAGCTGCTTCAGCGCGGCAACGGTGGCGTGCACCACGTTGATCGCGTTGTCGCTGCCCAGCGACTTGGCCAGGATGTCGTGCACGCCGGCGCATTCCAGCACCGCGCGAGCCGCACCACCGGCGATCACACCGGTACCCGGGCTGGCCGGACGCAGCATCACGACACCGGCAGCGGCCTCGCCCTGAACCGGGTGCACGATGGTGCCACCGATCAGCGGGACGCGGAAGAAGCCCTTGCGAGCCTCCTCGACACCCTTGGCGATGGCGGCCGGAACTTCCTTGGCCTTGCCGTAGCCGACGCCCACCATGCCGTGGCCGTCACCGACGATCACCAGCGCGGTGAAGCTGAAGCGCCGACCACCCTTGACCACCTTCGAAACGCGGTTGATGGTGACAACGCGCTCGATGTAGTTGCTCTTCTCACCGCGGTCATCGCCACGGCCACGGCCACCACGGTCGTCGCGACGGCCCCGGCCGTCACGGTCGCCGCGGCCACCACGGTTGTCCTGCGCCGAACCGGCGCCAGCCTGGTCGGCCATCATGCAGTCCTTCCGGTCATCTTCAAGTAAGTCATTAGAACGTCAACCCGCTTTCACGAGCGGCGTCCGCGAGCGCGGCGATCCGGCCGCCGTAGCTGTAGCCACCGCGGTCGAAGACGACCTCGGAGATGCCGGCAGCCTTGGCACGCTCGGCGATCAGCTGACCCACGCGGGTGCTGACGGCCTTCTTGTCACCGTCGACGGCACGCACGTCGGCCTCGATGGACGACGCGGCGGCCAGCGTGGTGCCGGTCAGGTCGTCGATCACCTGGACGTGGATGTGCCGCGAGGAGCGGTTGACCATCAGACGCGGACGCTCGGCGGTGCCGGCGACCTTCTTGCGCAGACGGGCGTGACGACGCAGACGCGCCACCCGACGGGTCTCAGAGATGTTCTGGCCCAACGGCTTACGCTTGTCAGTCTCAGTGTTGGCCATTGCTACTTACCTGTCTTTCCGACCTTGCGGCGGATCTGCTCACCCTCGTAGCGAATGCCCTTGCCCTTGTACGGGTCGGGGCGACGCAGGCGGCGGATGACTGCCGAGATCTGGCCGACTTTCTGCTTGTCGATGCCGGACACCGAGAACTTCGTCGGGGTCTCGACTGCGAACGTGATGCCCTCGGGGGCCTCGATCAGCACCGGGTGGCTGTAGCCGAGCGCGAACTCCAGGTTCGAGCCCTTGGCCTGCACGCGGTAACCGACGCCGAAGATTTCCATCTTGGTGGTGTAGCCCTGCGTCACACCGGTCACCAGGTTGGCGATCAGGGTGCGGGACAGTCCGTGCAGCGAGCGGTTACGACGCTCGTCGTTCGGACGGGTGACCACGACGGCACCTTCGTCGTTGCGCGACACCTCGATGGGCTCGGCAACATCGAGAGTCAGGGTGCCCTTGGGGCCCTTCACGGCGATGTTCTGGCCGTCGATGGTCACATCGACGCCGGCCGGAATGACAACCGGCTGCTTTCCAATACGCGACATGTTCTCTGCCCCCTACCAGACGTAAGCGAGGACTTCGCCGCCCACGCCCTGTCGAGCTGCCTGGCGGTCGGTGAGCAGGCCGGAGGACGTGGAGATGATCGCCACGCCCAGGCCACCCAGAACCCGCGGCAGGTTGGTGGATTTCGCGTACACCCGCAGACCGGGCTTCGACACCCGGCGGAGGCCGGCGATGCTGCGCTCGCGGCTCGGGCCGTACTTGAGGGAAACAACGAGGCTCTTGCCCACGCGGGCGTCCTCGGTGCGGTAGTCGGTGATGTAACCCTCCTTCTTGAGGATCTCGGCGATGTTCGCCTTGATCTTCGAGTGGGGCAGGGTCACCTCGTCGTGGTACGCCGAGTTGGCGTTGCGCAGACGTGTCAAGAAGTCTGCGATCGGATCCGTCATTGTCATGACAGCGTTGATCAACCTTTCTCGCTGCGGTTCCCATGCATCACGCCCGTGTCGGTCCCACCTTGCGGTGGCTCGGCACGTCACATCGTGGGCCTGCTACGAAGTGTTTTCCCTTATCTGACCGAGGTCGGTCAGGGGTCGTGCATCAGTAGTGCAATCCAGTTTCAGAAGGCACATACCGATCGGCCATCGGACGAAAACGCCCATGGCAACCTGCCCAGTGTAGACAATGCGCAGCTCAGGGCCAAATCCGTGCGAGGGAGGGGCTTCCAGTGGCGAATATGCGACCCGACCGGTGGATTGCCGCGCAGATTCTGGCGAATTCGCCGCTCATTGCGGCATTTTCGGCGGCGCCTCGCCCGCATGCACATCGCAGATCCGCGTGGCGAGTACCTGAGTTCAATCGTGCGGCAATGTGCCGGCGATTATTGCACTCAGGGACGTCCGACGGCTCGGAACCATCCCTGGCTTCAATCACCATGGCTGCCAGTGCCTCGTGATTGAAGCTACGCATCTTCCCGGGCCGGGGCTTCTGCCTGCCCGGGCGCGCCATGCCCGTCGCAGATCCGACGCACGACGCTAGGTGGGTGCCCATGCGACGGACAGACGCAAAAGCCGCCCCGGTCACCAGGACCGGGGCGGCTTTCTACAGCGTCATGAGACGGGCAGAGTCACCAGCTGGACTTCTGCACGCCGGGCAGCTCGCCGGCGTGGGCCATCTCCCGCAGGCAGATTCGGCACAGGCCGAACTTGCGGAACACCGAGTGCGGGCGACCGCACTTGTTGCAGCGGGTGTAGCCACGCACTGCGAACTTCGGCTTCTTGTTGGCCTTGTTGACCAGAGCCTTCTTTGCCATTGTCAGTTCTCCTTGAACGGGAAGCCCAGGGCCCGCAGCAACGCACGGCCTTCGTCGTCGGTGGTGGCCGAGGTGACGACCGTGATGTCCATGCCGCGGGGGCGGTCGATCGAGTCGACGTCGATCTCGTGGAACATCGACTGCTCGTTGAGGCCGAAGGTGTAGTTGCCGCTGCCGTCGAACTGCTTGGCCGACAGACCGCGGAAGTCGCGGATACGGGGCAGTGCGATGGAGATCAGGCGGTCCAGGAACTCCCACATGCGGTCGCCACGGAGGGTGACGCGGCAGCCGATCGGCATGCCCTCACGCAGCTTGAACTGCGCGATGGACTTGCGGGCCTTGCGGATTTCCGGCTTCTGGCCGGTGATCAGCGTCAGGTCGTTGACCGCGCCGTTGATCAGCTTGGCGTCGCGGGCGGCGTCACCGACACCCATGTTGACGACAACCTTGACCACGCCGGGGATCTGCATGACGTTGGCGTAGTTGAATTCATTGTTGAGCGCGTCGCGGATCTCTTCGCGGTAACGCGTCTTCAGCCGGGGCTGAGTGTTTTCCACAGTGGTCATCTCAGATGTCCTTGCCATTGCGCTTAGAGATACGGACCTTCTTGCCGCTCTCCTCATCGACGCGGTAGCCGATGCGGGTCGCGTTGCCGTCGGAGTCGACCACCATCACGTTGGAAACGTGGATCGGCGCCTCCTGGGTGACGATGCCACCCGACGATGCACCGCGCTCGTTCTGCGACTGCGCAGTGTGCTTCTTGATCCGGTTGACGCCCTCAACGAGCACCTTGTTGCGGGTCGGGTAGGCCTCGATGACCTTGCCCTTGGCGCCCTTGTCCTTGCCGGCGATGACCAGCACGGTGTCGCCCTTGTGCACCTTCATCACAAAACCTCCGGGGCCAGCGAGACGATCTTCATGAACTTCTTCTCGCGCAGTTCGCGACCGACCGGCCCGAAGATGCGGGTACCACGGGGGTCATTGTCGTTCTTGATGATGACGGCGGCGTTCTCGTCGAACTTGATGTAGCTGCCGTCCGGCCGGCGGCGCTCCTTGACGGTGCGCACGACGACGGCCTTGACCACGTCACCACGCTTGACGTTGCCGCCCGGGATGGCGTCCTTGACGGTCGCCACGATGATGTCGCCGATGCCGGCGTAGCGCCGCGACGAGCCACCGAGCACGCGGATGCAAAGGATTTCCTTTGCGCCCGTGTTGTCGGCGACCTTGAGTCGCGATTCCTGCTGAATCACTCGATCTCCTGACCTGGGTTTTGTATGCACGCCAGATACCGACCTGGACGTGCGCGGTCTTGTTGTCCAAGGGCACGCAGAGTCAGCGTGTGACCGGGGTCTGCCCTGGGCAACCCTTACATAGTAGGCGAGCAGCCATAACGCTCCAAATCGCTGCTCAACCAGCCTCGAAAACATCGAGATGGTCGCTGCCGTTCGTCGGCAGCGACCATCTCGTCGTTCTGGAACAGCCGGCGATCAGCCCCCGATGCCCCAGCCCAGGACCCGCGACGTCAGCAGCACCAGCGCCAATGACACCGTTGCCACCACGACCAGGCCGATCACCGCGACGACGAGCGGGCGCCAGCCGGTGCGCGCGATCTGCCGGAAGTCGGTGGACAGCCCCACCCCGGCGAAGGTCAGCAGGAAGGCCCATTTGGACACCGCGGCCAGATTCGCGATCTGACCCTTGCTCAAGAGCCCGGCGGTGACGACGGCCGAGACCGCGAGGAAGCCGAGCACGAACTTCGGGAACTTCTGCCAGACGAACGCGGCCTTGGCACGCACGCCGGAGGCGACGGCGTCGGCCTCTCCCCTGGCGGCCCAGTAGATGGCGAAGCCGAGGACGACGAAGCCGATCAGCGCGTTGCGCACCGACTTCACCAGCACGGCGGTCTTGCCGGCCTCGTCGGAGAACAGGTAGCCGGTGGCTGTGGTCTCGGCGGTGTTGTCCACCGCGAGGCCGGCCCACAATCCGAATTCGTGGTCGGTCAGCCCGATGGCGTGACCCAGTGGGGGCAGAACGAACAGCGCGACGGCGCCGAGCGCCAGGATCGAGGCGATCGCGTAGCTGACGTCGGAGTTGCGAGCGCGGATGGCGCCCTTGGCCGCGATGATCGCCGACACGCCGCAGATCGACGTCCCGATGGCCAGCAGTGAGCCGAGCTTGCCGGACAGGCCGAACCACCGGGCCGCGGCGAGAATGATCGCGCCCGCGACGGTCATGTCGATCAGGATCTGCACCAGGCTGGTGGCGCCGAGCTTGAGGACGTCGCCGAGGACGAACCGCGCCCCCAACAGGACGATGCCGACCTTGAGCCAGAATTCGTACGTGGCCACACCGGGACGGAAGATCCGGTGCAGACCAACGGTATTGGTGATGATCAACCCGAAAACGATGGCCCACAGCACGTATTCGATGTCGGGCACGTGCCAGTGCTGATGCTTGGCCAGCGCCAGCCAGCCGATCTGGGCATATTTTCCGGCCAGGCCCACCGCGATCAGCAGCAGCAGACCGGGCACGTAGTCGAGGAACCTGCGGGCGCCCGTGGCTTCGGTGTGATCGCCCGATTCGACGTGGTCGGCGGTGTCAGCCGCATCGACGGTCATCGCGTCACCAACCGATCTTCGGCAGCACGCCGGCCACGGCCAGTGCCGTCACGGCCAGCCCCAAAATCGTTGCCCACCAATCAGTCCCGACGCGGCTTATCCAGCCTTGCGTCGCGTCGCTCTCAGTCATCACGCCTCTCCCGTCACCGATGTTGGGCTCATGGTGGCGGGTGCCGCGCCGCGTGCACAGGGATCTGCTCGCGCTGAATCTGAACGGACCCGCGGGTCAGCCGAGGATCGCGTGTGCCAGCCGCGTCAGCGCGCCACTGATCTGCGCGACGGACAGGCCACGGTCGCGTTGATGCAGGAAGTTCTCGGCGGCCAACGGCGCCAGCAGGATGTCGACCAGCGCGTCCGGGTCGGCGACGCCGGCCTGCACCAGCAGGGCGCGCACGTGGGCGGCCCAGAAACCATAGGCCCCGGTGCTGAAGCGGGCGCCGCCGACCTCGGCGCCGAGCGCGAGATCCACGTGCCGGTCGAGCAGGTCGACCATGGCGGCATAGAACGCCGAAAGCCGTTCGGCTGGAACAGCTCCCGGCCCCAGCGGGGGCGCTCCGGAGATCAGTTGGCGCTGCAGGTCGCGTTCATGTTCGTCGAGCAGCGCGACGGCGATGGCCGCGGTGTTGGGGTAGCGCCGGTACAGCGTGCCGCGCCCGACGCCGGCCGCGGTGGCGATGTGTTCCATCGTGACGGTGCGGGGGTCACGAGCGGCGAAGACGTCCGCGGCCGCGGCCAGGATCCGGGCGCGGTTGCGCGCGGCGTCGGCACGCTCGGCGCCGGCGTCGTCACCGCCGAGCAGGTCCGCGCCGATGTCCACCACTGCACGATAACTCACGTCCGGAATAAGTGGACACATTGTCCGGTTGTCTGCAACACTAACCGGACACTGTGTCCACTTTGAGAGGATCGCCATGACCACGCTGCTTCACCTGGATGCCAGCGCCCGCAACCCATCGATCAGTCGGCAGGTCAGCGCCGCGTTCGCGCAGGCCTGGCGTGCGGCTTCGCCCGACGGCACCTACCACTACCGTGACGTGGCAGCCGATCCGGTGCCGTTCATCGACGCCGGCTGGACAGAGATCTGCGATGCGGCACTTGCCGCCGGTGTCACCGACCTCGACGAGCTGGCGGGGCTGGCGCGCACACCCGCCCAAACCGCGGCCTGGGCCGTCGTCGAACCATTGCTGGCCGAACTGCGCTCAGCCGACGTCGTGCTGATCGGCACGCCGATGTACAACTACTCGATTCCGGCCGCCCTCAAAGCCTGGCTGGACCAGGTGACGTTTCCGCGAATGGTGTTGGCACCCCGACGTTTCGTGGTCGCCACCGCACGGGGCGGCGCCTACTCGCCGGGCTCACCCAAGGCGGCCTTCGACTATCAGGAGCGGTTCCTACGCGACTTCTTCGCCGGGCATTTCGCCGTCACCGAAACCGTGTTCATCAACGCCGAACTGGCCAACTCCCGCGTGGATCCCACGCTGGCCCAGTTCCGGACCGGGCACGACGCGTCCCTGACGGCGGCGCTGAGCACCGCGCGCGCGTTGGCCATGGAGTATGCAAAATGAACTGGCTGATCCTCGCTTTGGCCGGTGGTGTGGAGATCGCCTGGTCCCAGAGCATCAAACCGACCGACGGGTTCACCCGCCTGCTACCGACGATCGTCTGCGTACTCGTCGGTGCCTTGTCGGTGTACCTGTTGTCGCTGGCGATGCGGACCCTGCCGGTCGGCACCGCCTATGCGGTGTTCACCGGCATCGGCGCCGTCGGGGCCATCGCCATCGGGGTGCTGGTCCACAAGGATCCACTGAACATCGGCCGGGCGGTGGCCTTGTCGATGATCGTCGGCGGAATCGTGTTGGCGCGCTTGACCAATCCCGAATGACGGCCCGGCTCAACCCAACCGGATACCGAAGTCCCCCAGCAGCACCGGCTTTGCCGCTTCGATACCCTTCGAACCGGCGGGTCCCTGCAACTGCAGCGCGATGAGGTAGTTCCCGTTGTTGGTCCAGACATGCACGATGCGGTCGACGTAATCACTGCCGGAGCCGGGCTTGTCGGCGAGCACGCCCATCAGTTTCTGCCCGCTGTATCCGCACAATTCGTCGGGCAGGATGCTGACACTGTTGAACTCGTGGCCCGCGGTGCGCGCGTCGGCGTATCCCTGGAAGGCCGCGGCGGCATCCTGCGGCGTGGGAGTGATCTTCACGGTGCCGGTCAGGCCGTCGGGGCCGGTCAGGTTCAGCGCGACGTCACCGGACGGCGGCGCCCCCTGACCGAATCCGTCAGGGACCGCGACGACGACGGTCGGCGAGCCGGGCGCTCCGGTGGTCGCGGTCATTGTCTGCGCCGACGGGCCCGGCGGGTCGCAGACCTGCTCCCCTGCCGTGACAGGGCGTTTGGTGGTTTCGACCACTCCGTACGTCGGCAGGTCGGGCATCTTCGACCCGGACGCCGCCGTCGACGACGACGACGACGGAGCAGACGTACTGGTCGTGGTCGTGGTGCCGTCGGATTTGGTTGTAGTGGTGGGCTTCTCGTCGGCCTTGCCGCCGCAGGATCCCAACAGCACCGCCGCCGACATCGCGGCGACGCACCGGATGATCGGTCCGCTCATCTCAGTCCGCTAGTCCTTGCAGAACGCCTTGGCCAGTTCCTGTTCGACGTCAAGATACGGCGTACCCGAGATGTCGACGACGACTTTGGCGATGGTGCCGCCGACAAAGGGGAACGGGGCCCGGTAGCGGTTCGACACCGGCTGGCCCGCGTTGCGCCCGACCGCGACGCCACCCCCGGCGAGACCGAAGGTGCCCGGGTGGGCGCGGATATCCGGGCGGGTTGCCACCACCGCGTCGTCGATGCGCAATTCGAAGGTGCCGAGCGGCGTGTGACTGCCTTCCACGGTGCCGGTGCGGTCGTAGTGGACGCCGAACACGTGCCGTCCCAAGGGCAACGGATCGAGCGCGGACACCACCTGCTCGTCCTCGCCCATGAAGTTGTAGACGTATTGCAGCCGGCCGTCCTGGACGAACAGCACATGTCCGCCGTGGCCGGCGCCCTGCTTGAAGAGCACCCCTTCGGCGGCCGCCGATTCGACGTCGACCTCGGCCAGCACCGAGAACGACTGTCCCCGCAGTTCGACGCCGGCGCCGATACCCACCTCGGCGGTACCCGGGTAGTAGGTGAAGGTCTGGCGGTCGCGCATCAGGTAGGGGCGGTCGCGCAGCAGCGTCTCGAACACGTTGAGGTCCGCCAGCGGCAGGCCGTTGTACTTGGCTGCCTCGGCGAACCAGAGTTCCTGCATTTCAGCAAGTTTCGCGGGATTCTGCGCGGCGAGGTCATGGCATTGACTGCGGTCTGATGCGATGTGGAACAGCTCCCAGCGGTCCTTGTCGAAGTGCGACCACCCCGACGGGGTGGCGGCGTGCACCGTGTTCGCGAACCAGCCGTCGTGCCAGATGCCCCGCGTGCCCAGCATCGCGTAGAACTGCGTCGTCTTTCCGGTGCCGGCCGCCGAATCTTCTAGGGCTGCTTTGAAACTCACGCCTTCGAGCGGCCGCTGCGGCACGCCGCGCACCTCGGTCGGTGGTTCGATGTCCAGCAGGTCGTAGACCGTCGGGGTGATGTCGGCGACGTTGACGTAGTTGTCGCGCACTTCGCCGTGCGCGGCGATTCCGTTGGGCCAGCTGATGATCGCGGTGTCGGCGATGCCGCCCTCATGAGAGGCGTAGCGCTTGAACAGCTTGTAGGGCGTGTTGAAGGCCATCGCCCAGCCGATCGGGTAATGGTTGTAGGTGTCCGGCGAACCCAGCGTGTCGAAGTACCGCATGCTCTCTTCGACGGTGTCGATGTAGCCGTTGAAGAATTTGTTCTCGTTGACCGAGCCGTTGGGGCCACCTTCACCGCTGGCCCCGTTGTCGGCGATGACGACGATGAGCGTGTTGTCCAGCTGGCCCGACTCTTCCAGGTAGTCGAGAATCCGGCCGATCTGCGCATCGGTGTACGACAGGAAGCCGGCGAACACCTCGGCCATGCGGGCGAACAGCCGCTTCTCCTCGTCGCTCAGCCCGTCCCAGGGCCGCACCGTGTCCTGCAGCGGCCAGGGCTCACCGTTCGGCCCCTTGACGTCCAGATACGGATTCATCGGTGAGAGCTCGGTATCCGGCGGCACGATGCCGAGCCGCTTCTGGTTCTCCAGCACCAGGTCGCGGTAGGCCTCATAGCCCATGTCGAACATGCCGGCGTACTTGTCGGCCCATTCTTTGAACACGTGGTGCGGCGCGTGCCCGGCCCCCGGGCACACGTAGGAAAACCAGGGCTTGTCCGGCGCGATGACCTTGGCGTCCCGGATGAACTCGATGGTCTTGTCCGCCAGGTCTTTTGACAGGTGGTAGCCCTCTTCGGGCGTGGCCGGCGGGGCCACGGGATGGTTGTCGTACACCAGCTCCGGGTACCACTGGTCGGTCTCGCCGCCCATGAAGCCGTAGAAGCGTTCGAAACCGCGCGACAGCGGCCAATGCCGTTTGGTCGAGGCCAGGTTCGATTCCTCCAGCGGCGTCAGGTGCCATTTGCCGACGCAGTAGGTGTTCCAGCCCCGCTCGGCGAGCACCTCGGACAGCAGTGCGGTCTCAAAAGGTATGCGGCCGTGGCAGTTCGGGAACCCATCGGTGAACTCCTCGATGGTCGCCATACCCACCGAGGTGGCGTTGCGCCCGGTGAGCAGCGAGGCCCGGGTCGGCGAACACAACGCGGTGGTGTGGAACTGGGACAGCCGCACGCCGCGATCGGCGATGCGGCGCATGGCCGGCATGTCGACGAGGCCGCCGAAGCAGTCCCAGGTGGCGATGCCGGTGTCATCCCAGACGAGGTACAGCACATTGGGTGCGCCGGCCGGGGCGGTCGGCGCGGCGTATGGAGTCCAGTCGGGCTCCGAGTCGCGGATGTCGAGTTTGATCGTGCCCTGGAATTCAGTTGCCATGACGCCTCGTCCCGGTCTGCGCACGCCGATGTCGGCGGTCGCCCGGAGATTACACCCGGGAGCCGAGGCCCGCCCGCGATATTGACGTTCACGACGAGCTGCCGCCGGCGGCGGCCTATGGCAGCACCACCCGCCCGACCATGTCGCCGGGCAGCGCATCCGTAGCGCGGCCCACCGGCTCAACCGTCACGCCCAGCGCCGTCGCCCGCCCGATATCCGGCACCATCACGGTGCGCAGATCACGCATGGCCGGCCCGGCGGCCACCGGAACGCCGTCCTTCATCAGCCACACCTGATAGGCCATGCCCGGTGGCGGCGCGGCAGCCCCGTCGAACATCAACATCCCATCGCCACGCTCCCGTGAATACACGACGGTCGCCGTCCCGCCCGAGCGCAGGGCCGTGGACACGCTGCGGACGTCGGGCGCCGTCATGACCCGTTCGGCAACCGGCGGTGCGGGCGGCGGGCGCAGCATCCAGCCCGCCGCGAACGCGCTGCCGCCGACGGCGAGCACCGCCGCTGCGACCAGAACCGCATTACGCCAACGATGTTCGCGAGCCTGACTCCGGTTACCGTGCAGCACAGCAGCTCTCAGCGCCGCCGGCGGCGGCACGGCCGTGGCGTCCGACAGGGTCACGAGCGTCTCGCGGGCCTCGGCCACCTGACTGCGGAACGCCTCCGCCACGACGCCGGGCGCCGTCGCCAGCCGCCGCTCGATCTCGGCACGTTCCGAGTCGGAGACGGCATCGAGCGCATACGGCACCGCCAACTCCAGCAGATCGAATTCGGCCGGATCGGTCATGGTGTCCCCAGACAATCACGGGGCTTGCGCAGCCCTTCGCGCATCCGCGATTTCACGGTGCCGAGACTCGTGGCCAGCCGCTCGGACACCTGCACGTAGGTCAGGCCGTCGTAATACGCCAGCTCGATCGCCTGGCGCTGCGAGTCGGACAGGGTACCAAGGCACCCCACGACGCGGCGGCGATCATCACCCCGCGCTGCCGCTTCCGCCACCACATCGGCCGCCAGCTCGATATGTGTTGTGCCGTAATCCCATTCGCGCCGACTGTGCGCAACCTCCGCACGCACCCGATCGACGGCCCGGCGGTGTGCCAGTGTCATCACCCAGGCCAACGCTGAGCCCTCGGCCGGGTCGAAGCTGTCGGCGGACCTCCACACCTGGGCGTACACCTCCTGCGTCGCCTCCTCGCTGTAACCGGAATCCCGCAGCACCCGCAAGATCAGGCCGAAGACCCGGGCACAGGTCGCGTCGTAGAACGACGCGAACGCGTCGGCATCCCCGGCTGCGACACGGCGCAGCAGGGCGCCGAGATCAGGAGTTCGCTCAGACGACGTGGCCATCGTCGAGCAGCCTAGCGTCACCCGTCAGTGCCTCGCTTGGGCCAACAGCTCCCGGATCATGCCTTCGGTGACGTCGTAATCGCCCTCGCCGAACTTGAGGTGCCGCACCACACCGTCGCCGTCGATCAGGTAGCTCGCCGGCCAGTACTGGTTCTGATAGTTGCGCCACGTGTCGTACGAGTTGTCTAGCGCCACAGGGTATTTGATGTGCAGGTCGGCCGCCCCCTTGATGACGCCGTCACGATCGTGCTCGAACTGGGGTGTGCACGCCGATCACGGTGAAGCCCTGATCCTTGTAGCGGTCGTGCCAGCCTGTGACGTGCTCGATCGCGCGTTGGCAGTTGATGCAGGTGTAGGTCCAGAAGTCGACGAGAACGACCTTGCCGCGCAAGGACTTCAGGGTCCGCGGTGCATCGTCCGGGGTGTTGAACCAGCTGTCGATGCCGACGATGTCCGGGGCGGTACCGCAGTCCTGCAGGACACTCGCGCCCTCGGCACAGTTCGACAAGCCGACGCCGGCGGGCGCGATGCGCGCCTGCAACGTCGCGGTGTAGTCGGGAATCTTGCGTTGCACCGTGGCGGGCAGATTCAGCGCCAACGCCACCGCGGCGACCAGCGTGACCACCCCGGCAGCAACCCGGACCTGCCGCTGTCGCTGCTGAAATGCCTTGACGCGCTCGGCAACTCGCTGTCCCCCCAGGGCGAACAGCAGCAACGGCAGTGCGGTACCGACGGCGAACGACGCGGTCAGCGCGACGGTGTCCAGCCCGATGTGGCCGGTCGCCCCGGCCACCACGATGGCCGCCAGCACGGGTCCCGCGCACGGGGCGTAGAGCACGCCCAGTGCCAGCCCGAGGCCGAAACCCTTACGGCTGCCGGCAATGTCGCGTTGCGGCACGCGCGAACGGCGCTTCCAGCAGGCGCTCGACGCGCGGGAAGATCAACCCGACGCCGATGGCCGTGAGCGCCAGCAGGCCGGCCCAGCGGATGATGTCGGCCGGCAGGTGCAACTGTTGCAGCACGACGGTCCCGACGAGGGTCACCACGCTGAAACTCAGGACGAGTCCGGCGATCACCAGGTAGGGGCGGCGATTGGTGCCGGAGAACAGGACCACGGGCAGGACGGGCAGGATGCACGGTGAGATGCCGGTGATCAGTCCGCCGAGGAATCCGATGAGGACGAGTGTGTGCATGCCCCGTATTCGGAGCCGGCGCCGATCCGGATTGGATTGCCGCCCCGGAATTTCCCGCCGAATGCAAAACTGCCCCTCTCCCGAAGGAGAGGGGCAGTTCAATGCACGTGCGAAGGCCTACTTGGCCTTCTCGAGCACCTCGACCAGCCGCCAGCGCTTGCTGGCCGACAGCGGACGGGTCTCCATCAGCGAGACGCGGTCGCCGATACCGGCGTCGCCGTTCTCGTCGTGCGCCTTGACCTTCTTGGTGGTCCGGATGATCTTCCCGTAGAGCGGGTGCATCTTGCGATCTTCCAGCTCGACCACGATGGTCTTCTGCATCTTGTCCGACACCACGTAGCCGATGGCGGTCTTGCGGCTGCCGCGCTCGGTCTCGGTGGCCGGCGTGTGCTTGGGGCCCTTAGTTTCTGCCATGACTAATCCTTACCAACCGGCCCGGACGCCAGGCCCAACTCACGTTCACGCAGGATCGTGTAGACCCGCGCGATCTCCTGCCGCACGGTGCGCAGCCGGCGGTTGTTCGACAGCTGACCGGTGGCCATCTGGAAGCGAAGGTTGAACAGCTCTTCCTTCGACTCGCGCAGACGCGTGGTCAGCTCTTCCTCGGTGAGCTCACGCAGTTCACCAGGCGTAACTCCAACTGCCATCAGAACTGCTCCTCTCGAGTCACGATGCGTGCCTTGATCGGCAGCTTGTGGATGGCGCGGGTCAGCGCCTCCCGGGCGATCTTCTCGTCGGGGTAGCTGAGCTCGAAGAGCACGCGACCCGGCTTGACGTTGGCGACCCACCACTCCGGCGAACCCTTACCGGAACCCATGCGGGTTTCAGCAGGCTTCTTGGTCAGCGGGCGGTCCGGGAAGATGTTGATCCAGACCTTGCCGCCACGCTTGATGTGCCGGTTGATGGCGATACGAGCGGACTCGATCTGCCGGTTGGTGATGTAGGCATGGCCCAGGGCCTGGATGCCGTAGTCACCGAAGCTGACCGAGGTGCCGCCGCTGGCGATACCGCGCTGCTCCGGGTGGTGCTGCTTGCGGTGCTTGACCTTGCGGGGAATCAGCATGCTTAGCTCTCCGTTGCTTCCGACGGCGCATCGCCGGCGGGGGCCTCAACAGCGACGTCCACAGCGCGGCCGGCCTCGGTGCTGGTCGCCGTGGTGCCCGACGAACCGCTGCGACGCGGACGGGTACCGGACGGACGATCCCGACGGGGACGGTCGGCGGCGGGAGCGGCGGCGGCGAGCTCACGCTTGCCACCGACGATGTCGCCCTTGTAGATCCACACCTTCACGCCGATACGGCCGAATGTGGTCTTGGCCTCGTACAGGCCGTAATCGATGTCGGCGCGCAGCGTGTGAAGCGGCACGCGACCTTCGCGGTAGAACTCCGAGCGGCTCATCTCAGCACCGCCGAGGCGGCCCGAGCACTGCACCCGGATGCCCTTGACGTTCGGCTGACGCATGGCCGACTGGATGGCCTTGCGCATGGCACGACGGAACGCGACACGGTTGCTCAGCTGCTCGGCGACGCCCTGCGCCACCAGCTGGGCCACGCCCTCGGGGCTCTTGACCTCGAGGATGTTCAGCTGAACCTGCTTGCCGGTCAGCTTCTCCAGGTCGGCGCGGATGCGGTCGGCCTCGGTGCCACGGCGACCGATGACGATGCCCGGACGTGCGGTGTGGATGTCCACCCGGACGCGGTCACGCGTGCGCTCGATCTGCACGTCGGCGATGCCGGCGCGCTCCAGGCCGGTGGCCAGCAGCTTGCGGATGGCGACGTCTTCCTTGACGTAGTCCGCGTACTGCTTGTCGGCGTACCAACGGGACTTCCATTCGGTGGTGATACCGAGGCGGAAGCCGTGCGGGTTGATTTTCTGGCCCACTACTCCGAGCCTCCCTTCGTCTCGGTCTTGGCAGCGGCGGCCTTGCTGCCCTGGGCACGACGAGCGCGCGCGGCACCGGCCGAAGCAGCCTTCGAGCCCTTGTCCTTCGCGGGACGGCTCTCGACGACCACGGTGATGTGGCTGGTGCGCTTGCGGATCCGGTACGCACGCCCCTGGGCGCGCGGCCGGATGCGCTTGGCGGTCGGGCCCTCGTCGGCGAAGACCGTGGCGACCACGAGGGTCGTCGGGTCCAGGCCCTCGTTGTTCTGCGCGTTGGCGGCAGCGCTGGCGATCACCTTGGCGACCGGCTCGCTGGCAGCCTGCGGTGCCCACCGCAGGATGTCGAGCGCCTCTTCGACGCTCTTGCCACGGACCAGGTCGATGACCCGGCGGGCCTTGCTCGCCGACACACGCACGAAGCGCGCCTTGGCGCTCGCGGACGGGTATTCAGTAACGGTAGTCATTAGCGGCGCTTGCTCTTCCGGTCGTCCTTGATGTGACCCTTGAAGGTCCGCGTCGGGGCGAACTCGCCGAGCTTGTGCCCAACCATCGCTTCGCTGACGAACACCGGCACGTGCTTGCGACCGTCGTGGACGGCGAAGGTGTGACCGATGAAGTCGGGGATGATGGTCGACCGACGGGACCAGGTCTTGATGACCTGCTTGGTGTTCTTCTCGTTCTGCGCGTCGACCTTCTTCAACAGATGGTCGTCGACGAACGGACCCTTCTTGAGGCTACGAGGCATCGTCTATTCCTTTCCGGCCTAGCGCTTCTTGCCGGTGCGCCGGCGGCGGACGATGAGCTTGTCGCTCGGCTTGTTCGGCTTGCGGGTGCGGCCCTCGGGCTTGCCCCACGGGCTCACCGGGTGACGACCACCGGAGGTCTTACCCTCACCACCACCGTGCGGGTGGTCAACCGGGTTCATCACGACACCACGGACGGTCGGGCGCTTGCCCTTCCACCGCATACGGCCGGCCTTACCCCAGTTGATGTTCGCCTGCTCGGCGTTGCCGACCTCGCCGACGGTGGCGCGGCAGCGCACGTCGACGCGACGGATTTCGCCCGACGGCATACGCAGCGTGGCGTAGGCGCCTTCCTTACCGAGCAGCTGGATGCTGACACCGGCCGAGCGGGCCAGCTTGGCGCCACCACCCGGACGCAGCTCCACAGCGTGGATGACGGTACCGGCCGGGATGTTGCGCATCGGCAGGTTGTTACCCGGCTTG
The DNA here is from genome assembly GCF_018326285.1 of Mycolicibacterium sp. TY81. Lineage (NCBI taxonomy): Bacteria > Bacillati > Actinomycetota > Actinomycetes > Mycobacteriales > Mycobacteriaceae > Mycobacterium > Mycolicibacterium sp. TY81. Next base: position 3,836,239 of record NZ_AP023362.1, read on the forward strand.
ATGTCGGCGTTGGGGCCGGACTCGACAACGTCGCCCTGCTTGAGGTCCTTGGGGGCGATGATGTAGCGCTTCTCGCCGTCCACGAAGTGGAGCAGCGCGATGTTCGCGGTGCGGTTCGGGTCGTACTCGATGTGCGCGACCTTGGCGTTGACACCGTCCTTGTCGTGGCGACGGAAGTCGATGACGCGGTAGGCACGCTTGTGACCGCCACCCTTGTGACGAGTCGTGATGCGGCCGTGCGCGTTACGACCACCAGTGCCGTGCAGCGGACGGATCAGCGACTTCTCCGGAGTCGAACGAGTGATCTCGGCGAAGTCGGAGACGCTCGAACCGCGACGACCCGGGGTCGTCGGCTTGTACTTGCGAATTCCCATTATCAGTTAATCCCTTAACTCCCGGCCGATCAGGCCGGAGCTCCGAACAGTTCGATCGGCTTGCTGCCGGCGGACAGGGTCACGATCGCGCGCTTGGTGCTCTTGCGCTGGCCGTAACCGGTGCGGGTGCGCTTGCGCTTGCCCTTCCGGTTCGCGGTGTTCACCGAGTCGACCTTCACGTCGAAGATCTTCTCGATAGCGATCTTGATCTGCGTCTTGTTGGACTCCGGCGCCACGATGAACGTGTACGTGTTGTCCTCGATGAGCCCGTAGGACTTCTCCGAGATGACCGGGGCCAGGATGATGTCGCGAGGATCAGTCACGGTAGCCATCAGGCCGACACCTCCTCTTTCGTGTTGGCGGTGATGTAGGCGTTGAGCGCCTCCACCGAGAACACCAGGTCATCGGCGTTCAGGACGTCGTAGGTGTTCAGCTGATCCGGCGAGATCACGTGCACACCGGGCAGGTTGCGGACGCTCTTGGCGCCGACCACATCGCTGCGGCCGATCACGACGAGCACCTTCTTGTTGTCGGTCAGCGACGACAGGAACGACTTGGCGCTCTTGGTCGACGGGTTCTGACCGGCCACCAGCTCGGTGATCGCGTGGATGCGCTCGTTGCGGGCCCGGTCCGACAGCGCGCTGCGCAGGGCAGCAGCGATCATCTTCTTCGGGGTCCGCTGGCTGTAGTCACGCGGCTGCGGGCCGTGGACGGTGCCACCACCGGTGAACTGCGGGGCGCGGGTCGAACCCTGACGGGCGCGGCCGGTGCCCTTCTGGCGGTACGGCTTCTTGCCACCACCGGAGACCTGGCCACGCGTCTTGGTGGCGTGGGTGCCCTGGCGAGCGGCGGCCAGCTGGGCCGTCACAACCTGGTGCATCAGCGCGATGTTGGGCTCGACGTCGAACAGCGCGGCGGGCAGCTCGACAGAGCCGTCCTTCTTGCCGTCCGGGGTCTTGACGTCAATAACCTTTACAGAAGTCATTACTTCTCGCCTCGCTTAATTGCGGTGCGGACAACCACCAGTCCACCGTTGCGGCCCGGGATGGCGCCCTTGATGAGCAGCACACCGTTCTCGGCGTCGACCTTGTGAACCTTCAGGTTCTGGGTGGTGACGCGGTCGCTACCCATACGGCCGGACATGCGGGTGCCCTTGAAGACACGGCCCGGGGTGGCGCAGCCACCGATCGAGCCGGGACGACGGTGCACTGCCTGGGCGCCGTGCGCGGCGCCCTGGCCACGGAAGCCGTGGCGCTTCATGGTGCCGGCGAAGCCCTTGCCCTTGCTGGTGCCGGTCACGTCGACGTACGCGCCGTCGGCGAAGATGTCGGCGGTCAGCTCCTGGCCGACCTCGTACTCAGCAGCGGCGGCCTCGTCGTCGAGACGAAGCTCGGCCAGGTGCCGGCGCGGGTTGACGCCTGCAGCGGCGAACTGACCGGTGACCGGCTTGTTCACCTTGCGAGGGCTGATCTCGCCGTAGGCGAGCTGCACGGCGCTGTAGCCGTCGCGCTCGGTGGTACGGATGCGGGTCACCACGTTGGGGCCGGCCTTCACGACCGTGACCGGGACGACTTTGTTGTTCTCGTCGAACACCTGCGTCATGCCCAGCTTGGTGCCCAAAATGCCTTTGCGTGCCATTTTTCTGGGTCTCCTACTGGATGTTGACGTCGACGCTCGCCGGCAGATCGATGCGCATCAAAGCGTCAACGGTCTTCGGCGTGGGGTCGAGGATGTCGATAAGGCGCTTGTGGGTACGCATTTCGAAATGCTCCCGCGAGTCCTTGTACTTATGGGGAGACCGAATGACGCAGTACACGTTCTTCTCGGTCGGCAGCGGCACCGGGCCGACCACGCTTGCCCCCGTACGGGTGACCGTCTCAACGATCTTGCGCGCCGAGGCGTCAATCGCCTCGTGGTCGTAGGCCTTGAGCCTGATGCGGATCTTCTGTCCCGCCACGCTTCTCCTACCTAACTTCTCACGGGCCCGTGCTCGGGCCTGGTCTTCGATGCGCACGCCCCGGGACACCCGATGACGCGCGCTGGCTATGCCGCCGCTCTTTACGTTTCTGTGGTTCACCGACCCCCGCGCTCGGGCGTGTCGCCTTTGCGCACAGTCGTCCGCGTTGGAAATTCCATCGTGGGCGATGCTGGGACCGGATGCGCCCGAGATGGGCGCCGGTCGTATGCCCGCAGCGGGCGAACCCGGCGCAAGGCAACCCGAACAGTATGCCCCAGATCCGGGCTCGCTCCAAATCCGCTGCGGAGCAGTTCGACGCGCCCGGGTTCTACCGCCGGTCCTGCGGTGATTCTACGGCGCGGGCCTGGTTGTTCGAGTGGACGCCGCTCTGGTTTCTCGGTCAATGGAGGCTGTTCAGTCGATCCGGTATGCATGGCGCAGAAGTACGAGTGGAGAGCGCCCCAGCCACAGGGTCAACGCGTATGCAGCGACGCCAGTCGTTGACCCTGTACTGGTGGCACAAAAGTGCGAGTGAGGAGCGCCCTGGGTACAGCCTCAACGCACGCCTGGCCGGTCCTCCCGTTGACTTTGAGCTGGTGCTGCAAAAGGGCGAGTGGACCGGGCCGCCGAAGCAGAATTGGCGACGGCGCCTAACTTACTTTCAAGTAAGATCGAGACATGTCGACACTGAGCCCCACGTACCGCGCCTGGAAGCAGCTCTCCGGACGGCCCGGCGGCAGCCTGCTGTTCTCCGCGGCCGCGATGGTGCGGGTGCCGTACTTCGCGTCGGTCCTGCCCCGGGTGCTGACGATGGAGCCGGGCTACGCCGAGGTGGCGGTGCCGAAGTGGTTCTTCGTCTACAACCATCTGCACACCGTGCATGCCATCGCGTCGTGCAACGCCGCCGAGGCCGCCATGGGCATGGCGATGGAAGCGACCGTGCCGACGAGCCACCGCTGGATCCCGAAGGCCATGAACGTGCGGTACCTGGCCAAGGCCACCACTTCACTGCGGGCCCACGCGCGGGTCGACGTCCCCGACTTCGAGACGCTGACGAGAGGCACCGATGTCGTCGTATCGGTCTCGGTGGTCGACGCCCGGGGCGAAGAGGTCGTGCACGCCGACATCACGACGTGGGTGACGCCCGCCTAATCGAGATAGGTGCCGTGACCCTCGCGCACCAGGTCACCGTCGAAGATCAGCACCTCGTTGACCAACTGACCGCGGTGGTTGCGGTAATTGATGACGAGCGCCTGCGTCCCGATATAACTGGCCACGATCTCGAAGTGCAGCTCCGGCACCGCAGCCAGCGCGGTGGTCCAGTACCGCCGCAGCGCGTCCTTGCCCCGCACCACTCCCCCGGATTCGGGCACCACGCGCGCCGCGACGGGTGAGGTGAAGACGACGTCGTCGTGAAAATGCGCCAGGACGGCCTCGACGTCGTGGGCGTTCCAGGCCGCACACCACTCACGGGCGAATCGGTCCGCATCGGGAAGCGTCATGCCGCCCTATCGAAGTGGACGCACACCTCGGCGGGCAAGGCATTTTCCGTGCGTCGAGCGTGCGACCCGCCGAGACGCCACGCCGCTGACGGCACCAGAATCCCCCACGTTCGACGTAGTAGTCAGTGCTGCAGAGTCGCCCAGAACGCGCACTGGTGTACCTGGTCGTAGTCCGTGACCAATCGACTGCCATCGGGGCGCAGCGACATGCGGCTGTCATGCTCTTCGCCGGCCAGCTGCGGCCATTCCGGCGCGCCGTCGGCACTCGGCCGGCCATCACGGACGAACGAGCTCCAGTAGTCGATCATCTGATCCGACAGGGCGACCTGCGGCGGCGTCGGCGGCGGCGCGCCACCCATGTTGAAGATGTAGCGCAGGTCCAGAGAGTGGCTGGCACCGACAGGGAAAGGCAAGTGGCGCAACGGATCCGGCGTCGGTGGCGCCGGGTCGGCGAACTCGTAGCCATAGACCGGCGCATCGCCCACCAGCGCGTCGCCGATGCGGTCGGCCACGCACGCGAACGCGGCGTCGGTGACTGCCGTCGAATAAGCGACCGCGGCGCTGCCCCCGTAGCGGTCCAGCGGGTAGTGCGTCGCCACCGCGCCGGCGTCGGCGCCGAACGTCGACTCCAGGAGGCGCGGGTAGGCGTCGGCATGGAACCGCTTGCCCGCGCGGAGATACTGCAGCGCGACGAAGAGGGTGAATTCGTCGCGGGTGGTACCGATCATCACCGGCACCCGGGCCGCAGCGCCGTCGCTGATGGCCCGCATCGGGTCGACCGGCAGCAGCGTTGTCCCGGAGACGGGCCCGCTGAGCATGTTCTCGCCGATTCCGTAGTACCACACCGGTTTTCGCAGTTTGTCGACCGGCAGACGGCGCAGACAATCGGCGGCGTCCGCCACATCCCCGCACCCCGCCGCCTGCGCATAGGTCAGGCTCGCCCGCGTGGCCTCCGGTAGTGCGCCCTGCGCCTGGCACGGCCCACTCGCGATGATGGCGCCGCGGAAGAGACCGGCCGAGTCGGGGGCGACGAGATGGTCGCACACCGACATCCCGCCGGCGGATTCACCGGCGATGGTCACCTTGTCGGGATCGCCGCCGAACGCGGCGATGTTGTCGCGCACCCAGCGCAGCGCCGCCTGCTGATCGGCCAGCCCGTAGTTGCCGACGTCGGGACCGCTACCCAGTGCGGGGTGGGCCAGGAAACCCAGCGCACCGAGGCGGTAGTTGACGGTCACCACCACGACGTCGCCGCGTGTGGTCAGCCGAGTCGAGTTGTAGATGCTGCTGGAGCCGTTGATGAATCCGCCGCCGTGCAGCCACACCAGCACGGGTCGACGTTCACCGGAGGCCCGCACCGGCGGCGTCCAGACATTGAGCGTCAGGCAATCCTCGCTGGTGTTACGGCCCATCTCGAGGTCGCCCTTGGGATCCTGGATGCAGCGCGCGCCCGGCTTGCTGCCGTCGAGCGCGCCGTCCCACGCGAGCGCGGGCGCCGGCGGCCGGAAGCGCAATGGTCCCAATGGTGGTGCGGCATAAGGAATTCCACCGAAGAACCGTAGGTCCGGATTGACCGTCCCGCGGACGGTCCCCGATGCGGTGTGCACCAGCGCCGGATCGGCGGTCACCGCGTCGGGCGCGACGACCGTCGCACCTTCACTGTGCGAGTCCAGGCCACAGCCGGCCACCAGCAGCACCGCGGCAGCCACTGCCGCAGCGCGCTGCAGCAGTCTGGGCGAATGGGCGGACGACACGACCACCCAGCGTACTGAACGCCCACCGAATGCAGCTCAGAAATATTTCGCGCGACCCCCTCCCCAACGGACATCGAACGACCTACACTCCACTTGACAGCTGTCAAGTTTGCGTCTGCGTGAGGAGTTCAATGACTGCACCCACCACCGACGAGGCCGCGAAGGTCCTCGCCGACCCCTCCGCCTACGCCGACGACGATCGGTTGCATACCGCCCTGACCCGCCTCCGCGCCACCAATCCCGTTGCCTGGGTAGACAATCCGCCGTACCGGCCGTTCTGGGCGATCACCAAGCACGCCGACATCATGGCCATCGAGCGCGACAACAACCTCTTCATCAGCGAGCCCCGCCCGCTGCTCATGAAGGCCGACGCCGAAGATCTGCTGAAGGCACAGGCCGAGGCGGGGATCGGGCTGCGCACGCTCATCCACATGGACGACCCGCACCACCGGAAGATCCGCGCCATCGGCGCCGACTGGTTCCGCCCCAAGGCCATGCGCGACCTGAAGGTCCGGGTGGACGAGCTCGCGAAGCGGTACGTCGACCGGATGCGCGACATCGGCCCCGAGTGCGACTTCGTCGAGGAGATCGCGATCCAGTTCCCGCTCTACGTGATCATGTCGCTGCTCGGCCTCCCCGAGGAGGACTACGACCGCATGCACACCCTCACGCAGGAGATGTTCGGCGGCGACGACGAGGAGTACTCACGCGGCCAGACACCGGAAGAGCTGTTCGCCGTGCTGCTCGACTTCTTCCAGTACTTTGCCGCGCTGACCGCATCCCGGCGGGCCAACCCGACCGATGACCTGGCGTCGGCGATCGCGAACGGCCGCATCGACGGCGAACCGCTCAGCGACATGGACACCGCGTCCTACTACGTGATCGTGGCCAGCGCCGGTCACGACACCACCAAGGACGCCATCTCGGGTGGGCTGCACGCGCTGATCCAGAATCCCGGCGAGCTGGCCCGCCTGAAGGCGAATCCCGAGCTGATGTCCACGGCCGTCGAGGAGATGATCCGGTGGAGCACGCCGGTGAAGGAATTCATGCGCACCGCGACCGCCGACACCGTCGTGCGCGGGGTGCCGATCGCCGCAGGCGAATCCGTCTATCTCGCTTACGTTTCCGGTAACCGCGACGAAGAGGTGTTCACCGATCCGTTCCGGTTCGACGTCGGGCGCGAGCCGAACAAGCACCTGGCGTTCGGCTACGGCGTGCACTTCTGTCTGGGTGCCGCACTGGCGCGCATGGAGATGAACAGCCTGTTCTCCGAACTGCTGCCCCGGCTGGACTCGATCGAATTGGCCGGTACCCCGGAGCTTTCCGCGACGACGTTCGTCGGCGGCTTCAAGCACCTGCCGATCCGGTACTCGCTGCGCTGATGCGATGAGTCGCGAGGAAGCCGTCGACGGCGGCGACGGCGATCTCGCGATAGTCGAAGTCGGGCAGGGTGCTGAGCTTGCCGAGCACGATCGGGCCGAGTAACAACGCCGCGGCGCGGACCCGGTCGACGTCGCCCAACTCGGCGACGGCCTCGGGACTGGACAGCACTGCCTCGAACGGGGCGGCGTACTGCTCGGCCACGCGTTCCCGCAAGTTACGGACCTCGATGCTCTCGGTCCCCGCCGTGCCCCACGGCAGGTGTTCGAGGTTGCCACCGAGCGTCAGCCACGACATGGCCGCCAGGCTGACCGGCGCCTCGGCGATCAGTTCCGCCTGCGCGTGCACGAGCGCGATCAACCGCTCGCGCAGGTTCCCGTCGGCGAGCGGCACGGGAGCCGGCGGGATGAGCGCGTGAAATGCCGCTGCCAGCAAGTCATTTCCGCTGGCATAGTGCCGATAGAGGGTCGCCCTGGCCACGTTGGACGCCCGGACCACCGCATCGATGGTGACGGCGCTGGGACCGCCGGCGCGCAGGAGGGCGGTCGCCGCCTCGAGGAGCCGCGCCCGTGACCGGGCCGGCCGGGGGTCGCCGTATTCGCTGGACAACGCAGTTCACCTTCCGGACGACAAACAAGACTGTTAGTCTTGTTTGAAGATCATCAGTCTTGAAACTACCGGAAGGTGGCCGCATGGCCGACAAGGCGAGCGTGGTGAGCCCCCGGGCCGGTACCACGCCGCCGACGGCCGCCGCGCCCATCGCGCGGAACCGCACCTGGACACTGCTGGTGGCGTGTTCCGGTGTGCTGGTGGTGATTTCGTCGATGGTCGCGCTCAACACCGCGCTCGGTGACATCGCCATGGCAACGTCGGCGAACCAGACCCAGCTGACCTGGATCATCGACAGTTACACACTGACACTGGCCTGCCTGCTGCTGCCCGCCGGCGCCCTCGGCGACCGCTACGGCCGGCGCGGTGCCCTGCTGTTCGGTCTGGCCATCTTCGCGGCGGCCTCGATCGTCCCGGCGGTCAGCACCGATCCCTTGCACATCATCGGCGCCCGCGCGGTCGCCGGAGTGGGCGCCGCCTTCATCATGCCGGCGACGCTGTCCCTGATCACCGCGTCGTACCCGGCCGACCAGCGCACCAAGGCGGTGGGCATCTGGGTCGGGATGGCCGGCTGTGGCGGCGTGTTCGGCATGCTGGGATCCGGTGTGCTGCTGCACTTCTGGCCCTGGCAGTCGATCTTCTGGGCCTTCGCCGGCGCCGGACTGGTCCTGATGGTCATGAGCACGACCATCACGACGTCGCGCGATGCGGAGGCCCGCACCTTGGACGTCGCCGGCGCGATCGTCATCGCCGCCGCGGTCGCCGCGCTGGTGTACGGCATCCTCGCGGCACCCGATCGGGGCTGGACACATCCGGTGGTGCTGGGTGGTATCGCCGGCGGCCTGATCCTGGCCGGGGCGTTCACGATCATCGAGCTCCGGGCCCGGTACCCGCTGCTGGATGTCCGGCTGTTTCTCGATCGCCAGTTCGGCACCGGAGCCGCGGCCATCACGGTGCTGTTCCTGGTGATGTTCGGTTTCTTCTACCTGGCGATGCAATTCATGCAACTGGTCATGGGCTACAGCCCGCTGGGAACCGCACTGGCACTGTCCCCGCTGGCGGTGCCGATGCTCATCCTGTCCCCGCTGTCGTCGTGGTACCTGCCGAAGCTGGGATTGCGCCTCGTGGTGCTCATCGGCCTGGGGCTGCTGTCCGCCGGCCTGCTGTCACTATGTCTGGTGCGCATCGACTCGTCGTACTGGGCCCTGGCGTGGCCGCTGCTGGTGGTGAGCACCGGAGTCGGAATATTCACCGCGCCAACGACTTCAGCGATCATGACATCGGTACCGGACGGCAAACAGGGGGTGGCGTCGGCGGTCAACGACACCACCCGGGAGGTGGGTGCCGCCCTCGGCATCGCGCTGACCGGCTCCCTCCTGGCAGCCGGATACACCAAACAGATCGGGCCCGCCGTGGCCGGTTTTCCGGCTCCGGTACAAGACGCCGCACGCGGCTCGCTGGCCGGTGCGGTGGCCGCGGCGCCCCATCTGGGCCCGGTCGGTGGTCAGCTCCTGGCCGTGGCCCGCGTGGCGTTCCTGCACGGCATGCAGACAACACTCGTGGTGCTGGCGTCGATCACCGCGGTCGCGGGCGTACTGATCGCATTCTGGGCGCCCGGCCGCGACCGCACACCGCCCAACAACTAGTCACCACAGGCATTTTCATGCGACGTCTCCGCCGCGCGGCGGTCACGCCGCGATGAACCCGGCGGCCCGGTGCGCCAGCATGACGATGGTCGCGTGCGGGCCCCGGCCGGTGATGCCCGGCAGCGCGGCGCCGTCGGCCACCCACAACCCGTCGACGCCGCGCACCCGGCACTGCGGATCGAGGACGGCGCGTTCGTCGCCGTCGGCGCCCATCGGGGCCGTGGCAGACAGATGCTGCGCGGTGGACCAGGCCGGTTCCGCGTCGGCGACGGCAGTACCGAACAGGTCGCGACAGAGTTCGTACCCGACGTGTAGGGCCGTGGCGTCGGCCGGGTCGGCGTCGTAGCGGTGCTCGATGACGGGACGCACCTCGGGGTCGTCCGACACCAGCACGACCCTGCCCTGCGCGCGCGGTCGCATGAGGGAGATGCCGAGGTGCACCGAGTCCGCGCCGTCGGTGACTCCGCCGGTCATGGCCGCGAAGCCCCAGGTGTACGGCCGGATTTCCAATTCTTCGGTGGTGAGCAGCAATTCGAGCGGCGGGCGTCCGGGCGCCGCGGGCCAGGTGGTCGGCACCACCCATTCCGGATGGTCCGCGCACCCGGCCCCCACCGGCAGGTCCGCCACGACCGGCACGCCGACGCGCCGCAACTGCGCGGCCGGGCCGATCCCGGACAGCATCAGCAGATGCGCCGATTCAATTGCCCCGGCGCACAACACGATCCGGACGGCATACCGGTCCGTCACACCCTCGGGACCGAGACACCTGACGCCCACCGCGCGGTCACCGTCGAACAGCACCCGCAGCGCGCGGGTACCGGCGAGCACCGCCAGGTTGTCCCGGCCGCGCGCGGCCGTCAGGTAGACCTCGCCCGGACCGTGCCGGTGCCCGGTGTCATCGATGTTGAGCGGCACCGCACCGAGGCCCGGCCGGACCCCGGCCGCGGCGTTGAGATCGTCGATCCAGGGGTACCGGTCGCCCGCCGCGTCACGGAAAGCCTGTGAGGACGCTGCGAATTCGCTGATACGGCGTACGGGTACCGGGCCGGTCGCACCGTGCTCGGCGCCGTCGCCGAAGTCGTGGTCCGTCTCGATGGCGCGATAGTGCGGCAGGACGTCGGACCAGGACCAGCCCGGCACCGCCCAGGCCGCGAAATCCGCGGGCCAGGCCCGGCAGAAATAGCCGCCGTTGATCGCCCCGGACCCGCCCAGCACCCGTCCGCGCACGATGTCCACAGACCGCACCGGATTCTGCGTCAGCGTCGTGCGGTGCTGTCGGGCCACGGCGCTGTCGACTCCGATGGGCAACACCCAGCCCGGCTCAGGGCGGATCGTGCCGCCGGTCTCCAGCAGCGTCACCTGGCAGGCGGGATCGGCCGAAAGACGCTCGGCCAGAACGCAGCCGGCACTGCCGGCCCCGACGATCAGGACGTCATCGCGGCGTGGGTTCAAGTCCGGATCTGCGGCTTGAGCGCACCCAGATGCCGCTCGCGCACCACGCCGCCCCACAGCCCGAGACCGTAGGCGATGTCGTCGAGACGCTTGAGCAGCAGGTAGGCCAGCAGACCAACGCGCTGGGTGTTGTCGTCGACGGTGTGGTGGCGGCGCGCCCAGTCGACGACGCCGTCCACGATCGCGGCGATGAGCACCACCTGCCGCCAGCGCCGGAAACACACCGCCAGCACCAGCGCCACCGGCCAGTAGTGCCGGCACAGCGCTGCGGCGAGTTGCAGGGCCGCAGCCCACAGCCCCTGCGCGGCGACCGCGGCGACCTCGCGCGGCTCGGTGTCGATCGATCGCAACGAGTTGGCGATGCGACGGCCGGTGATCGCCGCGGCGATGGTCGAGGCCAGGTACCCCACCCCGGACCCCATGGCCAGCAGCACCCAGACCACCAGCGTCCAGCCGGAGATGACCAGCGGCGCCGTCTTACCCGGGTGCCGCACCGACAGCGGCGCGGCAGAGGAACCGTAAAAGGCCTTGCGGGCGAACCATTCTCCCAGGGCGGTGCGGTGATCGTGGCCGACCAGCGCGATCGGCTCGTACCGCAGCCGGGCCCCGGCCTCGATGAACCGCCAGCACAGGTCCACGTCCTCGCCGGACTGCAGCGACTCGTCGAAACCGCCCACCTGGTCCAGCGCCGCGCGCCGGCAGATGATGGCCGCGCTCGGCACATAGGCCACCATGCCGTACGGCACCACGGGGGCTTCCCGCATGCCGAGGTCGAGCGACGAGCGCACGGCCTCGTAGCGCGCGATCAGATTGTCGGGCTCGTGCAGGCCGACGATCCGCGGCGCGACCAACGCGACGGCGGGGTCGCAAAAGTGCCCCAGCAGCGCTTCCAGCCACCCGCGACGGGGCACCACGTCCGAGTCCAGGAAGGCCACGAAGTCGGTCTCGCAGGCGGCCAGCCCGGTGTTGCGGGCCGCGGCCGGTCCGCGGCTGACGTCGTGCCGGAGCACGCGCACGTCGCAGTGGCCGGCCAGATCGCAGAAGTCCGCGGCCTGCAGCGGCACGACGGAGCCGTCGTCGACCACGACCACGCGCATGCCGCGCAGGGACCGCACCAGCCGAGCGACGCCAACGGCGTTGTCGCGTACCGGAACAACGACGGTGACGTCGAGGTGCGACGGACCGGTCGCCGGCCGTGGGTGCGCCACCGTGGCGTCGAGCAGCGTGCGGGCCAGCTGCGCGCTCTGCGCGTCGTGGACCTCCAGGCGGCCGCGGTCGAGCATGGTCTGCGCCGCCGGAGCCAGCTTCAGCAGGCGCGTCGGCGAGCCACCGAGCAGCGCGGCGCCCTCTCCCAGCACCTTGACTCGGCGATCCACTTGGACGGCAAAGCCGTCAGGCAGCCGCGGCCCAGTCACTGTCCCACCCCCGTCACGCGAGCATCCCCCCAGAGCTCGGCTGCCATGCGCTGATCCGGCGCACGGAGCTTTCGACCATTTCTGCAAAGATACGGGACCCATCGGCTGCCGTGGCAGTCGTCGGATCGCCCAGCACCCCGACGGGGCTGACCGCCGCCATACCGCCGCGGCGCAAGGCCGGCAGCAGCTCGGGCAGCGGTGCGGTGTTGCCGACGACGCTTTCGTCGACCCAGACATCGGCCGGTGAAAGGTGCAGCAGTACAGACGTTTCGGTATGGCCGGCGTGGGCGTCCGCACCGGCGGCGGCGCACGGGCACCAGGCCACGTCGCGCCCCTCGGCCCGCAGCAACGTGGTCGCCGCCGTCAGCGCCGCCACGTTGCCGCCGTGACCGTTGACGAACACGATCCGGCCGGCCCAGTTACAGGCCGACCGCCCGAACTCGACCAGCAAATGTTCCAGCGCGGCCATGCCGATCGAGATGGTGCCGGCAAAGCTCTCGTGCTCACCGCTCGCGCCGTAACTGATGGCAGACGCGACCAACCACGTGGGCTGATCGACGCCGGGGATCGTCTGCGCGCGCAGTTCCTCCGCGACGGACCGCGACACTGCCTCGGCGATCCGGGTATCGGTATCCAGCGGCAGGTGCGGCCCATGCTGCTCGGTGGAACCAATCGGGACGATCAACGAAGGCCGCATGGCTTGCAACTGCCTCGACGTCGAGTTCCCGAGCTCGCTGGGAAAAGGCACCCGCCGATGGTAAGCCGAATTTGCCTGCTGTGCGCCAATTGTTGCCGTATACGCAACAATTCGTAGCGAATGGTCAAATCGCCGCGGTTGTCAAGACCCCGGCGACCATCACGTCAGTCCCGTCAGCACCGCGCGTATCAGCGGACCCGTCGAATCACCCGGTCCGCCCCGCGGCTCAGCCGCCCAGCCGCCGGGTGAAGCCTTCCGGCACCAGGATGTCGTCGGGTCCGAGGTCGTGGATCGAGGCCTTGCCCAGGCCACGCAGCGCGGAGTCGATACCCCCGTGCATGATGTCGAGGACGTTCTCGACACCGGCCTGTCCCTCGGCCGCGAGCCCCCACAGGTAGGCCCGGCCGAGCATGACCGCCCGGGCCCCCAAGGCCAGCGCCTTGACCACGTCGCTGCCGCGGCGGATACCGCCGTCCAGCAAAACCTCGACCTGGTCGCCGACGGCCTCGGCGATCGCGGGCAGCGCCCGGATCGACGCCGGCGTGCTGTCCAGGTTGTTACCGCCGTGGTTGGACACCGAGATTGCTGAAACACCGGCGTCCACAGCACGTTTGGCGTCGTCGATGCGCATGACGCCCTTGAGCATGAACGGTCCGCCCCACAGCTCGCGCAGCCAGGCGATGTCCTCCCAGGTCGGCGCCGGGGTGCCCATCCACTCGCCGTAGGCGTGGAAGAACGGTGGCGGGGCCTGACCGTTGATGGCCTGGTTCGGCACCGACAACTCCGGCGGACGCAGGGTCTTGCCCCAGGTCCACATGTAGCGGGGCTTGGTGATGACCTCGGGGCTCATCCTGAGGATGGTCTTGAGATCCATCTTCTCCGGGATCTTGGGGCTGCCCCAGTCCCGGCCGTGGCTGAAGCTCCAGTCGGTGGTGACGATGAGGCCCTTGGCGCCGGCCGCGCGGGCGCGCTCGGCCCGGGCCGCGATGTCGTCGCGGCTGCCGAGCCAGTAGATCTGGAAGAACGTCTTGTCGTTTGCCGCGATGACCTCTTCCATCGGCTTGCTGGCGAACGACGACAGCCCCATCGCGGTGCCGCGGGCCGCGGCCGCGCGCGCGACAGCGACCTCGCCGTCGGGGTGGATCGCCTGCACACCGGTGGGAGAAATAATCACCGGCAGCGAAATCTCTTGACCCATAACCGTTGTGGCCATCTCACGCTTGTCCAGCGCGCCGATGACGTGCGGGGCGAAGCCGAGCTCGCCGAACGCCGCGACGTTGTCGGCGACCGTCAGGCCCTTCTCGCTCGCCGAGATCAGCGAGGAGTAGGCGGACTTGGGGAGCCGCTTCTTCGCACGCTCCTGCGCGATGGCGACGGTTTCGAACCAGGTATCACGGGCCATGATTTAGACAGGACTTTCGTTACAGAATTTCTGGGGCGCCTTGGCCGGCATGGCCAACAGCTTGAGCGGGATCGGCCCCTTGGCAGGGCGAGCGGAGCGACGGGAAGAATCACCGCTGCCGCCCCGGGAGTGGTCGATATGCGACTTGGGCTTGTCGCGATCGAGCGCCAGGGCGGGCTCGCCGTAGCCCTGCACGCACTCGGGATCCGGCCCGTCCATGGGCAGACCGGTGAAGAACTTGGCCGCCATGCAGCCGCCGCGGCAGCTGTCGTAGTGCCCGCAGCTGCTGCAGGCACCGGCGGACTGCGGTTCCCGGAGCTCGCGGAACAGCGGGGCGTTCTGCCAGACGTCCTGGAAACCGTTGTCGCTCAGGATGTTTCCGGCCAGGAAGCGCTCGTGGATGGCGAACGGGCAGGCGTACACATCGCCCACGGGGTCGATCAGGCACACGACGCGCCCCGCGCCGCACAGGTTCAGCCCCGCGAGCGCTCCGGGCTCGCCGAGGCCCGACAGGTGGAAGAACGAGTCACCGGTGAGCACCCGCTCGCCCTTGGCGACCAGCCAGTTGTACAGCTGCACCTGCTGCTCGGCGGTGGGGTGCAGGTCGTCCCACACGTCGGCGCCGCGGCCGGACGGACGCAGCCGGGTGATACGCAGGGTGGCGCCGTAGTTGTCGGCCAGGGCCTTGAAGTCGTCGAGCTGGTCGACGTTGTGGCGCGTGACGACGACCGAGATCTTGGCGTCTCTAAAACCGGCGTTCTTCAAGTTCTCGAGCGCCCGGATCGCCATCGCGAAGGAGCCCGGGCCGCGCACCGCGTCGTTGATCTCGGCGGTGGCGCCGTCGAGCGAAATCTGAACGTCCACATAGTCACTCGCGGCCAGCTTGGCCGCGACCGCTTCGTCGATGCGCACGCCGTTGGTGGAGAACTTGACACCGACGTGGTGCTCGGTGGCGTAGTCGACGAGTTCCCAGAAATCGGATCGCACGGTCGGCTCGCCGCCGCCGATGTTCACGTAGAACACCTGCATGCGCTCGAGCTCGTCGATGATGTCCTTGCACTGCTGGGTGCTCAGCTCGCGCGGGTCGCGCTTGCCCGACGACGACAGGCAGTGCACGCAGGACAGGTTGCAGGCGTAGGTCAGTTCCCAGGTGAGGCAGATGGGCGCGTCGAGGCCGTGCTCGAACTGCTCGATCAGCCGGGGCACGGGTGCCGTTGCGGTCATGAAACGGTAGATCCTTCGGGGCTGTTCTGGTCGGCCGGGATCAGCATCTTGGACTGGACCAGCACGCCGAACGCGTGCAGATACGGCCCCTGCTGGTCATCGTCGATACCGGCGGCGCGGCAGGCGCTGCGGACGTCCGGATGGTCGGCGAGCGAGTTGACGATCTCGACGATGATGCGATTCTTCAGGAACGAAAGTTTGCGCGTACCAAAGTGATACAAGAGGGCGCCGAACGGTTCCGGGCGGACGGCGACCTGGTGGTGCAGCCGCCAGCCACGGTCCGGATCGAAGGCCGCCTCGGGCCCGGTCCGGGCCGCGGCTGGTGCAGACACGGTCAGTAGACCCCGCACATACCGTCGATCGAGACCTCTTCGACCAGAGTCTCGGTGACCAGTTCGGTATCGGAATTCGCCTGCTGATTCGAGTCCATGGATCGCCCCTTTCGCTACCGTGGCAGTTGTCGGGACTCGACAACTGTGATCCAAGTCGCAAGAATATGGCATCGAGTGCCGAAAAGGAAGGGCGGGTCTGATGAAGACCGAGACGGAGCGTCCCGCGCGCGATGCCGGGACCGCCCAGCACGGCCGGGTGGGCCGTCGCCGCTCCACCACGCGCGACCACATCACCCACGTGGCCCTCGAGCTGTTCGCGACCCGCGGCTTCGACGACGTCAGCGTCGACGACGTCGCCCATGCCGCCGGAATCTCCCGGCGCACCCTGTTCCGCTACTTCTCGTCGAAGAATGCCATCCCCTGGGCCGACTTCGACGCGAGTCTGACCGATCTGCGGGACCTGTTGAACGCCGTCCCCCACGACGTGCCGCTGGACGCCGCCCTGCGCTCGGCATTGTTGGAATTCAACAGCTTTGACGAATCCGAGACACCCCGGCACCGGCGCCGCATGCAGGTCATCCTGCAGACCGACGCGCTGCAGGCCTACTCGATGACGATGTACGCAGGCTGGCGCGGCGTGATAGCGGCGTTCGTCGCGCGCCGGCTGGACACCAAGCCGACGGCTCTGGTGCCGCAGACAGTGGCGTGGACGGTTCTCGGGGTGGCGCTGACGGCCTACGAACAGTGGCTCGCCGACGAGACCGTCTCGCTGCCCGACGCCCTGGGCGAAGCCTTCGACATCGTCCGCGAGGGCATCGGCGCCGTGTGATTTGTGCACGGTTTTCCGCGGTCAGCGCGGAAAACCGTGCACAAATCACAAGAAGTTGCGGTTGGGGCGTCGGAAAATGAGCGCCCGGCGCGACGATAAGGGTGTGAGGGGCGAATCAGACGGTGATGCTCCGCAGACGCTGCTGGCGCTGTACGACACGGCGCTGCCCGTGGTCTACGGGTACTTCGTGCGGCGCTGCGGTGACCGGGGCACCGCGGAAGACCTGACGTCGGAGACGTTTCTGGCGGCGATGGACGCCGCCCGCCGGGATTCGCCACCGGCGATCTCGGTGCCCTGGTTGATCGGTGTGGCCCGGCACAAGCTGGCCGACCACTACCGGCGCAGGCACGACCGCTTCACCGTCCCCGTACCCGAAACACCCGAGCCCGCAGAGCCTTTCGACGACTGGGACGCCGAGCTGGACCGGATCGTCGCCGAGGCCGCGCTGGCCCGGTTACCCGAACAGCACCGCATGGTGCTGACACTGCGATATCTGGATGACCGCCCGGTGCCCGAATGCGCCGAGTTGATCGGACGCACCGTGCACGCCACCGAGGCCCTGCTGGTACGGGCCAAGCGGGCATTCCGGAGCGAATACCAGGACACCGAATACCAGGACGGAGGTGCGTCATGACCATGCACAACAGTCACGACCCACTGACGGTCCTGGCCGGCGGCGAAAGCCCCGTACAACCGGACCCGGCCTTCGCGGCCCGGTTGCGGGCGCGTCTGGAAGCCGCCGTCACCCTTCCGAAAGGAGTTGTCATGAGTGGAACCGACACCGCCATCGCCGATCTGAACGCACCTGCCACCGCCCCGGTCGCGGCGCCCCGGCCCGCGGCCCTGCCCTATCTCGCGGTGGCCGACGCCCGGGCCGCGCTGACCTGGTACGTCGACGCGCTGGGTGCCGTCGTCGTCGGGGACCCGATCGTCATGGACGACGGCCGGATCGGGCACGCCGAGCTGACGCTCGCCGGTGGCGTGCTGTACCTGGCCGACGAGTTCCCCGAGCTCGGCCTGAAAGCGCCAGCAGCCCAATCTGTTTCGGTGAGCCTGATGCTCAACGTGCCCGATACCGACGCCGCGCTCGCGCAGGCCCGGCAGCACGGCGCGCAGGTGCAGCGGGAACCGTACGACGCCCACGGCTCGCGGACCGCGGTCGTGATCGACCCGTTCGGGCACCGCTGGATGCTCACCGGACCGGTCCCGGTCACTGTGCCGATCGAGCACGGCGACATCGGCTACATCTCGGTGCAGACACCGGACGCCCAGCGGGCCGCCGCGTTCTACCGGCACGTGCTCGGCTGGGACTACGACCCCGACACCCGCAAGGTGACGGGCAACCGCATGCACACCGGCATCTTCGAGACCACCGGCCCACAGACGGTGTTCTGCTGCTACGCGGTGCGTGATCTCGACGCCGCCCGGCAGGCGATCCTGGACGCGGGCGGCCGGGTGGGCACGCCCGAGGAGCACGAGTGGGGCCCGACGCTCGACGCCACGGATGCGCTCGGCACCGACTTCGCGGTGTTCCAGCCGGCGCCGGGAATCGCCCGGCCCGAGCTGAACGGCGCAGGGCCAGGCGAACTTTCGTATATGACGTACTACGTCACCGACTCGGCCGCGTTCAAGGATTTCTACGGCGCGGTGCTGGGCTGGACGTTCGAGCCGGGTCGCATCGAGGACGGCTGGGCAGTGCAGGGGTGCCACCCGATGTCCGGCGCGGCCGGCGGCGCCGCACAGTCCGTCGCCGTCCCGATGTGGACCGTGACCGACATCGACGCCGCGGTGGCGCGAGTCCGCGAGGCCGGGGGCACCGTCATCGACGAACCGTCCCGGCAGCCGTACGGCATGTCGGCGGAGTGCACCGACGACCAGGGCGCCCGGTTCTACCTCGGCGCTTTCTGAGGGATTTGTGCACGATTTTCCGCGCCCCGCGCGGAAAATCGTGCACAAATCCCTAGAGGACGTCGGCGATCGGGACGGCGGCCGCGACCTTGGCGCGGTTCTTCATCACCTTGCCCGGCATGCCGCCGCCGACGACGCCGCTGACGGCGCCGTCGCGCTCGTAGAACGCCAGGAACTTGCGGCCGTCGTCCTCGACGATGTGCACGGTGTCACCGGCCTTGGGCTCGCCCAGGCACTGGATTTTGACGTCGTACTGGTCGCTCCAGAAGTAGGGCACCACCACGGCGGCGGTGGCGTCCTGGCCCAGCATCGCCGGCACGATCACCCGCGCCTGCTCGGCCACATTGCTCCAATGTTCCACGCGCACTTGGTGTCCCGCGGCGTCACGCCAGGAGGCGACATCACCGATGGCCCACACGTTCGGGGCACTGGTGCGGCCGGCGGCGTCGCACACGACGCCGTTGTCGACGGCGATGCCGCTACCTTCGAGCCAGTCGGTCGACGGGCGCGACCCGATACCGACGACGACGACGTCGGCGTCGAGTTCGGTGCCGTCCGCCAGTTGCACCTTCTCGACGTGGCCGGTGCCCGTCACCCCGGTGACCCCGACGCCGCACCGCACGTCGACACCCTCGGCGCGGTGCAGCCGGGCCACCAGTTCACCGATCTCGGTACCGAGCACCGACGCCAGCGGCGTGGGCTGCGGCTCGACGATCGTGACCTCGACACCCATCTTGCGCAGGCTCGCCGCCACCTCGCAGCCGATGAAGCCGGCGCCGATCACCACGGCGCGCTTGGCCGAACCGGCGTGCTCACGCAGCGCCAGCGACTCGTCGTAGGTGCGCAGCACCCGGATGCCGTCGAGAGCGGGCAGCGACGGGATGGTGCGGGGCACCAGGCCGGTGGCGATGACCAGCTCGTCGTACGCGACGACCTCGCCGTTGGCGCGCGTCACCGTCTGGGCCTCGGTGTCCAGCTTGACCGCGCCCGAGCCGAGCAGCAGCGTGATGTCGTTGTCGGCGTAGAACTCGGCGGGCTTGAGCGTCGTGTCGTCGACCTCGGCGCGCAGCACGTCCTTGGACAGTGGCGGCCGGTCGTACGGCAGATGGACCTCGTCGCTGATCAGCGTGATCGGCCCGGCGTACTCCGCTTTGCGCAGTTGCTCCGCCGTGCGTGCAGCGGCCAGACCGCCACCGACGATGACGATGCCTCCGTTTGTAGTCACGTCGGCTTTCTTACACGATGCGGCCGGTGCGAGGTAGGCCACCCTGTGCTTACCTGCTCAGCATTACGGCAGGGGTTCAGGCGTGGCCCCGGCCACCGACCCGGCGCTCGACGATGTTCGACAGCACCACGATGCTCTCGCTGCGTTCGATCGCCGCACTGCCCCGGATGCGCTCCAGCACCGCCTCCAGATGCCGCATGTCCCGGGTCATGAGATGCAGGATCGCGTCGGACGTGCCGGTCACCGTGGCGGCCGAGACCACCTCGGGGATGCCCTCCCAGGCCTCCCGCAGCTGCGCCGGCGTGATGGTGCCGTGGCAGTACACCTGAACGTATGCCTCTGTCCCCCAACCGATCACGTTCCGGTCGACGACCGTCGTGAAGCCCCGGATGACGCCGGTGGCCAGCAGCCGGTCGACGCGGCGTTTGACGGCGGGCGCCGACAGGCCCACCCGTTCGCCGATCTCGGCGAACGTGGCGCGCGCGTTGTCCGCCAACTCGGCCAGGATGCGCTCGTCGGTCTCGTCGACGCTTTCCACCGGCCGCACACCTCCCTCACGCAATAGATTGTCGAATCGCGAGTGATCAAACAATAGATCTGTTACATATGCGCAACAAGCATCGATTGCTTGCGCGCAATAGTGCTCCTACCATCGAATTATGACGATTACTGATGTCGTCAAGATGGCGACACCGAATTCAGGCTGGCGACCGGACCGGGTGGCCCGCCCCCGGCACTATGTGATGACCCGGCCCACGCATTTCGCCGTCGAATATGCGATCAACCCGTGGATGGACACCTCCACCCCCGTCGATACGGCGCTCGCGGTGCGGCAGTGGGAGCATCTGGTCCGGACGTACCGCAGCCTCGGGCACACCGTCGAACTGGTCGAACCGATTCCCGGACTGCCCGACATGGTCTACGCCGCGAACGGCGGGCTGGTGCTCGACGACGGGTTCGAGAAGGTGGCCATCATCGCCCGCTTCACCTACCCGCAGCGGACCGGAGAATCGGTGGCCTACGCCGGATGGCTGATGGACCACGGCTACTGCCCGCTGTACACCGAGCACACCAATGAGGGCCAGGGCGACCTGCTGATCATCGGGTCAAAGATCCTGGCCGGCTACGGATTCCGCACCGACCGACAGTCGCACGACGAGGTCGCCAAGCTGTCCGGGCTGCCGTTGGTCAGCCTGCAGTTGGTCAACCCCCGCTTCTACCACCTCGATACCGCGCTGGCCGTGCTGGACGACGAGACCATCGCGTTCTATCCCCCCGCCTTCGGTGCCACGTCGGTCGCATTGCTGCGCAAGATGTTTCCCGGCGCCATCGAGGTGTCCGATGCCGACGCCCACGTGCTCGGCCTGAACGCGGTGTCCGACGGGCTGAACGTCGTGCACCCGGCCGCGGCCACCGGGTTCGCCGCGCAGCTCGCCGACGCCGGTTTCCGGCCGGTCGGTGTCGACCTGTCCGAGTTGCTCAAGGGCGGCGGATCGGTGAAGTGCTGCACCTTGGAGGTGTACCCGGCGTCATGCTGAAAGCCGTTGCGGGGACACCGGAAAGCACGGCCGAGCTGATCGCCCTCGACGACCGCTACGCCGCGCACAACTACGCCCCGCTGCCGGTCGTCGCGGCGTCTGCCGACGGCGTGTGGATCACCGACCCGGAAGGGCGCAGCTACCTGGACTGTCTCGCGGCGTATTCGGCGGTGAACTTCGGCCACCGCAATCCCGAGATCCTGGCGACCGCACATGCCCAGCTGGACACCGTGACGCTCGTCAGCCGCGCCTTCCACTCCGACCGCCTGGGCCCGTTCTGCGCCGCTCTCGCCCAACTGTGCGGCAAGGAGCTGGTGCTGCCCATGAACAGCGGCGCCGAGGCGGTGGAGAGCGCGATCAAGGTCGCGCGCAAGTGGAGTCGAGACGTCAAGGGCAGCACCGACCCGAACATCGTCGTGGCACAGGGCAACTTCCACGGCCGCACGACGACGATCATCAGCTTCTCCGACGACGACACGGCGCGATGCGGTTTCGGCCCGTACACACCGGGCTTCCGGTTGGTGCCGTTCGGGGACGCCGACGCGCTCGCGGCGGCCGTCGACGACAACACTGCCGCGGTGCTGATCGAGCCGATCCAGGGCGAGGCCGGAATCATCGTGCCGCCCGACGACTATCTGCCCCGGGTCCGCGCGCTGTGCACCGAGCGCCACGTACTGATGATCGCCGACGAAATCCAGTCCGGTCTGGCCCGCACCGGCCGCACCTTCGCGTGCGACCACTGGGGCGTCGTGCCCGACGTCTACGTGCTGGGCAAGGCGCTCGGCGGCGGCGTCGTGCCGCTGTCCGCGGTGGTGGCCGACCGGGACGTGCTCGGCGTGCTGCACCCCGGCGAGCACGGATCGACGTTCGGCGGCAATCCGCTGGCCGCGGCCATCGGCACCACGGTGGTCGGCATGCTGCAGCGTGGCGAATTCCAAGCCCGGGCAACCGAACTCGGCCGGCACCTGCACGCTCGCCTGACGGCGATGATCGGGCACGGCGTGACGGCCGTGCGCGGACTGGGCCTGTGGGCGGGCGTCGACCTCGATCCGGCCGTGGGCACCGGCCGGGAGGTCAGCCTGCGGCTGGCCGAGCGCGGTGTGCTGACCAAGGACACCCACGGCCCGACTCTGCGGTTCGCCCCGCCCCTGGTCATCACCCGCGCCGAAATCGATTGGGCGATGGACCTATTCGCCGAGGTGCTGGCCGGGCCGACGGACGTGCGGTGGTAGACCGATAGGATGCGTTTCAATCCGCCACCCGACTGGCCGCCGTTTCCACCCGACTGGCAGCCAGGCCCGGACTGGCAGCCCGATCCTTCCTGGCCGCCACCACCGCCGGGTTGGCCGATGTGGGTGGACGACCAATACCGTTACGCCCCAACAGAACCGGCGCAGCGGTCCGGAAAACGGAAATGGTGGATCATCGGGGGTGCGGTGCTCGCCGTCGTCGCCCTGGTGGCCGGCGGCACCGTCGTCGCCACCAAACTCTCGCGCGACAACGCGGCGGCACCGAGCGCGACGCCGACGCCGTTCAACGGCCTGACCATCGTGCCGACGCACCCACCGGAGCCGACGGACTTCGACACCTGGACCCGCGTCGGCGACGTCGAGGCCACGTTCACCAACGACGGCCGGGCGGTACGCCTCGAGTCGAACGCCAACCCGACGGCCGCCTGGGCGGGTCTGCTCCAGCCCGGCGACCCGGCGTGCTCACTGCGGTTCACCGGGCGCGTCCGCACCGCGTCGGGCGGTTACACCCTCGGGCTCACCACGGAGGCCGGTCCCGCCGAAACCGATTCCGGCTCGATCCCCACACCGCCCGGCAACGACTGGCACGCGATCGATGTGACGATCACGAAGGCCGGCGAGGTCGCGGTGGATCTCGACGGCAAGTCCGCGCTGCGCCGCACGACAACGCCCGGCTGCGGCCGTCCCGCGATCAGAATCTCGGCGGGCGCAACGGAATTCGCGGACGTGCTGGTCGGTCAGGTGTCCGCGTAGGTCAGTACTTCATGACGCCGCGGTCGACGGCGATCTGGGAACCGGAGATGGTCCCCGAGCCCGGGCCGGCCAGCCAGGTCACCACGTCGGTGACCTCTTCCGGCGTCATGAACTCCTGCAGACCGGCCTTGCCGTCGTGAGAGACGGGCTTGTACGGCATCGGCGCGAAGCTGTGCAGGTAGGTCGGGTACTTGGCGAAGATCGCACCCATGGCCTCGGGCTCGATCATCGGCGTCATGATCGAGTACGGATGGATCGAGTTGACCCGGATGCCGAACTCGCCCACCTCGAGGGCCAGGGCGTTGGTCAGACCCACGAGGCCGAACTTCGAGGCCGCGTAGTGGCCGTTGCCCGGCGTCGCCTTGAGGCCCGCCGAGGAGCTGACGATGATGATCGACCCGCCGTTGCCCGCCTCGATCATCGCCGGGACGACGGCCCGGATGGTGCGCCACGTGCCCGAGAGGTTGACGTTGACGACGCTGTCCCACTGGTCTTCGTCCATCTCGAACAGCCGTCCCCAGCTCAGGACACCGGCGTTGGCGACCAGAATGTCGAGGCGGCCGAACTGCTCGACGGCGTCGGCGACGACCTGCTGCTGCGCGGCCAGGTCACGGATGTCGACCTCACGGGCGAGGACCTTGCGGCCTTCGGCCTCGACCAGGCGTGCGGTCTCGGCCAGATCCTCCGACGTCGGCATCGGGTAGGTGATGGTGTCCGAGACGGAACCACAGATGTCGATGGCGACGATGTCGGCACCCTCGCGCGCCATCCGGACGGCGTGCGCCCGGCCCTGTCCGCGGGCAGCCCCGGTAATGAACGCCACCTTGCCTTCGAGTGCTCCGCCTGCCGTCATTGCCAGTCCCTTCATCGCTTCTCGCCGGAATCAACCGCCACGCTAGCAGCCAAACTAGAACGCGTTCTAGTGGCTCCCGAAAGGCGGTCGTGTCGACTACAACTCGGCGATGATCTGGGCGCGCTTCGCGGTGTACTCGGCCTCGCTGATGGTGCCCATGGCGCGCAGCGTCTCGATCTCCTGCAGCCGCTGCGCTGTCGACGGCGCCGGTGGCGGCGGCACGACAGGCGGCGCCGCGGCGGCCGGCGCCGCCGCCGGCTCGCGCTCAGCGGCAGTGGCCCGCCGGACCACGTCCATCACCTGTTGCCGCACCGCTGGATTCGAGCGCAGGTCGGCGATTCCGCTGAGGGCCACCCCGTTCGACTTGAGGATCTGCAGGATGTCCATGATCGGACCCGACCGTCCCGTCAGGTCATAGGTGCGCCCGTCCTGCTCCGAGGTCAAGCGGACCGGCATCATGCCGGACACCAATGCGCTTCGCTCCCAGTCGATATGGAACTTGTTGGTCGCCGGGTTGACCATCACGACCAGCTTGCGGGCGGTGATCATCGGCAGCCGGCTCACCGAGGCCAGCACCTTGTCCTGCGCATCGAACGGAGCCAGCTGCGGCCCGGTGATGTGCAGATTGAGTTTCACCAGTGGCTGGTCGTTGACCCGGGTGCCGGTCTCCCCGATCCCGGTGACCTCGGCCAGCCCCAGTATCCCGCTGGCCTCGAGTTCCTCGAGCTCCGCCGACCGCATCTGGCCGAAGCCCGCCAACCCCAGCGCGACGAGTACGTCGATCGCCGTGACCAGCAGGCCCGCCCAGAACATCCACTTCAGCAATTCGTCCTGGCCGGTGTAGAAGTACACCGCCAGGAAGATGGGGCCCACCAGCCCGCCGCACAGCAGGACCATGACCTGAGCCTTGAGGTAACGCACCAGCATGTCAGCCACGCTCCTTGATCAGCCGAACCGATGCGAGAGACTTTAGTGCGGCTCAGTCGCCGAGGACGTCCAACAGGACGAACGAGAAATTGTCGGCGGCGCCATTGGCCCGGGCCGTCCCGATGATGATGGCCGAACCGTCGCCCCGGTCGTTGCACGCGGTGGCCGCCTGCAGATCGTGATGCTCCATCTGCCCGTGCACACCGTCAGAGCACATCAGGTAGCTGCCGGGCTGCAGCGGCGTCGCGGTCAGGTGCGCCGCGATGGGCACGCCCTGCCCGAGCGACTGCGTGATGATGTTGGTGGGCCGGCCCGACGCGTCGAGGACGGCGTCATCGACCGAAACCTGCGTCAGCGTCTCGCCCGCAACCGAATACACCCGGCTGTCCCCGACATTGAAGACGATCACCTCGTCGGCCGTCAGGCAGACACCGGCGATGGTGGTACCCATGCCGGCGAGTTCGGTGTCGCGGCCCATGTCGTACAGCCAGTCGCTGACATACGACAGCGACGACGTGATGTCGTCGCCACCGGTCCAGCCCGGCGACATGGTCGCGATCATGCTCAGCGCCGTCCGGCTCGCGACGTCGCCGCCGACGTGCCCGCCCATGCCGTCGCACACCGCGCAGACGAACGGGGCGCCCGGCTGCATCCGCATCTCCACCAGGACACCGTTGTGCGTCTGGCTGACCCAGCCGCCGACCATCACGGCATCTTCGTTGCGCTTGCGCCGCAATCCGGTGTCGGTGAATGCCCGTACGTTCACCCGCACGACAGGCCACCCCTCATCGTGTTCCCCTCCATCGCGAACGATCCTGCCATCCTGCCGGTAAAAGCACTGCGCCGACACCTCTTTCTCACGGCAAAACAAAGCGCCGCCCACCCTTTCGGGTGAGCGGCGCTCCGCTTGGAAAAACTAGATCACTTGATGATCTTGGTGACGCGACCCGCGCCGACGGTACGACCGCCCTCACGGATGGCGAAACGCAGACCCTCGTCCATGGCGACCGGCTGGATCAGCACGACGGAGATGTCGGTGTTGTCACCGGGCATGACCATCTCGGTGCCCTCGGGGAGGGTAACCACGCCCGTCACGTCCGTGGTACGGAAGTAGAACTGCGGGCGGTAGTTGTTGAAGAACGGCGTGTGGCGGCCACCCTCGTCCTTGGACAGGATGTAGACGCTGCCCTCGAACTCGGTGTGCGGGGTGGTGGTGCCGGGCTTCACGACGACCTGGCCACGCTCGACCTCTTCGCGCTTGATACCACGAACCAGCAGACCGACGTTGTCGCCGGCCTGGCCCTGGTCGAGCAGCTTGCGGAACATCTCGACACCGGTGACAGTGGTCTTGGTCGTGGTCGGGCGGATGCCGACGATCTCGACCTCTTCGTTGACGTTGATCACGCCACGCTCGACACGGCCGGTCACCACGGTGCCACGACCGGTGATGGTGAAGACGTCCTCAACGGGCATCAGGAACGGCTTGTCGGTCTCGCGAACCGGGTCCGGGATGGACTCGTCGACGGCCTCCATGAGCTCCTCGACGGACTTGACCCAGGTCGGGTCGCCCTCGAGCGCCTTCAGCGCCGAGACGCGGACCACGGGGGCCTCCTCGTCGAAGTCCTGAGCCGACAGCAGCTCGCGGACCTCCATCTCGACGAGCTCCAGGAGCTCCTCGTCCTCAACCATGTCGGACTTGTTCAGCGCGACGAGGATGTAGGGCACGCCGACCTGGCGGGCGAGCAGCACGTGCTCACGGGTCTGCGGCATCGGGCCGTCGGTGGCGGCGACCACGAGGATTGCGCCGTCCATCTGGGCGGCACCGGTGATCATGTTCTTGATGTAGTCAGCGTGACCGGGGGCGTCCACGTGGGCGTAGTGGCGCTTGTCGGTCTGGTACTCAACATGCGAGATGTTGATGGTGATACCGCGCTGACGCTCCTCGGGCGCGTTGTCGATCTGGTCGAATGCGCGCGATTCGTTCAAATCGGGGTACTTGTCGTGCAGAACCTTGGTGATTGCTGCAGTCAGCGTGGTCTTGCCGTGGTCAACGTGACCGATGGTCCCGATGTTGACGTGCGGCTTCGTCCGCTCGAACTTCGCCTTCGCCACTTCTGTGTCCTCCTGGACTTGTTGGTGCTTTGGTTAAGCAGTGTTGATGTGTTCAGTTGTGTGGTCTGCCGCAGCAAACGGGTCAGAGACTACTGGCCCGTCGCCTTGGCGATGATCTCCTTCGACACGTTCGCCGGAACTTCGGCGTACGAGTCGAACACCATGGAGTAGTTCGCCCGGCCCTGGGTCTTCGACCGGAGGTCGCCGACGTAGCCGAACATTTCGGACAGCGGAACCTGTGCCTTGACGACACGAGCACCACTGCGCTCCTCCATGGCCTGGATCTGGCCACGGCGGGAGTTCAGGTCGCCGATCACGTCGCCCATGTAGTCCTCGGGCGTGGTGACCTCGACGGCCATGATCGGTTCCAGGATGACCGGCTGCGCGGCAGACGCAGCCTTCTTCAGTGCCTGCGAACCGGCGACCTTGAAGGCCATTTCCGACGAGTCGACGTCGTGGTAGGCGCCGTCGAGCAGCGTCACCTTGAGGTTGACCAGCGGGTAGCCGGCCAAGATGCCGTACTGCATCGCGTCCTGCGCACCGGCATCCACCGACGGGATGTACTCACGCGGGATACGGCCACCGGTGACCTTGTTCTCGAATTCGTAGGTCGCACCGTCTTCGCCGACGAAGGGCTCGACGTTGATGATGACCTTCGCGAACTGGCCCGATCCACCGGTCTGCTTCTTGTGGGTGAACTCCACGTTCTGCACGGCCTTGCGGATGGTCTCGCGGTAGGCGACCTGCGGCTTACCGACGTTGGCCTCGACCTTGAACTCGCGACGCATGCGGTCCACCAGGATGTCCAGGTGGAGCTCGCCCATACCGCCGATGACGGTCTGGCCGGTCTCCTGGTCCAGGTGCACCTTGAAGGTCGGGTCCTCTTCGGCGAGCTTCTGGATCGCCGTGCCCAGCTTCTCCTGGTCGCTCTTGGTCTTGGGCTCGATGGCCACCTCGATAACCGGGTCCGGGAACGTCATGGACTCCAGCACGATCTGGTTGGCCGGGTCGCACAGGGTGTCACCGGTGGTGGTGTCCTTGAGGCCGATGACCGCGTAGATGTGACCAGCGGCAGCCGACTCGACCGGGTTCTCCTTGTTGGAGTGCATCTGGAACAGCTTGCCCAGACGCTCCTTCTTGCCCTTGGTCGAGTTGATGACCTGAGCACCGGAGTCGACCTTGCCCGAGTAGACGCGGACGTAGGTCAGCTTGCCGAAGAACGGGTGCGTGGCGACCTTGAACGCCAGGCCCGAGAACGGCTCGTCGGCCGACGGCTTGCGCGAGATGATCTCGTCTTCCTTGCCCGGGACGTGGCCTTCGGCGGCCGGGACGTCCAGCGGGGTCGGGAGGTAGTCGATGACCGCGTCGAGCATGGGCTGCACACCCTTGTTCTTGAACGCGGAACCACACAGCACCGGGTACGCGGCGCTGGTGACGGTGAGCTTGCGCAGACCGCCCTTGATCTCCTCGATGGTCAGCTCTTCGCCGCCCAGGTACTTCTCCAGCAGCGCCTCGTCGGTCTCGGCGACCGCCTCGATCATGGCGGTGCGGTACTCCTCGGCCTTCTCCTGCAGGTCGGCCGGGATGTCGACGACGTCGTACTTCTCGCCGAGCTTGGTCTCGCCGCGCCAGACCTTGGCCTTCATCTCGACCAGGTCGACGACGCCCTCGAAGTCACCTTCGGAGCCGATCGGCAGCTGGATCGGGATGACGTTGGCGCCCAGGCGGTCCTTCATGGTCTGGACCGAGAAGTAGAAGTCGGCGCCCAGCTTGTCCATCTTGTTGACGAAGCAGATGCGCGGCACGTCGTACTTGTCGGCCTGGCGCCACACCTGCTCGGACTGCGGCTCCACGCCTTCCTTGCCGTCGAAGACGGCAACGGCACCGTCGAGCACGCGCAGCGAACGCTCCACCTCGACGGTGAAGTCGACGTGGCCCGGGGTGTCGATGATGTTGATCTGGTTGTCGTTCCAGAAACAGGTGGTGGCAGCGGAGGTGATGGTGATACCACGCTCCTGCTCCTGCTCCATCCAGTCCATGGTGGCCGCGCCGTCATGGACCTCACCGATCTTGTACGAGATACCGGTGTAGAAGAGGATGCGCTCGGTCGTCGTCGTCTTGCCGGCGTCGATGTGCGCCATGATGCCGATGTTGCGGACCTTGTTCAGGTCGGTCAGCACGTCCTGTGCCACGGCTAGATTCCCACTCTTTCAGTTGCTTTAAGTAAATCCGCGTCGCCCGGTAGGGCGGTCAGTTGTGAATCAGATGCGCCGGCCGCCGACATTGGCGGCCGGCGATTGAGTCACCAGCGGTAGTGCGCGAAGGCCCGGTTCGCCTCGGCCATCTTGTGGGTGTCCTCGCGTCGCTTGACGGCGGCACCCAGACCGTTGCTGGCGTCCAGGATTTCGTTGGCCAGGCGCTCGACCATGGTCTTCTCGCGGCGAGCCTTCGAGAAGCTGACCAGCCAGCGCAGCGCCAGGGTGGTCGAACGGTCCGGGCGAACCTCGACCGGCACCTGGTAGGTCGCGCCACCGACACGGCGGCTGCGGACCTCGAGGGACGGCTTGACGTTGTCCATGGCGCGCTTCAGCGTCACGACGGGGTCGGTACCGGTCTTCTCACGAGCCTGCTCAAGGGCGCCGTAGACGATGCGCTCGGCCAGCGACTTCTTGCCGTCCAGCAGCACCTTGTTGACGAGCTGGGTGACCAGCTGCGAACCGTAGACCGGGTCGTTGACCAGCGGCCGCTTCGGCGCGGGGCCCTTGCGTGGCATTAGCTCTTCTCCTTCTTGGCGCCGTAACGGCTGCGTGCCTGCTTGCGGTTCTTGACACCCTGGGTGTCCAGCGAGCCGCGGATGATCTTGTAGCGCACACCGGGGAGGTCCTTCACACGACCGCCACGCACGAGCACCATCGAGTGCTCCTGCAGGTTGTGGCCTTCACCCGGGATGTAGGCCGTGACCTCAACCTGGCTCGTCAGCTTCACACGGGCGACCTTGCGCAGCGCCGAGTTCGGCTTCTTGGGGGTGGTGGTGTACACGCGGGTGCACACACCACGACGCTGCGGGCTGCCCTTGAGCGCCGCGGTCTTGACCTTGGCGGTCTTGTCGTGGCGACCCTTGCGGACCAGCTGGTTGATGGTTGGCATCTATCGGCTTTCTGTGTTGCGTTCGTACTGCGGTTTAAGTCTCTGTACTGCGGTTTTCGTCCGATCGCATACCCCGCGTCCGGGCGTGTCGCACGAGGCTAGGCACAGACCTTTCGGTGCACCACGGACATGCGAATTGGCCCGGCGTGCAGGCATGCCTACAAACACAATGGATGCAAGCGCCCAGTCGGCCAGGCACGAACCACCACGATACCAGTACGGACCGCCACGATCCAAACCCGCACGGGGCACTCAAACCGCAGGTCAGAACGGTGCAGCCGGGATCGTGATCAACACCTTACCGTTGGCGCGATCCCCATCGGGTCATCAGAACCACTCCGAGGATGACCGCGAAGATCACCACCACCCCGCCGCCGAGAACCGCGATTCGTTGCACCGACCAGAACGACGGCGCGATCCGACCCGTCTGCACCGACTGCACCGATATCGGCAGCTGCAGCGGCCCGCCGGCCACCACGGCGGCGAACGACTTCGCCGAATCGGCGGTGAACTGCCCGTGGATCTGGGTGCGTCCCGTCGTGATGGGTTCCAGCAGCGCCGGCGCACTGACGACCTGGGTGTCGACCGTGAAAGCGGTCCGGGCGCCGGTGTTGGCCGCGGTGAACGTCGACCAGACGTCGGCGGCCTTGTCGTCGAAGGTGACGAAGACGACGAAGTCGCCGCGCTGCCCGCCCTGGCGCGCCGAGGCGTCCTTGATCTGGTCACCGCCGATGATCAACTTGTCCAGCAGATACACCTGCTTGCCGTCGTCGGAGCAGGTGACGAGCGGCAGCTTGGGGTCGTCATGGTCGGCGAGCGCGTCCGGCTGCCCGCAGCGCGTGGCCTGGAACTGCAGCGACAACACCTGAATCTGCGGCTGGGTGCTCTGCCGCAGCGCCTTCTCATCGGCGATGCGCTGGCTGTCGGCCGCCTTCGGGGCCGACGGGGTCTGGGACGCCGGCTCGGCCTGCGCCGGAATCGTGTGGATGACGGGCCGTATATAGAGGCGGCCGACGGCGGTGATGCCGCGCAGCTGCGCCTCGGTGACGTCGGTGGCGCTGACCTTGAGCGTGTTCCCGTCCAGCCCGACGGTCACGTCGTGGCCACCGAGGTGGTTGATCCGGGATTCGACGACCTTGCGGGTCTGCGCGAGGGCATCCGGCGCCGTTCCGGGCGGCGCCTGAATCGCGACCGACGCGTGGACCACCGGACGGGGCGGGCCGGCGCGCCAGATGTCCCGGGTCACGAACACCGTCGCGCCATAACTGAGGATCAGCACTGCCAGCACCAGGGCGACCAGCCAGCGGGGCACGCCGGACGGCGCGGGCACGGGCGGCGGCCACCCGGGCGGCATCGCCGGTGGCATCCCCGGCGGCATGAAGCCCGGCGGTGGTGGCTGGGGCGGGTGCGGCGGCTGCCAGCCGCTGTGGTCGTCAGACATCACGCGCTCCCCTGATCAAGCCGAGTCGCGCTCGTTCATCCCTCGGGCCAGCCGTACCACCATGTCGGTGAACACCGCGTCGGTGTCGACACCGTCCATCACGCCCGTCATCTCCAGCAACACGAAACCGTGCAGGGCCGACCAGAACTCCAGCGCCGCGTAGAAGGCGTTCTCACCGTCGAGTCCGTACGACGCCAGAACCGCGATCACCGGCCCGGCCGCCGCGTGCGTCGCGGCGGTGTACTCGGGGTCGTCGCCACCCAGCGGCATCCGGGTGAAGGCCGAGTACCGACCCGGATGGTGATGGGCGTAGCTGCGGTAGGCACTGGCCATGGCCATCACGGCGTCGTCCCGGCTGCGGCCCTCGCCGACCGTGTTGAGCATGCCGATGATGTCGTCGATGACGCGCATCCGGACGGTGCGGCGCAGGTCATCGAGGCTCTGCACGTGGTTGTACAGCGACGGGCCCTTGGTGCCGAGCTGGTTGGCCAGTGCGTTGATGGTCAGCGCATCCCAGCCCTCGCGGTCGAGGAAGGTCAGTGCCGCGCTGACGATCGAGTCCCGGCTGAGCTTGGTGGCCCGCGCCGCCGCCCGCGGCCGCACCGGCGCAGCCGGTCGGGCATCCCCAACCGCTTGCGACTCTGGCCGAGGTGCCATCTGCCCGATCCTCCGGTGTTCTATCGTGATTCCACGGACCGCGGCGCGGTCGGTTAACTAATGACTCTAACCTCTGGACGCTGCAGATACGTTGCCATTTGGGCGAATCTTGTAACCGCGTCTCATGGCAAGTCCCACAGAACGGACGAACCCACTCCGCAGCACCTGCCTCGCAACGTAGGCTCCCAGATACCGCAACACCGTGCACATCGCCGGACCAGAACGAAGGGAACCATCGTGAGTCGCACAGCATGGGGAACCGCATTGCTTGCCGGACTGCTGACGGTCCCGTTCGCGGTCGGCGCACCCAACGCCGCCGCGGTCAACGATGACACCCACATCGTCGGCACGGGCATCACCCAGACCCTCGACTGCCACAACGGCACCCTGTTCGTCAACGGTAGCGGCAACACCATCACCGCGTTCGGTACCTGCTGGGCCGTCACCGTCCAGGGCTCGTCCAACACCGTCATCGCCGACACGATCGTCAACGACGTCACCGCCTACGGCTTCAATCAGACGGTCATATTCCACAATGGGGATCCGGCACTCATCGACGTCGGTCACCAACTGGGATTGGGCAACCGGCTCAACAAGATCCCCTGACCGGGTTCCGCTCCGGGTGCCGGTAACGCCGACAGGGAGGGACACCGCATGAACCCCAACCGAATCGCGATGGCGGCGGGCGTCGTCACCGCAGCCGCTCTGCTGCTGACCGGCTGCGGATCGCAGGACAGCAATTCCGGTAGCAGCAGTTCGAGCGCCGCCGGCACGGCAGGCACCTCCGGCGTGCCGACGACAGCGCAGGTCGAGGTGGGCAACACCATCAACTACAGCGCCGTCGGCACCACGCGGGAAATCGACTGCGGCAGCGGCAAATCGCTGACCGTGGGCGGCGCCAACAACACGCTGACCGTCAAGGGCACCTGCGCGAAGGCCAACATCGGCGGCACCGACAATAAGGTGACGTTCGACAAGGTCGACCAGGAGCTCGACGTCGTCGGCATGCACGCCACCGTCACCTACAAGGACGGCTCGCCGAAGGTCAGCAACACGGGCTCCGGCAACACCGTCACCAAGGGCTGAACCTCACGCCGGAGCGCCGTGCCGGCCCGCTCCCCCGGCGAACCGCTGCGCGCCCGCGAGCGACTCCGCGGCCACCTGCGAGAGGCTGGCGAACTCGAATTCCATTGCGGATTGCTCGGATTCGCCCCACTGCCGCAGCGCGGACATCCGGTCGGCGCGCAGACACAACTGTGGCAACGCCGCCAGCTGGTGCGCGAGCTCTTCGGCCTTCGCCCGGGCCTGCCCGGGCGGCACGACGCGGTTCGCCAGGCCGATCTGCAGCGCCTCGGCGGCATCGACGGCACGGCCGGTGAGGATCAGGTCCATGGCCCGGCTGTGCCCGATCAGCCGCGGCAACCGGACCGTGCCACCGTCGATGAGCGGGACACCCCAGCGCCGGCAGAACACGCCGAAGGTCGCGTCCTCCTCGACGACGCGCAGGTCGCACCACACCGCGAGCTCCAGCCCGCCGGCGACGGCGTAGCCGCTGACCGCGGCGATGACCGGCTTGGACAGCATCATCCGGCTCGGGCCCATCGGCCCCGGCCCCGTCCGGTGCGTCTGGTTCATCTCCGGGGTGCCGAACGCCTTGAGATCCGCTCCGGCACAGAAGGTTCCGTGGTCGCCCCACAACACCGCCACGGCGGCGGAGTCGTCGCGGTCGAACTCGTCGAACGCCTGGTACAGCGCTGCTGCCGTCGGCCCGTTGACGGCGTTGCGGGCGGCGGGCCGGTCGATGATGACCGTCGTCACCGGCCCGTTCTTCTCGACGCGCACAGGTTCGGTCATGATGCCTCCATCGGTTCGTCGCGCCGCGCCACCAGCTCGGCGGCGAAGTCTGCATAGGCCTGCCGCAACTGCTCGCCGGGCCAGTCGCCCGGGAGCAGTTCGGCAGGTAGCACGGGGTCGGCCAACAGGTGCCGGACGATCGCGGCCGCCGCCACGAACCGGCCGGGAACGTCGGCGACCGCGGCGATCTCGTCGAGCAGTCGACGGGCGGTCGCGGCCCAGGCGGGCAGATCCCACAGGACAGCGGCCAGACCCGCCGGATCGTCGTCCCGGCTGGTCAGCACCCGGGCGTTGGCCGTGATCTCCTCCGGCAGCTCGCCGGCCAGATTTGCCGGCCGCAGCCACAGGCCCTCACGCAGCTCTCCGAACCTGTTCTGCAGCAGGTCGTTTCGCAATTCGGCCCGCGTCCGGGCATCGGCGCCGACCGTGGTGATGACGACTGTCGTCCAGTCACCGTGCCACGGCCGGGTGTTCGGGTCGATGGCGGCATCCTGCCGGCGTTGCCGCGCCAGCAGGCGGTCGGCGAGCCGGTAGCCGTCGGCCGAACGCACCAGATCACCGGCGCTGACCATGCGTGTCAACGCCACCCGCAGCGTCTGCTCCTTGATGTCGAAATCCGAAGTGAGCCGGAGCAACTCGGCCGCGGATGCCCACGCCGGGTGGGCACCCAGCAGCACGCTGAGCACCACCGACCGGGCGGTCATCCGCTTCAGCTCAGCCATGGCCGTCAGACCCCGGAGGCCACCCGGCCCGCGTCACCGAACGGATCGTCACGGTGCCGCACCGCCTGCCGGAATCCGTGCTCGACGGCGTCGGCGACGAACGCGTGCCCCTCGGGTGTGTGCCGGGCGATGCCGTCGAACACCGTGCTGACCATGCGGCTGGTCGCGATCCCCTGCTGTAGCAGCGAGGTGTTGCACGCGAGCTTCGCCATGATCAGCTGGTTGACGGGCATGGCCGCGATGCGGGCGACGAGCCGCTCGGTGCGTTCATCCAAGTCCTCGGGCTCAGGGGCCTCGACCGCCAGACCCCAGTCGGCGGCCTGCGCCCCGGTGATGCAGTCCCCGGTGAACAGCAGGCGTTTCGCGCGCTGGTCGCCCAGGCGGTGCGCCCAGAGGCCGGCGGCGGGCACACCCCACACCCGCATGGGCGGGTAGCCGATCTTGGCGTCGGAGGCGGCGATCACCTGGTCGGCGTGCAGCGCGATGTCGGTGCCGCCGGCCACGCAGTAGCCGTGGATTTTCACGACGGTCGGTTTGTCGCAGTGCATCAGGCTGGAGAAGCCACGGACGAACCGGCTCATCATCTGGTAATCGATCATCGGATCCCAGGGCTGATTCGGCAGGTGGTTGACGGCCTGCGTCTTGCCGTCGAGCACCGTGCCCTGGTGCTCCGCGCCGCCGGCGGCTCCGGTGCCGTCGGCGTACGCGCTCAGATCGAAACCGGCACAGAACCCTTCACCGCGACCGGACACCAGGATCACGTGCACGCTCGGATCGAGGTCGGCCCGTTCGACGCAGGCCGCCAGCTCCAGCGGGGTGTCCGCGACGATCGAGTTGCCCTTCTCCGGACGGTTGAACGTGATCCGCGCGACGCGATCGGTGACCTCGTAGGTCATGGTCTTCAGGTTGTCGAAATCCACCAGCTCAGCCTTCCCGCGAGCAGTCGCAAAACTGTCCCAAACGGGGATATTGGGACAGTTTTGCGTTCCCCCACAAGTGGGAGGTACCCCCAGCTCGGTAGTTGAAAATCAGCCCTTGACGAGGGCGCGTTCGATGATGGGCGCGAGGTCGAGGCCCGTCGGCAGGGTGCCGAACGCGCCGCCCCACTGGCGGTCGAGGCGGCTGACGAGGAACGCCTCGGCCACCGCGGGGTGCCCGTGGCGCACCAGCAGCGCGCCCTGCAGCGCCAGCGAGATGTCCTCGGCCACTTTGCGTCCGCGGTATTCGAGGGTCGCCGGATCGGTGAGCTGCGCCTTGAGCGCGTTGACGTGGGCGTCCAGGCGCGGGTCCTGCGCCTGCGCCAACTCGTCGAACAGCACCTCGATGCACTCGGGCTTGGTCGCCATGGCGCGCAGCGTGTCGAGCGCGCTGACGTTGCCCGAGCCTTCCCAGATGCCCATCAGCGGGGCCTCGCGGTAGAGCCGCGGCATACCCGATTCCTCGGCGTAGCCGTTGCCGCCGAAGCACTCCATGGCCTCCGCGGCGTGCGGCGTCGCCCGCTTGCACACCCAGTACTTGGCCGCGGCCAGACCGATGCGGCGGAACAGGCTTTCGCGTTCGTCACCGCGGACGGCGCGGTCGGTGGCGCCGGCCATGCGCATCGCCAGCATGGTGGCGGCCTCGGCTTCGACGGCCATGTCGGCCAGCACGTTGCGCATCAGCGGCTGGTCGATCAGGTAGGCGCCGAACGCCTTGCGGTGCTGGGCGTGGTGCACGGCCTGGGTCAGGCCGGTGCGCATGCTGGTGGCGCTGCCGAGCGTGCAGTCCAGGCGGGTCAGGTTGACCATCTCGATGATGGTCGGCACGCCGCGGCCCTCCTCGCCGACGAGCCAGACGGTCGCGCCGTCGTACTCGATCTCGCTGGAGGCGTTGGCGTGGTTGCCGAGCTTGTCCTTGAGCCGCTGGATGAACATGCGGTTGCGGGTGCCGTCGGGCAGGACGCGGGGCAGGAAGAAGCACGACAGTCCGCCCGGTGCCTGCGCGAGGACGAGGAACATGTCGCCCATCGGCGCCGAGGTGAACCACTTGTGCCCGCGCAGCGAGTAGCTGCCGTCACCGTTGGGCGTGGCCTGCGTGGTGCCGGCGCGGACGTCGGAGCCGCCCTGCTTCTCGGTCATCGACATGCCGGCGGTAATACCGGCTTTGGTGGCAGGCACTTTCAGCTCGGGGTCGTAGACCCGGCTGGTCAGCAGCGGTTCGTAGACCTTGGCCAGTTCGGGGTTGAACCGCAGTGCCGGGACGACGGCGTACGTCATCGAGATCGGGCAGACGTGGCCTGGCTCGGGGGTCCAGGCCGACATCTTCGCCGCACGGACAACGTGGGCGCCGGGACGGTCGTCGGCCCACGGTGCGCCGTGCAGGCCGTGTGTCACCGCGGCGTTCATGAGGTGGTGGTAGGCGGGGTCGTATTCGACCTCGTCGACGCGGTGCCCGTACCTGTCGTGCGTGTGCAGGATCGGGACGTTGCGGTCCGCGAGCTCCCCCCAGCGCTGCGCGACCCGGCTGCCGCCGAGCGCACCGACCTCGTGGACCTCGTCGACACCCCACTCCCCGCCTTCGCGGATGAGGGCCTCGGCGAGCGCCGGGAAGGTGGCGGGGTTGTAGTTCTCCAGCGGCGGGACCTGATTGGTCACGACATGGGTATCGGCCATGTCCCCACTATTACACTTTTACGACAGTCGCACAAGAACTGTATATATGAATGGCAGACGCGGTCCGGCGATCAAGTGGAAAATCTCAATACACTCGCGGCGGAGCTGAACGATGAATGTCAGCAGACACGCAACTCCCAGGAGTCCCACCATGCCTCTGGCCCGACAGGATTGCGCTGCGCTGGTCGTCGGCGGCCCGACCACCGTGCTCGATCTCGGCGGCCTGCGCATCGTCAGCGACCCGACCTTCGACGCCCCCGGCCCGCAGGGGTACTTGACGAAAACCCGCGGCCCGGCCGTCACCGAGGAGCAGATCGGCGCCGTCGACGTCGTCCTCGTCAGCCACGACAACCACGTTGACAACTTCGACGAGCGCGGCCGCGCCTTCGCCGAGAACGCACCGGTCCTGCTCACCACGATCGGCGCAGCCAGGCGACTGGGCACGCCGGCTGTCGGGTTGCGACCGTGGAGCACCTACACCCTCACCCGGCCCGACACCGGCGAGCTCAACGTCACCGCCGTCCCTGCCGTCCACGGTCCCGAAGACGGCGACCGCGACCCCGACGGGTACGTCAACTGCGAAGTCATCGGGTTCGTGCTTTCCGGTAGCACACTGCCCACGGTCTACATCAGCGGCGACAACGCCTCTCTCCGTACTGTCGGCGAGATCGCCCGTCGCGTCGGCACCATCGACGCAGCCATCCTGCACGCCGGTGCCGCTCGAGTGCCCGGCAAATTCCGGCATCGGGCGGTCAGTCTCGACAGCATCCGAACGGCGGCCGCCGCCGCGGTCCTGGGCGCCCCGGTCAACATCCCGGTCCACTACGACGGTTGGGCACACTTCACCGAGGGCCGCGACGACATCGCCCGCGCCTTCGACGACGCCGGCATCACCTCGGCCCTGCGCGTCGCCGACCACGGCACCTGGCTGTCGTTGCGGCCATGAGCGGTGCCGACCCGCGTCG
This sequence comes from Mycolicibacterium sp. TY81, assembly GCF_018326285.1. Lineage (NCBI taxonomy): Bacteria > Bacillati > Actinomycetota > Actinomycetes > Mycobacteriales > Mycobacteriaceae > Mycobacterium > Mycolicibacterium sp. TY81. Next base: position 3,874,815 of record NZ_AP023362.1, read on the forward strand.
GGGAGCTGCGATTCGCTAGTGGCGCGTCACGACCTCGGTCGCGCGGTCGCCGCGGTGCACGAAGTAACCCAGCGTCACGATGACGAACCAGATGGCACCCACCAGGATCGCGGTCCGTCCGTCGTCGGTGAAGAACAGCAGCACGACGACGAGCGCCAGGAACCCGAGCGCCAGGAACGTCGTGTACGGCGCGCCCGGCAGGCGGTAGTCCGACGCCGGCAACACGCCGGCGGCCACCCGCTGGCGATAGATGAAGTGCGACACCAGGATCGAGCCCCACACGAAGATGATGCCGATGGTCGACACCGAGGTGATGTAGGCGAACGCCTTGTCCGGCGACAGGTAGTTCACCAGGACACCGACGCCCATGGTCAGGGCCGAGAAGCAGATGGCGAGCATCGGCACGTGCCGGCTGCTCAGCGCCTGCAGACCGGCGGGCGCGTCACCGCGCTGCGCGAGGCTGCGCACCATGCGGCCCGTCGAATAGATGCCCGAGTTGCACGACGACAGCGCCGCGGTGAGCAGGATGAAGTTCACGATGCCCGCGGCGGCCGGGATGTTGAGGTACTGGAAAACCGCGACGAACGGGCTGTGGCCGGCGTGGTAGTTCCGCCAGCCCTGCACCGACAGGATCACGATCAACGCGCCGACGTAGAACAGGCCGATGCGGAAGGGCAGCGTGTTGATGGCCTTGCGCAGCGTCACCTTCGGGTTCTCGGCCTCGCCCGCGGTGACACCCACGAGCTCGACACCGACGTAGGCGAACACCACGATCTGCAGGCTCAGCAACGCCGAGCTGAAGCCCGTCGGGAAGAAGCCGCCGTCGTTCCAGAGGTTGGTCACGCTCGGTCCGGTGGCCGGGCCGAAACCGGCGATCGGCAGCAGCACACCGATGCCGATGATGATCATGCCGATGATCGCGGTCACCTTGATCATCGAGAACCAGAACTCGGCCTCACCGAAAATCTTCACCGAGATCAGGTTGGCCGCGAACAGCACCAGCAGCACGACCAGCGCCGTCACCCACTGCGGGATGTCGTGCCCCCACGGCCAGTACTGCACATACTTGCCGGCCACCGTGATCTCGGCCATGCACGTCGTGGCCCACACCGCCCAGTACGTCCAGCCGTTCGCGAAACCGGCGAACCGGCCCATGAACTCCTCGGCGTATTCCGAGATGCTGCCCGACACCGGGCGGTACACCAGCAGCTCACCGAGCGCCCGCATGATGACGAACACGGCCAGGCCGGCCGCCAGGTACGCCAGGATCAGCGCGGGACCGGCCTTCTCGATGGCGCCGCCGGCGCCGTAGAAGAGGCCGGTGCCGATGGCCCCGCCGATCGCGATCATCTGCACGGTTCTGGCGGACAGACCGCGCTCGTAACCGGCGTCGGGTGTCTCTGTTACCTCAGTGTTGGCGTCTTGCACCCGACGGGTTTATCACAATTGTCGGTGCCGACTAAACGTTCTCGCGCAGGAACGCGATGTCGTCCTTCCGGCCGTCCTCGGACGTCTCGCAGATGACGGGAGCGTCGGCGGCGCGCACCACCGCTGCCAGCAACTGCGGGTCGATCTGGCCCGAACCGAAATTCGCGTGCCGGTCGGCGCCGGAACCGGCGGCGTCCCGGGAGTCGTTGCAGTGCACCAGATCGATCCGGCCGGTGATGGACTTGATGCGCTCGACCGCGTCGACCAGCGCCTCCCCCGCCGCCCAGGCATGGCAGGTGTCCAGGCAGAAACCGATGCCCTTGTCGCCGATGCGGTCCCACAGCCGGGCGATGGTGTCGAAGTGCCGCGCCATGGCGTGATCGCCGCCGGCGGTGTTCTCCAGGTACACGGGCATGTCGGTCTTGAGGGCGTCGAGCGCCTTCACCCACCGCTCGAAGCCGGCCTCCATGTCGTTGTCGTCGGCATGACCGCCGTGCACGATCACGGCCGTCGCGCCGATCTCGGACGCGGCATCGCACGTGTCCTGCAGGATCTTGCGCGACGGGATGCGCACCTTGTTGTTGGCCGACGCGACGTTGATCAGGTACGGCGCGTGGACGTACAGCGGCACCGTCGACGCCCGCAGGATCTCGGCGTCCTCGCGGGGCGCGGGCTTCTTCCAGCTCTGCGGGTTGCCCAGGAAGAACTGCACCACATCGGCGCCGTCGGCAGCGGCCGCGGCCAGAGGATCGGTGTTGTCGACGTGCGAACCAATCAGCATGTGGCCCAGCCTAGTTGCGCGGCGCGCATGAACCCATGCCGCGGGCCACGTCGACGCGTTGACCGGCGAGGGGCCTCGGGTCGGCGTTCAGAATCGCTCGGTCGGAGGTCAGGACACCCGGAAATGAAAAAGGCCCCCGCGCAGAGCGGGGGCCTTTTCCTCGACTGATTAGCGGTAGTCGCTGTAGCCGTAGTCATCCAGCGGCACGGCAGCACCAGTGGCCTGACCGAAGTCCGGGCTGTAGTACTGATCCTCGTAGGACGGGATCGTGTACGCCGCAGCGCGGGCTTCCTCGGTCGGCTGGACCTGGATGTTGCGGTACCGGTTGATGCCCGTACCAGCCGGGATCAACTTACCGATGATCACGTTCTCCTTCAGACCCTGCAGCTTGTCGCTACGGCAGTTGATGGCCGCATCGGTCAGCACGCGAGTGGTCTCCTGGAACGACGCCGCCGACAGCCACGAGTCCGTGGCCAGCGATGCCTTCGTGATACCCATCAGCACCGGACGTCCGGCCGCGGGCTCGCCGCCCTCGGCCACGACGCGACGGTTCTCGGTCTCGAACTCGCTGCGCTCGGTCAGCGAACCGGGCAGGAACTCCGTCGAGCCCGAGTCGATGATCGTCACGCGACGCAGCATCTGGCGAACGATGACCTCGATGTGCTTGTCGTGGATCGACACACCCTGTGCGCGGTAGACCTCCTGGACCTCCTTGACGAGGTGAATCTGCACCTCGCGGGGGCCCTGGACGCGGAGCACCTCGTGGGGGTTCGCCGAACCCTCCATGAGCTGCTGGCCGACCTCGACGTGGTCACCATCGGCCAACAGGCGCTCGGTGCCGTCGTCGTGCTTGAAGACGCGCAGGCGACGGTTACGACGCGGCAGCTTGTCGTAGACGACTTCCTCGCCACCATCGTCGGGAACGATGGTGATCTTGTAGAACTTGTCGTCCTCTTCCAGCTGCACCCGGCCGGCCACGTCGGCGATCGGAGCGACGTTGCGGGGCACGCGGGCCTCGAACAGCTCCTGGACGCGCGGCAGACCACCGACGATGTCGGCGCCACCGGTGACGCCACCCTGGTGGAAGGTACGCATCGTCAGCTGGGTACCGGGCTCACCGATGGACTGGGCGGCGACGATACCGACGGCCTCGCCGATGTCGACCAGCTTGCCGGTGGCCATCGAGCGGCCGTAGCACTTGGCGCAGACGCCGGTGCCGGTGGCACAGGTCAGCACCGAACGCACCTTGACCGTCGAGATACCCGCGGCGAGCAGGGCCTCGATCGCCGGGTCACCGAGATCGTGGCCGCGCTCGACGACGACGTTGCCGTTCGCGTCGACCGCATCGGTGGCCAGGGTCCGCGCGTAGGCGGACGTCTCGACGTGCGCGTCGCGCACCAGCGAACCGTCGGCCTGGACCTCGGCCAGCGTGACGATGACGCCGCGCTCGGTCTCACAGTCGGTCTCGCGGACGATGACGTCCTGCGACACGTCGACCAGACGACGGGTCAGGTAGCCCGAGTCGGCGGTACGCAGAGCGGTATCGGCCAGACCCTTACGAGCACCGTGGGTGTTGATGAAGTACTCCAACACCGTCAGGCCCTCGCGGAAGGACGACTTGATGGGCCGCGGGATGAACTCACCCTTCGGGTTCGTCACCAGACCCTTCATGCCGGCCAGGGTGCGGGTCTGCGTGAGGTTACCCGTGGCGCCCGACTTCACGATCGTGATGATCGGGTTGTCCGCCGGGTAGTAGTCCTCCAGCGCCTTACCGACCTCTTCGGTGGCCTGCTGCCAGATCTTGACCAGCGACTCGTTGCGCTCGTCGTGGTTCAGACCACCGCGCTGGTACTTCTTCTCGATCGCGTCGGCCTGGCCCTCGTAGCGCTCCAGGATCTCCTGCTTCTGCGGCGGCACCAGAACGTCGGCCATCGAGACCGTCACGCCCGAGCGGGTCGCCCAGTGGAAACCGGCATCCTTCAGCTTGTCGACGGTCTGCGCCACGACGATCATCGGGTAGCGCTCGGCGAGATCGTTGATGATCGCCGCCTGGACCTTCTTGTGCATCTGCTTGTCGACGAACGGGTAGCCCTTGGGCAGCAGCTCGTTGAACAGCACGCGGCCCAGGGTGGTCTCCGCGGTCCACGCGTCGCCCGGCTTCCAGCCGTTCTCGAACAGCTGCGCCTCGATCTCGGCCGGCGGACGCAGGTGCGTCAGCCGGACCTTGATCTTCGCGCGCACCGACAGCGCACCACGGTCCATGGCCATGATGGCCTCGGCCGGGCTGCTGTAGACGCCCTGCTCCGCGCTGTCCTTGGTGGCCGCGACGAACTCGCCGAGGTCACCGTCGATCTGCGTGGTCAGGAAGAACAGACCGGTCACCATGTCCAGACGCGGCATGGCGAGCGGGCGGCCCGACGCCGGCGACAGGATGTTGTTCGACGACAGCATCAGGATGCGTGCCTCGGCCTGCGCCTCCGCCGACAGCGGGAGGTGCACGGCCATCTGGTCACCGTCGAAGTCAGCGTTGAACGCCTCACACACCAGCGGGTGCAGCTGGATGGCCTTGCCTTCCACCAGCTGCGGCTCGAAGGCCTGGATACCCAGGCGGTGCAGCGTAGGTGCACGGTTCAGCAGCACCGGGTGCTCGGCGATGACCTCTTCGAGGACATCCCACACCTGGGGACGCTGACGCTCGACCATGCGCTTGGCGCTCTTGATGTTCTGCGCGTGGTTCAGGTCGACCAGACGCTTCATCACGAACGGCTTGAACAGCTCGAGAGCCATCAGCTTCGGCAGACCACACTGGTGCAGCTTGAGCTGCGGGCCGACGACGATGACCGAACGGCCCGAGTAGTCGACGCGCTTACCCAGCAGGTTCTGACGGAAGCGGCCCTGCTTGCCCTTGAGCAGATCGGACAGCGACTTGAGCGGACGGTTGCCCGGACCCGTGACGGGCCGGCCACGACGGCCGTTGTCGAACAGCGCGTCCACAGACTCCTGCAGCATGCGCTTCTCGTTGTTGACGATGATCTCGGGCGCACCGAGGTCGATCAGTCGCTTCAACCGGTTGTTGCGGTTGATGACGCGGCGGTACAGGTCGTTCAGGTCGGAGGTCGCGAAGCGGCCACCGTCCAGCTGGACCATCGGGCGCAGCTCCGGCGGGATCACCGGAACGGCGTCGAGCACCATGCCCATGGGCGAGTTGCCGGACTGCTGGAACGCGGCGACGACCTTCAGACGCTTGAGGGCGCGCAGCTTCTTCTGGCCCTTGCCGTTCTTGATGGTGTCGCGCAGCGACTCGGCCTCGGCGTCGATGTCGAAGGTCTCGATGAGCTTCTTGATCGACTCGGCACCCATGGCGCCGGTGAAGTACTCGCCGTAGCGGTCCTGCAGCTCGCGGTACAGCACCTCGTCGACGATGAGCTGCTTCGGAGCCAGCTTGGTGAAGGTGGTCCAGATCTCGTCGAGCCGGTCCAGCTCACGCTGGGCCCGGTCGCGGAGCTGACGCATCTCGCGCTCGCCACCGTCGCGCACCTTGCGGCGGACGTCGGACTTGGCGCCTTCCTTCTCCAGCTCGGCCAGGTCCTGCTCGAGCTTCTGTGCGCGCTCGGCCAGGTCCAGATCGCGCTGATCCTCGACGGCCTTCTTCTCGACGACCATCTCGGCCTCGAGCGTGGACAGCTCGTTGTGCCGCATCTCGGTGTCGACCGAGGTGATGACGTAGGCCGCGAAGTAGATGATCTTTTCCAGATCCTTCGGGGCCAGGTCCAGCAGGTAGCCCAAGCGCGACGGAACGCCCTTGAAGTACCAGATGTGGGTGACCGGCGCGGCCAGCTCGATGTGGCCCATGCGCTCACGACGCACCTTGGCGCGAGTCACCTCGACGCCACAGCGCTCGCAGACGATGCCCTTGAAGCGGACACGCTTGTACTTACCGCAGTAGCACTCCCAGTCGCGAGTCGGTCCGAAGATCTTCTCGCAGAACAGGCCGTCCTTTTCCGGCTTGAGCGTGCGGTAGTTGATGGTCTCCGGCTTCTTGACCTCGCCGTACGACCAATTACGGATGTCTTCCGCGGTGGCCAGGCCGATGCGGAGTTCATCGAAGAAGTTGACGTCTAGCACGTAACTCCCTTTCCCCTTGCGGGTGTATGAATCAGAAAAAGCTGACTACTGGCGGATGGACTTAGGCGAGGTCTTCAACAGACGCGGACTCGTTCCGCGACAGGTTGATACCGAGGTTCGCGGCAGTGCGCTCGAGGTCCTCGTCGTCGCTGTCGCGCATCTCGATCGCGGCGCCGTCCGAAGACAGCACCTCGACGTTGAGGCACAGCGACTGGAGTTCCTTGAGCAGAACCTTGAACGACTCCGGGATACCCGGCTCGGGGATGTTCTCGCCCTTGACGATCGCCTCGTAGACCTTCACGCGGCCGACGGTGTCGTCGGACTTGATGGTCAGCAGCTCCTGCAGCGTGTACGCCGCACCGTAGGCCTGCATGGCCCAGCACTCCATCTCACCGAACCGCTGGCCACCGAACTGCGCCTTACCACCGAGCGGCTGCTGGGTGATCATCGAGTACGGACCGGTCGAACGCGCGTGAATCTTGTCGTCCACCAGGTGGTGCAGCTTCAGGATGTACATGTAGCCGACCGTGACCGGGTACGGGAACGGCTCACCGCTGCGGCCGTCGAACAGCTGAGACTTGCCGTCGGCGTCGACCATGACGTCGCCGTCGCGGTTCGGCAGTGTCGCCCCAAGCAGGCCCTGCAGCTCGTTCTCACGGGCACCGTCGAACACCGGGGTGGCGACGATGCTGTCGCGCGGGGCGCTCCGCATGCCTTCAGGCAGGTTCGCTGCCCACTCCGGCTCGCCCTCGATGTTCCAGCCGGCCTTGGCGACCCACCCGAGGTGGGTTTCCAGAATCTGGCCGATGTTCATACGACGCGGCACACCGTGGGTGTTCAGGATGATGTCCACCGGGGTGCCATCGGGCATGAACGGCATGTCCTCCTGCGGGAGGATCTTGCCGATGACGCCCTTGTTGCCGTGGCGGCCGGCGAGCTTGTCACCGTCGGAGATCTTGCGCTTCTGGGCCACGTAGACACGGACCAGCTCGTTGACACCGGCGGGCAGATCGTCGTCGTCCTCGCGCGAGAACACACGGACACCGATGACCTTGCCGGACTCACCGTGCGGCACCTTCAGCGAGGTGTCGCGGACCTCACGGGCCTTCTCACCGAAGATGGCACGCAGCAGGCGCTCTTCCGGGGTCAGCTCGGTCTCACCCTTCGGGGTGACCTTGCCGACCAGGATGTCGCCGTCGCGGACCTCGGCGCCGATGCGGACGATGCCGCGCTCGTCGAGGTCAGCCAGCACCTCGTCGGAGACGTTCGGGATGTCCCGGGTGATCTCCTCGGCGCCCAGCTTGGTGTCGCGGGCATCGATCTCGTGCTCCTCGATGTGGATCGAGGTGAGCACGTCCTGCTCCACGAGCCGCTGGCTCAGGATGATGGCGTCCTCGTAGTTGTGGCCTTCCCACGGCATGACTGCCACGAGCAGGTTCTTACCGAGGGCCATTTCACCGTTCTCGGTGCAGGGACCGTCGGCGATGACCTGGCCGGCCTCGACGCGCTGACCCGAGTCCACGATCGGGCGCTGGTTGGCGCACGTGCCGTGGTTCGAGCGGTTGAACTTGCGCATCCGGTAGGTGTGCCGCGAGCCGTCGTCGGCCATGACGGTGACGTAGTCGGCGGAGACCTCTTCGATGACACCCGACTTGTCGGCGACGACGACGTCACCGGCGTCGATGGCGGCACGCAGCTCCATGCCGGTACCGACCAGCGGCGCCTCGCTGCGCACCAGCGGAACCGCCTGACGCTGCATGTTCGCACCCATGAGGGCACGGTTGGCGTCGTCGTGCTCGAGGAACGGGATCATCGCGGTCGCGACCGACACCATCTGGCGCGGCGAGACGTCCATGTAGTCGACGTCGTTCGCCGAGACGAACTCGACCTCGCCGCCCTTACGACGGACGAGGATCTTCTCCTCGGTGAAGTGGCCGTTCGCGTCCAGCGGCGAGTTGGCCTGCGCCACGACGTGGCGGTCCTCCTCGTCGGCGGTCAGGTAGTCGATCTGATCGGTGACGATGCCGTCGACGACCTTGCGGTACGGGGTCTCGATGAAGCCGAACGGGTTGACCCGCGCGTACACCGACAGCGAACCGATCAGACCGATGTTCGGGCCTTCAGGGGTCTCGATGGGGCACATGCGGCCGTAGTGCGACGAGTGGACGTCGCGGACCTCGAGGCCGGCGCGCTCACGGGACAGACCACCGGGGCCCAGCGCCGACAGACGGCGCTTGTGGGTCAGACCCGACAGCGGGTTGTTCTGGTCCATGAACTGCGACAGCTGCGACGTGCCGAAGAACTCCTTGATCGCCGCCACGACGGGACGGATGTTGATCAGGGTCTGCGGGGTGATCGCCTCGACGTCCTGCGTGGTCATGCGCTCGCGGACGACGCGCTCCATACGCGAGAGGCCGACCCGGATCTGGTTCTGGATCAGCTCGCCCACGGTACGCAGACGACGGTTGCCGAAGTGGTCGATGTCGTCGACCTCGACGGGGACCTCGACGCCGCCGGGAGCGGTCATCTTGGTGTCACCGTCGTGCAGGCGCACCAGGTACTCGATGGTGGCGACGATGTCCTCTTCGGTCAGCGTCGTCGCGGTCACCTGAGCCGGGTTGCCGTCGTGCAGGCCCAGCTTCTTGTTGACCTTGTACCGGCCCACCCGGGCCAGGTCGTAACGCTTCTCCTTGAAGAACAGGTTCTCCAGCAGGGTCTGCGCCGACTCCTTGGTCGGGGGCTCGCCCGGGCGCAGCTTCCGGTAGATGTCCAGCAGCGCCTCGTCGGGACCGGCGGTCGGGTCCTTCTCGAGGGTGCCCATCATGATCTCGGAGAAGCCGAAGCGCTCGCGGATCTGCTCGTTGGTCCAGCCGAGCGCCTTCAGCAGCACGGTGACCGGCTGGCGGCGCTTGCGGTCGATGCGGACACCGACGGTGTCGCGCTTGTCGACGTCGAACTCCAGCCAGGCGCCACGGCCCGGGATGACCTTGACGCTGTGCAGGGTCTTCTCGGTGGCCTTGTCGATGGACTCGTCGAAGTACACACCGGGCGAACGGACGAGCTGCGAGACGACGACGCGCTCGGTGCCGTTGATGATGAAGGTGCCCTTTTCGGTCATCATCGGGAAGTCACCCATGAAGACCGTCTGGCTCTTGATCTCGCCGGTGGTGTTGTTGATGAACTCAGCCGTGACGAACAGCGGGGCCGCGTACGTCTGGTCCTTTTCCTTGCACTCGTCGACCGGAGCCTTGACCTCGTCAAAGCGCGGGTCGGAGAAGCTCAGCGACAGGGTGCCGGCGAAGTCCTCGATCGGCGACAGCTCGGCGAGGACCTCTTCGAGGCCACCGACCGGGTTGATGTCGCCGCGATCGACTGCCTTCGAGCGCCAGCGGTCCGAGCCGATCAGCCACTCGAAGGAATCCGTCTGCACGTCGAGCAGCCCCGGAACCTCAAGTGGTTCGCGCAGCTTGGCGAACGAGACTCGGTTCGGCGCTCCTGGGACGGAGTTGTTGGAATCTACTGACTTGCTCTCGCGAGAGACTGCCAAGATGCGTCCTTCCAGCACCTGATGCGACCATTCCGGTGCCGGTCGAAACCGGTCCGAATTGCCGCTATATCTGTGTCGGTCCGGCTGGCGTTCTCACAGTCCGGGCCTTACAAGACACAGGGCACGCGTCTAGATCACTGAGCAAGACTCAGGCTAGAAGGTGTCAGGTGCGGGTGAGGTGGGCAGGATGCAGCCAGCGCAACGTCCAACATTAGCGTAGGACGGCGCATTCCTCAACCACGGCATGGTGAATCAAGGGTTTGATCGGCTGACGCTGGCTGGCGTCCGGAACCCTCGAATACATGCTGCCCAACAGATTGGCCCGTTTGCGGGCGTCAGTCAAGACTTGCCACGGTGTTTGGTGTGGAGTTTTGCCGGCAAATCGCGAACCGGGGCGCTCTCATCGTGACGCAGCGGGCCCGGCGGCGCCACCCGCACGCCGTCGCCGGCGGACGCGCCGTGACCAAGATCACCGACCACCCTGCCCCGCACACCGCCGCCAGGCGTGCTCACAGCGCTCGCCCGCCGACACAAATCGCGCCCGGGCTGGTTCAGCCCGGGCGCGATTTTCGGCGTTCTGCGGATCAGGCCCGCGGAATCTGAGCGGTCACCGGGTCGTCGTTGGCGCCACTCTTGTTGAGGTCCTCGAGGATGGCGGCCTGCGCGGCGGGCGGCAGGGTGTGCAGGATCGAGCGCACCCGGGCCTGACGACGGGCGACGGCCTGGCGGACCGGCATACCCGGGGTGACGGCGATCTGCGGCGGCACGCCCTCGATCTCCTCGACACCACCGTCGGAGTGACCGGCATCGATCGCGGCCTGCTCGGCAGCGGCGGTGGCGGCGTCCTTCTCCTCGGACATACCGATCGGGCCGATACGACGACCGTTGAGGAACTGCTTGACCGCGGGCTCCTCACTGGTCAGCAGCACCTCGCGGGGGCCGAACATGACCAGGTGCTTGCGGTAGAGCATGCCGATGTTGTCCGGCACCGTACGCACGATGTTGATGTTGTGGGTAACGATCAGGACCGTGGCGTCGATCTGGGCGTTGATGTCGATCAGCAGCTGCGACAGGTAGGCGGTACGGACCGGGTCCAGACCGGAGTCCGGCTCGTCGACCAGGATGATCTTGGGGTCGAGCACCAGGGCGCGGGCCAGGCCGGCACGCTTGCGCATACCACCGGAGATTTCGCCCGGGAACTTGTGACCGTCGTTGGGCATACCCACGACGTCCAGCTTCTCCATGACGATCTTGCGGATCTCGGACTCGGACTTCTTGGTGTGCTCGCGCAGCGGGAAGGCCGTGTTGTCGTAGATGTTCATCGAGCCGAACAGCGCGCCGTCCTGGAACAGCACACCGAACAGGGTGCGGATCTCGTAGAGCTCCTTGGCCGAGCACTCGATGATGTTGGTGCCGTCGATGACGATCGAGCCGCGCTCGGGGCGCAGCAGGCCGATCAGGGACTTCAGGAACACCGACTTACCGGTACCGGACGGGCCCAGCATGACGCTGACCTCACCGGCGGGAATGGTCAAGGTGACGTCTTCCCAAATCTTCGACGACCCAAAGGACTTGCTCAGTCCCGTTACGTCGATTTGAACGCCCACGTGAGATCCCTTCCGCCAGCGCTCGCGCGCCATTTGCTGCCCTGCCTGTGGCTTGAGTCACTGTAGCGCATCGATCGCGGCCTGTTGCACCTTGTTCCAACTATCGGACGGCCCGCCACAAAGTCACCCTGATGGGCGCGGAGCCAACTACTGCATCGTCCCCCGGATGGTCCGAAATGCCCCGATTTATATCCCCTGAAAAGCGAAATCCCCCGGAGTCCGCGAGGGACTCCGGGGGAAAACGTCAGTTCTGGCGAACTTACTTGACGGACACCGAAGCGCCGGCGGCCTCGAGCTTGGCCTTGGCGTCCTCGGCGGCCTCCTTCGAGACCTTCTCCAGCAGCGGCTTGGGGGCGCCGTCGACCAGGTCCTTGGCTTCCTTCAGGCCCAGGCCGGAAACGATCTCGCGGACGACCTTGATGACGCCGATCTTCTTGTCGCCGGCACCCTCGAGGATGACGTCGAACTCGGACTGCTCTTCGCCGGCCTCAGCGGCAGCGCCACCGGCGGCGGGGGCGGCGGCAACGGCGACCGGAGCGGCGGCGGTGACGTCGAAGGTCTCCTCGAACTGCTTCACGAACTCCGAGAGCTCCAGCAGGGTCATTTCCTTGAACGCGTCGAGCAGTTCTTCGGTGGACAGCTTGGCCATGTGAATGGTCCTTCCTTGTTTCTGTGTTTTGTTGGTCTAGTGCGCGGTTGGACAGCCGGCACTGAGGCTTCTAGGAAGCCTTCTTGTCCTGCAGAGCGGCCGCCAGGCGGGCGATCTGAGACGCGGGCGCGGCGAACAGCGCGGCGGTCTGAGACTGCTTTGCCTTCATGGCGCCGGCCAGCTTGGACAGCAGCACTTCGCGCGACTCGAGGTCGGCGATCTTCTCGACCTGGGCCACGGACAGCGCAGCGCCGTCCATGTAGCCGCCCTTGATGACGAGCTGCTTGTGATCCTTCGCGAACTTCTTGATTGCCTTCGCGGCATCGACCGGCTCGCCGGTGATGAACGCGATGGCGGTCGGACCTGCGAACAGGTCGTCGAGGCCCTCGACTCCGGCCTCCGAAGCGGCGCGCTTGACCAGGGTGTTCTTGGCGACCGTGTAGGTCGTCGCGGCACCGAGGGAACGACGCAGCTCGGCGAGATCGGCAACCGTCAGACCGCGGTACTCGGTCACGACAGTGGCCGTCGAGGCCTTGAACTGTTCGGCAATGTCAGCGACCGCAGTGGCTTTGTCAGCCTTGGCCATACATGCCTCCTTGTGGTGTATTCATCGGCCCACTGGAGACTGCCGGGGATTCGGCCCGGAAACGCAGAGCGCCCCGACACAGAAAGGTCGGGGCGCGCAGAATCAAAACTCTGAAAACCTCGTCCTCCTGCGTGGGCCGCCAGGCGTTGCCTGGACCTTCAACCAATTACTTGGTGACCGACGGTCTTCGGTGGAACTGCACAAGAGTAGCCGATCGCCTGCCGATCAGCCAAAACGGCGGTGCCGCGGGCTCAACGGTCTAGGGCTGCCCGCGGCGTACCGCATCCGGTGCCGGCAGCCGCCACTGCCGGCCCTGCTCGAGGTCGAAGCTCATGGGTTCGTAGCGCAGCATGCCCGAGCCCGGGTACGGGGTGTACTCGCCGAACCACACGTCGCCGTCCACGGCGTAGAGGTCGACGCGGATGAAATCCCAGTCGGCGCCGAGGACGCTCGCGATCTCCAGCATCTTGTCCAGTTCGACGGGTCGTTCCTCGGGGGCGACCGGGTGAATACGCCACCGCACGGGCAGCTGACGCCAGTCGGCGTCCAGAAAGGTGGTGGTCTGCTTCTCCGCGAACCGGCCCCGGTTCACCTGGATCAGCTCGACGCGGCCGTCGAAGACGAAGAACTTGTAGTCGACGGGCGCTTCGCCGTCCGGAGTCGGGATGCGTTCCTCGAGCAGCAACAGGGGGCGCGCTTTGCTGTAGCCCCACTCGCCGAGCTCCATGGGCGTTTCCTGGAACCAGCTCCTGGTCTGGTCCCGCAGGCGGGCCAGATCCAGCTGCGGGTCGGGGCCGAACAGCGCCTGGCCACTGCTGGCATTGGGCTTGAGCACCCAGGGCGGCAGCGACGCCAGGTCCGGTGCGTCGCGCAGATCGGTACCGGACCAGTACGTGGCGGGAATCCGGAGATCGGCGCCGGGATACGCCGCGCGCGCCATCTCCTTCATCCACATCTTGTCGCAGGCCCTGACGATCCGGTCCCGCCGATCGTGGAAGATGCGCCAGTTCACCTTCTCGTTGAAGGTCTCGGGCTCGTCGAAGTTGCCCCGCTTGCGGATCATCAAGAGATAGAGGACGTGCCGCAGGAACCGGACCGGGATCAGCGCGAGCATCCGGCGCCGGACGGACATGAGCCATGCCGGCGTCGCGATGTATGTGAGCAGCGGCGGCACGGGTTCAGGCCTCGCTGGTGAGGTAACCGCCGCGGCGGAAGAACTCCGGTCCCCCGCGCGGACGAGCCGCTCGAGATCCTCGGCCGGCCAGCTCCAGTCGATGAGGCTGTCGCGCTCGGAGCGCTTGTGGAAGTAGGTCCGCTCGGCCTTGTCCTGCGGCCGCCACTGTGCGGTGCCGGCTTCCAGCGCGGTCAGCGCCTCGTCCAGCGCGCCGGGGATCAGGTCGATGCCACGCATCACCAGTTCGGTGCCGGTGTCGTCGGGCCCGATGGACAGCGAGCGCTGGACCAGGATGTCGCCGGCGTCGAGCTCGGCGTTCATGCGGTGAATGGTCAGGCCGATGTGCGATTCACCGCTGATCAGCGACCAGATGACCGGGGAGAAACCGGTGCCCTTCGGCAGCAGGGAGTCGTGCAGGTTCAGGGTGCCGTACGGCGGCAGGTCGTAGAGCTCGTCCGTCATCCGCGTGTACCAGCTGTTGACGACGATGACGTCGGGTTCGGAGCGCTTGACCAGGTCGATGGTCTCGTGGTCGGCGCGCATGGTCAGGTGGACCGGGATGTCGTGTGCCTGGGCGAGTTCCTCGACGGAGTCCGAGAAGATCGCCTTGTACGACTCCGTGCTGGTCGGGTGCGTGACGACCATCGGCACGTCGTGTCCCAGATCGATCAGCGCCTGCAGCGTCTTGACCCCCCACGTCTGGAAACCGAAGAAGACGACGCGCATGCCAAGACCTCACTAAGTCAGATTCTGCTGGCGTGTGAAGAGTTGTTCACCCACCGTTAAACAAGATCAACTTAGCTAAGTCTTGCCTAAGTTTGTTGCCTACCCCTCCCAGGTAGTTCACAGTCTCGTCAGCGCGGAACCGTGACCAGGACAAACGCGGCCAGCAACAGCGCCACCCGCACCCAGTGCAGCCGGTCCCAGCGGTGAGCGAGTTCCCGGCTTGTCGGCGCCTCGCCAGGGCCGGTACCCGCCCACGCCGCGACACGGTTGTTGATCGGCACCAGCGTGGTGAGCGTCAGGGCCATCACCACGCCCATCACCGCGACGGCGGCGATGGGGAGTGGCGCCGGCACGAGCACGGCATCGCCGACCAGCAGCACCGCCGCGGCGATGTACCAGAACGGCATCACCGTCCCGAGGAGCCTGCTGCCCGTCGCGCGCGCCTGGCGGTACGCGTCGTCGGGCAGCCGTTCCAGGATCGGATTGGTGAACGCGGCGACGCCGAACTCCACGCCGACGAGCGTGCCGACGACGATCACGGTGAGAACTTGCGCGATGTGCTCCATGACATCGAGCCTGTTCACTACACTGACAAAAAACAAGGTACTGACAAATTAGTCAGTAGAGGCGACGACGGGAGTGCATCGTGGCGGTGTCGAAGAAGGAAGTCGGTGAGTGCCCGATCGACGCCGCCCTGTCGGTGGTCGACGGCCGCTGGAAGGGCACCATTCTGTGGCGGCTCACGGACGGGCCGATGCGCACCGCAGAGCTCCGCCGCAGCATTCCCGGCATCACCGAGCGCATGCTCATCCGGCACCTGCACGAGCTCGTAGCCGACGGCATCATCGACCGGCACGACGCCGGCACGGTGCCGCCGTGCGTGCACTACTCGATCTCGCAGTACGGCAAGACGCTGGGCCCGGTGTTGTGGGCGCTGTGCGACTGGGGCCGAAAGCACATGGAGCGCAACGCTTCTCAGGCCCGCCACAACGCCGCGGCGCCGACGAGCCCGGCATCGCCGCCGAGTTCGGCGGGCACCACCCGCAGGCCGCGCAGGAAGCTCAATCCGGCGTAGCGCGGCAGCGCCGCCCGCAACGGGCCGAACAGCACCTCCCCCGCATTCGCCACGCCGCCGCCGATCACCACCAGGTCCAGGTCGCAGACGGCGGCCGCCGACGCGATGGCGACGGCGATCGCCTCGGCACCACGCGAGAATGCCTGCACCGCAATCGGATTCCCGCGCCCGGCGGCCTCGGCGAGTGCCTTCGCATCAGCGTCCGGCGGGGCGTCCCAGCCGTGCTCGTGCGCCCACCGCGCCAGGTGCGGACCCGAGGCCACCGCCTCCACGCAGCCCTGACCGCCGCAGGCGCAGCGCGGTCCGTCGGGGTCGACGACGACGTGGCCGATGTGACCGGCATTTCCGGTGCGGCCGAGGTACGGCGCACCGCCCTGCACCAGTCCGCCGCCGATACCGGTGGACACCACCATGCCGAGCAGGAACTGCGCCCCCTGCCCGGCCCCGCGCCAGTGCTCGCCCATGGCCAGGCAGACGACGTCGCCGGCCAGCCGCACCGGCAGGCCGGTGCGCTCGGCGAGCCGCTGAATCAACGGAAACTGGCGCCAGGCAACGACATTGAGCGGGCTGACCGTGCCCGCGACCACATCGATGGGGCCGGCGCAGCCGACGCCCACGGCGCGCACCGGCCGCCCGGCAGCGGCGGCGAGAGCGTTCCCGATCAACACGTCGACCGTCGCCCACACCTGCTCGCTGTCGGCGTGCGGGGTGGGGAGCTGCTCGCGGTGCACGAGCGCGCCGTCGGGGTCGACGAGGGCCGCGGCGATCTTCGTGCCACCGATGTCGAGGGCGAGGGTCAGGTCGGACATCGTGCGCTTTCAGTGCCGGTGGACGTGGTCGGGCTGACGCGGGTCGCCGGGATGTTCGTAGCCGGGCGCCAGATGCACCGACTCGGCTCGGCGGGCGTCGAGCCAGTGCCGGAAGGCCCGCCGGCGCGCCGAACCCAGCAGGTGCGCGGTGATCTGTGACCGCACCTCGTCCAGCGCGGGGGCGACGGTCGGCGCGGTGGACCAGCCACCGGGACCGGGTACCGGCGGCGCGAACCGCAGCGGGTTGCGCGCGTGATAGCTCTCGACCTCCGCGTCGGGGATCCGCACCGCGGCGGTCACCCGAACGAACAGCGCCCGTGCCAGCGGCTGTTCGAGCGCGGCCGCGGCGATACTGCCGAGCTCCATGCGGGCTGCCGCGTCGGGCAGCAGGTCGGTTTCGGTGGGCGCGTCCCTGTCGCTGACCCCGAGTTCGCCGGCCGCCACGCGCACCACCTCGTCGGTGACGAGCAGCTGAGCCAGCCAGCGCCGCAGCTGCCGGCCCTCACTGGTCCCGGGCGCCGGCAGCGACGAGGCTAATATGCTTGCCCGCAAACGTGTTTCGCGTTCGTCGAGTGCGGTTACGGGTATCTCCCGTCCAGCGACGGTGGCGATGCGGTTCATCGGACCCGCACCGATACCGCCGGTGTGTAGAGCACCCGGCCGGCCGCGGCGATCCGGATCAGCGCCCACCACTGTCCGGGCTCGACCCACGACGGTGGCGCGACGTCGAAGTCGAATGCGACGGTGCCGCCGGCCGGCACATCGGCGCCGAGTACGGCCGGCCCCAACCATTCCCAGGTGCCCCACGGACTGATGAGGTGTGCCTCCAAGCTCAGCGGCGCACCCGCGGCCGAGCCGACGACGACGCTCAGATCGCCGTGTTGCCCGGCGACGACGTCGACCGGTTGGGGTTCCTCGACCAGCCGCAGCAGCGGGGCGTCGCCGGGTTCGCCGACGGTGACGACACAGACGTCCTCGACCATCTGACGCCAGGCGGCCGGAACCTGATGATGCTTGTCGCCGCCGGTCACCGCCAGCTCGACCCGCACCGGATACCGGCCGGCGGGGGCGTCGGCCGGAAGGTCCAGCTGCACTTCGGTTTCCAGATAGCCGCCGGGCGGCAGCACGAAGGGCAGTTCGTCCGGGGTGGCCGACCAGCCGTCGGGGCACAGCACGCGGACCCGGCCGTGGAGCGTGGCGTCGGTGCAGTCGCTGGCGGCGGTGACGCGCAACGACACGGGGACGCCCGGCGCGCCGGCGGCTTCGGTGGGGTGCACATGAGCGACCGCGGGCAGTCCGCCCAACGGTGCGGGGCCGCGGTTGTGCAGCCAGTACCGGGCGTAAACCGGTTGGGCGACTTCGGCATCCGGCGCCAGGGTGGCGTGGTCGCCGTTGAGCACGTGCGGCAGGTCGAGCCGGGCCCGCACGGTGGCGATCTCGAAACCGTGCAGCCGCAGGTCTTTTCTGCCGGCGATCGGCTGTTCGAGCAGGTCGAGTCGTTCGACGTCCTCGAGGTGCCGTAGGCCAGAGGTGACGTCGACCTCGGTCGGCCGTCCCGAGGTCTGGACCAGGCGCAGGGTGATGCCCGCGCTCGGGTCGACGGGCGCGCTGCTGCCCGCCGCGATCGGGTTGCCGGTGGCCTTCAGCGCGGCCAGCGTCACCTCGGATGCGGGTTCGACGCCCAACAGTGAACCGGTACAAGGCAATCCGCCGGCCACCGCGGGATGGTCGGTGCGCACCGCGAGCAGCGGCTGGGAGTATTCGGCGCTGCGGCCCGGGATGCCCGCGGCGCGCCAGTCGCCGTCGCCGGCCGCGATGGCGTAGTCGAAGGTGTGGGTCCAGTGCTGGAGCTGGAAGTTCGACCCGTCGGGTGCGGTGCGGCGCGGCGGGTCGATCCAGGTGCCCGAGGGCCAGCCGGTGCACGACCGCAGCAACGAGGTGTGCAGGACGCCGTCCGGTTCGACGGCGAAACCCGGTACGCCGCGGTTCAGCAGCGCCACACTGCGGGCCTCGAAGGGCCCGA
Organism: Mycolicibacterium sp. TY81; assembly: GCF_018326285.1. Classification (NCBI taxonomy): domain Bacteria; kingdom Bacillati; phylum Actinomycetota; class Actinomycetes; order Mycobacteriales; family Mycobacteriaceae; genus Mycobacterium; species Mycolicibacterium sp. TY81. Next base: position 3,893,345 of record NZ_AP023362.1, read on the forward strand.
TGCCGGCCGCGGCTTCCTGCTCGACGGTGATCTCGGTGGTCGCGAGGGCGGCGATCAGCTCGTCGATGGCGCCGGGTCCGGCGACGATCAGCACCGGCAGCGCCCGTACCCCTGTCAGGTCGGCGCCGGGAATCCACCGCTGCACCAGGTCAGCGTCGGCGGGCACCCAGAGCCGCGCGTTCCCGGCCGTCAGGCGGTGCCGCAGTTCGGCGCCGTAGCGGGGCTCGGCTGCCGCCAATACCGCTGCGGTGAAAGCGTTCTCGTCGGGGCCGCCGAGCGCGATGCGGGCGTCGGGCAGGTTGGAGTCGACGGCGAGGTCGCCGTAGCGCGGCTTGCCGGCGCTGCTGCAGGTGGCCGTCACCCCCGCGCGCACCAGCGCCACCATCAGGTCGCGGGTGGGCGACTGTGGGTCGGCGGCGTCCGGCGCGACGACCTCGGCGACCGACACCGCCCGCACGCTCTCGCCGTGCGCGTCGCGGACCCGGACCCGCACCGCCGAGGACAGCCCGAACCACCCGTAGGCGGGGTTGTCCAAGGTGTAGGGGTGCTCGGCGGTGTCGACCGCGTCGTGCGAATCCCGTTGGTGCAGCAGCCCGAAGCCGCGGCCGATCACCGCGTCGCCGACCTCGCTGACCGGCATCGCACCCGGCACCGGACAGGGCCAGCGCAGGCGCAACAGCTTGTCGGCGCCGGTGAACTCATCGACCACGGTGCGGCAGTCCACGCGGTCCACGCCGTGCCACAGCGTGATGGTCTGGGTGTACCGCAGCACGTCACCGATGCGCCCGGTGACCACCAACCGCTCCCCCAGCGCGCTGCGGTAGGCCTGCACCGACTCGGCGGCGTGCTCGGCGGAGCCCACCACCGGCCCCTTGGGCAACAGGTGCCAGGGCCCTTCGTGTTCGGTCGGATGCGCGGAATGCTCGTCGTAGACGGCGATCTCGTTGCCGACCCGGCCCGCGCCGATCAGCTCGACGCCCGCGCGCACCAGCGACGACACCGCGCCGCCGCGGTCGGGGTCGACCGTGCAGCGGTAGCGATCGTTGCCGATGCTGGTGCCGGACATCGGTTCCCAGGACGCGGGCGCCCACGCGGACTGCGTCGCGGCGTCGCCGAGCGTGTATCCCCGCCACCCGAGCGACGGCACGTCGTGGGCCGGCCACGTGACGGTGTGGCCGTCATCTTCGATCAGGACCGGGAGCGGCGTGCCGTCCACGTCGAGTACCGGCCCGTCCAGCGGTTCGTCGAGGTGGACGGTGACGATGTCGGTTCGGCTGTGCGCCAAGGGGTTCCACACCACGATGTCGCCGTCGACGGCCCGCGACAGCAGCGCCAACGCGTTGTCGCGGGCGGTCCGGCCGAGTTCCCAGGCGTCGCGCCAGCCGGTGAGCAGGTCGAGGTACACCTGGTCGGATTCGGAGCCGGTGATGGCGTCGTGGTGTGCGCCGTAGGCCAGTTGTACCCAGGCCTTGGCCAGGGCGGCTTGCGGATACGTAGCGCCGGTCAGCAGTCCGGCGAACACCGCGAACCGTTCGGCTTCCAGCACGACGTTCTCGGCGGCCCGGTTGGCCTGCTTGGTGTCGATGTACGACACGTCCTTACCGGTGTAGATCGGGTTCATGTCCCTGGTCTGCGGCGACGGCTGGGTGCCACCGGCCTCGAGTTCGGCCCGCACGGCGGCGAAGAACTCCCGCGGCAGCGCACACACGAAGCGGGGCCACGTGTAGCGGGCCGCCCAGTCGCGGTGAATCTCGGTCACCCACTTGTTCGGCGGGGTGTAGTCGGTGCCCACCGGCAGGAGCACATTGCGGGTCAGCGCAACCTTTTTCAGCTTGGCGAACGTGGCGTAGGTGGCGTCTTCGGCTTCTTGCAGCGATGCCGACGAGTCCATCCACCAGCCGGCCGCGTAATGCGCGGGCATGTAGTGGGTCAGCAGCCCGCGGCCCGACGGTGCGATCCAGTCGAATTCGCTGGCGAACTGCATGCGCTCGGGGTCGCCGTCGCGGTGCATCGGGCCCCACTGGTGATGCGGGCCGCGCGCCCATGAACTGGAGGTCAGGCCGGCGTCGGCGGCCATGCCCGGGAACTGCGGGTCGTGGCCGAACACGTCGAGCTGCCAGGCCGTCGCCGGGGCGGCGCCCATCACGTCACGCTGGAAACCGATGCCGTGCACGAAGTTCCGGATCGCAGTCTCGGGACTGGTCAGGTTGGTGTTCGGCTCGTTGTAGGTGCCGCCCATGATCTCGACGCGGCCCTCGGCGAGCAGCGCCCGCAGCTGGGCACGCTGCTCCGGATGGGTGTCCCAGTAGGGCTTGAGGTAGTCGACCTCGGCGAGTACGAACTTGTATTCGGGTTCGCGCCTTGCCATTTCGAGGTGCGCCGTGACCAGCTCGAAGCCGTTGGTCTGCCGGCACCGGCCGGGCGGGTCCTCGGTCCAGACGCTGGTGTAGGCGGCCTGGGTGTTCCACCACACCGGGTCGTAGTGGAAGTGGCTGATCATGTGCATGGTCCAGCCGGGCTCGGCGACGACGAACTCGAACGGCGTCTGCTCGCCGCCGATCTCGAGGCGCGCGGCCCGCACCTGGCCCGGCCGGCCGTCCTGGACGACCACCGGAATCTCCACGGTGCCGGCGCCGGGCTGCGCCACCGCCTGGCCACTGAGCCCGTCGCCGCCGACCCGGACCTCGGCGGCGTCGGCGCAGTCGGTGTAGTCCAGCCGGACGATCTGCCGCGGTTCGTCGGCCGGGCCGACGAACAACTCGGTGGAAACTACCGCCGTCACCTGCAGGAGTCGTCCCGTCGACACCCCTGCACCATACGGCGCAGCGTCGCTACTCGGGAGGCATTGCGGCACGCAACCGGTCGGCGACCACCGCGGCCGCGGCGATCACCTCCGGCGGTTCGAGGACCTCGAACCGGTATCCCGGCATCGCCAGGTACAACACGATGCGCTCGGGGTCGTCGCCGCCGGCCGTCACGATGCAGCGGTCCGGGCCGTCCGCCTCGATCTGCGCCGACGCCGCGGAAAACATCTGCGCCAGTTGACTTTCCGATGCCTCATAGCGGACCCGCGCGACGTACCGGTACGGCGACGCGGTGATGGCCTGACGCACGAACTCCGCGGGATCAGGCGCCGGGCGCGGCGCGAACGTCGTGCCCGCGGCCTTGACATCGACCATCCGGTCCAGGCGCAGAGTGCGCCAGTCCTGCTTGTCGCGGTCGTAGGCCAGCAGGTACCAGCGGCGCCCGGTGGTGACGAGTTGATAGGGCTCCAACCGCCGCTCGGTGCTGTTGCCGCGGATGTCGGTGTAGCCGAGCCTGACGTGTTCGTGGTCGCGGCAGGCGCGGGCCAGCGTCATCAGGTCGTCGGGCGAAACCGCTTCGACCGCACCGCCACCGGTCAGTGTCACCGTCGCGTCGTGCACGGCGGACACCTGCGACCGGAGCCGCGCCGGCATCACCTGGTCGAGTTTGGACAGTGCCCGCAGCGCCGACTCACCGACGCCCGCGACGCTGCCCCCGGCCGCGAGCCGCAGACAGACCGCCATCGCGACGGCCTCCTCGGGGTCGAGCAGCAGGGGCGGCAACGCGGCGCCGGCGCCCAATTGATAGCCGCCGTCGCGGCCCTTACTGGCGTGCACCGGATAGCCGAGGTCACGCAGCCGTTCGATGTCGCGGCGCACACTGCGGCCGGTGACGCCGAGCCGGTCGGCCAGCTCCTGCCCCGTCCACACCCGGCGCGCCTGCAGCAGCCCCAGCAGCTGCAGCACGCGGCTCGTCGTTTCGGACATGACAACACTCTGCCGCATTCATAGGACAGAAACAGTCCTAATTGAATGTCAGGCTCTTCATGTGACCGAAGAACGGACCAAAGAACTGGCCGACCAACTCGACTGGCATTGGCAACACCAGCTGCGTCCCCGGCTCGAGGGACTGACCGACGACGAATATTTCTGGGAGCCGGTGCCCGGGTGCTGGACCCTGCACCGCGACGGATCCATCGACTTCAGCTACCCGCCACCGCAACCCGAACCGTTCACGACCATCGCCTGGCGGCTGGCGCACGTCATCGTCGGCGTCCTGGCCATGCGGAACCACTCGCATTTCGGCGGACCACCGGCCGACTACCAGTCGTGGCCGTACGCCCGCGACGCACGCACCGCACTGGAGCAGCTCGACACCGCCTACGCGACCTGGATCACCGGAGTCCGCGGGCTCGACGCCGCTGCCCTGGCCCGGCCGTGCGGACCCGCCGAGGGTCCCTACGCTGACTTCTCAATGGCCACCCTCGTGCTGCACATCAATCGCGAAGTCATTCACCACGGAGCTGAAATCGCCTGCCTCCGTGACCTTTACACCCACACCCCGAAGGAGAACTGAACATGGCCGGACTGCCCGCACCCGCAGGCGACGAGCGTCAGACCCTCTTCAACTTCATCGCGTTCCAGCAGGACGCGTTCGCGGCCGTCGCCCACGGCCTCACCGACGAGCAGGCGCGCTCGACCCCATCGGTCAGCGCGTTGTCGATCGGCGGACTGATCAAGCACGTCACCGGTGTGCAGGCCGGCTGGGTCGCGCGTGCGGTCGCCGCGCCCGACTTCCCGCCGCGCGACACCCGGCCGATGGCCGAACAGATGGCCGAACACCAGGATCAGCTCACGATGCGCGACGACGAGAAGCTCGGCGACCTGCTCGACGCCCTGCGTACGCAGAACGCCAAGACGCTGCAGGCCTTCGCCGAACTCGACCTCGACACGCTGGTGCCGGTCCCGCACGAGGTGCCGTGGTTCCCCGCCGACGTCGACCACTGGACGGTGCGCTGGGTCGGCATGCACATCATCGAGGAGCTGTCGCGGCATGCCGGGCACGCCGACATCATCCGCGAATCCATCGACCGCGCGACCATGTACGAGCTGCTGGCCGCCGAGGAGGAGTGGCCGGAGACGGATTTCATCAAGCGCTGGCGGCCGGCCGCCCGGTAACTCGAGATGGACGAAATGGCTGCTCCCACCCACGGCGGAGCAGCCATTTCGTCATTCTCGGCGCAGCACCAATGCCAGTGCCGCGTCGACCACCACATCCAGGTCCGACCCCAACGAACCGGACAGCCACTGTTGGGCCAGCTCCGCCATGGCCCCGGTGTACATGGCCGCACCGACGCGCGCGGCGACGGGATCCGAACCGGGGTGCAGCCGGCCGCCCTCGGCGAGGACGGCATCGAGCAGCAGGTCCTGCGTGACGGCGCGGCGCGCGGCCAGCACCGGGTTGGCGCGGGCCTCGGTGAACAGCACCCGGCCGCGCCGCGGATCGGCGGACCCGAAGCCCAGTACCGCGGCGATGCCGGCCCGGGTCCGGTCCCGCACCGAGTCGCCCGCGACGGTGATGGCGGCGTCGACCACCGTGGCCAGTTCACCGCTGACCTTGTCGTAGACGGCGCCCAGCAGATCGTCGATGCCGTCGAAGCTCTCGTAGAAGTAGCGGGTGTTGAGCCCGCACGCACGGCACACCGAACGGACCGACAACGCCGATTCGCCGCCGGAGCCGAACAACTCGAATGCCGCGTCGACCAGTAACCCGCGCCGCTCGGCGCGGCGGTCGTCGAGCGGAACCCCCGCCCACCTGGTCGGTGTCGACATCCCTACAGCCTAGGTCTGGTCACACCCGTCACCAAATACTATTCTGGTTACGACCGTGACCAGAAGGGGTTGACGTGTACCTGCCGCACCAGTTCATCGAGCATCAGCTTCAGCACCGGTTCGACCAGACCATCCGGCGGAACTACTTCCGCGGCATGGAGTTCGCCGGCCCCGCCGGAGACCCGGGCTGGTTCGGCCCCGGCAGCGCCGTCTGGCACGTGCACTCCCACACCGAGGCCCTGGTCTTCGGCCTGCAGTGCGCCGCGTTCATCGAGCGCCTCGACCCGTCCATCTACTGGATGGGCATGCACCACTCGCGACTCGTCAAGCGCGACGAGAACGGCGAGGCCATTCCGGTGGTCGACCCGAAGGGCGCGGCCGTCCGGCTGGGCCACTCCATCGCGTTCTTCATCGGCACCGCGTACGGCAGCACCGAGACCGCCGAGAACCTGGCCCGGACCGTGCGCGCCATGCACCACACCATCAAGGGCGTCCGCCCGGACGGCGCGGCCTATGACGCCGACGATCCGGACTGGCTGCGCTGGAACTACGCGACGGTGGTGTGGGGCCTCGCGACGGCGCACGAGCTCTACCACCCGAACCCGTTGCGCGGCAAGAAACTTAACCGCTACTACGGCGAGTTCATCCGCGTCGGACACGCCCTCGGTGGCACCGACCTGCCCACCACCAAGGCCGAGACCCTGGACTGCCTGAAGTCCTATCTCCCCAAACTGGCGCTGACGCACGGCGCCGCCATGGCCACCGGCCCCAACCTGCCGATGCCGCAGAGCGCCATCGACTGGGCCGTCCGGGACACCATGCCGAAGTGGGCCAAGCAGCTGCTCGGACATACCGACCCCAACCCGATCGAGCGTGCCGCCCGTCGAGCCGTGGTGTGGTCGATCATCAACGGCCTGCACGCCGCCGCCGGACCGTTCCCGGAATTCCGCCAGGCCACAGCGCGGGTCAAGGGCGGCGTCGATCCGGAGCTGGCACCACACACCGTCCCGGCGTACGTGCCCGGCAGCGACCCGGTCCGCAGCCGCGCCGACATCGAGAGCGTCTTCGTCTGATCCGCGGCGGCGAAACGGCATGACGCGAGACACACCTTTTTGGCGGTACCCGGGGTTTTGAGACACTTCACCAATGAGTTCTCCGCGGAAGACACCGCACCGTGAAGGTGCCAGGCTGGACCGGGTGCCGCTGCCCGTCGAAGCCGCCCGCATCGGGGCCACCGGCTGGCAGCTCGCCCGGACCGGCGTACGCGTCGTCGGCAGCGCCTTTTCCAAGGGCAGCCTGCAGCAGAAGGTGATCAAGCAGGTCCCGAAGACGTTCTCCGATCTGGGGCCGACGTACGTCAAGCTCGGCCAGATCATCGCGTCGAGCCCCGGCGCCTTCGGCGAGCCGCTGAGCCGCGAGTTCCGCAGCCTGCTCGACCGGGTCCCGCCGGCCGACAAGAACGAGGTGCACAAGCTGCTGCGCGAAGAACTCGGCGGCGACCCGGCCGACCTCTTCGCCACCTTCGACGACGAGCCCTTCGCCTCCGCGTCCATCGCCCAGGTGCACTACGCGACGCTGCACTCCGGCGAAGAGGTCGTCGTCAAAATCCAGCGCCCGGGCATCCGCCGCCGCGTGGCCGCCGATCTGCAGATTCTCAAGCGCGGCGCGCAGATCGCCGAGCTGGCCAAGCTGGGCCAGCGGCTCTCCGCGCAGGACGTGGTCGCCGACTTCGCCGACAACCTCGCCGAGGAACTCGACTTCCGGCTCGAGGCGCAGTCCATGGACGCCTGGGTGGCGCACATGCACGCCTCGCCGCTGGGCCGGAACATCCGGGTGGCCCAGGTCTACTGGGACCTGACCAGCGAGCGTGTGCTGACCATGGAACGCGTCGAGGGCATCCGCATCGACGACGCCGCCGCCATCCGCAAGGCCGGGTTCGACGGTGAGGAACTGGTCAAGGCCCTGCTGTTCAGCGTTTTCGAGGGCGGCCTCAAGCACGGCCTGTTCCACGGCGACCTGCACGCCGGCAACCTCCACGTCGACAAGGACGGCAAGATCGTCTTCTTCGACTTCGGCATCATGGGCCGCATCGACCCGCGGACGCGGTGGCTGCTGCGCGAACTCGTCTACGCGCTGCTGGTCTCGAAGGATCACGCCGCGGCCGGCCGGATCGTCGTCATGATGGGCGCCGTCGGCACGGTCAAGCCGGAAGGCCAGGCGGCCAAGGACCTGGAGGCGTTCACCACGCCGCTCACCATGAAGTCGCTGGGCGACCTGTCCTACGCCGAGATCGGCAAGCAATTGTCCACCCTCGCCGACGCGTACGACGTCAAGCTGCCGCGCGAGCTGGTCCTGATCGGCAAGCAGTTCCTCTACGTCGAGCGGTACATGAAGCTGCTGGCACCGCGGTGGCAGATGATGAGCGATCCCCAGCTGAAGGGCTACTTCGCCAATTTCATGGTGGATATCAGCCGCGACCACAAGAACGCCGACGGCCAATCCGAGGGGTAGGCCCCGAAGGCCGAATCCGACCATCGAACAGCACCCGCTGAGATACGAGTAGATATGCAGCCCGAACGAGACACCACCCCCGAGGTCCGCACCGGATTCGCCCGCTCGGGCGACCTGGAGATCGCCTACGAGGACATGGGCAATCCGGACGATCCGGCGGTGCTGCTCATCATGGGCCTGGGAGCGCAGCTGCTGTTGTGGCGAAAAGGCTTCTGCGACAAGCTCATCGAGAAGGGTTACCGCGTCATCCGGTTCGACAACCGCGACGTGGGCCTGTCCACCAAGATCGAGGGCAGGCACGCCGGTTCGGCGCTGCTGCCCCGGATGTTGCGGTCGTACGCCGGCCTGCGCAGCGACGCGGTCTACACGCTGGAGGACATGGCCGACGACGCCGCGGCACTGCTGGATCACCTGGAGATCGAGCAGGCACACATCGTCGGCGGCTCGATGGGCGGCATGATCGCGCAGGTCTTCGCGGCCCGCTACCAGCACCGGACCAAGACGCTCGGCGTCATCTTCTCCAGTAACAACCAGCCGCTGTTGCCGCCGCCCGGCCCGAAGCAGCTCAAGGCCATCACGACGCGGCCGCAGGACACGTCGCGCGCCGGCGTCATCGCCAACGCGGTCAACGTCGGCCGCATCATCGGCAGCCCCGCCTACCCGACGCCGCTCGACCAGGCCGAGGCCGACGCCGCCGAAAGCTACGACCGCTCGTACTACCCCGTCGGCGTCGCGCGCCACTTCGGGGCCATCTTGGGCAGCGGCAGCCTGCGGCACTACGACGAGATGATCACCGTCCCGACGCTCGTCATCCATGGTCGGGCCGATAAACTGATGCGACCGAGCGGTGGTCGAGCAGTGGCCAAGGCAATCCGGCGCGCTCGGTTGGTGTTGTTCGACGGCATGGGTCATGACCTGCCCGAGCCCCTCTGGGACGACATCGCCGGTGAACTGGCCACCACATTTGCCGAAATCCCATAGACGTATCAGTCCGGTCACAGCCGCCGCCACGCTGGGGGAATGAACGCGGCTACCGGCCTCAAGGCGGTTACGTTTGCTGTCTCGACTGACCGTGACGGCGCGTTACACCAACGTCAAGGAATCGGCCGGAGGCCAGGTATTGTGCGGGCACGATTGTGATTTAGTGACCGGCATCACCACCCAGTGAGGAAGGTCAAGTTAGGTGTTACAGATGATTCAGGAGTCCGCAGAGGCCAAGGACATGCGGCCGCATTTCGAGGACATCCAGGCGCACTACGACCTGTCCGACGATTTCTTTGGGCTGTTCCAGGACAACTCCCGCAAGTACAGCTGCGCCTACTTCACCGGACCGTTCGTCTCGATGGAGGAGGCCCAGCTCGCCAACGTCGACCAGCACCTCGAACAGCTTGACCTCAAGCCCGGCATGACGCTGCTGGAGATCGGCTGCGGCTGGGGTCTGACGATGCAGCGCGCCATGGAGAAGTACGACGTCAATGTCATCGGCCTGACGTTGAGCAAGAACCAGCAGGCGTTCTGCACGGAGCTGCTCAGCAACACCGCGTCGGACCGCTCGCACCGCGTGCTGCTGAAGGGCTGGGAAGAGTTCCACGAGCCGGTGGACCGCATCGTGTCGATCGAGGCCTTCGAACACTTCGGCTTCGAGCGCTACGACGACTTCTTCAAGAACTGCTACGAGATCATGCCCGCCGACGGCCGCATGACCATCCAGAGCAGCGTGAGCTACCACCCGATGGACATGGCCGCGCGCGGCAAGAAGCTGACGTTCGAGATGGCCCGGTTCATCAAGTTCATGGCGACCGACATCTTCCCCGGCGGCCGGCTGCCCAGCACCCAGATGATGGTGGATCACGGCGAGAAGGCCGGCTTCAACGTCCCCGAGCCGCTGTCGCTGCGCAACCACTACATCAAGACGCTCGGCGTGTGGGCCGCCAACCTGGAGCACGCCAAGGACAAGGCCATCGAGATCGCGGGCCAGGAGAACTACGACCGGTACATGAAGTATCTGACCGGCTGCCAGTTCTACTTCCTTGACGAGTGCCTCGACGTCAGCCTGGTCACCTACACCAAGCAGAAGGAAGCCGCGTAGGCATTTTCGACGAGTAGCGCCCCCGACCCGAGGTCGGGGGCGCTACTCGTTTTCGGGATCAGCTGCCGGATGCCGACGATTTCGCGCTCGCGTCGCGGTGCCGGTGGGAACGCTTGTCGACGGGTGGCGGCGCGTCCGACGCCCCAGCGTCTGACCGGTCCGGCTTCGTGGCCTTGTCGGACGTGTTGGCCTTGTCCGACGTGGTGGCCTTGCCGCGCGTGTCCTTCGAGGGTGACGTCGATCCGTCATCCTTGCGGGGCTTGCCCGACGTCTTGCCGGCCGGGTCAGCCGCGGCGGCGTCCGATGCCTTGCCGTCCGCGGCGGTATCCGACGTCTTGCCGTCCGCAGCGGTACCCGACGGCGCGGTGGTGTCTGACACCGCCGACGCGGTTGACCCGGCGTCCACGCCGGTCCCCTTGGCGCGCTTCTTCAGCTTGGTTGCCGTCGATGTGGTTTCCGTGGATTCGGTCGTCCCGGATTCCGCGGCCGCCGCGGTGGCGGCGGTCGTCGTCGCAACGGATGCCGTGGCGGCGGTGGCGGTGGCGGTTGCCTTTGCGGCCAACGGCGTAGATGTCGGCAGGACTCCGCTGAGGTGCGAGCTGACCGCCGTGACCCAGGCGTTGATGGCCTTGCCCAACTGCTGGAACTCGCCCTGGATCGCCAGGCTGATCGAATTCAGCAGACTCGCCAGCGACTGGGCTATCGCCGTGACACCGGAGACGATGCCACCGACCGTCGAGCCGACACCTCCGGCCGCGCTGGTGGCGTACTCCTTGATGGCCGCCGCGATGACGGCGACGGCGAGCTTCGGGGTCCAGTCGGCGTTGTAGATGCCGTAGCCGTCGGCACCGGCGACGCCGTCCTGCGCGGTGTAGATGAACACCGGCCCGGCATAGGCGAGGGTCTGCCACGTATCGAGCAGGTTCTTGATCAGGTCGGCCTGGGTCTGCTCGCTGACGTCGTTGGTCGACGCACCGAACTCACTGATCCAGATCTTGAGGTTGCCGTCGCCGTACTGCTGCAGCAGCTGATAGATCGCATTCAGTTGCGTCAGTGGGGAATTCGCGACGCCGGCGCCCGACGAGAAGGGCAGCGACTCCTGATACGGATGGAACGACAACGCGTCGAAGTAGCCGGACGCGCCGGCGGCCAGCATCTCCTTGACGAACGTCACCGGATCGAGCGTGATGCTGCCGAAGCTGATGACGCTGCCGAGCGCGCCGGCGACCACGGTGGCGGTCGGGTCGACCGCCTTGATCGCCGGGTAGGCCGCCTTGAGCAGCGCCGCGTAGGCAGTGGCGTCGATGGGATCCGACGACAACACGTAATTCGGCTCGTTCCAGATCTCGTACGCCGAGATGGTCGAGCCGTAGCGCTTGGCCACCTCGGCCGCGAACGCCGCGTACGTGGCCGGGTCCGGCGTGCCGGCACCTGTGATGGACGTCGAGGAGCCCGCCCATGTCGGCGTGCTGGCGATCTCCACCATGACGCCCATGTTCCGGTCGGCCGCGGCCTGCATGACCATGTCCATGTAGGACCAGTTGTAGGTGCCCTGCGCAGGTTCGACGAAGATCCACGGCACGAAGACCCGGATGTCCTGGACCCCGATGGACTGCAGGGTGTCGAGTGTCTGGTCGATCTGCGCCTGGGTCTGTCCGTACAGCCCCGAGTCGGCGATCCCGATGGTCGACGGCGCAGACACGATTTCGGCGGTGTTCTCGATCTGGGCGGTCAGATTCGCCGGCCCACTCGACGGCGCGTACGCGCAGATCAGTGCGATCGGGAGCATCGCGACAATGCCGCGAAACACACAGGCACGGACCAATCCACGCAGCGACCAATACATGCCGTCCTCCTCACCCCGAACGACCGGCCAGCGAATTGTTACGAGGCCGTCGATGAATGGCGGAGACATTACCGCCAATGACGGCAACAAATCTGCAGAACCGTTGGAGAAATAAACATACCTATGGTCAACAACCAGGTAGAACGCCATTGTCTATTCACAGCCCACTGATAGACTCCTGACAGAATTCTCCAATGATTTCACGCATCCGCGTTACATAGCACACGTAATTACCGAGCTCAGCAAATACGAATTATCGTTGCCAAAGTCACCGGGACGAGGCAGAACATACGTCCGGTACATTTTTCGGAACAGCTCGACGCGAGCCGGCACGGCCAACACGAGAAGTGCGGAGGCAAATCATCGCGATGTGGCATTCAGTTCTGACATACGCCGGTGCCATCACGCTGTGCGCAGCCGCGGCCGGCCTCGCGGTGCGGTGGGTTCCGATCGTCAACCGCACACTGTTGGCACTGGCCGCCGGCGCCCCGTATGCGCTCATCGGCGCCCCCGTGGCCGCCATCCTGTTCGGCGCCGCAGGAAACTGGCCGCTGGCAGCGGTCGCGGTCGGCACCACCGTCGTCGCGGCCGTCATACAACTACCCCTGTTCCGCCGCGCGAAGGCGCCGTCGGGGACGGCACTGCGGTTCCTGTCGGCAAATCTGCGCTACGGGCGGGCCGACGCCGAAGCCGTCGTCCGGTACGCCGAGGAGAGCGCGGATATCGTTGCGCTGCAAGAACTCACGCCCGCGGCGCTGGCGCGGCTGGAGTCGGCCGGGCTCGACCGGCTGTTCCCGCACCGGGCGCTGCGCGAGATGGACGAACCCGGGGGCGTCGGGCTCTGGAGCCGTCACCCGATCAGTGACATCCGCATCGACGACGGCTTCTGGCTGGGAATGCTGGCCGCCGACGTCCACCTGCCCGAGGCACCCGCCCCCACCCGCGTGCTGACGGTGCACCTGTCCGCGCCCTGGCCCGACCCGCTACAGGGCTGGCGCGACGACCTGGCGCGACTGGCGGGCACGTTGCTGACGGCTGCCCGGGCAAGCACGGGCCCCGTGCTGCTGGCCGGTGACCTGAACGCGACTCCGGACATGCGGGAATTCCGCCGGCTGCTGCGGCAGGGCTATCAGGACGCCGGCGCACAGGCCGGCGCCGGGGTGGTTCGCACGCATCCGTCCGACATCGTCGCGCCACCGGTCTTCGCGGTCGACCACATCCTCACGCGCGGCTACGTGGCCACGTCGCTGCGGACGCTGCAGGTACCCGGTTCCGACCACCGGGCCCTGCTGGCGCAGTTGGTCGCCGGTTGACTCAGTTCACCGGCACGTCGAGGATCGGGCGCGGCTCGGATGCGCCAGGCCCGTTGAAGTGCCACCACTCCCCCGGGTACACAGTCAGCCCACCGGCGACCATCGCGTCGCGCAGTCGCGCGCGGTTGGCCTGCTGTGCGGGGGTGACGCCCGTGGTCGCGTAGGCCGTCGCGCGCGGCGTGAAGTCGTCGAAATCGGTACCCATGTCGACGCCGGTGATGGTGACGTCCACCGACCGACCGGACTCGTGGCTGCGGGCGAACTGGCTGGGTTTGGCGACCCAGTTCGGGTCCGGCACGGCCTGGAACATCCGGACCTGCACGTCATGCGGGCGGTAGCAGTCCCAGAACGTCAGTACCTCGCCGTGCGCGCGCAGAATCCGGGCGGCGGTGGCCAGCCCCGGCGCCATGGACTCGTGGATCAGGCACCGGGCATCGGCGGGATACAGCGGGACACCGACGAAGTTGTTCGGGGTGGCGTAGCGCAGGTCGATCACCGCATCGGGGACGACGGACCGGACGTCGATCAGTCCGGCCGCAGCGGCCTGCGGTGACACCGGCGGCGGGGCGGGCTGTGGTGCTGCCGAGGCCGCGCCGAGGTCCGGCCCGAAGTTCCCGACCGACAGCAGCGCGCCCAAGGCGACGAGTGTTCGCACGAACATGTGTCGAGGTTGCCAGATCCCGGCACCGGACAACCACGGGATCACCGGATGTCGCGGTGTGCCAACGCGGTCGGCGCGCTCAGCGGCTGGGCGACGCCGGCTTCCTGGTGTTCTTGGTGCCGGCCCGCTTCCCCTTGGTCGGCCCGGGCTTGTCGCACTGATCGTCCGCGGCCTGCGGTGTGGCCAACCGATCCATCCACATCCGCAGCGTGGTGACCAGCAGCGCCGCACTCTGGTCGGCGTCGGCCATCCCGATCGCCTGAGATATCGCCAATCCGCTTCCGGTCGCCACGATGGCGTCGATCGCCTCGTCCAAGCGCGGGTCTGCGGCGTCGACGCCCTCGGGTATCAGGTCCTCGACCATCACCCGGACCGACTCCCGGAACCGATCGATGGTCTCCCTCGTCCCGGCGGTCTGCTCCGGGTCTCCCAAGGTGCTCAACAGGTACTCCGAACCGAGCACCGTGAGCGGGATGTCCGAGGACAACCGGGACCACCAGGTCGCCAGCGCCCCGAACCTGTCGTCCATCGAATCAGATTCGCCGACAAGCATTTCCAGCAGTTTGGTGGTTTCCGCGAGGTACCTCGTGCGGAGGACTTCGAGGCACAGCGCCTCTTTGCCCGCGAAGTTGCTGTAGACAGCACCGATGGTGCGCCCGGCGTCAGCCGCGATGGCTGCGATGGAGGTGCCGTGATAGCCGTTCGCATAGAAGAGCCGCGCCGCCGAATCGAGCACCTCCTGGCGCGTCTGCGCCTGACTCTCTGCGCGTGTCAACACTTTCCGAGCCGCCACAGTGTCCTCCGCAGGTCCGCCCACCGGTCGCCGGCGAGAGGCCAGACTACCGCCTCGGCGCGCTCCAAATTTGATATTGCCCCCATATTCAAATAGGGCTACTATCCGAAATGTGACATCGGCTCCACGGCAAGCAGCCCGACGGCGGCGCCCTGGCGATGCCCGCGATGAGCACGACGTAGGCCCGGCGACGCATTCCCGCCTACCGAAATTGATTACCGCTCAACTCTTTTCATGAGGTCGACCCAAGGAGTCGAAATGACCGATACACACAGCTCACCCAGCGCCACCGACGGATGTCGGCCATGACGGTGGCAGTGGTGACGGGTGGCGGCAGCGGCATCGGACGTGCGACGGCCGTGCGGTTCGCCCGCAACGGCTCCGAGGTCGTCGTGGCCGACATCAACGAGCAGACCGGCAAGGAAACGGTCGACCTCATCCAGGACGCGGGCGGCCGCGCGGTGTTCCGGCGACTCGACGTCGCCGACCTCACCGACTGGGAGGATTTCACCGACCGGGTGTGCGCCGAACACGGCGTGCCCGACGTCGTCGTCAACAACGCCGGCATCCTCATCGGTGGTGGGTTCCTGGAGCAGTCCAACGCGGACTGGCGGCGAATGATCCAGATCAACATGATGAGCCCCCTGGTGGGATCTCGGTTGTTCGTGCAACGCATGACGGACGCCGGGGTGCGCGGCCACATCGTCAACGTGTGTTCGGTCGGCGCGTTCATGCCGACGCCCATCGCCCCCTCGTATGTGGTCGCCAAGGCCGGCGCGTGGTTCGGCACCCAGGCGCTACGTGCGGAGTTCGGTGACAAGGGCATCGGCGTCAGCGCGATCTGCCCAGGGCTGATCCGAACCAGCCTGGCCGCCAACGGGACTCGCGGCGGCGTCGACGACAGCGACAGTTCGGACTGGGCGGCCAAGCTCGCCGCCGGCCACCGTTACATCGGCCGGTCCCCCGACCGGGTGGCCGCCGCGATCGAACGCGCGGTGCGCTGGAACCTCTCGACGGTCCCGGTCGGCGTCGAGGCCTGGGCCGGCTGGTACCTGTACCGGCTGTCACCGAGTGCGGCCCGCGGTCTCTACGGCCTGTTCACGATGTCGATCGCCGACAAGGCAGTCGCCCTGTCGGGCAGGCTGTTCGGAGGGAAGCGATGAAGAACGTCATCGTCACCGGCGCGGGGGCCGGTATCGGGCGTGAGACGGCAAAGCTGTTCGCCGCCAAAGGCGGTCGGGTCATCGTCGCAGACATCGACATGCCGGCCGCGAAGGAGACGGCCGAACAGATCGTCGGCGCAGGCGGCCAAGCCGTCGCCTACCGGCTGGACGTGGCCGCCGACGACGAGTGGGAGGCCTTCGGCGAGTGGATGTTTGCCCACTTCGGCGCACCCCACGTGCTGATCAACAACGCCGGCGTCATGGACCTCGGCGGGTTCGTGGAGATGAGCGCCGCGCAGTGGCAGCGCGAGATCGACATCAACCTGATGAGCGTCATCTACGGGTCACGGGTCTTCGCGCAACAGATGATCGACGATGGGATTCCCGGCCACATCGTCAATCTGTCGTCGGCGGCCGCGTACTTTCCATCGGGGCTCGAGCCCGCGTACGGCGTCGCGAAGTCGGCCGTCCTGATGGCCTCGCAGGCGCTACGAGTGGAGTTGCGCAGCAAAGGGATCGGCGTGACCGCGATCTGCCCGGGCGCCATCCGGACCAACCTGCTCGCCAACGGCCAACGGGCCGGGCTCACCGCGGAGCAGCAGGCGGCGTGGCGCGAGACCGCGGGCGGTATGCAGCGATACGCCTACACCTCACCGCAGAAGGTTGCCCGGGCGATCGAACGGGCCGTGCGGTGGAATTCGGCCGTCGTACCGGTCGCACCGGAATCCTGGCTGCTGTACGGGCTGTTCCGGTTCTCCCCCAGCCTCACGCGCGCAGTTCTCGCGCGCGCGTCCTTCGACCGCATCGAATCCGTGATCCCGGTCGCCGGCAAGGCACTCGCCCGGCTGACCGGGAAATAGGAGATATGACAATGACATCCAGCCCCGAATTCGAGGTCGTCGTCATCGGTGCGGGCTTCGGCGGCATCAACGCCGGCGTCCGGCTCCGGCAGGCCGGCATCGAGAACTTCGTCATCCTCGACAAGTGGGACAAGGTCGGCGGGACGTGGCACGCCAACCATTACCCCGGCGTCGCGGTCGACATTCCGTCGTTCATCTATCAGTTCAGCTATCACCAAAAAGGCGACTGGTCGCGGCTTTTCGCACCGGGCCACGAAATTCAGGCGTACGCCGAGGAGGTCGTGGATGCCCACGGGCTGCGGCCGAAGCTGCGCCTGAACACCACGGTCACCGGATGCCGGTTCGACGAGGCGAACGACATCTGGCACGTCAGTACCGATTCCGGCGAGGTGACGGCCCGGTTCATCATCGCGGGCATCGGCGGCCTGGAGGTGCCGAACCTCCCGGATATCGCGGGCATCGACAGCTTCGGCGGGACGGTGCTGCACACCGCCGCCTGGGATCACAGCGTCGATCTGCGCGGTAAGCGGGTCGGCGTCATCGGCACGGGCGCCAGTGCGCTGCAACTGATTCCGGAGGTCGCCAAAGTCGCCGCCCACCTCACGGTGTTCCAGCGCACCCCGATCTGGGTCGCGCCCAAGCCAGATTGGCACACGGGCCGGGTCACCAGGGCGGTGCTGGGCACCCCGATACTGCGCGCGCCGTTGCGCGCGATCGGCATGGTGGGCGTCGAACTCGGTGTCGGCGCCGGCATGCTGCACGGGCGGCGGATGCAGCCGCTCATCCGCGGCGCCGAAGCCGCGCTGAAACTCTGGATGCGCACGCAGGTCAAGGATCCGGTGACGCGCGAGAAGCTCACCCCGAAGTACCTGCTGGGCTGCAAGCGACCGTCGATGCACAACGAGTACTTCAAGACCTACAACCTGCCGCACGTCGATCTGGTGACCGACCCCATCGAGAAGGTCACCCCCGACGCGGTGGTGACCGAGGGCGGCGCGGCGCACGACATCGATGTGTTGGTGTGCGCCACCGGATTCAAGGTCATGGCCAAGGGCAGCACGCCGCCGTTCCCGACCCTGGGCCGTGACGGCGTCGATCTCAACGAGTTCTGGGAGGCCAACCGCTACCAGGCGTACCAGGGCGTCTCGGCACCGAAGTTCCCCAACGCCTTCCTCGTCATCGGGCCGTACGCCTACGCCCCGGGCTCGTATCTGGTGTTGATCGAGTCGACCGGGGACCACGCCGTGCGCGTGATCACCGAGGCCCGGCAGCGTGGCGCCACCCGCGTCGAGGTCAAGCAGGAGCCGCACGACCGCTTCTTCGCGGACATGCAGAAGCGCGTCGCCGGAACTCCCCTGATGACCTCGGCGTGTGGCGGCTCCAACACGTATTACCTCAATCATCACGGCGACGCCGCGGCGTTCCGCCCGACCACGGTTCTGGAGATGCGCTGGGCGAACCGGCATTTCCCGCTGTCGGACTACCGTTTCACCCGCAACACCGTGCACGTGCCCGAAGAGGTGAGCGCATGAGTACGACGCCGCAATTCGAGGTCGCCGTCATCGGCGCCGGGCCCGGCGGTATCGCCGCGGGCGTGAAGCTCCGCAAGGCCGGCATCGACGACTTCGTCATCCTGGAGCGCGCCGACGATGTCGGGGGCAGCTGGCACGAGAACCACTACCCGGGTCTCGGCGTGGACATCCCGACCATCGCGTATCAGTACTCGTTCGCGCGCAACGCCAACTGGGATCGTTTCTTCGCCAAAGGCGCGGAGGTCAAGCAATACCACGTCGATGTGGCCCGAAAGTACGGGCTGTATCCGCGTATCCGGTTCAATACCAACGTCGAACGGGAGGAGTGGGACGACACCGGTAACTTCTGGAAGCTGCATGCCGCCGACGGTTCCGTCGTCACGGCACGGTTCGTCATCAGCGCGGTGGGCGCGTTCGTCCGGCCCAAGGAGGACGTCGGGATTGCCGGCGCGAAATCGTTCAAGGGCAAGGTGCAGCGGCCGACCGATTGGGACCACGACTACGACATGACCGGCAAGGCCGTCGGCATCATCGGCACGGGAGCCAGTGCGGTGCAGATCATTCCGGCGATCGCACCGGAGGTCGGCCATCTGACGGTGTTCCAGCGCACCCCGGTCTGGTCCATTCCCAAGCCCGACTTCCGGGTACCGGCGGTGATGAAGAAGGTGCTGGCGATCCCCGGTGTGCAGGCCACGATCCACGGCGGCGTGCTGGTCGTGGTCGACCTGATTCTCCGTGGGGCACTGCGGACCTCGCATTCGACGCTGGATCGAGCCGACGCGCTCTGCATCCGCGGCTACCGCAGATTCGTGGCCAGAACGGTGCACGACCCGGAAACCAGCGCGAAGCTGACACCGAACTTCGGTCTGCTCGCCAAACGGCCGACCATGTCCAACGGATATCTGCAGGCCTACAACCGCACCAACGTGTCGCTGGTGACCGATCCCATCGAGAAGATCACGCCGACCGGCGTCCGGACCCGCGACGGAATGCTCCACAAGCTGGACGTGCTGATCCTGGCCACCGGCTACGAGGTGTTCTCCGATCCGGAGACGTATCGCCCGGGAACCGTCGTGGGCCGGGCCGGTTTCGATCTCGCCAAGTTCTACAACGAGGAAGGCCTGCAGGCGTACGAGAGCGTCTCGGTGCCGGGGCTGCCCAACCGGTGGACGCTGTGCGGCCCGTACTCGTGGACCGGGTCGGGCTGGCACGCCTTCGTCGAGATGACCGCGGACCACGCCGTCCGCGCGATCACCGAGACCCGCCGCCGCGCGGCGCACGTCTGCGAGATTCGCCCGGAGGCCGCCGACGCCTACCATCGCACGACCTACCGACGTGCGGAACCGTTGCGCTACTACCTCGGCGACCTCAACGGGCATGTGCCCACCTACTACCGGAACTCGCAGGGCGACACCACATACATCCGTCCCTCCGGTTTCTTCGAGGCCAGCCGCGGCAACCGCAGATTCCCGCTGGACGACTACCGCTACGAAATCCCGGCCACCACCGCGGGCGTGCACGCATGAGTGCGATCGATTCGGTGACCATCGAGTTGCCCAGCCGCGCGAGCCGGTCACTGCGCGTCGCCGATGCGCTGGGCCGCAGGACAATTCGGCCCGCACTCGACGGTATCGCCCGGCTGGCCTGGCGCGGTCCGCTGCGCGGCACGCCCGCGTTCCGCATCGCCAACCGCGCCGAGTTGATCACCGTCCCGCTACGGCCGCCGCGCGGCACCCGCCGCCGCGCCCTGCGCTTCGCCACCTGCCGCGCGGAATGGCTGTGGCACAAGACGATCGCCGGCCCCGACGACGTCACCGGCGGTGCCATCCTCTACTTCCACGGCGGTGGTTTTGTGGCTGGTGGACTGCACAGCCATCGCCGGATCGCGGGCCGCATCGCCCGCGCCGCAGGTATCCCGCTGCTCAACGTCGACTACCGGCAACTGCCGGCGGCCCACATCACCGACACTGTCGCCGACGCGCTCGATGCCTACCAGCATCTGCTCGGGTTGGGCTTCGCTCCCGAAAAGATCGTGTTCGCCGGCGATTCCGCGGGCGGTGGCCTGGCCTTCGCCGCGGCGCTGGCCGCACGCGAGCGCCGGCTGCCGATGCCCGGCGGCATCGTCGCCATCGCGCCGTGGGCCGAATTCGATCCGGCCCGCAGGCTCGCCCACGCCAACGATCGGACGGACGCCGTGTTGTCGGCCTTCACCCTCTCGGTCCCCGCCCTGGTCGGTTTCGCGGCCGGCGGCGAGCTGGACCCGCGCTGGTCGCCGGTGAACCACGACTTCACCGGGCTCCCACCGGTTTTCATCCAGGTGGGCTCGACCGAAGTACTCCTGGCCGACGCCGAACAACTGGCTCAGTGCTGCCGCGCGGCCGCGGTGCCCTGCACCCTGCAGATCTGGGATCGCGCACTGCACGTCTTCCACGCCGGGGCCGACATCCTTCCGGATGCCCGGGCCGCCATATCCGACATGGGCCGCACCATCCGCGCATTCGTCGACACCGGCGCCCCGTCTCTGCCGACCGGGCGCAGCACGGCGGCATGACCCGACGACAACATCGCCTCGCAACCGAACAGAACGGAATCTCCATGCCCCAGCCGCTGTTTCGCCAACGCATCACCGCCTGGATGCAGCTCCGTCCGGCCCCGATTCCCGTGCTCTGGCGCGGGGTGGACGGCATCCACTTCACCGCGGATGCGGTGATCCGGCTGATCGAGAAGGCCCACATGGGAATTCGGGATCAGATCGTGCTGCCGACGGCCACGAGAGTCGGTGTGGCGCCTGCGGCCATCGACACCTTCCGCCGACGGCACACGCAGTTCTTCGGCCGGGTGTACCGCGGACTGCGCACCATCCACTGGTACGTCTGACAACAAAGAACCCCCGCACGACCGAAGTCGTACGGGGGTCCTTCGTGAAATCGGATTCGGCTTACGCCTCTTCGGTGAAGTTCCGGGTGACGGCCGGGTCGACCGGGATGCCCGGGCCGGTGGTCGTCGAGACGGTGACCTTCTTCAGGTAACGGCCCTTCGACGACGACGGCTTGGCGCGCAGCACCTCGTCCAGCGCAGCACCGTAGTTCTCGGCCAGCTTGACCTCGTCGAACGACGCCTTGCCGATGATCAGGTGCAGGTTGGCCTGCTTGTCGACGCGGAAGTTGATCTTGCCGCCCTTGATGTCGGACACGGCCTTGGCCACGTCCGGGGTGACGGTGCCGGTCTTCGGGTTCGGCATCAGACCACGCGGGCCGAGGACGCGGGCGATCTTACCGACCTTCGCCATCTGATCCGGCGTCGCGATCGCGGCGTCGAAGTCGGTCCACCCACCCTGGATACGCTCGATCAGGTCATCGCTACCGACGGCATCGGCGCCGGCGGCCACAGCGGCCTCGGCCTTCTCACCAACCGCGAACACCACTACGCGGGCGGTCTTACCGGTGCCGTGCGGCAGGTTGACGGTGCCACGCACCATCTGGTCTGCCTTACGAGGATCGACACCCAGCCGGATCGCAACCTCGACGGTCGCATCCTGCTTCTTCGAGGACGTCTCCTTGGCCAGCTTGACGGCCTGGAGCGGGGTGTACAGGTTGTCGCGGTCCACCTTCTCGGCAGCTTCGCGGTATGCCTTGCTGTTCTTGCTCATTTGAATCTCCAGTTCAGAGGTTGTGGTTAGCGAGCCGAAGCGGGCTCTTCCACGTATTGCTCAGTTCGAGTACCCGACGTGTACGGGACGAACTATTCGACGGTGATGCCCATCGAGCGCGCGGTGCCGGCGATGATCTTGGCAGCGGCGTCGATGTCGTTCGCGTTGAGATCTTCCTTCTTGGTCTCGGCGATCTCGCGGACCTGGTCCCAGCTGATCTTGGCGACCTTGGTCTTGTGCGGCTCGGACGAACCCTTCTGGATACCCGCAGCCTTGAGCAGCAGCCGGGCAGCCGGCGGGGTCTTCAGAACGAACGTGAACGTGCGGTCCTCGTAGACGCTGATCTCGACGGGGATGACGTTTCCACGCTGGCTTTCTGTCGCGGCGTTGTACGCCTTGCAGAACTCCATGATGTTGACGCCGTGCTGGCCGAGCGCCGGACCCACGGGCGGGGCGGGGTTGGCCGCGCCGGCCTGGATCTGAAGCTTGATCAGCCCGACGACCTTCTTCTTCTTCGGGGCCATTGGTGTGGTGTTCCTTTCTAGGTAGTCGCGGCGCGACTACGTTCCTGCTAACCGGGAGCCGAGGCTCGCGATTAAATCTTGCTGACCTGTGTGAAGGTCAATTCGACGGGTGTCTCGCGTCCGAAGATGGACACCAGCACCTTGAGCTTCTGCTGTTCGGCGTTGACCTCGCTGATCGACGCGGGCAGCGTGGCGAACGGGCCGTCCATGACGGTGACCGACTCGCCGACCTCGAAGTCGACCAGGATCTCCGGACGCGCGAGGGTGGCTTCGCTGTCGGCACCCGACGTAGCGGCGGCCGCGGTCGCCTTGGCGGGCTTCTTCGCGGCGCCCTGCGGCAGCAGGAACTTCACGACGTCGTCGAGCGACAGCGCCGACGGCTTCGAGGTCGCGCCGACGAACCCGGTCACACCCGGGGTGTTGCGCACGGCGCCCCACGACTCGTCGTTCAGGTCCATGCGCACCAGGATGTAGCCCGGCAGCACCTTGCGGTTGACCTGCTTGCGCTGGCCGTTCTTGATCTCGGTGACCTCTTCGGTCGGCACCTCGACCTGGAAGATGTAGTCGCCGACGTCCAGGTTCTGCACGCGGGTCTCGAGGTTGGCCTTCACCTTGTTCTCGTAACCGGCGTACGAGTGGATGACGTACCACTCGCCTGCCTGACGACGCAGCTGCTTCTTCAGCGCGACCGCGGGATCCTCGTCCTCGGGCTCCTCGGCGACGGCTTCCGCCGTCTCGTCGACGACCACGTCGGTCGCCTCGGGCGCTTCCTCGGCGTCGGCCGAGTCGGTGTCCAGGGTGTCGTCAGCGTCCACGGTGTCGTCCGAGGTCTCCACCGACTCGACTGCCTCGGCGGTCACGTCGGACTCGTCCGAAGGTGTCTCGCCATCGAAAGTCACGGTAGTCAGTCCTCTCTTACGTTCTTGAGCTCGTCCCGGCGGGCGCTCGGCGTCAGCCGAACACCCACATGACGAGCTTGGCGAGACCGAAATCGACCCCACCGATCAGCGCCACCATGAAGACCAGGAACACCAGCACGACGGTCGTGTAACCGATCATCTGCTTGCGGTTCGGCCAGATGACCTTGCGCAGCTCGGCGACGACCTGCTTGAGGTAGTTCCAGACGAACACGAACGGGTTCCGAGTGGGGCCCGTCTTCTTGGACTTGTCAGCCTTCTTCGGCTTGGACTTCTTGCCGGCCTCGGCCGCGCTGTCCTCGGCGTCGGAGTCCGTGTCGCCGGTCTCGACGTCCGATTCGGACTCGTCGACCTCGACGGCCCGCCGGGCCCGCTTTCCGGTCGGACGCGCCGGACGCGTCACAACTGCGGTCTGGCCCTGCGACTCGCTTTCGCTCGCGTCGGTGCCCGCATCAGTACCGGCGCCTGCGGAGCCGGCACTATCGCGCTCGTCGCTCACCGCATGCCTTTCGTCTGTTCCAGGTGGTCACATTTCCAGTGTCCACATCGGTATTCAGTTGAGCAGGGGCGACAGGACTTGAACCTGCAACCTGCGGTTTTGGAGACCGCTGCTCTGCCAATTGAGCTACGCCCCTTCAGCACCGGCCAGGCCGGCGCTTCCGGTTGGGTCCTCACACAATTCGCGCGCTCCCCGATCGGTCGATGTGTAACCGACGGACAGCGCGCTGAAAAGGGTGGATCCCCGAGGACCGAGTGTACATCGGCCCCAGTCTGAGTTACTAATCCGCTCCGACGGCCGAACGCAAAACCTGGCCCGTTTCGCGGTCGTAGCGCACCGACACCGAGTTGTCGCCCTCGTGGCCCATCAACGTCGTGAAGGCCTCCATGATGACGCTGCCGTCGTCGTCGGTGAGGGTGTTGCGGGTCATCACGATGTCGGCGCCGAACCGGTGCTCGACGGAGATGATCTCGACGGTCGCGTGCAAGCGGTCACCGACCAGGATCGGGCGGTGGTACACGAACTTCTGGTCGACCTGGATGATCTGCATGGTCTCCATGCCGACATCGACGACGCGGAAGAAGTCCTGCTGGACCAGCAGTGCGACGATCGCCACGAACGTCGGGCCGGCGACGATGGCCTTGTGACCCAACTCGGCCGCGGCGGCTTCGTCCATCGAAACGGGGTGGTCGGACTTGACGGCCTTGGCGTACTGCCGGACCTGCTCCCGGCCCACGACGAAGACCTGCGGGTACTTGTGGACCATCCCCAGGATGTTGGGATTCAGCGGCATGACTACGCCAACTTCGCGGTGGCGACGGCGCGGCCGAAGATCTTCTTGCCGCCGGTGGTGGCAGAGAGCGCGATGGTGACCGACTTGGATTCCTCGTCGACCGACTTCACGCGGCCGCTGAAGATGAGCTCAGCGCCGACGCCGTCGTTCGGGACCGGGACCACAGAGGTGAAGCGGACGTTGTACTCGGTCACGGCAGCCGGGTCGCCGACCCAGTTGGTGATGTAGCCGCCGCCGAGGCCCATGGTCAGCATGCCGTGGGCGATCGCGGTGTCCAGACCGACCTGCTTGGCGATCTCGTCGTCCCAGTGGATGGGGTTCAGGTCGCCGGAGACGCCGGCGTAGTTGACCAGGTCCTGCCGGGTCAGCTGGTAGGTCTTCTCAGGCAGCGCGTCGCCGACCTTGACCGAATTGAACTCACGAAGTGCCATCTGAGAATCCTCCCTGTCCGTCCTCGTCACCCGAGCGACCCGCCAAGGTCGTGTAGGCCTCCTGCACGACCTCATCACGGTCATTCGTGATGATGTTCTTGGTCACGATGATGTCGGTGCCGTGTGCCTGACGGAACGAGTCGACGTACACATCGCAGTACAGCTTGTCCCCGGCCTTGATCGGCTGCAGGAACTTCAGCGACTGGTCGACCTGGACGATCTGGGCATCAGAAATGGCGATGCCGGCATCGCCGAACATCGCGAATTGGGCTTGGTAGCCGAAGATGCAGATGAAGGTCAGCGGCGCGAGCAGCGCGTCGTGGCCGAGCTCGGCGGCCGCCGACTCCTGGTGGAAACACGCGTCGTCGTTCTGAACGGCAGTCGCGTGCTCACGGATCTTCTCGCGACCGACCTCGTAGCACTCGGGATGCCGGTAGTGATAGCCGACAATGTCCGCCAGACCCACGACGAGTGACTAACGCGACTCTTTGTGCGGCTGGTGCGTACCGCAGTTCGGGCAGAACTTCTTCAGCTCGAGCCGATCCGGGTCGTTGCGGCGGTTCTTCTTGGTGATGTAGTTACGGTGCTTGCACACCTCGCAGGCCAAGGTGATCTTCGGCCGTACGTCGGTACTCGACGCCACGTCTCTGCCTCTTTCGCTTCGAATCTCTGTTGTGCTGGTAGCGGTGGGGAGGCTCGATCTCCCGACCTCACGATTATGAGTCGTGCGCTCTAACCAGCTGAGCTACACCGCCCCGACAGACACAGGCGGCGCAGCGGCGGATTTTTACTTCCGTCGCTCCGCTCGCCATATGTCCACCGAGCCCCCTAACGGAATCGAACCGTTGACCTTTTCCTTACCATGGAAACGCTCTGCCGACTGAGCTAAGGGGGCCTGACCCTCGGTTTCGAACTGTCGGTTACGACCGTCTGCCCCGTGGGCCTTAAAGAGGTTACCGTCTCGCGGTTTCACCTGCCAAAACGGCAGCTCAACCACGCTATTTCGGCCTGTTCGGGCGGTCCCGTGGGCCCCGGTCGGCCCGGTTGTTCCCCCAAACCCCGTTCACCCTGCGTCCTGCGCGCAAAAGCCCGAGTAGGTCGGTGCGTGGTTACAGACTCAACACCGAGGTCGGCCACATCGCGGCTGACTCTGCATCCTGGGCACAAAAGGCCGAGTAGGTCGGTGCGTGGTCGCAGAGTCAACGCCGAGGCCGCCCTCCTAGGCTGTCGGCATGCCTGATGACCGCCTGTATTTCCGCCAGCTGCTCGCCGGTCGCGACTTCGCCGCGACGGACCCGATCGCCCAGCAGATGCGCAACTTCGCCTACCTCATCGGCGACCGGGAGACCGGCGACTGCGTGGTGGCCGACCCGGCCTACGCTGCGGGCGATCTGGTCGACGTCCTCGAGGGCGACGGCATGCACCTGTCCGGCGTGCTCGTCACCCACCACCACCCCGACCACGTCGGCGGCTCGATGATGGGCTTCGAGCTCAAGGGCCTGGCCGAGTTGCTGGAGCGGGTCAGCGTGCCGGTGCACGTCAACGCCCACGAGGCGGACTGGGTGTCCCGGGTGACCGGCATCGCACCGTCGGAGCTGACGCCGCACCAGCACGGCGACGTAGTGCAGGTCGGGGCCGTACCGATCGAGCTGCTGCACACCCCAGGGCACACCCCCGGCAGCCAGTGCTTCCTGCTCGACGGCCGGTTGGTGGCCGGCGACACGCTGTTCCTGGAGGGCTGTGGCCGCACCGATTTCCCGGGCGGGAACGTCGACGACATGTTCCGCAGCCTGCAGGCGCTGGCCGCCCTGCCCGGCGATCCGACGGTCTTCCCCGGGCACTGGTATTCGGCCGAACCCAGTGCGCCACTCGACGACGTCCGTCGCACCAATTACGTCTACCGGGCACGCGACCTGGACCAGTGGCGCATGCTCATGGGCGGCTAGCAGCGCAGCTACCTTTCGCTCTCCGTTGTACAAGTCAACCAGCGAATATTAGTCTCAGTGTCGGATAAAACCGATCGGGACTTGACGACTGGATGGCGCGGTGGACTGGATATCTCAACGCTGGGACGACCTGACAGGCCTGGGATCAGGCAGCTGGCTGGCCATCGCGGCGTGGGCCGCACTGGCGTTCGGCATCGTCGTACTGATCGTGGTGAACCGCCAGCTGTCCAAGAATCGCCAGCTCAAGCAGGATCAGGTGCGCCCGCAGGTGACCATGTTCATGGAGCCGCACGCGTCGGACTGGCATCTGATCGAGCTCGTGGTCCGCAACTTCGGGCAGACCGCGGCGCACAACATCTCGTTCGATTTCACGCACCACCCGACGGTCGCCATCTACGAGGATTCCGACCATGACGGCGAACTCGATGTCACCGAGCTGCGACTGCCCAGCGAACTCTCGGTCCTGGCTCCGGGGCAGGAGTGGCGAACCATCTGGGACTCGGCGATCAGCCGCGAGGAGCTGGGTGGGTCCATCCGGTCGCGATTCGAGGGGACGCTGACCTACTACGACGCGCCGGCGCCCGTGCAGGGCAAGAAGTCCCGCTTCGGGCGCAAGCCCCGCGAGTTCGAGTCGAAGGCGGTGCTCGACTGGGCGGCGCTGCAGCCGGTGCAGCGGCTGGAGCTGATGACGACGCACGACCTCGCCAAGCGCGAGAAGCAGAAGCTCGAACTGCTGCGCAGCGTGCTGACGTACTTCCACTACGCCTCCAAGGAGACGCAGCCCGACGTCTTCCGCGCCGAGATCGACCGGATGAACCGGGCGGTCCGCGAGACGCAGGACCGGTGGCGCAGCCGCGCTTCCGACGAGACCACGGAACTGGAAATCCAGTGGTTCGACGACGGCCCCAAGGGCCGGCACCGCAACGCCGTCCACTGACAGGACGCCTCCGAAGGCACGTCTAGCATCGGCTCACACCTGTTCCCGGCCCGGGAACCGACCGAGGGAGAGCCGATGAGCACCGTCACCTACTCCGTGACCGATGCGGTTGCCACGATCACGCTGGACGACGGCAAGGTCAACGTCCTGAGCCCGACGATGCAGGAGAACATCAACGCCGCGCTGGATCAGGCCGAGCAGTCGGACGATGTCAAGGCCGTCGTCATCGCCGGCAACAACCGGGTCCTGAGTGCCGGGTTCGACCTCGCGATCTTCGGCTCGGGTGACGCGGCGGCCGGGTTCGCCATGCTGCGCGGCGGCATCGAACTCGACGCCCGGCTGCTGCGCTTCCCCGTCCCCGTGGTGATCGCCGCGACCGGACACGCGATCGCCGGCGGCTCGTTCCTGCTGTGCTCGGGTGACCATCGGGTCGGCTCGGCCACGATGCGGTGCCAGGCCAACGAGGTGGCCATCGGCATGACGGTGCCGCAGTCCTGCATCGAAATCCTCCGGCTGCGACTGACCAATTCGGCCTTCCAGCGGGCGGTCGGCCTGGCCGCCACGTTCACCGGCGAGGAAGCCCGGGCGGCCGGCTGGGTGGACGAGATCGTCGACCAGGAGCACGTGCTGAGCCGCGCCCAGGAGGTGGCCGCGGGATTCGCCGCGACGCTGCACCCCAAGCATCACCTGGCCAGCAAGCTCAAGGCCCGCGCCGGCGGACTGGCCGCGATCCAGGCCGGCATCGACGGTCTGGCCGCCGAGTTCGCCGGGTAACGCCACACATCGACAAAGCTGTCGGTACGCCGACCTAGGGTGGTCCGATGGCGCTACACCTGCACCGAGCCGAAGACACCGGCGCGCTGGCCGCCGGGCTGGGTGCACTGCTCGCCGAACCGCCGGCGGATCCGTTCGCCTCCGAGCTGGTGCTGGTGTCCGCCCGCGGTATGGAGCGCTGGCTCAGCCAGCAGCTGTCCCATGCGCTCGGCCGCGGCACGGCGAACGACGGTGTGTGTGCGGGTATCGAATTCCGCTCCCCCGCATCGCTTCTCGCGGAGATCACGGGGACGGCCGACGACAACCCGTGGGAGCCCGACGCCCTGGTGTGGCCGCTGCTGGAGGTGCTCGACGAGCTGGGCGCAAACCACCCCTGGGCGGGCACCCTGGCCGCGCACCTCGGCTACACCGCGCTGGGCAATCCCGAGGAGACCCAGTTGCGGCAGGGCCGTCGGTACGCGGTGGCCCGGCGGCTGGCGGGCCTGTTCGACACCTACGCCAAAGCCCGGCCGGCGATGCTCGCCGACTGGCTGACGGGCGGCGAGTCCGACGGCGCGGGCGGCCGGCTGGACGACGACCTGCGGTGGCAACCGCACCTGTGGCGCGCGACCGCCGAACGTGTCGCTGCCGACCCGCCCCCGGTGCGGCAGGCGAAAACCATTGCCCGGCTGGTCGATTCGCCGTCCGAGCTACCCCCGCGGCTGTCTTTGTTCGGGCACACCCGGTTGCCCGCGGCAGATCTCGAACTGCTCGGGGCCTTGGCGACCCACCACGATCTGCACCTGTGGCTGCCGCACCCCAGCGACCCGTTGTGGCAGGCGCTGTCCGATCTGCGCGGGCAGGAGCTCCGGCGCCAGGACAGCAGCCGGTTGCGGGTAGGCCACCCCCTGCTGCAGACCCTGGGCCGCGATCTGCGGGAGCTGCAACGCGGCCTGCCAGCCGCGCAGTCCGATCGGTTCCACCCCCGCAGCGGATTCCCGGACACGCTGCTGGGCCGGCTGCAGTCCGACATCTCGGCCGACGAGGTGCGGCCCGGCGGGCGCCGGCTGGCCAAGGGCGACCGGTCCGTGCAGATCCATCGCTGCCACGGCGCGGCCCGGCAGATCGATGTCCTGCGTGATGTGCTGCTGGGCCTGCTCGACGACGACGAGACCCTGCAGCCGCGCGACATCCTGGTCATGTGCCCCGACATCGAAACCTATGCGCCGCTGATCACCGCGGCGTTCGGGGCGGGCGAGCATGCCGACCTCGGCCACCCGGCCCAGAGCCTGCGGGTCCGGTTGGCCGACCGCGCGCTGACCCAGACCAATCCCCTGCTCGGGGTGCTGGCCGAGCTGCTCGACATCGCCGACGGCCGGGCCACCGCCAGTGCGGTGCTGAGCCTGGCGCACAGCGAGCCGGTGCGCCGGCGCTTCGCGTGGGGCGACGACGACCTCGTGGACCTCACCGAATGGGTTGGCGCGGCGGGCATTCGGTGGGGTTTCGACGCGGCGCACCGCACCCCGTACGCGCTGCAGCGATACCCGCAGAACACCTGGCAGTTCGGGGTCGACCGACTGCTCGTCGGCGCCGCGATGTCCGACGATTCGCAGGGCTGGCTCGGTACCGCGTTGCCGCTCGACGACGTCGACTCGAACCGCGTGGAACTGGCCGGCCGGTTGGCCGAATACGTCCAGCGGTTGTGCGGTGTCGTCGACCGGCTCACCGGCGCGCAGCCCCTGGACAGCTGGGTGGAGATCCTGCGCGACGGCGTCGCGCAGCTCACCCGCGTCGGCCCCGACGAGCAGTGGCAGCAGGCGCAACTCGACCGTGAACTCGCGAAAGTGTTGACCCACGCGGGTTCTCGGTCCGGCACGACGCTGCGGCTGCCCGATATCCGGTCCCTGCTGCGCCGGCAGCTGGCCGGCCGCCCGACCCGCGCCAACTTCCGCACCGGCACACTGACGGTGTGCACCATGGTCCCGATGCGCTCGGTGCCGCATCGCGTGGTGTGCCTCGTCGGGCTCGACGACGGCGTCTTTCCGCGCACCAACATCGCCGACGGTGACGACGTCCTGGCCCGTCGCCCGCTCACCGGTGAACGCGACATCCGTTCGGAAGACCGGCAGTTGCTGCTCGATGCGATCTGCGCGGCCACCGACACCCTGGTCGTCACCTACACCGGCACCGACGAACACTCCGGCGAGCACCGGCCGCCCGCGGTCCCGGTACAGGAGCTGCTCGACGCGCTGGACCGGACCACGACCGAACCCGTCCGGGACCGCATCGTGGCCGACCACCCGTTGCAGCCCTTCGACATCCGCACCGTCGCCTGTGACGAGCTGGTACCCGACCGGCCGTTCACCTACGACCCGGCGGCGTTGCGCGGGGCCAGGGCCGTCCTGGGCGAGCGCCGGCCGAAGCCGCGGCTCATCGACGGCCCGCTGGACGAATCGCCCTGCGGTGACGTCGAACTCGCCGAACTGTTGCGGTTCTTCGCGAACCCGGTGAAGGGGTTCTTCCGGGCACTGGACTACACGCTGCCGTGGGACGCCGACGAATTGTCCGATGCCATCCCGGTCGCCATCGACGGCCTCGGCAAGTGGGCGGTCGGGGAACGCATGCTCGACGACCTGAAGATCGGCCGCGACCCGGACTTCGTCATCGGCGCCGAGTGGCGGCGCGGCACGCTGCCCCCGGGCCGGCTCGGCTGGCGGCAGGCCAACGAAATCCGCGGTGAGGCCCTCGAACTGGCAACCGCCGCCCGGACGCTGCAACGCGGCGAGGCGAGTGCGCTGGACATCGACGTCGACCTGGGCCAGGGCCGCAGGCTCACCGGCACCGTCGCGCCGGTGTGGCAGGACCGCACCGTGACGGTCACCTATTCGAAGCTGGGCGCCAAGCACCGGCTGCAGGCCTGGGTCACCCTGGTGGCGCTGGCGGCAGGTGCGCCGGAACGCGAATGGGAGGCGTACTGCATCGGCCGCGGCCCACGGGGCGGCGTGCACGCCATGGGGTATCGGCCTCCGGAGCAACCGCTTTCGGTGCTGCGGGACCTGGTCGCGATCTACGACGCGGGCCGCCGCGAACCGCTACCCCTGCCGTTGAAGACGTCGCTGGAGTGGGCGCGGGCGCGGCTGTTCGACGACCCGGTACCGGAGCGGGGCGCCGAGTCGGAATGGCGGTTCGAGAAGGACGGTGCCGAATACGTGGAGGTCTGGGGGCCGGCCGCGCCGTTGCACGTGTTGCTCGACCCGCCGCGACCCGACGAGCTCGCCGTCCGCGGCGAGACCACGCGCCTGGGCGCCTACGCGGCCCGGCTGTGGCAGCCGCTGCTCGACGCGGAACGGCGGGTCTGATGGACGCGTTCGATCTGCTCGGCCCGCTGCCGGAACCGGCGACGACGACGGTGCTGGAGGCCAGCGCCGGCACCGGAAAGACCTATGCCCTCGCCGGTCTGGTGACGCGGTATGTCGCCGAGGGTGCCGCGACGCTGGACCAGATGCTGCTGATCACCTTCAGCCGGGCGGCCACCCGCGAACTGCGCGAACGGGTGCGGGCGCAGTTGGTGAGGACCGTTGCCGCCCTGGGTGATCCGTCCGGGGACGACGACGACCTGATCCGTCACCTGGCGGACGTCGCGCCCGACGAACTGGTGCTGCGCCGGGCCCGGCTGCGCGACGCGCTGTCGGATTTCGACGCCGCGACCATCGCCACCACGCACGAGTTCTGTGGGCTGGTGCTGCGTTCCCTCGGCATCGCCGGCGACACCGATTCGGGCGCGCAGTTGGTGGAGAGCCTCGACGATCTGGTCGGCGAGATCGTCTCCGACCTGTACCTCACGACCTACGGAGACCAGCGCGACGAGCCCGCGCTGAGCTTCGCCGATGCGCTCGATCTGGCCAAGCGCGTCGTCGGCGATCCCGGCGCGCAGCTGCGACCCGAGACCGCCGACCCGGACAGCGTTGCCGCGCAACGCCTCTCGTTCGCGCGGGCGGTGCTCGAGGAGCTCGAACGCCGCAAGCGCCGGCTGGGGGTACTGAGCTTCGACGACCTGCTGAGCCGGCTCGCCACCGCGCTGGAGGAGCCCGACGCACCGGCGCGCGAGCGGATGCGCCGGCGCTGGCCGATCGTCATGGTCGACGAGTTCCAGGACACCGACCCGGTGCAGTGGCAGGTGATCTCGCGGGCCTTCGTCGGGCACAGCGCCGTGGTGCTGATCGGCGACCCGAAGCAGGCCATCTACGCGTTCCGCGGCGGTGACATCGTCACCTACCTGGATGCCGCGCGCAGTGCCGACCAGCGGCTGACGCTGGCCGAGAACTGGCGCAGTGACAAGGTTCTGGTGGACCGGCTGCAGACCGTGCTCAAGGGTGCGGCGCTCGGCGACAACGACATCGTGGTGCACCCCGTCGAGGCCCGCACCGAATGTCATCGGCTCACGGGAGCACCGCACAACGACCCGTTCCGGCTGCGGGTCGTCGCGCGCACGGAGTTCGGGACGCCGCAGCGCCGCATGGTGCCGATCGGCCAGTTGCGGCCGTACATCGCCAAGGATCTCGCCGCCGACATCTCGGTGCTGCTGGCCAGTGGCGCGCAGTTCGACGGCCGGCCGCTGACGGCCGGCGACATCGCGGTGATCGTCGACAGTGGCCTGGACGCCGTCCCCTGCCGGGATGCGCTGCTGGACTTGGGTATTCCGGTGGTGTACTCGGGCGACACCGACGTGTTCGCCTCGACCGCGGCGGCCGAGTGGCTGCGGCTGCTCGATGCCTTCGACACCCCCAACCGCAGCGGTGTGGTGCGGGCCGCCGCGACCACCATGTTCTTCGGCCACCGCGCGGCCGATCTCGCCGCCGGCGGCGACGAGCTGACCGACCAGATCACCACCACCATCCGGCAGTGGGCCGGCCTCGCCCGGGACCGGGGCATCGCGGCGGTGTTCGAGGCGGTGGTGTCGCTGGGTCTGCCCGAGCGGGTACTCGGGCATCGGGGCGGCGAGCGGCACATGACCGACCTGGCGCATGTCAGCCAGCTCCTGCACGAGACCGCCCATCGCGAGCGTTATCACCTGCCGGCCCTGCGGGATTGGTTGCGCCGCCAGATCAAGGACCGCGGCGGCCCGGCCGAACGCAACCGCCGGTTGGACAGCGACGCCGCCGCGGTGCAGATCATGACGGTGTGGCGCAGCAAGGGGCTGCAGTTCCCCGTCGTGTATCTGCCGTTCGGGTTCAACCGGTTCGTCAAGGCCGACACGGTGTTGCGGTTCCACGACACCGACGGCACACGGTGCCTGCACGTCGGCGGTGCCGGGGCCACCGACCGGGCCGCGGCCGAGCAGGCGGGCCTGGCCGAGACCGCCGGTGACAACGTCCGGCTGACCTATGTCGCGCTCACCCGCGCACAGTCACAGGTGGTGGCATGGTGGGCACCGTCGCGGGACGAACAGAACGGTGGCCTCTCGCGGCTGCTGCGGGGCCGCCGGCCCGGCGCCACCGCGGTGCCGGACTGCGTTGTCCCGCAGACACTTTCCGACGACGACGCGCTGGCATGTTTCACCGCGTGGGAGCACGCGGGCGGTCCGGTGGTCGAGGCGGCCGAGCCCGTCACCCCGATGACGCCGCCGGCACCGGAGGCACCGGTGGACCTGGACGTGCGGCATTTCCACCGCAGCATCGACACCTCTTGGCGACGGACGTCGTACTCGGCGCTGGTGCGCGTCGTCCACGACGACGGGCAGGCAGTGACCAGCGAACCGGACAGCGCGCTGCGGGACGACGAATCCGCCGACGTCGTGCCCGAGGCCCCACCGCCACTGTCCGGCAACGTGCCGTCGCCCATGGCGCAGCTGCCCGCGGGCGCCGCCTTCGGCTCGTTGGTGCACGCCGTGCTGGAACGTGCCGACCCGCTGTCCGGAGATCTGACGGCCGAACTCGCGGCCCGGATCGACGAGCAGGCCGGGTTGTGGAACGTCGAAGTGCCCACCGCTGAACTGGCTTCGGCGCTGGTGCCGATGCACGACACCCCGCTCGGCCCGCTGGCGCCGGGCCTGACGCTGCGGCAGATCGGGCTGCGGGACCGGTTGCGGGAACTGGATTTCGAGATGCCGCTGGGCGGCGGCCAGGACCGGCCCGACGCCGCGCGGGACATCCGGCTCGGCGACGTCGGCTTGCTGGTGAGCGAGCTGCTGCCGGCCTCGGATCCGCTGTCGGCCTACGGCGCGCGACTGCAGGCCGAACCGTTGGGACACCAGCGGCTGCACGGCTACCTGTCGGGTTCGATCGACGCGGTGCTGCGGGTTCCGGGCGAGAGCGGCCACAAGTACCTGGTGGTGGACTACAAGACCAACCGGCTGGGCGACTTCGGCACCGAGAACACCGCGGCGGACTACACGGCGCCGCGGCTCGCCGAGGCCATGATGCATTCCGACTACCCGTTGCAGGCATTGCTGTATTCGGTTGTGCTGCATCGGTTCCTGCGGTGGCGGCTGCCCGGCTACGAGCCCGCCCGGCATCTGGGCGGCGTGGCCTATCTGTTCGTCCGGGGCATGTGCGGCCCGGCGACCCCCGTGGTCGACGGTCACCCGTGCGGCGTGTTCAGCTGGCAGCCGCCGGTCGAGCTGGTGAGCCGGCTTTCCGACCTGTTGGACCGAGGGACGGCAGCATGACGGCACCACTGGAGGCAACACCGGACCGGCTGCCCGACCCCATGGACTGGCGGCAGGTGCCCGCGGCCACCGGGCTGCTGGCGACCTTCAACGCCGCCGGCGTGCTGAACGCCGCCGATGTGCATGTGGCCCAGCGGTGTTGCGCGCTGGCCGAGGAGACGCGCGATGTCGTCGCCCTCGCGGTCGGGCTGGCGATCCGGGCGCTGCGGGAAGGCTCGGTGTGCGTC
The DNA here is from genome assembly GCF_018326285.1 of Mycolicibacterium sp. TY81. Classification (NCBI taxonomy): domain Bacteria; kingdom Bacillati; phylum Actinomycetota; class Actinomycetes; order Mycobacteriales; family Mycobacteriaceae; genus Mycobacterium; species Mycolicibacterium sp. TY81. Next base: position 3,929,092 of record NZ_AP023362.1, read on the forward strand.
GACCTCACCACCGTCGCCGACGACATCGGCGGTGACCTGCCCTGGCCGGCACCCGGCGAGCTGATCGCCGCCGTCGCGGATAGTCCGTTGACGGGCAAGGCCATCCGGCTGGACCACGCGCGGTTGCTGTACCTGGACCGTTACTGGCGCGAAGAACAGCAGGTGTGCACCGACCTGCTGGCACTGTCGGCGCAACCGTCGCGGTCGGTCGACGACACCGAACTCGAACGGCTCTTCCCGCCACCGGGTTACGCCGAACAGCGGGCCGCCGCACAACTGGCGCTGACGCAGCCGGTGACGGTGCTGACCGGTGGCCCCGGGACCGGCAAGACGACGACCGTGGCCCGGTTGCTCGCACTGCTGGCGCAGGCCGCGCACCCGGGGCGGCTGCGGATCGCGCTCGCGGCGCCCACCGGAAAGGCTGCCGCCCGGCTGCAGGAGGCCGTCTCGGCCGAGGTGGCCAAACTCGACTCGGCGGACCGGGAACGGCTCAGCGGGCTGCGGGCCGTCACCCTGCACCGGTTGCTCGGCGGGCGGCCCGACAGCGCATCGCGGTTCAAGCACCATCGCGGCAACCGGTTGCCGCACGACGTCGTCGTCGTCGACGAGACGTCGATGGTGTCCCTGACGCTCATGGCCCGGTTGCTCGAGGCTGTTCGCCCCGACACCCGGCTGCTGCTGGTCGGCGACCCCGACCAGTTGACCTCGGTGCAGGCGGGTGCCGTGCTGGCCGATCTGGTCGACGGCCTCACCGACCACCCGTCCATCCGCATCGCGGCGCTGCACACCACACACCGGTTCGGGGCGTCGATCGGCGGGCTGGCCGAAGCGATCCGGTCCGGTGACGCCGACGAGGTACTCACACTCCTGCGGGCCGGTGATGCGGCCATCGAGTTCATCGAGGATCCCGAGCCGGCCGCGGCGCTGCGACCCGTTCTGGTGGGCCACGCGCTGAAGGTACGTGCCTGCGCGCTGCTGGGCGCCGGGGCCGACGGCCTCACGGCCATGGACGAACACCGCCTGCTGTGCGCGCACCGCGACGGGCCCTACGGCGTGCGGCACTGGAATCGTCAGGTGGAGCGCTGGATCACCGACGAGACCGGACAGGCCACCTGGTCGCCGTGGTACCCCGGCCGCCCGCTGCTCGTCACCGCCAACGACTACGCGCTGGGCATCTACAACGGCGACACCGGCCTGGTCGCCGCGGGCCCGGACGGTGTCCAGGTGTACGTCGCGGGTGCGACTGCGACGCAACGGTTCTCGCCGAGCCGGATCGCCGATGTCGAGACCATGTACGCGTTGACCATCCACAAGAGCCAGGGCTCGCAGGCCGACGAGGTGACGGTGATCCTGCCGCCGGCCGACTCCCGGTTGCTGACCCGCGAGCTGTTCTACACCGCGGTCACGCGCGCGAAGAAGAAGGTGCGCATCGTCGGGTCGGCCGACGAGGTGCGGGCCGCGGTGCAGCGGCAGGCGCTGCGCGCGTCGGGCCTGCGGGACCGGCTGCGGGCCGGTACCTAGGGCCGCACCGGGTGCCGGCTCAGGATCGACACCCGGTTGAAGGCGTTGATCGCGGTGGCCACCCAGATCACCGCGGAAATCTCGTCGTCGTTCAGTACCGCTCGCGCCCTTGCGTATTCGCGCTCGGCGGTGTCGTGGTCGGGCAGCGTCGTGGTGATCTCGGCGAGCCGTAGCGCGGCGCGTTCGTGCTCGGAGAACAGCTCGGTGTCCCGCCAGGCGCGCAGCGTCGCCAGCTGTTTGTCGGTGACACCGGCCTTGACCGCGCGGCGGTGATGGATCTCCAGGCACGACGGGCAGCCGTTGATCAGGGAGACGCGGGTGTTGATCAGCTCCACCAGCGCCGGCGACAACCCGGCCTCGGCAGCGGTCTTCGTGACCGCGGTCGCGACCGCCACCAACGTCCGGTAGGCGTGGGGCGACTGCTTGTCGATGTGCACGTGCGCAGGGCCCGGTTCGGTGGTGTCCATTGCCTACTTTCAGGTTGTGGCCAGGACGGCGCGGGTATGGTCTGAGCGAACGCGACGATGGTACGCAGCCGGGAAGGCGAATCGTGAGCAATCTTGAGGCAGACCCCGTCGAATACGACTGTGCCGCCGGGCCTCCCAACCGCATCGAGATTCTGGAGCCGCGTGAGGTGCCGCTGGGCGGGCCGCGGGCCATGATGGTCCGTCGCACCTTGCCGCAGCGCGACCGCTCGCTGGTCGGCGCGTGGTGTTTCGCCGACCACTACGGCCCGGAAGACGTGCGCGTCAAGGCCGGGATGGATGTTCCGCCGCACCCGCACACGGGTCTGCAGACGGTCAGCTGGTTGTTCAGCGGCGAGATCGAGCACCGCGATTCGCATGGCATCCACGAGATGGTGCGGCCCGGTGAGCTGAACCTGATGACGGCCGGCGCCGGCATCTGTCACTCCGAGGTCTCCACGCCGGCGACGACGATCCTGCACGGCGTCCAGCTGTGGGTCGCACTGCCCGACGCCGCCCGCCACGGTCCCCGAAACTTCGACCACTATGCGCCACAGCCGGTTTCCTTCGGCGGCGCCACGGTGTCGGTGTTCCTGGGGACGCTGGCCGGACAGCGGTCACCGGTGCACACGCATACGCCGCTGCTCGGTGCGCAGGTCGATCTGCCCGCCGGCACCACCGTCGAGTTCGACGTCGACCCCACCTTCGAGCACGCCGTGCTGCTCGACCAGGGCGCGCTGACCGTCGCCGATACGCCGGTCCAGCCGTACGAAATGGCCTATCAGGGCGTCGGATCCACGCGTCTGACCCTCGCCAACACCGGAACCGAACCGGCTCGGGCCGTCATTCTCGGCGGCACGCCGTTCACCGAAGAACTGCTGATGTGGTGGAACTTCGTCGGACGCACGCACGACGAGATCGTCGAATACCGCAATCAATGGCAGGCCGAGTCGGAACAGTTCGGTGAAGTCCTCGGTTATCAGGGTGAGCCGGCGCGGCTGCCCGCTCCCCCGCTACCGACCACCCGTCTGGTCCCGCGGAAACCACCCACCGGAGGAAAGGCCCGAGTGATGCTCACCGACAAGAACGGCGAACCTGTCGAGGTGACCCAGGAAGCCGACCGATTCAGCATCGCGGTCGACGGAAAGCCCGTGGGGCTGACGGCTTTCATCGAGCACGGCGAGCAGCGGGTTTTCTACCACACCGAGATCGATCCGGCGTTCGGCGGGCGCGGGCTGGCCAGCGTCCTGATCGCTCAGGCGCTGGCGACCACGCGGCAGCAGGGCAAGCGCATCGTGGCGATCTGCCCGATGGTCAAGGCGTACGTCGAGAAGCACCACGACTTCGACGACATCCTCGATCCGCGGACGCCGGAGATTCTGCGGCTGCTGCCGCGCTAGGCCTCAGCCGATCAGCCCGCGTGCAGACGCCGTTCGGGATGTTCGGCCAGCCACCGTTCCTCGACTCGCTTGACCCGCAGGTGCTCGAACGTGATGACGAGCGCTCCCGCGGTGACCAGCGCGCCGGCGATGAGGCCGAGCGGTAGCTCGAGCCCCGTGTGACCGAACGCGGTTGCGAAGACGAAGCCGGCGATGGTGACGATGCCCAGTGCGATCAGGCCCAGGCCAGGCAGCCACAACGTGTCGATGAAGGATTCACCGGCATGCGGCTGGGTGGTTCGGGAATGATCCACCGGATCATGGTGTGCGCCCTTCATTCGCATCTCCCTCCTTGCCGAAGATGCCCTCAGGCTACGCCCGAATCCGGGTCATTGTGAGATAGTTCACACTTGGCCGCGACTGTCTTCGCGCGGTAGCTAGCGCGGCGGCAGCGGGGCCGCGACGGGCGCCGCGGTCACAGGCGGCGGCGGCAGGGCGGAGCCGCGGACCCATTGATCCCACGGCATGCTCCAGTCGCCGTTCTGGCTCAGCATCTGCGGCGGGCCACCGGTGTACTTGATCTCGACGACGTCGCCGGGCACGGAGAAGTCGTAGAACCACTTGGCATTCTCGCTGTTCAGGTTGAGGCAGCCGTGCGAGGTGTTCTGTTTGCCCTGCGCCCAGATGGTGGAGTTCAGCTGGTGCAGGTAGATGCCGTCATGGCTGATCCGGGTGGCCCACGGGATGGTCTCCTTGTAGCCGAGGCGGCTACTGGTCGGCAATCCGAACGTCGACGAGTCCATGATCACCGGGTTGGCCTTGTCCATCACGGTGTAGACACCGGGCGGGGTCCAGAACGAGATGACGGTGTTGCCGATCGTCTCGGTGCCGCCCATGCCCATCGAGGTCGGCATGGTGCGCACCAGTTGGCCGTTGTCGAAGACGCTGACCTGGTGGGTGTGGTCGTCGGCGACGGAGACGTGGGCGTTGCCGATCCGGAACGAGACATGCTCGTCCTGCTGGCCGTAGGTGTCCTCGCCCAGCCGGACGCCGTAAATCTTGGCCGCGACGCTGACCGTGGTGTTCGGCGCGTAGTACTTCTCCGGCCGCCAATGGGCGTTGGCGTCGTCGACCCAGTGCCACGAGCCGGTAACCGGCGGGTTGGTGGTGACGACGAGGTTGCGCTCCGCGGCGGCCTTGTCCTCGATCTTCTCGTCGAAGTGCGCGGTGACCACGACGCCGACGCCGTAGGTCCCGCCCTCCTGCAGCTGCGCACCGGAAACGGTGTTGAGGTACACCGCCGTCTGGTAGGTGGGGTCCAGCGTGGTGAAGCTCGACGTCTGCCGCGACGGCATGCCGGAGGGGCCGCGCGCCTCGATGGTCATCGTGTACTTGCGGCCGTAGCCCAGTTGCTCGGCGGGCGTCCAGGTCTTGGCGTCGGGCGAGAGCGTCCCGGGAATCTCTTTTCCGGCGCCGTTGACCATCGACACGGCGGTGATCGTGCCGCTCGCCGCGGTGACGTTGACGGGCGCCGCGGGGCTGACGTTCTTCGCCCCGCCGGCCGGCGAGACGCGCACGACGGCGGGCTCGGGAGCGGCGGGCTGCGACACGGACAGGTCGCGCGACGCGGCGACCACCTTGCAACCTTCCTGGCAGCGCGACGTCGACGACACCACGGTCCCACCGAGCACGGCAAGGACGGCCAACGCAGCGGCCAGCCAGGCGCCACGAACACGGCGGGATGAGGTCAACACAGCTCCAAAGTTCGGCTTCGGCCAGGGATTGTCGGATGGATGTACTCGAGGTACTGCATCAGAGTAAGCGGTCGGCCGGGCTCTTTGCACGTCGGATGGAGCTCGTCTCGATTTCACCAGAGCGACACTTCGGCGTGTCGGCTGGCAAACGCCCGCCGATGTGTGATAGGCCCAGATTCCCGGTGATTTCAGCACCGCCGGGCGGCGCCGTGCTGACCAGGCAATTCAGCCAAAGATGGTGCCCGCCAAGATGTTTGGGCAACACCACCGCGCCCGCGGCCGAATACCCTCCGCGACAAAGCAATTCACGACGCAGAGCGGGCTCTGCGCCGTGAACGGTGGACGGGCCGCGGGGCTACTGCGCCGCGAATCGATTGAGGGTGCCGCCGTGCATCGCGCGACCTGCGCGGGCCTGCCGGAAGCCGATCAGCCCACCGGCGCCGGTCAGCACCAACAGGCCGGTGAAACCCGGAACTGCGACAGCGGCGACCTCACTCAGGCCGGCCGCGCGGAGGTCGTCGGAATAGCCGGCCCGGTACGGCGCCGCCGCGACGATCGCGTTGTCGGCCGCGAACACCCGGTCAGCCGGTGCCGGGGCGCGCCCCGGCAGTTCCCCGGTGCCGCCGGAGTGGCCGGCGAAACGCGAATCCGTCTGCGCCCCACCGGATGCCACGGGCTCGACGCGGGTCCCGAAGTCGCGGCCGGTGGACACGGCGCGCGGCACTCCGGTCACCGGCGTGCCGACCGGCGACGACAGCTCGGCCACGGCGGAGGCCCACCCGTCGACCACGGGCAGCGCTTGCGCGACAGCAAACCCCGGCAACGCGGCCACGGTTCGGATCGGTTCACCCAATGCTGCCGGCAGCGGCCCCGTCAGCGCCGTCACCGGCGCCAGTGGCGCATCCGCCACGACGAGTGCGGTCTGACCGGCCGCGGCACTCGCCGCGGCCAACGGTACGGAGACCGACTGGACCGACGGCGCGGTGGTGGGAGTTTCGGCAATGCTCGCGGGTTCGCTGGCCGGTGCGCTCTGCGTCGTGTTCACGACGCCCGAAGGCAGGGCGGCCGACGTGCTCGAGGACGACGTCGCCGACGAGATGTTGGAGCCGTTGCGGCCGTCGCCGAATTTGGGCGTCAGTTGCTGGCCCGGAGAGGGCGTGACTCCGAAGCCGGTGAGCGCACCGGTTCCGACAGTGGTGGCGGTGGTGGTCAGCCCGCCGAACGCCTTGCGGAGGTCCCCAAGGGAAGACAGGCCCGGGCGCGACGTTCCCGAGCTGTCCCCACCTGCATCACCAGAAACACTGGGAGAGAGCGGCATATCGATCGGTGCAGCGCTCGCCACGCCGACACTGATAACCGGTGCGGCGACCAGCCAGGTCACCGCTGCCATGCGCAGGTGCGTCGCCACGCTGCATCCATCCTCTCGAAGCCGACTGCCAGCGGCCTCTGTCTAGTTTGCCACGAGAATTTGCTGTTGCGAAAATTTTCGTGACATCAACAACCATATTAGGGCAGTCGGCGCGAGAAATCAGAACGGCACAGTGGGCAGGTACTTGCCATCCAGGGTGATGACGGCTCGTTCGCCACCGTTGGGATCAGCAACCTTCTGCACATCGAGCCGGAAGTTGATGGCGGAGATGATGCCGTCACCGAACTGCTCGTGGACCAGCGCCTTGAGTGTGGTGCCGTAGACCTGCAGCATTTCGTAGAACCGGTAGATGGTCGGGTCGGTGGGCACGCCACCGGGGATGGACCCGCGCGTCGGGATGGTCTGTAGCAACCGCACTGCGGCATCGTCCAGGCCCAGCAGTTCACCGACGGCCTTGGCCGACTCTTCCGGAAGCGCGTGCTGGCCGAGGACGGCGGCCGTCGTGAAGGCCACCGACAGGCCGGCCGCGTCGGCGATCTGCTGCCAGGACAGGTCCTTGCGGGTCTTGGCTTCGACGGCCGTGGCGGCGAGGAGCTGACGGGCGGTCGGGTCGAATTGTGCGTGGATCATGACGGGACTTCCTTCCGGAGGGCGGGTGGTGTTTCGAGCGGGTGTCAGTGCTGCGCCCAGGTGCCGTACGGCACCATCGGGTTGGTGCCGAACGGCACGTAGGGGTTGGCACCGCCGATGAAGGTGTCCTGTGCGTACACGGGAACCGGGCCGGGAAGTGCCACCGTCCCGCCGTTGTCGGCCGATGCCGGGGCGGCCAGGCCGATCGTGAGCGCGGCGAATGCGCCGACGGCCAACCCGGTTGTCATGGCGCCGAGGCTGTTCTTCTTCATGATGGTGTTTCCTTTCTTGCTGCATTCACCATGTACGAACAGCACCTATAACGTCCAATAGCCACTTTTCACGCTTGCCATAGACAGCATCTATAGTTGGCGCCATGGCTGGACTCGAGCTCCGTCACCTGCGGTATCTCCTCGCCGTTGCCGAACACGGCAATTTTTCCCGCGCCGCCGAGGAGCTATATGTGTCGCAACCCACGCTCTCGCAGCAGATCAAACAGCTGGAAACGACGCTCGGCGTGCAACTCGTCGACCGCGGCGGCCGCACGGTCCGGCTGACGGATGCCGGCGCCGCTTTCGCCGAGCGCGCCCGGAGCGCACTCCGCGAACTGGCCGCCGCCGAGCGGGCCATCGAGGACGTCCAAGACCTCTCCCGCGGGCACCTGCGCCTGGGCATCACCCCGACGTTCATCACTTATCTGATCGGCCCGCTGACGGCCGAGCTGTACGCCCGCCATCCCGGGATCACCCTGACCGTGGTCGAGATGTCCCAGGACAGCATCGAAGCGGGCCTGCTCGCCGACGATCTCGACGTGGGCATCGCGTTCGTCGGCGCTCCCGTTCCCGGCATCGAGTTCGCCGCGCTGTTCACCGAGCACCTCGGCCTCGTGGCCGGTGGGCCGCGGGCCACCGGTCTGGCGGTCCCCCTGCCGGTCCGCGCGCTGGACGATGTCCAGCTGGCGCTGCTCAGCAGTGACTTCCTCACCCGGACCCACATCGACACCTATTTCGCGGCACACCATGTGGCCCCGCGGATCATCATCGAGGCCAACTCCGTCCAGGCCCTCACCGAGATCGTGCAGCGCACGCCGCTGGCGACGGTGCTGCCGGACGCCGTCACCCACGACCATCCGCACCTCACGCCGGTGCCACTGGACCCGCCCATTCCGACCCGGACCGTCGCGATCCTGCGCCGCGACGGCGGCTACCACAGCGCGGCCGCATCCGCGTTCGTGCGGCTCACGCACGAACTCGTCGCAGATCGCGGCTATGCACCGCCCGGGTGATCGTCAGAAGAAAGCCGTGTCGCGCAAAGCAATTCACGTGCCGGCCGCACGGGGGAACTCAGACGTGAACGTTCCTCCCACTCTCAATTTATGGCACACCCCGGGGCTTGCGGCAAGGCCCCGGTGGTGCCGCACAATCGTCCGGCCAGTCGGTACGACGAATGGGGGATGTCATGACGAACACGCCGAAGCCTTTTGAAGTGCATGAGTCGGGCGCGCTGCTGCACGGCACCAAGGCCGACCTCGCGGTGGGTGATCTGCTGCAGCCCGGGTGGGAATCGAACTACGAGACCGGCCGCGTCTCGAACCACGTCTACGTCACGCGGACACTGGACGCCGCGGCCTGGGGAGCCGAACTCGCGGCCGGCGACGGTCGCTGCCGCATCTACATCGTCGAGCCGCTGGGCGAGCTGGAGGACGACCCCAACGTGACGGACAAGAAACTGCCGGGCAACCCGACGCACTCCTACCGCACCCGCGAGCCGGTTCGCATCGTCGGTGAACTCACCGATTGGGTCGGGCATTCACCGGAGCAGATTCAGGCGATGCGCGACGGCCTGGCCGACCTCCAACGCCGGGGCCTTGCCGTCATCTACGACTGACGGTCAACACCAGCCAAAGCCATCGCAACCCTTTTCAATCGATATCCGTAAGCCTAGACTTACCGTTAGTGACTACTTACGAAACGGCCGACCCCTGGGGTGCTCTCGCCGACCGCACCCGGCGGACGATCTTCAAACGATTGGCCGCCGGGCCGCTCGCGGTCGGCGAGCTCGCCGAGGGACTGCCGGTCAGCCGGCCGGCGGTGTCCCAGCACCTCAAGGTGCTGCGTTGCGCCGGCCTGGTGACCGATCGGCAGGTCGGCACCCGGCGCATCTACCAAGTCGACCCCCGTGGCGTCGCGGCCCTGCGGGCCGAACTCGACGTGTTCTGGGACAAGACCTTGACGGCGTTCAAACAGCTGGCCGACGACGAAGGGAAACATTCATGACCGAGGTGGCACCGATCCGCAAGAGCGTCGTCGTCGAGGCGCCGGTCGACAGGGCGTTCGCGTTGTTCGTCGGCCGCTTCGACGCCATCAAACCCCGCGACCACAACCTGCTGGCAGTCCCGATCGCGGAGACGGTCTTCGAAACCCATGTGGGCGGCCACATCTACGACGTGGGCACCGACGGCAGCACGTGCCGGTGGGCACGCGTGCTGGCCTACGAGCCGCCCAAGCTCGTGGTCTTCTCGTGGGACATCGGGCCGACATGGCAGGTCGAATCCGACCCCGACAAAACCAGCGAGGTCGAAGTGCGGTTCACCGCCGAAGCCGACGGGCGGACGCGCGTCGATCTGGAGCACCGGCATCTGGAACGCCACGGCGCCGGCTGGCGATCGGTGGCCGACGGTGTCGACGGCGAGGCCGGCTGGCCGCTGTACCTGAACCGGTACCACGACATCGTCGCCGCGGAGGCGTGACCATGTCGTCGCAGCGTTCCATGCTGGACCTCGCGTACGAGGAGCGTCGCGACCTCGCCGCCTATCTGCGGACGCTGTCCGACGCTGACTGGCAGGCCCCCACGTTGTGCACCGAGTGGTCGGTGAAAGACGTTGTCGCACATGTCGTGAGCTACGAAGAGCTCAGCATCTTCGGCCTGCTGCAGCGCTTCGTCCGGGGACGGATCGTGCGCGCCAACGAGGTAGGCGTGCGGGACTTCGCGAGCTACACCCCCGCGCAGTTGATGGACTTCCTCGAGGCCCATCTGCGTGCGCAGGGGCTCACGTCGGGGTTCGACGGGATGATCGGACTAGTCGACGGGACTGTCCACCACCAGGACATCCGCCGGGCGCTCGGCCATCCGCGCACCATCCCGGCCGAACGCCTCGAACGCATCCTCCCGGCAGTCCCGGGCAACCCGCGACTGGGCGCAGGAAAGCGAATCCGGGGGCTGCGGCTGCGGGCCACCGACGTCGACTGGCAGCACGGCGCGGGGCCCGAGGTGCTTGGCACGGGCGAGGCATTGCTGATGGCGATGACCGGACGCCCGGCAGCCGTCGACGAACTGGGCGGCCCGGGTCAGCCGATTCTCGCGGCGAGATTGCGGTAATCGCACAACGCGAGAAATCAGCCGTTTGTACTGCAGACAGACGGCTGCTCATGCGGTATTCCCATTAGAGGGACATATGTCCCTCTTTCGGGCCGCGCGAGAGGACCGACCATGAGCAACGCCACGTACGTCGGACGGGTCGGGGGACTGGCGGTGGCACTCGGGGTCGGTTTCGCGATCGCGAGTACACCGGGTACGGCGTGGGCCGACGATGCGGCGAATCCCGGAGCCACCTCGGCGCCGGCACAGAACGCCGCGCCCGAGGCGGCCGGCGCCACGAAGCCCGGCGCGAATGCCGGCAAGAACAAGCGCCCGCCGGGCAAGGCGAGCAGCGACAAGCAGCGCGCCACGAAACCCACACCGACGGCGGCAGACAGTCCCGCGAAGACGCAGGCGACCGCGAAGACCGTCACCGGGTCCACGAAGAAGCCCACGCCGCGCGCCCTCCAGGCCGACGTGGAAACCGTGTCGGCCCCGGCACCGCGGGCGGTGGCCGCAACGGTCGTCGCGACATCGGCGGTGACGCCGTCGGTCACGTCCACCCCGACGCAGGCGAACGGCGCGGTCAGTGTCATGTCGGCGTCGAGCCTCGAGTCGTCGGCGAACGGTGGTCCCATCGCCCCGGACTTCTCGCCGGTGGCCGCCGTGCTGGCGGCCTGGGGCACCCGCACCCGGATCGAGGCCCAGACGAAACCCGCCGCGGTCACCTCGACGAGTCAGCCCGTGGTCGCCACCGCGGCGCAACCTGTGGTCGCGACCGCCACGCAGCCGGTCCCCACGGCCGCGACGACGAACGTCCCGTCACCCTGGCTGAACTACTCAAAGTCGATTTCGGTGGGCACCAATCCCGGCGCGGAGGTGATGGGTGCCGACGGCCGGCTGTACGTCGCCAACACCGGCAGCAACACGGTCTCGGTCATCAACACCACCACCGGAAAGCGCATCGACGCCAACCCGAGCTGGTTCTCGCAGGACATCTCGGTCGGTACCGCGCCGAGCGCACTGGCGCTGAGCCCCGACGGCACCCGGTTGTACGTCGCCAACAGCGGCAGCGGCACGGTGTCGGTCATCAACACCGTCGGCTACAAGCGCATCGACGCCAACCCGAGCACGTCGTCGAAGGACATCACGGTGGGCACCACGCCGAGCGCCTTGACGGTCGGCGCGGACGGCCGAATCTATGTGGCCAACAAGGGCAGCGGCACCGTGTCGGTCGTCGACCCCACCACCTACACCGTCACCGACACCATCGGCGTCGGTAGCCAACCGACCGCTCTCGCGCTCGGCACCGGGAAGGTGTACGTCGCCGATCAGGGCAGTAATACCGTCTCGGTGATCGACACCAGCACCCTCGGCGTCACCGGCATCGCGGTCGGCACCTCACCCACCGCGCTCGCCTTGGGCACCGGCGGCACGCTCTATGTGGCGGGCCAGAACAGCACGCTGTCCACCATCGACACCGCCACCGGCACCGTGCTGCCCGGCGCGGTCGCGGTGGGTCCCGCCCCCAGCTCGGTGGCCGTCAGCGCCGACGGCAGCATCGCCTACGTCGCCAACGGCAACGACACCGTCTCGGTGATCAACACCGCCACCTCGGCCGTCGTCAGCACCGTCCGGTTCGACACCGATGCCGCCGGTGGCCACGCCGTCGCCGTCGCCCCGGGCGGCGCCGTCTACGTCACCGACGCGACCGACCGCACCGTGCGTGTGCTCGTGCCGCCCTCGCTCATCGCGACGTCGGTGACGAAGATCGGGAGCGTCGGCGTCTCGGGCGTCGGCTCGACCCTGTTGAGCACCGACGGCACTCGCGCGCTGGTCATCACCGGCCCCTCGCCCATCTCGACGACCAGCACCACCCGCGTCGCGGTGATCGACACCGCGACCGGCAAGCAGGTCGGCAGCACGGTGTCCATCGCCGGCAAGCCCGTCGTCCCGGCATTCAGCGCCGACGGCACGCGGGCCGTGATCACCGCCGCGGGCACCGCGACGACACAGCTGGCGGTGATCGACCTCGCGACCGGCAAGCAGACCGGAACGACCCTCACCCTGCCGGGCGCGGTCGGCGTGCAGCTGCTGTCGGCCGACGGCAGCCGCGCTCTGACCACCACCTACGGCTCGGGCACCACGCAGGTCGCGGTGATCAACACGCTCACCGGCGCCCAGACCGGCACCACTGTCTCCGTCACCGGCAACAGTCTGGAGCCGCCCGTCCTGACTGCCGATCGCACCCGCGCCCTGATCACCACCAGCCGCCCGATCTGGGAGGCCCCGGACACCACACGGGTGGCGGTGCTCGACACCACCACGGGCACCCAACTCGGCACCACCGTCGAGATCGCCGGCAACGAGCTGGCCCCGCCGGTCCTCAACGCCGACGGCAGCCGGGCCGCGATCACCAATCAGATCAGGGATTTCGCCTCGGGCTACACCACGCAGGCGACGGTGATCAACGTCGCGACCGGCGCGCAGGTCGGCGCCACCGCGGACCTCGACGGTGAGGGCATCTCGTACGGCGCAGCGGTATTCAACGCCGCGGGCAACCGCGTCGTCTTCATGGCCCGCACGGAGGGCCCGGTCAACACGTTCACCACCCGGCTGGCGGTCCTGGACGCCGCCACCGGCGCCCCGGTCGGCACCGGTCTGGTCGTCGCCGGCGACGGGGCCCGCGAGCTCAGCGCCGACCGGACCCGCATGGTGATCACCGCGACGTCGACCGACCCGGTCACTCAGGTGACGACCACCAAGCTCGCGACCGTCGACCTCGCCACCGGCAACCAGATCGGCGACGTCACCCTGCCCGGCACCTGGCGCTCGCTGCTGATGACGCCCGACGGCAGCCGCGCCGTCACCATCGCCGGCGACAACGCCGGGACGCACGTGGCCGTGATCAACACCCTCACCGGCGCCCAGACCGGCACCACTCTCAACCTCGCAGGCGAGGAATTCGGCTCCCGTCTCATCAGCGTCGACGGCAGCCGGGCGCTGATCACCACGTCTGTCTACAACGGGGCCACGAGCGTCAACAGCGAGCGATTGACGGTGCTCGACACAACGACCGGCGCGCAGATCGGCAACACCGTGACGCTCATCGGTTTCCTCAACGGCGGGGTGCAGTACAGCGCCGACACCGGGCGTGCGGTGGCGATGACCATCAGCAGCAATTTCAACACCACCGGCGTCCCCACGTCGCAGGTGGCGGTGCTCGATACGACCACCGGCTTCCAGCTGGGCAGCACCCTCACCCTCAAGCCCGACAACGGCTACCTCGTCCTCAGTGGCAGCGGCACCCGCGCCGTCGTCAGCACCGGGAGCCAGCTCGTGGTCATCAACACCGCCAACGGCGCACAGGTGGGCAGTGCCCTCACCGGGGTGGGCAGCAATCCGCTGTTGACGGCCGACGGCAGCCGCGCGCTGACCACCGGGATCTCCTACAACGCCTGGACCCGCACGTACACGACCACGGCACGGGTGCTGAAGATCGTCTAGTGGTGGTCGTGCCCGGCGTGGTGCTCGTGGCTGCCCTCATGTCCCGCGTCGGGTGAGCCGCCCATCATGCGCAGCATCGGGATGCCGCCGGTGCGGACGAAGCGCAGCGCCAGACCCGCGGCCAGCAGCAGGAAGACGATGTTGAGCCACGTGGTGTAGTTCCAGGAGATGCCGCTCTCCATCACCATGGCGTTGCGCTGCGTGGGTATGAGACCCGTTGCGCCGAACAGCAATTCGACGAGGTAGCCCGCCGCGACCATCGAGACGTAGAAGGTGGCCAGCAGCGTCAGCATCATCCGGGTGCCGTAGTACTTCCGGTAGATGTTGAGGATCGGCAGGATCAGCAGGTCCGCGAAGATGAATGCGACCACGCCGCCGAAGCTGATGCCGCCGTTCCACAGCACCGCCGCCAGGGGCACGTTCCCGATGGAGCAGACGAACGACACGATCGCCACGACCGGTCCGACAATCGGGCCCCAGATCGCCGACCACGTCGGATCGTCGGCGAGAAAGAAGTTCTCCCAGAACGTATTCGGCACCCACGCGGCGATGGCACCGGCGATGAGCAGGCCGATGATCAGGTCGCGCAGGATCGCCGCCCACTCCATGACGAAGACGTGCGAGACGGACGTGAAGCCGGGCCCCGAGAACAGGCGCTTGGCGAACTAACCCTCGCCCTGCACCGACATGTCCATGGCGGCATGCCCTTCCATCGAGCCGGCAATGCCCTGGTCCGCCTGCACGCGGGCCGCGTCGATGAGGCGGCTGCGCACGAACAAGCGGAACAGCACCGCCAGAACGACGATCATGATCGGGCCACCGATGAACTCCGCGGCGGTGAACTGCCAGCCCATCAGCAGGGCCAGGATGATGCCGAGTTCGACGACGAGGTTGGTCGAGCCGATCTCGAAGGCCATCGCCGCGGTGAAGTTGGCGCCTTTGCGAAACAGCGAGCGCGCCAACGCCACTGCCGCGTACGAGCACGACGACGATGCGGCGCCGAGTCCCGCGGCCACGGCGAGGGTCTTGGGCTTGTCGTCGCCGAGGAGGCGGACGATCGTCGATTTCCGGACGACGGCCTGCACGACGGCCGACAGCGCGAACCCGAGGATCAGCGCCCAGAGAATCTCCCACGTCATCGAACCGGCCAGGGCCAG
The DNA here is from genome assembly GCF_018326285.1 of Mycolicibacterium sp. TY81. NCBI lineage: Bacteria > Bacillati > Actinomycetota > Actinomycetes > Mycobacteriales > Mycobacteriaceae > Mycobacterium > Mycolicibacterium sp. TY81. Next base: position 3,944,230 of record NZ_AP023362.1, read on the forward strand.
TGCGTGACCGATCCCAGCGATCGCGGCGTCCATCAGGTGACGTTAACCCGTCAGCGGCATTCCGAATCGTCGAGCGTGGGGGTTCACGCGGAAAATCGGCCGGATCTCCACGTCATCCCCCACGCTCGACGGTGATCAGACCGGGCTGCCGATGAACTCGATGCCGGCGTTGATCGCCGGGCGGTGCCGCAGCATGCGATAGTGCGCGAGCTTGCCGAGACCCTTCGTGGTGAGCAACTCGGAGCCGGGCCACGAAGCGGCGAGCTTCACGCTCGACGAGTAGGGGCTGTCGGGGTCGTCGGGGTCGTGAATGAGCAGCAGCGGCGGGTGGCCCGCGCGGGCCGCGAGGTTGACCATGTTGGTCTCTTCCAGCGACATGCCGATCCTGCGGACCAGGCGCTTCTGCAGGCCCGCACGGATCCGGGGGCCGAAGTTGTGGCGCGCGGCGAACAGGTCCAGGTACATCGGGTAGTCGCCCATCGGTGCGAGCAGCACCAACCGGCCGACCTTGGCGCCGTTCACCGCGGCGGCCATGGTGGTCGCGTTGGCCCCGAGCGAGTGCGCGACGACGGCGTGCGCCGGCCCGTGTTCGCGGATGACGGCCGCGACGGCGTCGGCGCATTCGATGGCGGTGGTGCGTCCGGGCGCGAGCGCGCCCGGGTCGGACTCGTTGTGGCTGGGCAGGTCGAACGCGATGACGCGATAGCCGGCGGTCACCAGCGGTTTGATGAACATGCCCAGGTGCGGCCGGCGGCCGCCCCAGCCGTGCACGAGGTACACCGGCGGCCCGTCGCCCCAGGATTCCCCGGCGATGCGGTGGCCGTCCCAATGCGCTTCCAGCGGTGCGCCCGGCTGGACACCGGGCGGCATGCGCAGGCTCTGCTCGATGATCGGCGGGGTGCACCACAACTCGGTGGCCCAGCGGGATCCGATGGGCGGCGCGAATCGCTCGAGTAAGGCGAACTGTTTGCGAATCTTGGGATCGACCGGCGGTTGCACACCGGAGCCCTCGACGTCGAGCACGACGTCACGGTCCGAAGACGACTCGACCATGTGTCGAATCCTAACGACCGCCCGGAATCCGGCCGCGGACGCTGTGCGGGCAACGGCCGCAGAAACACGTCAGGCCCCCTCGAAAGGGGGCCTGATCAGTGTGGCAGGTACAGGATTCGAACCTGTGTAGGCTTCCGCCGACGGATTTACAGTCCGCTCCCATTGGCCGCTCGGGCAACCTGCCGGGTTCGTCGCCTCCCGGTGACCCCGGGTTTGGCGCGAGTAGCAGAGTACAACGAAGATGTACCGAACACGAAAACGGGACCCCGACCAGGGGCGCAGATACGGAGGGCAATCCAATGGCGGATTCATCGTTCGACATCGTCAGCAAGGTCGACCGGCAGGAAGTCGACAATGCGCTGAACCAAGCCGCCAAGGAGCTGTCCACCCGCTTCGACTTCCGCGGCACGGACACCACCATTGCCTGGAAGGGTGACGAGGTCATCGAACTGGTCTCCTCGACCGAGGAGCGCGTGAAGGCCGCCGTCGACGTGTTCAAGGAGAAGCTGGTCCGCCGCGACATCTCGATGAAGGCGTTCGACGCCGGCGATCCGCAGCCCAGCGGCAAGACCTACCGGGTGTCGGGGACGCTGCAGCAGGGCATCAGCAGCGAACAGGCCAAGAAGATCACCAAGATCATCCGCGACGAGGGCCCCAAGGGCGTCAAGGCGCAGATTCAGGGCGACGAGATCCGGGTGTCCAGCAAGAAGCGCGACGACCTGCAGGCCGTCATCGCCCTGCTCAAGGGGGCCGACCTGGACGTGGCGCTGCAGTTCGTCAACTACCGCTGACGCTCAGCCGTCGCTGTTCAGCTCCTTGTCCAGGTGGGTGCCGACGTTCTTGCTGTCCCCGTGATGGTTGGTCATGTTGCGGCACTCGCCGTAGAGCTTGAACGCGAGCCGGCTTTCGCCCTGGTAGTACTCGATGTTGATCGCGACGCCGTTCCGGTTGATGGTGCCGCCGTAGTTGTGCTGGGTGGGTAGCTTGTCCGACCAGCCCGCGGCCAGCATGGCCTTCTTGACCTGTTCGGCGTAGTCGTGGCCGCTGACGCCGGGAGGCAGTTGCGCACTCATCTCGATGTATCCGCGGTTCGGCGGAGCGCCGTCGTCATTGCAGGAGGCGAGGTAGCCGCCGCCGGTAACGTCTTGCAGCCCAGCCACTTTCCGCAATTGCCGACCGGCGTCGAGGACTTGCGCCATGGACTCTTCATCGGTCATCGGGTGCGCTGGACGATCACTGTGCGGAAACAAGCCACATCCTCCTAACAACAGGGCACAGGCGACAGCCGCTGTACCGACGCGATATCGACTACTTGTACTCATGGTCGTTCTTCACCGTCTCACCTGGGCGATTGGATTCGGGATCCGAATATGCCGGGGTCCCGGGGATGGGGATGTCGACGTGCGGTACTGGGACGTCGATGCCGAACGGCAGGTCGATGTGGTCGGGTGTCGAGATGGTCGGCCGGTGCCGGTCCTCGGCCAGGAGTCCGTCGGTCGCGAGGCGTTCGCTGTGCCCGCTGGCGATGTCGGTCATCGCCCGCAACGACTCACTGCCCATGTCGTAGTACTTCGAGTGATCGTGAATGCTCCAGCCGGTTTCCCCGGCCACCTCGGCCCGGAACCGCGTGGCGCCGAACCCGTCTGCCGATGGATCGGTCCCCAGACCGGCGACCGGCCCCAGCGGATTACCGAGTTGCGCGTTCAGCCATTGCGCCGCGCCCGGACCGCCCATCCCAAGTCGGGCGACGGGATCGGTCGATGCCGCCCCGACATACACCTGGCCACCGTTGACGTGGAAGTCCGCGGCACTATGCGCCAAATCTGTTCCAGGACAACCGATCAACACGACATCATTGACTTTCATACCGCTGCCCGCGCACGCATCGGCAACCGTGGTGGACCCGTACGAGTGACCCATCACCGTGACGTGGGACGCACCCTGATGCGTCGCAGCCAGCCCGTTGACGTCGGCGGCCAGTAAGTCGCCACCCTGCCTGGCCAGGGTCGGGTTCGCGATGCGCGGATCGGTGAAGCTGTCGGGCGCGTCGTAGCCCATCCACATCATCACCGCGGTGGAGCGGTTCGGGTCGGCCAGCCTCGCCTGGTCGTACACGTGAATCGCATCGTCGTGGCCGTCGGCCAGCCAGCCGTCGTGGACGCTGCTGCCGGTGCCGGGCACGATCACCGTCGTATTGTCCGCGGTGTCGGGGTTCCCGAGGCAGATGGCCGCCCGCCCCTGGCCGCCATCCGCCTCCGGTTGATAAGCCCACAGCATGACGGGACGTTCCCGCTTCGAGTCGGTGCCGGACCCGCGCTGGTGCGCGAGACCTTCGCTGGTGCGCCGGGCGTTGTAGAACCGCGTGGCGTCGGTTTGCGTCAGCCCGTACCGGGCGGGGTCCTTGAGGACGTCGTCCTCTGACACGTGATTGCGGCCCGCGACGTCGCGGACCCGGTTCAGGTCGTCGTTCATCACCTGCTGATTGACGGCGTCCCGGGCACTGGCCGGGACACCGTTGAGGTTGCCCAATTCCGGCGGATGCCGGGCGATCAGCTGCTGTTGCTGCTCCGGCGTCAGTGCGTTCCACCACTTGTTGACGTCCTCGGGGTTGGTCCCCGGCGGCGGAATCTGGATGTCCTGCCCGCCGATGTTGACCGGCGCCGAGGGCTTCTGGCCTTGTACTGCCTGGTCGATCGCCGTGGCGGTGAGCGTGTCAGTGGTATCGAAGGCCTTCAGTTGCTCCTGAATGGAGTCGGTGAAGAACTCGGCCGCTTTCTTGAGGGGTCCCAAGTCGCCGACCAGCCACTGCTGTGGGGTGACCACGCCGTCGTCGCGGACCGAGAACCCCAGCATGAGGGCGGTGTCGACAAATTCCAGCAGGGTGCTGCGCAGCGAGGTGAGCTGATTGCCGCCGTCGGTGAGCGCCTTGGCCAGCTTGTCCAGCCGGGCCCGGTAGGCCTCCTGCTCGTCGATCAGCTGCTGCGCCTTGGCGATTGCGGCGTCGCTGGCCTGCCCCTGCCAGTTCGCTTTCAGGTTGGCCAGCTGGCCGCGCTCGACGCCGATCACGATCTCCAGCGCGGCCGACGTGGTCCGTACGTCATCGGCGGCGTCGAGCATCGTCCCAGGCTTCGCCGCGCGCACGCGCGACACCGTCACCGTCACCCCTGCCGCACCCCCTCGGCGATCACTCCTTCGATCGTCGCACAGCGCGGAGGTACCAACCGACACAACCTGCATTTCGCACCATCGACCGGACACTCCGCGAATCCCGCCGCTCCGCTCGTCCCGGCGACATAACCTGTCGCCATGGCATCAGCGCAGCGCGTACCGACCGTCGTCGTTCTCGGTGGCGGGTCCTGGGGCACCACGGTGGCCTCGATCTGCGCACGGCGGGGCCCGACGCTGCAGTGGGTACGGTCTGCGGAAACCGCGGCCGACATCAACGAAAAGCATTGCAACAGCCGCTATCTGGGTGACGGCGTGGCACTGCCCGAATCACTGCGGGCGACCACCGACTTCTCCGAGGCAGCCAACAGCGCCGACGTCATCGTGATGGGTGTGCCGTCGCACGGCTTCCGCAACGTGCTGGGCGAGCTGGCCAAGGAACTGCGGCCGTGGGTCCCGGTGGTGTCGTTGGTCAAGGGCCTCGAGCAGGGCACCAACATGCGCATGAGCCAGATCGTCGACGAGGTGCTGCCGGGGCACCCGGCAGGAATCCTGGCCGGGCCCAACATCGCCCGCGAGGTCGCCGAGGGATACGCCGCCGCCGCGGTGCTCGCGATGCCGGACCAGCATCTCGCCGCCAATCTCGCAGGCCTGTTCCGCACCAGGCGGTTTCGCACCTACACCACCGACGACGTGATCGGTGTCGAGATGGCCGGGGCGCTCAAGAACGTGTACGCGATCTCCGTCGGCATGGGCTACTCATTGGGCATCGGCGAGAACACCCGCGCGATGGTGATGGCGCGCGCAGTGGCCGAGATGTCCAAGCTCGGCGTGGCGATGGGCGGCAACCGTGACACCTTCGCGGGCCTGGCCGGCATGGGCGACCTGATCGTCACCTGTACCAGCCAGCGCAGCCGCAACCGGCACGTCGGCGAGCAGCTGGGCCAGGGCAAGCCCATCGATGAGATCATCGCCTCGATGAACCAGGTCGCCGAGGGCGTCAAGGCCGCCAGCGTGATCATGGAGTTCGCCGAGACGCACGGGCTGAGCATGCCGATCGCGCGTGAGGTGGACCGGGTGATCAACCACGGCTGCACGGTCGAGGACGCCTACGCCGGCCTCATGCTCGAGAAGCCCGGGCACGAGGTCCACGGCGCAGGGTTCTGACCTCGGGGGGTCAGTTGAAGTAGGGGTTGCGGTCTTTCGGCCTGTCCAGCAACGGATTCGACTCGTTGACGATGAAGCTGCCGGCCGGGCTGACCACGAAACCGGACTGGTCGAAGCTGTTGACGCACGCCGTCATGGTGCCGTCGGTGCCGCACGTGATGTTGCGGTAGGTGATCCGCGAGCCGGCCGGCAGGGCCTGGACCGCCCCGGGCATCTCGCCGACGTACTTCGGCCCGTTCAGGGTGTTGAACGCCGGCGCGCCCACCTGTTGACCGACGACGACGTTGGTGCCTTCGGGGGCGCCCGGCATCGGGCCGCTACAGCCGTACTCGCCTTCGTTGCGGCGCATGATGCACGTCAGACCGCCGGGGGCCTGGAACATGTAGAACGTCCCGTCCTTGCTGGCGTAGGTCGACGGGGTGACGGGCTTGAATCCGTTGAGGTTCGGCGCGGCGGGTCCCGGCGGCGGGGGCACCGGCTCCGGTGGCGGAGCCGCCGCGGCAACACCCGGCACCAACGAGATCGCCCCAGCGGCCACCACCGCACCGATCAGGATTCTGCTGAACACCTGCTCAGAGTAGAACCCAATGACCACGCCTCGCAGCGTCAGCCGCAAATCACTTGCAGCCGAGGTCGACGTAGACCGTGGTGCTCTGCCCGCGCAGCTTGCCCTCCTGGCTCGACAGCTCACGCCCGTGCCGGACGGCGGTGACGGTGCAATCCTCGATGGATCCGCTGCCGACCCGCGACTCGATCACCCGGAAGCCCTCGGTCTGCAGCCGATGGATCGTCTGCGTCGCGGATTCCCCGGGCGCCGGCGGCACCACGGGCCGCGCCGTGGCCGGTGCGGCCGCCGCGACCAGCAGGGCCAGGACGATTCCGGTCCCGGCCGAGATCTTGGTGGAACTCTTCATGGTTTTCCCTTTCCGCATCCAGCGCCGACAGCGCTGGATCAATAACTTCGACGGTAGTCGCGGAAATGGGCGAGAAACGCATTCTCAGGCCGAACCCATACGGATATCCGCATGAATCATGCCGAATTCAGGCGAAATTCAAACAGTCGACTCGGATACGTGCGGATTGTGCGACTCGCTCACCGTCACGTACTCCCCGACTTCCCGGTCCATCGGCAGCCGCACCCGGAAAATCGTTCCCGCAGTGTTCGATTCGACCTTCACGCGGCCGCCGTGCGCTTTGACGATCGTCGACACGATCGCCAGGCCGAGCCCCGTGCTGCCGAGCACGCGAGAACGCGATTTGTCGGCGACCACAAATCTGTCGAACAAATTCGGCAACAATTCTTCCGGAATTCCCGGGCCGTCATCGGCGACGGTCAATTCCACATATCCGGGACCCGGTGTCAGGCTGGTCGTGACCGATACTCCGGCGGGCGTGTGGACGCGTGCGTTGGCCAGCAGATTGCCGATCACCTGATGCAACCGGGCCGGGTCGCCGCGGACCCACACCGGCACGTCGGGCAGGCGCGAGCGCCAGCGGTGCGCGGGCGACGACACCGCGGCGTCGTTGACGGCATTGATCACCAGGTCGCACAGCTCGACGTCGTCGGTCTCGAGATCCTGATGCTCCTCGAGCCGCGAGATCAGCAGCAGGTCCTCCACCAGACCGGACATCCGCTGCGCCTCGGCCTCGATGCGGGCCAGCGCGTATTCGGTGCTCTCGGGCAGTGCGGCGCTGTCCTGACGGGTCAGTTCGGCGTACCCGCGGATGGCGGCCAGCGGTGTCCGCAACTCGTGGCTGGCGTCGGTGAGGAATTGCCGCGTCCGGCGGTGCGACGCGGCGAGTTCGGCGAGCGCACTGTCGACGTTGTCCAGCAGTTTGTTGAGCGTGTCCCCCACGATGCCGACCTCGGTGCGCGGGTCGGTGTCCTCCGGCCGGACCCGTTCGGTGATGCGGTGGTCCTCGCTGCCGAACTGCCGGGTCGCCACCTTCGCCGCCGTCGAGGCCACGCGGCTCAGCGGCCGCAGCGCATAGTTCACCACCGCGATGGTGCCGACCGCGGTCAGCGCGATGGCCAGCAGTGTCATGACCGCGACCGCGACGGTCTTGCGCGCCACCACACTGTTGGCGTCCTCCATGGACACGCCCGAGACCAGCACGTCACCGCCGCCGGCGTCCTGTCCGGCCATGCGGTACCAGCCGAGTCGCGGCAGCTTCACCGTCCGCGGCCCGAGGTTGGTCCACTGCTGCCCGCTGACGGCCTTGACGACGTCGGGCTGGACGGGCTTCGGTTCGCCGTCGGGGAACACCGCCGACTGCACGACGACGCCCTTGTGCAGCACCGCGATGAGGTTTCCGGGCGCCTGGCCACCGAAGGCCGTCAGGCCGTCTTCGCCGGCGTCGATCGGGTGGGCCGGGTCGCCGCGCTTGATCTCCAAGCGGTCATAGGAATGACCGAGGGCGTCGAGCGAGCGCTCGAGTTCGGCGTCGCTCATCGCCGACACATAGCTGTGCAGGCTGTACACCGACAGCACCCCGACCGCCAGCAGCACCACGGTGACCAGCGAGGTGACGCCGAATACGAGGCGTCGGCGCAGGGTGCGCGGACGCCACCACGGCGCCCGAACCGGCGTACGGGCGAGTACTCGAGTCGGCACCCGGGTCACACGCGTCACCTCGGGCAGGTTAGTCCTCCGCGTCGGCAGGGCGCAGCATGTAGCCCACGCCACGCACCGTGTGGATCATGGGCTCGCGATCGGTGTCGATCTTCTTGCGCAGATACGAGATGTAGAGGTCGACGATGCTCGACTTGCCGCCGAAGCCGTAGTTCCACACCCGGTCGAGGATCTCCGCGCGGGCGATGGCCCGTCGCGGGTTGCGCATCAGATACCGGAGCAGTTCGAACTCGGTGACGGTCAAGGAGATCGGCTCACCGGCCCGCGTCACCTCCCGGCTGGCGCCGTTGAGGACCATGTCGCCCACCTTGAGCACCTCGTCGGACTCGGGCGCGAGCTGGCTCGACCGGCGCAGCAGCCCGCGCAGCCGGGCCACCAGCTCTTCGAGGCTGAACGGCTTGGTCATGTAGTCGTCGGCGCCGGCGGTCAACCCCGTGACGCGGTCCATCACGGAGTCCCGCGCCGTGAGGAAGAGCGTCGGGGTGTAGCCCTCGGCCGCGCGCACCCGCTGCAGCAACTGCAGGCCGTCGGTGTCGGGCAGCATGATGTCCAGCACGACGATGTCCGGTTCCATCTCGCTGAACTTGGCGACCGCGTCGCGGCCGTTGTGCGCCACCTCGACGACCCAGCCCTCGTAGTGCAGCGCCATCTTGACCAGGTTGGTCAGCGCCGGCTCGTCATCGACCAGCAACACCCGGATGGGGGATCCGTCGGCACGCTCCATGCGCGGCAGCTGGCCGAGCACGGCGGCCCGGGGGTGACGCTCTCGTGGTGGTACCGACATCGTTGTCATTCTTCCATTGTGTTGAGAACACAGAAAATTGTCACTGCGTTCATACCGAGTTCAAATATTAGTCCCTACATATGACTCACGTCACTTACGTGGACCGATGTGATGTACGAGAGTCGTTGCAATACAGTCATTTTGACCGTTCGGACCACCGATCCCGAGCATACCGACCGGATCGATGCGAACCGGTATCCCAGATCGGCGAACCGATCAACCCTCTGATACGTGAAGAAGATTTGCGTTCTCTATGGGAACTCTCCCTCGCCTTGCGACCCCGTCTGGCGATACATACTCTCGCACTTAGCAATTGACGTCGTCTTTTCTGATAGCGTCCCGGGGAGTGGTGGACTTCGGATCTGGCGTGGTTCACGCGTTGTGATCAACGAGTCATGGTGAACGCTAGGCGATTTGGTGTTGTTTGGCAAGTGCTGCCGCGGCGTGTTTGGCGGCGATCACGGCGCGTAGTTCGTCCATGGAGACATCGGAGAGGTAGCGGCGGGTGACCTGCCACTCGTCGTGGGATTCGATGACCACCGCGGTGGCCAGGCGAAGGAACGCCGCCGGATTGGGGAAGATCTCCACGACATCGGCCCGACGCTTGATCTCTTTATTCAGACGCTCTATCGGATTATTCGACCAGATCTTCTGCCAATGCGCCTTCGGGAACGCAGTGAACGCCAACACGTCGGTCTTGGCCTCGCCCATCATCGCGGCCACCTTCGGGAACGACGCGGCCAGGGTGTCGGCGACCCGGTCCCACTGCGCGGCGACCTCGTCGGGTTCGGTGTGAGCGAAGATGGTCTTGACCGCCGCGGTAACCGCCGGGGCGTGTTTGGCCGATACCGCGGTATGCAGGTTCCGCATGAAATGCACCCGGCACCGCTGCCACGATGAGTTCGTGAACTGCTGTGCCACAGCGACTTTCAACCCAGCGTGCGCATCGGAGATGACCAGGTGCACCCCCCGATAGGCCGCGCGCCTTAAGCGAGGCGAGGAACTCGCGCCAGAACTCGAACGACTCGCTGTCACCGACCGCGGTGCCCAGCACCTCACGGGTGCCGTCGATCGACACGCCGGTCGCGACCACCAGGGCCTGGGAGACCACGTGCGCCCCCCACGCGGACCTTGCAGAAGGTGGCATCGCAGAACACGTAGGGGAAGCTGGTGTGGGTCAGCGAGCGTTCCCGAAACGCTGTGATCTCGCGGTCCAGGCCGGCGCAGATCCGCGACACCTCCGACTTGGACACCCCGGTCTGCACGCCCATCGCCGTCACCAGGTCATCGACGCTGCGGGTGGACACCCCCGTGCACGTAGGCCTCCATGATGACCGCGTGCAGCGCCTTGTCGATACGCCGGCGGGGTTCCAGCAGCGACGGGAAGAACGATCCCGCCCGTAGCTTGGGGATCTGCACCTCGATGTCCCCGGCGGTCGTGGAGACGGTCTTGGGGCGGTGCCCGTTGCGGTGCACCGTGCGGCCGTCGCTGCGTTCGTAACGGCCCGCGCCGATCGCCGCGGTGGCCTCGGCCTCGATGAGCTGCTGCAACCCGGAACGGATCAACTCGGCGAACACCGCACCCGAGTCAGCGGACTTCAGTGCATCGAGCTGAGCGAGCAGGGCAGAATGGTCAAGGGTCATCGCGCGGTTTCCTTCGGTGAGTCACTTTGGTACGTAACTCACTGACCACTACGCGATGGCCCACCCCAACACCGGCACCGACACGGCCTGAACATCTCCGCCCACCTCAGCCCCGTCCCCGAATTCCCACCACCCCAGGGGACTTAGCCTCTTTTCTCGGCGACCGTCGAACAGTTCTGAAACATGTTGTCTCGCAACATGTTTAATCGACAATGGTGTCGGCGGGCGCGCGGACCGAAACTCGCGCAGCGCATCTTCACATGTGTCCATCGGACAACAATTCGGAGAACGGAAACCTAGGCATGCTAGAAACCGCCCCGCCGGCAAAGGGTTTACGCGCGATACTGCGCTACGACCTGCCCGCGTCACTTGTCGTATTCCTGGTGGCACTGCCACTGTCGCTCGGCATCGCCGTCGCGTCGAACGCCCCCATCCTGGCCGGCATCATCGCCGCCATCGTCGGCGGCATCGTCGCCGGTGCGCTCGGCGGCTCGCCGCTGCAGGTGAGCGGACCGGCCGCCGGCCTGACCGTCGTCGTCGCCGGGCTGATCGCCCAATTCGGCTGGGGCGTGACGTGCGCCATCACCGTCGGCGCCGGCATACTCCAGATCCTGTTCGGCCTCAGCCGCGTGGCCCGGGCCGCGCTGGCCATCTCGCCGGTCGTCGTGCACGCCATGCTCGCGGGCATCGGCATCACCATCGCGCTGCAGCAGCTGCACGTGCTGCTGGGTGGCAAGTCCAACAGCAGCGCCTGGGAGAACATCCACGAGCTGCCGGCGCAGCTGATGAACGTCCACGGCCCCGGGTTCCTGCTCGGCATGCTGGTCATCGTCACGCTGGTGGCATGGCGCTGGGTGCCGGCGCCCGTCAACCGGATTCCCGGCCCGCTCGTCGCCATCGTCGGTGTGACGGCGCTGTCCGTCGCGCTGCCGTTCGACGTCAAGCGCATCCAGATCAACGGCTCGCTGCTGGACTCGCTGTCGTTGCCCACCCTGCCCAACGGACAGTGGGCCGCCGTCTTCGCGGGCGTCCTGACCGTCGCCCTCATCGCCAGCGTCGAGAGCCTGTTGTCGGCGGTCTCGGTCGATCGCATGCACAACGGCCCGCGCACCAACTTCGACCGTGAGCTGATCGGCCAGGGCGCGGCCAACACCATCTCCGGCGCCATCGGCGGCCTGCCCGTCACCGGCGTCATCGTGCGCAGCTCGACCAACGTCGCCGCGGGCGCCAAGTCCCGGGCGTCGGCCATCCTGCACGGGTTCTGGATCCTGCTGTTCGCAGTGCCGTTCGCCGGCCTGGCCCAGCTGATCCCGACGTCGGCGCTCGCCGGCCTGCTGATCGTCATCGGCTGCCAGCTGGTCAAGAAGGTGCACATCGAGACCGCCCGGCGCACAGGCGATATCGCGGTTTACGCCATCACGGTGCTCGGCGTCGTGTTCCTCAACCTGCTCGAGGGTGTGCTGATCGGCCTCGCCCTGGCGGTCGCCCTGACGGTGTGGCGCGTCATCCGGGCCAAGATCGTCACCGAGCACGTCGCCGGAAACGACTGGCGCATCGTGATCGAGGGCTCGGTCAGCTTCCTGTCGCTGCCGCGCCTGACCTCGGCCCTGGCTTCGGTGCCGACCGGTTCGGACGTCACCGTCGAGCTGTCGGTGGACTTCATCGACCACGCCGCCCACGAGACCATCGATGAGTGGAAGCGCCAGCACGTCGCCGGCGGTGGCTCCGTCGAGATTCACGAATACGGCACGGCCGAGCTGCACAGTGCGGCCGCCGGTCCGCCGACCCGCACGTTCACGCCGTTCGACAAGCGCTCGGGTGTCGTCCCGTGGAAGTCGCAGCCGCAGACCTCCTCTGTGATGGAGGGCCTGGAGACCTACCACCGCCGCACCGCACCCGTGCTGCGCCCACACATGGAGGACCTGGCCCACACGCAGAAGCCGGAGACGCTGTTCATCACCTGCGTCGACTCGCGCGTCGTGCCCAACGTCATCACCAGCAGTGGCCCCGGTGACCTGTTGACGGTCCGCAACGTCGGCAACCTGATCCCGGAGGGACGCGCCGACGCCTCGGTCGAGGCGGCCATCGCCTTCGCCGTCGAGGTCCTGGAGGTCTCGTCGATCGTGGTGTGCGGCCACTCCAGCTGCGGCGCCATGACCGCGCTGCTGGGCGGCGATCAGGGTCACGACGAGCACCTGCACACCTGGCTGGAGCACGGCGATGCGACGTTGCGCGCCTTCGACGAGGGCCGCCACCCCGTGGCCGTCGCCGCGGCCGAGGAAGGGTTCGGCGTCGTCGACCAGCTGTCGATGGTCAACGTCGCACTTCAGGCGCAGACCCTCGCCGCCCACCCGCTGGTCCGGGCCCGGCACCGCGCCGGCGACCTCGAGGTGATCGGGTTGTTCTATGACATCGGCACCGCGGCCGCCCTCCGGGTGACGCCGGTCAGCGTGGACCGTCTGGTCGAGGTTGCCGAGTAGTACCTGATTGATCCTGCGCCCAGGGCCGTACCCCGCGAGAGCGGCAGGCCCTGGGCGCAGTGTCATTTCCGGGTCCTCGTCAGCTCAGCCGCAGCAGCATCCGCCGGCCGCCTCCGCGGCGGACGGCAACTCGACGTTCGGCAGTTCGCCGTCGGGCCGCCAGTCGAACGGGAAGTGCTTGCTGGAGACGCCGAGGTACTCGTGGGAGAAGTCGAAGCCGACGGCGTCGGCCTTCCTGACCACACCCCACGTCGCGACCTGTCCCGGCCCGACTTCGGCACCCGGAGCGTTGACGGTGGTGACGCGACGGTTCGGGTCGGCCGTCGGGCCGGTCAGCGCATCCACCCGGACGTCGACCTTGCCCGGAATCTCCGCCCGCCAGTAGGCCAGGTCGTCGGCCGCGGCGAAGTTGATCGGGGCGTACTCGATACCCCGCAGCTCGCTGATCAGGGCGCCGAACTCCCCCGGCCAGCCGCCCTCGTCGCCGCGGAAGATCCGCTCCAGGGCTTTCCGTTGATCAGCGTCCGCCTTCTCGTCGATGTAGAACATGAGCTTCATGGTGGCGTCCGGGTCGCCGATCCACATGTTGCCGGCGAACTCGCCCAGGGCCACGACCCCGAGGCCACTGAGATCGGTTGCGCCGTAATGCCCTTCGTGCACCTGCCAGACGAGGGTGAACAGGCAGTCGCCGTGCGTGGGCTCCTGCGCGAAGCTGCACGGGCAGGGCAGCTTGCAGCTGCACACATCGAACCACTCGCCGCGTAGATGCCAATCGGCCTTCGGGGTTGCCGCCACCGTCATCGCTGAATCCCTTCTCGTGTGCATACCCCCTGGGGGTACCTGACGTGGACGACGTTACGCAGCGCGGCGAGCGTCCGTCAAGTACCCCCAGGGGGTATGTTTCTATGAGTTTGGCGAGCCCGACCGGGCGGTGCTGCATCCACCCTGAAGCCAGGGCGAAAAAGTGCGAGAGACGACGACCCTCAGCACAGGGTCAATGGGGCATCAGCCACGGCATCCGTTCACCCTGAAACCACGGCGCCAAAGTCCGAGTAGCGAAGGCCCAGAGGGGCAATCGAGACAGCGGGCGCTACCGCCCCGCCATGCGCTCCAGGCGTGCGATGCGGTCCTCGATGGGCGGGTGCGTCGAGAACAGCTTGCCGATCTTCTCGCCGGCGCGGAACGGGTTGGCGATCATCAGGTGGGCCTGGTCGGCCAACTGGGGCTCCGGGGGCAGCGGAGCCTGCTGGACGCCGGCGGTGATCTTGCGCAGCGCGCTCGCCAGCGCCAGCGGATCACCCGTCAGCTCGGCGCCCGACTGGTCGGCCTGGTACTCGCGCGAGCGCGACACCGCCAGCCGGATGATCGTCGCAGCCAATGGGCCGACGATCGAAAGAACCAGCAGCACAAAAGGATTGGGCCGGTCGTCGCGGTCGCCGCCGAACATGCCGATGAAGTAGGCGACGTTGACCAACGCCGTCACCACCGACGCCATGGCGCCCGCCACGCAGGAGATCAGGATGTCGCGGTTGTAGACGTGCGAAAGCTCGTGTCCCAGCACGGCGCGCAGTTCGCGCTCGGTGAGGATGTTGAGGATTCCCGTGGTGCAGCACACCGCGGCGTTGCGGGGGTTACGTCCCGTCGCGAAGGCGTTGGGGGCGGCGGTGTCGCTGATGTACAGCTGCGGCATGGGCTGGCGCGCCGTGGTGGCCAGCTCGCGGACGATGCGGTACATGGCCGGCGCCTGCATCTCGCTGACCGGCTGCGCGTGCATGGCCCGCAGCGCCATCTTGGCGCTGTTGAAGTAGACGTAGGCGTTCATGCCGATGGCGAACAGCACCGCCAGGTACATGATGTTCTTGCCGAACAGCGACCCGATCAGCACGATGAGCGTCGAGAAGCCCACGAGCAGCGCGAACGTCTTCGCGGTGTTCGCGTGCGGGTTCCACGTCATCGGCTACCTCCTCCAGCGCAGTCAAACTCACTGAATTGAACGCTCGGCAACTGGTGCCTGGTTCCGGGGTGTCCCGGTGGGAGGTCAACCGTGGCGGTCAGCGGTGTACTCGACCAGGTTGAGCAGCGCCAACCGGCCCGGCAGGTCCGGCAGGTTGTCCAGCTCGGCACGAGCGTCCGCGGCGAAGCGCTGCACGGTGCGCTTGGCCTCGACCATGCCCTGCGATGCCCGCAGCAGCGCCAGCGCCTCGGCGAGGTCGGCGTCGTTGTCGATGGGCTTGGCCAGCAGTACCCGCAGCCGGTCGGCGTCGGGACCGGTTTCCTGCAGTGCGTACAGCACCGGCAGGGTGTGCACGCCTTCGCGCAGATCGGTGCCCGGCACCTTGCCCGACTCGTCGGGGTCACTGTCGATGTCGATGATGTCGTCGGAGATCTGGAAGATGGTGCCGACGATGCCGCCGAGCCGGCTCATCCGCTCGATCTGCTCCTGATCGGAACCGGAGAACGTCGCGCCGAACCGGCCGGACGCCTCGATCAGGCATGACGTCTTCTCGTACACGACCTTCAGATAGTGCTCGACGGGGTCGGCGCCTTCGAGGGCGCCGCGGGTCTCGCGCATCTGGCCCGTCACCAGCTGGGCGAAGGTGTCGGCGATGACGCGCACCGCGTCCGGCCCCAGCCGGGACACCAGTCGCGAGGCGGTGGCGAACAGGTAGTCGCCGGCCAGGATCGCGATGTTGTTGCCCCAGCGGGCGTTGGCGCTGTCCGCGCCGCGTCGCACCTGCGCCTCGTCCATGACGTCGTCGTGGTACAGCGTCGCCAGGTGCACCAGCTCGATCACGGCGCCGGCGATCGCGACGTCGTTGTTGTCGGGGTCCGGCCCCAGCGACGCCGACAGCACGGTGAACAGCGGACGGAACCGCTTGCCACCGGCCTGGAACAGGTGCTGGACCGCTTCGGCCATCAGCTCGTCGGCTTTGCCCAGCTCGGTCGACATCAGGTCTTCGATGCGCGCGACCGCGTCACGAACCTGCGCGGCGAAGGCGGCGTCACCAAAGTCCACGCCCGAGACCACTGTCGCTGGTGTCTTCATGGGTCCAACATACTGGGCGGCATGGTCGTGCACGCAGATGTGGTCGTGGTCGGAGCCGGGCCGGCAGGTTCCGCCACGGCCGCTTGGGCAGCGCGCCGGGGCCGCGACGTCCTGGTGATCGACTCGGCGCAGTTTCCCCGGGACAAGGCCTGCGGCGACGGGCTGACGCCGCGGGCCATCGCCGAACTGCGTGAGCTGGGGCTCGGCGCGTGGCTCGACGGCCGCGTCAGCCATCACGGACTGCGGCTGGCCGGCTTCGGCGCGCAGCGCGAGGTGCGCTGGCCCGGACCGTCATTCCCGGCCACCAGCAGCGCCGTGCCGCGCACCGAGCTCGACGACCGGATCCGTCAGGTCGCGGCCGACTCCGGCGCGAAGATGCTGTTGGGCGTCAAGGCCGTCGGCGTCACGCACGATGGCACCGGCCGCGTCCGCACGCTGACGCTCGACGACGGACAAGAGGTCAGCTGCACCGAGCTCATCGTCGCCGACGGCGCCCGCTCGACGCTGGGCCGTGTCCTGGGCCGGCAGTGGCATCAGGAGACCGTGTACGGGGTCGCGATCCGCGCCTACATCGAGACGCCGCGGCACGCCGAGCCGTGGATCACGTCGCACCTGGAGCTGCGCTCCCCCGAAGGGGAGGTGCTGCCCGGGTACGGCTGGATTTTCCCGCTGGGCAACGGCGACGTGAACATCGGCGTGGGTGCGCTGGCCACCGAGAAACGACCGGCCGACGCCGCGCTGCGCCCGCTGCTCGCCCACTACACCAACCTGCGCCGCGACGAATGGGGCTTCGAGGGCCAGCCGCGGCTGGCCAAGTCGGCGCTGCTGCCGATGGGCGGCGCCGTATCGGGGGTCGCGGGACCGAACTGGATGCTCGTCGGTGACGCGGCGGCATGCGTCAACCCGCTCAACGGCGAAGGCATCGACTACGGCCTGGAGACCGGCCGGCTCGCTGCCGACCTACTCGGCTCGGGTGACCTGAGCGCGGCCTGGCCCGCACTGCTGCAGCAACACTACGCCGCCGGGTTCTCGGTGGCCCGCCGCTTGGCGATCCTGTTGACGATCCCGAAGTTCCTGCCGCTGACCGGGCCCGTCGCGATGCGGTCGCAGTACCTGATGACGGTCGCGGTGCGGGCCATGGGCAATTTGGTGACCGAGGAGGACACCGACATGATCGCCCGCCTCTGGCGCCGCGCCGGGCGCGGTTCGCGCCGTTTGGATCAGCGCAAGCCGTTCAGCTGACCGACCGCGCGAACCCGACGATGTCGCGCACCGTGGCGGCGAAGACGTCGGGCATGGCACCGGCGAGCAGGATGTCCCCGGCATGGCAGGTGCCCGCGACGATCCGGCCGACGACGCTGACGCCGGCCGCGGCCAGCCTGCGGTAGTAGATCAGGCCCTCGTCGCGCAGCGGGTCGAGCTCGTTGACCGAAATGACGTGCGGCGGAAGGCCTTCCAGCTCCAGATCGGTGGCCTCCGCGGCCCAGCAGGTGCCGTCCTGCGCGTGCTGCTGGTCCGGGTCGTAGATCGAGCCCAGCAGGGCGAGCTGCAGGCGGCTGATGAAGTACTGGTCGTTCTCCCGCAGCGACGGCAGCTCGTCGCAGTCCTCCAGCCACCGGTTCGAGATGTACGGGCACTGGGCGTAGACGCCGGCGATCTCACCGATCCAGCCTTCCCGCTTGGCTTTCAGCGCGACCGTCAGCGTCAGGTTGCCGCCGCCGGACTCCCCCGACACGATGACGTGACTGATCCCCAGCTCGGCTTTGTTCGCCGCCGCCCACCGGACGCCCGCGGCGCAGTCGTCGAGGCCGGCCGGGAACGGGTGCGGACCGAGCGCGCCGCCGGAGTTGCGGAACTCGACACCGACGACAAGGCCTGCGGCGGCGAGGTTTTCGCGCAGCCGGACGTACTGAATGTCCGCGGCGCTGCAGATCGCCATGCCGCCGCCGTGCAGGTGCACCAGGCCCGGCAGCGGGCCGTCGGCGTCGGTGGGCCGGCTGATGTACAGCGTGATCTCGTTGCCGTCGGCGCCGGTGATGGTGGTCGTCGTGGTGGTGACACCCTCGGCGGGCGGGGCCTGCTCCCCGAACATCTTGAGAACCGCCCCGGTCCCCTGCTCGGCGAAGTTGGAGAACTCGATGCGCTGCGCCAGCGGAGCGTCGACGGTCAGGGGCGCTTCCGGCAGTCGGCCGTCCATGCCGAACGCGGCGAGCGCCTTGACCATGCGCGGGTCGGCACGGGGGTCGGTGCCGATGGTGCGGTCAGGGTCGGCGAGGCGTCCGTAGGGCATGGCCCCATCTTGGTGCCGAATGCGAACTTGGTCGCGACTTTCCGAAAAGTCGCGACCAAGTTCACCGTGGGCGGAAAGTTACCGGTATTCGCAGAGGTACGCGGTCTCGACCTCGACCCGGACGCCGAACTTGCTGTCGGCCGGCACGGTGAATTGCGTTCCGGCGGCGAAGGTTTCCCACTCGTCGCTGCCGGGCAGCTTGACGGTCAGGGCGCCGGACACCACGTGCATGATCTCGAGGCTCGAGGTGCCGAATTCGTATTCGCCGACGGCCATGACGCCGACGGTCGCGGGGCCCTCGGCGGGCGCGAACGCGATCGATGCGACCTTGCCATCGAAGTACTCATTGACCTTGAACAACACATCTCCTCGAACTCAGGTGAGGAGTCGGGATATCCGGGGCCTACGGCATCACGTACTTGTGGACTCCGAGGATGGCGTTCTCGTCGGCCGGTTCGGTGGTGCACTCGTGCAGCGCCGACCGCACCTTTTCGGTGTCCATGCCGGTGCCGATGCACACCAGTTGGGTGCCGCTGCCGCGGCGCTTCTGCAGCCGCAGGGAGCCGCCCACCAGCTGCAGCAGGTACCGGTGTCCCGCGCCGAAGTCGACGAAACCCTTTGCCCGGTACAGGCCTTCGGGCCGGTCACGCAGCAGCGCCAGCAACCGGCGGGGATTCAGTACGTCGCCGGTGGTGTATTCGACGGACTGGTAGACGGGGTGGTCGTGGTCGTGCTCGTCGTGCAGCAGCAGCTCGTCGAACGACAGCTGGGCCTGCGGGGCGCGCTCGGGGATGTCGATGAGCAGCGTCGGGTCGATCCGCGCGAAATCGGTGGGCTGCACCGGGACTCGCGGATTCTGCGCGCGAATCCGGGCCAGGACGTCGTCGATGTCGGTGGCCTCGGAGGCCCGGTTCAGCACCACGAGGTCGGCGACCGGCAGGCCGTGCCCGAACTCCGGCTCGGTCGCGCTGACCACCAGGATCAGGCCGGCGTAATGGAAGTCGTCGGAGTCGGCCGTCATGATGGTCCGCGCCACCGCGGGCGGCTCGGCGACGCCGCTGGCCTCCACCACGATCAGGTCCAGGGCCGGGCGGACGGCGGCCAGCTTGCCCAGCATCTCGGCGACCTCACCGTCCTCGGCGACGCAGCAGATGCACCCGTTGGACAGTGACGCCATGGCGTCGACCTGACCGGCGACCAGCATCGCGTCGATGTTGACGGACCCGAAGTCGTTGACCAGCACGCCGATTCGCGCGCCGCGGCCGTTACGCAGCAGGTGGTTCAGCAGTGTGGTCTTGCCCGCGCCGAGGAAACCGGCGACCGCGAGGACGGGAATACTCACGGCTTGACGGCGGCGTGCAGCGCGACGATCCCTCCGGTCAGGTTGCGCCAGCGCACCTGCGACCAGCCGGCCGCCTCGATCTTGCGGGCCAGGTCGTCCTGGTCGGGCCAGGCCCGGATGGACTCCGCGAGGTAGACGTACGCCTCGGGGTTGGACGACACCGCGGTGGCCATCGTCGGGAGCGCCTTCATCAGGTACTCCTTGTAGGCCGTCGCGAAGAGCCGGTTGGTCGGCGTGGAGAACTCGCACACCACCAGGCGGCCACCGGGCCGGGTCACCCGGGCCATCTCACGCAGGCCGGCGCTGAAGTCGACGACGTTGCGCAGCCCGAAGCTGATGGTGACCGCGTCGAAGACGCCGTCGTCGAACGGCAGTCTGGTGGCGTCACCTGCCACCTTCGGGACCTTCCGGTCCGCCCCCGCCGCGAGCATGCCGACCGAGAAATCACAGGCCACACACCAGGCGCCCGACGTCGCGAGCTCGACGGTCGAGACCGCGGTGCCGGCAGCCAAATCCAGGACCTTGTCACCTGGGCCGATACGCAGCGCCGCCCGCGTCTGCCGCCGCCAGAACCGGTCCTGCCCCAGCGACAGCACAGTGTTGGTGATGTCATAGCGACGGGCGACACCGTCGAACATCGACGCAACCTCGTGCGGATCTTTCTCCAATGACGCGCGACTCACGGATATGACGCTACCGGCTGCTCCAGCGCCCCGCGTCTGCGGCGGGGCGGGAATGGAACGGGCACTTCGGGAGCTGTAAGCCGCATGGGGACAAAAGTCTGGTTCATCACGGGTACCTCGCGCGGTTTCGGGCGCGAGTGGACGGCTGCGGCGCTCGAGCGCGGTGACAAGGTGGCCGCAACGGCACGGGACGTGTCGACGCTCGACGACCTGGTGGCCAAGTACGGCGAGGCGCTGCTGCCCATCACGCTCGACGTCACCGACCGCGACGCCGACTTCGCCGCGGTGAAGACAGCGCACGAGCACTTCGGCCGGTTGGACGTCGTCGTCAACAACGCGGGTTACGGCCAGTTCGGCTTCATCGAGGAGCTGTCGGAGGCCGAGGCGCGGGATCAGATCGAAACCAACGTCTTCGGCGCGCTGTGGATCACACAGGCCGCACTGCCGTACCTGCGTGCGCAGGGCAGCGGGCACATCATCCAGGTGTCCTCGATCGGCGGCATCAGCGCGTTCGCCGGCCTCGGCGCCTACCACGCGTCGAAGTGGGCGCTCGAGGGCTTCTCGCAGTCGCTGGCGGCCGAGGTGGAACGGTTCGGGATTCACGTCACGCTCATCGAGCCGGGCGGATTCTCGACGGATTGGAGCGGCGCGTCGGCCAAGCGGACCACCGAGCTCGAGGCGTACGACGGGCTGCGGGCGGACGTCGCCCGCTGGCGCAGCGAGCGCAACGCGGTGCCGGGCAACCCGGAGGCGTCAGCAGCCGCGGTGCTCAAGATCGTCGATGCCGAAAAGCCCCCGCTGCGAGTCTTTTTCGGTAGCGCTCCGCTGCAGATCGCCAAGACCGACTACGAAAACCGGTTGCGCACTTGGGAAGAGTGGCAGCCGGTGGCCGAGCTGGCGCAGGGCTGACCGAAGGAACTTCGATGGCGGGACTGAAATTCGTCCGACGGGACGACGGATTGACCTATGAGTTCGCCGAAGACGGCGAGGCGCACGGGTTTCCGTCGTACAAGCGGGTCGACCTGGACATCTGGTGCCGGCGACTGCCGCACTTCGGTTGGGTGGTGTGCACGGAGCTGGGCGCGGTGTCGAGCCGCCCGTTCGACCACGCGGGGTTCGGCTACCTGCCACCCGAGGGTACGTGGGTGAGCCGTAAAGACGACCGGTCATACGTGTACGACCTCGTCCACGTGAGCTGAACTCCCGCCGAGCGTGCATGTCTGCGCACGGCACGCCGGTCGACACGTGCAGATTCGTCACTCTCGGCAGCCACGAGCGCGACATTCATGCACACCAAATACGGCGTGTCGCAGGCAAACACGCACGCTCGCGGGAGAGTGGGGCCGCGGCGGCGCGGCTCGCGGGAGATCAGGCAGCGAGGGCGCGACGCTCGCCGAGGACGGCGGCGTAGTGGCCGAGCAGTTCGTCGCACACGGCGGGCCAGGTGCGGCCGAGCACGCTGCGGCGGGCGGCGAGCGAGTAGCGGGACCGCTCGGCCAGCAGGTGGTCGACCGCGGCCGGCAGCGACCCCTCGAAATCCGCTACCGGCAAGAGCAATCCGGTGTGCATGGGTGTCACCAGATCACGCGGGCCACCGGCATCCGGCGCGATGACCGGCAGACCTGACGCCATGGCCTCCTGCACCGCCTGACAGAACGTCTCGTGCTCCCCCGGGTGCACGAACACGTCCATGCTGGCGTATGCCGTGGCCAGTTCCCGCCCGTACAGCGCGCCCGTGAAAACCGCTGTCGGCAGCAGCTTTTCGAGCTTGGGTTGATCGATACCCTCGCCGACGACCACGAGCTGCAGATCGTCACGGCCGGCCAGCGCGGCCAGCCGTTCGACGTGCTTCTCCGGCGCCAGCCGGCCGACGAAACCCACCACCGGCTTACCCTCGGGCGACCACTGCGCCCGCAGCGCGGCACTGCGCGCCGACGGTGCGAAACCGGTGACGTCGACGCCGCGGCCCCACTTGTACACGCGCGGAATCCGATGGGTGACAAGGTCTTCCATCGTCGCGCTGGACGGCGCGAGGGTCCGGTCGGCGCGCGAGTGCAGGTGCCGGTTCCAGGCCCACGCGGTCTTCGTCATCATGCCGACGCCGTAGCTCTGCGCGAAACCGGCGATGTCGGTCTGGAACACCGCGACGGTCGGGATGCCGAGGAAGCGCGCGGCGTGCAGGCCGCCGTAGCCCAGCAGCGCCGGCGAGGCCAGGTGCACGATGTCGGGCCGAAAGTCGCGCAGTACCCGCACCATTCGCGGCCGCGGCACACCCAGCGGCAACGACGTCACCTTCGGGAACATGCGGGACGGGATGCGATGCACGGGCACATCGCCGTGAAAAGTGTCTGCGGGCTTTTCGCCCCGCGGTGTGTCCGGCGCGATCACCAGCGCCTCGTGGCCGTTCCGGTGGAGGTGCTCCAGCACCCGGAGCACCGAATTGGTGACGCCGTTGACATTCGGGAGAAAGGACTCCGCCACGATCGCAACTCGCACACCTGCAGGCTGGCAGCGCAGCCTGACCGTCAGGTGACCGTCAGGGGTACGCGACGCGAAGACACGCACAACTCGGGTACCACCGGTATCGTCTGTCGCACCGGGGTGAGAAAGGGGCCGGCATGCGTCTACCTCGGCTGATCCTCGCTTCGGCCACCGCGCTGGCCCTCCTCGCCGGGTCAACCGGCTGTGGCCGTACCGTCACCGGATCGGCACTCCGGGACCCGGATCTGCCAGGCGTCGCGCTCACCGCGGACGGCTTCGGCATCATCGCCGGCCGCCCCGACGCCCCGGCGCAGATCGAGGTGTACACCGAGCCGCAGTGCACCCACTGCGCCCACCTGCAGGACACCGACGGTCCGGAGCTGAAGAGCCTGATCGCCCTCGGCCTGCTGACCGTCACCTACCGCCCGGTGACGTTCCTGGACACCGAGTACGGCTATTCGGCCAAGGTGGCCAACGCGATGTTCCTGGCCGCCGCGCACGGCACGTCGGCGCCGGCGCTGCAGGCGTACGTCGCGACGCTGTGGGGCCACCAGAATCCGGGAGGGTCGGCGCCATCGGACGGTCAGCTCGCGGGCTGGGCCGCCGATGCCGGCGTCAGCGCCGAGGCCGTGGCCACCATCCAGTTCGGTGAACACGCCGTCGACACCGACGAAATGACGATCACCAACGAGACCCGGCTGCAGGAAATCCGCGACGGCGACGCCGGCACCCCGACGGTGTACGACCTCACCGGCAACACCGTGGTGGACATCCAGGAAGACGGGTGGCTGGCCAAGCTGACCGCCGGCCGGCAGACCTAACCCAGCCGGCGCTGCACGAGCGTCACGATCCAGAGCAGCGCACCGGCGACCAACCAGCCCACCACGGCGATCGACCCGGCCGGGATGACGGCCAGCGACGCGTTGCGGTTCTGCACCCGGACCAGGTCCGGGTTGCTGCGGTCGTACTCGACGTAGATGCGCATCCCGGTCTCCAGCTCGGACGGGTACAGCACCCCCAGCTCGGGCCGGTAGGTGACGCGGTCGGGCGTCACGAACTCGATGGTGGAGCGTCGCGGACCCGCCGAGAGCACCTCCGCGGCCGCCGTGCCCATGTTGTGCTCGATCTGCTGGTCGTTGCGCCACGCGCCGAGCACCAGCAGCACCGACTGCAGGGTCACCAGGCAGCCCATGATCACGATCCCGATCCGGATCCGGCGGATGACGCGCTGCGACCGGGTCTCCTTGCCGTCACCGAAGACCCGCAGAATCAGGTTGTCCCACAACGTGTTCAACCTGCAGCGCAGGGGTTCGGGGATCACGGCGCGGCCTTGATCGCCGCCCGTATCGATGCGTGCAGCGCCCGCAGGGTGGACCGGTCGGCCTTGACCTCCAGCACGCGCATCCCCTCGAACGGTTCGCGCAGCGCGGTGGCCAGCCCGTCGGCCTCCACCTGCCGGCACTCGACGTGGTACGCCCGGCACAGGGCCGCGACGTCGACGTCGTGCGGGGTGCCGAAGATGCGCGACGACACGTCGGAGAAGCGGGGATCGCCCTGCTCCAGCAGCTCGAAGATGCCGCCGCCGTTGTCGTTGGAGACCACGATGGTCAGCGCCTTGGGCATCGGCTCGGTGGGGCCGATCAGCAGGCCCGAGCTGTCGTGGACGAAGGTCAGGTCACCGATGAGCGCGACGGTCCGGCCCGACGTGTGGGCGAGCGCGGCGCCGATCGCCGTCGACACCGTGCCGTCGATGCCGGCGACGCCGCGGTTGGACCGCACCGAGATGCCGTGCGAATTCAGCCCGACGAGCGCGGCGTCACGCACCGGGTTGGAGGCGCCGAGCACCAGCTGGTCGCCGGACTGCAGCCCGTCGGCGACGGCGGCCGCGACGTGCAGGCCCGTGGTCAGTTCGTAGGCCGCCAGCTGGTCCCGCACCGCGTGCTCGGCGCGGGTGTTGGCCTCGGCACACTTCGCGAGCCAGGCCGGATCGGGAGTGCCCGACGTGATGGCCCGCGTGCCGGTGGCCTGCGAATTGCCGGACACGTCGGGCCAGCGCGGGCCGGTGGTCAGGGCATAGACGGGCACCGACGGGTCGGCCAGCAGCGCCGACACCGGCCGGTGCAGTGTGGGCCGGCCCAGCATGATCACCTGCTGCGGCCGGACCAGTGACAACGCCAGCGGATGCAGTGGGTTGTCGGCCGGCGGCGCGGTCGGTTCGGCGACGGTCGGCAGGTGCGCGAGGTTCTCGTGCCGGCCCGCGCCGTGGCCGGCGATGACGACGGTGTCGGGCGTCAGGTCGATCTCGAGGGGCTGGTCGAACGTGACGGGCGGGGTGTAGGTCCACGGCCTGCCGTCGGGGCGCCCCTCCGGGCAATAAGAGGAGCCGTCGACCGTTCCCTCTTTGGCGTCCGGGACCAGCGGCTCCCGCAGCGGGATGTCGAACTGCACGGGGCCGGCGTTGGCCGAGCGAGAACCCTTGGCGGCCACCAGGACCCGGCACGTCGCCGACCGCCACTGCGCGTTGGCCGCGGCGACGTCGGCCGTCGGCTCGGCCAGGCCGAGGCTGATCGTGGCCCGCACCTGGTTGCCGAAGTAACCGAGCTGCTCCATGGTCTGGTTGGCGCCGGTGCCCAGCAGTTCATAGGGCCGGTTGGCGCTCAGCACGATCAGCGGCACGCGGGCGTAGTTGGCCTCGATCACCGCCGGACCGAGGTTCGCCACGGCGGTGCCCGACGTCATCGCGATGCACACAGGTGAGCCGGCCGACACCGCGAGGCCGACGGCCAGGTACCCGGCGGTGCGCTCGTCGATGCGGACATGCAGGCGCAAGCGGCCGGCGCGGTCGGCGTCTGCCAGCGCGAACGCCAGCGGCGCGTTACGCGAACCGGGGCACAGCACCACATCGCGGACGCCGCCGCGAATCAGTTCGTCGACCACGACCCGCGCCTGAATCGTCGACGGGTTCATTGCTACAGCGTGTCACACCGGGTTGGCAGCGAAGAATTCCAACATCGCGGCGTTCACCGCATCGGGACGCTCGATGAAGCCGAGGTGCCCGGCGTCGGGGATTTCCAGGTAGCGGCCCAGCGGGATCGCGTCGGCGACCTCTTTCGACAGGTGCGGCGGCAGCACGACGTCGTCGGCGAACCCGATCACCTGCACGGGCACCGCGATCTGCTGGTAGGCCGGCAGCCGGTTGGTCTCGGGCGCGACGGCCAGTTGCGCGCGCAGTCCCGGAGTGGGCTTCGTCGGCCACATGGTGAACATCTCGATCCAGTCCTGGACGGCGCGGTCGTCGTTCAGGGTCTTGGGTGAAAAGTTCTCGAGCAGACGGTTTTTCGCGTCCACCTCGGGGGGCAGCTCGATGCCGGCGGCGAGCAGCGCCCGCTCGGCCTCGCGGAAGAATTTGCGGGCCCGGTCCTCGCGGCCGCGCGTGGCCATCAGCACCGCGGAGGACACCAGCTCGGGCCGGGCGACCATGAGTTCCTGCGCGATGAACGACCCCATCGACACCCCGACGACACGCACCGGGCCGCCGACGACCTTGTTGATCAACGACGCCGTGTCCGCGACCGCCTGGTCGGTGGAGAAGCCGATGGCGTTCTCGGTGGCACCGATACCGCGGTTGTCGAACGTGATGCAGCGGAAGCCGGCCCGCTGGAACGCCGGTACCTGGTGCAGGTGCCACGTGCGGCCCGCGCCGCCGCGGCCCGCGATGAACAGCACCGGCTCGCCATTACCGCGCTCGTCATATGCCAGATTCACCCGGCCGAGGTTACTGGACCCGGGATTTGTGCACGATTTTCCGCGGTCGGCGCGGAAAATCGTGCACAAATCCCTAGGTCAGCGGCGGGTTCGGACCTTTTTGAGGGCCTGGTCCCACAGCAGCGCCGTGGTGGCCTTGAGGGCCGTCGGCTTGAGCAGCTCGCGGGACATCAGGGCCGTCGCACTGGCCTTGGTGGCGGCCGAGGCCTTCGACATGTGGCCGGAGTCGAACGGGGGCTGCGGGTCGTACTCCATGGACAGCTGGATGGCCTTGGCCTTGTCCTCGCCGCCGATCTGCGCGGCCAGCCACAGACCGAGGTCGATGCCGGCCGAGACACCCGCGCACGTGACGATGCGGTCGGCCGACTGCACGATGCGCTCGTCGGTGACGGGTTCGACGCCGAACGTGCGCAGCAGTTGCACGGCCGCCCAGTGCGACGTCGCGCGCTTGCCCTTCAGCAGTCCGGAGGCGCCCAGGATCACCGAGCCCGAACACACCGACGCCGTCCACGTGGTGGTCTCGTGGGCGCGGCGCAGCCACTGCAGCAGCTTCTCGTCGCGCGCGTGCTCCATGGTGCTGAACCCGCCCGGGATCAGGATGATGTCGGGCGACGGGGTCTCGTCGAACGAGTGGGTGGCGCCCACCAGCAGCACCCCGGAGTCGGCGACGATCGGGCCCGGCTCGTGCCAGACGAAACGGACCTCGGTGTCGGGCAGCCAGCGCAACGACTCGTACGGCCCGATGAAGTCGAGGGCCGTGAACCCCGGGTACAGGACGATGGCAACTTGCATTATTGCTCCCTAGCTCGCATTTTCTCTGGTCCTCGCGTGCGCGAAAGTCCTGCGGTACTGGTCGGGTGAAACCCCGACGCGCCGAATGAAACTGCGGCGCAACGTTTCTGCGCTGCCGAAGCCGCAGCGGGCGGCGATGGCGGTGACGGTGTCGTCGGTCTCGGTGAGTTGCCGGCGGGCCGCGTCGGTGCGGACGCGCTCGACGTAGGCCGCAGGCGGCTCCCCCACTTCGGCGGTGAAGGTGCGGGTGAAGTGCCGGGGGCTCATCGCGGCGGCGCGCGCCAGCTCCGGGACACTGTGCGCGCCGCCGGGTTCGGCTTCGATGAGCTCCTGCACATCGCGGATCGGTTCGCGCTTGGCGCGCGGCATCCACACCGGTGGTGCGAACTGCGTCTGCCCACCGGGGCGGCGCAGGTACAGCACCAGCCACCGAGCGACGTCCTGGGCGACATCGGTGCCGTAGTCGTCCTCGACGAGGGCCAGCGCCAGGTCGATGCCCGCGGTGACGCCGGCCGCCGTCCACACCTGCTCGGAGCTGCGGACGAAGATCGGATCGGGATCGACGGTGATGCAGGGGAATTCACTGGCGAGCTTGTCCGCCGAGGCCCAGTGGGTGGTGGCCGAGCAGCCGTCGAGCAGGCCGGACTCCGCCGCCAGGAAGGCACCGTTGCAGACGCTGACGATGCGGCGCGCGTGGGGTGCGGCGGTGCGAATCCAGTCGATGACGGCCGGGTTGGTCCGCGCCTCGTCGACGCCCATGCCGCCGGGCAGCACGATGGTGTCGATGGGCTCGTTGGGGTCAGGCGGCGGCTTGGCGACGAATTCGAGCCCGGTCAGCGTGGTGACGGGACCGCCGTCGGCCGCGGCCAGGACCGGCGCGTAGCCCTCGTGACCGCGCCCCATCGCGGCCAGCTGCAGCGTGGCTCCCGTGAACACGTCGAAGGGGCCGACCACATCGAGGGCCTGCACCCCGCGGAAGCCGAGCAGCACCACAGATCGCGTCACGCTTCTATCGTGCGACGCCGAGGTCCATGGCGTCTACGCCATGGACCCCACAAATCAGGACATGCCGGCCGGCATCACGCCCGGCCGAACAGGCCGCCGACGAGCCGCTGCAGCGGACCCGGGGCCGAGCTGTCCACCGCGGGCGCGTCAGCGCGCGGTGCGGCGCCGTAGCCCACTGCCACCACGGCGTCGCACAGATCGGCCGGGCTGATGTCACGGTCGGTCTCGACGGTGGCGGTCTTGGTGGCGAAGCTGACCGATGCGTGCACGCCGTCGATCTTGTTGAGGGCCTTCTGCACCCGCCGGGAACACATGCCGCACGACATTCCGGTGATGTCGAGATAGATGGCACCGGTGGTCGGTGCCCCGGTCCGGGGTTCGGTCACATCCGTCAAGGTCATTTCCTCACAATCTGATCGGCGCCGAAGACAGCGTCGAGCGGCTGCGGCGTACTGGTGCACTCCGCGATGGATTCGAAATCGATGTCGACAGTGGGATATTCGGCGAGGTACTCGGCATACGTGCGGCCGCGCAACCTCGCCCCCAACCCGACCCACGCGTCGAGTACCGCCCAGCGCTGTGGATTTCGGGCGGCCCACACGCTGCGGTCCAGCCGGTCCTTCCACTCCGGGAGATCGATGGCCGGGAACCCGAGGCCGTTGAGAAACGCTGTATAGGGCAGCTTTTCACCGCGTAGCACGGTCATACCGTGGCCCAGCTCCACCGCCGGTGACAGCCCGGGAAGCAGCCCGAGAATGCTGTGCGCGGCGGCCACGCCGGTGGTGACCTCTTCCGTCACCGGCACCACGGGACACGCCCCCAGCGCGGCGCAGGCATCGACCATCGCGACCAGGATGTCCGACGACCGCGCGACTTGACGAGCGTCACCGAGCACCCTGGGCAGGCGCACCACCGAGAAGTCCAGGCCCGCCGCGGCACGGGACACGACCATCTCCGCCAACGACTTCGACGCGGCATAGGGGTACGGCGCATGGCGCGGGTCGGTCACGCGGGACGCCGTCACGTCGGCGTTCACCACGAAGGTCGACAGGTGCACCAACCCGGCGCCGCGCCGCGCACACGCCGCGGCGATCGACGCCACCGCGGAAACGTTGGCCGCCCGCAGCCGGCGGTAGGGCACCAACACATCGGTGTTGCCGATGCAGTTCACCACGGTGCCGGCGCCGACGCCGGCGAGAAGGTCATCGAGTGCTGCGGGGCTCAGGTGCTCGGGTACCCGCACGATGTCGACGCCGTCCACGCGGCGCAGGCCCGTCCACGGATCACCTTCAGGCAGTGGCGATCTCGTGGCGAACACCACGTCGGGACAGTCGAGCCCGGCCCGGGCGCGGTCGAGGATCGCCTGCGCGAACCCGGTACCCAGGATGCCCGAGGCACCCAGGATCACGATGGCCGGTGCGCCGCGACCGGGCCCGCTGGTGGCCGGTAGGCAGTCCCTCCGTGCCGCCGCCAGGTCGTCTGCGATCTCGGCCGCGGTCTCCTCGTCCATCCAGGTGTCGACGTCAGGTCTGCGGCCGACGATATTGATGGCGGAGTCCGCGCCGATCAGATCGAGAATCGACAGCTGCCAGTCCAGGAACCGTCGCGTCTCCGGCAGGATGCGGATCAGGTCCAGTGAACCGATGCCCTCGTCCAGCAGGGACGCGTCCGGCCCGATCGGCCGGCCGAGCCGGCGACTCCACATCCCGGCGAGGACGGCTGCGCGCGGGTCCGCCTCGGTGCCGTCGCGCGGAACCTCCTTCTCCACAACCAGTTTCGCGCGGTCGACTTTTCCGTTGGGCCGGCGTGGGATGCTCGGGACGCCGACAACGTGAAATGCCGGTGCCCCATGCGCTCTCGCCAGGTCCTGAATCCTGGCGCGCGCGGCCGGGTCGTCGTTGCCGGTGCGGGTCTGCGGGGTTTGGAACCAGATACCCAGGCCATCGCCCGCCAGTTCCACTGCCGCGTCGGCTATCTCGGGTACCGACGACAACCGGCGCAGCAGTTCGGCGATGTCGAACCGCTTGCCGGCGATCTTGACCACGGCGTCCCGTCGTCCGGCCAGCATGGGGTAGCCCGCGGCGTCTGTCGTCACGCGGTCGCCGGTGGCGAAGGCCCGATGCCGGGAGCCATCGGGCGCCTGGACCGTGCCGAAGCTCGGGCCGTCCAGCCCGAGGTAACCGGCCGACACCAGCTCCCCGACGACGACCACTTCCCCGAATCCGACGAACACCGAGCCCGGCACCAGCGGGCGGCCCAGCCTGGCCGTGGTCTGCGCGGGTTCACCCGCACCGATCGGCAGCTGCGTGACGACCACCGTCGTCTCGGTCGGGCCGTACGTCGAGACCAGGGAAATGCGCTCGGCGGCAAGCACATCCCACCACTTGTCGACCGCGGCGGGACGGACGGCCTCGCCGCCGATGATCACCTGGCGCAGCGCCGAGCCGCCCAGCGCTGCCAGTGCCGCGTCGTCCTCGCACAACAGATGCCAGACCGCGGTGGGCAGGTCGAGCACGGTGGCGAGGTGCGCCGCGACATCGCGCGTCAGCGCGGGCAGGTCACCGGCGCGCATCGCGACCGACCGGACGACCCGCGCGCCACACGACAGCGCGCCGAACACCTCCTCCACGCTGATGTCCGACGTCAGCGGAGCGCACTGCAGGATGGTGTCGGCCGGCCCCCAGCCGTAGGCATCCCGCACCGCGGCGCAGAAGATAGCCAGCGAACCATGCGTCACCGGAACAAGTTTGGGTTGCCCTGTCGAGCCCGACGTGGGCATCACATACGCGAGCCGGGAGCCCAGGCCCTGGTCGCGCATGACCTGGCCGATGCGGTCGTCCACGAGTTGTCCTGTCGTGCCGTCCACCTCGGCAACCGGTGTGGTGAGGTCGACGGCGTGCGCACGGGTGCCGCAATGCTCGGCAATGACGCTGACCCGCGACTCCACCTCGCCGGGTGTCGCGCAGACGCTGTAACCGCAGCCCGCCAGGTGGCACGCGATCAGCAGCTCCACCGCGCGCTGGGAATCGTCGTCGACGAAGACCAGCACATCGCCGGGATCGACACCGCGGCGGATGATCTCGGCGATCCACTGGTCGACGCCCGGGCTGCGGCACTGGCCGGGATCGGCGTCCAGGAACCAGGCGCGCGCACCGGCGAGTGGCGGCGCGGGTACGCCGGAGCCCGCTTCGAGACGGCCATCGGCGTCGAGCGCCGACCAGTCACCGACGGTCAACGCCATCGGCCGGTCCCAGTGCGCGTCCATCGATCGCAGTGCCGCGACGATGCGGCCGGCGACGGCGACAGGTTCAGGGTGATCGTGCCGGGTCCAGATGGCGAAGTCGATGGTGCGCCGCGCCTCGTCGTGGACGCAGGAGACCGTGATCCCTTCCACCGGGCCGATATCGGTGACCACCGGGGGTTCGGACAGGTACGGGCCGAGCTCCGGGGCGGACCGGCCGCGCATGTAGTTGATCGTCAGCGCGTCGACGGGTGCGCCGCTGGTGATCGCGAGATGCATGCGGCGGTACCGCTCTTCCCGAAACCACCGGCGCCGCAGCGCTTTGACATAGCCGCGGTCGATCGCGGTGACGACGTCCCGGACCGCGGCGAAGGGTGCGAACCGAACCGGGTGGGCGACCGAATTCACCAGACAGGTGGCGACATTCAGCTCCGGCGCACCGAAGCGGTTGTCCACCGGGTGCACCAGGAGGGCCTCGGTGCTCTGGCGCAGGCTCGCGCGTACCGCCGCCGCGGCGGCCGCGACCAGGATGTTCAGCGGCACCTGCCGGGCCTCGGCGAGCGCCACGATCTCGTCATAGGCCCGGTCGGCGACTCGGCACGATTCCCGCAGCACGCCGCGGCCTGCGGTACCGAGGCCCGCTTCGACAGTGCCCGGCGCGGAACCGCCGCGCAGTGCGTCTTCGGTCAGTTCGCGGCGCACCGCGGCAACGTGGCGTTCGGTCGCTTCCGCCACTTTCGCGCGTTCGCTGCGGTGTGCTGCGGCGAGTGCCGCCAAACCTGCTGTGGTGCTGGGCTTCTGGCCGGCGTCACCGAGATGCCGGGCCAGGTCGGCTTCGATGATTGCGGTCGCAGCGCCGTCGAGCAGGATGTGGTGGGTCTGCGCGTCCATGCCCACCACCTGGCCGTCGACGTCGGTGTGCACGACGTAACGCACCAGCGGGGTTTCGAGAATGCCGTC
This sequence comes from Mycolicibacterium sp. TY81, assembly GCF_018326285.1. Lineage (NCBI taxonomy): Bacteria > Bacillati > Actinomycetota > Actinomycetes > Mycobacteriales > Mycobacteriaceae > Mycobacterium > Mycolicibacterium sp. TY81. The sequence goes on from NZ_AP023362.1 coordinate 3,976,761, forward strand.
CGCCCATGCCTTTTCCAACGTCTCGCCGACGGGGTCGGTCTGCGCTCGCACACTGACGACGTCCGCAACCTGGAGGCGGGCAACAAGAGCCGGGTAGCCGTCGCCGGCTGCCGGCGGCTCCAGGACACACAGCTGAATGGGGTTGTCCCGCACCGTCGCTTCCAGCGCGGACAGGAACCTCGCCGGCGCCAGCGGCCGGAATCGGTAGCGCTTGCCGATCAGATACAGCGCGGGATCGGGGTCCTGCAGCACCCCGTGGTAGATGTTCTGCTGAGAGATGCTCAGCGGAATCCGTCCGTGGTCAGACGCCGCCACGGATGCCCGCCAATTCCCGGACCCAGCCTTCGATCGTCAGCTCCTGCGCCAGCCGCTTCAGCAGGTCCGATTCCCGGTCCACCCCAAGGCGTTTCATGAGCAGGACGAACCGCACCGAGTCCAGCCCGAGTTCGCGCAGATCGGTGGCGTCGCCGTCGAACAGGTCGGATTCGTCGATGTAGAGCACGTCGGCGACGGCGGCCAGGACGCGTTCGCGGAGCCCGTCAGCCATGGACCGCCGCTGCCAGTGCGGCGCGAATGACCTTGCCGGACTGCGTCCTGGGTATCTCGGTCACCAGCGTGATGGTCGACGGCCTGGCCATCGATTCCGACTCCGCCCGATAGCGCGCCGCGATGGCCCGCTTGAGCTTGCGGGCCTGACCTTCGTCGAGTTCGCCCGACGGGATCACCGCCAGACCGATCAGGGCACCGAATTCGGTATCGGGGATCTCGAAGCAGGCCGCCGCACCGACGCCGGGGACGCTCTCGGCGATGCGGTCCACCTCGTCGGGTGCGACGTTGACGCCGCCGGAGATGATCATCTCCGATGACCGGCCCTTGATGTAGAAGTACCCGTCCACACCGCGCTCGAAGATGTCGCCGGTGTTCACCCAGCCGTCGACCAGGATGTCAGCGGTGCGCTCGGGATTGTTCCAGTACCCCAGCATGTTTGCCGGTGATTTGATCCACAGGGTGCCCGACTCGGCGCCGTCGCCGTCTAGCCGGACCTCGACTCCCGGGTACGGCCGCCCCACGGCGCCCGCCTCGATCCGGGCGATCGATCCCTCCGATGTCGGCAGACACAGGGCGGTACAACCGGTTTCGCTCAGGCCGAAGACCTGGGCCGTGTGAACGCCTGCCGCTTCGACGAACTGCACATCGGCCGCGATGGCACGCGATCCGCCGTAGCCGATCATGCGCAGTGGCGGCAGCGCCGCCCCGGCCCTGACCTCCGACACCAGTCGCGTCAGCAGGGTGGGCACCAGACAGGTCGAGGCGATCTGGTTGACGTTGAGAATCTCGGCCAGCGAGGCGGAATTCTCACCGCCGGTGACACATTCACTGCCGTGCATCAGGCAGTTCAGGATCCACCACAGTCCGCCGATGTGGCTGGCGGGCAGCGGCGAGTAGGTGGCTTCGCCGGCAACCCAGCTGATCCAGGTCAGGTTCTCGCGCGCCAGGATGTCGGCGACGGCGAAGAACGTTCGGTTGGCCAGCAGCACGGCTTTCGGTTCACCAGTGGTCCCGCTGGTGAAGATCATCGCCAGCGGATCATCGGCGCCCAGTTCCGGCGGTGCGACGGCGGGCGCGGCGTCGCCGTGCCCGGCGACCTCGTTGGCGTCGACGGCGATCACCGGGATGGCGCTCAGCGTGTTTGGCAGCGCCGCCGGGTCGGCTCCCGGGGTCAGCAGCACCGCACCGGGGCCGGTGATCTCACCGAAGCGTGCGACCGTCGCGGCCGGGACAGCACGGTCCACCAGCACGGCGACGGCACCGAGCTGCGCGCAGGCCAGCACCGCGACATAGGTCTCGGGACCGTTGTCGGACATCACGAATACCCGGTGGCCACGGCAAACCCCGCACTCCCGCAGCTCGCCCGCCAGCCGGTTCACCACGGCGGGGAGTTGGCCGTAGGTGACGGCGCTCGTCCCGTCGCAGCGCCGCAACGCGATGGCCTGCGGGTGCTGCCGCGCCTGCGCGAGCACCCGTCCCAGTACGGTGCTCACGGGATGTTGAGGACCGCGAGTTCGAACTCGCCGAATGCCGATCCGCCGTGGTCATCGTGGAACTCGATGGCGCACGGGACTTTCAGATACCGCCAGGTCCGCTCGACGACCTCGATACCTTCGCACGTCAGCCGCGCGGAGAACTTGCGCGCATCGATCTGCCGCTTGTAGCGCGACGCCGTCGACCGGATCAGCATGCTGGACAACTGGTTCTCGAAATAGTCGTCGAGCGACCACCCCCGGAACCCGTCGATCTCGCCGTGGCGGACGGCCGGCGCGAACGCGGAGTAGGCGAGCTGGTTGAAGCACAGCACCAGTTCGACGGCGTTGAAATGCCCGGTGCTCCGGATGTAGACCGACTCCGGGATGCTGAAGTTCCCCGTCGCGAACATCGAGTCGCCGGTGGCCCGGTACGTCGCGTCGGTGAGATACCGGCAGCCCTTGTAGGAATAGGGCTCCAGGACTCTGGCCAGCAGCTCCTCCGGAATCTGCTCGGTATCAACCCATTCGGCGACGGGCGCGGTCAACTCGGTGGCGCTCATGCCGCGAACCCCGGCGTCGCCAGGCCGTCGAGCATCGTCAGCCGATACGTCGTCAGCGTCCCTGTCGCGGTGCCGTGCTTCGCCCGGTGGATCAGGGCCCTGTTGTCCCACAGGATGATGTCGCCGACCTCGTAGTGCTGCGTATGGATGAACGGGGACGCGAAGTCGGCGTCGAGCTGGCCGGTGGCGGCGAGCAGTTCCTGCAGCACCGAGGGGTCCAGTACCTCGCCGTCGGCGTCTTCGATCTTGCTGGTGCCGGTGGAGCAGATGTAGAGGATTTCCTGGCCGGTGTGCGGGTGCCGGATCACCGTGGGCCACTTGATCGGTGGCGTGGCGCGGTTGATCTCGTCCCACACCTCACCGATCGGCTTGTAGACGTCGCTGGGCCGAATCTTGATGTGGCGCCGCGGATCATGCGTGCTGAACGTCCCGCGTACCGGCTCTTGCTGCGCCGGCGGCAGGGAATCCCACACCTTGTTGAGATCGATGAAGTACGTGCCGCGGTCGGCGCCCGGCACCGTCAGCGGCATCACCATGGAGAACGCGAACGGCTCCGGCATGAACATGTAATCGATGTGCCAGAACGCACCCGTGCGCGGCACGCCCTGCCCCTCCTCCGTGGAAGAGACGAAGATCTCCGGGTGCTCGTTGTGGTGGTACACGGGCTCGTAGTACGTGACGATCTCACCGAGAATGCGGCCGAGCTCGATGAACTGCGCGGGCGAAGGTTTGACGCCCTTGAGGACGACAAGCTTGTTCTCGTAGACGATTTCGCGGAGCTCGTCGGTGGAGATGTTGCTCAGATTGTCCGGATCGATTCCGACGACCTGGGCTCCGAGCCCGTGTCCCTGCACATTGAGCGTCATCGACGCTGCCTCCCCAAGTTTGCTGCACCGCATCGCGGGGATGTCGAAATCCGTTGCTCCGCAATGCAGAAAGTCGTTCAGTTGTTGTCTTCAATTGATGTAGTCGTCGGAGCATCGAGAAAAGTTCCGCGCCGCTTCACAATTCGCGTCAGCGCTGCGGAGACCCGTCCGCCGCGCCGGAAGCCCAGGTGCCCGGAAGCAGGGGCGCCGGCGGGTTCGCATCGGCCGGCATCCGCTCCACCATCCCGCTGGGTGCGGTGCTCGCTGTGGTCACCACACCGGTGAACCCGACCGGCCCGGCACCGTGCGCATTGGCGGAGATGACGGCCGCACTCGGCGAATTGCCGCCGGCACCAGGCAGATCGGCTTTCAGCTCGGGAAGCTCATCGCGATAGCCACGTGCCCCGCGCCGGCTTCGACGCACTCGTTTGGCCCGGTCACGGGCGCCGGCCACGGCCCGGGCGGCCGCTGCCGCGCCGACGGTGTCGGTGGTGATATCGGGCGATTCGCTGCCGGGCTCCGGTCCCGGGCCCGACCCGGCGCGCGCCAGCCCGGGCACGGCGTAGACCAGGTTGGACACCGGGGCGGCACCGCCGGCCCCGGCGGTCGTCGACGCCGGCGTGGACGGCCCGGAAGCCTGCGGCACACCGACCTGGATGCCGGGGACAACCGGGACGGCCTCAGCGCGTGGTGCAGCGGCCGCAGGCTGCCCGACAGCAGCCTCGGCAGGCACCGGTGTCATGTCCATCGCCGGTGGCAGTGGCGATTTCACCAGCGCCAGCGCCGCGAGCGCACTGAGTGCCGGCGCGAAGAACGGGGTCAGCAGCAGTCCATAGGAGGCGTAGTACGGGTACCAGAGCATGTCGTAGAGCGTCAACGCCACCAGAGCCAACACCGCGGACGTGGCGGGGTTGAAGCCCAGCTGCTCGAAGAAGCGTGTGAAGTTCTCGAGCATCTGGTCGATCTGACCGGGCGTACCCAGTTGCGAGAGGAATTGCCAGAGGTCGCGCAGCGGCTGGCTCGGCGCGGCGGACAGGTTCGACATCGGCTGCCGGGCTTCACCACCGGGCGCGACGATGGACGGCGCCGGCTGTGTGGGCGGGACCGCGGCCGTGGCCGATTCACTCACCGCCTGGTAGACGATCATGGTGTCGGCCGCCTGCACCCACATGCGCGCGTAGTCGGCTTCGTTGAGCGCGATGGGAATCGTGTTGATACCGAAGAAGTTCGTCGCCACCAGGGCGGCATTGGTCACATGGTTGGCAGCCAGTTCGACCAGTGTCGGCATGGTCGCGACAGCGGTGCCGTAGGCAGCGGCCACGGTCTCGTGCTGCGCCGCCGCGGCGGCCGAGGCCAGTGCGGACTCCTCCAACCAGGCCAGGTAGGGCACGTGCGCTGCGACGTACTGGACGGCGCTCGGCCCCTCCCAACTACTCCCCTGCACGTCGGTCAAGATGGCCGACAGCTCGGCGGCCGCCTGCCCGTACGCCACGCTCAGCTGTTGCCACTGCGCGGCGGCAGCCAGCAGCGAGCCTGGCCCCGGCCCGGCTGCCAGGAGCGCCGAATGCACTTCCGGCGGTAGCGCCAGCCAAATCGGTGCGGTCACTGTCAGCTAGTCGGGCGGAGCGTCGAGAAAGTTCCCGGCCACCGAAAACTCCTATGCCGCAGCCGGATATCGCCACACGACGGAAATGCCGTTCCTGGGGCCGGTGCCACCGACGTGATCGGCAGACGTACGGTGGGCCCATGTCAGTCCTCGACGCCCGCCATCTCGACGGGGTATCCGAAACCGCGCTCCTCACCTTGCACCAGCGCGCCACCGAGGCCGCCCGGCCCGACGGCATCATCGACGACCCGATGGCGATCACGCTGCGGGACAGCCTCGATTACGACTACCAGGATTTCGGCCGTACCCATCAGGCCACCGCCCTGCGGGCCCTGGTGTTCGACGCGGCCACCCGCGATTATCTGACCGTCCACCCGCGCGCGACCGTCGTGGCGCTGGCAGAGGGTCTGCAGACCAGCTTCTGGCGCGTGGACAACAGCGAGATGACCTGGCTGTCAGTGGATTTGGCACCGATCATCGCGCTCCGGCAGCAGCTGCTCCCGACGTCCGGCCGGCTGGGGTATCGCGCGCAGTCCGCGCTCGACCACTCGTGGATGGACGCCGTCGACGCTGCCGACGGCGTGCTGATCACCGCCGAAGGCCTCTTCCAGTATCTGACCGAGGACGTCGTCTTCGCTCTCATCGCCGCCTGCGCCGACCGTTTTCCCCACGGGCAGTTGGTCTTTGACAGCGTGCCGCGGTTCCTGAGCGCCTATTCGCAGCGCCGCGGCTTCCGGCTCAGCGCGGACTACACCGTGCCCCCGATGCCGTTCTGGTTCACCGCCGACCAGTACCCGCGGTTGCAGGCCATCCCCGGCGTCCGTGCGGTGCGTGAACTGCGCTATCCGGCCGGCCGCGGCAAGCTCGTGCCGTGGGTCACCCGGCAGTCCTACCGCCGGCCGGCGTTGGCGCGCTTCCGCGCACCGGTGACGCTCGTCGAATTCAGTTGACGGACAACGTCCCCAGCAGCGGATAGCACGCGCGGACACGCTCGATCCACCAGTCCCGGCGCGCCGGGTCGGCCGCCAGGGCCGTCAGCCGGGCCGGGTCCGGCGCCACCGGGCCGACGGGCAGGAACCCGTCGGCCGGCGGTGCCACGTCCGCGACATCGTGCACGAACAAACCGCCGGTGCCCAGGCCGCAGGCGTGGTGCAGCGTCGGCAGGCAGCCGGCCGCGAGGAGCCCGCGCGTCATCCCGACCGCGGAATCCAGCGCACTCGACACCACGATCGGGATGTCGATCTGTGCGGCCACGTCCAACAACCGAGCCACCCCGCCCAGCGGCGCGACCTTGACCACCGCGACGTCGGCCGCGCGCTCGCGGACGACACGCAGCGGGTCCGACGCCTTGCGGATGGACTCGTCGGCCGCCACCGGCACGTCGACCAGCCGCCGCAGTGCGGCCAGTTCGGGCACCGTCGCGCACGGCTGTTCCAGGTACTCGAGGGGCCCCGACGCGGTCAGCGCCCGCGCCGCGGCCGCCGCCTCCGCGACGGTCCAGCCGCCGTTGGCGTCGACCCGCACCACCGGCACCAGGGCGCGGACGGCCTCGACGCGGGCCACGTCGTCGGCCAGCGTCTGTCCCGGTTCGGCCACCTTCACCTTGGCGGTGCGGGCACCCGGGAAGCGGGCCACTACCTCGGGCACCCGCGCCGCGTCGACGGCGGGCACGGTGGCATTGATGGGGATACGGTCACGCACCGGAGCCGGCGAGGGCCGGTAGGCCGCCTCGATGCCGGACGCGAGCCAGTGCGCCGCCTCGGCCGCGCCGTACTCGACGAACGCGCCGAATTCACCCCAGCCGCACGGTCCTTCGATCAGTGCGACTTCGCGAACGTCGATGCCACGGAACCGGACCCGCATCGGCAGCGAGACGACGTAAAGGCGCTCGAGCAGTTCGTCGAGTGTGGGCATGGCGGGCGGCACCCCTCCATCGTGCCTCACACGGTGGCGCGGTCCCGACCCTCCCAGTACGGCTTGCGGAGCTCCTTCTTGAGGATCTTGCCGGTGGGGTTGCGCGGCATGTCGTCGACGAAGTCGATGGTCTTCGGACACTTGTAGGCGGCGAGGCGTTCCCGGGCAAAGGCGATGAGGTCGGCATCCGATACCCCTTCTCCCGAACCCTCGAGCGTCACAACGGCTTTCACCGACTCGCCCCACTTCTCGTCGGGCACGCCGATGATCGCGACCTCGGACACCGCCGGGTGCTCGGCGAGCACCCGCTCCACCTCGATGGAGTAGATGTTCTCGCCGCCGGAGATGATCATGTCCTTGAGCCGGTCCTCGACGAAGATGTAGCCGTCGGCGTCGACGCGGCCGATGTCGCCGGTGCGGAACCAGCCGTCGGAGGTGATCGCCTCGGCCGTGGCGTCCGGACGGTTCAGGTATTCCTTCATCAATGTCGGTGTGCGGAACCACAATTCGCCCTGTTCGCCGGCGGGCGCGTCTTCCAGGGTCTCCGGGTTGACCACACGGACCTCGGCTTGGGGAATCAGCACGCCGGCGCTGACCAGGCGCTCCTCGTTGTCGGCGCGGTGGTCCTCGGGCATCAGCCGGCTGACGACGCCGCAGACCTCGGTCAGGCCGTACACCTGGATGAACTCGGTGTCGGGCCACGCCGCCAGGGCCTGGCGCAGCAGCGGAAGCGGCATCGGTGAGGCGCCGTACGCGTACGTCTTCAGCGCGCTGAACAACTTCACCGCGTCCGGGCCGGACTCGAGCACCTTGGCCAGCACGGCCGGCACGAGGAACGTGCGGTTGGCACCGTTGAGGATGCCGCCGGCGAGCGACGCGCCGTCGGCGTCGCGCGTCATGTAGCTCGGCACCCCGTTGTGCAGCCCGTACTGCATGTACGACGAGCCACCGACGTGGAACAGCGGCATCGCCACCAGGTTCTTGTCACCGGCCTCGGCCGTCCAGCCCTCGAAGGCATTGATGGTGTGCGCGATCATGTTGGCCTGCGTGAGCGCGACGCCCTTCGGGCGGCCCGTCGTGCCGGAGGAGTACATGATGATGCAGACGTCGTCGGGCTGGACGTCGGGCGACCGATCCACCGGGGCCGCGCCGGCCAGCAGCGCCTCGTACTCGTCGCCGTCACCACCCTCGGGCGTCACGCTGACGATGTGCTCGACGGCCGTCAGCTTGTCGGTGATGGCATCGACCGCCGGCCGCAGCTCGGCGCCCACGATGAGAACCTTTGCGCCGCAGTCGTTCAGCACGAAATCCAGCTCGTCAGCGGCGAGCCGGAAATTGATGATGGCGTTGGCGGCGCCCAGCGACGCCGCGGCCAGCGTCAGCTCGACGCACGCCGGATGGTTCTTGTCCAGGAACGCCACGACGTCGCCGCGTTTGATGCCCCAGGCCTGCAGCGCACCGGCGAGGCGGCGGACCCGGTCGTTCCACTGCGACCACGTCCACGTCCGGCCGAGGTAGGTGATCGCTTCTTCGTCTGGCTTGGTCGCGGCCCAGTGGGCAACACGTTCATCGAGGAATCGGGGTGCCGACAGTTCAGTCATGTGCTGAGCCTGCCACGTCTGCCGCGCGCTCAGTCGGCTTTGGCGTGAACCTGTTGTCCTGCCAGGTAAGTCGCGAGGACTTCCAGGTCAGCGACGTCTTCCGGCGGCACCGTGTGCGGATCGGCGGACAGCACCACCAGATCGGCGTACTTGCCGACTTCCAGCGAACCGATGACGTCGTCGGAGAACAACTGCCAGGCCGCGTCGATGGTCTGCGCCCGGATCGCCTGGTCGACGGTGAGCCGTTCCTGCGGCGCCAGCACGCGGCCGCTCGGGGCGGTCCGGGTGGCCGCGACACTGATGTTGCGCAGCGGCTCCTCGGGCGTCACGGGTGGGTCGTTGTGCAGCGAGATCCGCATGCCGGTCGCGACGGCGGAGCCGGCCGGCATCCACACGTCGCCCTTCTCCGGGCCGAAGAGACCGTCGACGATGACGTCGCCCCAGTAATGGATGTGGTCGACGAACACGCTGCACGTGACGCCGAGATCGTGGGCGCGCTGCAGCTGCGCCGGCGTGATGGCGCCGACGTGCTCGAGCCGCAGCCGGTGATCGTCGCGCGGCCAGCGCTGCAGCGCTTCTTCATACACGTCGAGGATGGTGTCGACGCCGTGGTCGCCGTGCACGTGACAGGCCATCTGCCAGCCCTGCGGGAAGAAGGTGCCGACGATCTCGGCGAGCTGCTCGCGCGTGTAGTTGGCGTGGCCGCACGACCCGGGCACGACACCGATGGTGCGCGTGGCCTCGGTGTCCAGGTACGGGAACGTCAGGTCGATGTTGCCGACCCACGGGGAACCGTCGACCCAGATCTTGATGCCGGCCTGCCGGACCATGTCGTCGCCGTTGTCGGGCGACGCATCGGTGTGCAGCGCCGCGGTGGACATCTCATAGGTGCGCAGCCGCACCGTGAGCTTGTCGCGCATCTGCTCCAGGACCGGCCGGAACATCGGATCGAACGCCATCTCCGAGCACGTCGTCAGACCGGCGCGGTTCAGCCGGGCACATTCGGCGAGCAGCAACGCCGGATAGTCGGCCGGCGACAGCACGCCCGTCACCAGCGGGAAGACGGCGGCGGTCTCCAGCGCGGTGCCGTCGAGTTCGCCGTCGGCGTCGCGGCCGTACTTGGCGCCGTGCGGGTCCGGGGTGTCGCGCGTCAGACCGGCGTTCGCCGCGGCCGCCGAGTTGAAGTACGCCTTGTGTCCCGAGTTGTGCACGATCACCAGCGGGGTGTCGGGCGCCGCCGCGTTCAGCCAGGCCAGCGTCAGCTCGGGCAGCCCTTTCTGCAGCAGCGGGTCCCAGCCGTTCAGGTAGGCGCCCTCGGCGCCGCGGGCGGCGACCTCGGCGTGGATCGCGGCGACGACGTCGGCCGCGTTCGGCATCGTGACCGGCCGGATGTCGACCATGCGGCCACCGAGCACCACGGCCTCCATCAGCGGGTGGCCGTGCGCCTCGACGAAGCCCGGCAGCACGCAGCCGTCGATCTCACGTACCTCGGTGTCGGCACCGATCCACGGCTGCACGTCGGCACGCGCTCCGACGGCGACGATCCGGCCATCGGTGACGGCGAGCGCCTCGGCGGTGGGCCGGCCGGGGTCGACGGTCAGGATGTTTCCGACGATGACGAGGTCCGCAGCGCTGGCCATGAGGTGGATGCTAGACCGCAGGGCTTGACCTACGGACTAGAACACGTTCTAGTCTTAGGTCATGAGTGACGAGCTGCTGCGCCATCCCCTGCATTCCGGGCACTTGACCGTCGGCGCCCTCAAGCGCAACAAAGACAAGCCGGTCCTGTTCCTCGGCGACACCACGCTGACCGGCGGCCAGCTCGCCGACCGCATCAGCCAGTACATTCAGGCGTTCGAGGCGCTCGGCGCCGGTTCCGGCGCCAGCAGCGGCCTGCTGTCCCTCAACCGGCCCGAGGTGCTGATGATCATCGGCGCCAGCCAGACGCAGGGCTACCGCCGCACCGCACTACACCCTCTCGGTTCTCTGGACGATCACGCCTACGTCCTGACCGACGCCGGCGTCACGACCCTGATCATCGACCCGACCGACGCCTTCGTGGAACGGGCCATCGGGCTGCTCGAGAAGGTCCCGTCGCTCCAGCAGATCCTGACCATCGGGCCGGTGCCGGACGCCCTGATCGGTTCAGCCATCGACCTGGCCGCCGAAGCCGCGAAGTACGAGCCGCAGCCGCTGAAGGCCGCCGACCTGGCACCTGACCACGTCGGCGGACTGACCTACACCGGCGGCACCACCGGCAAGCCGAAGGGCGTCATCGGCACGACGCAGTCCATCAGCACCATGACGACCATCCAGCTGGCCGAATGGGAGTGGCCCGAGCACCCCCGCTTCCTGATGTGCACGCCGCTGTCGCATGCCGGCGCCGCGTTCTTCACCCCGACCATCGTCAAGGGCGGCGAGCTGGTCGTGCTCAAGAAGTTCGACCCCGCCGAGGTGCTGCGGGTCATCGAGGAGCAGAAGATCACCGCGACCATGCTCGTGCCGTCGATGATCTACGCACTGATGGACCACCCCGACTCGCACACGCGGGACCTGTCGTCGCTCGAGACCGTCTACTACGGCGCCTCCGCCATGAACCCGGTGCGCCTCGCCGAGGCCATCCGCCGGTTCGGCCCGATCTTCGCGCAGTACTACGGCCAGTCCGAGGCCCCGATGGTCATCACGTACCTGGCCAAGGGCGAGCACGACGAGAAGCGGCTGACGTCGTGCGGCCGGCCGACGCTGTTCGCGCGGACCGCGCTGCTCGGCGACGACGGCAAGCCCGTCAAGCAGGGCGAGGTCGGCGAGATCTGCGTGTCCGGGCCGCTGCTGTCGGGTGGCTACTGGAACCTGCCGGAGGCCACCGCCGACACGTTCAAAGACGGCTGGATGCACACCGGCGACCTGGCCCGCGAGGACGAGGACGGGTTCTGGTTCATCGTCGACCGGACCAAGGACATGATCGTCACCGGCGGCTTCAACGTGTTCCCGCGCGAGGTGGAAGACGTTGTCGCCGAACATCCTTCGATCGCCCAGGTCTGCGTCGTCGGCACCCCGGACGAGAAGTGGGGCGAGGCGGTGACGGCCGTCGTCGTGCTGCGTCCGGAGGCCGATCGTTCCGAGGATGCCATCGCGAAGATGACGGCCGAGATTCAGGCCGCGGTCAAGGACCGCAAGGGCTCGGTGCAGTCGCCGAAGCAGGTCGTCATCGCCGACTCCGTGCCGGTGACGGCCCTCGGCAAGCCCGACAAGAAGGCCGTCCGGGCGCAGTTCTGGGCCGGCTCGGAGCGCTCCGTGGGCTGAGGCCTTTCCGCGAGCAGACGCAAAACTGTCGTTTTCGGCCTGAAAACGACAGTTTTACGTCTGCTCGCGAGTGGATCGCAACCCGGCGAGCAGGCGGTCGAAGAGCACGGCTGCCGCGGCGGCCGCGCCGTCCGGGTCGGCTGCCACGATGCGGTCGAGCAACCGGTGATGGTCTTCGAACTCGGTCTCGACGGGCGTCTCGTTCATGACCGACACGCTCGCGGTGATGACCTCGATGAGACCGAGGTAGAGGTCGATCAACATCGCGTTGCCCGATGCCCGCACGACGGCGCAGTGGAATTCGGTGTCGGCGTGGACGAATTCGTCGTGATGCCCGGCGCGCTGTTCGTCGTCGCGGCCGTCCAGGAGCCGGCGCAGGGTGACGATGTCGTCGTCGGTCCGGTTGGTGGCGGCCAGGCGCGCGCCCTCCACTTCCAGCCCGCGGCGCACCTGCAGCACATCACGCAGCTCGTCGCTGCACAGCCGGCGCAGCGCGCCGGACACCTCACTGGTGGCGCGGACGTACGTGCCGTCGCCCTGCCGCACCTCGAACAGCCCGGCGTGCGCCAGGGCGCGCACGGCCTCGCGCACGGTGTTGCGGCCGACCCCGAGGGCTTCGACTAGATCGGTCTCGTTCGGGATGCGGTGCCCGACGGGCCATTCCCCGTCTGCGACCGAGCCCCGGAGCTGTTCGATGACCTGCTCGACCAAGCCGGTCCGGCGGGCTGTGTTCAGCGCCACGCAATCATCCTTTCAACCAATCATAGGATGTATGGCATCCTAGCAGGATGAGTGCTGCCGTGAACGGAACCCCACACGCCCGTTACGAAGATGAATTGGCACTCGAGCTCGACGGCGCCATCGAGATCACCGACATCCCGGCGAGCCCGAACACGCGCCTCGCCAGCGGCATCCTGCTGGCCCTCGCCGTCGTCGTCACCGCGCTGAACCTGCGGCCGTCGGTCACCAGCGTCGCTCCCCTGCTCGGCGAGATGCGCACCGCTCTCGGGGTGTCATCGGTCTGGGCCGGCATCCTGACCACCCTGCCCGTGCTGTGCTTCTCGGCCGCCGGCGCCACCGCGCCATTGCTGTCCAAACGACTCGGCCTGGGCCGGACCGTCACGCTCGCACTGCTGGCGCTGGCCGTCGGGCTGATCGTGCGGCCGTACGGCGACGGCGGCCTCATGCTCGGCGCCACCCTGCTCGCCTCGTCGGGCATCGCGCTGGCGAACGTGCTGATCCCGGTGGTCATCAAGAGCTCGTTCCCCGCCCGCGTCGGCCTGATGACGGGCATCTACACCAGCGCGCTGCAGGCCGGCGGCGCGTTCGGTGCCGCGGTCACCCCGGCCGTGGAACAGAGCGTCGGCGGCTGGCGTCCGTCACTGGCCATCTGGGCCGCCCTCGCGCTGGCCGCGCTACTCCTCTGGGTCCCCGCGGCCCGGCGCCACCGCACCGACTGGGCCGCCACCGCGGCCCAGGCCACCAAGCGCCGCTCGCTGTTGCGCAACCCGCTCGCGTGGACCGTGACGGTCTACATGGGCAGCCAGTCGTTCCTGGCCTACGTCATGATGGGTTGGCTCCCACAGATTTTCATCGACAACGGCATGGATAAGACCAGTGCCGGCGTAATGTCCGGGGTGATGTCCCTGATCGGCGTCCCGATCGCGCTGCTGATCTCGCCGCTGGCCGCCCGCACGACACACCAGAGCCTGTGGAACGTCGGCCTCGGTGTGCTGGGCGTGTCCGGCACCATCGGCCTGCTGATCGCGCCGATGGCGGCGCCGGTGCTGTGGAGCACGATGATCGGCATCGGGTTGAGCGCGTTCTCGCTGGCGCTGACCATCATTGCGCTGCGCGCCCGCAACGCCGAGGACACCGCACAGCTCTCCGGCATGGCGCAGGGCTTCGGCTACCTGTTCGCCAGCACCGGCCCGTTCCTGTTCGGGCTGCTGCACGACATGTCCGGCGACTGGCACGTCCCGTTCGTGTTGTTCTTCACCGTCTACGCGGTGCAGTTGACGGCCGGCTGGTTCGCCGGACGCAACCGCTACGTCTAGTACTGCGGCGGATAACCCGGATAGCCGACGGGAGCGGCGGGCGCCGCCTGCCCGCTCTTCCACCGGCACCACTGCTGCGTCGAATTCAGCGCGGCCAGCACGCCGGTGGCGAGCGCGAACACGATCGGCACCGCGGCGGACATCACCGACAGGCCCGCCATGCTCTGCATGCCGTCGTAGCTGCCGCCGAGCGTGCTGTCGAGCCGCTTGAGGATGGTGAGCGAGGCGAACAGCCCGATCACGTTCGCCAGCACCACGGCGGTGCAGCCGCCGATGACGACCCAGCGGCCCACCCCGCGCCCGAGCACCAGCAATACGCCACCGACGAGAAGGGCGATCGCCACGACCGTCTGCACGACGGCCATGCCGCTGCTCAGACCCATCAGGCTGGATTTGGTGTCACTCGCGTAGGAACTGGTCAACGCGCCGATCGTGGCGACCGCGTACCAGCTGGAGAACGCCTGGAATGCCGTCGACAGGGCGCCGAGAATGCTGAGCACCGCGGCGATGATCGCCGTCACGCCCGACGGTCCCGCCGGCCCGGGCGGTGTGGGCACGCCGTAACCCGCGGGCTGCGGGTACTGCGGCTGCGGGTACTGCGGATAGGGCACGTTCGGCGGCATACCGGGTGCGCCGTACGGGTTGGGCCCATACGGTTGACCCGGTGGTTGACCGGGTCCGAACTGCCCAGGCCCGAATTGCCCGGGGGGCCACTGATTCGACATCGAAACCCCACTTTCAGCTGGGCGAACATAGCACGCCAGCGCGGTTTCGGCGCCTCGTCTAGCCTCGGGTCATGGCCTCGGACAGCGACGCGAATCTCAAGCCACCCTGGTGGCTCAAGCCCATGAACAAGGTGATGATGGCGGTCATGCGCGTGGTGCCGATCAAGGGCCCCGTGGTGCTGACCGTGCCCGGCCGCAAGTCCGGTGAACCGCGGTCGACGCCCATCACCCCGTTCGAGGTCGACGGCCACCGCTACGTGGTGGGCGGGTTCCCGAATGCCGACTGGGTGCGCAACGCGCGCGCCGCGGCCACTGCCACCGTCACGCAGGGGCGTCATCGCGAAGAGGTCCGGCTGTTCGAGGTACCCGCCGACGAGGCCCGGCCGCTGTTGCGGCAGTTCCCGATCCTGGTGCCGACGGGCGTCGGCTTCATGAAGAACGCGGGCCTGGTGACCGGACCCAACCCCGACGAATTCGAAGCACTCGCCGGCCGGTGCGCGGTGTTCCGGTTCGACCCCGTCTAGACACCGACGAGCGTGGGGGCTGACGAGAAATCCGGTCCGGATTTCCGCGTCAACCCCCACGCTCGGTAGTCGGCTAGATGTGCGGCGCGTTCTTGATCGGGGCGTCCTGCTGGCCGACGGTCTGACACCACGCGAGTGCCGACGCGCGCGTCCCCGACACCTCGAGGGACGACGGATCGGCGCCCTTGCGGTCCTTGATCATCTTGTTGACCGCTTCGTTCTGCGTCTTCTCGTCGGCGCCGACGAAGTCCTTGCACTTGGTGTCGCCGCCCTGCACGGCCGGCGAGCATCCGACCAGCATCAGTCCGGCAATGACACTCGACACCACCACGCCTGCTGACCGCTTCATCAAGGTCCTCCTGTATTCGGGCCGCGAACGGCCGCTGATTGTGTCCGATCTAGTACCCCTGGGTGGCGCGGACCAAACACCGTCGGCTCTAAGGTCGAGGCGTGAACGCAGACAATCCGTTTGACCCGCAGCTCTGGCAGCCGGTGACCGAACTCGGTGAACTCACCGACATCACCTACCACCGCCACGTGCGCGACGGTAAGCCGCAGCCGACGGTCCGGATCGCCTTCGACCGGCCCGACGTGCGCAACGCCTTCCGGCCCCACACCGTCGACGAGCTCTACCGCGCCCTCGACCATGCCCGGATGAGCCCCGACGTCGGCGTCATCCTGCTCACCGGCAACGGACCGTCGTCCAAGGACGGCGGCTGGGCCTTCTGCTCCGGTGGCGATCAGCGCATCCGCGGCCGCAGCGGCTACCAGTACGCGTCCGGCGAGACCGCCGAGTCCGTCGACCCGGCCCGCGCCGGGCGGCTGCACATCCTCGAGGTGCAGCGGCTGATTCGGTTCATGCCCAAGCCCGTGATCTGCCTCGTCAACGGCTGGGCGGCCGGCGGCGGCCACAGCCTGCACGTGGTCTGCGACCTGACCCTGGCCAGCCGCGAACACGCGCGGTTCAAGCAGACCGACGCCGACGTCGGCAGCTTCGACGGCGGCTATGGCTCCGCGTACCTGGCGCGGCAGACCGGGCAGAAGTTCGCCCGCGAGATCTTCTTCCTGGGCCGCGCTTACGACGCCGAGACCATGCACAAGATGGGCGCCGTCAACGAGGTCGTGGACCACAAGGACCTGGAAACCGTTGCGCTGCAATGGGCGGCCGAGATCAACGGCAAGTCGCCACAGGCCATCCGGATGCTGAAGTTCGCGTTCAACCTGCTCGACGACGGCCTGGTGGGTCAGCAGATCTTCGCCGGCGAGGCCACCCGTCTGGCCTACATGACCGACGAAGCCGTCGAGGGCCGGGACGCGTTCCTGCAGAAGCGCGACCCGGACTGGAGCGAGTTCCCCCGCTACTTCTGAGGTTCGGCGGGGCCCTGTCCGTCATCTGGACGACAGCCCGCTGTGTGCTTTCCCATGAGTGCGCTGTGTATCCGCTTAGGCGCGCGCCGATGGTGGACACCTCGCGTCACACTTGGCACGTGGACGTCGGGACGCGAGCGCGAATCGGCCAGTGGGCGCTGGGGGCCGAGGGTTTCGCGCTGGGCGTCTTCGGCGGCACCGGCCTGGCGTGGTCCATGGCGAACCCGCATTTCGGCGCCGCCGGGGCGCCCCTCATGTGGCTGCGGGTCACGCCGCTGCACTGCGCGCTGCTGCTCGTGGTCGGCGTGGTGACCGTCTTCGCCGCGTTCGGCCGCGGCGCGGCGCGGTTCAACCGCGTCGCCGCCGTCGGCTGGTTCATCGTGACGGCGGTGTGCGTGGCGGCAACCTCGAGTCACAGCCCGGGACCTCTGGGTTTCGACTCGCGTGACACCGTCCTGTACGCGATCCTCACCGGCTACAACGTGACCCTGGCAGCGTGGTTCGCCTTCCCCCACCGGACCACGCCCGCAGGGCAGCCAACCCGCCGTTTCCACCGGCGTCACTCAGACGCGATCGGATCCCGCTGATCCCTGTTAGCCTCCCTCCGGTGAGCGAGCCGAGTTACTCCGACGCCGAACGCGCAGCCGTCTACCGCGTCATGTCCGAGCGTCGGGACATGCGGCACTTCACGCCGAATTCCACGGTGCCCGAAGAGGTTCTGCGCCGCATCCTGGAGGCCGCGCACATGGCGCCGAGTGTCGGGCTGATGCAGCCCTGGCGCTTCCTGCGCATCACCGACCCGGCCGTCCGGACGGCGATCAAGAAGCTCGTCGACGCCGAGCGCATCCAGACGGGCGAGGCCCTCGGGCCGCGCGAGGCGGAGTTCCTGGCGCTGAAGGTCGAAGGCATCGGCGACTGCGCCGAGCTGTTCGTGGTGGCCCTCGGTGACGATCGCGAGCGTCACATCTTCGGCCGCCGGACCATGCCCCACATGGACCTGGCGTCGGTGTCGTGCGCCATCCAGAACATGTGGCTGGCCGCCCGCGCGGAAGGCCTTGGGCTGGGCTGGGTTTCGCTGTTCGACCCGGCCGAGCTGGCCGCCCTCCTCGGCATGCCCGAGGGCGCCGAACCGATCGCGGTGCTGTGTGTCGGCCCGGTACCGGAGTTCCCGGACCGCCCCGAACTCGAGATCGTCGGCTGGACGACGGCGCGCCCGCTCGACGAACTCGTGTACACCAACGTCTGGCCTGTCACCGGAGCGAGCTGACGCCGCGGCCCTAAGCTCAGGGGGTGAGCAAGAGTCCCCTACGGCGCGTCTCCGAGAGCCTGCTGCTCGCCGGCATGCGACCGCCCCTGATCGAACGGTTGTCGGGCCACGGCGAGGTCGACCTGGCCGGCAAACGCATCGTGCTGACGGGAGCGTCGTCGGGCATCGGCGAGGCGGCCGCCGCCAAGTTCGCGCACCTCGGGGCGACCGTCGTCATCGTCGCCCGCCGGGCCGAACTACTGGACAAGGTGGCCGCCCGGATCACCCACAGCGGCGGTGACGCCATCGCGCGGCCGTGCGACCTGTCCGACATGGACGCCATCGACAAGCTGGTGGCGGACGTGGAAGCCGAGCTGGGCGGCGTCGACATCCTGATCAACAACGCCGGCCGGTCCATCCGCCGGCCGCTGGCCGAGTCCCTGGACCGCTGGCACGACCTCGAACGCACCATGACGCTGAACTACTATTCGCCGCTGCGCCTGGTGCGCGGCTTCGCCCCCGGCATGCTCGAGCGCGGCGACGGGCACATCATCAACGTGTCGACGTGGGGTGTGATGAACGAGTCGTCGCCGCTGTTCTCGGTGTACAACGCGTCCAAGTCGGCACTGACCGCGGTGAGCCGGGTCATCGAAACCGAGTGGGGCGCAAGCGGAGTGCACTCCTCGACACTGTTCTATCCGCTGGTGAAGACGCCGATGATCGCGCCGACCCGCGCCTTCGACGGTATGCCCGGCCTGTCGGCCGACGAAGCCGCCGACTGGATGGTCACCGCGGCCAAGACCCGCCCGGTGCGCATCGCGCCCCGGATCGCGGTGACGTCGCACGCGCTCAACAGTTTCGTGCCCGGCCTGGTCGACCAGATGATGAAACGCCGACGCGCGCAGTCGATCGGGTGACGCGATGGAGATCCTCGCCAGCCGCATCCTGATCCGGCCCGTCGACTACGCGAAGTCGGTGGCGTTCTACCGCGACGCCATCGGCCTGGCCATCGCCCGCGAATACGGTGCCGGCACAGTGTTTTACGCCGGGCAGTCGCTCATCGAACTCGCCGGCCACGGCCGTGACGACGACGGCCCGACGGTTCCGTTCCCGGGCGCGCTGTGGCTGCAGGTGCGCGACGTCTACCAGACCCAGGCCGAGCTCGAGGCCCGCGGGGTGGCGATCTCCCGTGCGGCGCGGCAGGAACCGTGGGGCCTGCACGAACTGCACGTCACCGATCCTGATCAGGTCACCTTGATCTTCGTCCAGGTGCCCGACACCCACCCACTACGACGCGACACCCGGAGTTAGCACTCCGGGTGTCGCGGGTGGTGAGTTCTGCGGCGCGTCAGCGAGCCGGCGTCGCCAGCGGCCAGCCGACCGAGGCCAGTCGCGCCGACACCTGGTGGATGTCGTCGGGGCTGGGCTCCTGGTTGGTGACGGCCGCGATCGCGGCGTGAATCTCGGCCTCGGTGACGGGGCTCTCGCCGTCGTTGGTGCGCAGGATGGACCGCGCCGCCTCGACGACCTCGTCCTCCGTGAGCGAACGCTTCAGCAGCGCCAGCACCGGGTAGTAATCCTTCGGCGGCACACCGTCGGGGTATCCCGCCCGCAGCCACTTCAGGACATTCTCGAACAATCCATTGGATTCAGTCATTGTCCGTCAGCTCACTTCTTCAGAAAGGGGAACAGGTCGACGCCGGTGTGGTGGATGATCGTGGACCGGGTGATCCACAGGATCGCGAGCAGGACGACAGCTCCGACCAGCACGAACAGCGCCAGACCCAGGTACTTGAGGATCGGGTTGGGGGCCGTGACCGTCCCATCGGAGTGCTCGCCGCCGGCGCCGTTGGAGTAGGCGACGAGGCCGCCCGCGAACACCGCGGGGAGTCCGGCACCGAGGATCAAGCCCACGACGAGGACCTTGAGGATGGCTTCCAAGTAATGCATCAGTGATTCCTTCTGGTTCGGTTCGCGGGAATCAGACGCCGGCGGATTCGGGCGACTTGGCGGCAGCCTCACGGACGTCGGCGGGCACCACGGAGTTGGTGGACGCGTCCCATTCAGCGTTGACGTTGTTGTGGTCGACCTTCTGCTGCTGCGCACGCCAGTACATGAAGCCCGACAGCGCGACCAGGATGACGAAGATCGTGCCGTCGCCGACCAGCGCGGAACCGGTGGCGGACTTCAGGCCGTAGGACAGCCAGTACGACAGGGCACCGACCAGCGCCGCGGCCGGCAGCGTGATCAGCCAGGCCATGGCCATCCGTCCGGCGACGGCCCAGCGGACCGAAGCGCCGGGCTTGCCGACGCCACTGCCCAGGATCGAACCCGTGGCGACGTGGGTGGTCGAGAGCGCCATGCCGGCGGCGCTGGAGCTCAGGATGATCGCGGCCGAGGACGCCTCCGCGGCCAGGCCCTGCGGGGACTCGATCTCGACGAGGCCCTTGCCCAGGGTGCGGATGACGCGCCAGCCGCCGATGTAGGTGCCCAGGCCGATGGCCAGGGCGCACGACGCGATGATCCAGAACGGCAGGCCGTCCTTCTTCACGTCGCCGGTCAGGTGGCCGGTGGTGATGAGGGCCAGGGCGATGACGCCCATGGTCTTCTGCGCGTCGTTGGTGCCGTGGGACAGCGCGACCAGCGATGCAGTGGCGATCTGGCCCCAGCGGAAGCCTTCCTCACGGCGCTTCTTGATGACGTTGCGCGTGATCCGGTAGACCAGCCAGGTGCCTACGGCGGCCACGAGGCCCGCGATGAACGGTGCCGCGACAGCCGGGATCAGCACCTTCTGGATGACACCGCTCCAGTTGATGCCCGCGGTGCCGAGCGCGGCCAGGCCGGCACCGATCAGTCCGCCGAAGAGCGCGTGCGACGAGCTGGAAGGGATGCCGAACAGCCAGGTGAGGAGGTTCCACAGGATGCCGCCGATGAGGCCGGCGAAGATGATGGTGAGTCCGGTCGACGCGTCGATGGACTTCAGGAGGTGCCCGGACTTACTGTCCTGAATCTTCAGCACCGAGGTGGTGACGGTGACGGCGACCTCGACTGACAGGAACGCGCCGACCAAGTTCAGGACGCCGGCCAGCAGCACGGCGGTCTTCGGCTTCAGCGCGCCTGTGGCGATCGAGGTCGCCATGGCATTACCGGTATCGTGAAATCCATTCGTGAAGTCAAATGCCAGTGCTGTTGCGATCAACAGCACCAGGATGACCAACTCTGCGCTCATGGCGCTCATTCTGGTGTAACGGCGCCGTTTTTGACCAGTTACAGAAGTCCTCAATCCGGACCGCGACCTGGGTGTTTGCCCGACCCGAAGAGGTGTTCATGGAGTGTTCACCTGTTAGCTTCGTCTAATTAGTCTGGCAAAGTGCTGTCGGCGATGCCGAGGGTTACGGTGGCGATATGCCCACGTCACAGGCTGGGCATAGGATTCGGTGCGCAATTTCGGGGCACACAGCGCACAGCTGGGCCGCCCCTCCCCGAGATCAGGAGGTGACGCCATGAACTCGTTTCTCACCAAGATCGTGGCGTGGCTGCAAGCCGGGTATCCCGACGGCATCCCCGCCACCGACCGGGTGCCGCTGTTGGCGCTGCTGTCCCGGCGCCTGACCAACGACGAGGTCAAGTCCGTCGCCCGCGGGCTGATGAATCGTGGTGAATTCGATGACATCGACATCGGCGTACTCATCACGCGGATCACCGACGAACTCCCCCGCGCCGAGGATGTGGAGCGGGTGCGGGCGCGGCTGGCCGCCAAGGGCTGGCCGCTCGACGATCCCCGCGACCCGATCGACGGCGAGCCCGGCGACGGAGGCGTGGCATAGCTGTTCTGCATCCGGTCGCCGTCGGATCCGGCGGCGCGGCCCTCGCCCTGATCCCGACGTTGGCGCAGGCCCTGGACGGCCGCGGCGCACTCCTGCCGGTGCCGGCCGACGATGACCGCCAGGCCGCGCTGCTGACGGAGACGCTGCGCGCCGGCGAAGCCGTCGACGACGACGTGGCCCTGGTGGTCTCGACGTCGGGTTCCACCGGAATCCCCAAGGGCGCCTTGCTTTCCGCCGCGGCATTGCACGCCAGCGCCGACGCCACGCATGACCGGCTCGGCGGGCCCGGCCGGTGGCTGCTGGCACTGCCCGCCTACCACGTCGCCGGAGTGCAGGTTCTGGTGCGGAGCCTGCGGGCCGGCACCACGCCCGTCGCGCTGGACCCGGGTTTCGACGTCAGTGAACTGCCTTCTGCGGTAAGGGCTTTGGGTTCGGGACGGCGCTACACGTCACTGGTCTCGGTGCAGCTGGCCAAGATCCTGGCCGATCCCGCCGCGACCGCGGCGCTCGCCGAACTGGACGCCGTCCTGATCGGCGGCGGCCCCATGCCGCCGGGACTCGGCGAAAAGGCCGCGGCCGCAGGCATTTCCGTGGTCCGCACCTACGGGATGAGCGAGACCTGCGGCGGCTGCGTCTACGACGGACGACCGCTGAGCGGCGTCCGGCTGCGCATCGACGACACCGGCCGAATTTCGTTGGGCGGCCCCACGCTGGCGTCGGGTTACCGAAATCCCGTCGACCCGTCGCCGTTCGTGGCGGGCTGGTTCGTCACCGATGACATTGGCGCCGTGGATGATTCGGGCGTGCTGCGGGTACTGGGCCGCATCGACGACGCCATCGCCACCGGCGGTCTCAAGGTGCTGCCCGCGCTCGTCGAGTCGGCCCTGGCGGGCCATCCGGCCATCGCCGAATGCGCCGTGTTCGGCGTGCCCGACGAACGGCTGGGCCAACGGGTGGCCGTGGCCGTCGTGCTTCACCCGGGCGCGGCCACACCCACCGTGGCTGACCTGCGGGAATACGTCAGCGCCACACTGGCCGCCACCGCCGCCCCACGTGAGGTGCACGTGGTCGCCGAACTCCCCCGCCGCGGGATCGGCAAGCTCGACCGGCGGGCCCTGACGCTGCAGTACCAGAAAAACGCCTGATCGGCCCGTGATGCCGGTCACAGCACCGGCGCTTGATTCGGTGACGGGCCCGGCTCTCTGGGACCCTGGAACGCGGACCGGAAGAGTTGGAGTTTCCATGCCTGCCCACAGACAGCCTGACAACCATCCTGCGGTGACCGCCCTGACCTGGTCGGGAGGCATGCTGGCCTGGGCCGTGGCCGCCGCCGTCGCCACCCCGTCCACCGGTCTGCCACTGGCCGTCGTGCTGCCCGTGACCCTGATTTTCGGTGCGCTGGTGGTCGTGGCCATCCGCAGCACCGTCGCCAGCGCCCGCGGCACCGCCGGCCGGGCGGCCCTGGCCGTCGCGATCGGCCTGCTGGTCGGTGAACTGGCCGCGATGACGCTGTTCAGCAATGCCATCACCCAGCGTCTGGACGCCGAGGCCGCGGCCCGCGCCGCGACCACGCCGGCCGTGGCCACCGCGCAGGGCCAGTTGGATGCGCTGCGCGCGAGCCGCGGTGCGCTCGACGCCGCCGTCGACTCCGCCCGGCAGCGTCGTGACGATGCTCAGGTCGTGGCCCGCTGCGAATACCACCCGACGCCGTCGTGCGCCCAGCAGCCCGTCACCGGTGTGCCCGGTGACGGCCAGATCACCCAGAACACGCAGGACATCCTCGAGCACGATCAGCGCGAGCTCGATGCCGCACTGGCGGCCCGGGGCGAGCAGGCCCCGACCCTCGACGCGCGGATCGCCGGTGCCGAGCACGCGGTCACGGCCGCGCGCGACGCGGCCGGCGCCGGCGCGGACCGTGGTTTCGGCGCGCGCTGGGTCGCGATGAACGGCTACACCATCGACACGCCCGCCGCGCTGGTGGCGCGCATCGCCGTGGTCGGCGTCTGCGTCCTGCTGTACCTGCTGCCGATGCTGCTGCACGCCCGGCAGGACCGCACCCTGCGCGAGCGCCACGACGAGTCCCGGCTCCGGGCCGAGCTGCGTGCCGAGACCGCCATCGCGGTCAAGCAGGCCGAGGTGCGGGCCGAAGCCGAGATTCTGAAGGCCGAACACCAGCTGGCCGCCATGAAGCTCGCGCTCGAGACCGACGCCGAGATCAACCGCGAATATCACCGCCAGCGCGTCGCCGAAGCCCTCACCGGCGAGCCGGCGCAGCCCGCGCTCGCGGCCCCCACCGCCGAGGTGCTGCGGCCCGATTCGCCGCCGCAGCCCATGTACTCCGACTGGGACGAACTCATGGCGTTCCCGGACCCGCAGCGGCGTTCGTTGAGCGCCGCACCAGCGCCGGAGCCCGAACCGGCCGACGCACCGGCCGAACCGACCGCCACGGCCGAACTCGTCCCGATCGGCGACCAGCCGGCCGAGAACCTGCCGGTGCAGGCGACCAGCCAGCCCGCGGGCGGCCTGACACTGCCGCAATTGCCCGACCTCACCAAAGTTGCGGCTCGCCTGCTGCGTCCGCTGGTGGCGCCCGTCGCGCCCGTGGTGGACCGCGTCATCGACACGTCGGTGCAGCAGCTGCGCTCGGCGCAGAAGGTCATCGAGGAGTTCGAGGAGATCACGTTCACGCTGCGCCGGACGTCGCGGACGACGGTGACCGAGAACGAGCACGAGCAGTCGTCGGGCCCGCGCGCCGCGGACCACGGCCAGGCGCTCGGCGCGGGCCAGGGCATCCACCCGCGCGTCGAACCCCAGTGGGCCGCACCGCAGATGAACGCGACGTTCGCACCGACGACGCCGCTGCGGGGCGCCGACCCGTACACCGCACTCGACGGCACCGACACCACGATCATCGACGCCGCCGACGAACGCCGTCAGCTCAAGGAAGGCCGCCGCGCCATCGAGCCGTAACCTAGGGATTTGTGCACGATTTTTCGCGCCTCGCGCGGAAAATCGTGCACAAAACCCTAGGGCAGCGAGCGGTTCAGGCGCTCGGTGGCGGCCAGGTAGTCCTCGATGAACTCGCGGACGACCTCGCGGGCGGGCTTGACCTTGTTCATCAGGCCGACGCCCTGGCCGACGAAGTAGGTCGCCAACTGCTGGGCGCCCGGATGGCCCTGGGCGGCCAGGCGGTCGATGCGCCGGATCACCGGCTCGCTCAGCATGTTCTGCAGCGGCAGCGGAAGTGGCTTGCGGCCACCGTCGTTCGGCGCCCAGGCATCCGTCCAGTCCGAAACCAGTTGGCGTGCGGGCTTTCCGGTGCGCCCCGCCGACCGCACGGTGTCGCGTGACGAGGCGGCCAGCATCTTCTGCTTGGTGGCCGGCGCGGTCTCGGCCTCCTCGGTGGTCAACCACACCGAACCGGTCCAGGCCCCGGCGGCGCCCAGCGCGACCGCCGCAGCCATCTGCCGGCCGGTGACGATGCCGCCCGCCGCCAGCACGGGGACCGAATCATCAATCGCCTCAATCACTTCCGGGACCACGACGAGTGTGGACACCTCACCGCAGTGGCCGCCGGCCTCGGTGCCCTGCGCGACGATGAGGTCCACCCCGGCCGCCACCTGCTTGACGGCGTGCTCCTTGGCGCCGACCAGCGCGGCCACCGGAATCCCCCGCTCGCGGCCCGCCTCGATCATGTAATCCGGCGGCACGCCAAGGGCATTGGCGATCAGCTTGATGGGATGGCTCAACGCCACATCGAGCAGGTCGTGCCCGGTGTTGCCGGACAGCACCGACCCGCCGGTGCGGACCTTTTCCTCCGGCTCGATACCGTGGTCGATGAGCAGTTGGGTGACGAATTCCCGGTATTCCGAAGGGATTCGGTCGGCCAGCTGGCCGTCCGACAGGTTCTCGCCCTTGCCCTCGAATTTCGCCGGCACGATGATGTCCGCGCCGTAGGGCCGGCCACCGACGTGATCGTCGATCCAGGCGAGTTCCCGGTCGAGCTGCTCGGGGGTGTACGCCGTCGCGCCCAGCACGCCGAAGCCGCCGGCGTTGGTGACCGCGGCGACTACGTCGCGGCAATGGCTGAAGGCGAAGAGCGGGAAGTCGATGCCGAGCTGTTCGCAGATGCGGGAAGTCACCCCGTCAGTTTTGCCACCCCGACTTGACGGGTGTCAAGAGCCGCCCCGGTCAGGGCAGTTCAAACGGCAGCTTCACCCCGGCGTGGGCCAGGCAGTGGGTGCAGGTCCGTTCGACCGGGACGGTCGCCAGGGCCTGCTGCACCAGCGCCTTGAACATGGGGGTGTTGCGCTCGAACTCCGCGAAGACGTCGACGGTGGTGACACCGGCGCCGGCCTCGATGCCCGCGTCCAGGTCGGTCACCAAAGCGATTGCCGCATAACACATCTCGAGTTCACGGGCCAGCACGGCCTCGGGGTAGCCGGTCATGTTCACCAACGTGAACCCCTGGGCCGCGAACCACTGGCTCTCGGCGCGGGTGGAGAACCGGGGCCCCTGGATGACCACCATGGTGCCGCCGTCGATGACGCCCGGCTGCTCGGCGGCCACGGCGCGCAGCGTCGGACAGTACGGATCGGCGAAGCCGACGTGGATACCGCCGGCGTCGAAGTAGGTGTCCTCGCGGCTGCGGGTGCGGTCCACCAGCTGGTCGGGCACGATCACGGCGCCGGGGCCGAGATCCGCGGTCAGGCTGCCGACGGCGCACGGGGCGAAAATCCGCCGCACCCCGAGCTTGCGCAGCGCCCACATGTTGGCGCGGTACGGCACCGTGTGCGGCGAGTACTCATGCTTGAGCCCGTGCCGTGGCAGGAACGCCACCTCGTGCCCGCCGACGGCCCCGATGGTGACCGGCGCGCTCGGCGTGCCGTAGGGCGTGTCGACGGTGACGGTGCGCGCGTCGTCCCCGAAGAACGTGTAGAAACCGCTACCGCCGATGACTCCCAGCATCCGTTATTCGGCGTCGGTCTTGGGGGTATCCACGGTCTCCGGCGTCACGGCCGTGACGGGCGTCGGCGCGGGCGCCGCCACGTCGTCGTCCTCGATATCCTCGGCCTCGTCCTGTTCCAGCTGCGCGCGGGCCCGCCGGGCGCCGTCGCGGATCTCGAATGCGTCGGTGGCCAGGGCGCCGATGGAGCTCGCCACGTCCTTGACGGCGGTGACGACGATGTTCATGACCTCGCCGACGGTGCCTGCGACGGCTTCGACGGATTCCTGCACGACATCTTTGCGAATCTCGTTCTTGCTGAGCCGATCCTTCATGCCGATAAGTGTAGGGGCGTGGGACGATTGCGCGCGTGGCCAGTCTTTCGCAGTGGATAGAGGGCGCCCGACCGCGGACCCTCCCGAATGCCGTCGCTCCCGTGCTGGCAGGTACCGGTGCCGCCGCCTGGGTCGGCGGTGAGGTGTGGTGGAAAGCGGCTCTGGCCCTTGTGGTTTCGATATCGCTGATCATCGGGGTCAACTACGCCAACGACTACTCCGACGGCATCCGCGGCACCGATGACGACCGGTCCGGGCCGGTGCGCCTGGTCGGGGCCAGGTTGGCCTCCCCGCAGGCGGTGCTCGCGGCGGCCGTGATCAGCCTGTCCATCGGCGCCGGTGCCGGCCTGGCGCTCGCGCTGGTCAGTCAGCCGTGGCTGATCGCCGTCGGCGCGGCGTGCATCGCCGGCGCCTGGCTGTACACCGGCGGCACCAACCCGTACGGCTATCGCGGGCTCGGCGAGGTCGCGGTGTTCGTGTTCTTCGGGCTGGTCGCCGTGCTCGGCACGCAGTACACGCAGGCCCTGCGGGTCGACTGGGTGGGACTCGTGCTCGCCATCGCGGTCGGGTCCTTGTCGTCGGCGGTGCTGGTGGCCAACAACCTTCGCGACATCCCCACCGATCAGGTCTCGGGCAAGATCACGCTCGCGGTGCGGCTCGGCGACGCCCGCACCCGCCAGCTGTTCCAGGTGCTGACGCTGCTGCCGTTCGTGCTGACCGCGGTCCTGACGTTCGCGACCCCCTGGTGCCTCATCGGCTTCGCGGCGGCACCGCTGGCGGTCCGCGCGGCCAAGCCCGTGCGCTCAGGCCTCGGCGGTCGCGAGCTGATCCCCGTGCTCAAGGACACCGGGCTGACGATGCTGGTGTGGGCCGCCCTGATCACCGCGGTGCTGGTGGCGGTCAAGCCCTAGCCCGAGCGGCGTCAGTCGCCGGCGGAATCCTCGCCGTGCAACCGGGCCTGCAGCTGCTCGCGCTCGGCGCGGCGACGCTCGTCGACGGCGGCGATCCCGGCGGTGGCCCGGCGGCGCAGCGGAGCGAACAGCCAGATGCCCAGCGGCATGCCGAGAACCAGCGCGAACAGCAGCGCCACCATGGCCGGGAAATCACGGATACCCAGCAACGCGACGACACCGAAGATCGCGCCGGCAATCACCGCTACCAGCAGCAGGCGGGCGAGCGCGTAGAGAAAAACGTCGAGCAGCAAACGTGGCATGGACGGGGTGGCGGGCGCATCAGACACCGCACGAGTTTACCGACGGACGCGTATATTCGAATAAAGGAGGTTTTACGTGCAGTTCCTGCTCCTGATCACGCTGCTGGCGCTGTTGGCCTACGTGGGCTGGCGCGCCACTCGCGCCACGGCCGCGCGGCCGACCACGCGCGTCATCGGCCCGGATGACGATCCGGAATTCCTGCGCCGGCTCGGTTCGTAGCGACTCTCTACAGCGACAGCGGAAATCCGTCGGCGACGGCCACGGCCAGTTCCAGCAACGCATCCCTGGTGTCCGGCCGAAGCCGGTCCAGACTGACCTCGGCACCCTCCTCCAGGTGCGGGTCGAACGGCACCACCTGCACCGCCCGGCACCGGCGGCCGAAATGGTCGACCACCTTGCGCAGATCGACCTTGCCGGAGCGCGGACGCACGGCATTGACCACCGCGACGGCGTTGCGCACCAGTTCCTGATGACCATGGGCGTCGAGCCAGTCGAGCGTCGCCGCGGCACTACGGGCGCCGTCGACCGAGCCTGAGCTGATCACGACGAGCACGTCGGCGTGCGCGAGCACCGCACCCATGGCCGAATGCAGCATGCCGGTGCCACAGTCCGTCAGCACCAGCCGGTAGTACGGCTCCAGTACCGCCAGCGTGCGGGCGTAATCCTCGGAGCTGAACGCCTCCGACACCGCCGGGTCGCTCTCCGAGGCCAGCACCTCGAGCTGGCTCTCACCGCGCGAGGTGTAGTTGCGGACATCGCTGTAGCTGGAGATGCCCTCGGCATCGCGCAGGAGATGACGGACCGTCGCCGGCGTCTCCAGCGGCACCTTCTGGCTGAGGGTGCCGCGGTCGGGGTTCGCGTCCACCGCGATGACGCGGTCCCCACGGATCGACGCGAACGTCGCCCCCAGCGTCGCGGTGATGGTCGTCTTCCCGACGCCGCCCTTGAGGGACAGCACCGCGATCCGGTAGCAGTCTCGCAGCGGGCGGTTGATCTGCGCGGTCAACCGGGCGCGGTGCAGGGTCTTGGGGCTGTCACCGGGATTGAGCAGCGTGCCGGTCGCGTAGTAGAGCGCCTTGCGCCAGCCGGTCGACGGTGCGCGGCTCGGCCGGCTCAGCAGCGCGACCGTGGCGGGGTCCAGGCTCCGCGGCTTCGCGGGTGTCGGCGCCAGGACCGGTGTCACGGCATGCGCGATGACGATGCGGGCCTCCGGCGCCGCGGTTGGCGTGGCGGCAGCGACGGGATCGGCCGGGTCCTTGAACCGGCCCTGGGCGCGGAATGAAGGCACGATCAGCCCCGACATCTGGTGGCTCAGCCGACGCCGGCGTACGAGTGCAGGCCGACGGTCACCAGGTTGATGAAGAACAGGTTGAACACCATCGCGACGAAGCCGACGACGTTGATCCACGCGGCCTTCTTGTCGCGCCAGCCCGCGGTCGACCGGGCGTGCAGATAGGCGGCGTAGACGACCCAGGCGACGAACGACACCGTCTCCTTGGGGTCCCAGCCCCAGTAGCGACCCCAGGCCTCCTCGGCCCAGATGGCCCCGAAGATGACGCCGAACCCGAAGATCGGGAACGCGAAGATGGTGGTCCGGTAGGCGATGCGGTCCAGGGTCTGGGCATCCGGCAGGCGCTGGATCATCCGGCCGAACCCGTTGTCCTGATGTGCCAGCGGCGACATCTTGAGCAGGAACAGGATGCTGGCGACGCCGGCGACCAGGAAGACGCCGGAGCCGAGGCTGACGACCGAGACGTGGATGGGCAACCAGTACGACTGCAGCGCGGGCATCACCGGCGCGGCGTTGGTGTACAGGTACTTGACCGACACCGCCAGCAGGATCAGCTCGGGCACCAGGACGAAGACCCACAGCGCCCGGTACTGCGGCTTGCGCATCACGATCGACGCTGCGACCAGCCCACAGAAGCTGGTCAGGTTGATGAACTCGTACATGTTGCCCCACGGCACGCGCATGGTGGCCAGACCGCGCAACACGATGCAGACGAACAACATGGCGATGCCGACGTACACCAGCGCGAGCCCGACACGGCCGATGCGCTCGTCAACAGAGCGGGTGGGTGCGTCGACGATGACGCCTGGGATGGTGCTGTTCGCGCCTACGCCCGCACCGACCAGCTCTCGGGTCTCTACCTTCCGGCCACGGCTCGACGCCAGCTCGACGGCCAGCAAGACGAAAGCCAGGCACAGCACCGTCCAGGAACTGAAGAATGCCCAGTCCGAGTACCGGGCCAGGTCGATGTCGATGTGCTCTGTGTTCATCGCTTGTCCTCAATCAACCGCTCTGTGAGCTTTTCGAACTCGTCGCCCCACCCCGAGTTGTCCGTGCGGGCCAGGCCGCCGAGCTCGACGTTGACGGTACCCGGCCCGGCCGACACGATCCGAATCCAAACCCGGCGGCGGCGCACCACCAACGACACCAGCAGCCCGGCCATCATGGTCAGCGCGAACACGAGCACCCACACCTGCGCCGGGTCGTGCGACACCTGCACGTTGATGAACGGCACCGCGCCGTCGAACTTGATGACGGTGCCGTCGTCCAGCTTGGTCTGCTCGCCGGCCTTGAGGTTGACGCGCGCCTGCTTGGTGAGCCGCTTCTGGTCGATCAGCCGGGGGTCGAGCGAGAACAGCGACTGCGGGCGGCCGCTGTCGAGCCCGGTGTCGCCGCGGTAGATGTCGATGGCCACCGCGGGCGCGTTCATCGCCGGGAAGCTCGAGGACAGCAGCTTGCCGTCGAGTTCGGCGGTCGGGGCGAACAGGCCCTGGATGGCGATCTGGTGCTTGCGCCGCTCGCGGTCGTCGGGATAACTGCCGCCCGGCGGGTCGATGCGCGCGACACCCGAGGACAGCAGCGTCAGCGCGTTCTCGGGCTTCCACTGCACCGTCGACGTGCGGGTCTGGCCGTTCGGGAACGTGACGGTGAACGTCGGCGCGTAGCCGTGGCCCTGCAGGTAGATGCGCTCGCCGCCGATCCGCAGCGGGTGGTTGACCTCCAGCCGGTACGGCCGCCAGGTGCCGCTGACCAGGTCGGCGCCGTCCTGGTAGTCGATGTTCGCCGCGAATGCCGTGGCCTGCCCGCTCGGCAGGTACCGGGCGTCGAAGTCGTGGACCCGCAGGCAGCTGGGGTGCAGTGAGGTGCCGTCGACGACGTTGCCGGCGCGGAACGAGTCGAACGCGGCCGGGGAGGCCGAGCAGAATCCGGGCCCGCCGTCGGCGATGACGATGACGTTGCCCTCGTAACCGAACATCTTGCCGAACGCGATGGCCACCAGCAGGCCCAGCAGCGAGAAGTGGAAGACGATGTTGCCGAACTCGCGCAGATAGCCCTTCTCCGCCGAAATCTCGCGCGCGCCGTCGTCCAGCGTGCGGGTGGTCTGGCGCCAGCCCCTGAGGCGGGAGGCCATCCGGTCGGCGACGGCGTCTGGCTCACCGGGAACGGTGGCTTCGGCGTGCTTGGGCAGCCGTGCCAGGTTCCGCGGCGCGGGTACCGGGACGGCGCGCAGGCTGCGGACGTGCTCGATCATGCGGGGCGTCAGGCAGCCCACGAGCGAGATGAACAGCAGCACGTAGATCGAGGTGAACCAGAAGCTCGAGAACACCGAGAAGGCCTGCACCTTGTCGAGCCACGGCCCGATCGTCGGATGCTGCGCCAGGTATTCGTCGACCTTGCCGGCGTTGAGCGAACGCTGCGGCAGCAGCGCACCCGGGATGGCGCCGAGCGCCAGCAGGAACAACAGCACCAGGGCAGTGCCCATCGACGTCAGCGTCCGCCAGGTGTTGCGGAACAGTGCGACCACCCGGGAGAGCGGGCCGGGGCGGCGGGTCTCGCCGCCCGACACGGCGTCGGGCGCGGAAACGTCGGTCATATCGGGAGCCTCACGTTGCTGACGAAGGCGTCGCGCACCCAGGACGTGAAGTCGTTCCACACGCCGGTGACCAGCGCGGTGCCGACGACGATCAGCAGCAGGCCGCCGAAGATCTGGATGGCGCGGGTGTGCCGGCGCAGCCAGCCCAGGCCCTGCACGGCGCGGGCCGACCCGAAGGCCAACAGCACGAACGGAATGCCGAGACCCAGGCAGTACGCGATCACCAGCGCGATGCCCCGGGCGACGCTGGCGCCGTCACTGGCCGAGGCCACCGCGATGACGCCGGTGAGCGTCGGGCCCAGGCACGGGGTCCAGCCCAGCCCGAACACCGCGCCCAGCAAGGGGGCGCCGACGACCGTCGACACCTGGCGCGGCGTGAACCGCACCTGACGCTGCAGCGCCGGCACGAGCCCGATGAACACGAGGCCCATCAGCACCGTGACGACGCCGCCGATGCGTTGCAGCAGAAGCTGATTGGCGATGAGGGTCGTGGTCAGTCCGAGCACGGCGACCGCGCCCATGAGGAACACCGCGGTGAAGCCCGCGACGAACAACGCCGCCGCGCCGGCCACGCGCCAGCGGGCGGTACGCACTTTCGTCGTGCCCTCGGTGTCGTCCACCCCGACCACCGCGGCCAGATACGACAGGTACCCGGGCACCAGTGGCACCACGCACGGCGACGCGAACGACACCAGCCCGGCGAGCACGCTCACCCCGAGGGCCACCAAAAGCGGTCCGGCTGCGGCGGTTTCGGCGAAGGAGGTCATGCCTTGCCCTCTTTGGCGAGCCGCTCGACGACGGGCTTGAGGTCGTCGGCCAGCAGCTCCCGCAGGAACACCGCGGCCACCCGGTGCTGACGGTCCAGCACCAGCGTCGACGGGATGACCGTCGTCGGGTACTTGCCGCCGAACGCGATCATGGTGCGCATCGCCGGGTCATAGATGGACGGGAACGTCACCTTGTGGTCGACGATGAAGTCGACGGCGGCCTGCCGGTTGTTGTCGCGCACGTCGATGCCCAGGAACGCGACGCCCTGCGCCTTGGTCTGCTCGTACACCCTCTCCAGCTCGGCGATCTCCGAGCGGCACGGGCCACACCACTGCCCCCACACGTTGATCACCACGACCTGGCCGGAAAAGTCGTCCAGGGACAGGGTTTTCGACGGGTCGGTGAGCGACGGCCCGCGCACCGCGCCCGGCTTGCCGCGGCTCGCCGGCGGGTCGTAGAAGATGTCGGTCTTGCCGCCGGGCGCCACGAATTCGAAGGTGCCGCCCTGCGCGACGGCGTCGTCACCGGTGGAGCAGCCGACGAGCAGCACGGCCGTCGTCAGGACGGCCGCCATCACTGCCCCGGCGCGGGCCACCAGCGAAGTCACTGTCCGGCCAGCTCCGAGTATCCCCAGCCGACCATCTGGTCGCCATGGAAGTAGAACGACGTCACCGACGCCAGGTTGCACATCCGCTTGGTCGGGAAGTGGTGCAGGTTCTTGCCGAGCATGGCGCGACGCAGCGTCTCCACCGGCAGCTGATGGCTGACGCACACCGCCTCGTGCCCCATGCCCTTGACCCGCGCCCGGTCCACGGCGGCCGTCATGCGCGCCGCGATGTGCTTGTACGGCTCGCCCCACGACGGGGTCTTCGGGTCACGCAGGTGCCACCAGTTCCGCGGGTCGCGCAGCGCGCCGTCACCCGGCGAGACCCGCTGTCCCTCAAACACATTCGTCGACTCGATGAGCTCGGGATCGGTGTCGATCGGCAGGCCGTGGCGGGCCGCGATGGGCGTCGCGGTCTCCTGCGCGCGCTCCAGCGGCGAGGCCACGACGTAGACGATGTCGCGCTCGGCCAGCCACCCGGCGACCGCCTCGGCCTGCGCCTGCCCACGCTCGGAGAGATGGAAATTGGGCTTGCGGCCGTACAGGATCTTGTCCGGGTTGTGCACCTCGCCGTGCCGCATCACGTGCACGATCGTCTTGTCGGTCATGCGGGCTCCTGAGCTTGGGCGGCGGCCTGCGCGGCGGCGGGCAGCGCGGCGGCGATCCGGTCGAACGCAGCGTCGTCGAGTGCGGCCGAGACGAACCAGGTTTCGAAGGCGCTGCACGGCGGGTAGACCCCGGCGTCCAGCAGGGCGTGGAAGAACGCCGGGTAGCGCCAGGTCTCGGTGGCCTTCGCGGTTTTGAAGTCGACGACGTCCCCGTCACCGAAGAACACCGTCAGGAAGTTTCCGGCGCGCGAAATCCGGTGCGCCACAGACGCTTCGGTGAGCGCGTCGGTCAGCAGTCCGGACAACCGGTCGGCGTTGACGTCGAGGGCGCGGTAGACGGCGTCGTCCGCGGCGCGCAGCGTGGCCAGGCCCGCGGCCATCGCCACCGGGTTCCCGGACAGCGTCCCGGCCTGGTACACCGGGCCGAGCGGCGCCAGCCGTTCCATCACCTCGGCGCGCCCACCGAACGCGGCGGCGGGCAGGCCGCCGCTCATCACCTTGCCGAAGGTGAACAGGTCGGCCGCGACCGGGTCGAGGCCGTACCAGCCGCCACGGCTGACGCGGAAGCCCGTCATCACCTCGTCGATGATGAGCAGCGCGCCGTGCTCGGCGGTGATCTGCCGCAGCGCGGCGTTGTAGCCCGCGGCCGGCGGGACGGTGCCCATGTTGCCGGGGCTGGCCTCGGTGATGACGCAGGCGATCTGGTCGCCGGCTGCGGCGAACGCCTCTCGGACCGCGTCGAGGTCGTTGTACGGCAGCACGATGGTGTCGGCGGCGGCAGCCCCGGTGACGCCCGGCGACGACGGCAGCCCCAGCGTCGCGACGCCGGAGCCGGCGTCGGCCAGCAGCGCGTCGCTGTGGCCGTGGTAGCAGCCGGAGAACTTGATGATCTTGGGCCGGCCGGTGAAGCCGCGGGCCAGCCGGATGGCGCTCATGGTGGCTTCGGTGCCGGAGTTCACGAAGCGGATGCGCTCGACGGGAGCGACGCGGTCGATGATCTCGCGCGCCAGCTCCGTCTCGGCGGGTGTCGGGGCGCCGAACGACAAGCCGTTGACGGCGGTGGTCTGCACGGCCTCCACCACGGCGGGGTGGGCGTGGCCCAGGATCATCGGGCCCCACGAGCACACCAGGTCGACGTACCGGTTGCCGTCGGCGTCGGTGAGCCAGTAACCGTTGGCCGAGGTGATGAAGCGAGGGGTGCCGCCGACCGAGCTGAAGGCCCGCACTGGCGAGTTGACCCCGCCGGGGATCACGGTCGACGCGTCGGCGAACAGTTTCGCGGAGACGTCGGTAGAGCGCATGACGACCAGTGTCCCAGCCGCGCGCGAATGGACCAACTACAGGGTGTAGGAGCTGGCTCACGCTGCGGCGGGAGATCGCGCCGATTCCGGCGGTCGCGAGGCGAGGCCCAGGTACGCATCAGGCCCGGTCAAAGTCTGCGACCGACGACCTCGATGTCGCCGAATGTGCAGTCAGCGCTTCGTTTTCACGATTCTCGCGCGCTGGTTGCACATTCGGCGGCAACGGCTGACACCGGAGTGGTGCGTGGGTCTGACGCGACGGGTGTGACCCGCGGGCCAGCCCTTAGTTCTGCGGCGTCAGCTTGAAGACCGGGTGGTCGGCGTCATCGGGCAGCTCGCGCCAGTACTGGTCGACGACCTTGCCGGCCAGCGGCCGGTACGCCGCGATGATCGGCGCCCGGTCCGCGACCGGAATCTCGCTGGCCAGGTAGTTCGCCTTGCCCAGCGCGACCACCGGGTTCTCCCGGACGTTCTTCACCCACGCCGACTCACCCCGCGTCGACACCAGGTACTTCACCCCGTCCACCTCCGGCACCACGACCGGGATGCGCTGCGGCACGTGGTTGGAGCTGCGGGTGACCGTCAGGGTCTGGCTCCCGCCGATGCCGGTCAGCCGCGCGATGGGGTTGAAGACATGGACGACGAACCACGGCGGCTTGAGGTAGGCCATGAGCCAAAGCGTATGGCTATACGGCGCTCAGCGCATCGTCCAGAATGTCCAGCCCGCGCTTGGCGTCGTCGATGCTGATGTTGCACGGCGGCACCAGGTGGAAGCGGTTGTAGTTCATGAACAGCAGCAGGCCGTTCTGCTTGGCCCGCGCGTTGATGGCGCCCATCTCGGGCGACGACCCGCCGTACGGCGCCAGCGGCTCCTTGGTGGCGCGGTCCTTGACCAGTTCGACCGCCCAGAACACACCCAGACCACGGACGTCGCCGATGATGTCGTGCTTCTCGGCCAGCGCCGCCAGGCCCGGTCCGAAGACGTCGGTGCCGATCAGTTCGGCGTTCTCGACGATCTTCTCGTCGTGCATCGCGGTGATGGTCGCGACCGACGCCGCACACGCCAGCGGGTGGCCCGAGTAGGTGAGCCCGCCGCCGTACGGCTGCTCCAGGAAGCGCTCGAGGATCTTGTCGCTGACGATGACGCCGCCGAGCGGCACGTAGCCGGAGTTGACGCCCTTGGCGAACGTGATGAGGTCGGGGGTGACGCCGTAGTTGTCCAGCGCGAACCACTTGCCGGTGCGGCCGAAGCCGGCCATGACCTCGTCGAGGATCATCACGATGCCGTACTGGTCGCACAGCTCGCGCACGCCCTGCAGGTATCCGGGCGGCGGCGGCATGATGCCGACGGTGCCGGGCACCGACTCGAGGATGATCGCGGCGAACGCCGACGGGCCCTCGAACTCGATGACCGAGCGCAGGTGCGCCAGGGCGCGCTCGGACTCTTCCTCCTGCGTCAGCGAATTGAACTGGCTGCGGTACAGGAAGGGCCCGAAGAAGTGCGTGGTGCCCTCGGTGCCGTAGTCGTTGCCCCAGCGGCGGACGTCGCCGGTGAGGTTGACCGTCAGCGCGGTGCCGCCGTGGTAACTGCGGTAGGTCGACAGCGTCTTGTAGCGGCCGGTGAACACGCGCGCCATGCGGATGGCGTGCTCGACGGCGTCGGCGCCACCGTTGGTGAAGAACACCCGGTTGAAGCCCTCGGGGGCGACCTGGCAGATCAGGTCGGCGGCCGTGGCGCGGGCCTCGTTGGCGTGCTGCGGCGCGATGGTGCACAGCTTGGCGGCCTGCTCGGCGATGGCGGCGACGACCTTCGGGTGCTGGTGGCCGATGTTGGTGTAGACGAGCTGGCTCGAGAAATCGAGGAGACGGTTGCCGTCACCGTCGATGAGGTAGCTGCCCTCGGCACCGGTGAAGACCATCGGATCGAGCTTCCCCTGGGCCGACCACGAGTGGAATACGCGGCTGCGCTCCAGGTCATAGATCCGGCGGGCGTCAGCGTTGGCGGGCGCAGGCATGCATTCCTCCTCGAAGATGAATCAGCGGGTTACGGGCTGGTGTGCGACACCGCGTCGTCGCCGCTACCGGTCGGTAACTTTACTCGCTCCCCTGGCCGCCCCAACCACGATGGCGCACGATGGGGACATGCAGATTCCGCAGTCGGTCGCACGCTTCAACCGTCGGGTCACCAACCCCATCCAGCGGCTGTGGGCGGGCCGCGCGCCGACGTTCGGCATCCTCGAGCACGTCGGGCGCAAGTCCGGCAAGACGTTCCGCACCCCGCTGACGGTGTTCACCACCGCCGACGGTTTCGCCATCCTGCTGACCTACGGCCCCGACCGTGACTGGCTCAAGAACATCACCAAGGCCGGCGGCGGCAAACTGACCCGGCGCGGCCAGACGTACGACGTCGTCGACCCGCGCGTGGTGAGCAAGGAGGACGCCGCCCCGCTCATCACCGGATCGCTGCGTAAGGTGTTCCCGCGCTTGCCTTTTGAGCAGGCCGTGCTGTTGCGCCGGGCCTAGTCGCCGCGCGTCTCGTCGAGCACCTGCTGCACCACGCGCATCGCGCTCAGTGCCGCGGGCGCGCCGCAGTAGCCGGTGGCGTGGATGATCGCCTCGACGATCTCGTCGCGGGTGAGGCCGTTGTTGAGTCCGCCCCGGACGTGGCCGGCGAGTTCTTCGTGGGCCCGCAGCGCCGTCAGCATGCCGAGGTTCAGCAGGCTGCGGTCGCGGCGGCTCAGGCCCGGCCGGTTCCACACCGCGTCCCACACGTGCTCGGTGACGAAGCGCTGGATGGGTTCCGATTCCGTGCCGCTCGTGCGGGCCAGTGCGCGGTCGACGAACTCGTCGCCCATCACCTGACGGCGGGTGGCGATTCCGGCGTCGAACGCCGAAGCTGGCTCGCTGGTCATCTCTGGGCCTTTCTCTCGGGTGGCTGCGGCAGACCGTAGCGCAGCGCGACCGGAACCGAATTCGGTGAACAGAACGCGATACCGGTCGCGAGTGACCCAGCTCTCAATTAGGTTCATGCCCGATCCACCCTCACAGCCAACTGTCAGGAGCCCTCGGTGCCCGAAACCGACCGTCCCGAGAGGGTTGCCCCCACCGGGGAGCAGTTCCTCGCCATGCAGGCCAGCCCCGAGTTCCAGGAGTTGCGAACCAGGCTGCGCCGCTTCGTGTTTCCGATGACCGCGTTCTTCCTGCTGTGGTACGGCCTCTACGTCGCGCTCGGCGCCTTCGCCCATGACTTCATGGCCATCCGGGTGTT
Source organism: Mycolicibacterium sp. TY81 (assembly GCF_018326285.1). Lineage (NCBI taxonomy): Bacteria > Bacillati > Actinomycetota > Actinomycetes > Mycobacteriales > Mycobacteriaceae > Mycobacterium > Mycolicibacterium sp. TY81. Next base: position 4,015,309 of record NZ_AP023362.1, read on the forward strand.
CGGCAACATCAATGTCGGGCTGCTGATCGGACTGGGTCAGTTCCTGACGACGTTCGTGATCACCGGGCTGTACGTGCGCTTCGCCAACCGCGAGCTCGACCCGCGGGCTGCCGCCATCCGTGAAGAACTCGAGGGCGCCTGATGACCACCACCGTGCTGGCCGCCGCCACCGTCGGCAACCCCGTCGCCAACATCGGCATCTTCAGTGTGTTCGTCGTCGTCACGATGGTCGTGGTCATCAAGGCCAGCAAGCGCAATGCCACCGCCGACGAGTTCTTCACCGGCGGCCGCGGTTTCTCCGGCCCGCAGAACGGCATCGCCATCGCCGGCGACTACCTGTCGGCCGCGAGCTTCCTCGGCATCGCCGGCGCCATCGCCGTCTACGGCTATGACGGCTTCCTGTACTCCATCGGCTTCCTCGTCGCCTGGCTCGTGGCGCTGCTGCTGGTCGCCGAATTGCTGCGCAACACAGGCAGATTCACCATGGCCGACGTGCTGAGCTTCCGGCTCAAGCAGCGCCCGGTCCGGCTGGCCGCGGCCACCTCGACGCTGACGGTGTCGCTGTTCTACCTGCTGGCCCAGATGGCCGGGGCGGGTGGTCTGGTCGCGCTGCTGCTCGACGTGAAGAGCCGGGGCGGCCAATCGATCGTGATCGCCGTCGTCGGCGTCCTGATGATCGTCTACGTGCTGGTCGGCGGCATGAAGGGCACCACGTGGGTGCAGATCATCAAGGCCGTGCTGCTGATCACCGGCGCCGCCCTGATGACGGTCATGGTGCTCGGCAAGTTCGGGTTCAACTTCTCCGACATCCTCGGTTCGGCCCAGTCGGCCATCTCGCACGCCACCACCAAGGGCGTCTCCAGCCGCGACGTCCTGGCGCCCGGCGCGCAGTACGGCGGTTCGCTCACCTCGAAGATCAACTTCGTCTCGCTGGCACTGGCGCTGGTGCTGGGCACCGCGGGCCTGCCGCACGTGCTGATGCGCTTCTACACCGTGCCGACCGCGAAAGAGGCACGGCGGTCGGTGGTTTGGGCCATCGCGCTGATCGGTGCCTTCTACCTGTTCACGTTGGTGCTCGGATATGGCGCCGCCGCCCTGGTGGGACCGGACCGCATCCTCAAGGCCGCCGGCGGCGTGAACTCCGCGGCCCCGCTGCTGGCGTTCGAACTCGGCGGCGTGATCCTGCTCGGCGTCATCTCGGCGGTGGCGTTCGCGACGATCCTCGCGGTCGTGGCGGGCCTGACCATCACCGCGTCGGCGTCCTTCGCGCATGACATCTATGCCTCGGTTCTCAAGTCCCACAAGGTGACCGAGGACGAGCAGGTGCGGGTCTCGCGGATCACGGCGGTCGTGCTGGGCGTGTTCGCGATCGGGCTCGGCATCCTCGCCAACGGTCAGAACGTGGCATTCCTGGTGGCCCTGGCGTTCGCCGTGGCGGCCGCGGCCAACCTGCCGACGATCCTGTACTCGCTGTACTGGAAGCGGTTCAACACCCGCGGCGCGCTGTGGAGCATGTACGGCGGCCTGATCTCGACCATCGTGCTGATCGTCTTCTCCCCCGCGGTATCGGGCAGCAAGACGGCGATGATCCCGGGTGCGGACTTCGCGTATTTCCCGCTGGCCAACCCGGGCATCGTGTCCATCCCACTGGCATTCGTGCTCGGCATCATCGGCACGCTGACGTCGTCGGACGCCGGAGATCCCGAACTGGCCGCCGAGATGGAGGTGCGGTCACTGACCGGGGTGGGCGCCGAGAAGCCCGTCGCGCACTAGGAGCCTGCTGAATAAGGCGGTTTTGGGGCGGGGTGCCTCAAGGCGCTCTGTGGCGCGTGTGTGTTGTGAGTCAGACCCGAGGGTCGACAATTCGAGGGTCACCCCGCCGCATTGAGCGTGGCATCTGGTGCCGCGGGTGGCAATGCCCGGTCGTGTCAGGCGATGGCCCAGTGGGTGCCGGTGTGGGTCAGGCCGAGGGTGATCAGCCGGCGCAAGTTGAGGGCGGCGGCGCGGTGGTGCAGCCAGTGGTCGTTTTTGATGGCGCCGCGGTAGCGGACTTTGCGGTTGCCGCGGGTCAGCCAGGCGATGGAGCGTTCCACCATGGGCCGGTGTTGGCGGTACTCGTCCCGCCACCGGGGAGTGCGCGCTGCTGCGCGGGCGGCACGTAGCAGCGGTTCATGCTCGCTGATAGTGAGGTTGCGTCCCCGTGACGCGGTGGTGCACTGGGCCCGTAATGGGCAAGTGCGGCAATGCTTCTCAAATCTCGCGCCACCTTTAGGTGCGATATTGACGGTGTGCCCAGCCGGGCAGGTCACGGTGCGGGCATCGAAATCGATAGCGAAGTCATCGCTGGTGAACCCGCCGGGCACCGGGGCCCGCAACGGCAGCGGTTTGATCACCGCGACATGCTTGAGTTCGGCGAGGGTGGCGCGGGCCGCGCCGGTGCCGTAGGCCGAATCACCGAGCACCCGCACCCCCGGCCGGCTCCTCCTGCAGCAGGGCCAGCCCGACGACGGCTTCGTGGTTATCCGGGCCACTGGCTTTGGTCAGAGCGCAGTCGGTGATGATCCCGGTATCGGGTTCGATCGCGATATGGGCCTTGAAGCCGTCCTGCCGCCGGTGCACCGTCTTATGGGCGTGGCGGGCATCAGGATCCACGGTCGAGACGACCCGATCCGGAGCAACGTTCTGGGCGATGCGCCACTGCCCGTCGGTGCCATCAGAGCCTTCGACCGGTTCGACATCCTGCCCGGCGATCAACGCCAACAGCGCCACCGCCTCAGCGGCCCGCGGTCCCAGCTCCTGCTCGGGCAGATGCCCCAGGACCCGATGCGCGTCAGTAACCAGGGCGTCGATGAGCTGATCGCGGGCAGCCTTGTCGTTCCAGGCGATCGCCGGCTTACCCGGGTCGTGGTAATTGTGTGCCGTGCAATGAGTCTCGATCACCTCGGCGGCGCCGGGGACGTCGCGGCCCACGCGGCGGATCGCGGCGATCAACTGGGTCACGGTGTCCTGGGTGGCCACCGCGTCATCGAGGACCGTGGAATCCAATGCCCGCCGAGTCTTGCCCGCCAGTACCGCGGTCTGCGCGACCACCGTTCTGACCGCCTCGAAGATCCGGTTAGGGCGATCAGAGGCCGCCAGCCCGGCGCCGCCAGTACGTCAGCGTGGTGGAGTGAAACGCCGGCGCGGTGACCGGCAGCCCGCACGCGGCTTTCCACCGCAGATCGAAGGTGACCGCATCCACCGTCTCGTTGTCGGAGAGCCCGTGCAGGGCCTGCAGCGTGATCACCGAGGCCATCACCTCGGCCGGGCACGCTGGGTCGCCCCCCGCCGTGACGGGAACAGATCAGCGAACATCTCCTCCGGGAACAGCTCGTGGCGATGAGCGGCCAGGAACGCAAACACGCTGTCGGGCTTCAGAAGATGCCCGGCAACCGATTCGGCATCCAACAACTCACGCTGATCATCAGAGCGACCCTGCACCCACCAATTATCAGCGAAATCCCAGGTCAACCCCGGCCGCCACACCGATTAATTCAGCAGACTCCTAGCCCCGTACGGGCGAGTTCGTCCGCAACGCCGCGGGCAGGCTCGGCACGAAATGCCGTGCGGCGAAAGCCCGGATCTCCTCGGCACTGTCGAGCGCCTCGACGCTGGGCAGCAGCAGCACCATCGCCGCGTAGCGCAGGATGGTGTCGGCCAGGTCGTTGACGGCCTGTTCGCCGATGCGGTCGGCGAAACCGTCCGGGAAGATGACGCGCAGCGCCGCCGCCATCCGGCCGACCGCGGCACCGTAATGCCGCTGCATGAGTTCGATGACGAGCGCGGGCTCGTCGATCATCATCCGGTTGAGCACGCGGTGCCGCCGGAACCGCAGGATCGACAGGGTGAACGCCTCGACGTACAGATCCGATTGGGGCCCGGCGTTTTTCAGCTCGCGGGCGATGTCGTCGAACAGCACGACGTTCTCGCGTTCGACGACGGCGGCCACCAGCTCGTCGCGGTTGGCGAACCGCCGGTAGATGGTGGTGCGGCTGACACCGGCGCGGCGCGCCACGTCATCGAGGGCGACGCGGCGGAAGCCGTGCTGCTCGAACTCGACGAGCGCGGCGTCGAGGATCGCGGCCGTCGCGTCAGCGGGCACGCGCATAGCCCTTCTGCGCAAAGCTGTTGTACCGCACCGACATCGGCAACCGGTCCCACACCCAGTTCACCGGCTTGCTGCGCCAGGCCGCGGCGAACAACTGGTAGGCGCGTTCCTGCCGGTCGGACCAGGGCAGCTCCAGCAGGTCCCGCGCCCGCGGCGGGAGGCCACCGGTGGTCAGGAACGCCGCGACGGGGTTGAACACCACCGCGATGACGCGCCACACCGCCGGGTTGACGGCCTTGGGCGCCGGAAAGCCTTTGGTCACATAGCCGACGCCGTACCGCGCCGTCTTGTGCGGCACCGCGACCTCGTTGATCATCCGGTCCCAGTACTCCTCGAACTCGGCGTAGGTGGCCGGCATGGGCCGGTCGCTGACGCCGTAGCGGCGGTACCAGGTCTTGGACTCGAGGTAGATCTGTTCCTTCTCGGCGTCGGTCAGCCGCTTGACGAAGGTGTCCGCGAAATACAGCACCTGCTCGACGAATGTCGCGTGCGCCCAGTAGTACGTCTCCGGGTCGAGTGCGTGGTAGCGGCTGCCGTCGGGCATGTCGCCCTTGATCTCGCGATGGAAGTCGCGGACCTGCGCGCCGGTGTTGTCATCGTCGGTGCCGTAGACGGTGCGGAAGATCGGCGGCAGCGACCGCTTGATGCGCGCCGAGGTGTCCGCGAAGAACACCGAATGGTCCAGCACGCCCTGGCCCAGCTGGGCGAGCATGTTCTGCAGGACCGCCGGCCGCGGGCCGATCAGGTACATCCGGTTGTCGCCGAAGTACTTCCACACCAGCGAATCCGGCCCCAGTGGCAGGGCGTCGACTTTCCCCGTCGCTCCGCTCGCCCCGGCGACGAGCTCAGACTGCTCCGCAAGTTCGGTCATGCGGAACAGTGTTACAAATTTTGCACTCTGTAACAACCCCTGCTCCCGCCATTTCCCGCGAGCGTCCGTGTCTGCGGACGACACGCCGTCACCTGCGTACAAAAACGTCCCGCTCAGACCTGCCGAGCGGGACGTTCTTGTACATGCGCCGTGCCACAGCCGGCACCGTCGCGGACGTTATTTGAGCGGCAACCCCGTGATCGCGCGCGACATCACGAGCCGCTGAATCTCGCTGGTGCCCTCGAAGATCGTGAAGATCTTGGCGTCGCGGTGCCACCGCTCCACCGGGTAGTCCCGCGTGTAGCCGTTGCCGCCCAGAATCTGGATGGCCTCGTCGGTCACGTAGACCGCGGTCTCGCTGGCGACGAGCTTGGCCATCGAGCCCTCGGCGTTCTCGAACGGCATGTTGTTGCGCGCCATCCAGCCGGCGCGCCACACCAGCAGCCGCGCCGCGTCGATCCGGGACTTCATGTCGGCCAGCTTGAACGCGACGGCCTGGAAGTCCCCGATCTTGCGGCCGAACTGCTCGCGCTCCTGCGCGTATCCCAGCGCGTACTCGTACGCCGCGCGGGACACCCCGAGCGCCATGGCCCCGACGGTCGGCCGCGTCCGCTCGAACGTCTTCATCGCCACCTGACCGGCCGAGCTCTTGCCCTCGCGGGTACGGGCCACCCGCTCCTCGAACTTCTCCCGGCCACCGACGATCAGGCGGCCCGGCAGCCGGACGTCGTCGAGTACGACCTCGGCGGTGTGCGACGCCCGGATGCCGTGCTTCTTGAACTTCTGGCCCTGACTGAAACCCTTGGTGCCCGGCGGGATGATGAAGCTGGCCTGGCCGCGCGAGCCCAATTCCGGGTACACCGAGGCAACGACGATGTGCACGTTGGCGATGCCGCCGTTGGAAGCCCACGTCTTGGTGCCGTTGAGCACCCATTCATCGGTCGCCTCGTCGTACCGCGCCCGGGTGATGATCGACGAAACATCCGATCCCGCACCGGGTTCCGACGAACAGAACGCGGCCAGCTTGGGCTCGTTGATGTCGCCGTACATCTGGGGCAGCCACTCGCCCAGCTGTTCCATGGTGCCGTTGGCCGCCAGCGACGCGGCGGCCAGACCGGTTCCCATGATCGACATCGAAATTCCGGCGTCACCCCAGAACAATTCTTCGACGGCGACAGGCATACCGAGCCCGGTCTCCTCGGCCGTCTGGGCAGCAAAGAACTCCATGGAGTACAGGCCGACCTTGGCCGCCTCCTGCAGGATCGGCCACGGCGTCTCTTCGCGCTCGTCCCACTCCTCCGCGGCCGGACGGATCACATCAGCAGCGAACTCGTGAACCCAGTCCCGGACCTGGCAGACGTCAGCAGACAGTTCTAGCGAAAAAGACATGCGCGACACACTACTTGGCGCGCCGCCACCTCGCCGTACCCACCACGGCGAGCACCCCGGCCAGGGTCGCCAGCAACAACGACAACGAGATGAACGACGGGTCGTAGAGCACCGATGTCTTCACCGGCTCGCCGGGGATCACCGGCGCGACGTCGGCGATCGACGACGCGGCCAGCCAACTCACCACCGAGCCGACGGCGGCCAGCACCGCCGCGACCAGCGCGCCGGCCGCCACGATCTTGTCGCGGCTCATTCGTCGTCGTCCTCACCGAGTTCGCGCACACCCAACGCCTCCAGCTGGGCCCGCAACCCGCGATGACGCCGTGCCCACGCCTGCCCGCTGCGCTCACCGGTCAGCTTGACGCCGATCCCCGTGCGGCCGCGCGGAACGCCCGTCAGCTCCCCGAACGCCCGGTACGACTGCCAGCGGGGCACGTCGGCACCTCGCGCCTCCGGGAACATCCCGACCATGTCCGCGACGCGGACGGACTCGGTGCCCTGCCGCAGGTACTCGGGCGTCAGCTCGACCGACGTGTGCAGCCGCGCCGCCTTGACCTGTAACGCCAGGAACCCGGTGACCAGGACGAGGAACACCACCGGCACGAGCGGATCCACCCGGTGCGCCGACCACAACTGCATCGCCGCGATGGAGGCACCGGAGAACGGGCCCAGCGCCAACCACCACCAGCTGGCACCGACCTCGTGGAAGAGAACCTGCTCGGCGTCGGTGTCAGTCGGCGCGTCCGTCATGCGTTGGCCTTTCCGTCGAACCAGGTCTGCGCCTGCGGCCGGGTGATCGTGACCGCCCCGGCGATCAACGGCAGCAGCGCCACCAACGACAACAGCTGTGCCACTCCCAGCAGCGCGAGGAGGCCGACGACGATGACGATCGCCATGGACAACGCGACCGCGGCCCGACGAAACCGGTTGTCCCCCGCGCGGGCACGGCCGGCGGAAAAGGCCATGGCGGCGCCGGCGAGGGCGGTGATGGCGCCGAAGCCCACCACCAGAGTCCGGTATGCGGAGGGCACCTCCGCGGTGGCGGTCAACATGCCGCCGACCATCAAGGAGCACGGCGGCCACCAGCCAGCACCAGAAAGCGACGGTCACGGCCTGTGGTCGGACCGGCGAAGAGGGCGTGGGCTCAGTCATATCCGGGCCAGCCTAGCGGGCCACGTGTGCGTTCACGTCGACCTGGGCGCCCGCGAGCGGCCCGGAAATGTACGCGTTGCGCGGCGTGTCGCCGTACAGACACGGCCGCTCGCGGAGGTTGGGGGCGGGAAGTCAGCGGACGAAGAAGGCGTTCGAGTCGGGGCGGTGCAGGAGATACACGCCGCCGCCGATCAGCACGGTGCCTCCGATGCCGCACACCGCGTAGCCCAGGGCCGCGGCCGCGCCGTGGTAATTGGCGAACAGATTGGTGGTCAGATACAGGATCGTGGCCGCGGACCCGCCGGTGAGGATGCTGCGGGCCCAGCGGTAGCCCTGCCGCAGCAGCACCAGGAACGTGGCCACCAGGACCGCGATGATGAACAACATCAGACCGGACACCGCGTACGCGTAGCCCGACACCTCCCGCTCGGGCGTCGTCAGCAGGTTGATGACGTAGCCGATCAGCGACAGCGGCAGCGCGGCCGTCCACAGCCAGAACCCGGTGACGACGTCCTGCGGCATCTCGCGCGGCTCAGGTGCGGGTCCGTCCGGCCCCTGACCGTGCCCCGGGCCCGGATAGGGCGGGTACTGCGGGTTGTAGGGGTGTTGCGGGTCGTGCGGGTTGTGTGGGTTCACCGCAGCCAGCCCGCGACGTCCGTCGCCCAGTACGTGAGGACGATGTCGGCACCGGCGCGCCGAATGCTGAGGAGCGACTCCAGAACCGAGGCCCGCAGGTCGATCCAGCCGTTGGCCGCGGCGGCGCTGATCATCGCGTACTCGCCCGAAATCTGGTACGCCGCAACGGGTACCGGTGACATCTCGGCAGCGGCGCGGACCACGTCCAGGTAGCTCATCGCCGGCTTGACCATCACCATGTCGGCACCTTCGGCGAGGTCGAGTTCGATCTCGCGCACCGCTTCGCGGGCGTTACCCGGATCCTGCTGGTAGGTACGGCGATCGCCCTGCAGGCTCGAGCCCACGGCCTCGCGGAACGGGCCGTAGAACGCCGACGCGAACTTGGCGGCGTAGGCCAGGATCGCGACGTCGATGTGCCCGGCGTGGTCCAGCCCGTCGCGGATGGCCGCCACCTGCCCGTCCATCATGCCGCTCGGGCTGACCACATGCGCACCCGAATGCGCTTGCGCGACAGCGAGTTTGATGTATTGCTCGTTGGTCGCATCGTTGTCGACCCGGCCGTGCGCGTCCAGGACGCCACAGTGCCCGTGATCGGTGAATTCGTCCAGGCAGGTGTCGGCCATCAGCACGGTCGAATCGCCGAGGTCCGAATTCAGGTCGCGCAGTGCCACATTCAGGATGCCCTCGGGGTTGACGCCCTCGGACCCGGTGCCGTCCTTGTCACTGTCGCACGGGACGCCGAACAGCATCAGCCCGCCGACACCGGCCTCGACGGCTTCCGCCGCCGCGCGGCGCGCCGAATCCCGGGTGTGCTGCACGACGCCGGGCATCGAGCTGATGGGACGCGGCTCGGCGAGCCCATCCGCGACGAACATGGGCAGCACCAGATGCCGTGGCTCCAGCGAGGTTTCGGACACCAGACGCCGCAGCGCCGGGGTGGTACGCAGACGCCGCGGCCGCTGTCGTGGGAAAGCCATACGCCGAGTTTAGCGGCGCCGGCTCTTCTTACGCGGCGGCGGCAACGCACCCTCGGCCCGGAGCCGAGCGGCGTGCTCGGCCAGCGCCTCGACCAGCGGGCCGACTGCGGCGGTCTCCGGCTGCACGTCCACGCGCAGGCCGAATTCGGCTGCGGTTTCAGCGGTTTTCGGGCCGATGCAGGCGACGATGGTCCGGGCGTGCGGTTTGCCGGCGATGCCGACCAGGTTGCGCACCGTGGAGCTCGAGGTGAAGCAGACGGCGTCGAAACCACCGGTCTTGATCATCTCGCGGGTGTGCGCCGGCGGCGGTGCCGCCCGGACGGTCCGGTAGGCCGTGACGTCCTCGATCTCCCAGCCACGCTCGCGCAGGCCCTCGGCCAGCGTCTCGGTGGCGATGTCGGCGCGCGGCAGCAGCACCCGGTTCACCGGGTCGAAAATCTCGTCGTAGTCCGGGAATTCGTCCAGCAGGCCCAGCGACGACTGCTCACCGGCAGGCACCAGCTCGGGGTTGATGCCGAACGCGCGCACCTTGTCCGCGGTGGCCTGACCGACGCACGCGATCTTCACACCGGAGAACGCGCGGGCGTCCAGACCGAACTCGTTGAACTTCTCCCACACCGCACGCACCGCGTTGGTGGAGGTGAACACGACCCACTGGAAGCGGCCGTCGACCAGACCCTTGACCGCGCGCTCCATCTGGGCGGGGCTGCGCGGCGGCTCGACCGCGATGGTCGGCACCTCGATCGGCAGGGCGCCGTGGCCCACGAGACGATCGCTCATCTCGCCGGCCTGGTCCTTGGTCCGCGGCACCAGCACGGTCCAGCCGTACAGCGAGCGGCTCTCCCACCAGTTCAGCTTGGCCCGGTGCGCCACGGTCTTGCCGATGGTCACGACCAGCGGGCCCGCCAGCGGACCGACCGGCTCGGGGCCGACCGGCTTCTCCAGCACGGCCTTGTCCAGCAGCCCGGCCAGCGTGGTCTCGATCGACCGCTGCTGGCAGGTGGTGCCGTTGGCCGTCACGACACACGGGGTGTTGTCGGTGAGGCCGTATTCGATCAGGGTGCGGGCGGCGTCCGGCAGGTGCGACACCGTCGCGTGCAGGATCAGCGGCCCGGGGGCGGCGGCCAGCGCGGCCCAGTCGACGTCACCGCGGACGTCGGCCACGGTGTGCGACGAGCCGACGGGCAGGCCCGCGTAGGTGGGCACCGCCGTCGACGACGGCAGGCCCGGCACCAGCTCGAAGTGCGCGGCGGTCTTGGCCAGGGCGTTCACCTCGGTGATGACCGAATCGACCGACAGCGGGTCGCCGGCGACCAGACGCACGACGTCGACACCGGTCTTCGCCTCGGCGATGAGCAGCTTCGCCACCTCGGTGGGGTCGCCCAGCGCGGGGCGGACGTCGACACCGTGCGGGAACGTCATGGTGGGCGCGGCGGCCGGAGCCGGCGCGGCAGCGTCGTCGGCCTTGGCGTCGGCAGCCGGCTCGGCGTCGGCCGGGTGCGGCCCGGACGTCGGCGGCAGGTCGGTGCCGATCAGCGCCAGCACCGCCTCGGGCACATCAGGATCGGTGAAGACCAATGCCGCATGCGCCAAAACGTTCCGCGCACGCGTCGTCAACAGGCCCGGGTCACCGGGGCCGGAACCGACAAAGGTGATGCGGCCGGGCTTGTGCTGCTTACGCACTCGGGTCGTCATCTCTCACTCCCGCTCTACAGTCCGCTGATCCAACACGTCACGCGCACCCAGGTCGAACAACTCCGCGGCCAACGAGAGCCCCAGCTCCCGTGCCCGTTCGGGGGTCCCGATCCCGGACGCCCGGATCACGTCGGATCCGTCCAGCGCCGCCACGCAACCGCGCAACGACAGCTCTTCGAAGACTCGGCCGTCCTCGTCGATGGACTCGACCACTTCAGCGATCGCACCCACCGGCGCGGAACAACCCGCCTCCAGTTCGGCCAACAGGACTCGTTCGGCAGTGATCGCGGCGCGCGTGTCGGGATCGTCGAGCTTTCCCAGCAGCGTCGCCAGCTCGGTGTCACCCACTCGGCACTCGACCGCGAGGGCGCCCTGCGCCGGCGCTGGCAACATCTGCACCGGCTCGAGGCTCTCGGTGACGGCGTCGAGTCGTCCGATCCGGGCCAGACCCGCTCGGGCGACGACAACAGCGTCGAGATCACCACTACTTACCCTGTTCAACCTGGTATCTAGGTTGCCTCGTAGGGGGCGGATTTCCAAACCGAGACCCAGTGCTCTAAGCTGTGCCGCCCGTCGCGGGCTCGACGTGCCGATCACGGAGCCGGCCGGCAACTCGCCGAGGACCAATCCGTCGCGCGCCACGAGAGCGTCCCGCGGGTCTTCGCGCGGCGGCACGGCGGCGATGACGAAACGCTCGTCGGGCGCCGTCGGCAAATCCTTGTACGAGTGCACCGCGACGTCGATGCGGCCGTCGGCCATGGCGTGCCGCAGCTCGGCGGTGAACACACCGATGCCGATGTCCGCGACGGGCGCCTGCGACCGGTCGCCTTCGGTGCTGATGATGACCAGCTCCGCGGGCTGCCCCAGAGCTACCAGAGCGTCACGGACGGTGCCGGCCTGCGTGGTCGCCAGAAGGCTGCCCCTGGTGCCGATCCGGACAACGTTTTCGAGGGTGGATACCAACCGGGTTACTCAGCCTTGTCGTGGTGGGGATGCGGCTCGCCGGCCGCCAAATCTGGTGCCACCAAAGGCAGTTCGCCGGCGGACACCGCGTCGATGGCCTGCGGGTCGAGCTCGAACAGCTCCCGCAGCGCCTCGGCGTAGCTGTCACCGCCGGGTGCGCTGGCCAGCTGCTTGACCCGCACCGTCGGCGCGTGCAGCAACTTGTCCACCACCCGGCGAACGGTCTTCGCGACCTCGTCGCGATGCGCGGCATCGAGGCCAGGAACGCGGTTGTCGAGCCGCAACAACTCCGCCTCGACCACGTCCGCGGCCCGCTGGCGCAGGGCGGTGACGGTCGGGGTGACCTCGGCCATCCGCTGGCCGGCCAGGTAGCTGGCGACCTCCGCGGCGACGATCGAACGGGCCGCCTCGGCGTCCGAGGCGGCGGCCCGCGCCGACGGCTCCCGCTGGATGCGGTCCATGTCGATCATGTGCACGCCGGGCAGGCCGGCAATCGCGCCGTCGACGTCGCGGGGCATGCCCAGGTCGCAGATCACCAGCTGGCGGTGCTCCGGCCGGTTCATCAGCCCGCGGTGCGCGTCGGCCAACGACACCACCGGACGCACCGCGCCGGTACACGCGACGACGACGTCGGCATTACCCAGCGCGACGGCGATGTCGTCCAGGGTGTGCGCGGCCGCCTCGACGCCCTGGGCCTTCAAGTTCTCGACCATGCGCTCGGCCCGCGGCAGCGAGCGGTTCACCACCTCGACGCGGGCGATCCCGGCGCGCGTCAGATGCGCGGCGGCCAGGGCACCCATGGAGCCGGCGCCGATCACGGCGGCCGTCAGCCCGGTCAGCGACGTCAGCTTGGCCTTGGCCATGTCGAGCGCCACCGACACCACCGAGGCGCCGGCGGCGTCGATGCCGGTCTCGGAATGCACCCGCTTACCGACCGACAGCGCCCGCTGCGACAGCTCGTGCAGGGTCCGGCCGACGGTCTGGTGGGCCTCGGCCGAGGTGTAGGCGCGGCGCACCTGCCCCAGCACCTGCGCCTCGCCGATGACAGCCGAGTCCAGGCCACTGGCGACGGCGAACAGATGCTCGACGGCCGCCTCGGCGTACCGCACGTAGGCGTATTTGGTGAGGTCCTGCAGGGACATGCCGGACCGCTCGGAGAGCACCGAGCCGATCACCGAGAGCCCGCCGTGGAAGGCGTCGACCACCGCGTACACCTCGACCCGGTTACAGGTGGAGAGCACCATGGCCTCGGTGACCAGAGAGGACTGCAGCAGCAGCTCGATGATCTTGGCCTGTTCGGCCTCGTCGGTGCTGAGCTGCTCGATCACGGAAACCGGCGCGCTGCGGTGTGAAACCCCGAACAGCAGGACGCTCACGGCCTCATCACCTCGTAGCACCTCCGTTGGGCAAGAAGGTTTCCCGGGCCTCTTCTGGCCGCAGGAACGCCTTCAAAGCTAGCCGCTCACCAGCCCGCCGACCAAATTTGCTATACGCACGCCGGGCCCCGGGGCACCCGCGCTGACCGGCCCGCTTCGCCCGGTCAACCTGCCAGGTCGGCCCGCAACTGCTCCTCGTCGACCTCCCAGTAGCTGTGCTCAACGTCATCGAGGAGCACCACGGGCAGGCGATCGCCGAATTCCGCGCGCAAGGCCGTGTCGCCCGCCGCCGCCAGGACATCGACGTCCGTGCTCGTCAGGACGAATCCGAGCTCGTCGCACAGCTCCGCCAGCTGAGCCGCCGCGCGCTCGCACATGCTGCAGCCGGCCCGGGTGAGCAACGTCACGCGGTGGCTGTTCCCTGATCGATCCACGCGCAACAGTATGGCGTGACCTAGTGTTGAACCGTGTCCGAATCCAGCCCCGTGACTGCCGACGAGCCCACGGGCACGCCCGTGCCCTCCGGAGCTGATGACGCCGCTGAACTCGATGCCGCCGAGCGTGATTCCGGAGCCGACGAACCGGCTGCCCCGGTGCTCCCACCGCCGCCCGACCTCACCGCGGCGGCGTTCTTCGACGTCGACAACACCCTGGTGCACGGCTCGTCGCTGGTGCACTTCGCCCGCGGCCTGGCCGCCCGCGACTACTTCAAATACTCGGACCTGGCCCGTTTCGCCTACGCGCAGGCCAAGTTTCAGGTCACCGGCAAGGAGAACAGCGACGACGTCGCCGCCGGCCGGCGCAAGGCGCTGTCCTTCATCGAGGGCCGGCAGACGGCGGAACTGGAAGCGCTCGGCGACGAAATCTACGACGAGATCATCGCCGACAAGATCTGGCAGGGCACCCGGGCGCTGGCACAGATGCACCTCGACGCCGGCCAGCAGGTCTGGCTGGTCACCGCGACGCCCATGGAGCTGGCGCAGACCATCGCCCGCAAGCTGGGGCTGACGGGCGCGCTCGGCACCGTCGCCGAGTCGGTCGACGGCGTCTTCACCGGCCGGCTGGTCGGCGAGATCCTGCATGGGGTCGGCAAGGCGCACGCGGTCCGTCAGCTGGCCATCAGGGAGGGCCTGAACCTGCGCCGCTGCACGGCCTACTCGGACAGCTTCAACGACGTGCCGATGCTGTCGCTGGTCGGCACGGCCGTCGCGATCAATCCCGATGCCGCGCTGCGCGACGTCGCACGCGAACGGGGCTGGGAAATCCGGGATTTCCGGACCGCCCGCAAGGCCGCCCGCATCGGCGTGCCCTCGGCGCTGGCCCTGGGCGCGGTCGGCGGGGCGCTGGCGGCCATGGCGTCGCGCAAGGGCAACTAGGGACGCGCGGCCACCGCACCACGGGCGCAGCGCGCAGGTCAGCCACTCGAACGCTGATAGGCTCACGCGCCATGGGCATTGCGGACGACATCATCGGAACCCACTTCCGGTACCCGGATTACTTCGAGGTCGGCCGCGAGAAGGTCAAGGAATTCGCGCAGGCGGTCCAGGACGATCACCCGGCCCATTTCTCCGAGGAAGCGGCCGCCGAGTGCGGCTCGGACACCCTGATCGCGTCGCTGACGTTCATCGCCGTCGCGGGCCGGCGGGTCCAGCTCGAGCTGTTCAACCAGTTCGACGTGCCGATCAACCTGGAGCGCGTGCTGCACCGCGACCAGAAGCTGATCTTCCACCGCCCGATCAAGGTCGGCGACCGGCTGTGGTTCGACTCGTACCTGGACTCGGTGATCGAGTCGCACGGCACGGTGATCGCCGAGATTCGCGCCGAGGTCACCGACGACTCCGGTGAGCCGATCATGACGAGCATCGTCACGATGCTGGGCGAGGCCCAGAACGACGACGAAGCCGGCGAGGTCAGCGCGCAGATCGCCGCGGCCCGCGACGCCGCCATCGCGAAAATGGTTGCCGCGCAAAAGGGTTGAGCCCCTTACCGCGAGCGGCCGTGTTTGTACGGCGACACGCGGTGAACGCCGGGCAGTAGCGTGCCCCTCGCGCGCGACGAGCGGCCGCAAAATGCACGCGCAATGCGGCGTGTCTGCGTACAAACACGGCCGCTCGCGGTGAACTACAGGAACGTGCCGCGGCGGTTGGCCAGCAGCTGGTACAGCGTCTGCTGGATGGTGGCGCGCACCTGGTCGGTCAGCTCGAAGGTGATCATCGGGTCGTCGGCGGCGGACTCGTCGTAGTCGGCCGTCGAGATGGGCTCGCCGAACTGGATGTACCACTTCGACGGCAGCGGCAGCAGGCCGATGGGCCCGGCGAGCGGGAACAGCGGCGTCAGCGGGAAGTACGGCAGCCCGAGCAGGCGGGCCAGCAGCTTCACGTCGCCGATCTTGGGGTAGATCTCCTCGGAGCCGACGATCGAGCACGGCACGATGGGCGCGCCCGAGCGCAGCGCCGCCGAGACGAAGCCGCCGCGGCCGAACCGCTGCAGCTTGTACCGGTCCTTGAACGGCTTGCCGAGCCCCTTGTATCCCTCGGGGAACACGGCGGTCAGCTCGCCGGCCTCGAGCAGCCGGTGCGCGTCGGCGGTGCAGGCCATGGTGTGGCCGGCCTTGCGCGCCGCCTGTCCCACCACGGGCAGATCGAAGACGAGGTCGGCGGCCAGCAGCCGCAGATCCCGGTGCTTCGGGTGTTTGTCGTGCACGGCGACCGACGTCATCAATCCGTCGAACGGCAATACGCCCGCATGGTTTGCCACCACCAATGCGGCGCCGTCATCGGGCAAATTCTCGATGCCGGATACCTCGACGCGGAACCACGAATTGAAAAGTGTTCGCAGCAACGGAAGAAAGACCGCATTGTTGAGATGCTGGTCGAAACCGAATTCGTCGACGCGGTAGTCGCCGGTCAGTCGCTTGCGGATGAAATCCGAAGCGGCACTTATGCGTTGGGCCAGTTCGTTGGGCCCCTCGTCGGCCGCAGGGCCGGCCGCGGCAAACCGGTGCTGGTCGATCTCACGGACCACGGCAGCAATCTGCTCGGCCGATGCGCGGGTCCCGGGGTCGGTCAACAGCGAAGGATGTCGCAGCGTTGCATCCCGTTTCGACGCCCGACGTTGCGCAGCAGCGCGTGTCGAATTCGAATGGAGCGGAATGACTTTGGCTTTAGATTCGCCCGCCACGTCAATATCTCCCACCATCAAAAACTTGCGAAATCAGCGTCCCCACCGCTGCGCTGCGGCCACTGCACGACGCTCCACTGAGCCTACCCACCCCGGGTCGATAATGGGCGTCAGCGCGCGGCCTGAAACGTAATCGTCAAAAGCCTCCATGGTCGTCCACTTTGGGGTATAGCCGAGTTCCCTCGTCATCCGTGTGGTGTCCATGACCCGGCCGTAGCGCATGTAGTCGGACTGCTCGCGGTCCAGTTCGACGCCCGCGGTCGCCCGTCGCCACGCGTCGAGCACCCACATGGTGGGGCCGGCGAGCGGCAAACCGATGCGGCCGGACCGGCGAATGGCCTGGCTCATCAGGATGATGCCCGGCGCCCCGATGTTGAAGGTGCCGGCCCGTCCGACCAGGGTGGCGCGTTCCAGCGCCCCGAGGGCGTCCTGCTCGTGCAGCAGTTGCAGCCGGGCGTCGTGCCCGAACGCGGTCGGCACCAAGGGACCTGCCAGGTACCGCGACAGCGCGGTGTCCATGGCCGGACCGATCATGTTGGCCAGGCGCAGGATCGTCACCGCGATGTCGGGCCGGCGCCGCGCGAGACCGCGGGCGTAGCCCTCGATGTCGATGCTGTCCCGGGCGAAGCCCTCCCCCGGTGGGCGGCGGGCGCTGCTGTCCTCGGTGAACATCACCGGATCACGCGAGCTGGACCCGTAGATCTCCGATGTCGACTTGAGGATCACCCGACGGACCGAAGGTGCCTTCTGACAGGCCGCGAACAACTGCATCGCGCCCATGACGTTGAGCTCTTTGAGCGCGGCACGACCGGATTGCGGCACGTAGGACGCCGCCGCCGCGTGGACGACGGTGTCGACGTTGCCGTTCCGGATCACCTTGGCGATGAACGGGTTGCGGATGTCCGCGCGGACGAACTCCGCGCGGCCCATACGCCGCAACATGTCCTTGCTCGGCGTGATCGCGTCGACCGCGATCACATGCTCGATGAGCTGGTTCTGAGCGAGTCTGGCTGTCAGATATCCGCCCAGGAACCGGCACGCCCCGGTGACCAGCACCACCTTGGGGTGGTGCAGGGTCTCGGGGATGTCCGGGCCGGAATCGCTTCCGCCCGGCGCTGTGGGCCGGCTTCCGGGGCGTCCGTCGGCATCCATTTGGTCAGCCTAGTGGGCGACGCAAACGAGCGCTGAGAACTACTTACCGAGTTTTCTGCGCTGAACCCGGGTGCGACGAAGCAGCTTGCGGTGCTTCTTCTTCGACATGCGCTTACGCCGCTTCTTGATGACTGAACCCATAGACTTTGAAGTCTCCGCTACTAGACGTCGATCCGTGAAGATCGGTGTGAAACCAACCCCGCCACTTTACCCGGCCGGGTTTCCCGCCACGAAAACGCCTGCTGGATACGCCCACTCATCAGTGATTTGAGCGCGCCCCGGCCGTGCTGGCCCAGACGGCTCACGCCGAAGTCGCGGAGTCGGTGCTGCGCACCTGAGGTGCGCAGCACTCAGCCGAGCCCGCGGAGACTAACCCGCGTCGTGGTACGACGACTCGAGCAGGTCGTGCACGGCCTTGGCGTGCACCCGAAATGAGCGGCCGACACGCACCGCGGGCAACTCCCCGTTGTGCACCAGCCGGTATACCGTCATCTTGCTGACCCGCATAAGGCTCGCAACCTCGGCAACAGTCAGGAACTGCGTTCGTGGCTGATCGCCACCGTCACGCGCCGATGGCCCGTTCATAGACGTCATCGCAACCCAATCAATCAGGCACGGCCAGCTCCAGCGGCTTCCCCTCCGCTGGCACCAACGCGTGCTTACGAGAAGGAGAATAGCGTGGCCAATGTGGTTATTGCGACGGGTGTGGGGTAATCAATCTGAAATCTTAGAACTACTCAGATGTAATTCTTAGCTGCTCAGACCGTGTTTTTGCGGCTTCGACGGCACTTGCGACAGCAGACCGCAGCCCACCACGTTCGAGTTCCCGCAGACCAGCGGCGGTAGTGCCCCCCGGAGAGGTCACCGAAGCCCGCAATGCCGCGGCGCTGGTGTCCAGCGGACCGACCGTGGAACCAGACCCGGATTGGGTCATGCGATCGAGCAACATGGCCGCCGCACCGGCCATCGTCTGGGCCGCCAGCTCGGTTGCCACGGGCCGTGGGAGGCCTGCCGCGACACCCGCGTCGACGACCGCCTCGACCATCAGGAAGAAGTACGCAGGGCCCGAACCGGACACCGCGGTGACCGCGTCCATCTGCTTCTCGGGCACCGTCAGCACCGCGCCGACGGCCGAGAAGATCTCCGACACCTCGGCCAGTTGCGCGTCGGTCGCGTACCGGCCCCGTGACAGCGCGGTGATGCCCGCACCGACCAGCATGGGCGTATTCGGCATGACCCGCACCACCGGCGAGCCGGCCGGCAGCTTGGCCTCGTAGAAGGCCGTGGGGACGCCCGCGGCCACCGACACCACGACCTGCTCGACGCTGCTGCTGTCGGCGTCCGCGGCAGCGTCGGCCAGCGTCTCGACGACGCCCTCGACGGCGTCGGGCTTGACCGCCACGATCACGTAGGCCGCGTTCTCGACAGCGTCCGCGACATCGGTGACCCGGACGGAGTACGTCTCGGCGAGCTGCGCGGCGCGCGCCGGATTGGCCTCGGCGACCACCAGATCCTTGACCTGTCGCCCGGACTGCAACAGCCCCGCCAGCAGGGCTTCGCCGATATTTCCGCCACCGATGATCGCAATTCTCGCCACGGGAGACAGCATGCCAGGACGGTGCGGGGTCAGCGCAGCAGGTGCCGCCGCGCGAATTCGAGCGACTCGACGAGCAGCGCCTCACGCTCGGCGTTGTTGCGTGCCGCCGATGTGGTGACCTCCAGGATCACGTGTCCGGCGAACTCCCCGGCGGCCAGCATCTGGCAGATCTGCACCGTCGGCTGGCTGCCGCGCCCGGGCACGAGATGTTCGTCGGTGGACGCGCCGTTGCCGTCACACAGATGCAGGTGCACCAGCCCCTTGCCCATGCGCCGCGCCATGTCGACGGCATCGGTGCCGGCCGTCGCCGAATGCGACAGGTCCAGCGTGTAGTGGGCGTGATTGCCGTCCAGCGGGTCGTAGGACGGCGCGAACGCCGAGATCCCCGGTCCCGGGTTCCCGCCACGCTTACGCATCCGCTCGATCGACGGCTGGCCGGTGCCGAAGAACCGGTCGGTGCGGAACGGGAACATGTTCTCGACGGCAACCAGCACGTCGCTCGATGCCTCGAGCTCGGCGACCTGATCGGAGAAGCCTTCGGCATAGCGGCGCTGCCACCGGAACGGCGGATGCACGACGACCGTCTGCGCACCCAGCTGCTCGGCGGCCCGCACGCTGCGTTCCAGCTTCGGGATCGGATTGGAGCCCCACACGCGCTGCGAGATCAGCAGGCATGGCGCGTGGACACTGAGCACGGGGACGCCCCACCGTTGCGACATCCGCTCGATCGCGTCGATGTCCTGGCTCACCGGCTCGGCCCACACCATCAGCTCGACACCGTCGTAGCCGAGGCGGGCGGCGTACTCGAAGGCAGCCTCGGTCCGCAAGGGATAGACCGACGCGGTGGACAGACCTACCTTGATGGCGGGACGCACAGGCCTCCGGTTCAGGCTGAGTAGAGCAGTGCCAGGGGTCCGAACGTGACAAGACCGCCGACCAGAATCGCGATCAGCGTACTGGCCAGATCATGATCCTTCCGGATCACCCGAATGCCGGCGACCAGGCCGAGGATCACCAGCATCGACAGCATCAGCGCCACGATCTGGTTCCAGCGCCACAGCTGGTCGAACGCGAAGAACATGCCGGCGCCGAACGCCACGGCCAGCAAGCTCTGCCCGACGACCCACGCGCCGCGCTTCAGGCCGGAACCGGACTCTTCGTCGTCCTCGTGGTCGGCTTCGTCGTGGTCGACGTCCTCGTCGCGCACGTCGGGGTCGGCGACCAGCTCTTCCCGCCGGGTGTCCTCGTCGGCCGCGAAGCCGCCGAACAGGGCGTCGTAGCGCTCGGCGCGGCCATTGCGCGACGGCTCACGCGGCGCCTCCGGAGCGGCTTCCGGCGCCACGGTGTCCTCGGCGTCCTCGGCGTCCTCCACGACGCGGACGGCGCCGGTGTCGAGCTTGGCGACGGGCTCGGCGTCCGTGAGCGAGAGCAGGTCGTCGTCGATGTCCGCGTCGGCCGGCGGCAGGTCCTCGTCGACCGGGTCGGGGCTCATCTCCTCGGCGCCGCGGACCGGCTTGAACGACCACCGGAAGGCGGGCTTGCGCGACGGCGCCACGAACTCCACCGGGTCGGCCTCGGCGTCGCGGCGGCGCAGGTGGTCCTCGTAGTCGTCGACCGCCGCGGTGTCCGGTGCGGGGGCGACAAGGTCGGTGTGCAGCATCTCGTCGACGACGTAGTGGGCCCCGGTGTCGTCGGGCTCCATCTCGTCGGCTGCCGACGGCGTCTCGTCCTCGACGGCGACGGCCGGCTCGTCGACGGCGGCCTCCGCTTCCGGCTCGGCGACGGGCTCGGGTTCGGGTTCGGCGACAGGCTCGGGAGCCGCTTCCTCCGTAGCCGGGGCCTCAGGGGCCTCAGCCGGCTCTGCGTGCGGCGTCTCCGGCCGGATGATCGGGATTTCGCCGGTCAGTTCGGCGACGGTCACCGCGTCGCTGTTCCCCCGCCGCCGGCGCCGGCGGCCACCGACCGGCGGCGCACCGATGGTGCCGTTCTTGGCCAGCAGCTCGGCGACCGAGATCGGTCGCGTCGCCGAGAAGTCGTCTGAATCTGTCATCGTGTCTCGCCTTTGGCGGGAGCCAATCCCGCGAACGTTTCGACCAAGTCGGTTCCATCGGCTTCACTGTCGAGTTTCCGCAGGATCACACCCTCCCGCAATGCCCACGGGCAGATGTCCACGGAGTCCAGCGACAGCGCTCGCATGGTCGCCTCGGCCACCAACGCACCGGCCACGATCTGTGGCGCGCGGTCGGCACTCACCCCCTCCAGTTCGGCTCTATCGGCGGTGGTCATCCTAGAGATGAAAGATATGAGCTGTCTGAGGCCGGCGGCGGTCAACGTGCGCTTCACGCGCGGTCCCGCGCCCGACGGCGCCGCACCGGTGAGCCGCGCCAGCGACCGGAACGTCTTCGACGTCGCGACCGCGAGCTCCGGCGTACCGGCCGCCAGCACCTTGGCCGCCGAGGCGGAAATCTCGTTGTCGAGCCAGTCACGCAGCACCGCCACGCGCCGCCGCCCGGGCGGATCCTCCTGCAGCCATTCGCGCGTCAAACGGCCCGCACCCAGCGGCATCGACAGTGCGACGTCGGGTTCTTCGTCGATGCCGCCCGAGAGCTCGAGCGATCCGCCACCGATGTCGAGGTTGATGATGCGGCCCGCGCTCCAGCCGTACCAGCGGCGCACGGCCAGGAAGGTGAGCCGCGATTCGTCGACCCCGGACAGGACCTGCAGCTGGACGCCGGTCTCGGCCCGCACCCGCGCCAGGACCGCCTCGGAGTTGGTCGCGTCCCGGACCGCAGATGTGGCGAACGCCATAAACTCCGCGCACCCCGAGCTGGTGGCGATCTTGGCGAACTCGTCGACGGTCGCGACGAGGCTGTCGGCACCCTTGCGGGTCAATTTGCCGGTGTCGTCGATCGCCTCGGCAAGGCGCAGCGAGGCCTTGGTCGAACTCATCGGTGTCGGGTGCCCGCCGCGGCGCGCGTCGACCACCAACAGATGAACGGTGTTACTGCCCACGTCGAGGACGCCCAATCGCACGGAAACCACGGTAACGGGTCTACGGTTGCGTGCTGTGACCGCATCGCAGAAGAGTGCCGGCGAGCCTTCGAAGCCCGGTTCCCACGAGGTGGGGCTGGACTTTGCCCGCGAGTGGGTGGAGTTCTTCGACCCCGACAATCCGGAGCATCTGATCGCCGCGGACATGACGTGGCTGCTGTCGAAATGGACCTGCGTCTTCGGGACGCCCGCGTGCCAGGGCACCGTCGAGGGCCGGCCCGACGACGGCTGCTGCAGCCACGGCGCCTTCATGGCCGATGACGACGACGTCGCGCAGCTCGAGGAGTCGGTCAAGCTGCTGACCGACGAGGACTGGCAATTCCGGGAGAAGGGCCTGGGCCGCAAGGGCTACCTCGAGATGGACGAATACGACGACAAGCCCAACCTGCGGACCCGCAAATACAAGGGCGCGTGCATCTTCCTGAACCGGCCGGGTTTCGCCGGCGGCATCGGCTGCGCACTGCACAGCAAGGCCCTCAAGCTCGGCGTCGAGCCGCTGACCATGAAACCCGAGGTCTGCTGGCAGCTGCCGATCCGTCGCACGCAGGACTGGGTGACGCGGCCGGACGGCACCGAGATCCTGCGGACCGTCGTCACCGAATACGACCGGCGCGGCTGGGGCGAGGGCGGCCACGACCTGGTCTGGTACTGCACGGGCGACCCGGCCGCGCACGTCGGCGCCCGGCCCGTGTGGGAGTCCTACGGGCCCGAACTGACCGAACTGCTCGGCGCGAAGGTGTACGCCGAGCTGGCGGCCCTGTGCAAGCGGCGGGCCGGGCTGGGGCTCATCGCCGTGCACCCGGCCACTGCGCGAATTCGGCAAGTGGGGCCTGGAGGAATTCCTCGAGACCAAGTCCCTGCAGCTGCCCTGAAACTTCCCTCTCCCCAACAACTTTCGAAAGCAACTCCCATGGCCAACGCATTCACCACCAAACAGCGCGCGACCCTGAAGTCCATCGTCGACACCTACGTCGCCGCGGTGCGGCGCGACGACGACCCCACCGGATTCTTCGCCACCAAAGGCAGTGACCTGGGCACCGACGCCGTGCTCGAGCAGTACCTGATCGCCAAGCTGCCCGCCGAGAAGTTCGCCGGCCTGCAGCAGCTGCTGGACACCGCCGAGCTGGTCGGCCTCAACAACCAGCCGCTGAATGTGCGCGAGGTCATCGTCGGCAACCTGTCGCGCATCTCGCCCGAGACCACCGCGGCCATGACGGCCCTGTACACGCTGTCGGTGCTGTTCTCCTACAGCCTGCCCGGCGGCGAGAACGGAAACCCGTTGTGGGCGGGCATGGGGTACCCCGGCCCCGCGCAACAGCCGCCGCAGACGCCGAAGACGCTGTCGGTCATCACCCCGTCGGCGGATACGACGCTCGACGCGGACGTCGTCATCGTCGGATCCGGGTCGGGTGGCGGCGTTGCCGCTGCGGTGTTGGCCGCAGCGGGCAAGCGCGTCATCGTCCTGGAAGCCGGCGGCTACCGCAACGAATCGGACTTCGTGCAGCTCGAGCCCGTCGCCTATCACAACCTGTTCCTGCGCGGCGGCTTCTTCCCGAGCGCCGACGGCATGGTCTCGATCGCCGCCGGGTCGACGGTCGGTGGCGGCAGCACCGTCAACTGGTCCAACTCGCTGCTGACGCCGGCCACGGTCCGCAAGACGTGGGCCGAGGAGTACGGGCTGACGGATGTCACCGGCCCGTCGTTCGACGAGCACCTGGCCGCGGTGTTCGAGCGTATCGGCTGCTGCGACAAGGTCGCCGTCCAGAACGAACCGCACCAACGCCTGTCGGAAGGCGCTGCGGCACTGGACTATTCGTACGGCGTCGCGCAGCTCAACATCGACCCGGAACGCTTCGACCCGGCGCTGGTCGGCTACAGCGGCATGGGTGACCAGACAGGCGCCAAGCAGGGCACCATGAAGACGTTCCTGCAGGACGCCTCCGACGCCGGCGCCCAGTTGCTGCCCGACACCCGGGCCCACCGGATCGTCACGCGCGACGGAGTGGCCGCGGGTGTCGAGGCGACGTACACCGACCCGGTCACCGGCACCGCGCACCGCGTGCTGATCAACGCCCCGCAGGTCGTCGCGGCCGCGGGCAGCCTGGAGACCCCGGCGCTGCTGTTGCGTTCGGGCATCGGCGGCCCCGCGGTCGGCACCGGCCTGCGGTTGCACCCGGCAACCCTGGTCAGCGGCATCTACGACGACCGCCAGGAGCCGTGGTCGGGCCCCGCCATGGCCGGCGTGATGAACGAATTCGCCGAAGTCCACGACGGGCACGGCTACCTCATCGAGTGCGTGCAGCACCTGCCCGGGCTGTTCACCGCCACCGTCCCGTGGCTGTCGGGCGCACAGCACAAGGAACTCGCCCGGCAGTACCAGAACCGCGCCGACTGGGTCGTCCTGGTCAAGGACCGCGGCAACGGCAGCGTCACCATCGACGCCGACGGGGAGGCGGTGCACTGGTACCCGTTCACCGACGAGCTCGACCGCCGCCATTTCCGGGAGGGCATCGAGACGTCCATCCGGATGCACGCGGCCGCGGGCGCGCAGCAGATTTACGCGGCGGGCCAGCCGTTCGCGCCGTGGCAGCGCGGCGAGGACCTGGAGGCGTTCATCGCGAAGGTCAACGAGCTGCCGATCGGCCCCGGCGGCACCCCGGTGTTCAGCGCCCACCAGATGAGCAGCGCGCGGATGGGTGCCGACCCGCAGACCTCGGTCGCCAAGCCGTCCGGCGAGCTGCACGACACCCCCGGCGTGTGGATCGCCGACGCCAGCGCCATGCCGACCTGTTCCGGCGTGAACCCCATGATCACCGTCATGGCCGTCGCCCGCCGCACCGCCACCAACATGCTCTAGGTGCCCACCGTCCCGGCCTGGGGTACTTCCCGCGAGCGGCCGTGTCTGCACGCCGACACTCCGTGTCAGGCGTGCATTCCACGGCCGCTCGCGGGCGTCGAGCGTCCCCAAAATGCCCAGCTCGGACCACCGGACGGCGGGCGCCCGAAGCGACGGTGTAAGGATGGAGGGCGTGCGTGTCGCCGTCCTGTCGGTCCATACCTCGCCGCTGGCCCAACCGGGCACCGGCGATGCCGGCGGCATGAACGTCTACGTCCTGCAAAGCGCCCTCGAGTTGGCGCGCCGCGGCGTCGAGGTGGAAATCTTCACCCGCGCCACGTCGTCGACCGACGCCCCGGTCGTCCGGGTGGCCCCCGGCGTCCTGGTGCGCAACATCGTCGCCGGCCCGTTCGAAGGCCTGGACAAGTACGACCTGCCGACGCAGCTGTGCGCTTTCACGGCGGGTGTGCTGCGCGTCGAGGCCAACCATGAGCCGGGCTACTACGACATCGTGCATTCGCACTACTGGCTGTCGGGGCAGGTGGGCTGGCTGGCCTCGGACCGCTGGGCCGTGCCCTTGGTGCACACCGCGCACACGTGGGCCGCGGTGAAGAACCTGTCGCTGGCGGAAGGCGATACCCCGGAGCCGGCGCTGCGCGCGGTCGGTGAGCAGCAGGTGGTCGACGCCGCCGACCGGCTCATCGTCAACACCGAAGACGAAGCGCAGCAACTGGTTTCGCTGCACCACGCGGACCCGGCCCGCATCGACGTGGCCTATCCGGGTGTCGACCTGACGACCTTCACGCCCGGCGACAAGGCCGAAGCCCGTGCGGCACTGGGGCTTTCGCCCCACGAACAGGTGGTCGCCTTCGTCGGCCGCATCCAGCCGCTGAAGGCGCCCGACGTGCTGTTGCGCGCGGCGGCCAAGCTGCCCGACGTGCGCGTCGTGGTCGCCGGCGGTCCGTCGGGCAGTGGCCTGGCCGTACCCGACGGCCTGGTTTCCCTCGCCGACGAGCTGGGTATCACCGACCGTGTGACATTCCTGCCGCCGCAGTCCCGTGACCAGCTGGTCAATGTCTACCGTGCCGCGGATCTCGTTGCGGTGCCGAGCTATTCGGAGTCGTTCGGCCTCGTCGCGGTCGAGGCGCAGGCCTGCGGGACGCCAGTGGTGGCCGCCGCTGTCGGCGGGCTACCTGTCGCGGTGCGCGACGGCGTGAGCGGCGTGCTGGTGCAAGGCCACGATCCGGTCGACTGGGCCAACGCCATCGGGCGGACGCTGGAAATGGGGCCGGAGTCGTTGGCCGAGGGCGCGTTGCAGCACTCCGCCACCTTCTCGTGGGCACACACCGTGGACGCCCTGCTGGCCGGCTACACGCGGGCGATCGCCGACTACCGCGGCCGTCGTCCTCGGCGTGACGCCGCGGCACGCCGCAGCCGCCGGTTCCTGATCCGCCGGGGAGTGCGGGCATGACGACGTCGGCCACCGTCACCCAGTTGATCGAAGACACCCTGCGCACGCACGAGCTCGACTTCTCCCACCACGACGGGGGAGCGGGCGGCCGGGCCGGCATCGTCGTGGCGCTGCCCGGTGAGCGCCGGCTGACCACCAACACGCTGCTCAGCGTCGGTGAGCACGGCGTGCGGCTGGAGGCGTTCGTCTGCCGCAAGCCCGACGAGAACTTCGAGGGCGTCTACAAGTACCTGCTGCGCCGCAATCGGCGGCTGTACGGCATGGCCTACACGCTGGACAACATCGGCGACATCTATCTGGTGGGCCGGATGGCGCTGCACGCGGTGACCCCAGACGAGATCGACCGGCTGATGGGCCAGGTCATCGAGGCCGTCGACTTCGACTTCAACACCCTGCTCGAGCTGGGGTTCCGCTCGTCGATCGAGAAAGAGTGGAAGTGGCGGCTGTCCCGCGGGGAGTCGCTGAAGAACCTCAAGGCGTTCGAGCACCTGCGGCCGGAGTAGGGGTTCAGCGCCGAAAGCGGGCGAAATGACCGCACGATCGGCGATTTAGCAGTCATTTTGCCCACTTTCGGTGCGATTTGGGTAGCACTGGCCTGTGGATAACCCTCGGTTTCGTGGCCTGGCTTGTCGGTGGTCGCGCCAACGCTCGAATCATGACCGAACCATTTTTAGGCCGTGCGGCGGTCCGGGCGGGTGAGCTCACCAAGCATCAACTGCTCACTCGGAACCGTGCGATCTTCCGTAACGTCTACGTGCCCAATGACGTCGCGGTGACCGCGGAGCTCAAGGCTCGCGCGGCCTGGCTGTTCGCTGGGCCCGACGCGGTGTTGGCAGGGGTGTCGGCAGCGGCGGTCCACGGCACCAAATGGCTGGATGTCGATGCGCCGGCCGTCATTGTGCGTCAGGAGAAACACGGCCCGCCCGGGCTGACGATTCACTCGTACCAGTTGGCCTCGGACGACATCTGCATCAGGCGCGGCATGCGCGTCACCACGCCGGCTCGGACGGCGTTCGACATCGGCAGGCTGTTGCCCGAGGCCCGCTCTGTGCCGATTCTGGATGCGCTGCTGAACGCGACCAAGCTGGACATCATCGAGGTAGAGAGGCTCGCGCTCAACCGAACGGGTATGCGCGGCATCCGTCAGCTGACGAAGGCGCTGAATCTGACTGACGGCGGAGCTGAGTCGCCTCAGGAAACCCGGCTGCGGTTAGCGCTGATCGCGGGTGGCTTACCGGCGCCCGAAACGCAGATCGAGTTCTTCGATGAGTACGGCGCCGCGCACATCCGCGTGGACATGGGCTGGCGGCAGTGGAAGGTGATTGTCGAGTACGACGGTGTTCAGCACTGGGCCGATGCGCGCCAGCGGGCCTGGGATATCGAGCGCATCGCGATTCTGGAGTCACTGGGCTGGACGGTGATCAGGGTCAGTGCCGTGATGTTGCGGCGGCCGGACGCCGTAGTCGCCCGTGTCAGAACTCGGCTCCGGGCGGCGGGTTGCGCGATCTGAGCTGTCCGTGCCACCGAAGGTGGGCGAAATGGCCGCAGTACCGCCGATTTGTCGGTCACATCGCCCACTCTCGGCGGTGGGCTAGCCAGAGCGCCCCCCAAAAAACCGCACGTGAGAAGATGCAGGCCATGCCGACCTTGATCCTGCTGCGTCACGGCGAGAGCCAGTGGAACGAGAAGAACCTGTTCACCGGTTGGGTCGACGTCGACCTCACCGACAAGGGCCGGGCCGAGGCCGTCCGAGGCGGAAAGCTGCTGGTCGAGCAGGGTGTGCTGCCGGACGTGCTGTACACGTCGCTGCTGCGCCGCGCGATCACCACCGCCAACCTGGCTTTGGACGCCGCCGACCGGCACTGGATTCCCGTGCACCGCGACTGGCGCCTCAACGAGCGGCACTACGGCGCGCTGCAGGGCCTCGACAAGGCCGAGACGCTGGCCAAGTACGGCCAGGACCAGTTCATGTCGTGGCGCCGCAGCTACGACACCCCGCCGCCCCCGATCGAGAAGGGCAGCACCTACAGCCAGGACGGCGACCCGCGGTACGCCGGCATCGACGCGCCGCTGACCGAATGCCTCGCCGACGTCGTCAAGCGGTTCGTGCCCTACTTCGAGCAGACCATCGCGGCCGACCTCAAGGCCGGCAAGACCGTGCTGATCGCGGCACACGGCAACTCGCTGCGCGCGCTGGTGAAGTACCTGGACGGCATGTCCGACGACGAGATCACCGGCCTGAACATCCCGACGGGCATCCCGCTGCGGTACGAACTGGACGAAAATCTGAAGCCGACGGTGCCCGGTGGCGAATACCTGGACCCCGAGGCAGCCGCCGCGGGAGCCGCCGCGGTCGCCGCGCAGGGCGCCAAACAGCACTGACGCCGCGAACAGCTGGTGAACAGCGGTTAACACCAGTGAAACACCTGGATTTGTACGTGTGACTTGTACCGATCCGGCCGCTCGCTGCTGGGATGGCGTTCATCTGATGCGTACGATTTGCCCGTGAGCTTGTCGTACGCGCTGCCTCTGGTGGCCGCCACGGCGCTGCTCGCGTTGGCCCTGGGCATCGCGATCGGCATGCGGTGGGTGCCGCGGCTGAACGAGCGCCGCGAGCGCCGCGCCGCCGAGCAGTCCGGCCTCACGGTGTCCGAGATGTTCGCGCACATCGTGTCCATGTCCCCACTGGGCATGGCGGTCGTCGACACCTACCGCGACGTCGTCTACACCAACGGCCTGGCCAAGGACCTCGGTCTGGTGCGGGACCGGCTGCTGGACGACCGGGCGTGGGAGGCCGCGCAGCGGACCCTCGCCACCGGCGAGGACGTCGAGTTCGACCTGTCGCCGGCCAAACGGGCCAACCCCGGCCGGTCCCGGCTGGCAGTGCGGGGTCTGGCGCGGCAGCTGACGGAAGAGGACGGCCGCTTCGCGGTGGTCTACGTCAACGATCAGTCCGAACAGGCCCGCATGGAGGCCAGTCGCCGCGACTTCGTCGCCAATGTCAGTCATGAGCTCAAGACGCCGGTCGGTGCCATGGGCCTGCTGGCCGAGGCGCTGCTGGCGTCGTCGGAGGACCAGGACATGGTCAACCGGTTCGCCGAGAAGATCGTCACCGAGTCCAACCGGCTGGCCAACATGGTCGGTGAACTGATCGAGCTGTCCCGCTTGCAGGGCGCCGAGCCGCTGCCGCACCTCGACGCGGTCGACGTGGATTCCGTTGTCGCCGAGGTGGTTTCCCGGCACAAGGTGGCCGCCGACAACGCCGATATCGCGATCACCACCGACGCGCCCCGCGGTTACCAGGTGCTGGGTAGTGAGACGCTGCTGGCGACGGCGCTCGCGAATCTGGTGTCCAACGCAATCTCGTACTCGCCCAAGGGTTCCCAGGTATCGATCAGCCGGCGCCGCTACGGCGACAATGTCGAGATCGCGGTGACCGACCGTGGCATCGGTATCGAAAAGGCTGACCAGGAACGGGTTTTCGAACGATTCTTCCGCGTCGACAAGGCGCGGTCCCGGGCCACCGGCGGCACCGGGCTGGGGTTGGCCATCGTCAAACACGTTGCGGCCAACCACAACGGAACCATCCGGCTGTGGAGTCAGCCGGGAACCGGGTCGACGTTCACGTTGTCGATTCCGGCCTATCTCGACTCGGACGACGTGGATGTCGACGAGGGAGACGACCACTCATTGCCATCACAAGGAGGGCGACCGAACCAATGACCAGTGTGCTGATCGTGGAGGACGAGGAGTCCCTGGCCGATCCCTTGGCGTTCCTGTTGCGCAAGGAAGGTTTCGAGGCCACCGTCGTGACCGATGGTCCGTCGGCGTTGGCCGAGTTCGACCGGGCCGGGGCCGACATCGTGCTCCTGGACCTGATGCTGCCCGGTATGAGCGGCACCGACGTCTGTAAGCAGCTGCGCTCGCGGTCCGGCGTGCCGGTCATCATGGTGACCGCGCGGGACAGTGAGATCGACAAGGTCGTCGGCCTGGAACTCGGCGCCGACGACTACGTCACCAAGCCGTACTCGGCCCGCGAGCTCATCGCCCGCATCCGCGCCGTGCTGCGCCGCGGTGGTGAGTCCGACGACACCGTCGGCGCCGACGGCGTGCTGGAGGCCGGGCCGGTCCGCATGGACGTCGAGCGGCACATCGTGTCCGTCAACGGCGACGCCATCACGCTGCCGCTCAAGGAGTTCGACCTGCTCGAGTACCTGATGCGCAACAGCGGGCGGGTGCTGACGCGCGGCCAGTTGATCGACCGGGTCTGGGGCGCCGACTACGTCGGCGACACCAAGACCCTCGACGTCCACGTGAAGCGGCTGCGGTCCAAGATCGAGGCCGACCCGGCCAACCCGGTGCACCTCGTCACCGTCCGCGGGTTGGGTTACAAGCTGGAGGGCTAGCTCCCCGCGCCAGTCCTCGCGGTTACTTCTCTGCCGCCGCCCGTTGCCGGACTGGCCGTAGCCGCCGAACGGGGCGTGGATGTTGAAGGCACCGTCGTTGATCTGCACCTGGCCGGACCGCAGCCGGCGGGCCACGGCGATCGCGCGCTCCCGGTCCGCCGAGTACACGCCGGCGTTGAGCCCGTAGATGCTGTCGTTGGCGAGGCGGACGGCTTCCTCCTCGTCGTCGTAGGCCTGGATGACGAGCACGGGCCCGAAGATCTCCTCGCTGCGCACGATGGCCATGTCGGGTGTGCAGTCCGAGAACACCGTCGGCCGGACGTAGAAACCGCGGTCGAGGCCGTCGGGCGGGGTCGGGCCGCCGGCCACCAGCCGCGCACCTTCGGCGATGCCCTGCTCGATGTAGCCGATGACGCGGTCGCGCTGTACCGCGGACACCAGCGGGCCCAGTTCGGTGGCCGGGTCGAAGGGATCGCCGACGCGCAGCGCCTCGGTGCCGGCGCGCGCAATCGCTTCCACCTCAGCGACTTTCGCGCGCGGGACGATCATGCGGGTCAGCGCGATGCACGTCTGACCGGAGTTGAGGAAGCACCGGGTCAACCCTTCCCGCACGGCCTCGAGGAGGTCGGCGTCGTCGAGCACCACCAGCGCGGACTTGCCGCCGAGTTCCAGGCCGACGCGCTTGACGGTCTGTGCGGCCACCGCGCCGATGCGGCGGCCCGCGGCCGTCGACCCCGTCAGCGACACCATGTCCACCTGCTCGTGCGCGACGAGCGTCTCGCCGACGCCCGGGCCGGTGCCGGTGACCAGGTTGAAGACGCCCGGCGGCAGGCCGATCGCATCGAACACCTCGGCCAGTACGTAGGCGTTGAGCGGTGCGACCTCGCTGGGTTTGAGCACGACGGTGCAGCCCGCGGCGAGCGCCGGCGCCACCTTGGCGGCGATCTGGTGCAGCGGGTAGTTCCACGGCGTGATCGCGACGACGACGCCGATCGGCTCACGGACCACCAGCGAGTTGTAGACCTGCTCCTCGAACGGAAAGCTCAGTGCCACATCGGCGATCGACACGAACGACTGCACCGGCAGCCCCGCCTGGACCACGTTGCTGTACGCGAACGGCATGCCGACTTCTTGGCTGATCAGCGTGGCGATCTCGGTCTGGCGGCGCTGCAGTTCCTCGGCGGCCAGCTTGAGGTAGCCGGCGCGCTCGGCGACCGGCGTCGCCGCCCACCCGGGAAACGCGGCGCGCGCGGCGGCCACTGCCGCCTCGGCATCGTCGGCGTCGCCCAGCGGGATGGTCGCGATGACGTCCTCGGTCGCAGCGTTGACGACCTCGAATCGCTCGGTGCCGATCGACGGCTGCCACCGGCCGTCGATGTAGTGCGAGTCGTGTTCGATCATCGGGTTGCTCCTGTCAGGGATCGTCAAAGATTTGTCACTGCGACCTATGCCATTCCCAGGGTGCGATGTGATGCCCGCCATATTCTTGGTCTGGCGGGACAACGAATCGCGCGACGTTGTTCGCGCGGACAAATGAGGAGCGAATGGATGCGGACCGATCCGGCCGTGACGGACTGGCTGGCGCAGTTCGCCGAGGCGTCGGAGCACCGGGAGACGCTCGACCACCTGGTCACCGTCGTCGATGACGAGATCACCGAGGCGTTGCCGATGTTCACGGACCCGACGCTGCGCCGCGATCTCGATGCGAGCACCCGCTCGAACTGGAAGGGTTTCCTCGCCGTCGTGACGCGCGACATCGTCGACGTGCGACCGGCACCCGAGATTTACGACCTGGCGCGGACCCTCGCCCGCCGCGGTTACGAACTGCCGGTGCTGCTGGCGGTCTACCGCATCGGGCAGCGGTCCGCGTGGCAGTTCATCACCGAGACGCGGGTCGCCGCCATCGGTGACCCGGAGCTGCGCGCCGCGGTGCTGATGCAGCTCTGGCCGCGGCTGGCGGGCTGGCTGGACACCATGGTCGAGGCGCTCATCGTCACCTTTTCCGACGAACGCGACCAGTGGCAGCGGGGCGCGCGGGCGAGGCGCGCCGAAACCGTCCGGACCATCCTCGCGGGCCAGGCCGTCGACATCGACGACGCCACCACCGCGCTGTCGTATCCACTTCGCCAGCGGCACACCGCATTTGCGGTGTGGGTCGACGAGCCGGTGGCCGACGCCGACGTGCAACGGCTACTCGACGCCACCCCGGTCACCGTCAGCGCGGCCCTCGGTGCCGACCGGCCGCTGACGATAACCAGCGGAGCCCGTACCGTGTGGTGCTGGTCGGCCACGAAAGGACCGTCGAAACCGCTGTCCGACAACGATATTGCCGCACTGCCCGAGTTCGTCCACGTCGCGCTCGGCACGTGCCATCCCGGTGTCGACGGATTCCGGCGCAGCCATGCCGAAGCGCTCGCCGCCCAGGCGGTGGCGCACCGCCACGGCGCCGGCGCAGTTCGTTATGACGACGTCGAATTGGCTTGTCTGGCAGCGGGTATCGCGGGCGAAGACGGCATGGCCACATTGGTGCGACGGGAACTGGGCGCGCTCGCGGCGGCCGACGACGGGGCGGCACGCCTGCGAGACACGCTCCGGCTGTATCTGGAGCACGCGGGTGACGCCCGGGCCGTCGGCGAAATCCTGAACCTGCACCCGAACACCGTCCGCTACCGCGTCCGGCAGGCCGAAGGGCTGCTCGGGCACTCCGTCGACCACCGCCGCGTCTACCTCGAACTGGCGCTGCACATCGTCAGCGCCTTCGGCGCTGTTTAGGCCGCGCGACGATCAAGCGGCGAGGAACGAGCCGCGATGAGGAGTGCGGCAAATCGGATCAGGCGGCGCGCAGGGCGCGGCGCATCGCACCGATCGGGTCGGCGTACAGCCCGCCGAGGGACACCACACCGGCGCCGGCTTCCTGCACCCGGTTGCCGAACGTGGTGACGCGAATGTCCCTGACGCCCAACACCGTTCGCTCCGCGAACGCCTGCTCGACGAGCGGCAGACCCTCGGGGTACTCGGAGAAGGCCTGGCCACCGACGACCAGATCATCGGGGTTCAGCAGGTCGCGCAGCAGCGCCACCGCACCACCGAGCACGCGGGCCCGTTCGGCCAGCAGTTCGACGGCCGCGGCGTTGCCGGACCGCGCGGCGCGCAGCACCGCGGCGATGGTCGACGACGGCCCGTCCGCCGGCACGATCCGCTGCTTGCGGGCGGCGGCCAGCACGGCCTCGTCGCTGACGGTGGACTCGAGCCGCCCGCTGCCGCCGAGCAGTTCCGACTGCGCCGGCAGGCCCGAGATGGTGCCGGGGCCGCTGGCCGGCGAGTGCACCTTGCCGCCGATCGACAGCGCGTAGCCGACGGTCTCGCGGGCGTACACGTACAGGCTGGTCATGGATTCAGACGAGGCATCGGCGTCGATCTTGCCGCGGCGCGCGCCCAGCAGCAGTTCGGCGCCGGCCATCGCATCGACGTGCGACGCCAGCGACACCGGCAGACCCAGGGTCTGGGCCAGCACCGGGCCGACGGGCGCGTCGACCCAGCCGAGGCGCGGGTGGTCGACGTGACCGGTGGCACTGTCCACCACACCACCGGCTGCGACGCCGACCCACAGCGGGCGGCGCCGGTGCCAGCGGCTCAGATAGCGCTGCGCGCTGCCGGCGAGCGATGCCAGCGCGGCGTTCTGGTCGCCGCGCGGCGTGGGCGTCTCGACCACGTCGAGGGTGCGGCCGAACAGGTCGGTCGCGACGATCGCGGTGGTGCGGGCGCCGACGTGCAGGCCCAGGGTGAGGAACGGTTCGTGGTTGACCTCGACCGGAATGCGCGGGCGGCCGATGGCGCCGGCGACGGCCAGGTCGGCCCGCTCACGCAGCATCCCGGCGTCCAGCAGGGCCGTGACCTGGCGGTTCACCGTGGCGATGCTCAGGCCGGTGGCCTGCGCGATCACGTCCCGGGCGATGGGGCCGCGCAGCCGGGCCGCGCTGAAAACCGAGCCGGCGGCGGCGTCGGCGACGCGGAGCGACGGGGCGACGATGTGGTGCCGGGCCAGGAGGGTGCGCTTGGCGTGTGCGGCAGAGCGGACGCCGGAGGGGGCAGAAACGGTGGAGACGGAAGCAGGCATTTGGGTGTCCTAGGGAAGAAGTCGGGCTGGTGGGTCCTGGGGCCACACCTGCCGACAGCTAGGACGAAGATATCCGTGTCGTGAGTCAGGCGCAGCGCGAAGCGCGACAACAACAACACGAACGCCGCACAGCGACGCCGGATGCCTGACTGATGATCACGGAAGGAACTTAGCACGCCCACTAAGGTCGGTCATATGCCAGCTGACGAACGCTCCGTACGCATCGCGGTGGTCACCGGCGCCAGTTCCGGAATCGGCGCCGCCACCGCGAAAACCCTTGCCACCCTTGGCTTTCATGTCGTCTGTGCGGCCCGACGCGCGGACCGGATCACCGCCCTCGCAGCCGAGATCGGCGGCACCGCGGTTGTGACGGACGTCACCGACCAGGATTCGGTGGACGCGCTTGCGGCCCAGGTCAAAGGCCTGGGACCGGTACACGTCCTGGTCAACAACGCCGGCGGCGCCAAGGGTCTGGCGCCGGTCGCGGAGGCCGATCTGGAGCACTGGGACTGGATGTGGCGGACCAACGTGCTGGGCACCCTTCGGGTGACGCGCGCGTTGCTGCCCGCGCTGATCGATTCGGGTGACGGACTCGTCGTCACCGTCACGTCCATCGCGGCATTGGAGACGTACGACAACGGCGCCGGGTACATCGCCGCCAAGCACGGCCAGGGCGCCCTGCACCGCACGCTGCGCGGCGAATTGTTGGGAAAACCGGTGCGGCTCACCGAGATTGCGCCCGGCGCCGTCGAGACGGAGTTCTCGCTGGTGCGGTTCGACGGTGACGCCGAGCGCGCGGGCGCGGTGTATCAGGGCATCACGCCACTGGTCGCCGAGGACGTCGCGGAGGTCATCGGTTTCGTGGCGTCACGGCCGCCGCACGTCGATCTGGACCAGATCGTCATGCGGCCGCGCGACCAGGCGCCCTACAGCCGCTTCAGCCGCCGGCCGCAGTAGTCGTCGTCGGGGCCGGCAGACTCGAAGTCGAAGTCGACGTCGCTGTCGAGGTCGTCGTCGAGGTGGACGACGACGTCGACGGGGCGGTCGACGAAGTGGTGGCCGGGCCCGTCGGCGGCGGTGTCGTCGTGGTCGTCGGCGTACCCGAATACGTCGGTGCGTCGGTCGGGGTGGCCGGCGCACTCTGCGGGATGGACGTCTCCGGCGGTGCGGCGTTGGCCGGCGGCAACGCGGACATCGACACCCAGGTGGCCCAGTCGACGGCCCAGTCCCAGATGTCGCCGTCGGCGTAGGACAGCTGGATCGACGTGCCCGTCACCTCGACCGGGTCGCCGTAGATGGCGGTCTGGAAGTACTGCTGCGCGTTGTCGGTCGACAGGTTGATACAGCCGTTGGTGACGTTGGTGTTGCCCTGTGCGCCCGAACTGGCCGGGTTGGCGTGGATGAACTCACCGTTGTTGGAGATCCGCACGGCCCAGCGTTCGTGGACGTTCGAGTAGCCGGCGGCCGGGTTGGACATCCAGAAGTCCGCGTACTTCTCGGTGACGACGTGGATGCCGCTGCGCGTCACGTTGCGCGGCTTGTCGGCCTCGCCGTAGCTACACGGGAAGTCGAACAGCACGCCGCCGTCGGTGATCACCTGGATGCGGTGGCTGGTGGCGTCGGCCTTGACCACCTGGCGCCGGCCGATGTTGATCTCCAGCGTGCTGTCCTGCGCGCCGTAGGCGTCGTCGCCGAACGGGACGCCGTACAACTTCGCCGAGACGCTGACCTTGGTGCCGGGCGGGTAGTACTCGCGCGGCCGCCAGTGCATGCGCGCGCCCTCACGCTCGTCGGGCAGCCAGGCCCAACTGCCCTCGACCGGCGGGTCGGTGACGACCTTGACGTTGCGCTCGACCGAGGCCTTGTCGCTGATCGAGGAGTCGAACTGCAGGATGATCGGCGCCGCCACGCCGACGGTCTGCCCGTCGGCGAGCTGGAACTGGCCGTTGACCTGCTTGGTCGGGTTGACGGTCGTGAACGTCGCGGACACCGGCACGGACTTGCCGTCCCGGCCGACGACGGAACCGGTGAACGTGTACGTCGCGCCGAAGCCGAGCGGCTCGGCGGCGTTGAACGACGTGCGGTCCTTGTTGAACACCGCGGCGACGACCTTGCCGTCGCCGTTGGTCAGCGTCAGCTTCTGGAACCAGCCGTCGGTGACATCGACGCCGACGCTGCTGGTCGGCACCACATCGGTGGCGCCGTTGGCGGGCCGGTAGGTGATGACGGGCGCCGCGGTCTCTTTGGCAGGGGCCGAAGAGCCAGATCCGTTCGATTTGTCGGAGCACGCGGCGAGCACGCCGGAAGTGCCGACGGCAATCGCGGTCAGCATCTGTCGCCGGTTCACACTCACAGGTTCGAATTTACCTACAGCGAACAGCCGATTAAGCACGGTTCCGGTGTGAGATCTATCCCGAAAGCGGCCTTGACGCCGTCCCGAACCGTCCTGGCCAGCGCTAATACATCGGCGCTGCCAGCAAAGCCCCGGTTGGTCAGGGCCAGCGCGTGCTTGGTCGAGAGCCGGGCCGGGGCGCCGTCACCCGGGTATCCCTTGCCGAAACCGGCCTGTTCCACGAGCCAGCCGGCCGCCAGCTTGACCCCGTTCGGCGCCGGGTAATTCGGCACGGGACCGTCGGTGGCGGCCTGGATGCGTTCGAAAACGTCCTGCGCGACGACCGGGTTGGTGAAGAACGAGCCGGCGCTCCAGGTGTCGTGGTCGGCGGCGTCGGACACCATCCCCTTGCCGCGCCGCAACGCCAGCACCGCCTCGCGGACCTTGACCGCATCGACCCGGGTACCCGGCTCGGCGCCCAGGCGGGTCGCCAGTTCGCCGTACCGCAGCGGGGCGCTGAGCCCGTCCGGGTTCAGGGTGAACTCCACCTCCAGCACGACGGCGTGGTCGGAGTTCTTCAGCACGCTGTGCCGGTAGCCGAAATCCAGCGTCTCGGGGCTCACCCAGCTGTCGGTCCCGGTCTCGCGGTCGAACAGCCGGACCCGGGTGATGACGTCGGCGACCTCGGCCCCGTAGGCGCCGACGTTCTGCACCGGTGTCGCCCCGGCCGAGCCCGGGATGCCGGACAGGCATTCCAGCCCGCCGAGCCCGTGTGCCAGCGAGGCCACGACGACGTCGTCCCACAGCGCGCCGGCCTCGGCGCGCACCACGTTGCCGTCGACGGTGATCTCGGTGTTCGCCAGCAGCACCACCGTCAAATCACGCAGATCGTCGGCCACCAGCACATTCGACCCGCCCGCCAGCACCAGCACCGGGCCCGGGTGATCCCGCAGCGCGGTGAGCGCGCCGACCACCTTGGCGGTGGTATCGCAGGTGATCAGGCGGGCTGCCACCGGTCCGACGCGGAACGAGGTCAGGGGTGCCAGCGGCACGTCGTAGTCGACCGCCGCGCCCCCGATATCCGAACTGACCACGGCCGCTAACGGTAGCGTGGCCGATTATGGCCCGCTCTTTCGACATGGTTGCCGAATACCTCGGCACCGTGGCGCAGGTGCACACCGCCTTCTGCAACAAGGACTACTGGCTGGACCGGCTGGCGGAGGGCAGCGCCGACGTCTCGGCGCTCGACTCATTCGCCGAGGACGGCCGGGGCGGCACGGACATCACCACGACGCAGACCATGCGCGCGGCCGGCCTGCCCAGCATCGTCACGCAGTTCCACTTCGGTGACCTCAGCCTGGTGCGCGAAGAGCACTGGGGCCCGCTGACCGACGGCCGGGCCATCGGGACGGTGCGCAGCCGCGTCCCCGGCGCGCCGGCGACCATCACCGGCACGGGTGTCCTGACGGCCGCCGGTGACGGTGCGCGACTGGACTTCTCGGCGAACGTCGAGGTCCGCATCCCGCTCGTCGGCGGCAAGCTCGAGTCCATGCTGGGCCAGCAGCTGCGGTATCTGATCGAGCTGGAGCAGAAATTCACCGACGACTGGATCGCCGCCCGCTGGTGAGCCGCCCATAAACTCGGGCCATGAATTCGCCCGTGGGCCAGCCACGGAGTACACCTGTCGGCCAGCCGACGCGCGGCACCACGGGTTACAACCGGCTGCGCCGCAGCGACCGCTGGCTGGTCCACTCGCCACGGGTGCGGGCGCTGCTGCGCGCCGCGCCGGACCCCGTGGTCGTCGACCTCGGGTACGGCGCGCTTCCGGTGACCACCGTGGAACTGGCCTCACGGCTGCGCACGGTCCGGGCCGATGTGCGGGTCGTCGGTCTGGAGATCCACCCGGAGCGGGTACGGCTGGCCCGTGAACTGGCCGGCGACATCGTCGAATTCGGCCTCGGCGGCTTCGAATTGGCCGGGCACACACCGGTTTTGGTGCGCGCGTTCAACGTGCTGCGGCAGTACGACGTCGCCGACGTACCCGCCGCATGGGCGGAGATGACGGGGCGGCTGGCACCGGGCGGGCTGCTGGTCGACGGCACCTGCGACGAATTGGGACGACGCTGCTGCTGGGTCCTGCTCGACGCCGACGGGCCGGTGAGCCTGACGCTGTCGTGCGACCCGTTCGCCATCGAACGGCCCTCCGATCTGGCCGAGCGCCTACCGAAAGTGCTTATCCACCACAATGTTCCGGGCCAGCCGATCCACCGGCTGCTGCAGGCCGCCGACCGCGCCTGGGCCACCTCGGCCGGGCACGGGGTGTTCGGGCCGCGCGTCCGGTGGCGCGCGATGCTCGACCTGCTGGTGGCCGAGGGCCTGCCGCTCGAGCCGCCGCGGCGCCGGCTGCGCGACGGCGTGCTGACGGTGCCGTGGTCGGCCGTCGCGCCCACATCGTGACGACGAGCGCATAGGGTTCGCCGTATGTCGT
The DNA here is from genome assembly GCF_018326285.1 of Mycolicibacterium sp. TY81. Classification (NCBI taxonomy): domain Bacteria; kingdom Bacillati; phylum Actinomycetota; class Actinomycetes; order Mycobacteriales; family Mycobacteriaceae; genus Mycobacterium; species Mycolicibacterium sp. TY81. Next base: position 4,055,145 of record NZ_AP023362.1, read on the forward strand.
CACCCCGCAGCCGACTGCAGTCGCCGGTCGTCCTGGCCTCGGCCGCGGCGGTGATCGTCGTCGCGCTGATCATCGCGGCCGTCATGAGCAAGCCGCGGCCCGCCCCCACACCGACCGAATCTCCTGCGACGTCGTCCCCGGCCGCCGCGGCGCCACCCCCGTGCCGGCTGGACACCGTCGTGACCGCGCTGACGCCGCGCCAGAAGCTGGCCCAGCTGCTGATGGTCGGGGTCAAGAACCTGGCCGACGCCCAGGCCGTCGTCCGGGAGCAGGAGGTCGGGGGCATCTTCATCACCAGCTGGACCGACTACTCGATGCTCGGCGCGCCCCTCGCCGCGCTAGCGCAGGAACCGCGGCCGCTGCCGCTGGCGGTCAGCGTCGACGAGGAGGGCGGCCGGGTGCAGCGGCTGAAAGGGCTCATCGGCAGCCAGCCGTCAGCGCGTGAGCTGGTTGCCGCCGGCAAGACCCCGGAGCAGGTTCGGGAGATCGCCCGACTGCGCGGCCAGGCGATGAAGGAACTCGGCATCACCATCGACTTCGCACCCGTCGTCGACATCACGAACGCGGCCGACGGCACCGTCATCGGCGACCGGTCGTGGGGCAACACCGCCGACGGCGTCACCGCCTACGCCGGCGCATACGCCGACGGCCTGCGTGACGCCGACGTACTGCCGGTACTCAAGCACTTCCCCGGCCACGGCCATGCCTCCGGCGATTCACATCAGGGCGGCGTCGTCACGCCGCCGCTGGAGCAGCTCCAGACGCTGGACCTCGTCCCCTACCAGACCTTGACGACGCAGCTGCCCGTCGCCGTGATGGTCGGCCACATGCAGGTGCCGGGCCTCACCGACACCGACCCGGCCAGCCTGTCCAAGGCCGCGTACGACCTGCTGCGGACCGGCGATTACGGCGGACGCCCGTTCCAGGGCGCCGTCTTCACCGACGACCTGTCCAGCATGGGCGCCATCACGCAGCGCTACAGCGTGCCGGAGGCGGTGCTCAAGGCCCTGCAGGCCGGCGCCGACACCGCGCTGTGGATCACCACCAAAGAGGTGCCGGCCGTCCTCGACCGGCTGCAGCAGGCCGTCGACGCCGGTGAACTGTCGCGCGAGCGCGTCGACGACGCCGTGCGGCACATGGCGGTGACCAAAGATCCGTCGCTGGCCTGCACCCGCTGATTACGCTGGGGCGCATGCGCATCGCACTGGCCCAGCTCGGCACGGGCACCGACCCCGAGGCCAACCTGGCACTGGTCGCCGATCACACGGCGCGCGCCGCCGACGCCGGAGCCGAACTGGTGCTGTTCCCCGAGGCGACGATGTGCCGGTTCGGTGTCCCGCTCGCGCCCGTGGCGCAACCACTCGACGGCCCGTGGGCCGACGCGGTCCGGGACCTCGCCGAACGTGCCGGCGTCACCGTGGTGGCGGGCATGTTCTGCCCGACCGCCGACGGCCGCGTCACCAACACGCTGCTCGCCACCGGCCCGGGCGTTGACGCGCACTACCACAAAATCCACCTCTACGACGCCTTCGGCTTCGACGAATCACGCACGGTCGCAAGAGGTTTCGAGCCCATCGTGATCGACGTGCCGACCGCCGACGGCGCCGTGCCCGTCGGCCTCACGACGTGCTACGACGTCCGCTTCCCGGAGCTGCACCTGGAACTCGCCGAACGCGGAGCGAAGCTGCTGACCGTCCACGCTTCGTGGGGGTCGGGCCCGGGCAAGCTCGAGCAGTGGACGCTGCTGGCCCGCGCCCGGGCGCTCGACACCGGCTGTTTCGTCGCCGCCGTCGACCAGCCGTACCCCGGTGATGAACTCGCGAAGAAGGGCCCGACCGGCAGCGGCGGCAGTCTGGTGGCCTCCCCCACAGCGGACATCGTGGTGCAGGCGGGGCTCGAGCCGGAACTGCTGGTCACCGACGTCGACCTGGCCGCGGTCGAGCGCGCCCGCGAGACCATCGCCGTGCTGCGCAACCGCACCACGATTCCGCGTAAGGCACAATCGCAAGGGTGACTGACCCCTGGGCCCGCCCCACCAATGAGGACGCTGCACCATCCGCCGAGCCTGCGCAGCAGGCCCCGGAGGCCCCGGGTGCCCAGCCCACCGAGGTGCTGACGAACGACGCACAACCGGCACCGGCAGCCGACGTCCCGCCCGCCTACGGCGCCGATACTCCGGCACCGCCCGCCTACGGCGGCGACGTCCCGCCGACCTCCTACCCGGCGCCCCAGCAGGTGCCCGCCACCGACCCGCCCAAGAAGCGCCGCGGTGTCATGGACCTGCTGCGCGACCCGATGTCGCTGATCCTGATCATCGTCATCGCGCTCGCGCTGTCGGCGGCCGGTGTGGTCGGCGGCGAGTTCTACGCGCGCAGCCGCGGCAACAGCGTCGTCTCGCAGTCCGTCCAGTGCGTCGTCCAGGACAAGGTCGACGTCCAGTTCGGCGCGACCCCGTTCCTGTGGCAGGTCGCCAACCAGCACTACGACCACATCACGGTGACCACGGCCGGCAATCAGCTGCGGTTCGCCAAGGGCATGAAGGCCCAGATCCAGATCGACGACGTCAAGCTCGAGAAGACCGCGAAGTCGGCCGGCACCATCGGTGCGCTCGACGCGACCGTCACCTGGTCGGCCGACGGCATCAAGCAGACCATCGCCGACACCGTCCCGGTGCTCGGTGGCCTGGTCTCCGACGTCACCACCGACCCGTCGTCGGGCACCATCGTGCTGGATGCGCCGATGACCCAGATCGTGGCCAAGCCGACGCTGTCGGACGGCACCATCTCGCTCAAGGTGGAGCAGCTCACCGGCTTGGGCTTCCTGCTGCCCCGCGAGTCGATTCAGCCGGCGCTGGACTTGTTCGCCTCGCAGCTGACGAAGGATTACCCGATGGGCATCAAGCCGGAAGCCCTGCAGGTGACCGGTACCGGTGTGACCGCGAAGTTCGGCACCAAGAACGCGACGATCCCGCTGGGCCAGCAGGACAGCTGCTTCTCCGGCCTCTGATCCCCCCGCTGACCCCAGGGATTTGTGCACGATTTTCCGCGGTGACCGCGGAAAATCGTGCACAAATCCCTAGTTGAGGCCGTCGAGGACGGCGCGGGTACCGGACAGGCCGAGCCGGGTGGCGCCGGCGTCCAGCAGGGCCACGGCGTCGGCGGCTTGCCGGATGCCGCCGCTGGCCTTGATACCCAGCGCCGGGACCGTCTGCGCCATGATCTCCACGGCCTGCACCGACGCACCGCCCGCCGGGTGGAATCCGGTGGAGGTCTTCACGAAATCGGCGCCGGCGTCGGCAGCCGCGCGGCAGACGTCGGCCAGCGTCGGCGCACCCGCCATGGTCAGCAGCGCCGCGGACTCGACGATCACCTTCAGCACCGCCGTCGGGGCGGCCCCGCGGACCGCGGCGATGTCGGCGAACACCGCCGAGATGTCGCCCGCGATGGCGGCACCCACGTCGATCACCATGTCGACCTCGTCGGCACCGCGCCGGCCGTCGGATCCGACGACCGACAACGCCGCCTCGCGGGCCTTGATCTGCGAGTCATGCTTGCCCGACGGGAATCCCACGACGGTCGCGATCTTGACGCGCTCGGGCACTTCGACCGCACCGAGCATCGACGGCGACACACAGACCGCGCACACCCCCAGATCGGCGGCCTCCCAGCACAGGCTCGCCACGTCGGCGGCGGTCGCCTCGGGCTTGAGCAGCGTGTGGTCGACCAGTGCGGCGACCTGCTGGCGGGTCCAACTCATCAGAACGGCTCCTCTGTGCCACCGGGATTGCAACGTGCTCTCACCATCTGGTTGTCGTCGACCACCGGGCGCCACGGCTCGAGATTCCAGCTGGTCTTGCCGGGCGCGCCCGCCTCGGCGAAATACCAGTGGCACATGAACTGGGCGCGCATTCCCGGGGTGTCGGCGTCAGGTGCCAGGGTCAGGACCTCGGCCCAGGCCTCGTCCCCTGACTGTGTGGCGCCCAGGCCGGAGGCGCGTCGGCCGGCCGACGTCGGGTACACCCGCAGGCTCGTCGCACCGTCCCACTGCGTCCACCGGGTGTGGTCGACGTAGGGCGGCGACGGAACGGGTTGTGGAACGGGTTCGGTGGGATCAGCGGCGGACGGCGGAGCCAGCGTCAACGCCGCGGCGGCCAGCACGCCGCACAGGATCGAACGCACCGATTACCGGGATTTCCCTTGGACCTCAAGGAGTTTGGGCTTCACATCGACGAGGTAGACACCCGTGGCGCAGGCGGCGATCGCCGCGCCCACCGGCGGGCCGATGATCCAGCCCAGGACGGCACCACCGCCCAGGATTGCCAGCCACACCGGCTTGGTCAGTTTGTCGACCGCCGTGTAGGCGTCCGGCCGCTGCATGGCGGCATGCACGAACGCATAGACGGTCGTGGCCAGCACCGCGATCTGCAATGCGAAAAGGACGTAACCCACCAGGCTTCCGAGGTACACGCCCTCAGCCTATGTGGGTTACGTCCCCAACGTCGAACCTGATTACTTCTGAGTGACCTTCTTGGCCGGAGCGGCCTTCTTGGCCGGAGCCTTGGCGGCAGCCTTGGCCGGGGCGGCCTTGGTCGCAGCAGCCTTGGCCGGGGCCTTCTTGGCGGCCGGCGCCTTCTTGGCCGGGGCAGCCTTCTTGGCCGGGGCCTCTTCCTTCTCGGGCAGCTCGACGCCGACCAGCTTGGCGGCGCGCTCACCGACGGCGCGGGTCTGGCTGGCGACGTTGCCCAGGGCGTCCTGGGTCAGCTCGGTGACCTGCTCGGTGTAGTTCTCGACGCGGCCACGGACGTCCTCGACGCGCTCGCGGACGCTCTCGATCGACGACTGGGTGCGCAGGCGCTCCAGCGCGGCCTCGCCACGCTCGACCAGCTTGTTGTAGGTGGCCTGCGCGTTCTCGGCGTAGGTCTCGGCGGCCTTGCGCAGCTCTTCGGTGCTGAACTTCTCGCGCAGCTCTTCAACCTGGCCCGGCAGTTCTTCCTGCAGCTTGGTCAGGCGGGCGCGGCCCTCTTCGACACGCGCGTTGGCATCGGTGCGGGCCTCTTCGGCACGCTCACGCAGGCTCGCGACGATCTCGTTGACGGTGGCCAGGGCGAGGTCCGCGGCGCCGACGGCGGCGAACAGGGGGGCCTTCAAGTCTTCGATGGTGGGCTGGCTGGTCTCTTTGTTCTCTGCCATGGTCGTTGTTTCCTTTCTCGGGTACTGCGTTGGTCAGTTCGCTACTTGGTGAGTGTCAGTCGTCGTTGTCTGCTCCTCACTCGCGGCTTCCAATTCAGGCTGATCAGGAAGCGATTTGGACTCGGCATCGTTCTGCTGCCGGAAGGACGTGTAGATGTCGAGCAGCACCTGCTTCTGCCGCTCGGTGATCGAGAGGTCCGCGATGATGGCGTCGCGCACCTCGCCGGCAGCGCTGGGCTCCAGAATTCCGGCCCGCACGTAGAGCACTTCGGCCGAAACCCTGAGCGCCTTGGCGATCTGGTTCAGCACATCGGCCGACGGCTTGCGCAGGCCACGCTCGATCTGGCTCAGGTAGGGGTTGCTGACGCCCGCCTTCTCAGCGAGCTGGCGGACCGAGACCTGCGCAGCCTCCCGCTGGGTGCGGATGAAGCTGCCGATGTCCTGGGCTGCATTCGACATGACGGCGGCGATATCTGCATCCTGCGCCATGTCGAACCCCTGTCTTCGTCGACCGCTTTTGGTTGGCGGTCCGTACCAAAACAACGGTACGAGGGGGTGCTAACTATTGCAAGCGCTAGCAAGCGCCAGCTAGCACTGTCAGACGAAAAGCTCGGCGATCGTGTAGATGACCAGGCCCGCCAGCGATCCGACGACGGTGCCGTTGATACGGATGAACTGCAGGTCACGGCCCACATGGAGCTCGATTCGCCGACTCGCCTCGTCGGCGTCCCAGCGCTCGATGGTCTCCGTGATGATGGCTGTGATCTCCGTCCCATATTGCGCCACAAGGTGTTTTGCGCCCCTGACGAGCCAGTTGTCGACCTTGTCGCGGAGCTCCGCGTCGTCCCGCAGGGACTCCCCGATGCGCACCACCGAGTCTGCAATCCGGGTGCGCAAAACTGACGACGGGTCGTCCACCGATTCGAGGATGATGCGCTTGGCGGTACTCCACGCCGTCTCCGCCGCGCGGGCCACCTCGTCGCGCGCCAGGATCTGCTCCTTGATCCGCTCCGCCCGCGCGATGGTGTCCTCGTCGTTCTGCAGATCGTCGGCGAAATCGAAGAGGAACTTGGTCGCCGACATCCGCAGCTCGTGCTCGGGGTTGCGCCGCACCTTGTCGGTGAAGTCCATCAGCTCGCGGTGGATCCGGTCGCCGACGAGGTGGTCGACCCAGCGCGGCGACCACGTCGGCGAATCCCGCTCGATGACCCGCTCGATGATCTCGCCGGCGTTGAGCGACCACTGGAACGCCCGGTCGGCCAGCAGCTGCAGCAGGGCCTCCTGCCGCCGCTCCGCCAGCAGGCTCTCCAGCACCCGGCCGACCGGCGGACCCCACTGCGGTTCGGCGATCCGCTTGACGATCATCCGGTCCAGCACATGCTGGACGTCTTCGTCGCGCAGCAGTTCCACCAGTACGCGCAGCACCGTCGACGCCTCGGCGGCCACCCGGGCCGCATGCACCGGCTCCGACAGCCACTTGCCCAGCCGGCTGGCGACCTGGGCGTCGCGCAGCTTGGTCTCCACCACTTCCTGCGACATGAAGTTCTCGCGGACGAAGGTGCCGAGCCCCTCGCCGAGCTGGTCCTTCTTGCGCGGAATGATCGCGGTGTGCGGGATCGGGATGCCCAGCGGATGCCGGAACAGCGCCGTGACGGCGAACCAGTCGGCCAGCGCGCCGACCATGCCGGCCTCCGCGGCGGCCCGCACATAGCCCACCCACGGCCCGGTCCAGCTGTACGCGCCGCCGCGGGACTGCAACCACGTGCACACCGCAAACAGCACCGTCGCACCGAGCAGGAAGCTCAGCGCGACCGCTTTCATCCGGCGCAGGTTGCGGCGTCGCTCTTCGTCGGCCGTCCGGTCCGCGCCGGCAAACGACTCCGCGAGGCTGACGTGCGGTTCGAGGGATGCCTGGTGCTTCGGATGAGCTCCAGTTCCCGGCCTGGGTCGGTGTGCCACGCTTCCATCATCCTGTATGCCAGGCATGGTCGCCCCGTATTATTAAGCGGACCTAGCGGAATGGACGTACTGCGACCGTGGCACAGCAAAACGCACCCTCGTCGGCAAAAGCCGACGGGCGTAAACGACGCTGGCACCAACACAAGGTCGATCGCCGCAACGAACTGGTAGACGGCACCCTCGAAGCCGTCCGGCGCCGTGGCAGCAACGTCAGCATGGACGAGATCGCGGCCGAGATCGGCGTGTCGAAGACCGTGCTCTACCGCTACTTCGTCGACAAGAACGATCTGACGACCGCCGTGATGATGCGGTTCGCGCAAACCACGCTGATCCCCAACATGGCGTCGGCGCTGTCGTCCAACCTCGACGGCTTCGAACTCACCCGCGAGATCATCCGGGTGTACGTCGACACCGTCGCCGCCGAGCCGGAGATCTACCCCTTCGTCTTCGCCAACAGCTCGGCGAGCAAGAGCAAGGCCATCGCCGACTCCGAGCAGATCATCGCGCGGATGCTCGCCGTCGTGCTGCGCCGGCGCATGGCGCATGCCGGCATGAACACCGGCGGCGTCGAGGCCTGGGCGTTCCACACCGTCGGCGGCGTCCAGCTGGCCACCCACTCGTGGATGTCGAATCCCCGCATGACGGCCAAGGAGCTCATCGACTACCTGACCATGCTGTCGTGGAGCGCGCTGCGCGGCATCGTCGAGGTCGGCGGGTCACTCGAGGTGTTCAACTCGCAGCCCCATCCATCCCCGACACTGCCGAGTCATCTGCTTCACTGATCGCGTGACCTCCGATCTGCCGTCGTTGTGGACCCACGAACCGCACAAGCACCTGGAGTTCAAACCCGGTCTGCGCATGAGCGACATCGATCCGGACGCGACTCCCGGATTCCGCGGCAAGAAGGCCGACGCCCCCGACCTGCAGGCCGAACGCAACGCGCGGTTCGCCGAACTGCAGGAGATGCTGTACGCCAACAGCCGCTCCGGCGACACCCGCTCGATCCTGCTGGTGTTGCAGGGCATGGACACCGCAGGCAAGGGCGGCATCGTCAAACATGTTGTGGGAGCCGGTAATCCGCAGGGAATTCGCTACTCCAGCTTCGGCAAGCCCACCGCGGAAGAGCTGTCGCACCACTACCTGTGGCGAATCCGCAACGCGCTGCCCACCGCCGGGCACATCGGGGTCTTCGACCGGTCGCACTATGAGGACGTGCTGATCGTGCGGGTGCACAACCTGGTACCGCCGCCGGTGTGGGAAGCCCGGTACGACGAGATCAACGCCTTCGAGCGCGAGCTCGTCGACGCCGGGACGACGATCATCAAGGTGGCGATGTTCGTCTCGCTCGACGAGCAGAAGAAGCGGCTGGCCGAGCGGCTCGACCGGCCCGACAAGTACTGGAAGTTCAACCCGGGCGACATCGACGAGCGGCTGCTGTGGCCCAAGTACCAGGAGGCGTACCAGGCGGTGCTGGACCGCACCTCCACCGACTACGCGCCGTGGCACGTCGTGCCCTGCAACCGCAAGTGGTACTCGCGGCTGGCCATCACCGAGCTGTTGATCGAGGCGCTCGAACAACTCGAGCTGTCTTGGCCACCAGCGGATTTCGATGTCGAGGCGGAGAAGAAGCGGCTGGCGGAGGCCTAGGGCCCGGCGCGGCCAAGAGAGAGCGGAAACGAAAGCCGCCCCCGACGGCGTCGGGGGCGGCTTTTCGGAAAAGCTACTTGACCAGCGTGAACTGACCGATGTTGGTGATGCCGCGACGGAAGAAGTCGGCGCAACCGGTCAGGTACTTCATGTAGCGGTCGTAGACCTCCTGGCCCTGCAGGGCGATGGCCTCGTCCTTGGCCGCCTCCAGGTTGGCCGCCCACATGTCCAGCGTGCGCGCGTAGTGCGGGCGCAGCAGGTGGGTGCGCTCCAGCGTGAAGCCCGAGCCCGCGGCGAGCTGCTCGATGTCCTCGACGGCCGGCAGCTGCCCGCCGGGGAAGATCTCGTCGCCGATGAACTTCATGAACTTCAGGTCGCTGATGGTCAGCTTGATGCCGTTCTCGCGGAAGAACTGCTGGGTGTGCGCAAGGATCGTGTGCAGCAGCATCCGGCCGCCGTTCTCCGGCAGGATGTTGTACGCCCGCTCGAAGAAAATCGGGTAGCGCTCCTGCTTGAAGGCCTCGAACGCGCCGATCGAGACGATGCGGTCGACGGGCTCGTCGAACTCTTCCCAACCCTGCATGCGGATTTCGATGCTGCGGTTGGTGTCGATCTTGGCGAGCCGCTCACGGGCGTACTCGGACTGCGCCTTGCTGAGCGTGATGCCGATGACGTTCACGTCGAACTGGGTGATGGCCCGCTCCAGCGCGCCGCCCCAGCCACAGCCGATGTCGAGCAGGGTCATGCCCGGCTTCAGGTCGAGCTTGCCGAGCGCCAAGTCGAACTTGGCGTTCTGCGACTCCTCGAGAGTCATGTCCTCGCGCTCGTAGTAACCGCACGTGTAACCCATGGTCGGGCCGAGCCAGAGGGCGAAGAACTCATTCGAGATGTCGTAGATCGACTGCGACTCCTCGTAATGGGGGGTCAAATCGATGTCGGCTTGTGACATGTCGGTATCTATCCTTTGCGTTTACGTTCGCCGGGACGGGCGGCGCGACCGCATGCTGCGGCCAGCTGACATACCCGTACGTGCGCGCCCTGACGGGCCCAGCGAAAAACAACCCGCACGCAAGGTTAACGAAAATTACTGTCAGGCTCCAACCCGGCGTCTGTCAGTAGGTGTAGAAGCCCTTGCCGGACTTCTTGCCCAGCTGGCCGGCCTCGACCATGCGCAGCAGCAACGGCGGGGCCGCGTACAGCGGCTCCTTGTACTCGTCGTACATGGAATCGGCGATCAGCTTCATGGTGTCCAGACCCACCAGGTCAGCGAGCTTCAGCGGGCCCATCGGGTGCGACAGCCCGGCGACGACGGCGGTGTCGATGTCCTCGACGGTGGCGAAGCCGGACTCGGCCATCCGGATGGCGGCCAGCAGGTAGGGAACCAGCAGGAAGTTGACAACGAAGCCCGAGCGATCCGACGCCCGCACGACCTTCTTGCCCAGCACCTCGCCGGCGAAAGTCTCGACGCGCGCAGCGGCTTCGGGGGCGGTCGTCACCGAGGAGATGAGCTCGACCAGGGGCAGCACCGGCACCGGGTTGAAGAAGTGCAGACCGAGCACCCGGCTCGGGTTCTTGGTCGCGGCGGCGATGCGCATGATCGGGATGGACGACGTGTTCGACGCCAGCACCGCGTCGGGGTCGGTGATGATCTCGTCAAGCTGAGAAAAAACCTTCGTCTTGACGTTGACGTCTTCGACGATGGCCTCGATGACGAGCTGACGGTCGGCCATGTCGGCCAGGTCGTTGGTGAAGCTCAGTCGACCCAGCGCGGCGTCGCGGTCGGCCTCGGACAGCTTGCCCTTCTTGACGGCGTTGTCCAGCGACTTGGTGATCCGCTCCCGGCCGGCGGTGGTCAGCGCCTCTGTCGGTTCGAACGCCAGGACCTGTGCCCCGGCCTTGATACAGACCTCGGCGATACCGCCGCCCATCTGCCCGGCCCCGATGACCCCGACTCGTTCGATTGCGTTGCTCACCGCTGTCCTCTCCTCGTGATTACTTCTGAAGATATGCGACAGGCCCCGCCCAGTTTCTGAGCGGGGCCTGCCGTAAAAGCCAGAGGACTCAGTGACTCAAGCCCTCGGTTCCACTTCGCAAACTCAGTGGAACTGTCCCTCTTCGGTCGAGCCCTTCAGAGCCGCGGTCGAGGTGTTCGGGTCCACGGTGGTGGCGATCTTGTCGAAGTAACCGGCGCCGACCTCACGCTGGTGCTTGGTGGCGGTGTAGCCACGGGCCTCAGACGCGAACTCGCGCTCCTGCAGGTCGACGTAGGCGGTCATGCCCTCGCGGGCGTAGCCGTAGGCCAGGTCGAACATCGAGTAGTTGAGGGCGTGGAAGCCGGCCAGCGTGATGAACTGGAACTTGAAGCCCATGGCGCCGAGCTCACGCTGGAACTTGGCGATGGTGGCGTCGTCCAGGTGCTGCTTCCAGTTGAAGGACGGGCTGCAGTTGTAGGACAGCAGCTGGTCCGGGAAGTCGGCCTTGACGGCCTCGGCGAACTTGCGGGCGACCTCGAGGTCCGGCACACCGGTCTCCATCCAGATCATGTCGGCGTACGGGGCGTAGGCCTTGGCACGCGCGATGCAGGGCTCGATGCCCTTCTGGACGTTGTAGAAGCCCTCGGCGGTGCGCTCACCGGTGACGAACGGCTTGTCGCGGTCGTCCACGTCCGAGGTGATCAGGGTGGCGGCCTCGGCGTCGGTACGCGCGATGACGACGGTGGGGGTGTTGGCGACGTCGGCGGCCAGGCGAGCCGAGGTCAGGGTGCGGATGTGCTGCTGGGTCGGGATCAGCACCTTGCCACCGAGGTGGCCACACTTCTTCTCCGAGGCCAGCTGGTCCTCCCAGTGGGTACCGGCGGCACCCGCGGCGATCATGGCCTTCTGCAGCTCGTAGACGTTCAGGGCGCCACCGAAGCCGGCCTCACCGTCGGCGACGATCGGGACGAGCCAGTTGTCGACGCTCTTGTCGCCCTCGACGCGGGCGATCTCGTCGGCGCGCAGCAGCGCGTTGTTGATGCGACGGACGACGGCCGGCACCGAGTTGGCCGGGTAGAGGCTCTGGTCCGGGTAGGTGTGGCCCGAGAGGTTCGCGTCACCGGCGACCTGCCAACCCGAGAGGTAGATGGCCTTCAGGCCGGCGCGCACCTGCTGCACGGCCATGTTGCCGGTCAGTGCACCCAGCGCGTTGATGTAGGAGTCGTCGTCCTTGGTGACGCCTTCCCACAGGATCTCGGCGCCACGGCGGGCGAGGGTGTGCTCCTCGACGACGCTGCCCTGCAGCTCCTCAACCTGGGCTGCGGTGTAGTCGCGGGTGATGCCCTTCCAGCGGGGGTTGGTGTCCCAGTCCTGCTGAATCTCAGCGGCGGTACGTGGCTTTCCGACGTTGGACATTGTGCTCCTTCGTATTGGGCAGGTAAGCCGCGTCGCCGTGGGCGCCAAGATTCAAGCTGATTGTTAACGCTTCGGCGACTTCGCTTGTGTGCTGTTAACGACGATGACACAGCACATACCCGCAGGTCCAGCGGTTACAAGTGCCAATTTTCGCCAACACTTGTAGCGAAGTTGCGAAGATTGCGAAGTTGCTGAGGTGCTTGACCGGTTCAGAAGCTACCGGACGGTAACCGATATGCGCTGGTCAGTACGCTCGTACTGTTAAATCGGCGCACTCAGAGCGCGAACAGGCAGGCGACCGCTTTGACCTCGTCACCGACCACATATGTGAGCGTTGTAACACTGCGGTCACACAGCTCGGGACCAAATTTTTCGGTCGATCCGGCCGGGTACTCGTGCGTGATGATCTCCAGCCGGTCCCCGAGTGCCACCGCGGCGTCGTGCTCGATGGTCACCCGCAGCGGCGCCTGGAGCAGCTCGGGACGGTAGGTCTGCAGGTAGTCCTCGACCACCGACCAGTAGACGGAGTTGTTCATGTGGTCGAACAGGTCGATGTCGGTGACCCGGACCGGGAAGTCCACGATTCGGAGTGCGTCGTCGCGAGCGCCGGCCTTGAGGTAGCCCTTCCAGCGCAGCCGGTCCGTGGTCGCGGTCCGCTTCAAACCCGCCAGGAAGTCGTCCGAGATGCGGGCCGGTCCCTGGGTCTCGAGGTTCATGTTGATCCAGAAGGCCTCGGACTCCATGAGTCCGCCCTTGCGGCCGTCGATCCGCACGCGCATCTCGCACCACCGGTTCGACGTGCCCGAACACCAGCGCCGCAGCCGCAGGATGTCGCCGCGCTCGATGGGACGGATCAGATCCACCATGGTGCGCCGGACAACCCAGGCGGGATGGACGTCCTCGTAGCCCATCTGGCGCAGCTGGTCCTGGCCGATGTCCTGGATGTGGCGGCAGGCGCCGTCGAACCGGAGCCGGCCGTCGCGATCGACGTCGGCCATCCGCAGCGGCCAGCTGGTGTCGAAGACGTCGGGATGCCCCTCCGGGACCGGCGCGAGCGCCTTGGCCAGGCCCGTTACGGCCTTCGCGTCAGTCTTTTCGGCGATTTCGATCGTGCTCATGGCGTCCCTTCGACGCGGGTCCCCTCGGCTGGATCACCCATTTCACCCGCGGCCCGATCCTGCCACAGGGCATTTTTGCCAATTATGCGAAGACGGTATTCACACCATTGCTAGCCTGGTTTCATGGCGAAGACTTTCGTTGGCTCACGGGTGCGTCAGCTCCGCGGCGAACGCGGCTTCAGCCAGGCCGCGCTGGCGCAGATGCTCGACATCTCCCCCAGTTATCTCAACCAGATCGAGCACGACGTCCGGCCGCTGAGCGTCGCCGTGCTGCTGCGCATCACCGAGGTGTTCGGGGTCGACGCGACGTTCTTCGCCTCGCAGGACGACACCCGTCTGGTCGCCGAGTTGCGCGAGGCGCTGATGGATCGCGACCTGGGCGTCGACGTCGACATCCCGGAGATCGCCGACCTGGTGAGCACGCATCCGACGATGGCCCGCGCGATGGTCGACCTGCACCGCCGCTACCGGTTGTCCACCGCGCAGCTGGCCGCCGCCACGGAAGACCGGTTCTCCGACGGCAGTGGCAGCGGGGCCATCACCATGCCGCACGAGGAGGTGCGCGACTACTTCTACACGCGCCAGAACTACCTCCACGAACTCGACACCGCTGCCGAGGAATTCATCCTCCGCATGCACATGCGGAGATCCGAACTGTCCCGCGAGCTGGCCGAGCGGCTGAGCCGCGTCCATCACGTACGCATCGTGCAGCGGCTCGAACTCGGCGACAACGTGCTGCACCGGTACGACCCCGAAACCAGGACGCTGGAGATCGGCGGCCACCTGTCGTCGGGACAGTACGTGTTCAAACTTGCCGCCGAACTCGCCTACCTGGAATTCGGCGACCTGCTGGAAAGCCTGGTGGCCGAAGGTAATTTCACCAGCGAGGAGTCGGTGAAGCTGGCCCGCATGGGGCTGGCCAACTACTTCGCCGCGGCCGCGGTGCTGCCCTATGGCCAATTCCATGCTGTCGCCGAGGAATTCCGCTACGACGTCGAGCGGCTGTCGGCGTATCACTCGGTGAGTTACGAGACCATCGCGCACCGGCTGTCGACGCTGCAGCGGCCGTCGATGCGCGGCGTACCGCTGTCGTTCGTCCGCGTCGACCGCGCCGGCAACATGTCGAAACGCCAGTCCGCCACCGGTTTTCATTTCTCGTCGTCGGGCGGCACCTGTCCCCTGTGGAACGTCTACGAGACGTTCGCCAACCCCGGCAAGATGTTGGTGCAGATCGCCCAGATGCCCGACGGCCGCAACTACATGTGGGTGGCGCGCACCGTGGAACGACGCGCCGCGCGGTACGGCCAGCCGGGCAAGACGTTCGCCATCGGGCTGGGTTGCGAACTGCGCCATGCCAATCGGCTGGTCTACTCCGAGGGGCTGGACCTGTCCGGCGGCGCCGCGACGCCCATCGGCTCGGGCTGCCGGGTGTGCGAACGGGACAACTGTCCGCAGCGGGCATTCCCTGCACTCGGCCGCGAACTGGACCTCGACGAACACCGCAGCACCGTGACGCCGTACGTGGTGAAGCGGGCGAATCAGTGACGGGCAGCATGCAAGCGCGGGCATAGGCTTGATGCGTGGCTCTCTCGAACGTGAAGGTCGATCCCGCACGTCTGCGGTCACTCGCCGGAGAATTCAGCGAGATTGCCGTCGGGTTGAAGGCGGCGCCCTCGCCCGCCGGGTCGGGCCCATCGTGGCAACCAAGCGCTGCGGCGGTGAGTGCTGTGTCTGCCGGGATTGATCATCTCGATGGTGAATGCGCGACGGCCCTGACCGAATTCGGTGCCAACCTGACCAAGGCCGCCACAGCCTACGAAGCCGCTGACGCCGCGGGCGGCGCAGGCATATCGCGGGCGATGCCGGGTCGGTAGGAGTCTTGACCGCACCGATCTCGATGCCGACGAAGTCACAGGTCCAGTCTTGGAACACCGAGTTGCTGGACGCTGCGGCAAAGGACTGGGGCCAGCGCGCCACGAAACTGAAGGACGCCTACGACAAAGCCCGGCACGGACTCGAGAACGCCGACTGGAGCGGCACCGCGGGTGAACAAGCCAAGGCACGCATGCAGGCTGATGTAGCCAAGGTCCATTCGGTTCTGGAACGGATCGAGCACGCTCAAACGACGGCTACCAAGGGTGCCCAGACGATCGGCGCCGCGAAGCGAGACGCAGTCAAGGCGATCGACGACGCCGAGGATGAAATGTTCTCGGTCAGCGAGGACCTAACGGTCACCGATCGTCTGCCGAAGATTCTCGTCGCCCCGATGCTGCTTGTGCGCGAGCTCGCACGGCACGCATACCAGGCAGCCATCCGCGGTCGGTCGATGAAATTGGCCACCGTCGACGCAGAGGTCGCCGCGGCATTGAAGCTGATCGGCACCCAATTGACCGGATTCAAGCTGGGCCCTGGCGGCGGTCCGGGGCCTGACGGTTCGGTGCCTCCGGGCGGGGTGAAGAACCTCGGCCCCATTGCCGGCACGGGGGCGCAGCCCGGCATCCCGGGCATCGGTGCCGCCGACCTCGGGGAGATCGTCGAGCTCCCGGACGGCCGGTTAGTGGCTGTCTTCGGAGACTCGTTCAAGGGCGACAAGGTCGGCGGCCCTGACAACGAGCACTACCGCTCAGTCGCCGTGCCGATCGTCGGCTGGGACAAGGACGGCAGGCCCATCTTCGGCCAGCCGCTCAACAGCCCGGGCGGCCCCGGCACCCCAGGTGTCCTGTTCCCGCCCCCACCGGAAGCATTGGCGATCGACCCGAACACCAATCCCCTGCCTGCCGGCTCATTTCAGGCCAATGGCAAGACCTACATGATGGTCAGCGGAACCTCCGGCCTGAAGCCGACAGCTGGCTCATGGCTCGTCGAGGTCTCCAACGATCCGTCCAAAGGTTGGCAACCCGTGCCCGGCTCGTGGCGTCCCTCCGCTCCTGGCTTACCCGGAAACCCGCCTACACAGGTCAGCGGCTACCAGGGCAAGGACGGAATGGTGTACATAGCGGGAGACTCGTTCGACCGCAGCCAGGGCGTCACGATGTACCGAGTCGATCCGGCGCACGCCGCGGATCGCAGTGCATGGCAGCCGTGGACCGGCAACGACTGGGGAAATCCGGGACAGGTGCCCGTGGTCGTCAGCCAACAAGGCGCGCACTACGGCGAACTGAGTTTCCGAGAAATCGACGGACGCCCGGTGCTTTCCGCTTTCAACAGCACCCCCAACGTCAATCAGGTTCAAGTCCTCGTAGGCGACTCACCGACCGACATTTTCAAGGGTGGCCCGCCGATCATTGCGGCCCAGCAGAGCTCGCCTGCAGCACCGGGCTACGTCTTCCAGCCGTACGGCGGCTACATCATGCCAGGATCATCGCTCAATGACCTGAATATCCTTGTCAGTCAATGGAATACCCAGAATGGTCCGGACGGTCAGCCTCTGGGAGCGCCCTACGACACTCAGCAGGTGCAGGTCAATGCATCCAAGTAACACAAACCGGACGGGACACGATTACCGATCAGCTGATTCTGGAAGGATCTGACATGAGAGCACTCCGCAGAGCTCCTTTCATCGTCACGGTGATGACCCTGCTCAGCATCGCCTTCGAATCCAGCGCCTGGGCAGACCCACCGTCGTTTCCCGACATGAGCCACTACACCCCGGCCAACGTCACCGACTATGAAATCGACGCGTCCACGCCAGGCATCCATGCCACCCAGGTCGTCTTCCTCACACCGGACAGCATCAGGTGCTCGTTCAACCCGCCTGTGGCGGGCTGCACAGGCAACAACTTTCCTGCGGTGCCCCCGGCGGTGAACGGCGTAAACAACATTGGAACCGACCAAGGCATCTACTCGGCGTTCGACGGAATCCCGTATCCGAGCAACATCAAAACCCTCCCGCCATTTCACACTCTCACTGTCAATGGCGTGACCTGCGGCGTCGACGACAAGCGCACCACCGCGTGCAAGGACTCCCAAGGGCACGGATTCGTCTTGTCCCCCTACGGATCTGGCTGGCTGCCGCGGGTCTGAGTCGAGGGCATCTGCCATCCGTTGGAGAAGCGACTTCCATACGGCCTTCGTCGTCCAGCCGTCACGCCGCCGGACTTTCTGACTCCTCGCCGGTCAATCGCTCGATCGCCGGCGCAGGTGCGCCCGGACGCGCGAAGAACGTGCCGTAGAAGCCGTAGGACAGCGTCGCGAGCGATCCAATGATCAGCAGCCCGAACATGATCGGATACTGCGCCATCCACCCGGACAGGTAGCGGACGCACAGCATCACGCCGACGATGACGGCGGTGCCACCGGCAATCAGCCGTAGCCGGGCATGGGGCGTCGGCCGAATTGGTTCCCGCAGAGCCGATTCCACCGTCAGGCACAATGCCGCACCGACGACCAGGTCGACGCCGTAGTGGAAGCCGAAGCCCAGCGTCGCGGCCAAAGTGCCCACCAGCCAACAAGTGCCACCGACACGCAGCCACCGCGGGCCGGATCGCGAATGGATGAACACGGCCAGCGCCCACGCCGTGTGCAGCGACGGCATGCAGTTGCGCGGGGTCGATGTGTCGAACGCGAGGGGCACCGCCGGCCCGTCGACGGGCGGCAGCAGCGCCGGCCAGAAGTCGCCGACCTGAAAGCCGCCACCGGCCGCGCCGAAGGCATAGGTGGGCCCCACCAGCGGGAACATCAGATAGATCAGCGGGCCGACCAGGCCCAGCACCAGGAAGGTGCGCACGACGAAGTGCCGCGGCCACCGTCCACCCGTGGTCACGTTGCGCAGCTGGTAGATCGCGACGACGGTCGCGGCGGCGGACAGTTCGAGATAGACCCAATGCAGCAGGAAGTAGAGCACCGAGTGGTGCTGCACCAGCTGGCCCAGCACCCATGACGGTTGGCCGAGCGCGACGTCGGCCCGCGCGGCGAACTCGTCGAGAACGGTGGGACGCGTCAGGGACGTGATGGTCAGCCAGGCGTCACCGGCCTTGGTGGCGAGCACGAGCAGCAGGCCGGTGGCGACGCCCTTCAGCGCGGTGTCGCGCTGCGGACCGGTCCACCGTGCCAGCGCAAACACACCGAGCCCGGTCAGCACGACCAGCGCGCCGCTACCCATCGCTGACGGGAGGCCGAGAAAATCCCGCCCGGCGACAAAGGCGACGTCGAGCCCCAACGCCGAGGCCACGGCCGGCAGCCGGTACTGCCGCGGCACCGCGACCAAGGCCACCACCAAAGCCGCCCACGGCACCGTGAACCCCGCCGGGGTTCCGACATAATCGCTGATCAGGCGCTCGAGCGGACCCCGGAATCCACACAGCATGGCCGTAACCTGCAGCGCACACATGAACGTCGCGACCAGCGCAATGCCGATCGCGACCTTCGTCCGGGGCGGTACACCCTCCTTAAGGAAGGGTGAATGTTCGGTGAACACGCATAGACGATAGGCCGTCGGCCGTCGCTACCAGCAATTTGCGACCAATTTGGAACTTGGCGACGTCACGCCGGCGCTCGACCCTACGACCGCCCTGCCTGTGCCAGACTCGGGAATTGTGAACAGCATCGAGCCGGCCCGCATCGAACCCGGCGGAATCCGTGAGCTGGGCCCGCTCAACTGGGTCATCGCCAAGATCGGCGCCAAGACCATCCGGGCCCCGAGGTTTGCGCTCTTCAACGTCCTCGGCCAGCATCACCTGCTGTTCCTGACGTTCCTGCCCTACTCCGGCATGCTGCTGGGCCGCAGCAAGCTGGGGCTCAAGGACGCCGAGCTGGTGATCCTGCGCGTCGCCCATCTGCGCGGCAGCGAGTACGAGCTGCAGCAGCACCGCCGCCTGGCCCGCAGCCGCGGCGTCGACGCCGAGACGCAGGCCCGCATTTTCGAGGGGCCGGACGCCGAGGGTCTCACCGACCGGCAGCGCGTGCTGATCACCGCGACGGACGAGTTCGTCATCACGCGGTCGGTGTCCGACCAGACATGGAAGTCGCTGGCGTCGTACCTCGATCGCAAGCAGCTCATCGACTTCTGCCTGCTGGCAGCGCAATACGACGGGCTGGCGGCGACCATCGCCACCCTGCGCGTGCCGCTGGACTTCCCGGACTAGAGCGCTCGAACCTGAGCTTGTGTTCGAAATTTCAAGAGAATTTGGCGCCCAAGCTCAGGCTCGACCGCCTAGAGGTAGGTGACCCCGAGTACCGCCAGCGTCATCAACACCGGCGCGACGGGTAGGCACCAGAGGAACGCGGACTTGGCAAAAGCCTTGCGCTCCTGGAACTTTCGAGCGAAGAACACCGCAACGCCGGCCACCACGAAGACCACGGCGGACATCACCAGCACCCAGAAACTGATGCTGGTGGTGTCCATCGCGAGCGAGATCGCCAGCAGCCACAACATGTGGCCGACGACCAAACCGCCTATCGCGGCAACGACATTCGCGCGCAAAACCGACTCAGAAGTTGATCATGTGGCCGGTCAGGCCGTGGATTGCTTCCTGCAGTGCCTCCGACAGCGTCGGGTGGGTGTGCACGTTGCGGGCCAGTTCGGTGGCGGTCAGGTCCCACTTCTGGGCCAGGGTCAGCTCGGGCAGCAGCTCGGAGACGTCCGGACCGATGAGGTGACCACCGAGCAGCTCGAGGTGCTTCTTGTCGGCGATCAGCTTCACGAAGCCCGTCGGGTCCGCGAGGCCGTGCGCCTTGCCGTTGGCGGTGAACGGGAACTTGGCGACGACAATGTCAGACCCTCGCCGTAGCGCTTCTTCTCTGGCCTGCTCCTCGGTGAGGCCGAAGCTCGCGACCTGCGGCTGGCAGAAGGTGGCGCGCGGCATCATGCGGTAGTCGCCGAGCGTCAGGGTCTCGGCACCGGCGATGGTCTCGGCCGCGACGACGCCCTGGGCCTCGGCCACGTGCGCGAGCTGCAGCTTGGCGGTGACGTCACCGATGGCGTAGATGTTCGGCACGTTGGTGCGCATGTTGTCGTCGATCGCGATGGCACCGCGCTCGGTGAGCGCGACACCGGCGGTCTCCAGTCCGTAGCCGTCGACGTTGGGCCCGAAGCCGATGGCCTGCAACACCTTCTCGGCCTTGAGCTCCTGCGTGGCGCCGTCCTTGCTGACGACGACGGTCACTTCGCTGCCGGAATCCTCGATCGACTCGACCTTGGTACCGGTGAGGATCTTGACGCCCAGCTTCTTGTACTGCTTCTCGATCTCCTTGGAGACCTCGGCGTCCTCGTTGGGCAGCGCGCGCGGCAGGAACTCGACGATGGTGACGTCGACGCCGTAGTTCTTCAGCACGTACGCGAACTCCATGCCGATGGCACCCGCGCCGGCGATGATGATCGAGCCCGGCAGGTCCCGGGTCATGATCTGGGTCTCGTAGGTGACGACGTTCTCGCTCAGCGAGGTGCCGGGCACCAGCCGCACGGACGAGCCGGTGGCGATGATCGCGTTGTCGAAGGTGACGTCCTCGGTTCCGCCGGCGTTCAGCGCGACGCGCATCGAGTTGGGTCCGGTGAAGGTGCCAAAGCCCTCCAGCTCGGTGATCTTGTTCTTCTTCATCAGGAAGTGCACGCCGGCGACGCGGCCTTCGGCGACCTTGCGGCTGCGGTCGAACGCCGCGCCGAAGTCGAAGCTGGCCTCGCCGCTGATGCCGAAGGTCTTGGCTTCCTTGTGGAAGATGTGCGCCAGCTCCGCGTTGCGCAGCAGGGCCTTGGATGGGATGCATCCCACGTTGAGACAGACGCCGCCCCAGTACTTCGGTTCGACGATGGCGGTGGTCAGCCCCAGCTGGGCTGCGCGAATTGCGGCGACATATCCGCCGGGACCGGCTCCGAGAACGACGACGTCATAGTGAGTCACATGCACACCTTATAGGCGCGGCGACGTCGAGAGTCGGGAGACCGATTCAACTGCGGGAAACCGGGTATTCGGCGGGGACCTTCGTCAGAAAGGGTCGATGCCCCATGTCCAATTCCCTCATGCCGCACTTCACCGATGTGCAGGCGCATTACGACCTGTCCGACGAGTTCTTCCGGCTGTTCCTCGATCCGACGCAGACCTACAGCTGCGCGTATTTCGTGCGCGACGACATGACGCTGCAGGAAGCGCAGCTGGCGAAGATCGACCTGGCGCTGAGCAAGCTCGGCCTCCTGCCGGGCATGAAGTTGCTGGACATCGGCTGCGGCTGGGGGTCGACGATGCTGCGTGCCGTCGAACGGTACGACGTCGACGTGATCGGGCTGACGCTGTCGAGGAATCAGGCGGCCCATGTCCAGCGCACCTTCGACCGGATGGACACCGCCCGCAGCCGCGAGGTCCGGCTGCAGGGCTGGGAGCAGTTCGACGAGCCCGTCGACCGGATCGTGTCGATCGGCGCCTTCGAGCACTTCGGCCCCGACCGATACCCGGAGTTCTTCCGGCGGACGTATGCGGCGATGCCGCCCGACGGCGTGATGCTGCTGCACACAATCTGCGGTTTCGACTTCCGGGACGCCAAGGAGCTGGGGATACCGCTGACCTTCGAATTCGCCCGGTTCGTGAAGTTCCTGATGACGGACATCTTCCCGGGCGGCCGGCTGCCGATCATCCCCGTCGTTGAGGAACTCGCGACCGCGGCCGGATACCACGTCACCCGGAAACACTCATTGCAGCCGCACTACGCCACGACCCTCGACATCTGGGCCGAGAACCTGGCGGCACACCGGGACGAGGCCATCAAGATCCAGTCGCAAGAGGTCTATGACCGCTACCAGAAGTATCTGACCGGCTGTGCGGAACTGTTCCGCAACAAGCAGGCCGACGTCGTCCAGTTCACGCTGCAGAAGTAGTCACGCGTCCGACGAAGTCAAACCCTGACGCGCAGCGGGCACCGGACACGCTTCCTCGGCGTGCTCGACGATCAACGTCCCGTCCCGTACCGGCCGGACGCCCTGCGCGTACTGCGCGCCGGTGACGGGTGGCTGCGCGGCCAGCTCGGCGTTCTCCGCCGCACTGAACACCCGCCCGCGCGACAGGAAGCGCTTGCCTTCGGGTGCCTCCAGGCTGAACCCGCTGCCCCGGCCCACGACCACGTCGATGATGAGCTGGGTGTGCTGCCAGGCCTCGAACTGCGGCCCGGAGATCCACACCGGGACCCCGTCGGGGCCGACGTCGAGCACCGCGAGCAGCACGTCCCGGTCCCCGACGATGAAGTCCCCGTCGGGGTAACACATCGGCGACGAGCCGTCGCAGCATCCGCCCGACTGGTGAAACATCAAGGGGCCGTGCTGGTTCTGCAGCGCCTGCAGCAGCTCGGCGGCCTCGGCGGTGATCAGTGCCCGAGATGGCATACGGCCACCCTACGCCGGGGAGTAAGAATGTCGGGGTGACTTCTGATTCTCCCGCTCAGGCCGATGGCGACCCCTACCTCTGGCTCGAGGACGTCACCGGCGACGACGCCCTCGCCTGGGTGCGCGCGCACAACGAGCCGACGATCGCCGAGTTCGGCGGCAAGCGCTTCGAGCAGATGCGCGCCGACGCCCTCGAGGTGATGGACACCGACGCCCGCATCCCGTACGTCCGCCGGCGCGGCGAGTTCCTCTACAACTACTGGCGCGACGCGGAGAACCCCCGCGGGCTGTGGCGGCGCACCACGCTCGACAGCTACCGCACCGACGCCCCCGAGTGGGACGTGCTGATCGACCTGGACAAGCTCGCGGCCGACGAGGACGAGAACTGGGTGTGGGCCGGCGCCGACGTCGTCGAGCCCGGACTGAACCTCGCACTGATCGCGCTGTCGCGCGGCGGGGCCGACGCCACCGTCGTGCGCGAATTCGACATGGAGACAAGGCAGTTCGTCGAGGGCGGGTTCAACCTGCCGGAAGCCAAGTCCAGCGTGTCCTGGGAGACCCCCGACACGGTGTTGGTGGGCACCGATTTCGGGCCGGGCGCCATGACCGAGTCGGGGTATCCCCGGATCGTCAAGCGGTGGCGCCGCGGGCAACCACTGGCCGAGGCCGTGACGATCTTCGAAGGCGCGGCATCCGACGTCAGCGTCGGCGCCGGTTACGACAGCACACCGGGTTTCGAGCGGCTGCTGGTGTCGCAGTCCACCGACTTCTTCAACCGCGAACGCTACGAGGTCCGCGGCGACGAACTGGTCCGCATCGACGTCCCGACCGATGCCGCCATCTCCATTCACCGGGACTGGCTGCTGATCCGGCCGCGCGTCGAATGGACCGTCGGCGAGACGACGTACGCGGCGGGAACGCTGCTGGCCGCCCGCTATGACGACTACCTCGCCGGAAACCGTGATCTGAGTGTGGTTTTCGAGCCCGACGACCACAGCAGCATGCAGAACTTCGCATGGACCCGCGACCGGCTGCTGCTGCAGACGCTGGTCGACGTCATCGGCCACATCGAGCTGGTCACCCCCGGCACGTGGGAGCGCGCGGACATCCCGGGCGTGCCGGAGCACGCCACCACGGTCATCGTCGACGTCGACGAGTACGGCGACGAAATTTTCCTGGACTCAAGCGGATTCGACAGCCCGTCGCGCCTGCTGTGGGGCCACGCCGGCGGCGCGGTCACCGAGATCAAGCGCGCGCCCGCATTCTTCGACGCGTCCGAGGTCGAGGTGTCGCAGCACTTCGCGACGTCGACCGACGGCACGCGCATCCCGTACTTCGTTGTGGGACAACGCGGCGTCACCGAGCCACGCAAGACACTGCTGAGCGGATACGGCGGCTTCGAGTCGTCGATGCTGCCCGGCTACGCCGGAGTGCTCGGCCGGTTGTGGCTGACGCAGGGCG
Source organism: Mycolicibacterium sp. TY81 (assembly GCF_018326285.1). Taxonomy (NCBI): domain Bacteria; kingdom Bacillati; phylum Actinomycetota; class Actinomycetes; order Mycobacteriales; family Mycobacteriaceae; genus Mycobacterium; species Mycolicibacterium sp. TY81. The sequence continues at coordinate 4,079,212 of NZ_AP023362.1, forward strand.
GTACCTACGTCGAGGCCAACATCCGCGGCGGCGGCGAGTACGGGCCACGCTGGCACACCCAGGCCATGCGCGAGGGCCGTCACCTGGTGTACGAGGACTTCGCCGCCGTCGCAGCCGATCTGGTGCGCCGCGGCATCACCACCGTCGAACAACTCGCCGCCGAGGGCGGCAGCAACGGCGGGCTCCTCATGGGCGTCATGCTCACGCGGTATCCGGAACTGTTCGGCGCCTTGGTGTGCAGCGTGCCGCTGCTCGACATGAAGCGGTATCACCTGTTGCTCGCCGGCGCGTCGTGGGTGGCCGAGTACGGCGACCCGGACAACCCCGACGACTGGGAATTCATCTCGAAGTACTCGCCGTACCAGAACATCTCGGCCGACCGGAAGTACCCGGCGCTGCTGATGACCACCTCGACGCGCGACGACCGGGTGCACCCCGGCCACGCGCGGAAGATGACGGCGGCGCTCGAAGCCGCCGGCCACCGCGTCAGCTACTACGAGAACATCGAGGGTGGACACGGCGGGGCCGCGGACAATTCGCAGGCCGCGTTCAAGGCCGCGCTGGTCTACTCGTTCCTGGAGCGCACCGTCGGCTCGTGATTTGTGCACGATTTTCCGCGCCGGCCGCGGATTTTCGTGCACAAATCACTGTCAGGCGGCGGGAGCTGCCGCGGGCTTGGGCTTGCGGACGACGCGTCGGCCCAGGTTGCCCAGCAGCGTGAGGAGCACGCCCAGCACCACCAGCCCGCCGCCGATCGCGAGGGTGATGTTGAGCCACTGGTGGGCGTTGGCGATGGCCGTGTCGACCATGACGTCTGCCACCTGGCGGACGTTGCCGGTGGTGCGGTTCAGCCCGTCGTTGATGTAGCGCCGACCCGCCTCGATGCCGGCCCAGCCCGCGGCGCCGACGATCATGGTCGAGATACCCAGAGCGGCAATGGTTTTCCCGCGTGACCGGCTCATCGCCAGAGTGAGCAGAGCGAATATGCCCGTCAGCACGCAGATGCCGATCCGTGCCCACGGTCCCCACGTCGTCGCCGCGCGGAATTGGCCCGGCCGCAACGATTGGGCCGAGTCGGTGATCGGTACTTCGATCTTCGACGGGACCCGGATCCCGAACGCCGCCAGGGTCGCCTTGAACGACCGGTCCGACAGCATCGGCGACAGGTCGATGGTCCAGCGACCGGACGCGTCCGAGTGGGCCATGGTGTCGGTGAACAGCCAATCGTGCGCATAGCCGTTCGCGGCGCCGAACTGTCCCGGGAACGCCGAGCTGGACGTGTAGATGCCAGCGGCGTTCGACACGGTGCTCGTGCTCAGGTCATATCCCGCACCGGTGGCCAGCCTGTTGACCTGGATGCCCAGCTCGCTGGCCGTGGCCTTCTGCAGCTCGTGATTCTTGGCTGCCGTGGTGGCCAGCGCGACATAGCCGCCCCGGTCGACAAGTGTGTGCTGCGCCCAGCAGACCGGCACGGCCACCGCCACAGCGACGGTGGTGACCAGCCACAACAGCAATGTCGCGACGAATCGCAAGCGCCCTCCTACGTTGGTGGGCGCCGCTCAGTCGGACAGCGCCCGTCCCACGATCAGCGGATCGGCGTGTCCGACCACCTCATGGTCCTTGTTGTCGTAGTCGAATTTACCGAGAACATGCCGCATGGCGTTGATCCGGGCGCGCTTCTTGTCGTTGCTCTTCACCACGGTCCACGGCGCGACCTCGGTATCCGTCCAGGCGAACATCTCTTCCTTGGCCGCGGTGTAGGCGTCCCACTTGTCCAGCGAGGCCAGGTCCGTCGGCGAGAGTTTCCACTGCCGCACCGGGTCGACCTGACGAATGGTGAAGCGGGTGCGCTGCTCGGCCTGGGTCACCGAGAACCACAGCTTGGTGAGGCTGATGCCGTCGTTCGTCAGCATCTGCTCGAAAAGCGGTGCCTGACGGACGAATTCAGCGTGCTGCTTGGGCGTGCAGTACCCCATCACGCGCTCGACGCCGGCCCGGTTGTACCAGGAGCGGTCGAACAGCACGATCTCGCCGGCGGCCGGCAGATGCGTGACGTAGCGCTGGAAGTACCACTGGGTGCGTTCCTTCTCGGTCGGCTTCTCCAGCGCGACGACGCGGGCCCCACGCGGGTTGAGGTGCTCCATGAACCGCTTGATGGTGCCGCCCTTACCGGCGGCGTCGCGGCCCTCGAAGACGATGACATGCCGCAGCCCGTTGGCCTGGCTCCATTTCTGCAGCTTCAGCAGCTCGATCTGCAGCAGGCGCTTCTGCTCTTCGTAGTCGTGCCGGTTCATCCGCTCGTCGTACGGATAGCCCTCGCGCCAGGTGTCGACCACTTCCCCGCTGGGCAGCAGCACCAGTTCGGGGTCGTCGTCGTCATCATCGCGGACGGTGTAGGTGTCGGCGGCAGATGCGTCCAGGGTCACCGGCTGAACGTAACCGCCGGGCCGAACCTGGCGGTGACGTGACGGTGAACAACTGGTGGTGCTACTTGGCGGTGCGCTTGGGCCGGATCAACGACACCTTGGTCAGGACGTTGTTCATCCGGGCCAGGGCCTTCATCGAGTTGTGGTAGTAGTTGCCGCCCGTGCCCTTGCTCGTGCGCGGCTCGACGACCGTCTCCTGGCGACAGAACTTGCGGATGCCGTCGGCCCCGCCGAACCGTGCGCCGATGCCCGACGTCTTCCAGCCACCCATCGGGGCGGTGGTGCACATCAGGTTGGCCAGCACGTCGTTGATGTTGACGGCGCCGCAGTCGAGCTGCAGTGCCACGTCCTTGGCCCGCTGCACATCGGCCGAGAACACGGTGGCGCTCAGGCCGTACGGGCTGTCGTTGGCCAGGCGGACCGCCTCACCGACGGTGGCGACCTTCATGATCGGCAGGGTCGGGCCGAACGTCTCCTCGGTCATGCAGGCCATCGAGTGGTCGACGTCGACGAGCACCGTCGGCGGGTAGAAGCTGCCCGGGCCGTCGGGGCGCTTGCCGCCGGTCAGCGCGCGAGCGCCGGCCGCCACCGCCTCGTTGACGTGCCGCTCGGTGATGTCCACCTGGCTGGCGTCGATCTGCGCGCCGAGGTGGTAGCCCTCGCCGGCGCCCACCTTGAGGTTCTGCACCGCCTTGACGACGGCGTCGACGAACGCGTCGTAGGCCGGTTCCAGCACGTAGACGCGCTCGACAGACACGCACGTCTGCCCGGCGTTGAACATCGCGCCCCAGACCGCGGCGTTGGCGGCCAGCTCGACGTCGGCGTCCTCGAGGACGATCATCGGGTCCTTGCCGCCGAGTTCGAGGCTGACCGGCGTGAGGCGGCGCGCCGCGCGCTCCATGACCTTGCGGCCGGTGGCCGTCGAGCCGGTGAACTGGATGAAATCGGAGTTGTCGATGACGGCCTCGGACACCTCACGGGCACCCTGCGCGAGGGCCAACACCTCAGGGGCGCCGGAGTCGGTCCAGCCGCGCAGCAGCAGCTCGGCGGTCAGCGGGGTGCGCTCGGACGGCTTGAGCAGCACGGCGCAGCCTGCCGCGAGTGCCCCGATGGCGTCCATCAACGCATTGGCCACCGGGTAGTTCCACGGCGCGATGATGCCGACCACCGCGCGTGGGCGGTAGTGCACGGTGATCTTCTTGACCGACAGCATGGGCAGCGGGGCCGGCCGGGTGTCGGGCGCCAGCGCCTTCTCCATGGTCTTGACCACGTACGAGATGATCAGGATCGCCAGCGGGATTTCGGCCTTGGCGTCGACCATCGACTTGCCGGTCTCGCGGATCAGCAGGGCCTCGACCTCGTCGCGGTGGTCATTGAGCCACACCGCGAAACGGGCCAGCACCTTCGCGCGGCCCTGCGGCCCGCGGGCTTCCCATTCGCGCTGCGCGGCGCGCAGGCCGGCGGCGATGCGAGGAACGTCGGCCGGGTCCGTCCAGCTCACGGTTCCTGCGATGGCACCCGTGGCGGGGTCGTAGATGGTGCCGGAGCCGGGCGAACGGACGTCAGACGTAGCGGTCATACCGCCATCGTAACGACCAGGTGTGACGCGGGTCGCACCCGGCTTGACGCGTGTCAAAACCGAGGCGTACCGCACCGGGCGCTAGAGGATCACGCCAGGGCTTTCCGCGGGGTGGTCGGTGACCAGGCGGGCCGCCAGGCACACCAGACTGGACCCGAACAACAAGGCGCCGACGGTGTCGGTGAAGTAGTGGTACGTGAAGGCCTGTCCGAGCATGCCCAACGGAACGAAGATGCCGGCCAGCACGCGTGACCACAGCACGGCCCCGGCCGCCAGGACGATGACGCCCAGCACCGTCACCATCAGCACGGTGTGTCCGCTGGGATACGCGAGCGCCCCACCTTTGTGACGACCGAACAGCTCCTTCAGGCCGCGCTCGATGAACACGGCCAGCTGGGGCGTCAACGCGATGACCGCGGCCAGACGCCAGCGCTTGTGCCACAACGCGATTCCCACCGCGATCACCAGCATCACCATGAGCACACGCGGGTCGGTGAAGAACAGCAGCCAGCCGGTATACGGCTGGCCGTCCCGGCCCGCGTCCTGAAAGACGTCATCGACGGGCGTCGAGGCCTTGCCCACACCCCAGCCCAACAGGGCCATCAGCCCCAGCCCGACTGGCGGCCACCAGCGGACGAACTTCTCGGTTGTCATCTGTGGGCGGCGATGCCCCGTACATACGCGGCCTGCCCGAGGTGCTGCGCGCAGTCGTCGACGATGCTCACCAGCCGCGCACTCGCGGTGACCGGAGGATTCCAGCGTCGGTCGACGATCCGCTCGAGGTCCTCGGCAGTCACGCCCGCGACATATTCGAGCGTCACCTTGTGCACCGCGCGGTAGTAGCCGACCAGCAACTCGACCGGCGGCCGCACCTTGCCGACGTCCTCGGCGGTGTGGCCGTATCCGATGTCATAACCGGGCGCGTCGCTCTTCGGCAGGTCGAGCGCGAACCGCTGCTCCCAGCCGGCACTCGTCCACACCTGGTCGATGCCCGCGACCTCGCACAGCTGCATGTCCTGGCACCGCGCACTGTGCCACAGCAGCCAGGCGATGCTGTTGGCCTCCGGCGTCGGCCGCCACAGCGACACCTCTTCGGTCAGGCCGTCGGTGACCTCGTCGACGTGCTCGATGAGCCGAGTGAACGAGTCGCGCAACAGTTCCCGCGCCGCAGCGGTATCAGACATATCGCCGACGCTACCGGAGCGCACCGCTACCCGGCTGCGCCATGGAAGACCGCCTCGACATTGTTGCCGTCGGGGTCGCGGACGAAGGCCCCGAAGTAGCCGGGGTGGTACTCGGGCCACAGCCGGGGCGCGTGCAACGACTCGGCGCCGAGCTCGACGGCCGCGTCGTGGAACGCGGTGACCGCATCGGTGTCCGCGGCCTGGAAGGCGACGTGCACCTCACGGTTCGGACCCGAGGCCTCCCCCGCGCTGGCATCGGCGATCCAGAAGTCCGGCTTGCCGTCGCGGCCGTAACCGATGGCGACACCGAAATCCAGCTGCCGACTGAAGCCGAGCACGCCGAGCACGGCGTCATAGAACTGCTGGGACTTGGCCCAGTCACTGCAGTTGATACCGAAATGGTCGATCATGCCCAGATCGTGCCACGGGGCACCGACAACGCCGGAGCGACGAACCCGCATGGGTCCGCCGCTCCGAGCGTCGGTCGTGTCAGTTGTCGGCCAGGGTGCGGTAGAGCGCCTTCTTGGCCTCGGCGACCGCGGCGGACAGCGTGCTGACCGCCGTCTTCAGATCGGCCTTCTGCGCGTCGTTTCCGGTGAACTTGATCGTGCGCGCCAGCCCGGCGAGCTCGAACAAATCCTTGCGCAGCTTGATGACATCGCCGAACTTGCCCGCCTGCCCGAGGAACGCCTGCACCGTCTCGCTGCTGACACCGCGCCAGGCGAGCAGCTGCTCACCGAACTCGGTCAGCGTCGCGACGCCGTCCTCGACCGTGGCCACACCACGAGCCGCGAGCAGCGAGATGACGAACTCGACCTTGTCCACCGGAGGGGTGAATGCGCCGTCGGTGATCTCCGAAACCCGCTGCGAGAGCTGCTCGGCCGTGGCCGGGCCTTCCTGTAGTAGCGCGGCCGCGGCAATCGCGGCACGCTTGAGACGACCCTTGAAGAAGTGGTGCCCGGCACCCGGCCCGAAGCCGCCGCCGAAACCGCCACCGAAGCCGGGCCCGCAGGCACCGGGACCACCCGCGCCCGGACCGAAGCCCCCGAATCCGGGGCCGAAGCCCCCACCGAAACCGGGGCCGAAACCAGCTGAGAACATCGCATTTCCTTTCGTTGTTGTCGATGCATCTTGTACCTATCACGATACATCGGTTTTGCAATGCCTAGCCGTTCTAACTTCAACTCAAAGCCAACTCACAGATCTGATGACGACCTGAGTCGTACGTTGTTCACATGAACGCAGCGGGCGTCGCCTACGACATCGTCATTCGCAACGGACTCATCGCCGACGGGTTGGGCGGCGCACCCTTCCGGGGCGATGTCGCAGTTCAGGACGGGTTGATCGCAGCCGTGGGCACGGTCGACGGCACCGGCGCCCGGGAGATCGACGCCACCGGCCTGCTCGTCACCCCCGGCTTCGTCGACCTGCACACGCACTACGACGGACAGGCCATCTGGTCCGACCGGATGACCCCGTCTTCCGCTCACGGCGTAACAACCGCCGTCATGGGTAACTGCGGCGTCGGCTTCGCGCCCTGCCGCCCCGACGACCACGACGTGCTCGTCGACGTGATGGCCGGCGTCGAGGACATCCCCGGTGTCGTGATGGTCGACGGACTGCCCTGGACGTGGGAGACCTTCCCCGAATTCCTCGATGCCGTCGAGGCGCGGCACCGGGATATCGATGTGGCCGCGTTCCTCCCGCACTCGCCGCTGCGGGTGTACGTCATGGGCCGGCGCGGCGTCGACCGCGAGCCCGCCACCCCCGAAGACCTGGCCCTGATGCGCAAGCTCGCGGCCGAGGCCGTGGAGTGCGGCGCGCTGGGCTTCGCGTCGTCGCGGCTGACGCTGCACAAAACCTCTGGCGGACAGCCCATTCCGAGCCACGACGCGGCACAGGTCGAGATCGAAGCCATCGCCCGCGGCGTCGCGGACGGCGGCGGCGGACTGATCCAGTTCGTGCCCGACCTGCTGGCCGGTGACTACGAGGTCGCGCTGAAAACCGTCTTCGACGTCGCGGCCGACGTCGGCCTGCCGGTGACGTTCACCCTGGCCGTCGGCAATGCCGGGCCGGCCACATTCGAGGACGCGCTGCGGATGGTCGAGAAGGCCAACACCGACGGCGGGTCGATCTCGGCGCAGATTTTCCCGCGCCCCATCGGCCTCGTCATCGGCCTGGAGTTGTCCGGCAATCCGTTCGTGCTGTACCCGTCGTACCGCGAGATCGCCGACCTACCGCTGGCCGAGCGCGTCGCCGAGATGCGCAAACCCGAAGTACGCCAACGCATCCTGAACGACACGGCGGCCGCCGACGGACACCCGCTGATGTTCGCGGTGCAGGCGTGGGACTACATGTTCCCCCTCGGCACTCCCCCGAATTACGAACCGGCACCGTCGGATTCGATCGCCGCGCGCGCCGCCGCCCGCGGCGTCAGCCCGCTCGAGGAGGCCTACGACCGCGTCCTCGACGACGACGGCCACGCCATGCTGCTCGTCACCCTCGCCAACTTCCGTGACGGTTCCCTCGACACCGTGGCCGAACTGATCCAGCGCGACGACGTCATCCTCGGCCTCGGTGACGGTGGCGCACACTACGGAATGATCTGCGACGCATCGTTTCCCACCTATCTGCTGACGCACTGGGTGCGCGACCGCGCCGCCGGCCGGCTGGACCTGGCGCACGCCGTCAAGGAACTGACGTCGGTACCGGCGCGCGTCGCGGGCCTGAACGACCGCGGCAGAATCGCGGTGGGCTACAAGGCCGATCTCAACGTGATCGACCACGACGCGCTGACGCTGCACAAGCCGACCATCGAACACGACCTGCCCGCCGGTGGGCGCCGCCTGGACCAGACCGCCGACGGCTACGTCGCGACCATCGTGTCCGGCGAGATCATCGCGGAGAACGGGGTACCCACGGCGGCCCGGCCGGGTCGGTTGGTGCGCGGCCGGCAACCCGCGCCGGCGTGAGCGGCGACCTATCCTGGCCTCATGAGTGTGAAGGTGGATCTGGAAAAACTCGGCGACACCTTGGCCGACTTCCCGTTCGGCTTTCTGATCACCGTCGGTGACGATTTCCGCCCGCACACGGTGGCCGTCGTCCCGGCGTTCGACGGCGGCGCGGTGACGATCGAGCCCGTCGGAAACACCACCCAGCGCAATATCGGCGCCCACCCTGCCGTGACGGTGCTGTGGCCGCCGAAAGAACCCACCGGCTACTCGCTGATCGTCGACGGGACCGCCGAAGCCACCGACACCGGCCTGCGCGTGGTGCCCACCCGCGCGGTGCTGCATCGCAGCCCCGAAGGCGTTCACGACTGCGTGTCACTCAAGGAGACCTGAGTTATCCACAGGCTGACGATCGGGTACTACCGTCGCCCATCGTTGTCGGCTGCTATTGAGCGATGGGGGAAATAGAACAACTGGCGGCTGCGAACGGCGGGGTGGTGTCCGCGGCGCAACTGCGCGCCGCGGGAATGCCGCGCCCAGCTGGCTGGCTGCCGGTGCGGCGCGGCTGGTATGCCGGCCCCTCCGCAAACCCGCAGGTCGTCCGCGCGGTCTCCGCCGGTGGCATTTTGAGCTGTGTCTCTGTGCTACGCCACTACGGCGTCTGGGTGCCCGATTCTGGTTTGCATGTCCGGTATTCGAGGCGGGCACGCCAATCCCGCCCAAGAGTTCGGTCCTGCCAGCCGTACCGCCTCGATCCACCCATCGTCGGAGCCATCGACCCGATCGACATTGCCGTCGCGTCGGCGGCGCACTGCCTGGACACTGAGGGGCTGATCGTCGTCCTGGACTCGATGCTGAACAAACAAATGATCGAGATGGCCGACGCGCGGGACATTGTGTCGACATCGCGCTTTGCGCATCTGAACCTGGCCGAGCGATTGGACCCGAAGAGCGAATCGGGCACGGAGACGATGATCCGATTACGCTTGCGCGCCTTGGGGATCCACCTACAAACCCAAGTGGACATTCCGGGAGTGGGCCGCGTCGACCTTTTGGTGGGCGACCGACTGATCATCGAAGCCGACAGCCGTGAGCACCATCTGTCCAAGTATCAGCCCGACCGGACGAGGGACAGGGTGGCCGTCGGCTTGGGGTTCCTGGCCATGCGACTGACCCATGAGGACGTTGTCTACCGCTGGGATCTGATCCTGGAGGACATTCTGTCGGTGGTCCGCAGGGGTGCACATCACGGCACGATCGCAATGTGACGCTGGCAGCGTCACCATCGCAAATACGACCATGGCGGCGCTGTCAGCGTCACACAAGAAAAGGCCCGGCCTCCGAAGAGACCGGGCCTTCCCGAAAGAGCTGGACTTAGAAGTCCATACCGCCCATGCCACCGGTCGGGTCGCCGGCGGGAGCCGCGGCCTTCTCCGGCTTGTCGGCGACGACGGCCTCGGTGGTGAGGAACAGCGCCGCGATGGACGCCGCGTTCTGCAGCGCCGAGCGGGTGACCTTGACCGGGTCGGCAACGCCGGCGGCCAGCAGGTCCTCGTAGACGTTGGTCGCGGCGTTCAGGCCGTGACCCGAGGGCAGGTTCGACACCTTCTCGGCGACGACGCCCGGCTCCAGACCACCGTTGAAGGCGATCTGCTTCAGCGGAGCCGACAGGGCGACACGCACGATGTTGGCACCGGTGGCCTCGTCACCCTCGAGCTTCAGCTCGTCGAGAGCCGGAGCCGACTGCAGCAGGGCCACGCCACCACCGGCGACGATGCCCTCTTCGACGGCGGCCTTCGCGTTGCGAACGGCGTCCTCGATGCGGTGCTTGCGCTCCTTGAGCTCCACCTCGGTGGCAGCGCCGGCCTTGATGACGGCAACGCCACCGGCCAGCTTGGCCAGGCGCTCCTGCAGCTTCTCGCGGTCGTAGTCGGAGTCGCTGTTCTCGATCTCGCTGCGGATCTGGGCCACGCGGCCGGCGATGGCGTCGGCGTCGCCGGCACCCTCGACGATGGTGGTCTCATCCTTGGTCACGACGACCTTGCGGGCCTTGCCCAGCAGGGTGATGTCGGCGGTCTCGAGGGACAGGCCGACCTCTTCGCTGATGACCTGGCCACCGGTGAGGATCGCCATGTCCTGCAGCATCGCCTTGCGACGGTCACCGAAGCCCGGGGCCTTGACGGCGATGGACTTGAAGGTGCCACGGATCTTGTTGACGACCAGGGTCGACAGGGCTTCGCCCTCGACGTCCTCGGCGATGATCAGCAGCGGCTTGCCCGACTGGATGACCTTCTCCAGCAGCGGCAGCAGGTCCTTGACGGTCGAGATCTTCGAGCTGACCAGCAGGATGAACGGGTCCTCGAGGACCGCTTCCTGACGCTCGGCGTCGGTCACGAAGTAACCCGAGATGTAGCCCTTGTCGAAGCGCATACCCTCGGTGAGCTCCAGCTGCAGGCCGAAGGTGTTGCTCTCCTCGACGGTGATGACACCCTCGTTGCCGACCTTGTCCATGGCCTCGGCGATCAGGTCGCCGATGGACTGGTCACCGGCCGAGATCCCGGCGGTGGCAGCGATCTGCTCCTTGGTCTCGACCTCCTTGGCGGAAGCCAGCAGGCCCTTGGTGACAGCCTCGACGGCCTTCTCGATGCCGCGCTTCAGGCCGAGCGGGTTGGCGCCGGCAGCGACGTTGCGCAGGCCTTCGCGAACCAGGGCCTGGGCCAGCACGGTGGCGGTGGTGGTGCCGTCGCCAGCGACGTCGTCCGTCTTCTTGGCAACTTCCTTGACCAGCTCAGCGCCGATCTTCTCGTACGGGTCCTCCAGCTCGATCTCCTTGGCGATGGACACACCATCGTTGGTGATCGTGGGGGCGCCCCACTTCTTCTCCAGGACGACGTTGCGACCCTTGGGGCCCAGCGTCACCTTCACGGCGTCGGCGAGGCTGTTCAGGCCCCGCTCGAGGCCACGGCGGGCCTCTTCGTCATACGCAATTGTCTTGGCCATTGCGAAGTAATTCCTCCGGTTGGGAATTGCACGTCTTTGGTCAGGCGCAGCGCCCGCGACGGACGGCCTGGGCTGTGCTCGCAGATGCGGCCCCGGCCTCACTGTCCCGACCTAGCACTCACCTATCGAGAGTGCCAACGTCTTTTTAGCACTCAGGCAGGGCGAGTGCAAGGTTGTTCGCCATCCGCGCAGGCACCGCTTCGCGGCCGGAAATCAGGACGCCGACCGGTACTGCGCCACCTGCGCCGCGTAATCGTCGAGCAGGCGCAGCGATTCGTCCTTGCCGACCGACGGCAGGAACAACCCGAGCTGGCCGAAGCCGAGGTCTTCAGCGGTACGCCAGTAGTCCGGTTTCAGGGGTGCACCGAACATCGCGAGTGGCACGTCGTAGTCCGCGCCCGAGCGCAACTGCGCCGTTCGTTCCACCAGCACGTCCCTGGGGAAAGGATTCGAAATCCAGCCCGCACGGTGACGCAGCACCCGCTTGACGGTGGCATCGGAGTTGCCGCCGACATAGATGGGGGGATGCGGTTTCCGGACCGGCTTGGGCCGGCAGTACGACGCGTCGAAGTTGACGAATTTGCCGTGATATTCGGCGGGCTCGGTGGTCCACAGCGCCGTGATGGCTTCGATGCTCTCGTCCAGCCGGGCACCCCGGGTTTTCGGATCGGTGCCGTGGTCCCGCATCTCCTCCAGATTCCAGCCGGCACCGACGCCGAAGATGAACCGGCCACCGGAGATGAGATCGATGCTGGCGGCCTCTTTGGCCGTGTGGATCGGATCCCGCTGGATGAGCAGGGCGATGCCGGTGAACAGCTCGATGGTCGACGTCACCGCCGCCGCGGCGGCAAGCGTCACGAACGGGTCGAGCGTGTTGTAGTACCAGGGCGGCAGCTCTCCACCGTTCGGATACGGCGTCTCACGGCTCGCGGGAATGTGACTGTGCTCGGCGACGATGAGCGACGCGAAGCCGCGCTCTTCGATCGCGCGGGCCAGCGAAACCGGATCAATACTGTCGTCATCGACGAAGGTCGAGATCCCGAACTTCATACGGGCGACGCTACTGACGAGGCCGGAGTCCGTCCATCATCAATTCGACGACGCGGTCGGCGGCGTCCGCGCTGTACCGCTGCGCGGCGTTCGCCGCCACGAGCAGCGTCTTCACATCCGAGGGCGTGACGTCGGCACGAACGGCGCCGGCACCTTGCGCGGCGGCCAGCAGCTGGCCCAGCAGCGCCAGGAATTCCTCTTCGACATCGGGCACCAGGGCGTTGACGTCGATCCCGAGACCGGCGAGCGCGTCGACCAGCCCCTGGTCGGTTTCGCCCCACCGCACCATCGAGCGCAGGAAGTCGAACAGCGCCTCGCCCGGCGCGTCCGACGCCAAACACGCCCGGCCGGCGCCCATGACGACTTCCAGCCGATCCTCGATCACCGCGCGGTAGAGATCGTCCTTGGTCGGGAAGTGCCGGTAGACGGTGCCGGCGCCGACGCCGGCCCGCCGGGCGATCTCGTCGATGGGCACCGAAAGGCCCTCTTCGGCGAAGGTTTGGTAGGCGACTTCCAGCACGCGAGCGCGGTTCCGGGCCGCGTCGGCCCGCAATGGCCTCTTCGGTTTGCAGATCATCATGCTCCCGGGAACAAATAAAACGGGGCGACCGTTCCGGATATGTGAAGCATCCGGGGCGCTCGCCCCAGATAACCCCCAGGCTACCGAGGAACCGTCATGACCAAGTGGACTACCGCCAACATCCCTGACCAGACCGGACGCACCGCCGTCATCACCGGCGCGAACACCGGCCTCGGCTACGAGACGGCCGCAGCGCTCGCGGCCAAGAACGCACACGTCGTGCTCGCGGTCCGCAATCTCGACAAAGGTAAGGACGCCGTCGACCGCATCCGGCAGGCCACCCCCGACGCCGACGTCGTCCTCCAGGAACTCGACCTCAGCTCGTTGCAGTCGGTCCGGGAAACCGCCGAACAGCTGAAGTCCGAATACCCGGCGATCGACCTGCTGATCAACAACGCCGGCGTGATGTGGACGCCGAAGCAGACCACCGCCGACGGCTTCGAGATGCAGTTCGGCACCAACCACCTGGGCCACTTCGCGCTGACCGGACTCCTGCTCGACCAGCTCCTGACCGTGCCCGGCTCGCGCGTCGTGACGGTCAGCAGCCTGGGCCACCGGATTCGCGCCGCGATCCACTTCGACGATCTGCAGTGGGAGCAGCGCTACAACCGGGTGGAGGCCTATGGCCAGTCCAAGCTCGCCAATCTGCTGTTCACCTATGAACTGCAGCGCCGGCTGACGGGCGCCGAGACCGTCGCCCTCGCCGCCCACCCGGGCGGCTCCAACACCGAGCTGGCGCGGCACGTGCCGCTGCCGCCCGCCGTCCTCTCGCCCATCGCGGAGCGGTTGTTCCAGAGTGCCGCCATGGGCGCTCTGCCCACCCTGCGCGCCGCGACCGATCCGGCCGCGTTCGGTGGCCAGTACTACGGCCCGGACGGGCGGTTCCAGCAGACCGGCCACCCGAAGGTCGTCGGCTCGAGCGACCAGTCCCACGACACCGAGCTGCAGCAGCGGCTGTGGGCGGTATCCGAGGAACTGACCGGGGTGACGTTCCCGGTCTGAGCAAAAAGAAGTCCTGTGGGTTGTGCGACAGGAGGTTTCGCACAACCCACAGGACTGTTGGACCGCGACAGGCTAGTGGGGGTAGCCGATGTTCAGCAGCCCGTTGCGCCCGTCGCCCACCGTGACGACGCCGCCGCTCCCGTTACCGATATTGACGATGCCGGTGTTCAGGTTGCCCATGTTGGCGACGCCGGTGTTCCCATTGCCGAGGTTCAGGATGCCCTTGTTTCCGACACCGAAGTTGAGGACGCCGGTGTTGAAGGCGCCGCCGTTGAGCACACCGTCGTTGCTGCCGGGCCCGAGGTTGATGCCGGAGTCGGCGGACGCCGCGCCTGCGCCGAGCAGCGCGATTGCACCGGCACCGGCCACTGCCGCACCCACGAGGACGGTTGAACGGATCATCGACATGACTTCTCCTTCGCTAGCCCGAATATGGATAGATAGAGAATAGACAGCAGCCGAGCGATTTAGAAGCAACTTGGCAAATATCGCTACGCAGTAATACGCATACGCGAACGCGGGCTGTCGCGGCCCAAAAAGTATCTCATCACCAAGCGGTCGACCATCCAAAATGTTCCAAAGTGACTAATTAACAGCGATATTCACCCAGGTAGCAGGTCGTCCATATTTACCGGGTGAGTTGATTTTCAACGGAATCATCGGCAGCTCCAACCCACCATCGCCCCAAATACAACGTTCATGGCAAATTGGCTCTTCATGATTGAGGGTGTAGAACGGTCAGCTGCTGTCGGCCTGTGATTGGGGTGTCTGGTTGGCTGGGTGTGTGCCGGAGGAGAAGCGGAAGAGTAAGAGGAAGAGCGCGGTGTCCGGGGGTGGTGTGGACCTGTCGATGCTGCAACAGCTGATGGCCGATGCTGGCCGGGATTTGTTCGCGGGAGTGTTCGATGAACCGACACCCGAGGTGGGAGCTGTGCCGGAGCGTGTGCGGGGTTTCCGGGTGCGGGTCGACCTGATGTACGCCAAGCCGCCGATCTGGCGTCGTCTGGTCCTGCCGGGTGACCTCGTGCTCGATGAGCTGCATGACGTGCTGCAGGTTGCGATGGGCTGGCAGGACGGTCATCTGCATAAGTTCGGTGTCGGGGCGGACCGGCGTACCCGTGCCTACTTCGTCACCAGATTTGATCTCAGCGAAGGCGACGACGGTCTCGTCGAGGACGGTGTGCGCCTGGATCAGGTGGTCTCCGGTAAGGGCGACCGGTTGTTCTATGACTACGACTTCGGCGACGGATGGGAGCACGTGCTGGTGGTCGAAGACGTTCTCGATGATCCACCTTCGGCTCCGGTGTGCCTGGCGGGCAAGATGGCCTGCCCGCCGGAGGATTGTGGTGGCTTGGGCGGCTATGAGGAATTGGCTGCGTGGGTTCGTGGCGGGTACGACCCGCGGGCAACACCGATGGGGCTGGGTGCGCAGGAGATGCGCGACTGGCTGCCCCGAGGCTGGCACCCCGATCGTTTCTCGGTGACCGAGACCAATGACGCTCTGGCCGCGTCGAATATGCGTTGAGGACTCTTCACTGCCGAGGTGCAAGGAGCTGAGTTCGGAAGCCTCCGGTCTCGAGCAGTGACCGGGCGATGTAGTTGGTGAGGTTGCGGAAGCCCAGCGCGGATCCGCGCAGGTGTTCGAGGCGGCCGTTGATCGCTTCGGTGGGCCCGTTGGAGGTGCCGGGGCGGTCGAAGTAGGCCAGCACGTCGGCGGCACGCTTCTTCAGGGTCCGTCCCAGGGTGATCAGTTCGGTCAGCGGCTTGGGAACGCCGGTGCTCAGCGTGGTGATCAGCGCCGCCATCATCGTGCGGCCTTTCGTGCGGTCGGGTTCACGATACGCGGCCACGGTGCGCTGATACATCTGCCAGGTGGCCTCGACTTCTGCGTGGGCGTCGGCGGCGAACAAGGCGGCCAGCCGGGTGCGCTGGCGGTCGGTGAGCAGATCGGCACCGGTGTGCAGGGTGCGTCGGCAGGTGTAGAGCGGGTCGGACTTGCGGCCGCGGTGCCCACATGTCGCCAGCTGCACCCGGCGGCGGCACTCATCGAGGGCGTTGCCAGCCAGGCGCACCACGTGGAAAGGGTCCATCACCGTCGCCGCCTCGGGCAGTTCCTCGGCGGTAGCGGTCTTGAACCCGGAGAAGCCATCCATAGCAACAACGTCCACGCCGTCACGCCAGTCCTGCGGCCGCTCGGCCAACCAGTCCTGAAACGCCTTTTTTGAGCGACCCTCGACCATGTCGAGCAGCCGAGCCGGACCGGTCCCGTCACGCACAGGGGTGAGATCGATGATGACGGTGACGTACCTGTCACCGCGACGGGTGTGCCGCCAGACGTGCTCATCGACGCCGATCACCGCCACGCCGTCGAAACGGGCCGGATCGGCGATCAGCACCCGTCGGCCTTCTGCCAGCACCGCGTTGTTGGCGGTGTTCCACGACACCGCGAGCGCTTCGGCGATGCGAGCCACGGATAGATGCTGGCAGACAATGGCTTCCAGCGCCCACCGCAGAGCACGCCGCGACAGCTTGGCACGTGGTTCGGCCATCCTGGTGGTGTCTTGTCGCCACACGTGGGCGCAGCCGGCGCACCGGTAGCGACGGATGGTCACCAGCAGTGTGGTGGGGGCGCCACCCGAACGGCTCATGGGCCAGAGTACGGGTGAGGCTGTCGCGTGGGATGCCTTCTTCGCCGCAGCGACGACACCACCGGTCCTCGTCGGTCACCCGGCACGCCAGCACAGCACGGCCGGGCTCAAGGCGTTGTCCGGTCACCTGCAGCCCAAGTTCGTCGAGGCGGCAGAAAGTCGTCAGGTCAGCGCAGGCGAAGCCCGCCCGACCGGTAGCGTCAGGCACGTCGAGGTCTTTCGGATGAGGAGTGTAGGAACCCTCATTTTCGAGAGACCTCGACCTCTATCCCGGCAACGACGCGCCAACCACCTCTACACCCTCATCTGTGAAGAGCCGGCAAATTCCCACATAGCCAGCGCGTTTACGTCATTGAGGTAATTACGCAGCGTCACCGGCGCGCACTTCCATTTGCTGACAGCAGTCGCGACGGAACCTTCGTCCATGCAGGTCCGATGGACTCTTCGCGAATCCTGAAACACACCACCGCGACAACCCGGATGCACCCGACCGGCGCTCCCACGCAGGCCCCGTACCTGCCCGAATACGCCAAATCGGTTGTGCACCACAGAAATGAACGTGTTCTAGAAACTTCCACCAGGCCGACGTCGTCAGCCACTCAACCGCCGGAGTGCGGACAGGTGACCCAGGGCCCGAATATTTTCAAAATATGCACGACAGCCGACTTTCTGCAGGTGAGAATGGCTTTTCCGGAACAGTGCCGGTACCGGCGGTCCGCGATATGAACGGCCGCACACTTTCCTCAAGATGTTCACAGCTTGTGATTGCGGGTGTTAGTCTCCCCACGTTTATTGACGGGGGTGGTGTTTCTCACACCCGACGCGCGAGGAGGATCGTGGGCAAGCACAGGGCAGTGGGGACGAACAGCTGGTGGAGTGCGGCAGGACCGCTCGCTGCCGCAGGGTTGACGAGCGCGGCCTTCGCCAGCGCCGGTGTCATGCTGCTGCTGGGGCCTGACTCGCCGACGATGCAGTCGGTGACGGCGGACATCCGGCTCGTCAACACCGAGAGCGCCGGCGGCGACAGCGGCGCCAAGTCGGGCACTTCCGGCGCAACCAAGGCGACCGACGGCAAGACCAAGAACGCGAACAAGCCCAAGCCGTCGACGAAGCCGTCCACGAAGCCGAAGCCGTCCACCGAACCCGGTGGCACAGCGTCGTCCGGCACCACGACCGACACCCCGCGCACCCCACGCCAGCAGGCGCAGGACCGTATGCGCCAGTACGCGGACGATGCCCGCAAAGCCCTGAACGACCTGGCCAAGGGCGTCAAGCCGCCGAAGCACGCCGCGCCCGGCACCGGCAGCGACTCGGGCGCCGGCAACACCAGCACCCAGCAGCCCCGGCACTCCCGCGGCCCGCGGACAACCGGCGCCCAGAAGCCCGACACCGCAGACAAGCCGAATGCCACCTCGGCGGTCGGCCCCAAGCAGCCCCATACCGGCGCAACCACCGGGCACAACGCCACCGAACCGGGCACCGCGGCGGGCGCCACGACCCCGGCGACGCCGACCGGCCCGTCCACGTCTGCGGCGGCGACCCCGGGGACCGGGGCGGTCATCACGGCCCCCACGACCAAGACGTTCAACCCCATCACCGGCCTGCTGTCGGCGGTCGGCCTTGGCACGATGCTCGCCCCCGACGCGCCGACCCATCCCGACCAGATGCCCGGCGTCTGGGCCGTGATGGCGTGGGTCCGCCGCCAGGTCGAGTACGGCGCCCCCAAGCGGTTGCACCCGAGCGCCCCGCACTCGGTGGCTGCCACCGCCCCGCCCGCGGGGACCAACCCGCTGGGCGCCGTCAACCCACTCGCGGCAACCGACCCGAAGGCCGCGCCCGCTCCCCTGGGCGCGGTCAACCCGCTCGCCGCCATCAACCCGCTGGCCGCGGTCAACCCGCTGGCCGCGATCGGGCCGCTGGCCCTGCCGACGTTCGTCGACCCGACGGTGATCGTCGCCAACTGGATTTACCAGAACGTGCACTTCGGCGTGCAGGCCTGGATCAACAGCCCCATCGGCTTCGTCGTCGACACCGGAATCAACCTGTTGGCCGGCCAGTACCTGATCGGCAACGGCGCCAACGGAAACCTGATCAACCCCAACGGCGGCAACGGCGGCCTGTGGTTCGGCGACGGCGGTAAGGGCTACTCGAGCGGCCTGCCCGGAGTAACCGGCGGTAACGGCGGCAATGCCCGCGGCTTCGGTAACGGCGGCTCGGGCGGCGCCGGCTACTCGGGCTTCGGCATCTTCACGCCGACGGCCGGCGGCAACGGCGGCAACGCCGGAGGCATCGGGCACGGCGGCACCGGCGGCAAGGGCGGCGACGGTGCCAATGGCGCCGACGGCCTTGCGGCGCTGGGCCAGAACGGCGGCAACGGCCAGACCGGCGCCAACGGCGGCGACGGCGGAAATGGCGGCCACATCTTCGGCATCGGCGGGCGCGGTGGCGCCGGCGGCAAGGCCGGCAACGGCGGTCACGGCGGCTCGGGCGTCCTCGGTGGCGGAGCTCTCGGCGGCGGCGGAAACGGTGGCGACGGCGGAAACGGCGGTGTCGGCGGCAAGGGCGGCAAGAAGGTCGGGTTCATCGGCTCGGTCGGCGCCGGCGGCACCGGCGGCGCGGCCGGATTCGCCGGCAATGGCGGCAACGGTTCCGACGGCAGCTCGTCGCTGATCCCCGACGGCGGCAAGGGCGGTGACGGCGGCAACGCCGGCACCGCGGGTGCCGGCGGCTTCAACGGCAGCGGCACGAAGCGGGCCGCGACCGGCAACGCCAGTGCCACCGGCGGCAACGGCGGTAAGGGCGGCAACGGATTCGACACCATCACCGCGATCGGTGTCGCGGGCAACGGCGGCGCCGGCGGTAACGGCGGCTCCGGCGGGACCGCGGGCAATGGCGGTAGCGGCGGCGCGGGCGGCACCGGTGGCAACGGCGCCAATGGCCTTGCCGCACTTGGGGAGAACGGTCCCAACGGCGGCCACGGCGGCGCCGGCGGCAACGGTGGCGCGGGCGGTACCCAGTCCGGCAACGGCGGCAAGGGTGGCGCCGGTGGCGACGCCGGCAACGGCGGCAGCGGCGGTTCGGGTGTCCTCGGTGGCGGAGCCCTCGGCGGCGGCGGAAACGGCGGCATCGGCGGTAACGGCGGCGGTGGCGGCAAGGGCGGCGCCGCGGCCCACGGCACCGTGGGGGCCGGCGGCCAGGGTGGCGCGGCCGGTAATGGCGGCAACGGTGGCAATGGCTCTGACGGCAGCTCGTCGCTGATCCCCGACGGTGGCAAGGGCGGTAACGGTGGCAATGCCGGCACCTCGGGCGTCGGCGGCTTCAACGGCGCGGGCGTCAGCCAGGCCGCGAATGGCACGGGTGGCAACGGCGGCAACGGCGGCAAGGGCGGCAACGGGTTCAACACCATCACCGCGATCGGCGTGGCGGGTAACGGTGGCGCCGGCGGCAACGGTGGTTCCGGCGGATCCAACGGCAACGGTGGTAGCGGCGGCGGGGGCGGCATCGGCGGTAGCGGTGCCGATGGCCTTGCCGCACTTGGGGAGAACGGCCCCAACGGCGGCCACGGCGGTGCCGGCGGCAGCGGCGGCGCCGGTGGCACGAACGCCGGCAACGGCGGCACCGGTGGTGTCGGCGGCGCGGGTGGTGACGGCGGCAGTGGCGGCTCGGGCGTGCTCGGCGGCGGAGCCCTCGGCGGCGGCGGCAAGGGCGGCAACGGCGGTAACGGCGGCGTCGGTGGTAAGGGCGGCGCGGCCGCGCACGGCACCGTCGGTAGTGGCGGCAAGGGCGGCGCAGCCGGTAACGGCAGCAACGGTGGCGACGGCTCCGACGGCAGTTCGTCGCTGATCCCCGACGGCGGCAAGGGTGGTGACGGCGGCAGCGCCGGCACCTCGGGTGCCGGTGGCTTCAACGGCGCGGGCGTCAGCCAGGCCGCAAGTGGTGCCGGTGGCAACGGCGGCAACGGCGGTAAGGGCGGCAACGGGTTCAACACCATCACCGCAGTCGGCGTCGCGGGTAACGGCGGTGCCGGCGGCAACGGTGGTTCCGGCGGCTCCAACGGCAACGGTGGCAATGGCGGCGCCGGTGGAATCGGCGGTAACGGCGCCAATGGCCTTGCCGCACTTGGAGAGAACGGCCCCAACGGCGGCCACGGCGGCGCCGGCGGCAGCGGCGGCGCCGGTGGCACGAACGCCGGCAACGGCGGCACCGGTGGTATCGGCGGCAAGGGCGGTAACGGCGGTAGCGGCGGCTCGGGTGTCCTCGGCGGCAACACCGGTGGCTCCGGTGGTGCGGGCGGTAACGGCGGCGCCGGCGGCAAGGGCGGCGCGGCCGCCCACGGCACCGTCGGCAATGGCGGCAAGGGTGGCAACGCCGGAAACGGCGGCACCGGTGGTGCCGGGTCCGACGGCATTTCGTCGATCCAGCGCAACGGCGGCACGGGCGGTACCGGTGGCGCCGCGGGCAACGCGGGCGCCGGTGGGTTCAACGGCGCCGGCGCCAGCCAGGCCGCCAACGGCGTAGGCGGTAACGGAGGTGACGGCGGCAAGGGCGGCAACGGCTTCGACGCCCTCACCATCCTGGGCACCGCCGGCCGCGGTGGCGACGGCGGCGCCGGCGGTGCGGGTGGCCTGACCGGCAACGGTGGCGCGGGTGGCGCCGGCGGTACCGGTGGCAACGGCGCCGACGGGACCATCGGAGCGTCGCTGGGCGCCACGGGTCTGTCCGGCACCGCCGGTGGTGCCGGAGGTAACGGTGGCATCGGCGGGGCCGGCGGCACCGTCTCGGGTGTCGGCGGTGGCGGCGGTGCCGGTGGCACGGGCGGCACCGGCGGGTCGGGCGGCGTCGGCGGGCTCCCGGCCTTCGGGTCAAACAACGCGGCCGGTATCAGCGGCGGCGGTGGCTTCGGTGGCACGGGCGGCGCGGGCGGTGCCGGCGGCAACGGCGGCGCCGGCGGATTCTCCGCTAACGGCCTCGACGGCGCCGGTGGTACCGGTGGCGTCGGCGGCAACGGCGGTATCGGCGGCGACGGTCAGACCGGCGCAAACGGCATTCCGTTCATCAACGGCAATGCCGGTGCCACCGGCGGTGTGGGTGGCCACGGCGGCGCCGCGGGCGCCGGCGGCAGCGGCGGCTCCTCCGGCGACAACGTCGGTGGTGCCGGCGGCGACGGCGGCGTCGGTGGTGTCGGCGGAACCGGTGGCGACGGCGGCAACGGCTACAACGACAACATCACCCAGTGGGGCAACGGTGGCAACGGCGGGGCCGGCGGCACCGGTGGCACCAGTGGCAATGGCGGTAACGGCGGCACCGGTGCGACAACTGGCGCCGGTGGCGACGGTCCCGCCGGCGGGGCCGGAGGCGCGGGCGGTTCGGGCGGCGCCAACGGCGGTCACGGCACCCACGACGGCACCGACGGCGCCACCGGCAGCGCCGGCGGCAGTGGTTCGGGGGGCACCGGCAACCCGGCCGGCGGCTCCGGCGTCCTGATCTAGCCACAACAGCGAATGCGGTGTGGTGCCAATCGGCGCCACACCGCATTCGGCTGTTCAGGACGGCCGGATGCCGTCACCTCCGTAGATCCAACAACTCCTCCTGGAACCCGCCGAACTGCCGGCCCGGGTCGACGAGGTGCACCTCGAGAATCCAATGGCATTGCCGCCCTTGGGAATCCAGGCGCCGCATCGGCCGGTCCGAGCCGGGCGCCACATAGGAGTCGATCTCGTGGCCGCGGATCTTCTCGTGCGGGAACTCCCCCACGAGGTGTCCGGCGATGGCGCCGCCGAATTCCCAGCCGGCAGCTCGACTCAACCCGACGACGTGCTCGAACAGCTGCGCGCCGGTGATATCCGGAGTCGACTCGAAGTGGGCCCGCGCCGCTTCCCACACCTTCGGTAAGTCGTTGCGCAAGGCCAACTTTCGTGGGTCGTCACCGATCACGAAGGTGCGGCCGAAGTCGGCTTCCCACTCCTCGAACAGCGGGCCGAGGTCGACGAACACGATGTCGTCGTCGGCGATCACCCGGTCGGGCGGGTTGTCCCGCGCGGTCGCCAGCGTGTTCTCGCCGCCATGCACGATCCGCTTGTGCCAGTGCCGCGTGACGCCGAGGATTTCGGCCGCCAGATCACGGATCTCGTCGGTCACCTGACGCTCGCCGACGCCGGGCCGGATCAACCCACGCTCGTCGATGGCGACGAACAGTTCCGCCGCCTTGTCCTGGGCATCCAGAAGCCGCGCGGCCCGCATGCCCTCGTCAAACTTCTCCACCGCATTGATGCTAGGCGGGTCGCACGAACTCCCATCCGGCCGCCCGCATGTCGGCGATGGCACCGGCGTAGCCGGCGGCGGTACCCGAACCCGGGCGGTTCATGTGGGAGATGACGATGGAACCAGGCTGCGCACCAACGACATTCGCGCGTACCCGGGCGGCGGGCAAGGTGGCGCCGCAGTCGCCGTTGACGCTGAAGCCGAGCGGCTGCAACCCGAGGTCGCGCACGATCTGCACGGCCACGTCGTCGTAGTGGGCGGTGCCCGGCCGGAACCAGGTGGGCGCCCGGCCGGTCAACGCGGTGAGTTTGATCTGGTTGCCCCACACCTCGTCGACCACCTCGGCGGCCGACCGCGTGCCGGCGATGCCGTAGGCGACGCGGCCGGTGACCGACAACGGCACGTGCCGGGTGCCGTGGTTGCCGATCTCGAACAGTGGGTTCGCGGCCAGCTGCGCGGCACGGTCTGGGTGCTGGTCGATCCAACGGGAGTTGAAGAACAGCACCGCGGGCACGTTGTTGCGCCGCAACGTGTCGAGCAGCGCGTCGTCGACACCGCCGCGGCAGGCGTCGAACGTCAGGGCCAGTTGGCGCCCGCGCGCTGGGATCGACGTGACGATCCCAGGTAGCGCCATGCCCCACTGGGTCGGCACCCGGCGCGCGTACTGCCCGGCGACGGCGCTCGGATCCTGCGCGGCCACGCTCGGTGCGGCCAGCGCCAGCGAACCGGCGGCCGCGGCCCCAGCAGCCAGGAAGGCGCGTCTGGTTATCACCGCTGGGACGGTAGGCCGGGACTCTGAACAACGCGTGTCCGGAGCCTGTGAATTCGCCGCGAACTGCGGCAGGTGCGACCGACCTATGGTGGAAATCGAGAAGCCGTCTCCGATCTCGATGGCCACCGGGAGCCGACATGTCGCTGGTAGTACCGCCCTATCCGCCGGCCCGCTATACCGCCGACCGGCCGGAGGTCAGCGCGACGCTGCGGCGTGGTGACGAGCCACCCGATTACGACTCACAAGGCCTGATCCAGTACCACTACCTGGCGAACCAGCAGAAGACCGCGGGCGACTACGGCCTGTACCGCGTCGACATCGCGCCGCACGGCGGTGGCCCGGGTCCACATTTCCACCGCGCCATGTCCGAGGCCTTCTTCGTGTTGTCCGGCACCATGACGCTCTACGACGGCACCGACTGGGTCCAGGCCGGCCCCAACGACTTCCTCTATGTCCCGCCGGGCGGCATCCACGGTTTCCGAAACGAGGCCGACGAGCCCGCATCGGTGCTGATGCTCTTCGCCCCGGGTGCGCCCCGGGAGGCCTATTTCGAAGGGTTCGGCCAACTCGCCGACATGACCGACGACGAACGTCGCGAGTGGTTCATCAAGCACGACAACTTCTTCGTGGAGTGAGGACGGCGGTCGGTCCGGACCGCCTCCCCGCGCCGGCCGTGCACACATTGAGTCATTTGTCTCTACCGGCGAGTAACACAAACATCCCATGATGTGCGTTGCCGTCAATATTTGTTCGATCCGTGATCGAACCGACGGAAAAGTCAGGTAGGCGCTGCCGCCATCATCCGGCCGCAGCGAATGAGAGGAACCCATCTTGCACGCCGCCGTTCGATCGTCCGTCCTTTCCGGAGCCACACTGCTGACGGCGGGAGCCATCGCAGTCACTCCGATCCAACCGCTGGCCCACGTGCCGTCGCTTCCGTCGATCAGTCACGCGGTGTCGACTGCCGCCGTCAACCTGACCAGCAGTCCGTTCGATCTGTATGGCCAGGTGCTGAAGACCGCCGCCGGAAACCTGCAGGCCGACGTCAAGTCCTACCTGGACATGGGGCTGTTCCCGATCCTGCGCCAGATTCTGACCAACCAGGTCGGCACCATGGGCGGTCTGGTCAACGCCCTCGGCGAGAGCGGCAAGGCTGTGGTGACGGCGCTGACCACAGAGGTGCCCGGCTACCTCGGGGCCGCCTTCAGCGACCTCGGCAAGGCCAACGTCGAGGGCGCGCTCAACAACCTCCAGCTGGCGATCGTGCTGCCCATCTTCGCCGCGATCAACCCGATCGGCCCCCTGCCGAAGGCCCTGGGCAATCTGATTTCGCAGCCGCTGCAGAGCGTCATCAACATCGCCAACGATCTGCCCAACATCCTGCTCGAGCTCGGCGTCGGCCTCATCGGACCGGTCGCCAGCACCCTGGGCGCGATGGGCACCGCGACCCAGAACGTCATCAACGCGGTGAAGGCAGGCGACCTCGGCAAGCTGGCGACCGCCGTCATCCAGGCGCCGGCCACCGTCATCGACGGCCTGCTCAATGGCGGCTACGGACCCAACCTCGGTGCGCTGCTGGGACTCAACATCCCCGGCTTCAACATCTATGGCGGCGGCCTGTTCGGCGGTGGCGCAACCCTCCCCACTGGCGCCACCATCTCCGGCACCCTGCAGTCGTTGGTCGCAGTCGTGAAGTCGATTCTCAACGACATCACGCCCGCCAAGCCGGCGGCGGCTGCCGCGACGACCACAACCAAGGCCGTCTCCGATATCGCCGCCGTGCCGTCCACCACCGCCGCGACGGTGACGCTGAGCACCGCCGCGACGACCAAGGCCGTGGCGACCGACACCGCGAGCACCGACAAGGGCAAGACGACCGGCTCGACGAGTGAGTCGACCGGCTCGGCAACCGACGCCACCACCAAGGCCAGTGGCTCGTCCGGTTCGGCCACCGACGCGTCGAGCGACAGCAAGTACCCCAGCTCGGCGACCGACGGCACCACCAAGACGGGCACGTCGGCGGGCTCGAGCACCGACGGCAAGACCACGGGCTCGACCTCCGCCGGTGACAGCAAGGCCGGTGACAGCAAGAGCGGCGACTCCAAGGCCGGTGACACCAAGACGGGTGCCGGCTCGGGCACCAGCGGCTCGGGCACCAGCGGCTCGGGCTCCAGCAGCTCGGGCACCAGCGGATCGGGCTCGGCGACGGGCAGCACGGGCACCAAGGCGACGACCCCCGGTAGCAAGGGCCATCAGGGCAAGTCGGGCTCCGACTCGAGCTCGTCGGGTTCGACGTCCGGATCGGACTCGGGCGCCAAGGGCGGGAGCACCAAGGGCTCGCACGCCGGCTCGAAGACCAAGTCGAAGGCGCACAGCGCGGCCTGACATGGGAGACCGGTCGGCGGCGGCGGATTTTCCGCCGCCGCCGACTTTCCATTTGGGTCCGTCAGCGAGGCTCGCTCGTCCAGGTCGCGGGCCGCGCCACGTCATGAATCTGGTGCCGGCTGGTGACGCCGAGCTTGGGAAACGACCGGTACAGATGGTTGGACACCGTTCGCACCGAAAGGTTCAAGATGGTCGCGATCTGCGGATTGGTGTAGCCCTCGCTCACCAGATAGACCACGTTGTGTTCCTGCGAGCTCAGTGTGCCCGTCTGCACCGACGACGATTGCGGACGCACTCCGGCCGCCCGCAGTTCCCGGGTGCACAGGTCTACCCACGGCGCCGCGCCGAGGTCCTGCATGACGGTCAATGCCGCAGCCAACTGATGCTGGCAGTCCCGGCGCCGGCGGTGCCTGCGCAGCCATCCGGCGTAACTGATGCGCAGCCGCGCCCGCTCGAACGGCCAGCGGTTGCCGGCCGGATCGGCGAGCGCTTCGCCGTAGCGCGCCCCGGCGGTGTCGGGATTGAGCACGGCGTCCGCGTGCGCGACCAGCTGGGTCAACCGCGGTCCCGCAGATCCGGGCAGATGACCCACGATCCGGCTCAGGTGTGCACGGGCTTGGTGGATCCGGCCCGTCAACACCGCGGCTTCGGCGTAATCCGCCAGCGCCAGATACGACGCATACGCGTGCAGCGGCAATCCGGACTCGTCGAACAGCTCCGCCAATTCGGCGTAGGCGGTCGTGTTCCGGTTCTCGGCCAGCGCGATCGAACCCGCGACGTGGTGTATCCACGCCGCCAGGGCGGGCCGGTCCCGGAAGTCGGCCAGTTCGGCGGCCGACCTGAGTCGTTCACGGCCGGTCGCGAGCTGGCCGCGTCGGGCCGCGACCGTGGCGATGACCAGATCCGCGATCCGGGCGACGACGGGAACGTCGGCGACGGCCGCCGAACAACTCATGGTGGCCGCCGCGTCGAGGGCTTCGTCCCAGCGGCCCGACTCGACGAAGGCCCAGCACAGGGCGGTCGAGGCCAAGCCGCCGAAGCGCGGCGCCAGCGCTCCGGTGTGCGCACCGCGTAGGCACCGCACCGCCAGGTCGGGTTGCCCGGCGAGCCAGGCCGACGCACCGATCGCGGTGAGCTCGATGGCGTCGCCGACCCGGCCGGCCAGCCCGACGATCTCCGGCGACTGCAGATGTGCGAGGTGCGAATCGGTGGCGGTACGGATCCACATCTGGTCGGCGAGCGCGGCCACGCCCGTGGGCGGCTCGGCGTCCTCCAGTTGTCTCAGCAGCCGCATGACGCCACATCGCCCCGCGGCGTCGTCGGCGATGAAAGTGACGGTCGCGGCGACCCGAAGCGACGCCCAGGCGACCGCGGGGGCAACGTCGACGGCCAGGCCGGCCGACTCGAGAAGCATGTCGAGAACCGGCTGGCTGTCGGCGTCCCAGCAGCGCGCCGACCCCAACTCGGTGTGGGCGCGCACCCGGGAGATGAGGTCGTCGACGCCGTTGAGCGCGCACCGGCTCAGTGCCGCGGCCCAGTGCGGGTCGCCGGCGTTGCGAGCCAGGGGCGCCGCGCGCACCAGATGCCGGGCGTGCTCACCGGCATCGGTGGTCAGCATCGCCGCGCGCTGCATGGTCACCGCGGCGGCCAGATAGCCGTCGCGGCGCAGTACCTCGTCGCAGGTAGCAGCCAACTGCGCGGCCAGCGCATCGTCGGGTTTGAGCGCCGCCTGCGCGCGATGCCAGACCTGCCGGTGCGGTAGCGCGACGAGCGCGTCGGCCAGCCGCAGATGTGCCGCCGAGCGGGCCGCCGCCGGCGCCCGGTGATACGCCGCCGACCGGAGCAGCGGATCCAGGAACCGCACGCCGCTCGGCTCGACGCGGATGATGCCGGCGACCTCGGCCGGTGCGAGCGTCTGTGGATCGGCCAGCACCGCGGGCATCAGCTGCCACAGATCCTGGTCCGAGGCGGCCGCGAGAACGAGCAGCGCGGCCCGGGTCGGCCCCGGCAGCAGCGCCACGCGGCGGCTGTAGATGCCGAGGCCTGCAGCGGGCAACGCCAAGGGTTCGGCGGCCGGACCCACCGAGAGGCCGCCGGCCGCGGCTGTCTCGGCGAAGGCGATGACGGCCGCCGGATTGCCCGCCGCCGCCGTCAGCACCTGCTCGCGGCGCAAGCCGCGCGGTGCGCCCGGCTGCCGGTCGAGCAGCATGGCCGCATCGGAGCGCGCCAACGGCGACAGTTCGATCTCGACGGCACGGCCGTCGCCGCCGAACACCTTTCCGGCCGTGGCCGGTGTCGCCAGCACGACCGTCAACGACCGGCCCGCGCTGCGGCGGGCGGCGAACATCATCGCGTTGCGCGACGGCGCGTCGAGCCACTGCCCGTCATCGATGCAGACCAGAACCGATTGCTGCCGTTCGACGGCGTCGAGAAGCCCGAGCAGCGCCATGGCGACCCGGACGACATCGAGTTGCTCGCCGCTGGGCGACCGCAGCGCCGCATCGATGATGCCGTGGTACGGCTCGGCTTCGGCACTCCAATATCCGAGCGCGTGAATCAGCTGGTGCACGCCGGCGAACGGGGTATCGGATTCGCCCGGTGTTCCGGCGATCGACACCACCCGAAAACCGATATCGCAGGCGTGCCGGCAGGCGACGTCGAGGAGTGCGGTCTTGCCGGACCCGGCTGCGCCGGACACCACCACCGCGTGCCCGCGCGGGGTGTCGCTGATGGCCGCCATCAACCTCGAAAGTTGTTCGCCGCGACCGACGAGTTCCGGTGGCGGCGCGGCCGACCGCTGTCGGCAGGGCTCAGCGACCACACCACCTCCTGTGATCCACATCCCACCCGATTGCGAACGTTAGGCAGGCCTCACCGCACTGTCAACTAATTAGTTAGTTAGCAAACGCCTGCCCACCAGCTAATATCTCCGAAATGGGCCACCCGCGAGACTCCGACGCCACTCGGGCGCGGCTGCTCTGCGCGGCGACGACGGAATTCGCCCAGTACGGCATCGCCGGGGCCCGGGTTGATCGCATCGCCGCCAACGCGGGC
This sequence comes from Mycolicibacterium sp. TY81, assembly GCF_018326285.1. Lineage (NCBI taxonomy): Bacteria > Bacillati > Actinomycetota > Actinomycetes > Mycobacteriales > Mycobacteriaceae > Mycobacterium > Mycolicibacterium sp. TY81. Next base: position 4,108,104 of record NZ_AP023362.1, read on the forward strand.
GCCAACAAGGCGCAGATTTACCATTACTTCGGCAGCAAAGATCAGTTGTTCGACGCGGTCTGGGCCGCGATGACGCAGCGGTTCTTCGCCGACAGTCCGGTGGTCGCCGACGACCTGCCCGGCTACGCCGCCCATCTGATCGACGTCTATGCCGGCCAACCCGAGGTCTGCCGGCTGATCGCCTGGCACCGGTTGGAACGGGCCGACGATTCGGCGGCGGGCTTCCCCGGCGACACCATGCACGAGCAGATTGCGTCCATCGCCACCGCGCAGGCCGAGGGCAAGCTCACCGGCGAGCTTCCCGCTCCGGTGCTGTTCACCCTCGTTCTCACCATCGCGTCGATGTGGCACAACCTCAGCCCCACGCTGCTGGGCGTGATCGGCATCGACGATCACGCCCAGCGCAAGGCAATCGTCTGCGACGCGGTGACGCGCCTGATCACCACCGCGGCCGGCGACACCGCCGGGCCGAGCGCCAGGACACGCCGGGCAAATGTGCATCCGCCAAACCCGTTGCCCTAGACTGCCCTTCGACCAAGGAGGAGTCTTCGGGTGCGGGCTTATGCAGCGCCCAGCACCCAGGCTTTGCGGGGCTGGCAACGTCGGGCTTTGGTGCGGTATCTCACCGCCAAGCCGCGTGATTTTCTTGCTGTCGCGACCCCGGGTGCAGGCAAGACGACCTTCGCCCTGCGGATCGCCGGTGAGTTGCTGACAGAGCGCACCGTCGACCAGGTCGTGGTCGTCGTCCCGACCGAGCACCTCAAGACCCAGTGGGCGGAAGCCGCGGCGCGCGTCGGCATGGCGCTGGACCCCAAGTTCAGCAACTCGACGGGGCAGACGTCGTCGGACTACCACGGCATCGTCGTCACCTATGCCCAGGTCGCCAGCCACCCGACCCGACACCGGGTGCGCACCGAGAACCACAAGACGCTGGTGATCTTCGACGAGGTCCACCACGGCGGCGACGCGAAGAGCTGGGGCGAGGCCATCCGCGAGGCCTACGACGATGCGACGCGGCGCCTCTGCCTGACCGGGACCCCGTTCCGGTCCGACGACAGCCCCATCCCGTTCGTGCAGTACGAGCCCGACGGCAGCGGCCATCAGCAGTCGGTGGCCGACCACACCTACGGCTACTCCGACGCGCTCGCCGACGGCGTGGTGCGGCCGGTGGTCTTCATGGCGTACTCGGGCGAGGCCCGCTGGCGCGACAGTGCCGGCGAGGAGCACGCGGCCCGCCTCGGCGAACCACTCACCGCCGAGCAGACCGCCCGGGCCTGGCGTACCGCGCTGAACCCCGAAGGCGAATGGATGCCCGCGGTGATCGCGGCGGCCAACAAGCGGCTGGGGCAGTTGCGGCAGAGCATCCCGGACGCCGGCGGCATGATCATCGCCACCGACCAGACCACCGCCCGCGCCTACGCCAAGCTGCTGCACACCATCACGGGCGAGGAAGCGACGGTCATCCTGTCGGATGACCCGACGGCGTCGGCTCGCATCTCGCAGTTCTCCGAGGGCACCAGCCGCTGGCTCGTCGCGGTCCGCATGGTGTCCGAGGGTGTCGACGTGCCGCGGCTCGCGGTCGGCGTGTACGCGACGAGCGCGTCGACCCCCTTGTTCTTCGCGCAGGCCATCGGCCGGTTCGTGCGGCTGCGCCGCAAGGGCGAGACGGCCAGCATCTTCCTGCCGTCGGTGCCGAACCTGCTGGAGCTGGCCAGCGAGCTGGAGCGCGAGCGCAACCACGTGCTCGGCAAGCCCCACCGCGTGTCCGACGGCCTTGACGACGAACTGCTCGAGCAGGCGCAGAAGAAGGAAGACGAGAAGTCGGAGCTGGAGAACGGCTTCGAGATGCTCGGCTCGGACGCCGAGCTGGACCAGGTGATCTTCGACGGCTCGTCGTTCGGTACCGCGACCGAGGCCGGCAGCGACGAGGAAGCCGACTATCTCGGCATTCCCGGTCTGCTGGATCACACCCAGATGCGCGACCTGCTGAGCAGGCGCCAGGACGAGCAGTTGCAGAAGCGCAGCGCCAAGGCCGCTGCCACTGGCGCACCGCCCCCGCCCATGACCACCCACGGCCAGCTGCGCGAGCTGCGCAAGGAACTGAACCTGCTGGTGGCGGCGTTCCACCACCGCACCGGCAAGCCGCACGGCTGGATCCACAACGAGTTGCGCCGCCGGCACCCGGGTCCCCCGGTGGCGGCGGCGACCCGCGAGCAGCTGCAGGACCGCATCGCCGCGATCCGCAACATGCAGCGGGAGCTGACGGCCTGAGGCCCTCAGAGGCCCAGCAGCTCCGGCAGGTCGGCGACGGAGTCCAGCACGTAGTTCGGCTGCATCGCGAATTCGTCTGCGGCCCAACGGTCCAGCGTGTCCTGGCGGAATTTTCCGGTCCGCACGAGCACGCCCGTCATCCCGACGACCTGGGCCGCGAGGACGTCGTTGTTGAGGTCGTCGCCGACCATGTACATCTCTTCGGGTTCGACGCCGAGCCGCGCGGCCGCGGTGAAGAACCCGGCGGGTGCGGGCTTGCCGACGGCGGTGCCCTGATGACCGGTGGTCTGTTCCAGCCCCGCCAGATACAGCCCGGTGTCCACCCGTAGCCCGTCGGCGGTGTTCCACGCGTTGCTGCGGTGCATGGCGACGACGGGGACGCCGCGGGTCATCCAGTCATAGATCCAGCTGAGGGTCAGATGCGTGTATTCGGGCCCCGCGCCACCGAGCAGCACCACGTCTGGCGTGTCGGGCTGCTGCGGGCCAGCGAAGTCGGAGGCGTACACCAGATCGACGCCGGGCATGTCCGCACCGATCTGGCCGCTGTTCACCAGGAAACATCGGGCACCGGGGTAGCGGTCACGCACGTAGTCGGCGGTCAGCACCGCTGCGGTGACGACCTCGTCGGCGGCGACCTCGATGCCTGCCGCACAAAGCAATTCGGCGATCTGCTGACGGGTCTTGGTGGTGGTGTTGGTCAGGAACGACCGGGCGATCTGACGCTCCTCGAGCGCCCGCAAGGTCTCGGCCGCACCGTCGATCGGACGCCACGAGGTCACCAGGACACCATCGATGTCGAAGAGCACCCCGCCGATTGCCATGGTGCCGACAGTAAACGCCCGCCGCTCCCGCGCAACTCAGGCGGTTCGCTCGGTAGTGTCTTCGCGCATGAGCACACAAGCGAGTAGCGGAGCGAATCGCGCATGAGCCCCCAGTGGACGGCCAATGATGTGCCGGACCAGACCGGGCGGGTGGCGATCGTCACCGGCTCCAACACCGGGCTGGGATACGAGACGGCGCGGGTGTTGGCGGGCAAGGGCGCTCGCGTGGTGATGGCGGTGCGCGACACCGCCAAAGGCGACGACGCCGCCGCCCGGCTGCGGGCGAGCACCCCGAACGCCGACGTCGTCGTGCAGAAGCTGGACCTGGGTTCGCTGACCTCGGTCCGCGCGGCGGCCGACGACCTGCGCGCGGCCTATCCGCGGATCGACCTGCTGATCAACAACGCCGGCGTGATGTACCCGCCCAAGCAGACCACTGCCGACGGCTTCGAATTGCAGTTCGGCACAAATCACCTCGGCGCGTTCGCGCTCACCGGCCTGCTGATCGAGAATCTGCTGTCTGTCCCCGGCTCGCGGGTGGTGACCCTCGGCAGCATCGCGCACCGTATCCTCGGGAAGATCGACTTCGCCGACCTGGAGTGGGAGAAGCGCCGCTACAACCGGGTCGCGGCCTACGGCCAGTCGAAGCTGGCCAACCTGATGTTCGCCTACGATCTGCAACGCCGGCTCGTGGCCACGAACGCCGAAACCATCTCGGTCGCGGCCCATCCCGGCATCTCCAACACCGAGCTCATGCGCCACATCCCCGGCTCCGGTCTGCCCGGCTTCAACCAGATCAGCGGGCTGGTCGCCAACAGCCCCGAGGTCGGCGCGCTGGCCACGCTGCGGGCCGCCGTCGACCCCGACGCGCGGGGCGGCGAGTACTACGGACCTTCCGGTCTCCTGCAGCTGGTCGGCCATCCGGTGCTGGTGCAGTCGACCGCCCAGTCGCACGACGCCGGCATCCAGCGGCGGTTGTGGGCGGTGTCCGAAGAGCTCACCGGCGTCACCTTCGCGATCTAGCGTCATGCGGACCGTCGAGGAACATCAGCAGGTTGTCGCCGGACTGATCAGCGCCCGGCCCGCCGTTGCCGTGCCGCTGGCCGACGCGCTGGGGCTGGCCCTTGCCGAGGACGTGGTGGCGCCGCTGTCGCTGCCCGGTTTCGACAACTCGGCGATGGACGGTTACGCCGTCCTGGCCGCCGACGTGGCCACCGCCACCGCCGACAATCCAGTGAAACTGCCTGTCGCCGAGGACATTCCGGCCGGACGCACCGACCTGCTGACTCTGGCGCCCGGCACCGCGCACCGGATCATGACCGGCGCCATGCTGCCGGCGGGCGCCACCGCGGTGGTCCAGGTCGAGGCCACGGACGGGGCGACCGACGTCGTGTCGATCTACTCGGCGGTCCCCGAAGGCCGGAGCATTCGGCGGGCCGGCGAGGACGTCACCGCCGGGATGACGGTGCTGTCCGCCGGCGAGGTGCTCTCCCCCGCGGCCCTGGGTCTGGCTGCCGCCCTGGGCCTGGCCGAGCTGAAAGTTATTCCGCGGCAACGGGTCCTGGTGCTGTCCACCGGAACGGAGCTGGTCGCGCCGGGCACGCCGCTGCAACCGGGACAGATCTACGAGTCCAACGCCGTGATGCTGGCCGCCGCGCTACGTGAGGCCGGCGCCGACGTCACGACCGCACCGGCGACATCCGACGACGTGGCGCTGTTCCGGGAGACCCTGGCCGGCCATGCCCAGAACGTCGACCTGATCGTCACCACGGGCGGCGTCAGCGCCGGCGCGTACGAGGTGGTGAAAGACGCCCTTTCAGGCGATGTCGAGTTCGTGAAGGTCGCGATGCAGCCCGGCATGCCGCAGGGCGCCGGGACCGTCGGCGGCACGCCCATCGTCACGTTGCCGGGCAACCCCGTCTCGGCGCTGGTGTCGTTCGAGGTCTTCATCCGGCCACCGCTGCGCGCGGCGATGGGCCTGCCGTCGCAGCGACCGCGCCGCCCGGCGACGCTCACCGAGAAGCTGACCTCCCCCGCCGGGAAACGCCAGTTCCGCCGCGGCGTGCTCGGCACCGATGAGCAGGTGAGCAGCTACGGCCCGCCGGCGTCGCACCACCTCCGGTGGCTGGCGACGGCAAACTGCCTGCTGGACATCGGCGAGGACGTGGTCGAATTAGCGGCTGGATCGCCCGTGCCCGTCTGGGATCTCAGTTAGAGCCCCGCAAACCGTAGAATCGAGTCCCCATGGCCAGACCTGCGCGCCCCCCAGCTGACACTCCAGAGTCCGAACTGTCACGTTTCGTCGACCTGGTCCGTTCCACCGTTCCCCCGATGCACCCGGCCGGGCTGCCGTTCGTCGGCGGCGCCCTCGGTGTCGCCGCGATCGGCCACCGCAAGCGCTGGGTCCGGGCGGCCGGACTGGCCGCGGCCGCCGCGTGCGCCGGGTTCTTCCGGCATCCGCCGCGGACGCCACCGAGCCGGCCCGGCGTCGTCGTCGCGCCGGCCGACGGCCTGGTGACGCTCATCGACGAGGCCGTCCCGCCCGCCGAGCTGAACCTGTCCGACGAGCCGCTGCCGCGCGTCAGCATCTTCCTGTCGCTGTTCGACGCGCATGTGCAGCGCGCGCCGGTGGCCGGCGAGGTGATCACCGTCAAGCACAAGCCGGGCCAGTTCCTGTCCGCCGACAAGGCCGAGGCCAGCGAGGACAACGAGCGCAACAGCCTCTGGCTGCGCACCGCCGACGGCCACGACGTCGTCGCGGTGCAGCTCGCCGGTCTGCTGGCCCGCCGCATCGTGTGCAGCACCCACCCGGGTGCGCACCTGGCGCTGGGCGAGACGTACGGCCTCATCCGGTTCGGCTCCCGCCTGGACACCTACCTGCCCAAGGGCTCCGTGATCGGCGTCGAGATCGGGCAGCGCGCCATCGGCGGCGAGACGGTGCTGGCAGACCTGCCGAGCGGGTCGCCGGCATGAAACCCCGGATCAAGACTCCGCAGGTGAGCCTGCGGAAGCTGGTCCCCAGCGCCCTGACGGTCGCTGCGATCTGCCTGGGTCTGTCGGCGGTCAAGTACGCCCTCGACCACCGGCCCACCGAGGCCATGGCGCTGCTGGCGGGTGCCGCGATCCTCGACGCGCTCGACGGCCGCGCGGCCCGCATGCTGAACGCGACGTCCAAGATGGGCGCGGAGATCGACTCGCTGGCCGACGCCGTGAACTTCGGCGTGGCGCCGGCGTTCATCGTGTACGCCACGCTGCTGGAGCACAACAGCTCGCCGCTCGCCTGGATCGTGGTGCTGCTGTACGCGGTGTGCATCGTGCTGCGGCTGGCGCGCTTCAACGCCATGCTCGACGTGGAGGGCCCGGCGTTCGAGAAGGAGTTCTTCACCGGCATGCCGGCCCCGGCCGGCGCGATCGGCGCCATCGGCCCGCTGGCGGCCAAGATGCAGTTCCCCGGCCCCTGGTGGGATTCGCACTGGGGTCAGATCTTCATCTGCATCTGGCTGATCGGCGTCTCGCTGCTGGTGGTCAGCACCGTCCCGATGCGCAAGGTGCACACCTTCGCCATCCCGCCGAACATGGCCCTGCCGCTGCTGGCGCTGCTGGCCATCCTGGTGGCCGCCTCGGTGATGTACGGCTACATCGTCATCCTGGTGATCATCGTCGCCTACGTGATCCACATCCCGTTCGCGGTCCGGACCAAGGCCTGGCTGCGTGCACACCCCGAGGTCTGGGACGACAAACCCAAGGAACAGCGACAGGCCCGCCGCGCCATCCGCCGTGCGCAGCCGCGTCGCACCGACCGCGGGCAGCGCCGGTCCACGGCCCGGCTGCGGTTGCGTAGGCCGGGTCCTCGTCGATGACGCCCCCGCAGGCACAGGCCCTGCAGGGCGCATCCGACCCGTCCGGCGCGCAGCTCCAGCTCACCGCCCGGCTCAACACCTCAGCACTCGACGCCCGCCGCGGCGTGGTGCTGCTGCACCCGGAAGCGATAGCTGCCCTGGGTATCCGCGAGTGGGACGCGGTGTCGCTGACCGGCACGCGCACCACCTGCGCGGTGGTCGGGGTGGCCGCCACCGGGACTCCCCCGGGCACCGCGCTGCTCGACGATGTGACCCTGTCGAATGCCGGCATCCGGGCCGACGCGCCGGTGCTGGTGTCACCGGCGACGGTGTACGGCGCCCGCTCGGTGACCGTCAGCGGTTCGCGACTGGCCAGCAGCTCGATCTCCCCGGCGACGTTGCGAATGGCATTGCTGGGCAAGGTGATGACGGTCGGCGACACGGTGTCACTGCTGCCGCGCGATCTGGGTCCGGGCACCTCGACGTCCGCGGCCACCGCGGCGCTGGCCACGCAGGTCGGCATCACCTGGACCTCAGAGCTGCTCACCGTGACAGCCGTCGACCCGGCCGGACCGGTCAGCGTGCAACCGAATTCAGTGGTCAGCTGGGGTGATGCCACCGTCGTCACGGCAGCCGCGCAACCGGTGATCTCCCCCGCGAAAACGACTGACGCCCAAACCGTTTCGGTCGATGACCTCAAGGGCGTACACGCCCAGGTGACGCGACTGACCGAGTGGCTCAAGCTGGCCCTCGACGAACCCGAACTCCTCGAAACCCTGGGTGCCACCGCCAATCTGGGCGTCCTGGTGTCCGGGCCCGCGGGCGTCGGCAAGGCCGCCATGGTGCGCGCGGTGTGCACGTCACGCCGCCTCGTCGAGCTCGACGGGCCGGAGGTCGGGGCGCTGCGCGCCGAGGACCGACTGGCCGGGGTCGCCGCTGCCGTGAGCTCGGTGCGCGACGGCGGTGGTGTCCTGCTCATCACCGACATCGACGCGCTGTTGCCCGCGGTCGCCGAGCCCGTGGCCACGTTGATCCTGACCGAGCTCCGCAAGGCCGTCGCCAGCCGCGGTGTGGCGTTCATCGCGACGTCGGCCGTGCCCGACGGCGTCGACGCCCGCCTTCGGGCACCCGATCTGTGCGACCGCGAACTGGGACTGACCCTGCCCGACGCCGCCACCCGCAAGGCCCTGCTGGAGGTGCTGCTGCGGTCGGTGCCCGCCAAGGATCTGAACCTCGACGAGATCGCCGAGCGCACACCGGGATTCGTCGTCGCCGATCTCGCCGCCCTGGTACGCGAGGCCGCGCTGCGGGCAGCCGCCCGCGCCAGCGCCGACGGTGCCGAACCGGCCCTGACGCAGGATGACCTGGCCGGTGCGCTGTCGGTGATCCGGCCGCTGTCGCGGTCGGCGACCGAAGAGGTCGCGGTCGGGTCGGTGACGCTCGACGACGTCGGCGACATGTTGGCGACGAAGCAGGCGCTGACCGAAGCGGTGCTGTGGCCCCTGCAGCACCCGGACACCTTCGAGCGTCTCGGCGTGGAACCGCCCCGGGGCGTGCTGTTGTACGGGCCGCCCGGCTGCGGAAAGACGTTCCTGGTGCGGGCCTTGGCCAGCTCGGGCCGGTTGTCGGTGCATGCTGTCAAGGGCGCCGAGTTGATGGACAAGTGGGTCGGTTCGTCGGAGCGTGCGGTCCGCGAATTGTTCCAGCGCGCACGCGATTCCGCGCCGTCGCTGGTGTTCCTCGACGAGATGGACGCCCTGGCGCCGCGCCGCGGGCAGAGCTTCGATTCCGGTGTCACCGACCGTGTGGTGGCCGCGCTGCTCACCGAGCTCGACGGCATCAACCCGTTGCGCGACGTCGTGGTGGTCGGTGCGACCAACCGGCCGGATCTCATCGACCCCGCGCTGCTGCGGCCGGGCCGGCTGGAGAAGCTGGTGTTCGTCGAGCCGCCCGACGCCGAGGCCCGTGGCGAAATCCTGCGTACCGCAGGCAAATCCATCCCCCTGGCGCCCGACGTCGACCTCGGCCAGTTGGCCGGTGAACTCGACGGCTACAGCGCCGCGGACTGCGTCGCCCTGTTGCGCGAAGCGGCGCTGACCGCGATGCGCCGGTCCATCGACGCCGCCGATGTCACCGCGGCCGACGTCGCCAAGGCCCGCGAGACGGTGCGGCCGTCACTGGATCCCGTTCAGGTGCAGTCACTTCGGGAGTTCGCCGAGGGGCGCTGAGTTTCGCAATCGAAACAAGCTACGCGAGCCTCAGTCAAAGTGCCGAGGCACATCCATCCGCTGATGGAGGATGCGCACGACGTCGATGATTTCCCCGGAGATGAGCCGGTAATACAGCACGTGCGATCCCACCGCATGTTTCCGGTAACCCGGGCGAACGTCGTCGCACGCTCGCCCGATCATCGGCGACTCCGCGATGCGTTCGATGGCATGTTGAATCTCCCGAACGTACGCCTGCGCCTGATCAGCGTTCCAGCGCTCACATGTGTAGTCCCAGACATCTTCCAAGTCGGCGCGCGCCGCGGGCGAAAGTACATAACGGCTCACTGACGATGGGAACCCTCGGCCCGTTTGCGCGATACGAACTCATCAAAGTCGAATTCTGTTGATTCACCGCTACGTTCACCATCCACAAGGGCCTGGCGCAACGCCCTCAGTCGAGTCTCCCGATCCTCGAGCAGTCGCAATGCGGATCGCACTACGTCACTGGCCGATCGATAACGACCGGACGCGACTTCAGTCTCGATGAACGCGCTGTAGTGCTCATCGAGACTGAATGAGGTGTTCCTGCCCACATCCCGAACAATACCAGTTTTTGGTAACCCTGGGCCGTCGCAGCGATGGCACGAGGGGCGCTAACCAGCCAAACCCACGACGGCCTGCACCGCGGACCGGACGCGCCGTTCCAGCTCACCGGAGTCGGTGCTGTCGAACTTGCCATCCAGGAACAGGAAGGCCAGGCCATGCACGAGCGCCCAGACGGCGTCGCTCAACGCATCGGCATCGGCGTCCGGGAACACCCGCGCGATGTTCGCCTTGAGATAGGCCGAGATCGCCGCGACCGCGTCGACCCGCTCGGGACTCCCGGCATCGCACTGCTCACTGAACATGGCGCGGAACAGCGCGGGACGCCGCAGCGCGAACTGAACGTAGGCAATGGCGACGTCGGCGATCTCGTCGGCCGTCGACGGGGACGGGCTGACGGCCACCAGGTCCGCGGCCAGTTCGCGATAGCCGACGGCCGCGACGGCTGACATCAGCGCGTCCCGGTCCTGGTAGTGCCGGTAGGGCGCGGCGGCGGTGACCCCTGCATGCCGAGCGACGGCACGCATCGACAACGCCGCGGCGCCCTCCTCTTCCAGCAGCGCCAGCGCCGACTGCACCAGGGCGGTCCGCAGATCGCCGTGGTGGTACCCCGGCTTCGACACCGCTTTCGACGTCATCCTGAGTCCCGCCTCACAAATGTTGACACTGTTCACATTGCCCACTAGAAATGTGAGCAGCGTTTACATCATACCGACCCGAAGGCAGCCGATGTCTCCCACACTCTTCACCCCCTTCACCCTCGCATCCGGTCAGACGCTCCGAAACCGCATCGCCAAAGCCGCGATGGAGGAGGGTCTCGCCGGCCCCGGCCAGGCGCCCGACGATCGGCTCATCGCGCTGTACCACCGCTGGGGTGTGGGCGGCGCGGGCGTCCTGATCACCGGCAACGTCATGGTCCACGCCGAGGCTCTCACCGGTCCGGGTGGCGTCGTCCTCGATGCGAACTCGCCGCTCGAGCCGTTCGTGAAGTGAGCCAAGGCCGGCAAAGCAGGCGGCACGAAGATGTGGATGCAGATCAGCCACCCCGGCCGGCAAGTCAACGCCAACATGCCGGGCGTGGTGTGGGGCCCGTCGGACGTCGCGGTGGATGTCGGCAAGCACAGCAAGCGGTTCGGCCGGCCGAGCGCCATGACACCGCAGCAGATCGGCGCAACCATCCAGCGGTTCGTCACCACCGCGGCGCGCGCCGAGGAAGCCGGCTTCGACGGCGTCGAGGTACATGCGGCGCACGGCTACCTGCTGTCGCAGTTCCTCTCGCCGTTGGTCAACACCCGAGCCGATGAGTGGGGTGGGTCGCTGGAGAACCGGGCCCGCCTGCTGCTGGAGATCGTCCGCCAGATCCGGCTGGCCGTCAGCCCGGAGTTCGCGGTCGCCGTCAAGCTGAACTCGGCGGACTTCCAGCGCGGCGGCTTCGACGCCGACGATGCCCTGCGCGTCATCGAGATGCTCGCGCCGCTCGGCGTCGACGTCGTCGAACTGTCCGGTGGCAGCTACGAGAGCCCGGCCATGACCGGGCGCGCTGCGGACAGTCGCACCGCGGCCCGCGAGGCGTACTTCCTGGAGCTGGCCGCAGAACTCGCCAAGACCAGCCCCATCCCGCTGATGCTCACCGGCGGCATCACCCGGCAGGACACCGCGAACACCGTGCTGGCCAACGGTATCGACATCGTCGGCATGGGTACCGCCATCGCCGTCACCCCGGACCTGCCCAACCGCTGGAGCCGCGGCGAGGAAGCCACCCGGCGCCTCAAGCCGGTGACGTGGTCGGACAAGACGCTGGCGTCGGCGGCGAGCATGGCACTGGTCCGCTACCAGATGCGGCAGATCACGCAAGGCCTCGAGCCGACGGCCCGCGCGCATCCGCTGTACGCCCTCATCGTCGATCAACGGGTTCAGCGCAAAGCCCTTGCGCGCTACCGCAAGTGGCTGCCGACGCAGCCGTCCGACCTGAAGTCTCCCATCGCACTCGAGGACCACCGATGAACCAGCCCGTCCCCCACAACCACGTCGCGATCGTGGTCACCGGCCCGGGTGCCCTTGCGGCGGCGGTTCGGCTGCACCAGGCCGGGATTGACGACGTCGTGCTGATCGATCAGGACACCGACGATGTGACGGCGCTGCACTGGCAGGCGGACCGGCAGCGCTGGCTCGTCACGACCGCGAATGACGAACGGACGGCAACCCACATCGTCGTCGACACCGACGCGCTGGCCGACCGGCTGTTCGGCACCGAGGGCATGTCCATGGCCGAAAGCTGGGACGGCGAGCCCGTCGCCTATCTGGGGACGTCGGTCCACGGCTTCCCCAACTGCTATCTGGTGCACGGCCCGAACATCGGGCTGCGACACAACTCGGTCGAACAGATGCGGGAGTCCCAGGCGGACTACGTCGCGACCGCAGTGGCCTACGCCCGCGACTTCGGTTTCGCCGTGGTCGAACCGACACCGGCGGCCCAACAGAACTACGCCAGTTTCCGGCCGCGCGGCACTGCCGATTTCCGCCGTCGCACCAACAGTTTCACCCCGATGGATCATCTGGTCCAGCGGCCGGTGCGCGCGTCGGCCACCGTCAGCGCGGCGGATCTCCCCGCCACCGGAAGCTGTTGACGTACTTGCCCATATCCGCGGCCAACTCCAGGCTGGCCCCGGTCGGCGGGCCGGAACCGGGCCCGAATTCCTGAAACGGCCCCGCCGCCGCGGCGACGAGCGCCAGATCGTCCTGCACCGCCACCATGATCAGGATGCGGGTCCGCGAGGCGACGACGTTCTGTCCGTCCGGCCAGTCATCGGCAGCGACGCCGTAGCCCGGGTGATATCCAACCAGTGCGTTGGGGATCTCGTAGGCCACGCGCGAATCCGGAAACGCGTCCAGCAGCAATGCGGTCGTGATGTCCTTGGCGTCCCGGCCCTGCGCGGGCTCCCCCCACAGCCGCATCACCCCGCCGGTGCCACCGGTGTACTGGGCCGTCACGCCGGTGTCGTTCATCGTCACCGAATATGCGGTACCCGGCGCCGGATAGGAGACGCTGAAAGCGCCGTCGGGCGCGGTGAACCTGGGGTTGATCACCACGGGCTTGCCCATCAGCGGGTGCCCGCAATTGGGCGGGCACTGATACCGCGCCGTCGGTTGGGTTGTGGCAGCGGAGATTCCGACCAACCCGAGGGCCAGCACCACGATCACCGCGGTCCACGTCGCGACCAGTCGCGGTGCGGACAGCACGCGTACGTCGCGTTCCGCGTCGTCGGCATCTTCGTTCCGCAGCGTCAATTGCAGGACCAGGCGGAGTAACAGCACCCCCAGCACAGCGAATCCGACGTGCCATGCCGTCTTCGCCCACTGCGAGATGCCGGCCGAATCCTCGTCGCCGAGCCACACGTGCGCCAGCACCGGCACGACGGCGATCAGCAGTACGCGCCACCAGATCCGCCGGCCGCGGGGCCGGAACCACAGTGCGGCACCGAGCATCCCGGCAGCGGCGGCCGCGGTGATGGGCATGGTGATGCCACGGATCACGGCTTCGATGAGGAAATCCGACAACGGCTGATCGTGGTCGACCAGCCCCGAATCGAGCTGGGCGAACATCCGGACGATCGTGGTCGCGGCCGTTGCACCCAGCGCGCCGGTCGCCCCGATCACATAGCCGTACAACGCCTTTCGGTCTCCCGGGCTGAACACTCGGAGGAGCAGCGCGGGCGCTATCACCAACAGCGCCTCCACCGCAGAGAGGCCGGCCTCGACGGTCCGCAGATGCACTGCGGCAACACCACTTTCGAGCGGGACGCCATAGGCGCGCGCGACCACCGCACCGGACCCGAAGGCGAAGGCCACGCCGAACGCGATGCCTAGGCCCGTGCTCACGAGCAGCCGGACCTTCGCCGGGCCCCGGTAATCCAGCTGTCGGGCGTACAGCACGAACAGCAGCGGAATCCCCACGGCCACCGTCGCGATGAAGAGGCCCGGCAACCGCAGCACCGCCGCAACGGCCAGCCAGGCGGCGAATGCAGCCATGGCGATCTGGAAGGACCGCCGGCCGCGTGCCGGAAGCTCTGGGAACAGCGTGCTCACCAATCCGATGCCGCTCATCCGGTTGTCCCCTGCGCCACCAGCAGGCTGCGCGCCAGCTTGTCGATATCTGGTGTGCCCAGGCCGGTTACGGAGTCGAAGCCGGGGCCGGCCATCGCTATCGCGTTACCGCCCACGGTGACGTCGTGGAACGCCGGGAGCCGTCCCGCCCGCTGCACGCGGTACAGCAGCGGGTTCAGGTCACCGAGCAGTCGCCCGCCGTGATCGAGCAGGTACTGGTCGATCACCGCCGCCATCCCGGCCCAGATCGGCGCGGACATGGAAGTGCCTCCGGCCAGCACGGTTTCGCCGTGGAAGACCATGCGGGCCCCGGTGAAGAAATCCGCGACGGCCGAGACGTCGGGGACGAGCCGCTTGTTGCGGCCGCGGTCCGACGGCACACCCCGTTGCCAGGCCGGGCGGTCGAACAGCGCCGATACCCCGCCGCCACTGCCGTGGGTGAGGGGCACGTCGAACCAGGCCTGCTCGCCGAGCCATTGGCCGTGCTCGTCGGTGGACAGCGTGGTGCCGCCGACGGCCGTCATCTCGGGTACCGATGCCACCGAGTCGAGTCCGATGTCGTCGATGCTCGGCGGTGCCGACCAGTCCTGCCCGCCTTTGCATTCCAGCCCCGCGAGATCGCCACTGGCATCGAAGGCGGTGGTGCCGCTGCGGTGCGCCCGCGCCAGTGCCGACCGCACGGGTGCCAGATCGGCGGCGGTGAGCATCTTGTCGCAGCCCCACCCTATGGACAGGCTCCACTCGGCGCCCGGGAAGCGCCGGTCGGCGTCGGCCATCATCTCGCCGATCTTGCGATAGGCGCCGTCGCCGGACACGGTCGGCCGGGCATTGACGTAGACGGTCTGGGCGTCGGGAGCGATGGCGTGCGCCATCTGGAGATCCATCGTGGTCTCGCCGGTGCGCTCGGATGGCATGTCCCCCACCACGATGGGAGTGAAGCGCGGCAACTGGTTCAGTTCGGCGAACATGTCGAGATCGGATTGATCGAAGCCGTCGAAACCGAAGATGACGATGGTGCGGCCCTTGCCGGTGTATCCCTGATCGGACAGCGGAAAGACGTTGTAGGCCCGGCGCAGGTCCTGGGCCGAGAGACCGCCGGCGGGGACGTCGCGCGGCGCGATCAGCGGCCGCGACTCCCGGAACGGCGTGTACCCGAGGAGCCTGCCGAATCCGCTCAACTCGGGAACCAACACCGGCGGCAGCTCGGGTTGGCTGGTCGCCGCATAGAAGGTCTGCCCGCGGCGCCCGCGGTAGTCGCGGACATCGACACGCAACGCCCGCGCCATGGCACGGGCGTCGCCTTCGACGGTGGCCCAGTCGTCGCCGGGCCGCCACTGCACCGAAAGCCCGGCGGCTCGCGCCCATTGGATCAACCCATCGGGCCGGGCGGCACGTGTCAGCGCAGCGGTCAGTTCGACGTGAGCTGCCGCGGACGGGCCGAGATCAGCCGAAGCCGACAGCAGATGGGCCAGTGGGCCGGTCAGGGCCAGACGGCCACCCCGCTCAGCGGGCGGGCCGGCGGACGCCAGCGCCGTCAGCCCGGCCGCTACCAGTACCGCGCCGATGCGCCGTACGGCGCATCGGCGACCTACTGGGATGGGGCTCCCGTTCCTAGTGCGGAGCGGTGACGACGTTGCCCGGCAGCGCCGTCTGCGGTCCCGGAGCCTTCACCGACGGGGAGAACGAGTTGCCACCCTTGGTGGGCCCGCCCTTCTCGCTCGGCGTCACCGGCGACGACGAGGCGGGTGCCGACGTCGTGGTCGTGGTGCTCGTGGTGGTGGTCGGCTCTTCCTTGGCCTTCTCGCCACAGGAAGAGAGCAGGCCCATCGCGAGTCCGGCGGTCACGGCGAGGCCGGCCACCATCTTCTTGCGGGTCGAGTGCCGAACGGTGGTCATACCGATTCTCCTTTTGTCCATTCCGTTCGCCCCGACGGCTGTAGCCACGAAGAAACGGGCATCGCGATCGTAATCTGATTCGCTTCTCACAGCATACCGACAAGCGATTTCCACCACTGGGATATCTAGCCCGATAGTGGGACATCGCACGCTGCTGGCAAACAACAGCTCAGAGCCCTGAAACCCACGCGACTGCGACCGCTGGGACAAATGAGACGGCAGTGAACCAAAAGCACCCGGCAATTCCCGCAAAGTAGTACGTGCCGTACCAGTGACCAATACGGTCGAAAGTGTTCGGACTTCAATGGCGAAGTCGTTTCACCTGTCGAATTCATAGAGGAAGTCTCACGTGAAAACCGAATTGCTCGTCCGCCGTACCGCCGCCGCCATCGGCGTCGCCGCACTCACCGGAGCTGCCGTCGTGGCCTGCTCCCAAACCAAGGACATCGGTTCCACCGCGTCGTCGGCTGCCAGCTCCGGGGCCAGCGCGGCATCATCCGTTGCCAGCTCAGGAGCCAGCGCCGCATCGTCCGCCGCGAGTTCCGCGTCGAGCGCCGCCTCGTCGGCCATGGCCGGGTCGCCGACCACCATGAGCGTGCCGGGCGTGGGTGACGTCACCTTGGACGGTCCCGTCGCCGACGCCTACCAGAAAGCCGGTGGCGAAGCTGCTCTCGGCCAGCCGACCGCCCAGCCGCAGAAGGTCGGCGACGGCACGGTGCAGGCCTTTGCGAAGGGCACCATCTTCAGCTCGCCGGCGACGGGCGCCCACCTCGTGCAGGGTGAGATTCTGCGCGAATACACGGAAAAGGGCGGCGCCGGGGGCGAATTGGGCTTCCCGACCACCGACGAAGCCCAGACCGCAGGCGGACCGGACGCGCCCAAGGGCGGCTGGATCAGCGAGTTCCAGAAGGGCACCATCACCTGGCTGAACCAGGGTGACGGCACCTTCAAGGCCACCATCACCCCCAAGCAGTAGTCACTGCTCCTCGGCGAGCGCGGCGAGCCGGGCCAGCGAGGCCTGCAGCCAGTCGGCGGAGGTCTGCCTGGCCCGGTTCAGCCGCTTCTCGTCGGTCAGTGCCGTCCAGTCGTAGGTGTGGGTGACGTGGGTGTGCCCGTCGTCGATGGGCTCGAGCTCCCAGCGCCACAGGTGCCCCGGCTGCGGCAGCCCGGGCTCTGACGGCTTCCACGCGATGCGCCGGCCCTCGACGAATTCGACGACGTGGTTCTCCCGCGTGGCGCCGACCGTCAGGCCCATGACGAACACATCACCCACGGCGTGCACGCGTTGACCGGCGGGCGCCTCCGCCAGGTTGTCGTTGCCGTCCCAGCGCGGCTGCTGCGCGGGGTCGGCGATGAGCTCGAAGATCTCCGCCGCCGGTGCGGCGATGTCACGACTGGCACTGACGACCCGAATTTCGTTGTCCACGAGTCGTATTCAACCCGACAGACCCGCGACGCGCGAGTGGTTACGTCGGCAGCCGCCGGTTGATCACCAGCGCGGAGATCACCGCACAGGTCAGCGCGAACACGCCGAGGCGCAGCCACGCGGTACCACCGGGTCCGCGGATGATCTCGTAGCCGATCTGCTGCTGGATGGCGTCGTAGCTCTTGTTGAGGTCCTCGATCTTGGCCGCCGTATACATCTGCCCACCGGACAGCTCGGCGACCCGCTTCATGGTGGTGTCGTTGACCGGGACGTTGACGCTCTGGTTGTCGACCTTGATCTTGCCGCCCTTGGTCCCGAACGCGATGGTCGAGATCGGGGTGTCCGACTCCTTGGAGGTCCGCGCCGCGGTGTAGGCGCCGTGCGGGCTGTCCGGGTTGCCGGGCCGGTTCTCCGCACCATCGGACAGCAACACGATCCGTTTCGGCGGCTTGTCGGTGTTGCCACTGCCACCGAGCACGTCCGCCAGGGTCGAGATCGCGCGCAGGGCCGCGAAGATGCCGTCGCCGGTCGCGGTGCCGTCGTCGACGGTGAGGTGGTCCAGCGCGGTGATGGTGGCGTTGTGGTCCGGCGTCGGCGACACCAGCAGATTGGTGTTTCCGGAGAACGTGACCAGGCCGAGGTTCACGCCGGGGGTCAGCTTCTTCGCGAACTGCTTGGCGGCGTCTTTCGCCGCGGCCAGCCGGCTCGGGGAGACGTCGTCGGCCTCCATGGACCGGGAGACGTCCATCACGAGCATGATCACCGCGCGGTTGCGCGGGGTCTTGATCTCGTGGGTGGGGGCGGCGAGCGCGACGGTCAAGGACAGCAGCGCGGCCACCGAGAACACCATCGGGAGGTGCCGCCAGCGCGTCGGCTGCATCGGTACGACGTCGGTGCGCGGCTGGTCGCCGGCATAGCTGCGCAGCCGGCTGGCGCGGTTGCGTTGTGCCGCGAGATAGGCGGCCACCAACGCGATGGGCAGCAGTGCGGTCAGGAGCAGCCAGGGGTGCGCGAAGCCCGACAACGACACCGATCCGATTCCCGGAAGACTCATCGGCGCCCCGTCGCGTTCGTCACCATAAGTGAAAAGTGTAGGAGTCGGTGCATCGTGCACCCGGTAGCGGGGCTGTGGCCTGCGAGAACCGCGGGACCACGGCAGTGACAGCCGCCCCGTAAGCTGGCCGGACCGCCCCCCGACGCCTGCCGGAGGCCCATGCTCACCGTTCTGTACGTACACGCGATCGCCACTGTTCTCGCTCCACTGTTGGTACGACGCTGGGGACGGCGGGCGTTTTATCCGCTCGCGCTGGCGCCCGCGGGCTCGCTGATCTGGCTGGCGTCGAACTGGCCCGGAACCGGCGAGCAGACGCTGCACATCGACTGGGTACCGCAGCTGTCCATGGACATCACGCTGCGGCTGGATTCGCTGTCGGCGATCATGTCGGTGCTGGTGCTGGGCGTCGGCACCCTCGTGCTGGTCTACTGCGCCGAGTACTTCCACCACGCCGACGGGCACACCGAGAACCGGCTGCCCAGCTTCGCCGCCGAGCTCGTCGCGTTCTCGGGCGCCATGTTCGGACTGGTCTGCAGCGACAACACGCTGCTGCTGTATCTGTTCTGGGAGCTGACGACCGTGCTGTCGTTCCTGCTCGTCGGCCACTATGCCGAGCGCGTCGCCAGCCGGCGCGCCGCCACCCAGGCGCTGCTGGTCACGACGTTCGGTGGCCTGGCGATGCTGACCGGCATCATCATGCTGGGCACGCTCGCCGGCACCTACCGGCTGTCCGACCTCGTCGCGACCGCGCCGAGCGGCACCACCTCGTCGGTTGCCGTCGTGCTGGTACTCATCGGTGCACTGTCCAAGTCGGCCATCGTGCCGATGCACTTCTGGCTGCCGGGCGCCATGGCGGCGCCGACGCCCGTCAGCGCCTACCTGCACGCCGCGGCCATGGTGAAGGCCGGCGTGTACCTGATCGCCCGCATGACACCCGGTTTCGCCGATCACCAGCCGTGGCGGCCGACGGTCGTGACGCTGGGCCTGGTGACGCTGCTGCTGGCCGGCTGGCGTGCCGTGCGCGAGTACGACCTCAAACTGATCCTGGCCTTCGGCACCGTGAGCCAGCTGGGGCTGATCACGGTGATGGTCGGCGCCGGCGGTGGCGATCTGATGCTCGCCGGGCTCGCCATGCTGTGCGCGCACGCCATGTTCAAGGCCGCGCTGTTCATGGTCGTCGGGATCATCGACCACGCCACGGGCACCCGCGACATCCGGAAACTGGCGTGGCTCGGCCGGCGCAGCCCCGTGCTGCTGGGCATCGCCGTCGCCGCGGCCGCCAGTATGGCCGGGCTGCCGCCGTTCCTCGGCTTCGTCGCGAAAGAGGCCGACTTCGAAACCCTGTGGCACAGCCCGACGTTGGGCGCGTCGGCACCGTTCGTGCTGGCGACCGTGGCGTTCGGGTCGGTGTTCACCACGATCTACAGCCTGCGGTTCCTCTACGGCGCATTCGCCCGTAAAGGCAGGGAAGAACCGATTCGCGTCACGGAGATGCACCGTCCCAGCCTCGGCTTCCTCATCCCGCCGGGCATCCTGGCCGTCGCCGGCCTCGGCTTCGGGCTGCTGCCGAATGCGTTGGACCACGCCATCGCCGACTACACCGCGACCATGCCGGGCAGCACCGGATACCACCTGGCGCTGTGGCACGGCGTCAACATGCCGCTGCTGTTGTCGGCCGTGATCCTCGGAGCCGGCGCGGCGGCGTTCGTGCTGCGGCACCGCCTCGAACGCTTCCGGGTGCCCTATCTGCCGCTGGGCAATGCCGACCGGATGTACGACGCGGCCATCCGCGGCGCGGATCGCTTCGCCGTGCGGCTGACGGCGTTCACCCAGCGCGGCTCGATCCCGACGACGCAGGCGATGATCCTGTCGACCCTCGCCGTGCTGCCCGTCGCGGTGCTGCTGCTGGGTCCGCGGGACCAGCCCGACCTGAAGTTGTGGAACTCGCCGCTGCAGGTGGTCGTCGGCCTCATCGTGCTGGCGGCGGCGATCAGCGCGACGGTGATGCGCAACCGTCTGGCGGCCGTGCTGGTCGTCGGTGTCACGGGTTACGGCTGCGGCACGCTCTACATCTTCTACGGCGCACCGGACCTGGCGTTGACCCAATTCCTGGTCGAGACACTGACTTTGGTGGTCTTCCTGCTGGTGCTGCGCACCCTGCCCGCCGAATCCGACGCCGCCCACATGAAGCGGCACCGGCTGCCGCGTGCCCTGCTGGCCACCGCGGTCGGCGCGTCGGTGACGGCGCTGGCCGTCTACGCCATGGCCGCCCGCAAGACCCGGCCGCTGGCCGAGCTGCTGCCCGACGCGGCGTACTACCGCGGGCACGGCGCCAACACCGTCAACGTGCTGCTGGTGGACATCCGGGCCTGGGACACCCTCGGCGAGATCTCGGTGCTGCTGGTCGCCGCGACCGGTGTGGCGTCGATGGTGTTCCGGCACAGGCGTTTCGGCTCGGCGCCCCGGGTACCGAAAGATCACCGGCCGACCCCCGACATCACCTGGCTGCGGGGCAGCGACCTGCGCGATCCGCGGCACCGCTCCCTGGTGCTCGAGGTGGCGACCCGCATGATCTTCCCGCTCATCATGGTGCTGTCGGTGTACTTTTTCTTCGCCGGACACAACACTCCCGGCGGCGGTTTCGCCGGTGGCCTGACGGCGGGTCTGGCGCTGGTGCTGCGGTACCTGGCCGGCGGCCGTTACGAATTGGGCGAGACGCTGCCGCTGGACGCCGGCAAGATTCTGGGTGCCGGCCTGGCGCTGTCGGCCGGGACGGCGACGGCCTCGCTGCTGCTGGGCGCCCCGGTGCTGTCCAGCGCGGTGGTGAAATTCACGCTGCCCCTGCTGGGTTCGGTGAAGGTGGTGACGGCGCTGTTCTTCGACCTCGGCGTGTATCTCATCGTCGTGGGCCTGGTGCTGGACATCCTGCGCAGCCTGGGCGCCAAGGTCGACGAAGAGTTGTACGCACCACGTGAGGCGGCCACCCGATGACGACCTATCTCGTCCCCCTTGTACTCATCGGCGGTCTCACCGGCACCGGCGTGTACCTGCTGCTGGAGCGCAACCTGACCCGAATGTTGTTGGGCCTGTTGCTGATCGGCAACGCGGTGAACCTGCTGATCCTGGTGATGGGGGGTGAGGCCGGTAATCCGCCGGTGCGCGGCCGCACCAGCCACGGCCAGACGGGGACCGCCGACCCGCTGGCACAGGGCATGGTCCTCACCTCGATCGTCATCACCATGGGTGTCGCCGCGTTCGTGCTGGCGCTGATCTACCGGGCCTACCGCCTCACCACGGTCGAAGAGGTGGGCAACGACCCCGAGGACAGCCGCGTCGCGCAGCTGTCGACCACCGACACCCCGGCGGTCGAGGAAGACCGCGGCGAACCGTCCGTCGTCACCGACGCCGACGCACCCGCGGAACTCGACGCGCTACCCGCCGACCCGGTGGAGCAGGCGTGACGACGGGTGCGGTGCTGGCACCGCTGCCCGTTCTGATCCCGATCCTCGGTGCCGCCGCGACGATGTTCGCGGGCCGCCGGCCCCGGCTGCAGCAGGTCGTCGCGCTGGTGGCGCTCGCCGCGATGACGGCGGTCTGCGCGGCGCTGGTCTACGTCGTCGACCACAGCGGCACCGTCGCGGTCCACGTCGGCGGCTGGGGCCAGACCGAACCCGGCATGGGACCGCTCGGCATCGTGCTTGTCGTCGACCGGCTTTCGGCCCTGATGCTGGTGGTGTCCGCGATCGTGCTGCTGGTGGTGGTCTGGTACGCCATCGGACAGGGCATCCGCGACGGCGGCGACGAGCAGCCGGTGTCGATCTTCCTGCCGACCTACCTGGTGCTGTCGGCCGGCGTCTGCATCGCGTTCCTCGCCGGCGATCTGTTCAACCTGTTCGTCGGCTTCGAGGTGCTGCTGGCCGCGAGCTTCGTGTTGCTGACCGTCGGCGCCAGTGAGGAGCGGGTCCGCGCCGGCATCGGCTACGTCATAGTGTCCATGGTGTCGTCGGTGATCTTCCTGATCGGCATCGCGCTCACCTACGCGGCCACCGGCACCCTGAACCTCGCCGAGCTGGCGAACCGGCTCGACGGCATCACCCCGGGTACCCGGGCGGCACTGTTCGCGGTGCTGCTGGTGGCGTTCGGCATCAAGGCGGCGGTGTTCCCGCTGTCGGCATGGCTGCCCGACTCCTACCCCACCGCCCCGGCACCGGTCACCGCGGTGTTCGCCGGCCTGCTCACCAAAGTCGGTGTGTACGCGATCATCCGGGCCCATACGCTGCTGTTCCCGGGTGGCTCACTCGACGGCGTGCTCATGGTCGCGGCGCTGCTCACCATGTTGATCGGCATCTTCGGCGCCATGGCCCAGAGCGACATCAAGCGACTGCTGTCCTTCACCCTGGTCAGCCACATCGGCTACCTGGTGTTCGGCATCGCGGTGTCCAACCGGATCGGCATGGCCGGCGCCATCTACTACGTGGCCCACCACATCGTCGTGCAGACCACGCTCTTCCTGGTGGTGGGGCTGATCGAGCGGCAGGCCGGGGCATCGACACTGCAGCGCCTCGGTGGACTCGCGGCGGCCAGCCCGCTGCTGGCGTTCGTGTTCATCATCCCGGCGCTGAACCTCGGCGGCATTCCGCCGTTCTCGGGTTTCATCGGCAAGGTGGCGTTGCTGCAGGCCGGCACCGAGAGCGCGTCGGTGCTCGCGTGGGCACTCGTCGCCGGCTCCGTCATCACCAGCTTGCTGACGCTGTACGTCATGGCGCGGGTGTGGACGCTCGCGTTCTGGCGCGCCCGCGACGACGCGCCGGAGGGCATGCTGTCCACGGCAGCCCCGGCGGGCCTGCTCGAGCCGGTAGCGAACGTGGCCGTCGACGACCGGCCGGACGTCGGCCGGATGCCCGTCAGCATGCTGGCGCCGACCGCGGTGCTCATCGCGGTGGGGCTCGCCCTGACGGTGTTCGCGGGGCCCATCTTCGGGTTCGCGGAGCGGGCCGCCGACCAGGTCGCCGACCGCGCCCAGTACATCTCGGTGGTGTTGACGCCATGAGGCAGTGGTTACCGCGCGTGGGCATCCTGGTCTGGCTGATGGCCGTGTGGATTCTGTTGTGGGGCAATATCTCCGCCGCCAACATCGTCGGCGGCCTCGCCGTCGCCGTGCTGATCACGGTGCTGCTGCCGTTGCCGCAGGTGCCGGTGGCGGGCCGGCTCCATCCACTGTCACTGGCGTGGCTCGTGCTCAAGGTCGCCTACTACCTGGTGCAGTCCTCGATACAACTCGCGTGGCTCGCGGTGAGACCCGGACCCCCACCGCTGACCGCGGTGCTCCGGGCGCGGCTCGCCCTCAAATCGGATCTGGTGCTGGCAGTGGCGGTCAACGTCATCAACCTCATCCCCGGTTCGATCGTGCTGGAGGTCGATCAGGCGCGCCGGATGATCTACGTCCACGTCCTCGACGTCGGCTCCGAGCGCGCGGTGCAGCAGTTCCACCGCCAGATCGCCGAGGTGGAACGGTTGATGATCGCCTCGTTCGAACGTGAATCCCATTGGCAGCCTTTGGAAGCGGACCCCGCATGAACACCATCTGGACCATCGCCGCCGTACTGCTGATCGCGGCCGCGGCCATCACGGTGTTCCGGCTGCTGGCCGGCCCCGGCACCCTGGACCGCCTGGTCGCGCTGGACACGTTCGTCGCCGTCACCATGTGCGGCATCGGCACGTGGGCGGCATACAGCCTCGACACCACGGCGACCTACAGCTTGACGGCGCTGGCCCTGATCACCTTCGTCGGCTCGGTCAGCGTGGCCCGGTTCCGTGTCCGCGACACCGATCAGGAGCCGCCGCAATGAACGTATTCGACGTGGTCGCAGGCGCTTTGGTCCTCGCGGGATCGGTGCTGGCACTGACGGCGGCCATCGGCGTGGTGCGTTTCCCCGACACGCTGTCACGGCTGCAGGCCGCCAGTAAGCCCCAGGTGCTGGGACTGCTGCTGGTGCTGACCGGGGCCGGGCTGCGCCTGCGCGGGCACGCCGACGTCGGCATGCTGATCCTGGCCGGATTGTTCACCCTGATCACCGCTCCGGTGGTGGCCAACCGCGTCGGCCAGCTCGCCTATCGTGAACAGAGTTTCCGCGACGACCTTCTGATCCGCGACGAATTGGACGACCATGGCGCGAACTGACGACGATTCCTGGGACATCACCGAAAGCGTGGGCGCCACCGCGTTGGGGGTGGCGATGGCCCGGGCCGCCGAATCCGCTTCGGAGAACCCGCTGTTCGACGACCCCTACGCGCAGCTGTTCATCGACGCCGCCACCGCGGCCGGCTGGTCTTCGCCGTTCTCCGGCGGCGCGGCCGGTTCGGCACAGGCGCAACGCGTTCGCATGGTGTGGGCATACGCGGCAGCGCGCACCAAATGGTTCGACGAATTCTTCGCGTCGACCAGTGCCGACGGCATCCGCCAGGTCGTCATCCTGGCTGCGGGCCTGGACGCGCGGGCCTGGCGACTCTCCTGGCCGGACGGCACCGTGGTTTTCGAGATCGACCAGCCGAAAGTGTTGGCGTTCAAGGAGGAAACCCTGGCCGCCCATGACATTCAGCCGGCCGCCCGGCACGTCGGCGTACCCGTCGACCTCCGCCAGGACTGGCCGGAAGCCTTGCGGCGAAGCGGTTTCGACCCCGCCCAGCCGACGGCCTGGCTCGCCGAGGGGCTGCTGCCCTACCTGCCCGCCGAGGCCCAGGATCTGCTGTTCGACCGTCTCCACGAACTCAGCGCGCCCGGTAGCCGTGTCGCTGTCGAGGGCTTCGGCGCCAACTATTTCAGCGAGGAGAACCAGCGCATCCGCAAAGCCCGGATGGATGCGATCCGGGAGGAAGCCGCCAAGGCCGGTCAGCAGGTGACCGACGTCTCCGAGCTCTTCTACCCAGAGCCGCGCGAGGACGTCGCCGAGTGGCTGGCCCGCCACGGCTGGCAGACCCGCGTCGAGACCTCCGTGGAGGTCACCGGCCGCTACAAGCCCGACGTCGCCGGCGAGGTGCCGGACATCGGCAGCGAGTTCGTGGACGCCAAGCTCAGTTGAACTTGATCTTCACCTGCTCGCCACTGACGTCGGCGGTGGTGCCGGTGACATATGAGGTCAACGTGCCGCGCTTGGTCCCGCCGTTGCGGCCCTGGCCGCTCACGTCGTAGTGGACCTCGCCGGAAATACGTACCTCCATGCGGTATTCGTCCAGATCACCGACCTTGACGGCGCTCATGTCGGGCGGGCTCCACGTCACGGTGCCGTCGACCAGATCGCGATCGCTGATCTTCACCGGGCAGGGTGCCGGCGGCACCAGTGAGCGCGACGACGAGCAGCTGCCGTACGCCGCCTCCAGCAGCTTGGTGATGGTCTTGGTGCCGGAGTCGCTGAGCGCAAATTTCGGCTGCAGGTAGGCGCTCGCCGAATACCCTTCGATGGCGTCGAGCAGCAGCGGCTTGCTGTTGGTGACCGTGACGTACGGGCTGGTGCTGCCGAGGTCCAGGAAGCCGGGGAACACGTAGATCGCCGATTCCTCGCCGATCTCCTTGCCGAACACCGTCATCGTCTTGTCCGCGGCGTTGTTGGAACTACTCAGCGACGACAGATCGACCTTGACGGCCGCGTGGGCCAGCTGCCACTTGCCGCCTTCCTTCTTGACGTGAATCGTGGCGTCGGAATTCTTGTCACCGAACTTGGCCGCCACGTGGACGTCGGCGCGGCCGATCGACTCCATGGTCTTGTCTTCGTTCAGGATGCGGATGTCACTGATCGGCCATTCGGCGGTCTGCTTCTTCAGCACGTCGCTGGAGAGGAACTCCTTCGATGCCGGCTGGTCGTTGCTGAAGGACAGCGCCATGTCGGCATTGCCGTTCGACAGCGCCTCCAGGTAGCCCTTGACGACCTCGCTGGCGGAGCTCGGGCCGCTGCTGTCGCCCGAACCGAACGAGTCGTAGACGTAGTAGATGCCACCACCCAGCACGACGAGCACCACCACGATGGCCGCGATGATCAGAGGCACCTTGTTCTTCTTCGGCGGGGTGACGAACGGCTGGGCGCCGTAGCCGCCTCCGGGTGCACCCGGGGCACCTGGCCAGCCCATGGGGGCGGTACCGGGAGCGCTCGGCGGCTGGCCCCAGCCGCCGGTCTGCGGCGCGGCCGGCTGGCCCCACGCCGGTGTCTGCGGCGGGCCTGCCGGCTGCTGACCGGCCGGCGGCTGGCTCAACGGCGGCGGCGTCTGCGGCGGCCATCCGGGGGCGGCCGGTGGCGTGGTCTGGTGAATCGCCGTCTCTTCTTCGTCGGACGACCTGCCCGCGCCGCCACCTGGGTTGGGACCGTTGTAACCGCTCCCCTGCCAACCCGTCATCGTGAACCCTCCCCGTAACACAACAAGCTGTGTCAAGGATAAGCGGTGCCGCACCCCCCTGCCTGCACGGAACGGCCGCCGCTACTCCTCGGACAGCTGGAATTCCACCATCGCGGTGAGACTCTCGACCGCTTCTTCGAGCGCGTCCAGCCGGGCCGCGGCATTCGGCGCGGCCAGCACGGAGTACTTGTCGGCCTGGCCGATCGGCAGTAGTGCGGCCAGCGCGTAGAGGCGTTGTCCCACATCGGGTTTGACGGTCCTGGCCAGGATCGAGGCCCGGTCCCGCAGGCGTGCGCCCTGCGCCGACGCGATGCGTTCGAACAGCGCGATGATCCGGTCCTCGACCGCCACGATGGACGCCTCCGGGACCACCGGCCCGGGCTCGTCGGGCCACCTCTCGATTTCGGCCCGCGGATACGGATCGTCGTTGTGCCACTGCACTATTCGGATGCGGTCGGTCACGCTGCAGCTCAGCATGTACCGGCCGACACCCTGCGGCTGGCACCGGTCGATCTGGGCGAGCGCCCCGACCGAGCACCGGGCGTCGCCGCCGCCGACTTCACGGCCGGCCGAGATCAGCACCACGCCGAACACCTGCTCCGGGGCGGCCATGCAGTCCCGCACCAGTTCGCCGTACCGCGGCTCGAAGATCCGCAGCGGCAGTTCGTCGCCGGGCAGCAGCGCGGACTCCAGCGGGAACATCGGCGTGATGGGCACGGCTACAACACCAGCTCCGACACCAACGCGTCCACGACTTCCAGCAGATCCCCGTCGGTTTCCTCGGCGACCCGGCGCTGGCGTTGATACGAGCCGCCCAGGGTGTAGATGTCGACGACCCGGGCCAACTCGTCGGCGCAATTCAGTGATGCCGCAACCGGTTCCAACCGGTTCAGCAGCTCGTCCAGATCTTCGGTGACCAACCGCTCGTTGCTGTCGGCATCCAGGATGATCTCGGCGTCCAGTCCGTACCGCGCTGCGCGCCACTTGTTTTCCTGCACATGCCAGGGCGGCATGGTCGGCAGCTGCTCGCCGGCGTCGAGCCGGCGGTCCAGATCGACGATCAGGCAGTGCGTCAGCGCGACCAGCGCACCGAGTTCGGCGATGTTGGACACGCCGTCGAAAATCCGGACCTCGATCGTGCCCAGATGCGGCGACGGCCGGATGTCCCAACGGATTTCGTTCATGTGGTCGATGATGCCGGTCTTGCGCTGGTCGTAGACGAAGCGCTCGAAGTGAGACCACTTCTGAAAGTGGAATGGCAGGCCCGCGGTCGGCAGCTGCTGGAACATCATGGCCCGGTTGCTGGCGTAGCCGGTGTCCTCACCGTCCCAGTACGGCGACGACGCCGACAGCGCCAGCAGATGCGGGTACTGGTTGAGCAACGACGTGATGATCGGCATCACCTTGTGCGCCGAGGAAATCCCGACGTGGACGTGTACGCCCCAGATCAGCATCTGCCGGCCCCACCACTGGGTCCGTTTGATCAGCTCGGCGTAGCGCTGCCCTTCGGTGAGCTGCTGGCTCTCCCACTCCGCGAACGGGTGGGTGCCGGCGCAGAACAGCTCCATGCCGCGGTCGCGCACGATCCGGCGTACCGGGCCGAGCGTGGACCGCAGATCGTCCATGGCCTCGCCGGCGGTGTCGCACACACCGGTGACCACCTCAACGGTGTTGCGCAGCAATTCCTTGTGCACATGCGGCGTCTCGCCGATCTCGGCGATGACCGCGGCGGCCTGGTTGCTCAGGTCGCGTGTGCGGGCATCGACGAGGGCGAACTCCCATTCGACGCCGAGGGTCGGCCGTGGCGACCCGGCGAAATCGATTCGCGGTGGGGTGTGGCTGTCCGCGCTACCCGGCAGCGATGACACCGCACGCCACGCGCTTACCGGAGTCACCGGTGTTCATCGAAGCCTCGTCCGCCCCCGGTGCGGCGCCCTGGATCTGCTGGTACCGGTCAGCCGGGATGTTGCCGAAGTTGTCGGCCTTCTCGTGGATGATCAGCGCAGTCTTGTTGCCGGCGAGCAGCTGCTCGGCGGTGAAGGCGTCGGTGGTGGTCACCAGCGAGCCGGTGCCGTCGCCCTTGACCTGCAGCGAGGCGAGGTCACCGCTCATCGGGTAGCCGGTGTGGCCCGGAGCCTGGAAGTGTCCGCCGGCGGACAGGAAGTCGCCGGGGGCGCCACCGGTCGGCGCCACCGAGTTCGGCTCGCACTTGCCGGCCGAGTGGATGTGCAGGCCGTGGAATCCGGGCGTCAGCACGCCGCCGGAGGTGGTCTTGACCGTCAGCGTGGCGAACCCACCGTTGAACAGGAACTCAGCGGTCGCGACCGTGGTGCCCTCGGGGGTCTTCAGCTCGGTGACCAGCTTCTCGCCGATCGGGGCGGCCTGCGGGGCAGCCTTTTCGCCGGCCTTTTCACCGTGGCCCTGCGGGGCGTGCTCGACGCCGGTCCAGATCGCCGGCGTGGTGCCGGGAGTGGTTGCGGGGACCTGTCCGGGAGGCGCACATGCAGCGACGACGGGTGCAATGACCGCAGCGGCGGCGAGGAAGCGAATCGGGGCTGAGATCGGCATGCCCGAGAGCCTAACCGGTCACCAGAACGATGACGCCCGGTCCCTTGTCATTGAGCGCCGGGATGCGCGGTTCGACCGGCGCGTCGAGGATTTTGCCGACCGCTTCGGCGGCTTCCTTCTCTCCCGCGGCCTCACCGAAATACACGGTCGTGGCGGCCGGCGGGGCGTCGACGCTGAGGTTGTCGGTCTCGGTCACGTTCCACTGCTGCTCGTGCAGCTTGTTGGCGACGGTCTGCGCGGCGCCGGCGACCTCAGAGATGTTGAACACCTTGACGTCGGCCTTGGCGGGCGCCGGCGTCGTCGACGTCGTGGTGGCAGTGGCGGACGTCGCACTGGAGGAGCTGCTCGACGAGCTCGAGTCGGAGCTGCTGTCTGAACTCAGCGACTGGAACGCCACCAGCAGGAACACGACACCGAGGAACAACAGCACCATGACCATGGCGCGCAGGGGCAGTCCGGAAGACTCTCGCTGATTCATTGCTCCCCACCTTATCGAGGCGGACCCTCAGGGCAGAAAAGCTAGGTGATTTCGAAACCGAGACGACGCGCGGCCTTGGCCTTCTGTCGGCTGGCGCGCTGCCGGCGCAGTCGCTTGACCAGCATCGGGTCCGCGGCCAGCGCCTCAGGCCGGTCGACCAGGGCGTTGAGCACCTGGTAGTACCGGGTCGCCGACATCGAGAACAGTTCCTTGATGGCGTCCTCTTTGGAACCCGCGAATTTCCACCACTGACGTTCGAAACCAAGAATGTCGTGTTCGCGACGGGTCAACCCGTCAGCGAGCTCAGAGTCGTCCCCGGATCGCTCAGTACGCGCCATAGCGCCGTCCATTTCGCCCCTGGACCCTTTCTCTGATCTCGGTATATGCCAGCCTGTTTCGTGCGTCACAACGGATCTGGGACGCTGCAAGTGGTTCGGCGAACATTCAACCACGGCCGACGGTATTGAGCCGTGATCGTTACCCGCGAGTCGGATCATTAAGATTGCTCGTCATGGCTGTCCGTCCAATCTGCATCGTCGGTGACCCTGTTCTGCACACCGCGACCACTCCGGTGGCCGTCGGCGCCGACGGCTCCCTCCCTTCCGATCTCGCCGCGCTGATCGATGACATGTACGAAACGATGGACAAGGCCAACGGCGTGGGCCTGGCCGCCAATCAGATCGGTGTCGGGCTTCGGCTGTTCGTCTACGACTGCGCCGACGACCGCGGCCAGACCGCGCGGCGCCGCGGCGTCGTGATCAACCCGGTGCTGGAGACGTCGGAGATCCCCGAGACCATGCCCGACCCGGACTACGATGACGAGGGCTGCCTGTCGGTTCCCGGCGAATCGTTCCCGACCGGCCGCGCCTCGTGGGCCAAGGTCACCGGTCTGGACGCCGACGGCAAGCCCGTCGAGCTGG
The DNA here is from genome assembly GCF_018326285.1 of Mycolicibacterium sp. TY81. Lineage (NCBI taxonomy): Bacteria > Bacillati > Actinomycetota > Actinomycetes > Mycobacteriales > Mycobacteriaceae > Mycobacterium > Mycolicibacterium sp. TY81. The sequence goes on from NZ_AP023362.1 coordinate 4,138,679, forward strand.
AGGGCACCGGTCTGTTCGCCCGGATGCTGCAGCACGAGACCGGTCACCTCGATGGCTTCCTGTACCTCGACTGCCTGATCGGCCGCAACGCGCGGGCCGCCAAGCGGATGGTCAAGTCGAACAAGTGGGGCGTGCCGGGGCTGAGCTGGATGCCGGGCGAGGTCGACGACCCGTTCGGGCACTGATGCCTTCGGTCGGTAGCCGCGTCTCGTTACGCTACCGGTTGCCCGAGGCCGGCCCCGAATCCCAGGCCTTCACCGACGTCGTCGGGCACCTCGAGGCGCTCACCCCGGTCGTGGTGGTGCGCACCAAATCGGGTGAGCGCGTCGAGATCGGCCCGGCCGCGGTGATGTCGGTGCGCGAGCTGTCGCACGCCCCGGTGCGCAATTCAGAGATACGTGCGGTCGAGCACGCGGCCGCCCTGGCCTGGCCGGGTACCGAACGGCACTGGGCCGGCGGCTGGTTGCTGCGCGCCGGCGGGACGGACAAGCGCACCAACTCGGCTGCGCCGCTGCTCTTTTCGTCGGACTTGACGACCCTGCCGACAATTGCCGACTGGTACGCCGAACACGGACTGCAACCGTGGGTGGCGCTGCCGGAGCGGCTGCTGCCGGTCCGTTCCGAAGGCGTCGAGCCGAATCGCGTGCTCACCATGGAACTGTCGGGCACCACCCATGCCGAATTGCCCTCGCATCCGGATGCCCGATGGTTGGAGATTCACGCACAGGACGTGCCCGTCGAGCTGCTCAGCACCGTCGTCGACGGAGACGTGGCATTCGCCACGGTGGCCGACGCGGCGGTCGGGCGGGTCGCCGTGACCACGGCGCCCGGCGGCAGGGTGTGGGCCGGGCTGTCGGACGTCGCGGTGCTCGAGCCGCAACGCCGGCGTGGACTCGGCCGGGCCGTCTGTGCCGAGCTGGTGGCCTGGGCCGCCGGCCGCGGCGCGACGCACGCCTACGTCCGGGTTCCCGACGACAACGCGCCGGCGATCGCGCTGGCCGAGTCGATGGGTTTCCGGCTGCATCACCGGTCGCGGTACGTGCTCCTGTAACGCCGCGGCCACGGTTTCCCGCGCGACATCGTCGGCGCCCGGGAAACCGTGGCCTCGGCAGGTACCAGCTAGTGCGCGTCGGCTCCACTGTGGGCCGAACCACCCTGAGCTGCAGTGGATTTCGCCGGTGCCGACTTCTTCACAGGCTTCGGCTTCTCGGCCTTCTCCGACTTCTGCTTGCCCGGCTTCTTCGACTCGGACTTCTTGGTCTCCGACTTGGTGGTCTCGGACTTCGTTGTGTCGGACTTGGTCTCGGACGTCTTCGTCTCCGACTTGGTGGTATCCGGCTTGGTGTCATCCGACTTCTGGTTGTCGGCCTTCGTCGGGGTCGCCGGGGTGGCGGGCGTCGCCGGGGTCGCCGGCGTGGCCGGGGTAGCCGGCGTCTCCGAGGTGGCGGGGGTGGCCGGAGTTGCCGGGGTCGCCGGAGTTGCGGGCGTGGCCGGGGTCGCCGGGGTCTCCGCCTTGGCCGGAGCAGCAGGCTTCGCGGGCGCCTCCGGAGCCTCCGCTGCGGTCGCCTTCACCTGCGTCACCGCCAACGTGGACTGCGGGATCGAGGTGATCGAGTTGTCCGTCGCCGCCTTGGTCACCGACACCTGCGTGGCGGCAGCCGGATCGGCGGCGGTCTTGGGCGCCAGCGGATTACCCGTGCCGCTCCAGCCGATGGCCTTGGCGAGGATGCGGCCGAGCGACACCATGGCGCCGATGGGCCCGATGCCCAGACCGTCGATCTGCAGGTCCGTCCCGATGATGTCGGCGTAGACGGTCTGTCCGAGTGAGTTCAGGATCGAGCCACCGAGGCTCATCTGGTCCCAGCCCGTCGATCCGGCGGTGAACAGTCCGCCGAACTGGATGTTGAGCGCCTTGACGACGGCATTGTCGCTGAGGGGAATGGTCTTGTTGATCAGCTTGGCCACGAGGTCCAAGTTGAGGTTGGCGCCGTTGAGGACGCCGTCCACCATGGCAGCCGGGATGTTGATGGCGGTCTGCAGCGCTTTCGCCGCGTCGCCTTGCGACAGGGACGCACCGATGCTGGTGAGACTGTTCGCCAGCGCCACCGCCGGGCTGATCGCCGGTCCTGCCAGGCCGATCAGGACCCCGCTCAGCGGCGATGCCAGGAAGTTGAACACTTCCTGCACGACCCGGTTGGCCATGGCGTTCGAGGCCGTCGGAAGCAGCTTCGGAATCACCTGAAGCAGGATGAAGTGGAAGCCATCGTTCGATTCGACGGACTGCGAGTTGTTGCCGGGGTCGGTGCCCAGCAACGTCGCGGCGGTGATCGCCGACTGCACGTTGTGCCCGATCTCGCCCAAAACCGTGCCGATGTTGCCGGGATTCTGCAGGATGGCCCCGACGTGGTCGATCTGGTTCGCCAGGAACTGCTGCAGCAGCACCGCCGGCGCCTCGGAGAAGGCCTCGCCGATGCGCCCGGCATTCGCCGCGGCGGTCTTGAACGCGTCCTGCCACGGCTGCAGCGGGTTGTACGCCGCAGTCAGTTGCACGGCGGCGGTGCTGACCGACGGCAGCGCCGGAAGCTTGACGGAGGCGGGTGCCGACGTGAGCAGTGGGCCGGCCACGATGGCCGCCGTGGTCGCTGCGCAGATACCCGCCTTGGTATGGCGACGGACCGCTGAATCCATGAGAACGACTCCTCTTGACGAGTTGATTGGGCTGATTTGGGCAGGACAAAAGAGCTCGGTTGATCGGACGGAAGGTCCGACGGGAATCAGTGGGCCTCCCCCGAGCAGGGAGGCCCACTGACTGCGACTACTTGCTGCTGACTACTTGCTCGAGGCGGCCGAAGCGTGCTAGCCGTCGGCGCCGTTGGCCGAACCACCTTGGCCAGCAGCGGATTTCGCCGGCTTCTTCGCGGGCTTCGGCTTCTCCGACTTCTGCTTGCTCGGCTTCTTCGCATCGGACTTCTTGGTCTCGGACTTGGTGGTGTCCGACTTCGTGTCCGACTTGGTCGAGTCCGCCTTCTGGTCATCCGACTTCTGGTTGTCGGACTTCGCCGGAGAGGCAGGCGTCGCCGGGGTGGCGGGCGTGGCCGGAGTTGCCGGGTTTGCGGGCGTCTCCGAAGTTGCCGGGGTCGCCGGGGTGGCGGGGGTCGCCGGGGTCGCGGGCGTGGCCGGAGTTGCCGGGGTCGCCGGCGTCTCCGACTTGGCCGACGCGGCAGGCTTCTCGACCGTCTGCGGAGCCTGGGCCGCGGTGGCCTTCACCGGAGTCACCGCCAACGCAGGCTGCGGGATCGAGGTGATCGAGTTGTCGGTGGCCGCCTTGGTCACCGATACCTGGGTGGCGGCAGCCGGATCGGCAGCAGCCTTGGGGGCCAACGGATTACCGGTACCGCTCCAACCGATGGCCTTGGCCAGCAGGTGGCTGAGGTTCACCAGCGCACCGATCGGTCCGATGCCCTGGCCGGTGATCTCCAACGGGAATCCCGGGGCTAGCACCGTTTCGGCCGTCAGGCCCAGGGAGTTCAGGATCGAGCCACCGATGCCGGTCATGTCCATGCCCGTCACACCAGCGGTGAACAGCCCACCGAACTGGATGTTGAGCTTCTGCAGCTCGTTGCCGGCCGGCATGGTCTTGGTGATCAGCGGCGCCAGCACATCCAGGTTCAGGTTGGCTCCGTTGAGGAAGCCGTTCACCATGGCCGCGGGGATGTTGATGGCGGCTTGGGCTGCGGTCATCGCGTCACCCGCGGCGAGCGAGGTCGCGATCTTGGTGATGCTGTTGACGAGCGCCACGACGGGGCTGATGCCGGGACCCACCAAACCCATCAGCACGCCGCTGAGCGGTGATGCCAGCACGTTGACCACCTGCGTGACGATCGCGGATGCCTGCGGGTTGCCCGCCGTCGGGAGCATGTTGGGGAGCATCTGCGCGACCAGGCCGTGCCACACGTCGTTCGAGCCGGCGATGGTCCAGTCCTCCGGCTTGGTCCCCAGCAGCGTGGCTGCGGTGATCGCCGACTTCACGTTCTGCCCGACATCCTGGATCACCGCGCCGATGTTGCCGGGATTTTGCAGGATGGCCCCGACATGGCTGATCTGGTTCGCCAGGAACTGCTGCAACAACACGGCCGGCGCCTCGGAGAAGGCCTCACCGATGCGCCCCGCGTTGGCCGATGCGGTGTTGAACGCGTCGAGCCATGGCTGCAGCGGGTTGTATGCCGCGGTCAGCTGCACCGCGGCGGTGCTGACCTACGGCAGCGCCGGCAGATGCGCGGCGGCGGGCACTGACGGCAACAGCGGGCTGACCACGATGGCCGCCGTGGTCGCTGCGCAGATACCCGCCTTGGTATGGCGACGAACCGCAACATTCATGAAGTGACTCCTCGGGGGTCGGCTTGCTTACTGGCCGGTAATTTACCGACGAGTAACCGAGTTAATCCAGAGTTTTTGACGAAGTCGTAACGAATCGATAGCGACGGCATGCGGCTCACAGGCCACACCAAGCTGGTTTGCGTATTAGCCGGTAAAGCGCCGTTCATAGCCCCGCTAACCTTCCGGGCAAATGGCCAGTCGGCAAACCCATTTAGGTCGCTGAGCAATCCCGCTGCGCCACCCCGGAATGCCGGACGGACCAGCCAGATATATTCCGATTAGTCATGCTCAGGCGTGATTTTCGTATCGTGACCGAGACCACATCGCATGATGATCGTGACCGGCATCTCACATCGGCGAAGGCGTTCCTGTGAACTCGGCCGGGACGCCGTAACCCCGCCCGGGGCAAATCAAGCACGAGCCCGAGCGCCGCGCCAACGCGATTGCTGCGGCTGCCCCGACAACAGCCGGCCGCGACGCCGACTGGTGTCCACATGGTGAGACGACATATGGGACCCGTCGTCCCGGGCAATTCCGGCAGCCGTCCCTGCGGGCGCTGCGGAGCACGACCGCCGATGCCCGCCGTCGCTTCGCCAAGTATCTTGGACCGGCGGTGGAACGCACCGACGTGTCAGGCTGGTCAGGGGTTGCGGGTGCAAGAGAATGCGGCGCTGTCGGCCGCCGAGTTGCTCGAACTCAACCGTGACGTTCAGGGCTCGCGCGCGGTGCGGCTGTTGGCCACCAACAATCTCGGCGTCTACGCCACATTGATGGAGCGGCACCTCAGTGACGGCATGATCGCCGAGACCGATCTGGTGGTCCGGCTGGAACGCGACCTGGCGACGCTCGGCGAGACCGACGACCAGCTCGGACAGTCCGGCCTGGCCCTGATCAAGTCGTGGGCCAGCCAGGGCTGGGTGCACCGGGTGACCGAGACGCGCGCCGGCGCGGAACGCAACGTCTGCTATCTGACGCAGGACGCCCGTCGCGCCCTCGACTTCGTGCGCGGCATGCGCCGCGGCGACAGCATCGCCACCGGCGGCTCGATCGCCGGCATCGCCTCCCGCATGCGCCAGATCGCCACCCGCGCCGGCAATGACCCCGACCGCATCCGGGCCGGCATCGAAGCCGAGATCGCCGCGCTGCACCGCGAGCTCGACGAGCTGGAGGCCGGCCTGCGCCCCGAGCCCGACGTCACCGACATGTACGACGAAGCCCGCGCCATCGCGCTGCAGATGGAACGGCTGATCACCGACATCGGCCTCTACGGCACCATGATCGAACAGGCCACGCAGGCGCTGGACGATCCGATCGACACCAACATCGAGTACCGCGACCGGCAGCGCCAGATGTACGCCGACTACCAGGCGGCATGGGATTCTGCGGGCCGCGATTCGCATCGGGCGTTCCTGCGGATGATCAACGACCCCGACCAGCGCGCCGAATTCGAGACCGACATCGCCACCGTGGCGTCGGCGCTCCCCGAGCTGGACCCGGCACTGCGCAAGGTGATGGCCGGGTTCTTCGAGTTGATCGGCCACCAGATCGACGAGGTCGAACGCATCCAGCAGCGCTGCGCGCAGCGGGTCAAGCGGTTCACCGCGTTCGGCACCATGGAGTCCAGCCGAGGCGTGGCCCGCCAGCTCAACGAGGCCATCGGCGCCGCCCGGACACTGCTGAAGTCGTCCCTCACCGACTCCCGGCTGGACATCGAGGTCCCCCTGGCCCGGCACGCGATCAGCTCGATCGGCGCGCTGAGTTTCAAGATCGGCGACCTGTCGGCACCCAAGCCCGCCGAAGCGGCGCAGGGCGACGTCGACCTGTCCACCTTCGCGGCACTGACCACCCAGGTCGATGCGCCCGCGATGTCCGAGATGCTCAACGCCGCGGTCGCGCGACGGCCGGTGTCACTCGCCGAGGCCGTCTCCTTGCTCGATTCGGCATACCTGGGCCACGTCATCGTGTTGTGGTCCTGGGCCCTCAAACAGCCTGGCGGGCAGGGCGGCCCGAGCGACGACACCATGTCGGTGCGCTTCCGGTCGCTCGATGGCCGCGACCGCGAGATCGAGGTGCCCTATCTGATGTTCACCGAGCCTGTTGCCGTGGCGGGAGCCCTTCATGACTGACTCACCCATCGATTTCGCCTCGCTGCCCGAGGTCGACAGCACCAGCCGCGCGGTGCAGCAGCGGCGTCCACGCTTCGACGGCGACGTCAGCGCCATGCCGGACCGAGCCTGCTGGGCATTGCAGCACCTGCTGACCCGCCGCTACATCAGCAGCGAGTCCGACCGAAACATCTACAGCTGGATCCTGGAGTACCGCAACGAATTGTCGGTGCGGCTGTCCGAACTCGACCTGCAGTTGCGCATCTCCGAGGGCGTCGACATCGCGTTCATCGAGCAGGCCCGTTACGAGTCGGCCAAGGGCATCAAGCTGCTGCGCCGCGAGCCGCTGGGCACCTACGACTCGATTCTCGCTCTGCACCTGGCGCAGCTGATGCGCGCCGGCGGCGACCAGAGCTTCCTCATCACCCGTGACGAGATGCATGGCATGTTCAGCGGAGTGCTGAACGAAACCGACTGTGACGCAGTCACTTTCACCGCCCGGATCGATGCCGCCATCGCCCGCCTCACCGGTCTCGACATCCTGCGCCGTAGCCGCGACGACGAGGACAGCTACACCGTGAGCCCCGTCATCACGGCGGTGATGACGGCCTCGGTGATCACCGAGCTGCAGCAGCAGTTCGAACAACTCACCGGCGGAGGTACTGAAGCCGATGTCTGAGCAGTTCCATCTGTCCCGGCTCCAGATCATCAACTGGGGCGTGTTCGACGGTTATCACAGCATCCCGTTCAGCGCCGGCGGCTCACTGGTCGCGGGCGGCTCCGGCAGCGGTAAATCGTCACTGCTGGACGCGATTTCGCTCGGCTTCCTGCCGTTCAACCGGCGCAACTTCAACGCGTCCGGCGACAACACCGCGGCCGGCTCGAGCGCGGGCCGCCGCACCGTCGACAAGTACGTCCGCGGCGCCTGGGGCCAGCGCAGCGAAGCCGGCACCAGCCAGGTCATGTACCTGCGCGGCGAAGGCACCACCTGGTCCGCCGTCGCGGTGACCTACACCAGCAACACGGGCCGCACCATCACGGGCCTGGTGCTCAAATGGCTGACCGGAGAATCGCGTTCGGATTCGTCGAGCCGGTTCGTCATCGGCGACGGCGACCTGGACATCGAGGACGTCTGCAACCGGTGGGCCGCGGGCCGGTTCGATGCCGGCGTGTTCAAGGGTGACGGCTGGCGGTTCACGACCAAGGTCGAGTCGCAGTACCTGGCGCAGCTGTATGCCTCGATCGGTATCCGCGCGTCGGACGCCGCACAGCAGCTGCTCGGCAAGGCCAAGTCCCTGAAAAGCGTTGGTGGGCTTGAGCAGTTCGTCCGCGAGTTCATGCTGGACGAACCGGACAGCCTGGCCCGGCTGCCTGAGGCGCTCAAGCAGATCGATCCGCTGGTCGAGGCCCGGGAACTGCTCGCGGTGGCTCAGCGCAAGCGCAAGATCCTCGGTGACATCGAGGCCATCCAGGTGCGTTACGCCTCCGAGTCGACCGACCTCGGCATCATCGACCTGGTCGACCTGCCGATGGTGCGGGCCTATACCGATCATGTGCGGCTCCGGCACTGCCCCGCGGAGATCGAGACGCTCGATGCGACCATCGACCAGCTGGAGAACGAGAACGCCGACCTGACGCGGCAGCTGAATCTGGCCAAGGCCGAAGGTGATTCGCTCAACGCCCAGATCAACGGCGCATCGGCGAACGTCGGCCCGCTGCAGGCCCAGGTCAATGCCGCCGAAGCGCAGGCCGACGACGTGGCCCGGCGGCGCGCGGCCTACGAGGAGATGGTCGCGGCCCTCGGCGTCGAAGTGCCCGATACGGCCGACGAATTCTGGAACCTGCGCGAGGAACTCACCCGGCAGGCCACCGAGATGCTGGGCAAGCTCGAGTGGGGGCGCGATGCGTCCACCGACGCGGAGTACGCACAGAAGTCGGCGCGGATCCTGCGCGACAACGCGGCCAAGGAACTCAAGCGCGTCGAGCACGTGGGCTCGGCGCTTCCCGAGTCCGCCGTGACGATGCGCGACCACATCTGCGCGGGCGTCGGTATCGACCCCGCCGAACTGCCCTATGTCGCCGAACTTTTCGACTTGCAGCCCGAGCACTCCCGCTGGCGGCTCGCGGTCGAGAAGGTGCTGCGCGGGGTTGGCCTGCGGCTGCTGGTGCCGGATCAGCACTACGCCAAGGTGCTGCGATTCGTCAACGAGACCAACATGCGTGGGCGGCTGGCGCTGCACCACGTGCGAGCCGGCGCCTCGGGACGCGAGGCCGAGCCGAACACGTTGGCGGGCAAGCTGTTCCTGGTCAAGCCGAAGCATCCCTGCGCCGCCGAGGCCGCCGATGTGATCGCCGCGGCCGGTGACCACATCTGCGTGGACACCCCCGACGTGTTCGTGCGCTTCCGCCGCGCCGTCACCGACACGGGTCTCTACAAGGACTCCGATCGGCTGGCCATCAAGGACGACCGGCGTCCGATAAAGCCGTCCGAGTACATCTATCAGGGTGACATCGGCGCCAAACTGGAGGCGCTCCACGCCGAACTCACCGAGGCCGAGGAGGCCTTCAACACCGCCCGGCGGGCCGCGGATGAGATTGCCGCGCAACGGCAACGCTGGCGCGACCGCGCGGCGGCATGCAAGGCCGTCTACGAGCAGTTCCCGCAGTGGAGCCAGATCGACACCGACACCGCCGAGGGCCACGCCGATCGGCTGCGCGAGCAGTACGAGCTGCTGCTGGCCGACCATCCCGACATCGAGGCACTGTCGGCGCGTGCCGAGGAGTGCTGGGTCGACATCCAGACCCTGATGACCCGGCGCGGTGCGATCCAGACGCGGCGCGACGATCTCGACGCCCGCCGGACCAAGCTGATGGATCTGCAGGACCGGCTCTCCCCCGCCGCGGTGTCGGAGCAGGCCACAGATCTGTTGCGCCGCTATGCCGCTGAGGTCCCGGTGCCGCTGGAACTGCTCAACCCCGAGCCGCACCGCGAGGCGCTGTTCGCGGCCATCCGCCGCGAACGCGACCAGCTCACCGAGAGCCGCCGGCGCTCCTACGAGGAGCTGTCGCGCATCGTCGCGACGTTCGACGCGTCGTTCCCGGATGCGATTCCGAACGACTCGGACGATTTCGACGAGCGCATCTACGACTACGTCGCGGTCTGCCGTCACATCGACGAGCGCGAGTTGCCCGACGCCTACGACCGCATGATGCGACTGATCACCGAGCAGGCGCCCGACGCGATCCTGACGCTGCACCGCGTCGCCGAGCAGGAGACCCGGCGGATCAGCGAGCAGATCGAGCGCGTCAACACCGGTCTGGGGGCGGTGGAATTCAACCGCGGCACCCGGCTGACGCTGCGCGCCAACCCGCGCAGCATGGCGGCGGTGTCCGAGCTGACCGACATCGTCAAGGCCATCTCCCGGCGCATCGCCGAGGTCGGCCTGGGCGACAAGAAGGCGATCCTCGAGCAGTACGCCGACATCCTGCGGTTGCGAAACCGCCTGGCGGGCAACAACCCCGAGGACCGCGCCTGGACCCGCGATGCGCTCGACGTGCGGAACCGGTTCACGTTCGACTGCGCCGAGTGGGACGTCGCCAGCGGCGAACTGATCCGCACGCACAGCAACGCCGGTGACAACTCCGGTGGCGAGCAGGAGAAGCTGATGGCCTTCTGCCTGGCCGGAGCGCTCAGCTTCAACCTGGCCAATCCCGAAAGCGGCGACAACAAGCCGGTTTTCGCGCAGCTGATGCTCGATGAGGCGTTCTCCAAGTCCGACCCGCAGTTCGCCTCGCAGGCGTTGCAGGCGTTCCGCAAGTTCGGCTTCCAGCTGGTGATCGTCGCGACGGTGCAGAACGCCACCACCATTCAGCCCTACATCGACGGCGTGGTGATGGTGTCCAAGTCCGAGGCCACCGGCCGCAATGCCCGACCGGTCGCGAACGTCGCCACCAAGACCATCACCGACTTCACCGCCCTACGTCGGGAACTGAAAGTCCCCGAGCCTGTCTGATCGGAGCGTCATGCGTATCGCCACCTGGAACGTCAACTCCATCCGCACCCGGGTCGACCGGGTCACGGACTGGCTGTCCCGCGCGGACGTGGACGTGCTCGCCATGCAGGAGACCAAGTGCAAGGACGAGCAGTTCCCGACGATGCCGTTCGCGGCACTCGGTTACGAGGTTGCGCACGTCGGGCACAGCCAGTGGAACGGCGTGGCGATCGCGTCCCGCGTCGGAATCGAGGACGTGCAGATCGGCTTCGACGGCCAACCGCAGTGGCAGGACGCCGACGAGGCGCGTGCCATCGGCGCCACCTGCGGCGGGGTCCGGTTGTGGAGTCTGTACGTGCCCAATGGCCGGACGCTGGAAGACCCGCACCTGCCCTACAAGCTGAAATGGCTTTCCGCCCTGCGGGATACCGCGACCGGCTGGCTGGCCGACGATCCGTCGTTGCCGTTGGCCCTGATGGGCGACTGGAACATCGCGCCGACCGATGAGGACGTCTGGGACATGGCGGTGTTCGCGAACTCGACGCACGTCTCCGAGCCGGAGCGCGCGGCGTTCCGCGCCATCAACGACGCCGGCTTCGCGGACGTGGTCCGCCCGTTCACCCCGGGTCCGGGCGTCTACACCTACTGGGACTACACGCAGCTGCGGTTCCCCAAGAAGCAGGGCATGCGCATCGACTTCGTGCTCGGCTCACCGGAATTCGCGGCGCGCGTCACGCACGGCGAGATCGTTCGCGAGGAACGAAAAGGCAAGCAGCCCAGTGATCACGCGCCGGTGCTGGTGGAGTTGGCGCCGTGAGCGCGGTCATTCACGCCACCGAGCCGGCCAGCCTACGCGCGCGCATCATTCACTTCTTCGCGTCATTGCTGTTGGCCCGCATCCTGATTCGCGCGCTGACCACGGCGGAGTACGAGGCGACGTCACAGCGGATCGTGCGGGTGGGACGCAACGTCAACAAGTTGGCCAGCCTGCAGCGTCGTCGGCCACCGCGCGGCTTCCGATTGGTCGCCGAGAACTGGAGCGGCCTGCCGGTCGAGTGGGTTTCGCCGTCCGACCTCGACGCGCCCATCACCGACGGGGTCATCCTGTATTTCCACGGCGGCGGGTTCGTCCTCGGCGATCTGAACACCCACCTGCGCGCCGTCGCGGCGCTCTCGCGCATCACGCGATTGCCGTTGGTACACATCGAATATCGGCAGTACCCCGAGGTGGACCTGGAGACGACCGTCCAGGACTGTCTGGGCGCTTACCGCCACCTGCTGAGTCTGGGCGTCGATCCGGCCAAGGTGGTCCTCGCCGGTGACTCGGCCGGCGGATTCCTGGCGTTCGCGACCGCGCAGCAGGCCCCGAAGCACGGGCTCCCGAGTCCCGCAGGGGTGGTCGGCATTTCGCCTCTACTGGAATTGGACAACGCCGCACGCACTGCGCATTCGACCGCGGCGACGGACGTCTTCGGGATCGCCGCCGGCTTCCCGGTCATCACCGAACGCATCTGTCCCGCCGGCAATCTCGACGAATTGGAGCCGGTTTCCGGTCCGATGGATTCGATGCCGCCGTCGCTGATCGTCGCCTCCGAGACGGAGTCACTGCTGTGCGACGCCGAGCGGATGCAGGACAAACTGCACGAGGCCGGGCGCAAGTGCGATGTCGCGGCGTGGCCCAGTCAGGTCCACGCGTTCCCGGCCATATTCCCCGGGCTGCCGGAGAGCCGCCGGGCCTACGCTCGCATGGCCAGTTTCATCGCCGACTGCCTGTCCGGCACAGCCCCGGCAAAGTCCGCCTAATTCAGGTACTGCTCCACCGACTCGACAAGCGCCGCCTCCACACGGCGTAGCGGCACGTCCGACTTGGTCGCCTGCGCCATGACGATGGCGCCCTCCACCGCGGCGACCGTCAGCGTCGCCTGGCGAGCGGCGTCATCGGCTGACAACCCCGCGGTTTCGAGCCCGGCGGCAATTCGACGCTCCCAGTCCAGGAAGACCTCACCGGCGGCGTCGGCGGCCGCCGGCGCCTCGCTGCGGCCGAGTGCAGCAGCGACGATCGGGCAGCCCACTTCGAAGTCGCCGCCGGCCAGGTTCGCAATCCACATCTCGATGAACGCCCGGACCGCCCCTACCGGCCCTCGTTCTCCGATCAGTCGGTCGATGCCGTCGGCCAGCGTGTTGCCGGCCGTCACGGTCGCATCGGCGACGAGTTCCGCCTTGCCGCCCGGGAAATTCAGGTAGAGCGAACGGCGCGCGGCACCACTGCGTTCGAGTAACTGGCTGAGCCCCGTCGCCGCGACGCCTTGGCGCCGAATCAGATCGATGGCTGTGACGACGAGCCGATCGCGGGCACTCATGTGACGTAACTCCCTGTCTTTCAGCATTTTTTGTACACCAGTCGGTCTACTACCGTCTGCCTCCAATAGTAGACCGAACGGTGTAGTTCTGGTCTCGAATCGGAGGGGATCCGGGTGGGACACAACAGCAGGTTTTTCGCCGCCACCAGCCGTTTCTGTGCCAAATGGGCATGGCTCGTCATCGGCTTCTGGGTAGCGCTCGCCGGAATCCTCAACGTCGCCATCCCCCAGCTCGAGCAGACCGTCTCCGAGCATTCCGCGCCGTTCATGCCGGCGAACATCAAGGCCGCGCAGACGCTGCGCGAGATGTCGGACGCCTTCGGTGTCCCGCGGTCCTCGGCCGTCGGCAGCGTCGTGCTGGTCGACGAGAAGGGCATCAATGCGGCCGACGAAGCCCTCTACCGCGACATCGTCGCCACCTTGCAGCGCGACACCACCAACGTCGCCTACGTGCTCGACACCTACGACAATCCGCAACTGCGCGACATCGCGCTGAGCCCCGACCACAAGGCGATCAACCTCGTCCTGGCCGGCACCGGCGACGTCGGGTCCACCAAGGCGCACAAGAACACCATCGCGATCCGCGACCAGCTGCACGCCCTGCCCAAACCGCCCGGAGTCGGGGTTTACCTCACCGGGCCGTCACCAACATTGGCCGATCTTTTCAGCGCCATGGACTTTTCGCTGCTGATCATCACCGCGGTGTCTGTCCTGCTGATCACCTTGGTGCTGCTGATGGTCTATCGGTCGCTGGCCACTGCCATGGTGCCGTTGCTGACCATCGGCATCGCACTCGGCGTGGCCCGCCCGATCGTGTCCCTGCTGGGTATGGCTGGGGTACTTACCGTTTCGAACTTCACCATCTCGCTGATGACCGCGATGCTGCTCGGCGCCGCCACCGACTACGCGATCTTCATCCTGGCCGGCTATCACGAAGCCCGGCGTAGCCAGGTGCCCGTCATCGACGCGATAGCGCAAGCCGGACAGCGGGTTTCGGGCATCCTGATCGCCTCGATGCTGACCATCGCGGCGGCCGCCACAGCCATGGGATTCACCGAACTCGGCATGTTCAAGGCCGCCGGCCCACCGATCGCCATCGCGATCGTCGTCGGACTAGCCGTCTCGATGTCCCTGCCCTACGCCCTGCTGTCGCTCCTCGGCAAGCGCGGACTGGCCGAACCGCGCCCCCTCAACGACCGCCGCTGGCGCCGCATCGGATCCACCATGATCCGCCGGTCGGGTGTACTGGTTGCCGCGTCGCTGGTGCTGTTGCTCAGTGCCGCAATGGTTCTGACCACGTTCCGGGTGAACTTCGACGAGAACGCCATGCAGCTCGACGACACCGAGAGCTCCCTCGGTTACGAGAAGACCTACGCCCACTGGGGTGTCAACGAGGCGGCACCGGAATACCTGATCGTCTCGGCCGACCATGACATGCGGAACACCGACGATCTGGCCGCGCTCGACCGTGTCGCGGGCCGCCTCGCCGGGATGGCCGAGATCGCCTACGTCCGATCGATGACCCGGCCGGCCGGAAAGCAGTTGCCGCAGACCACCATCGGCTACCAGGCCGGGATTGTGGCCGACCGGCTCGGCGATGCCAAGAACCAGGTCAACAAGGCGGTTCCCGACATTCACCGGCTGGACTCCGGTGCGGCCCAGCTGCGCGACGGCGCCGCCTCCGCGGTGACCCAGATTCCCCAATTGGTTTCGGGTATCAGGCAGGTGACCGGGCTGGCCCATCAGGTGCTCGACGGGTACCAGGCCGCCGGCGCCGGGCTGTCCACGCTCACCGACGGCACGGTGGACGTCCGTTCGGCGTTGGCCGATCTGAGTTCCTCCACCGGCTTGCTCGACGCAGCATTGCAGGCCATCGACGGCAACGCGCAGGTCGCCGATGCCGGCCGGCTGGTGAGTTCGGCGCTCGGCTCCGCGCTGGATCCGCAACCCGGCCCCGACTGCCTCATGAACCCGGTGTGCAGCCGAGCCCGCGCGGACATCGCCGACCTCGACGCCATCTCCAACGGCGCGGTCAGCCGCGCGCTGCTGCAGGCCCAGCGACTCTCCGCGGTCCCGCAGGTGACCGTCGAGAAGGTGCGGGCCGCCGAGCCGGCCATCCGAAATGCGTTGGCCACGTTGCAGAAGATGGTGTCGAACCTGCCCGGTGGTTCGCCGGCCCAGGCCCGCACCCAGTTGGCCGAACTCGTGCGCGGCGCGGACCAGCTCAGCGCCGGGATGAACCGGCTCGCTGTCGGGCTCGACCAGGTCAAGGGCGGCGTGGACCAGGTGGTCACCATGTCAGGGCGCCTCACCGACGGGCTCGGCCAGGCGACGGATTACCTGACGACCTTGAGCACGCACACCGGCGACGGCCCGGCATCGGGCTTCTACCTTCCGCCGCAAGGCTTTTCCGATCCGGCCTTCCGGGCCGCACAGGACCTGCTGTTCTCGCCCGATGGCAAGACCGCGCGGATGCTCGTCATCTGGAAGATCAACCCGTACAGTGCCCAGGCCCTCGACGCCTCCCGCGCGCTGGCGCCGGCGGCGACCGAGGCCGCAGCCGGAACCTCTTTGCAGACAGCACGTTTCGCCAGCACCGGCCTGGCGTCGCTGTCGGCAGACATGCGCGACCAGGTGTGGCATGACTTCGCCGTCTACGGCATCGTCGCGATCCTCGGTGTGCTGCTGGTGTTGATCGCGCTGTTGCGCAGCATCGCCGCGCCGGTGTTCATGGTCGCGGTCGTGACGTTGTCGTTCGCCGCCGCTTCCGGATTCAGCGTCTTGGTGTGGCAGCACATCATCGGGGTCGACATCGACTGGTCGGTGTTCCCGGTGTCCTTCATGGCGCTCATCGCCGTCGGCGCGGACTACAGCATGCTGTTCGCCGCCCGCATCCGCGAAGAGTCGGGTGACGGCATGATCCGCGGCATCATGCGCAGCTTCGGCAGCACCGGCAGCGTCATCACCACTGCCGGCATCGTCTTCGCGCTCACCATGTTCGCGCTGATGACCGGGCGGGTGATCAACCTGCTGCAGATCGGGTTCACCATCGGCATCGGCCTGCTGATCGACATCACGCTGGTCCGCACCGTGCTGGTGCCCGCCGCGATGGCCATGATCGGCAACCGCATCTGGTGGCCGAGCAAGCCGGCCGCGCACCCGTAGGGAATCGTCGACGATTAGATGGGCTCGGCGGTTCCGGCCGTGCCCATCCCGACTCGGGCTGCCGGGGTCTCTGTCGGCGCTGCGATCCTCGACGGTTAGTTGGACTTGGTAGCGCTTGCCGATCGGCACCTGACACCCGCAGTCCGCGCGGCGATCGTCAACGGTTAGGTCGCCTAACCACTGTCGGTCGCCTGACTAGCGCGGGTCCGGGATGGTCGGCGGCGCGTCCCGTCGGCGCCGTCTGCGTGTGTCGGGTGGCTAGTCGATCTAACCGTCGACGATCCCCTTCCCGTCGTTCCCACGGCGCCCGGCCGGATCCAATCTGGCTGCGGCCCTTCTATTTAGCTGCCCTAACCGTCGCCGATGGGTCGCGTCCGCGGCCTCTAATTCGTGTCGGTGGGCAGGTATACATTCGAACGTATGAGCGAATCAAATGGTGATCCCCACGCCGCGGCCGCGGCGGTCGACGCGATCACCCTGGCCACCCGGCAAGAGAACGCCGCCGGCGCCCGCCGCCTGGGGGCGATCGGTGACCTGTGGGCGCTGCGGGCCCCCGACGACGACATCGAGAAACGGTATTGGGCGATCGACGGCTATGCCGGGCTGGTCGTCGAGGTCGCCGCCGCATTGGGGATATCCCGTAAGCGGGCCCAAGCCCAGGTGGATCGGGCGGTGACGCTCCGCACCCGCCTGCCGAAGGTGGCGGCCATCTACGCCAACGGCCTGATCGATGCGGTGATGGTCGCCATGATCGTCGCCCGCACCGACCTGATCATCGACGACGACGTCGCCGGGCAGGTCGATGCCGACCTGGCCGCCAAGATCGTGGCCTGGGGCCGGTTGTCGAAACCGAAAATGGAACAACGCATCGACGCCATCATCGCCGCGTCCGACCAGGCCGGGGTCCACCAACCCAAACCCCCGTCGCAGGCCCGCTACCTCGACATCCGCGCCTGCGGCCCCGGCGCGGCCAGCATCTGCGGCACGATAGACGCGGCGACCGCCGCCGTGCTCGACGCCGCCATCGACGACCTCGCCAAGAGTGTGTGCCGCAACGATCCGCGCTCCCATGATCAGCGCCGCGCCGCCGCCATCGACGCCCTCGCCCGCGGGCAGCGGCTGGCCTGCCAATGCGACAACCCGGACTGCCCCGCCGCCGCGGCCGCCATGGGGGAACCGCCGGCCGCGACCGTCGGCACCCGCGCCGTCATCTACGTGATCGCCGGCCCCAAAACCCTCGCCGGCCAAGCCCCGGGGTTCCTGCCCGGATACGGGCAGATCCCCGCCGAGCAGGTCGCCCGGCTCGCCGAGGGGGCGACCATCCGCGAGGTCGAGATTCCGCCGGATGCGGCCGAGCCCCGCTACCGTCCGTCGGCCAAGCTGGCGGAGTTCGTGCGCTGCCGAGACCTGACCTGCCGATTCCCCGGCTGCGACCGGCCCGCGCAAGCCTGCGACCTCGACCACACCGTCCCGTACCCGGCCGGGCCGACGCACCCGTCAGACCTCAAATGCCTGTGCCGGTTCCACCACCTACTCAAAACGTTCCACGGCTGGACCGACCACCAATACCCCGACGGCACCGTCGTCTGGGTCGCCCCCACCGGACACACCTACATCACCAAACCCGAAGGCGCCCACTGGTACCCACAACTGGCCACACCCACCGGAACACCCACAATCACCGAACAACCACCACGCACCCCCGGGCGCGGGCACTGCATGCCCAAACGCAAACGCACCCGCGCCCAAGAACGCCAACAACTCATCAACGAAGCCCGCATGATCAACGAAGAACGCATCGCCAGCGAAGAATGGCACCGATACCGCGAACTCGAAATGGCCCACGCCGCAGAGGAATGGGATGAACCCGCACCATTCTGAGCACCGAAAGGCAGCCGCTCACAATGGGTTTCACTGTCGTCTACTACGCCGAGTGCTACGGGCACCCCAGGAACTGGCATGTCGCGTTGGTGTTCTCGCCCGCGACGGTGCGGTAGTGGGGGTGGCCGCCGTACCAGCCGTCTTCGGCGGTCATACCGACGACCTGGGGCGGCATTCCACGGTGTACCAAGTTGTACTTATGGCAGGTCGTCCAGTCCCAGTCGACCTCGGTGAAGCCTCCGGGGACCGGCTGGCCCGGACACCAGGTGCCCGAGGAGGGCTCTGCCTGGGCAGTGCCGGCGCTCAATCCGAAAGCGGCCAGACTCATCCCGCCGGACAACAGTGCCGCCGCGGCCAGTCGTGCGATTCGTCGCGTCATGTGAACTCACCTGTCTCTGCTGCTGATTGGTGAAGGAAGCATGCAGCCCGACGCTTGGCAGATTCTTGGCTTGCACCCGCGAGCAGCCGAACACGACCCGGCACCGGTCCAGTCCCGGGTCGGTTCGGCTCCTGTGAACCATCCCGCGTTTGATGCGCACCTCCTTCCTTGGGAAGGTGCATGTCATGCCGAGCAAGTACGACCCGGAGACCCGAGCGAAGGCGGTCCGTCTGGTGCGCGAGCACCGGGAGGACTATCCGAGCGAGTGGGCGGCGATTACCGCGGTGTCCAAACGGTTGGGGATGAACGCCGAGACGCTGCGTAATTGGATTCGCCAGCAACAGGTCGATGACGGTGATCGAGACGGGGTCTCTTCGGAGGCGGCTGCGGAGATCCGGGCGTTGAAACGGCGTAACGCCGAGCTGGAGCAGACTATCGAAATCCTCAAGGCGGCAACGTCTTTCTTCGTGCGGGAGAGCGACCCGCGCAGCCGCCGCTGACCGCTACGGTCTGCGAGTTCATCGCCGCCCACCGGGACCGTTTCGGGGTCGCTCCGATCTGTCGCGTGCTCACCGAGCACGCCGTGCCGATCGCCCCGCGGACATTTCATGCCTGGGCGGTGCGGGCGCCCTCGAAACGGGCCCTGTGGGACGCCACGATCACCGAGATCCTAGCCCGGCTACTACGAGCCTGATGAGCACGGACGCCGCAGGCCCGAGTCGCTGTACGGGTCGCTGAAGATGTGGGCCCATCTGCAGCGTCAGGGCATCCCGGTGGCCAAGTCCACCGTGGAACGCCTGATGCGCAAGAACGGCTGGCAAGGCGTGCGCCGCCAGAAGAGGGTCCGCACCACGATCCCCGACCCGGAGGCGGTGCGACCGCCGGACCTGGTGGACCGCCAGTTCGGGGTGGCCGCACCCAACGTGCTGCTCGTGGCCGACTTCACCTACGTCAAGCTCGTCACCGGCGTGTTCGTCTACGTCGCGTTCGTCATCGACGCCTACGCCGGGTCGATCGTGGGCTGGGAAGCCTCGGCGTCCAAGCACACCCGCTTCGTCGAATCCGCGCTGCGTCAGGCCGCTGCACTGCGTGCCCGCCAAGGCCATCCCGTCGACGGCGCAATCCATCACAGCGACGCCGGCTCGCAGTACACGAGTGTGAGATTCGGTGAGACACTGAGCCTTTCGGGAATTCGCCCGTCCGTGGGCAGTGTTGGGGATGCCTTCGACAACGCGCTGGCTGAGACGACCATCGGCCTGTACAAGAACGAATGTGTCCGGGCGGATTCCCCGTTTCGCCGCGGCCCACTGAACACCGTGGGCGACGTCGAATACATCACCGCCGACTACGTCGCCTGGTACAACCAGCAGCGCCTGATGCACCGCCTCGGACGCATTCCGCCGGCCGAAGCCGAAGCCCGCTACTATTCCCAACTCGTGACCGGTAGACCGGCCGGATCACAGAAACCTGAGGGTGCATGAAACCCGGGACGGTTCAACTGTGCCTAAACCTCGATCCGTGGACTGACTGATTCTGTGAGGACTTTTCGGTTCTGGTCGGGATCATTTTGCTGTGGGCGGCAGTTAGCTGGTCTGCCCAGCTTTTCCTGTGGTGTCCTCGGGTTGGGCCTTGCGGCGGTGGTCAGGATGTCACGGTTTGTGGGGGTGGGCGTCCGATCGTGTTGTGCCACAGTGCAAGCCAGTGTCGGGCCCAGGGCCAGTGGGCGGGTAGGTGCAGGACTGCTCGGCGTTGTGGTCGGGCCAGTCGGGCCGCGATGTTGACGATGCGCCGTCGCAGGGTGGCACCGCGGGCAACGGCGTGAGAGCCTCCGGCCAGGACGCCGGTGGCGCGCAGCAGGTTGTGGGCGATGGCCGCGCAGAGGATCCAGGCGGAGTTGGCGCCGAACCGCCCCGAGGGCATGTGGGCCAGGGGTCCGTCGATCAGGTCGGCGAACACGGTTTCGATGATCGCGTGGCGACGGTGGGTGATGTCGGCTTGATCGACCGGTAGGTCGATGTCGGTGAAGAACGGGTGATACCGCCACACCGGAAACAGCCCATCGGCCATGCGCGCATCTTTGACCCGGCGTACCACCAGTCGTGCGGTGATCGGGGTCTTCGTGGAAGTGAAAGCGGTGTAGGTAGTTTCGGCGACTTCAGCATCAGAAATCCACGCGCCGGTATCGGGATCGCGCACTGCACCGGGATAGTTCACCGGTACCCACGCGTCCTGGTCGATCTGCTCGATCGCGGCGGTCAGCGCCGCGGTCTTGGTCAACACGAGCGAGAACCGGGCCCCGGCACGGCGGCACGCGGACACCACCGCGCTGTTGCCATAGGCCGAGTCGCCGCGCACCAGGATCTGACCAGTGACGCCGGCGGCACGGGCGGTAGCCACCGCTTGCGCGATCATCCGGGCCGCTCCCTTGCCGGAGTTGGCCTTGCCCGAGCGCAACCGCGCTCCGGCGATCACCGGGGCGCTGTGTTCGGTGCTGATCGTGGTCACCAGCGGCGAGAGACCTTTGCGCAGGATCTGGCGGCCGGCGATCTTGGTGTGCCCGTAGCTCGCGCCCTGTTTGGCGTGTCCGTAGACCGGGCGCAGCAGCGAATCGATATCGATGAACGCACGCTGATCGGCGCCGGGCAGCAACAGCACGCGTTCACACAGGGCACCCAGATGTGCACCCAGAACTGACTCCAGTTGACGGGCATGCCCGAAGGTGAACTCCCGCAACAGGGTTCCGATCGTCGAAGGCGCATACACCCCGTCGAAGAGTGTTTTCATTCCACCGCTGCGGACCACGTCGAGGTCATCGATACTGTCCGCGCCGACGCACATGCCGGCGATCACCGTCGCCAGCTTCGGTGACGGGTTGGCCGCCCCGGACTTGATCCGCTCGCTGGTGAAACGAATCTTGTGCTCCAACAACGCCGAAAGGCGACTCTGTTCTGCCAACGTCATCACCGGCACCAGGCCCGCGCACGACACGAGATGCTCATCATCAAAGACCGCCGACGACGCGGTGAACCTGTGGGACACTTGCACTGGAAGTGCCTTTCCGAGTTGTGCCGATAAGTGCGTAGAGAACACTCATCATCCCAGCTCAGAAGGCACTTTCCTCGTTACGACACCCGACCAAACAGTCAGTTCATCGGTGGATCGAGGCTAAACCAGTTCCGGCACCCGCAGGTGAGCGAAGGCCACATCGAATTCGGCCTCGTCCAGTTCGGCCGCGCCGGTTTCCTTCATGCGCATCTGCTTCATCGTGCGCGCGCCATCCCGGTTGCGCTCCATGGCTTCTCGGCTGTCGAACGTCGTGCAGGCCACGCCGCGTCCGGTGTTCCGATTGACAAGCAGGCTGGTGCTGCAGAAGCCCTCGAGCGCCTCACTGTCGGGGACGATGTTCATCTTGAAATGCTCGATGGCGGCGTCGGCGTGGGCCGGGTCGACATGTCCCCACGTAACCCGCGCGCACGCGCCCTCGGGCATCTGGCGAGCGCGGTGCAATATCGCGATGTCCCACTCGTCAACGGTCGGGGCGCCGCCACTGAACATCTGGGTCGCCTTTTCGCGAATCGGCCGAACCTGCTCGGCGACGGCGTTCATCGCGTCCTGGGACTCCCACGCGGTCACCACGATGCACCGGCCGGACTCCCGGTCGGTGAGCAGCGACATGCCGACGAACCCGTCGAGACCTTGGAGTTGGGGCATCACTTCATCGCGGAGGTGAGCCACTCCCGAGTCGATAGCCGAGGGTTGTGCGTTGATAGTGGTAGAGCGTGCGTACACGGCCCACCCCCTCTATATCGGGGCAGCGCCCCAGCGGCGCCGCCGGTCCACCGATATACGTTCCTCCGATGTTCGGCGGGTGGCAATAGCCGATCGACACGGGTCTCGATATTGACGAGTGAGGACGAATTCCGTTCTGCGAGAACAGGAATTGACGACTAGCTTCGTTTTACGCCGGGAAGCCGGTCGACGAGCCAGCCCAGCCGGGCCACCGTGGTATCGAGCGGCTCCACGACTTCGGCGAGCCGCTTCAGGCTCGGCAGGGTCGCCGCGATGGAGTTGGCACCGTGGGCGATCTTCTCGGCAGACGTGTCGATGCCGGCCGCGGCCTCGGTCAACGTGGTGATCTGGCTGGCGATCAGTTCGGCGTGCCTGTCGATGCCCGCTGCGCTCTCGCTCAGGGCGGCGATGTTGTCGGCGATGAACTGCGCGGATTTCCGGAGTTCGGCGACATCGTCCATCAATGCGAACACCGCTTGGACGAGGGTCTTCGGCCCGCGCTTCCGTTTGCCGGAGGAAGCCTCAGCTCCGTCTGCCTGCGCCATGACTCACGCCTTCCGTTCGACAGGAGCCCCCTTGTCCTTGGCCTCCTGCTGGTACTGCCGCAGCTCGGCTCGCACCGCTTCATCTAACGCGCGGTCAAGGCTAGCGTGGGCAGAACGGCGGGATACACGGCGCATGGCATCGATCAGATCGGCGGCCCAGGCAAGTTCGACGTCGTTGCTGGGGTACCAGCCCGTCCCCCGCTGCCGGACCACCTCGGTGTGCCCGGCCCGCGTCATGGCCCGGGCCGCTTCGTCGAGCTTCTTGTCCACCGCCGTGGTGGTCTTGAGGATCGCCGCCAACGGCATCCCGCGGGAGATGAGCCTGGCGAAGTCGTCGATAACCCGCCGGTCAGGCACCAGATAGGCATCCTTGTCGTCCGTCGGCTCGATGATCCGGCCGGCGACGAGCCGTCGCAGCGTCGCGCCGTCGAGCCGGCCGAGCTGCATCTCGAGCTCCTGGCGCGTCATGGTCTGCGCCTCGGGGTTCGACCACGGCGAGATCACCAGCTCCTCGAGCTCGGCGAGGTCCAGCACCTCGACGAGCCCCTCACCGCGCTGCAGGCCGGTGAGGAACTTCAGGATGTGCTTGACGGTGAAGCCCTCGCTGAGCAGCCGGACGATCGCCTGCAACTGGCTCAGGTGCCGATCGGTGTAGATCGCGACCCGGCCCCGGCGCTGGGGCCGGGGCAGCAGGCCGTTCTCCTGGTAGACGCGGACGTTCCGGGTTGTCGTCCCCGCTTCGCGCGCGAGGTCGTCGATCCGGTACTCAGCCACCAGCGGATTCTATGCGGTCAGGACCGAAGCACTGCTGGTCTGTGCAGCAGTGATCTTGAAGTCGTGCAGATTGACCGTCTTCAGCTGGTTGACGTACTGGGTGGCGAACCCGGGGAACATCGTCGCGTTGAAGCCGTCCTCGGTCAGGTACCAGCTCTGGCAGCCCGAGTTCCACGTCGTGGACTGCAGTCGCTGCTGGATGTCCTCGTTGTAGCGGGCCTGGACCTCGGGCCGCACGTCGAGCGACTTCCACCCGAACTGCAGCAGCTTGGAGATCGCCTCGACGATGTAGTCGATCTGCGCCTCCATGTACACCAGCGCGGAGCTGTGGCCGGGTCCGGAGTTGGGTCCGAACGTGAAATACAGGTTGGGGTAACCGGATACCGCGACGCTGCGGTAGGCGTACGCGCCCCGACTCCATTCCGCGGCGAGCTCCCGGCCGTCGATACCGATGACGGGGAACGGGGTGCCGGCCTTGGACACATCGAAACCGGTGGCGAAAACGATGGCGTCGAATTGGTGCTCGATGCCTTCGACCGTCCGGATTCCCTTGGGCGACAACCGCGCAATGGGCCACGTGATGAGCTTGCAGTTGTCGGCCTGCAGCGCCGGGTAGTAGTCGGCGGTCATCAGCAGCCGCTTGCAGCCGGCCGAGAAGTCGGGGGTCAGCTGGCGGCGCAGCCACGGATCCTTCACCTGCAGGCGCAGATTCGCCAGGCTCAGTGCCTCGACCACCCGGGTGAACGGGCTGTCCCACACCACACCGAGCGCGACCGACTCGTGTCCCCAGAACCACGCCGACCGCGCGAGCTTCTCGGCGAAAGGCACGTCCTTGTAGATGCGCTTCAGCCAGCCACTGGTCGCGCCGTTGATGCGCGGGATCACCCAGCCGGGCGTGCGCTGGAACACCTTGACCGACTTGGCGACCTTGATCAGTTCCGGGACGATCTGCACGCCACTGGCGCCGGTACCGATGACCGCGACCTTCTTGCCGGTGAAGTCGTAGTCGTGATCCCAACGGGCACTGTGGATCTTCTTGCCCTCGTAGGTCTCGATGCCTTCGATCTTCGGGAAGCTGGCGTTCGCCAACGGTCCCGAGGCGACGATCACGGCGCGCGCCTGCACCGGTTCGCGCCCCTCGAAGTTGACGGTCCACTCCCCCGCCACCTCGTCGTACTCCACACCGGTCACGTTGTGACCGAAGCGGATGTGCGGCGCGATACCGAACGACTCCACCATGCTGTCGATGTAGCCGAGGATCTCGTCGCTACCGGAGTAGGTGTGCGACCAGTCCGGGTTCGGCGCGAAGCTGTACGAGTACAGGCGCGACGGGATGTCGCACGCCGCACCGGGATACGTGTTGTCGCGCCAGGTGCCACCGACCCGGGTGCCGCGCTCGAAGATCTCGAAATCGGTGATGCCCTGGTCTTTGAGCCGGATGGCGGCTCCGATGCCGGCGAAGCCCGCACCGATGATCGCTACAGAAATGGTCATTCGTGAATTCCTTTACGCAACCGGCTCGTAGGTCAGCTCGTCCGACCAGGTCGGCGTGTACTTCACCAGCGGCATCGGGATGGCGCCGGTGACCACCACCAGCGAATCGGCCAGCCAGTGGTACTTCGAGGTACGGTCGATGACCTTCTTGGCGTGCCACGAGATGAACCGGTACATGGGCACCCGGCGCGCGAAAGCGCTTCGCTCACCGACACTTTGGAACCGCCGCATCGCCTGGTACAGGCGTTCCTCGTTGACGCCCATGGCCACGATGTTGTCGCGCATCTTGTTGAGCAGGGGGAAGTAGCTCAGCGTGCCGACGATCAGTGCCGGGTTCATCCAGCTGCCGACGAAGTCGACGACCAGCTTGCGCATGTCGGCGTGGCCGAGGATGTCCATGACCTCGAAGTCGACGGCGAGGTGTCGCGACTCGTCGGAGTTGATGCGCTTGAAAACCTCCTGCGCCACCGGGTCTTTGACCTCATCGGTGATGAATTTGATGAGGGCGCCGTCCAGTGCCACCTCCAGCATGGGGATGACGGTGCCGAGGATCGACAGCGACATGCCGTCGGAGAACTTGTCGAGCCAGGTGATCACCAGCTGCACATTGACGCTCGGCGGCGGGACCTCGTCGTTCTCGAGCATGCCCCAGCGCCGCATCAGGGCCAGCTCGGCGTTGGCGTGCTTCTGCTCCTCGGCGTGGAAGTGCTCGTAGATGCTCTTGAGCGTCGGGGTCGGCGCCTTGCGGGCCAGTGCGGCGAAGCCACGGGCGCCGACGTTCTCGATCCACATCAGATCGGTCATGAACGGCTTGAGCTTGGCCCACAGTTCCGGCTCGATCAGTTCGGCACCCGGTGCGTCCCAGTCGATGTCGGCCAGGGCCCACTGCTTGTCCTTGATCTTCTGCAGCATGTCATCGAGATCCATTGCCATGATGAATTCCTTTCAGTCCTTGGGAAGTACGCGACCGAGCAGTCCGGCACCGCGGACGTACAGGGCCGGGAAGTGTCGTTTGAGGTGCCAGATGACGGTGGCGTCGAGTTGCGGCACCACGTAGAGCCGGCCGCCGTCGTGCGCGTCCAGCGTGCGGGCGGCGACGTTGTCGGCCGACAGCCCGGTCCAGCGGGCCAGTTGCTGGCTCAGGCTCATCGAGCCGGGGGTGATGCGGCCGTCGGTGAAGACGTTGGTCTTCACGAAGGTCGGGCACAGGACGGTGACGGCGACGTCGGTGCCGTCGAGTTCGGCGGCGAGGGTTTCCGACAGTGACATCACGCCCGCCTTCGACACGTTGTAGGCCGCCATCGACGGCGCGGCGGCGAATCCGGCGGCCGAGGCCACGTTGATGATGCCACCCCGGCCGGCTTCGCGCAGCAGCGGCGTGAAGACCTCACAGCCGTACACCACACCCCACAGGTTGATGCCGAGTGCCCAGTCCCAGTCCTCGAAACCGATGTCGCCCACCGGTTTTCCGCCGATGCCGACACCCGCGTTGTTGATCACCAGCGTCGGCGCGCCACCGAAGATCTCCTGCGCCTGCTTCGCCAGCAGCTCGATGGCGGTGCGGTCGGCGACGTCGCACTGCACGGCGTGGCCCTTGCCGGTGGGCAGCTGGTCGATCAGCGCGACGGTCTCTTGCGCGCGCTCCATGCTGATGTCCGCGCAGATGATCTCGCCGCCCCGGCGCGCGAGCTCGAGCGCGAACGACCGTCCGATACCGCTGCCGGCGCCGGTGACGACCGCCTTCGCCTTGTCCGAACGGCGTTCGCCGCGAAAGACATTCAGAATCGTGTCGAGGCCGATCATCAGCACACCTCTTCGAGTTCGTTGGATCGCTTGTAGGCATCGGCGATGAAGGCCGCGGCGCGGCGCAGCGCCGGGGCGGCCTCGGGTGCCAGATGCGGCAGTGCCTGGAAGACGTGCACCATGCCAGGCCAGACTTCGAGTGTGCTGACACCACCGGCGCGGCGCAGCTCGGCATCGAGGTAGCGGGCGTCGGCGCGCAGCATCTCGAAACCGCCGACCTGAATCAGGATGGGCGGCAACTGGTCTGCCTTGGCGAAGTCGAGGCGCAGCCGCGGATCGGCCAGATTCTGGCCCTGGGTGTACAGCCCGACCATGCGCGCGGCCGCCGTCGCCGACATCGCCGGGTCGCGGTACGACGCCTTCTCCTGCTCCAGAGCCAGCCCGAGCGTCACGTCGATCAACGGCGAGAACAGCACCACGCCCGCGGGCCGGAAGTCCGGGTCGCCGGCGTGCGCCAGCAGCATGTCGCAGGTCAGGTGACCACCGGCGGAGTCGGCGCCCATCACGATGTCCGAGGCCGCATAGCCCTCCGACAGCAGCCAGCGGTACCCGGCTTCGACGTCCTCGGCTGCCGTCGGGAAGCGGTGCTCGGGGGCCAGGCGGTAGTCCACGACGAACATCGGCAGTCCGGTCGCCTCAGACAGGCGGGCCACCAGCTTGCGGTGGGTGCGCGCCGAGCAGATGACGTACGCACTGCCGTGCACGTAGTAGCCGGCGCGGCGGCCGAATTCGACACCCGGGCCGAGGACCCATTCGCCCCGCAGGTCCGGCGTGCGTACCGGGATGATCCGAGTGCCGCCGGGCATGGAACCGAAGGTCTCCATGATGGTCGCGATGAGCCCGCGGCCGAACCAGACACCGGGCGTGTTCATCGGGATGACGCTGGTCAGATTGCCCAAGGTCCAGCGGGTCACCGTGGCCGAGAGCGCGGCGCGCAACGTTGCGCGCGTGGGTACTTCGGGCAACGTTGCCCGATCAGTTTCCGTCACGGCAACTAGGTCATCATTAACTGTGCCATTTGTCAATGGCACAGTTGGCGGCGACAATCTGACCTGGTCCCACAACGGAAGGCATTTTCATGACCGCATCGACAGCGTCCAGGTCACACGAGTTGACCGTGGTCGACGTGATCAGCGAGACCCCCGACGCCGTGTCGCTGGTCCTTGCAGCCAAGCACGATGCGCGCCAACACTTCGCTTACGAGGCCGGCCAGTTCCTGACACTGCGCATCCCGGCGCGCGACGGCGCGGTCTCGCGGTGCTATTCACTCTCGAGCAGTCCGTCCGCCGACGAGCATCTCAAGGTGACCGTGAAACGCACCTCGGGCGGCCTCGCCTCCAACTGGCTGTGCGACCACGCCAAGGCCGGAATGACGCTGGAATCACTCACGCCCGCAGGCGCTTTCACTGTCCGGCCGGCGGACAGCGAGCTGATCTTCGTCGCCGCCGGCAGCGGCATCACCCCGGTCATCTCGATGATCCGCGCCGTGCTCCTGCAGTCCGGCCGCCGGGTGACGCTCGTCTATGCCAACCGCGACCGCGAGTCCGTCATCTTCGACGCCGAGTTGACGGAACTTCTTGCGGCACATGCCGACCGGCTGACCCTCATGCACTGGCTCGAGTCGGAGTCCGGCCTCCCCACCCCGGCCGGACTGCGCGCCCTGCTGCCCGCGGCACCGGGTGCCGACACCGCCGCCTATCTGTGCGGCCCGGCAGCATTCATGGACGTGGCCGCGGCGGCCTTGCACGATGCCGGCGTCGCCCGCGAGCACGTGCACCGCGAGGTCTTCGTATCTCTGACCACCGACGCTTTCGCCGCACCGGAGCCGGTGACCGGTGCCGCCCCGGACGGCGAGGCGGCGACCGCAACCGTCGAGATCGACGGCGACACCCACGAGATCAGCTGGCCCAGAACCGAGGTGCTGCTCGACACCCTGCTGAGCAAAGGTATCGACGCGCCCTACGCCTGCCGCGAAGGCAACTGCGGCGCCTGCGCGTACACCCTGCGCCAGGGCGAGGTGAGCATGCGCGTCAACGACACCCTCGACGACTACGAACTCGGCATCGGCGTCCGGCTGGCGTGCCAGTCGATACCCGAATCCGACCATCTGACAGCGGTTTTCGACCGCTGATCGGCGTCACGCCGCGTTGTCGGCGCCGGGCTCCGTTGCGTAGGTGCCCGGGTTGAACATCGACGCCACCGCACCGAGCAGCATCATCACCGCGGCCGCGCCGAACACCACGACCAGGCCCGAATGGAACGGCTCGGTGATCAACTGCGGGAAGAAGCTCTGACCCGTCAGGGTGGCGGCATTGACACCGGGCTGTTGCAGGGTGTGGAACGGCGCCAGCAATTCGCCCATGGGGTTGTAGCCGAGGAAGGCCGCGAACAGGCTGCCCACCGGCGGCAGTTCGGCCACCTGCTGCGCGACGTCAGCCGAAACCCCTTGCTGCTGCAGGCCACTGGACAACGCGGTCGGCAGCGTGCCGGCCAGCCCGACGACCATGAGCGAGAAGAAGATACCGATCGACAGCGAGCTGCCGGCGTTGAAGAACGTCGACCGCACACCCGATGCCGCGCCGCGCTGCGCGGCCGGCACGCTGGACATGATGGCCGCGGTGTTCGGCGCGGTGAAGATACCGCCGCCGACGCCGTTGAGGAACACCAGCAAGGCGAATTCCCAGTACGCGAAGTTGACCGGAATGAGCAGCAGCGCAACGAAAGTCACGGCCATCAGCAGCATGCCGCCGACCGCCAGCGGCCGCGCGCCGAAACGGTCGGACAGGCTGCCTGCGACGGGTGCGGCCACCAGGAAACCGATGGTCGCCGGCAACAGGTAGATGCCCGCCCACAGCGGCGTCGATTCGAAGTCGTAGCCGTGCAGCGGCAGCCAGATGCCCTGTAGCCAGATGATGAGCATGAACTGCAACCCGCCACGGCCCACCGACGACAGCAGCCCCGCCAGGTTGCCCATGCCGAAGGTCGCGGATTTGAACAGCCGCATGTCGACCATCGGCGACTCGACCTTGAGCTCGATGATGCAGAACACGACCAACAGCAGCAGGCCCACACCGATGGAGCCGAGGACCGCGGGGCTGCCCCAGCCCGTGGGCGAATCACCGTACGGCTGAATGCCATACGTGATGCCGAGCAACAGCACCGTCAGGCCCAGACCGAAGGTCACCGTGCCGGCCCAGTCCAGCTTGCCGGGCGACCGTGTACCCAGTTCACGCAGTGAGCGGTAGCTCCAGATGGCGCCGACCACGCCGATCGGGATGCCGACCCAGAACACGGCCTTCCACTCCCATTCCGAGAGGAAGCCGCCGATCAGCAGGCCGAGGAAGGATCCGGCCACGGCGGCCACCATGTTCACGCCGAGCGCCATGCCGCGCTGGTTGGCCGGGAAGGCGTCGGTCAGGATCGCCGACGACGACGCCATCAGCATCGCGCCGCCGACACCCTGGATCACCCGCCAGGCGATGAGCCAGACCGCACCGCCGCCGAGATGGAACGGATCGAACGACAGCGCGACGGCCGCCAGCGTGAAGATGACGAAACCCAGGTTGTAGATGCGGACCCGGCCGTACATGTCGCCGAGACGGCCGAAGGGCACCACCAGCACAGCGGTCACCACGAGGTAGCCCATCAGCATCCACAGCAGGTAGCTGACGTTGCTCGGCGCCAGCGGGTTCAGCCCGATGCCCCGGAAGATGGCCGGCAGTGAGATCAGCACGATCGACGCGTTGATCGTGGCCAGCAGCGTGCCCAGTGTCGTGTTGGCCAGGACGACCCACTTGTAGCGCGGGTGGTCGTGGTCCATCTGGACGCGTCGGCGTGCGGTTGCCGCGAGGGCGGTGTCGGGCTGCCCGGTGAGCTCGGTGTCAGTCGTCATCAGTCGGTCTTCGCTCCAATATCAGAAAAACATATGTTAGCTATACAAACGACCTCATGACAATTCGATTCCCAGTCACCGAACAGCCGAAACGGCGGGCATGGGCACGCACCGCCACACCCTTGCCTTCCAGCGAGCATCGACTACGGTGAACTACGTCCGCGCGGGAGCGCACACCTTGGTGCGCTGAGAGGACGGCTGTATGGCGCCGTCGACCGTATGAACCTGACCGGGTAATGCCGGCGTAGGGAGTAAGCAGATGACTGCAATTGCTGTATTCAACGACCTTTCCTGCGGCCCCATCCAGGGCAGCACCAAGGTTTACCGGGAGCTTCCCGACGGTGGAAAGGTCCCGTTCCGCCGGGTCAACCTGACCACCGGCGACCACCTCGACCTGTACGACACCTCGGGTCCGTACACCGACGAGAACGCCACCATCGACCTGGAGAAGGGCCTGCCGGCCCGTCCCGGCGTCGTCGAGGACCGCGGCACGCAGCTGCAGCGCGCCCGCAACGGTGAGATCACCGCCGAAATGGCGTTCATCGCCGAGCGCGAGGGCCTGCCCGCCGAGCTGGTGCGCGACGAAGTCGCCCGCGGCCGCGCCATCATCCCGGCCAACCACAACCACCCCGAGCTCGAGCCGATGATCATCGGCAAGGCCTTCGCCGTGAAGGTGAACGCCAACATCGGTAACTCGGCCGTGACCTCGTCCATCTCCGAAGAGGTCGACAAGATGGTGTGGGCCACCCGCTGGGGCGCCGACACGATCATGGATCTGTCCACCGGCAAGGACATCCACCAGACCCGCGAGTGGATCCTGCGCAACTCCCCCGTCCCCGTCGGGACCGTGCCGATCTACCAGGCGCTCGAGAAGGTCAACGGCGATCCCACCAAGCTGACGTGGGAGCTGTACCGCGACACCGTCATCGAGCAGTGCGAGCAGGGCGTCGACTACATGACCGTCCACGCCGGCGTGCTGCTGCGCTACATCCCGCTGACCGTCAAGCGCGTCACCGGCATCGTGTCGCGCGGCGGCTCGATCATGGCGGCGTGGTGCCTGGCGCACCACCAGGAGTCGTTCCTCTACACGCACTTCGAAGAGCTCTGCGACATCCTGCAGCGCTACGACGTCACCTTCTCCCTCGGTGACGGCCTGCGTCCCGGCTCCATCGCCGACGCCAACGACGAGGCCCAGTTCGCCGAGCTGCGCACCCTGGGCGAGCTCACCAAGATCGCCAAATCCCATGGCGTGCAGGTGATGATCGAGGGCCCGGGCCATGTCCCGATGCACAAGATCGTCGAGAACGTACGTCTGGAAGAGGAACTCTGCGAGGAGGCCCCGTTCTACACGCTGGGCCCGCTGGCGACGGACATCGCGCCCGCGTACGACCACATCACCTCGGCCA
This sequence comes from Mycolicibacterium sp. TY81, assembly GCF_018326285.1. Taxonomy (NCBI): domain Bacteria; kingdom Bacillati; phylum Actinomycetota; class Actinomycetes; order Mycobacteriales; family Mycobacteriaceae; genus Mycobacterium; species Mycolicibacterium sp. TY81. The sequence continues at coordinate 4,170,641 of NZ_AP023362.1, forward strand.
TTGGCGCGGCGATCATCGCCCAGGCCGGTACCGCGATGCTGTGCTACGTCACCCCCAAGGAGCACCTGGGCCTGCCCAACCGCAAGGACGTCAAGGACGGGGTGATCGCCTACAAGATCGCCGCGCACGCCGCCGACCTGGCCAAGGGTCACCCCGGTGCGCAGGACCGCGACAACGCGCTGTCGCAGGCCCGCTTCGAGTTCCGCTGGCACGACCAGTTCGCGCTGTCGCTCGACCCGGACACCGCTCGCGAGTACCACGACGAGACGCTGCCGGCCGAGCCCGCCAAGACGGCGCACTTCTGCTCGATGTGCGGGCCGAAGTTCTGCTCGATGCGCATCACGCAGGACATCCGCGACGCCTACCCGGACGGGGTCGCCCCCGATTTCGCGGACGAGATCGCCCAGGGCATGGCAGAGAAATCCCAGGAGTTCGCTGACCACGGCAACCGGGTGTATCTACCCTTGGCTCCGTGAACCTCTTGCCCTTGACCCCGCCGGGCGAAACACCGTTGCGGGTGATGACCATCGCCGGCTCCGATTCCGGCGGCGGCGCCGGCATCCAGGCCGACCTGCGTACCTTCGCGATGCTCGGTGTGCACGGGTGCGTCGCCGTCGCCGCGGTGACGGTGCAGAACTCGGTGGGGGTCAAGGGTTTTCACGAGCTGCCGCTCGACATCATCAGCGGGCAGATCACCGCGGTCGTCGATGACATCGGCATCCAGGCGGCCAAGACCGGCATGCTGGCCTCGGCCGAGATCATCGGCGCGGTCGCGGAGACGTGGAGTTCGCTCGACGGTGACATCCCACTCGTCGTCGACCCGGTGTGCGCGTCCATGCACGGCGACCCGCTGCTGCACCCGAGCGCGCTGAATTCGGTTCGCACCCAGCTGTTTCCGATCGCCACCCTGGTCACCCCGAACCTCGACGAGGTCCGGTTGATCACGGGCATCGACGTGGTGGACGCGTCGACCCAGAAGGATGCCGCCAAGGCCCTGTACGACCTGGGCCCGAAGTGGGCCCTGGTCAAGGGCGGCCACCTGCGCTCCAGCGATCACAGTCCGGACCTGCTGTACGACGGCAACGAGTTCTACGAATTCACCACCGAACGCATCGACACCGGCCATGACCACGGCGCGGGCGACACGCTCGCGGCGTCGACTGCTTGCGCACTGGCGCACGGCTTTTCGGTGCCCGACGCGGTGGCGTTCGGCAAGAGCTGGGTGACCGAATGCCTGCGGGCGGCCTACCCGCTGGGCCACGGCCACGGTCCGGTCAACGCGCTGTTCAGGTTGCAGGCATGAGCCTCGACGACATCGCGGGCATCGCGCACGAACCCGAAGGCACGCCGACGGGCGTCGTGCTGCTGACGCACGGCGCGGGCGGTAACCGCGACGCCCCACTGATCATCCGCATCTGCGACGAATGGGCCCGCCATGGCTGGCTCGCGATCCGCTACAACCTGCCCTACCGGCGGCGCCGCCCGAAGGGTCCGCCGTCCAATTCGGCGGCCTCGGACCAGCAGGGCATCGTCGAGGCGATCGAGCTGGCGCACACCCTGACCGACGGCCCGGTGATCGCCGGCGGCCATTCCTACGGTGGCCGGATGACGTCGATGGTGGCCGCCCAGGGCGCCGACCTGGCGGCCCTGACGCTGTTCTCCTATCCCCTGCACCCGCCCGGCAAGCCCGAGCGGGCCCGCACCGAGCACCTCGGCCAGATCGAGGTCCCGACAGTCTTCACCCACGGCTCGGCCGACCCGTTCGGCAGCATCGCCGAGCTCACGGCCGCCGCCCAGCTGATCCCGGCACCCACCGAGCTCATCGAGATCACCGGGGCCCGCCATGACCTGGGATCCAAGACCCTGGACGTCCCCGCGCTGGCCGTCGCCGCGGCCCTTGTGTTCGTGGCCCGAAGCGGTACCTGAGGTACCGTCTGAATATGACGACGCAGCAGTACGACGCGGTCATCGTCGGCGCGGGATTCGCCGGTATCGGTGCGGCCATCCAGCTCAAACGCCTCGGGATCGAGAATTTCACCATCCTGGAGCGCGAGGACGACCTCGGCGGCACCTGGTACGTCAACCACTATCCGGGGCTCGCGGTCGACGTGCCGACCACCACCTACTCGTACTTCTTCGAGCCCAACCCGAACTGGTCGCGCCTGTTCACCCCGGGACCGGAGATCAAGCGGTACGCCGACGACGTCGCGGCCAAGTACGACGTGCGGCGGCACATCCGGTTCAACGTCGTCGTCAACGGCGCCCGGTGGGACGAGGAAGCGTCACTGTGGCGCATCAACATCGCCGACGGCGAAACCCTCAGCGCCCGCTATCTGATCACCGCCACCGGCTTCCTGTCACAGCCGAACATCCCGGCGATTCCGGGCATAGAGACCTTCGCCGGCCGCGTCATCCACACCACCGACTGGGATGACGACTACGACCCGGCCGGCAAGCGCATCGCGGTCATCGGCACCGGCGCCACCGCGGTGCAGCTGATCCCAGAGCTGGCCAAGACCGCCGCCGACCTGACGGTGTTCCAGCGCACGCCAATCTGGGTGGTGCCCAAGATCGACCCGCGCTTCGGCGCCCGCGCCAAGAAGATGTTCGCCCGGTTCCCGTTGACGCAGCGCGTGCTTCGCTGGCTCACCGACTCGATCTACGAGGTCATGGTGTCCGTCGGGGTGCGGCACTACGGCACGTTCCGCGGCCGCTTCAACATCTCGGCCTCCGACCTGTCGAAGATGCACCGTTTCTTCGTCATCCGCGACAAGGAGCTACGGCGCCGGCTCACCCCGGACTACGACTTCGGTTGCAAGCGGCCGACTTTCAGCAACGGCTACTACCAGGCGTTCAACCGGCCCAACGTGCACCTGCAGGACGCCGGCATCGACCGGATCGAGGCCGACGGCATCGTCGGCAACGACGGCGTCAAGGTCGAGATCGACACCCTCGTGCTCGCAACGGGTTTCGATCTGTGGGAGGCCAACTTCCCGGCCATCGAGGTGATCGGCCGCGAGGGCCGCGATCTCGGAAAGTGGTGGCGCGAAACGCGTTTCCAGGCCTACCAGGGCGTGTCGATGCCGTACTTCCCGAACTACCTGAGCCTGGCCAGCCCGTACGCGTTCCTGGGATTGAACTTCTTCAACACCATGGAATACCAGATGCGGTTGATGGACCGGCTTTTCACCGAGGTCAAGAAGCGCGGTGCGACGACGTTCGAGGTCACCGAGGAAGCCAACACGGCGTTCCTCGACCGGATGACCGAACTGCTCGGCGACTCGCTGTTCACCCTCGGCAACTGCGCCAGCGCCCACTCGTACTATTTCAATCCCGCGGGTGAGCCCACGCTGCTGCGCCCGTCGTCGACCGAGACGGCGATCCGGGAAGCATCCGAATTTCCGTTGAGCGACTACAAGATTTCGTGATCAGAGAGGACCACAGGTGACCGACGCCGCTGAGAACACCGCTGGAAAGAAGGGCCTGCTGGCCGGGATCGGCCTGGCACTGGCCGGACTGGCGCACTTCGTCAAGCCGGACCTGTTCAAGGGCATCACCGCCACGGCGTTCCCGGACGACATCGACAAGCACCTCAAGGTCAACGGATCGATCGAGACGGCGCTCGGCGTCGGCCTCATCGTGCCGCAGACCCGCAAGCTCGCGACCGTCGGCGTGATCGGGTACGTCCTCTACCTCGCCGCGAACGTCGCCCGCAACCGCTAGGCGCGGGCCGGCAGGTGCTTGGACCAGCCGGCCGCACAGATCACCGTGCACACTGCCGCCAGTAGGCCGACCACGGTGAGCATCGCCGGGTAGCTGACGTAGTGGGCCAGCGCGGCGAGCACCGCCGGCAGCAGGAAGCCGACGTACGCCAGCGAGTAGTACACGCCGGACACCCCGGCCAACTCATGGGGTTTGGCGATGCGCTGAATCTCCAGCAGCCCCGACACGATCGCGATGCCGTAGGCGCTGCCCAGCAGCATGGCCACCAGCACCGCGACGGCCGGCGAGCGCGTGACCGCCGTGGCGACCGCGGCGAACACGCCTGCCGACATCAGCACCATCGACACCACCACCGCGCGGGCGCTGGAATGGTCGTCCAGCCGTCGGGCGACGGGCTGCACCAGCACGCCACAGGCCAGCGTAAGCACCGTCAGACCCGCGGTGTACAGCAGCGCCCAGGAGCCCAGCCGGTCGGCGACCAGCGCCGGCACGATGGCGTACGCGATGGCCGCCGAGCCGAACACCCAGGGCGCCATCGGGGCGACCACGCGGACGAAGCGGCGGTGCGTCGCGGCCGGAACCCGCAACTGCGACAACAGGTCTCCGCTGACCCGCGCAGCCCGGGTCTCCACCGTCCGATACCGCACGAGCCACAGTGCGGGCGCGCACAGCGCCGCCTGCACCAGGTACGTCAGTGTCAACGGCAACGGCGCGAACTGCGCCAGCAGGCCCGAGCACAAGGGACCGATCGCCAGGCCCAGCGACAGCCAGATCGAGGCCCGGCGCGCGCCGGCACCGGCGGCGGCCGAGTCATACGGCGGCGCGGACAACTCCGCGATCCAGGTCGAACCGACGGCCATCGCGACACCCACGCTGAGACCGCAGAGCAGCCGGCCCACGAAAAGTGCTGGGAATCCGCCCAATTCGCCGGTCGCGAGAATCAGGCTGCCGACCGCCGAACTGATCAGCCCGGCGATCATCAGTGGACGCCGGCCATAGCGGTTCGACATGGCCGCCGCGACCAGCAGACCGGGAATCAGGCCGAGGACATATGCGCCCAGCAGCACGTCGACATCCACCCTGGAGTAGCCGGCGCGGTGCACGTATTCGATCAGCATCGGGGTGAACTGGTTTCCGCCCCAACCGATACAGAACACCCCGGCGGCGACGGCGAGCCACGGCTTCACACGGGTGCGGCTCATCGCAGCACCACCTCATACGTCGACTCGAGGTGCGCCAGCAGGCGGGCGTCGAACGCCGTCGCATCACGCGTCCCGACGGCGTGCGCCAGTTCGGCGTGCTCGGCGATGAGCCGGTCGACGAGGGTCTGGTCGGCCTGCACGGCGTCGGCCATCATCCGGCGCTGGCGGTCCCCCAGCGAGCCGTAGAACCGTTGCGCGATGCAGTTCCCGGCAGCGTCGACAATGTGCCGGTGGAAGGCGTCATCGAGTTCGGCGAAGCGCACCAGGTCGGCCGCGGCACCGCGCTGCTGGTCGATCAGACGGGCGAGCTCGGCCGCCGCCGCCTGCGCGGTGGTCTCGGAGCGGCAGAGCCGGCGCACGGCGCTGCCCTCCAGCGCCAGGCGCATCTCGAGCAGGTCGGTGGCTTCACGCGGCGGAATCGGGACGACGACGGCGCCGCGCCGGGGCAGCAGGTCGAGCAGATCCTCGGCGGCCAGGCGCAGGAAGGCCTCGTGCACCGGGGTCCGGCTGACACCGAGCTCCGCCGCGACTTCGACCTCGCTCAGCAGCTGCCCGCCCTTGACCGCGCCCACCAGAATCTTGGTCTTGGTGTCACGGTAGGCGCGCTCGCCGGCGGGGGTCTGATCGATGGCCACCTCACGACGGTAGCAACTTGCATGCAAGCTTGCATACAAGCAGTGACGGACCTAACTCAGCGCCTGGTCAGTGCTGTTGCGGCCCGAAGTTGTTGAAGCCGCCGCGCTCGCGCGGCTGCGGCTGGTAGACCGTGGAGGTCTGCACCGACGTGGACGTTTCCGTCGAGGTCTGCACCGACGTCGACGTCTCGGTCTGGGTCTCGGTCTGGGTGGCCGTCTCGGTGTTGGTCACCGTCTCCGGTGCAGGTGCCGGCGCCTGCTCACCACCGCCGTTGCCGCCGCCTCCGCTGTGGTGCGCCTTGGCCGTCGTCGTGGTGGTGGTCGTGGTGCTCGACGGGGTGACCGTGACGGTGGCCGGGGCGTTGTTGCCCTGCGAGCCGCAGGCGACGGTCAGCCCGCCCATGGCCACGACAGTCACGGTGCCGGCAGCGGCCGACCAGAGGCGATAGGTGCGTTTCATGGGCACCATTACTAACCCGGCAACCTGGCAACCAGACTCACAGAAAGGGCGATTCCGGTTATGCAGTAGCTGTGAAACCCGGCTACTTGCCTGCTTGCCGGTGTCGTTCGTCGTGCAACGGGACGCCGTTGGGACCGGTGAGCGACTGGGCGTACGTGCCGACCGCAAACGCGACGGCCGGCCCGGTCACGGCGAGTGCGGCCCGGTTCAGCTGCTCGACGGTATCGCCCTTCGGCCCATAACCGGGATCGAAGGCGGCGCCCACCTGCCCGCCCCACAAGCGCGCCTGGATCGGCGACTTCCGCTGCGACGTCCCCGTCGAGATGCCGCCGACCGGAATCCCGGCGGTGAGGAACGGGCCGTAGCCACTGCCCAGATCCATGGTCATGTCTGCAGGCCGTTTCCCGGCCAGGTACAGATATCCGGCCAGGGTGCGCTCGAGACCGGCCGACCCGGCCGGCACCGCGTCGAGTGGGATCTCGGGGTTCGCCTGACCGGACTGGTCGCCGTCGAACGTGAAGAACCCGGCGTTGGGCGAACCCAGGATGTCGAAATCCAGATACAGCGCAATGTCATTCAGCGGTTCGGCAGCCAACCCGCGCACGTACTTGGTGGCGCCTTCCTGACCCACGGCCCCCGAACCCCAGAAAGTGAACCGCACCGCGTTCTCGATCTTGGGTGAGCCGCCCAGCGCGGTGGCGGTCTCCAGCAGTGCCGACACCCCGGTTGCCGCGTCATTGATGCCCGCATTCGTCGGCGCACTGTCGAGATGCGCGCCCGCCAGCACGACGCTGTGCGGATCGCCGGTCTTGGTCTGGGCCAAGACGTTTCGCGATTTCACACCGGTGTTCTTGGCGTCGAGGGTGAGCTTCACCGGGCTGTTGGTTTTCAGCAGCACGGCATCGGCGTCCTTGCCGATGATGCCCACCGGCGTGTTGAGGTGTTCGTAGTAGCCGGGGCTGAACAGCCCGCGCGGGGCTCCGTTCGCGCTGGGCGGGCTGACCACCAGCACCGCGACCGCGCCGCGAGCCACTGCCGCATTCTGCTTGTCGACCACTGAACACACCGCGTCGTCGACCACCGCGATGGCTCCACGCAGATTGAGCGTGCCGTAATCGTCCGGCGCGCAACCGGCCGGCTTGACCGGGTGCAACGTCGGCGCGGTCAGGCCACCGGGCGCCGTGGACGTCAGCAGCGAGGCCTGCACGACCCCCCACCGGCGGCCACCGACGTCGAGTACGGGATTGCCGGGCGCACCGCGTTCGACGCGCACATACTCGGGGGTCTGAACGTCGAACCCTTTGTCCCGCAGCAGGTTCGCGACGTAGTCGACGCTGGCCTGGTAGCCGGGCGTGCCGTCGGCTCGGGTGCCCTTGTTCGCCGCCGCGATGGCTGCGAACTTGTTCAGATGGGTGTAGATGCCGTCGGTGCCCACCCTGCCTGCCAGATCGCGCGCGAGGTCCGGGGCAGGCGGTGGCGGCGGGGCCGGTGCCGGCGGCGGTGGTGCGCACGACGCGAGGACCGCGGCCAGCAGACCGGCGGCCAGTACCCGTCTCATGATGCCGAGACCACGTGCCGGGTCCGGTCATCGCGGACCGGAACGCCGTTGCGGCCACCCAAATCCTGGGCGTACCGACCCACCCCGAAAGCCACTCCACGGCCCATGATGTCCATTGCCGTGCGGTTGATGTGCGCCAAGTCGTCCGTCTTCTTGTGGTAGTTGGAGTCGAAAGGTTTTCCGGCGGTACCGCCCCAGAGCCGGGCCTGCTCTTCGTTCATGTTTTCCTCGTCGCCGGTGCCCAGTCCGCCCGCCGGGATACCGGCCTTGGTGAAGGCGTCGTAGTCCGACCGTCCGTTGAAGGGGTAGTCCTGCGGCTTCTTCCCCGCATCGGACAGATACGCCGTGAAGGTGCGATCGATACCGGCCGAGCCCTCGGGGATGCGCGGCACCAAGTCGTCGGGCCGTGGCGGACCGGACAGGTTGCCGTCATAGCTGAAGTAACCGGCGTTATCCGAGGCGATCATGTCGAAATTCAGATACAGCGCAATGTCTTTGAGCGCCTCGACGTCGAGGGATTCGATGTAGCGCTCAGAGCCGATCGTGCCCTCCTCCTCGGCACCCCAGAACGCGAACCGCACCGCGTTGGCGATGTTCGGGGTACTGCCCAACTGGAGTGCCGTCTCCAGGACCGCGGCCACCCCTGACCCGTTGTCGTTGATCCCGGGCCCCTCCTTGACGCTGTCCAGATGCGCGCCGACCATCACCACGTCATGCACGGAACCCGTCTTCGTCTGGGCAATCACGTTGCGGGTGTGCTCAACCCGCACACCGGCATCGAGCTTCAGGGTCACCGGCCCCGGCGCGGCCCGCAGTCGAGCCCCGGCCGCCTTCGGGATCAGCACCACGGGAATCTTCACCGTCGCCTTGGCGCCCAGCGTGCCCCCGCGTGCGGGGACACCCGTGTCGTCGACATCGTCCTTGTTGTCGGCCACCACGAGCGCGACGGCGCCGTGGATCGCCGCGGTCGCTTCCTTCATCGCGAAGGGGCACGTGCCGCGGTCCACCAGCGCGAACGCACCCTTGATCGGCAGGCCGTCGTAATCGGCACTGTTGCAGCCTGATCCGGGACCGCCCTTGATCGGCACCAGCGGCGCGGTGAGCCCCGGCGTGCCGACCGAATACTCCAGCGCCCGCGCCGGTATCCGGCTGCCGGCGACGGTCAGTTCGGGCGTGTTGTTGTACGCCACCTTGACTTCCATATCCGGGGTGGCGACGTCGAACCCCTTGGCGCGCAGCGCATCCGCCACGTAGTCCACACTCGCGTCGTAACCAGGTGTACCGAACGCCCGGTTCCCACCGTTGGCGTCGGCGATGGCCTGCAGCTTGGCCAGGTGACCGGTCGTCGCCTCGACCGTCACGCTCTTGGCCAGCTCGGCGGCGAGGTCATCAGCCGCGGGCGCCGGTCGCCCACACGCCGAGATACCGACCGCCAATACGAGCGCGAGCGCGGCGGAGGTGCGGACCATGGGCACCACCGTAGCGTGAACATGGGCCGAAGCGGACCACGTCGCGTGTCTGGCCGAAAAGGTGTGTCAGCGACTCCGGCCGCGCAATGAAGAGGCCGGCGATCAGCCGCATCGCAGCATGGCCGATCGCCGGCCGTGGCCTACCGAAAGCTGATCCGCCGGTTGGCGTTTCAGCCCCCAGCTAACCGCCGAAGAGGCTGCCGAGCCAGCTGATGAAGCTACTGAAGAACGCGCCGACGCCGCCACCGGTCAGTGCGCCCCACAGCCAGCCGAAGAATGCGGCGAACGGGTTGGTCGACGGACCGCCGGTCGTGGACGTGCCGGTGGTCGAGGTACCGCCGGTTGTTGTCGAGCCACCGGTCGTCGAACCCGTCGTGGTCGAGCCACCTGTGGTCGAACCCGTCGTGGTCGAGCCACCTGTGGTCGAACCCGTCGTTGTCGAGGTACCTGTGGTCGACCCGGTAGTCGACGATGTGCCGCCGCCCGTGGTTGTAGTCGACGTGCCAGTGGTCGAACCGGTCGATGTACCGCCGCTTGTCGATGTACCACCTGTAGTGGCCGTCGACGTGTCACCGGTGGTCGACGAATCCGTCGTCGACGTACCACCAGTCGTGGACGACGACGTCCCAGTAGTCGACGAATCCGTGGTCGACGTACCACCCGTAGTCGTCGTAGTCGTCGACGACGTGCCACCGGTGGTCGATGAATCCGTCGTCGAACCGGTCGAGGTACTACTCGTACCCGACGTTGACGTGCCACCCGTAGTGGCCGTCGACGTGTCACCGGTAGTCGACGAATCCGTGGTCGACGTACCACCCGTAGTCGTCGTAGTCGTCGACGACGTGCCACCGGTGGTCGATGAATCCGTCGTCGAACCGGTCGAGGTACTACTCGTACCCGACGTTGATGTGCCACCCGTAGTGGTCGTCGACGTGTCACCGGTAGTCGACGAATCCGTCGTCGACGTACCACCAGTCGTGGACGACGACGTCCCAGTAGTCGATGAATCCGTCGTCGAACCGGTCGAGGTACTACTCGTACCCGACGTTGATGTGCCACCCGTAGTGGTCGTCGACGTGTCACCGGTAGTCGACGAATCCGTCGTCGACGTACCACCAGTCGTGGACGACGACGTCCCAGTGGTCGACGAATCCGTGGTCGACGTACCACCCGTAGTCGTCGATGAATCCGTCGTCGAACCGGTCGAGGTACTACTCGTACCCGACGTTGACGTGCCACCCGTAGTGGTCGTCGACGTGTCACCGGTAGTCGACGAATCCGTCGTCGACGTACCACCTGTAGTGGTCGTCGATGTGTCGCCGGTTGTTGTCGAGCTGTCGGTGGTGGAAGAGCCACCCGTCGTCGTGTCACCCGTTGTTGTCGAACCGGTCGTCGACGGGCCAGTAGTCGTCGGATCACCAGTGGTTGTCGAAGTGCTACTCGTCGACGACGTACCCGAGGTGTCGGTCGTCGAACTGCTCGTGCCCGTAGTCGATGACGTGCCGGTCGTGGACGACGTGCCATTACTCGAGGACGACTGACCATTCGAAGACGACGACTGACCATTACTCGAGGCACCCGTAGTCGTCCCACCGGTTGTCGTGTCACCCGTTGTTGTCGAAGTGCTACTCGTGGACGACGTACCCGAGGTGTCGGTCGTCGAACTGCTCGTGCCCGTAGTCGATGACGTGCCGGTCGTGGACGACGTGCCATTACTCGAGGACGACTGACCATTCGAAGACGACGACTGACCATTACTCGAGGCACCCGTAGTCGTCCCACCGGTTGTCGTGTCACCCGTTGTTGTCGAAGTGCTACTCGTGGACGACGTACCCGAGGTGTCGGTCGTCGAACTGCTCGTGCCCGTAGTCGATGACGTGCCGGTCGTGGACGACGTGCCATTACTCGAGGACGACTGACCATTCGAAGACGACGACTGACCATTACTCGACGTACCCGTGGTGGTGTCACCCGTGGACGTACTGGTCGTGGACGACGTCCCATTACTCGAGGACGACTGACCATTCGAAGACGACGACTGACCATTACTCGAGGCACCCGTAGTCGTCCCACCGGTTGTCGTGTCACCCGTTGTTGTCGAACCGGTCGTCGACGGGCCAGTGGTCGTCGGATCACCAGTGGTTGTCGAAGTGCTACTCGTCGACGACGTACCCGAGGTGTCGGTCGTCGAACTGCTCGTGCCCGTAGTCGACGACGTACCGGTCGTGGACGTCGAGGTCCCGGTGGTCGACGAATCCGTCGTCGACGTACCACCTGTAGTGGTCGTCGATGTGTCGCCGGTTGTTGTCGAGCTGTCGGTGGTGGAAGAGCCACCCGTCGTCGTGTCACCCGTTGTTGTCGAACCGGTCGTCGACGGGCCAGTGGTCGTCGGATCACCAGTGGTTGTCGAAGTGCTACTCGTCGACGACGTACCCGAGGTGTCGGTCGTCGAACTGCTCGTGCCCGTAGTCGACGACGTACCGGTCGTGGACGACGTACCCGAGGTGTCGGTCGTCGAACTGCTCGTGCCCGTAGTCGACGACGTGCCCGTCGTGGACGACGTGCCATTACTCGAGGACGACTGACCATTCGAAGACGACGACTGACCATTACTCGACGCACCGGTCGTGCTTGAAGTACCCGTTGTCGTCGAACCCGTCGTGGGATCACCAGTGGTCGTCGAAGTGCTACCCGTCGACGACGTACCCGACGTGTCGGTCGTCGAACCGCTCGTGCCCGTAGTCGACGACGTGCCGGTCGTGGACGACGTGCCACTACTCGAGGACGACTGACCGTTCGAAGACGACGACTGACCATTACTCGAAGTACCGCTCGTCGACGTACCACTGGTCGACGTACCGCTCGTCGACGTACCGCTCGTGGAAGTGCCACTCGTCGAAGTACCACTGGTCGACGTACCGCTCGTCGACGTACCGCTCGTGGAAGTGCCACTCGTCGACGTACCGCTCGTCGACGTACCGCTCGTCGAGGTGCCGCTGGTCGAGGTGCCGCGAGCAATGATCAGAACCTGTGGATGAGCCTTGGTAGGGCGGCGTGAATGTGGGCGCGCCTTCCCGGGGATGATCACAAGTCCAGTTCGTTTCTGATCAAGACCGGCGTTGGCGCGCTGGTTGGGAAGGCACGCCCGTGCTCACCGTAGTTCACGATGTCGCGCAGGCCAACGACACCCGCAGCGGTGCCGGTCGGTCGTTGTTGGATGAGATTGTCCGCGACGGTGCCCGGCAGATGCTGGCCGCCGCTTTGCAGGCCGAGGTCGCCGCCTATGTCGACCAGTTCGTCGATCAGGTCGACGAGAATGGGCACCGGCTGGTGGTCCGCAACGGCCACCACAACGTCCGGGAGGTGCTCACCGGCGCTGGGGCGATCGAGGTGAAGGCGCCGCGGGTCAACGACAAACGGGTCGATCCGGAAACCGGTGAGCGGCAACGATTCTCGTCGAAGATACTGCCGGCGTGGGCGCGTAAGTCCCCGCAGATGGCCGAGGTGCTGCCGTTGCTGTACCTGCATGGCCTGTCCAGCAGCGACTTCGGTCCGGCGTTGGAGCAGTTCCTCGGCTCGGGGGCGGGGCTCTCGGCTCCGGCGATCACCCGACTGACCGCGCAGTGGCAGGACGAGGCCGCCGCGTTCGGCCGCCGGGACCTGTCGGGCACCGATTATGTGTACCTGTGGGTGGACGGCATCCATCTCAAGGTCCGCCTGGAGCAGGACAAACTGTGCCTGCTGGTGATGCTGGGGGGTGCGCGCCGACGGCCGCAAGGGAACTGGTCGCGCTGACCGACGGGTACCGCGAATCAGCGGACTCGTGGGCGGATCTGCTGCGGGACTGCCGGCGCCGTGGCATGCGCGCCCCGGTGCTCGCGGTCGGGGACGGTGCTCTGGGGTTCTGGAAAGCGGTCCGTGAGGTGTTCCCCGATACCCGTGAGCAGCGGTGCTGGTTTCACAAGCAGGCCAATGTCCTTGCCGCACTACCGAAGTCGGCGCATCCGGGGGCGATCGCGGCGATGCGGGAAATCGCGGGCGCCGAGGACATCGACCACGCGCAGGTCGCGGTCAAAGCCTTCGAACTGGACTACGGCGCCAAGTTCCCCAAGGCCGTGGCCAAGATCGTTGACGACCTCGATGTGCTGCTGGAGTTCTACCACTATCCCGCCGAGCACTGGGTACATCTGCGCACCACCAATCCGATCGAGTCGACCTTCGCCACGGTCCGGTTGCGCACCAAGGTCACCAAGGGGGCCGGGTTCCCGCGCGGCGGGTATCGCCATGGCCTACAAGCTCATTGACGCCGCACAAGCCCGCTGGCGGGCGGTGAACGCCCCGCACCTGGTCGCCCTGGTCCGGGCCGGAGCGGTGTTCCACAAAGGCAAACTGCTCGAACGACCCGTCGACATCACCCCACCCGAACCGGCCGACAACCCGGCCACCCCGACCGGAACGGAGGTCGCCTGAAAAACACCAATCCACAGGTATTGACAATTACTCGGTGCCGCTGGTCGACGTCCCACTAGTGCTTGAAGTACCGCCCGTACTCGAAGTGCCATTACTCGACGACGACTGACCATTGGAAGACGACGACTGACCGTTCGTCGAAGTCTGACCGGTATTGCCGGTCGTAGTCGTCACGCCAGTGGTGGTCGACGTCCCCGTCGATGACGTACCGTTCGTGCTCGACGTGCCGCCCGTCGTCGAACCACCGGCAGTGCTCGACGTGCCGCTCGTGCTCGACGTGCCAGTCGTCGATGTGCCGCTCGTCGATGTACCACTGGTGGACGAAGTCGATGTGCCGGTGGTCGAACTGCCCGTCGTCGAAGTGTGACCAGTCGAGGACGACGACTGACCGTTAGACGATGTGCTGCCCCCTGTCGGGGCCAAGGGGAGCTCGCCGACGGTGCCGAGACCGTACGATGTCAGCTCCACTCTGAATTCAGGCGGCTGCTGCTGGTAATAAGCCCCAGCCACGATAGCCAGTGAGCCGGCGAGGAGCCTGGCCCCAGCACGGCGAATTGGATACGCCGGACGTTCTTTTGGCTGCGACGAAGTGGAATCGTTTTCAGTCATTATCAGACCCCTCCCCGACCGCCCCGATGCTGCCGGTCACTTAATGCTGGTCCTATCTGGAGGTTAAGTCAATATTCGCTGAAGAAACGATGTGACCCAATTTTGGTCATCATTTACCGAATCTATCGGGCGTCGATGCGCGTAGAAACCCTGGCCATAAATTGCCCGATGCGGAAAATTATGACCCCCGAACAAGACGGTGAGCCGAACTCAGAAAAACAGTATTTGCACAGTTCAAAGCCGACTATTGCGAATCACCCACCGTTCGAGATGACGGGACTTGACCCCGTGTGTTGGACACGCTGAATCCCGCAAGGTTGGCGGGGGAAGCGAGATGATCCACCACGATGGCAAGGAAAAATTACCCTGACGAGTTCAAACGGGACGCGGTAGCGCTGTACCGAGACACCGAGGGCGCCACGATCACGCAGATCGCCGACGAACTCGGCATCTCCGGTGTGACGCTCTCAGCGTGGTGCAAAGCCGCCGGGGTGCCGATCAGGCACCGCAACCCCACCGCAGCAGCACAGCCGAGCCCCGGCGTTGAGACCCCCAGAGCAGGAGCTGGCCCGGCTACGGGCCGAGAACAAGGCGTTACGCGCCACGGAGGCTCGGTTGTCTACCGAGCGTGACATTCTGCGGTCGGCGGCCAAGTATTTCGCCGGGGAGACGAACTGGTGAGCCGCTTCCAGTTCGTCGCCGACCACCTGCACACCTTCGAGGTGAAGTGGCTGTGCGCAGTCGTCGAGGTTGCGCGTTCATCGTTCTACGCCTGGTTGGCCGCTGCCGACGGACGCGCCGCCCGCCAGGCCGCTGACAAGGCGCTGGCCGCGCGTATCCGCACCGTGCACGATGAGGACAACACCTACGGGGCGCCGCGGATCACCGCTGAACTCAACGACGGTGCACCCGACGGTGAGCGGGTCAACCACAAGCGGGTGGCCCGGGTCATGCGCAGTGCCGGGATCGCCGGCTACCGCCGCCGGCGACGGGTGAAGACCACCACGCCGGATCCGGCCAAACAGAAAGTCCCGGACCTGCTCAACCGGGACTTCACCGCCGCGGCACCCAACGTCAAGTACGTCGGCGACATCACCTACCTGCCATTGGCAAGCGGTTCGAATCTGTATCTGGCGACCGTGATCGACTGCTTCTCCGGACGGGTGGCGGGGTGGGCGATCGCCGAGCACATGCGCACCGAACTGGTCGAAGATGCCCTCAAAGCCGCTGCGGCGCTGCGCGGCTCCCTGACCGGTGCAGTGTTCCACACAGATCACGGAAGTCAGTACACCTCAAGGGATTTCGCGAACCTCTGCCGTGACTTGGAGGTCACCCAGTCTATGGGTGGCGTCGGGTCAAGTGCCGATAACGCGCTGGCCGAATCGTTCAACGCCGCCCTCAAACGCGAGATCCTGCAGGACCGCAGCCACTGGCCCGACGCTGCTACCTGCCGCCGCGAAGTGTTCCGCTGGCTGGCTCGCTACAACACCAAACGACGGCACTCCCGGTGCCGCTATTCCAGCCCTGCGACCTACGAAAGGACCCTAACACCGGCTACGCTGCCAGTAGCCGCGTAACCACAAATCCCGTGTCCACTACATGGGGGCAAGGCCCGACCCTCAACACACCCGAGGCGAGGCAATTTCCGCAGTGTCGACGCACTTCGGATAAACGAATCCTCCGTAAATTAACCACTGAATCCAACAAAAATTGACATGTTTGCCATAATTGCCACTCGCAGAAATTCATCCGTTCGGCGTACCCGATACAAAAACACTCAGAGGCGCAACTTTCGTCAACAATCGAACAGCGGCGCAGGAATTGATCACCAGCGGCCAAAAAGAGTCCGTTGACGGTTGCCAAGACGAATCTGATGGCGCACAGTCACCCGATCGGCCCGTAGCGTGATTTGCCATCGAGCTAGCTGGTCAGCCACGATTCAATTCCGGCGCCACCTATGTGAATAGATCGCCGCAACACCTCCGCGCAATCCATGCCCTCAGGCAACGGTGTGGGCCACTCAGCGCCGGATCGTTACGAGAGCACCGCCGGCGCGTCGGTATCCCGCGGTGCAGCGGGCACACTTCCTGTCTTGGTCACATCGGCTGGCGCGGCCGCCATGCCAGGGTCCCGGCGGCCAAAGGCCTGACCGTCCTCGACCACGTCCGCGGGCGACGGAGAATCAGGCAGATTCCCGGCCGCGGCGGCATCGCGACCGTCATCAGGGTCGGCTGTACCCACGGCCATCGCCTCGGCCGAATCCTTCCGTCGCATCACCGACCAAACGCGCCGCCTGAAGTCCAGCGCGATGGCCCTCGACCGCTCCCACGGCACGAACGAGAGGTACAGCACGAACATCGCCATGGAGAAGAACCCGACCACCATGGTCAGCATGATCGTCAGGTGAAGGAATACACCGGCGATCAATACCCTTGTGCGCCAACGCTTATTCCACACCAGCACGCCGATCGCAAACTCAATCAGCAGAGTGCCCCAGGTCATGGCATTTGCCACCAGCGGGGTGTTGGCCATCCAATGTGGTGTGGGCAGAATGAGCATGTCGTCGAGCCGCAGCGTGTATGAAACTGCGGTTCCGTTCTGCCAGGTGTCGCCATGCAGCTTCGAGATCACGGTCCCGATGTAGATGATCGAAACTTGAACCTGCAGGAGCCGCAACGGCCACATCTTGATCTTTTGCGCAGACCAGAAGGTCCCCATCTGGCGCCGCTGATCCAGCGACAGCGCCGCACCGCACGGCGACAGCGCCAAATACAGCGACAGAATGCGGATCAATGCGTCGCCTGAATTGAAGATCCAGGGGTTACGCCGCTCGAATGACATGATCAGGACGAAAACCACGATCGATGCGAGTCGGCTGTGCCAGCCGAAGGTCATGACGATCGACGCCACCATCAACACGATCCAGCCGATCAAGAACGCCTGGTGGCTCTGGTAGACGTAGAACAAGCCCCACAAGAACGGGTACGTCGGCGCTTCCGGCACGATCCCGTCGACACCGAATTTGTCGTACAAATCGATGCCCAGTTCCAGTGACCACAGAAAAGCCAAGACACCGAAGGCAATACGGATGATGCCGAGGGTGTATCCCGGCTCAGTACGGAACCAGAAGGAGCGCCAGGCACGCACCGCGTCGCGACTCGACTCACCCATCTTCGCAACCGCAGCGTTCAAGTACCGATCGACCGAGATAGTCACGATGCCCCAAACTTCCAGTCATACAAGATTTTTCGCGGATGATCAGATGGAACTGGCTTACCAGGGGGTGCAAGTGGATATGTTTCAGAGAAAATGGTCACCCCCACGGGCTTCTCTCCTGGCTTCATCAGTTTGCGCACCACCCACATCGCATAAGCGGGCCGAGTCACCGGCTCGTTTATCAACTGCTCCTTGAACTTCCGCCAGCGGTCCCAGTAGAACGCCCCTACCAGGGATCGGTCGTTCTCGAACTTCCACACCCGCCGTTGACCGTTGTTGTAGAGCACCCACGTCTCAACTTCGGGCACCGACATCGGCGGATTCGGTGAGAACATCCCCCATGTTTGATCCAAGCCAGTGGACCTCGCGACCGGCTGCAGTGCCGGCATCAACGTGTCCTTGATAGGCGAATTCGGAATGCTCCAGGTCACGGCCACCAGGAGCACGATGATGATGCCGAAGCTGGCAAGTGCCTCCCGCAGGTTAGACCTGCGGGAGGCGTGCCGCCCCAGCGACTTGTCAGCAAATCGTCGCGAACGGGACATTCTCAGCATCGTAGAACCAGCGACCCTTAGATTTGGACGTTTCCGCCGGTAAGGATGCCGAGGACTCCGTTACCGATGTTCACCACCAAATCAAGGATTCCCTGCAGCAACCCGAAGAGGAAGCTGAACAAGTCGCCCGACGGAGGGGGTGTCCCAGTTGTCGAACTCGTTGTCGAGCCTGTGGTCGTCGAACCCGTAGTTGTCGAACCGGTGGTCGTTGAACCCGTGGTCGTTGAACCCGTGGTCGTCTGGCCGGTGGTCGACGAGTTTCCGTTCGAGTTGCCGTTCGAGCTTGAGGACTGACCATTCGACGAAGACGACTGACCATTCGAACTCGAAGACTGACCGTTCGACGAAGACGACTGACCGTTCGAGCTTGAGGATTGGCCGTTCGACGAAGACGACTGACCGTTCGAGCTTGAGGACTGGCCATTCGAACTCGAAGACTGACCGTTCGAGCTGGACGATTGGCCATTCGAAGACGACGACTGACCGTTCGAACTCGACGAAGACGACGACTGACCATTCGAACTCGAAGACTGACCGTTCGAGCTGGAGGACTGGCCATTCGAGCTGGACGATTGGCCATTCGAAGACGACGACTGACCGTTCGAACTCGACGAAGACGACGACTGACCATTCGAACTCGAAGACTGACCGTTCGAGCTGGAGGACTGGCCATTCGACGAAGACGACTGACCGTTGGTCGACGACTGACCACTCGATGAAGACGATTGTCCGTTTGAACTCGACGACTGCCCGTTCGACGAGGATGACTGGCCGTTAGACGAAGACGACTGACCATTCGTCGTCGACTGCCCAGTATTGCCCGTCGTGGTCGACTGCCCGTTGGAGCTGGAGGACTGGCCATTCGAGCTGGACGACTGACCATTCGAAGACGTACTACCAGTCGACGTCGACGACGTCGACTGACCGTTCGAGCTCGACGACTGACCATTCGAGCTCGACGACTGACCATTCGAGCTCGACGACTGACCATTCGAAGACGTACTACCAGTCGACGTCGACGACGTCGACTGACCACTCGAACCAGTCGAGCTGGACGACTGACCGTTCGACGAAGACGACTGACCATTCGAACTCGACGACTGACCATTCGACGAAGACGACTGACCGTTCGTCGTGCTCGGAGCCAAGGGAAGGTCGCCGACCGTCCCATAGCCCACTGACGCAAGCTCCACTCTGTAGTCGGTGGTTGGCAGCTGGCAGTAGACGCCAGCGGTGATTGCTAGAGAGCCGGCGAGCAGCCTGGCTCCCGCTCGGCGAACCGGGTACGTCGGCCGCACCTTGGATCCCGCCGAAGTTGAATCTTTTTCACTCATCATCAGGCTCCTCTCCGGCCGCCCCGATGCCGCCGGAATTCCAATGTTGGACCTGCATTTGCCAATAGTCAACGTTCGCTGAGAAAGCAATGTGATATCTACCATGGTGGAATATTTCTCACGAACAGAGTCGAATTCAACGCTCTCGACTAATCAAGATCGAGAATCAAAAATAATTTACAGCAATAGATAATTAACGTACGAGCAGTATGTTCTGTACTCACTTTCCATCATATAAGCAGGTAGATGGCCCGCTTTTTGGGCTAAATAACACCAATGAAGTATTTTCAGCAATCCCCCAGCTTCGCCAATGCTGGCGCCCAGCCGATCTTGAACCACTCCGACTACGGCTCAGACCGCAGATTCAGAGGCAATAATTGACCTCATTGCGTAAATGTTTGCAGTTCGCGAGAAATTAATCCCGGCGAGTCAGCTGATACGTAAATCGGCTGCTCGAATAGGTCCGCAGGTATCGCCGCGAGCCACGCCGGGAAGACCACCCGCCTCCTGGCGACCGACGACCGAGACCCGCCCCCGGACCGATACGGGCCGTACCAAGAAAGAGAATTTGCTGAAACCGGCCGTTGCCTACGGATCGCGGCGGGTGACCACCACGAGCGCCAGCATGAACACCGCCGCCGCAACCGCGGCGAAGTAGAGGGCCGCGCCGGCGGGCCCCCACCACAACGAGAACGTCTGGAACCAGGGGGTCTTGGTGAAGGTGTACGCGTTCCCGAAGGGCAGCCACGGCCCGACTCGTGCGCCGACCTGAGGCAGCGCGCCGAGCACCGGCTCCACGACGAACGGCATCAACACCACCACTGCGACCACTGCCGCGGCGTGCCGCAACAAGCCACCCAGTCCGACTGCCAGAACCGCTCCCAGCACGGCATACAGGGACATCGCACCGATGGCGCGCCATACCTCGGTGCTCGCGAAGGACAACTCATTCCCCTGCTCGGCGGTCACCAATGACGCCGCGAACGCGATCGAACCCGCCACCATGAGCGCGGTGACGACAGCGGAAAGCGCCGCCATCACAATCGCTTTCGCCGCCAGCGCCCACGCTCTGTTGGGGGTGGCCAGGAACGTCGTGCGGATCATGCCGGAGCGGTATTCACCGGTGACCGACATCGCGGACAGGATCATCAGCACCGGCACGCCGAAGACACTGACGCCGATGGCCGCCCGCTCCGGCTTGAGCACCCCGTGGGGACCCAGCGCGGCCGCCTGGATCGCGGCGAAACCCAGCCCCAGAACCACCACCGCCAGGATGAGCCAGATCGGCGATCGCGTGGTCTGCAGCTTGATCCGTTCGGCGTTGATGGTCATGGCGCACCCACTGCCCGGTAGTCGACGGCGTCGTCGGTCAGTCGCATGTACGCCTCCTCCAACGAGGCCTGCTGGGCGGCCAGTTCGTGCAGCACGATTCCGTGGCCGGCAGCCAACTCCCCCACCTGCTCCGTCGAGATTCCGCGAACCAGCAGCACGCCGTCCGCCAATTGCGCCGACGCGTCCTGCGCCGTCAGCAACTCTTGAAGACGCTCCAACTGGGGGCTACGCACCCGGATGGTGTCGCTCCCGGAGCTGGTCAGGAACTCCGCCATGGTGCTCGAGCTGATCAACTGTCCACGCCCGATCACCAGCAGCCGGTCCGCGGTGTTCGCCATCTCGGCCAGCAGATGACTGGACACCAACACCGTCCGGCCCTCAGCTGCCAAGTCGCGCATGAGCGTCCGAATCCACCTGATGCCCTCGGGGTCCAGCCCGTTCACCGGTTCGTCGAACAGCAGCACTTCGGGATCACCCAACAGCGCCACCGCAATGCCCAACCGCTGCGACATCCCGAGCGAGAATGTGCCGGCCTGCTTACCCGCGACATCGGCCAATCCGACAATGTTCAGCACTTCGTCGACACGGGACTTCGGCAGCTTGTTGCTGGCGGCCAGCCACCGCAGGTGGGCGCGGGCCGTGCGGTTGGGATGCACCTGACGGGCATCGAGCAGGGCGCCGACGCTGCGCAGCGGATGCTTGAGTTCGTGATAAGTCTTGCCGAGCACCGTCGCGGTGCCGGAGGTCGGTCTGTCCAGCCCGACGATCATGCGCATCGTCGTCGACTTGCCGGCGCCGTTCGGCCCGAGGAAACCGGTGACGAAACCGGGCTCGACCGAACAGGTCAAATCATCGACGGCACGCTTGCGCCCGAAAACCTTTGTCAAACCCGTCAGCTGGATCATCGCCGGACAACCCCCTTGCCTGATGGCACCGCCATCAGGCGCACGATACGCGTTCGATCACCATCTGCGCGACGGCGCGCATACCCGCGGCATTGGGATGTAGCGGCGCTACCCGGCCCGGCAGGGGCAGATGAAACGCCGTGGTCCAGGGATCGGCGGACCACGCATGGTGCTCACGGCTGGCGGCGGCGACCGGCACCAGTTCACACCCCGTGTCCGCGGCGGCCACGGCCGTCAGCTCGGCCAGCCGGGCGGCGATGTGTCGACCCAGATCGGCATCGGCCGCACCGATGGGTGGCGCAGGCACACCGGCCGGCGGCAGCAGCGTCAGGTAGTCGACGAACAGCACCCGGGCCTGCGGTGCACGTCGACGTACTTCTCGCCCAACGGTTTTCAACGATTCACCCACGGCTTCGAGGGCCTGCTCACGCGCCGTCGCATCGAGTTGCCCGCGCAGCAATGCACCGAAGATGGGCACCGACCGCAGGAACCGGGGCAGGCAGGCGGCCCCGAGCATCGGCACATAACCGGCGTCGTTGCCGCCGATGGTGATGGTGACCAGCGACTCCGATCCGTCGAGCGCGTCCACCTGCGGCGGCTCGCCGAACTGCCGTTCGGTGAGCACGTGGGCGGTGGTGGCACCCGAAAACGTCACGTCGACAAGGTCATAACCGAGGCGGTCGGCGACCAGGTGCGGGTAGTTGACCGCCGACCTGCCGGATCGCTTCGGCGCCCCCGGAGCGCCCGGCGCGATGCCGGGTCCGGCGGCCATCGAACTACCGAGGGCGACGTACCGTGCGGTCATAGCGCCGGGCTGGACGCCTGGGCCCAGAACCGCTTGGGCACGCGGCCGGCCCGTGACGCCAGCCGGCCCGCGGTGACCGCGGCGGCCATGGCGGCGGCCATCATCGGCGGGTCCGAGGCCCGGGTCACCGCGGTCGCGAGAAGCACTGCGTCGCAACCCAGTTCCATGGCCAGAGCGGCATCGCTCGCCGTGCCGATGCCGGCGTCGAGGATCACCGGCACCCCGGCGGCCGCGACGATCATCTCGATGTTGTGCGGGTTGGAGATGCCCAGCCCCGTGCCGATCGGCGCGCCCAACGGCATCACCGCCGCGCAGCCGGTGTCCTCCAAACGCCGCGCCAGTACCGGGTCGTCGTTGGTGTAGGGCAGGACGACGAAGCCGTCGTCCACCAATTGCTCTGCGGCGCAGACCAATTCGATCGCATCGGGCAGCAGAGTGCGCTCGTCGGCGATCACTTCGAGTTTCACCCAGTTGGTCTGCAACGCCTCGCGCGCCAGCTGGGCCGTCAGCACTGCTTCGGCCGCACCACGACAGCCGGCGGTGTTGGGCAATGCCGCGATG
This sequence comes from Mycolicibacterium sp. TY81, assembly GCF_018326285.1. Taxonomy (NCBI): domain Bacteria; kingdom Bacillati; phylum Actinomycetota; class Actinomycetes; order Mycobacteriales; family Mycobacteriaceae; genus Mycobacterium; species Mycolicibacterium sp. TY81. The sequence goes on from NZ_AP023362.1 coordinate 4,193,474, forward strand.
CCGAGCTTGTTCAGCAGATCGAGTACGCCGGTGCCGGTTTCGGCATCGACGCGCCGCATCGCGACCGTGGTCAGCTCGGTGCCCGAGGCGACGAGCGCCTCCTCCAGGATCGACAGATTCGCCGCACCGCCGGTACCCATGATGAGCCGGGAACCGAATTCCCGGTCGGCGATGCGCAAGACGTCGGCCGACGTACAGACCTCAGCCACCTTGCACCGCCGTCACGACCTCGATCTTGGCGCCCTCGGCCACGACGTCGTCCCACTCCGACCGCGGCAGCACCGTCCAGTCGACGGCGACGGCGATGCCCTTGTCCGGAAAGCCCAGTGTGCCAATCAATTCGGCTACCGTGGTGCCTTCGCGAATCTCCACGCTCTCGTTGTTGACCGTGATCAGCACAGTGCCACCTTCTCTCTCGCATCGCCGGCCAGCAGTTCCGAAACCCGTTGCGCGGTCCACGCGGACAGCAGAAAACCGTTGCGACCGTGACCGGTGGCCGCCAGGGTGCGGTCATCGAGCCAGCCCACGATCGGCAGCCCGTCCGGAGTCATCGGCCGCAGTCCCGCAGCGCATTCGGCCAGTTCGTATTCGCCGAGCGCGGGTATCACCGCGCAGGCGTCATCAAGAATGTCCCGCACGCCGGTGACCGAAGGCGCGGTGTCGCGGCCGTGCTCGTACTGCGTGGCACCCGCGACCACACCGTCCGCACGGGGCACCAGATACACCTGCCGGCCGTGCACCCGGGCGCGAATCACCCTCTGCGGCACCGGCATACAGCCCTTGCGCCACCGCAGCCGCAGAATCTCGCCCTTCACCGGACGCACCGGCAACCCGGGCCACAGCGCCGGGGCGTCGATGCCGTTGGCCAGCACGGTGATGTCGGCGTCGCGCGTCTCGTCCAGTGACTCCACCGGGCCGGCCCACTGCACACCCAGGCGGTCGCAGTGCGCGATCAGACCCTCGACGACCAGCCGGTTGTCGACGGCCAGTTCGGTCTCCGCGCGGAAGCCGTGCCGAATCCCGTGCGCCAGCAGCGGTTCGACGTCGCGCGCGGCAGTGGTCACCGTGACGGGATGCCCCTGCGCCGCCAGCCATTCGGCGACGGTACGCACGTCGGCGGCATCTGCCCGGTCGACCGCCACCACCAGCGAGTCGCGGGCCGTCACCACGTCGTCGGGCAGGCCGTCGAGGAAGCCGTCGTGCCACAACGCCAAGGAGTCCAGCCCCAGCTGCAACTGGTCCTGCTCCCCCGGCCAGCCCTCGGAGTGCGGCGCGAGCATGCCGCCGGCCACCCACGACGCACCGGGGTCGCCGGTCCGGTGCACGCGCACCGACCAGCCGTCCAGCGCGGCGCGGCGCGCCACGGCCAGACCGATGACGCCGCCGCCGACGACAGCAAGCATGTCCCTTCCTCCCTTCGCCGGCATGATCCGGATCAGGTGTGACGGTAAGGGCAGGCGACCCCACTCTCAGCCCCCGGTCCCGGGACTCCCGTGTTGCGGCGTCCACGGTAGTCGTTACCGTCGCGCTGTGTCTAAAGCCACCCAGCGTCTGCAGTCCGCTTCCCTCTATCTGTGCACCGACGCCCGCCGGGAGCGCGGTGACCTGGCCGAGTTCGCCGACGCGGCACTCGCCGGCGGCGTGGACATCATCCAGTTGCGCGACAAGGGCTCGGCCGGTGAGGCGCGGTTCGGCCCGCTCGAGGCCAAGCAGGAACTCGAAGCGCTCGAGGTACTCGCCGACGCCGCCCGCCGGCACGGCGCGCTGTTCGCGGTGAACGACCGCGCCGACATCGCCCGCGGCGCGCACGCCGACGTGCTGCACCTGGGCCAGGACGATCTGCCGCTGCAGCTGGCCCGCGACATCGTCGGGCCCGATCCGTTGTTCGGCCGCTCGACGCACGACGAGCAACAGCTGGCCGTCTCGGTGACCGAGGACGTCGACTACTTCTGCGTCGGCCCGTGCTGGCCGACGCCGACCAAGCCGGGCCGCACCGCGCCCGGCCTGGATCTGGTCCGGGCGGCGGCCGCGACCGGGACCGACAAACCCTGGTTCGCCATCGGCGGCATCGACCTGGCGCGGGTCCCCGAGGTGGTGGCCGCCGGTGCGCGGCGCATCGTGGTGGTCCGGGCGATCACCGCGGCCGAGGACCCGGCCGCGGCGGCCCGGGCACTCAAGCAAGCGCTGCCGGTCACGAACTGAGCGGGATACCCGCCGTCACACTGCGCAGCTGTTCCCAGCTGGCGGCGAATCCGGGATGCAGCGGCAACGACGCGACGTCGTCCTCGGAGACCCACCGCAGTTCGACGCTCTCGCGGTTGGGCACCGTCTCGAGTTGTTCGGGCGCGTCGGCGATCACCGTGGTGTAGGTCCACACCTCGCCGAGCGCGATCGCGGTGACGACCGTGGTCCGGACCGTCAGCTGCTCGGCCCGCAGGCCGGCCTCTTCATAGGCCTCGCGGACCGCGGCCTCCTCGACGGTCTCGTGGCTGTCGCGCGCGCCACCCGGCAGTGCCCAGGTGCCGCCCTGATGGCTCCACGGCGCGCGGTACTGCAGCAGCACCGCCGCTCCGCCACCCGGCTGCGGCGCCCGCAGCAGAAGTCCGGCCGCGCCGTGGCGACCCCAGAAGTGGGAGCCGTCAGCCGCGAGCACCCATCCGTCACCGTCGCCCTGCACGAATCCCACAATAAGGACTCCGCGGAAGATTTGGGCACCGGGCCGACCGGGAATCCACCCCCTACACGCCGCAAGCTCTTAGACTTCTATTAAACGAGTTCGGCAGGGTCAACGGCTCAGGAAAGTTGAGGTCGGCGCACACGTGACGGTGGAGTTGGCGCACCCTTCAACCGAGCCCGTGGTGTCTCGGACTCCCGGGACCCCCACGCCCACTCGATGGTGGTTCATGTGGACCACGCCCGGCCGCATCCTGCTCATCGGATTGATGCTCGCCAGCCTGGTCCTCGCCTGCGCGTTCGCCACCTCGACCACGATCCACGCCCGCCAGCAGGCCCTGACCACGGTGCTCGACCACACCGAGCCGCTGGCGTTCGCGGCCGGCCAGCTCTACACCACACTGTCGATCGCCGACGCCGCCGCCGCCACGGCCTTCATCGCGGGCTCGGAGCCGGTGGATCTCCGGCAGCGCTACGAGCAGGCGATCACCGACGCCGCGGTCGCGGTCACCGCCGCGTCCAGCGGCCTGACCGACGAGCCCATGGTGAAGGTGCTCGGCCACATCAATGCCGAGCTGGCGGTCTACACCGGCCTCGTGGAGACGGCCCGGACCAACAACCGCGCAGGCAACCCGGTGGGTTCGTCGTACCTGTCCGAGGCATCGTGGCTGATGCAGACGCAAATCCTGCCCGACGCCCAGCGGCTCTACGAGAACACGTCGGCACGCGTGAACTCAGAGACCAGCGGCTCGTCGCAGGTGCCCGCGCCGGTGATCCTGGTGGTCGCCGCGACGCTGATGTTCGGCTTCTTCTCGAACCGCTGGCTGGCCCAGCACACCCGCCGGCGCGTCAACATCGGGTTCGTCGCCGGCGGCATGGCGGTGCTGATCATGATCATCTGGATCGGCGCGACCCTCATCATCTCGACCACGGACACCCGCCACGCCCGCAACGCGGCGGCATCGCTGCAAACGGTGACGAGCATGGCCATCACGGCGCAGCAGGCACGGGCAGACGAGACGCTGTCGCTGATCCGCCGCGGTGACGAGAGCGTCCGCAAGCAGTCCTACTACCGCCGCATCGACGGCCTCCAGCAGCAGCTGGCGGATTACCTGCGCCGCCCTGATGCGATCGGCAAGAAGGACCTGGAGGGCGCCGATCAGCTGATCCGCCGCTGGCGCGCCGCCGACGACCGGATCAACGCCTACATCTCCACCGGCAATTACCAGTCCGCCACCCAGGTGGCCCTGGGCACCAGCGAAGATGATTCGACACCGGCCTTCGACAAGCTCGACGAGGCGCTGTCCAAGGCCATCGACGAAAGCCGCAAGCAGCTGCGCAGCGACATCCTGAACGGACGCCAGGCCCTGTCCGGCGCGACGGTCGGCGCGGCGGCATTGAGCTTCGCCGCGGCACTCGCGGTGGCGCTCGGGCTGTGGCCGAGGTTGAGTGAATACCGATGAGTTTCACGATGCGTTCCCGGTTGGTCCCGGCGATGGTCGCGGTGTTGGTGGCGGCCGGCTGCGGCGAGGCCCCGCCCCCTGTCGCGCCACAGAGCATCACCATCGCGCCGCCGACACCCGCGGGCATGCAGGTGCAGACGGCCGTTCCGGATCTCGGCCCGGAGGACAAGTCCGACTGCACCGCGAGCCTGCGGCCGTTCCCGACGCCCGAGGCCGCGGCGGCTGCCGTCACCAACATCAAGGACCGTGGCCGGCTGATAGTCGGGCTCGACATCGGCAGCAACCTGTTCGCGTTCCGCGATCCGATCACGGGGCAGATCACCGGATTCGACGTCGACATCGCCGGGGAGGTGGCACGCGACATCTTCGGCACGCCGTCACAGGTCGAGTACCGCATCCTGTCGGACAACGACCGCATCTCGGCACTGCAGCACAACCTCGTCGACATCGTCGTCAAGACCATGAGCATCACCTGCGAGCGGCGCAAGCTCGTCAACTTCTCGGCCGAGTACTTCTCCGCCAAGCAACGCATCCTCGCCACCCGCGGCTCCGACGTCCGCAGGCCCGCGGACCTGTCGGGCAAGCGGGTGTGCGTCGTGAAGGCCACCACCTCGAAGGCACGCCTGGAGCGCCTCACTCCGCCGCCGATCCTCGTGGAAGCGGTCACGTGGGCGGACTGCCTGGTGGCGTTGCAGCAGCGGCAGGCCGACGCCGTATCGACCGATGACGCGATCCTGGCCGGCCTCGTGGCGCAGGATCCCTACCTGCACATCGTCGGCCCCAACATGGCCGAGGAGCCGTACGGCATCGGCATCAATCTCAACAACACCGGGCTGGTGCGGTTCGTCAACGGGACGTTGGAGCGCATTCGCCGCGACGGAACGTGGAACACCTTGTACCGCAAGTGGTTGACCGTGCTGGGCTCGACGCCGAATCCGCCCGTACCGAGGTACAGCGACTGATGTCCGACAGCGAAGCGACGACAGGCCCCGTGGATGAGGGACCGGTGGACGCGGGCCCCGACACCGACCCCGGCACCCAGGCCGTCGAGGTGACGTGGGATTCGCTGGCCACGATGCGCCCCATGGGTACCCAGGCGGTTTTCCGGCCACTGTTCGACGACTCGACGAGCATCCCGGTGCCTGCTCCGCCCGAACGGGATTCGGCGCCGGCCAATGTCGCCACCGCGACCACCCGGGTCTCGCCCGTCCGGCGCCTGGGTGGCGGCCTGGTCGAGGTGCCGCGCGTGGTGGACCAGGACCCGCTCGCCGCGTTGATGACCGATCCCGTGGTGGCCGAGGCCAAACGGTTCTGCTGGTCCTGCGGCAAGCCGGTCGGCCGCTCCGAGAACGGCGAACCCGGCAAGTCGGAAGGCTCGTGCCCGCACTGCGGCGCCGCGTATTCGTTTCTGCCGCAACTGACCCCGGGCACCATGGTGGCCGACCAGTACGAGGTCAAGGGCTGCATCGCCCACGGCGGACTGGGCTGGATCTACCTGGCGCTCGACACCAACGTCAACAACCGGCCGGTGGTGCTCAAAGGCCTGGTGCACTCCGGCGATGCCGAGGCGCAGGCCATCGCCATGGCCGAGCGGCAGTTCCTGGCCGAGGTCACCCACCCGGCGATCGTGAAGATCTTCAACTTCGTCGAACACGCCGACAAGCACGGTGACCCGGTGGGTTACATCGTGATGGAGTACGTCGGCGGCACCTCGCTGAAGCAGGCCAAAGGCGCCAAACTGCCGGTGGCCCAGGCCATTGCGTACATGCTGGAAATCCTGCCGGCACTGGGCTACCTGCATTCAATCGGGCTCGTCTACAACGACCTCAAACCCGAGAACATCATGCTGACCGAGGAGCAGCTAAAGCTCATCGACCTCGGTGCGGTGTCACGCATCAACTCGTTCGGATTCCTCTACGGCACACCGGGTTACCAGGCGCCGGAGATCGTCCGCACCGGCCCGACGGTCGTCACCGACATCTACACCGTCGGCCGCACCCTCGCGGCCCTGACGCTGAACCTCAAGACCGAAAAGGGCCGCTACGTCGACGGGCTGCCCGAGGACGATCCGCTTCTCCTCCAATACGATTCGTTCGCCCGGTTGCTGCGCCGCGCGATCGACCCGGACCCACGCCGCCGGTTCGGCAGTGCCGAGGAGATGTCGGGGCAGCTGCTCGGCGTGCTGCGCGAGGTCGTCGCCCAGGACACCGGGACGCCGCGGCCGGGTCTGTCGTCGGTGTTCAGCCCGTCGCGCTCGACGTTCGGGGTCAACATGCTGGTGGCCCACACCGACGTGTACATCGACGGACAAGCGCACACCGAAAAGATCACGGCGCCAGAGATTGTCCGGGCGCTGCAGGTGCCCCTCGTCGACCCGGCCGACGTCGGTGCGGCCGTGCTGTCGGCCAGCCTGTTGAGTCAGCCGGTGCAGACCCTGGATTCGCTGCGCGCGGCGCGCGAGGGCTCCCTCGATTCGGAGGGTGTGGACCTGTCCACGTCGGTCGAGCTGCCCCTGATGGAGGTGCGCGCACTGCTCGACCTCGGCGATGTGGCCAAGGCCAACCGGAAGCTGGAGAACCTGGCCGACCGGATCGGCTGGCACTGGCGGCTGGTGTGGTTCCGCGCGGTGGGCGAACTGTTGTCCGGCAACTACGAAGCCGCGACAAAGGATTTCACCGAGGTACTCAACACGTTGCCGGGCGAACTGGCCCCGAAAGTGGCACTGGCCGCCACCGCCGAACTGTCCGGACAGGAGGCCGAGCGGCCTTTCTATCGGACGGTGTGGAACACCGACAACGGCATCATCTCAGCCGGTTTCGGTCAGGCCCGGGCGCAGGCGCTGGCCGGCGACCGGGAGGCCGCGGTGCACACTCTCGATGAAGTTCCGGCCACTTCAAGGCATTTCACGACGGCGCGACTGACCAGCGCCGTCACCCTGCTGTCGGCGCCGACCACCGCCGAGATCACCGAACGCCAAATCCGTGACGCCGCAAGGCGAGTGGAGGCGTTGCCGGAAACCGAACCGCGTGTGCTGCAGATCCGGACACTGGTCCTCGGCACGGCTCTGGACTGGCTGGCCGACCACACCGCCAGCACCAATCACATCCTGGGTTTCCCGTTCACCGAACACGGTCTCCGTCTGGGTGTGGAGGCCTCCCTGCGCGGGCTGGCCCGCGTGGCGCCGACCAAGGCGCACCGCTACGCGCTGGTGGATCTGGCCAACAACGTGCGGCCGATCAGTACGTTCTAGGTTGGCGTTGCACAGCAGCGTGATCGGGCGCCGGGTCACCGGTAACGGTCACGCAGCTGGGGATCGTTCTGCCACCAGAGTCCGCTCGACGGCGCCTCGAGTGCCAGCTCGGGAGCGTCCAATTCGGCATCGACCTCAGCCGCCTTGCGTCGTTCGTCAGAGCCCAGGGCGCGCATCAGCAGCAGGATGAACGGCACGCCCACGACGTCACCCAGAATCCACAGGATTCCGGCACCGTAGCTCTGGTCCTGGCGGATGGTCGGTCCGGAGTCGCGGTGCAGGCCGGCGTAGTAGTCGTGGGCGATCACCGGGCCCAGCCACAACACCAGTCCGAGAATGCCGTCACCGAGCCCTTCGGCCACGCTGATCCCGATGGACAGCAGCGGCGGGTAGCGCCGCGGCACCGGGTCGACCTGCAGGCGGGCGTAGAAGTAGCCGAACCCGATGCCCAGCAGGACAATTCGCGTCAGCGACGCGAGCGGACCGGTCATCGAGGCGACGTACCACGGCGTCAGATACAGCAGCCACGGCGTCACCAGCATCAGCACCGAGGTCACCGGCGGTGACAGGAGTACGCGCGCGACAACGGAATTCAGCACCGGGTCGAGTACTGCGCCCACCGTCGACACCGGCCGGCTCAGCGCCAGGAAGAACGGCACCACGTACAGCAGGAGCAGGACCTGCAGCGCGCGTACCCAGAACAGCAACGGCGCATAGACCGCGACGGGGCCGAGGGTCGCCACCGCCCAGACCGCGATGGCGATACCGAGGCACCACCATTGGGCCCGGGACATGCGTCGGCGGAGCCCGACCAGCGCGCCGACGCCGAGCAGTGTCAGCATCACGGCGACGGGGTCGAACGTCCCGGTCAGTAAGGGCACGAGCGCAAGCTACGCCCCGACCCTGGCAGGTTCCTTCAGTCCACCTGGCAGACGTCGACGCAGGCGCGCGCGATGGCCAGTTCTTCGTTGGTGGGGATGACCAGCACGCTGACCGGTGAGCTGTCGGAGGAGATCCGCCGGGCGCCGCGGTTCGGGGAGAGGTTGCGCTCCTCGTCGACCTCGATACCGAGTGCCAACAACCCGGCCAGCGCATCGCGGCGGACCGCGGCGTCGTTCTCCCCCACCCCGGCGGTGAAGGTGATGACGTCGGCTCCACCCAGCAGCGCCAGGTATCCGCCGATGTACTTGCGCAGCCGGTGGATGTAGACGTCGTACGCCAGCTGGGCCGCACCGTCACCCGCATCCATCCGCTTGTGCAGCTCGCGGAAATCGGTGGCGCCACCCAACCCCGATACGCCCGAGTGGCGGTTCAGCAAGACGTCGATGTCCTCGACCGACATCCCGGCGGTGCGGGACAGGTACATGATGATGCCGGGGTCGACGTCGCCGGAGCGCGTCCCCATCACCAGACCCTCCATCGGCGTCATCCCCATCGAGGTGTCGATCGGCCGGCCACCGGCGATCGCCGACGCCGACGCCCCGTTACCGAGATGCAGGACAACCTGATTCACCGATTCGAGGGGCAGGCCGAGGAACTGCGCGGCCTGCTCGCTGACGTACTGGTGTGACGTGCCGTGGAAGCCGTACCGGCGAATGTGCCACTTGTCGGCCACATCCCGGTCGATCGCATACTCGGCGGCCGCGGCGGGCAGGTTATGAAAGAAGGCCGTGTCGAACACCGCGACATGCGGAACATCCGGCAGCAGCTTGCGGGCCGCGTTGATGCCCAGCAGTCCCGGCGGATTGTGCAGCGGCGCCAGCGGGGCCAGCTCTTCGATTTCGGCGATCAGCTCGTCGCCGATCAGAGTCGGCCGGTAGAACCGCCGGCCACCATGCACAACGCGGTGACCGACACACGCGATCTCGCCGGCCGACACCCCGGCCGCACTCACCGCATCGAAGACCTCCTGCAAGGCCTTCGGGTAGTCGTCCACCCGCTCGATCACGCCGTCAGCCAGCGACTCTCCCGAAGCCGGTTGCACCAGGCGGTATTTCACCGACGACGAGCCGCAGTTGAGTACCAGTACCGGCCCGCTCATTTCGCTCCTTGAGCCTGAATCGCCGTGATGGCAACGGTATTGACGATGTCTTCGACCAGCGCGCCGCGGGACAGGTCGTTCACCGGCTTGTTCAGGCCCTGCAGCACCGGGCCGATCGCAATGGCCCCGGCGCTGCGCTGCACGGCCTTGTAGGTGTTGTTGCCGGTGTTCAGGTCCGGGAAGATCAGCACCGTCGCGCGGCCGGCGACCGGCGAATCCGGCATCTTGGTCGCGGCCACCGACGGCTCTACCGCGGCGTCGTATTGGATGGGCCCTTCGACCAGCAGCTCCGGTGCCCGGTTGCGGACCAATTCCGTTGCCGCCCTGACCTTGTCGACGTCGGCACCGGTCCCCGAATCGCCCGTCGAGTAGGACAGCATGGCCACGCGCGGCTCGATGCCGAACTGCGCGGCGGTCTGCGCCGAGCTGATCGCGATGTCGGCCAGCTGCTCGGACGTCGGATCCGGCACGATGGCGCAGTCGCCGTAGGCCAGGACCCGATCTGCCAGGCACATCAGGAAGATGCTCGACACCGTCGAGATGTCGGGCGCGGTGCGGATGATCTCGAATGCCGGCCGCACCGTGTGCGCCGTGGTGTGCGCGGCGCCGGACACCATGCCGTCGACCATGTTGTTGTGCACCAGCATGGTGCCGAAATACGAGACATCGTGGATGATCTCGCGGGCCTGCTCGAGGGTCACGCCCTTCTTCTTGCGCAGTTCGGCGTACTGCGCCGCGAACTGGTCGCACAGCTCGCTGGTACGCGGATCGAGCACCACGGCGGCCGACAGGTCCAGGCCCAGTTCGGCGGCCCGCGCCCGCACCGCCGACTCATCGCCGAGGATCGTGAGGTCGGCAACGGAACGGGCGAGCAGCCGGCTCGCCGCGCGCAGAATCCGGTCATCGTCGCCTTCGGGCAGCACAATGCGCCTGCGGTCCGCGCGGGCCCGGTCCTGCAGCTGGTGCGTGAACATCTGCGGCGTGACGACCGACGGGATCGGAACCGCAAGCTGGGCAAGCAGATCCGCGACATCCACGTGCTCGTCCATCAAGGCCAGCGCGGTGTCGACCTTGCGCAGCGACGTCGCCGTCACCCGACCCTTCGCCGTCGACGCGGCGCGGGCGGTGTCATAGGTACCCAGATCCGTGGCCACGATCGGCAGCCGCAGGCCAAGGCCCGCAACCAGTTTGGCGATCGACGGGTGCAACGGCAGCCCGCCGTTGAGGATGAGACAGGAGATCGACGGAAAGCCGTCCGCCGCATGGGCACTGGCGATGGCCAGCACCACATCGGAGCGGTCGCCCGGCGTGATGACGGCCATGGAATCCCGCAGCCGCTCCAGACAGTGTTCGGCCGTCATGCCGGCGACCATCATTCCCATGACCTCGCGGGTCAGCAGCTCTTCGTCACCGCTGATCAATGTCCCCTGCACCGCATCGCGCAGCTCGGCGACCGTCGGCGCCGCCAGCAACGGCTCCTCCGGCAGCACATAGCTTTTCGGCGTGAACCGCTGCAGCGCGGCGGCCACGTCAGCGAGTTCGTCTGGAGCGCAGCGGTTGGCGACCACCGCAGCGGTGTGCGCGTGCTGAGCCGCGAGCTCGGCCAGGCACAGCTCGACCACGTGGGCCACCTCGGCGGGTGTGCGATCAGCGGCACGCACCGAGAGCAACACGGGCGCACCGAGATTCACGGCGATGCGCGCGTTCATCGACAACTCGCTGGGCGAGGCGACGTCGGTGTAGTCGCTGCCGACGATCACCACCGCTCCGCACTTGTCCGCGACGCGGTGGTAGCGGTCGACGATGTCGGCGATCGCCGCATCGGGATCGTCGTGCAACTGCTGGTAGGTGACGCCGGCACAGTCGTCGTACTCCAGGCCTGCGGTGCTGTGCGCGAGCAACAGCTCCAGGATGTAGTCGCGGTCGGACCCCGCGCGCACGATCGGGCGGAAGACCCCGACATTGGCGACCGTGGCCGCCAGTCGGTGCAACAGCCCTAGCGCGATGGTCGACTTGCCGGTGTCGCCTTCGGGTGAAGCGATATAGATCGCGGATGAGCGCTCGCGCGAAGACCATGTTCGGGTGGCGTCTGGCACTGAGTCAGCCTATCGAGCCCGGCCGCGCGTCAGCCGAGTTTGCGGAGGCGGGGCTCCAGGTCGGTCTTGAACAGCTCCAGGAACCGGCCCTGGTCCTGCCGCGGGTCGTGGAACACCAGGTGGTTCAGGCCCCAGTCGACGTACTGCTTGACCTTCTCGACGGCTTCGTCGGGGTCAGACGCCACGATCCACCGCTTGGCGACCTGCTCGATGGGCAGCGCGTCGGCGGCTGCCTCCATCTCGATCGGGTCGTCGATGGAGTGCTTCTGCTCGGCGGTCAGCGACAGCGGCGCCCAGAACCGGGTGTTCTCCAGAGCCAGTTCGGGATCCGGGTCGTACGAGATCTTGATCTCGATCATCCGGTCGATGTCGTCGGGGTTCTTGCCCGCGGCCTCGGCGCCCTCGCGCATGGCGGGGATGAGCTTGTCCTTGTACAGCTCCTCGCCCTTGCCCGAGGTGCAGATGAAGCCGTCGCCGGCGCGGCCGGCGTATTTGGCCACCTGCGGCCCGCCCGCGGCGATGTAGATCGGGATACCGCCCTCGGGCACGTCGTAGATCGAGGCGCCCTTGGTCTTGTAGTACTCGCCCTCGAAGTCGACGCGGTCGCCGAGCCACAGCTCACGCATCAGGCGCACCGACTCGCGCAGCCGCGCGTAGCGCTCCTTGAACTCGGGCCATTCACCTTCATAGCCGGTGGCGATCTCGTTGAGCGCCTCACCGGTGCCGATACCCAGGAAGATCCGATCCGGGTACAGACAGCCCATCGTCGCGAACGCCTGCGCGATGACCGCCGGGTTGTACCGGAACGTCGGCGTCAGGACCGAAGTGCCCAGGACCAGCCGCTCGGTACGCTCGCCCACCGCGGTCATCCAGGCCAGGGAGAACGGGGCGTGGCCCCCGGTGTGGCGCCACGGCTGGAAGTGGTCACTGACGGTGGCGCTGTCCATGCCCGCCGCCTCGGCGGCCACCGCCAGCTCGACGAGTTCACGCGGGGCGAACTGCTCCGCCGACGCCTTGTATCCCAGTCTGAGTTCAGCCATGAGTCCCGTTCCTGTTCGTCGCCTCTGCCGCGGCCCTTTGCGCCTCGCGGGCGCAATTTCATTTCTACTCTGCCTACACTCGCGTCATGGCGGCAGCCCTGAGCGCGATCTCCGACAACATCCACTTCGCCCAGACCGACCTGGTGAACTGGACCCTGGTCAGCGATGACAGCGGGGTGATCCTGATCGACGCGGGTTTTCCCGGCCAGCGCGACGACGTCCTGCGTTCCCTGCGTGACCTGGGTTTCGAAACCGGCGATGTGCGGGCGATCCTGCTCACCCACGCGCACGTCGACCACCTCGGCTCGGCCATCTGGTTCGCCAAAACCCATGGGACGCCGGTGTTCTGCCACGGCGCCGAGGTCGGCCACGCCAAACGCGAGTTTCTGGAACAGGTTTCACCGACGGATCTGCTGGCGCGCGCCTGGAACCCGCGGTACCTGGCCTGGTCCATGAAGATCATCGGCAAGGGCGCGCTGGTGCGCGAGGGCATCCCCACCGCGCAGGCACTCACCGAGGACGTCGCGGCGACGCTGCCGGGCAGCCCGCAGGTGATCCCGAGCCCGGGGCACACCGGTGGGCACTGCTCGTACGTGTTCGGCGACGTGCTGGTCGCCGGCGACGCCGTGGTCACCGGTCACCCACTCATCACCAAGGGCGGCCCCCAGCTGCTCCCGCACATCTTCAATCACGACGACGCGGCGTGTGAACGCAGCCTGTCGGCGCTCGGCCTGCTGGACACCCAGGTGCTGCTGCCCGGCCACGGACCGGCGTGGCGGGGACCGGTGCGGGAGGCGGCTGAACTGGCGTTGCAGCGGGTCTGACGCCGCCGGCGTCAGACGCCGTGTTTGACCAACTCCAGGAACAGCACGAACAGCCCGGCCAGGAGCAGCCCGCCGGCGACGACGACGGCGGGCAGGAAGAGCATGTGATCGAGCTCTTCGTCGTCAAAGGTGTTGTTGCCCTGGGCATCACGGTTGATGGGCCCGTAGAACACCTTCCCGAAAGTGGACCAGCGCACCGCGCGTGCGCGCCGGCGATGCGGGTGATCCTGAGGCGTCCTGCCGACATACGTGCGCGCCGCCATGCCGGTCCCCAACACCAGTACGGCGGCGACCAGCAGCAGACACCCGACGGCCCAACCGGTAAGCACCGATCAAGCGTATCCACCTGGTCGCCGGTGCGACCCGGATTCTGCCGCCTCTAGTGGATGTCCGGGGTGCGCACGTGCTCGGGACGGAAACCGCGGCCGACGAGCAGCGGCGGAATGTATTGCAGCGGGCCCTTTCCCACGAACGACGGCACCTTGATCGGCGATAGGTCGCCGGCGAGGTTGGGTTCGATGAACTGGTCCTGCGCCAGCACCTGGCCGGCCTGGATGATGCGGGTCGGCAACTCGCGGCGGCGCTGCACCTTGGCCAGGTCGGCATCGGCGAGCAGGCCGTTGCGCAGCGGGCCGCACAGGATGTTGGCGGCGGCGACCGCGTCGGCCACGGCCAGGTTGATGCCGACGCCGCCGGCCGGCGACATCGCGTGCGCGGCGTCGCCGATGCACAGGAGCCCCGGCCGCCACCAGGTCTTGAGCCGGTCCACCCGCACGTCGAGGTGGCTGGTGTCGTCCCAGGACTTCAGGTCGGCGACGTGCTCACGGAGTTGCGGGCGCACCGACACCAGCCTGGCCTTGAAGTCGTCGAGTGAGCCGCCCTGCGGATTGGCGCCCTTCGGCATCAGGTACGCGACCTGCCAATAGTCGCCGCGGTAGATCATCGCCATCAGCAGGCCCTTGCGGATGATCCCGAACAGCTCCTGCGGATCACCGGGGCGCCAGCCCAGCCGGAACCACAGCACGTCCATGGGGCTGTGCGCGCTCGCCATGGCGAGCCCGGACGCCTCGCGCACCGCGGACTTGCGGCCGTCGGCGGCCACCACCAGATCGGCGCGCACCTCCAACTCCGGTGTCCGCACTCCGGCGACGCGGCCGCCCTCGGTGATCAGGTCCGTCACCTCGGCGTTGCGGATCAACGTGAATTCCGGGTAGGCGGAAGCCTTTTCGGCGAGGAAGTCGAGGAAGTCCCACTGCGGCATGAGCGCGATGTACGGCTCGGGGAACCGCAGCGCCTTCAGCGCGCCGAAACTGCCGAAGGTCCGGAGGGTGCCGTCGGCGTCCATGCAGACCCGGGTGATCTTGGTGTGCGGCAGCTTCAGGAACTCGTCGATGAACCCCAGCTCGTGCATGACGCGCAACGTGGTGGGGTGGACGGTGTCGCCGCGAAAGTCGCGGAGGAAGTCGTTGTGCTTCTCCAGCACCACGACGTTGATCCCGGCGCGGGCCAGCAGCAGTGCATGCACCAGACCCGCGGGTCCACCACCGGCTACACAAACCTGAGTCCGCAGCGCGCGCGTCATGCCCCCGACAGTAGCCCGCCGAGAGGGCCGAATCAGGGCTTCATTTCAAAACTTGACACGTGTAAAGTTTGCGGCCATGGACAACATCCGCGGCAAGACCATCGCGATCACCGGGGCCGCACGAGGTATCGGCTACGCCACCGCCAAAGCCCTTCTCGCCCGCGGCGCGCGGGTCGTCATCGGCGACCGCGACGTCGCAGTACTCGAGTCGGCCGTCTCTGAGCTGGTCAAACTGGGTCCGGCCACCGGATACCCGCTCGACGTCACCGACCGCGAATCCTTCGAGGTGTTCCTGGACAAGGCCCGCAGCGACGGCGCCGGCCACCTCGACGTCCTGATCAACAACGCCGGCGTCATGCCCATCGGCCCGTTCCTCGACGAGACCCAGCAGTCCATCCGGTCGGCGATGGAAGTCAACCTGTACGGCGTCCTGACCGGGTGTCAGCTGGCCCTGCCGGAGATGGTCGCGCGCCGCCGCGGTCACATCATCAACATCGCGTCGCTGTCCGGCCTCATCCCGTTGCCGGGGCAGGTCGTCTACAACGCGACCAAGTTCGGCGTCGTCGGACTGACCACCGCACTGGCCGACGAAGTCGCGCCGCACGGGGTCGAGGTCTCGGTGGTCATGCCGCCGTTCACCCGGACCGAACTGATCTCGGGCACATCCGAGACCATGGCGGTCAAGCCAGTCGAACCCGAGGAGATCGCCGCGGCGATCGTCAAGACCCTGAACAAGCCCAAGACGCACGTCTCGGTGCCGGCCGCGCTCCGGTTCACCGCGCAGGCCGCGCAGCTGCTGGGCCCGCGTGGCCGGCGCTGGATGAACAAGAAGCTCGGTCTCGACACCGTCTTCATGACGTTCGACGCCGCCAAACGGCAGAGCTACACCGACCGCGCGCACGCCGCACAGGGCGTCATCGAGAAAGACTGACCGCACCGCCGAGACTGAGGTTGTGGCCAAATCCGTTGCGATATTGGCACACAACCTCACTTTCGGCGTGCGCTGACGCCTAGAGATTCCGCAGGGCCTCAAGGGCTTTCGCGGAATCGCTGCCCGGCTCGGCGCGGAACGTGATGACGTGCTGCCCACCGGAATGCGGCAGGTTCAACCGGTTGCGGCGCAGGAAGAGCTCCCCGACCACCGGATGGCGCACGTGCGTGACACCGGCCCGGTATCCGACGTCGGCCCGCGACCACAGTTCGCGGAATCGCGCACTGGCAGCAGACAGTTCACTGACCATGCGCTGCAGATACGGATCGTCGGGATGACCACCGGTGACCTCGCGCAGACCACCGACCGCGATCTCCGTCGCCTCGTCCCAGTCGACGAAGAAGTCCTTGGCCGCCGGGTCCAGGAGCCGCCAGGCCAGAATGTTCTGCCCCGGACGGAAACCCGGCGCCAGCGCACAGGCGAGTTGGTTGGCGGCGAGCACCACCTGGTAGCGATTGGCCACGAACGCGGGCATCGGGAACTGATCGATCAACTCGTCCAGCTCGTCGGCGACCTGCTCCAATTCTGATTTATCCCAACGGATTCCGGTGGGATTGGCCAGCTTGTGCAGATACTCCGTGCCGTTGATGTCGAGCTGCAGCGCACGGGCCAGGGCATCGAGCACCTGCGGCGACGGGTTGGTGTCACGGCCCTGTTCGAGTCGCAGGTAGTAATCAGAACTGATGCCGGCCAGCAGCGCCAGCTCCTCACGGCGCAGGCCCGCCACCCGGCGGCGGCTGCCGGCGATCAATCCGACGTCCTCGGGGCGGACCTGTTCCCGCCGAGACCGCAGGTAGTCGCCCAGCGCGTTCCCCTTCGCCATCGCTCGAGCCTAACCCTGCCAATACCAGGATCGCGGCGGCGTTCCCACAGAACTTGTCCCGGCCTGATCGTGGATATCAGCCGACAAGGAGCGTGGACCATGAAACGACAGGACGTCGAATTCACCGCCGCCGACGGAGTGACGCTGCGCGGCTGGCTGTTCGTTCCGGACGGCGCGGGTCCGCACCCGGGCATCACGATGGCCCATGGCTTCGCCGGTGTGAAGGAACACGGGTTGGCGCGGTTCGCCGAACTGTTCGCCGCTGCCGGATTCGTCGTCCTGGTGCACGACCACCGGGGTTTCGGCGCCAGCGACGGGACGCCGCGCGGTGACGTCGACCCGTGGGTGCAGATCGCGGACTGGCGGCGCGCCATCTCCTTCCTGGAAAGCCACCCGGCGGTCGACCCGACGCGAATCGGCCTGTGGGGCACCAGTTACGCCGGTGGACACGCGATCGTGCTGGGCGCCACCGACCGTCGGCTACGGGCCGTCGTGGCGCAGGTCCCGACCATCAGCGGCTATCAGCAGAGCCTGCGGCGGATAGCCCCGGAGCATGTGTCGGCACTGGAGGCCGCTTTCATCGACGACGACCGCCGCCAGTTCCGTGGCGAGGCGCCGGCCGTGCAGGCCGTCGTCGGTGACGACCCGACAGTGCCTGCCGCATACCGGTCCGCGGAGGCCATCTCGTTCTACACCCAGCCGGTGCCGGACGGCGTGTGGGACAACACGATGACGGTGCGGTCGTCGCGCGCCGCGCGCATGTACGAGCCGGGTACCTGGATCGCCCGGGTTTCGCCCACACCGCTGCTCATGGTCGTCGGGCTGCGCGACACCGTCACCATGACCGACCTGGAACTACAAGCCTACGAGCAGGCACTCGAACCCAAGAAGCTCGTCACCGTCGACGGCGGCCACTTCGCCGCCTACCTCGACCAGTTCCCCACGGCCGGCGGCGCCGCCCGCGACTGGTTCACCGAACACCTCGCCTGAAAGGACCTAAGCATGACCGCCCTCAACTACAACGTGCTGGTGCACGACGGACTGCGCCGCCACCGCGAACAACGCCTGCCCGACGGCAGCCCCATCGTGTCGTCCCCGGTGTCATCGACGCTCATCTTCGGCGACCACGACGCCGTCCTCGTCGACCCGCCGTTCACCCACGAGCAGATCAGCCGCGTCGGCGATTGGATCGAGCACTCCGGCAGACGTCTGACCGCGATCTACGCCACGCACGGCCACGGCGACCACTGGTTCGGTACCGATGCTCTGCTGCAACGCTTTCCGGATGCCGTGGCCTACGCGACCGCGGGCACCATCGGCAAGATGCACGAGCAGGCCGTGGCGGGCCGCGCCCAGATGTGGGACGTCGACTTTCCCGGCATGATCCCGCCCAGCCCCGTTGTCTACCAAGAGGTTCCCGCCGACGGGTTCGAGCTGGAAGGTCAGCGCCTCGTGCCGATCGACGTGGGCCACACCGACACCGACGACACCACCGTGCTGCATGTGCCGTCGATCGGCCTGGTCGTCGCCGGTGACGTCGTCTACAACGGCGTGCACCAATACCTGCTGGAGAGCGACCACGGTGGCATCCAGTCGTGGCTGCGCGCGCTCAACACGGTCGCGGCACTGCAGCCGCGCGCCGTGGTGGCGGGACACAAGAACAAGAACCTGCCCGACGATCCCGCGGCCATCGATCAGACCCGCGACTACCTGCTCGACGCCCAGCGCCTCCTGGCCGGAAAGCCCAGTCCGCGTGAGTTTTTCGACTACATGATCCGCCTGTATCCGGACCGGCTCAACGTCGGACCGGTCTGGTACAGCGCCCTGGCCCTCCTGTCCTGAAAGGCATGCCACCATGGTCATCGATCCCGCCGACCTCGATCCCACCTCGAGCTACAAACTCTTGATCGGCAGCGTCCTGCCCCGGCCCATCGCGTGGGTCAGCACCACGTCGACCGAAGGCGTGGGCAACATCGCGCCCATCTCGTTCTTCACCGTCGTGGGCCGCTTCCCACCGGTGCTGTCCATCAGCCTGCAACCGCGGTCCGACGGCATGACGCTGAAAGACACGTTCGTCAACATCCGCGACACCGGCGAGTTCGTCGTCAACCTCGCGACCATCGACAACGCCGATACCGTCCACCGCTCCGCGTTCGAATTCGACCATGACGTCGACGAATTCGACGCCCTCGGCCTGCACAAGGCCGCGTCGGAGACCGTCGCGGCGCCGCGTATCGCCGAGGCGCCGATTTCGTTCGAGTGCGAGGTGGACCGCATCATCCCGATGCCGCCCCTGCCCGACCACGTCGTGTGGGGACGGGTGACGAAGATCCACATCCGCGATGAGCTGTACCTGCCGAACGGACGCATCGATGTCGGTGCGCTGGGCGCGTTCGGCCGCCTGGCCGCCGAGTACTCGTTGATCGACAACATCTTCACGACGCCCCTGCCCGACGACGTCGTGAAGACACTCAGTACCCGGCGCGCTGCCCGCCTCGACGGGAAGCCGACCGACTTCTCCCCCATCGACACCGCGGCCTGGTCCGCGTCAGGAGCGACGAAATGAGCGGCTGGCAGGACGGTTTCGCGCAGCAGTCCCGGACCACATTCGCGGCTGAGTTCGCCGACGACATCGTGCTGGACGCCACCGCCTTGGCGGCACCCGTCCACGGCAGAGACCTTGTCGCCACGGTGATGGCCACCGCGAGCTCGATCTACGAGACCCTGGAGTTCACCGAGTCCGCGCAGGCCGGATCGACGAGCTATCTACAGTGGCGGGCAACAGCCTTCGGCGGCATGCAGATCCGCGGCGTGACCATTCTGGACCGTGACGCCGCGGGCAGGATCACGGGCGCCGCCATCCACCACCGGCCACTACCGGCAGTATTGCGGTTCTCCGCAGAACTCCGGGATCGCTTGTCCGGCGTCGTCTCGGCCGAGCACTTCATCGCAGAAGCGCTGTTCCCGGCCGGCTGAGCCGTCTGCGAGGCAATTCCTCACAGCTGCAAGGAGACCGGTCCTGGCGACCGACGGCCGGAGCCACGCACCATGAGGCATGCCCACGTCCGCCTGGCTCTCGATCGCCCGCGCCGCGGCAGCCCTGGCCGCGGCGATGGGCATCGGCCGGTTCGCCTACACGCCGATTCTCCCGCTGATGACGGGCCACGCCGGCCTCACCGGGCCGGCCGCAGGGCAGCTGGCCACCGCCAACTACGTCGGCTATCTGATCGGCGCGGTGGGCGCCGCCGTCTCGCCGCGGCTGGCCCGGTCCGTTGCCGTGTGTCGGGCGTCGCTCGTGATCCTGGTCGCGACGCTCGCGGCAATGACGCTGAGCACCAACGTCATCGAGTGGGGCGCCCTGCGACTGGTGGCCGGTATCGCCAGCGCGCTGGTGTTCGTGATCGCCGTCAACACACTGATGGATCACGGGCATCGGGCCCACCACGCCGGCTGGGCGTTCAGCGGCGTCGGTATCGGCATCGCCTTGTCCGCGGCCCTGCCCGCCACGAAAGACTGGCACGTCGCCTGGTGGGCGGCGGCGGGCCTGGCGGCACTGCTCAGTGCGTTCGCCTGGCACCTGCATCCGGGTACCTCCGGCGACATCCCGAAAGCACCTGCCGGGCAACAGGGCAGCGCCCGCGGTCCGCTGGCGTTGCTGATGGCGAGCTACAGCCTCGAAGGCGTCGGCTACATCATCGCCGGCACCTTCCTGGTCGCCGCGGTCGCGCAGCAGGCACCGGGCGGACTCGGCAGTGCGGTGTGGCTGCTGGTCGGTCTGGCCGCCGCGCCGTCAGCCGCACTGTGGGCGCGGTTCACGGGCCGCTTCTCGTATGCCGCACTGCTCGTCGCCGCGTTGCTGCTGCAGGCCGCCGGGATTGCTGGGGCGGGCCTAGGAAACGAGGCAACAGCACTATTCGGCGCCATCCTGTTCGGCGGCACCTTCATCGGCATCAGCACCCTGGCGCTCGCCGCCGGCCGCGCGCTGCAGTTTCCCGGCGCCGTCGCGCTGCTGACGACGGGTTACTCCGTCGGCCAGATCGTCGGGCCGGTCGCGGTGGCGCCCCTGCTGCACAACGGTTTTCAGCAGGCCCTGCTCGCCGGCGCCGCCGTCGTGCTAGTGGCGGCCCTGGCCGCGCTGTTGATGTGGATCAGTGGACGGCAGCCACGCCGCGTCGTCGATCCCGAGGGCGGCGGCGTCCCGCGTGAGCGCCTCGACGACAGCGTGAACGGCAGGGTTGTCTTCGCCCCGCCGCCACACGAGTGACCACGTCCACAACGGTGTCGGCTGAATCACCGGACGGCGCACCAGGTCTCGCGGCAGGGTGTCCGTCTGCCCGCGCGGGTTGTTGAGCACCGGACGGCCCAGCTGGCGGACATGCTCGAAGAACGTCGGACCCGTGACGCCGCCGTCGTCGGTGCGCATCACCCGCGCACCGGTGTCCGCGGCGAACTGTTCGCCGTAGCGGTTCCACGACTCCCAGCTCGCGGTGTCCGAATCCACCAGCACCAGGGTGTCTTTCGCGTGCACGGGTGAGTCGTCGGTACCGACGCACAGCGCGAACAGCCGGTCCACCCCCATCAGCCGGGCTTCCAGTTCGAGCCCGGCCAGATCGTCGGTCTGCACCCAGCAGATGGCCAGATCGAGGATGCCCTCGGCAACCCGGGCCGCCTGCGCGTGCGACGGCATCACCCAGGTATCCACGCGCAGCTGCGCGACGCCGGCCGCGCGCTCGGCCAGGTCGGTCGGGCACCAGTTGACATAGCCGATGCGGATCGGTTCGGAGTTCGACAAACCGATTGCCCGCCTGCGGAATTCGTCGGCCTCGGCCACCAGGGACCGGGCGTGCGGCAACAGCGACGCACCCGCCGCCGTGAGGCGCACCGACCGGCGGTCGCGATCGAACAATTCCACCTTGAGATCGCGTTCGAGCGCCTTGATCTGCTGGGACAGTGACGGCCCGGCGATGTGCAGGCGTTCGGCCGCCCGCCCGAAATTCAGCGCATCGGCAACGGCAACGAAGTACCGAAGTTGCCGCAGCTCCATGTCGACAGCGTAGTAGGCACAGCCTCTCAGCAGAAAGCGAACAAGTCCCGGAGCAGCGGCATCGATGCGGCCCGGCCGAGGTTGTGAAGGGCAGCAACGTCAACCGAAAGGAACCACCCCGATGAGCACCACAACCCGCGTCGCGATCGTCACCGGCGCATCCCAGGGCATCGGCGAAGCCCTGGTGGCCGGCTACCGCAAGCTGGGCTACGCCGTCGTCGCCAACTCCCGCACCATCGCCGAGAGCGACGATCCCCTGGTCCTGACCGTCGCCGGCGACATCGGCCGCCCGGGCGTCGGACAACAGCTCGTCGACGCCGCGGTCGAGCACTTCGGGCGGGTCGACACCGTCGTCAACAATGCCGGCATCTTCATCGCCAAGCCCTTCACCGAGTACACCGACGCGGACTACGACGCGATCACCGGCGTGAACTCCCGCGGCTTCTTCGAACTGACCCGCGCCGCCATCACGACCATGGAAGCCCAGGGCGACGGCGGGCACGTCGTCACCATCTCGACCAGCCTCGTGGACCAGGCCAACTCGCAGGTGCCGTCGGCCCTGGCGTCACTGACCAAGGGCGGCCTCAACGCGGCGACGCGCGCCCTGGCCGTCGAGTACGGCAGCCGCGGCATCCGCGCCAACGCCGTCGCGCTCGGCATCATCCGCACCCCGATGCACGCACCGGAGACCCACGAGTTCCTGTCGGCGCTGCACCCGGTCGGCCACATGGGCGACATCTCCGACGTCGTCGACGGTGTCCTGTACCTGGAGAACGCCAAGTTCGTCACCGGCGAGATCCTGCACGTGGACGGTGGTCAGAGTGCCGGGCATTGAGATGATCGACGCGGTTCACAGCGTCCTGGACCGGTGGCAGGCGGGCATCGCCGCCCACCGGCCGGACCAGGTCGCGGCGGTCTTCACCGACGACGCGATATTCCAAGGACTCCGGCCGTACAGCGTGGGCCGCCAGGGCGTCTTCGACTACTACGAATCTCAGCCGGTCGGCCTGACGGTCGACTACCGCATCAACGAGATCCGCGAACCCGCAGCCGGCGTGGTGCTGGCCTACGCCAGGGCAGACTTCACCCGCCCCGACGGTGAGGTGATCAGCCTGAACCTGAGTGTCCTTGTCACGCAAGGCGACAACGGCTGGCAGATCGCGCACTACCAGGTCTCGCAGATCGGTTGACGGACAGATCAGAACTGCGGGACCGGCTCGCCGACGCGGTAGGCCTCGATGACATCAAGGTTCGACATCAACTGCTCGACGGTGAAGCTGTAGATTTCGCCGTCCTCTTCGGTGCCGACGAGGATGAGCTGCGGCTGCTCCGGATCGGAGACCCAGATCCGCGTCACCAGCTCACGCGGGTCGTCTTCGGTCGATTCGAAACCTGACGGCGGGTAGTACCAGATCAGGTACTCGTCGTTGGAGTAGTCCGAATCGAAAACCCAACCGCGCGGCAGGATTTCACCCGCGAGCCGCCCGACGGCCTCGACCTCGGCATGCACCTCGTCGGGCAGCCAGTTGGCATTGCGCGTGGTCTGCCGCTTCTTTCGACGGGCCTTCTTGGCCGCAGTCTGCTTGGACATCTCCAGCCCCCTAGCTCAGCGCCTGATCCAGGTCGGCGATCAGATCCTCGGTGCCCTCCAGGCCGACGGAAATCCGCACCACGCCGTCGCCCAGACCGATCGCGGCCCGGCCCTCCGGCCCCATCGCGCGGTGCGTGGTGGTGGCCGGGTGGGTGATCAGCGTCTTGGAATCGCCGAGGTTGTTGGAGATGTCGATGACCTGCAGCTTGTCGAGCACCTCGAACGCCCGGTCCTTGCCGCCGTCCAGTTCGAAGGTGACGACGGTGCCGCCGCCGCGCATCTGCCGCTTGGCCAGATCATGTTGCGGATGCGATTGCAGGAACGGGTATTTCACCCAGTTCACACCGCGCGCGCCTTCCAGGAACTCGGCCACCCGCTGCGCGGAACGGTTCGAGTAGTCGACCCGGATGGCCAGCGTCTCAAGGCCTTTCAGCATCGTCCAGGCATTGAAGGCGCTCATCGCCGGGCCCGTGTGCCGCATCAGCTGCTGCACCGGACCGGAGATGTACTCCTTGTCGCCGAGGATGGCGCCGCCGAGCACGCGGCCCTGGCCGTCGATGTGCTTGGTACCCGAGTAGACCACGACGTCGGCGCCGAGCTCCAGCCCCTGCTGCAGCAGCGGTGTCGCGAAGACGTTGTCCAGCACCACCTTTGCGCCGGCGGCGTGTGCCATCTCCGACACCGCGGCGATGTCGACCAGCGACTGCATGGGGTTGGACGGCGTCTCGAAGAACACCGCGGTGGTCGGCACCGACAGCGCCTCCTCCCACTGCGACAGGTCGTCACCGTCGACGAAGACGGTCTCGACACCCCAGCGCGGGAGAATCTCGTTGCACACCACGAAGCAGGACCCGAACAGGCTGCGCGCCGCGACCAGCCGGTCGCCGGCGGCGAGCAGCGCACCCAGGGCGGTGAACACCGCCGCCATGCCGGTGGCCGTCGCGAAAGCGGCGGGCGCCCCTTCGATGAGCCGCAGCCGTTCCTCGAACATCTGGATGGTCGGGTTGCCGTAGCGCGAGTACACGTACCGGTCGATCTCGCCGGTGAACGCCCGCTCCGCGGCAGCCGCCGACTCGTAGACGTAGCCCGAGGTCAGGAACATCGCCTCGGCGGTCTCCTCGAACTCGGACCGCAGCAGGCCGCCGCGCACGCCGATGGTCGCCTGGCTGACGCCGTCCGGCAGCGCGGCCGGGACCCGGACCGAGGGGACGCCGTCGGCGTTCACGCCTCTCATGACTGCACCCACGGCAGTCCGATGGCACGCCAGCCGCTGCCACCGCGATGCCCGTGCTCGTCGAGGTGCCCCTCGAAGCCGTCCAGCACGTTGTAGGACGGGCCGATCCCGGCGGCCGTCGCCGCCTCGGCCGCACCGATCGAGCGGTTACCCGAGCGACAGAGGAACACCACCGGCCGCTCGCCGGGCGTCACACCCGCGGCCAGCAGGTCGTCGACGAAGCTGGTGTTGCGCTTGCCGTCGTTCGACACCCACTCGATGTACACAACGTCCCGCCCGAGGCTGGAGATGTCGGGCACGCCCACCCAGCGCCATTCGGCGTCGGTCCGGCAGTCGACAAGCACCGCCTCGGGGTTCTCACTGAGCAGGTCCCAGGCCTGCTGCGGCGTGATATCTCCCGCGTAGCTCACGGATGCGAGTCTGTCACAAACTAGCTCGGGACCGGCGAGCACACCTTCCATCCGCCGTCCTCGTTCACCAGCACCACCGGCGCCGTGGGCTTCTGATCCGGTGTCTTGTCGAAGTGGTACACCAGCACGGCGGTGGCCTTCTGGCCGTCGAACTTGATGTCGCGCACCTCGTCGACATAGCGCTGCCCGTTCTTGGCGGCCGAATCCTCCTGCTTGGCAAGCACATCCGCCTCGGTACCGGCCTGGGCCTTGCAGGTGTACGTCTGGAAGCGCGCGTAGTCCTTGCGCTGCAGCCCGTCGTTCTGGCCGACGACCGCGGTGCGCACCAGCTGCTCCGGCGTCGGATCGTTCCGGCCGAACACCCCGATCGCGTTCAGGACGGCGATTATGACCACGAGGACCACAATCAGCGCCAGCGCGGCCAGGAACGGGCCCAGCGTCTGCCGCGGGTGCGATTCCGATTCGGTCATGGTCACGTCCCCGTCTGGTTGATCGCCGAGTGGTTGAGCACAGCGGCCACCTGATGCGCGCGGTCGCGCGCCCGCACGACGTCCGGCGCCGTCGCCAATGCCACGCACACCTCACCGGAGAGCCGCACGTCGCTCTCGGCGATGGCCAGCGCATCCGGCAGTGCGCGCACGAGCGCGGCCCTGTCGGCCGACGGGCGGCTCACCTCACCGGCGGCCGGCGAGATCATGATGGTGTCGACGGGCAGTCCGAGGATCGCCCGTGCGTGCAGGTCGAACTGCGACAGCCGCTGCGAACGCGTCGTGACGAAGCCCGCGCCCGTCAGCATCGGATGGACCGTCGCGAAATAGACCTCCTCGGCCCCGGACTCCGGGTCGGCACCGAGCAGCAGGTCCACCGTGAACAGCCCCGTGCCGCCCAGCTTGTTGACGATCCGGGCGGCGATCGAGCGCGCCGCGTCCAGCGCCGGCTCCGACAACAGCTGCGGCTGCCACAACTCCAGCGGACCGCCCGTCTCGTGGCGGTGACCGATCGGCTCACAGAACTGCACCACCGGACCCGCCTGACCCTGCGTCCGCACCGTCAGCATGGTGAACTCCGCGGTCACGTCGACGGCCGTCTCGGCCATCACGCGGTCGCCGCCCGCGGCCACCGCACGGTGCCACGCCACGTCGACGTCCTCGAGACGCGACAGCACCGAACGCCCCGCGCCCTCGTTCGCGGCATGCGTCACCGGCGTGATGGTGAGCGGCAGCCCGGCGTGCTCGGCCACCGCGGTGAGTTCGTCGACCGATCCGGCGAACCAGAACGGCGCCGTCGGCAGCCCCAGCTCGTTGGCCGCCAGGGTGCGCAGCGCCTCGCGGTCGGACGCGAGCCGCAGGGCACCCGGCGTCGGGAACACCGCGACTTCCTCGAGCCCGGCCAGCGCCTGCACGACGTCGGCGCCGAGATCCGCTGCCGGGGACTGCACGACCACCACCTGTGGGGTGTGCCGGTCGATCAGGGTCCGCAACGCCGCCGCTCCGGTCGGCGCGGGCACCGCGGTCGCCCGCGTCCCCAGCCGCTGGAACGACAGCACCAGTTCACTGCTCAGCTCACCGGTACCGAGCACCAGAACCGTTGTCCGGTCTACCAAGTCACCAACCTCCCCCGTCGCTCCGCTCGCCCCGCCGGCCAATCTCCCGTCAACCCAACCTGATGTCGACGTAGCACCAGCGCCAGCTCTCCCCCGGCTCGACCGAGCGCATCACGGGGTGGCCCGTGCGACGGTAGTGCTCGTTGGCGTGTTGGTGCGGACTGGAATCACAACAGCTGACCTGTCCGCAGGTCAGACACATCCGAAGGTGCGCCCACGTATCCTCCCCAAGTGCCGCACAGTCACCACAGCGGCCGGGCGTCTGCGGCTCCGGTTCTGCTTGGCCGACGGCGTCGGCGAGGTGCGTGCAGGTGGTCGGGGAATTTTCTTCACGCGGACGCGTTGCCCGTGACTGCATCCATTTCCCCAGCATGTTGAACAAGGATAGGGCCCGGCTGACCGAGGAGGTTTGAGGACATGGGTGCCCCACTGCTGGCAGTGCTGGTGGCCTCGGTGTTGTTGGCCGCGCTGGCCCGCCGTTACGACGTCTCCGCGCCACTGGGACTCGTCGTCGCCGGACTGGCCGTCGGGCTGATCCCCGGCGTGCCGGCCATCGAGATGCAGCCGCAGTTGGTGATGTTCGTCGTGCTGCCGCCGCTGCTGTGGTCGGCCGGGCTGGAGAGCAGCTACCTGGCCCTGCGCAAGAACGTGCGTCCCATCGGGCTGCTCGCGGTCGGGCTGCCACTGGCCACCACCCTGGTCGTGGGGTTCGTCGCGTTTCACACCGTCCCGGAGCTGACGGTCGCCGCGGCGCTCACGCTGGGCGCCATCGTCGCGCCGCCCGACGCGGTCTCGGCCGCGGCCATCGGCCGGCGCCTCGGACTGCCCCGCCAGATCATGACGCTGCTCGGCGGCGAGAGCCTGCTCAACGACGCCACGGCGCTGACCGCGTACAAGGTCGCGCTGGCCGCCGCCGTCGGAGCGGCAGCGACCTGGCAGGGCGCGCTGGGCACGTTCGCGCTCGCCGCGCTGGGCGGTGTCGTGATCGGCGGACTGATCGGGTGGCTCATCGAGTTCATCCGGACCTGGCTGGACGACCCGCTGGTGGAGAGCGCCATCGGTCTCGTCGCACCGTATTTCGTCTACTGGCTGGCCGAAGAGGCGCACGGCTCCGGCGTGATCGCGGTGGTGGTCGCCGCGCTGCTGCTCGGACAGCGCGCGACGCGGGCGTCGTACGCCACCCGCCTGCAGGACGACGCGGTGTGGAAGTCGATCCAGCTGGTGCTGGAATCCTTCGCGTTCCTGATGATCGGACTGCAGCTGCCGACCGTCATCGACGAGCTGACCGGCATCCGCGCCGTCACCCTCGCCGTGGCGTCCGCCGCGGTGCTGGCGACGGTGATCGCCGTCCGCATCGTCTGGGTGTACGTCATGGCCTACACGCCACGGATGCTGTTCCGCGGGGTCCGGGACCGAGAACCCGCCCCGACCCCGTCGCAGGTCTTCATCGTGGCGTGGGCAGGCATGCGCGGTGTCGTGTCACTGGCCGCGGCGTTCGGTGTGCCTCTGGTGACACTGAGCGGCGACCCGTTCCCCGGCCGGCCGCAGCTGGTGTTCCTGACGTTCGTCGTGGTGATCGGCACGCTGCTGTTGCACGGCCTGACGTTGCCATGGCTGATTCGCACGCTCGACGTGCGCAGTGAGGCCGAGGCCCATCAGGATGCCCTGGAGCAGGCCGCGGCCTCGAGTCGCGCGGCGCAGGCGGCGGCCGACCGGCTCGACGAATTGCTGGCTCGCAGCAGCGATTCCAGCGCCCAACAGCACGTCGGCGAGGTATTGCAGAGCTGGAACGACCGGCGCCGCAACGCGGTGTGGGAACGACTCGGGCGCAGTGACGACGACATCGGCGAAAGCCCGGCGTCGGCCATGCGGCGGCTGCGGCTCGAGATGCTGGCGGCCGAGCGCGAGACCTACATCGCCGAACGCGACGCCGGGAACATCGACGACGAGGTGCTGCGCTCGGTGCTGCACGGGCTGGATCTGGAAGAAGCGGCGCTCAACCGGGAGTAGGGGGTCGGCGCGGCGCCGAGAAGGACCAAATGGCTGCTGATTAGCACTACATAGCCGCCATTTGGTCCCTTTCGATCGACGATGGAGCCGATCAGCCCGCCCACACGTCTTAGAGTGCATGCCGATTCCATTCGTCGGGGGCGACGCGATCGCCGCCGGCGTGTTGACCCGAGCGCAATTGCGCCACCGCTACCGGCCGATCTTTCATGGCATCTACGTGCCTCGACATCATCAAGTGAAGTTGCGCGACCGGATTCGTGGAGCCGCCCTCGCGGTGCCACTCGGCGTCATAGGCGGGGTCGCGGCATCTGCGGTGCACGGCGCGAAGTGGGTGGATGACGATGTGCCCATCGATGTCCTCGCATTGTGCAAAGGTCAGAGTGGACTCGTCGTCCGGCACGACTCCTTGGCCGACGACGAAGTGGTCACCATCGGTGGCGTGCGCGTCACTTCCCGGGCGCGCACGGCTTTTGACCTGGCTCGCCACCTACCGCGGGACACCGCCGTCGCGCGGCTCGATGCATTGATGAACGCTGCCCCGTTCGGGTTCGAAGACGTCCACTTGCTCGCGAAGCGGCACCCAGGGGCGCGGGGGTTGGCTCGCCTACGGAAGGCGTTGCCTCTGGTCGACGGCGGCGCTGAATCGCCACGTGAAAGCCGGCTGCGGTTGTTATTCATCGACGCCGGATTGCCCAGGCCCACAACTCAGTACGTGGTTCGCAACGAGTTCGGGCGCTACGTCCGCCGGATCGATATGTGCTGGGAGGAATTCAAGGTCGGTGCCGAGTACGACGGCGTCCAGCACCTGACTGATCGACGCCAGTACTCGATAGACGTCTGGGCCAACCGGGAACTGCTGAGGCTGAAGTGGCACGTCATCCATGTCATCAAGGAGGACTCCGGGGTCGAGATTGTCGAAGACGCCCGCACTGCGCTGCTCGAGCGGGGATGGCCCGGGTTGCCCTAGCCCGAGAAGGACCAAATGGTCGCTATCGCAGCTAAAGAGCGACCATTTGGTCCTTCTCGGCGACAGACTCTTGACCCGCCCCACAACATCACCTAATCTACAACCAAATGGTTGTAGATACTTTCCCTGAGGCATTCACCGATGCGGAGATCGACCGGATCTTCCACGCATTGGCGGACGCCACGCGCCGCGACATCGTCGCCCGCACCATGCGCAGCGACCAGTCGGTGAGCGCGCTCGCGCGTGGCTACGACATGAGTTTCGCCGCGGTACAGAAGCACGTCGCGGTACTGGCCGGAGCCGCGCTGGTGCATAAAGAGCGCCGCGGCCGGGAACAACTCGTGCGTGCGGTGCCAGAAACCCTGCACCGAGCGGGCGTGCTCCTGGAGCGCTACGCGGCGCTCTGGCACGACCGCGCCGCGAGCATCGAGGCGATCCTCGCCGAAGACGGCTATCCGCCCCACCAAACATCAAGCCGCACAACACCACCCAACCGAAAGGACCACCGATGACGATGATCAGCAGCGCCGCCGACCCGCAAGCCCTCACCATGACCTTCGTGGCCGAGTTCACCGCGCCGCCGGCGCGCGTCTGGCAGGTGTGGGAAGACCCCCGCCAGTTGGAGCGCTGGTGGGGTCCGCCGACCTGGCCGGCCACCTTCACCCGGCATGAGCTCACCCCGAGCGGGCAGTCGCGCTACCACATGACGGGCCCCGAGGGTGAGAAGGCGCCGGGCTGGTGGACGACGCTCGAGGTCGACGCACCATCGCGACTGCTCATCGAAGACGGCTTCTCGCAGCCCGACGGCGAGCCCGACCCCGAGATGCCCACCATGCGCCTAGAGGTGTCGTTCGACGCGACCGATACCGGTACCCGGATGACGATCGTCACCCGGTTCACCGACCTCGAACAACTCGAGAAGGTGACCGCGATGGGCATGGTCGAGGGCATGACCGGCGCCCTGGGTCAGATCGACGCGCTGCTGGCCGCCTGATCCGCCGAAAACGACTGACAGACAAGGAGAACGACATGCCGACCGCCATCCAGCCATGTCTCTGGTTCAACGACCAGGCCCGCGAGGCCATGAACTACTACGTCGAGGTGTTTCCGAATTCCCATGTCATCTCGGTGGAGGAGTACCCGGACGAAGCACTTGACGAACATTTCAAGGGCATGTCGGGCAAGGTGCTCAACGGCCGATTCAGTTTGAACGGTGTCGATTTCGTCTGCCTCGACGGTGGGCCGCTGTTCACCTTCAACGAATCGATCTCGTTCGTCGTCGAATGCGCAGACCAGGACGAGATCGACCACTACTGGTCCAAGCTCTCGCATGTCCCCGAATCCGAGCAATGCGGTTGGTGCAAGGATCGATTCGGGATCAGCTGGCAGATCATCCCGGCCAAGATGGACCAGCTGCTCGGCCGGCCCGAACAGATCCAGACGATGATGCGACAGAAGAAGATCGTCATCGCCGAACTGGAGAACGCCTGACCCACCCAGCCGCGGAGATCGCGCTATCGTGGAAAGTGGCCCGCCGAAACGAGATTCTAAGCGGGACAAGACCTCTACGGTAGAAGGCGAGGATTCGCTATGAACGCGGCGGGCAAACCCGAAGCACTCGGCGAGGTGTACGAGCAGGCGGGCGCGATCGCCACGGCGACGCACGACGCCGACGGACGGTTGCAGTGGACGGTGCAGTCGCACGACGGATCCAGTGCCGACACAAAGGCTTTGGCGAGCACGACGAGCTGGACGCCCGTGAATCCGGAGACGGTGCTGTGACCCTGTACGGACCGGACACGTCGAACAACAACTTCCGCTCGGCCGCCGATGCCATCGCCTTCGTCTCCCAGCTACCCGGCCAGGGTTTCTCCTGGATCGAGCAGAAGGTGTCCGAAGGCAGTTACTACCGGGATCCGTATTGGCCGGTGATCGCACAGTGGTGCCGGGACAACCACTTTCCGCACATCGGCTATCACTACGTCACCACCAACAGCCCGGCAGCGCAGGCCCAAACGTGGCTGAGCAACAACGGCGGCAAATACGCGATGTTGGACTTCGAGGCGAATTCCGGTGACATCCACAACTTCTGGGCCGTGGTCAATGCCTTCAACGCCGTCGGGGTGACGATCTCACTGTCGTACATCCCGCACTGGTACTGGCAACAGATCGGCTCGCCCGACATCTCTCAGGTACCCGGCCTCATCGCATCGAATTACGTCAACGGCACCGGCTACGCGTCAAACCTCTACCCTGGCAACGACAATCAGCGGTACTGGTTCCCCTACGGCGGCGCCACACCGCAGATTCTGCAATTCACCGATGCCGCACTCGTCGGGAATCTGTCGGTGGACTGCAACGCGTTCCAGGGCACGCTCGACCAACTCATCGCACTGCTGAACGGAGGAACCGTGACTCAGCCCGACCCGACCACCGCAACCCTCAATCAGATCCTCGCCATCGTGCAGGACATCCAGACCCAGTTGCGCGGGCCGAACCTCAACGGCTGGCCACAGCTCGGCCAGAACGCCGCCGGCCAAAACCTGACGATGGTGGACGCAGTGGCCGCACTCCGCGCGGACGTGTACGCCCTCAAGGCCGCCTCGTCCGTGTGATCACGGCTCGCCGGGAGCGGGTTCGGCACGGAACGCCCGCATCGCACCGGTGAGCGCCACGAAGACGCGGTGCGCCGCTTCGAGGTCCGCGTCGGGCAGGTCGGCCAGGGCCCGCGTGTTGAGCTGAGCCAGCGGGCTGAAGAACTCCCGGCCCACCGCGAGCCCCTTGACGTCGTATCGCAGGATGACCTTTCGCCGATCGGCGGGGTCGGCATCGCGGCGCAGATGACCCGAGCTGATCATCCGCTCCACCAGGTAAGTGATGGCCGCCCCTGATGTGCCCATCAACTTGCGCAGCTCGCCCGCCGTCAGCGGCGTGCCGGCGGACTCGGCGACCATGACATGCAGCAGGGCGCGAAAATCATTGGCGCCCAGCTCGTTTTCCGTCGCAAACACCCGCCCGATCTGGTCGGATTCAGCCGTCAGCGCGCGCACGTCAGCGGCGATCTGCGCCTCCAGGTCGGCACGGTCCAGCGGCGGCTTTGGCACGCGGAGAGCATAGCGCCCGCGATGTTCAGTTGATTAATAGTTAAGTATCTGAAATATTTTCCAGGTGTCCACTCGAGTCGCCTGGGCCGTGGCCCTGATCGTCCTGATGCTCTCCGGCGCCGCCATGGCGTTGCTCGGCGCCGGAGATTCGGCATCGCAGTCACCGGTGGCCGTGCCGGCCGGCGCGGAATCCGCCCGCGCCGACGCACTACGCGCACAGTTCCCCGGTGGTGAGACCGCGCCGGCGATCGTCGTCGTCACCCGGACGGACGACGCGCCCTTGACCCCGGCCGACATCTCCGCGGCCGGAGCGGGCGCCCGGGTATCCGCAGACGGCAGAGCGGCAGTGCGGGTGGTGCCGCTGGCCGCCAACCTGTCCGGCTTCGGTCTCCGCGACGCCGTCCACGAGTTGCGGTCGCAGGTGTCGGCCGCACTGCCCGAGGGATTGCGGGCTCAGGTGACGGGCGGGCCGGCGTTCGGCGCCGACATCGCCAATTCCTTTGCCGGAGCCAACTTCACGCTGCTCGCGGTGACCGCCACGGTCGTGGCGCTGCTGCTGATCGTCACGTACCGCTCTCCCATCCTCTGGCTGATCCCACTCTTGGTCATCGGGTTCGCCGATCAGGTGGGCGCGGTCGTCGGAACCGCGGTGGCCACAGCGACGGGCCTGAACCCGGATGGTTCGACGGCGGGTATCACCAGCGTGCTGGTGTTCGGCGCGGGCACCAACTATGCGCTGCTGCTGATCTCGCGTTACCGCGAGGAACTGGGCCGGCGCAGCGATCACCGGGACGCGCTGCGGGTGGCGTGGCGCGCCGCAGCCCCAGCGATCATCGCCAGCAACGCCACCGTGGTCCTGGCGCTGCTGACACTGCTGCTCGCCTCGGCGCCGAGCAACCGCAGCCTCGGGGTGCAGGCGGCGTCGGGCCTGGTGGTCGCCGCGGTGTTCGTGCTGCTGGTGCTACCGCCGCTGCTCGGGCTGTTCGGCCGCCGGCTGTTCTGGCCCTTCATCCCCGAAACCGGTTCGCACGCCGCCCCACTCACCGACAGCGGCCTCTGGCACCGCATTGCGGCGGGCGTCTCGCGCAGGCCGGGCCGCGTCGCCACGGTGGCGTTGGCCGGTTTGGCCGCGCTGTGCGTCGGGCTGGTGAATCTGCCCATCGGGTTGTCCCAGACCCAGCAGTTCCGCGTGCAGGCCGAGTCTGTCGCCGGCTATGACACCCTGGCCGCGCACTTCCCCAGCGGCCTGACCAATCCGACCACCGTCATCGCGGCCAACCCCGCGGTGGGCGATGCCCTCACTCACACCCCCGGCGTCGTGTCGGCGATGCCGGCCGGGCACTCGGCGTCGGGCCTGACGCAGTGGTCGGTGGTCCTGGCCGCTGCACCCGCATCCGCGGAAGCGTTCAAAACCATTGACACCCTTCGCGATTCGGTGCACCAGATCGATGCGCAAGCGGTCGTCGGCGGCCCCGACGCGCAGGCCCGCGACGCCGCAACGGCGGCTCAGCACGACCGGAAGATCGTCATCCCGGCGATCCTGCTGGTCGTCCTGGCCGTCCTTTACGTCCTGCTGCGCTCGGCGCTGGCACCGCTGCTGCTGGTGGCGGTGACGGTGCTGAGCGCGCTGGCGGCGCTCGGAGTCGGCGGCTGGGCCAGCGTGCACCTGTTCGGTTTTCCCGCGCTGGACAACGGAACTCCGCTGTTCGCGTTCCTGTTCCTCGTCGCGCTCGGCGTCGACTACACGATCTTCCTGGTGACCAGGGCGCGCGAAGAGACCCCGGAATTCGGCAACCGCGAGGGCATCGTGCGCGCGGTCTCGGCGACGGGCGCGGTGATCACCAGCGCCGGCATCGTGCTGGCCGCGGTGTTCTGCGTGCTCGGCGTGCTACCGCTGATCGTGCTGACGCAGCTGGGCATCATCGTCGGCCTCGGCATCCTGCTGGACACCTTCGTGGTGCGCACCGTCATCATCCCGGCACTGTTCACCCTCATCGGGCCCCGCATCTGGTGGCCCGCGCTGCGCGCCGAGCCTTAAGGCTGGCCGGGCAGCAGGCTCACCATCAGGCCGTTGGCCTCGGCCAGCAGGTTGCCCTCGGGGTCGAACAGCTCGGCGGCGACGAACGTCTTACGGCCGTCGACCTCGGTGACGTGGGCCTTGGCGGTCAGCACCGTGTCGATCGGGGTGACCTTGCGGTAGTCGACGTGCAGATACGCGGTGCGGCTCATGGGCCGGTTGACGGCGTGGATCAGCATCCCGAAAGCCTGGTCGAACAGCAGCGGCAGCACCCCGCCGTGCACGGCGTAGTTGCCGCCCACGTGGTACCGGCTGAACCCGACCTCCATCTCGACGCCCTCGGGGGAGAACTTCGTGACGGTCCACGGCGGCATCAGCAGGCTGCCGGCTCCCGGCAACGACGGCACCCGGATGGCCGGGCCGACGCCCTCGGCGGCCTGGAACGGCCCCAGCAGCTTCACCAACTCTTCGACGCGGTCGGCAGCGTCATCCCAGGTGTCGCTGTCCGGGTTGGCCGAGACCGCCAGATCCTGCAGTCGCCTCATGCCCTCGAGGAAGCGACCGAACCCCGGACCGGGATCGGCAACCTCGAATCGTGGGAACCCGCCGTGCTGATCGATGAAACCTTCGGGTTTCCCCGTCGCTCCGCTCGCCCCGTCCGTCACCCGAGGATGTCCCGGCGCACGATCGTCTGGTCCCGGCCGGGACCGACGCCGATGCACGACACGTGTGCTCCGGACAGTTCCTCCAGGCGCAGCACGTAGTCCTGCGCCTTGGCCGGCAGATCCGAGAACTCGCGGGCCCCGGAGATGTCCTCCCACCAGCCCGGCAGCTCTTCGTAGATCGGCTCGGCGCGGGCGACGTCGGCCTGCGTCATCGGCATCTCGTCGGTGCGCTTGCCGTCGACGGTGTAGCCGACGCAGATCGGCACCGTCTCTAGGCTCGACAGCACGTCGAGCTTGGTCAGGAAGTAGTCGGTGATGCCGTTGACGCGCGTCGCGTACCGGGCGATGACGGCGTCGAACCAGCCGCAGCGCCGGGCGCGGCCCGTGGTCACGCCGACCTCGCCGCCCGTCTTGGACAGGTAGGCGCCGTACTCGTCGAACAGCTCGGTCGGGAACGGGCCCGAGCCCACACGGGTCGTGTAGGCCTTGAGGATGCCCAGCACCGTCGTGATGCGGGTGGGGCCGATGCCCGAGCCGACGGCCGCGCCGCCCGCCGTCGGGTTGGACGACGTCACGAACGGGTAGGTGCCGTGGTCGACGTCGAGCAGGGTGCCCTGCGAGCCCTCCAGCAGGACCGTCTCGCCGCGCTCCAGCGCCTGGTTCAGCAGCAGCCGGGCGTCGGCGATGCGGTGCTTGAAGCCCTCGGCCTGCTGCAGCAGGCTCTCGACGACCTCGGCCGGGTCGAGCGCCTTGCGGTTGTAGATCTTGACCAGCACCTGGTTCTTGAACTCCAGCGCGGCCTCGACCTTGGCGGCCAGCTGCTCCTCGTCGAGGACGTCGGCGACCCGGATGCCGATGCGCGCGATCTTGTCCTGGTAGCACGGACCGATGCCGCGACCGGTGGTGCCGATCTTCTTGCTGCCCGCGTACCGCTCGGTGACCTTGTCGATGGCCACGTGGTACGGCATGAGCAGGTGCGCGTCAGCCGAGATCATGAGCTTCGAGGTGTCCACACCGCGGTCCTCGAGCCCGGAGAGCTCACTGAGCAGCACGCCCGGGTCGACCACGACACCGTTGCCGATGACGTTGGTGACCCCGGGTGTCAGGATGCCCGACGGGATGAGGTGGAGAGCGAAGTTCTCCCCCGTGGGCAGTACCACCGTGTGCCCGGCGTTGTTGCCACCTTGGTAGCGAACCACCCATTGCACACGTCCACCGAGTAGATCGGTGGCCTTACCTTTGCCCTCGTCACCCCATTGGGCCCCGATGAGCACGATTGCCGGCATCGTTTTGCCTCCCGCATTACCTGCCTGAATACAGTGGCAGCCGGTGAGCAACCTTATCCCAGCAGGACGAGAGGAGAGGCCTTGACCGCCAGAGAGGTCTCCGGCGATGTCGTGGTGCTGGTCTTCGGCGCCCGCCGGATCCCCCGTGCGCTGACGGATCTGACGGCCGTCACAGTGCCCTCGCAGAGTGATCTGACCATCCCCGACGGCACCGCCCGGGTGATCGTCGTCGGCGGCCATGCCGACCTCTCCGCGACCCTGGCGCGGCTGCTCCGCGACGACCGGCTCGACGTCGAGGTCGGCTTCGTCCCACCCCTGACCCGCGGCGGGTTCGGTGCCGCGCGCCGCGCCAGAGACGGTGTCGCCCAACGTGTTCCACTGATCCGCGACGAGACCGGCGCGGTGATCGTCCGGTCGGCGCGCTGGCTGCCGTCCGGCGCCGACGCCATCACCGGAGAGGCCGTCGTCGACGACACGGTGCTGTTCGACGGCACGTCGACGGGCGTCGTGATCGAGCCGCTGCCCGGGATGCCGGGGCTGCGTGCCCGGGCCCTCGGGCGCGGCCGTTCGGGACCGGGGCGGGGCTGGGTTGCCGGCCGCGCGGCGCAGCTCGGGAGCACCGGAGTTTTGGTTGAGCGCGACGGCGTGGCGGCCGCCCGTCCGGCGCGCCGGTCGGCGTTCTACCGCCATATCCAGGGATGGCTGCGGGTCGGCTAGTTTGCAGTCATGACCATGCCTGTCCGGCGCGCAGTCCGTCCCAGCCCCGTCTTCTGGGCGATCGTGGCCCTGACCGCCGCCGGCGGCGCCGTCGCATGGTTCTGCGGCGCCGAGGTGCGGCCGCTGGCCTATGCCGGCGTCTTCGTGTTCGTCATCGCCGGCTGGACCGTCTCGCTGTGTCTGCACGAATTCGGCCACGCCTACACCGCCTGGCGCTTCGGTGACCGCGACGTCGAGCTGCGTGGCTATCTGACGCTGAACCCCGCGAAGTACGCCAGCCCGCTGCTGTCGCTGGGCCTGCCGGCACTGTTCATCGCCCTCGGCGGCATCGGCCTGCCCGGCGGCGCGGTGTACGTGCGCACCGAGTACATGACGCCGCGGCAGCGCACCCTGGTCAGCCTGGCCGGACCGTTCGCCAACCTGGTGCTCGCCGCCATCCTGCTGGTCGCGACCGCGGTGCTGTTCGACAACGAGCATCCGGTGTTCTGGGCGGGGCTGGCCTTTCTCGGATTCCTGCAGGTGACGGCGCTGTTCCTGAACATGCTGCCCATCCCCGGCCTGGACGGCTACGGCGCGCTGGAACCGCACCTGAGCACCGACACGCAGCGTGCCCTGCTGCCCGCCCGGCAGTGGGGCTTCCTGATCCTGATGCTGCTGCTGATCGTCCCCGAACTGAACCGCATGTTCTTCAACGTCGTCTACTCCGCTGTCAGCCTGACCGGCGTGCCGCCGCGGCTCGCGATGATCGGCAGCGCCCTGACCCGCTTCTGGTCCGCCTGGTAGGGATTTGTGCACGATTTTCCGCGGTCACCGCGGATGATCGTGCACAAATCCCGGGGCGCCTTGCGACATATGCGTAGTTCTGCATATATTGCTGGCATGGGTGCCGGACACGATCACAGCCATGGCCCGAACGCGCGCGCCAGCCGCATGATCATCGCCGCGGCCGTGCTCAGCGTCTTCTTCGTCATCGAGCTGACCACGGCGCTGCTGATCAACTCGATTGCACTGCTGGCCGACGCCGGCCACATGCTGACCGACCTGGTCGCGATGTTCATGGGCCTGGGCGCCGTCCTGCTGGCCCGCCGCGGGTCGACGTCTGCCGCCCGCACCTACGGCTGGCACCGCGCCGAGGTCTTCACCGCGGTCGCCAATGCCGTCCTGCTGATGGGCGTCGCGGCGTTCATCCTCTACGAGGCCGTCGAGCGCATCGGCAACGCGCCGGAGATTCCCGGTGTGCCGATGATCGTCGTCGCCCTCGCGGGACTGCTCGCGAACCTCGTCGTGGTGCTGCTGCTGCGCTCCGACGCCGACAGCAGCCTCGCCGTCAAGGGCGCCTACATGGAGGTCGTCGCCGACACCGTCGGCAGCATCGGCGTATTGATCGCCGGCATCGTGAACGTCACGACCGGCTGGCCGTACGCCGACGTCGTCGTCGCCGTGCTGGTCGCGCTGTGGGTGCTGCCACGCGCCATCGCGCTGGCCCGCGCCGCGCTGCGCATCCTGTCCGAGTCCTCCCCCAGCCACATCGACGTCGA
This sequence comes from Mycolicibacterium sp. TY81, assembly GCF_018326285.1. NCBI lineage: Bacteria > Bacillati > Actinomycetota > Actinomycetes > Mycobacteriales > Mycobacteriaceae > Mycobacterium > Mycolicibacterium sp. TY81. The sequence continues at coordinate 4,232,443 of NZ_AP023362.1, forward strand.
CGAGCTGCGCGAAGCGCTGGCCGCCGTCGACGGCGTCACCGATGTGCACGACCTGCACGTGTGGACCCTGGTGCCCGGCAAGGACATGGCCACCGCGCATCTGACGTCCAGCGCGGACTCCGCCCGCGTGCTGGAATCGGCGCGCGCCGTGCTGTCCGCTCGCGGCCTCGACCACGCCACCGTCCAGGTGGAGCCGCCGGAGACCGACGGCTGCCACTGCGAAGCGGACTAGCTAGAGACCCAGCTCGCCACGGGCCGCCGGATCGCAGTCGTCCAGCAGGTCCAGGCAGCGCAGGTACTCGTCCTGCTCGCCGATCGATTCCGCCGCCTTCGCCAGCACCGCCACGCACCGCAGGAAGCCCTGGTTCGGTTCGTGTGCGAACGGCACCGGGCCGAAGCCCTTCCAGCCGTTGCGGCGCAGCTGGTCCAGCCCGCGGTGGTAACCGGTCCGGGCGTAGGCGTAGGCGGTGATCGTCTGACCGTCGGCCAGCGCGGCCTCGGCCAGGGCGGCCCACGCGACAGAGGCCGTCGGGTGCGCCGCAGCAACGTCGGTCGCAGATTTACCCGCGGCGTGAGCGTCCTCGGCCTCGAAGTTGGCAGGCAGCAACACCGGCTCCGGACCCAGCAGATCACCCATTCGCGTCATGGCCGCCATTGTGCCGTGCGGCCGCTCGCTCAGATACCGCAGGCGGGAGATTAAGCTCCTGGTAGGACGTCGCGGCCTGCTCCAGGACGCGTAGGCCCAAGTGCGCGATCTGATCTCGGGAGGACAGTCACCCCCATGTCGAACCCAGCCGCCATGTCGAACCCGACGGGACCGGACGACCGTCGCGATGCCGATCAGCGCGCTGCCTCGACAGGCGACGATGCGGCGGCGGCAACCGAGATCTTCGAGCCCGCGGACCCGGCGACCGACCCGACCATCCCGGTGCGGCGCTTCACCGCGCCGTCGGGCTTCGACGGCAAGACGCAGATCATCGCCCCGCTGCCGGACCCGGAAACCGAGATGATGCCCCCGGCCGCGCCGCAGGTGATCCCCGGCACCGGCAAGACGCAGAAGGACCGGCGCAGCTGGGGCTGGGTCATCGCACTGGTGCTGGTGATCGCGGCCATCGCCGCCGTCGCGGTGCTGGGCACGGTGCTGCTCACCCGCGGCCATTCGGCCATGAACGCCGAATGGCCGGTCACGACGCAGGATTTCGCGAATCCTGCGGCATGACCGGCCAGTGAGCGGTGCTGGCTACTTGCCCAGCCCCGCCGAGACGCTGCGGCCCGTGCTGTGCAGGTCGTTGCACGCTTCGATGACTCGCTGCGTCATGGACGCCTCAGCCTTCTTCAGGTAGCTGCGCGGGTCGTAGACCTTCTTGTTGCCGACCTCGCCGTCGATCTTCAGGACACCGTCGTAGTTGGTGAACATGTGCGCCGCCACCGGACGGGTGAACGCGTACTGGGTGTCGGTGTCGACGTTCATCTTCACGACGCCGTAGCGCAGCGAGTCCTCGATCTCCGACTTCAGCGAGCCCGAACCGCCGTGGAACACGAAGTCGAACGGCTTGGCGCCCGCCGGCAGACCGAGCTTGGCGGCGGCCACCTTCTGGCCCTCGGCCAGCACCTCGGGCTTGAGCTTGACGTTGCCCGGCTTGTAGACGCCGTGCACGTTGCCGAAGGTCGCGGCCAGCAGGTACTTGCCGTTCTCGCCGGAGCCCAGCGCGTCGATGGTCTTCTCGAAGTCTTCGGAGCTGGTGTACAGCTTCTCGTTGATCTCGGCCTCGACGCCGTCCTCTTCACCGCCGACGACGCCGATCTCGACCTCGAGGATGATGTTCGCGGCCGACGTCAGCTTCAGCAGCTCCTGCGCGATCTCCAGGTTCTCGTCGATCGGCACCGCGGAACCGTCCCACATGTGCGACTGGAACAGCGGGTTCTCACCGCGGGCGACGCGCTCGGCCGAGATGGCCAGCAGCGGCCGGACGAAGCCGTCGAGCTTGTCCTTGGGGCAGTGGTCGGTGTGCAGCGCGACGGTGATGTCGTACTTGGCGGCGACGACGTGGGCGAACTCGGCCAGCGCGACCGAGCCGGTCACCATGTCCTTGATGCCGAGGCCTGACGCGAATTCGGCGCCGCCGGTGGAGAATTGGATGATGCCGTCGCTACCCGCGTCGGCGAAACCTTTGATCGCCGCGTTGACGGTTTCCGACGACGTGCAGTTGATGGCCGGGAACGCGAACGAGTGCTCCTTGGCGCGGGCCAGCATCTCCGCGTAGACCTCGGGCGTGGCGATGGGCATGTTTTTCCTCTCGGCGAACCTGCAGTCTGGGCCAGTATGTCAGCCACGTGAAGCTGAAGTGCGGCACCCGGGGACACCCGTCAGACGGTCAAGACCATCCGGTAGCGGGCCTCGCCGCTGTTCATCCGCTCGAAAGCCTCGGCGGCCTGCGCGAGCGGCCGTTCCTCGATCACGGCCCGCACGCCCGTCAGCGCGGCGAAGTGCAAGGTCTCCTCGATATCGCGCGATGTGCCCGACGGATGCCCGATGACCGAGAAGCCACCGTTGATGAGGTCGAGCGGGCTGATCGGCAGTGGCTCGGGCGTGACGCCGACCGTCACGAGTTGCCCCTCGGGTGCGAGCCCAGCGACGGTGGCGGCCATCGCCGTCGCGCTCGCGGCGGTCGCGAGCACCACAACCGCCCCACCGAGACGCCGGAGTTCGGCGGCGACGTCCGCGGCGGTCGAATCGATGTAGTGATGGGCGCCGAGTTCCTTGGCGGCGGCCTCGCGCTCCGGACCACGGGCGATCGCGACGGTCTCGAAGCCCATCGCCCGGGAGAACTGCACGCCGAGGTGGCCGAGGCCACCGATCCCGATCACCGCGACCAGATCACCGGCCTTGGCCCGCGTCTTGCGCAAGCCGTTGAACGTCGTCACGCCCGCGCAGCCCATCGGGGCAGCCTCGGCGAACGAGAATCCGTCCGGGATTCGGGCCAGTGCGGTCGCGGGCACCGTGACCGATTCGGCGTAGCCGCCGGGATAGTGCCAGCTCGGCACCGCCATGCGGACACACTGCATGAAATGACCCTGGCGGCAGGGCACGCAGCGGTTGCAGTTGCCGCCGAACCAGCCCACCGCGACGCGATCACCGACTGCGAAGTCCTCCACGCCGTCACCCAGTTCGGCGACGGTGCCCGCGATCTCGTGGCCGAGGGTTATCGGCCACGACAGCCCCGGAAAGTGGCCCGCGTGGAATTCGCGGTCGGTGCCACACACCCCGCACGCGGCGACCGCGATGCGGACGTGATCGCGCGGCGGCGAGACGGTGTCGACGTCCGTCAGTGCGAGCGGACCGTCGGCCTGCGCAACGTGAACTGCCCTGTGAGTGGCCATGCGCCGACCCTACGAGGGATGTGCGGTTGACGGAACCACCTGCAGACACCGGTATCTTTGGGCCCCATGACGACCACCATCTCCGCCATGCCGGGTTTCCTGGACCCGATGACGCTGATCGGCTACTTCGGGACATGGGCGCTGGTCGGGTTGCTGGTGGTCATCTTCATCGAGTCCGGCGTGCTGTTCCCGGTGCTGCCCGGCGACTCCCTGCTCTTCGTCGCCGGCCTGTTCGCCGCCAAACTGGCCGCCGGCACCGCCGATGACAAGATGCAGGAGGCCAACTTCCAGCTCTGGCAGCTGCTCGTGTTCATCCCGATCGCAGCAGTTCTGGGTGGCCTCGTCGGCTATTTCGTCGGCCGGTTCATCGGCGTCGAGATGTTCAAGCCCGATGCGCGGTTCCTCAAGCAGAAGTATCTCGACGAGGCGCACGCCTTCTTCGAGCGGCGCGGTCCCTTCGCGATCGTCATCGCCCGGTTCGTGCCGATCGTGCGCACGCTGGCACCGCTGACGGCCGGGGCGGCAAAGATGAATTTCGCCGTGTTCACCATTTACACCGTCCTCGGTGCTGTGGTGTGGGGCGTCGGGCTGACACTGCTCGGCTACTGGCTGGGCCAGTTCGCCATCATTCAGAAGCTCATCGAGCCGATCTTCATCGTCATCGTCGTCGCGTCGGTGACGCCGATGATCTGGCACTGGTACCAGCGCCGCAAGGCCGCCGCCTCGCAAGGCTGAGCCGCCTCGGCAAACGGGTTCGAAAAACTTTGGTCACTTTGTTTGCGCTGGTAACAGTGGGCAACTAGCGTCACATTTCCCGCGGCTTCTTGTCGGCGGCTCGAACTAGTGTTCGATGTATGGGATTGACCGATCCGGCCGCTGTCGAGGCGGCGTACGCCGCCTACGAAGCCGCGGCGGCCCAGGTTGCGTCCCTGGACTACACCGGCCTGGATGTGCGGGCGTTGTTGGCGTTGCAGTCGCGCCGCGAAACCCTGAAATGCGCCGCCGAAGCGGTCGATCACCAGATCCTGGCCGCCGCCCAAACCCAAGCCACCGCCAAAGACATCGGCGCAAAAGACTGGCCCGAAGTGCTGCATGTGCGGCACCGCATCAGCCGCGAAGAAGCCCGTCGCCGGGTGCGCGACTGCGACCACCTGGGCCCGCGCTCGGCCATCACCGGGGAGGCGTTGGGCCCGGTGTGGGAACTGGTCGCCGCCGCGCTGGCCGAGGGTGCGATCAATAGTGAGCACGTCGCGGTGATCACCTGGTTCTTCCAGAAGCTGCCGCTGTGGGCGGCCGACCCCATCACGTTGACGCAGTGCGAGACGGATCTGGTGGCCGACGCGCGGGTCAAGACCCCCGAAGACCTTCGTAAGGTCGCGGCGGATTTGTTGTATCGGCTGGATCAGGACGGGCCCGAACCCAACGACGACGAACCCGACCCCAAACGCAGTTTCACCATGGGCAAGCAGCGGCCCGACGGCCGCACCGACGTCACCGCCCAACTCGACCCCGAAGGCCGGGCCTACTGGCAAGTGTTGTTCGACAAATACGCCGCCCCCGGCATGTGCAACCCCGCCGACCCACACCCCTGCTACGCCGGGATCCCGACGCAGGAACAGATCGACAACGACACCCGCACCCTCGCGCAGCGCCAGTACGACGCCTTCAAATTCGTGGGCCGGATGATGCTGGCCTCCTCCTCCGGGGTGCACAACGGCTTCCCCGTCGCGGTGGTCGCCACCTGCACGGTGGCCGAGTTGGAAAAACGTGCCGGGACGGCGCTCACCCACACCGGGACCAAACTCCCTATCAAAGACCTGATCCGGATGGCCGCCCAAGGGTCGGACAACTACCTCGCGGTGTTCGATGAGCACACCGGCCAACCCTTGTATCTGGGTCGGGCGGCCAGAACGGCCAGCACCGCGCAGCGCCTCGCGCTGTTCGGGCGGGATTTGGGGTGCACCCGCCCGAACTGCACCGCACCCGCCTCGCGCTCGCAGGCCCATCACCTCACCAACTGGCGCGATGACGGCCTGACCAACATCGACACCATGACCCTGGCCTGCGGCCGCGATAACCGCCTGGCCGACACCGGCGGCTGGCACACCACCATGGGCCCCGACGGCAGAACCCACTGGACCCCACCACCACTACTGGATGTCGGCCAACCTAGGACGAATCAGTATCACCACCCCACCCGCTACCCGGCCGAGAGCGGAGATAGTGACGACGGTGAAACAGACAGTCCCACAAGCTGACCCGGCGCACAACGGCGCCGTTCATCCACGACGCCTCGCCGCGCCGCGCTGCCGGCCGGCCTACAGGCCCAGCGCACCCGCCAGTTCACGAAGGCTCGGCCGCGGGTCGGCGGTCGGATGCTCCGCGAGCACCTGCACCACGACGTGGTCGGCACCGGCATCGAGGTGCGCCTTGACCTTGGCCGCGGCGTCTTCGACGCTGCCCATGCCGACCAGGGCGCGCGCCAGTCGCTCGGATCCACCGCGGACCAGATCGCTGTCGTCGAAGCCCTGGCGCAGCCACGAGTTCCGGTAGTTGGGCAGGCCGCTGTAGACGTTGAGGTGATCGTGGGCGCGGCGCAGCTGGTCGGCGTCATCGCCACCGATCGCCACTGCCTGCTCGGAGACGATCCACTTGTCCGGCCCGAGGATTTCGCGGGTCGTCGCGGTGGCGGACGGCAGGACCAGGTACGGATGCGCACCGTCGGCGCCGCTTCCCGACAGCTCGATCATCTTGGGGCCCAACGCCGCGAGCAGTCGCGGGGGTCGGCCCACGCCGGGTTCGATGGCGTCCGGCACGGCGGCCATGCGCTCCAGATAGCTGCGCATGGTGGCGAGCGGCTTTTCGTAGGTGCCGCCCATCCCGCGCTCGACCAGCGGCCCGTGACTGACGCCGAGGCCAAGCACGAACCGGCCCGGGTATAGCGCGGTCAGCGTGCGGGCACCGGCCTCGGCGGCCGACGGCAGGCGCACGTGGATGTTGGCGATGCCCGTGCCGACCACCAGCCGGTCGGTCGCCGCGAGGAATGCTGCCGACTCGGTGAGACACTCCTTGCCGACGGTCTCGGGCAGGAACAGCGAGCCGTAGCCCATGGCTTCGATGTCGCGGGCCACCGCTTGCGCGGCCGGCATGGCCCAGCTGTCGCTGGCCCACCAGACGCCGATGCGGGACGGAAAGTCGATGCGCGCGCGTTCAGTCACCACTCCACCATCGCCTACCGCCGGCCGCGCCGCGACGCGGGGGTCACCCCTGCAGCCGGCCCGACAACTCGTGGGCCTGCTCGAGAAGCAGGCGCCCCAGTTCGCGTCGACGGGCGGCGCGGAACCGGGTCTCGACACCGGTGAGACTCAACGCCCAGCCCGGCAGACCGCGCCGGTCGAACACCGCTGCCGCCATGCCCCAGCTGCCTTCGACCAGCAGCGCGGGATTGACGGCGTAGCCGGCGCGCCGGGTCTGCTCGATGCGTTTACGAATGGCGGCCTCGGAATGCGTTGGCCCCCATTTGGTTTCGGGCTGCTCGCGGGAGAAGTAGTCGTCGACCTCGGCGGCCGGTAGATGGCTGAGGATGGCCAGCCCGGCGCTGGCCACCCCTAGCGGGAACCGGATGCCGACCTGCAGGACGTGCGAGCGCAACGGGAAGCTGCCCTCCTCGCTGAGCACGCACACGGTCTGATCACCGCGGCGGGCCGAGAAGAACGCACTCTCGCCGGTCTCGCGGGCCAGCCGCGTCACGACCGCGCGCGCCTGATCGGTCACGTCGTGGTGCTGAGCCGCACCGACACCGAGCAGATACAGCTCGGGTCCGAGTGACCAGCGGCCAGTTTTCTGATCCCGGCTGACCAGATGTTCGTCGGCCAGTGCCGTGAGCAGTCGGTGCGCGGTCGGCCGGGCCAGGCCGGCCAACTTTCCGAGCTCGGTGGTGGAGGCGCCGTCGGGTTCGGTTGTGGCGACGGCCCGCAGCATCGCCCCCACGCGCGCGACCACATTCGGACCGGTCATCACCACATCTTATGCGTTCACTGGATGAACGCTCATGACAGCAATGCTCACCCTGTGAACACTTTTGACCGGCTTCCGACAGAGACTTGCCATGTCAGCGGCGTCACGTGAAAAGTAGGTCCCGCGTTTACTGGATGAACGGAGTGTCATGACCTCGAAGGTGTACGCCTCGGCCGCCGCAGCGGTCGCCGACATCGGTGACGGCGCCACGCTGGCTGTCGGCGGATTCGGTTTGTGCGGCATCCCCGACCAACTCATCGATGCCATCGCCGCGTCGAGCGCCACCGACCTCGAGGTGTTCTCGAACAACTGCGGCGTCGACGGCGTCGGCCTCGGCGTGCTGCTGGGCCTCGGCAAGGTCCGTCGGGTCACCGCCTCGTACGTCGGCGAGAACAAGGAGTTCGCCCGCCAGTACCTGTCCGGCGAGCTCGAGGTGGAGCTCACGCCGCAGGGCACCCTGGCCGAGCGGATGCGCGCCGGCGGTGCCGGGATCCCGGCGTTCTACACCCCGGCCGGCGTCGGCACCCCGGTCTCCGACGGCGGTCTGCCGTGGCGCTATGCGGCCGACGGTTCCGTCGCTGTTGCCTCGCCGCCCAAGGAGATTCGCGAATTCAACGGCAAGCGCTACGTGCTCGAGGAGTCGATCAACGCCGACTTCGCGCTGGTGCACGCGCTGCGCGCCGACACCGCGGGCAACCTGGTCTTCAACAAGACCGCACGCAACTTCAACCCGCTGGCCGCGATGGCCGGGCGGATCACCATCGTCCAGGTCGAGGAACTGGTGCAGCCCGGGGAGATCGACCCCGACGACGTCCACCTGGCAGGCGTGTTCGTACAGCGCATCGTGCACACCGGACCGCAGGACAAGCAGATCGAGAAGCGCACGGTGCGAGAGGATGCCAAATGACCGGCTGGAACCGTGACCAGATGGCCGCGCGGGCCGCGGCCGACATGATCGACGGCGAGTACGTCAACCTCGGCATCGGCCTGCCGACGTTGATCCCCGGCTTCCTGACGGGCGACGTGCACGTCACGCTGCACTCGGAGAACGGCATCCTGGGCACCGGCCCGTACCCCACCGAAGACAACGTCGACCCCGACCTCATCAACGCCGGTAAGGAAACCGTGACGGTGAATCCCGGTGCGGCGTACTTCGATTCGTCGCTGTCGTTCGGGATGATCCGCGGCGGCCACATCGATACCGCGGTGCTCGGCGGCATGGAGGTCTCGCGCACCGGTGACCTGGCCAACTGGATGGTGCCCGGCAAGATGGTCAAGGGCATGGGTGGCGCCATGGACCTGGTGCACGGCGCCTCGCGCGTCATCGTGCTCATGGAGCACACCGACAAGGCCGGCAACCCCAAGATCGTCCCGGTCTGCACACTGCCGCTGACGGGTCAGGGTGTGGTCGACCGGATCATCACCAACCTGGCCGTCATCGACGTGCCCGGCGACGGCACGCTGATCCTGCGCGAGACCGCCCCCGGCGTGAGCGTCGACGATGTCATCGCAGCGACCGGCGCCGAGCTGACAGTGCAGCTCGACTAGGTAGTCAATTACGCCGTTCGGCTGATGTGTTGTCGCCCTCCTCGGCCCGATAGTGACTTCTATCGAAACCGAGGGAGACATCGATGACCATCGCCGCCAGCCATCCTGTCAGCGTCTTGGACGCCGGCCTTCCGGTCATCGACTACGAAGCCGTCGACGACCCGGCAACCGCACACCGGATGATCAAAGAGGTCCGCCGGCAGGGAGCCGTGGCCACCGGCCCGCACGCACCTGAGGTACTGAGCTACGAATTGGTCCGTACGGTGCTGCGCGACGCGCGCTTTCATGAGCCCGGCGTGCGCGGGCTGGTCCCGCGCGGCGTCACCGGCGGTCCGCTCTGGGACCGCATCGGCAGTGCGCTGCTCAGTCTCGACGGCGAAGAGCACACGCGGCTCCGGAAGCTGGTGTGCAAGGCCTTCACCAGCAAGGCCGTCGGCCGGCTGGATCCGCTGATCGACGCCGTCCTGGCCGAGTTGGTCGATCCCGTTGCCGCCGTGGGCAATTGCGACATCGTCGCCGACGTCGCCCAGCCGTACCCGATCCCGGTGATCTGCGCGCTGCTCGGCGTGCCGCGCACCGACTGGCGGATGATCTCGGATTGGACCGACGACATCTTCAAGATGTTCTGGTGGGATGTGGCCGCACACGAATCGGAAATCCTCACGGCCTGGCAGAAATTCGACGACTACATCGACGCGATGATCACGGAGCGTCGCACCACGCTGACCGACGACCTGCTGTCCGCCCTCATCCGCGCGGAGGACGACGGCGACCGGCTCAGCCATCCCGAATTGCTCATGCTGTCCATGGGAATCCTTGCGGCGGGCACCGATACCACGCGCAATCAACTGGCCGCTGCCGTGGACACCTTCTGTGATCACCCCGACCAATGGGCGCTACTCGCCACGCATCCCGAGTTGGTGCCCCAGGCAGTCGATGAAGTCATGCGGTTCGCGCCGATCGTCCTCAATGTGCCGCGATATGTCACCGAAGATGTGGAGCTGGCGGGGTACTTCTTCCCGCGGGACTCACTCGTCGTCGCCAATACCGCTGCGGCGAACCGGGATCCGCAGGTATACGAAAATCCCGATCAGTTCGACATCACCCGGCGTGATGCGCAGCCGATGCTCACCTTCGGCGGCGGCGTGCACTACTGTCTCGGCTCGCATCTGGCGCGGTTGGAACTGGTCAGAGCGCTCACGGTGCTGACGCAGCGGATGCCGAACATTCGCCGCACGGGTCCGGCGCCATGGAAGCCGCTGATGGCGGTCAGTGGGCCGCAGACGCTGCCGGTGGAGTTCGACGCCGGGCACTGATCATGTGAGTGGTTGCGATTCTTCCGCGCGGGTACTCCGAGTTCGGCAGGCTGTCAGGAGCCGGGGTCGGGGTCACGACGCAGAAGAGGAGCACTTCATGAGGATCGGCATCATCGTGGGATCGATTCGGGATGGGCGCAGCGGTGCCGGCGTCGGCGACTGGGTGGCCGAGCAGGCCGCCCACCGCGACGACGCCCAGTTCGAACTCATCGACCTGAAGACCTTCGACGTGCCGCTGCTCACGGCTGCGACGGTGCCGGCCGCGGCCAAGAAACAGTACGAGTCCGAGAACGTGCAGCGGTGGAGCGCGGCGATCGACGCCTGCGACGGGTTCATCTTCGTCACCCCGGAGTACAACCATGGCGTCCCGGGCGCATTCAAGAACGCTGTGGACTCCCTCGGTTCTGAATGGTTCGGCAAGACAGTGGGTTTCGTCTCCTACGGCGCCGACGGCGGGGTGCGCGCCGTGGAGCAGTGGCGACAGATCGTCGCCAACTTCCAGATGCTCGACGTCCGTGCCCAGGTGTCGTTGTCGCTGTTCACCGAGTTCGGCGCCGATGGCTTCACCCCGCTGGAGCGGCGTGCCGGAGAACTGGCAGGGCTGTTCGACCAGCTGATCACATTGACCGCGAAAGTGGCCGGCTGAACTCAGCCCGCCGCGCCCTGCAACACTTCTCGGCCCGGCGCCGTGCCGGCGATCAACGGCACGTCCCGCCGCGGTCGCGACGGCCGGCGCGTGAACGTCCGGGACACCACGCCACGCACCAGCGGAACCGGCGACCACCAGAACCACCGCCCGAGCAGCCCCGCGATGCCGGGCACCACGAACGTCCGCACGATCAGGGTGTCGATCAGCAGTCCGACGCCGATGGTGGTGCCGACCTGTTCGATGCTCAGCACGTCGCTGGACAGCATCGCGAACATGGTGATGCCGAAGACGATTCCGGCCGTGGTCACCACGCCGCCGGTACCGCCGAACGTCCGGATCATGCCCGTCTTCAAACCCGCGTCCGGCCGACTCACCTCTTCGCGCAGCCGCATGGTCAGCAGCAGGTTGTAGTCCGCGCCGACGGCCACCAACGCGATCAACGCGATCGACGGCACCGCCCAGTGGAGGTCTTTGCCCAAGAGGTCCTGCCAGATGAAGCTGCTGACCCCGAGCGCCGAGGCGTAGGACACCACGACGGTGCCGATCACCACCGCGGCCGCCACCGGGCTGCGCAGCATGATCAGGATGATCAAGAACACGAGCGCCAACGCGACAGCCGCGAGCAACAGGAAGTCGTCCGACACATAGCCGCGAAGCTCCGCCGTGCCGGTGCCGAAACCGGTGACAAAGACCGTGTTTCGGACCAGCGTGCCCTCTTTCGTGGCCTCCCGGACCGCGGTCAGGATTTCGGGCGAGCGCAGCGCGCCGTCCGTGCCGAACACCTTGCCGTCACCGTAGACGAGCAGGCGCGTCGACCGGCCGTCGGGCGCGAAGTACAACCCGGCCGCGCGCTGGAACCGCGGGTCCTGCCACGCGCGCTGCGGCAGGTAGAAGCCGCCCGAGCCACTGTCCTGGAAGTCGGCCCGCACCCCGCGCAGGTAGTCCGTCAGCCCGGAGAACATGCCCCGGGTCTCGCCCACCGTCTTGGTCAATTGTGTTGTGACGGCGCCGAGTTGGTCGACGGCGGCGCGCATCGAGCGCACCGACGCCTGCGCACCCGTCAGCGACCTGGCCATGTCCGTGGTCCCGGCGCCGAACTGCCGCGTGCTGTCGGTCAGGGTGCCGGTGGCCGCCACCACCGAATCCATGGGCTCGACCACCTTGAGCACCAGCGAGCAGATGGCATCGGCCGCGCAATTCGGGTTGGCGTTCGTGAAGCCGCGCAACGGATCCATGTACTGCGACACCGAGGTGACGTTGTCCCGCAACTGCTGCATGCCGCCGTGCATGGCGTCGATCCCCGAGCCGAGTTGCCCGAGACCGCGGACGCTGCCGCCCAGCCCGTTCTGCAATTGCGTTATCGCCGAGGAGAACTGGTCCAACGTCGCGGACAGCTGGTTGACGGCGCCGAGCCGCTTGCTCAGCTGGGCCACCCCGTCGTCGAGCTGGTCGGCGATGGTGCCGGCCTGGTCGGTCAACGCTGCCTGCTCGGGCACCGACCCCGCCGGCCGTGACGCCGACTGCACCATGCGAATGCCGGGAATCTCCATGATCTTCCGCGTCACCCGTTCGACCGCGATGACGCCCGCCGGGTTACGCAGGTCGTGATCGGTCTCGATGGACACGATCTCGGGCAGCAGCCGGTTGGGCGGGAAGTGCCGGTCCATGGCCTGGTAGCCCCGGTTGGCGTGGGTGGAATCAGGTTGTGCGGCAAGCTCATCGAAGCCCAGCCGGATACCGGCGAGCGGGATGGCGCAGACCAGGAGAATCACCGACGAGGCCACCAGTACCGGTCCCGGCCACCGGGCGACGACCGTCCCGACCCGGCGCCAGCTCCGGCCGGGCACCTTGGCCGCGGCACGGCTTCGCGGCTGCGCCAGGCCATGCCGGCCGGCCAGCCCAATGAACGCCGGCAACAACGTCAGCGATGCGAACATCCCGGTGAGAATGCCGATGGCGCAGGGTAATCCGGCGCTGCGCAGCATGCCGACCTGGGCGAACAGCAGGCATGACAGCGCCGCCGCGATGGTCAGACCTGACGCGGCGATCACCGGCGCGACGCTGCGGTTCGCGATCACCAGCGCGTCCTCGTGGTCGACCCCGGCGCGGCGCTGTTCGTGGTAGCGGCCCAGCAGGAAGATGCCGTAATCCGTTGCCGCCCCGAGCACCATCGCGGCCAGGAGCGACACCGAGAAGATCGACACCTCGATCACGTCCCGCTCCCCCAGGAACGCCACGACACCCCGCGCGACCCCGAGCCCCAGGCCGACGGTCAACAGCGGGATCGCCGACGTGATCACCGAGCGGTAGACGACGAACAACAGCACCGCGATCAGCACCACCGTGACACCGGTGATCATCAGCATCTGCTTGTCGATCGCGCTGAGCTCGTCGGCGATGGTGGCGCCGGGTCCGGTGACGTAGGCGTGCAGGCCCGCGGGTGCCGGCGCAGCCGCGACGATCCGCCGCACCGCATCCAGCGCGGCGTTCGCCTTGGCGGCGCCGAGCTCGCCGCGAATCCGCAGCATCGTGTAGACAGCCTTGCCGTCGGTGCTCTGCGCGCCGGCCGCCGTCACCGGGTCGGACCACAGGTCCATCACCGAATCCACATCCTCGGTGTCGGCGCGCAACGTGCTCAGCAGGCGGTCGTAGTAGGCCCGCTCCGGCGCACCGAGCGGGCGATCACCCTCCAGCACCAGGTAATTGAGATTGCCGCCGGATCCGTCGTGGAACTGCTCGTCCATCTGGACGCCGGCGAGGTTCACCGGGGCATCGGCGGGCAGGAAGCCCCGCGCGTGATTGTGCGCCGTGCTTTCCACCTGCGGGACAAGCAGATTGCCTGCCGCCGCGGCCAGCACCCACAATCCGATGATCAGGACCGCGAAGCGGCTGCAGAATCTTGCGATGACGTCCCACATGCGTCCGAAACTACGAGCGACCAGGGCCCGTAAACGTCGTGCTGCGGACGAGACCGGGCCTCCTACCGTGGTAGGAGGCCCGAGCCGTCCCGCGAATGATGTGTAAAACCCGGCACCGGCTCTACGCTGGCGGTATGGGCCGGCTCCGTGACTTCGCGCTGCGTCGGCGCGCCCTTGTGCCCTACGACTACCCCTTCACCGTGCCGGTAGTGATGTACAGCGGCACCCTGATGGCCCTCGGCGCCGCAGCGGTGCAGCGTGACTTCACACGTCCGTGGCTGCTCGTCGTCGCCAGTTTGCTTGCCCTGGCCCCGATCGTGGTGTTCATCTTCATCGGTGTGAAACCGCCCCCGTTGGCCGCCGCGGCCTTCGGTTTGTCCGCAGTGGCAGTACTGATGTCGTGGCCGCCGGTCAGCAACGACACCGCGCCGTGTCTGCTGCTGTTCGTGCTCGGCGAGATTTTTGCCCTCAGTTCGTGGCGAGACGGTCTCATCGTCGCCGCAGCATCTGCGGTGCTATTGCTCGTCGCATCCCACACCGGCCACCTCGTCACACCGCTGCTCTATGTCGCGTTCCTGCCGCTGGCCGCAATGATCGGCCGAATCCTGCAATTGCAACAGCGACTGGTCCTGCACGAACGCGAGCGCCAAGTTGCCCTCGCCGAGCAGGCGGCGGCAGACGAGCGCCGACGGATCGCCCGCGAGGTACACGACGTGATCGCGCACTCGCTGTCGGTCACGATGCTGCATCTGACCGGTGCCCGGCGCGCCCTGCAAGAGGACAACGACATCGACGACGCCGTTGACGGCCTGCTCGACGCCGAGCGCCTGGGACGACAAGCCATGTCGGACATCCGGCAGACTGTCGGTCTGCTCAGCGCAGGCGACATCACACCACTACGCGCCACACCCGAGCCCGGGCTGTCCGATATCCCTGAGCTCGTCGAGAGTTTCGCCTCGGCGGGCCTGCGCGTCGACTCGCGTCTGGAGGCCGACGAGGCGGACGTCACCGCGGGAGTCGGGCTGGCGCTCTTCCGGGTCACACAGGAGTCGTTGGCCAACATCGCTAAACACGCACCAACTTCGGCCGTTGAGTTGCGGCTCCGCCTCGATGAAGGTGTCGCCGATCTGTCGGTGCGCAATTCCCTGCCAGGCCCCGTGGCCGCGGTGAAGCAGGGCGCAGGGCTGCCCGGCATGCGGCAGCGCATCGAAACCCTCGACGGGCAGTTCGAAGCCGGCCCTGGACCGCAAGGCTGGACCGTGCAGGCCCGCGTGCCGGTCGCACCCGCCACCACCGGGCACTGCGCCATGCACCGAATCCTGATGCCACGCACCGAGGTTCGTCATGACTGACGGTGCGGTACTGAAAGACGGTGCCACCGTCGACGTCCTGCTGGTCGATGATCAGGAACTCGTCCGCTCGGGCCTGCGCCGGATCCTGCGCCGCAAGGACGGCTTCGCCATCGTCGGTGAATGTGCCGACGGCGACGAGGTGCCGCGCGAGGTGCTCCGGTGCCGTCCCGACGTGGTGGTGATGGACCTGCGGATGAAGCGCGTCAGTGGTGTCGACGCCATCCGCGCCTTGCGCACAGGCGGCGGTCCACCGGCCTTGGCGCTCACCACTTTCGACGACGACGACCTGTTGTCCGCGGCGCTGCGCGCGGGGGCGTCGGGCTTCGTCCTCAAGGACTCACCGGCCGAGGAACTGATCCGGGCCGTGCACGCCGTCGCACGCGGTGAGGCGTACCTGGACCCGGCCGTCACCGCCCGGGTGCTGAACGGTTACCGGCGCGCGCCCGGCGCACCGTCGGACGACGTGGTCGACCGGCTCACCGCTCGCGAGCTCGACGTGCTGCAGCTGATCGGTTCCGGCGCGACCAACGCCGAGATCGCCGACCGCCTGGTCATCTCAGAGGTGACGGTGAAGAGCCACATCGGGCGCATCTTCACCAAGCTCGACCTGCGGGACAGGGCGGCCGCCATCGTCTACGCCTACGACCACGGCGTGGTGGCGCCGAAGTAGCGGCTACTCATCTACCCGGCGGCGAATTCCTTCAACTTCGCATCCAGCTGGTCTTTATCGGGGTAGCCGTACATTTTGTGGTTCGAGCCGTTGTACAAAGCCACTACCGGGCAGCTGGTCGAAGGGCCTCTCACCGAACCGAGACTCTTGATTCGCTTGCCAGTTTTGGCCTCGCGCAACTCCACTTCGTAGTCGACCGAGTAGCGACTCACGCGGTCCTTGTCGCCCCCGCTGTCGTATTCGCAGGTGCCCTCTTTCTTCTCGGTAGCCGACTGCCGCGACAGGCACGCGACGACATTGATCGACGAAGGCGGCAAATTGGCCCCGGAATAGTCTGCTCCGGCCCCCAGCAAGGTCACTGCCGACCACCCGGTCACCGACTCGTAGAACGTGACGACCTTGTACGGCTTTTGGTAGTCGGCGGCATTGCTCACCGAACCGTTCTTACAAACGGCCTTGAAATCGTCGGCCGTGTTCGCAGTAATCGGCGGTTCGCCCCGAACGCCCGCTGTGATACCGACAATCGCCGCGATGACCACCGGTATGGCGAAGATCGCGGCGACGACACCGATAATGCGGCCGGTGGTCTTTTTGGGCGGTGGCGGATAGTGCGACCACTGGCCCTGCGGGACGTGACCGTACGGCGCCTGGCCATACGGAGCTTGCCAATAGGGTTGCGGCCCTTGATTACCGGCGCCCGGCTGTGCCGCCGCCGGCCACTGCGGAGCCGGCGGCCCGTACTGCTGTCCAGGCCCTGGATAGCCGGGCGGCGGGTACGGGGGCTGCGTCATTCGTCGATCGTAAGCACAGCCAATGCCGGGGTTTGACGCCAAAAACCGGCCACGGGCCCTGCGCGGACGCCGGGTACGGCCTCAGTCGGCGAACACCCCGCGCATGGCGTCGGCGCCGAACATCGGTTCCATCATGGCCGAGAAGTCCGGGCCGCGGCGCAGCTTCTGACCACCGTCGACGTTGATCAGCTGACCGGTGATCCATTGCGATGCGTCGCTGAGCAGGAACAGCGCCAGGTTGGCGACGTCCTCGACCTCACCGGCCCGGGGCAGCGGTGTGCACTGCTTGTAATCCTCACGCAGCGGCTCGAATTCGAAGATGCTGGCCGCCACCAGATCGGTGCGGATCAGGCCAGGACGGATGCTGTTGGCCCGCACCCAGGACGCACCGAGCTCGTCGGCCGCGAGCTGCACGAGGTGATCGAGCGCCGACTTGGTGACGCCGTACGGCCCGAACCAGCGGTGGGTGTTGCTCGCCGCGATCGACGAGATGCCGACGAACGAGCCGCCGCCACCGCGCACCATTTCCCGCGCGGTGTGCTTGACGACGTACATGCTGCCGTTGACGTTGAGGTCGACGGTCTGGCGCCACATCTCCGAATCCAGGTGAGTGACGGGCCCGACGGTCAGCGAGCCACCGGCACAGTGCACGGCACCGGAGAGCTTGCCGTTCCACGCGGCCGCGGTCGCGACGGCGCTGGCGACGTCGTCCTCGTTGGTGACGTCGGCGGTCTGGAAGCGGATGGCGCCCGGTCCCCCGGAGGCGGAGATCTCGTCGACGGCGGACTGCAACGTGGCCTCGGTGCGGCCCACGATGAGCGCGTTGCCGCCGGCGGCCACCACTCCTTGCGCGATGGCCTTACCGATGCCGCTGCCACCGCCGGTGATCAACACCGTCCGATCTGTCAGCCAACCCTGGACTGAAAATTGCACCGACGTACTCCTCTGGACAGATCGACGGGGATACGTCCTGTATACACTTTTCGAAAGTTGTACACAATGCTGGTCGGGCGGCCAATTTCCCCGTTCGCCACACAGCGCCTGGGCGTACGCTGAAATTTTCCCCGACGAAAGCGGTGACGCCATGAGCATCCGGATCCATCGACGTCTCCTGGTGGCCGGCGGCTTCGCCTTCGCGACAGTCGCCGCACCCGCCGTATTCGCCCTGAGCGGCCCCGTGCCCGCCGCACTGCTCGGGGAGACCAACTGCCCGCCCGGCATGACGGAAAACCCCGTCAGCGGCTCCTGTTTCGAGGGCGGCAACGACCAGGCGCCGCCGCCGGTACAGGCGCCGACGAACCAGCTCGGCGAGATCAACGGCATTCCCTGCACCGGCCACAACACCGGCGAATGCATCGGCCTCTCGGAGGAACAGGTGCCCGAGGTACAGCCGCACTCGTCGGTGAGTTCCAGCCCGTAACAACATTCGCCTAAGGTTGTGTAATGCCTGCAAAAACTGATCCCGCCGATATCGGCGATGTGGAGCCCCTGGCCGACAGCACCGCCCGTCAGGCCCGTCGTGTCGTGGCCGCGTACGCAAACGATGCCGACGAATGTCGGATGTTCCTGTCCATGCTGGGTATCGGGCCCACGAAGCTCGACGCGTGACGGCCCGCGGAGGCAACGACGCTTCTGCGGCGTCCACCGCGAGTCCCAAAACCTCCAAGGGCGGCAAGTCCGCCGCGAAACCCGTCGGCAACTCCGACTTCGTCGTGGTCGCCAACCGGCTGCCCGTCGACATGGAACGGCTCCCCGACGGTTCGGTCACCTGGAAACGCAGCCCCGGCGGCCTCGTCACCGCGCTGGAGCCGCTGCTGCGCAAGCAGCGCGGCGCCTGGATCGGCTGGCCCGGCGTCGCTGACAGCGACGAAGATCCGATCGTCCAGGACGAGCTCACGATGTGTCCGGTCAGCATGTCGGCCGACGAGATCGCCGACTACTACGAGGGCTTCTCCAACGCGACGCTGTGGCCGCTGTACCACGACGTCATCGTCAAACCCATCTACCACCGGCACTGGTGGGACGCCTACGTCGCGGTCAACCGGCGCTTCGCCGAGGCCACGGCCCGCACCGCGGCCAAGGGCGCGACCGTCTGGGTGCAGGACTACCAGCTGCAACTGGTCCCCAAGATGCTGCGGGAGCTGCGTCCCGACCTGACCATCGGGTTCTTCCTGCACATCCCGTTCCCGCCCGTCGAGCTGTTCATGCAGATGCCGTGGCGCACCGAAATCATCGAAGGCCTGCTCGGCGCCGACCTGGTGGGCTTCCACCTTCCCGGCGGTGCGCAGAACTTCCTGGTGCTGGCCCGTCGACTGCTCGATGCCAACACATCGCGCCACACCATCGGTGTCCGGTCCCGGCTCGGCGAGGTGAGCCACGACGGCCGCACGGTCAAGGTCGGCGCGTTCCCCATCTCGATCGACTCGGCGGCGTTGGACGCGCAGGCCCGCAGCCGCACCATCCGGCAGCGCGCCCGTCAAATCCGCGATGAGCTGGGCAACCCACGCAAGATCATGCTGGGCGTGGACCGGCTGGACTACACCAAGGGCATCGACGTGCGGCTGCGCGCGTTCTCGGAGCTGCTCGCCGAAGGCCGGGCCAACCGGCACGACACCGTACTGGTCCAGCTGGCCACTCCGAGCCGCGAGCGCGTGGACAGTTACAAGGTCATGCGCGAAGACATCGAGCGCCAGGTCGGGCATATCAACGGCGAGTACAGCGAGGTCGGTCACGCGGTGGTGCACTACATGCACCGGGCGATCGGCCGCGAGGAACTCATCGCGTTCTTCGTCGCGGCCGACGTCATGCTGGTGACGCCGCTGCGCGACGGCATGAACCTGGTGGCCAAGGAGTACGTGGCGTGCCGCAGCGACCTCGGCGGCGCCCTCGTGCTGAGCGAATTCACCGGCGCCGCAGAGGAATTGCGGCAGGCATACCTGACCAACCCGCACCACCTGGACGGGGTCAAGGACGCCATTGCCGACGCCCTGACCCAGTCCCCCGAAGAGGGACGACGTCGCATGCGCGCGCTGCGTCGGCAGGTTTTGGCCCACGACGTCGACCGCTGGGCCCGGGCGTTCCTCGACGCCCTGTCGCACACCCGCGACTGACGCACCAAGATTTCAGGCCCCGGAGCAACCGCTCCGGGGCCTGAATCATGTTGGGGTACTTAGAAGATCGGCGTCATCTCGTCGATCAACCACTTGCCGTCGATCTTGCGGTAGTCGACCTTCAGCCGGCTGCCCTCGTAGTTGGGCTGCTTGCGCTCGTCGGTGATGACCCGGTTCACGAAAGCGAGAACTGTGCCCGAGTCGCGGTGCGACGAGATCATGCCCGCGCCAACGACATTCACCTGACTGATGAGCTTGCGCTTCACCGCGTCGTTGAAGATGTTGTTCTTGGCCGTCAGTTCCTCGTACCGCTTCCGGAACGCCGGCGTCATCAGCGTCAGCGCCTGCGTCGTGGACCGCTGCACGCTGCTGTACTCATAGCCAAGGATCTGTGGGATCTGGGACCTGGCCAGGCTGGGCAACTCGTCGGCCGTCGCCTGTTCGCCGGAAAGCTCCACGTGATTCCAGAACGCCGACCCGCCGAGCGCCCCGAGCGCCACCACGGCGACCGCCAACAGTGCGCCGAGCGCCACCAGCAACCGGTTCATCAGTTGCCTCCGTCCGGGTACTTGATGTCATAGGCACTCATGTGGCCGCTGTCGTCCTCGCGGATGAACACCCGCTGCCGGTACGGCGTCGACGGCTGGTTCACCCCGTTCATGTCGGACAGCGTCACGCGGACCGTCACCAGCACCTTCGCGATGTTGGAGGTGTTGTCGATGCTCTCCAGCGCCGCCGCGGTGATGACGGCCTCCGAGTTGGCCTGCGTCTGCTTGAACAGGTACTTCAGATTGTCGGCGTTGTTGCTCTGGTTCATCATGTCGCGCAGCGGGCCGGGGCCGATGCCATTGACGAAGCGGTTCACGCTCTCGTCGACGGTGTTCTGCGTGTAACTGAACATGTTGACCACGGTCTGCTTCGCGGTGTCGACGAACCGGAGCAATTGTCAATACCTGTGGATCGGGGTGTTTCAGGCGACCTCCGTTTCGGTGTGTTGATCGCCGTCTGACGGTGGTGTCGGTGGGGTGATGTCGGTGGGCCGTTCGAGCAGTTTGCCTTTGTGGAAGACCGCTCCGGCGCGGACGAGGGCGACCAGATGTGGGGCGTTGACGGCCCGCCAGCGGGCTTGGGCGGCGTCGATCAGCTTGTAGGCCATGGCCAATCCAGCGGCCCGCGATCCCGGACCCTTGGTGACCTTCGTTCTCAAACGCACTGTGGCGAAGGTGGATTCGATCGGATTCGTGGTACGCAGATGGATCCAGTGCTCGGCGGGGTAGTGGTAGAACTCCAGCAGGACATCGAGGTCGTCGACGATCTTGGCGACCACTTTCGGGTACTTCGCGCCGAAGGCAACCGCGAAGGCCTTGACCGCGACCTGAGCTTTGTCGATGTCTTCGGCGTTGTAGATGTCCTTGATGGCCGCCAGCGCGGCCGGATGCGCTGACTTCGGCAGCCCGGCCAGGACGTTGGCCTGCTTGTGGAACCAGCAGCGCTGCTCCTTGGTCGACGGGAATACCTCCCGCACCGCCTTCCAGAACCCGAGCGCGCCATCGCCGACGGCCAGCACTGGGGCGGTCATGCCGCGGCGTTTGCAGTCGCGCAGCAGATCCGCCCACGACTCGCATGACTCCCGATAGCCGTCGGTGATCGCCACGAGCTCTTTGCGGCCGTCAGCGCGCACGCCGAGCATCACCAGCAGGCACAGCTTCTCCTGGTCCAGGCGGACCTTGAGGTGAATGCCGTCGACCCACAGGTAGACGTAGTCGCTGCCGGACAGGTCCCGGGCAGCGAACGTACGGGCTTCGTCTTGCCACTGCGCGGTCAGACGGGTGATCGTGGTGGCCGACAACCCGGCACCCGAGCCGAGGAACTGCTCGAGTGCGGGCCCGAAGTCGCTGGTCGATAGGCCGTGCAGATACAGCAGCGGCAGCACCTCACTCATCTGCGGGGACTTGCGTGCCCAGGCGGCAGGATCGCCGAGGAAAACCGCTGCCGCTCACCAGAATCGGGGTCGACACGGCGATCGTTGACCCGCGGCGCCTTCACCTGCACGGCACCGGCCGCGGTCAACACCTCACGCGGCTGGTGATAGCCGTTGCGGACCACCAGTCGGTGACCGTTCTCGTCGAGCTGATCAGCGAATGCGGCGACGTACGCGGCGACCTCGGCCTGCAGTGCAGCGGCCAACATCTGCCGGGCTCCGTCGCGGACGATCTCGTCCAACAACGACCGGCGGCCTCGCCGCCGTTGGCCTCCTCGGCATCGTGAACTACGGTGAGCATGGGCGTACCTTCCCAACCAGCGCGCCAACGCCGGTCTTGATCGAATACCTGATTCCGTGATGATCATCCTCGGGAAGGTGCGCCCACTTTCAGGCCGCCTCCTCGGGCCTCATCCACAGGTATTGATCATTGCTCGGAGGAATTGTCAATACCTGTGGATCGGCTTGTTTCAGGCGACCTCCGTTCCAGTTGATTCGGTCGGTGCCGAGTCCGCCGACGGGGTGATGTCGGTGGGTCGCTCGAGCAGTTTGCCTTTGTGGAAGATCGCGCCGGCCCGGACCAGAGCGACCAGGTGCGGTGCGTTGACGGCTCGCCAGCGGGCTTGCGCGGCGTCGATCAGCTTGTAAGCCATGGCCATTCCGGCGACGCGTGAACCCGGCCCCTTGGTCACCTTGGTCCTCAAACGTACCGTGGCAAACGTTGATTCGATCGGGTTGGTAGTGCGCAGATGGACCCAGTGCTCGGCCGGGTACTTATAGAACTCCAGCAGCACATCGGCGTCATCGACGATCTTGGCGACCGCCTTGGGGTACTTGGCGCCGTAGTCCACCTCGAACGCCTTGATCGCCACCTGCGCGTGGTCGATATCCTCGGCGTTGTAGATCTCCCCGCATCGCCGCGATCGCCCCCGGATGAGCCGACTTTGGCAGGCAGGCAAGAACATTGGCCTGCTTGTGAAACCAGCACCGCTGCTCGCCGGTGGCCGGGAACACCTCACGCACGGCCTTCCAGAACCCCAGGGCCCCATCGCCGACGGCCAGCACCGGTGCGGTCATCCCGCGACGTCGGCACGACCGCAACAGATCAGCCCACGACTCGGCCGACTCCCGGTACCCGTCGGTGAGCGCGACCAGCTCCTTGCGGCCGTCAGCGCGCACACCGATCATCACCAGCAAACAGAGCTTCTCCTGCTCCAGGCGCACCTTGAGATGGATGCCGTCGACCCACAGGTAGACGTAGTCGGTGCCCGACAGATCACGGGCCTCGAAGGCCTTGGCCTCGTCCTGCCACTGCGTGGTGAGTCGGGTGATCGTCGTGGCCGACAAGCCGGCACCCGAGCCCAGGAACTGCTCCAACGCCGGACCGAAATCACTGGTCGACAAGCCATGCAGATACAGCAACGGCAACACCTCGGTCATCTGCGGCGACTTGCGCACCCACGCCCGGCAGGATCGCCGAGGAAAACCGTTGCCGCTCACCAGTGTCCGGGTCAACACGTTTGTCATTGACCCGCGGCGCGGTCACACTCACCGCGCCCGCCGCGGTGAGCACCTCGCGCTCGCGGTGATAGCCATTGCGCACCACCAGCCGGTGCCCGTTCTCATCAAGCTCACCGGCATGAGCCTCGATGTAGGCGGCGACCTCAGCCCGCAACGCTGCGGCCAGCATCTGGCGGGCACCGTCGCGGACAATCTCATCGAGCAACGACCGCGACGAGCCAGCATCCTCGTTGGATGAATCCGCATCGTGAACTACCGTGAGCATGGGCGTACCTTCCCGAACCAGCGCGCCAACGCCGGCTCTTGATCAGACCTTCGACATTCAGATCATCCTCGGGAAGGTGCGCCCTTTCCTACGCCGCCTCGCCGAGGCTCATCCACAGGTTCTGATCATTGCTCGACGAACCGCTGATCACGGTCCTGCGTCGCCTCGATCTGCCCGTTGCCGTGCCAGAGGAACCAGGTGCCGCTCGCCAGTGCCGCCACGAGCACGGCGACGACCGCCAGGCCGATGGTCATGACCAGCGACCGGTGCGGTTGCCGTCGCGGTGCCTGGATCGCGGGCCGCGCCTTGGTGGTCACCGATTCGGTTGATGATGTCTTGCTCGCGGTCGACGGAATCGCCACGTCGAGCACTGTTGCCTCTGCTGAACCGGCGGTGCCGGCGGGCCGTGAGGCCCGCCGCCGCGCGCGGCTCACCGGCGGCTTCGACGTCTCGTCCGTCGCAGCCGGTTCGTCACTCATTAAACCTGCCTTGGATCCTTCATCAGGTCGACCCAGGACTCGCCTGCGTCGCCGTTACTCGAGCCGGCGTTGAACACTCCCGTACCGCCGGCAGGGTCAGCGAAGACCCCGGTATTCGCATCGTACGTCGTGCTCTGCGGCCCCTTCGGCCCGCTTGCCTGCGGCTGGCCCTCGGGGCCGGGCGCCGGCGGGTTGTTGATCGCGTACGGCGGAGTCACCTGATCCGGCGGCGCGAAGAACGGCCAGGGCAGCGGCTGCGGACCCGGATCGCTCGGCGGGTACGGCAGCGGGAACGGCGCGTTGGGCGCAGGTCCCGGCCCGGCGGGCACCCCCGGCGGCAATTGCACCGACGGCGGGCCCGGGTCGTAGTCGGCGCCCGGCGGGATCATCGGGAACCGGTTCGGCGGGGTGATGTTCCGCGGGTCGTTGATCGGGGTGTCGTACGGCACTGGCGGACCGCGCCACGGGTTGCTGCCGAGCGGCACGTAACCACGCGGGTCACGGCAGATCTGCACCGTGGGGGCGCGCTTGCCCGGGTACTCCATGCACGGGTAGTTGCGGGCACCGCGGACGGTGCTCGGATCGCTCTGCGCGGTCTTGCAGTAGAGGTCCTTCGGCAGGTCGCGCACGGTGGTGTCGGCCGGTGTGCGGTTCTCCGGCGCCGGGATGAAACCCGTCATGCACGGCGGCTGGCCCAGGCTGATCTTGAAGTCCAGCTTGCCGCCTTCGTCGATGGGCAACTGGCCGGCGTCGGTCAGCAGCGCCGCGATGAGCGCCGGGAAGATCACCAGGGCCTGCTCGATCGACTTGTGATAGATCACGCCGATGCGGCCGAAGTTGGCGAGGTTGGCCGCCAGCACCGGGAACGTCGGGCGGATGCCGTCGAACGTCTCGTTGACGGTGTCGACGGCGCCCGGGACGGTCTTGAGCACCGACCGAATCTGCGGATCGGCCTGGGCGGCTTCACCGGTCAGCGTCGCGAGGCTGCTGGCCATGGTCTTGAGATCAGCACCGGCGCGGATCTGCGCCTTCAGCAGCGGGCCGGCCTGATCGAGCAGCTTGTTGATCTCGTTGGTATTGGCGTTGGCCTCGTCCACCAGCAGTCGCGACGACTGGATCATCCGCGACAGTTCCGGACCCGATCCGTTGAACGCCTTGAACGACTCGCGCAACAGGTCCTGCAGGCGGGTGTTGCTGATGCTGCTCACCAGACTCTGGGCCTGGTTGAGCAGGTCGACGATGTCCTGACCGACCGCGGTCCGGTCGACGCCGATGGTGGCGCCGCCCTTGAGCATGTTCTTCGAGGCGCCGGCGGGCGGCACCAGGTCGATGTACTGCTCACCGATCGCGGACACGCTCTTGACCGTGGCGGTGACGTTGTCCGGCACCGGGGTGTCGGTGTTGAGCCGCATCCGGGCCGTCACGCCGTTGTCGGTCAGGCCGACGTTCGTCACGCGGCCGACCGTCACGCCGCGGTAGGTGACGTTGGCGTTCTGGTAGATGCCGCCACCGACGACGAACTTGGCGTCCACGTTGTAGACACCGAGACCGACAGCGGCCGGCAGGTGCAGGTACGACGTCGTGATCAGCGCGAGGCAGATGACGGTGACGACACCGAAGATCGCCAGCTGGAAACGCGCAAGACGGGTCAACAACATTACGGCTTCACCCCTCCGTGTTGCGTCGCTGTGCCTGCTGGAATCTGGAACGGATCGGCGGCCTGTCCGGACAGGTTCGCCAGCGCACCCAACAGGAAGTCCGGCGGGTTGACGATCTCGTCCAGGTGCCGCATGTTCGGGTCGAAGGCCCCCGATGTGGTGAACACCGTCTCACCGAGACGACGCAGCGTCAGGTCGAACGTCACGTACACGTTCAGGTAGTCGCCACGCACCGCGTTGCGGAAGTACTTGCTGGAGAACGGGAACGTCGGCAACAGGTCCAGGTCGTGGATGAACTCGTCGGCGTTGTCGTTGAACGCCTTGATCACCGGGAAGATGTCCTTGAAGTCCGCCGCGAAGTCATCCTTCGTCGCGGTCATCACCTTCGCGCCGACCACCGCGAGCTTCCGCAGTGCGGTGAACGCATCCACGATGTTCTTGCGGTTGTCGTTGAGGACCTTGATCGCACCCGGCAGCGTGTCCAGCGTGCGGCCAAGGCTGTCCTTGCTCTTGGCCAGGATCGAGGCGAAGCGGTTCAGCCCGTCCATGGCCCCGATGATGTCGGTGGTCTGCTTGTCCAGGGACTGGGTGAGCTCGGCCAACCGCGGGATGAAGTCCACGAACTGCCCGGCCCGCCCGGCGACCGCGGCGTAGGCCTCGTCGGTGATGTCCTGCAGCGCACCGAGATTGCCCTTGTTCACCACCAGCCCCAGCGACGACAGCACCTCTTCGGTGGTCGGGTAGCGGCCGGTGTGCGAAAGCGGAATCTCCGCGCCCGGCTTGAGCCGGCCCTGCGGAGCCTCGTCGACGGGGTCGGACAGCTGCACGTGCTGCGAACCCAGCAGCGAGGTCTGGGCGACCTTCGCCCTGGCGTTCGCCGGCAGCTTGACGTCACCGTTGAGGGACAGCTTCACCGCGGCGTAGAACGTGCCGTCGGGGCGCTGCACGGCGTCGACTCCTGACACGCTGCCGACGGTGACGTCGTGGACCATCACCGGCGAGTTCTGCGGCAACGTCGCGACGTCGGGCAGCTGCACGGTGATGGTGTACGAACCGGCGCCGTGGCCCTGCGTACCCGGCATGTCCAGCGAGTTCAGGCCACCGAACTGGCAACCGGCGAGCACCACGGCACTCGATCCGAGTGCGAGGACCCTGGTCGCCCTGCGCGTGGTGCGTGCTTTCACCACCGTCTTCATCAGTTCCCTCCAGCTTCGGCGGGCAGCGGCGCACCCACGGGCGCTGCGGGCGCCGGGGCGGGTCCGGGCAGCGGGCCGGAACCGTTCAGCGGCGTCGAGCCCGGTCCCATCGGCGGCGTCGGCCGGCGAAATCTGGCCCGGAATCGCCGGCGGCGGCAGGATCAGGTCGCTGAGCGTCCCGTCCGGCTGAACCTTCGGCGGCACCACGCCAGGTGCGGGATTCCACTGCAGGTACGGCACCGGGGTCTGCGCCTTGGCCTTGGTCTGCGGGGTGTCGTAGATGACCTGACCCTTGTACGCCGTGATGCTGTTGATCGGGTGGAACAGCACGGGCGGGTAGTTCATCGCGATCCGACGCAGCACGGGGGCCATGCGCTGACGGCAGATCTCCGAGCGCTTGTAGTTGTCCGGGGTGGCGCCGACGTCGAAGGTACCGCCGCACAGGAACTGCACCGGGTTGGAGAAGTTCGGCAGTGACAGCAGACCGTCCAGGGAGCCCTGCGCCGGGTTGTAGATGTTGTAGAAGTTGGCCAGACCGTTCGGCGTCACGTGCAGAACCTGCTCGATGTTGTCGCTGTTGTCGGTCAGCACCTGGGTGAACTCGGCCAGCTTGCCGACCTGGTCGATCAGGGCCTTGTTGTTGTCCTTCAGCAGGCCCTTGACGTCACCGAGCGCCTGGTTGAGGGCACCGAGGGTCTGGTCCAGACCGGCCGAGCTCTCCGCCAGCACCTGCGAGACCGATGCGACGTGATCGGTGAACTGCACGATCTGCTCGTTGCTGTTCGACAGCGCGTTCACCAGAATCTGCAGGTTCTTGATGGTGCCGAACAGGTCGCCGCGTGAATCACCAAGGCGGCCGGCGGTTTGCGACAGTTCGCGCAACGCGCTACGGAACGAGTCCCCCTTGCCGTCGAGGGTGTCCGCGGCCTGGTTGATGAACGCACCGAGCGGGCCCTGCGGCGCCCCGTCCTGCGGACCGAGCTGCGCGCTGAGCTGGGTCAGCTGCTTCTTGACGTCGTCCCACTCGACCGGAACACCGGTCCGGCTCAGCGGCACCTCGGCGCCGCCCGCCAGCGCCGCACCACCGTTGTAGGCCGGGGTGAACTGCACGAACCGGGCGGCCACCAGGTTCGGCGAGATGATGATCGCCCGGGCATCGGCCGGGATCTTCACGCCGTCCTGCACAGTCATGGAGACCTTGACCGAATTGGGTTGCGGCTCAACCGAATCGATGGTGCCGACCGGTACCCCGACCACCCGCACCTCGTCGCCGGCGTACAGGCCGACGGCATTGGTGAAGTAGGCCACGACCTTGTGGCCGCCACGCGACGGCCACAGCAGGTAGGCGCCGGCGACCAGCGCCACCACCACGGCTACGACCGCAAGGATCGCGCCCCGCGACTTCATGTTCTTCATCATGGCGACTTCGGCCTCACGACGATCCGTTCAGAGATGTAGCCCTTCAGCATGTCGCCGAGGCTGGCAGGCAGCTTGCCCGGCTGGAAGTACGTGTCGAGCAACACTTCCGACATCGTCGCCGGCGGCAGACCGTACAGGTTGATGTTGAA
The DNA here is from genome assembly GCF_018326285.1 of Mycolicibacterium sp. TY81. Taxonomy (NCBI): domain Bacteria; kingdom Bacillati; phylum Actinomycetota; class Actinomycetes; order Mycobacteriales; family Mycobacteriaceae; genus Mycobacterium; species Mycolicibacterium sp. TY81. The sequence goes on from NZ_AP023362.1 coordinate 4,260,863, forward strand.
GCCCGGGCCGTTACCGACCACCTCACCCAGCGCGGTGGCGTAACCCGGCAACCGCTTGAGCGCCTCGCTGATGTGCTCCTTGCGCTTCAGCAGTTCGTCCAGCACCAGGTTCAGCTGCTTGAGGGCCGGACCGAACTCCCGCTTGTTGTCGGCGACGAACCCGGAAAGCTGTTGCGAGACACCACGGATACCGGAGATCAGCGTGCTCAGGGACTGGCGCCGTTCATCCAGTGCGGCGAACAGCTGATTGCCGTCGATCACCAGCTTGTTCACCTGGTCGGCGCGCTGCGCCAACGTGTCCGACACCTTCTTGGCGTGGCCCAGAAGTTGTTCGAGCGCCTGGTCGCGCTTGTTGAGGCTCCGCGACAGGGAAGCCACCCCGTCGAGCGCGCCACGAAGTTGCGGCGTCGCGTCGTGCAACGTGTCGGTCAGCACCTTGAGCGCCTGCTCCATCTGCGGCTTGTCCAGCTCACTGGTGTTCTGCCCGAGATCCTGCAGTGCGGTGTTGATCGTGTACGGAGTCGTGGTGCGGCCCAACGGGATAACCGTCGATTCTTTCGTACCCTTCGGGGTCACCCAGAGAGACTTCTGACCCAGCACCGTGTCGGTCTTGATCGACACCAGCGACTGGTCGCCGACCCGGATCTGGCGGTCGACGGTGAAGTTCACCTTCGCGGCCGTACCGGCGAGCTCCACGGTGCCCACCTTGCCGACCTTGATGCCCGAGACCCGGACGTCGCTGCCCGGCGTGATGCCACCGGCATCACTGAAGAACGCCGAGTAGTTCTTGCCCTGCGGATAGAACGGCAGTCCGGTGTACCCGAACGAGATCAGTACGAGGCACGTCACGATGAAGACGCCGAGTATGCCGGTGCGGACCGGATCCTTTTCCGGCTTAGCCATTTTCGGAGCACCTGCCCTTCGACGGATCCGCCGGACCACCGAACGGCACGATCAGGTCGCTGCCCGCCGGGCCGCTCATCTTGATCTTGACCGAGCAGTAGTAGATGTTGAAGAACGCGCCGTACGCGCCCAGGGCGTTGAGCCGCAGGTAGTTCTCGGCGAGGTTCTCGATGACGGGGTTCACTTCAGCACGGCGCTCATACATGCGCTGCGCGAACGGGCGGGCGTTCTCGATGACGCCCTGCACCGGGCGCCGTGACTTCTGCAGCATCTCGGTCAGGTCGTTCTCGGCCGAGGCCAGCGGGCCGATGGCACCGGCGATCGGGTCGCGTCCCTCTGCCAGGCCGGTGATCAGCTGCTGGAGCTGGTCGATGCTGGTGTTGAACTGCGACCCCTTGGAGTCGACCGTGGCGAGCACCGTGTTGAGGTTGGTGATCGTGTCGCCGATCAGCTGGTCACGGTCGGCCAGGGTCTGGCTGAACGAACCGGTGTTGGACAACAGGTCCGAGAGCGCGCCCCCCTGCCCCTGCAGGGCCTCGATCATGGCGGCGGTGATTTCGTTGACCTTCTTGCCATCCAGGCCCTTGACGACCGGGCGCAGACCACCGAGCAGGGCGTCGAGGTCGAGCGCCGGCTGGGTGTTGGCGAGGACGACGGTGCCGCCGGCCGGCAGCTTGCGCAGCTCGCCGGGACCGGAGGTGACCTCCATGTACCGATCGCCGACCAGGTTCTGGTAGCGGATGACGGCGCGACTCGAGCTGTACAGCTGATAGCGGTCGTTCAGCGTGAACTTGACGTCGACGGTGTTGTCGTTCTTGAGCTTGACGCTCTTGACCGAACCAACCTGCACGCCCGCGATGCGGACGTCCTCACCGGCCTTGAGCCGGGACGCGTCGGTGAAGTTGGCGTGATAGGTGTTCGACGAGGCGAACCGGAACTGGCCGAACACGACGACCAGACCGGCGGCGACCAGCAACATCACGACGGTGAACACCGTGACGTTGATCATTTCGCGCCTGTGTCTCATGGGCGGCCCCACTCACTCGCGGACATCAGAAGCGGTCCCTCTCTGCGTAGGCACCGGAGAACAGGAACTGCAGCGTCGAGGGCGCGTCGAACTGCAACTCGGTGTTCGGCTGGAACGGGATGTAGGCGTTGTCGGTCACCAGGAACGGCGTGTGGTACCACGAACCGCCGAACTGCTTGGACGGGACGTCCGGAAGGCCACGACAGTTCGGGCCACCGGAGGCGTTCACCATCGGCAAGCTCTCGGGGTAGGTGTAGTTGGGCGCGCCGGGGAAGAAGTTCGAAGAGACGAACAGGCCCGGCTTGACGCCACCGAACACGGGGCCGTAGCGGTCCACGGCCTTCGACAAGCCCTGGATGAGGCAGGGAAATTCCGGTGAGTAGTCACCCAGGACCTTGAGCGGGGCCCGCAGCCGCTGGATGGCGGCGATGTAGTCGTCGGCGGCCGGCGAGATGGTCGCGTAGGCATTGTTGGCGAACCCGGTGGATGCCAGCAGCGCCGCGTTCAGGTCGTTCTGCTCGTCGGTCAGCGTCTTGCTGACGGTCGGCGCGTTGTCCAAAATCTTGGCCAGGTCGGGCGCGGCGTCACCGTAGATACCGGCGACAGTCGCGGTGTCCTTGAAGTCCTGCTGCAGGGTCGGCAGCTTGGGGTTGAAGTACTCCAGGTACTTGCTCAGCCCGGCCGCCGCGGCACCGGCGTCGTCGCCGTGGCCCCGCAGGCCTTCACCGAGCGCGGTCACCGTGGCGTTCAGGTTGACGGGGTCGATCTTGTCGAGCAGGTCGGTCAGGGTCTGGAAGACGGTGTTCATCTCCAGCTGGACATCCTTGGCCTGCACCTGCGCGCCGGGACGCATCGATTCCTTCGACGGATGCTCTGGCGGGAGGAACTCGACCGACTTGGCGCCGAACACCGTCGTGCTGCCGAGCCGGACCCGGGCGTTCGACGGGATGTAGCGCATCTGATCGCTCAGGACCGCCAAATTCAGCTTCGCCTGGTCGCCGGCGTACTCGATCGTCTCGACCTTGCCGACCTGGATGCCGCGGTACTTGACCTTGGCGTCGGGATCCATGACCAGACCGGCGCGGGGCGCCATGACCGAGACGGTGTCGGTGGGGGTGAAGGCCGCGGTGTACGACAAATAGGTGAACACCACGGCGGCCAGCATGATGCTGATCAGCACCGCTGCCGCGAGCCTCACATGGCTGCGTTTGGGACCACCGGAGGACATCGTCTACGCCCCCTATCCGGAGAGGTTGAAGTTGCCGGACGCGCCGTACACGGCCAGGGAGATGAGCAGGACGATGGTGACGACCACGATCAGCGAGGTCCGCACGGCCTGACCGACCGCGATACCCACGCCGACGGGTCCGCCGCTGGCGTTGTAGCCGTAGTAGGTGTGCACCAACATGACCGCGACGGACATGACGATGGCCTGCAGGAATGACCACAACAGGTCGGTGGGCACCATGAAGGTGCTGAAGTAGTGGTCGTACAGACCGGCCGACTGGCCGTTGATGTACACCGTGGTGGCCCGGGCCGCGAAGAATGACGCCAGGACGGCCAGCGCGTACAGCGGGATGACGGCGATCAGACCCGCGATGATGCGCGTGGACACCAGGTAGGACACCGAGTGCACGGCCATCGATTCGACGGCGTCGATCTCCTCGGCCACGCGCATGGCGCCCAGCTGCGCGGTACAGCCGGCGCCGATGGTGGCGGCCAGCGCGATACCGGCGATGATCGGCGCGACGATGCGGACGTTGAGGAACGCGGACAGGAAGCCTGTCAGCGCCTCGATACCGATGTTGCCCAGCGAGGAGTAGCCCTGGACGGCGATGACGCCACCGGAGGCCAGCGTCATGAACGCCGCGACGCCGACGGTGCCGCCGATCATCACCAGCGCGCCGGTGCCCATGGTCATCTCGGCGATGAGCCGGATGGTCTCGCGGCGGTAGCGCGTCAGCGCGTTGGGGATGTAGCGGAAGGATTCCCCGTAGAACAGCGCCTGCTCACCGATGCCGTCGAAGACGCCGGGCACAGCCCGGAACAATCGTTTGAAACGGAGGGTTGCGTCGTAACTCATGGCCGAATCACCTCACCAGTACTCGGACGCCGATGGCGGTCATGATCACGTTGATGACGAACAGACAGATGAAGGCGTAGACCACGGTCTCGTTCACCGCGATGCCAACGCCCTTGGGGCCACCCTTGACGGTGAGGCCGCGGTAGCAGCCGACCATGCCGGCCAGCAGGCCGAACAGCACGGCCTTGATCTCGGCGAGCATCAGCTCGCCCAGGCCGGTCAGCACCGTCAGGCCGTTGATGAACGAACCCGGGTTGACGCCCTGCAGGAAGACGGAGAAGACGTAGCCGCCCGAGATGCCGATGGCGCACACCAGGTTGTTCAGCAGCACCGCGACAAAGGTCGACGCGAGAACGCGGGGCACGACCAGCCGCTGGATCGGGTCGATGCCGAGCACGCGCATCGCGTCGATCTCTTCGCGGATGGTGCGGGCACCAAGGTCGGCGCAGATTGCGGTGGCGCCGGCGCCGGCGACCACCAGCACCGTGACGACGGGGCCCAGCTGGGTGACCGTGCCGAATGCGGTACCGGCGCCGGAGAGGTCGGCGGCGCCGATCTCACGCAGCAGGATGTTCAGCGTGAAGGCGACCAGCACGGTGAACGGAATGGCGACGAGCAGGGTCGGCACGAGCGATACGCGGGCGATCATCCAGGTTTGTTCGAAGAACTCCCGGAATTGAAAAGGGCGACGCCACATCTTTGTGAATGTGTCGAGGGCCATTTCGAAGAACCCGCCGACGGCCCGGGCCGGAGCCGCAAGCTGTTCGATCAACCTTCGACTCCATTCTCGGTGCGGGCTGAGCAGTCACGGCGAAGAGTGGGGTTTCCCTCTTCCACAGCGGCCTGATCACCACGTTGTAATGCATGGCTCTTGTGAGCCGGCTCATAGTAGCTAGAACATGTTCGCAGTGGCAAAAGAACAGCAAAATCACTGGGAAACGACATATAATCGCAGCTCAGGATATATTTTGACGTTGCCGCCACTGTAACAAGTTCTCGTGCCGACGCGGCGCTTTCGACGCCGCGTCAGCACTCGATCCGGGACGTTCAGTCCCTCGACTCCATCAGGGCAGTCGCCGAGAAATTCCGCTCCGGATCGCGGTCAGCAAAATATCCGCGCAACGTGGCACTCAGTTGTGTCATGTCCCACTCAGCGGACGACGCTGTGAAGTGGCTCTCCACGGTCGGGGCTGCTACCAGGGTCACAGTCGGACCATAAACGATGAAGAGCTGGCCATTCACGTTTTCCGACGCGGGCGAGGAAAGGAAACGCACCAATTTCACAACGTGTTCCGGCGACAGCGGGTCGACCTCTCCTTCACCAGGAGCCGCACCGAACACATCTGCCGTCATCGCGGTGCGCGCCCGCGGTGCGATCGCATTGGCGCGGACGCCGTAGCGCTCCAGACCGCGGGCCGCGGTCAGGGTCAGCGCCGTGATGCCGGCCTTGGCGGCGCCGTAGTTCGCCTGCCCCACCGGACCGGCGAGGCCGGCCTCGGACGACGTGTTGACGATCCGGCCGTACACCTTGCCGTCGGCCGACTCCTTGGCCTTGGCGCGCCAGTAGGTCGCGGCGTTGCGGGTCAGCAGGAAGTGGCCGCGGAGGTGGACCGCGATGACCGCGTCCCAGTCCTCGTCGGTCATGTTGAACAGCATCTTGTCGCGGGTGATGCCGGCGTTGTTCACGACGATGTTCAGCCCGCCCAGGCTGTCCGCGGTGGCGACCAGTTCGTCGGCGGTGCTGCGGGCGCTGATATCCCCGGCCACCGCAATGCCTTTGGAGCCGGCGGCCTCGATCTCGGCGAGCACGTCCGACTTGTCCAGTGCGCCGGCCATGTCGTTCACCACGACGGTGGCGCCGGCCTGCGCCAGGCCGATGGCCTCGGCGCGGCCCAGTCCCGCGGCGGCACCGGTGACCACGGCCACCTTGCCGGAGAGGTCGGTGGAGTCCAGTTCGCTAGTCAATTTATGAATACCTCTAGTCTTTGCGGAGAAGGGCGGCGCGGGGGCATTCCGCGATGGACTGCTCGGCCAGTTCTACCTGGTCGGCAGGCACCGGATCGGCCTTGACTACTGCATAGTCGTTGTCGTCGAGATCGAAAAGGTCCGGCGCAATTCCCACGCAAACCGCGTTTCCTTCACAGCGATCGTGATCAACTTCAACCCGCATGACACCCTCCTGAGAGCCCGGATTTCGACGGTGAGGCCAACATAACGACCCCGCCATGGCGATGCCAGTGTGGCACGCTCTGGACCCCAAGACTAGAACGTGTTACAAGTTTGAATAGGCACGGGTCGATGAAAGCGGCCCCAGCAACGTGACAAACGGACCAGAGACCTACCCCAATTCAACTGATAAAGGATGAGTTCGATGCGGATCGGCTACACGCCCGAGCAGGAGGAGCTGCGGCGCGAACTGCGCTCGTACTTCACCAAGCTCATGACCCCGGAGCGCGCCGAGGCGCTGGCGTCCAACGACGGCGAGATGGGACGCGGCAACGTCTACCGCGAGACCGTCGAGCAGATGGGCAAGGACGGCTGGCTGACGCTGAGCTGGCCCAAGGAGTACGGGGGCCAGGCCCGCCCGCCGATGGACGGCCTGATCTTCAACGACGAGGCCGCCATCGCCAACGTCCCGGTGCCGTTCCTGACCATCAACTCCGTGGCACCGACGATCATGCACTTCGGCACCGAGGAGCAGAAGAAGTTCTTCCTGCCCAAGATCGCCGCGGGCCAGCTGCACTTCTCCATCGGCTACTCCGAGCCCGGCGCCGGCACCGACCTGGCGTCGCTGCGCACCACCGCGGTCCGCGACGGTGACGATTACGTCATCAACGGCCAGAAGATGTGGACGTCGCTGATCGCCTACGCCGACTACGTCTGGCTGGCGGCCCGCACCAACCCCGAGGCCAAGAAGCACCGCGGCATCTCGATGCTGATCGTGCCGACCACCGCCGAGGGCTTCTCCTGGACGCCGGTGCACACCATGTCCGGTGTGGACACCAGTGCCACCTACTACCAGGACGTCCGGGTCCCGACCTCCAGCCTGGTCGGCGAAGAGCACGGCGGCTGGAAGCTGGTCACCAACCAGCTCAACCACGAGCGCGTGGCCCTGGTGTCGGCGCAGCCGATCTTCGTCGCACTGGACGGGGTTCGGGAATGGGCCCAGAACACCAAGGACCACCACGGCAAGCGCCTCATCGACTCCGAGTGGGTGCAGCTGAACCTGGCCCGGGTGCATGCCAAGGCCGAAGTGCTGAAGCTGATCAACTGGGAGCTGGCCTCGGCCACCGACTCCGCGCCCTCCCCCGCCGACGCATCGGCGGCCAAGGTCTACGGCACCGAGCTGGCCACCGAGGCCTACCGGCTGCTGATGGAGGTGCTCGGCACCTCGGCGACCCTGCGCCGCGACACCCCGGGTGCGCTGCTGCGTGGCCGGATCGAGCGCTGGCACCGGTCCTGCCTGATCCTGACCTTCGGCGGCGGCACCAACGAGATTCAGCGCGACATCATCGGCATGGTGGCTCTTGGCCTGCCCCGAGTGAACCGGTAAGGACTGACATGGATTTCAAGACAACCGAAGCATCTGAGGACCTCGGCGGCCTGGTCCGGTCCATCACCGAATCGGTGGTGACCCCGGAACGGCAGAAGGAGCTGGACAAGCTCGACGAACGGTTCGACCGTGAACTGTGGGACAAGCTGATCGATTCCGACATCCTGTCGACCACCGCACCGGAGTCGGTGGGCGGCGGTGGTTTCGGTCCGCTGGAGCAGTCCGCCGTGCTCGTGGCACTGGGCCGTCAGCTCGCGGCGGTGCCGTACCTCGAGTCGACCATCCTGGCCGCCGGTGCCATCGCCGAATTCGGTTCGGCCGAGCTGCAATCCGAGTGGGCCGCCCCGGCGGTCGCCGGCAGCAAGATCGTCGTGCCGGCGCTCGACGGCGAGATGGGCCAGGGCCCGGTGCAGGCCACCGGCAGCGATGAGACCGGCTACAAGCTCACCGGCACCCGCACCCAGGTCGCCTACGGCCCGGTCGCCGATGCCCTCCTGGTGCCGGCCGAAAGCGATTCCGGCGTCAAGGTTTTCCTGGTCGCGGCAGCCGACGCGGGCGTCACCGTCACCTCGCTCGACACCACCGGACACGGCAGCGTCGCGCACCTGGATCTGCAGGGCGTGACCGTCGCCGCTGACCGCATCGTCGGCGGCGCCGAGGTGCTCGCCTGGCTGCAGCTGCGGGGTGCCCTGGGCCGCACCGCATTCCAGCTCGGCGTGGTGGAGCGCGCGCTGGAGCTCACCGCGTTGTACGCCCGCGAGCGCGAGCAGTTCGACCGCCCCATCGGCAGCTTCCAGGCCGTGTCGTCCCGGTTGGCCGACGGCTACATCGACGTCAAGGCGCTGCGCCTGACGCTGACCCAGGCTTCCTGGCGCGTGGCCGAGGGGCTGCCAGCCGAGGTGGACGTGAACACCGCGGCGTTCTGGGCCGCCGAGGCCGGGCACCGGGTGGCGCACACCGCGGTGCACGTGCACGGTGGTGTCGGCATCGACATGGATCACCCGGTGCACCGCTACTTCCTGGCCGCCAAGCAGACCGAGTTCGCGGTCGGCGGGGCCACCGGGCAGCTGCTGCAGATCGGGCGCGAACTCGCCGAGACGCCCGTCTAGATTCGACCGATGTCCTCCCGGCCCACCGTCAGCGATCTGCTGCGCCCGCTCCTCGACGTCACCGACCGCGGGTTGTACGACTGCACAACGGCGCCGGACGACTCCTCACAAGAAAATGATGGCGGCCCAGCCGGTTTCACCAGCTGGGCCGACCACATCGTCGCGGGCGCGCAGTTGGCCGCGGCGCTGAAGGCGCGGCTGGACCCGGCCAAACCGCCGCACATCGGTGTGCTGCTGAGCAATACGACGTTCTTCTCGTCGCTGCTGGTGGCCGCCGCGCTGGCGGGGCTGGTTCCGGTCGGCCTCAACCCGACCCGCCGCGGCGCGGCGCTGGTCGGCGACGCCGAGCGCTCCGACTGCCAGTTGGTGCTCGCCGACAATCCCGACCTGGTCCCGGCCGGTCTGGAGGCCGCGGGCATCGACGTCATCGACGTCGAATCCGCTTCGTGGGCAACCGAACTCGCCGGATTCGCCGGCACCCCGGTGCACTTCGCCGACGTCGATCCCGACGACCTGTTCATGCTGATCTTCACCTCGGGCACCAGCGGTGACCCGAAGGCCGTCCGGGTCACCCACGACAAGGTGGCGTTCCCGGGCCAGATGCTGGCCGACCGCTTCGGCCTCGGGCGCGACGACACGTTCTACCTGGCCATGCCGCTGTTCCACTCCAACGCCGTCATGGCCGGCTGGGCCGTGGCGCTCGCCGCGCAGGGGTCGATTGCGTTGCGCCGCAAGTTCTCTGCCTCCGGATTCCTGACGGATGTGCGGCGCTACGGCGCCACCTACGCCAACTACGTCGGCAAGCCGCTGTCGTACATCCTGGCCACCCCGGCCCAGCCGGACGACGCCGACAATCCGCTGAAGTTCATGTACGGCAACGAGGGTGCCCCACGCGACCTGAACCGGTTCGCACAGCGCTTCGGTGTCATCGTCGTCGACGGTTTCGGCTCCACCGAGGGTGGTGTCGCGATCGCCCGCACCCCGGACACCCCGGCCGGCGCGCTGGGACCGCTGACCGACGAGGTGGCCATCGTCGACGTGGAGACCAGCCTGCCGTGCCCGCCGGGCGTCGTCGGCGAAATCGTGAACCCGACCGGCCGGGGCTGGTTCCGCGGCTACTACAACAACGACGCGGCCGAGGCCGAACGCATGGTCGGCGGCGTCTACCACACCGGCGACCTGGCCTACCGGGACGCGGCAGGGTTCATCTATTTCGCTGGGCGCCTTGGCGATTGGATGCGGGTCGACGGCGAGAACCTAGGCACCGCACCCATCGAGCAGGTGCTGCTGCGGCACCCTGACGTGGTCGAGGCAGCCGTCTACCCGATACCCGATCCCGCCGTCGGCGACCAGGTGATGTCGGCACTCGTCCTCCTCGACCACGCGGAGTTCTCCGCGGACGACTTCAGCGCCTTCCTTGCCGCACAGGAGGATCTGGGCCCCAAGCAGTGGCCCCGGTTCGTCCGCGTCGCCACGACGCTGCCGCGGACCGAGACGTTCAAGGTCATCAAGCGGCAACTGTCGGCCGAGGGTACCGACTGTGCCGACCCGGTTTTCGCGATCGCCCGCTAGTCGTGGACCGGGACGGCCTCGACGAGTGACATCGGGCCCGCCGTCTGGACCACCCGGGTCTGCCGAAAGCCGGCGCGTGCCAACAGGTCCGCGTATTCCGAACCGGTCCGCTCCCGGCCGCCGGCGGCGACCAGCATCTCCAGGTCGAGCAGCATGCCGGGATGGCTGGGCGTGCCTTCCGGCAGCACCAGTTCGACGAGGGCCAGGGTGCCATCGGGGTCGATCGCCTTGCGGACGTTCCGCAGGATCACCAGTGCGCTGTCCTCATCCCAGTCGTGGATGATCGTCTTCAGCAGATACGCGTCCCCGCCTTCGGGCACGGCATCGAAGAACGAGCCACCCGTGACGGTCACGCGGTCCGACACGCCGGCCGCCTTGAGCACCGGGCCCGCGCCCGCGACGACCGACGGCAGGTCGAACAGCACGCCCTGAGCGTCGGTGGCCTGCTGCAGCACCGCACTCAGCAGCGCGCCGTGGCCGCCGCCGACGTCGACGATGTTCTTGAAACGACTGAAATCGTATGCGGGCATGAGGGTTTCGATCGCCATGGCCGACACCGCGGTCATGGCGTTGTTGAACACGTCGGCGAGGTCGCGATCGTTCTCCAGGTATTCGAAGATCGGCATGCCCCGGAGCATCTCCGCGGACGTCTTACCGGTCTGCACCGAGTACAGCAACTGACCCCAGTGTTCCCAGTGCTTGGGGTGGCCGATGAACAGCAGCATCGGTGCCAGCGAGCCCGGCGCATCGGACCGCAGGGCCTGTCCCAGCCGGCTCAGCGCGAACCGGCCATCGCGCTCCCGCTTGAGCAGCGAATTCGCGGCCAACGCCCGCATGAGCCGGGCGGTGGCCTCGGGGTGCGAACCCACCCGGCGGGCGATGTCGTCCGCCGACGCGGGGCCGGCGGCCAGGGCGTCGAAGATGCCCAGCTTGGCGCCGACGTACATGGCCTGGGTCAGCCAGGCACCCTGGCCCAGCTCGAAGAGTGCGACGTTCGCCGGGACGACGGACCGGCGCAACTGGCCCAGTCCGTCACGGACCCGGCCGATGCCGTCGATGAGCCAGCCGGGCGGCGGTTTCTGTGCGTTTGCCACGGCGCTCACAGTAGTGCCACAGCTAATCCCCACGCTAGAGCCGGTTTCTAGTTGGTCCCCGCCCGGCTCACAGGATCACCGCGAGCGTTGTCGATTAGTCTCGGCCCTATGAGAACGTCCGCGATCACCGGCCTCGTCGCGGCAGCGACCGCACTGTCTGTGGTGCTGGCCGGTTGCGACTCCGGCAAAGACGCGAGCGCGTCGTCCGACAACGCGACAAGCGCCGCGCCGACCGCGGCGGACGCGGGCAACAAGCAGGCCGCCGACGGCCCCAACCCGACGATTGCCAGCTACATCAAAGACCACAAGATCACCGAACAGCAGGTGCACCGCACCGATCCGGGCGAGCCGAAGGTCGACCTACCCAAGCCCGACGGCTGGCGAGCCTCCGGCGACGACAACCCGCCGTGGGCCTACGACTCGATCATCTACACCGGACCGGTCGACGCGGCGAACTATGCGCCCAGCGTGGTCGCGCTGCTGTCGAAGCTGACGGGTGATGTCGATGCCAAGGCGCTGATGGCCACCGCTCCCGGAGAGATTCAGAACCTGCCGGGCTTCACGCCGTCGGGCCCCGGGACCGAAACCAAGGTGCGCAACTACCCCGCCTACCGGATCGCCGGTACCTGGGTGTCCGACGGCAAGACGAAGTTCGTCGCACAGCAGACGGTGATCTTCCCGTCGGACGGGGCAACCTATGTCCTGCAACTGAATGCGGACGGCGCGGCAGATCAGACGCCCATCATCCAGGCCGCCACCGATGTGGTGGCGCAGCAGGTGAAGATCACGCCGTAGCGCTGATCGTCACCTGCCGCGCCGCGAAATCAGTTGTCGCGGATGGCGTCCAGGCGCTTGGTGGCGGCCTCGAACTCGGCGACCAATTCGGCGATGATGACCTCGACCGGACGGATCTCGTTCATCCGGCCGACGATCTGACCGACCGGCATGGCGACGGCGGTCGGATCACCGGACTCGTTCATCCGCTGGTGGGCCTCACTGACCAGGATGTTCTGCAACGGCATCGGCAGCGGATCGGGCGCACCTTCGGCGTCCCAGGCGTCGGTCCAGCGGCTCTTGAGCAGCCGGGCCGGCTTGCCGGTGTAGATCTTGCGGCGGACGGTGTCCGCCGAGGTCGCGTTCAGCATCGCCTGCTGCACAACGGAAACGCCCGACTCCAGACGCACACCGAGGTCGTATTCGGCCGACGTCAGGAACGCCGAACCCATCCAGACACCCTGGGCACCCAGCGCCAGCGCGGCGGCCAGCTGGCGCCCGGTGCCGATGCCGCCGGCGGCCAGCACCGGGGCCGAACCACCAAGGGCGTCAACGATTTCCGGCCACAGCACCATGGAACCGATCTCACCGGTGTGGCCACCGGCCTCGTGCCCCTGGGCCACGACGATGTCGACGCCGTTTTCCACGTGCCGCGCCGCGTGCTTGGCCGAGCCGGCCAGTGCGGCCACCGGAACGCCCGCGGCGTGTGCCTGGTCGATGACGTCCTTGGGCGGCGAGCCGAGCGCGTTGGCGATCAGCTTGATCGGGTGCTTGAGCGCCACCTCGACGTGGCTGCGCGCCACCGAGTGGAGCCAGCCGAGCACGCCTTCGTTCTTCTCCTCGTCCGCCGGCAGCGGCGGCACCCCGAGCTCGGCGAGGGTCTTGGCGACGAAGTCCTTGTGCCCCTGCGGGATCAGCTTGTTGATGTCGACGCTGGTGCCCTCGGTGGGGACCTTGGCGGGCATCACGATGTCGACGCCGTACGGCTTGCCGTCGGTGTTGGCGTCCATCCACTGCAGGACGTTCTCAAGATCGTCGGCGTCGTTGAACCGGACGCAACCCAGCACACCCATGCCGCCGGCGCGGGTCACGGCCGCGGCCACCTTCTCCGACGGTGTGAAGACGAAGATCGGGTATTCGATCCCGAAGCGTTCGCAGAGTTCGGTTTTCATTTCTCGTTCCTGACTAGGCTTGTGCGCCTGCGTGTTTCGCGTGCACCTCATCGGCGGGACGCGCCTCGGTCTGCTCCTTGGCCCAGCGGTAGTCGGGCTTGCCTGCCGGGGACCGCTTGACCTCGTCGACCAGCCACAGGCTGCGCGGCACCTTGTAGCCGGCGATCTCGCTGCGGACGAACGCGTCCAGGTCGGCCAGCGCCGGCTTCGTGCCCTCGCGCGGCTGCACGACGGCGGCGACGTGCTGACCGAAGCGCGGGTCCGGAACGCCGACGACCAGGGCGTCGAACACATCCGGGTGGCCCTTGAGTGCGGCCTCCACCTCTTCGGGGTAGATCTTCTCGCCGCCGGAGTTGATCGACACCGAGCCGCGGCCCAGCATCGTCACGCTGCCGTCGGCCTCGACCTCGGCGAAGTCACCGGGGATCGCGTACCGAACGCCGTTGATGGTCTTGAAGGTTTCGGCGGTCTTCTTCTCGTCCTTGAAGTAGCCGACCGGGATGTGGCCGCACTTGGCGATGATGCCGCGCACGCCCGAACCCGGAACCACCTCGTTGCCGTCCTCGTCGAGCACCTTGGTGTTCTTGTCGATGGTGACGCGCGGGCCGCCGGTGTGCGACTGGCCCTTCGCCACGATGCTGGTCCCACCGAAGCCGGTCTCCGACGAGCCGATCGAGTCGGTGATGATCCGGTTCGGCAGCAGCTCCAGGAACTTCTCCTTGAGGCTGGTCGAGAAGAGTGCGGCGGTGCTCGCGAGCAGGAACAGTGACGACAGGTCGTACTCGTTGCCGGCCTCCTGGTGCGCCAGCAGCGCGTCCAGCAGCGGCCGGGCCATGGCGTCACCGGTGAAGAACAGCAGATTCACCTTGTGCTCGTGGATCATTCGCCACGCGGCGTCGGCGTCGAACTCCGGCATCAGCACCACGGTGTGGCCGGTGAACAGCGCCATCCAGGTGGCGGACTGCGTCGCGCCGTGGATCATCGGCGGGATGGGGAGCCGGATCATCGGCGGGTTGGCGGCGGCCTGCTTGGACAGGTCGTATTCGTCGGCGATGGGCTCACCGGTGGCGAAGTCGGTGCCGCCGAACAGCACTCGGTAGATGTCCTCGTGGCGCCACATGACGCCCTTGGGGAATCCGGTGGTGCCGCCGGTGTACAGCAGGTAGATGTCGTCCTCGCTGCGCGGACCGAAGTCGCGCTCGGGCGAGCAGTCGGCGATGGCGGAGTAGAACTCGACGCCGCCGTAGCGCTTGTAGTCCAGGTCGCTGCCGTCTTCGACCACCAGCTTGGTCTTCAGCAGCGGCAGTTCGGGCAGCACGTTGGCGACCCGGTCGGAGTACTGGCGCTCGTGAATGACCGCCACCATGTCCGAGTTGTCGAACAGGTACTTCAGCTCCGCCTCGACGTAGCGGAAGTTGACGTTGACCAGGATAGCGCCGGCTTTGATGATGCCGAGCATGCCGATCACGATCTCGATGCGGTTGCGGCAGTACAGCCCAACCTTGTCGTCTTTCTTCACGCCCTGCGACTGGAGGTAGTGAGCGAGGCGGTTGGCCTTCTCCTCCAACTGGGCATAGGTCAGCTGTTCGTCGCCACAGATGAGTGCGACGCGGTCCGGCACAGCATCGATGGCGTGCTCGGCGAGATCTGCGATGTTCAGAGCCACGTTACATAAACTAGAACGTGTTACATTTTGTGACAAGTCTAACGATCTCGAGACCGGAAGTTGGTACCCGTGAGCGAACCCGAAAAAGGCCCCGACGCCCTCATTGAGCAGCGCGGACACACGCTGATCGTCACCCTGAACCGGCCCGAGGCCCGCAACGCGCTTTCTGGCGAGATGCTCTCGATAATGGTCGAGGCGTGGGACCGCGTCGACAGTGATCCCGAGATCCGCACCTGCATCCTGACGGGTGCCGGGGGCTACTTCTGCGCGGGTATGGACCTCAAGGGCGCCGCCAAGAAGCCGCCGGGAGATTCGTTCAAAGACGGCAGCTACGACCCGTCGCGCATCGACGGTCTGCTCAAGGGCCGCCGCCTGACCAAGCCGCTGATCGCCGCGGTCGAGGGCCCGGCCATCGCCGGTGGCACCGAGATTCTGCAGGGCACCGACATCCGCGTCGCCGGCGAGAGCGCCAAGTTCGGCATCTCCGAGGCCAAGTGGAGCCTGTACCCGATGGGCGGTTCGGCGGTGCGGCTGGTGCGCCAGATTCCGTACACCATCGCGTGCGACATGCTGCTGATCGGCCGCCACATCACCGCGCAGCAGGCGCTGGACTACGGGCTGATCGGCTACGTGGTGCCCGACGGCACCGCGCTGGAGAAGGCGCTCGAGATCGCCGAGGTGATCAACAACAACGGTCCGCTGGCCGTGCAGGCCATCCTGAAGACCATCCGCGAGACCGAGGGCATGCACGAGCTGGACGCCTTCAAGCCCGACACCGCCAACGGCATTCCGGTGTTCCTGTCCGAGGACGCCAAAGAAGGCCCGCGGGCGTTCAAGGAGAAGCGCGCGCCGCAGTTCAAGATGCGCTGATGCACATCGCAGTGACGGGCGGCACCGGCTACGTCGGTGCCCACACCGTCCGCGCGCTGCTGGCGGCCGGGCACACGGTCCGGCTGCTGGTGGTTCCCGGCGGCAGCGACGACGTCGCACTCGACGCGCTGGGCCGGCTGGGTCCGCTGGAGGTCCTGACCGGCGACATTCGTGATCCCGCAACAGTTTCCGAGCTGCTGACCGGCTGCGACGCCGCGCTGCACGCCGCTGGTGTCGTCGGCACCGACAGCCGCCGCACACAGCTGATGTGGGACATCAACGCCTACGCGACCGAGGCCCTGCTGACGCGGGCCGCCGAGTTGGGGCTCGACCCGATCGTGTCGGTGTCGTCCTACAGCTCGCTGTTCCCGCCGACCGACGGCGTCATCGGGCCCGACACTCCCCCGGCGCCCGGCCGCAGCGACTACGCCCGCACCAAGGCCTATGCCGACAACGCGGCGCGGCGGTTGCAGGCCGCGGGCGCGCCCGTCGTCGTGACGTACCCGTCGTCGGTCGTCGGCCCGGCGTTCCACACGGCAGTCGGTGTGACACAACGTGGTTGGGACCCGATCGTGCGGTACCGCGTCGCCCCGCGGCTGCGCGGCGGCATGCAGATGATCGATGTCGGTGACGTGGCGCGGGTACACACGGCGCTGATGCGGCCCGGCCGCGGCCCGAAGCGCTATGTCTGCGGCGGCGTCCTGCTGACGTTCGATCAGATGGTCGACGCGCTGCAGTCGGCACTCGGCCGGCCGATCCGGCGGATTCCCCTGTCGCCCGGCCTGTTTCGCGGCGTCGGCCGGGTGTCGGACTTCGCCGGGCGCTGGCTGCCGCTGGCGGAGGGGCTCAGCTACGAAGCCGCCCTGCTGCTGACGGCCGCCGTACCCACCGACGACAGCCTGACCTTGTCCGACCTGAACCTCACCTGGCGCGACCCCCGAGAGTCGATCGTCGAATCTTTTGCGTGATTTGTGCACGATTTTCCGCGGCCATCGCGGAAAATCGTGCACAAATCACGAACGCCGAGGGGACCAGGATGCCAACCACCGACACCTCGCTGGTGCGTGGTCTGCTGCTGCAGTTCGCGCTGCGGGCGCTGTTGGTGGTGTTCGTCGGGTTCGGCCTGTTGCTGGAGCCCCCGAACGCCAACCTGCCGCTGCACTGGGGCGTCTTCGCCTGTTACGTCGCGATGGTCGCGGCATGGGGTTGGTGGGGACGGCGCTCGGCCGACCAGTCCGACCGGCGCACCCAGCGCGTGGTGGCACTGCTCATGCTGTGCGCGGATCTGACTGTGGTGGCGATCATTTCAGTGGACAGCGGGCTGAGTTCGCCGGAAACCTGGACGTCCGACGTCCTGCAGCACGGGCTGTTCCTGATCCCGCTGATCGCGGCGGCTCAGCTCGATCCCGCCGTCAGTGCCATGATCGCGATTCCCACCGTCGCCACGTTCTTCGTCGTCAACTGGATCGACCGGGAGGCCAACGGCGACGAACCCTGGGGCTCGATCCTGCTACGGACCGCCATCGTGTTCGGCCTGGCCGCCGGTTCGGTCGCGCTGTCGTGGGTGCAGCAGTCCAAGACCAGGACCATCGCCGGGCTGGCCCAGGAGCGGACCCGCCTGCTCGAAGAGGTGATCAGCCTGGAGAAGCGCGAACGCCAATCCCTCTCGGAGCGCCTGCACGACGGTGCGCTGCAGTACGTCCTGGTGGCGCGGCACGACATGGAGGACGTCCGTGACGGGTCGGTCGAGGGCATGGACCGCGTCGACTTCGCGCTCGCGGAATCTTCCCGGCTGCTGCGCGACGTGGTGCGCGAACTGCATCCCGAGGTGCTCGCCCGCTCCGGCCTCAAGGCCGCGATCACCGCGCTGGCCGACGGCATCGGCGCACGGACCAGCATCACGGTTCATCTGGACGCCGACGACTGGCCCGACAGCCTGCGCACCGACGCCGACCATCTGCTCTACAGCGCGGCCCGGGAGTTCTCGACCAACGCGATCAAGCACGCGCACGCCGACAATCTGCGATTCACGCTGGCGCACAAGGGAAACCGTGCCGAGCTGTGCATCGCCGACGACGGCGTCGGAATCCCGCCCGACCGGCTCTCCCAGAGCGTCGAGGACGGGCACATCGGGTTCGCGTCGATCTGCACGAAAGTGCTTGCCACCGGCGGCGAATTCACCGTCACGGGCGCACCCGGCACCGTCATCTCGCTCTCGGTGCCCGCGACGAGCACCGAGAGCGGCTAGTTCAGAGCACCCGCGCAGTCGGGGTGAAGACCACCGGCATGGCCTCGGGGCCGCTGACGAAGTTGGCGGCGCGCAGCGGGATTTCCGCGCCGTCGGCCAGACGCAGGTCGGGCAGCCGCTGGAGCAGCCGCTCGGTCATCAGGCGCAGCTCCAGCCGGGCCAGCTGGTTGCCCATGCAGAAGTGGGTGCCGAAGCCGAAAGCCAAGTGGCTGTTGGGGTTCCGGTCGATGTGGAATTCGTCCGGGTTCTCGAACTGGTCACCGTCGAAGTTCGCCGACTCGAACATCAGCATGACCTTCTCGTCCTTCTTCAGCTCGGTGCCGTAGAAGACGGTGTCCGCGGTCAGCGTGCGACACATGTTCTTGATGGGCGAGGTCCAGCGCAGCATCTCCTCGATCGCGCCGGGCATCAGCGACGGATCCGCGACGAGGCGGTCCCACTGGTCGCGGTTGCGCATCAGCTGCTCGGTGCCGCCGGACAGCGTGTGCCGCGTGGTCTCGTCGCCGCCGATCAGGATCAGCAGAGTCTCCATGACGATCTCGTCATCGCTCAGCCGCTGACCTTCGACCTCGGAGTTGATGAACACCGAGAACAGGTCGTCGGTCGGGTTGGCCCGCCGGTCCTTGATGACGTCCATGGTGAAAGCCGTATATGCCGCAAAGGTTTCCATCAGCTTCTGGATCGACGACTCGTCCAGGTGCGACGACAGCCCCGACACCAGCTCGTCGGACCAATCGAGCAGCATCTCGCGCTCTTCGGGCACCACTCCGAGCATGTCGCCGATGACGGCCATGGGCAGCGGGGCCGCCAGGTCGCGGACGAAGTCGGCCTCGCCCTTCTCGCAGACGTTGTCGATCAGCGCATCGACCAGACGCCCGATCGACGGCACCTTGTCCATGACGCGCTTGCGGGTGAAGCCGGCGTTGACGAGCTTGCGCCGCAACAGGTGTGCCGGATCGTCCATGTCGATCATGTACGGCATCCCCGGCTGGTCGGGGCGGATGCCGCCGGCGTTGGAGAACAGTTCGGCGTTGCGCTCGGCGTCGAGGACGGACTGGTAGGTCGTCACCGCGGCCTGTCCGGTGCGGTCCCGGAACACCGGCTCGTTGGCCCGCATCCACCGGTACGCCTCGTGCGCGGCTGCCCGGTCGGCATAGAACCGGCCGTCGGCCAGGTCAACGTCGGGGCGGGTGATAACACTGGTCACTTGATCTCCTGAGCGTCGGCGAAGGTCATGTCTACGTTGTCAGCGGAACCCGAGAGCATGGCGCGTTTCGGCAATCCGAGGGCCGCCAATTCCCGGGCGTACGGGTGGTCACCGAGGCGCACCGTCACGCCCCCGGGCCGATAGCGCACGCCGGACGGTCTCATCACGCCGACGGTCTCGCGGCTGACACCGTCGAGGTGCGAATAGGTCGGGGGCGCCTGGGGTTTCGAAGGCGCGGGCACCGGCAGGCCGGGCCGGAAGTCCATCCCGACGGCGAACCGGCCGTCGATGGTGACGTCGAAGCCGAAGTTCTTCCCGTCACGGACGGCGAAGTCCGCCATGACCTTCGGATAGCCCCAGATCGATCGGCCGGCCTCCAGCGTGAAGGCCTGGTCGACGGGCAGGTGATGGATGAAGGCGCCGGCGGACTGCAGGGCGCGCAGGCCCGAGGCGTTCGAGCCGGGCGGGTTCACCATGATGTTGGTGCCGTACTCGTAGTACTCGCCGAGGTCGCTGTCGACGTAGTGCATCAGCATCAGCACGGCCACCGCCCGGCGCGGGCGAAACCGGCACACCTGCAGGCCGCTGTAGTCGATCATGCGTTGCGCGGCATCGGCGTCCACCGAGAACATCGCCATGTGCTGCGTCGCCTTACGGACGCGCACGGGCATGGTCAGCACGGTGCCGGCAATGACATGCTGCGACGGTGCGGACTCGGTGGCGTCTGTCACAGCACAAATCTAGAACACGTTATAGACACTTTGCAATAAGTGTCTACTGCCAACTTTGCGAGCAGACGCAAAACTGCACGTCGACAGCCCAAAACGACAGTTTTACGTCTGTTCGCGAGGGAAACTAGACCAATTCAGCCAGCTGGTTGATCTGCTCGACCGACTTGGCCCCGACGACCATCATCGTCACGCCCGAGGCTTCCCAGGCCTTGATCTGTTCCTTGACGTAGTCCAGGTTGCCGACGATCGCGGAGTCGTCGACCAACTCGTCCGGAATGACCTTGGCCGCCTCGTCCTTGCGGTCGCTGCGGAACAGCTTGGTGACATCGTCGACGACCTCGGAGTAGCCCATGCGGCGGTACACCTCGGCGTGGAAGTTGGTGTCCTCCGAACCCATGCCGCCCATGTAGAGCGCCAGGTGCGGCTTCATCATCTCCATGACCATCGGCCGGTCGTCGGTGACGATGATCTGTGCGGTGGCACAGATTTCGAACGTCTCGCGGGTCCGGCGAGCGCCGGCGCGCGCGAAGCCCTCGTCGAGCCATTCGTTGTACATGCCGGAGATCCGGGGCGAGTAGAAGATCGGCAACCACCCGTCGGCGATCTCGGCGGCCAGCGCGACGTTCTTCGGGCCTTCGGCGCCCAGCATCACCGGGATGTCCGCACGCAGCGGATGCGTGATGGGCTTGAGCGGCTTGCCCAGCCCCGTGGTGCCCTCACCCGAGAGCGGCAGGGGGTAGTGCGGGCCGTCGCTGGTGACCGGTGCTTCGCGGGCCCAGACCTTGCGCAGGATGTCGATGTACTCGCGGGTGCGCGCCAGCGGCTTCGGGAACTTCTGCCCGTACCAGCCCTCGACGACCTGCGGCCCCGAGACGCCCAGACCCAGGATGTGCCGGCCACCCGAGAGGTGATCGAGCGTCAGCGCTGCCATGGCGCACGCCGTGGGCGTGCGGGCCGACATCTGGATGACCGACGTACCCAGGCGCATCCGCGTGGTTTCGCGGCCCCACCAGGCCAGCGGGGTGTAGGCATCCGAGCCCCAGGCCTCCGCGGTGAAGACGGTGTCGAAGCCCGCTTCTTCCGCCGCGGCGACGAGCGTCGCGTGATCGGTGGGCGGCTTGGCGCCCCAGTATCCGAGCTGCAAACCGAGTTTCATGGGGCCGCCTTTCCGAACGTGCTTGCCACGATTGTTAGAACCTGTTCTACTCGATGCCGTGAGCGTTAGCCAAAGCAGCCCAGCCCAGATGGCAGGCCATGAGCCGCCCCTTTCGGCTCCGCTGAAACTGTCATTCGACTACACCCGTTCAGTAGGTCCGGTCCTGAGTCAGTTCTTCACCGCGCTGCGCGGACGACGCATCGTCGGCACCCGCGGGTCGGACGGCCGGGTACACGTACCTCCCGCCGAGTATGACCCTGTCACGTACGAGGCCCTGACCGAGGTGGTTCCGGTCTCCAGCGTCGGCACCGTGGTGTCGTGGACCTGGCAGCCCGAGCCCCTGGAGGGCCAGCCCCTGCAGAAGCCGTTCGCCTGGGCGCTGATCAAGCTCGACGGCGCGGACACTCCGCTGCTGCACGCCGTCGACGCCCCGGAAGGTTCCCTGAAGGCCGGTGACCGCGTCCGTGCACACTGGGTCGACGAACCCGTCGGCGCCATCACCGACATCGCGTACTTCGTGCCCGGCGAAGATGCTGTCGAGCCGTTGCCGGCCGACGACCGTGACCCGGTGACCATGCTGGTCGTGCCGTCGGCCATCGAAATCCAGCACACCGCTTCACTTCCCGAGAGCACCTTCCTGCGCGGCCTGCAGGAGGGCAAGCTGCTCGGCGGCCGCACCAAGGTCGGCCGCGACGGCAAGCCCGGTCCCGTGTTGTTCCCGCCGAAGGAGGCCGACCCGGCGACCGGCCTGGAACTCGACGAGTTCGTCGAGCTGGTCGACCGCGGCACGGTGACGACGTTCGCCATCATCAACATTCCGTTTGCCGGCCAGCGCATCAAGCCGCCGTACGTCGCCGCCTATGTGCTGCTCGACGGCGCCGACATCCCGTTCCTGCACCTGGTCACCGAGATCGACGCGGCCGACGTTCGGATGGGCATGCGGGTCGAGGCGGTGTGGAAGCCCCGCGAGGAGTGGGGCCTGGGCATCGACAACATCTCGCACTTCAAACCGTCCGGCGAACCCGACGCCGACTACGACTCGTACAAGCACCACTTGTAAAGGTGACCACTACCGATGAGCGCTTGCGCGAAGAGGAGATAGACCTGTGACTTCCAGTGACGTAGCGGTCGTCGGGTTCGCACATGCCCCGCATGTGCGCCGCACCGACGGCACCACCAACGGCGTCGAGATGCTGATGCCGTGTTTCCAAAAGCTGTACGCCGAGTTGGGCCTCAAGCAGACCGACATCGGCTTCTGGTGCTCCGGCTCGTCGGATTACCTTGCCGGCCGCGCCTTTTCGTTCATCTCGGCCATCGACTCGATCGGCGCCATTCCGCCGATCAACGAGTCGCACGTCGAAATGGACGCAGCCTGGGCGCTGTACGAGGCCTACATCAAGATCCTGACCGGCGAGGTCGACACCGCGCTGGTCTACGGCTTCGGCAAGGGCAGCGCCGGCACGCTGCGCCGGGTCCTGGCCCTGCAGACCGACCCGTACACCGTGGCACCGCTGTGGCCCGATGCCGTGTCGATGGCGGGCCTGCAGGCCCGCTTGGGTCTGGATGCCGGCAAGTGGACGGCCGAGCAGATGGCCCAGGTGGCGCTGGACTCCTACGCCGCCGGCGGCCGCACGGACAAGGTGGCACCGACCGGATCCATCAGCGACCTGCTAGCCCAGCCGTATTTCGCCGATCCGCTGCGTCGCCACGACATCGCCCCGATCACCGACGGCGCGTCGGCGATCGTGCTGGCGTCGGCCGACAAGGCCCGGGAACTGCGCGAAAACCCGGCCTGGATCACCGGTTTCGAGCACCGCATCGAGACTCCGATCCTGGGTGCGCGCGACCTGACCACCTCGCCCTCGACGGCCGCGTCGGCGCAGGCCGCCACCGGCGGCGACGCCGGTTCGATCGACATCGCCGAGCTGCACGCGCCGTTCAGCCACCAGCAGCTGATCCTCAAAGAGGCCATCGGACTCGGCGAGTCGACGAAGATCAACCCGTCCGGTGGCGCACTGGCCGCCAACCCGATGTTCTCGGCCGGCCTGGAACGCATCGGCTTCGCGGCCGAGCACATCTTCAACGGCACCGCGGGGCGCGTGCTGGCGCACGCCACCAGTGGCCCTGCGCTGCAACAGAATCTGATTGCCGTCCTGGAGGGTAAGAACTAATGGCGAACAAAGCCGCCGTCCTCGGCACCGGACAGACCAAGTACGTCGCCAAGCGGCTCGACGTCTCGATGAACGGCCTGGTGCGCGAAGCGATCGACCGCGCGCTCGCTGATTCCGGGTGCACGATGGCCGACATCGACGCCGTCGTCGTCGGCAAGGCGCCGGACTTCTTCGAGGGCGTCATGATGCCCGAGCTGTTCATGGCCGACGCCACCGGCGCCACCAACAAGCCGCTGATCCGCGTGCACACCGCAGGTTCGGTGGGCGGCTCGACCGCGATCGTCGCCGCCAGCCTCGTCAAGTCCGGCAAGTACCGCCGCGTGCTGACCATGGCGTGGGAAAAGCAGTCGGAGTCGAACGCCATGTGGGCGCTGTCGATTCCGGTGCCGTTCACCAAGCCCGTCGGTGCGGGCGCGGGCGGCTACTTCGCCCCGCACGTGCGGGCCTACATCCGCCGCTCGGGCGCGCCGGAGCACATCGGCGCCATGGTGGCGGTCAAGGACCGGCTCAACGGCGCCAAGAACCCGCTGGCGCACCTGCACCAGCCCGACATCACCGTCGAGAAGGTGATGTCATCGCAGATGCTGTGGGACCCAATCCGTTTCGATGAGACCTGTCCGTCGTCGGACGGCGCGGCCGCACTGGTGATCGGAAACGAGGAAGTGGCCGACGCCCGCGTCGCCGAGGGTCATCCGGTTGCCTGGATCCACGCCACCGCGCTGCGCACCGAACCGCTGGCCTACTCGGGCCGCGACCAGGTGAACCCACAGGCCGGCCGTGACGCCGCCGCCGCACTGTGGCGCGACGCCGGGATCACCAGCCCGATCGACGAGATCGACTGTGCCGAGGTCTATGTCCCGTTCTCCTGGTTCGAGCCGATGTGGCTGGAGAACCTGGGCTTCGCCGCCGAAGGCGAGGGCTGGAAGCTGACCGAGGCCGGCGAAACCGCCATCGGCGGCAGGATTCCGTTCAACGCCTCCGGCGGGGTGCTGAGCTCCAACCCGATCGGCGCGTCCGGCATGATCCGGTTCGCCGAGTCGGCCATCCAGGTCATGGGCAAGGCCGGCGACCACCAGGTCGAGGGCGCCCGTAAGGCTCTGGGCCACGCGTACGGCGGTGGCGCACAGTACTACTCGATGTGGGTCGTCTCGAGCGACAAACCGGGCAAGTAGTCGTCAGGAAGTGCACCGTGAGCGTCGCGACGGAAGGTCGGGTTCGACGCCGCGGTGCCCTTCCATGTCACGGGCGGGCACCGCGAGTTGGCCGCGGCGCGTCACCGACGACATCGTCATCCCCTGGCTTCTGGACGGTTTGGCGTTTGACGCCCCTGTCGAGAAGAAAAAGGATTCACTGAAGCGGTACGCCGACATCCACATCCACATCCACTCCGGTTGGCAGGACTGACATGACAGTGACCGATCCGAATCATCCCGCGCACCTGGCCGGCAAGCGTTCCCGCGACGCCGTCGCCGCCCGCGACAAGGAAGCCTGGCTGGCCAACTTCGCCGACGACGCCGTCGTGCAGGACCCGATCGGGCCGTCGTTCCTGGACCCCGAGGGCAAGGGCCACCGTGGCAAGGAAGCCATTTCGGGCTTCTGGGACAAGGCGATCGCTCCCACCGACAGCCTCGTGTTCAACTTCGAGACCACCTACCAGCGCGGTGACGAGGAGGCCAACGTCGGCAACATCGTGACCACGATCGGCGGGCACGACTTCACCACCCATGGTGTCTTCACCTACCGCGCCAACGAAGCCGGGCAACTGGTGGCGTTGCGCGCGTTCTGGGAAGCGCCGCGTACCTCGTGATTTGTGCACGAAAATCCGCGGACACCGCGGATTTTCGTGCACAAATCCCGGTCAGAAAGTCCAGGACCCCGACGGCTGCAGGACGAATCCGTGGCCGCCGTCGGTGGTGTCGATGCATGCGGTGACGCCACCGGCGACCACGCCGCACGTCATCGTCGTCAGAGTCACCTTCTCGCCCGGCGCCAGCAGCGGCGCTCCGGCGAGATCGGTCGGGTAGTCGCCGCGGTAGTTGCTGATCGTGCCCTCGTTGGCCGCGTGCACCTGCGCCACCCCGAAATCGCGGGGCGCCTTGGCGTTGGGGTCGGCGGTGACGGCCAGGCCCGTCGTCCCCGGCACCGGGCCGTAGCACCGCACGATCGGCGCCACCCCGCCCAGCGCGCTGACGAGGCACGCCAGCCCGTCGGGCGTCGAGAATTTCACCATCTGCTGATCAGTGCGCTGGTACCTCGCCAGATGGGTCGACGTGACGACGCTGAAGCCCGCGAGGTCGGGGAAGTCGGGTGGCGGCGCGGCTTGCGCGAGCGGGGCCGTGAGCACCACGGCGGCACCGGTCAGGGCGATGAGCGGCAGCTTCATGCGCCCAGTCTTGGCCGAAGCTCGGCCGGAATGTCAGATTTCGGCGAAATCCGGGGCTACAGCTCCTCCAGGCCGGTCAGGTAGCGCTCGGCCAGTTCCCGGTAGGCCTGCGGATTGGTGTTGATCCAGGTCTCGGCGCCGGTTCCGGAGATCGGCCCGCGGATCTTGGCGGGCGACCCCACGACCAGCACCTCATCGGGGATTTTGGTTCCGGCGACCACCAGCGAATTGGCTGCGACGAGCGTCCGGCGGCCGATCACCGCGCCGTCGAGAATCGTGCTGTTGTTCGCGATCAGCGCCTCGGCACCGACGTGCGCGCCGTGGACGACGCACAGGTGGGCGATGGTCGCGCCGGGCCCGATGTCCACCGGGATGCCGGGAGGTGCGTGCAGCACCGACCCGTCCTGCACGTTTGCCCCGTTGCGGATGACGACCGGCGCGTAATCGGCGCGCAGAACCGCGTTGAACCACACCGACGCCCCGGCCTCGACGCGAACATCGCCGATCAACACGGCGGTGGGGGCGATGAACGCCGTGGGGTCGACGACCGGGCTTCGGCCCTCGAAGGAGTAGAGCGGCATGGACAAAACCTACCCCGTCGCTTCGCTCGACCTCTCGACATACCGCAGGTCGGGACGCTTGCATTGCGCTGCACCGAGGAAAAACTGTAACGTGTTCTAGTTACTAGGCACAGATTGGGAGGCCAAGGTGAGCACCGAAACCGCGGGGGTTCGCGAGATCGATACCGGCGCGCTGCCGGACCGCTTTGCCCGTGGATGGCACTGCGTGGGTCCTGTGAAGAACTTCCTGGACGGCAAGCCGCACTCGTTCGAGGCGTTCGGCACCAAATTGGTGGTGTTCGCAGACTCGAACGGCGACCTGAAGATTCTGGACGGCTACTGCCGCCACATGGGCGGGGATCTGTCGCAGGGCACCATCAAGGGTGACGCGGTCGCCTGCCCGTTCCACGACTGGCGCTGGGGCGGCGACGGCAAGTGCCAGCTGGTGCCCTACGCCAAGCGCACGCCGCGGCTGGCCCGCACCCGCGCCTGGCACACCGACGTCCGTGGCGGCCTGCTCTTCGTCTGGCACGACCACGAGGGCAACGCTCCCACCGACGACGTGCGGATCCCGGAGATCCCCGAGGCCGCCAGCGACGAGTGGACCGACTGGCAGTGGAACTCGATGCTGATCGAGGGCAGCAACTGCCGCGAGATCATCGACAACGTCACTGACATGGCGCACTTCTTCTACATCCACTACGGCCTGCCGACGTACTTCAAGAACGTCTTCGAGGGCCACATCGCCAGCCAGTACCTGCACAACGTGGGCCGGCCGGACATCGGTGGCATGGGCACCCAGTACGGCGAGGCGCACCTCGACTCGGAGGCCTCGTACTTCGGGCCGTCGTTCATGATCAACTGGCTGCACAACAACTACAGCGGCTACAAGGCCGAGTCGATCCTGATCAACTGCCACTACCCGGTCAGCCAGGACGCGTTCGTGCTGCAGTGGGGCGTCATCGTCGAGAAGCCCAAGGGCATGGACGAGAAGACCACCCAGAAACTGGCCAACGCCATGACCGACGGTGTCAGCAAAGGCTTCCTGCAGGACGTCGAAATCTGGAAGCACAAGACCCGCATCGACAACCCGCTGCTGGTCGAGGAAGACGGTGCGGTCTACCAGATGCGCCGTTGGTACCAGCAGTTCTACGTCGACGTCGCCGACATCACCCCGGACATGACCGACCGCTTCGAGCTGGAGATCGACACCACGGTCGCCAACGAGAAGTGGCAGGGCGAGGTGGCCGAGAACCTGCGCTTGCAGGCCGAGGCCAAGGAATCCGCAGAGCAGTCCAGCTGATGACCCAGCACGACGAACGGGCCCAGGCTCCCGACGCGGAGAGCCTGGCCCGTTCGATGCTGCAGCTCATGGGGCACGGCGACGATGAGGACCACGCGCACCCCGCTTCCGATGCACCGGCCAACGGATCCTGGTCCAAGGCCCCGGATTTCGCGAGCGACCCGGTGCGCCTGGCCGCGGTTCGCGAGGCCACCGCTGCCGACCGGCAGCGGTACCTGACCTCCGGCCTGGTTCCGGTGGACTGCCGCTTCTGTCACTCGACGGTGGCGGTGAAGAAGCTGGGACCGGAACACACTGCGGTGCAGTGGAATTCGGAGGCAACGGCGCGGTGCGCCTATTTCAGCGAGATCCGCGCCGAAGGCGGCGACCCCAGCCGCAGCCGGTCGTGCCCGAAGATGTCCGACAGCATCAAGCACGCGGTCGCCGAAGGGTGCCTGGAGGAGTTCTCCACCGCCCCCTCCCCCGGCGACGGCTAGATTTCCCCGCTCGCGCAAAACTGCCCCTTTTCTGTTGAAAAGGGGCAGTTTTGCATGTGCTGGGCAGTTACAGGTTGGCGAAGCGCTCCTTGACCTGCTCCTCGGTCAGCCCGTAGTCGGACAGCGAGTAGGTGTGCTTCGGTGCCCGCGGGCCCTGCTGAGTCTGGGCGTGGCTCTCGGTCATGGCCTGCCGCGCGGCGTCGGTGAACTCGATGTCGAACGTGCGGTAGATGCCCTCGACGGCGCCGACGGGGTCCTTGATGAACTCGAAGTAGTCGACGTCGCAGAACTGCTTGGGATCATGCTTGGCCCGCTCGGCGTCGAACAGCTCGAGCCCGCGCGACCAGGTTTCGAGCGCATCTTCACCGATCACCTTGCCGGTGAAGGTGTTCGACCAGCCGGCCGTGGTGTGCTGCGACAGCGAGCACATGGACGCCAGGATGGTCTCGGCCGGCCGGTGGCACTGCACGACGAGCGCATCCGGGTACACCTTGAACAGGGCCTCCAGCGCGAACAGATGGCTGGGATTCTTGAGCACCCAACGCTTCTCGGGCTCGTTCAAACCGATGAGCTGCAGGTTCTTGCGGTGCCGCTGGTAGGACTTGGTCCAGTCCTGCTGTGCCAGCCACTGCGCGTACGACGGGACGTGCGCCAGCGTCTCGTACGACACCGAGTGCAGGGACTGCCGCAGCAGCTGCCAGCATTCCTCGACCTCGTCGGCCGTCATGAAGTGCAGGCCCGTGTAGTCCGGGTTCTCCTCGTGCTCCTTCTTGAAGCGGGCGTCCAGTGCCGCGAAAACCGGGTCGTCCGCCCAGGTTTCACGCGGCGGTCGCGGCTGTGGGAACTCCGCCAGCCACATCTCGAGGCCCTGGTGCGCCGGGTCCGCGGTCAGCAGCCGGTGGATCACCGTGGTGCCGGTGCGCGGCAGCCCGGTGACGAAGATCGGCCGTTCGATCGGCACGTCGGCATGCTGCGGGTACTGCTTGAACGCGGCGTTGGACACCAGCCGGGCCACCAGCGCGTTGCGGGTGAAGAACCGCTGCATCTTGCTGCCGAGCTCGGTCAGATCAGCCTCGCGCTGGTAGGCATCCAGCAGCACGCCGAGGGCTTCCAGGTAGTTGTCGTCGTCGCCGCCGAAATCCTCCAGGCCGCAGGCCTTGACGGCCGAGGCGTGCAGGTCCTCGACAGTGCCCACATTGGTCCGAAGTGCGCTCATGCCTTGTACTCCCCGCAGTTGACGTCCAGCGACTGGCCGGTGATGCCACTGGACAGGTCGCTGGCCAGGAACAGGATGGCAGAAGCCACCTCATCCTCGGTCGGCAGCCGCTTGAGGTCGGAGCCGGCGGCCGACGCCGCGTAGATCTGCTCGACGGTGGTGCCGTACTTCTTGGCTTGATGGCTGAAGTAGCCCTCCAGGGTTTCGCCCCAGATGTAGCCCGGCATCACGGAATTCACCCGGATGCCCTTCTCCCCCAGCTCGGTCGACAGGGTCTGGGACATGGCCAGCAATGCCGACTTCGCCATCTTGTAGGCGCCGTACTTGGCCTGCGAATGCCGCACGACCATCGAATTCACGTTCACCACAGAACCTTTGGCGGTCTCGAGCGCCGGGGTGAAGCCCTGCGTCATACGCAGCGCGCCGAACACCGTCAGCTCGATCGCGTCCCGCATGTGCTCGAACGTGGTGTTGGCGAACGGCTTCATCGACGGCACCCGGAACGCGTTGTTGATCAACACGTCCGCCTTGCCGAACTCCTCCGTGGTGCGCGCCACCACATTGGCGACCTGCTCCTCGTCGGTGATGTCGGCGCCCACCACCAGTGCGCGGCGGCCCAGCTCTGCCACCTCCTTGGCGACGACCTCGAGTCGCTCCACCGTGCGGGCCACCAGTACCAGGTCGGCACCGCTCGTAGCACATCGGCGCGCCAGCGTCGTCCCGAGCCAGGGCCCGACGCCGCTGATCACCACGACTTTGTCATCGAGCAGTCCACTCACGGTCAGCCCACCATCCTCTCGCCAATCAGCTTCTGCCGCAGCGCAATCCGCGCGCGCCAATCTTCGTCGGAAATCTTGTTGCTCTCGTAGAACGGCAGCTTCGAGGCCACTTCGCCCAAGCCCACGACCTCGCACGTCGGGCCGTCCTCGGGCGTCAGCTCACGGGACACCCGCTGCCACCGGAACTGCAGGTAGCCCTTGGCGTGGCCCAGCGTCTCGCACCAGTTGGTCACGCCGGGGTTGTTCTCGGACACCACGATCCGGATCTTGCCGTCCGGATCCGCCTGTGCCTGAGTGCCGTTCAGCGACGTCTGGTGGTTGATGTAGTCCAGCGAGATGTACCAGAGGCTGCCCAACTGGAAGCCCAGGTACGGCGCGTCCGATACCGGCAGCGTGATGACCATGGCCTGGTCCGGCGTCATGTCGTAGTGCCCGACGGACGAGTACTGGGTGGCCAGCCCGCCCGGGGTCAGGCGCGGCGCGGTGAGCGTATTGACCGGCAGGTTGTCGTAGAACCACTTCGGGAACTGCAGCCAGGTCTTGACCCGCTGCACCAGCTGCTTGCCGGCGACGGCGTAACGCTTCTCGATCAGCTCACGCGTCAGCGGCTCGGGCGCGGTGCCCGCGGTGTCGGTGCGGGAGATCGCGAACGAACCGCGCTGCGCCGACCAGTCGTTGTACACCTCGCGGATGACCAGCTGCGCCGGGGTGGCCGGGGTGAAGCGCCACTCGAAGGTGCCGTCGGCGGCGATGTCGAGCTTGCGGTCGTCGAACGCCGTTTCGCTGTCCGGCACGTTGGCGTCGGTGTACTCGCCGCCGAGCAGCTGGAAGCTGACGTCGGTGGTGGTGCCGCGGCGCCCCGTGACGACGTATTCGTGACCGGGCTGCACGCGGGTGCCGAAGTACATGGTGTCGGGGTTGTCGAGGCCCATCTTCTCGAACGGGCCGGTGCCGCTGTGCAGGAACGGGTGGTCCTTGTCGAAGTCGAACGCCACGTGCGTGCACGACGCGATGCAGCCGGCGAGGTATTGCAGGCCTTCGAGCAGGTCGGCTTCGGATTCGATGAACGGCGCTGCGGCGACGAGGCGCTCCGCCTCGGCGACGGCGTCGACGAACGACTGCGAAAACATTCGGTGGCACCCTTCCGTTCCAATATTGGAACGCATCGGTAGATATTCCGACTGAAGAGTAGAACGCGTTGCAGTCGTCGTCAATGCCGTGCAGCTCAGCCGGGGTGGCAGAACCCCCGACGGCGGTCCATATTTGGACCGCTGTCGTACATTGCTTGCCATGACGGACACCGGTCGCGCGTCGCCGCCCACCGCCCGCGTCGTCGCGGTGCTCGATTTCCTGGCCCGGCACCCCCACGAGCAGTTCGGGCTGTCCGAGTTGGCGCGCCGGCTCGACCTCAGCAAGCCCACGTGCCTGGGCATCGTCACCACCCTCGCCGAAGCCGGGTACCTGGTGCGCGATGCCGCAGAGAAGACCTACCGGCTGGGCCCGCGGTTGATCACGCTGGGCCACACCGCGCAGGAGTCCATGCGCATCAGCCCGGCCGCGCGAGCGGAACTGCGCCGGCTGTCAGAGGCGTTCAACGCCACGGCGGCGCTGTCGGCGGTGATCGACGATCGCATCACGCTGCTGGAACTCGTTGCGCCGCCGGGGAGTCCGGAGCCGGTGCAGGTCGGGCAGAGCTATCCGTTCGCCCCGCCCGTCGGGCTCATGTTCGTGCTGTGGGACGAGCGCGCCGTGCGCGACTGGCTGGCCAAGGAGCCCACCATTCCGCTGCGCACCGACAGTGCTCGACTGGAGCGCGTCATCGCCGAGTGCCGCGAATCGGGCTATCTCGTCGAACGGCTGACGCCCGGCGGCCGCCGGCTGTACGCCATGATGGCGGGCATGTCGAGCAACCTGCCCGACGAATTGCGGGTCCTGCTCGGCGAACTCGTCTCCGATATCGGTGAGCGCGTGTACCTGCCCAGCGAGTCCAGCGGCCGGTCCAAGCACGACATCAGCGTCATCGCCGCGCCGGTGTTCGACCATCATCAACGTCAGGTGATGGTGCTGTCACTGCAGATCGGCCACGCCCTCACCGATGCGGAGATCACCAAGCGGGCACGTGGACTGGTCGCCGCAGCTGCGACGCTGACGGCGCAGCTGGGCGGGTCGCAGCCCGGCTAGACGCCGTTCAGCACTGCCAGGGCGTCGGTCGGCGCGACCTGCAGGCCGCAGCGGTCCTTGTAGGCGGCCAGCGGAGCCTGGATGCCGCGCAGCGCGTCGGCCTCGTCGGGGTGGGCCTTGAAGTAGCTGTCGAACTGGCTCATGGCGGCGAATGCCGACTGCCGGGTGGCGTCGAGCAGCGCCGCGTCGGCATCCGGGTGCGCGGCGAAGTAGTCCGAGAGCTGCAGGGTCACCGTGCTGATGGTCTTGGACAGCGTCGCGGTGCTGCAGTCGGCGACGGTGGCGGCCGGCGCCACGGTGGTGGTCGTGGTGGTCGACGGCGCCGTGGTCGACGTGGTCGGCGTAGCCGAGGTGGTCGGGGTCGCGGCGGTGGTCGCCGTCGTGGTCGGCGACGCGGTGGCCGAGGTGGTCGGCGATGTCGGGCTCACCGGATCAGCGTGCACCTGGGGCGTGGCAATCGCGGCGCAGGCGGCGCCCAGAGCGATGAATCCGAGAGTGGAACGGCCGAACGTCACGGCACGAGTCATGGAGTCCTCCTTGGTCCTGGCCGCATCGGTCTTCCCCGGCCTCTGGGGGTAATTTCGCTCGCCACGGTGCTGCTGTTACACAAGCGACCGAAGTTGCAGGTCAGCACGGTTGGAAGCGGCAAATATTCACTTTCGTGAATTAGCTCGGCTGTGTTGGTATTGGGCATGCGCCCTTCGCCCTGGCCACTGGCGGACCTGGAGGTGATCACCCCGGTTCTGCGGCTGTGCCACGTCACCGAGGGCCTGGCCGACGAACTTGCCCGCCTGGCCGCCGAAGGCATCCACGATCCGGCCGCGATGCCGTTCGCGGTCCCGTGGACCGACGCGGTCCCTCCCGAGCTGGAGCGCAACACCGTGCAGTACTTCCGGCAGACCCGCGCCGAGGTCTCGACGGAGCATTGGGACGTGCCGATGGCCGTCATCGTCGGTGACGACGCCGTCGGCGTGTGCGCCGTGACTGCCGACGGCTTCCCCACCCGCCGGACCGTGTCCACCGGGTCCTGGCTGGGCCGCCGCCATCAGGGCCGCGGCCTCGGCCGGGAGATGCGGGCGGCCGCGCTGCACCTGATCTTCGCCGGGTTCGACGCCGATGTCGCGCGCACCGCCGCGTGGCACGACAACGCGGCGTCGCTCGGTGTCACGCGGTCACTGCCCTATGCGCAGACGGGATCGTCCCGGCAGTCACGGCGTGGTGTGCTCGACACCATGCTGGAGTTCACCATGACCCGCGGGCAGTGGGACACGATGCACCGCAACGACATCCACCTGCGTGGCGTCGACGCGGTGGTCGATCAACTAAGCCTGCGCCGGCCGTAGCCGACTCAGCTGACCGACGCGATCGCGAACGGCAGCACGGCGGGCGCCCCGGCGGTGCGCAGCGCCTGCGTCGCCATGGTCATGGTCCAGCCGGTGTCGACCAGATCGTCGACCAGCAGTACCGGACCGCTCACGTCCAGCGTCGGCACCTCCCACGAATCCACCAGCGCCGCAACGCGGTACGCAGAATTGGCCGCCGTCACGGGCCGCCGCTGCGGCCGGTAGTGCAGCGTGCCCAGGTTCTGCAACCGGCCCAGTTCCGCCAACCGGGTCACCAGCGAGCCGATCAATTGCGGGTGACATTCGGAATCCAGGCCCAGCACCGCCACCGGACGTTCCTTCCAATTCCAGGCCTTGAGCACCGCAACGGCCGCCTGCACGACGGCGTCGGGCACCTCGCCATCCGGCCCGTCGAGCAGTTGCCGCAAGCGTGCACCCCAACCGAGGTCGGTGAGCCGCCCGATCACGCGGCCCGGTTCGGCACCGCCCGCAATCCGACCGGAGAGCGCAATTCCCAAGGAACCCAACCCTGTTGGCCATTGCTTGCGCGGCGCGATCTCGACACCGGGACGCATCAGCTGGTCCCGCACTGTCGACGCAGCCTCGGCGTCGACGTCAGCCGTGTAGTGCGAGCCGGCGCAGTTGTCGCACCGGCCGCAGCCGTTGCCGTCGAGCTCGGGATCGTCGAGTTGGCTGCGCAGGAACACCATTCGGCACTCGGTCGTCGATTGGTAGTCGAGCATCGCCTGCTGCTCACGCTGCCGCGCGGCGTCCAGATTGCGGTACCGCTCTTCGTCGTACGACCACGGCTGGCCGGTGCTGATCCAGCCGCCCTTGACGCGGCGCACCGCACCGTCGACGTCCAGCACCTTGAGCACCATCTCGAGCCGCGACCGGTTGAGGTCGACCAGCGGTTCCAGGGCCGCCGTGGACAACGCCCGGTCGGGTTCGAGTTCGCCGATCACCTTGCGCACCAAGGCTTCCGACGGGAACGCGACCGACGCGAAGTACCGCCAGATGTCGGCGTCCTCTTTGCCCGGCAGCAGGATCACCTCGGCGCTCGACGTGGCGCGGCCGGCACGGCCGACCTGCTGGTAGTACGCGATGGGCGACGACGGTGCGCCCAGGTGCACGACAAAGCCCAGGTCCGGCTTGTCGAACCCCATGCCCAGCGCCGAGGTGGCGATGAGCGCCTTGACCCGGTTGCCGAGCAGATCGGCTTCGAGCTGTTCCCGCTCGGCGGTCTCGGTGGAGCCGGTGTAGGAGGCGACGGTGTGCCCCTGCTCGCGCAGGAGCGTGGCGATATCGTGCGCCTGCGACACCGTCAGGGTGTAGACGATTCCCGAGCCGGGCAGCGAATCCAGATGCGCCGCAAGCCATGCCGCCCGCTGCGCCGGTCCCCCGGCATGTACCACCGACAGGCGAAGTGATTCCCGGTCCAGTCCCCCGCGCAGCACCAGGGTATCGCCGCCTCCGACGCCCAGCTGCGCGGCGACGTCCTGCACCACGCGGTCGTTGGCAGTCGCGGTGGTGGCGAGAACCGGTATGCCCGAACCCAACTCACCGATCAGGGTGCGGATGCGCCGGTAGTCCGGGCGGAAGTCGTGCCCCCAGTCGGACACGCAGTGTGCCTCGTCGACCACGACCAGCCCGGCGTCGGCGGCCAATGCGGGCAGGACGGCGTCACGGAAGTCGGGGTTGTTCAGGCGCTCCGGGCTGACCAGCAGCACGTCGAGGTCGCCGGAGGCGACGCGCTGATGCACCTCGTCCCATTCGGTGACGTTGCTGGAGTTGATGGTGGCGGCTCGGACGCCCGCGCGTTCGGCGGCCGCCACCTGGTTGCGCATCAGCGCCAGCAGTGGCGAGACGATGACGGTCGGGCCGCGGCCGGCGGCCCGCAGCAGTTTGGCGGCGATGAAGTACACCGCCGACTTGCCCCACCCGGTGCGCTGCACAACCAGCGCCCGGCGGCCCTGGACGACCAGGGCCTCGATGGCCACCCACTGGTCGTCGCGCAGCACCGCGCCGGGGCCGGCGAGCTGTTCCAGCAGGGCCTGCGCGTCAGTACGCGTAGGTGTTGCGGGGCTTGGGTATTGGGTCGGCACTGGTCACTTCCATGGTCGGGACGAAATTCGTGGACGGATTGGACGTCCCGGGTATCACCTTGCCCTGCACCTTCAGCCAGGTGTCGTTCGGGTGCGTACCGAGTGCGCCGGTCAGGTGAATGCGGGCCAGTTGCGCGTCGGCGGCGCAACACACGATCACGACCCGGGCCAGATCGTCGCCCATGGTGAAGCCGGTGACGGTGATGGTCCGTCCCTCAAGGCTTTTCGTGGAATCGGCAGCGGCCCGCAGCAC
Source organism: Mycolicibacterium sp. TY81 (assembly GCF_018326285.1). Classification (NCBI taxonomy): domain Bacteria; kingdom Bacillati; phylum Actinomycetota; class Actinomycetes; order Mycobacteriales; family Mycobacteriaceae; genus Mycobacterium; species Mycolicibacterium sp. TY81. The sequence goes on from NZ_AP023362.1 coordinate 4,296,798, forward strand.
CACTTCCGGCAGCGGCACCGCGCCGTCGGCCGGCAGCGGCGGGAAGGCGCGCTTGGGCGGCGCCACCGCGGCGGTTACCGTCTCGGTGCCGACCGCGCTCATCGGCGGCACGCTGACGAACGCCGTCAGCGCCACCGGGACGAGCAGCAGCCACGCCAGCAGTCCCCGGTGGTGATGCCCGCCCGGCGGCCCCTGGCGCAGATCCCGCACCAGGCACACCACGGCAAGCGCCACCAGCAGGACCGCCGCCACCAGCAGCCACGGGAACAGCGCCGGTTTCACGAAATTCAGGTACGTGCCCTTGACTGCGATCAGTCCCGTGCTGAGCCCGATCAACAGCACCAGGATGTTCTGTGTTTCCCGGCTCATGACGCGCCCCCGAGCAGCAGCAGCCCGACGACCGTCGCACATGCCGTGGCCACCACCAGCGTCACCGGCGCGAACCGCACCGCGAACGGCCGGCCGAACACACCGGCCTGCATCGCGAACAGCTTGACGTCCACCGCCGGACCGACCACCAGGAACACCAGGCGCGGCACCAGCGGCACCATCGTCAGGCTCGCCGCGACGAACGCGTCGGCCTCCGAACACAGCGCCAGTACGACGGCCAGCAGCGCCATGGTCACCACGCCGACAGCCAGATTCCCGGCCACGTGCTCGAACACCCACGGCGGCACGGCCGCGCGCAGCACCGCCGCCGCGCCGGCGCCGACCACCAGGTAGGCGGCGGACTGCAGGAAGTCGTGCCGGGCCGCCTCGGTGAACACGGTGAAGCGCGAGGCACCCTCGTCGTGGTGTGTGGGCAGCGTGCGGGTCACCCATGCCGTGCGGCCCCAGCGCTGCCACAGCAGGCCCATCACCACGGCGGTCAGCAGCGACGCCACGCAGCGCGCCACCACCATCTGCGGCTGGCCGGGGAAGGCGACCGCCGTCGCCACCAGCACCACCGGATTGATCGCCGGTGCGGACAACATGAAGGTCAGGGCGGCCCCGGCCGTCTCCCCGCTGAACAACCGGCGTGCCACGGGCACCGAGCCGCATTCGCAGCCGGGCAGCGCGGCACCACCGACACCGGCCACCGCCACCGCGAGCGCCGGCCGGCGCGGCAACCGGCGGGCCAGCCGCTCCGGCGTGAGGTACGCGGCCACCAGGCCGCTGACGATGACACCCAGCACCAGGAACGGCAGGGCCTGCACGAAGACACCGCAGAACACCGTGGCCGCGGCCGCCAGGCGGGCATGGTCGGTCAGGACACCGCTGACCCAGGAACCCGACAGTGCCAGTGCGGTGAGGGCGATGAGCAACAGTTCCATCGACCCGGCCCGCCGCTTGCGGTCCGGCGCCAGTGTGGATTCGTCCCCGGCCATGCGCCCATCTTGCCGGGCGAGTCTGACAAGTCGCTCGTTACGTCGGGACGACCGGTATCCGACCCGCGCTCGCGCCGCCGTCGACCGCAAGGTCCGCACCCGTCATGTACGACGACGCGTCCGACGCCAGGAACGCCACCACCTCGGCGACCTCCTCCGGGACGCCGACGCGCGTGAGCGGCGCACCGGGGTGCCCGCCGGGGCCGCGTTCGATCGGCAGGTGCGCCACCATCGGGGTGTCGATCATGCCGGGGTAGACGGTATTGACCCGAATTCCCATGGGGCCCAGCTCGATTGCGGCGACCTTGGAGAAGCCCCGCAGGCCCCACTTCGAGGCGCCGTAAGCGCTGTAGCCGGCCAGGCCCTGCAGACCGGCCTGCGAGGACACGTTGATGATCGAGCCGCCGCCGACCGCACGCATGGGCTCGACGACAGCCTTGGTGCCCAGGAACGGCCCGATCAGGTTGACGCGCAGCTGCCGCTCCCACGACTCGGCGGTGTGGTCCAGCAGCGGTTCGACGGTGCAGATGGCCGCGTTGTTGACCAGCGCGTCGACCCGGCCGAACTCGCTCAGCGCCAGCTCGACCGTTGCGCGCCAATCGCTTTCGCTGCCGACGTCGTGCCGCTGGAACCGGGCGGCGGCGCCGATCGACGCAGCGACCGCCTCCCCCTCGTCGACCAGGACGTCGGTGAGCACGACCTGCGCGCCGCGCTCGGCGAACAGCCGCGCCTCGGCCTCACCCTGACCGCGCGCCGCGCCGGTGATGATCGCGACCTTGCCGGAAAGATCCATCGTCAGTCGCTGTCCTGATCGATGCCGGTCAGCATGAGCTCGGAGACCCGGCGCGGGGTCTCGGTGAGGTAGGCCATCGCCGCGATGCGCTTGGGCAGGATGACGTGCTTCTTCTCCTTCTCGACGGCATCGGCGATGGCCTCGGCGACCATGTCGGCATCCAGCGGCTCCTGCGGGATCATGCGGAACTTCAGGGACCGCTCGATGGTGCGGCGTGCCGGCCCGAATGAGCGGATGTGGTCGATCATGTCGGTCTTGACCTCACCGATCTGCACCAGCGTGGTGCCCACCGGCTTGTTGCGCAGCTCGGACCGGATGCCGGCGGTGAAGTGGCTGAGGCCGGCCTTGGACGCGCCGTACAGGGTGACGCCCGGCCCAGTGGAGATGGCGCCCATCGAGGACACGTTGACGATGTGCCCACGGCCGCGCTTGATCATCCCCGGCATCACCTGCCGACACAGCTCCATCGGAGCAATCAGGTTGACCTGCAACAGGTCTCGCACGTCTTCCGACGACGCCTCGTAGAAGCGGCCGACCCGGTCCACACCGGCGTTGTTGATGATGACGTCGACGGGGCCGTCGGCCTCGACGCGGCCGATCAGCTCCTCGACCGCCGCCGGATCCATCAGGTCGGTCGGATATGCCTTGCCGCCCAACTCTTTCGCCAGCTCTTCGAGCTGCTCGGCGTTGCGGGCGACGAGTGCGACGTCGGCGCCGCGGCGGGCCATCGCCAGTGCGATGTTCCGGCCCAGGCCACGGCTGGCACCGGTGACCAGAACCCGGCTGTTCCTCAGTTGCATATCCCTACTCCATTCCCGATCGTGCTGTCCCGGCGGAGCCCTCGAGCTCCGCGTCGCGATGCCGAGTCAGCTCATGGTGAGCACGCTAAACGCGGGACGAGCCGAAATTCAGAGGTAGTTCCCAATCAACGAGACAACATGTCCGCTGGCTCACATTTTTGGCTTCATAGTGATGTATGCGACGTTTATCGGGCGAGGACAACAGCTTCCTGGCGTGGGAAAGTGCCGTCCAGCCGCAGCACACCATCAAGGCCGTCGTCCTCGATCCGGCACAGGGCCACGAGCCCATCACGTTCGAAGCCGTGCGGGCCGCACTGCCCGGCCTCGTCGACCGCGTCGAGCCCCTGCAGTGGCAGCTGATGTCGCCTCGATTCGGCGCCGGCCGGCCGTGGTGGATCACCCGCGCGCGGGGCGACCTGGACTACCACATGAAGCGCGCCACGGCCGCTGCGCCCGGAACCGATCGCGAGCTGGGTGCGGACATCGCCAAGCTCTTCGAGGAGCCGCTCGACCGGAACCGCCCGGCCTGGCAGCTGTGGTACATCGACGGACTGGCCGACGGCCGCATCGCGCTCGTGCTCAAGATCCACCACGCGGTGGCCGACGGCATGGCGTCGCTGAACCTGCTCGAGCAGTTCTACAGCCAGGACCCCGCCGACCGGCTGCCCGAGCCGTCGGCCCGGCCCGTGCCCGACGAGCACCGGCCGCCCGCCGCGCAGTGGCTGCCGATGGTGGCGCGCCAGCAGGTCAAGTCGCTCACCAAGTTTCCGAAGGTCCTGGCCCGCACGGCCAAGGTCACCCGCACCATTCAGAACCGGCAGAAGGCGGGCAAGCCCGGCTACGCCGAGGCCTTCATCCCGCCGGCGCTGCCGTTCAACGAACCGCTGACCGCGCGCCGCGGCTTCGCGTTCGTCAACGTCGAGATGGACCAGATCAAGCGGGTGTCGAAGGCGTTCGGCGTGAGCGTCAACGACGTCTTCCTCGCGATGTGCAGCACCGTCCTTCGCGAGTACCAGGCGTCCCGCGGTCCCGTCGGCGACGACACCATGACGGCCGTGGTGCCGGTGTCGATGCGCCCGCAGGACGGCGACCGGTGGGGCAACAAGGTGGCCCGGTGGAACGTCGAACTCGCCACCAACATCGCCGATCCGGTGGCGCGCCTGAAAACCATCTCGGCGAACACCGCCACGGCCCGCGAGGTGCAGAGCGAGCGCGACGCCTGGCTGCAGCACGACTGGATGGAGTACTGGCCGCTGTTCAAGGTGTACTCCCGGGTGCTGCCGACGATCGGGGCGCAGGTCAAGAAGCGGCCGATGTTCAGCATGATCGCCTCTAACATGCGCGGCCCGCACAAGACGCTGTACTTCGGCGGCGCCCCGGTCGAGAAGCTCATCTCGACCGGCCCGCTGGTCTTCCCGATGGGCATGAACATCACCGGCTGGAGCTACGAGGGCGGCATGCAGATCTGCGTGCTCACCTGTACCGACCAGGTCTCCGATCCGCACGCCATCGCCGATCAGCTGCCGGCGGCGCTCGCCGAGTTGGTGGCGCGCTGCGAGACCGCGGCGGACTCCGTCAACAGCTGACCCGGCTACGCAAAAACGCCGGCCGTCCCGTTCGGGGCGGCCGGCGTTTTTGGTGGGTTCGAGGCGGGCAATTACGTCACCCTCGCCGCGCGTGAGCGTGCGCAGAATGTACGCGAAACACGGTGTGTCGCTGTACAAACACGCACGCTCGCGGGAGAGAACTAGGACTTGCCCTCGGCCCGCTCGCGCTGGATCTCGAGAGCGATGTCGATCAGCTGGTCCTCCTGGCCGCCGATCAGCTTGCGCTGGCCGACGCGCAGCAGCAGCTCATGGGCGGGCACGCCGTAGCGCTCGCCTTGGCGCACCGCGTGCTTGAGGAAGCTGGAGTACACACCCGCGTAGCCCATCACGAGCGCGTTGCGGTCCAGTAGGCACTCGGCCGGCATGGCCGGGGCGACAACCTCTTCCGCGGCGTCCGCGATGTCGAAGAAGTCGATGCCGGTCTTGACGCCGATCTTGTCGAACACGCCGACGAGCGCCTCGACCGGAGCGTTACCGGCACCGGCACCGAACCGGCGGCAGGAACCGTCGATCTGCTTGGCACCCGCGCGCACGGCCTCGACCGAATTGGCAACGCCCAGACCGAGATTCTCGTGTCCGTGGAAACCGACCTGCGCGTCGTTGCCGAGTTCGGCCACCAGCGCGCCGACCCGGTCGGCGACACCTTCGAGCACCAGCGCACCCGCGGAGTCCACCACATAGATGCACTGGCAGCCGGCGTCGGCCATGATGCGGGCCTGCGCGGCCAGCTTCTCCGGGGAGATGGTGTGGCTCATCATCAGGAAGCCCACGGTCTCCAGGCCCAGCTCACGGGCGAAGCCGAAGTGCTGGATCGAGACGTCGGCCTCGGTGCAGTGGGTGGCGATGCGGCAGATGGAGCCGCCATTGCCCTGCGCGATGCGGATGTCTTCCTTGGTGCCCACGCCCGGCAGCATCAGGAAGGCGATCTTGGCGTTCTTCGCGGTCTCGGCCGCGATGGTGATCAGCTCCTGCTCCGGGGTCTTGGAGAACCCGTAGTTGAAGCTCGAACCACCGAGTCCGTCGCCGTGGGTCACCTCGATGACCGGAACACCCGCGTTGTCGAGCGCGCCGACGATCGCGCGGACCTCGTCACCGGTGAACTGGTGGCGCTTGTGGTGTGAACCGTCGCGCAGCGAGGTGTCCGTCATGCGGACGTCCCAGGCGGCGTCGAAGAAGATGTCTCCGGGCTGCAGTGCGGTGCTCATGCCTTGACTCCCACGATTTCCTTGGCGATCTCCTCGCCCACCTTGGTGGCCGCGGCGGTCATGATGTCCAGATTTCCAGCGTAGGTCGGCAGGTAGTCGCCGGCACCTTCCACCTCGACGAAGATGCTGACGACGTGCTGGCCACCGTTGACCACCGACGGCTCGTCGAACTGCGGCTCGTTGAGCAGCCGGTAACCCGGCACGTAGGTCTGCACCTCGGCGACGACGTCCTTGACCGACTGCGTGATGGCAGCGTGGTCGGCATCCTCGGGGATGGCGCAGAAGATGGTGTCGCGCATGATCATCGGCGGCTCGGCCGGGTTCAGGATGATGATGGCCTTGCCGTCCCGGGCCCCACCGATGTTGCGCACGCCGGCGCTGGTGGTCTTCGTGAACTCGTCGATGTTGGCCCGGGTGCCGGGGCCCGCCGACGCCGACGACACCGACGCCACGATCTCGGCGTAGGGCACGCCGCCCTGCGCCTCGACGGCACGCGACACGGCGTAGACCATCGGGATGGTGGCCTGGCCACCGCACGTGACCATGTTGACGTTCATCGAATCCAGGTGCGCCCGCAGGTTGGCCGGCGGGATGACGCCCGGGCCGACGGCGGCCGGGGTCAGGTCGATGGCGCGGATGCCGGCTTCCTCGTACCGGGGCGCGTACGCCTTGTGCACGTATGCGCTGGTGGCCTCGAAGATGAAGTCCGGCTTCTCGCTCTGCGCCAGCAGCCAGTCCGCCCCTTCGGCGCTGGTCTCCAGACCCAGCTTGCGGGCGCGGGCCAGGCCCTCGCTCTCCGGGTCGATACCGATCATCCAGCGCGGCTCGAGCCAGTCCGACCGCAGCAGCTTGTACAGCAGGTCAGTACTGATGTTTCCCGAGCCGACGATCGCGACGCTCGCTTTGGACGGCATGCTCACTCCTCTATAGAAACTTTGGGTATTACGCGAAAGACAGGTGGACAGAACCCAATCCGGCGAATTCGGCGACGAAGTCGTCACCCGGCTTGGCATCGAACGCCCGCATGCAGGCACCCGGCAGCACGACGTCGCCGGCCTTGAGACGCACGCCGAACTGATCGACCTTGCGCGCCAGCCACGCGACCGCCGTCACCGGGTTGCCGAGCACCGCGTCGCTGCGGCCCTCGCCCAGCACCTCGCCGTTGCACTTGAGCACGGCGTCGATGTTCCGAATGTCGATGTCCTTTGGAGACACCCGCTCCTTGCCGAACACCCAGCCGGCCGAGGACGCGTTGTCGGCGATGGTGTCGCACAACTTGACCTGCCAGTTGGTGATGCGGGTGTCGATCAGCTCGATGGCCGGCGCGAACGCGGCGGTGGCGGCCAGCACGTCGTCCTCGGTGCAGCCGGCGCCCGGCAGATCGTCGGCCAGCACGAACCCGACCTCAACCTCGACGCGCGGCAGGAGGTACTTCGAGGTCAGCACGGGCTGGTCCTCGAATACCTGCATGTCGTCGAGGAGGTGCCCGTAATCGGGTTCATCCACATTCATCATTTTCTGCATGGCCTCGCTGGACAGACCAACCTTGTGTCCCACCACGCGGGCACCTTCCGCGACCCGCTGACGGATGTTGAGCAGCTGGATCTCGTACGCGTCGACGACGTCGATGTCGGCGTAGGCGTCGGTCATCGGCGACATCGCGACCCGGCTGCGCTCGGCTTGGGCCAGCGCGGCGGCGAGCTCGGCACGCACGTTATCGGACAGCATTCGTGAATTCCCCTAACTTCATGGACCGGCGCAGTTGTCCACAGGCCGGGCAATTCTATAACGTGTTCTACATGACTGGACAGGAGTACGACGTTGTCGTCGTCGGCAGCGGTGCAGCCGGTATGGTCGCCGCCCTCACCGCAGCCCATCAGGGCCTTTCGACAGTAGTCGTAGAAAAGGCCCCACACTATGGAGGTTCCACTGCGCGGTCAGGTGGCGGCGTCTGGATCCCGAACAATGAGATTTTGCAGCGTGCGGGGGTAAAAGACACCCCGGAAGCAGCCCGCACCTACCTGCACAAGATCGTCGGCGACGTGGTGCCCGCAGAGAAGATCGACACCTACCTGCAGCGCGGCCCCGAGATGCTGTCGTTCGTGCTCAAGAACTCGCCGCTGAAGCTGTGCTGGGTGCCGAACTACTCCGACTACTACCCGGAGGTCGAAGGCGGCCGCGCCGGCGGACGGTCCGTCGAGCCCAAGCCGTTCAACGCCAAGAAGCTCGGCGTCGACGAAAAGGGCCTGGAGCCGGCGTACGGCAAGGTCCCGCTGAACATGGTTGTGATGCAACAGGATTACGTCCGGCTCAACCAGCTCAAGCGCCACCCGCGGGGCGTGCTGCGCAGCCTCAAGGTCGGCATCCGCGCCACCTGGGCCGGCGCCACCGGCAAGAACCTGGTCGGTATGGGCCGCGCCCTGATCGCGCCGCTGCGCATCGGCCTGCAGAAGGCCGGCGTCCCGGTGCAGCTGAACACCGCGCTGACCGACCTGTACTACGAGGACGGCCGGGTTGCCGGCATCTACGTCCGTGACACCAACGCTCCGGAAAGCGCTGAGCCGCAACTGATCCGGGCCCGTCGTGCGGTGATCCTGGGCAGCGGTGGCTTCGAGAAGAACCAGGAGATGCGCACCAAGTACCAGCGCCAGCCGATCACCACCGACTGGACCGTCGGCGCCAAGGCCAACACCGGCGACGGCATCCTGGCCGCCGAAAAGCTCGGCGCCGCACTGGAAATCATGGAAGACGCCTGGTGGGGGCCGACGGTGCCGCTGCCCGACAACCCGTGGTTCGCCCTGTCCGAGCGCAACTCCCCCGGCTCCATCATCGTGAACATGAACGGCAAGCGGTTCATGAACGAGTCGATGCCGTACGTGGAGGCCTGCCACCACATGTACGGCGGCCAGTACGGCCAGGGCGAGGGCCCGGGCGAGAACGTGCCGGCGTGGTTGCTCTTCGACCAGCAGTACCGCAACCGCTACATCTTCGCGGGTCTGCAGCCGGGACAACGCATTCCGAAGAAGTGGACCGAGGCCGGCGTCGTCGTCAAGGCCGACACCATCGAGGAACTGGCGGAGCTCACCAACCTGCCCGTCGATGAGCTCAAGGCCACCATCGAGCGCTTCAACGGCTTCGCCCGCAGCGGTGTCGACGAGGACTTCGGCCGCGGCAACAGCGCCTACGACCGCTACTACGGCGACCCGACCAACAAGCCGAACCCGAACCTGGGCGAGATCAAGCACGGCCCGTTCTACGCGGCCAAGATGGTGCCCGGCGACCTCGGCACCAAGGGCGGCATCGTCACCGACATCCACGGCCGCGCTCTCCGCGAGGACGGCTCGGTGATCGAGGGCCTGTACGCATCTGGCAACGTCAGTGGACCGGTCATGGGTCACACCTACCCGGGCCCCGGCGGGACCATCGGCCCCGCCATGACCTTCGGATACCTCGCGGCACTGCACGTGGCAGGAAAGGGCTGACATGCCGATCAATCTCGATGAGGCCATCGGAGCCGAACTCGCACCCGTCGAATTCTCGTGGAGCAGCAGCGATGTGCAGCTGTACCACCTGGGCCTGGGTGCCGGCGCGGACCCCATGAGCGAGCGCGAGCTGCGCTACCTGATCGACGACAAGCCGCAGGTGCTGCCGACGTTCGGCAACGTGGCGCAGAGCTTCCACGAGACCAAGGCGCCGACGGTCAAGTTCCCGGGCATCGACATCGAGCTCAGCCGGGTGCTGCACGCCAGCGAGGCCATCTACACCGATGCGCCGATCCCGCCGTCGGGCACGGGCCGTGCCGTCACCAAGTTCACCGAGATTTGGGACAAGGGCAAGGCCGCCGTCATCTGGTCGGAGACGACCGTGACCACCCTCGACGGCGCTCCGCTGTGGAAGCAGAAGCGGTCCATCTTCGCCCGCGGCGAGGGCGGATTCGGCGGCGACCGGGGTCCGTCGACCTCGGCGGCCGAGCCCGACCGCGCACCGGACCTGCAGATCGCGCTGCCCACGCTGCCGCAGCAGGCCCTGCTGTACCGGCTCTGCGGTGACCGCAACCCGCTGCACTCGGATCCGGCGTTCGCCAAGGCCGCCGGCTTCGACCGCCCGATCCTGCACGGTCTGTGCACCTACGGCATCGGCTGCAAGGCCATCGTCGACAACGTGCTCGACGGCGACGCCGGCCGGGTCCGGTCCTACGGCGCGCGCTTCGCGGGCACCGTTATCCCGGGTGAAACCTTGCAGGCCAACCTTTGGCGTGACGGTGAACGAATCACCGGCGTGCTGACGGCGCCGAGCCGGGACAACGTCGTCGTGCTTGCTGGAATCGAGCTCACGGCGTCCTGACCAGGACGTATACGGAATCGGCCGCCTGTTCGGCGGCCGATTCCGGCAAACCAGGGGCAGCGGCCGGGTCACCGCTGTCGCGTCCACCTGTATCCACAGCTGACGCTTAACCTGCTAGTTTTCGTAGTAGTCAGTAATTGTCCAATTACTCGTGACGCAACTTCCGTGGGGGAAGCCGCCCGTCGGACGACTTGGAGACAAAGGAGCCACATCACCATGAGTACCCGCAAGATCACCATCGCCATCGGCGCAGCCGCCGCATTCGGCCTGATCGCGACGCCGTTCGCCGTGGCCGACTCGACTCAGCCCGCAAGTGTGTCGCCCGCTCCGACCACCATTGCGTTCGGCAAGGACGGCAAGCTCGTCGACGGGAACACCGTCGCGGAATGGCAGATCAGCAACCTCAAGCCCAGCACCGACGTGCTGTCGCAGCACCTCAACGGCACGCTCTGGGAAGCGACGGCCGAGTACTCCGCTGAGCGCGGTAGCTCCCAGCCGTTCGTGCCGAACCTGAACGCCCGCACCGCCGACGGTGAGAACTACCGCGTGCTGTGGGGCGCGGCCACGCCGCAGGGCCTCAACCCCGCCGGTCTCTCCGAGGGACAGGAGTCCAAGGGCAAGGTCTACTTCGATGTGACGGGCGCCGCGCCGACCAGCGTCGTGTACACCGACGGTGACCGCGAGGTGCTCAAGTGGCAGGGCACCGAAGCCGCCACCGGTGCCGCTCCCGCCGCCGCTCCGGCTCGTGGCACTGCCCCGGCCGCCACCCCGGCGCCCGCTGCCGCTCCCGCCGCCGCTCCTGCTGCCGCCCCGGCGGCCGCTCCTGCCGGTCTCGGCAGCGCCGTGCCCGGCGCCACCCCGGCCGGCTCGGTTCCCGCCGCCGCGGGCGCGCAGCCTCCGGCCGGCACCACCACCGGTCAGGTTCCGGCGGCGACGCCGAACGGTGAGACCCCTGCCGCCACCCCGGCCGGTACTCCGGCTCCGGCCGGCACCCCGGCGGTTGCTCCGGCCCCGGCCGGCACCTCGGCTGCTGACGCTCCGGCTCCGGCCGGCGCCCAGGTTCCGGCGGGCAGTCCGGCCGGCACCCCCGCGGGCACCCCGGCCACGCCTCCGGCCGCCGGCCAGGCCCCGGAGGCCGCTCCGGTGCCCACCGCCGCCGAAAGCGGCCCGGGCACCGCTGCCACTGCCGGTGGCGCCGTCTCGCAGGCTCCGCTGACCCCGGCGCCGGCTCCGGCCCCGAGCCAGGCCATCGCCGGCCAGCCGGCCTCCAGCGCGGGCCAGGGCACCACCGCCCCGGCCGGTAACCAGCAGGCCGCTCCGGCTGCGCCGGTCACCCCGACCCCCGCTCCGGCCCCGGCTTCCTAACGGTCAACCATCGAATTGGGGCCAGTCGCGATTTCGCGACTGGCCCCAATTTCGTTGTCTGGCTTGTTGTTTCGGTAACTACATCTGACGGCCGACGTCACCGCCACGCTGCGGCGGCGGGGCCACGGGCGCGACCGGCGCCGGACCGGCGTTGTGCGAGCCCGCACTGGGACCCGCCGCCGGCGGTGCCGCCGGAGCCGGAGCAGACGTGTGCCGACGGGAATCGCGGGCGTCCTGCTGGGCCTCGCGCCGATCCTGCTGCGACTGCCGGTTGTCCTGCTGTTGCTGGCGCGCGTCCTGCTGGGACTGCCGGTCGTTCTGCTGGTTCTCCCGGGCGTCCTGCTGCGCCTGACGCTGCTCGGGTGACATGGGCGCACCGCCGCCGGCCGGCCCACCGGGCTGGCCCTCCGGGGGCTCGCCGCCCGGCATGCCGCCTTCCTTGCCGCCGCCCTTGCCCATGGCCTGCTGGATCATCTGACCGAACTGGCCGGCCTGCTGGCCCATCTGGCCCAGACCGCCACCCTGGCCGGCCATCTGGCCCGCCTGCTGCCCCATCTGACCGAGCTGGCCGAGCATCTGACCCATCTGGCCGACGCCCTCGCCGCCCTTGCTGTCGGCGTTGTCGTATGCCGACTGGGCCATGCCGACCTTGCCGGAGAACATGCCTTCTTTGGCCTGCAGCGACGCCACATTGGCGGTCATATCGGCTGCCATGGCCGGCAGGATCGCGGCGATGGTCGCGCTCATGGCGTCCTCGCCGGGCTGGATCATCGGCATGTCAGGCAGCTCGACGGAAGCCGTGTTCCAGCTGATGTTGTCCGGTGTCTGCATTATCGACATCAGATATCCCCCCTACTCACCAGTCGTCGTCGATGTCTTCGTCATAGGAACCGTGTTCGAGCGCTTCGGGCACCGCCAGCTGGGTGATGCGGCCCCCGCCGCCACCACCTTCGCGGTGCCCCATGCCGCCCATGGCACCCATCGCGCCACCCGCACCCGCGGCGGCCGCGACCGGAGCCAGGCCGCCGGCACCCATGCCGGCCGCGGCGCTCGCCGGCATCACCCCGGGTCCGGCCGGACCGGGGCCGACCATCTTGGCCAGCAGCGGCGTCTGCACGGAAGCCGCGCCCACACCACCGCCGCCACCGCCGGGCATGCCGCCCTTCATCAACCCCGCGCCGTGGGCGGCCCCGGAACCACCGGCCAGCGGATGATTCGAGAACGCGCCGAACGGCGACGCGCCGAGGCCGGCCTTGCCCTGACCGCCGCCCTGGAACAGGGACGTCAACTGCTGCAGCGGCTGCGAAAGTTGTTGCAGCGGTTGCATGGCCTGCTGCGGCAGCTGCCCGAGCATCTGCGGGAGCTGACCGGCCATCTGCATCATCTGGCCCATCATCTGGCCCATCTGGTCGCCGCCCTTGCCCGCCGACTCCGCGGTCTTCTGCGCGGTCTGCGCCACCTGCGGCGGCACGCCGGCCGTCGGGATGCTCGGGGGCGCGCCGACGAAGTTGGCCACCTCGGTGGCACTGGCCGTCACCGCGGCGATGTTCTGGGACAGGCCCATCTTGATCCGGCTCTGGATCAGTTCCTGCACGTTGGGGAACGGCGCCGCCGACAGCGCCATGCACTCCGCCTGGACTTCCTCGGCGGTGGCGTTCACCAGGTTCTTGGTTTTGACGACCGCGGCCACCATGGACTGCAGCTTGACGGCGATGGCCGCCGCCTGCGCGCCATTGGCCTCGTGGCCGCCGATGATGGTGCCGGCCTCGCCCGCCGCCGCCAGCGAAGCCGCGCCCTGCCACTGGTCGGTGAGGTTCATCAGCTGGCTGGTCTGCTGGGGCACCACTGATCCGCTGATCTTGGTGGCCAGCTTCGTATAGTGGGCGGCAGCTTCTTCGAGCTGTTCCTCATTGACGTTGGGCCACCCCGGGCCCGTCACCGTCTGCGATCCGAACGGACTGCTGTCCGGCTGAATCCCCATAGACACGGCCCCCTTCCCCAGACATACCGCGTCGGTTCGAGCCTACCGCCCCGACGGCCACCTACCCGACGCAAACTGACGGTGGGCCGGTCTACGGATTCGGCTGATCCTGTCGGGCGAGCAGCCGGGCATAGCCGGTCCCCATCGCCAGCAGCACGAGGCCGACGACGATGAACACCGCCACCCGGAACATGCCGCTCAGAGTTCCCAGATCGAACAGGAAGAGCTTGGCCATCGCGGCCGCCACCAGCGTCAGGCCGCCGCCGATGGGCAGGGACCGCTGCGCCCTCGGCTGGCGCGCCGCGTACGCGAACAACGCGGCTGCCACGGCGATCCAGCCGATCGTCGCGACCATGTGACCCGCGAAGAAACCGCCCTTCACACCGCCGATCAGCACGCCCGCGGTGACGGTCGACATCGTGGACGCGTAGGCGGCGACCACGACCGCGCCCGCCCACATCAGCCGCATCTCGTCGTCGTCACGCCTGCCGGCCCACGACCACACCACGGCCACCGCACTGGCCACCGCCAGGATGCTGGCGATGATGGTGGACACGGCGCTGTGGGTGGTCAGCTCCACTGCACGGAACAGCAGGTCCGGCGGCGAGTAGCTGAGATAGACGGCACCGCCCACGGCCCCGAACCCGGCAGCGACCCAGCGGGCGATGGCGTCACGACGCCCGGCGACGGCCACGACGACCGACATCGCGAGCAGCACGGCACCGCCGGTCCTGCCGCCGAAAGCCACCAGCACCGCGACCAGCGCGTAGACCGCCGCCACTGCCGACCAGGTCCGCCGCACCACACCGGCGACGCCGGGCAGTCGATTGCCGGCCAGCACGACGGCCAGGAACAGGGCCGCCACCGCGGCGATGATCGACGCGGCGACCAGCGGACCGACCACCGCCGAGACGAACAGCACCGGCAGCGCACCGCCCGCGGTGGCCACGGCCAGCAACGAACGGTTGGACGTCTTGGGCAACAGGAGCACCGCACCCGCGACGGCCAGCACTGCTGCCGCCGCGCAGGCCCCCGCGAGTCCCAGATTCCGGTCGGTGCCGAACGCCGCCGAGGCCAACGCGACCAGCATGGGGCAGGTGCAGACGGCGGTGCGGGCCACGAACATCGCGACCCAGTCCTTGCCGAGTTGCACCGGCAGCGACGCCGCGGACAGCGCCAGCATGAACCCGATCAGCAGCAGCGAGACGCCGTCGGCCACCACGGGCGCCAGCACGGCCAGGGGTACCAGCACCAGCAGTGCGAGCTGCTGGGAATCCCAGCGCCGGGCGAGGGTGAGGCCGCCGCCACCTATCACCGCCGCCAGCACCAAACCGACCGGCGCAGAGAGCCATTCGTAGATCGTGGTGACCGCCACGACGTCGATGTACGCCGCGGCGATACCGGTGGCGGCCAGGGCAACCGCGCCGACTGTGCCGCCGGGGCGCGTCTTCAGGCGCATCGCGCCGGCCACCAGACCCGCAGCCAGGACGGCCCCCGCGCCGACGCGGAACTCGGGCCGCAGCAGCCCGGCCTGCGCGGCGAGCACCAGCAGCAGGGCGACGCCGATCAGCGTCACCGCGACACCGGCGGCGGCCAGCGCCTTGCCGATCCAGCCGTCCGAGCGCTCGGGTCGCGGCGGCTGCTGTTGGGGCTGCGGGTGCGGCGCCGTGGGCGGCTGTGGTTGAGGTGCCGGTGTCGGTGCCGCGACCGGCGCGGTCTGGGGCGGCTGCCAATACTGTTGCGGCGCCGCATATGCGACGGGCTGCGCGGCCGGCTGCTCGTACGCCATCGACCGATCCAGTTCGGTGAGGCAGGCCGAGACCCATGCCAGATGATGGGAGATCGCTGCGACATCCTGGGAGAGCCGGGCAACCATCGCCCGCTGCGGTTCGGTCATGCAGGTCATCATCGCGCCGAGCCATTGGAGTTCGGATGAGTAGGACTACCCGCATTGAACGCAAAACTGCCCCCATTCCGTAGAAGGGGGGCAGTTTGCGAAGAGAACTCAGCCCAGGATCAGGCCTGACGTCGGGACGCCGGTGCCGGCGGTGACGAGTACGTGCTCGACATCGGGCACCTGGTTGACCGAGGTACCACGCAGCTGCCGCACACCCTCGGCGATGCCATTCATGCCGTGGATGTAGGCCTCACCGAGCTGACCGCCGTGCGTGTTGATCGGCAGCTTGCCACCGAGCTCGATCGCACCGTTCGCGATGAAGTCCTTGGCCTCGCCCCGGCCGCAGAAACCGAGCTCTTCGAGCTGGATCAGGGTGTACGGGGTGAAGTGGTCATACAGGATCGCGGTCTGAATGTCGTTGGGCGTCAAACCACTCTGACCCCACAGCTGCTTGCCGACCAGACCCATCTCGGGCAGGCCGAGCTCGTCGCGGTAGTACGAGTACATGGTGAACTGGTCTTCACCCGCTGCCTGCGCCGCCGCCTCGACGACGACCGGACGCTGCTTGAGATCCTTGGCGCGCTCCGGCGTGGTGACGACGATCGCGACACCACCGTCGGTCTCCTGGCAGCAGTCCAGCAGGCGCAGCGGCTCGGCGATCCACCGCGAGTTCTGGTGGTCCTCGATGGTGATCGGCTTGCCGTAGAAGTGCGCCTTCGGGTTGGTCGCCGCGTGCTTGCGGTCGGCCACCGAGACCACACCGAAATCGGCACTGGTGGCGCCGTATTCGTGCATGTAACGCTGCGCGACCATGGCGACCGAGGCGGCCGGCGTGCTCAGCCCGTGCGGGTACGACCAGCTGTACTCGACGCCGCGGGAGTCGGCGTTGACGGTCAGACCCGTCATCACCTGGCCGAAGCGGTGCTCCGAGCGCTCATTGAAAGCCCGGTATGCCACAACGACTTCCGCGATACCGGACGCCACCGCCAGCACCGCCTGCTGCACGGTCGCGGCCGCGGCGCCGCCGCCGTAGCCGATCTGGCTGAAGAACTTCAGCTCGCCGATGCCGGTGGAACGGGCGACCGCGGTCTCCAGGTTGGAGTCCATGGTGAAGGTCACCAGACCGTCGACGTCCTTGGGCGACAGGCCCGCATCGTTCAGCGCGTCAGTGACTGCCTCTGCCGCCAGCCGCAGTTCACTGCGGCCGGAGTTCTTGGAGAAGTCGGTGGCGCCGATACCTGCGATGACCGCCTTGCCGGAGATGCTCACTGCGCGGCTCCCATCGTGAGCGTCGAGGTGGCGATGACGTGATCGCCGAGACTGTTGGTGCCCACCACTTTCAGTGTCACCAGGTCACCTTCGACAGCGGTTACCTCACCGCGGAAGGTGATGGTGTCGTAGGCGTACCAGGGCACACCGAGACGCAGCTTGATCGACTTCACGATGGCGTTCGGGCCGGCCCAGTCGGTGACGTAGCGCCCCACCAGACCGGTATCGGTCAGGATGTTGACGAAGATGTCCTTGGAGCCCTTGGCCTGTGCCTTGTCCCGATCGTGGTGAACGTCCTGGTAGTCCCGGGTGGCGATGGCCGTCGAGACGATGAACGTCGGGTCGCCGTAGATCGACAGTTCTGGCAGCTTGGTGCCCACCGTGGCACTGACAGTCGCGGTCACTTCGCTGCCTCCCATGCGTACAGACTCCAGGCCGGACTGACATCGCTGTCCGGGAAGTCGAGGAACGTTGCGCTGACCGGCATTCCGATCTTCACGTCGTCATGCTCGACGCCGCGCAGCTCACCGAGCATGCGCACACCCTCTTCGAGTTCGACGAGCGCGATGATGAACGGCAGGCTCCGGCCGGGCACCTTCGGCGCGTGGTGCACGACGTAGCTGAACACCGTGCCCCGCCCCGAGGAGACGACGTAGTCGATCGGAGCATCTTTGTCCTGCCAGATCGCCGGCACCGGCGGGTGCTGCAACGAACCGTCGGGCCGCTTCTGGATCCGCAGTTCGTGGGCGTTGACGCCGTCCCAGAAGAACTGGGTGTCCCGCGACGACGACGGGCGCATCAGCTTGTCCGGGTCCAGATCGGCTGGGATGGAACCGGTTTCGGCCGCTTGTTGGCCCTGCTTGTTGGCGGGCAGGAACTTCATGATCCGCCAGTCCATGTCGGCGACTTCCTCGTCACCGACATGCCACCGGATCTTCTGGTTCACGAAGTAGCCCTCGCCCAGCGCGGTCTGCTTCGGTCCCACCACGTCGGTGACCTCGGCACTGATGCTGACGCGCTCCCCCGGCTGCAGGTAGCGGTGGTAGGTCTGGTCGCAGTTGGTGGCGACGACGCCGACGTACCCGGCATCATCGAACAACTTCATGATCCGGGCCAGCGGATCATCGTCGGACCGGCTGCGGCCCAGGCCCATCATGGTCCACACCTGGATCATGGCGGGCGGCGCCACGATGCCGGGATGCCCGGCGGCCTTGGCGGCCTCCTCGTCGACGTAGATCGGGTTCTTGTCGCCGATCGCGTCGACCCAGTGGTGAATCATGGGCTGGTTCACCGGGTCCCGACTCAGGGTCGGCTTGCTGCGCCCGGCTGCGACGATCTCGTCGATACCGGTCTGAAGATCAGTCATCGATCGCCCTCCTACCGCGAAACCCGCGGCACTTTGAGGCCCGATGCCGCGATCATCTCGCGCATGACCTCGTTGACCCCGCCACCGAACGTGATGACCAAGTTGCGCTTGGCGATGGTGTCCAGCCACTGCAGCACCGTTGCGGTGTGCTTGTCGGCCGGGTTGCCGAAGCGTCCGACGACCTCTTCGGCCAACCGGCTCACTTCCTGGATGCGCTCGGTGGAGAACACTTTCGTCGCGGCCGCGTCGGCGACGGCGATGTTCTCGCCGGACGACGCGACCTGCCAGTTGAGCAGTTCGTTGAGCCGCATGATCGACTTGATCTGGCCCAGCAGCCGCTTGGCCTCCGGATTGTCCAGCGGGACAACGCCATCGGAGCCCGCTTCGGAAGCCCACGCGTGCACCTGCTCGTAGATGCCGGCCACGCGACCGGCCGGGCCGAGGCCGACGCGCTCATGGTTGAGCTGCGTGGTGATCAGCTTCCAGCCGCCGTTCTCCTCGCCGACCAGCATGTCGGCGGGCACCCGCACATCGTTGTAGTACGTCGTGTTGGTGTGGTGCGCACCGTCGGACAGGATGATCGGGGTCCAGGAGTAGCCCGGGTCTTTGGTGTCGACGATCAGGATCGAGATGCCCTTGTGCTTCGCCGCGGTCGGGTCGGTGCGACAGGCCAGCCACACGTAGTCGGCGTCGTGGGCACCGGTGGTCCACATCTTCTGACCGTTGACGATGTACTCGTCACCGTGCCGGACTGCGGTGGTCCGCAGCGACGCCAGGTCGGTGCCGGCTTCGGGCTCGGAGTAACCGATCGCGAAATGCACTTCACCGGAAAGGATTCCGGGCAGGAACTTCTTCTTCTGTTCCTCGGTGCCGAGCAGCTGCAGGGTGGGTCCCACGGTCTGCAGCGTGACCATCGGCAGCGGGATGTCGGCGCGGTTGGCCTCGTTGATGAAGATCTGCTGCTCGATGGGCCCGAAGCCCAGGCCACCGTACTCCTTGGGCCAGCCCACACCGAGCTTGCCGTCGCTGCCCATGCGCTTGATGACGGCGCGGTAGGCCTCGTTGTGCCGGTCGGTCTCCATCGCCGCCGCCTCTTCGGGCGTGATCAGCGTCGAAAAGTACTCGCGCAGTTCGGATTGCAGCTTGCGCTGTTCCGCGGTCAGGTCGATAAACATCAGGCTCCCACCAGATCGAGACGGTGCGACGGACCCCCGAGCAGGCGGTTGAGGTCCTTGATCGAGGAGTAGTAGCGGTCCATCGGGTAGGTGATGTCCATGCCCATGCCGCCGTGCAGGTGATGGCACAGCCGCATGGCCGGCGGGGCCTGCGAGGTCAGCCAGTAGCCCAGGATGGCCAGGTCCTCGGCTGCGTCGAGTCCCTCCGACAACCGCCACACCACCGATGTGGAGACCAGATCGATTGTCCGCGAAGCGATGTAGACCTCGGACAGCTGCGCTGCCACGGTCTGGAAGGTCGACAGCGGCCGGCCGAACTGTTCGCGCGTCGCGGTGTAGTCGGCGGTCAGCCGCAGCGCACCGGCCACCAGCCCGGCACCGAATGCGCCGATCATGGCCAGCGCCAGCTCGTTCACCCGCGCGACCGTGGCACCGGCCAGCACTTCGTCGTCGGCCACTGCCACGTCGGTGAAGGTGACGACGTATTCATCGGACCCGTTGGCGGTCGGGGTCTTCTCGACCGTCACACCGGCGGCCTTCGGCGAGACGACGACCACACCGCTGTCGGTGGTGACCAGCAGCCACTGCGCCGACTCGGCATACGGCACACCGATTTTGGTGCCGTTGAGCTTGCCGCCGGCATAGCTGGTCGACGGCTTCTCCGGCAGCTGGTTGCCGGCTTCGTTCAGGGCGGCAGACAACACCGCGCCCTGCGCGACACCCGCGAGGTACCGGTCCTGCTGCGCTTCGGTGGCCAGGTCGACCAGCGGGACCAGGGCGAGCCCGATGGTGGCGAGGGCCGGCCCCGTGGTGCCGCGCCGACCGATCTCGGTCAGTGCGGTGGCCGCCTCCGGCAGCCCCAGCCCGTCACCGCCCAAGCGGTCCGGCACCGCGAGTGCCACGACGCCACCGGAAACCAGTGCGTCCCAAGTGTTTTCCCGCTCGAGCACAGATGTCACCACATCGGCGACAGCCTGCTGCTCGGGGCTCGGTGTGAAATCCACCCGAATCCTCCTTGATTCGTGTTACCGGACTACTGCAGTCAGTCGCCGTCAGTGCTGGACGGGGCACTTACCCGTGTAGTCAACCTGCCAGTGCTTGATGCCGTTGAGCCAGCCCGACATCAGCCGCTCGGGCTCACCGATCGAGGCCAGGTCCGGCATGTGGTCGGCAATGGCGTTGAACATCAGGTTGATGGTCATGCGCGCCAGGTTGGCGCCGATGCAGTAGTGCGCGCCGGTGCCACCGAAGCCGACGTGCTGGTTCGGCGTCCGCATGATGTTGAAGGTGTGCGGATCCTCGAACACCTCGTCATCGAAGTTGGCCGAGCGGTAGGACATGACGACCCGCTCGCCCTTCTTGATCTTCACGCCACCGAGCTCGGTGTCCTCGAGTGCGGTGCGCTGGAACGCGGAAACCGGTGTGGCCCAACGGACGATCTCGTCCGCGGCGCTCTCCGGGCGTTCCTTCTTGTACAGCTCCCACTGGTCGGGGTTCTGCGCGAAGGCGATCATGCCGTGCGTGATCGAGTTACGGGTGGTCTCGTTGCCGGCCACGGCCAGCATCACGACGAAGAAGCCGAACTCGTCGTCGGACAGCTTCTCGCCCTCGATGTCTGCCTGCACCAGCTGGGTGACGATGTCTTCGGTCGGGTTCTTCGAGCGCTCGGCGGCCATACCCATGGCGTAAGTGATCAGCTCGAACGACGACGCCGCCGGATCGATGTGCGCGTACTCGGGGTCCTCGCCGGCCGTCATCTCGTTGGACCAGTTGAACAGCTTGTCGCGGTCTTCCTGCGGCACACCGAGCAGACCGGCGATGGCCTGCAGCGGCAACTCACACGAGACCTGCTCGACGAAGTCGCCGGTGCCGGACGCGGCCGCGGTCTCGGCGATCTTCTGTGCCCGCTCGTTCAGCTCGGCCTGCAGGCGGCCGATGGCACGCGGGGTGAAGCCGCGGGAGATGATCTTGCGCAACCGGGTGTGCTGCGGGGCGTCCATGTTGAGCAGCACCGCGCGCTGCACGTCGACGGCCTCGCGGGTCATGGCCTGCGGCCACACCGGAATGGCGCCGTCGGGTGCGCTGCCGAAGATGTCGTTGCGCTTCGACACCTCTTTGACGTCGTCGTAGCGGGTGACGATCCAGTAGCCCTTGTCACCGAAGCCGCCGGTGCCGCCGGGCACGTCCACCCAGTGGATGGGCTCCGACTTGCGCAGCGCGGCGAGTTCCTCGACAGGCAGCCGCTCCAGGTTGAGGTTCGCGTCCAACAGGTCCAGATCGGACGGGATGGGGCAGGGCATGGTGTCTCCTTGGGGAATCCAACGCCTCAGAACAGGGTTCCGAGACAAATCCTTCTAGTTCGGCGTTGCGACCATTGAAACACGCCTTCACCGCAGATAAAAGGCACGTCCCGATGATTGCTTGTCAGAGTAATGAAACGTGTTCTAGCCTGAGCTCATGGGTAATCCTGTCATCGTTGAAGCCACTCGCAGCCCCATCGGTAAGCGGGGAGGCTGGCTGTCCGGCCTGCATGCGACCGAACTTCTGGGCGCCACGCAGAAGGCTCTCGTCGAGAAGGCCGGGCTGGATGCCGGCGACGTCGAGCAGCTCATCGGCGGCTGCGTCACGCAGTACGGCGAGCAGGGCAACAACATCACCCGCCAGTCCTGGCTGGTCGCCGGATTGCCCGAGCACGTCGGCGCCACCACCATCGACTGCCAGTGCGGCAGTGCCCAGCAGGCCAACCACCTCATCGCGGGTCTGATCGCCACCGGCGCCATCGACATCGGCATCGCCTGCGGCATCGAGGCCATGAGCCGGGTGCCCCTGGGCGCCAACGGCGGTGGCGCACGCGCCGCGTCGTGGGACATCGACCTGCCCAACCAGTTCGAGGCCGCCGAGCGCATCGCCAAGCGCCGGGGCATCACGCGCGACGACATCGACGCGCTGGGCTTCGCCTCGCAGGCCAAGGCCAAGCAGGCCTGGGCCGAGGGCCGCTTCGACCGCGAGATTTCGCCCATCGAGGCGCCGGTCATCGACGAGAACAAGCAGCCGACCGCCGAGCTGAACCTGGTCAGCCGGGACCAGGGCCTGCGCGACACCACCCTGGAGGGCCTGGCCGCGCTGAAGCCGGTCATCGAAGGCGGCATCCACACCGCCGGCACCTCGTCGCAGATTTCCGACGGTGCCGCCGCGGTGCTCTGGATGGACGAGGACAAGGCCAAGGCCCTCGGCTTCAAGCCCCGCGCCCGGATCATCGCGCAGGCCAACGTCGGCGCCGAGACCTACTACCACCTGGACGGCCCGGTGCAGTCCACCGCCAAGGTGCTCGAGAAGGCGCGCATGTCGATGGCCGACATCGACCTGGTCGAGATCAACGAGGCGTTCGCATCCGTCGTGCTGTCCTGGGCTCAGGTGCACAAAGCCGACATGGATAGGGTCAACGTCAACGGCGGCGCCATCGCGCTGGGCCACCCGGTCGGTTCCACCGGCTCGCGGCTCATCACGACCGCGCTGCACGAGCTGGAACGGACCGGCAAGTCGACGGCGCTGATCACGATGTGCGCCGGCGGTGCGCTGTCCACCGGCACGATCATCGAGCGCATCTAGAGCGAGGAGCAGGGTCGCCGCCATGGCCGACGGGGAAATGAGCGACAGGCAGCTGAAGATCCTGAATTCCAAGGGAATGCAGGTCGGCTTCAAGTGGATGTCGCGGATCAACACCTGGGCATTCCGGGCCACCGACGGCCGGATCGGCGCCAAGTGGCGGCTGGGCTCCAAGCCCGTCGCCACGCCCCCGCCCGTCGGGATCCTGACCACGATCGGCCGCAAATCCGGCGAGCCGCGCGACAGCCCGCTGCTGTACCTGCGTGAAGGCGACCGGATCGTCGTCGTCGCCTCGCAGGGCGGTCGCGACACCCATCCGATGTGGTACCTGAACCTGGTCGCCAACCCGAAGGTGACGTTCCAGGTGCGCGGCGAGAAGCTGCAGCGGATCGCCCGTGAGGCCACCGATGCCGAACGCGACGAGTACTGGCCCAAGCTCGACGCCATGTACCCGGACTTCGTCGACTACCGCTCGCACACCGACCGGAAGATTCCGATCATCCTGCTCGATCCGGCCTGAGCACCGACCGAAGAACTCCCCTGGACGCCCGTTGTCCAGGGGAGTTTTTCGTGGGCGGTGAACCGATCAGGCCCGGCGATCGCGCCAGCAAAGTTCTTCAGTTAATTGACGGAACGGACTAGACAGATTCATAGATGTGTACATAGTGTGGCCCTGCACACATCCAGGGCAACACTATGGAGCCGTCTATGTCATCAATGTTCCGTCGGGGGCTGTCGCACAGCCGGACATTCAAACGCGGAGCACGAGGCGCGGCCGTCCTGGTCGCGGCCGTGTTCATGTTCCTCACCTCGGCCTTCTCGGCCTGGGCCGCAACCAACATCACCATCACGTTCGTCCGGCACGGCGAATCGGCGGGCAACGCCTCGGGCCTCATCGACACCAAGATTCCGGGCCCCGACCTGACGGCGACGGGCCAGACACAGGCCCAGACCGTCGCCGGCGTCCTCGCCAACGACGGCCTGGCGCACGACGCCATCTTCGCCTCGGACATGGTGCGCACCCAGCAGACCGCCGCGCCGTACGCCACCGCGACCGGCATGCCGGTGACGGTGCTCAGCGGTCTCCATGAAGTGCAGGCCGGCATCTTCGAAGGCCAGTCGCAGGACTCCGGCTTCGCCCGCATCCTCTACGCGCTGATCCCGCTGTCGTGGGCCACCGGCAACCTCCTGATGCCGATGCCCGGTTCGCCCGACGCCAACGGCATGGTCTTCCAGGACCGATTCAACGGCGCGGTCGACGACATCTACAACAGCGGCGCACAGAACCCGGTGGCCTTCGCGCACGGCATGTCGATCATGGCGTGGACGCTGATGAACGTCGAGAACCCCGACCTCACGCTGATGCTGAAGCACCCGCTGGGCAACACCGAGATCGTCACCGTGACCGGCAACCCCGAAGACGGCTGGACCCTGGAGAACTGGGGCGGTATCGCCGTCACGCAGAACCCGGCGCTGCCCACCAAGCTGTTCGTCAACGTCCGCGACGCCGTCAAGGTGCCGCAGATGGCGCTCTACAACGTGGCGAAGGCGCTGCGGACCGGCAACATCTCCAACATCGCCAACGCCATTCGCGACGGCGTGTTCGATACCGCCAAGGCCGTCGTGAACCTCCCCGTCAACATGGTCAAGAGCGTCGTGAAGTCCGTCCAGACCGGCACCGTCTTCAAGGCGGCACCGCCGCCTTCGTCGGTGCAGGCCGTCACCCCGAATGCGGCCGCGGCCAAGGAATCCGACAGCACCGACAAGCCTGCGGTGACGCCGACGCTCGCCAAGCAGGTCTCCGCCCTGAAGCCGGCCACCACTGGCGCCAAGGACAAGACCGTCAAGACCACCAAGGTCGACGACACCCCGGCCGACACCACCAAGGCTGACGACGTCAAGGCCGGCGACACCAAGGCCGACGACGCGACCGCGGGCGGCACCAAAGCCGACGACAAGGGCACCGAAGGTCAGGGCACCAAGGTCAAGAAGGACAAGTCGAAGAAGGACAAGTCCGACAAGGCCGACAAGCCGAAGGCTGAAAAGCCGAAGGTCGAAAAGCCGAAGAAGCAGAAGAAGGACAAGGCCGCCAAGGCCGAGGCCGCCAAGTAACAACAGCAAAGAGGCTCCCCCAGAACGAGTTTCGTTCTGGGGGAGTTTTTCTTTCCGAGACGGAATGAGTGCCTCGGCCGCGGTCGTTGTCGTTGATATGCCAACCGGAGTTGTGCTGGACCCCGACCGTACTTCCCCCAATCATGTCGCTGCCGCGATCGACCAGGCCCGCGGCGCCTACAACGCCGGCGTGGGCCAGGTGTGGATCGCCCAGCAGTTCGATCACGACGCCATCTCGCTCGCCGGATACGTCGGCGCCGCGGTACCCGGCCTTGCCGTCGGCACCTTCGTCGTACCGATCAATCCGCGCCACCCACTGACGCTCGCCTCGCAGGCCCTGACCGCCCAAGCGGCCACCGGCGGGAACTTCAGCCTCGGTCTGGGTTTGGGAGCGCACGGCCCCGAACAGGTGGCTTTCGGCACCGCATGGCCCAACACCATCGGCCGGCTGCGCGAACACCTGCAGGTGCTCCGGTCGATCCTCGACACCGGCACCGTCGACTTCCACGGCGACGAATTCACCGCCGCCCCAGAGTTTCCGGTGACGGTCGCCGGCGGCACGCCCCTGCCGGTCTACGTCGCGGCCATGGGACCCAAGGCATTACGTGTGACAGGAGAATTGGCGGACGGCACGCTGCCCTATCTGGCCGGGCCGCGCACCATCGAGGAATTCATCGTGCCGACCATCTCCGAAGCGGCCAGCGCAGCCGGCAGGCCCGCGCCCAAAGTGATTGCCGCGGTACCCGTCCTGGTGACCGACGACGTCGACGAAGGCCGGACCACCGCCGCGGAGGCCCTCGAGTTCTACGCGACCATCCCGTCGTACGCGAAGGTGATCGAACGCGAAGGCGTCGACTCGGTCATCGATCTCGCGGCCGTCGGTACTGCCGCGCAGGTGTCGACTCAACTCCGCCGCTACTTCGCGGCAGGGGCGACCGATGTCGTGCTCAGTCCCCTCGTCCGCACGGGCATCGCAGCGCTCGAACCGATCTGGGATGTCGCCGCCGCGCTGTGAAGCAGACCAAAAAAAGCGTCCCCGCAACATGATTGGTTGCGGGGACGCTTCAGCAATCGTGGCGGTTACGAGCCGTAGACCGGCACCGCGGGACGTGCCTTGGCCAGCAGATCCGCGACGACGGGGCCCAGCTCGGCCGGGTCCCACTTGGCACCCTTGTCGATCTCGGGGCCGTGCGCCCAGCCCTCGGCGATGCGAATCTTGCCGCCTTCGAGCTCGAACACCTTGCCCGTGACGTCACGCGACTCGACACTGCCCAGCCACACCACCAGGGGCGAGATGTTTTCGGGCGCCATGGCATCGAAGGCCTGGTCCTGAGTGGCCATCATGTCGGCGAAGACCGTCTCGGTCATGCGGGTCCGGGCCGACGGCGCGATGGCGTTGGCGGTGACGCCGTAGCGACCCATCTCGGTCGCGGCGACCAGCGTGAGTGCCGCGATGCCGGCCTTGGAGGCGCTGTAGGTGGCCTGGCCGACGCTGCCCTGCAGGCCGGCGCCCGAGCTGGTGTTGATGATCCGGGCATCGACGGTCTCGCCGGCCTTGGACTTGGCCCGCCAGTACGCGGCGGCGTGCTTCATGGTGGCGAAATGCCCCTTGAGGTGCACCGCGGTGACGGCGTCGAATTCGTCTTCGGTGGCGTTGGCGAACATGCGGTCGCGGACGATGCCGGCGTTGTTCACCAACACATCGAGGGTGCCGTACGTGTCGACGGCCTGCTGGATCAGGGCCTCGGCCTCCGCCCAGTTCGCGACGTTCGAGCCGTTGGCGACGGCCTCGCCGCCGGCGGCGACGATCTCGTCGACCACGTTCTGCGCGGCGCTGCCGCCACCGGCGGGCGAACCGTCCAGGCCGACACCGATGTCGTTGACCACGACGCGGGCACCTTCCGCGGCGAACGCGAGCGCGTGCTCACGCCCGATTCCGCCACCGGCACCCGTCACGATGACCACGCGGCCGTCGAGCAATCCCATTTGATCTCTCCCTTTACTTGTTGGCGCTTGACGCTTCGAGGTAGTGCGGCGGCTCGCCGCCGCCGTGGACCTGCAGGGACGCGCCGCTGACGTACGACGCGGCCTCGGAGGCCAAAAATGCTGCGGCCCAGCCGATGTCGGTGGGCTTGGCCAGCCGCTTCAGCGGCACCGTCGCGGCCACGGCGGCGACCGACTCGGCGTCGCCGTAGAACAGCTCGGACTGCTCGGTCTCGACCATGCCGACGATGACGGAATTCACCCGGACCTTGGGCGACCATTCGACGGCGAGCGTCGTGGTCAGGCTGTCGATGCCGGCCTTGGCGGCACCGTACGCACCGGTGCCCGGAGTTGGTCGGTGGGCGCTGACGCTGGAGATGTTGACGATCACGCCGCCGGCGTCCTGCTGCTGCATCACCGCGTTGGCGTGCGTCGAAACCAGCAGCGGCGCAATCAGGTTGAGCTCGATGATCTTGGTGCTGAACTTGGCCGACGCGTCGGCGGCCAGCGCGAACGGCGAGCCACCGGCGTTGTTGACGACGACGTCGAGCCGGCCGTGCTTGGCGACGATGGCGTCGATCATGGCCTTGACCGCCGCGTCGTCACGAACGTCGCAGGCGTGGAACTCGTAGGGCAAGCCCTCGACCTCGCGCCGCGCGCAGGTGATCACGGTGGCGCCCTGCTCGGCGAACACCGCGCTGATGCCGGCGCCGACGCCGCGCACACCGCCGGTGACCAGCACCACGCGACCGGCCAATTGCAGATTGATTCCAGCAGTCACTGTGCTAGCGTACCAAGCAAGTGCTTGCTTAGGTACCCGTCCCCCAGGAAGTGACTGATGACCATCACCACCAAGACAGTCGAACCGGGCATCGTCTCGGTCACCGTGAACTACCCCCCGGTCAACGCCATCCCGTCGGCCGGTTGGTTCGAGCTGGCCGACCAGATCACCGCCGCCGGGCGCGACAAGAGCACCCACGTGGTGATCCTGCGGGCCGAGGGGCGCGGCTTCAACGCCGGCGTCGACATCAAGGAAATGCAGAACACCGAGGGCTTCGGCGCGCTGATCGACGCCAACCGCGGCTGCTACGAGGCGTTCCGCGCGGTGTACGAATGCCAGGTCCCGGTCGTCGCGGCCGTCAACGGCTTCTGCGTCGGTGGCGGCATCGGCCTGGTCGGCAACGCCGACGTCATCGTCGCGTCCGACGATGCGAAGTTCGGTCTCCCCGAGGTCGAGCGCGGCGCCCTGGGCGCGGCGACCCACCTGTCGCGCCTGGTCCCCCAGCACATGATGCGCCGGCTGTTCTTCACCGCCGCGACCGTGCCCGCCTCGACGCTGCAGCACTTCGGTTCGGTGCACGAGGTCGTCCCGCGCGAAGAACTCGACGAGGCCGCGCTGCGCGTCGCCCGCGACATCGCGAGCAAGGACACCCGCGTCATCCGCGCCGCCAAGGAGGCACTGAACTTCATCGACGTGCAGCCCGTCAACGCGCGCTACCGCATGGAGCAGGGCTTCACCTTCGAACTGAATCTGTCCGGCGTGTCCGACGAGCACCGCGACGAGTTCGCGGGGACCAACAAGGGGTCGAAATAATATGGCAGACAAGACAACAACTCTCGATGCGGCCGTAGCCGAGATCGAAAGCGGCATGACCATCGGCATCGGTGGCTGGGGTTCGCGCCGCAAGCCGATGGCGTTCGTGCGGGCGCTGCTGCGCACCGACGTGACCGACCTGACCGTCGTCACCTACGGCGGCCCGGATCTCGGATTGCTCTGTGCCGCAGGCAAGGTCAAGCGCGTCTACTACGGCTTCGTGTCGCTCGACTCGCCGCCGTTCTATGACCCGTGGTTCGCGCGCCGCCGCACCGAAGGCGCCATCGAGGCCCGCGAGATGGACGAGGGCATGCTGCGCTGTGGCCTGCAGGCTGCCGCACAACGTCTTCCGTTCCTGCCGATCCGTGCCGGCCTGGGCAGCGACGTCCGCGCCTTCTGGGGTGACGAACTCAAGACCGTCACCTCGCCGTACGAGACCGACGGTGCCCACGAGGAACTCATCGCCATGCCGGCGCTGAACCTCGACGCCGCCTTCGTGCACATGAACCTCGGTGACGTGAAGGGCAATGCCGCCTACACCGGCATCGATCCCTACTTCGACGACCTGTTCCTGATGTCGGCCAAGCGCCGCCACCTGTCGGTCGAGAAGATCGTCTCCACCGAAGAACTGGTGAAATCGGTTGTGCCGCAGCAGCAGATCATCAACCGCATGATGGTCGACACCGTGGTCGAGGCCCCCAATGGCGCCCACTTCACCACCAACGAGCCCGACTACCGGCGCGACGAGAAGTTCCAGCGCCACTACGCCGAGGCCGCCGGCTCGGACGAGACGTGGGCCGAGTTCGTGAAGACCTACCTGTCCGGAACCGAGGCCGACTACCAGGCCGCGGTCCGTAAGTTCGCCGAGGCCCAAGCAGCCCAGAAGGAGGCCGCCAAGTGAGTGACGCAACCCGCGCCGAGGTCTGTGCCGTCGCCTGTGCCGAATTGTTCCGTGACGCAGGGGAAATCATGGCCAGTCCCATGACGACCGTCGTGCAGATCGGCGCCCGCCTGGCCCGGCTGACCTTCTCCCCCGACATCGTGATCACCGACGGTGAGGCCCGCATGCTGGCCGACACCCCGGCGATCGGCGCCCCGTTCGCCGTCGAGGGCTGGATGCCGTTCAACCGCGTCTTCGAGACGCTGGCCTGGGGCCGTCGCCATGTGGTCATGGGCGCCAACCAGATCGACCGCTACGGCAACCAGAACCTGTCGGCCTTCGGCCCGATCCAGCAGCCGACGCGCCAGATGTTCGGTGTCCGCGGCGCGCCCGGCAACAGCATCAACCACGCCACGAGCTACTTCGTGGGTAACCACACCAAGCGCGTGTTCGCCGAGTCCGTCGACATCGTCTCCGGAATCGGCTGGGACAAGGTCGATCCGGCCAACCCGGCATACCGCTTCCTGAACGTATACCAGGTGGTCTCCAACCTGGGTGTGTTCGACTTCAACGGACCCGAGCACCAGATGCGCGCCGTGTCGCTGCACCCGGGTGTGACGGCCGACGAGGTCGCCGACAACACCTCGTTCGAGGTGCACGGCCTCGACGCCGCCGGCGAGACCCGCCTGCCGACCGCCGAGGAACTGCAGCTGCTGCGTGAGGTCATCGACCCGAAGTCGTTGCGGGACAAAGAGGTCAAGGCCTAAGTCATGGGCAAGCTCAGGACACCGCTGACCGAACTGGTCGGCATCGAGTACCCGGTCGTGCAGACCGGCATGGGCTGGGTGGCCGGCGCGCGACTGGTCGCGGCCACCTCCAACGCCGGTGGTCTCGGCATTCTGGCGTCGGCGACGATGACACTGGAAGAGCTGCAGACCGCCGTCACCAAGGTCAAGGCGGCCACCGACAAGCCCTTCGGCATCAATATGCGAGCCGACGCCGGCGATGCCGATGCCCGCTGCGACCTCCTGATCCGCGAAGGAGTCAAAGTCGCCTCCTTCGCCCTGGCTCCCAAGCCCGAGCTGATCGCCAAGCTGAAAGATGCGGGCGTCGTGGTGATCCCGTCGGTCGGCCTGGCCAAGCACGCCAAGAAGGTGGCGAGCTGGGGTGCCGACGCGGTGATCGTGCAGGGCGGCGAAGGCGGTGGCCACACCGGCCCGATCGCCACCACGCTGCTGCTGCCGTCGGTGCTCGACGCCGTCAAGGACACCGGTATGCCGGTGATCGCCGCGGGCGGTTTCTTCGACGGTCGTGGCCTGGCGGCCGCGCTGTCCTACGGCGCCGCCGGCGTCGCGATGGGCACGCGGTTCCTGCTGACCTCGGACTCGACCGTGCCGGACGCCGTCAAGCAGCGCTACCTGGAAGCCGCACTGGACGGCACCGTGGTGTCGACCCGCGTCGACGGCATGCCGCACCGGGTGCTGCGCACGGGTCTGGTCGAGAAGCTCGAAAGTGGTTCTCCGGTGCGCGGTTTCGTCGCCGCAGTCGGCAACGCGCAGAAGTTCAAGAAGATGTCGGGCATGACCTGGCGGTCGATGATCAAGGACGGCCTGGCCATGCGCCACGGCAAGGACCTGACCTGGTCACAGGTCGTCATGGCCGCCAACACCCCGATGCTGCTGAAAGCCGGTCTGGTGGAAGGCAACACCGAGGCGGGCGTGCTGGCCTCGGGCCAGGTGGCCGGCATCATCGACAGTCTGCCGTCGTGCGCCGAGCTGGTGCCGCGGATCGCCGACGAGGCCATCGCCCACCTGCAGGCTGCGACGAGCTACATCGTCTAACTACTGCACGACCAGTCGTAAGCCCCCAGATCTTTGTGGATTTGGGGGCTTACGCCTGTGCGCGGCAGCGAGGTTCGCGTCGAGGGTGCGTACAGATCGTCAGGTCCACTCTTGAGACGCGCTGGCGGCACAGTCGCGAGCCTCTGCCGCTGGGCACTCGACAAGCAAATGCCTTGTGGGCGTCGAGCGTGCGCTCACGCAGACAAAGTTCGAGTAGCGAGGATCCTGGGCGCACGATCAACGCGAGCAGCAACATTCGCCCGGCCTGTCAACCCGGGCCGTGGACGTTGGCTTCTCGCGACAACATATCGCCGGATCCGTGCCGAATCTTCGGCTGCCGGGGATGTCGAAACCCCTCCCCGAGCTCCGTAGCGTAGCCATCGACCCCAGCGGCAAGGTTCCTACCTGCTATAACAGGCTCGACAAACCGCACCAGAGAGGTAACCGGTCGAATGACTGCCATCGGTGGTGTGGCCTACATCGTCGTCACCTTGCTCCCCGTTCTGACCCTTGCCGCGATCAACGCCATAGTCCGCGCGATCGGTAGGCGCCGCGGACGGCCAGACCCCGCAAACGAGGACTCATGACCACGCTGACCGCCGCCCCGCCCGCCGTCCCCAACCCGACGTTCATGCGGTACGTCCAGAACCCGATCTGGAACTTCCTGTGCGACCACTACTTCCGGCTCGAGATCGACGGCTGGCACAAGGTGCCCGACGAGCCGTCGCTGCTGATCGGCATCCACTCCGGCGGCTCCCTGACCATGGACGCCTGGACCCTGGTGCACTCCTGGTACCGGCATTTCGACGGGCAGCGCATCCTGCACGGCACCGCGCACGACGTGCTGATGGGTGCCCCCGGCCTCGGTGACTACTTCCGTGCCGTCGGCGTCATACCCGCGTCGCGCGACGGGGTGACCAACGCGCTGGCTGCGGGCCGCGACGTCGTGGTGTGGCCGGGCGGTGAGCTCGACGCGATGCGCACCTGGCGCGACCGTGACAAGGCGATCCTCGCCGGCCGCAAAGGCTTTGTGAAGCAGGCGATCCGGTCCGGTGTGCCGATCGTCCCCGTGGCCACCATCGGTGGGCACGACACCGTCTTCGTGCTGAACGAAGGCAAGTTCCTGGCCAAGTGGAGCGGCCTCGGAAAGCGGTTGCGCGGCGCCAACATGCCGATCATCGCCGGCTTCCCGTTCCCGCTGGCCGTCGAGGTGCTGCCGATGCACCTGCCGCTGCCCGCGAAAATCCGCACCGAGCTGCTCGACCCCATCTACGTCGATACCGACCCGGAGCGCGCGAACGATGCCGCCTACGTCGACAAGGTGTACGACGAGGTGCAGTTCGCCATCCAGTCCGGCATGGACCGGCTGGCCAAGCGCCGCAGCTTCCCTGTGCTGGGCTGACGCAGTGCGGCGGCGTCCTCGATAGGCGCCGCCGATCACGTGCTCGGAACTTCCACTTTGACGGCCGTTCCCCGCTGCGGAAACCTTGGTGGGGCTGACATCGTCATCGATC
Organism: Mycolicibacterium sp. TY81; assembly: GCF_018326285.1. Lineage (NCBI taxonomy): Bacteria > Bacillati > Actinomycetota > Actinomycetes > Mycobacteriales > Mycobacteriaceae > Mycobacterium > Mycolicibacterium sp. TY81. The sequence continues at coordinate 4,329,497 of NZ_AP023362.1, forward strand.
GGAGTGGGCCCATGCGCACCGTCTACCTGCGCGTGCGCCGGGCCATGACCCCACCGACGGAAGACCACCGGCCCGCGTTACGGGTCGCGCTCGGGTTGGCCATCCCGGGTGTCGCGCTGCTGGCCGCGGGACGCCCCGACCTGATCATCTACGCGGTGTTCGGTGCGATCACCGGCATGTACGGCCGCACGGAAACGCGCGGCCGGCGGTTCGCGCATCAGACCCAGGGCGGCGTGATCCTGGTCCTCGGCGTGGCCATCGGCGTGGCACTCGCCAATTCCCATGTGCCACCGGCGGTCCTGGTCATCGCCGCCGTGGCATTCGCATCCATCGGCTCGGTGGTGACCGACTACCTCGCGCTCAAGCCAGAGGGACCGTTCTACGGTGTCTTCGCGCTGGGTGCCATTGCCACGGTGCCCGCCGGCCGCGTCACGCCTTCATCGGCGATATTGCTCTGCGCCGCAACAGCTTTGTTGTGCGTCCTGCTGGGTGTGCTCGACGCGCCGCGAGCCGTGACGCCACCCGCCCGGCTTTCCCTGCCGAACCGGCGCGATGTGCTGATCCACGCAGGCCGCTACGCGCTGGCCATCACCGCCGCCGGCACCGCCGGCCTGGCGCTGGGCGTCGACCACGCCAACTGGGCCATCGCGGCCGCGGCCGGACCGTTGGCGGCCGCCGACGCCAGTGGTCGCATCAGGCGCGGAATCCACCGCCTCGGTGGCACTTTCATCGGCCTGGCCGTGGCGGCCGCACTGCTCGTGCCGGGGCCCAGCGAGTATGTGCTGGCGATCTGCGTCATGGTCCTGTTGTTCCCAACCGAACTGTTCATGGCGCACCACCACGCGGTCGCGCTGGGCTTCTTCACGCCGCTGATCATGCTGATGACCGACCTTGCCGCGCCCACCGAACCGCTGGTGTTGCTGACCGCTCGTGGCATCGACACGATCATCGGCGTCACCGCCGCGATCGCGGTGTCGATGCTGTTGCCGGGTGCCCGCGACTAGCGCCAACATGAGCTTGTGTGCCAGTCCCGCGGGGAATCTGGCACACAAGCTCAGGTTCGACTAGGCAGACTTCGTCACCGTCACCTTGACGTTCTTCATGATGGGCTGGTCGCTCTGCGAGCTGAAATCACCGATGGCACAAAGCACATTCATCTCCGGCATGTAGCCGGCCGCATTGCCGCGCGGGATGCCGTAGGGCACTGCCTTGTAGCGGCGCAGTGAGCGGACGCTGCCGTCGCGCGCGGTGGCGACGATATCGACGTCGTCGAACTCCTTGATGCCGCGGTCGGCCATGTCGCGCTCATTCATGAAGATGAGCGTGCGCAGGTTCTTGATGCCGCGGTACCGGTCGTTGTCGGAGTACACGGTGGTGTTCCACTGGTCGTGCGAGCGCAGCGTCGCCAGGATGAGCGTGCCTTCGCTGACAGTGTCGTCGGGCAGCTCGACGGCCGAGAACTCCGCGCGGCCCGACGGCGTCAGGAAGATCAGTTCCCGTGCGGGCTGCTTGATCCGGAAGCCCAGCGGCAACCGGACCCGGCGGTTGAAGTCCTCGAACCCGTTGAGCACCTTGGCCATCGTGTCGCGGATGCGGTCGTAGTCCTCGACGTACCAGTGCCACGGCGTCTGGCTGTTCGGCAGCGCGGCCGCGGCGATACCGGCGATGATCGCCGGCTCGGACAGCAGGTGCGGTGACGCCGGCTTCTTCATGCCGACCGACAGGTGCACCATGCTCATCGAGTCCTCGACCGACGTGGACTGGATGCCCTCCTTCTGCTGGTCCTTCTCGGTGCGGCCGAGGCACGGCAGGATCAGGGCCTGACGGCCGTGAATCACGTGGCTGCGGTTGAGTTTGGTGCTGACCTGGACGGTGAGGTCGCACTTCTGCAGGCCCTCGAAGGTGTACGCGGTATCCGGTGCGGCACTGGCGAAATTGCCGCCCATACCGATGAACACCTTGACGTCACCGCTGTGCATGCCCTCGATGGTGTGGACGGTGTCGAGCCCGTGCGCACGGGGCGGGTCGATGCCGCAGACCTCGGCCAGCCGGTCCAGGAACTCCTCGGTCGGCCGGTGGTCGATACCGCACGTGCGGTTGCCCTGCACGTTGCTGTGCCCGCGCACCGGCGACGGTCCGGCGCCCTCACGGCCCAGATTGCCGCGCAGCAGAAGCAGATTCACGATTTCCCGGACGCTGTCGACGCCGTGTTCGTGCTGGGTGACGCCGAGGCACCAGCTGATGATGCTGCGGTCCGCGTCGCGGTAAATCTTGGCGGCCCTGCGGATATCGCGCTGCGACACCCCGGACTTGTAGACGATCTCGTCCCACGACGTCGCCTCGACCGCGGCCCGATAGGCCTCGAACCCGGTGGTGTACCGCTCGATGAACTCGATGTCGAGCGCCTTCGGATCCGTTTCTGCTTGTTCCAGAACAGCTTTGGCGATGCCACGGATGAGGGCCATGTCGCCGCCGATCCGGGGCTGCAGGTTCAGCGTGCTGGTCTTGGTGGACTTGAAGGTCGCCATCCGCAGGAAGTCATGCGGGATGATGGTCTTGGTGGCGCCGGCCTCGACCAGCGGGTTGATGTGCACGATCTGCGCGCCGCGGCGATAGGCCTCCGACAGCGCGGTGAGCATGCGGGGCGCATTGGAGGCGGCGTTGACGCCGATGACGAACAGCGCGTCGGCGGTCTCCCAGTCCTCGAGGTCGACGGTGCCCTTGCCGGTGCCGAGGGCCGCCTGCATGGCGCGGCCACTGGCCTCGTGGCACATGTTGGAGCAGTCGGGCAGATTGTTGGTGCCCAGCTCGCGGGCCATCAGTTGATAGAGGAACGTCGCCTCGTTACCGAGCCGGCCCGACGTGTAGTACGACGCCTGGTTCGGGTCGTCGAGTTCCGCCAGCGCCCGGCCGACGAGGTCGAAGGCGTCGCGCCAGCTGATGGGCTTGTAGCGGTCGGTCTCGGCGTCGTACACCATCGGTTCGGTGAGTCGGCCGGTGTCTTCGAGCGCGAAGTCACTCCACCCCGCCAGTTCCGAAACCGTGTGCTGGGCAAAGAACTCCGGCCCGCAGCGCTTGTGCGTCATCTCCCACGTGACGTGCTTGATGCCGTTCTCGCAGATGTCGAGCTTGAGGCCCTTCATGTCGTCGGGCCAGGCGCAGCCCGGGCAGTCGAAGCCACCGTCCTCGTGGTTCATCTTCATGATCGCGTGCGGTCCGCTGATGGGTTCGCGCTCGCGGGCCAGGAACTTCGTGACGCTGATCGCCGCGCCCCAGCCGGCCGCGGGATGGTGGTAGGGATGGAACTCGGGCTCGCCGTGTCCCTCGGTATCGACTCGCTGCTCAATGCTCCGGTCGGTCATGCGATAAGTCTGCTCGGAAACCGACGCCTGAGTCCAAGGGCAATTTCCGTGAGCCTGATAGGCATCGCCTATCGACCGTGGTCGAATAGTCCATGCTGTTTCGCCAGCTCGAATACTTCGTGGCGCTCGCCCGCGAGAAGCACTTCGCGCGCGCCGCTGCCGCCTGCTACGTCTCGCAGCCGGCATTGTCCGAGGCCATCCGCAAGCTCGAGAACGAACTCAAGGTCCCACTGGTGCGGCGCGGGCAGAGCTTCGAGGGCCTCACGCCCGAAGGTGAACGGCTGGTGTTGTGGGCGCGCCGGATCCTGGCCGATCACGATGCCCTCATCCACGAGGTCACCGCGTTGCAGACGGGTCTGACGGGCGAGCTGCGGCTCGGCGTCATCCCGGCCGCGTCGGGCACGGTGGCCCTGCTGACCGATCCGTTCTGCCTCGAACACCCCTTGGTACGAGTGCAATTGGAGAGCAGCCTGCGCTCGGCGGGCATCGTCGAGCGCATCCGCCGCTTCGAACTCGACGCGGGCATCATCTACCCCGACGGCGTCGACACCACAGGCCTGACCGTCACACCGCTCTACGAAGAACGGCAGGTGCTGATCGCGGGCGCCGAACTGCTTGCCAGCCAGCCGAATCCGCTGACCTGGTCCGACGCCCTGGAACTCCCGCTGTGCCTGCTGAACACGGGGATGCGGGGCCGGCAGCTGCTCGACGATGTCCTGGCGGCGCACAGCCTGACGGCCACACCGCGGCTCGAAGCCGACTCGGTGGTGTCCCTGCTGGCGCACGTCAGCGGTGGCCGCTGGGCGAGCATCGTCCCCCAGACCTGGCTGCACACGTTGCGCCCGCCGGACGGCGTGCGAGTGGTGCCGCTGGAGGAACCTCAGGTGACGGCGACGGTCGCGCTGGTCACCAGCGCTGCCGAACCCGGTTCGGTGCTGGCGCGAGCATTGGTCGCGACGGCGCACCGCGCGCCGATGAAGCCCGACTAGCGATACCACCCGGGAAGCTCGCTGGGCCGCAGATCGGTGGTGTCCCCCGGCCGGGTCAGCGTCAGCACGGCCCGCACGATCTCGGGGCGCGCGGCCAACGCGTCGGCGATGGCGTTGAGCCGTGCGGCGACGTTCGATTCGGCCGCGTCACCGACGAGGTCGACGGCGGCGACGAGGTAGATCCGGTTCGCCCCAACCCATTCCATGTGCAGATAGCTGACCCGCTCGATGTCGTGATGGTCCAGCAGGGCCAGCAGCGCGTTGTTGCGCGCAAGCGGCGTGACCGTCTCCCCCGTCAGGAAATCCATGTTGCGCTCGATGAGGAACAGCGCCACGCCCCCGAGCAGCAGACCGACCAGGATCGAGCCGATGGCGTCCCAGACCGCGTTGCCGGTGAGCTGGTGCGCCAAGATGCCGCACGTCGCGAGCACGATGCCGATGAGGGCCGAGAGGTCCTCGGCGAAGACGGCCCGCAGCATGGGGTTCGACGTGACGCGGATATAGCGCAACGGATGGATCCGCCGTTCGAGAGCGCCGGACTTCGTCTGCGAAAACGCTTGCAGGAAAGACGATCCCTCCAACACGAACGAAACCGCGAGCACCGCATAGGCCCAGCCGTAGGACGTCGCCTCGGCTTCGCCTTTGAGGGACTGGATGCCGTGCCAGATCGACACCACGGCGCCGACGGTGAACAGGCCGAAAGCCGCGAACATCGACCAGATGTAGCCCGCGCGGCCGTAACCCAGCCGATGTTGGGCATCGGCCGGCTTGTCCGACTGGCGGGTGCCGATGAGCAGGAACACCTCATTACCGGTGTCCGCCCAGGAATGCGCGGACTCGGCGAGCATCGACGCGCTGCCCGTGACGACGGCGGCGACGGTCTTGGCCACCGCGATCAGGGCGTTGGCACCGAGTGCGACGACCACCGTGAGGAAGCTGTTGTCGTCCGATCCACTCATGCCCTGAACACTAGAGCCCGTCAGTAGGCGTCGCCGGGTTGCACGATGCGGACCGGTCCACGCCGCGGCGCCGGGGGTTGCGGCTCCTGCACCCATTCGGCGCCACTGGCCGCCATCAGCCGGCCGATCTCATCGATGTGCATGTCGGCCAGGTCCCACACGTCGGGCACCAGCTCGCGGTCGACGATGAAGCCGAAGTCCAGCCGGTCCAGATAGCTCACCACGGTGATGTTCAGTCCCTGTCCTTCGGTGACGATCGACACCGGGAACTGATGGACCAGCTGCGCGCCTGCGAAGTACAGCGGCTTGCGCGGACCGGGCACGTTCGAGATCACCAGGTTGAACGGCGTGGCCGCGATCCGGTGCGCCAGCCCGAAGCGGGACGCCAGCCGCATGGCGGACGTCGACAGCACCGGTGCCGAGACCTGCGCCATGTCGCCGAGTTGGCTGGCGGGCACCAGGTCCAGCAGACGCTTGGCGTCGAGCATGGCCTCGCGGCAGCGGGCCACGCGCTCGAGCGGGTCCGCGCAGTCGGTCGGCAGTTCGGGGAAGATCGCGGACACCCGGTTGGTCCACGGGTCCTCCTCGTCGCCGGTACGGATCGACACCGGCACCATGGCGCGCAGCGGACCGTCGGGCAGCGCGTCGTGGGCGAGCAGGTAGCTGCGCAGGCCGCCGGCGCAGATCGCCATGACGATGTCGTTGACCGTGCCGCCGGTTGCGGTCTTGAGTTGCTTGACGTTTTCCAGCGACGCGGTGCGCATGGCGAACCGGCGATGCCCGGTGATGGGCTTGTTCCACGGCGTCGGCGGCGCCGCCGAGGTGGGCAGCGGAATCTTCGGGCCGTCTTCTTTGCCAAGGCGCGCAATGGCTTTGATGGCCGAACCGGCCTTGCTGGCGGCGCTGCCGATGCTGTCGATGCCGGCCGCGTCGGCGAGCTGGCCGACCAGCCGGGTCTGGAACCGCAATGCCTTGACCGGATGGCCCGCCAGGTTGATGACGGCGCGGCGGAGCAGATCGATATCGCTGGGTAGCGGCTCGGCTTCCCACGCCCGGCCGGGAGCGGGCGGCGTGGCGTTCGGATCGGTGTCGGTCAGGATGTTGAGCATCAACTGCCCGGCGGCGCCGTCGATGGTGGCGTGGTGATACTTCGTCAGCATCGCCCAGTTCCCGTCGTCCAGGCCATCGATGACGTAGACCTCCCACAGCGGCCGGCTCCGGTCCATCGGGCGGCCGACGATGCGCGACACCTGGTCTGCCAGCTGATCGACCATTCCCGGTCGGGCCAAATGGATTTCGCGGATGTGGAAGTCCAGATCGAAGTTCGGGTCGTCCGCCCAGTAGGGATGGTCGAGACCCAGCGGCACCTCGACCAGTCGCCGCCGCAGTGGTTCGAGCTCACCGATGAGCGACGCGTACTTGGCGTGCACGGCCGCGTAGGGGTCGAACTCCTCGCTGGGCCGCTCGAAGATCATCAGCCCGGTGACGTGACCGAACGTCGTCGGCGTCTCCAGGTAGAGGAAGGTGGCGTCCATGCCGCTGAGCTGCTTCACGAGTGTTCTTCTCCTTGTTGGGTTTCCAGCTCAGCTGGTGAGCAAGCCACCCTCGACGGGCAGGGTGATTCCGGTGACGTAGCTGCTGGCGTCGCTGGCCAGGAAGATCAGTGCGGCGCTGAGTTCCTCTGTGCGCCCGAGCCTTCCGGCCAGGGTCCGGGGCAGGACGGTGGTTTCGAAGTAGCCGTCCGCATACTGATCGGTCATCTCGGAGGCGAAGAATCCCGGCGCCAGGGCATTGACGCGGATGCCCTTGCGTCCCGTCCACTGCTGGGCGAGGTCGCGCGTCAGGCCGATCAGGCCCGCCTTCGATGACGCGTAGGCCGCCTGCGGGAGGCCCGCGGTGGTCAGGCCGAGAATGCTGCTGACGTTGATGATCGAGCTGCCGGGCTGCATGTGGGTGGCACACGCTTGCGCCATCCAGTAACACCCGTTCAGGTTCAGGTCGATGACGGACCGGAACTGCTCGGGCGTTTCGCGCGTCGCCGGGACGGCCGTGCCCACTCCCGCATTGTTCACCAGAATGTCGACCCGTCCGAAGGAATCGACCGCAGCTTGTACGAGGGCCTTGCAGTCGTCCGGATTGGTGACGTCGGTGCGCACGGCGACGGCCCGGCGACCGGCGGCTTCCACCAACGCCTTGGTCTCGGCCAGCCGGTCTTCTCGACGCGCACCGAGCACGACGTCGGCGCCGGCCTGCGCCAATGCCTGCGCGAATCCGACGCCGAGGCCGCTCGAGGCGCCGGTGACGACCGCGACGCGGCCATCGAGACGGAAGAGATCAAGGATCGAAGCTGCGTCGCTCTGGGTCACTCGTGCATCATATCTAGATACGTTGCACAGACGAGACTGATCGAGATATATCTCACTCAGACATCAGCCGCTACCATGATGCGGATACGGCGAGATGAACAGGAGGTGTGCCATCAGCGAGACACCGTTGGGTCGCATGCTCGCGTCGACAGACCGGCGCCCCGACCCACTCGAGGCGTTCCGCATCGCGCGCCGCTGGTTCATCGAGGGTCGCCGCATCGAAATGCAGGAACTGGCAACCGAACTCGGCATCAACCGGGCCACACTGTTCCGCTGGGTCGGCGGGCGCGACGAACTGATCGCGGAAATCCTGTGGTCGCTGGCCGAGCCCACACTCCAGGCCTCTGTCGACGCGGCACCCGGGCACGGCGCCGCGCACATCGCACGGGCCGTCGGCCACTTCGCCACCGTGATCGACGAGGCCGGCTTCTTCCAGGCGTTCCTGCGGCGCGAACCCGAACGCGCCCTACGGATTCTGGCCACCCGTGCCGGGACGTTGCAGGGCCGCCTCGTCAGCGCGATCGAAGAGCTACTCAACGACGAGATCGCCGCGGGTCAACTGGACCCGCCGCTGCCCCCGCGCGACCTCGCGTTCCTCATCGTCCGCATCGTGGAGTCGTTCCTCTACGCCGACATCATCACCGGCGAACCGCTGGAGGTCGGCAAGGCCGAGCAGGCCATCGGCGCGCTGCTGGGCCGCCGACCCACGTAATTCCCTACCGCCCGGGGCCCATGGGTCCGGGCACAGCCGGCACCGGCGGTGGATTGGGAATCGTCACGCTGGGCGGCGGCACCGTGACGGTGACGGTGCTGGTGCTGGCCCGCGTCGACGGGGTCGTCGGCGGCGTCGACGGACCGACCGGAACTCCCGGGATGATCTCCGTCGAAGTCACCGTCGTGCTCGTGCTGGAGGTGGGCTGCGACGGCGGTGGCGACTCGTCCGAACAGGCGCTTGCACCGAGAGCAACTGCTGCCACGGACACGACGACGATGGACCTCAACATGATTGCCGAATGCCCGTTCATTCGAACCGGTAAACCCGGACAGACACAAAACTGCCCCCTCCCGGAGGAAAGGGGCAGCTTCGTCGTGCGTGATATCAGAGGCGCTCGATGATGGTGACGTTGGCGGTGCCGCCGCCCTCGCACATCGTCTGCAGGCCGTAGCGGCCGCCCGTGCGCTCCAGCTCGTTGAGCATGGTGGCGAACAGCTTGGCACCGGTGGCGCCGAGCGGGTGGCCCAGCGCGATGCCGCCGCCGTTGGGGTTCACCTTCGCCAGGTCGACGCCCAGCTCCTTGGCCCACGCCAGTACGACGGATGCGAACGCCTCGTTGATCTCGACGACGTCGATGTCGTCCATGGTCAGGCCGGTCTTCTCCAGCGCGTACTTGGTCGCGGGGATCGGGCCGGTCAGCATCTTCACCGGGTCGTCGCCGCGGCAGCTGATGTGGTGGATGCGGGCCCGCGGCTTGAGGCCGTGCGCCTTGACCGCTGCCTCGGAGGCCAGCAGCGTTGCCGACGCGCCATCCGAAATCTGGCTGGCCAGCGCGGCGGTCAGCCGGCCGCCCTCGACCAGAACCTTCAGCGAGGCCAGCTTCTCGCGGGTGCTCTCGCGCGGGCCCTCGTCGACCTTGAAGCCGTCGACCGGGATGATCTCGTTGTCGAAGCGGCCCTCACGGATCGCGGTGAACGCCCGCTGGTGGCTGTTGAATGCGAACTCTTCCATGTCTTCGCGGGAGATGTCCCACTGCTCGGCGATCATCTCGGCGCCGCGGAACTGCGAAATCTCCTGGTCGCCATAGCGTTCCACCCAGCGCTTCGACTCGTTGGTCGGCGAGGTGAAGCCGAACTGCTCACCGACGATCATCGCCGAGCTGATCGGAATCTGGCTCATGTTCTGGATGCCGGCGGCCAGGATCAGGTCGGCGGTGCCGGACATGATGGCCTGCGCGCCAAAGGAAATGGCCTGCTGCGAGGAACCACACTGCCGGTCGACGGTGGTGCCGGGCACGCCCTCGTCGTAGCCGGCGGCGAGCCAGGTCAGGCGGCCGATGTTGCCGGCCTGCCCACCGATGGCGTCGACGCAGCCCACGATGACGTCGTCGAACGCGGCGGGGTCGACGTCGTTGCGCGCGAAGATCCCGCGGTACACCTCCACACCGAGATCGATCGGGTGGTAACCGGAGAGGCCACCGCCCTTCTTGCCGACGGCGGTGCGCACAGCATCGATGACGTACGCCTCAGATGCGGCCATTTCTCATCTCCTTCTTTGGGTGAAACTCGTTTGGCGGCAAGGCGTTACGGGGCTACCGCGACGCCGCCGAGCACGATGGTCAGGTAGTGCTGACCGACGTCTTCCGCGGTCAACTTGCCGCCCGGCTGGTACCAGCGCACCGACACCCACGTGGTGTCACGGATGAACCGGTAAACCAGGTCGACATTCAGGTCGGACCGGAAGACGCCTTCGGCCATGCCCTGCTTCAGAACATCGACCCACATCTTGCGCTGCTGGCGGTTGCGTTCGTCGACGAAGGCGAACTGCGGCAGGACCCCGAGCCGCTTGGCCTCGTCCTGATAGATGACGACCTGCGCGTGCCGGTGCTCGATGGCATCGAACGACGCCATGAACAAACCCTTGAAACGCGCCAGCGGATCGGGCTCGGTGGCGATGATGTGCTCGTACCGGGTGAACAGCCAATCGAGGAAGTCACGCATGACCTCTTCGACCATCTGTTCCTTCGATTTGAAGTGATGGTAGAGACTGCCTGACAGGATTCCTGCCGAGTCTGCGATGTCCCGGACAGTGGTTGCCTTCAGCCCACGCTCAGCGAACATCGCCGCGGCGAGCTGAAGAAGCTCGTCGCGCCTGGTCGCGGGTTGACTGGGCGATGGAGACGCCATCGACACAGCATAGCAACCAAGCGCTTGTTAGGTCGATTGTGGAGGCTGGTGACTGTCGCCACTAGCCATTTCCCCGCCGAAACTGAGCTTGATGGCGAGAAATCGCCTAAATATCGCCATCTTCCTCACGTTCGACGAGGTGGCGGCGCAATAGTCTGTGGAGGTGGGGGACATCGCTGTCGGGGCGTTCGTGGTCGGGCTTGTCGTCATGGCCGTCGCCGCGTTCCGAGACGATCCGGCCACGGCCGCCCGCATCTATTGGACCGGTGCGGCCATCACCACGGCGGCGGCAACCCTCATCGGCATCCCGCGCGGCTGGTCAGGAGCGCTCGAGGGGCTTCTCCTCTCCGTGTGCTTGATCCTGTTGTGCACGTACGTCCGGACGCCGTATCTCAAGGTCGGAGGGAAGACCCGAACGCTATTCAGCGCCGAGCCCGAGCCCTACGGCATGAACCTCAGCACGCCGAAGACGTGGTGGCTGCTCGTGGTCGTGGCGATAGTTTTCATGTACCCGGTGCTCGCCTTCGTCGACGACGGTGTGCGCGATTGGAAATTGGTCGCCTATGTCGCAGGCACGGTCCTCGTCGGCATGCGGTTCGGCTACCTCGACCGACTCCTCGGCCACCCGATTACGGCCGGCCAATACATCCAGTTCGGGCTCGTCTCGATTCTGACGATCGCGCTCTTCCCACTGGGGTACCTGGCGATGTACTACGGCGGACGGCATTGGATCACGAAAACTACCGCGTACGAACGACAAGCGCGTCGTCGAACGTGAGCTTGTGTGCGAAGAATCGCAAATTTTTCGCACACAAGCTCACGTTCGGCGCGGGAAACTGTTCCTTCGATTTGAAGTGCTGGTAGCGACTGCCTGACAGGATTCCTGCCGAGTCTGCGATGTCCCGGACAGTGGTTGCCTTCAGCCCACGCTCAGCGAACATCGCTGCGGCGAGCTCAAGAAGCTCGTCGCGCCTGCTCGCGGGTTGACTGGGCGATTCAGACGCCATCGCAACAGCATGGAAACCAAGCGCTTGCTAGGGTAGGTCGGGCCGGTGTTGACTTGGCCACTACGTACACAAAGAACGAGTGCTCACAGGGGTCGCGCGCGTTGAGGCGATCGCGGCTCTGAGAGCGGGCGAGGTCACAAGCGCGGTTCTCGACCGCGACCGATAGGTGGGGTGCGTAAAGCGTCGGGCGCTGCGATTCGCAGTCCTATGCTTGCGCGCAGCACGACTTGAAATGGATGAGTAGCAGGAGATCATGAGCACGACACAGCGTGCCCTGGAGGGTATCCGGGTCATCGACATGACCCGCGTCTTCGCCGGCCCGATCAGCGCGCAGATACTGGGCGACCTCGGCGCTGACGTCATCAAGGTGGAGCGACCGGGCAGCGGTGACGAAGGGCGCGGTTACGGTCTTGCCTCGGTCGAGGGCAAGGACGGCAAGGACCTTCGCCAGTCCGGCTTCTTCACCGCGTCGAACCGCAACAAGCGGTCGATCACGGTCAACCACTCCAAGCCGGAGGGGCAAGACATCCTGCGTGCCCTGGTCAAGACCGCGGACATCCTGGTCGAGAATTACAAGGTCGGCGACCTCAAGCGGTTCGGGCTGGACTACGAGAGCCTGAAGGCGATCAATCCCCGCCTCATCTACTGCTCGATCACCGGCTTTGGCCAGACCGGGCCAATGGCGGCGCGCGCGGGCTACGACGGGTTGTTCCAGGCGAGCGGCGGCATGATGGCCGTGACCGGCATCCCCGAAGGCCAGCCCGGCGCGGGGCCAGTGAAAGCCGGTCCCAGCCTGGTCGATTTCGTGACCGGCCACAACAGCGCCATCGCGATCCTCGCCGCGCTGAACCATCGCAACAACACCGGCGAGGGCCAATACATCGACATGGCGCTGCTCGACAGTTCCGTGGCGATGGTCTGCCACATCATGCAGGACTATCTGATCAGCGGCGTCCAGGCGGAGCGTCTGGGCAATGGTGGCAACGGCGGCGGCCCCGCCGACCTCATCCATGCGCGCGACGGCATGACGTACATCACGGCCGGCAGCGACGCTCACTGGCGGCGCATGTCGGAGTTGATGGGCCAGCCCGAGCTCTACGACGACCCGCGCTTCGACACCAACGCCAAGCGGGCCAAGATCAATCGCGCGGAGTTGATCGACATCATCAACGAGTGGAGCCGGCAGTTCACGACGGAGGAGCTCCAGGCGAAGTTCGACAGCGTGGGCATCCCGGCCGCGCGCTATAACGATCTGGCGGAGGTCTGGGAAGATCCGCAGGTGCAGCACCGGGGCCTGCGCGCGACGACGCCGCATGCATGGGCCGCCGCCGGATCGGTCGACCTGATCGGCAGCCCGCTGGCGGGTATGGGTGCCACGCCGGCGACGATCCGCCTCGCCCCGCCAGTGATCGGCGAGCACAACGCGGAGATACTCGAAGAACTGGGCTACGACGCGGCGCAGATCGCGGAATTGCAGGAGCAGGCGATCATCTGATCGAGAGGGTCCGCCACCAGGTCAGGCTTACGAGATCGCGAGCCAGCCACACATGAAAATGCCCGCCTGATTGCGACAACGTTGTCGCAATCAGGCGGGCAGGTGCACATATCCGAACCTCGCGGCCGGATGAAAACTACGCCCGCTGGCTCGACACCGAAATGATCTCACCGGTCAGGTAACTGGAGTAGTCACTGGCCAAATACGCGATGGTGGTGGCGATTTCCCACGGCTCGGCGGCACGGCCGAATGCCTCGTCGGAGGACAGCCGGTCCAGCAGCGCGGCATCGGCCGACTTCTCCAGGAACTTGTGCCGCGCGATGCTCGGGGACACCGCGTTGATCCGCACCCCATACTCGACGGCTTCGATTGCGCTGCAACGGGTCAGGGCCATCACCCCGGCCTTGGCGGCGGCGTAGTGCGACTGCGAGTGCTGGGCGCGCCAGCCCAGGACACTGGCGTTGTTGACGATCACACCACCGTGCTCAGCACCGCGGAAGTACCGCAGCGCCGCCCGGGTCGCGCGCATCACCGAGTTCAGCGTGACGTTGAGGACGCGGTCCCACTCGTCGTCGGTCATGTCGACCAGCGGCGTCTCGCCACCGAGGCCGGCGTTGTTGACCAATACGTCCAGGCGGCCCATCTTTTCGACGGCCGACGCAATCAGCGCGTCAACGGCCTCGGTCGACGTCACATCACACACCACAGCCTCAACCCGGCCCAGGCCAAGCTCTGCCAGCTGATCACGGGTCTCATTCAGACGCCGCTCGTGGTAGTCCGACACCACAACGTCGGCGCCCTCGAGCAGCGCGCGACGGGCGGTGGACGAGCCGATGCCGGTGCCGGCGGCGGCCGTCACGAGGACGACCTTGCCCTTCAGCAGGCCGTGGCCCTCAACCTCGGTGGGAGCAACTGAAAGATCCATCAGCCCTTGGCCTCTCGGGGTAGGCCGAGCACCCGCTCGGCGATGATGTTGCGTTGAATTTCGTTGGAGCCGCCGTAGATGGTGTCCGAGCGGGAGAACAGGTACAGCCGCTGCCACTCGTCGAACTCGCCACCCGGCAGCGTCAGACCGGCCATGCCCTGAATCTCCATGGCGATCTCGCCGAGTTCGCGATGCCAGTTGGCCCACAACAGCTTTGACACGTTGTCCTGGCCGGGCTGCTCGACGTCCATGGTCGCCATCGCGTAGGACCGCATGGCCTGCAGACCGGTCCAGGACTCGGTCAGCTTGTGCCGGATCAGCGGATCGTCAATGGCGCCGGTGGTCTTGGCCACGTCGATCAGTCCTTCGAGCTCGCGCTTGTAGCGGATCTGCTGGCCGAGCGTGGAAACTCCGCGCTCGAAAGTCAGCGTCGCCATCGCGACGCCCCAGCCCTGACCGGGCTCACCGACGACCAGCGACGCCTCGGTACGGGCGTCGTCGAAGAACACCTCGTTGAACTCGGAGTCGCCGGTCAGCTGGACGATCGGGCGGATTTCGACGCCCGGCTGGTCCAGCGGCACCAGCAGATAAGAGAGGCCGTGGTGGCGCTTGGAGCCCTTCTCGGTGCGGGCCACCACGAAGCACCACTGTGCCCAGTGCGCCAGGGAGGTCCAGACTTTCTGTCCGTTGATCACCCACTCGTCGCCGACGAGTTCGGCCGAGGTGGAGACGTTGGCGAGGTCGCTGCCGGCGCCGGGCTCGGAATAACCCTGGGCCCACAGCTCGGTGACATTGAGGATGTTCGGCAGGAAGCGCTTCTTCTGCTCCTCGGTGCCGTACGCGATGAGCGTCGGGCCGAGCAGTTCCTCACCGAGGTGGTTGACCTTGTCCGGGGCGTCCGCCTTGGCGTACTCCTCGTAGAAGGCGACGCGGTGCGCGACCGACAGTCCCCGACCGCCGTGCTCCTCCGGCCAGCCCAGGCAGGTCAGCCCTGCCGCGGCCAGGTGCTGGTTCCACGCGCGTCGTTCTTCGTAAGCCTCGTGCTCCCGACCGGGGCCACCAAGGCCTTTCAGAGCTGCGAATTCACCGACGAGGTTGTCGGCAAGCCATTGCCGGACCTCAGCCCGGAACGTCTGGACCTCTATCACCCTTGTAGGCTAACCTACCAAGCACTTGCTTTGTTAGAGGGAGTTCCAATGAGTGGGTCCGACGGCACCCAGCAGCCCGGTCGGCAGACCCCACCGCAGACCTACACCAAAGAACATTTGGCCAACTTCAAGACTCCGCGGTCAGGGCGAGCGAAGCGACGGGAAACACAAACGGAGAGACGAGTCGGTAAATGGATCTGACATTCGACGACGAAACCGAGGAATTCCGGGCCGAGGTCCGCGACTTCTTGGCGTCCAACAACGACAAGTTCCCCACCAAGTCCTACGACACCCTCGAGGGCTTCGAGCAGCACCGTGTCTGGGACAAGGTGCTTTACGACGCCGGCCTGTCGGTCATCGCGTGGCCCAAGGAGTACGGCGGCCGCGACGCCACCATGCTGCAGTGGGTGGTGTACGAGGAGGAGTACTTCAAAGCCGGCGCTCCCGGCCGGGCCTCCGCCAACGGCACCGCGATGCTGGCGCCGACGTTGTTCGCGCACGGCACCAAGGAACAGCTGCAGCGCGTGCTGCCGAAAATGGCCTCCGGCGAAGAGATCTGGGCCCAGGCCTGGTCCGAGCCGGAGTCCGGCAGCGACCTGGCCTCCCTGCGCTCAACCGCGACCAAGGTCGACGGCGGCTGGAAGCTCAACGGCCAGAAGATCTGGAGCTCGCGCGCCCCGTTCGGTGAGCGCGGTTTCGGGCTGTTCCGCTCCGACCCGGAAGCGCAGCGCCACAAGGGTCTGACGTACTTCATGTTCGACCTCAAGGCCGAGGGCATCACGGTCCGGCCCATCGCCCAGTTGGGTGGTGAGACCGGCTTCGGTGAGATCTTCCTCCATGACGTGTTCGTCCCCGACGAGGACGTCATCGGTCAGGTGCATGGCGGCTGGACCGCCGCCATGAGCACGTCGAGCAACGAGCGCGGCATGTCGCTACGCAGCCCGGCCCGCTTCGTCGCCCCGGCCGAACGCCTTGTCGCGCAATGGAAAGTCGATCAGAACCCGGCCTACGCCGAGCGCGTCGCCGACGCCTGGATCAAGGCCCAGGCCTACCGCCTGCACACCTTCGGCACCGTCACCCGGTTGGCCAACGGTGGCGAGCTGGGCGCCGAGTCCTCGGTGACCAAGGTGTTCTGGTCCGACCTCGACGTCGCCCTGCACCAGACCGCACTGGACCTGCGCGGCGCCGACGCCGAGCTGTACGACCACTGGACCGAAGGATTGCTGTTCGCCCTGGGCGGCCCGATCTACGCCGGTACCAACGAAATTCAGCGCAACATCATCGCCGAGCGCCTGCTGGGCCTGCCCCGCAAATAAGAGGGATTGTTCACGTGTTCTTTGAATTGGACGAATCGCAGCGCGATTTCGCTGCGAGCATCGACGCCGCGCTGGGCGCGGCAGACGTGCCCGCCGCCGTTCGGGCGTGGGGCGGAGTCGAGAAAGCGGCCGACGCCGCACCCGGCCGCAAGATCTGGTCGACGCTGGCCGACCTGGGTGTCACCGCGCTGAACGTGCCGGAGGAGTTCGACGGCATCGGCGCGCACCCGGTGGATCTGGTTGTCGCCCTTGAACGTCTGGGCTACTGGGCCGTGCCCGGTCCGGTCACCGAATCCATCGCGGTGGCCCCGGTGCTGCTGGCATCAGATAAGCGTTCGGAAGGCCTGGCCTCGGGCGAGCTCATCGCCACCGTCGCTCTGTCGCCGCTGGCCCCGCGGGCCGTCGACGCCGACACCGCCGGTCTGATCCTGCTGGCCGGGGACGGTCAGGTGCAGGACGCCACCATCGGCGCAGAGCACCAGTCCGTCGACCCGGCCCGTCACCTGTTCGACGTGACCGCCACCGGCGAAGCCCAAACCGCGTACACCGCAAAGGCTTTCGAGTTCGGCGCGCTGGCCACCGCCGCGCAACTGGTGGGCGCAGGCCAGGCGATGCTCGACATGGCTGTCGAGTACGCCAAGCAGCGCACGCAGTTCGGCACCGTGATCGGGTCGTACCAGGCCATCAAGCACAAGCTGGCCGACGTGCACATCGCCGTCGAGCTGGCCCGCCCGCTGGTCTACGGCGCGGCCCTGGCCCTCGCCGACGGGTCGCCCACGCTGGCCCGCGATGTCAGCGCCGCCAAGGTCGCGGCCAACGAAGCCGCGCTGCTGGCCGCCCGGTCGTCGCTGCAGACGCACGGCGCCATCGGTTTCACGCAGGAACACGACCTGTCCCTGTTGCTGCTGCGCACGCAGGCGCTGCGCTCGGCGTGGGGCGACTCGACGTGGCACCGGACCCGCGTACTGGAAGGGCTGTGACAATGAGCGAAGAACGGGAGATGTTGCGCGCCACCGTCGCGGCGCTGGTCGAGAAGCACGCGAGCCCTGAGGCCGTCCGGGCTGCCATCGAGTCCGAGAAGGGCTACGACGAGAAGCTCTGGCGGATGTTGTGCGAGCAGGTCGGCGCCGCGGCGCTGGTCGTGCCCGAGGAGCTCGGCGGCGCCGGCGGCGAACTGGGTGACGCCGCCGTCGTTCTCGAGGAGCTGGCCAAGAACCTGGTCCCGACTCCGCTGCTCGGCACCACGCTGGCCGAACTGGCGCTGCTTGCCGCCGGTGAGGAAGAGCCGCTGGAAGGCCTGGCCGAGGGAACATCCATCGGCACAGTGGTTTTCGACGCCGGCTACGTCATCAACGGCGACGTCGCCGACGTGGTCATCGCCGCGCAGGACGGCCAGCTGACCCGCTGGACCGACAACACCGTCACGCCGGCGACCGCGATGGACCCGACCCGTCGGCTCGCCGCAGTGGCCCCCGGCAGCACCACCACCCTCGGCGCCGACCCGGGCCTGGCGGACACCGCCGCCATCCTGATGGCCGTCGAGCAGGTCGCCGCCGCAAGCCGCTGCCTGGACCTGACCGTGGCCTACTCCAAGGACCGCGTGCAGTTCGGCCGCCCGATCGGCAGCTTCCAGGCGCTCAAGCACCGGATGTCGGACCTGTACGTCAAGGTCTCGGCCGCCCGGTCCATCGTCAACGACGCTCTCGCCGACCCGACGCCCACGAATGCGTCGCTGGCCCGCTACATGGCCACCGAGGCGTTCAATGCCGTTGCCGGCGAGGCGATCCAGATGCACGGCGGCATCGCGATCACCTGGGAAAGCGATATCCAGTTCTACTTCAAGCGCGCGCACGGCAGTGCGCAGCTGCTCGGGTCGTCGCGGGAGCACCTGCGTCGCCTCGAGGCTGACGTTCTGGCCTAACGTCGAGGTATGACCAATCCGGTAGCGCTGCGCGCGGGCATCCCACCGTTCTATGTGATGGACGTGTGGCTGGCCGCGGCCGAGCGCCAGCGCAGCCACGGCGACCTGGTGAACCTGTCGGCGGGGCAACCCGCCGCACAGGCACCGGCGCCCATCCGGGCCGCGGCCGCCGAGGCGCTGGCCAACGACAACCTCGGCTACACCGTCGCGCTCGGTATTCCCGAGCTGCGGGAGGCCATCGCCAAGTCGTACCTGGACCGGTACGGCGTCGAGGTGGAACCGGACGCCGTCGTCATCACCACCGGATCCACCGGCGGATTCCTGCTGGCGTTCCTCTCGTGCTTCGACATCGGCGATCGCGTCGCGGTGGCCAGCCCCGGCTATCCCTGCTATCGGAACATCCTGTCGGCGCTCGGTTGCGAGGTCGTCGAGATACCGTGCGGACCCGAAACCCGTTTCCACCCAACCATTTCCATGTTGGAGCAGCTGGATCCACCGGTGAAGGGTCTGATCATCGCCAGCCCCAACAACCCGACGGGCACCGTGCTGCCGGCCGAGGATCTGGCCGCCATCGCCACCTGGTGCGACGACAACTCCGTACAGCTCATCAGCGATGAGCTGTACCACGGCCTCATCTACGACGATGCCCCCGCGACCAGCTGCGCCTGGGAGACCTCGCGCAATGCCGTTGTGGTGAACAGCTTCTCGAAGTACTTCGCCATGACCGGCTGGCGGCTGGGCTGGCTGCTGGTGCCCGAGCCGCTGCGCCGGGCCGTCGACTGCCTGACCGGCAACTTCTCCATCTGCCCGCCCACGCTGCCGCAGTACGCGGCCGTCGCGGCGTTCACGCCCGAGGCCATCGCCGAGGCCGACGCACTGGTGCACCACTACGCCGAGAATCGGGCCCTGCTACTCAGCGGGCTGGCCGAGGTCGGGCTCGACAAGCTGGCGCCCGCCGACGGCGCGTTCTACGTGTACGCCGACATCTCGGAGTACTCGACGGACTCCCTCACGTTCTGCGAGGAGCTCCTGGCCGACACCGGTCTGGCGATCGCACCGGGTGTGGATTTCGACACTCAGCACGGCGGATCGTTCGTGCGGCTGTCGTTCGCCGGACCGAAGTCCGACATCGAAGAAGCGCTCCGCCGGCTGGGTCCCTGGCTCGCCGCGTACCGCCAGGGGTAGCTGTCGCGTTTGCCACACAAGAGGCAAGAACAATCGGCAGGCCGGTACCATCGGTCCGCAATGTCCCAGGAAACCGACAACCCAGAACCGGAAGTTACCGACGACTTACCGGTGAACCGCGAGGGCCTCGAACGGCACGGCATCAAGCTGTCCACGCCCATCGGTGAGATCGCCATCGCGATCTCGACGCCGCGCGGCGGTTTGGCGATTCCGAAGCGATTCGACCCGCTCGGCCTGGCCAACCGCGCCCTCGGCGTCGCGAAATTCGGTTTCAAGCTGGCCGCATGGGGTGGCGAGCAGATCGCGATCGCGACCAAGACCACCGTCGAAGCCATCGAGATGGCCCCCGAACGGACGCCGGCTCCCGCCCCGCAGAAGCAGCCCGCCAAGGAGTCCCTGCACGGCAAGCTCGGCGGCCTGCTGGACCGTGCCCTCGACCAGAGCACCGCCGACGGCAAGACCGAGCTCTACCACCGGCTGCTCGATCAGCTGGTTGCCGACGAGGCCCGCATCATCGGTGCGCTGTCCGACAACGAGTCGTCGCCGCTGGTGAACATCTACCCGCGGAACCGCAGTGTCGCGACGCTGGAGAACGCATGCCTGATCGGCCGCACCGCCAATGTCGCGCTGCCGCTGATGGTGCCGCAGTACGTCAGCCACCTGCTGGCGCTCGGGCTGGTCGAGACCGTCCCCGAGGACCCAGACCTGAAGGCCGACTACGAGATTCTCAGCGCAGAATCGATGGTGTTGAAGGCCATCAAGGACGCCTCGCGGGGCCCCTTCCCGGCGCGCGTCGAGAAGCTTGCGTTGCGGCTCTCGGAGCTCGGCCGCGGGCTGTGGGAAGCCGCGATGCAGGACGAGTCGTAGTCGACATTTTCGTGCGCGACGGCCAGCCTAAAACCATTCATGGCTGCCGCTGCGCGGTCAATTACTTGAGATCGACGCCGTAATTGCGACAGAAGTCACGTCGCTCGGCGGGCGATCCGCCCCCCAACGCGGCGAACGGATCGCCGTTGTTGGCGCGTTCACATTGAAGCCGGTAGTACTGCTCCCTTTCGTTACTTCTCTGGTGAGCCGCCGCCATCTCGAATCCGAACCAAATCACAGCAATCAAAGCAATGGCAACGACAACACCCCGTTTCACGTGGGACGGGATTTTCGCTAGGGACGTCCAAACGATTCGAACCGGAATTGGCTCTGGCGAGGGCTCGCCGCTTGGCTTCTGCGTGGAATCGGACAATCTTCCCCCTTAGTGATCCAACTGCGATCGTTCGGCATAGCCTGCCACCTCGATGAAGCCCGGTAAAGCCACTAACAAACTCCTGCGCGATCGTTGAGGCGAGGATCCAGGAACCCACCAGGGCACGTACAAGGACACCAACGGCCAACTGTGTCATTACTTTCCAAGAGGCACCGGACTACCCGTGCATGAGTCGGGTATCTGCGAAACGTCGCTGACGGACTCGCCGACCACTCCCTCGATACCTTGGCAGCTAGGAGCGTGGGTCAGTAACACGCCGGGCGGGGTGTTGGTGCGAGCTGCCGGTATACGGGATCCTTAGGTGTGCGTGATGATCTCGGTGATGGCGGGTTGTTCGAGGTAGACCCCGGGCAGCGGGTGGATTCACATTCTGTGGCGCCGAAGGCGCCGGTGGACAAGACGTTTCGCCCGTTCGCGCCGGAGCAGGGCCTGTTGTTGCCGCCGTCGCTCGATGACTGGCTGCCCGCTGAGCATCTGGCCCGGTTCATCGCCGAGTTGGTCGATGAGCATCTGGACTTGTCCCGGATCCATGCCGCCTATACCGAGGTCCGGGGTGGGCCACCGTACGATCCGCGGCTGCTGGTGCGGATTCTGCTGTACGGGTACACGACCGGGGTGCGTTCCTCGCGCAAGCTGGAAGCCGCCTGTGTTGACGTGGTCGCGTTTCGGTGGCTGGCCTCTGGTAGCGCCCCCGATTACCGGGCGATCGCCCGGTTCCGTAAACGCCACCTGTCCGCCCTGGGACATGTGTTCGTGCAGGCGTTGGCGTTGTGTCAGGCCGCGGGCATGGTGTCCCTGGGCCGGGTCGCCCTTGATGGCACGAAGGTGCGGGCCAACGCCTCCAAACGCAAAGCGATGAGTTATGCCCGGATGACCGAGAAAGAGAAAGTCCTGGCCGCCGAGGTGTCAGCGCTGCTATTGGAAGCTGAACGGATCGACAAGGCCGAAGACCAGCAGTTCGGTAAGGACCGCCGTGGTGATGAGCTCCCGGCCGAGTTGGCCCGCCGCGAGACCCGGCTGGTGAAGATTCGCCAGGCCAAAGCCGCCCTGGAGCACGAAGCCGCCGAGGCGGCCCGCGCCGACGCTGAACGCAAAGCCCGTGAACGCGACGATGATGACGACACCACCACCAGTGCGGGAGCGGCCGCCGCCGCAGCAGCCACACCGAAACCCAAGGCGCAGCGCAACTTCACCGATCCGGATTCCAAGATCATGCTCACCGCCGATGGGGCGTTTCACCAGTGCTACAACGCCGCGGCTGTGGTCGATGCCGATCATCAGGTGATCGTGGCCACCGCAGTGGGCACCAACGCCGCCGATGTGGGCACCCTGTTGCCGATGACCCGGCAAGCGGCGGCCAACACCGGCCGGGTTCCCGCCCAGGTGCTCGCTGATGCCGGCTACAGCAGCGCCGCCAACTGTGAGGCCGCCGCCGCATACACCGCTACGTATGGGACCGAGTTCTTCATTGCCCCCGGCCGCCGGCGCCGTGATGACCCGGCCCCGGTGGCCCCACGCGGACGCATCCCGGCCGATGCCACCACCAAGCAACGGATGGCCCGCAAGCTCACCACCAAACGTGGCCAGCAGGTTTATGCCCGCCGTAAAGCCATCGTGGAACCGGTGTTCGGTCAGATGTCGACGCTGCAGAACGCCAAACATCTTCTGCTGCGCGGCCTTGAGCAGGCCCGCGGCGAATGGCTATTGCTCGCGGCGTGCCACAACATACGAAAACTGCACGGCCACATCGGACTTACCGGCCTCTCGGCCCTACCCGCCTATTGAGGCCCCGTCGGCAGGGCACCGGGCGCACTGGGCGCTCACCACACGCGATCGCGCATCGAACGTGCAACCAGATCACCTCAGAGCCACGGACTGCGATCTGTACGCACCTTCGACGACCTCACCCCACCAACGGCTTACCGACCCAAGCTCCTAGCGGACGTTACTGTTCCCAGGGCGGCCAATTGAATCGGATACCCAGTCGCGTGACGGTCGATCGCGACGATGGCGCAACCACACGTTCTCTGTCGGCACGGTCGACCTCAGCCAGGTCGATCCCCTTGGTCTCGTGCGCGAACGCCAACGCCACCAGCGTCACCACGCAGGCCCCGGCCAGGTAGATCGCGATGGGCACCGACGAGTGGAAATCCTTCAGCAGCCGCACCGCGATGATCGGCGCGAGTGAACCCGCGAAGATCGCCGTCACCTGATAGCCAAGGGACACACCGGAATACCGCATCCGGGTCGGGAACATCTCGGACATCAACGCCGGCTGCGGCGCATACATGAAGGCGTGCGCCACCAGGCCGGCGGTGATCGCGCTCATGATGACGAAGTAGTGCTTGCTGTCCATCATCGGGAACGCGACGAAACCCCAGGCCGCGGTGAGCAGCGTCCCGACCAGGTACACGGGCCGGCGCCCGACGCGGTCAGAGAGCTTGCCCACCAACGGAATTGCCACCAGGTGCACGGCATGCGCCACCAGCAGATACCACAGGATCGACGTAGTGCTCACGCCCGCATGAACTTTCAGATACGTGATCGAGAACGTGACCACCAGGTAGTACATGATGTTCTCGGCGAACCGCAGGCCCATGGCGGTCAGCACCTTGCCCGGGTAGTACCGGAGCACCTCGATGACGCTCAGTGACGACGCCTTGACGCGCTCGACTTCCTGTTGTGCCGCAACGAATATCGGCGCATCGGTCACCTTGGTGCGGATGTAGTAGCCGACCAGCACCACCACCGCCGACAGCCAGAACGCCACCCGCCAGCCCCAGGACAGGAACTCCGACTCCGGCAGCGTCCCCGTCAGCGTGAGCAGTACGACCGTCGCCAGGATGTTGCCGACCGGCACCCCGGCCTGCGGCCAACTAGACCAGAATCCCCGGCTCTGCGCCGGGCTGTGCTCGGCGACCAGCAGCACCGCGCCGCCCCACTCCCCGCCGACCGCGAAGCCCTGGATGAACCGCAGCACCACCAGCAGGCCCGGCGCCCAGTAGCCGATCTGCCCGAAGGTCGGCAGGCAGCCCATCAGGAAGGTGGCCGAACCGACCAGCAGCAGCGAGAACTGCAGCAGTGTCTTGCGGCCGAACTTGTCGCCGAAGTGACCGAACACCACGCCGCCGAGCGGGCGCGCGACGAAGCCCACCGCGTAGGTGACGAAGGCCGCGAAGATGGCGTCGAGATCGCTACCGCTCTGCCCGAAGAACACCTTGCTGAACACCAGCGTGGCAGCCGTGCCGTACAGGAAGAACTCGTACCACTCCACGACCGTGCCGGCCATGGAGGCCAGGACCACGCGACGCAATCCGGCGTAGGACGGCATGCTCATAGCGCTGAGTATCAGTCATCCCGACTGCGGCGCCGCACAGACAGACCGATTTGCGTCCACCCAATATTGGCGCATCATGATGCGGCTCAGTGATGTTATGATGATGCATGCGCACCACCGTCAACATCGACGATCACCTACTGGAAGAGGCCAAGGTGCTCGCGGCCAGGACATCCCGAAGCCTGGGCTCGGTGGTCGAGGACGGACTTCGGGCATTGCTGCACCGAAACAACCCCGGCACGAGCGTCGGCACATTCGTGCTTCCAACCCATGGGATCGGCGGCCTTGCCCCCGGGGTCGATCTGGAAGACAAAGACGCCCTCGCCGAACTGACCGGCGACAATGCTCCTCGTTGACGTCAACATCTGGGTCTATGCCATCCGCAGCGACAGTGCCCAGCACGGCACCTATCGAGAATGGGTCGAAGAAGCGCTCACCGGCTCCGAACCAGTAGGCGTCAGCGAATTGGTGCTTTCCGGCGTCATGCGACTGATCACCAACCACCGGATTTTCTCGCAACCAAGCTCGACGGCAGAAGCTCTCGACGCATGCCGCGCGATCCGCTCAGCACCGTCGGCGATATCGCTACGGCCCGGACCCCGTCATTGGTCAATATTCGAAAAACTGTGCACGACCGTCGGCGCCAAGGCCAATGTCGTCCCGGATGCCTACCACGCGGCGCTCGCGATCGAACACGGCGCCACATGGGTCACCACGGACCGGGCCTTCGCCCGCTTTCCAGGTCTGAAGTGGCGCCTACCTTTTGAGTGACGCTACAGCCAGGTGTCCTCGGTTGTCGTGGTCAAGAACGCTTCCAAATCGTCGCGCCAATGCGCCGGGGTGTTCTTGTCGGGCTCGATGCCGGTGTACTCGCCGCGGTAGAACAGCAGCGGACGCGGCTTGATGGCCTGCGGTTCCGACATCGACTGCACTGCGCCGAACACCACGAAGTGGTCGCCGCCGTCGTGCACCGAGTGCACCGTGCAGTCGATGTGCGCGAGCGTGCCGTCGAGCACCGGGGAGCCCAATCCCGAAGGGCTCCAATCGATACCGGCGAATTTGTCCTCGGCCTTCGAGCCGAACTGCGCCGAGACGTGCTGCTGGTTCTCGTGCAGCATGTTGACGCAGAACTTGCCGCTCGCCTCGATGGCCTTCCAGGCCCGCGAGTGCTTCGTCGGGCAGAACAGGACCAGCGGCGGGTCCAGCGACAGCGCGGCGAACGACTGGCAGGCGAAACCGACCGGCACACCGTCATTCACGGTGGTGATGACGGTGATACCGGTACAGAACTGCCCGAGCACATTGCGGAATGTGCGGGGGTCGATCTGCGGGGTCTGGGTCATGCCGGGCGAGCCTACTTGAACCCGACGCTGAAGTCGTGGCCCCACAAGCTGATGCCGACGCTCTCGCGGGCGATCCAGCTCTCGTCCTCGACTTCGAGTCCCTCGCAACCGAATTCCATGTCGAAGCCACCCGGCGTCTTCATGTAGAAGGACAGCATCTTGTCGTTGATGTGCCGGCCCAGCGTGGCCGACATCTTGACCTTCTTGCGGTTTGCGCGGTCCAGGCACAGGCCGACATCGTCGGAGTTCTCCACTTCGACCATCAGGTGCACGATGCCCGTGGGGTTGGGCATGGGCATGAACGCCAGCGCGTGGTGCCGCGGGTTGCAGCCGTAGAAGCGCAGCCACACCGGGTCGCCATCGGCCGGACGGCCGGCGAGCTGCGGAGGCAGCCGCATCGAGTCACGCAACCGGAAGCCCAGCACATCCTGGTAGAACGCCTGCGCGGCGGCGTCGTCGTTGCACGTGAGCACGACGTGGCCGAGGCCCTGCTCGGCGGTGACGAACTTGTGGCCGTAGGGGCTGACGAAGCGACGACCCAGGTACTGGATGCCGTAGTACACCTCGAGGGTGTTCTCGGCCGGGTCCTGGAAGCTGATCATGCCCTCGACCTTGCGGTCGAGCAGCTCCTCCTTGGTGCCTTCCTTGAACGGGACGCCGTGGGCGCTCAGGGTTTGCTTCAGCTGCTCGAGGGCGGGCGCGTCGGCGACCTCCCAGCCCGAGGCCAGCAGCCGGTCCTTCTCGCCGGGCACGATCACCAGACGTGCCGCGACATCGTCCATCCGCAGGTAGAGAGCGTCAGGGTTGGTGCCCTCGCCCTCCATCATGCCGAGCACCTTGAGCCCGAACTCGCGCCAGGCCGCCACGTCGGTGGCCTCGATGCGCATGTAGCCGAGGGCTTTGATCGCCGTCATCAGTAGGTGTCTCCCTTAGACCATGGTGTCTGCGGGTGGCAGACCGAATTCGTTGTTGCCGAAGATCAGGTAGGCGCGCTCGGGCTCGTTGGCGGCGTGCACACGACCGGCGTGGGCGTCACGCCAGAAGCGCTGCAGCGGCGTGCCGTTGGCCAGGGCGGTGGCGCCGGCGGCCTCGAAGAGGCGGTCGACGGACGCGATGGCGCGACCGGTGGCGCGCACCTGGTCACGACGGGCGCGGGCACGCAGCTCGAACGGGATCTCCTTGCCGGCGACCAGCAGGGCGTACTCGTCCGCGACGTTGCCGATCAGCTGACGCCAGGCGGCGTCGATGTCGCTGGCGGCCTCGGCGATGCGGACCTTGGCGAACGGGTCGTCCTTCGACTTCTCACCGGCGAACGCGGCACGGACACGCTTGCCCTGGTGCTCGACGTGCGCCTCGTAGGCGCCGTAGGCCATACCGACGATCGGGGCCGAGATGGTGGTGGGGTGCACGGTGCCCCACGGCATCTTGTAGACCGGGGCGGTGTTGGTCAGGAAGCCGCCCGCGGTGCCGTCGTTCATCGACTTGTACGACAGGAACCGGTGGCGGGGCACGAACACGTCCTTGACGACGACCGTGTTGCTGCCGGTGCCGCGCAGGCCGACCACGTTCCACACGTCGTCGATGGTGTACTCGGTGCGCGGGATCAGGAAGCTGCCGAAGTCGACCGGGCGGCCGTCCTTGATCACGGGCCCACCGAGGAACGCCCAGGTGGCGTGCTCGGAACCGGAGGACCAGTTCCAGGCGCCGTTGACGATGTAGCCGTCGCCGGTCTCGGTCACCACGCCCGCGCCCATCGGGGCGTAGGACGAGGAGATGCGGACGGTCGAGTCCTCGCCCCAGACGTCTTCTTGGGCCTGCTGATCGAACAGCGCCAAGTGCCAGTTGTGCACGCCGATGATCGACGCGACCCAGCCGGTCGAACCGCAGGCGCTGGCGATGCGGCGGACCGCCTCGTAGAACACGGTGGGGTCGGCCTGGAGGCCGTCCCACTGGGCGGGCTGCAGC
Organism: Mycolicibacterium sp. TY81; assembly: GCF_018326285.1. Taxonomy (NCBI): domain Bacteria; kingdom Bacillati; phylum Actinomycetota; class Actinomycetes; order Mycobacteriales; family Mycobacteriaceae; genus Mycobacterium; species Mycolicibacterium sp. TY81. The sequence continues at coordinate 4,356,977 of NZ_AP023362.1, forward strand.
AGTTTGAAGAAGCCGATCTCGTTCAGACTGTCGATAGACTCCTGCGGCACCTGGCGCAGGTCCTCGGTCAGCTGTGCGCGTTCGCGCAGCACCGGCAGCAGGTCGTCGATGCCGGCCAGCACGGCCTGCACGTCGAGTTGTTCAATTGACGTCACGGATTGCCTCCCGGGGAGTGGTCGTCTAGACAGAAGATTAGAACACGTTACGATTTGTGTCGAGCATGGCGGTACTACAGCAGGTAGACCCGCATAACTGCACTTTTGTAACCTGTTCTAGTTACTGGCCGCCAGGCCGGTTCGAACGAAGGGTGATGGTTGTGGACGAGCCGCTGGGCAGCCACGTACTGGAACTTGTGGTGGCCGATGTCGTCGCCGAGACCAACGACGCCCGCGTGTTGGTGTTCAAGGCGCCTGACGGCCCCAATGACGCTGCCATCCCTCCCGAACGCCTCAAATACTCCCCTGGTCAGTTCCTGACCCTGCGCGTCCCGAGCACCCGTACCGGATCGGTCGCCCGCTGCTACTCGCTGTGCAGCTCGCCGCACGCCGATGAGGCGCTCACCGTCGCGGTCAAGCGCACCGCGGACGGCTACGCGTCGAACTGGCTGTGCGACAACGCGCATGTCGGCATGCGGATGCACGTCCTGGCACCGTCCGGCACGTTCGTCCCCAAGAACCTCGACACCGACTTCCTGCTGCTGGCCGGCGGTAGCGGCATCACCCCGATGCTGTCGATCCTCAAGTCCGCGCTGTCGGAGGGCACAGGCAAGGTGACGCTGTTCTACGCCAACCGCGACGAGAAGTCGGTGATCTTCGGGAAGGCGCTGCGCGAACTGACGTCGCTGTACCCCGACCGGCTGTCCATCGTGCACTGGCTGGAGTCGGTGCAGGGCCTGCCCAACCCGACCATCCTGGCCACGCAACTGGCGCCGTACACCACGCGCGAGACCTTCATCTGTGGCCCGGCCCCCTTCATGGCCGCCGCCGAAGAGGCGCTGCTCAAGTCCGGCGCCGACAGGAACAATGTCCACCTCGAGGTGTTCCAGTCACTGGACTCCGACCCGTTCGCCGCTGTCGTGCTCGCCGAAGATGACAGCGATGAGGGCCCGGCCACCGCAATCGTCACGCTCGACGGCGAGACGCACGAGTTGCAGTGGCCGCGCAAGGCCGTGCTGCTCGATGTGCTGCTCGACAAGGGACTGGACGCACCGTTCTCCTGCCGCGAGGGGCACTGCGGGGCATGTGCGGTGCTCATGAAGAAGGGCGACGTCGACATGGCGATCAACGACGTGCTGGAGCCGTCCGACCTCGAAGAGGGCCTCATCCTCGGTTGCCAGGCGGTGCCCAAGACGGATTCCGTCGAAGTCACCTACGACGAGTAGCGAACGGATTACTTTCTTGACTGTGAACCGGCTTACTGCAGCAAGTGCGGCCGCTGTGCTGACCGCGACCGCTCTGATGTCCCCCGCGACGGCTGCTGCCGCAGTCAATTCGGCCGACGCCTTCGTGCCCGTCGACGACGCCACGAAGATTCAGATTCACGTGACGGCACAGTGCTCGGGTGGTGCGTGCACCTTCAACACCGCCGCCAACCTGGTGGTCGGTGGCAATCCGGTTCCGCTGCCGCCGAACACCTGGGCACGCGAGAACATCACGCTGCGCAGCGCCAACCGCAATGTGTACCAAGACGTCTCGTACAGCGCGCCGACCGGAGCCCCGCCCATCAACCGCGGCTCGTGGAACGGCCCGGTGAACTCGCGGCAGCTCAAGTCGCAGAACAGCGCCCTGGTGTCGGTCACGTTCAACGGCGGCGGCACGTTCGAAGAGTTCGCGGTCGACGGCACCTCGCTGACGCTCGACGTGCGCACCGGTAGGCCGAACACAGACGCGAATTTCATCGCCTGCGCCGACATTCAGGTCACCTACCCCGGCGTGAACCTCACGACGCCGACGGCCTGCGCGACGACGCACTACAACTGAGCGCCGCATCGCCGAAAGTGAAGTAGATCGCGAACTTTCGCTGATTTTTCGCCATCGAGTTCACGTTCGACCGCAGGTCAGCTCATCGAAGCGCGCGAGGGCGGCCTCGAGGTCCGCAGGATCGAACAGCTCGCAACGACTGAGCAGGTCACCATCTACTAGGTAGATGCAGGTCAAACGCCACTCGGCGGTGAAGTCCGCTTGTGATGTCGATTTGGCCACTTGGGTGATGACGGCGCCCGACTCGGTCAGGCGATGAACGGTGTCGATATACGCGCCAACATGTTTCGAGTCGGCGAAGGATGCGAGCAAGAACGGCTTGAGCTCGCCCGCCCCGATCACCGACAGCGGCCGATGGTCGACATCGACGAAGTCCGCTGTCGTCCGCGGAATCTCACATCGGCCGGCGGCCGCGTAAACCTCCGTGATTACCGACCAGGTGCGGGCGTGGGCGGCCGCCTCACCGGCGAGGTAACGGGCCTCGAGTTCTTCGAAGGCGGCGTCGAGGTCGTTGAGATCGAACGCAGCAACGGCGGCGATAAGGCCGTTCACGTCGATCTCGACGACGGTCAACGACTCGACGACGAACTCTTGCGGCCGGCCGCCGCCCGAAAACCGGTTACGACTGAGCACGAGGCGGTCGCCGCGAATCGCGATGACTTCAGCCGCCATGCTCCCCCGGAGGTCGGCGATCGCCCGCAGATTCTCGATGTCGGCATCCCGGCCGCTGCGGAGTCCGGCGCCCACCCCTCGCCGCCGATCGTCACTGCAATGGTCTTCGGCCAAAACCGACGCGACGCCCTCCCAGTCGCGGTCGGCGAAGTAGGCGATGAAGCGTGCGTTGGCCCGGCTCGCCGCGTTCTCCGGTCGCGGCGCCTGCCCGGTCAGCTCGTCGAACCGCGCGAGGGCGGCATCAAGGTCCGCCTAGTCGAATATCTCGGCGCGGCTGATCAGATCGCCTTCGACCAGGTAGATGTTGGCCATTCGCCACTCGGCGCAAAAGCCTTCTGCCGACGTCCCTTTCAGCCGTTGCGCGACGACCGCCCCGTGATCGTTCAGCCGAAGCGCCGCTTCGATGCACACGCTCGCGTCCGGAATGAGGTTCAGTACTGCACCAACAGATACGGCCATGTCGACCGCTTCGGTCGACACGATCGATCGGTGATCGATATTGACCGAATCCGGTGTCCTCGGCGGTATCTCGTGTCGATTGAACGCGATGTTGGACCGCGCTATCACCGACCAGGTACGAGCGTGGGCGGCAGCCTCACCAACGCAGTATCGCATGTCCAGTTCGGCGAGCGCAGCGTCGAGGTCATCGGCATCGAACGTGACGAACGCCGTAATCTGCTCGGCGACATCGATTTCGGCCACGGTCAACATGGCGGCACCGAACGGCTCGTCGCCGTTGCTCTCGAAGCTGTCGACAACCAGCGCAAGCCGCTGCCCTCGAGTGGCAACCACGCTCGAAGCGGACAGCGTCACCCCGAATTCGGCGACCGCCCGCATGTTCCCGATATTCGCTTCGCGGCCACGGAGCACGCCAGTGCCGATCACCGTACGGCGATCGTCAGACACGACGCCTTCGGCACACATTCCGCTCATCTCGGCCCAGGCGCGGCCGGCGAAAAATCTGAAGAAGCGCTCGTGCACGCGGCTCGCCGCGTTCACCAAAGGCCTTTCGTGCCGCTGCAATTCAGCGAAGTGCGCGAGCGCGGCATCGAGGTCCGTCTCATCGAACATCTCGCTGCGGTCGAACTGTTCACCGTCGATCGTTACGAGGTGGATTTCGCGCCATTCGGCCTCGAAGCCATCCCGGGACGTGCCGCTCAATGCCTGCGTGATGACGGCCCCGGCATCAGTCAGCAGATGGACCGAGTCGATGCGGAAACTGATGTCCGGCACCTGATCCCAGGCCAGGAGCGTGTACTCCTTGATGCCTCCCGGGGCGAATGACGCGATCAGCCTGTTGTCGATACTCACCATATCGACTGTGGTGGCGGGCAATTCGTGCCGATTGAGCGCGGCGTACGCGCGCACAACCGCCGACCAGGTATGCGCGTGGGCAGCCGCTTCGCCGGCGAGGTAGCGGGCATCGAGTTCGGCGTTGGCGGCATCGAGATCGTCGGAATCGAACACGACCCGCGCCATGATGCGGCCCTGGACGTCGGTCTCGATCACGTCGAGCACCTCGCTGCTGAACGGCTCTGGTCCCGCGGCGCGGCCCATGGGCCGGCAACGGTTCATGACGAGGCGCTCGCCGCGGGTCGCGACGATGTCTGAGGCGATGGTCTCGGCCCCGATGCCGGCGTACGCGGCGAGTTCCGCCATCGTCGCGTCGCGCCCTTTGCGTAGGCCGGCATTGACCACACGGCGACGGTCGTCTGCGGTGACATCGCCGGTCAGCATGTCCGCGATCGCATCCCAATTACGGGCCGCGAAGTATGCCTTGAAGCGGTCATACGCATCGCTGGCCGTGGTGGCTTGTCGCCGCCGGTGACTCTCGGGGTGGCCCGCGAGATACCGCATGTCGAGTTCGGCGACCGCGGCGTCCATGTCCTCCGGGTCGAACCACACGTGGAAGGTGACCCGGCCCTCGTCGTCGACGCCGTAGACCTGAAGAAATTCGTCCTGCGGCGCTCCAGCGGTCGCGTCGGCGGTGCCTACCCGGACCCGCGCGAGCGCCAGACATTCGCCGCGCACGGCGATGACATCATGTGCCACCCGCATTGCCCCCGACTCGAGATCGCGCCGCGTCTGATGTGTCACCTCAGGCAGCGTGAAGTCGCCGCGCTTGAAACCGACAAGCTTTCGCCGGCTCTCGACAGAAGCACCCGGCGCGACCAGCCTCTCGAATTCATCCCAGTCCGCGCGGTCATGAGCGGCCATCACGCGTTCGCTCAACCGAACCGCTGCCGTGCGCACCGCCACAGTGGGCAGTTCAGGCTCGGCCGGAGCACTCAGCCGACCAGCGTCGCCAAGGAGTCCGCGGGCCCGTTCCGCAAGCGCCACAGCTCCTTTGCGCTCGTACAGATCCACCGCCCGCTCCGCCGCGGTGCGCGCCCCCGCCGTGTCGCCACCGGCGGCCAGCACCGTGGCCAGGCAATCGCAGGCATCACCGTGATCCACCAATGCGTCGGTGTGTTCCGCCAGTGCGACAGCGGCCTCGGCCACCTCCCGGGCCTGCGGATCGTGACCACCGCGTGACATCAGCTGCGCCCGCAGTGTCCGCCATGCGATCGACGCTTTCAACGCATGGCCCGCAAGACTCTCACTCTCCGTGCACAATTCGTCCGCCTCGGCATCTCGACCGAGCATCAGGCAAGTACGGCCCCACAGAGCAGCCGTCTCGGCGGTGTCCGCATCGAGACGGAGGCGGCGAAAACCGTTGTAGGCCTAGCGTAGATGCCGTTCGGCCGCGTCCGGTTCACCACCGACCAGCTCGACGATGCCGGCGAACTGCTCGACCTCGAGGAGGGCATGCCGCAGTCCCAGTTCGGTGACAGTGCGCCGGGCCGAGTCGATCATGCGCCGTGCGGCAGCGCCCCGGCCGCGGAACGCCTCCAGCACCGCCTGACATCGCATCGACGTGGCCTCGACCGCCGGCGACTCGGTCGTGATGCGGAGCAGCCGAACCACATCCAGGCACCGCCCGCCGGCCCGGGGAACCGGATTGGGTCCCCATAGGGCAGCCAGGGGCGCCCCGGCCAGGACCGCGTTGACCCGGCGGTGGTCAGCCGAACGCCGGGCGGCCGTCAGCGCGTCGTCGAGCGCGAGCTCGCAGTCGCCGATCCGCCCCAGCCGGGCCAGACAGCCGGCCCGGACGTTGTGCGCCTTCGCTTCCCCTGCCGCGTCGTCAAGTTCAGCCAGTCTGCGGGCGGCGCTGTCGAGTGCTGATTCGATGTCGTCCAATCGCTCTGGGTGCGTCAGCATGGACAGCTGGCCGTCGAAGCATGTCGCCCAAGCGGCAAGACGCGCGGAATCCACTGTCGCCGCTTGCAATTGGGGTACCACTTGGGCGGCCGATGCCACGTCACCGGCAGCCAGCAGTGCCTCGCAGCGCGCGATCAGCAGCCCGGCGACCTGGTCGTCCCGATCGGGTACCTCGTCGTCGAGTTCTTCCAGCGCGTGCAGGGCATGGTCGTACAGATCGGCGGCACCCTCGTAGGCGAGCCGGGTCATCGCCTGGTCCGCGGCCCGGCGGCAGTACTCGATGGCCTTGGCGGCGTTGCCCGCCCACGCGCATTCGAAGTAGTGGTGCGCCAGTTCGCTGAGCAGTTCCTCGTCCGCGCCGGGCTGATCCTCCAAGGTGACGGCGATCCGCTGATGCAACCGCATACGCCGCACCGACGGCAGCTCGGCCAGCAACGACTGCCGCACGATGGCATGGTTGAACCGGTACCAGCCACCGGGCTCCTCGATGACGATGCCGGCGTGGCACGCCTCTTCGAATGCGTCGATCAGATCCTCGCCGACGACCCGTTCGACAAGATTCACGTGAAACCGACTCCCGACGACGGCAGCGGCGGCAAGCGCCTTGTTGGTCTCCGCCGGTAGCCGAGACAACCTGCGGCTCACCGCTTCCCGGACGCCCTGCGGCAAGGTGCTCGGATCCCAGTGGCCGCCGCTCTCCTCGACGTGACGCAGCGCCTCGATGAGGAAGAACGGGTTGCCACCGGTAACCGAGGCCAGCGCGCGAGCCAACTCATCGTCGGCATATCCGGTCTCGGCAACGTACGCCGTCACCTCGGTCAGGTCGAGACCGCTGAGCGCCAGACGGTTGGCGGTCCCGTCGCGGTGCAGGTCGGCGAGCATCGCCGCCAACGGGTGGGACCGGTCCAAGTCGGTGCTGCGGTACGTGCCGACGATCTGGACCCGCGCGTGGTCGCCGAATCGCAGGAGATGCCGCAACAGCAGCAGTGTGGATTTGGCCGCCCAGTGCAGGTCGTCCAGGATGAGTACCACCGGCACACTGGCCGCGGCCACTCCCATCACCGCTACGACGGCGTCGAACAGCGCATAGCGTTCGGTGTCCGGATCGGCACGGGTCGGCGCGGCCACATCGGGTAACACGTCGGCCAGGCCGGGCACGAGGGACAGCAGCGCTTCCACACCGCGCAGTCCCCGCAGCCGCTCGGCGCCGAGACACGGCAGCAGGGCACGCAGGGCTTCGGCGAACGGCTGGTACGGCACGCCGAGGTCCTCGTCGCAGCGGCCGTAGATGACCAGGGCGCCTTGGTCATGAGCCTGGCGCGACCACTCGCCGGCCAGCCGGGTCTTCCCGACACCGGGTTCGCCGGCGATCAGGACCGAGTTCGCGGTGCCGGCCAGCGCCGTCTGCCACGCCGTGAACAACCGCTCCAGTTCGGCACCACGCCCGACGAACGGTCCGGATCCGGTGAGTACCGCGGGCAGGGCCGGACGCTCGAAGGGCGTCTGGGTGCCCGGCTGCTCGTGTATGCCGTCGGTGGTCTCGAGGCGCAGCTCGAAGACGTGCTCGGGGCGGGCCAGATTCTTGAGCTGTCGCATCCCCAGATCCGCCAGCGCCACATCGTCGGACAGCGAATCGATCACCAGCTCGGCCGTCGCTCCGGAACACAGGATTTGGCCGCCCTCGGCTATCGACCGCAATCGGGCCGCCCGATTCACCGCCCGGCCGAAGTAGTCGCCGTCGCGAAGCTCGACCTCACCGGTATGGAGTGCAATGCGGATCCGCATCGGGGAGGCCAGCGCCCACGGCTCGCCGGACATGGCCTGCTGCAACTCGATGGCGGCGGCAGCCGCAGGGGACGGCCGCTCGAACACCGAGAACGTCGCATCGCCTTCGCCGCGGGTCTTGATCAACCGTCCGCCGTGCGAGGTGACGATCTGGCCGACGAGCTCGTCGTGCCTGGCCAGCGCCACCGCCATCGCGTCGGCGTCGGCCTCCCATGCCGCCGTCGACCCCTCGATGTCGGTGAGCAGGAACGTGACGGCCCGGGTTATCGACGGAACATGCTGCACCGCAGGCACTTCCAGTGAACTGTCTTGCGCGACGATCGCCGCTTCGAGGCGGCGCAGGCCCGGTCCGGGGTCTACCCCGAGCTCGTCAGCAAGCAGGGCCCGCGCCCGTTGGTAGGCACCGAGGGCTTCCCCCTGCCGGCCCGCGCGGTAGAGCGCGAGCATCAGCTGCCCCCAACGCCTTTCGCGCAACGGCGCCTCGGCGACAGCAGCCTCGAGCTCGCCGATGATCTCCGCGACGCGGCCGGCCGCAAGCAGGGCGTCGGCCCGATCCTCGACCAGCGCGGCGTGACTTTCGATCCATCGCGTCTTTTCCGACGTGCCCCGCCGGCCGTCGGGTAATTCGGGGATACCGCGCCAGAGCCTGACGGCCTCGTCGAAGCGGACGACCGCCTCGGTGATGTCGCCGGTGGCCACCGCTTCGCGGGCCACCCGCGCCGCCGACTTGTACCGGGCCGCGTCAACTTCCGTCTCGGCCAGCGTCCAACCAGTGCCCTCTGTCAGGATCAGCCCGTCGCCCAGGACACGACGGAGGGCCGAGATGTGGGTCTGCAGGGCCTTCGCCGCGGTGCGTGGGGACTCGTCTCCCCAGAGCAGCTCGAAGAAGGAATCGGCCGACACCACGGAGCCGCAGTGCAGCCCGAGCATCGTGAGGATCGCACGCGGTTTGGCGCCCGGGATCGTGACGGGAGTGCCGTCCCGCCGGACCTGCAGAGGTCCCAAAACCCCCAGCTCCACGGCTTGAAGAGTAATCATATCCGCCATCGTCGGTACGGCGATTCAACGCGGAGTCAAGGTTTGGTCAAGGCCTATCGATCGTCGAGCAGATCACTCAGCCGTTGCAGTGCGTCGACGACACCGTCAACCGCGTCGGGCCCGATGGCCTCGTCGATGTACCCGTTGACCGTTGCCAGGGCGGCCTCTAGTCGGCGCAGCGCGTCGGCACCGGCGTCGGTCGGCCAGAGCTCCCAGGCGCGGCCATCACTCTGACTGGCTCTGCGCTCGACGAATCCCGCCGTCTCGAGCCGGCTCACCATCGCCGTGACGGCGGACTCCCGCTGTCCGAGTTGTGCCGCGATGAGCGACTGGCGACACCCAGCGTGGTTCTCGATGAGCATGAGTGCGGCGGCCTGTGCCGTTGTGATGCCGGCTTCCTCGGCGAACAGCCGGTCGGCCGTGGTGCGCAGCCGCTGCGCGACGGTCTGCAGCTGGAAGTACGCCCGCCGCTTGCCTGCCGGTGACCTGTGTTTCGAAACCACCCTTGCATTATTACTTCACTAGTGAAGTAATTGAGGCATGACACGAGTGATCGACGCGTGGTCCCAGCAGCCGAACGAGTTGTTCATGCGTCAGCCGTGGCTGCGGCCGCTGCTGCGCTGGACCCGCCAAGAAGACCTGCCGGCCCTGCCCATCGACGTCACGCTGAAGGCGATGGACGACGCCGGCGTCGAGAAGTCGTTGCTGTGCGCGTGGGTCGGGCCGCATGGCGCATTGATCGACAACGACGAGACGGCGGCGCACGTGCGCGCGCATCCCGACCGGTTCGCCGGCGTCGCCTCCGTGGACCTCACCCGCCCGGTCGACGCCGTCCGTGAATTACGCCGGGCGGTAACCGATCTGGGCATGGTGGCGCTGCGCGTGGTCCCCTGGCTGTGGAACCTGCCGCCCAACGACCGCCGCTACTATCCGCTGCTGCAGGCCTGCGTCGAACTCGGCATCCCGTTCTGCACACAGATCGGACACACCGGGCCACTCTGTCCGTCCGAGCCCGGCCGGCCGATCCCCTATCTGGAGACGGTCCTGCTCGAATTCCCCGAACTCGTGGTCATCGGCGGTCACGTCGGCGCGCCGTGGATCGACGAAGTGCTGTTCCTGGCCAAGAAGTTTCCGAACTTCTACATCGACACCTCGGCCTACGCCGTCCATCGCCTGCCCCCGGCGCTGGTGGACTACATGCGTGAATCCGGCCGCAGCCGAGTACTTTTCGGAACGAACTGGCCGATGCTGTCCGCACAACGGTGTCTCGAGCGACTCGATGAGCTGGGCCTCGACGCCGATGCGCGCGACCTTTACCTCGGCGGCAATGCGGCCCGGGTTTTCGGGATCTGACGCAACCCCTGAGACCGGATCAGCCGGTGCCACCGGCGATGCCGGTAGCGGAAGATGCCGGCCGCGCCCAGCGCGACCAGGCCGGTGAACACCCCGGCATCGATGTCGATGGTGTCGCTGTACCGGCACCGACCCGGGCCGATGGGTTCAGCGTGCAGCGTGTGATTCCACGACCTGATCCGCCCGCCGTATTCGTGGGTGCGGATGGTGTGCGAGGCCTCGTCGACCGACAGCACCTCGATGGTGTGCCGGTAGGCGGGTATCACGTGAAATGCCATGAGCCAGCCGCTGCCTCGCTCCCCCGCGTGCATCGGCTCGGCGCGGCTCGCGAGCGCCGGCACCCCGAACAAACCGCGGCACACGTACAGGAAAGTCGCCGGCAACTGCATGGCGTGCCACACGGGATCCAGGTCGGCGGACAGCTCGGACTCGATGTACACCGTCTTCACGATGATGCTCCTTTGAGTTAGGGTCACCTAATCATCGACCGGCGAGATGCCGGTGACTACTCGCTTTCCGCGCGGAGGTGACCGTGGCACCACCGGATCGGTTCCGCGCCCGCAAGCAGCCCAAACAACAACGGTCCGCCGAGACCCGGCAACGAATCCTCGATGCAGCTGCTCGCGTTTTCGCCGAGTTCGGCTATCGCGGCGGCACCAGCAATCGCATCGCCGACGCGGCGAACATCTCGATCGGTTCGCTCTACCAGTACTTTCCGAACAAGGACGCGATCCTGGCCGCTCTCACCGATGCCCATATCGACGCCGGGGCAACGCTGTTGGCGGAGCGGGCCGCTGCGGGAATGCCGTCCGAACTGGAAGATCAACTGCGGCTGTTCACGCGCGCAACCATCGACAATCACCGGGACGATCCGCATCTGCACCGGGTGTTGTTCGCGGAGGCGCCGAGGTCACCGGCGCTCCTGGCCCGGCTGCGCGACACCGAAGAACGTGCCGTCGCGGCGGCATATGAGCTTCTGGCCCGGCATTCCGACGTTCAGGTCCCTGATCTGAAATTCGCGGCCCGGATGACGATCGCGACCATCGAGTCGCTCACGCACCGGCTCATCGCCTGCGCACAGCCCGCCGACGCGCAGCAGCTGGAGGATTCGATCGTCGACATGCTGGCAACATATCTGCGGGGCTAGCGGTGTCAGCCCCGCGCGACCGCGAGGTCCACTTCCGCCGCCTCGGCGTCAGCCTGCCGCCCCCAGCGGCCGGCCAGCATCGCGCAGGTGATCAGCTGAATCTGATGGAAGATCATGAGCGGCAACACGATCAGGCCCACCGGATGCCCGGCGAACAGCACCGTCGCCATCGGCAGCCCGGTTGCCAGGCTCTTCTTCGATCCGCAGAAGATGATCACGATGCGGTCGGCTCGATCGAACTTCAGTAGCCGCGCCACCCCGGCGGTGATGCCGAGCACGACGGCGAGCAGCACCACACTGACGGCGATCACCGCGAGCACGTTGGTGACCTTCATGCCCGTCCAGATGTGCTCGGCCATACCGGCACTGAACGCCGCATAGACGACGAGGTAGACCGAACCGCGGTCGACGACCTTGGTGAGTGTGGTGTGCGAGAGCACGCGGTGCAGCTTGGACCGCAACAACTGGCCGGCGAGGAACGGCAGCAACAGCTGCACGACGATCTCCAGGACCGAGTTCGCCGACACCGTGGCAGCGCCCGTGGTCGTCATGAGCAGGGTCACCAACAGCGGGGTGAGGAAGATACCCAGCAGGTTCGATGCCGATGCACTGACGACGGCCGCCGCGACATTGCCGCGCGCGATCGAGGTGAACGCGATGGACGACTGCACGGTGGACGGCAGCAGACACAGATACAGCATGCCGGTGTAGAGCCCGTCGGTGAGCACTGACGGCACCAGCATCTTCATCGCCAGCCCGAGCAGCGGAAACAGCACGAAAGTCGCGGCCAGCACCGTGGTGTGCAGCCGCCAGTGTTTCAGCCCTTCAAGCGCCTCGCGCGGCTCCAGCCGCGTGCCGTACAGCAGGAACAACACCGCGATGGCGACTTTGGTCGCGGTCTCGACCGCCTCGCCGGCGTCGCCGCGTGCGGGTAGCAGCACGCCGATGGCCATCGCGGCGAACAGCCCGAGCAGGAAGCCGTCGATGCGGAGCTTGGCGAGCAGGTTCACCGGGAAAACGTACTGCTGTCGCAACTCATAGCGCCAGGCGATATATCCGATATCTCTGAACGGATATGGTGATCAATATGCTGGACCCTGAACTGCTGCGCACCTTCTTGGCAGTCGAGCGCGCGGGCGGGTTCACCGCAGCCGGGCGTCTGCTGGGCCTGCGCCAGTCGACGGTGAGCGGCCACATCGCCCGCCTCGAGCAGGCCGTCGGCCGCGAACTGTTCCGCCGCGACACCCGCAACCTGGCCCTCACCGCCGACGGCGCGGCGATGGTGGGCTTCGCGCACGACATCCTGGACGCACAGGCCAAAGCCGACCGCTACTTCTCCGAATCCCGACCCACGGGCCTCATCCGGCTGGGCGCCTCGGACGATCTGGTCGGCCGCATGCTCTCGGACGTACTGGTCGAGTTCCGCCGGTCCTACCCCGGCGTCGACCTCGAACTGGTCGTCGGGCTGAGCGAGAACCTCAAAACTCGAATGGCCGCAGGCGAATTGGATCTCATGGTGGCCAAACGCCTGCCCGGCGAACAACACGGTGAACTGCTGTGGCGCGACCGCCTGGTGTGGGCCGGCCGCCCCGGTCTGACCGACATCACCGACCCGGTGCCGATCGTGACGTACCCACCGCCGAGCCTGACCCGGCACATCGCACTACGCGAACTGGAACGCGAGCGCCGCAGCTGGCGCATCGCGTGCGTCAGCGACAGCCTGCTCGGTCTGCAGGCGGCGGCCCTCGCCGGGCTCGGCATCATCGCGCATTCCGAATCGGTTCTGCCACAGGGACTTCAACCGATCACCGACAGCCGGCTACCGAACCTCGGCCACCTGGAATTCGTCCTGCTGCACCGGCGCAGCGCACCATCGGAAGCCGAGATCGCGCTGCACGACGCCATCGTCGCCGGCGCACACCGCATGCGACACTGACCGTTCAGCGGGACTGCGCCTGCGCGTGGTCGCGAAGGTTGTCGCGCAAGGTGACCACCGCCTTCTGCAGCCTGTCGAACTCGTCGGACGGCAAGCCGGTCGCCGCCACCAGATTCATCGGTAGCGCCTTCTCACGCAACGCCCGGCCCGCATCGGTGAGGCTGACGATGACCTGACGCTCGTCGGACGGATCGCGCCGGCGGCGCACGTAACCCTGTGCTTCGAGCTTCTTGAGAATCGGGGTCAGCGTGTTCGACTCCAGGAACAGGTTTTCACCCAGGCCACGGACGGTCTGATGGTCGTTCTCCCAGAGCGCGACGATCGCGATGTACTGGGTATATGTGACACCGAGTTCGTCGAGGATCGGCTTGTACGCCTTGCCGTAAGCGAGATTCGCCGAGTAGATCGCAAAACACATGAAGTCGGCAAGCCGGGGACCGGCGGCCTCGGTCGGGCGCTCGACAGCCATCGACAACTCCTGACTTTGAGTGACATCCGAAACGATTCTATCGGATGCGATTCAATCGGATGGGTTGACATCTCGACGCCTTCGGATAGTCTCATCGCATCCGAGTTAATCGGATGCGATTTACATTCCGACTCGCCGTTCTCAAGGAGCAACATGAGCACCACCACCCACGACGCCGTTCTCTACACCGGCAAGACCCGCACCACAGGCGGCCGCGACGGACACGCCCAAAGCTCCGACGGCCGGCTCGACATCCGCCTCGATCCCCCCGGCAGCAATCGCGCCGGCACCAATCCCGAGCAGCTGTTCGCGGCGGGGTGGTCCGCGTGCTTCATCGGCGCCATGCACATCGCGGCCGGCAAGGCGAACGTCAAACTGCCGGCCGAGACCGCCGTCGACGCCGAAGTCGATCTCTGCAACGTGGACGGCGCCTACTTCTTGCAGGCGCGCCTGCACGTCAGCCTGCCGGGCATCGCGCGGGACACGGCCCGGGCCATCGTGGACGCCGCACATCAAACCTGCCCGTATTCCAAAGCCACCCGCGGCAACATCGGCGTCGTGCTCAGCATCGCCTGACCAGACTCGGGCGCACACCGAAATGTCCACTCCACCAACGGCAGCCGCACCGACCAACCACCAGGAGACGCCAGTGAGCATCACCGCAACCGGCACGGCCAGAACGACCGCAATCCCGTTTCACGCCATCACGCTGATAGTCGCCGGCGTCGCGGCCGTCGTCACATTCGGTACCGGTTGGGCGATGCTCTCGGCACCAGCGATGTTTCTCGGCTGGATCGCCTACGGTGTCACCGGCGACACCGTGCGTCACCGCTACGCCAATCTGGCGTCATACGTGGTCGGCCTGGTGTTCGCCGCCGCAACGACACTCGTGATCAATCGGCTGCAGCCGTCACTAGGTCTGGCGGCCACCGGTATTGCGATATTCGGCCTGGTCGCCATCGTCATGTGTCTGCGAGCGCTGCCCCTGTTCAACTACCCACCCGCGTACTTTCTCGGCATCACCAGCTTCTTCTACGCGGGACATGCGCCGACGGTCGCAACAGTGATCGCGCTCGCGACAGCGGGAGCCGTCGGAGCCAGCGGCGCAGCGCTTGCCGACTACTGTCAGAGCCGCTTTCTCGCCCGGTGAATCGCCGCACCCGCCAGTGCCAGAAATTCAGGAGGAAACACGAATGAAGAAGCTGCCGCACCTCATCGGCTACGCGGTCGTCGCGGCCACTGCGGGGCTCATCGCATCATGTGGCACCACGGTCGGCAGCTCGGACCACACGAAACACGAGAGTTCCTCTGCCCCTTCGACTACCCGCACCGCAGGAACACCGAGCGCCGCGGATGTGCTCGGCCCGCCGGGAGTGGTGCCGCTGACCACGCCGCAGCCGCCGGCGAAACTGATCGTCGATCCGCCCATTCCCGAGGCCCTCGCCAAAGGGCAGGTGTTCATCCAATACCGTGCCGAAAACCT
Organism: Mycolicibacterium sp. TY81; assembly: GCF_018326285.1. NCBI lineage: Bacteria > Bacillati > Actinomycetota > Actinomycetes > Mycobacteriales > Mycobacteriaceae > Mycobacterium > Mycolicibacterium sp. TY81. The sequence goes on from NZ_AP023362.1 coordinate 4,372,100, forward strand.
GCGCATCGAACCGGTTTTCGGTCCCGAGGCACTCAAGGTGACTCCGCGTATCGGCCACATTCACGTGGTTGTCGACGGTGCGCCGTGGCACTGGGCGGACGCCAGTGGTGAACCGGTGATCCTGGTCGGCCTACCACCCGGACCGCACAAGGTGGAGATCATCCTCGCGGATGCCAACCACCATCCGCTCGACCACGTGACCACCGATTTCGTGGTCCCCTGACCGGACCCGAGCCGAGATCGACGAAATGGTTACCGGCCGAAAGGCTTTCGCAACCATTTCGTCGATCTCGTCCCCCCATTTAACCCGCGTTGGCTGACTGCTGCGTCGACGACGACGCCTTCTTCGGCTGCTTGGCGACCTTCGGTGCCTTCGGGGTCTTCTGCGCCTTCGGCGCCTTCTCGGCCTTCTGCGACTTCCCTGCCGACTTGTCCTGCTTGCCCGCCGAATCGGAGTCAGACGAGGTGGCACCCGTCGCCTTGGTGCCCGGTTCGGACGTGGTGGTGTCCTTCTGCGCCGGTTTCGTTGTCTCGACCTTGGCCGGTTCGGCCGACACCGGGTCCGCAGCGGGTGTGGATGCCTCGACCTTCACCGGTTCTGCAACCTTCACGGGCTCCGTGACCTTCACCGGCAGCGTCTCCACGGCCTCGGCGTCGGTCGAGACCGGCGTCGCAGGCTTCGGATCCGCCTTGGCCACAGTCGCTTTGACCTTCTCGGGAGTCGACGATTCCTTCACTGGAGCGCTCGCCTCCACAGCCGCAGTGGTCGCCGAGGACAGCACCTTGGCGGCCGAGGCCGGGACCGCGGCCGGGCCATCCACGGTTACCGCGACCGGAGCCTCCGGAGCCGGCGGCTTGATGGCGTCGGCGATGGTCTTGAACCCTTGCATGACCGCGGCGACGACCCCGAACGACCCGAAGATGCCATACATGCCCTTGCTGCCCTCGCCCCACCCGTTCAGTACGGCGCCGGTGAGATTTGCCGGAGCGTTGATCAATTCGCTTGCGGCAGTGACGATATCCCCGACCCGCGCGGCGTCGTAGAAGTTCTGGGCGATGTCACCGAAGGCATCCGTAGCCTGATACATGGTGTTCAGCACCGCGAACCCCAACTGCGCCACGACCGGGGTGATCGCCTTGACCACATTGGCCATGTTCTGCGCGACCTGCTGCGGGATGTCGAGTTGCAGGACCGGGAACAGAACGCCCACAACACCGTTCACAAAGATGCCCCAACCCGACATCACCGCATCGGAGATCTGGCCGGCAGCCAATTGCTGCGCCATGGTCCGTAAGGAATCGGGAACGGTATTGGCCCAGTTGACCACGCCGTTGCCCACGCCCTGGGCGATGGACATGAGCTGGTTTGCGTAGCGGACCTGATTGGCGATCACCTGCTTCGCGAGCGGGAAGGGGTCGGCGGCGAACGCCTGGCCCAGTTTCCCGATATCGGCGACGGTCGTGGTGAGCACGTCACCCCACACCGCGAGCGGGTTGACGAACGCGGTGAGGTCGACGGTGCGGGTCGATGCGACGGTAGTCGGCGCCGGTAGATGAAGGTCTGGCGGCGGGATTGACAGCGGGCTGATGGCGATGACGCCGGCGGTTGCCATCGCCATTCCCGCAGTCGAATATCGGCGCAACTCGAATGCCATACGTTCTCCTTGGACTCTGAGGTGTCAGCACTTCTGGCCGCGCAGACGGTAGTGACCATGCCGAGAACACACATTCGAAATATGCAACAAGTTCTAATTTTTATTGACTGGCTCGCAGATTCCTCACAGGATGTTCGGAGAAAGCCGCCAAGCTGGACACCCCGGAGGTTTCGCATGGCCGTCAAGCCATGGAATGACGACCGGCCCATGAAGCCACGCATCGTCGTCGGCGAGAGGTCCGTCGACAGTCGCGGCATGTCGCTACGATTCGCCACCGAGCGCATCGAGCAGCCTGCCGACTGGTGCTGCCACGATTCGAGTCGCCACCTCATCTACGTCCACCGCCATGGCGAACTCCGATCGATGGAGACCAACCTGGACTGGGGCCCGACCGATCGCACGCTGCCGCGCATCGGCGATACCTGGGTGGTGCCGGCGGGGGTGCGCTGCACGTCGGTCGTCACCGGCGACATCTCGGGATTCTGCGAAATCTCGATACCCGAGAACGCCCTGGGCGAGGTCGTGCACGTCCCGCGGCGTAAGCATCACGATCCGCTGATCCTGCAGCTGGTGACCAAGATTCGCAGTGTCGCAGGCCGCGACGACGCGCTCGCCCGACTACTGCTCGATTCGGCCGGCGAGACGCTGCGGCTGCTGATCCGGGACACCTACACGACCGCCCCACCGCCCGAACCGGAGCGCGACACCTTGCCACCGTCGGCGCGCGCATCGATAGTCGAGTTCCTGGAAACGAGCCTGGAATCCGACATCCATCTGGAATCGCTTGCCCGCCTTGCCCAGATGTCCGTGGCGACGTTCATCAAGGCGTTCCGCGCCGCGTTTCACACCACGCCGTACCAGTTCCTGCTCGACCGCCGCATCGACCGCGCCAAGACGTTACTGTCCTCGACCAGGTTGTCGATCACCGAAATCAGTGCGACAGTAGGATTTTCGACACCCAACCACTTCGCCACGACATTCCGGCAGCGGGTCGGCCTGACCCCGAGGGACTTCCGGCGGGGCCGCTAGCGCGGCAGGCCCAGCAGGCGCTCGCCGGCCACGGTCAGCAGGATCTGTTCCGTACCACCGGCGATCGACAGGCAGCGGGTGTTGAGGAAGTACCGGACGTCCGGCGAATCCTCGATACCGGACCCGTCGTGGGCGTCCATGATGGTCTCGGCCAGGGTCTGGCGGTAGCGCACGCCGATCAGCTTGCGCACGCTCGACGGCGCACCCGGATCATGGCCACCGACGGCCATCTGGGCCGTCAGCTGATCCAGCAGCGAGCCCACCTGCGCCGCAACGATAAGTGCGCCAAGGCGTTCCGCGTCGGCAGCGTCCAGCTCGCGGTCGCCGAGCACGTCCAGCAGGTGCTCCATGCCCTTGTCCAGCGCGCCACCGGCGGCCATCGCGACGCGCTCGTTGGCCAGCGTGGTGCGGGCCAGGGCCCAGCCGCCGTCGATGGGACCGATGACGCAGTCGTCCGGCACGAACAGGTCGTCCAGGAAGACCTCGTTGAACAGCGCTTCGCCGGTGATCTCGCGCAGCGGACGGATGTCGATACCGGGCGAGCTCATATCGACGACGAAGTAGGTGATGCCCTTGTGCTTCGGCGCGTCAGGATTGGTGCGCGCCAGGCAGATTCCCCAGTTGGCGCGGTGCGCATTGGAGGTCCATACCTTCTGGCCCGTCAGCTTCCAGCCGCCGTCGACCTTGACGGCCTTGGTGCGCAGGGCCGCCAGGTCCGAGCCGGCGCCCGGTTCACTGAACAGCTGGCACCAGTACACGTCGCCGGTCAGCGTGCCGGGGATGAAGCGGTCGATCTGCTCGGGCGTGCCGTGACCGAGGATGGTCGGCGCGGCCCACCAGCCGATCGAAATGTCCGGGCGCACAACGCTTGCGGCACTGAGCTCGTCGTCGATCACCAGCTGCTCGCCCGGCGACGCCGCGCGGCCGTACGGCGCGGGCCAGTGCGGCGCCATCAGTCCGGCCTCGGCCAGCGCGGCCTGATGCTTCTCGACGGGCAGTGCCGCGATCTGGGCCACCACGGCGGCGATCTCGGGACGGATCGTCTCGGCCGCACCGGTGTCGACGTGCAGCTGACGACGCAGCCCCGCACGGGTCAGCGCGGCCACGCGGCGCAGCCAGCTGCCGTGGCCGCCGAGGATCTGCGACGTGGCGTAGGCGCGCCGCAGGTACAGGTGGGCGTCGTGCTCCCACGTGAAGCCGATGCCACCGAGCACCTGAATGCAGTCGCGGCCATTGTGTTTCGCAGCGTCGATGGCGGCCGCGGCGGCCACCGCGGCGGCGATGGAGAGCTGCGTGGCATCGCCTTCCACAGCGGCCTCGGCGACATCGCTTGCGGCGACGGCGATCTGCTGCGAACGCAGCAGCATCTCGGCGCACATGTGCTTGACGGCCTGGAAACTGCCGATCGGCTTGCCGAACTGCTCACGCACCTTGGCGTATTCGGCGGCGGTCTCGAGCTGCCAACGCGCCAGGCCTGCGGCCTCAGCGGCGAGCACGGTCACGGCCAGGTCGGCCACCGGCGCGTCGAGGACGGTCGCCGCGGCGCCCGCCAACTCGACGCGGGCCAGCGGGCGCGAGAAGTCGGTGGCCTCGAGCGGCGTGACGGTGACGCCGGCCGCGGCGGCGTCGACCAGGATCCAGGTGTCGCCCGCGGGCAGGATCAGCAGGCCGTCGGGCAGGGCACCCAGGACGAACTTGGCGGTGCCGGTGGCGACCTGCCCGTCGAAGGCGATGTCGGACGTCAAAGCGAGTCCGGCGGTCCGCTGCCCGGAAGCCAGCGCCTCCAGCAGCGCGGCGTCGGTGATGACCAGAGTTGCCAGCGCGGTGGTGGCGACGGGTCCGGGCACCAGCGCGGCGGCGGCTTCGTCGACCATCACGCACAGATCGGCGATGGACCCGCCGGCGCCGCCGAGGTCCTCGGGCACCGCGACGCCGAGGGTCCCTAGTTCGACAAGACCGCCATACGGGCCCCGCCAAGCGTCAACGACATTCTCCGCTCCGCCCTCCATCGCCCGGACCGCGGCGATGGAACCCGACGCGACAGCCCAGCTACGGACCATTTCGCGGACCTCGGCCCGCTCCGAGTCGATAGTTGTGGAAGTGATGGACACCATGCGCTCCTAGCGTTTGGGCGAGAAGAACACGCTTCTCACTAGAACGTGTTCTAATGGTGACAGCAATCAGACGTCAAGTCGATCGCCATTACAGCAGGACACTTGGGTGTCCCGGGGCGCCTGGAGGTGGGAAATTACCGATCACTTTGCGTATCGTTTTCACCCAATGCGCGACCCGAAGGAGCTGACCGCCGAATGCCGACGCCAGCAACACCCGAATCCGATTCCGCCGTCCGCCCGCGGGAGGTGACGAACATGGCCGTACTGACCGAATCCGAGCTCGGTTCCGAAGCGCAGCGCGAGCGGCGCAAGCGCATCCTGGACGCCACCCTGGCCATCGCCTCCAAGGGCGGCTACGAGGCAGTTCAGATGCGTGCGGTGGCAGAACGCGCCGACGTCGCCGTCGGCACCCTGTACCGCTACTTCCCGTCCAAGGTGCACCTGCTGGTATCCGCGCTGGGCCGCGAGTTCGAGCGCATCGACGCCAAGACCGATCGCGCCGCCCTGACGGGCGGCACGCCGTACCAGCGCCTCAACGTGATGGTCGGCAAGCTGAACCGCTCGATGCAGCGCAATCCACTGCTGACCGAGGCCATGACCCGTGCTTTCGTGTTCGCCGATGCGTCCGCGGCCGGTGAGGTTGATCACGTCGGCAAGCTCATGGACTCGATGTTCGCGCGCGCCATGAGCGAGGGCGAGCCCACCGAGGACCAGTACCACATCGCCCGCGTGATCTCCGATGTGTGGCTGTCGAACCTGCTGGCGTGGCTGACGCGTCGCGCTTCGGCCACCGACGTGAGCAAGCGGCTGGATCTGGCGGTCCGGCTGCTGATCGGTGACGGGGAGCACCCTAAAGTCTGACCGGTGCTCCCGGCTGATCTGATCGCGGCGCTCGACACCGTCGCCGCCACCCCCCGACTGCTCGTCACCTCGGATTTCGACGGCACGCTGTCGCCGATCGTGAACAACCCTGCCGACGCGCGGGCCCTGCCCGCCGGGTCTGCCGCCCTGCTGGACCTGGCCGCCCTGCCGGACACCTTCGTCGCACTGGTCTCGGGACGCGCCCTCGACGTCCTGCGCGAGCTGTCCGGCATGCCGGACTCGGTGCACCTCGTGGGCAGTCACGGCGCCGAGTTCAACACCGGGTTCACGCAGACCGTCGACACCGCACTGTTGGCCGAGATCGTCGATTCACTCACCGAGATCGCAAACCGCTACCCGGGTGCAGCGGTCGAGACCAAGCCGGCCAGTGCCGCCCTGCACGTGCGCAACGCCTCGGCGGCCGACGGCGAGGCCGCGCTGGCCGCCGCGCGCGAGGCGGGAACGCAGTGGGCCGCCGAGCCCACCGAGGGCAAGGCGGTGCTGGAGTTCGCGGTGGTCACCACCAACAAGGGCTCGGCCATCGACGCCCTGCGGGAGCGCGACGACGCGACCGCCGTGGTTTTCCTGGGCGACGACGTCACCGACGAGAAGGCCTTCGCCCGGCTGCGCGACGGTGACGTCGGTGTGAAGGTCGGTCCGGGCCCGTCGGCCGCGCAGTACCGCGTCGGCTCCCCCGAGGACGTGGCGGAGGCCCTGGCCTACCTGGCGGCGCGCCGGGCGGATTAGGCGGGCGGGCCCGAGGTGCGGCCGCGGACCAGCTCGGTGTCGAGTACCTCGATGACCGGGATTCCGGAACGCGGCGGATTGTTCAACAGGTATCCGGCCCGGCGGCCCTTCTCCAGGCTCGGCTGCGCGACGGTCGTCAGCCCGCGCGCCAGCGCCTCGGGGACACCGTCGAATCCGGTGACGGTCATCTGGCCGGGCACGTAGATACCGCGCGACCGCAGGTGGTCCATCGCCGAGAGCGCCAGCACGTCGGCAGTGCACATCAGCGCCGTGATGCGTGGATTTGCTTGCAGCGCAACGGCAGCCGCCTCCCCACCGGAACTCGGCAGGTGCTCGAAGGTCTCGACCACCGTGAGGGCACCGGGATTGAGGCCGGCATCGGACATCGCGTCGCAGACGCCGAGGATGCGTTCGCACTGCGCGTGAAAATGCTGTGAGGTGAGCCGCTCCGGGTCGGCGACGGCCGACTGCGCGTCGCCGTGCGGCCACTGGCGCCCGAGCCGCATGGTCAGCAGGCCGATCTCCCGGTGGCCAAGGCCGACAACGTATTCCGCGATGCCGCGCATCGCCGCCCGGTCGTCGATGCAGACCCGCGAGGCCCCCTGGACGTCCTTGGGCTGATCGACGACCACGATCGGCACGCCGCGCTGCTGCACGACGGGCAGGTACGGGTCGTCGTCGGAGGCCGCGTACACCGCGAACCCGTCGACTCCGGCGGACAGCACCGCCGCGGTGCCGTCCTCGACCGAACGGTTGGGCCCGGCCGCCACCAGCAGCAGGCCCTGCCCGGCCTCCTCGCACGATTCGGCAAGTCCGGCAACGAAATCCAGGGCCGCCGGGTCGCGGAACGAGTAGTTGAGGGGTTCGGTGATCATGAGCCCGAAGGCACCGGCCCGGCGCGTGCGCAGGGAACGCGCCACCGGGTCGGGGCCGGGATAGCCCATCTCCTTGGCTGCGGCGAGCACCCGCTCGCGCAACTCCGGCGAGAGCTGGTCCGGCCGGTTATAGGCGTTCGAGATCGTGGTGCGCGAGACCTTCAACTCGGCAGCGAGCGAGGCCAGCGTGGCCCGACGCCTCGGGTTGGGACTCCTCGGCATATTTGTGACGCTAGCGCATCCGATTCGCGCTGCACGGCAACGGTGCACTAGATTTATTGCAAACGGTTTTCATTAACACTAACCCGCAGGAGCGCACATGACCCGGACCAGGCTCATCGCACTGTCCGCCCTCACCGCGTTGACCGTCGCTGCGTGCGGGTCACAAGGCGACTCCGGGCACGCCAACGGCGCCGCCAAGGTCGTCACCACCACCAACGTCTGGGGCAGCGTCGCCACCGCGGTGGCCGGCGGACACGCCGACGTCAAGTCCCTGCTCACCAGCGATGTCGACGACCCGCACTCCTACGAAGCCACCCCCGCCGACGCTGCCGCCATCGCCGATGCCAGCCTCGTCGTCATCAACGGCGGCGGTTACGACCACTGGGCCGACGACGTGTTGAAGAACCACAAGAACGTCACCACCGTGGACGCCTACTCGCTGCTGCCGCACAACGCGCCCGGTGAGGCGAACGAGCACGTCGTCTACAACATGGCCGTCGCCAAGGCCGTCGCCACCAAGATCGCCGACGACCTGGCGGCCGCCGATTCCGCGCACGCCGACACCTATCGCGCCAACGCCTCGGAATTCGGCAAGAAGACCGACGCCATCGCCGCCACCGAGCACGCCATCGGGCAGAAGCACCCCGGCGCCGCGGTGGTCTCCACCGAACCCGTCGCGCATTACCTGCTGGCCGCCGCGGGCGTCGTCGACAGCACCCCGCACGGTTTCGCCGCCGCCGCCGAAGAAGGCCACGATCCCGCCCCGGCCGACGTGGCCGCGGTACTCGACCTGATCAACGGCCACAAGGTCGACGCACTGGTGGTGAACAAGCAGACCGAGACCGCCGTCACCAAGCAGCTGCAGGATGCCGCCCGCAAGGCCGCGCTGCCCATCGTCGAGGTCACCGAGACACTGCCCGCCGGACAGGACTTCCTGACCTGGCAGCGGCAGACGGCGGAGGCACTGGCACACCAGCTCGATAGCGCCGCAGCGCCGGGTCGATAATCAGTAACCGTGACTTCTGCTGCGGTCGCCGAACTCACCGGCGCACGACTGTCGTTCGGCGACCGCGTGCTGTGGGACCGGCTCGATCTGACGGTGCGCCGCGGTGAATTCATCGCGGTGCTCGGCCCCAACGGCACCGGCAAGACGTCGCTGCTCAAGGTGTTGCTGCGCCAACAGCCACTGACGGCCGGCCGGATGACCACCACGGGCACCATCGGCTATGTGCCGCAGCACCGTTCCCTGGACACCGGGCTGACGCTGCGCGGCCGCGATCTCGTCGGGCTCGGCTGCGACGGACATCAGTGGGGTTTCGCCGGTCCGCGCAAGCGCGCGCAGCGTCGCGCCATCGTGACCAAGGCGCTCGGCCAGGTCGACGGCGCGCGGCTGGCCGACGTTCCCGTGTCGGTGATGTCCGGCGGCGAACTGCAGCGCGTCCGCATCGCGCAGGCCCTGGCTTCCGACCCGGCGCTGCTGCTGTGCGACGAACCGCTGCTCAACCTCGACCCGGCCAACGCGAAACTGGTGTCGAGCCTCATCGACCAGCGCCGCAAGGACGCCGGTACCGCGGTCCTGTTCGTCACGCACGAGGTCAACCCCGTGCTGCCGTACGTCGACCGCGTGCTGTACCTGGTCGACGGCCGTTTCCGGATCGGCACCGTCGAGGAGGTCATGACATCCGAGACGCTGTCCGCGCTGTACCGCGCCGACATCGAGGTGGCCCGGGTCGGCGGTCAGTACGTCGTGGTCGGCCAGGACGGTGCCGGCGTGGACAACTCCGAGCACGCGAGTGGGCACTGCTGTGAATAACTTCTTCAACACGGCACTGACCGCAGACCTGCTCGGCCGCGACTTCGTCCAGCAGGCCGTGCTCGCGGCGGCGCTGCTGGCGCTCCTCGGCGGCCTGATCGGACCGTTCATCGTGATGCGGCAGATGTCGTTCGCGGTGCACGGCTCCAGCGAGCTCTCCCTCACCGGTGCCGCCTTCGCCCTGTTGACCGGGCTCAACGTCGGCCTCGGCGCCCTCGTCGGGAGTGCCCTGGCGGCAATCCTTTTCGGCATCCTGGGGCAACGCTCACGCGAGCGGGACTCGGCGATCGGCGTCGTGCTGGCCTTCGGCCTCGGTCTCGCCGTGCTGTTCATCCACCTGTACCCAGGCCGCACCGGCACCAGTTTCGCGTTGCTCACCGGGCAGATCGTCGGCGTCGGCTATTCAGGACTGGCGCTGCTGGCCGTGGTGACCGTGCTGGTGGTCGCGATCCTGGCGGCCTGCTACCGGCCACTGCTGTTCGCCACTGCCGACCCCGAAGTGGCTGCGGCCCGCGGGGTTCCGGTGCGCGCGCTGGGCATCGTGTTCGCCGCGCTGGTCGGCGTCGCCGCCGCACAGGGCGTGCAGATCGTCGGGGCGCTGCTCGTGATGTCGCTGTTGATCACCCCCGCCGCCGCGGCCGGCCGGGTCTTCAGCTCCCCCGTCACCACGATGGTGGCGTCGGTGGTGTTCGCCGAGATCGCCGCGGTCGGCGGCATCGTGCTGTCCCTGGCCCCGGGCGTCCCGGTGTCGGTGTTCGTCACGTCGATCTCGTTCGGCATCTACCTGCTGTGCTGGGGTGCGGGACGGCTCAGTCGCCGGTAGCCGAATCACCCACCCGTCGCTCCGCTCGCCCCACCGCCCGCCCGGGCTCATTGCTCCACTGCGACCACGAGCCGGGGAACAGCGCCACGTCCTGCCCGGCGGCCGCCAGCGCGGCCACCGCCACCGCCGCGGTGACGCCCGACCCGCAGTACACGCCATCGACATCCGCGCCGTCGGTCCGCAGCGTGCCGTCGGCAGCCAGCACGCTCGGCAGATTGATGGCCCCGGGAATGTGTCCGGCAATCGGGTCCATGGGTTCGACGTCGCCGCGGAACCGTTCCGGCGCCCGGACGTCGCCCAGGCGCGGGCCCAGCGCCGCGGCCTCATCGGCGGTCAGCGTGGGCATGGCCCCCGCATAGAGGTCCTGGTGGGTGACGGTGACGTCACCCGGCGCCGGTTCGACGTCACCGCGGTCCAGCGGGCCACCCGAGGTGGTCCATGCGCCCAGCCCGCCGTCCAGGATGCGGACGTTCTCGATGCCCGCGGCCCTCAGTACCCACCAGGCGCGCGCCGAGCCGGCGCGGTTCCAGTCGTCGTAGACGACGGTCGGCACACCGTCGCGCACGCCCCAGCGGCGCGCAGCCTCCTGCACCGCGGCGCCCGACGGCAGCGGATGACGGCCCCGGCCCCTGACGGTGTGGTCCGACAACTCGTCTTCCAGCGAGACGTACACCGCGTCGGGGATGTGCCCGGCCAGGTAGTCGTCGCGGCCGTCGGGCTTGGCCAGCTGCCAGCGCACATCGAGCAGCGTCACGTCGCCGGCGGCGATCAGCTGGGCGAGACCGAAGGCGGTGATCAGAACGTCGTCACGAGTGGACATGGCTTCGAGCCTAGGCTGGCAGGCATGTCTGCTGTGGATCTCAATGCCGATCTCGGCGAGAGCTTCGGGGTGTGGCAGCTGGGTGACGACGACGCGATGCTCGATCTGGTCACCAGTGCCAACATCGCCTGCGGCTTCCACGCCGGTGACCCGGCCGGGCTGCTGCGGGTGTGCCGGGCCGCCGCCGAGCGTGGCGTCCGGATCGGCGCGCAGGTGGGCTACAGCGACCTCGCCGGCTTCGGCCGCCGCTACATCGACGTCGCGCCCGAGGACCTCACCGCCGACGTGATCTACCAGATCGGCGCACTACAGGCCCTCGCACAGGTCGCCGGGTCGGCCGTCACCTACGTCAAACCCCATGGCGCCCTGTACAACACGATCGCCACCGACCACGTGCAGGCGCGGGCGGTGGCCGCCGCGGTGCACGCCGTGGACCCGGCGCTGCCGGTGCTGGGGCTGGCTGGTTCGGCGTTCTTCACGGCCGCCGAGGAGCTCGGACTGCGCACCGTGCCCGAGGCCTTCGCCGACCGCTCGTACCGCCCCGACGGCCAACTGGTGCCGCGCACACAACGTAATGCGGTGCTGCACAACGTTTCGACAATCGCCGACCGGGTGGCTTCCATGGTGACCGCCGGCCGCGTCGGCGCCGTCGACGGCTCCACCATCAAGATCACCGTGAAATCGATTTGCGTACACGGTGATTCGCCGGGCGCCGTCGACATCGCCCGCGCGGTCCGCGACCGCCTGACCGCGGAGAATGTACAGATCGAGGCCTTCTGCTGATGCGACTGAAACTCGGCCGGCCCGACCTGGCCGCATACACCCGCTATTTCGATCAGCCCGCGGCCGGCGCCGACTCGCCGCTGACCGTCACCTGGGCCGGCGTCACCACCATGCTGGTGTCCGACGGTTCATCGGCACTGCTGACCGACGGCTTCTTCTCCCGGCCCAATCTGCTGTCCGTGGGGCTGGGACGGCTGGAACCCTCGGTGCCGCGCATCGATGGCTGCCTGCACCGGCTCGGCATCGACCGGCTCGATGCGGTGCTGCCGGTCCACACGCACTTCGACCACGCCATGGACTCCGCGGCCGTCGCGGCACGGACCGGCGCGCAACTGGTGGGCGGAACGTCGGCCGCGCACATCGGCCGGGGCGGCGGGCTGCCGGACACTCAGCTGACGGTCGTCACCCCCGGCGAGCCGATCACGTTGGGCGCCTTCGACGTCACGCTGTTCACCGGCCACCACTGCCCGCCCGACCGCTTCCCCGGCACCATCACCGCCCCCGTGGTGCCGCCGGTGCGCGCGTCGGCCTACAAGTGCGGCGAGGCGTGGTCCACGCACATCCACCACCGCGCCAGCGGCCGCCGGCTGCTCGCCGTCGGCAGTGCCGGTTTCGTAGCGGGCGCGCTCGCCGGACAACGCGCCGAGGTCGTGTACCTGGGGATCGGGCAGCTCGGCCTGCAGCCCGAGAAGTATCTCGTCGACTACTGGCACGAGACGGTGCGGACCGTCGGCGCGCGCCGGGTGGTGCTGACGCACTGGGACGACTTCTTCCGGCCCCTGCACGAGCCGCTGCGCGCCCTGCCCTACGCCGGCGACGATCTCGGCGTCTCGATGCGGGTGCTGAGCCGGCTGGCCGCCGACGATGGCGTCCCGCTGCATCTGCCGACGCTCTGGCAACCCGCAGATCCCTGGCTGTGAGCACCGCGCTGCACGAGATCGGCAGATTGCTGCCGGTCGTCGGATTTCTGGCCGCCGTCCTGGTGCTGGCCAAACTCTGCGATGACGAAGGGCTGTTCCACGCGGCCGGGGTCTACATGGCCCGGCGCAGTTGGGGCGCAGGACAATCCGGAGAGTCCAGAGCCCACCGGCTGCTGGTCACCGTCTTCCTGATCGCCGCCGGGACCACCGCCGTCCTGAGCCTCGATGCCACCGTCGTGCTGCTGACGCCCGTCGTGCTGACAACCGCGCGGACACTGGACGTGCCGCCGCGGCCGCCCGGCTACGCCGCCGCCCATCTGGCCAACACCGCGTCGCTGCTGCTGCCGGTGTCCAATCTGACCAATCTGCTGGCCTTCACGACCGCGGGCCTGAGTTTCACCAGATTCACCGCGGCCATGTCCCTGCCCTGGCTGTTCGCGGTCGCCGCCGAATACGTGTTGCTGCGGTGGTTCTTCCGGCGTGAGCTCCGGGCCGGCGCCACGGACCGGCCGGCCCCACCCGCACCGGAGATCCCGTATTTCGTCCTGACCGTGTTGATCCTGACGCTGATCGGCTTCGGCGCCACGTCGCTGCTCGGCCTGGAACCGGCGTGGGCCGCATTCGCCGGCGCCGCGGTGCTGGCGGTGCGGGCCGTCGTGCGCGGTCACGAGACACCCATGGGCATCCTGCGGGCGGCCAACGTCCCGTTCCTCATCGCCGTGCTGGCGCTGGGTGTCTTGGTGAGCGCGGTACTGGATCTCGGCCTGGGCCGTGTGCTGTCGCACGTGCTGCCACACGGCGCGTCACTGCCGGCCCTGCTCGGCATCGCGGCCGTGGCGGCGGTGCTGTCGAATCTGATCAACAACCTGCCCGCCGTGCTGGTGCTGCTGCCGCTCGTCGCGGCCGGTGGACCGGTCGCGGTGCTGGCGGTCCTCATCGGGGTCAACATCGGCCCCAACCTGACCTACCCCGGATCACTGTCGAACCTCTTGTGGCGCAATGTGGTCCGCGACGAGATGACGGCGCGGGCCCGCGAGTTCACGACCGTAGGGCTGGTGACGGCGCCGGTCACCCTGATTCTGGCCGTGACCGGATTATGGTTGACCTGTTCGATGTTGGGACTGCGATGAGCGGGGAAGACGAATGGCCGACAGCTGGAACGAACAGATCATGGCCGAATTCCGGGCCAACGGCGGCAAGGTCGGCGGACCGTTCGAGAACCTGACGCTGCTCCTGCTGCACACCACCGGCGCCAAGAGCGGTGAGCCGCGGGTGAACCCGGCGGCCACGTTCGTCATCGACGGCAAGCGACTGATCGTCGGATCCGCCGGCGGCGCCGACGCCGACCCGGCCTGGGTACACAACCTGCGGGCAAATCCCAACGCCCACATCGAAATCGGCACCGAGGAATACGACGTCGTGGCGCGCGAACTGCCCCGTGCCGAACGGGACGCCGCCTACGCCCGCATCGTCGAGCGCGCACCCGGTTTCGCCGACTACGAGAAGAAGACCGACCGCGTCATCCCGGTCGTCGAGCTGCAGCGCCGCTGAGCCAGCGCGGTTACCGCGGCGAGAACAGCACACGTCGATTCGTTGTCGGGCGGCGCTGCCGCCGGGCCGGCGGTCCGCATCGCAGGCAAGATGGCTGTCGTGGACGTGAGCCGCAGATCGCTGATCGTGGGAGGCACGTCGGCTCTCGTCGGCGCGGGCCTCGGAGCCGGCGCCACCGGATACGTCACGACCACGCGCAGCGGTCCGATGCTGTGGCAGCGGGCCGACCGCGGCGGCGCCCCACCGGTCACCGGGCTGCACACCCAGTTCGGCTCCGACGCGGCCACCGAGGTCGTGGTGTCCTGGCACACCGCGTCCGCAGTGCAGAATCCCCACGTCATGCTGGGCACCCCGGACGACGGTGTCGGCACCGCCGTCGCGGCCGAGACCGTCACCTACCGCGACGCGGCGTCACGCAGTGAGATTCGCGTCCACCATGCCCGGTTGACCGGCCTCGCGCCCGACACCGACTACATCTACGCCGCCGTGCATGACGGCGCGAGTCCCGAACTGGGCTCGGTGCGTACCGCACCCCGGGGCCGCGCACCCATCCGGTTCACCAGCTTCGGCGACCAGTCGACGCCCATGCTCGACGCCAAGGTCGCGGCATCGTTCGGCAGCGATCACGTCGGATCGCCGGCCGCCGGCGACATCACCACCGCGGTCGAACGGCTGGCCCCGCTGTTTCACCTCGTCAACGGCGACCTCTGCTACGCCAACCTCGCGCACGACCGGGTCCGCACCTGGTCGGAATGGTTCGAGAACAACACCCGTTCCGCGCGGCACCGGCCGTGGATGCCGGCGCCGGGCAATCACGAGAACGAACTGGGCAACGGCCCCATCGGCTACGGCGCCTACCAGGCCTACTTCGGGCTGCCGGACTCCGGTTCCGACCCCGAACTGCGTGGCCTCTGGTACGCCTTCACCGCCGGCTCGGTCCGCGTGATCATCCTCGCCAACGACGACGTCTGCTACCAGGACGGCGGCAACTCATACGTGCGCGGCTACTCCGGTGGCGCCCAAAAACGTTGGCTGGAAAAAGAACTCGAACGAACCCGCAGCAACAAGGACATCGACTGGGTGGTGGTGTGCATGCACCAGACGGCGGTCTCCACGGGCAACAAGACCAACGGCGCCGACCTCGGCATCCGCGAGAACTGGCTGCCCCTGTTCGACCGGTTCAACGTCGACCTCGTGGTGTGCGGGCACGAGCACCACTACGAACGCAGCCATGCGCTCCGCGGCACCCTGCCGACCGACACCCTGACACCGAATCCGGTTGCCGCACAATCGGACTCGATCGACACCAGCAAGGGCACCGTGCACCTGGTCATCGGCGGGGGCGGCACGTCGATCCCGTCGAACACGATGCTGTTCCCCGAACCGCGCTGCCGCGTCCTCATGTCCGTCGGCGAGGTGAATCCCGGCACCGGAAGGAAGACACCGAACTACATCGAGGAAGCCGCGCCCTGGTCCGTCTTCCGCGATCGGGAAAACCCGTGCGGATTCGTGGCTTTCGATGTCGACCCAGGCCAACCGGGTGGCAATACCTCGATGGACGCCACCTACTACGCGGTGAGCGGTCCGTTCGGCGAGGTGCGGGCGGTCGACAGCTTCAAGTTGACGCGGCCCCGCACCGACCGCTGAATCAGCGGCGCTGCCGGGCGATCTCGGCCAGCACCACGCCGGCGGCCACCGACGCGTTGAGCGACTCGGTGGGGCCCGCCATCGGGATCGAGACGATGTGGTCGCAGTTCTCCCGCACCAGTCGCGACAGACCCTTGCCCTCCGAGCCCACCACGACGACCATCGGCCCCGAGGCGTCCAGCTCGTCCAGGGTGGTGTCGCCGCCGGCGTCCAGTCCGACGATGGTCAGGCCGGCGTCGGCCCAATCCTTGAGCGTTCGGTTGAGATTCGTCGCCCGAGACACCGGCAGCCGGGCGGCCGCTCCGGCGCTGGTGCGCCAGGCCACCGCGCTGACCGACGCCGAACGCCGCTGCGGGATCACCACGCCATGCCCGCCGAACGCCGCCACGGACCGCACGATGGCGCCCAGGTTGCGCGGGTCGGAGATGTTGTCGAGCGCGACGAGCAGGGCCGGGCTCGAGTCGGAGGTCGCCGACTTCAGCAGATCGTCCGGGTGCGCGTACTGGTACGGCGGCACCTGCAGCGCGATGCCCTGGTGCATGCCGTTGCTGGTGATGCGGTCCAGATCGTGGCGCTGCACCTCCATGATGGCGATACCGGCATCGGCCGCGCGCGTGACCGACTCGGTCAGCCGCTCGTCGGCCTCGGTGCCCAGCACGACATAGAGCGCGGTGGCCGGGACGCCGGCGCGGAGGCATTCCACGACCGGGTTGCGGCCGACCACGACCTCGACGTCATCGGTCTTCTTGTGCCGTCCCTGATTCGACCGGGCGGCCTTCTGCGCGATCTTGTACGCCTTGTGGTTGGGGCGCTGTTCGGCGCGCGGCGTCGCGCCCTTGCCCTCCAGCCCACGCCGGCGCTGGCCACCGGAGCCGACGGTCGGGCCCTTCTTGGTGCCCGCTTTACGAATCGCGCCGCGGCGCTGGGAGTTTCCGGCCATGTCCTACCTCTTCCCCGTCGCTTCGCTCGCCCCAGGAACCCCATCAGTCAGGGCCCACTGCGGGCCGTCAGCGGTATCGGTGACCTCGATGCCGGCCAGCTTCAGCTGGTCGCGGATCGCGTCGGCGGCAGCCCAGTCCCGGTTCTCCCGGGCCTCGGCGCGGCTCTTGAGCGCCCACTGCACCAGAGCGTCGACGGCGTTCAGCGCTGCCGACGTCTCGTCGCGGGTTTCCCAGCGCTCGTCGAGCGGGTCGCAACCGAGGATGCCCATCATGGCCCGGATCGACGTCGCCGCGGCCATCGCGCCGGCGTGGTCACCGGCATCCAGCGCGCGGTTGCCGTCGGCGCGGGCGGCGTGCACCTCGGCCAGGGCCGCCGGCACCGCCAGGTCGTCATCGAGTGCGGCCGCGAACTTCTCGGTCCAGGTACCGACCTCGACGGCACCCACCCGGGTGCGGACCCGGTGCAGGAACTCCTCGATGCCGGTGTAGGCCTTGGCCGCGTCCTGCAGCGAGTTCTCGGAGAACTCGAGCATGGACCGGTAGTGCGCACTGCCCAGGTAGTAACGCAGCTCGGCGGCCCGAACCCGTTGCAGCACAGCCGGAATCGCCAGCACGTTGCCCAACGACTTGCTCATCTTCTCGCCACCCATGGTGACCCAGCCGTTGTGCAGCCAGAACCGCGCGAACTCGTCGCCGCAGGCGTTGGCCTGCGCCGTCTCGTTCTCGTGGTGCGGGAAGATCAGGTCCATACCGCCGGCGTGGATGTCGAACACCGAGCCCAGGTACTCCTGGCACATCGCGACGCACTCGGTGTGCCAGCCGGGGCGGCCCCGGCCCCACGGCGTCGGCCAGGACGGCTCACCGGGCTTGGCGCCCTTCCACAGGGTGAAGTCCCGCGGATCACGCTTGCCGGTCGCCACGCCCTCGCCCTGGTGCACATCGTCGATGCGGTGACCCGAGAGCTTGCCGTAGTCGGGCAGGCTCAGCACGTCGAAATACACGTCGCCGTCGGCCGCGTAGGCGTGCCCGCGCTCGATCAGCTTCTCGATGACCTCGACCATCTGGGTGATGTGCCCGGTGGCCCGGGGCTCGGCCGACGGCGGCAGCACGCCCAGCGCGTCGTAGGCGGCAGTGAAGGCCCGCTCGAAGGTGGCGGCCCACTCCCACCAGGGCCGGCCGGCTTCGGCGGCCTTGTTGAGAATCTTGTCGTCGATGTCGGTGACGTTCCGGATGAACGCAACGTCGTAGCCCTTGGCCGTCAGCCAGCGTCGCAGCACGTCGAAAGCGACGCCGCTGCGGACATGGCCGATGTGGGGCAGGCCCTGCACGGTTGCGCCACACAGGTAGATGGATGCGTGTCCGGGCCGCACCGGGGTGAAGTCCCGCACGGCACCGGTCATGGTGTCGTAGAGCCTCAGGCCCTCGAGACGGTTTTCGGTCACGACGGGCCAGCTTACCGGCCTAATCGAGCGAGACCACCAGCGCCGTCGCAATCGCCGCCAGACCCTCGCCCCGACCGGTGAGCCCGAGACCATCGGTGGTGGTCGCCGAGACGGAGACAGGAGCATCCAGAAGCGCCGACAGCACCTGCTGGGCCTCTTCCCTGCGGGGCGCGATTTTCGGGCGGTTGCCGATCACCTGGACCGCCGCATTGCCGACCCGAAAACCGGCAGCCGTCAGCAGCGTGGCGACATGTTTGAGCATGTCGGTGCCGGTGACGCCGCGCCACTCGGGACGATCGGTACCGAAGACACTGCCCAGGTCACCGAGGCCGGCAGCACTCAGCAAGGCATCACAGAGTGCATGCGCGGCGACGTCGCCGTCGGAATGCCCGGCACAGCCGTCAGCATCGTCAAAGGACAGGCAGAGCAGCCAACACGGCCGCCCTGCCTCGATGGGATGTACGTCGGTACCGAGACCGATACGGAAGTTCACTGCTCCGTTGGAGATGGCGTTCAGGACGCCGCGGCGAGAACCTCGTCCAGGATGGTGGCGGCCTTCGCGTCATCGGTGTTCTCGGCCAGGGCCAGCTCACCGACAAGGATCTGACGAGCCTTGGCCAGCATGCGCTTCTCGCCGGCGGACAGCCCGCGCTCCTGGTCACGACGCCACAGGTCACGAACGACCTCGGCGACCTTGTTCACATCACCGGAAGCCAGCTTCTCCAGGTTCGCCTTGTAACGACGGGACCAGTTGGTCGGCTCCTCGGTGTGCGGGGCGCGCAGCACCTGGAACACCTTGTCGAGGCCTTCCTGACCCACCACGTCGCGAACACCGACGTATTCAGCGTTTTCTGCGGGTACTCGAACGGTCAGATCGCCCTGCGCAACCTTGAGGACGAGATATTCCTTCTGCTCGCCTTTGATGGTCCGGGTTTCAATCGCCTCGATCAATGCTGCACCGTGGTGTGGGTAAACGACGGTGTCTCCGACCTTGAAAATCATCAGATTCGGGCCCCTTTCACATAGCAATGTTAGCACGGGCGTCAGACACCCGCGGATCAACAATGCAGGTCAGGGGCCATACAGATGCGTGAAAGGGGTTGACAGCGCGGCGTTTACGTGCAGTGGCGGGGGCCACAATCCGGCCGAATTCCCCCGGATTCACGTCCCATTCACCGGTCATTCCCGGCCGGAAAGACGCCCGAACCAGGCAGATGGCGGGCCTCCGCTACCGCCGCCAACCGCCACCTACTACTCTGCATAGTCGAACGCCGGACCAGTCCGGGGACACAGCAGGACATACCCAAGGCCGTCACGCGCATCGCCGCTGGCGCCCAAGCAGGAGGCTTGAGTGAACCGCATGAAATCGCGCACTTCTGCCGTCACGCTGGCCGCCTTCGGGCTGGCCACCGCGGTGACGCTCACCGGCTGCAGCAGCGGCCAGGTCTCACAGAGCGCGAACCAGCTGCCTGCGGTCAACGGCACCGCCACCACCATCGGCAACGAGAAGGCCGGTGTGGATCTGCGCAACGTCTACCTGCGCGCCCCGCAGACCCGCGACTTCGTCAAGCCCGGCACCATGGTCGAGCTGCTGTTCGTCGCGACCAACAAGTCGCCCGACAACCCCGACAAGCTGATCGGCATCACCTCCGACACCGGCGAGGTGCTGGTCAACGGCGGCACCACGGTGCCCGCGGGCGGCGTGCTGCTGGTCGGCACCCCGGACGGCCAGAAGCAGACCCTGCCGCGGTCCGAGGACGCCACGACCTCCATCGCGATGGTGGCGCTGACCAAGCCCATCAGCAACGGCCTGAACTACAACTTCACGTTCAAGTTCCAGAACGCCGGCGAGAAGACCATCGCGGTCCCGATCTCCGCCGGCGAGGCCCCGCGCCGCGAGGCCGGCGACGCCGCTCCGGCACCTGCCGGCGGCGGCGAGGGACATCACTAGCCTCGCTTCGTTCCTCGCAGCCACCACCGGTCGCGCTGCGGGATGCACCGTCGTCGAACTCGGAACGGTGCAGGTCAGTACCGGCGCATTGATCGCGCGGGATCCGTTCGGCCCGAGAAGCGGCGGTTGCATACTCGCCGTCCCGAATGGCTCGTACCGGGTTTGGGCAACGGTGGTCGATGTGAGCGACGACGGCACTCCTGAGCCCCGCCAGGCATATTTGAGCGTGGCGATCGGCGACGGCCAACCGGCCCTGCTCGGTTCCGCCGACGAATTACTCGTGCCGCCCGTCCCCAGCTTCGGCGCGTTCACCGGCACCGACCACGGGCTGCTCGCGGTTCACGATGCGGCGGTCGAGGATTCAGTGCTGGCAGATCGCGCCGAGGCCATCGACCGCGGCCTGTGGGCACCGGATATCGGCCCGGGCTACGCCAATGTGTCACTCGACCCGGCCTCCGGTGCCAATGTCGTCGTCAGCGGATCCGGTTGGGGCGACGGCGGTTTCCCGGTCCTTGCGACGTACGACCGCGACGACAGGCCCGTCGCCGTACACGTGGATTTCGGTGTCATCGGGGACCACCCGGATGATCAACCCGGCTTGATGCGAAAACTGGCCAGGCGACTCGGATTCGGACGCCGAGCCTGACGCAATCTGAGTTCCTAACGGATGTCAAGCGATGTGTTGGCTCGTAGGGTGATTGGTGGCGGGCCTGGATGTTGGAGCGTTCGGCGACTCCTGTGACTCCTGGCCCGCCCTCTGTTTGCGGCGGTCGCGCATACGGTGGTGCCGGATGTTGTCTCGGCGGCGCGGCTCAATCTGGTAGCGCTCTTTGACGAGCACGCGGCCCTGAGCTTCGGTGATGGGGGTGCCGTCGACATCGCGTAGGGCGTAGGGCTGGCCGGCGCGCATGCACGTGGCGATCCGAGTGACCAGCAGAGTGGCCAGATGGCAGATCGCCGAATCATGGTGGCGGTCGCCGGCCATCAGCCGCTGGTACTTCGCCGCGATCTGCGGGTCGACCTTGCGGGCTTGATCGGCTGCGGTGCAGAGCATTTCGCGCAGCAGTGGGTCACCGGCCTTGGTGATCGAAGATTCGACCTTGCCCACCCCGGACTGGCTGACCTTGGGGACCAGTCCGGTGTAGGCGCGCACCGCCGCCAGTGAGGTGAATCGGTGCGGATCACCGATCCGCCCCGCGATCACGGCGCTGATGACCGGTCCCACGCCGGGAGCCGAGGCAACGATCCCATCGGGGTCGGCGTCGGCGTACAGGTTCGCGACTCGTTCGTCGATCTGCTTGATTTGGCGGGTCAAGAACAGCGCCTGTTCGGCTTCGTGGGCGATGTCTTCGGCCAGTTCGGCGAAGTTCATCCCGTCCGACCCCCACAGCGCGAGGGTTTCCTTGGCCGCGGCGATGAGGCCGGCGGCGTGGTCGCTGCGCCACGCGCCACGGGACCGGGCGATCAAGAACCTGCTCAGACGTCCGTGGCCGAGGCGGATCACCGCGTTCGGATCGGCGTAACGGGCCAGGAACTCCAACGCCGCGATGCCGTAATTCGAACCGAGCACCGCATACCAAGCCGGCCCGAGGAGCTCGACGAGTGCATCGAGTCGGGCGTAGACGGCGACCCGGCGTTTGACCATGGTGGAGCGCTGCTTGACCAAGCGCCGCAACGGGTCTGCAGGTCCCTGGCCGGAATACTCACGCAGGCCTTCGGGATGAAGAAGTGGCAGCCGGGCCAGCAACTCGGAGTCGATCCGATCGTTCTTGGTGTGCTTGGAGTAGTACTTGCGAAGATCCGCCGATTGGGTGGTGGGAACCATCACCACGCGGGCCCCGCGGCGGCGGAACCACTCCGCCACAACGATCCACGCGTTGCGCGTCGGCTCGACCACGACCGTCAGATCACCCGGATCAGCCAGATTCAGGTCATCCCACAACCGTTCCAGCTCCGCCCGGCCGGGTCGAGAACTTACGGCCACGCCACACCGCGATTCCGTCGCGGGCCAGCGTCCCCTTGATGCGCTGCCCGCACTGCCACGTCGATCCCCAACGTCAATGCCATTGTCGTTTTGCTCCTGTCAGCCCGATCCTGTCATCCCAGGTGACTGACCATCGCGGCCACGGCCCAGACATTCTCTAAGCAGGAGTCCCACCCTCAGGCTGGCTCCAAGTTCCCAAACAAGGACACCGCTCGACCAGGCACCGAGCCCGCGGGCGGCCACTCAGACGTCAGGGATCACCAGATGTCCCGGTCGGTGCCTCGACCTGCCCACGGACTCACTCAAAGGCTAAATGTCGGTACCAGCGACTAAGTTCGCGGCATGGCCAGAACCGGTTCGAAAGTACGTTCGCAGTTCCGCTGCTCGGAGTGCCAGCACACCACGGCGAAATGGGTGGGCCGCTGCCCGGACTGCGGCACCTGGGGCACGGTCAACGAAGTCGCCGTACTGAGCACGCTGACGCCCGCGACGCATCGCGCCGTCGCGCCGGCGTCGCCCGCAGTACCGATCAGCTCGATCGATCCGGGCACGACCAGGCATTTCCACACCGGGATCAGCGAACTGGACCGCGTGCTGGGCGGTGGTGTCGTACCGGGTTCGGTGACGCTGCTGGCCGGTGATCCCGGCGTCGGCAAGTCGACACTGCTGCTCGAGGTCGCGCACCGCTGGGCCATGTCCGGGCGGCGTGCGCTCTATCTGTCGGGCGAGGAGTCCGCCGGGCAGATCCGGCTGCGCGCCGAGCGCACCGGCTGCACGCACGACGACGTCTACCTGGCCGCCGAATCCGATCTGCAGACCGCGCTCGGCCACATCGAGGCAGTCCAGCCCACCCTCGTGGTGGTGGATTCGGTGCAGACCATGTCCACCGCCGAGGCCGACGGCGTCACCGGCGGCGTGACACAGGTCCGGGCCGTCACCACTGCCCTCACCATGGCGGCCAAGACGACGGGCATCGCGATGGTTCTGGTCGGCCACGTCACGAAGGACGGCGCCATCGCCGGGCCGCGCTCACTGGAGCACCTCGTGGACGTCGTGCTGCACTTCGAGGGCGACCGCGCGTCGGCACTGCGCATGGTCCGCGGCGTCAAGAACCGCTTCGGCGCGGCCGACGAGGTCGGCTGTTTCATGTTGCACGACAACGGAATCGAATGCGTTGCCGACCCGTCTGGGCTGTTCCTCGACCAGCGGCCGGCCCCGGTGTCCGGCACCGCGGTGACCGTCAGCCTCGACGGCAAACGGCCGCTCATCGGCGAGGTACAGGCCCTGATCGGCTCGCCCTCGGCAGGATCGCCGCGCCGCGCCGTCAGCGGTATCGACTCGGCGCGCGCGGCCATGATCACCGCCGTGCTCGAGAAGCGGGCGCGCCTGCCCGTCGGCACCAACGACATCTATCTGTCCACGGTGGGCGGCATGCGACTGACCGATCCGTCCTCGGACCTGGCAGTCGCGCTGGCCATCGCATCGGCGTACACCGATCTGCCGCTGCCGGCCACCGCGATCGCCATCGGCGAGGTGGGCCTGGCGGGTGATCTGCGCCGGGTCACCGGCATGGATCGCAGGCTCGCCGAGGCCGCCCGGCTCGGCTTCACCACGGCCGTCGTGCCCACCGGAATCGAGTCGCCACCACGCGGCCTTCGGGTGCTGCCGGCCGAGAACATCACCGCGGCGTTGCGGGTGTTACGCAAGATCACAGAGAATGTGGACCGGACCGGGTAGAGCCCGGCCGGAAAACCACCGAGGAGTGCACCGATGTCGGTGAAAGCGGGAACCCGGGCCGGGCGCGGCAACGTCGTGCATCTGGCCCGACCGACACTGCGCGAGACGTTGGGCAAGCTGGCGCCCGGTACCCCGCTGCGGGACGGTCTCGAGCGCATCCTGCGCGGCCGTACCGGCGGGCTGATCGTGCTGGGCTACGACGACAGCGTCGAGGCCATCTGCGACGGTGGCTTCCCGCTGGACGTCCGGTTCGCACCCACCCGGCTGCGGGAGCTGTCGAAGATGGACGGCGCCGTGGTGCTCTCCAGCGACCTCACCCGCATCTTGCGGGCCAACGTGCAGCTGGTCCCCGACCCGTCGATCCCGACCGACGAATCCGGCACCCGGCACCGCTCGGCCGAGCGCGCCGCCATCCAGACCGGTTTCCCGGTGGTGTCCGTCAGCCACTCGATGAGCATCGTGACGGTGTACGTGGCCGGCGAGCGGCACGTCGTACCGGAAACTCCGACCATCTTGTCGCGCGCCAACCAGACCGTCGCCACGCTGGAGCGCTACAAATTCCGGCTCGACGAGGTCAGCAAGCAGCTGTCGATGGCCGAGATCGAGGACTTCGTGACGCTGCGCGATGTCATGACCGTCGTGCAACGCATGGAGATGGTCCGCCGGATCAGCCTGGAGATCGACGCCGACGTCGTAGAGCTCGGTACCGATGGGCGTCAGCTCAAGCTGCAGCTCGACGAACTGGTCGGCGACAACGACGCGGCCCGCGAACTGATCGTGCGCGACTACCACGCCAACCCCGACCCGCCGACCGCCGACCAGGTGACCGCGACACTCGAGGAGCTCGACGCGCTCAGCGACAACGAACTGCTCGATTTCACAACGCTCGCAAGGGTTTTCGGCTACCCCTCGACGCCCGAGGCGCAGGATTCGGCGATGAGCTCGCGCGGCTACCGGGCGATGGCCGGCATTCCGCGTCTGCAGTTCGCACACGTCGACCTGCTGGTGCGCTCGTTCGGATCGCTACAGGGCCTGCTCGCCGCGAGCGCCGACGACCTGCAGTCGGTGGAGGGCATCGGGTCCATGTGGGCCCGCCACATCCGCGAGGGTTTGTCGTTGCTCGCCGAGTCGACGATCGCCGACCGGCTGGCCTGAGATCAGTTGGCGGGGCCGGGCAGCGTCGGCTCGCCGGGAGCCGGTGCGACGGGAGCCGGCGGCGGCGCCTCGCCCGCGGGCGGTGCACCCGGGCCGGGCTGCTGGGCCTCGGACAGCACGAACGGCACCGGGGCCGATCGCAGATTGCCCAGCTGGACGACCAGGTTGTAGGTGCCGGGCCCGATCGCCTGACGCGGCAGCGGGCAGTTCGGCGCCGAGCCCATGCCGGTCCACGTGACCTCGGTGGTCACCTGCTCGCCGGGCTTGAATGCGCGGACCAAGGTCTCGTTCGACGGCGCGCAGTCCAGGTTGGACCACAGCCGGTTGTTGTCCAGTGAGTAGACGTAGGCGGCCAGCACGGCGGCGCCGACGTCACGCTTGCACTCGACGAGGCCGATATTGGTGACCACCATGGTGAACTTCGGCTGGTCACCGATCACGTAGGTCGGCTGGTTGGTGATGCCCTTGGCCGCCAGCGTCGTGTCCGGGCAGTCGTCGCCCGCCTTGAGCACCGGCGGCGGAGTGACCGCGGTGGTCGGCGTGGGCGTCGGAGCCGGAGCGGCGTTCGGCGGCGGCGCGATCGGGCTCTTCACCCCGGGCGTCTCGCCGGGCAGCGGCGTCGCGGACGTCGACGTGTTCGCGGTGGGCTGAGTCGGCTTGGAATCGTCGGTGCTGTTGCTGAAGACGACGACCCCGATGATCACGACGAGGAGAACGACGACTGCGCCGACACCGATGGCCAGCATCCGCCGACGCCAATAGATCTGGGATGGCAGCGGGCCATGCGGTTCTAGATCCGGCACATTGTCACGGTAAGGGCACAAAACGCGGTGCGCTCTGACCTGCTGCGGCGTGTCGTCTGTGAACTGGGGTGGTATTCGCCACCCCAGTTCGACGGACTATTCGCCGATGTCGCCGACGTGGTCGCGCTTGGTGACCCGACCCTCGGCCAGGTGGTAGGTCGCGCCGACGATGGCGACCTTGCCCGACGCCAGACGCTCGGCGATGATGTTGGACCGCTCGCTCAGCAGGCGCACCGTCTCGTTGACGTGCTTGGCCTCGAGCTCGTCGACCTCGGAGAGTCCCTCGCGGCGGCCGACCAGGATCGACGGCGTCACCCGCTCGACGATGTCCCGCACGAATCCACCCGGCACCGCGCCGTCGTCCAGAGCCGTGATGGTGGCCTTGACCGCGCCGCAGCTGTCGTGGCCGAGAACCACGATCAGCGGCACTTCGAGGATCGCCACGGCGTACTCGATAGAACCGATCACCGAGGAGTCGAGGACGTGGCCCGCGGTGCGGACGACGAACATGTCGCCGAGGCCCTGATCGAAGATGATCTCGGCGGCGACGCGGCTGTCCGCACAACCGAAGAGGACGGCCGTCGGCTTCTGCCCGCCGGCCAGCTCGGCGCGGCGCTCGATGCTCTGGCTGGGGTGCAGCGACTCACCGGCAACGAATCGCTCGTTACCCTCTCTCAGTGCTTTCCAGGCGTTTATCGGGTTCGAGTTGGGCATGCCGCCCATTGTGCCCTGCTCGCATAGTGAGTGCGCAATGAGTTCAGGGCAAATTCTCATCCCGGCCGACGAGCTTCTGGATTGGTTCCGCACCGCACGGCGCGACCTGCCGTGGCGGGCCCCCGATGTCACCGCGTGGCAAATTCTGGTGAGCGAGTTCATGCTGCAGCAGACGCCGGTGTCGCGGGTGGAACCGATCTGGCGGGACTGGATCGCCCGCTGGCCCACGCCGTCCGCGACCGCGGCGGCCGGGGCCGCGGACGTGCTGCGCGCCTGGGGAAAACTGGGCTATCCACGGCGCGCCAAGCGCTTACACGAATGCGCAGAGGTGATCGCCGCCGAACACGGCGACGAAGTCCCCCGCGACGTCGAGACGCTCCTGACGCTGCCGGGTGTCGGCGCCTACACCGCGCGTGCCGTCGCCTGCTTCGCCTATCAACAGGACGTCCCCGTGGTCGACACCAATGTGCGCCGGGTGGTCGCACGCGCGATTCGCGGTGTGGCCGACACCCCCGCACGCTCGCGCGACCTGGACGACGTCGCCGCACTCCTGCCCGAAGATGGCACGGCACATGTGTTTTCGGCCGCGTTGATGGAACTCGGCGCCATCGTCTGCACCGCCCGCGCACCGAAATGCGGCGTCTGCCCGCTGACCGTCTGCGCGTGGCGCAGCGCCGGCCATCCGGAGCTGGACGCGCCGACGCGTCCCGTGCAGAAATACGCCGGGACCGATCGCCAGGTCCGGGGTCGGCTGCTGGATGTGTTGCGCGGCAGCGCAACTCCGGTGACGCGGGCGCAGTTGGATGTGGCGTGGCTCACCGATACCGCGCAGCGCGACCGAGCCCTGGACTCACTGCTGGTCGACGGCCTGGTCGAGCAGACCGCCGATGACCGGTACGCACTCGCGGGTGAGGGCGAGCGCTAAAAACCCCGTTTCAATGAGAACGGCATGAAACCGCCTGCTTTCCAATGAGAACGGCATGAGTCAGTACCACATGCGGTGATGCTCCGATAGAACGGAAGCATGACCGCATACCGAATTTCAGGTGAACAGAAAGTTAACGCTCGTCGTCGCGGCCTCGTCATCGCCGGAGCCGCCGCAGCCGCAATCGCCGCGGCGACCCTCGCCCCGGCCACGGCCTCCGCACTGCCGACCGGCGGCGGCTCGGCCGTCGACACCATCAACGAGCTGCAGTCCCGCGGCTACCACGTCCAGGTCAACACCAGCACCTCCGGGCCGCTGTCCGCGTGTTCGGTGACCGACGTGCACGGGCTGACCGGTTCCAACATCGACGGCCGGGGCCAGCGCATCAACTCCGGCCAGTTCGACACCGTGTACGTCAACGTGCAGTGCAGGCCGCAGGGCTAGTCAACCGGTTGCGGCGCAAGCAGATTGGGACAAGCGAAGCGCCGCCGGTAGTCGGATGGATTGACGCCGACAACGCGCCGGAAATGGTGCCGCAGCAGGGTTGCGGTACCAAATCCGGCCTTGTCCGCCACCCGGTCGACATCGAGATCCGTCTCCTCCAGCAGCCTGCGGGCGTAGAGCACGCGCTGATCGGTGACCCACTGCATGGGCGTCCGCCCGGTCTCCTCGACAAAACGGCGCGCGAATGTGCGCCCCGACATGCTCGCCCGTTTGGCGAGACTGTCCACCGTGTGCGGGTGGCGCAGGTTGGTCAGAATCCAATCCAGATGTGGCGCAAAGCCTTCCGAGCACCGCACCGGGATGGGCTGCTCGATGAACTGCCGCTGACCACCGTCGCGCTGCGGCGGTACCACCATGCGGCGCGCGATCTTGTTGGTGATCTCGCTGCCCATCTCGCGACGCACCAGGTGCAGGCAGGCGTCGATACCGGCAGCGGTTCCCGCGCTGGTGATCAGATTTCCGTCGTCGACGAACAGCACGTCACGGTCGACGCGGGCGGTGGGAAACATGCGAGCCAGCTTGTCCGCATGCATCCAGTGCGTGGTGCACGCCCGGCCGTCGAGCAGCCCCGCGGCGCCGGCGACGAACACCCCTGAGCAGATGGTCAGGATCATCGAACCGGAGTCCGCGGCATTGCGGATGGCATCCAGCGCCGCCTGCGGATAGACCGGACCTGCCACGGCCGGAATGGCGACCAGGTCGGCCCCCAGCAGCTGGTCGATGCCGTGGTCGGGGGTCAAAGAGGCGCCGACCGACGTCCGTACGGGCTGCCCGGCCACCGGCCCGCAGACCTTGAAATCGAAGTTCGGCACACCGTCGGCTGACCGGTCGATGCCGAAGACCTCGCACACCACGCCGAATTCGAACGGCGCCACTCCGTCCATCACCAGGACCGAGACACTGTTGATCATGGCAGTATTTTATCGATTGCCGTCCGAACTGCCACTGTTTATTCGGTTGCCCCGGATTCGAGAATTATCGGCATGAACACCATCCTGACTCTCGTCGCGATGGTCGCGATCATGGTCGCCCCCTTCGCACTCGGCGCCCTGTTGAGCGCCATCACCCGAAATCCCGGTGCGCGCAACGGTTTCGGCAACGTCAACTGGACCGACGTGGGAGACTCCCGCGACCTTGACCGCGTCGCGCACGACCTCGCCGCGGCACGTTCCCGGTTCGAATGATCAGACGGACGCGAGAAAATCCTCGACCGCGCGGCGGTAGACCTCGGGTGCGTCGTCGTGCACGAGGTGGCCGGCGCCGGGAACTTCCACATACGTTGTCCGGTGCCCGATCTCGGCCATCTTGCGCATCTGCCCCGGCGGCGCGACCCCGTTGCCGGCCTCGATGAGGAGTGTCGGCGCCCGTACTGCCGTCCACTGCTGCCAGTAATCCCGGGTGCCCCACTCGGCGGCGATCGCCACCCAGTGCGCCGCCTCGCCATGCAGCCGCCAACCGGTCTCGGTGCGATCGAAAGCGTCCAGGAAGTACTGGCCGGCGACCGGGCCGAACAGATCCAAAACCTGTTGCGCCGAATCGAATTCGACCGGAATCGAATGTGTCCAGGGATCCCAGGCACCGATGGTGAAGCCGACGAAATCCGCTGCCATGTCCTCGACCACCAGCGCGGTGACCAGTTCCGGATGCTCGGCGGCCACACACCAGCTGTGCAGCCCACCCATCGAGTGCCCGATCAACCGCGCCGGGCGCCCCAGCGAACCGACCGCGTCGGCCAGGTCAGCGACGAACCGTTCGGTGCTGATCGGCTCGGAATCGTGGACGCCACGCCCGCGGTGCCACGGGGCGTCGTACGTGTAGACCTCGCCCAATTCCGTCAACCACGGCAACTGCCGGTCCCACGTCGTCCCGCGGCCCATCAATCCGTGCACCAGCACAATCGGCTCGCCGGTGCCGCCCCGGGCGGTGAGCAGGTCGGTCGTCATGGCCCCATCCTGCCTGTCGACTAGCGCGGTAACCTGAACCACATGCCTGTGGTGAAGATCAATGCGATCGAAGTTCCGCCCAACGCCGGCCCGGAATTGGAGAAGCGGTTCGCGAACCGTGCTCACGCAGTGGACGGCCAGCCCGGCTTCCTCGGGTTCCAGCTGCTCCGCCCGGTCAAGGGCGAGAACCGCTACTTCGTGGTGACACAGTGGGAGTCCGACGAGGCGTTCCAGGCCTGGGCCACGGGCCCGGCCGTCGAGGCCCACGCCGGGCAGCGGGCGAATCCCGTCGCCACCGGAGCATCACTTCTCGAATTCGAGGTTGTGTTGGACGTTGCTGGTTCCGGCCAGCAGGCATAAGACCCGGGCTGCGCTCGCCACGGCCGGCGCAGTCATCGTCGTCTTAGGCGGCTGTAGCAGCACGCCCGCAGCCGTCGCGCCGCCATCGAGCGCTGCCTACGGCGCGCTGATCGACATGAGCACCCCGCAGGGCATGCGGTCCAGGCAGACGATGGACATGCTCAACTCGGACTGGTCCATCGAGCCGGCCGGGGTGAAGACGCTCGCCGCACCCGACCAGGTCGACGACATCACCTACCGGATGAAGTGGATCTGGTGGGACCGCCCGTTCAAGCTCACCGGCATCGACATCGGCGCCGGACAGTCGACACTGCACGTCACCAACTCCTACGGCGTGAACCAGGACATCCAGCTGCACGTCGACGGCAAGGGCACCGTCGACCGCATGGAGGTCTCGCTGCGTCCGCCGACCGTCAAGTCCTGGGCCGACGTCGACGCGGCGATCGCGAAGTCCGGCGCGCACTACTCGTATCAGGTCGCCAAGGTCGTCGACGGCAAGTGCGTCAAGGTCGCCGGCACCAACGTCGACGAGCCGATGCCGCTGGCGTCGATCATGAAAATCTATGTGCTGCTTGCCGTTGCGCGGGCCGTGTCGGCCGGCACCCTCAGCTGGGACGACAAGGTCACCGTCACCGCCGAAGGCAAGAAGCTCGGTTCGGCCGGCATGGACAACCTGGCGCCGGGTACCCAGGTGACGGTGCACGAGGCGGCCCAGCAGATGATCTCGGTCAGCGACAACATGGCCACCGACATGCTGATCAACAAGGTCGGCCCGGCCGCGGTCGACGAGGCACTCGTGGTCGCCGGGCACCACGACCCGGCGAGTCTGACGCCGTACCCGACCATGCACGAGCTGTTCTCGATCGGTTGGGGCAAGCCCGATGTGCGTGACCAGTGGAAGAACGGCGACAAGGCGCAGCGCACGGCGCTGTTGCAGCAGGTGAGTTCACGGCCGTACGAGCCCGACCCGTACCGCACCCGGACGCCGGCATCCAGCATCGGGGCCGAGTGGTACGGCAGCGCCGCCGACATCTGCCGCGAGCACGTCGCGGTGCAGGCCGCCGCTGTCGGGCCGGCCGCGCCGGTCCGGGACATCATGTCGAAGGTCGCCGGCATCGACCTGGACCGCGCCAAGTGGCCGTACCTCGGCTCCAAGGGCGGCAATCTGCCGGGCGACCTCGGTTTCAGCTGGTACGCCGTCGACCACACCGGCCAGCCGTGGGTGGTGAACTTCCAGCTGACCTGGCCGACGTTCAAAGGTCAGACGGCGGCGCAGTGGCTGCTGAGCATCATCAAGCAGGCGTTCGATCTGATCCCGGTGCGGTGAGCACGCAGTCGCCGCAGCACGCCGCCCTGTCGCCGGCCAGCTGGTAGATCAGGCAACAGCTGTTTCGGCGAAATGCCGGCCCTGAGCGCAGCACTCCCCCGTCGACTCGGGGGTCCGCGAGCACCGCGTCGGCCGCTTGTCGTGCCTGCTCGGCCAAGTCGGGCCGGGTCCGGCCGATCTGCTGGGCCGCACTGTTGGCGGCCGACCCGACGTTGCCCCACAACACTTTCGGGCTGACGCCGAATCGCCCGAACGCGTTCGTGAGTACTTCCACTGCGGGCGCGCCCCCGGCCGGCCGCGCGGAGACCGCCAGTGGATAGGGACCGCCCAGCTGGTCCTGCCAGGCCAGGTCGGCCAATGACCACGACACCGGCTCCCCGAGAGCGGCGGTGCCGATCATCGGCGCGATCAGCCGCGCCACCAGCCCCAGGTGCGCGACGGACGCGGCAACGCGAATCTCGGGCTCGCCGTTGCCCATCAGCGCCGACCTGACCTTGTGCACGCGCGCGGTCAGCGCGTCGGGATCGTCGACGAGCTCGGCCATCGGCCGCCACGGCGGCATCGGCGAATCCTGTTGCCGCACAATGGCGAAGAACGGGCCGAACCCGGCCAGGTCGTCAGTCACCGGCGGGCTGTTGAACCAGCCGGCGCGCGGCCTCGGCGACGGCGGCGCGCCGGACGGCGGCGGTTTCCGGCGACAGCGGCTGATCGACGATGCGGTCGATACCGAATCCGCCCGCGGCCAATGCATAGGTCATGTCGTTGAGCAGCACCAGCAGATCCATCGGCCGCCACGACGCGTCGATGATTCCGCTCCGCTGGGCCTCGGCGATCCGGTCCAGCTTGGACTGGAAGATGCGGCGCAGCACGTGGTCACCGAACATCCCGTCGGCGGCCTCCAGCTCGATCCAGCGCTGCAACCGCGCCCCGACCGGGTCCGCGACCATGTAGTCGAAGAGCGCGACAGCGTACGCCGGCACGTCGTCGGGTTTGAAGATCGCGTCGTACGGCGCGTCCTGAATCCACTGCTCGACGACCGCCTCGAACAGGTTCTGCTTGCTCTGGAAGTAGCTGTACAGCCGCTCCTTGCTGGCATTGGCTTCGGCGGCAATGCGATTCAGCCGGGCACCGGCAAATCCGAGGGCGGAGAACTCCGCTTTGGCGGCAGCCATGATGCGCTCGCGTGTCGCATGTCCGGCTGCTCTCATAGCATCCGCCAGGGTAACAGCCAGCTACCTCACTGGTCGCGTTCGAGGAGGAAGTAGAACAGCTTGTCGTCGGTGCGCTGCCGCTTGCCGTTCATGATGCCCATGAGGGTGTCGCTGTCGACCCGCTTGAAGTGGTCGAACACCGGCTGCCCGTCGTAGACCATGGTCCCGGTCACCTCGCCGCGAAACTCGATGTCCCACAACGTCGCGCCGCCACGGCTGAGGTCCCTGTTCGAAAACAGTTGCCCCGCTTCGTCGTAGCAGACGATGGGCTCGACATCGTTGATCGATTTGAAGATCTTGCCGTACCACCGGGCCGCCTGCAGTTGGCCGTTCATCTTGTGGCCGGTGTCGAACTCGTCGCCTTTCCAGTTGCCGACCATGTCGACGGCTCGGACCGGTTCCAGCGAGGCCCAGATTTCGTCCAACTCGGCCGGATCGACATGAGCCTGGCCCCGCAGTTCGGCGAAACGAGCGCGGGCGGTATCGACGTCCACAGGGACCTCCCAAGTCAGTTGGTTCGGAAACTGACTGTAATCCCGAACCAACCGGTTCGGCAAGCCTGGATATTGACGTGCCCAGATATTAATTCAGGTGTGCCCGCCCGAAGACGAGTAGGGCAAATCGGTGCTGCTGTGCCGGTCGACCTGCACGGGACGACCGACGTAGGGAAAGGCCCGCTGCGGGCAGGCAGGGCGGTCACAGATCTTGCAGCCCGCACCGATCGGAATCGCGGCCTCAGGGTCGGCCAGATCGATGCCGGCGGAATAGATCAACTTGTCGGCGTGCGCCAGGTCGCAACCGAGACCGATGGCGAAACGCTTCCGCGGCCCCCGGAACCGACTTGGGGCCGACGTCGTCGTGCGCGCGATCCAGAAATACGACCGCCCGTCGGGCATCTGCGCCACCTGGGTGATGAACTCCCCGGGTCTCGCGAAGGCCTGGTGCACCACCCACAACGGGCAGTTGCCACCGACCCGGGAGAAATGAAAGGCAGTGGCGGACTGACGTTTCGAGATGTTGCCCGCGCTGTCGGTGCGCACGAAGATGAAGGGCACACCCCTGGCTTCGGGGCGCTGCAGCGTCGAGAGCCGATGGCATACGGTCTCGAATCCGACCTCGAACCGGCGCGCCAACTGGTCGATGTCATACCGCAGTTCCTCGGCCGCCGCCAGGAACAGCCGGTACGGCATCAACAGCGCGCCGGCGAAGTAGTTCGCCAACCCGATCTGCGCGACTTCCCTTGCCTCGGCGCTCAGTTGGTCGTCGGCGGCCACCAGCGCCGCGATCAGGTCGGCATACATCAACAGCGCCAGCTGGGTGGCCAGCTGGAATGCGCGCTGCCCCGGGTGCAGCCACCGGGCCACGTAGAGAACGCCGACGTCCTCGCGGTACAAGCGTTTGGCATTGGGCCCCAACACCTCCCCGTCGTCGATGACCACACTGATGCCGAGCTCTGCGGTCAGCAAGTCGGCCAGTTGGGCATCCAAACCGCCGAGCCGCATAGCGAACCGGCCGAACAACGATTCGGCCGCGGCGTCCAGTTCACCGACGTGGTTCTTCCGGTCGTAGAAGAAGTCCCGGACTTCTTCGAACGGCATCGGCTGCGGCAACGGCGCCGACGCGTCGACGGTGGCGCGGGTGTGCATGGCGTCGAGTTCGGTTGTGGCATCGAACAATCGGCGGTTCATGCTGACCAGCATCTGACCGACCGCCGGCATTCTCGCCACCAGTTCCTCGATCTGGCCGGCCGTCGCCGAGGTGTCGGCGAGGATCTCGCGCAGGTCGGAAACCAGCCGCGCGTCCGATTCGGGCGCGAAGTAGTTGGTCGGCAGATCGAAGCGCTCCGCCAAGGTGAGCAGCACCGGTACCGTCACCGGGCGCTGGTCGTTCTCCAGCTGGTTGACGTAGCTCGTCGACAAACCCAGGACGCGCGCCAGCGCGACCTGCGTCAGGCCCTGTTCCTCGCGCAGCCGTCGCAGACGGGCGCCCACGAATGTCTTTGCCACTGCCGCGAGCCTAACCCCCGCGGCTTACACAAAGTTCGCAAACTACAACCACCAAGGACGCAAAATTACGCAAATACAGGGTCTTTCCGGCTCGCGATCAGCTGCGTAGCGTGCGAATCATGCAGACACACGAGGTACGCACCCGACGCAGCGCGGAGGAATTCCCCCGCTCGGAACACCTGGCGTGGAAGATCGCGGAGGTGGCCGCCGATCCGGTCGACGTGACGCCCGAAGTCGAGGCGATGGTCGTCAACCGGATCATCGACAACGCCGCGGTCTCGGCCGCATCGGTGATCCGGCGTCCCGTCACCGTCGCCCGGACCCAGGCACAGGCGCACCGCACGCCGCGCGGTGCCACGGTATTCGGCATCGACGGCACCTACTCGCCCGAGTGGGCCGCCTGGGCCAACGGGGTGGCCGTCCGCGAACTCGACTTCCACGACACCTTCCTGGCCGCCGAGTACTCGCACCCGGGGGACAACATCCCGGCCCTGGTCGCGGTGGCCCAGCAGCTCGACGTCCGCGGCGCCGACCTGATCCGCGGCATCGCCACCGCATACGAGGTGCAGATGGACCTGGTCCGCGGAATCTGCCTGCACGAACACAAGATCGACCACGTCGCGCACCTCGGCCCGTCCGTCGCCGCCGGCCTCGGCACCATGCTCCGGCTGGACCCCGAGACCATCTATGCCGCGGTCGGCCAGGCGCTGCACCTCACCACCGCCACCCGCCAGTCCCGCAAGGGTCTGATCTCCAGCTGGAAGGCCTACGCCCCAGCGCTGGCCGGCAAGGTCGCGATCGAGGCCGTGGACCGTGCCATGCGCGGTGAAGGCTCCCCCGCCCCCATCTGGGAAGGCGAGGACGGCGTCATCGCCTGGCTGTTGTCCGGGCCCGAGCACACCTATCGGGTGCCGCTGCCCGGCCCCGGTGAACCCAAGCTGGCCATCCTGGACAGCTACACCAAGGAACACAGCGCCGAGTACCAGAGCCAGGCCCCCATCGACCTGGCGCGCCGGATGCGTTCGCGGATCGGCGATGTCGACCAGATCGCCACCATCGTGCTGCACACCAGTCACCACACGCACGTCGTGATCGGCACCGGCTCGAACGATCCGCAAAAGTTCGACCCGGATGCAACACGGGAAACCCTGGATCACTCGGTGATGTACATCTTCGCGGTCGCACTGCAGGACGGTGAGTGGCACCACGAACGGTCGTACGCGCCCGAGCGCGCCCGCCGGCCGGACACCATCGAGCTGTGGCACAAGATCTCGACCGTCGAGGACCCGGAGTGGACCCGCCGCTACCACTCGAATGACCCGGCGGAGAAGGCGTTCGGCGCCCGGGCCGTGGTGACGCTCAAGAGCGGCGAGGTGATCGTCGACGAGCTGGCCGTGGCCGACGCGCACCCGCTCGGCGCGCGTCCGTTCGGGCGTGAGCAGTACCGCGACAAGTTCACCACGCTCGCCGAAGGCGTCGTCGCCCCTGCCGAGCAGGACCGGTTCCTGGCCGTGGTCGACGGCCTTGCGGCCATGAAGCCGGGCAGCCTCGGCGCCCTCAACGTGCGCGTCGACCAGGTCGTGCTGGACAAGGCGCCCACGATCCCGTCGGGGATTTTCCGATGAGCGCCGGCCTGCTCGGCTCGCGGGTCTCGGCCGCCGACAAGCGGGTGGCGTTGCGGACGGCACTGAATTCCGGCCGGCTGCAACGCTATCCGGGCGCATTCTCGCCACTGGTGGCGAAGCTGGTGTCAGAGATCGGCTTCGAGGGGGTCTACGTCTCGGGCGCGGTGCTGTCGGCCGACCTGGGCCTGCCCGATATCGGGCTGACCACCTTGACCGAGGTGGCCGCCCGCAGCGCCCAGATCGCCGCGGCCACCGACCTGCCCACCCTGGTGGACGCCGACACCGGCTTCGGCGAGCCGATGAGCGCCGCACGCACCATCACGATCCTGGAGGATGCCGGGCTGGCCGGCTGCCATCTGGAGGACCAGGTGAACCCCAAGCGCTGTGGCCACCTCGACGGTAAGGCAGTCGTGCCGGCCACCGAGATGATCAAGCGACTGCGTGCCGCGGTCGCCGCTCGCCGGGACCCCAACTTCGTCATCTGTGCGCGCACTGATGCCGCCGGAATCGAGGGCATCGCCGCGGCCATCGACCGGGCCAAGGCCTACGCCGATGCCGGCGCCGACCTGATCTTCACCGAAGCACTGTCCACCCCAAGGGAATTCGAGCAGTTCCGGGCAGCGGTCGACACTCCCCTGCTGGCCAACATGACCGAGTTCGGCAAGTCGGAACTCGTGACGGCCCAGCGGTTGTCAGACATCGGCTACAACCTGGTGATCTACCCGGTCACCACGCTGCGTCTGGCGATGCACGCGGTCGAGATGGGCCTGCGCGAAATCCACACCGCCGGAACCCAGGCCGGCCTGCTCGGCCAGATGCAACACCGCAGCCGGCTGTACGAGTTGCTGCGCTATGCCGAATACAACCAATTCGATTCCGACATCTTCAATTTCACCCTCCAGGACGTGAAATCATGACCACTCAACCGCCCCACATCCACAAGGGTCTGGCCGGTGTCGTCGTCGACACCACCGCCATCTCCAAAGTCGTGCCCGAGACCAACAGCCTGACCTACCGGGGCTATCCGGTACAGGATCTGGCGACGCACTGCACGTTCGAGCAGGTGGCCTACCTGCTGTGGCACGGCGAGCTGCCGACCGAACACGAACTCGCGATGTTCTGCCAGCGCGAGCGGGCGTCCCGGCGGATCGACCGGTCGATGTACTCGCTGCTGGCCAAGCTGCCCGAGAGCTGCCACCCGATGGACGTGGTCCGCACCGCGATCAGCTACCTCGGCGCCGAGGATCCGGAAGAGGACGACAGCACGACTCCCGCCAACTACGCCAAGTCACTGCGCATGTTCGCCGTCCTGCCGACGATCGTCGCCGCCGATATCCGCCGACGGCAAGGACTTTCGCCCATCCAACCGCACAGTCAGCTGGGATACGCCGAGAACTTCCTGAACATGTGCTTCGGATCGGTCCCCGAACCGGCGATCGTCGTCGCGTTCTCCCAGTCCATGGTGCTGTATGCCGAGCACAGCTTCAACGCGTCCACGTTCGCCGCCCGGGTGGTGACCTCCACGCAGTCGGACATCTACAGCGCGGTGACCGCCGCCATCGGCGCCCTCAAAGGCTCGCTGCACGGCGGCGCCAACGAGGCCGTCATGCACGACATGCTGGAGATCGGCTCGGCCGCGAACGCCCCGAAGTGGTTGCACGGCAAGTTGTCTCGCAAAGAGAAGGTGATGGGCTTCGGACACCGCGTCTACAAGAACGGTGACTCTCGGGTGCCGACGATGAAGGCTGCGCTCGACCGGGTGGTGGCAGCCCGCGGCGGCCAGCGGTGGCTGGACATCTACACCGTGCTGGAGCGCGAGATGTTCACCGCCACCAGGATCAAGCCGAACCTCGACTTCCCCACCGGGCCGGCCTACTACCTCATGGGTTTCGACATCCCGGTCTTCACACCGCTTTTCGTGATGGCCCGCATCGTGGGCTGGACCGCACACATCATGGAACAAGCGGCGTCGAACGCACTGATCCGTCCCCTGAGTGAATACTCGGGCCAACCACAACGTTCCATTGCCTGAGCGCGCCATCACCAAAGTCCTCGTCGCCAACCGGGGTGAGATCGCGATCCGGGCCTTCCGGGCGGCCTATGAGCTGGGTATCGCGACGGTGGCGGTATACGCCCACGAGGACCGGAACTCCCCACACCGATTGAAGGCCGACGAGTCCTACCAGATCGGCGAGCCTGGCCATCCCGTTCGGGCTTATCTGTCGGTGCCCGACATCATCCGGGTGGCCCAGCTGTCCGGCGCCGACGCGGTGTACCCGGGATACGGATTCCTCTCGGAGAACCCCCAACTCGCGGCAGCGTGCGCCGCGGCCGGCATCACGTTCGTCGGCCCGAGTGCCGGCGTCCTGGAGTTGACCGGTAACAAGGCCAGCGCCATCGCCGCGGCCCGAACCGCCGGCCTACCGGCGCTCGCATCGTCGGCTCCGTCTGCGTCAGTCAGCGAATTGCTCACGGCCGCAGCCGGTATGGAGTTTCCCCTGTTCGTCAAGGCCGTCTCGGGTGGTGGCGGACGTGGCATGCGGCGGGTGACCGAGCCGGCCGCGCTGGCCGAGGCCATCGCGGCGGCGTCGCGCGAAGCGGAGTCTGCTTTCGGTGACCCGAACGTCTACCTCGAGCAGGCGGTCCTCAACCCCCGCCACATCGAGGTGCAGATACTGGCCGACGGAACCGGCGAGGTGATCCATCTCTTCGAACGGGACTGCAGTGTGCAACGCCGGCACCAGAAGGTGGTCGAGCTGGCCCCCGCCCCGAACCTCACCGACGAACTGCGGAACCGGATCTGTTCTGATGCGGTGACATTCGCGCGCCAGATCGGTTACTTCTGCGCCGGAACCGTCGAGTTCCTGCTCGACGAGCGCGGGCACCATGTGTTCATCGAGTGCAATCCGCGCATTCAGGTCGAGCACACGGTGACCGAGGAGATCACCGACGTCGACCTGGTCACCGCCCAGTTGCGGATCGCGGCCGGCCGGTCGTTGGCCGAGCTCGGGCTGAGCCAGGATCGTGTCAGAATCCGTGGCGCCGCCATGCAGTGCCGCATCACCACCGAAGATCCCGCCAACGGTTTCCGTCCCGACACCGGCCGGATCACCGCCTACCGTTCTCCCGGCGGTGCCGGCGTCCGGTTGGACGGCGGCACCAACGTCGGTGCGGAGATCAGCGCCCACTTCGACTCGATGCTGGTCAAACTCACCTGCCGCGGCCACGACTTCGCGACGGCGGTCAGGAGGGCCCGACGCGCCCTCGCGGAGTTCCGCATCCGCGGGGTGTCGACGAACATCCCCTTCCTGCAAGCGGTTCTCGATGATCCGGACTTCGCCGCAAGCAAGGTGTCGACATCGTTCATCGACGAGCGTGCGCAACTGCTGACGGCCCACACTCCAGGGGACCGCGGCACGCGCATCCTCAACTACCTCGCGGATGTCACGGTGAACCAACCGCATGGCGGTCGTCCATCGGCTGTGTATCCACGTGACAAGCTGCCGAAGATCGATCTCGACGGTCCGGCACCGGCGGGCAGCAAGCAGCTGCTGACCGAGCTCGGCCCAGAGCGCTTTGCGGCCGCCCTGCTGGAGTCGCCGCGGCTGTGGGTCACCGACACCACGTTCCGCGACGCCCATCAGTCGCTACTCGCAACTCGAGTGCGTACCTCGGGCCTGGTCAAGGTGGCCCCGTACGTGGCGCGCATGACGCCGCAGCTGCTGTCGGTCGAGTGCTGGGGCGGCGCGACCTACGACGTGGCGCTTCGGTTCCTGAAAGAGGACCCGTGGGAGCGGCTGGCCGCGCTGCGGGAGGCGATGCCCAACATCTGCCTCCAGATGCTGTTGCGCGGCCGGAACACCGTGGGTTACACACCCTATCCGACATCGGTCACGTCGGCGTTCGTACAGGAGGCCACCGCCACCGGCATCGACATCTTCCGCATCTTCGACGCGCTGAACAACGTGGAGTCGATGCGGCCGGCGATCGATGCAGTGCGCGAAACCGGTTCCGCGGTGGCCGAAGTCGCGATGTCCTACACCGGCAACCTCTCCGACCCCGCGGAGACGCTGTACACGCTCGACTACTGGCTGAAGCTGGCCGAGCAGATCGTCGATGCCGGTGCCCACGTGCTGGCAATCAAGGACATGGCCGGTCTGCTGCGACCACCCGCGGCGGCAAAACTCGTGTCGGCGTTGCGATCCCGTTTCGACCTGCCTGTACACGTCCACACCCACGACACCCCAGGTGGACAGCTGGCCACGTACGTCGCGGCCTGGCAGGCCGGTGCCTCTGCAGTCGACGGGGCGGCGGCACCGCTGGCCGGCACCACCAGCCAGCCTGCGCTGTCGTCGATCGTTGCGGCAGCCGCGCACACCGCGCACGACACCGGTCTGTCGTTGGCAAACGTCTGTGAGCTGGAACCGTATTGGGAGGCGTTGCGCCGCGTCTACGCGCCGTTCGAGGCGGGCCTGCCCGCACCGACCGGCCGCGTGTACACCCACGAGATCCCGGGCGGGCAGCTCAGCAATCTGCGTACCCAGGCCGCCGCCCTCGGGCTGGGCGGCCGGTTCGAGGACATCGAAAACGCCTATGCCGGAGCAGATCACGCTCTCGGCAGGCTGGTGAAGGTGACGCCGTCGAGCAAGGTGGTAGGTGATCTTGCGCTGGCGCTCGTCGGCGCCGGGATGAGCGCCGGGGAGTTCGCCGCCGACCCGCACCGCTGCGACATCCCGGATTCGGTGATCGGCTTCCTCCGCGGCGAGCTCGGCGACCCGCCCGGCGGCTGGCCGGAACCCTTGCGCAGCAAGGCCCTTCGCGGAAGGTCCGACACCAGGCCGACGGCAACCCTCACCGTCGAGGACTACGCCGAACTGGCGGAACCCGGTCTTACCCGCCGAGCGGCCCTGAATCGGCTGCTCTTCCCCGGTCCGACCCGCGAATTCCGCACGCATCGAGAACAATTCGGCGACACCTCCCGCCTGAGCGCCAACCAGTTCTTCT
This sequence comes from Mycolicibacterium sp. TY81, assembly GCF_018326285.1. Classification (NCBI taxonomy): domain Bacteria; kingdom Bacillati; phylum Actinomycetota; class Actinomycetes; order Mycobacteriales; family Mycobacteriaceae; genus Mycobacterium; species Mycolicibacterium sp. TY81. The sequence continues at coordinate 4,413,592 of NZ_AP023362.1, forward strand.
ACGGGCTGCGCCGCGGCGAAGAGCACCGCGTCGAGTTGGAGAAGGGCGTCGAGCTGCTCATCGGTCTCGAGGCCATCTCCGAGCCCGATGACCGCGGCATGCGGACGGTGCTGTGCCTGTTGAACGGTCAGCTACGCCCGATCCTGGTGCGGGACAGGTCGATCGACAGCGCAGTCCGCGCGGTGGAGAAAGCGGACCGCGGCAACCCGGACCACGTTGCGGCGCCGTTCGCCGGCGTCGTGACGATCCGGGTGACCGTTGGCGAGCGGGTGAGCGCCGGCCAAACGGTCGCCACCATCGAGGCGATGAAGATGGAGGCAGCCATCACGTCGCCGAGAGCCGGTACCGTCACGCGGCTCGCGGTGGCGCCCACGGCCAGTGTCGAAGGCAATGACCTGCTGGTGGTGGTCAGCTGACCGTCGTAGTGTTCACGGCACGACGACGAGCTTGCCGTGCACATGGCCCGTCGTGCTCGCCGAGAGCGCGGCACCGGCTTCGGTCAGCGGGTACGTCTCGCTGATCGAGACGGCAAGACGTTCCTGCGCGACAAGCGTCGCGAGTTCGCGAAGGGCGGCGCCCAGTTCGCTTCCGGACCCACCGGCGTGCACCTCGATGCCGGTGTCGGCCTGGTCGAAGGCGACCAGCGTGAGCACCCGGGCCGGATCGCCGGTGAGCTCGATCGACAACGGAATCTCGCCGCGACCGGAGGCGTCGAGAACGGCGTCGACTCCGTCGGGTGCGGCGGCCCGCACCCTCTCGAGCAGACCATCGCCGTAGGTGACCGGCGTCGCGCCGAGCGAACGCAGGTATTCGTGGTTGGATTCACCCGCCGTGCCAATGACATTGACACCCTGAGCCTTTGCGAGCTGGACGGCAAAAGTACCTACGCCGCCCGCGGCCGCATGGATGAGCAGGGTGTCGCCCGCCTTGACGCCGAGCTTCCCCAGCACCGTGTACGCAGTGCCGCCCGCGCCTGCCAGCGAGCCCGCCACTTCCCAGCCGACGCCCTCAGGCTTACGGACGAGCTCGGCAGCTTCCGCCAGCGCAAGATCCGCGAACGAACCTGTCGTCGACCGGCCCAGAACCTCGTCGCCAACCGCCCACTCGGTCACCTCGGACCCAACGGCGTCGACGACGCCGGCCACGTCGGACCCCACACCGGCGGGCAGCTCGAGCGGCATCAGTTCGCGCATGTATCCGCCGAGGATCTTCCAGTCGATCGGATTGACGCCCGCGGCACGTACCGCGATTCGCACCTGGGTGGGTCCGGGAGCCGGCGGCTCGACATCGACCACTCGCAAAACCTCAGGTGTGCCGTATTCGGCGAACTGCACTACTCGCGACATCGATTCGTCTCCAATCGGTTTCCGGGCGCTGGCCCAGCAAGGTCAAGGCTCGGGCAGCCGGTTTTATTTCAGGTGACGCACTGCCGCGTGACCCCGAAAAGAACTGCGCTCCGGAACCTGGCTCAGGTTCCGGAGCGCAGTCATCGGCGAGCTATCCGGCGCGAACCAACAGTGCCGCCTGCACCATGCGCCGCAGCGACTCGGTCACCTCGTCGGTCTTGCGGGTCTTCAGCCCGCAGTCCGGGTTCACCCAGAGCCGTTCTGCCGGAACGGCATCCAGCGCACGGCGCAGCGATGTCGCCATCTCGCCGGTGGTGGGAACCCGGGGCGAGTGAATGTCGTACACACCGGGGCCGACGCTGTTCGAGAACCCGATGCCGTTGAGGTCGTCGAGGACCTCCATGTGTGAGCGTGCCGCCTCGATCGACGTCACGTCGGCATCGAGATCGGCAATGGCGCCGATCACCTCACCGAACTCCGAATAGCACAGGTGCGTGTGAATCTGCGTGGCGTCGCTGACGCCCGACGTCGAGAGCCGGAACGCGTCGACCGCCCACTGCAGGTAGGCCGCCTTGTCGGCATTGCGCAGCGGCAGCAGCTCTCGCAACGCCGGCTCGTCGACCTGGATGATCGCGATGCCGGCGGACTGCAGATCGACGGTCTCGTCCCGGATGGCCAGCGCCACCTGGTTGGCCGAGTCCGCCAGCGGCTGATCGTCGCGAACGAACGACCAGGCCAGGATCGTCACCGGGCCGGTGAGCATGCCCTTGACGGGCTTGTCGGTCAACGTCTGCGCGTAGGTCGCCCACTCGACCGTCATCGGCTGCCGCCTGGTGACGTCGCCGAAGAGGACCGGCGGGCGCACGCAGCGGCTGCCGTACGACTGCACCCAGCCGTTCTTGGTGGTCAAGAAGCCGTCGAGATGCTCGGCGAAGTACTGCACCATGTCGTTGCGCTCGGGCTCGCCGTGCACCAGCACATCGAGGCCGAGTTCCTCCTGCAACCGGATCACCGTCTCGACTTCGGATTTCATCCGGCCGATGTAATCGGCCTCGTCGATCTCGCCGGCGACGAACGCCGCCCGGGCCTTGCGGATCTCGACGGTCTGCGGGAACGAACCGATCGTCGTGGTCGGCAGTGCCGGCAGATGCAGGCGGGCGTCTTGTGCCTTACGCCGTTCGGCGGCCGGCCCGCGGCTGATGCCACCGGACAGGACCGTGCCGAGCCGGGCTCGGACGGCGGCGTTGTGCAGTCGCGGGTCGTGCCTGCGTGACGCGACCGCCCGGTTCGATGCCTCGAGCTGCGCGGCCACCGAGCCCCGGCCAGTGCGCAGCGCCGTCGCCAGCGTCGCGACCTCGTCGACTTTCTCGGCACCGAACGCCAGCCAGCCGCGGAGCGCGTCGTCGAGACCGTCCTCGCGCTCGAGCGAGTACGGGACGTGCAGCGTCGAGCACGACGTGGACACAGCCACCGAACGTGCCGACTCCTGCACTGACTCCAGCCGGACCAGTGCGGCCTCCAGGTCTGTGCGCCAGACGTTGCGGCCGTCGACGACGCCGGCCACCAACAGCTTGTCCGCGAGACCGGGAATTCCGGCCGTCGGCTGGTCACCGCCGGCGACGAAATCGACTGCGACGCCGTCGATCTGCGTGCGCGCCAGCGCCGGCAGCACACTCCCCAGCTCGCCGAAGTAGGTCGCGACCAGGATCGCCGGACGTTCGGCGGCTGCCGCGAGCGTGGCGTAGGCATACTCGGCCAATTCGGCGGCGTTGGCAGTGCCGTCCAGGATGTCGGTGACCAAGACGGGTTCGTCGATCTGCACCCACTCGGCACCGGCTGCGGCGAGTCGGCCCAGCAGTTCGGCATACAGCGGCAGCAGCTCGCCGAGGCGCCCGATGGGCACCTCGGCGCCGTCGACGGCCTTGCTCAGCGCCAGGAACGTGATCGGCCCGACGATCACCGGCCGGGCCGGAATACCCTGCGCCTGAGCCTCTTTGAGCTCTGCCAGCACCTTGTCCGGATGCAGTGTGAACGTGGTGTCGGGGCCGATCTCCGGGACCAGGTAGTGGTAATTGGTGTCGAACCACTTCGTCATCTCGAGCGGTGCGATGTCCGCCGTCCCGCGAGCCGCCGCGAAATAGCGATCGAGATCATCGGCAATGCCGCCCGCGCGACTCGGCAGGGCGCCGAGCAGTACCGCGGTGTCGAGCATCTGGTCGTAGTAGGAAAACGTATTGACCGGAATGGAATCCAGTCCGGCGGCCGACAACGCGGCGATGGTCTCGCGGCGCAGGCCCGCGGCGATTTCCTCGAGCGCGGCCCGGTCGATCCGGCCCGCCCAATAGCGTTCGACGGCCCGCTTGAGTTCACGGTTCGGACCGATGCGGGGCGCGCCGAGAATGGTTGCGGTGAATGGTGTTGACAACTGACGTCCTTCAAATGCGACGGAAGTGCGCACCGCCCAAGGACATTCATCGAGGACAGCACAAACCGCCCTCGGCGATCAGCCCATTCCACGAGGCGATGCACCGCCGGACGCGGCGCATCCGGCACAGCTGGCAGGTCTTCGGACTCGCAGGCACGCACCCTTCGGGTGCACCTAGTGGCCGTCGCTTCCCAGTCCGATGCGGACCAGTGCGGATGACGGCGGTCGTTCCTGCATACCGCTGCGGGACAGTCCCGGATTCTCACCGGGTTCCCTCTCATGGCGGTTCCCCGCCATTCGACGCCGCAGACACCGAAGCGTCATTGGCAAACCAGCTGCGCCGTGGAGATTACCCTGTCGGGCCCTGTGCCGGGCCCGGACCGCCGCCGTAACCCAACTGCTGTGCGGTGTAGCGGGCGGCGTCGGTGACCGGAACCGCTTGTACCGCAGTGCCGTACGCGCAGATCTCGGTCCACACGTCACCGATCTCGGTGGTGTCGAACCGCATCCCGATGATGGCATTGCCGCCGCGGGCGTGACATTCCTGGAGCAGCCGGCCCATGGCTTCGTTGCGGCTCTCGGCGAGGTTCTTGGTCATGCCCTGCAGCTCGCCGCCGAACATCGCCTTGAACCCGGCGCCCATCTGCGCGAAGGCGTTCCGGGACCGGACGGTGAGGCCGAACACCTCACCGCAGACCCGCTGAATCTCCCACCCGGGCAGGTCATTCGTCGTGACAACCAGCATGCTGCCGCCTTTCTGTGTCGGTATGCCTCGAACTGTAGTGCGCGGCAACCGCAATCGTCAGAGCGCGGCTGCCACGTCCTGTGCCGGTGCGGCCTTCCTGGCGCCACCGAGGTAGCGCTCGACGAGCCCGCCGAACACCAGCCCGATGACCGTCCAGATCAACGCCTGGTCGATCAGCGAGTACCACCGGAACTTCCACAGCAGGTCGGCGTCGAATCCGGGGTAGATCAACTGCCCGGGGGCGTAGACCTTGCCGTCGACGGTGACCGGCGTATCGAAGGTGTTGGTGATCGGCTGCGGCGTCTCGGTGGCGGCGCGCGCGAAGCCGAACTCGCCCGCGTGCTCGACATTGGCGGCCAGATCACCCAGCGACGGCAGCGCCGCCAGCAGACCGCCGTACAGCACGAAGAAGCCGAGCACCGAGATTCCGACGGCACGCGCCCAGCCGACCTTCGCAGACAGCTTGCGCGCGGCGAACACCGCGAGGCCCAGCAGGGCCAGCGACCCCCACACCATTCCCAGGTACAGGAAACCGCGGGCCTCCATGGTGAATTCATGGCCGACAGCGGGCGGGTTCGACGGGTATTTCACGAACGGCAACAGGTACACACCCAGGAAGCCGAAACCGGCGGTGGTCCAGCCCAGCACCTTGGGCCGGACCTGGAACCGGCCGTGCAGTACCAGATACGCGACAGCCACCAGCGCACCCATCGCCACAGAGAACGCGATGATGCCGGTGGCCGCACCGATACCCGACTGGATGGACCGGCTGAACAGCTCGGGCCCGTCCGGCTCGACCGGATGGCCCATGGCCGTGTGGACGGTCGAGAGCACGTTCATGCGGCCGGATTCGTAGTCGATGGCCTTGTCGATGGTGGGTTCAGCAAAAATCCAGGCAAACAGGAACCCCAGAATGCCGGCGATCAGACCGGCGAGGGCTCCGCGCCCGATGACGCGGATTTCCATGAAAGTCCCTTGCGTCAGTGGCAGGGGAAGCCGAGGAAGTGCCGCGAGTCGTGCACCCACTCGTGGACCACGACGGTCTTGCCGAACATCGACATCATGCCCTCGTCGATGCCGACGAGGTAGTACGCCAGCATGGCCAGGAAGATCGTCACGCCCAGCAGCACTGCCACTCGAGTGGCCGAAAGCGCCTTGGTCGATACGCCCGGCTTGGAAACCGCAATACTCGTCATGGTCAAACCTCCTACGGGGTCACGCGCCCCTACATTGTTCGGTTCTGCACGACGGCGAAAGATCTGACTCGCCGCAGAGGGCTCACAGTGGCGCAACCGTGCCGGATTCTCACCGGCTTCCATGCACCGTCGTAACGGGATCAAGATACACCGAACCGTTTCCCGTCCGCGCAGATCCGTAGGGACTTCCCTTATATCCGTGGCACCGCCGGGCGCTTAGCGTCGATCTCGACCCCCTGCACAGCGACGGAAAGGCACTGCGATGTTGTTCGCCACCACGGCCAGATTGGTCTGCACAGTCGCCACCGCCGCCACGCTCGCGGTGGCCGGATGTGGCACCGCCGGCCACAGTTCGAACTCGAGCGCGGGCACGGCCGGAGCGACCGCCGCGGCCGGCAACAGCGGCGCCGGCGACTTCTGCACACTCGACGCGAAGCTGGTCGCCCGCAAGCTGCGCGACATGAACTCGGCATTCGGCAGCGGTGCGGCAAACCAGAGCCAGATCGTCGACGACCTGCTCAAGGACGCGCCCGTTACGCAGGGCGAACTCATCGCCGCGGCGCCCGCCGAACCGCATCGCTACCTCGAAGACCTCGCCGATCCCAACAAGATGGACGCGATGCTCGACAACATGAAGGCGCTCAACGACTGGGCGCTCAAGAACTGCGATGCGAAGTACCGCCCGCTGTTCGAAGAGCACGGGAAACTCGTCGGCTGACCAAACGGAAAAGCCCCCGACGAATCGGGGGCTTTTCACGTTGGCTGACTACTCCGAGGCAGTCGCAGCGGCCTCGGCCAGGTCGGCCGATTCCTTGCGACGGCCGGCGAACGTGAACACCGCATCCTCGGTGTTGTTGCTCTCGCCGTCCCAGTTGTCGACGTCCACGGTGACCAGCTGACCGGGGCCGACCTCCTCGAAGAGAATCTTCTCGGAGAGCTGGTCCTCGATCTCGCGCTGGATGGTCCGACGCAGCGGGCGGGCACCCAGGACCGGATCGAAGCCGCGCTTGGCCAGCAGTGCCTTGGCCTTGTCGGTCAGCTCCATCTCCATGTCCTTGGCCTTGAGCTGCTTGGACACCCGGCCGATCATCAGGTCGACCATCTGGATGATCTCGTCCTGCGTCAGCTGGTGGAACACGATGATGTCGTCGATACGGTTCAGGAACTCCGGGCGGAAGTGCTTCTTCAGCTCGTCGTGCACCTTGAGCTTCATCCGCTCGTAGTTGTTCTCGCCGCCACCCTGGGTGAAGCCGAGGCCAACCGCCTTGCTGATGTCGCTCGTACCGAGGTTCGAGGTGAAGATCAGCACGGTGTTCTTGAAGTCGACAGTGCGACCCTGACCGTCGGTCAGGCGGCCGTCCTCGAGAACCTGCAGGAGGCTGTTGTAGATCTCCTGGTGGGCCTTCTCGATCTCGTCGAACAGCACCACACTGAACGGCTTGCGGCGCACCTTCTCGGTGAGCTGGCCGCCCTCTTCGTAGCCGACGTAGCCCGGAGGGGCACCGAACAGCCGCGACGCGGTGAAGCGGTCGTGGAACTCACCCATGTCGATCTGGATGAGCGCGTCGTCGTCGCCGAACAGGAACTCGGCCAGCGCCTTCGACAGCTCGGTCTTACCGACGCCGGACGGGCCGGCGAAGATGAACGAGCCCGACGGACGCTTCGGGTCCTTCAGGCCGGCGCGGGTACGCCGGATGGCCTTCGAGACCGCCTTGACGGCGTCGACCTGGCCGATGATCCGCTTGTGCAGCTCATCTTCCATGCGCAGCAGACGGGTGGTCTCGGCCTCGGTCAGCTTGAAGACCGGGATGCCGGTCCAGTTGCCCAGGACCTCGGCGATCTGCTCGTCGTCGACCTCGGCGACCACGTCGAGGTCACCCGAACGCCACTGCTTCTCGCGCTCGGCGCGCTGGGCGACCAGCGTCTTCTCCGAGTCGCGCAGCCGGGCTGCCTTCTCGAAGTCCTGCGCGTCGATGGCCGATTCCTTCTCCCGGCGCGCATCGGCGATCTTCTCGTCGAACTCGCGCAGGTCTGGCGGAGCGGTCATCCGGCGGATGCGCATGCGGGCACCGGCCTCGTCGATCAGGTCGATGGCCTTGTCCGGCAGGAACCGGTCGTTGATGTAGCGGTCGGCCAGCGTCGCGGCCGCGACCAGCGCACCGTCGGTGATGGAGACGCGGTGGTGCGCCTCGTAGCGGTCCCGCAGACCCTTGAGGATCTCGATGGTGTGCTCGACGGTCGGCTCACCCACCTGCACCGGCTGGAACCGGCGCTCGAGGGCGGCGTCCTTCTCGATGTACTTGCGGTACTCGTCGAGCGTCGTCGCACCGATGGTCTGCAGCTCGCCACGGGCCAGCTTCGGCTTCAGGATGCTGGCGGCGTCGATGGCGCCCTCGGCGGCACCCGCACCCACGAGCGTGTGCAGCTCGTCGATGAACAGGATGATGTCGCCGCGGGTGTTGATCTCCTTGAGCACCTTCTTCAGGCGCTCTTCGAAGTCACCGCGGTAACGGCTGCCGGCGACCAGCGAACCCAGGTCCAGCGTGTAGAGCTGCTTGTCCTTCAGGGTCTCGGGGACCTCGCCGTGCACGATGGCCTGCGCCAGGCCCTCGACGACGGCGGTCTTACCGACACCGGGCTCACCGATCAGCACCGGGTTGTTCTTGGTGCGGCGGCTCAGCACCTGCATGACCCGCTCGATTTCCTTCTCACGGCCGATGACCGGATCGAGCTTGCCCTCGGCGGCGGCGGCGGTCAGGTTGCGACCGAACTGGTCCAGCACGAGCGACGTCGACGGGTTGCCCGTCTCGCCACCGCGGCCACCGGTACCGGCCTCGGCGGTCTCCTTGCCCTGGTAGCCCGACAGCAGCTGGATGACCTGCTGACGCACGCGGGTCAGCTCCGCACCCAGCTTCACGAGCACCTGGGCGGCGACGCCCTCGCCCTCGCGGATCAGGCCGAGCAGGATGTGCTCGGTGCCGATGTAGTTGTGGCCGAGCTGCAGCGCCTCACGCAGCGACAGCTCGAGCACCTTCTTGGCGCGCGGCGTGAACGGAATGTGGCCCGACGGCGCCTGCTGGCCCTGGCCGATGATCTCCTCGACCTGGCTACGCACACCCTCGAGCGAGATGCCGAGCGATTCCAGCGACTTGGCAGCTACGCCCTCGCCCTCATGGATGAGGCCAAGCAGGATGTGCTCGGTGCCGATGTAGTTGTGGTTGAGCATCCGGGCTTCTTCTTGAGCCAGGACGACGACCCGGCGGGCCCGGTCGGTGAATCTCTCGAACATCGGTGTTACCTGCTCTCCCTCGTAGCGCAGCTCCTGCCACGTCACTTCGCGTGTCGCGACGCTGTGCGCCTACCGTCCACTCTAATGGGCGGCGACCATGCGTGCCCTGCGGTATCCCCTAGCTCGCAAGGCCACTCAGCGCTGCGAAAAGGCCAACGCGCTGCGGCGACGAAACGTTTCCCGGATCGGGCCGACCGGGCTACGCCGAAAGCGAACAGAGAAACTGCGGGCAATCCTGAATTCTGTTGCCCGCGGGCTCAGGTGGCGGCGTGGAACGCGTCGATGATCTCCGCCGGGATACGGCCCCGGCTGGAGACATTGTGGCCGTTGCGGCGCGCCCATTCCCGGATCGCGGCGCTCTGCTCACGGTCGATGGACGCGCGGCCCCGTCCTGTCGCGCCGGTGCTGGCGCGGCCGCGGCGGCGACCACCGACACGACGGCCGGCCTCGACCCATTTCTTCAAATCATTCCGGAGCTTGGTGGCGTTCTTGGTGGTGAGGTCGATCTCGTAGTTCACCCCGTCGAGAGCAAATTCGACCGTCTCATCCGCCGCACCTTCACCGTCGAAATCGTCGACGAGCGTGACAGTCACTTTCTTTGCCATCGGCCCACACTAACCCTTCTGCCTCGGAAAAATGCAGAATCGACTCTGCCATAACAATGCTGGCATAGGAGTTCAATTCCTTCAACAAGTCTCAGGGTCAGCTCAGTTTTCAGTCGGCTTGGCGCCGCACAATCGGGAACAAAACCGTGTCCCTAATCGTCAACCCCGTCAACGCCATGAGCAAGCGGTCGAGTCCCATTCCTGTTCCGGTCGTCGGCGGCATCGCATACTCCAATGCGATAAGGAAATCCTCATCAAGTCGCATTGCCTCGTCGTCACCGGCAGCGGCGGCACGCGCCTGCGCCTCGAAACGCTCGCGTTGAATCACCGGATCGATCAACTCCGAATATCCGGTGGCGAGCTCGAACTTCCGGACATACAGATCCCATTTTTCTGTAACGCCCGGAATACTGCGGTGGGCCCGAGTGAGCGGCGTGGTCTCCACCGGGAAATCCCGGACGAAGGTCGGCGCCCAAAGGTGATCACCGACGGTGTGCTCCCACAGTTCCTCGATCAATTTCCCGTGGCCGTATCCGCGGTCCCTGGGAATCTCGGCGCCGAGCCGTTCGGCCACCTTCCACAGGTACTCGACCGAAGTCTCCGGGGTGATCTCCTCACCCAGCGCTTCCGACAACGACGGATACATTTCGATGGTCGCCCATTCACCATCGAGGTCATAGGTGGAACCGTCCGGCAGCGGGACCATTCGGGTACCAATGGCCTCGTCGGCAACCTCCTGAATAAGCTCACGCGTCACAATCGCGGAATCGTCATATGTGCCGTAGGCCTGATAAGTCTCCAACATCGCAAATTCCGGTGAATGCGTGGAATCCGCGCCCTCGTTGCGAAAGTTCCGATTAAGCTCAAAAACCTTCTCGAAGCCACCGACCAGGCAGCGCTTCAGGAACAACTCGGGCGCGATGCGCAGGTACAGATCCGCATCGAGCGCGTTGGAGTGCGTGATGAATGGCCGGGCGGCAGCGCCACCGGGCAGCGTCTGCAGCATCGGGGTCTCGACTTCGAGAAAACCGCGACGCTCCAATGCCGAACGCAATGCCCGCACCACCGCAATGCGCTGGCGGGCGACATTGCGGGCCTCGGGCCGCACGATCAGGTCGACGTACCGCTGCCGGACCCGCGTCTCTTCATTCAATTCCTTGTGCGCGACGGGAAGCGGTCGCAGCGCCTTGGACACAATTTGCCAGTTCTGGGCAAGCACAGACAATTCCCCGCGCCGGGAGCTGATGACCTCGCCCTCGATGAAGACGATGTCGCCCAGGTCGACGTCGGACTTCCAGGCATCGAGCGACTCCTGGCCCACCTTGTCCAGGCTCAGCATGGCCTGCAGCTGTGTGCCGTCACCCTCCTGCAGCGTCGCGAAGCACAGTTTTCCGGAGTTCCGGGCGAACACCACACGCCCTGCGACGCCGACGATGTCACCGGTCGCGGTGTCCGCGGCGAGCTCCGGATAGGCCGCCCGCAGCTCGGCCAGGGTGTGGGTACGCGGCACCTCGACCGGATACGGGTCGCGCCCCTCGGCCAGCAGCCGCTCACGCTTGGCCTGGCGGATGCGGAACTGCTCGGGAATGTCGGGGCTGTCGGCTTCGCTCACGAAATGCCAGCTTAAATGAAGCCCATGGCCACCAGTTTCGAGCAGTCCGCCGTAGACGCGCTGGACCACGAGCCGATCGACTGGAAATTCAAGGGACTGCCGGCCTCGTGGTGGGGCCAGACGCCTGCTCAGGTGTGCCGGCGACGCCCCAGTCTGTTCGCCGACGGCGCGGTGTCGCCGGTGTGCACACTGCGTACCCAGCCGCTGGTGCACAACATGGTCACCATGGCGCGCTGGTGCCGGCGCCGGGGCGTACAGCTCGCGCCGCACGGCAAGACCCACATGTCACCGCAGCTTCTCGCCCGTCAGCTCGGCGCGGGAGCAGTGGCTGTCACGGCCGCCACCATCAGCCAGGTCCGGGTGTTTCGGGCGTTCGGGGTGCGCCGGATCATCCTGGCCAACGAGCTCGTCGACGTCACCGGGCTGCGCTGGCTGGCCGCCGAGCTGGACGCCAATCCCGACTTCGAGCTGACCTGTTGGGTGGACTCGGTGCGTGGCGTGCAGTTGATGACGTCCGCGCTGACCGGCCGGCGCCGCCAGGTGGACGTCTGCGTCGAGATCGGCCAGCCGGGCGGCCGCACCGGCTGCCGCGACGCCGAGACCGTCGACGCCGTGGCGCGCGCGGCGGTGGACTCGGACCGGCTGCGGCTCGTCGGCGTCGCCGGATACGAGGCGGCCACCGGCCATGAGGTCGGTGACGCCGCGGTGGCTGCCGTCTCGGCGTACCTGCAGACCATGCGCGACACCGTCATCCGGTTGCACACGCTGTTCGAGACCGACGAGATCCTGGCGACGGCCGGCGGCAGCACGTACTTCGACCTGGTCGCCGACATCCTGACCGGTTGGCCCGACGGCATGACGGTGCAGACCGTCCTGCGCAGCGGCTGCTACCTGACGCACGACGACGGTCTCTACGCCCGCACGACGCCGCTCGGCCGCACCGACAGCGCCCACCTGGAGCCCGCGCTCAGCGTGTGGGCGCAGGTGCTGTCCCGGCCCGAGCCCGACCTCGCCATCGTGGGCATGGGCCGCCGCGACGTCTCGTTCGACCAGGACCTGCCCGTGCCGTACGGGCGGCCCGACAGCCGCGTCGAGAAGCTCAACGACCAGCACGCCTACCTGCGGCTGGCACCGGCCGACCAGGACCTGGCCGTCGGTGACTGGCTGGAATTCGGCATCTCACACCCGTGCACGGTGTTCGACAAGTGGCAGCTGATCCCGGTGCTCGACGCCGACCACCGGGTGGTCGAGTTAGTCCGGACGTTCTTCTAGGCCCGGCGGGCGTTGCGCTGGTTGCGCTCGAAGACCAGGCGGAGGCCGTCGAGCGTGAGGTTCTTCTCGTAGTGCTGCACGGTCCGTAGATCGGGCAGCACCAGCTGCGCGGTGTGACCGGTGGCCACCACGGTGACGTGGTTTCCGTCGAAGCCGTCGACATCGTCACGCACGCGGTTCACCAGGCCGTCCACCAGGGCCGCGAAACCGAACACCGCACCGGCCTGCATGCACTCGACGGTGTTCTTGCCGATCACCGACCGCGGCCGGGTCAGCTCGACGCGGCGCAGCGCCGCCGAACGGGCCGCGGCCGCATCAGAGGACACCTGGACCCCGGGCGCGATGGCACCACCGAGGAACTCACCCTTGGCCGAGACGACGTCGACGCAGATCGACGACCCGAAGTCGACGACGATGGCCGCGGTGCCGTACTTGTGGTACGCCGCAAGGCAGTTGACGATGCGGTCGGCCCCGACCTCTTTCGGGTTGTCGACCAGCAGCGGGATGCCGGTGCGCACACCCGGCTCGATCAGCACGTGCGGCACCTTCGGCCAGTACTGGTCCAGCATCACCCGGATTTCGTGCAGCACCGACGGCACCGTCGACAAACCCGTTGCACCGAGCAGGTTTTCGGCGTCGTCACCGATCAGGCCGTCGATGGTCAGCGCGAGCTCGTCGGCCGTCACCTCCGACTCGGTCCGAATCCGCCAGTTCTGCACCACTTTTGCGTGATCTCCGGAGCCGGAGATCAACCCGACGATGGTGTGGGTGTTGCGGACATCGATTGCCAGCAGCACCGGCGTTACCGCGGTGACAGCAGGCCGTCGACGCCGTCCGGGACGTGCGCGGCGTCGTGCGAGAAGTCGATCTGCCGGTTCTGCGCGTCGACGAAGATGACGTTCGGCTGGTACGTGCGGGCCTCGGCATCGTCCATGGTGGCGTAGGCGATGAGGATCACCAGGTCACCCGGATGGATCAGATGCGCTGCGGCACCGTTGATCCCGATGATGCCGGTGCCGCGCTCACCGGTGATGGCGTAGGTGACCAGCCGGTTGCCGTTGTCGATGTCGACGATGGTGACCTGCTCACCCTCGAGGATGTCGGCGGCGTCCATCAGGTCGGCGTCGATGGTCACCGAACCCACGTAGTGCAGGTCCGCCTGCGTCACCGTGGCCCGGTGAATCTTGGACTTCAGCATGGTGCGAAACATCAATTCCTCCAAGGTAATTCGTGGTTTCCGTCCTGGTCTAAGGCAGACCCCACATTGGGGTGACCGTCGATCCCTGCGGATGCACCGATGTCGATGGCGATGTTGTCCAACAATCTGGTCGTGCCGAGCCGGCCCACCACCAGCATCCGGGCCGGGCCCGAGGCCGGTGCCGGACCCAGCCAGGGGTCCCGGACTTCCAGATAGTCGACGTCGATGGCGGGTACCTCGTCGAGGACCGCCCGGGCCGCATCGAGTGCGGCGGCCGCGCCGTGCGACGCGGAGTACTTACCGGCGAGCAGCGCCGCGGACAACGCCCCGGCCTGCTCGCGCTGTTCAGCATCGAGGTAGCGGTTGCGCGACGACATGGCCAGTCCGTCGGACTCGCGCACGATCGGCACCGCCTGGATGCGCACGTCGAGGTCGAGGTCGTCGACCATCTGGCGCACCAGAACCAGCTGCTGGTAATCCTTTTCGCCGAAGAACGCGCGGTCGGGCCGCACGATGTTCAGGAGCTTGAGCACCACGGTCAGCATCCCGGCGAAGTGTGTCGGGCGGGAGCCGCCCTCCAGCTCGGCGCCCAGCGGGCCGGGCACGACCGTGGTGCGCCGGCCGCTCGGATACATGGCAGCGGCGCTGGGTGCGAAGACGATGTCGACGTCCTCGCCGCGCAGCAACTCGACGTCGGAGTCCAGCGTCCGTGGGTAGGCGTCCAGGTCCTCCCCCGCGCCGAACTGCAACGGGTTGACGAAGATCGACACCACCACGACGGCGCCGGGCACCTTCTTGGCAGAGCGCACCAGCTCCAGGTGCCCCTCGTGCAGCGCGCCCATGGTCGGCACGAGCATCACGCGGCGCCCCGTCGCGCGCAGCACCCGCGACACATCCGACACGTCGGTCGGATTGGTGTAGAGGTTCAGCTCGCCGGCGGTGAACTTCGGCGGCCTGCGATCGGTCACTGCGCTCTCCCTGAGTCGTTCAACACGGCGAAAACCTCTTCGGGTGCGTGGGCACGCTGTGCGGTGCGCAGCGACATGGCCCGATATGCCTGCGCCAGTTCGGGATTCACTTCCGCCATGGCGTGCAGGTGCGCCGCGACGGCAGCGCCGTCACCGCGGGCCACCGGGCCGGTCAGCGCGCTCTGCCCGCGCTGCAGCGCGTTCTCCAGCGAGGCCCGCGCCAGTGGCGCGAGGATGCGCTCGGCGATGCCGGCGGGATCACCCGTGACCAGTTCCTGCCCCAGCAGTTCCTGCCCGGCGAGCGCCTCGCGCAGGGCTTCGACGGCGTCGAGGACGACGGTGATGACGTGATTGCCGGCGTGCGCCAGGGCCGCGTGATAGAGCGTTCGGGCGTCTTCGCGAACCCGGAACGGTTCGCCGCCGATCTCGAGAACCAGGGACTGGGCGATGGCGTAGCCGATGTCGTCGGCCGCGGTGATGCCGAAACAGGTCTCCGACAGCCGGGTGATGTCTTCGTCCGAGCCGGTGAACGTCATGGCCGGGTGGATCGCCAGCGGGATGCAGCCCTGCTCGGTCAGCGGGGCCAGTACAGCGATGCCGTTGGCGCCCGAAGTGTGCACGACGATGGTGCCGGGACGGACCGATCCGGTGGCCGCCAGGCCGGCGACGACGGACGTCAGCTCGGCGTCCGGCACGGCCAGCAGCAGGAGCTCGGCCTTGGCGGCGACGTCGTGTGCGGGCAGCACCTGGGTGTCGGGCAGCCGGCGCTCGGCACGACCGCGCGACGCATGGGAGATCGCGCTACACGCGACGACGACGTGGTCGGCGCGCTCCAGCGCAACACCCAGCGCACTGCCGACCCGCCCTGCGGAAATGATTCCGACAGTGAGCCGGGCCGGACGCAGTCCGTCGAGCTGCTTCATTGCAGCGACCTCACAATTGGTGGTTTCTCCTCGTTCCAGTCCTGCTCGGCAGGTACCGGACGGTCACCGCAGAGCGTAGCTCAGTCCTCGCGGCGACGTCGACGGCCGCCGCCGCTGGGATTGGCCTGCAGCCGCGCCAGCAATTCGGCCGCCGGCTGCCCGCCAACGTGCTGACCTGCGGGTTCGTCGTCCGGCTCGGCTCGGCGCCGACGGCCGGATGTGACAGGGGTCTCTGTCGCGGGCGGCGCAGTGGCCGGTTCCGCGGGGGCCCCGTGGCGGCCCCGGCGCGGCGGTTCGGGGGCCGGCTCGGGAGCGGGTGGGACGACCGGCAGGGTCATGGTCGGTTCGGGCCCGCGGTCCTGGACCGGCGGCGGCGGGGGCGGCGCCGGTTCCGGCGTCGGGGCGGCCCAGTTGCTGCCGGGCTGACCGGCCGGAATCCACTGGCCTTCGGCCGGCGTCGGCTGCCAGTCGGATGGGCCCGGCTCCGGCGGACGACGGTGCGCGCCACCGAACGGCGGCTGCGGCGGCGGGGGTGGTGGCGCCCACGGGTCCGGCGGCACATGCGGCTCGGCCGCCACGTCGATGATGGGGCTCTCTTCGGTGTTCGGCTCCGACATCAGGTCGGGCCGGTCCTCGGTGTCGATCCGGCTGGCGACGACGCGGCCCACCGGCGCGGCCTGCCCGGTGCGGTCGGTCTCGAGCGCCGGGCGGTGCGCGAGATCGGTGTCGAAGTAGAACTCGAGGTTGGCGCGCAGCGCGGCCAGCTCCGCACGCAGCGCCGCGACCTCGTCGGCCGACTGGGCGCGCAGTTCGGAGGCCAGCTCACGGCGCAGATGCGATTCCAGCGACAGTTCGTATTCGCGGCGCGCCGCGATCTCGCGGTCCAGCTGCAGGTCGTAGACGAGCTTGAGGTCGCGGGCCCGGGCCTGGTCCAGATCAGCCTGGCGCCGGTAGATGAACGAGGCGAACGCCGCCGCCACCGCGGCCCACAGGGCGATGACCACGGCGAGTTTCAGCAACTCGACCTGATCGGTGAACACCAGCGCGGAACTGGCGATGATCGCGAGCACCAGCAACGCCGTCAGCAGCAACCAACCCGGCCTGCGGTTCGCACGCCTGCCGCGCGCAGCCCGGGTCGGATCGATCATGGGCTGACTGTACCGTTTTGCCTTCCCATCGCAGGTCGACCGACACCCCGTCCGGACGGATCGTTACCTATTCGGTTGCGCCGTCGGACTTCTCCGGCGGGTCCAGCGGCGCGCGGCAGCAATGCTGCAACCACAGACCCGCCACCACCAGGGCCAGCGCGCTCACCGCGGCGACCGTCACACCCGGGAAATCGGCCGCCGCCACGCGCAGGACGCCGCGTCGCGGGAGCACGTAACCGAGCACGCCGAGCCACCAGCCGAGGGCCAGCGCCCCGACCCAGGCCGACGCCTTGGCCACCACGACCGACCGCGCGACGGCCAGCGGATGGATCCGGCCGCCCCCCACCCCGATGTCACCGCCCGAGATCTTGGCGCGCAGGAAGAATGCCCAGCCCGCCTCCGCGGCGGCAAAAACCAACAGCGACAACCCCGTCCACACCGTGATCGGCGGGAACCAGCGGTACACCAGGATCACCAGCAGGTACGCGACGACCGTGGCCAGCACCGTGCCGATGGCCAGGTCCCGCTTCCGGGTCGGTCCCATCAGGACACCAGCGCCAGGTCGGTACGGCGCACGCCGTCGCGTTCGACGGCGTCGATGGCGGCCAGCAGTTCGGCGACCGGAACACCTCGCAGTTGGGCGGCCGGGTCGACGGCCAGCCACGGCACCAGCACGAAGGCGCGTTGGTGCGCCAGCGGGTGCGGCAGTGTCAGGACCGGATCGTCGGAGCGCACTTCGACGTCGCCGTCGTGGCAGCTGACGATATCGACATCGAGAGTTCGTGGCCCCCAACGCTGTTCGCGCACGCGGTCCGCCGCGTTCTCGAACTCATGGGCCCGCCGCAACCACCCCGGGCCGTCGAGGCCGGGATCGTCGGCCAGCAGCACGGCATTCAGGAACGGCCCCTGCTCGACACCGCCCCAGGCCGCCGTCTCGTAAACCGGTGAGACCGCGCGGACCGCACCGCGCAGCCCCGAGACCACCGACTGCAGGTGAGCGAGCCGGTCACCCAGGTTGGAGCCGATGGACAGGACCACGGACGTCACCCTCGGCCGCCCCGCCTCGACCGGCGCGCCACGACCGCAACGTCCTTGAACGTCAACGGGATCGGCGCGCTGGGCTTGTGCAGCACCACCTCGACGGCATGGACACGCTGGTCGGTCATCACCGAGTCGGCGATCTCGGCCGACACCGTCTCGATCAGATTGCGCGGCGGCCCGGCGATGATGTCGGCGGCCTGCTGCGCCAGCTTGCCGTAGTCCAGAGTGTCCGACAGCTCGTCGCTCAGCGCGGCGGCGGCCAGGTCGATCCACACCGTGATGTCGACGACGAAGTCCTGGCCGTCCTCGCGTTCATGGTCGAAGACGCCGTGATTCCCGCGAACGGTCAAGCCGCGCAATTCGATTCGATCAGCCATGCCAGGCCTGCACCACCTTCACCGCATCCACCGACGCCTGCACATCATGCACCCGCACTCCCCACGCGCCCTGCTGCGCCGCCAGCGCCGAGATCACCGCGGTGGCCGTCTCCCGGCCGTCGGGCTCGCGCGGCGTGCCGTCGGCATCCGCCAGCAGGGTGCCAAGGAACCGCTTGCGCGACGCCCCGACCAGCACCGGGATACCGGTGGCCACGAACTCGGGCAGCGCCCGCAGCAGCGCCCAATTGTGCTGCGCCGACTTGGCGAAACCCAGGCCCGGATCGATGATCAGGTTGCCCGGCTCCACGCCCGCAGCCACCGCATCGTCGACCGCGGTGAGCAGTTCGGCCCGGACATCGGCCACGACGTCGGAGTACTCCGGAATCCGGTGCGGCTGCGCGGCGTCGACCTCGCGCCAGTGCATCAGCACCCACGGCACCCGCGCGCCCGCCAGCAGCGGGGCCATGTTCGGGTCGGCCCGGCCACCCGACACGTCGTTGACGATGTGCACGCCGCATTCCAGCGCGGCCTCGGCCACGTCGGCGTGCATGGTGTCGACGCTGACCGTGATGCCTTGTGCCACAAGCTCTCTGATCACCGGCAGGACGCGGCCGCGTTCGACCTCGGGATCCAGCCGGGCCGCGCCGGGCCGCGTGGATTCCCCGCCGACGTCGATGATCTGCGCTCCCTGCGCCGCCAGCTCCAGACCGTGCTCGATGGCGCGGTCGTGGTCGAGGAAGCGGCCGCCGTCGGAGAACGAGTCGGCGGTGACGTTGACCACGCCCATCACGCGCGTGCGGACGGGGTTCACTTCCGCAGGATCAGATCCAGCGCCTCGGCTCGCGACGACGCGCAGGTCTTGAACTGGCCGCGCACCGCCGAGGTGGTGGTCACCGCGCCGGGCTTGCGGACGCCGCGCATCGCCATGCACAGGTGCTCGGCCTCGACCACCACGATGGCGCCCTGCGGATTCAGCTTGCGCATCAGCGCGTCGGCGATCTGGCCGGTCAGCCGTTCCTGCACCTGGGGCCGCTTGGCGTACAGGTCGACCAGGCGGGCGATCTTCGACAGTCCCGTCACCCGGCCGTCCTCACCCGGGATGTAGCCGACATGCGCGACGCCGTGGAACGACACCAGGTGGTGCTCGCAGGTCGAATACATCGGGATGTCCTTGACCAGCACCAGCTCGTCGTGCCCCTCGTCGAACGTGGTGTCGAGCACCGAGTCGGGGTCGGTGTACAGCCCGCCGAAAATCTCTTCGAAGGCGCGCGCGACGCGGCCGGGGGTGTCCCGGAGCCCGTCCCGGTCCGGGTCCTCGCCCACGGCGAGCAGCAGCTCACGCACTGCTGCCTCGGCTCGATCGTGATCGAACTTCGGCGGGGTGAGCCTGGCCGAATGGATCTGCGACCGCGTCATCTATGCGCCTACTCGTCGTTGGGTTTGGCAGGCGGCGGCGCCGGCTGCTGCGGGTACGGCTGGTAGCCCTGCGACGGACCGGGTTGTCCCCAGCCCGGCTGCGGGTACCACTGGCCCGGCTGGGCGTGGTGGCCGTGGCCGTGCTGCTGCGGTCCCTGGGGCGGCCAGCCCGGGGCCTGCCAGCCCGCGGGTGCGCCGTAATTCGGCTGGGTCTGCCCGTGCTGGGGCTGGCCGTTCGGCGCGGCGTGCGCGCCGTTGGTGCCGTTCACGCCGGATCCGGCGGCGGCCTGGCTGGCCGCGGCGATGGCCGCCTTGAACGCCGGCTCCTTGACGGGCGGGGGCCACGGCTCGCCGCGCTCGATGGCCAGCTCGCCGGGCGTCTTGATGGGCGGCTTCTCCGACGGAATCCGGCCACCGAAGTCGTCGAACAGCGTCAGGCGGGGCCGCTTCTCGACGTCGGCCAGGATGCGCTCCAGGTCGGGCCGGTGCAGCGTCTCCTTCTCGAGCAGCTCGCCGGCCAGGGCGTCCAGCTGGTCGCGGTACTGCGTCAGCACGTCCCACGCCTCGGTGTGCGCGGCCTCGATGAGCTTGCGCACCTCGTCGTCGATGTCGCGGGCGACCTCGTGGCCGAAGTCAGCCTGGGTGCCCATGGTGCGGCCCAAGAAGGGATCACCGTGCTCGGTGCCGTACCGGACGGCGCCCAGCTTGGCGCTCATGCCGAACTCGGTGACCATGGCGCGGGCGATCTTGGTGGCGTTCTCGATGTCGGACACCGCGCCGGTCGTGGGCTCACGGAAGATCAGCTCCTCGGCGGCCCGGCCGCCGATGGCCATGACCAGCCGCGCGATGAGCTCGGAGCGGGTCTGCATGCCCTTGTCGTCCTCGGGGACGGCGACGGCGTGCCCACCGGTGCGGCCGCGGGCCAGGATCGTCACCTTGTACACCGGGTCCAGGTGCGGCATGGCCCAGCCGGCCAGCGTGTGCCCGGCCTCGTGGTACGCGGTGATCTTCTTTTCCAGCTCGCTGATGATGCGGCCCTTGCGGCGCGGACCACCGACGACACGGTCGACGGCTTCCTCCAGCGCCGGGCCGGTGATCACGGTGGCGTTCTCGCGGGCGGTCAGCAGCGCGGCCTCGTTGATGACGTTGGCCAGGTCGGCGCCGGACATGCCGACGGTGCGCTTGGCCAGGCCGTCGAGGTCGGCGTCGGGGGCGATGGGCTTGCCGGCCGAGTGCACCCGCAGCACGGCCTTGCGGCCGGCCAGGTCGGGTGCCGAGACCGGAATCTG
The DNA here is from genome assembly GCF_018326285.1 of Mycolicibacterium sp. TY81. Taxonomy (NCBI): domain Bacteria; kingdom Bacillati; phylum Actinomycetota; class Actinomycetes; order Mycobacteriales; family Mycobacteriaceae; genus Mycobacterium; species Mycolicibacterium sp. TY81. The sequence continues at coordinate 4,434,442 of NZ_AP023362.1, forward strand.
CCGGTCGAAGCGGCCGGGGCGCAGCAGGGCCGGGTCGAGGATGTCGGGCCGGTTGGTGGCGGCGATCAGGATGACGCCCTGGCGGTCGCCGAAGCCGTCCATCTCGACCAGCAGCTGGTTCAGCGTCTGCTCGCGCTCGTCGTGGCCACCGCCCAGGCCGGCGCCGCGCTGGCGGCCGACGGCGTCGATCTCGTCGACGAAGATGATGCACGGGCTGTTCTGCTTGGCCTGCTCGAACAGGTCACGCACGCGGGAGGCGCCCACACCGACGAACATCTCGACGAAGTCCGAACCGGAAATCGTGAAGAACGGAACCCCGGCCTCACCGGCGACCGCGCGGGCCAGCAGCGTCTTACCCGTTCCCGGCGGGCCGTACAGCAGCACGCCCTTGGGGATCTTGGCGCCGAGGGCCTGGTAGCGGCTCGGGTTCTGCAGGAAGTCCTTGATCTCGTAGAGCTCTTCGACGGCCTCGTCGACACCCGCGACGTCGGCGAACGTCGTCTTCGGCATGTCCTTGCCGAGCATCTTGGCGCGCGACTTGCCGAAGCCGAAGCCCATGCGGCCGCCGCCCTGCATGCGGGAGAACATGAAGAACAGGCCGACGAGCAGCAGCAGCGGCAGCAGGTAGATCAGCAGCGAGCTGAGGATGCTGCCCTGGTTGACGACGGTCTTGGTCTTGACGTTCTTGCCGTTGAGCGCATCGAACAGCGGCACCGCATAGCCCGTCGGGAACGACGTGATGATCTTGTTGCTGTTGTCGGTGTCGGCGCTGACGCTCTTCAGGTCCAGCCGGACCTGCTGTTCGCGATCGTCGATCTGGGCGCCGGTGACGTTCCCGGCGTTGATCTGGGCGACCGCGACAGACGTGTCGACCTGGTGATAACCGCGCGTGTCATCACTGAAATAGAAGAAAGACCAACCCAGCAGCAACACGACCGCGACGACGGTCAGGGTGCGGATGACGTTTTTTCGCTTCATCGACATATTTCGGCCGGCGAATACTCGTCGGCCAGGTCCTTCCGATACACAGATGCGGGATAGTTCACAGGTTACCGCTATGCAAACGATCGGCAGTTCCCGGAGGGAAACCTGTGCTTTGGTGAAACGGTGATGACGTCCACCAAACGGTTAGTCGAGACCAATGGCGTGCAGCTGCAGGTCACCGAAGCCGGCGACCGCGGCGCACCAGTCGTGGTGCTGGCGCACGGCTTCCCCGAGCTCGCGCACTCCTGGCGGCACCAGATCCCGGCGCTCGCCGCGGCCGGCTACCACGTACTGGCCCCCGACCAACGCGGCTACGGCTGTTCGTCGCGCCCGGCAGCCATCGAGGACTACGACATCATCCACCTCACCGGGGACCTGGCCGGACTGCTCGACGACGTCGGCGCCGAGCGCGCGGTGGTCGTCGGGCACGACTGGGGCTCGCCCGTGGTGTGCAACTTCGCACTGCTGCACCCCGACCGGGTGCGGGCGGTCGCCGCGCTGAGTGTGCCGCCGGTGCCGCGGGCATCGGCGCCGCCGACGGAAATCTGGCGCCGGCGGGTCGGCGACAACTACTTCTACATCCTGTACTTCCAGGAGCCGGGCGTGGCCGACTCGGCACTGGGCCGCGATCCGCGCAGCACGATGCGCCGGATGGTCGCGGAGGAAGGCTTCGCCGCGCCGCCGGACTCGCTGGCGGACACCCCGCTGCCGCCGCTGCCGGACTGGCTCCCCGAAGACGAATTCGAGACGTACGTCAGGGCTTTCACCGAGAGCGGTTTCACCGGTCCGCTGAACTGGTACCGCAACTTCGACCGGAACTGGAAGCTGACGGAGACCACCCCCGCCGCGACCATCACGGTGCCGACACTGTTCGTGGGCGGCACTGCCGATCCGGTCCTGAGCTTCACGCCGCGCGACCGGGTGCGGGACGTCGTCACCGGCGACTACCGCGAGGTCATGATCGACGGCGCCGGGCACTGGCTGCAGCAGGAACGGCCCGACGAGGTCAACGCCATCCTCATCGACTTCATCGGAGGAGTGAAATGACGGGTCGCCCACTGGATTTCGGGGCCTTCATCACACCGTTCCACCCGGTCGGCCAATCTCCCACCACCGCACTGGAATACGACCTGGAACGCACCGTCCGGCTGGACCGGCTGGGCTACGACGAGGTCTGGTACGGCGAACACCATTCCGGCGGGTACGAATTGATCGCCTGCCCCGAGGTTTTCATCGCCACGGCCGCCGAACGCACCAAGAACATCCGATTCGGCACCGGCGTGGTGTCGCTGCCGTACCACCACCCGCTGATGGTCGCCGACCGCTGGGTACTGCTCGACCATCTGACCCGCGGCCGGGTGATGTTCGGGACCGGTCCGGGCGCGCTGCCGTCGGACGCCTACATGATGGGCATCGACCCCGTCGACCAGCGCCGCATGCAGCAGGAATCCCTCGAGGCCATCCTGGCCCTGTTCCGCGCCGCACCCGACGAGCGCATCACGCGGGAGACCGACTGGTTCACGCTGCGCGACGCCGCGCTGCACATCCGGCCGTACACTTGGCCGTATCCCGAGATATCCACGGCGGCAATGGTTTCCCCTTCCGGTCCGCGACTGGCCGGGCAGCTGGGCACGTCGCTGCTGTCGCTGTCGATGTCGGTGCCCGGCGGCTACGCCGCCCTCGAGACCACGTGGGACCTGGTGTGCGACCAGGCCGCGAAAGCCGGCCGGCCCGAGCCCGACCGGCGCAGCTGGCGGGTGCTGGGCGTCGTGCACCTGGCCGACACCCGGGAGCAGGCCATCGAGGACTGCACCTACGGTCTGGAGGATTTCTCGAACTACTTCGGCGCGGCCGGCTTCGTCCCGCTGGGCAGCCAGACCGGACCGGCGCCGACGTCCCGGCAGTTCGTCGAAGACTATGCGGCCAAAGGCAATTGCTGTATCGGCACGCCCGCCGACTGCATCGGCTACATCCAGGACATGCTGGACCGGTCCGGCGGCTTCGGCACGTTCCTGATGCTGGGCCACGACTGGGCGCCGCCTGCCGCCACCATGCACTCTTACGAACTGTTCGCCCGCGAGGTGATCCCCCATTTCAAGGGCCAGCTCACCGCGCCACGCGCCTCGCACGAATGGGCAAAAGGCCTGCGCGACCAGCTGTTCGGCCGGGTTGGCGAGGCCGTCGGCAACGCGATCGCCGAGCACAACAAAGACGCGTCGGTACGCTGACAACCATGCCATTTGCGACCCGACGTACTGCCGCCCTGACCCTCGCCGGACTTGCGATCGCCACCACCGTCGGCGTCGCCGGCTGCGGTTCCGACGACGCCAAGCCGGAGAGCCGCCAGGTCACAGTCGTCGGCAACGGCAAGGTCCAGGGCACGCCGGACACCCTGAACGTCACCGCGTCCATCGAGGCGACGGCGCCCGACGTCACCGCCGCCATGAACCAGACCAGCAGCCGTCAGCAGGCCGTGATCGATGCGCTGTCCGGGGCGGGCATCGACAACAAGGACATCGCCACCAAGCAGGTCGAGCTGCAGCCGGACTACCGCGACGCCGTCATCACCGGATACCGGGCCAGCAATACCATCGACATCAAGGTCCGCAAGCTCGACACCGCGTCGCAGGTGCTGGCGAAGATCGTCACCGCGGGCGGTAATGCCACGCGGATCAGCAACGTCGCCTACTCGATCGACGACGACTCGCAGCTGGTGAAGGACGCCCGCACGCACGCCTTCAACGACGCCAAGGACCGCGCCCAGCAGTACGCCCAGCTGTCCGGTTTGAGCCTGGGCAAGGTGGTCTCCATCTCCGAGGCCACCGGCGGCACCACCCCGACACCCATGCCGGTCCCGCGGATGGCCATGGCCGAGGCCGTGCCGCTGTCCCCCGGCCAGCAGACCGTCAGCTTCTCGGTGACGGTGATCTGGGAGCTGGGCTAACTCGTCGGAGAAATCGCGGTGATCTCGACGGGAATCCCGTTCAGCACCGCGGTACCGGACAAGCGGTCCAGATGGGTGCCGTCGTTGAGCTGGTTGACGTTGACGCCCGGGTGGCTGCTCGCGAGTTGCTGACCGGTGCCGCCACGGTTGTGTCCCCAACCGTGCGGCAGCGACACCACGCCGCGCCGCATCACATCCGTCACCTCGATGGGGGCCTGCAGTTCGCCGCCCGGACCCTTGATGATCGCGACGTCGGTGAGGCCCAGATCGGCGGCGTCGTCGGGGTGAATCTGCAGGGTGCACCGGTTGGAGCCACCCGACAGCGCGGGCAGGTTGTGCATCCAGCTGTTGTTGGAGCGCAGGTGACGCCGGCCGATGAGCAGGAAGCCGCCGGCCGAGCGGCTCAGCGCCTCGCGCAGCCGTGCCACGTCGGCGACGATGGGCTCGGGCGCGAGTTCGATTCGCCCGCTCGGGGTTCGGAGCACCTCGGGAATCCGCGGCCGCATCGCCCCCAGATCGATGCCGTGCGGGTGGGCCTTGAGCTTTTCGAGCGTCAGCCCGTCGGGCTTGGTGCCGAACGCGTCACCGTACGGCCCGAGGCGCAGCATCATGTCGAGCCGGCGTTCATAACCCGGCCCCGTGGGCAGCATGGCGGTCAGTTTGTCGACATCGCGTCCGGCGACCGGCGAATCGGGGTCCTGCGTCTCCTTGGCCAGCGTCGTGGCGATCACCTGCGCGTCGACCAGGGCGGGATCCGCTTGTGCCCCAAGACCGGTCAGGATCAACGCGATACGCGACAGGATTTCGGCCTCGCCCGGCCGGTCGGCCAGCGGCAGCACCGGCGGCGAGTAGCGCACGTTGTTGCGCACCGCGAGGTTGTTGAGCAGCACGTCGAAATGCGGACTCTGCGAAGGCGGGGGCGGCGGCAGGATGACGTCGGCGTGCCGCGTGGTCTCGTTGAGATACGGGTCGACCGACAGCATGAATTCGACGCTGTCCAAGGCCTTGTCGAGCCGGTCGCCGTCCGGCGCGGACAGCACCGGGTTCCCGGCGATGGTGATCATCGCCTTGATCTGCCCCTCGCCCGCGGTGTCGATCTCCTCGGCGAGCGCGGTGGCCGGCAATTCGGACATCACCTCGGGGTAGCCGGAGACCCGACTGGCCCACCGGCCGGTCCGGAAGCCGCGGCCCGGCTTCGGTGGCCGCGGCGCCGGCACCGCGGCACCCAGCGGGAACATCACCCCGCCGGGCCGGTCCAGATTGCCGGTGAGGATGTTGATGACGTCGACGAGCCAGCTGCCGATCGTGCCGAATTCGACTGTGGAGGTGCCGATCCGGCCGTACACGGCCGCCGTCGGCGCCGCCGCGAGCTCACGGGCCAGTTCGCGGATCTCGTCGGCGCCGACTCCGCAGGCCTGTTCGACAGCCTCGGGCGCGAAGTCGGCGGCCAGCGCGCGGACCTGCTCCACGCCGGTGACGTGCTCGGCGTTCGCCCCGAGATCGACCAGACCTTCGTCGAACAGCACATGCACGACGGCGAGCAGCAGCGCCGCGTCGGTCCCGGGGCGCGGCGCCAGATGCCGGTCGGCGAGCTTGGCGGTCTGGGTGCGCGCCGGGTCGATCACCACGAGCTTGCCGCCGCGCTTCTTCAGCGCCCGCAGCTTGCCGGGGAAATCGGCCGCGGTGGTCACGCTGCCGTTGGACACCAGCGGATTCGCGCCGATGATCACGAGATGGTCGGTGCGGTCGAGGTCGGGCACGGTGAACGCGCCCGGGCTGCCGAACATCAGGCCCAGCGCAACGTGTTTGGGCATCTGGTCGAGCGTGCTGGCGCTGAACACCTGGCGGGTGCCCAGGGCTTTGAGGATCAGCGGGGCATACAGCGCACCCGCGATCGTGTGCGCGTTCGGGTTGCCGAGGTAGACCCCGACCGATGCCCCACCGTGCGCGGCGATCACCGCGCCGAGCTGATCGGCGACGACGGCGTAGGCCTCGTCCCAGGTGGCCTCGGTCAGTACACCGTCACGACGGACGAGCGGGCGGGTCAGCCGGTCGGGATCGTTGTCGAGCTCACCGAAGCTGGCACCCTTGGGGCAGATGAAGCCCGCGCTGAAGACGTCGTCGTGATCACCACGTGCGCCCGTGACACGGCCGTCGTCGATGGTGAGGGTCAGGCCGCAGGTGGCTTCGCAGAAGGGGCAGATCCGGAGGGCGGTGTCCATGCTCCGGATTCTGCTCCGACTAGTGCTGTTCGTACGCCTTCGGATCGAGCGTGCCGATGTACGGCAGGTCGCGGTAGCGCTCGTCGTAGTCCAGGCCGTAGCCGACGACGAACTCGTCGGGGATGTCGAAGCCGATGTGCGCCACGTCGATGTCGGCGCGCATGGCGTCGGGCTTGCGCAGCAGCGTGCACACGCGCAGCGTGCGCGGGCCCCGGGTCGCCAGGTTGCGCAGCAGCCACGACAGCGTCAGGCCGGAGTCGATGATGTCTTCGACGATCAGCACGTCGCGGCCGCTGATGTCGCGGTCGAGGTCCTTGAGGATGCGCACAACGCCCGACGAGGAGGTCGACGACCCGTACGAGCTGACCGCCATGAACTCCAGCTGCGTCGGCAGCGGGATCGCGCGGGCCAGGTCGGTGACGAACATGACCGCGCCCTTGAGCACCGTGATCAGCAGCAGATCCTGGTCGCCGGAGTCGGCGCGGTAGTCCTCGGCGATGAGCGCGGCCATCTCGGCGATGCGCGCCTGAACCTGCTCCTGAGACAGGAGAACCGACTTGATGTCACCCGGATACAGCTCCACGGCAACAGCGTGCCACGTTGCCTCGCCGAGTACCAAGACCGTCCCATTCGGCGGTCGCTCACACGGGCCGGGCGGCGACGGTGAGCAGTCCCGCGCGGCGGGTGACGATCAATCGCTGGTACCGCAGCGGCGAGCTCACGGCGGCGCCACCCTGCCCGTGCCAGTCCGCCACGAGCGCGTCGACGGCGCGCAGCTGGACGTCGGTGAGCGTGGTGGCGCCGACGCTCAGCAGCCAGCCGCGGATCACCCGGCGCCGCAGCGCGGCGGGGAGATCCTCGAGCCCGGCGACGGTGAGGCCCTCGCCGTCACGCAGGGCGGCCAGGTGCCCGGCGGCCAGGGCGTCGAGGGCGTCGTTGTCCTCCCGCAGCGCGGCGGCGGTACGGGCCAGGGCCGGCGCGACGCCGCCGGCGAGCACGTCCTCCAGCAGTGGCAGCACCTCGGTGCGCAGCCGGACCCGGGTGTAGCGCGGGTCGGTGTTGTGCGGGTCCCGCCAGGGCGTCAGTCCCAGTTCGGCGCAGACCGCTTCGGTGTCGGCGCGCCGCACCTCCAGCAGGGGCCGTCCCCACGGTGGGTCCCAAACCCGCATGCCGGCAATGGATCTCGGGCCCGAGCCGCGCCCCAGGCCGAGCAACACCGTCTCGGCCTGGTCGTCGAGGGTGTGCGCGAGGAGCACCGGAGCACCATCGCGGGCGGCGTCCAAGGCCGCGTAGCGCGCCGTGCGGGCCGCGGCTTCCGGCCCGCCGTCGGTACCGACATCGACGGAGAGCACTTGCGCGTCAACGCAACCCAACTGCCCGGCCTGTGCCGCCGCAGTGGCGGCCACGTCGGCCGATCCGGTTTGCAGGCCGTGGTCGACGATCAGCGCGACGGTCGGTTTGAGGGCGGCCGCGACGGCGGTCAGCGCCAGCGAGTCAGCGCCACCGGAGAGCCCGACGCACCACCGGTCGGCCGGGTGCCGGCGCGCGAAGGCGGTGACAGCCGCGCGCAGCGGGGTCAGAGCACTCGATCGATCCATCGCCGTGGCTCGTCGATTTCGGTTGGCAGCGGCAGGGTTTCGGCATCGGTCCAGATCGCGTTGAACCGCTTCATGCCGACGGTCGACACCACCTCGTCGACGAACTTCTTGCCGCGGGTGTACTGGGCGATCTTGGCGTCGACCCCCAGCAGGGCGCGGACAATCCGTTGCAACGGGGACTGTTTGCGGTGGCGGCGCTCGTCGAACCGGCTGCGGATGGTGGCGACCGACGGCACGACCGCCGGACCGACGGCGTCCATGACGTGATCGGCGTGCCCTTCCAGCAGTGTCCCCAGCACCAGCAGCTGATCCAGCGCACGCTGCTGCTCGTCGGACTGCATGATGCGCATGATGCCCAGAATGCCTTGCGAATTCGCGTCGGCGTCGCCGTCACGCTGTGCGCGCACGTACTCCGCCAACCGGCCGATGACGTCGCCGGCATCCAGACCGGATTCGTCGGTCAGCACGGCGAGCGCCTGCGACATGTGTTCGGTGAGCCAGGGGTTCGCGCGGAACTGCACGCGGTGCGTCACCTCGTGCAGGCACACCCACAGCCGGAAGTCGGCGGGTTCGACCTTCAACTGCCGTTCGGCGGCAAGCACATTCGGGGCGACCAGAAGCAGCTCTCCACCATTGACCGCGAAGGGGTCGTACTGCCCGAGGATGCCCGACGACACGAACGCCAGCACCGCGCCCGTCTGCGCCCCGGCGATACGTCCGCCCAGCTTCGCGGCCAGGCCTGTGGGACTGGAGGTTTCGCCACCGGTCATCACCCGCATGGAGTCGGCGGCAGCACGCACCCAGTCCTGCCGGTCGACGACGCGCGCTTCGGGCACTTCGGCGCCCTCGTTGAGGAGCGTCACCTCGCGCACCGGGAGCTCGGCCCGGCGCGCCGAATCGGCGAGCTGCACTCGCACCTGGTTGCGGGTGTAGTCGGTGGTCGCCGGTTCCGGGCGGGTCAGCTTTGCCCCGACCGTGGCGGCGAAGCCCCAGTCGACGGCCCGGCCGACGGTCGGCTTCCGGCTCACGTGCCGCACCCGCAGGACCGGAACGCCGCGGCGAGGGCGTCCAGCGCGGTGCGTCCTTCCGGACCGGCGTTGTTGGAGATGAGCGCGAAGGTCAGGACCCGTCCGCTCTGATCGGTGACGATGCCCGCGAGCGCGTTGGTGCCGGTCAGTGAACCGGTCTTGGCGCGCAGGTATCCGGCCGACGAGGTGTCGGCGTAGCGGTTCCACAGCGTGCCACTGCCGCCCGCGATCGGCAGGACGTCGAGCAGCGGGCGCAGGCGGGGCTCACTGGTGCCAGCGGCCGCGTTGACGACGTCGTCCAGGACCGTGGCGGTGAGCCGGTCGTTGACCGACAGACCGCTGGCGTCGAACAGCGTCGCACCCGAGGTGGTCAGTCCGGCCTTCGCCAGCTGCCCGAGAACGGCACGTACCCCGCCGTCGAAACTCTGCGGCTGGTTCACCGCGGCGGCGACCTCGCGGCCGATCGACTCGGCCATCACGTTGTCGGAGGCGCCCATCATCTCGCGCAGGCGCTCGATCAGCGGCGGCGACTGCACTGCCGCGAGCTGCTGGCCGCCGGCAGGGGTGCTGCGAAGGGTCACGTTGGCGGGGTCGACCCGCAGCGCGGCCGCCAGGGCACAGCCGGCGTCGAGGGCCGGTGTCGTCGAGCGCTTGGACTCGACCGTCGTGGGCTGGACGCGACCGGCGTCGACCATCACCGACTGGATCGGCGCCCAGTCACCGCCCTCGATGTCGGCGACGTCCCAGCCCGGCGCCATGGTCGGGCCCGAGTAGAGGCTGGTGTCGACCTGAATGGCCCGGGGCGTGACGCCGGCCTTGCGGACCTGGTCGGCCAGATCGGAAATCCGGGCCGCGTCGCCGTACCAGGTGTCGGTGCCCGGCGGCGCCGCCGACAGCGTCGGGTCGCCGCCGCCCTTGAGCACCACGACGCCCGGGGTGTCGCCGGACACGACCGTGGTGGTCAGCCGGGCGTTGCGGTCGAGGGTCAGCAGGGCCGCGGCCGCCGTGAGGGTCTTGTTGGTGGACGCGGGCTGCAGCGGGACGTTCTCGCTCAGCCCCCACACCTGGGTGCCGGTGATGGCATCGGTGATCCGGCCCCCGAGAATGCCGAGATTCGGGTTGGCGGCCAGCGGCGCCAGCACGGCGGCGAGCTGCGCGGGCACCACTTGCGGCGCGTTGTCGGAGACCGGTTGCACGGCTGGTCGGGGCGAGACGAGCGCGGGCTGGGGCTTGACCGTCGCCCCGGCTGCCGGGACCGCATCGTGCCGCGTCATCACCGCGGCGGCCGCCACCAGCGCGGCAACCAGCACGAGAACTGCCACACCGATCACCACGTGGGTCGATCGGCGCCACCGGGTGGGCCGCATGTTGCTCCTGAACTCGTACGGGTCACTCAGCAGGGTATCGCTCGTCTAAGGTGTAGCCCGTTATCAGCACAGAGCTAAGGAGTCTCCCGGTGGAGCACGAAGTCGTCATCGAGATCCCCAAGGGTTCGCGCAACAAGTACGAAGTGGACCACGAGACCGGACGGGTGAAGCTCGACCGCTACCTGTTCACCCCGATGGGTTACCCCACCGACTACGGGTTCTTCGAGAACACCCTCGGCGAGGACGGCGACCCGCTGGACGCGCTGGTGCTGCTGACCGAGTCTGTCTTCCCGGGCTGCATCGTCGACGCCCGCCCGGTCGCCATGTTCAAGATGACCGACGAGGCCGGCGGCGACGACAAGCTGCTGTGCGTGCCCGCCGGTGACCCGCGCTGGGACAACGTCCAGGACCTGAGCGACATCTCGGAGTTCGAACTGGACGCCATCAAGCACTTCTTCGTCCACTACAAGGACCTGGAGCCGGGCAAGTTCGTCAAGGCCGCCGACTGGGTCGGCCGCAAAGAGGCCGAAGAAGAGCTGGCCCGCTCGATCGCCCGGTTCGAAGAGCAAGAGCACTAGTCTTTCGTTTTCCCCGAGCCTGACCCGCCGTACGCTGGAAAGCAGCGGCGGGTCAGGAATCGGCGATGGATTGGTTCACAGCACCCGAATACTGGTTCAGCCGGCTGGTGCTGGAGCGTGGCATCGCCGGCGTCTACCTGATTGCCTTCCTCTGCGCCGCAAGGCAATTCCGCGCCCTACTCGGCGCACAGGGCATGTTGCCCATTCCGCGATATCTGTCGGCGGTGTCGTTCCGGCAGGCGCCCAGCACCTTTCACTGGCATTACTCCGACCGGTTCTTCGCGGCCGTCGCCTGGTCGGGTGCCGCACTCAGTACCGCGCTGGTCGCGGGCGCCGGCGACCTCGTGCCGCTCTGGGCGGCGATGCTCCTGTGGCTGCTGCTGTGGGTGCTGTACCTGTCGATCGTCAACGTCGGGCAGCGGTGGTACGCCTTCGGCTGGGAGTCCCTGCTGCTGGAGGCCGGATTCCTCGCGGTGTTCCTCGGCAACGACTCCGTGGCGCCGCCCGTGCTGGTGATCTGGCTGGCGCGGTGGCTCGTCTTCCGCACCGAGTTCGGCGCCGGGCTGATCAAGCTGCGCGGTGACCGGTGCTGGCGCGATTTGACGTGCCTCTACTACCACCACGAGACGCAGCCGATGCCGGGCCCGCTGAGCTGGTTCTTCCATCACCTGCCCAAGCCGCTGCACCGGGTCGAGGTCGCGGTCAACCACTTCACGCAGCTGGTGGTTCCGTTCGGGCTGTTCGCACCGCAGCCCGTCGCCACCATCGCGGGCGCGATCGTGGTGGTCACGCAGCTCTGGCTGGTGATCTCCGGTAACTACGCGTGGCTGAACTGGTTGACGATGGTGTTGGCGTTCAGTGCGATCGCCGGGCCGGCGTCCGCCACACCCCTGCCCGCCGCAGCGCCGACGTGGTTCGTGGTGCTCGTCATCGGATTCAGCGCCCTGGTCGTGGTGCTGAGCTACTGGCCGGTGCGCAACCTACTGTCGCCGCAGCAGCGCATGAACGCATCGTTCGATCCGCTGCACCTGGTGAACACCTACGGCGCCTTCGGCTCGATCGGCCGCGTCCGGCGCGAGGTGGTGATCGAGGGCACCGACGATGACGACATCACCGACGAAACCGTCTGGCACGAATACGAATTCAAGGGCAAGCCCGGCGCCGTCGGCCGGCTGCCGCGGCAGTGGGCGCCCTACCACCTGCGACTCGACTGGCTGATGTGGTTCGCCGCGATCTCGCCGACCTACGGGCGCCAGTGGTTCGCCGGCCTACTGGAGCGATTGCTGCGCGGCGACGCGGACACACTGAAACTGTTGCGGCACAATCCGTTTCCGGATTCGCCACCCAAGTTCGTCCGCGCGCGGATCTTCCGCTACCGCTACGCCACTCCCCACGAACTGTGGCACGACCGGGTGTGGTGGCACCGGACGCCGGAAGGCGAGTACTTCCCGCCGGTCACGCTGCCCGACTAGTGCGCGGCTTCGATCCGGCCGGCCAGCATCGCGGTCCAGTCCGCGATGTACTCGTCATCGGGGATGTCCACCTGCGGGGCGTGGAAGACGACACGTGTCGCCTGCTTGCCCAGCAGCGCGTTGACCCCGACCACGGCGATCCGCCGGGCGTCGGCCGGATCGAGGCGGGGCGCGCAACCCCTGATCCAGTCGGTCAGCTCGCTGTAGAGGCCGTCGACCAGAGCGGCATAGGCGGCGTTGACGCGGTCCGACTGGTCGGCCGGTGTGCGGGCCGCCACCTGCAGGAACTGGCTTTCCTGGTTCAGGACGCTCAGCACGTACCGGCCGAGCAGCGTGAGCTCGGTCCGCAGCTCGCCCTCGCCGGCGAACAGTGCGCTGATGTCGTGCATCGCGCGACGCCGGTCCAACTGCCTGTCGATCCCCGCGGCGAGGACGGCCTCTTTGGTCTTGAAGTGGTTGTAGAGGGCGCCGCAGCCGGGCACCAGGCCGGCCGCCTTCTCGATCTGGGTGATGCTGGTGGCTTTGTAGCCCTGCTCGCTGAACAGCCGCATGGCCTCGGTGACCAGGCGTTCCTTGGTCCGTTCCCTTGTCGAGGTTTCCACCGCTGACTCCCCACCATTGACCGGATATAAGAAGGGTCATATATTTCGCACTAGGTCACCATACAACGCTGGGAGGCGCAATGACCGGGAATGTGCCGCGCGGACGCATCCGCCGCACCATGCCGGTCGCCGGCTTCACCGCCCGCGCCGCCGGTGGCCGGATGGTCGCGGCGCTGCGCGAGAAGGCCGGCAACACCGGCGCCGTCGAACGTTTCCACGAGCGCACCGCCGAGCAGTACGCCGAACTGCTCGGCCACTCCAAGGGCGTGTTGATGAAGGCCGGTCAACTGGTGTCGATGGTCGACGCCAATGCCATTGGCGGCGGCGAACTCTCGCCGTACCAGCGCGCACTGACGCGGCTACAGGCCGACGCGCCACCGATGGATTCAGCGCTGGCCCGGCGGGTCGTCGAGGACGATCTCGGTCGCCCGATCTCCGCGGTCTTCGCCTCGTTCTCCGACGAACCGATGGCGGCGGCGTCCATCGGACAGGTCCACCGTGCGGTGCTGCACGACGGCCGCGACGTCGCGGTCAAGGTGCAGTATCCCGGTGTGGCACAAGCCATTCGCGATGATCTGTCGAACACCGAATTGCTGGCGACGATGTTCCGGTTCGCGGCAGGCGCGGCGAGCACGCTCGGCACCGTCTTGCCCGATGTCACACCCATCGCCGCGGAGATTTCCGAACGCATCTCCGAGGAGATCGACTACCGCAGGGAAGCCGCGCACATCACCGCGTTCCATGAGCTGTACCGCGATCATCCGTTCATCCGGGTACCCGAGGTCGTTCGCGAGGCATCCGGCGACCGTGTCCTCACCATGACGTATCTGGACGGATTGGACTGGGCCGCAGCGCAAGACGTCGATCAGAACTTGAAGGACACCTGGGCCGAGGTGATCACCCGGTTCATCGCCGGAGCGTACCGGCACGGCAATCTGTTCCACGCCGACCCACACCCGGGCAACTACCGATTCGGCCTTGACGGCACGGTCGGATTCGTCGACTTCGGCTGCGTGAAGGTGTTATCCGAGGATTTGCGTAGTCGCATTGTGCGCATGATGCGGTCAGCGGTCGACGGGCGCAGACCCGAGCTGAGGTCAGTCATGATCGAAAGTGGATTCTTCACAACCGATTCCGCGCTGACAGCTGATGACGCTTATCGGTGGTACCAAGGCATCATCTATGAGATTCTCGCGCCTCAACCAGTGACCTACACCGAGGACACATCGCGGCGCGCGATCGCAAACCTCCTGGACGTACGCGATGCTGACCACCTGATGCGGCACATCACAGTGCCGCCCGATCTCGTCTTCTTTTCCCGGCTCAACCTGTCCATGAACGCCATCTTCACCGCCTTGCACGCGACCTTCCACGCCCGTGCCGCGGTCGACGACATGGACGGCGTCGCGGAGCCGATCACAGAGTTGGGCCGTCAGCACGTGGCCTGGGTTCGCGAGCGTGGCTTGCCTTTCGGGACGGACAACCATGTCCGCTAACGGCGTCACGGCGGCCCGGCTGCCCTGGGACGCCGCCGATCCCTATCCCTTCTACGAAGCCCGGCGGCGCGACGGAGATGTCGTGTGGGACAACGCCGCACAGGGTTGGTTGGTGCTCGGCTACGACGCGGCCCGGCAGGTGCTCGGCGGCGCCGGGTGGACGAGCGACCCGCTGGCCAACCCAGTCGCACGCGCGTCGATGACCATGCTGGGGCCGGAATTCGCGAAGGCGTCGATGCTCTTCACCGACGGCGCCGACCACGACCGGCTGCGCGGCGCGGTCCGGGACGCGTTCACCCGCAGCACGATATCCGGGCTGACCGAAGGCGTGGAGACCATCGCCGCCGAGGTCATCGCGCAGGCACCCACTGGCGAGCCGTTCGATTTCATGTCGCGGATCGCCCTACCGTTGCCGATCGCGGTGGTGGGTGAATGGCTCGCGCTGGAACCCGGCCACGCGGCGTCGCTGCGCGAACTGTCGCCGTCGATCATCCGCATGCTCGGCACCCTCGCCGATCCCGTGGAGGTGGCCGAGGGCTTCGGCGCCGCCGCCGCACTCATGGCGGAGTTCCTGCCGCTCGCCGCCGATCGACGGGCCAATCCCGGCGATGACCTGTTCAGCTTCATCGCCACCGATCCCGAACTGTCGCTCGAAGACGTCGTGGTGACCGCCATCCTCATCGCGGTCGCCGGACACGAAACCACCGCGAATCTGCTTGGCACCGGGCTGATTCGGCTGGTGACAGAACAGGTCGACACCGTCGACGGGGCCGTCATCACCGAGCTGCTGCGACTCGACGGTCCGGTGCAGTCGACGGTGCGCACCGCGACCGAAGACCAGACGGTGGGCGGCGTCGACATCGCCGCCGGCGACAGCGTCGTCGTCGTGGTGGCGGCCGCGAACCGCGACCCGGCGGTGTTCGATGACCCCGACCGCTTCCGCTTGGACCGCACCGGCCCCGCACCCGTGGCCTTCGGGTACGGCGCGCACTACTGCCTGGGTTCGGCGCTGGCCCAGCTGGAGTTGGCCGTCGCGTTGCGGGAAGTCCTTGCGCGCCAACCTGTTATCTGCGGCGCAGTCACGTGGCGAGATACGCCCGCCATTCGCGGACCGCAGACGTTGCCGGTGGCGTTCAGCTGATGCGGGTGTTCGTGACCGGCGGGACGGGCGCCATCGGCGTCCACACCGTGCCCGCCCTTGTCGCGGCGGGGCACGCCGTCACGGCGCTGGCCCGCAGCGATGCGAAAGCCGCTCGGTTACGGAGCCAGGGCGCTGAGCCGGTTTCGGTGTCGCTGTTCGACCGTCATGGGCTGGCCGACGCATTCACCGGCCACGACGCGGTGATCAATCTGGCGTCGGCGCTGCCGTCGACCACGGCATTCATCCGCAAATCCGCCTGGGCGGAATGTGAGCGCGTGCGTTCGGAGGGGTCCGCGAACGTTGTTGATGCCGCGCGGGATGCGGGCGTTCCGAACCTGATTCAAGAATCCGTGGTGATGATCTACCGCGACGGCGGCAGCGACTGGATCGACGAAGACCAGCCCGTCGACCACTACCCCATCACCCGCGGCAACCACGCTGCCGAGGCCAGCGCACGCCGGTTCGCAGCGGCCGGCGGGCAGGCGACGATCCTGCGGTTCGGCGTCTTCTACGGCCCGCATGCCGCGCACAGTGAACAGATCCTCGACATGGCCAAGTGGCACATCGGGTTCTCTCCCGGACGGCCCGGCACCTACCTGTCGTCGATCCACGTCGCGGATGCGGCGAGCGCCGTCGTCGCGGCACTCACGGCACCCGGCGGCACCTACAACGTCGTCGACGACCGGCCACTCACCAAGCGCGAATACGCCGAGGCCTGCGCCGCCGCCGTCGGGCGCCGCATCTGGATCAGCGGGCCGGGACGGCTGGGGCTCCTGCTCGGTGACCGACTCACGTCGATGACGAGGTCACTTCGGGTGAGCAACAAGCGCTTTCGCGAGGCCGCGGGCTGGCGTCCCCGCTACCCCAGCGCAGTCGAGGGTTACCGCGCGATGGCAGAGCTACGGTGAAACACATTCCGAGGGTGCGGATTCGCACCACGGTGTAACGCCGCGGAAGTGGTAGCGGTGGGTCGCGACCCAGCGGTAGATCCACTCTTGGAGCGCGCCGACGCCCGGGATGCCGTAAACCCACAACGGCAACCGGGTGCCGATCGCCGCGGACACCGCAGCGTTCGCCGCCTTGGCGCCACCGAGCACCTCGCCGGAGGAATCCAGCCACCACACCGATTCCATCAAGTGCTCGGGTGCCACTCCGAGTCGTTCGGCGGTGCCGGGCTTCTGCAGTGGTTCGGTGCGAAGCCGGCCGGTGCGATTCATCCGCAACAACTGATTGCGGGCGCGGGTACACATCCCGCACTTGCCGTCGAAGAACAGCACACCGTCCATGACTTCATCATGCGCCGCCAGGCGCGGCCGGAAACCGTGAGTCGCCACACATCAGGGCTAGTTGCGCATGATTCGCGGGCGCGATCCCTCGTCGATGATCGCGAGATGGACCCTGCGGGTCAGGATTTGCAGTCCTGTCGGCATCGGCGGCGCGGCGGAGGTGTAGACCGCACCGGTCGGAGTGGTCAGTGTGACGGTGTGGCGGCCGTGCCGGTCGTAGGTTGTGACCGCGTGCCAGCCGGGTTCTTCTTTGACGTAGTTGCAGTGCGCACATTGGCCTTGACCGTTGTGCACGCTGGTCGGGCCATGCTGCGCGTGCGGCCGGATGTGGTCGGTGTGCCGAATCCTGGCGTTGCAGTACGGGGTCCGGCAGATCTGATCCCGCAACGCGATGAACCGGGCCAGGGCTTTCGGGAACGCCCGGGATTTCGACTCCATCGCCACCAGCTTGTTGGTGCCCGGCTGGGCGTACAGGCGCCGCACCGCGGCCGCGCCCTGCGCATCGAGCGCGCCGACCAGGACGAGATCCCGCGCTATTTCGGCCGGGATCGGCCCGTACCCCTCCAGATGCGCCGGTTCTGAGCCACCGCCGAGCAGGGTCTCATCCGAGAGCACCAGGTTCGCCGTCACCGGCACCGGCGACTGCACCGGGTTGCGGCCCGTGACCCGCTGCACCATCACGTCGACCATGATCTGGTCGTGGGTGCGGCCCAACCCGGCCGGTACCGTCGTGCCCGGCAGTGTCGAGGCCAGCGTGCTCGCCGCCTCATCGGACAGCGCGGTATGCATGGCGCGGCCTTCGGCAGCCGGCAGCCGCACGCTCACGGTGGCCATGCCGTCACCAGCAGGCCGGAACCGGACATGACGCCCGGCCGGCGCGCGGCGCACCCGCTGCACGATCGCCTCCTGATCGAGCCGGTAGGCGATCCGCTTGGCCTCGGCGGTGATCTCGGCATCACCCTTACCATCGAGAATGGCAGGGTCCGAGCACAATTCGGCATCCAGCAGCCGGCGATCCAACACCGACAGGCACTCAGCCTCTTTGGTGATCAGCTCGGCCCGGTGCTCGGAGAGCACACCCGACTCCAACGCGGCCAGCGTGCACGGCATGTCCGCGACCAGGATGCGGGCCATCGCCATCAACCGCTCACCCCGATGCGGCGACTCCCGCCGCGCCAACCCGATCTCCGAACCCAGCGCGGCCCGCGACACCCGCGGCCCACCCGCCGCGGCAGCCGCCACCCGCCGCGCCTCCAGTTCGGCCGCAAGCCGCGCCTGCTCCGCCGCCGCACGCGCTTTGACCCGTTCGAGCTCCGCCATGCGACCCGACAACGCCGCCTCATCGGCCTCAGGGTCCATCAACGGCGTTTCGAACATATGTGCGATTCTATCGGATACCTGTGATGCACGCCAGACCCCAGATAAATGAATTTGCCCCGCTGTAACACGAGGAAATCTGCCCGTACCCTGCAGATTCGATGATGACTGTGTGTTGATGCATCAGGGAATCGGTCTCGACGCGTTCAACGCCATGCCGAAGCAGCGGGCGGTGCACGCACTGTACGAATGCTGCTACAGCGTGCCTCTGGCCGGCAGCCTGGCCGACGGACGCGCCTACGAAGACCACGACCACCTGTTCCGCCGGGCCGACGACCTCCTGTTCGGGCTCGCCGACTCCTCGGTGGACGCGATCCTGCAGGCGTACCCGCAGGTCGGGCGGCGGCCCGGCAGCGCGCGCTCGCAGTTCGAGCAGTGCGCCGTCTGCGACCGGGACCCCGAACTCATGGCGACGCTGCAGACCAACGCACTGACCTACCGGGACCACTTCGGCTTCGACTTCGTGATGTTCGTCGGTTCCATGAGCGCCGACGAGGTACTGGCCCACATGGCCGACCGCATGCACAACGACCACGAGACCGAACGCAAAGTGGTCCGGAACGAGCTGGCCCGCATCAACCGGACCCGGCTGGAGCGCATGCTCGGGCCTGAAGGCGGCTACAACAACTGGTAACGAAGCCGCCACGGCGTGCCCGCCGCCAGGAAGCGTTCGCCAAGCCTTAGTAGTTTGTACCCGTGCATCAGGAGATCCCCCCGCAGTACGTGCGTTCGGCGAACGCACCGCAGGCCCGGACCCTCATCGACATCCTCTACGCCACGGCCGCCCAATATCCCGATGCACCCGCCATCGACGACGGCACCGTCCAGCTCACGTATGCCGAGCTGATCGCCGACGTCGAGGAGAGCGTCGCCTGGCTGGCCGCGCGCGGCATCGGCCGAGGTGACCGCATCGGCATCCGCATGCCGTCGGGCAGCTACGCGCTGTACGTGTCGATTCTGGCGACCCTCGCGACCGGCGCCGCATACGTCCCCGTCGACGCCGACGATCCCGAGGAACGCGCCGCGCTGGTCTTCGGCGAGGCCGGCGTCGTCGGCATCATCACCGAGGCGGGCCTGGTCCGCGGGCCCGGCTCGACCCGCGGCTGGCAGGCCGGCCGCCCGCTGACCCGCGACGACGCCTGGATCATCTTCACCTCCGGCTCCACCGGCACCCCGAAGGGCGTCGCGGTGACGCACCGCAACGCCGCCGCGTTCGTCGACGCCGAGGCCGAGATCTTCCTGAAGGACAATCCGCTTGGCCCGGGCGACCGGGTGCTGGCCGGGCTGTCGGTGGCCTTCGACGCGTCCTGCGAAGAGATGTGGCTGGCCTGGCGCCACGGTGCCTGCCTTGTCCCGGCCCCGCGCTCGCTGGTGCGCAGCGGCATGGACCTCGGCCCGTGGCTGGTGTCGCGCGACATCACCGTCGTCTCGACGGTCCCGACGCTGGCCTCGCTGTGGCCTGCCGAGGCCCTGGAGGCCGTGCGTCTGCTGATCTTCGGCGGCGAGGCCTGCCCGCCCGAGCTCGCCGAGCGCCTGGCGGTCGAGGGCCGTGAGGTGTGGAACACCTACGGACCGACCGAAGCCACGGTCGTCGCGTGCCTCGCGCCGCTCGGCGGTGGCCCGGTCAGCATTGGCCTGCCGCTGCCCGGCTGGGATCTGGCGGTCGTCGACAAGGACGGCCTGCAGGTTGGCTACGGCGACGTCGGCGAGCTGGTGATCGGCGGCGTCGGCCTGGCCCGCTACCTGGACCCGGAAAAGGACGCCGAGAAGTACGCGCCGATGGAGACCCTCGGCTGGGGCCGCGCGTACCGCAGCGGCGACCTGGTCCGGCTCGAGGCGGACGGACTCTACTTCCAGGGCCGCGCCGACGATCAGGTCAAGGTCGGCGGCCGGCGCATCGAGCTCGGCGAGGTCGACGCCGCACTGGTCAACCTGCCGGGTGTCAGCGGCGGTGCCGCCGCGGTGCGCAAGACCGCCACCGGCACTCCCCTGCTCGTCGGCTACATCGCCAGCACCGACCCCGAATTCGATATCACCAAGGCCCGCAAGACTCTTGCCGAGTCGCTGCCGGCCGCGCTGGTGCCGCGCCTCGTCCTGGTCGACGAATTGCCCACGCGCACATCAGGAAAGGTCGACCGCAACGCACTGCCGTGGCCCATCGAAGGGGCGGGCGCGGCGGGCGACGACAGTCCCGACCTCGACGGCACCATGGGCTGGCTCGCCGGGCTGTGGCGCGACGTGCTGGCCTCCCCGATCGACGGACCCGGCGCCGACTTCTTCGCACTCGGCGGCGGCTCACTGTCCGCCGCGCAGCTCGTCTCGCTACTGCGGGAGAAGTACCCACAGGTCACCGTCGCCGACCTGTACGACCACCCGCGCCTGGGCTCTCTGGCCGGCTACCTCGATGAACTCGACCCGCCGCCGCTCGTCGAAACCCGAAGCGTCACACCGGTTCCGCTGACGACGCAGCTCATCCAGACCGCTGCCGCGATCCCGCTCGCGACGCTGGCCGGCATGCAGTGGGTCGTGTGGCTGGCCATCCTGAACAACGTCGCCGCCGCGCTGCACCTGCTGCCCTGGGCCCACACCGTGAACTGGTGGGTGATCCTCGTCGGATTCCTGGTGTTCGTCACGCCGCTCGGCCGCATGGGTATCGCCGTGTTCGCCGCCCGCGCCCTGCTGTCCGGCCTGGAACCGGGCACCTACAAACGTGGCGGCTCCGAGCACCTGCGGGTCTGGCTCGCCGAACGGCTCGGCGAGGCCAGCGGCGCCGAAAACCAGGCCGGTGCACCGTGGTTGGTGTACTACGCCCGCGCACTGGGCAACCGCGTCGGCGAGGGCGTCGACCTGCACTCGACGCCACCGGTCACCGGCATGCTCACGCTCGGCGACCGCTGCTCGGTCGAGCCGGAGGTCGACCTCACCGGCCACTGGATCGACGGCGACCTGTTCCACGTCGGCCCCATCAGCATCGGCAACGACGCCACCATCGGTGCCCGCACGACGCTGCTTCCGGGTGCGGTGGTCGGCAAGAACGCCGACGTCGCACCGGGTTCCGGCGTGATCGGCAAGGTCAAGGCCAAGCAATACTGGAAGGGTTCGCCGGCGGTGAAGTCGGGCAAGGCCCATCACCCGTGGCCCGACGAGCGGCCGGGCCGCGCGCCCATCTGGGTGGCGATGTACGGGCTGACGTCGGTGCTGCTCGGCGGACTGCCGATCCTGGCCCTCGCCGCGGGGCTCGCGGTGCTGATTCTGCCGGTGCGCCATACGCATTCGCTGCCCGAGGCGGTCCTGCCGGTCGCGTTGTGGACGCCCGTCGCCGCGGTGGTCGCCATGGCGGTGTACGCCGCGCTGACCGTGATCGGGGTGCGCCTGCTGGCCCTCGGCCTGACCGAGGGCTACCACCCGGTGCGCAGCCGGGTGGGCTGGCAGCTGTGGGCCACCGAGCGCCTGATGGACGCCGCCCGCAACTACCTGTTCCCCATCTACGCGAGCCTGCTGACGCCGTGGTGGCTGCGGATCCTCGGCGCGAAAGTCGGTAAGGACACCGAGATTTCGACGGCCCTGCTGACCCCGAAGTTCACCGAGGTGCTCGACGGCGCGTTCCTGGCCGACGACACCATGGTGGCGTCGTACGAGCTCGGCGGCGGCTGGATTCACGTCGCCAAGGCGACCGTCGGCCGGCGCGCGTTCCTCGGCAACTCGGGCATCACCCAGCCCGGCCGCCGCGTCCCCGACGACGGTCTGGTCGCCGTGCTGTCGGCGACGCCGCACAAGGCCAAGGCCGGTTCGTCGTGGCTGGGCAGTCCGCCGATCCGGTTGCGCCGCCAGCCAACCGAAGCCGACGCGGTACGCACCTTCCATCCGTCGCTGCGCCTCAAGGTGATGCGGTCGACGGTCGAGACCCTGCGGATCGTCCCGGTGATGGTGACGTTCGGCATCGGCGTCGCGGTCCTCGGCGTCCTGCAGGCCCTGGCCGGCGAATTGGGCTGGGTGTGGGCGGCATTGGGCGCCGGCCTGGTCCTGCTGAACGCGGGCGCCATCGCCGGTGCCATTGCCGTGGTCGCGAAGTGGTTGATGGTCGGGCGCATCCGGGCCGTCGAGCACCCCCTGTGGTCGCCGTTCGTGTGGCGCAACGAGGTGTCCGACACCTTCGTCGAGACCGTCGCCGGCCCGTGGTTCGCCCGCGCGGCCAGCGGCACCCCGGTGATGAACCTGTGGCTGCGGGCCCTCGGCGCGGCGATCGGCCGCGGCGTGTGGTGCGAAACCTATTGGCTGCCAGAGGCCGACCTGGTGACGCTGGGCCGGGGTGCGACGGTGAACCGGGGCTGCGTGGTGCAGACCCACCTGTTCCACGACCGCATCATGCAACTGGACACCGTGGTGCTGGAGGAGGGCGCGACGCTCGGCACCCACTGCGTCGCACTGCCGGCGGCCAGCATCGGCGCGGGCGCGACCGTCGGGCCGGCGTCCCTGGTGATGCGCGGTGACGCGGTGCCGGGCTCGACGCGCTGGCAGGGCAATCCGATCGCTCCGTGGATCGGCAAGAAGCGCAAGTCCGGCGGCCGACAAAAGGCGCAGGCCGCGTGACCCGGACCAACAAGAAGGACCGCAAAAGCGTTGCGCCGGTGATTGATCCGTATCTACCGAACAACGGCAACTTCGGCTTCCGGGTATCTCGCTACGAGCTGAGCCTCGAATACAAGGTGGAGAGCAACCGGCTGACTGGCATCGCCAACATCACCGCGGTCACCCTGGCGTCACTGCACTGGTTCACCCTGGATCTGTCCGATGCGCTGTCGGTGGCCAAGGTCGAGGTCAACGGCCGCCGGCCGGCCAAGTTCCGCACCGTCAACGGCAAGCTGCACATCACGCTGGCCAACCAGTTGCCCGCCGGCGCCGCGATGAAGGTGACGGTGCGCTACGGCGGCAACCCACGTCCCATCAAATCCATCTGGGGCACAGTCGGTTTCGAGGAGCTGACGGAGGGGGCGCTGGTCGCCGGGCAGCCGAACGGCGCGGCGTCCTGGTTCCCGTGCGACGACCACCCGAGCAGCAAGGCCAGCTACCGCATCGCGATCACGACCGACAGCCCGTACCGGGTGGTCGCCAACGGCGAGCTGGTGAGCCGCAAAACCCGTGCGGCCCAGACGGCCTGGGTGTACGAGCTCGCCGAGCCGACGTCGACCTACCTGATCACGCTGCAGATCGGCCGCTACGAGTCGGTGCGCCTGGCCAAATCGCCGGTGCCGATGTCCGCGGCCCTGCCGCAGCGGCTGATCCGCAACTTCGAATACGACTTCGGCCGGCAGCCTCAGATGATGCAGCTGTTCACCCGGCTGTTCGGGCCGTATCCGCTGTCGACCGGCTACACCGTCGTCGTCACCGACGACGACCTGGAGATCCCGCTCGAGGCGCAAGGTATTTCGATCTTCGGCGCCAACCACTGCGACGGCCGCCGCAGCGCCGAGCGGCTCATCGCGCACGAGATGGCGCACCAGTGGTTCGGCAACTCGGTGACGGTACGACGCTGGCGCGACATCTGGCTGCACGAGGGATTTGCCTGTTACGCGGAGTGGCTGTGGGCCGAGGAGTCGGGCTGGCGCACCGCCGACCAGCTGGCCGCCCACAATCTGCAGAAACTCCGGGGCCTGCCGCAGAACCTGCTGCTGGCCGATCCGGGACCCGAGGACATGTTCGACGACCGCGTCTACAAGCGCGGCGCACTGACCCTGCACGCCCTGCGGCGCACCATCGGCGACGCGAATTTCTTTGCGCTACTGCGCGATTGGACCACCCGGTACCGGCACTCGACCGCCCTGACCGACGACTTCACCGGCCTGGCCGCCAACTACACCGACCAGTCCCTGCGCGGACTGTGGACCGCGTGGCTCTACACGACGGAGCTGCCGGCACTGTGAAACCCAGCGGTGTGGCGCGGGTCGCCGTCGCGACGGTGCTCAGCGCGCTCTGCGGCTACGCGATCCTGTACCTCGCCGCACGCGATCTGGCCCCCGCCGGGTTCTCGGTGTTCAGCGTCTTCTGGGGCGCCTTCGGGTTGTTCACCGGCGCGGCCAACGGACTGCTGCAGGAGGCCACCCGTGAGGTCCGCGTCGCGCGCATCGCCGAGCCCCAGCCGGGACCGCACCTGCAGCCGCTCCGCGTCGCCGCGCTCGTAGCCGTTGCCGCAGGCCTGCTGATCGCCGGCACCGCCCCACTGTGGGCAGCACACGTGTTCGTCGAATCCACCCCGCTGAGCGTGACACTGCTGAGCGTCGGCCTCGCCGGCTTCTGCCTGCACGCCACCTTGCTCGGCGTGCTGGCCGGGGCCGACGGCTGGACGCAGTACGGGACGCTGATGGTGACCGACGCGGGTATCCGGGTCGCCGTCGCGGTCGCGGCGTTCATCCTGGGCTGGGGCCTCGACGGCTACCTGTGGGCCACCGTCGCCGGGTCGATGTCGTGGCTGATCCTGCTGCTGGCCTCCCACGTCGCCCGGTCCGCAGCCGCCATCCACACGCCCGGCACCCCGCGGACGTTCCTGACGGGGTCGGCGCACTCGATCGCCGCCGCGGGCGCCAGCGCCGTGCTGGTGATGGGTTTCCCGGTGCTGCTGCAGGCCACGTCCCGCGACCTGGGGGCCACCGGCGGCGTCATCATCCTGGCGGTGACGCTGACCCGCGCCCCGCTGCTGGTCCCGCTGACCGCCATGCAGGGCAACCTGATCGCGCATTTCGTCGACAACCGCAGGCTGCGCGCGCTACTCACGCCGACCCTGGTGCTCGCCGGACTGGGCGCACTGGCAGTGGTGGCGGCCGGGCTGCTCGGCCCGTGGCTGCTGCGCACGCTGTTCGGGCCCGAGTACGCCGCGAGCGGCGCGCTGCTGGCCTGGTTGACGGCCGGCGCCGTCGCCATCGCCTTCCTGACCCTGACCGGGGCCGCGACCGTCGCCGCCGCGCTGCACCGCGCCTACGCGATCGGCTGGGTGAGCGCCACCGTGGCCGCGGCACTGTTGTTGCTGCTGCCGCTGGACCTGCAGACCCGCACCATCGTCGCGCTGATGTGCGGACCGCTGGTCGGAATCGTCGTCCACCTCGCCGCGCTGAGCGCGATCAGGCGCCCCTGAGCGTGTAGTTTCGGCAGCAACATGTCCTTCTATCACGACGTCTGGATCGTCATCCCCGCGTACAACGAGGCGAGCGTCATTGCCGACGTCGTCGCGGATGTGCGCGCCGTCTTCCCCAATGTCGTCGTCGTCGACGACGGCGGCCGGGACGACACCGGCGACCGCGCCTTTGCCGCCGGCGCCCACGTGGTGCGTCATCCGGTGAACCTCGGTCAGGGGGCGGCCATCCAGACCGGCGTCGAATACGCCCGATCACGGCCCGGGGCACAGTTTTTCGCCACGTTCGACGCCGACGGCCAGCACCAGGTCAAGGACGTCGTGCGGATGCTCGACAGGCTGCGGGCCGAGGATCTGGACATCGTCATCGGCACGCGGTTCGCCGATCGGCCGCCCGACCGCATGCCGATGCTCAAGCGGCTGCTGCTGCCGATCGTCGCCAAACTCAGCCGGTCCAGCCGCCAGCTGCACCTGACCGATGCGCACAACGGGCTGCGGGTGTTCAACAAGACGGTGGCCGACGGACTGAACCTGACCATGAACGGCATGAGCCACGCCAGCGAATTCGTCGCGCTGATCGTGGAGAACCAGTGGCGGATCGCCGAACAACCGGTGCACATCCTGTACACCGACTATTCGATGTCCAAGGGTCAGCCGCTGGTCAACGGCGTCAACATCATCGTCGACGGGTTGCTGCGCGGGAGGTTGCGCCGATGATCTGGACCAAGGCATTACTGATCGGCGCGGTGGTCCTGCTGCTGGCCTACCTGTTCTCGTCGCGGCGCAACGCGCAATCCCGGGCCTGGGTCAAGGTCGGCTACGTGTTCTTCGTGCTCGGCGCCATCTACGCCATCCTGCGCCCCAACGACACCACGGTGGTGGCGCACTGGCTCGGCATCGGCCGCGGCGCCGACCTGCTGTTGTACGCGCTTGTCATCGCGTTCCTGTTCACGACCATCAGCGCCTACATGCGGTTCAAGGACCTCGAACTGCGCTACGCCCAACTGGCCCGCGCGGTGGCGCTGGAGGGCGCCCGGGTCCCGGACCCCGAGCCGCCGATCCGTCAGGTCTGAACGCCCAGACTCCCCAGCATCGTGGCCAGCAGCTGGATGCGGCCATCCTCGAGCTCCGGCTGCGGCAGCACGGCGCGGATCAGCGCCGCGCCGTCGAACGTGTTGACCATGACCGCGACGATCAGCATGAGCAGTTCCGGCGGCAACTGATCGGCGCCGGGCATCTCCTGCGCGGTCTCGTAGATGTTGCGGCCGTACTCCACGAGCGCGCCCTGCAGCGTCGTCCGCAGCTTCTCGTCGGTGCGCGCCGCCACCATCAGCTCGTACATCACGGCGTTGGTGGCGTTGCCGCTGATGTCGCGCAGCGCGATCAACGCGCCCTCCAGAGCGGGCCGGTCCGAAGGGATTTCGGCGATCTGCTTACTGAACTGCTCCAGCTGCCGGCGCATGACCTCCAGCGCCGTGGCGGCCATGAAATCGCCCATGGTGGCGAAATGCTTGAACAGCGCGCCGTCGGAGACCTCGGCCCGACGCGCGATCACCGCCGCCGAGGCACGGGCGTAGCCCACCTCGACAATGGTGGCGATCGCGGCGTCGAGAAGCCGGGCCCGGGTCTCCTCCCGGCGCTGCTGTTGAGTTCTGGCCACGTCAGACCGCTTGTGCCACCGGCAGTTTCGCTCCGCGCGCCGGCAGGTAGTGGCCGGACTTCACGGTCTGCCCGTAGCCCTCGACGAATTCGCCGTCGCGGAACACCACCTGGCCACCCACACCGGTCGCCACGACGGCGGCGTCACTGCGGTTGACCATGCGGCTCAGGCCGCCGTAGAACTCCACCGAATCCTCGTGGTACGCCTCGAGTCCGGCGTCGAGGCCGGCGGGATCGATCACCACGAAGTCGGCGCGCTCACCCTGACGCAGAGTGCCGGCCTCGAGACCGAACCAGTCGGCGACCTCACCGGTGAGCCGGTGCACGGCGTGCTCGGTGGTCATGAACGGGCGGCCGGCCTTGTCGGCGTCCTGCACGCGGCGCAGCATCCGCAGCGCGTAGTTGTAGAACGCCATGTTCCGAAGGTGCGCACCGGCATCCGAGAAGCCCATGTGCACCGACGGTTCGACGGCCAGCTTGTCGAGCTGCTTGGGACGGTGGTTGGCCACGATGGTGGTCCAGCGGGTGTTGCGTTCGCCGTGCTCGACCAGGACGTCGAGGAAGGCGTCGAGCGGGTGGATGCCGCGCTCGTCGGCGATCTGGCCAAAGCTCTTGCCGATCAACGACTTATCGGGGCATTCGACGATGGTCGAGTCGTGGAAGTCGCGGTGCCACAGGGTCGGGCCCAGCACCTTCTTGTCGAACGACTTCCGGAACCGGCGCCGGTACTCCGGGTCGGCCATCAGCTTGTTGCGCTCCAGCTGGTCACGCAGATGCAGCGCCGCGGTGCCCGCACCGAACTCCTCGAAAACCGGGAGATCGATTCCGTCCGAATACAATTCGAACGGCACCGGCAGGTGCTGGAAGCGGACCTTCGAGTTCAGGACCTTGTTGGCCAGGCGGGTCACCGGGCCCAGCAGGTACACCGCGCCGGGCGACGACTTGGCGTCGGCGGCCACCAAGAGGCTCATCCGCACGCCGCGGCGACGGCCGAACCAGCCACTGCTCTCGAGGAAGAAGTTCAGTGCCTCTTGCAGTTTGGCGACGTTGGGCGCGCTCTGCAGGATGCGGCCGCGCTTGCGCAGCACCTTGATCAGGCGGCGGCGCTCCCGCCAGGTGGCGAAGGTCGACGGCAGGGCGCGGGACCGGAAGCGGTCACCGTCGAGCTTGTCGATGGCGGCGTCCATGCCGGACATGCCGAGCATGCC
This sequence comes from Mycolicibacterium sp. TY81, assembly GCF_018326285.1. Taxonomy (NCBI): domain Bacteria; kingdom Bacillati; phylum Actinomycetota; class Actinomycetes; order Mycobacteriales; family Mycobacteriaceae; genus Mycobacterium; species Mycolicibacterium sp. TY81. The sequence goes on from NZ_AP023362.1 coordinate 4,462,527, forward strand.
GGCGTCCAGGGCCGCCTCGAGCCGCGACGCCATAGTCTCGAGCTCGGCGTTGGTCGGGGTGACGTTCGGGGTCGTCGCGCGGTCCAGGCCCAGCACCGAGGTGCGCAGATCGGAGTGACCCAGCAGCGAGCTGACATTCGGGCCGAGCGGCAGCGCCTCGAGCGCCTGCACATACTCGGCGGGACCGGACCACGACCGGTTCTGCTCGAGCGCACCGACGACGAACTTGCGCGGCACTGCCTCGACGCGGCTGAACAGATCGGCGGCGTCGTCGTTCTCGGCGTAGACGGTCGACAGCGAACACATGCCCAGCAGCACCGTCGTCACGCCGTGGCGGACGGACTCCCGCAGGCCCGGATCGAGGAGCACCTCGGCGTCGTAGTGGGTGTGCACGTCGATGAAGCCCGGCGTCACCCACTTGCCCTTGGCGTCGATGACGTCGGGGCAGCCCGTCTCATCAAGTGGTTGTGCCGACACCGTCGCGACGACGCCGTCGCGGATACCCAGGTTGCGCAGTTGCGGCGTGCGGCCGGTGCCGTCGAACCACAAGCCGTCTTTGACGATCACGTCGTAGGTCATGACGTGAGACTAGGACAGAAAGTGAGTGATTACAATCTTTTTCTGCGTAATCGCAGGTCAGGGGCGGAAGAAGTCCACCGTCCGGGCCACGCCCTCGGCCAGCGCCACCTTGGGACTCCACCCCAGCACGGCACCGGCGCGGCTGATGTCCAGGCACGATTTCCGCAGGTCACCCAGGCGCGGCGGGTGGAACTCAGGAGCGTCCGGCACGCCGACGGCCGCGGCGATCGCGGTATGCAGCTGCGCCACCGACGTCTCGACCCCGGTACCGACGTTGAACCGCTGCCCGCCGCCGGCTTCCCCGCCGGCGCGGACGAAGGCGTCCACGACGTCGTCGACGAAGACGTAGTCGCGGGTGTCGGTGCCGTCACCGAAGATCTTGGTGGGCCGCCCGGCCAGCAGCGCCTGGCTGAAGATCGCGACCACGCCGGCTTCACCGTGCGGGTCCTGGCGCGGGCCGTAGACGTTGGCGGGCGCGATGTGCGAGCAGTCCAGCCCGTACAGGTTGCGGAACATGTTGAGGTAGACCTCGCCGCACACCTTGCTGGCCGCGTACGGGGACGACGGATCGACCGGCATGTCCTCGTTGGTCGGGTAGCCCGGCGGGACGCCGTAGATCGACCCGCCCGACGAGGTGTGGACGACCTTGCGCACGCCGTTGCTGCGCGCCGCCTCGGCCAGCCGCACGGTGCCGACGACGTTGACCCCGGCGTCGAACGGCGAGTCGGTCACCGACCGTGCGACGGAGATCTGCGCGGCCAGGTGGAAGATCACCTCGGGCTGCTCTTCGGCCACGATGGCGTGCAGATCGGCGTCGACGATGTCGGCCTTCACGAACTCGAATCGCTCGTTCTGCTCGGCCTGGGCGAGGTTGTCGACCTTGCCGCTGCTCAAGTCGTCGAGCCCGACGACGTCGTGTCCTTCGGACAGGAGCCGGTCGACGAGCGTCGATCCGATGAACCCGGCAGCACCAGTGACAAGTGTTCGCACGGCGCAACCATACCGACGGTTGCTGCGTGACGCCCCGTACAGTCGACAAGAGTGAACTGGGTCGCCCGAACCGCCGCCGCGCTGGTGGCGCTGCAGCTGATACTGCGGGCGGTCCTCGCATTCGGCGGCTACTTCTACTGGGACGACCTGATCCTGATCGGCCAGGCCGGCACCCATTCCCTGCTGTCGCCGGACTTCCTCTTCAATGACCACGACGGGCACGTCATGCCCGCCGGATTCCTGCTCGCCGGGGTGCTGACGCGACTGGCGCCGCTGACGTGGTTCTGGCCGGCCGTGAGCCTGGTGGTGCTGCAACTCGTCGCGTCCGTGGCGCTGGTGCGCGCCCTGCGCGTCATCCTCGGGTGGCGGCCGGTGCTGCTGGTGCCGCTGACGTTCGCACTGTTCACGCCGCTGGGGGTGCCGGCGTTCGCCTGGTGGTCGGCGGGGCTCAACGCGCTACCGATGGCGGCGGCCATGGCCTGGGTCTGCGCCGACGCCATCCTGCTGGTCCGCACCGGAAATCCGCGGTATGTGTGGAGCGGCTGCCTGGCCTACCTGGGCGGGCTGCTGTTCTTCGAGAAGTCCGCGGTGATCCCGTTCACCGCGTTCGGGGTGTGCTGGCTGTTGATGTACGTGACGGGGGCCGGCTCGCTGAAGACGGTGTGGCGCGCCGGCCTGCGGCTGTGGCTGGGGCTGCTGACCATCACGATCGGCTGGGTCGGCGTCTACCTGCTGGTGGTCAACCAGAAGCGCTGGACGCTGGACCTGGCGATGACGTGGGAGCTGCTGGCCCGGTCCGTCACGCACGGGCTGGTGCCGACGCTGGCCGGCGGGCCGTGGGACTGGCAGCGCTGGGCGCCGGCGTCCCCGTGGGCGACGCCCGGCCCGGTAGTAATGGTCCTCGGCTGGCTGGTTCTCGCCGCCGTGGTTGCGGTGTCGCTGCTGCGGAAGCGGCGACTGGGCCCGGTGTGGCTGGCGGCCGTGGGCTACGTGGTGGCGTGCCAGGTACCGATCTATCTGATGCGGTCGTCGAAGTTCACCGCCCTCGAGCTGGCACAGACGCTGCGTTATCTGTCCGATCTCGTCGTGGTGCTGGCGCTGCTGGCCGCCGTCGCGTTCTGCGCACCCAACCGGAGTACGCGGTTCGACGACTCCCCGCGGCGCCGCGTCGTTGTCGCTTGTGCCGCAACAGCATTCGTGGCCAGCAGCCTGTACTCGTGGGCGACGTTCCTGCCCAGCTGGCGCGACAACCCGACGCGCGCCTACCTCGTCAACGCCGAGGCAGCGCTGGGCCATGCGCCCCGCGGCGTGCCACTGCTGGACCAGGAGGTCGATCCCCTGGTGCTGCAACGCGTGGCATGGCCGCAGAACCTGGCCAGCCACATGTTCGCCTTGCTGCGCGACCGCCCCGAATTCGCTTCCAGCACAACCTCTTTACAGATGTTCACCGCGACCGGCCAGCTGGTACCGGCCCAGGTGACCTGGACCCGCACGATCGCCCCGGGACCGGCACCGAACTGCGGCTACCTGGTGCAGACCGACGCGCCGGTCACCATGCCGCTCGACGGCCCGCTGCTGCCGGCCGACTGGACCGCCGAGATCAACTACCTCGCCAACAGCGACGGGTCCCTGACCATGTCCCTGCCCGAGGGCCGCGAGGCCCGGGTGCCGGTACACCCCGGCCTGAACCGGGTGTTCGTCCGGCTACCCGGCGCCGGGGCCGCGATCCAGGTGAAGGCCAACACGTCGGCGCTGTCGGTGTGCGTCGCCTCCGGGCCGGTGGGATTCCTGGCGCCCAAATAGCCGCGCAAAAAACTGTCCCCTTCCGGGACGGTGCCCACTCCTACCTGTGTCAGCAAGTCCACAAGGGCCTGTGACCACAGGAAAAGGAGAACTCCCATGACCACCACCACCGGGACCGCAAACGGCAAGCGCATCGCACTGGCCGCGCTCATCGGCACGGCTGCGCTGTACGTGGCCCCGCTGGCGCTGACGACGCCCATCGCAAGCGCAGATTCCCTGGCCGAGCGCTGCACAAAAGGCAACGGCACCTTCGCCCTCGGGACGCGGTCGGACGGGTCGATCGTCGCGAGCTGCACCACGACCAACTCGGACGGCGTCAAAACCCAGTGCTCCGAAATCAATCACAAACCGCAGGGCTGCATCACCGTGCCGCGGACGGCTGTGAAAGGCCCCCACATCCCGACCGGTGACCTCGTCCCGGTTCAGGTCGATCGCTCCTGACCCCCGTCGTCCACCACCCCGAAAAGGAATCCAGCAATGAACACGAACTCGATGATCAAGCCGACATTGGCCGCCCTGCTGAGTGCTGCCGCGCTGTACGCCGTTCCGGCGATCCTGTCCGCGCCCGGCGCCAACGCCACGGTCGGCAGCGATTGCATGGGTTCGAACCAGACCTACGAATCCAAAGTCGCGGGCGGGCACTCCTACGAGGCCTGCACGACGACCGACAAGAACGGCGACAAGACGAAGTGCTCGTACGTCGACGGAAAAGCTCAGGGCTGCATCGCCGTCCCGATGCGCAAGCCGAAGTTCAACCTGGACCCGAGCGTGTTGACGCCGGTTACGGAGACGCCGTCCGCGGGCCCGCACGTGCAGCCCGAACAGCGCCGGTAGCGCAAAAAGTTGTGGAGCCACCCAGGGGAATCGAACCCCTGACCTATTCATTACGAGTGAATTGCTCTACCGACTGAGCTAGGGTGGCGCGCCCCACCGAGGCGGGGCGGGACGAGTCTACGGGACGCGTCCGGCGCAACCAAAGTCAGTTCCGTTGTCCGGCCCGCAGAGCCTGACCCATGGTCGCCACCATGGCGTCGACGGCGAACTTCGGCTTGACGTTGGTGGCCAGTGCCTCGCGGCAGGCCAGCACCGCCTCGATGCACCGCAGCAGCTGGTCGGCGGGCACGTGAGCGGCCATCGCGGCGGCCTTGTCACTCATGTCCGGATGGTTGGCGGCGGCCACGCCCGTCGCGCCCGACGACACCAGCAGCGCATCACGGAAATAGGTGGCCAGGTCGATCAGCGCGCGGTCCAGCGCGTCGCGCGACGCCCGGGTCTGCCGCGACTTCTGCCGCTTCTCGAGGTCCTTCAGAGCGCCCGCGGCGCCCCGCAGTGCCCCCGCCGCGCCCTTACCGGTACCACCGGCGCCCAGCGCGGTCTTGAGCTCCTCGGTCTCGGCCTCGTTGCGGCCGGCCGTCAACGCGACGGCCTCGGTCTCGGCGGCCGCGACCAGCTCCTCCACGGCCGCGTACGCGCGCGCCGGCGTCGCGGCATCGCGGGCGAGGCCCAGGGCCCGCTCCCGGCGTGATCGCGCGTCCGGATCGGTCGCAAGGCGGCGCGCCCGGCCGACGTGTCCCCCGCTGACCGACGCCGCCCAGCGCGCGTCGGCCTCGGACAGCCCGTCGTTGTCCATGAGTACCTGCGCGATGGCGTCGGCCCGCGGCGTCGTCAACGCCACGTGCCGGCACCGCGACCGCAGCGTCACCGCGATGTCCTCGGGATCGACCGACGGCGCGCACAGCAGGAACACCGTCGACGGCGGCGGCTCCTCGACGACCTTCAGCAGCGCGTTGGCGGCGCCCTCCGTGAGCCGGTCGGCGTCCTCGACCACCACGATCTGCCAGCGACCCGTCCCGGGCCGCCGTGATGCGGTTTGCACGATGGCGCGCATCTCATCGACGCCGATGGACAGCCCCTCGGGAATCACGCGCCGCACGTCGGCGTGCGTGCCCGCCATGGTCGTCGTGCAGGCCCGGCAGGACCCGCAGCCCGGGCCGCCCGCATCGGCCTCCGCGGTGCACTGCAGCGCCGCAGCAAAGCACACCGCGGCGATGGACCGGCCCGAACCGGGCGGCCCCGTGATCAACCACGCATGCGTCATGCTGCCGGTTGTGAGCCCGCTGTGAGCCGAATCACCCCGGGCCGCCCGCGCTGCGGCCACCAACTCGGCTTCCACGGCATCCTGGCCGACCAAACGCGAGAAAACTCCGCTCATCGCGCCCCACAGTAACCGGCGCGGACGACACGAACCTGCGCGCAGCGGCAATATCCGTCGCCCTGGCCGGATACGGTTAGCGGGTGGCCACCGATGTAGAGCGCATCGGGCGAATCAGGGGGTTCGTCCGATGGGTGGCGCGCACCCCGTGGCCGGTGTTCACGCTGAGCCTGCTGCAGGCCGACATCATCGGCGCCCTGTTCGTTCTGGGCTTCCTGCGGTTCGGTCTGCCGGCCGAAGATCGCATCCAGCTGCAGGACCTGCCGGCGGTGAACCTGGCGGTGTTCCTGGCCGTCCTGTTCGTCTCGTTCGTGGTGGCGGCCTGGCTGAGTCTGCGGCTGCTGATCCCCGTGATCCGCTGGCAACGGCGCGACACGCTGCACGGCGACGCCGACGACCCCGCATTCACCGAGCTGGCCCGCACCCGGGCGCTCAAGATGCCGTACTACCGGACGCTGATCAGCGTCGGGAACTGGTTCCTCGGCTCGGTGGTGTTCATCATCGCCAGCTGGCCGGTGGCGAGCCGCTCGGCGCCGTTCGTCGCCGTGGCCAGCGCGCTCGGCGCCACCGCCACCGCGATCATCGGCTACCTGCAGTCCGAGCGCGTGCTGCGCCCCGTCGCGGTCGCGGCGCTGCGCGACGGCGTGCCCGAGAACTTCCGGGCCCCCGGCGTCATCCAGCGCCAGGTCCTGACCTGGGTGCTGTCGACGGGCGTGCCGCTGCTGGCCATCATCGTGGCCCGGCTGGCCGGCCAGTACACGACCTTCATCGCCCAGAACGACCAGCTCAACACCCCCATCCTGCTGCTGGCGATCACCGCGCTGGCCGTCGGCCTGGCCGGCAACGTCCTGGTCGCCATGTCCATCGCCGACCCGCTGCGCCAGCTGCGCTGGGCCCTGGGTGAGGTGCAGCGCGGTAACTACAACGCGCACATGCAGATCTACGACGCCAGCGAGCTGGGCCTGCTGCAGGCCTGGTTCAACGACATGGTGCGCGACCTGTCCGAGCGGCAGCGCCTGCGCGACCTGTTCGGCCGCTACGTCGGCGAGGACGTCGCGCGCCGCGCCCTGGAGCGCGGCACCGAGCTGGGCGGCCAGGAACGCGACGTCGCGGTGCTGTTCATCGACCTGATCGGGTCGACGCAGCTGGCGTCGACGCGGCCCGCCGCCGAGGTGGTGTCGATCCTCAACGAGTTCTTCCGGATCATCGTCGACACCGTGAACCGGCACGGCGGGTTCGTCAACAAGTTCCAGGGTGACGCGGCGCTGGCCATCTTCGGCGCCCCCATCGAGCACCCGGACGCCTCCGGTGCCGCGCTGGCCGCGTCCCGTGATCTGCACGACGAACTGGTGACGGTGCTGGGCACCACGGAGTTCGGTATCGGCGTATCGGCGGGCCGCGCCATCGCCGGCCACATCGGCGCGCTGGCCCGCTTCGAGTACACCGTGATCGGCGACCCGGTGAACGAGGCCGCCCGCCTGACCGAGCTCGCCAAGCTCGAAGAGGGCCACGTGTTGGCATCGGCGATCGCGGTCAGCGGTGCGCTGGACGCCGAGGCACTGTGCTGGGACGTCGGCGAGACCGTCGAGCTGCGCGGCCGGTCCGCGCCCACACAGCTGGCGCGGCCGCTGTCGCTGGCGTCGCCGCGGCCGGCTCCCGAAACCGAAGCCGCCAGCTAGGCCGGACGCCGATCAAGCAGCGAGGTACGAGCTGCGTTGAGAAGTCCGGCAAATGTGCCTAGGCCTTCTTCGCGGCGGCCTTCTTCGCCGGCGCCTTCTTGGCGGCCGTCTTCTTCGCCGCCGTCTTCTTGGCAGCGGTCTTCTTCGCCGCCTTCTTCACCGGACCACGAGCGCGCCTGTCCGACAACAACTCCGAGGCCCGCTCGTCGGTGATCGACATGACGTCGTCGCCCTTGCGCAGGCTGGCGTTGGTCTCACCGTCGGTGACGTACGGACCGAAGCGGCCGTCCTTGATGACCATCGGCTTGCCCGACACCGGATCGGTGCCCAGCTCACGCAGCGGCGGCGTGGCAGCGCCCTGGCGCCCACGGCGTTTCGGCTCGGCGTAGATCTTCAGCGCCTCTTCGAGCGTGACGGTGAACATCTGCTCTTCGGTGGCCAGTGAGCGAGAATCGCTGCCGCGCTTGAGGTATGGGCCGTAGCGGCCGTTCTGCGCGGTGATCTCCTCGTTGCTCTCCGGATCGACACCGACGACGCGAGGCAACGACAGCAGCTTCAGCGCGTCCTCGAGCGTGACGGTCTCCAGATCCATTGAGCGCAACAGAGATCCGGTCCGCGGCTTGGGGCCGACGGGCTTCTTGGTCTTCTTCGCACCGGTGCCGGCATCCGGCTCCTCCGGCGGCGCCGGCAGCACCTCGGTGACGTACGGGCCGTAACGCCCGTCCTTGGCGACGATCTCGTGCCCGGTCTCCGGGTCGACACCGAGCACCCGGCCCTCTTGCGGTGTGGCGAAGAGCTTTTCGGCCAGCTCGAGGGTCAGCTCGTCGGGCGTCAGATCGTCATTGAGGTTGGCGCGCTGCGGTTTCAGCTCACCGGGGTTCTCCTCATCGGCGATCATGCGCTCGAGGTACGGCCCGTTGCGACCGACGCGGACGTTGATGGCTCGGCCTTCGGCGTCGTCGAACAGCTTGATGGAGTTGACTTCTCGCGCGTCGATGCCTTCGAGGTTGACGCCGACGAGCTTCTTCAGGCCACCCTCGCGGGCCACCGAGCCCTCGACGCCGTGGTCGCCGCCGAAGTAGAAGTTGGTCAGCCAGTTGGTGCGCTGCTCGTTGCCGGCGGCGATCTCGTCGAGTTCGTCCTCCATGGCGGCGGTGAAGTCGTAGTCGACCAGGCGCCCGAAGTGCTGCTCGAGCAGCCCGACGACCGCGAACGCCACCCAGGCCGGCACCAGGGCGCTGCCCTTCTTATAGATATAGCCGCGGTCCTGGATGGTCTTGATGATCGACGAGTACGTCGACGGGCGACCGATGCCCAGGTCTTCCAGCGCCTTGATCAGCGAGGCCTCGGTGTACCGGGCCGGCGGATTGGTGGTGTGCCCGTCGGCGGTGAGCTCGGCGGCATCCACGCGCTGACCCTGGGTCAGATTGGGCAGGCGGCTCTCGGCGTCGTCGGCCTCGCCCCCGGCCTGTTCGTCGAGGCTCTCGACGTAGGCCTTGAGGAAGCCGGCGAAGGTGATGGTGCGGCCGGAAGCGCTGAACACCACCTGTTCGCCCGTGCGGGCCTGGCCGGAAATACGGAGAGAAAGCGTCGTGCCGCGGGCGTCGGCCATCTGTGAGGCGACGGTGCGCTGCCAGATCAGCTCGTACAGCCGGAACTCGTCGGTGTCCAGGGCGCCGTGCAACTGGCCCGGCGTCTGGAACACGTCACCGGCGGGCCGGATGGCCTCGTGTGCCTCTTGGGCGTTCTTGACCTTGCGGGTGTACTGCCGCGGCGTCGGATGCACGTACTCGGGGCCGTACAGCTGCCCGGCCTGGGTGCGCGCGGCGTTGATCGCCGACTCCGACAACGTCGTGGAGTCGGTACGCATGTAGGTGATGTAGCCGTTCTCGTACAGCCGCTGCGCGATGCTCATGGTGCGCTCGGAGGAGAACCGCAGCTTGCGGCCGGCTTCCTGCTGCAGCGTCGAGGTCATGAACGGGGCGTAGGGCTTGCGCGTGTACGGCTTCTGCTCCACCGAGCTGACGGTCAGCGACTCGCCGCGCAGTCCGGCGGCCAGGGCGCCCGCCGCGGCCTCGTCGAGCACCAGCACCTCGTCGGGCTTCTTGACCGCGCCGAGCGAGTCGAAATCGCGGCCCGTGGCGACGCGCCGGCCGTCGACGGTGTTGAGCTTGGCGGTGAACTTGGGCGGGGACGCCTCGGGGTCGGAGACGCTGGCGTCCAGTTCCGCCGTGACGTCCCAGTAGCCGGCGCTGCGGAACGCCATACGTTCCCGCTCGCGCTGCACGATGATCCGGGTCGCGACCGACTGCACACGGCCGGCCGACAGCTTCGGCGCGACCTTCTTCCACAGCACGGGACTGACCTCGTAGCCGTAGAGCCGGTCGAGGATACGACGGGTCTCCTGCGCGTCGACCAGGGCGATGTCCAGGTCGCGCGGGTTCTCGGCGGCGGCCAGGATGGCGGGCTCGGTGATCTCATGGAACACCATGCGCCGGACCGGCACCTTGGGCTTGAGCGTCTCGAGCAGGTGCCACGCGATGGCCTCCCCCTCGCGGTCACCGTCCGTCGCGAGGTAGAGCTCGTCGACACCCTTGAGCAGGTCCTTGAGCTCGGTGACCGTGGCCTTCTTGTCGGGGCTGACGATGTAGAGCGGCTCGAAGTTGTCGTCGACGTTCACGCCGAGGCGCGCCCAGGGCTCACCTTTATATTTGGCCGGCACGTCCGCGGCGTTGCGCGGGAGGTCGCGAATGTGTCCGCGCGACGATTCGACGACATAGTTGGAGCCGAGGTAACCGGCAATCTTGCGCGCCTTGGTAGGCGACTCGACTATGACGAGTCGCCGGACCCGGCTGCCGCTACCGGCACCATCGAGGTCAGCCACCGTATCTATACGCTCCACTTCTTGGTCGGCACTAGGACACCGAATGAATGCCTAACGGTCATCCGGTTCCAAGGCAAGTCACAATTTGACACTCCGCGCGAGCCTACGCAAACCGGATGCGGCCAAAATATACGGGCTGCATCCCCTAAATCCGGGGCCATTGGAGAAACGCCTCCGTGAACCCGGGCGGCTCGCCCACGTTCTCTACCAGGCGCAACAACCTCCGACGGCCGCTGATCCGCAGGGCCGGATGGTGACCCCGCGTCCCGATCAGGGTCGGCGCGATACCGACTCGCATAAGTGCCGACGCCAACGTCGAATGGGTATCCGGTGCGTGCGGATCCAAACCCAACAGGTAGCCGTTCGGTTCCGCGGTACCCGCGGCCAGCACCCACGCGCGCAGCTCCCGGGGGCCCGGCAACCACCCGTCGGGCACGGTTTTGACCGCACCGCGCGTCCAGTCCTGCGCCATCCGGGCCAGCCGGGCGTCGGCCTCGGTGCGCACCAGCGGCGTCTTCTCGTCGGTGTGGGTGATCTCGGGCTTCAGGCCCGCCTCGGCGATCATCTCGGCCAGCGCCTCGGCCCGCCACAACGCGTCGACGACGACGGAGAGCCGGACTCTGGCTTCCCCAGCCATCACCACCTGTCCCGGCGCGGCGAGCAACCCGGTCAGGTCGGCGACCGCAGGCGGCACCGACTCGGCCGAGAAGAAGGACAGCTGACTCACCCTGCCGACAGTAGGCCAGCTCACACCAAAAGGCAGGGAGGCCGGGCGCGACCTACCCGGCGATGCGAAACGCCCCCACTTCGTCGCTGACGATGCGGGGGCGTTCGACGGAGTCTGTGAACCTCAGACGGTGCGGACGTTCAGAGCCTGCGGACCCTTGGGGCTCTGCTCGATCTCGAAGTCGACCTTCTGATTCTCCTCAAGGGTGCGGAACCCGTTGGATTGAATCTGCTTGTAGTGGACGAAGACGTCGCCTCCGCCGCCTTCCTGCTCAATGAAGCCGTAACCCTTCTCCGGGTTGAACCACTTCACAGTCCCCTGTGGCATTTGTCCTTCATTTCCTTCTGTTACTGCGGGTGCGGTCCACCGAGTCTTCCGGCGTACCGGGAACGCAGGCGACGTTCCCGGGTGCGGACACACGAACACAGAAGCTGCGACCAAGATCAGTCAACCATGCCGGACGCTGTCGCGACAGTCACACGGCGATCTGTGGTTAACAATTCATCTTGTGACGCAGGGAGAGTCGAACTTCGGGCGCGAGCTGCTGGCCTCGGCTCTCGATGGCACCCCGGCCGGCGAGCAGCCGCTGCGGCACGTCGCCGACCTGCCGCCACGACAGGCGCGCCGAATGCCGTGGCCCACTTGGGTTGGCGCCGAGGTGGCGCAGGCCTTCACCGATCGTGGTGTGGCACAGCCGTGGTCGCACCAGGTGGCCGCGGCCGAGTTGGCGCATGCCGGGCGGCATGTGGTGATCGCGACGGGCACGGCGTCCGGTAAATCCCTGGCCTACCAACTGCCGATCCTGCATGCGTTGCAAACCGATGCGCACGCCCGCGCCCTGTACCTGTCCCCCACCAAGGCGCTGGGCCACGACCAGCTGCGGGCCGCGCAGTCGCTGTGCGCCACGATTCCCGGCCTCAACAACACCGCACCGTCTGCCTACGACGGCGACAGCTCAACCGAGGCAAGGCAATTCGCCAGGGAGCGGTCCCGGTGGATCTTCTCGAATCCCGACATGGTGCACCTGTCCCTGCTGCGCAACCACTCCCGGTGGGCGGTGTTCCTGCGGCAACTCAAGTACGTGGTGATCGACGAATGCCACTACTACCGCGGCATTTTCGGTTCCAACGTGGCGATGGTGCTGCGCCGGCTGCTACGGCTGTGCGACCGGTACGGGTCCGCACCCACGGTGGTGTTCGCCAGCGCCACCACGGCCGCGCCGGCACAGACGGCGTCCGAGTTGCTCGGCCAGACCGTCACCGCCATCACCGAGGACGGGTCGCCGCACGGCGGCCGCACGGTGGCGCTGTGGGAGCCCGCGCTGCTCACCGATCTGATCGGCGAGAACGGCGCCCCGGTGCGCCGGGCCGCGGGCACCGAGGCCTCGCGCGTGATGGCCGACCTGATCGCCGAGGGCGCCCGCACCCTGACCTTCGTCCGCTCGCGCATCGGCGCCGAGTTGACGGCGCTGGGCGCGCGGGCCCGGCTGGAGAACGTCGCACCCGACCTGGCCCCGCTGGTGGCGTCGTACCGCGCGGGGTACCTCGCCGAGGACCGCCGGGCGCTGGAACATGCACTCACGGAAGGCGAATTGCGCGGCCTGGCGACCACGAACGCCCTGGAACTCGGCGTCGACATCGCCGGACTGGACGCGGTGGTGCTGGCCGGGTTCCCCGGCACCGTGGCGTCCTTCTGGCAGCAGGCCGGCCGGGCCGGACGGCGCGGTCAGAGTGCGCTGATCGTGCTGATCGCGCGCGACGACCCCCTCGACACCTATCTGGTGCACCATCCCGCCGCGCTGCTGGACAAGCCCATCGAACGGATCGTCATCGATCCCGCCAACCCCTTCGTGCTGTCACCGCAATTACTGTGCGCGGCAACCGAACTCCCACTTACCCCGGCCGAGGTGCGGATGTGGGACGCCGAAGCGGTGGCCGAATCCCTCGTCGACGACGGCCTGCTGCGCAAGCGTCCCGCCGGCTACTTCCCGGCGCCCGGCGTGGATCCGCATCCCGCGGTGGACATCCGGGGCTCGTCCGGCGGGCAGATCGCCATCCTGGAGTCCGGAACCGGACGCATGCTGGGCAGCACCGGTGCCGGGCAGGCGCCCGCGTCGGTGCATCCGGGCGCCGTCCACCTGCACCAGGGTGAGACGTTCCTGGTCGACGCTCTCGATTTCGAGGCCGGCGTCGCCTTCGTGCACGCCGAGGATCCCGGGTACACCACGTCGGCCCGGGAGGTCACCGATATCAGCGTGCGCGGTACCGGAGAGATCCACCGGTTCGGGCCCGTCGCCATCGGTCTGGTCCCGGTTTCGGTGTCCAACACCGTCGTGGGCTTCCTGCGCCGGGCCATGGACGGCACCGTGCTCGATTTCGTCGACCTGGACATGCCCACGCGCACGCTGGACACCATGGCGGTCATGTGCACCATGACCCCGGAGATATTGCTGGACAAGGGGATTGATCCACTGCGCGTACCCGGTGCACTGCACGCCGCCGAGCATGCCGCGATAGGTCTGCTGCCACTGGTGGCCAGCTGCGACCGGGGCGACATCGGTGGGGTGTCGACCGCAGCCGGCCCCGCTCCCGGCGACTTGTCCGGTCTGCCAACGATTTTCGTGTACGACGGCTATCCGGGCGGCGCCGGGTTCGCCGACCGCGGGTTCCGGCAGCTGTCCACCTGGTGGGCCGCGACGGCCGCGGCGATCGCAGCATGTGAGTGCCGTCACGGTTGCCCCTCCTGTGTGCAATCGCCCAAGTGCGGCAACGCGAACGATCCCCTGGACAAAGCCGGTGCTGTCCAGGTACTTCGCCTGGTAGTGGACACTTTGGCGGCCCACGGCAGGTAGGCGGCGGGCCGACACCGGACAGAGCAAAGAGCGCCGAAACGGATAAACTACGACCATGACGGACGACTGGCTCCTCGTCGAGACCCTCGGCGCCGAACCTGCCGTCGTCGCGTTAGGGCAGCAAACCCAGGACATGGTTCCCATCAGCACTTTCCTGCGGCGCAACGCGAGTCTGATGGCCATCCAGTCGGCGATCGGGGAAACCGTGCGCGCCGGTCTGCCACTGACGAGCATCACGCCCAAGAGCGACCGGGTGATCCGGACCGAAGTGGTGCAGATGACCGACGGCCGCATACATGGCGTCCACGTCTGGGTCGGCGCTCCCGATGCCGACCCACCGGACCGGATGATCCCCGGCCCGCTGAAGTGGGACCTGACCAACGGCATCGCGACCGACACCATGGAGTCGCTGGCCAACAGCGGTCTCAACCCGGCGGCCGAGGCCACGCACGGCCGGGCGTTCGCCGACGACCTGCAGACCCGCAAGCTCAACCCGAACGAGGCGCGGGTCATCTCGGCCGTGCTCAAACCCGAACCCGGCCAAACCTTCACCAGCACTTGGGAAATGACCGATTTCCGGGGCCGGCCCATTAGCGTCGGATTCGCCGCACGGGTGCTGAACGAGCCCGACGAGGACGATCAGGATCGGCTGATCTGCCGGGCCATGAACTGGCGCGGCGTGCGCGACACGTCGGCGGCCGATCCGCTCGACCGGGCTCAGCAACTCGCGGGCGGCCCGGCCGTCCCGGGCGTGTACCGGGCCCTGGTGGACCTGAACACCTGGAAGCTCATCAATTGGGTCGACGAGCCCTGTCCGCTCTTCGACTGGAGCGCCGACGCGACGTCCGAAACCGTGGTGCACCCCAACGAGATCGCCGAGATGGCCGTCATGACGGTCGAATTCGGCAGCGGACCGACGTCACGCGTGCTCCGGCTACGCGCCAACGACGGCGGGTGGGTGCCGATTCACGTCACCGCACACCGGCTCCAGGTCGCCGACGACACCTTCGCCGGCCTGCTGTCCCTGCGGCTGCCCACCTACGGTGAGCTGGTGGCGGCCGGGGACCGGCTGAACGACGACCTGCCGGAATCCTGACCCAGACGAGTCCTATTCGGCGCCAGCCGGATTCGCCCCGTCGAACGGCAACAGGCGCCGCGCTCCCGGACCTTCGGCGGCGAGCGTGTCGCCGGGGTTGATGACCAGACAGTGGTTGAGCGAGATACACCCGCACCCGATGCACTGGTCCATCTCCGACTGCAGCCGCTCCAGTTCGAGCTGCCGTTCACGCAGTTGCGCCCGCCAGCGCTTGTTGAGCCTGGTCCAGTCGCGCAGTGACGGCATCCGGTCGTCGGGCAGCGTCTGAAAGTGCTCGGCCACCTCACTGAGCGGAATGCCGAGCCGCTTCGCCACCTGGATGACGGCGATGCGACGCTCGAGGTGACGTGGGTACAACCGCGTCCCGCCCGACGTGCGCTCGGGGTGGATCAGCCCTTTTCGCTCGTAGAAGTGCAACGCGGACGCGGAGACTCCTGTCCGCTTGACGATCTCCCCGATGGTCAGGAGGTCGGTCGGACCCATGCGCTTGATCTCAACCATAGTTGAGATTCTACGGTAGTGACATGGCAAGTGACACAACGACCGATCGGCCCGGGTGGGGTGATCTGTTCTTCTGCGTCCTCCTGATCGTTGTGGCCACCGCGCTGCCGTCAGCCTGGCCCGGCGCGGGCCCGGCCGTGCGCGTCGCCGAGGTGCCAGCGACCGAATCGCACCGGCACCTCCACGTCGACCACCACATCCAGCCGCTGCACCGCGCAGTGCCCAACCCGGCTGCCCATGGCTTCGGCGACCGCGGCCGCCCGGCCACAGGATTGGCCGGGTCCGGCAGCCAGTGCGCCCGCGGCGGCGAGTGCGGCCAGGTCGGCCGCTGACTGGGCGCGATGCCGGCCGATCACCGCGGCACCGACCGCGGCCGCCCCGGTCATGAGCCCGATCAGCACCACGATGAGCGCGACCGCGAACACCGTCGCCGAGCCGCGTTCGTCACGCGCCAGGTTCGGGTACTGCGACGGCCTCGGCCCCCACGGTGACGCCGGGCAGCAGCGGTGCGGGGACGCGGACCCGCGCGATGATTCGCCCACCGTCGCGCCGCACCTCGACCGAGGCCCCGTCGGGGCCGGTGCGCTGGGCCGTGTCGACGGCTGCCCGCTCGTCGCCGCGGGCCGCGAGCCGGGCCGCTTCCCGGGCCGCGTCGATGCAACGCACCTGAGCCGAGACCGCGGCGAGCCCGCCGATACCGAGCACCGCGACCGTGATGAGTGCGGCAACCGAGAACGCCGCCTCGACCGTGACGCCACCCCGGTCATCACTTGGTGGTGAGGGCACGGGCGATGATGTTGGTCAGTGCGCTGACAATCGAGTCCCCCGTGACCACCGTGTAGAGGATCGCGCCGAACGCCGCGGCCGCCACCGTGCCGATGGCATATTCGACGGTCGACATTCCGCTCTCATCGGTGAGCAGCATGGTCGCCCGCGCCTCGAGCGCGCGAAAGCTGGTCATCTTCATGGTTTTTCCTCCCCTTGTTGCGATCCCTTGTTGCGATCAGAACACCCCGGACCGGAACACGTCACCGGCCAGCCCGGCGACCACCGGCACGATGCCGAGACAGACGAATGCCGGCAGATAGCAGAGCCCGAGCGGACCGGCGATCAACACATTGGCCCGCTCGGCGGCCGCGTCCGCCGCGTCCCCGGCGTCGGCCCTGGCCTGCTCGGCCAGTTCGGCGACGCCCTGCGCCATCGCGGCGCCCGACGCCGCTGACCGCCGCGCCAGCCGCAGCAGTGCGATCACGTGCGGGTCCGTACCGCGCGCCGGCTCGGCCCAGGCCGTCGCCGGGCCGGCACCCAGGGCCAGGAGTTCGGCCGCGCGACGCAGCACAGCTGCCAGACCAGCCGGCGCCGACGCGACCGCCGCCCCGGCCGCCGCACCGGTCGCCATGCCTGCCGAAAGGCAGGCTGCCAGCACGTCCAAGCTCGACGGCACCGCCAATGGGTCGTCGGGCGCCGCGGACGGCGAGGGCCGGTCCGGCGGGCGGGGCCGGATTCGGTGCACCGCCGGCCCGGGGATCAGCAGAATCGCCACGGCGAGCAGGAGAACCGGCATCGCGCTCATCGCTGCGCCCGCGTGATGATCCGGTCCGACCACAGCAACCCGAGGCAGCACAGCACCACACCGACCGCCAGCACGGCCGCGCCCTCGCCCAGCAGGAAGCGCACGGGGTGCGCACCGATCAACTGCCCCAACACAATTCCGAGTGCGGGCAGCCCCGACAGCACGGCTGCCGTCGTTCGCGCACCTGCCATGCCCGCCCGGATCCGCGACGTGAAGCGTTCACGTGCAACGACGTCACGCTCAGCGGCGCGCATCAGCGGGGCGATGGCCAGGCCGTGGTCGAGCGCCAACTGCCAGTACACGGCGAGGCGCTGCCAATGGGCCGGCAGCGCCGACGATGCCGCGACGGCGCGCAGACCGGCCGAGACGTCGGCCCCCAGCCGCGCCCGCGCCGCGACCTCCCCCAACGCCACCGCGACGGGCCCGTCCACTTCATGGGCCGCGGCATCGAACGCCGCGACCGGATGCGCCCCGGCCCGCAATTCGCCGACCAGAATGCCGAGTGCACCCTGCAGGGTCTGTGCTTCCTCGGCACGCTGCGCCGCCTGCCGCGAGCGCCGCCACCGGAGCCCGGCGGTCCCGACCACCGCCGCCCCGGCCAGCAGCACCGGCAGCGACAGGACGACGAGCGCCACGACGGCGAGCACGGCCGCCACCGACCAGAGCAACCGCGGTCCACTGCGAGAACCCGCTCCCGCCAAGCGTTTTCGATGTCCCAACCGCGTTGGCCCACACGGGCCGGGCGCGACCAGCACAGCCAGCGCCAACAGCAGCGCGGCACTCACGACCGGCCCCGTGCAGCCAGCAGCTCGCTCAGCGCGGGCATGCCCGGACCGGCTCCCCGGTCGACGTGCCAGGCGGTCACGACCGTGACGGTCCCGTCCGTGGCCCGGCGCAGCACCGCGACCTCACTCAGGTGCCGGTGCCCGTCGCGGGTCCGCGCGGTGTGCAGCACCACCTGGCACGCGGCCGCCAGTTGCGAATGCAGTGCGGCGCGGTCCAACCCGCCGACCGCGGCGAGCGCTTCCATGCGGGCGGGCACCTCGGCGGGGCTGTTCGCATGCACCGTCCCGGCCCCGCCCTCGTGGCCGGTCTTAGCTGCCTATTGCGTGAACGTTCGGTACGTTCGCGGCGAGCCTGTTCCCCTGTGTCACGAACTCCACGTAGCAATGCGTTCGTCACATTGCTACGTGGGAGGTGCGGACTTGCTCGAAGGTGGATTCACTGTCCGGAGGATTGGTCACGCGGGCGGCCGGCAGTCGTACTGGATTTTCACGCCGTCAGGGGAACTGCACCGGCCGTCGCTGGATGTCTTGACCCGGTTTGGCCCGTCAACCCAAGAAACGTATGCCTACAGCCTGGTTGATCACCTGAATTGGCTTCATGTGAATCGCAAGCCCACCACCGCGGTGACGCTGGATGACCTGCGCCGCTATATGAATGGGCTCACCGGCGCAGCGGATGGTGTCTACGGCGTGCCGTGGCGAGCACCGAAGCAAAAACCGTTGGGCGCGGCGGCAGCAGCCAACGTGGCCACCATCGTGAAGGTCTACTACCTCGCCCTGGCGGCGAACGGACAGGCCAGCGGCGAACTGGTCGCCGGCTTCGAGACCGCGCCCAGGACGTCGAAACACAAAGGCTCGCGGCAGGTCACATCAAATCCGTTGGCGCCCCGCAAGTCTGCACGCCGACCACGATTCCTGGCGGACGCGGTGGTCGCGTCGTTGTTCGAGCCGTCGGTGCTGACCACCGCACGCGATCTGATGATCGTCACATGGCTTCACGACGGTGGCATGCGGGTCGGCGGCATGTGCGGCCTGCGTTTTTGCGACCTTCACCTGTCCGACAACCACCCGTGCGGCCAACGCGCCGACCCGCATATCCATATAGTCGGCCGGGATGACAACCCCAACCGGGCACGAGCCAAGGCGTATGCGTCTGCCGGTCTGAGCGTGGACGGCTATGTCCTGGACGGGGTGATCCGAGCGGTGAGCCCGGCGATGATCAGTACGTTCTACGGATATTTGCTTGACGAGTACCACCCGATTGCGCATTTGGTTGACCACGAGCAGGTGCTGGTGCATGTGCAGGGTTCGTCGCCGGGGCGGGCGCTGAGCACCTCGGCTGTGCGCAAGATGCTGCGCCGGTCGTGTGAGCGGGCCGGTCTCAATGCCCGGATCACCCCGCACGCGTTCCGTCACCGGGCTGCTGCGGCCTTGTACGCGGCGACGGATTTCAACGCGGAGATGGTTGCTCAGGAGTTCGGCTGGAGCAGTCCGTCGATGGTCACTGAGTTGTACGGGAAGTCGGCGAACCGAGAAGCGATGCAGCACCTGCACCGCTTGTGGGAAACGGCGCCCGGCTTGACCACCGGCACCAGCGGTGACGGAGCCCAGGCATGAGCGCTGAACCTGCAATCGAGCTCTCCGGACCCACACTGGTTGAGACCGCGTCGGACTACATGCAGCTGTCCGCTGAGCAGCGGTATGAGCTGATCAGTCAGAAGTTCCCGACCTGGCTACTGACGGAGCCGATCGTATTCCCGCGCAACCATTCCACCTACGGGTGGGCGTGCCCGGTCAACGGATGTGACGGCGCGATCGGAACAACCAACACCAACTTGCTGTGCATCGCGCACGCACGCGAATTCACCCTGCTTCGTGGGTCAAAGACGCTGGCGGAGTTCGCCACCACCGCTGCGCCCACCGGTAGCCGGAGTTGGGCCTGGGCCTTGGAACGCCGAAAAGGGTGCTCGATCTGCGGTGACAACCGCGAAGCGGCGGGCAATGGATTGTGTTCTCAGCACAATAAGCGCCTGCGACGTGCTCGCCAGCAGGGCATTGACGAAACAGACTGGCGTGCAACACAAGAACCGTTGCCACCGTTCGATGACGAGTGCGCGGTGCAGCTCTGCGTCCGAGACGCCGACTGCGGTCAATTCAGCGGCGCGCACAAGCGCCCGATTTGCCGCACCCACCTGCAAAGCTGGAAGCACTGGCTCACGCAAAGGGGCGCTGAACGTTCCGTGCAGGCGTTCGAGGAATGGTTGTCCTGGCCGGTGACTGTTGCCTCGACCAGGACGCTCGACAGCCGCGGCGAACTGCACTTGGCGGCCTTGCCCCCAAGTTTGCAGCGCGAAATCCGCTACGGGCTCGACCGCCACGCCAAAACGGCGAGGCGCACGCAGTGGCGGCCGATGGATATCCAGGCGGTGGTGGATCGGCTTGCCGCGGCCGGTGCTGTGTCCCTGCTGGACCCGATCGTGGAGGAGATCGCAGAGGATCAGGAAAACAGGCCCCAGCAGCGCATCTGTCGGGATCTGCCCGTCGCGGCGCGGAGCCTTCTGTTGACCAAGCAGACCGCGAAGGACGCGGGCTGGTTTGATCATGTCTTCTCCGGCGGGAAGCAGTTCTCTGGTAGTCAAATTGGTGAACGTCGTCGTTCAGTATGGGACTTGAACCGCATCTCCCAGCGGTGGCTGCGCGATGCCCTGTGGGATTACCTCTACGACCAGTCCCTCGAACCCGATGGGAAGCGGATTTCGGCGGGGACGGTGTTTTATCGGCGCGCTGGTGTCGGGCTGCTGTCGTATGTTCTGGAACAGATACGGCCTGACCACGGCAGCGATCCGTCGCTGCTGCACGCTGCCGACGCTCACGCGATCAAAGAACTGATCAACCTGTGGTTCACCGAGAAAATCCCTGTTCCAGCTCTTATTGACGTAGCCAGAAAAGTCGACGGGGTGATGACCGAGCGGTCACGCCACATCTTGATGCGTAACGCCCATATTGTGCTGGCGCACAATAAGGAACGCGGCCGGACATCGACAACACCTGAGGATTTCCTTCTGCGGTTCCCCGACTTCCCGGTTCCCGCCAGAAGCCCGCTGCCCCCGACCGTTGAGCTTCGGTGATTATCAACTGCTCGTAGATCCCGACAGCCTGCGTGCACTCGACGAATTGGACTCCGCAGAGGTGGGCCTGTCTGACGTGTGGCTGGTGCAGGCGTTTCAGGGCGGCCGGATCAGCGAGGTCCTGAACCTGCGCCTGGGGTGCATCGGGCTGGTCGGGGTGGCGCAGCCGTACCTGTGGCGCGACATCAGCAAAGTCAACGTGGTCGATTACGGAATACCCTGCCACGTACCGGTTTACGAGCGGCTGCTGCGCCGCCAGGCGATCACCAAAGCCAAACTCCGTAACCGTTACCGCAAACGCCTCGCCGCGCTCGACGGCCGCGGGCGCGAGCGGCTGGAGGCCGAATGGGAACGGACCATGCCGCTGTTCCCCGGCGCGCACCTAAACCCCGATCTGACCCTGGAAGTCTCCTACACCTCGTTCAGCAAGACATGGAAGAAATGGTTCGCCGGCCTGGGCCTGTCCGGGATCACCACCCACCAGACCCGCGCAACGCTGGCAACATCGCTGCTCAACAACGGTGCACCGGCAGAACTGGTCCGCCAACTGCTCGGCCATTTCTCCGACGAAGCACTCGCACACTACGCCCGCTACAACGACGCAAGCATGGCCAAGCACCTCAAGCAGATCTGGGCCGCCGGACCAGGAACCAACAAACCCGGCACCATCCTGCTGCGCCCCGGCGACCTCGACGCTGACCCGGCGACGCTTCGCGACAGGATCGACCTCGCGGTCATCCCGGTCGAGCACGGAATCTGCCGGTACGGGCCCGTCGTCGGCGGCGAGAGCTGCCCCTTCGCGAAGAACTGCACCAACGGCCCGCAAGGCCCGTGCGAGCACTTCGCCCTCACCGGCGCTGATCTGGCGTACTGGGAACGCAAGCGCGACGCCGCTTTCCATTTCGCCGAGGGCGCCCCTAACGAGGACGCCCGCGACTACATCCTGTCTGCCTGGGACCCGTGGCAGCCGGTTCTCGCCGGATTACGCGAAGCCCTTGATGAGCTCGGCCTGCTCGAAGAAGCCGAAAAGCTCGACCTGCGCAGCCCCACCCATGACTACTTCCATCCGGTGTTCACCACCGGCTGGACGCTCGACCAACTCACCCCCACCGGTTCAAGGATCGGAGACGACGACCGCATGACTACGCACAGTCCAAAACCACGAGTTGCCGCAAAGCGCCGACGCCCAGTGGAAGCGATCGAGAAACGAGCACACCGCAGCATCGAGTGCGAACAACGGGTCCGAAAAGCGTTGAACAGACTCACGAAAACCGGGATTCCATTCACCGTCAAAGACGTGTGCGACCTCGCCGGGGTCGGCAAGACATTCATCTACGACCCGCGCCATCCCGAACTTACCCAGGCCATCCTCGACGCGCGCAACGCCTCGCAGATCGCCGTTACGACCCGGGCAGAAGACCGCGTTGACGGTCGAACCTCGTCCTGGCGCGAAAGAGCCATCAACGCCGAATCCCACGCCAAGAAGCTCAAATCCGACCTAGCCGACCGGGATTCACGCATCGCCGACCTTGTCGGTCAGCTCTACGACCCCGACGGCGTGCATCTAGTAGACGAGAACGCCCGGCTGAGAGGCCTGCTGGCCGTTGCGAATCAGAACCTCAAAGACGTGCACACCGAAGTCCAGAAGCTCACGCGATCGCTCGACGCGGCACGAGCCAACGTCAAACGGGAGCGCCAACGCAACGTGACTCAGCTGTTCACCGCCGACCACCCCGTCCAGCAGTAGGCGTCTCGTAATGATGGATACGGGTGTGTGCGATTCAGGTGTGCGATCTAAGTGGGCGATGGGGACCGGGTTTTCGACGGCTGCTCGCATGGTCTGGTCGGCGGCGATCGCGGTGACGGTGTCAGTGTTCTCGCTCTTTTCGATCGGGCAAGTCCGTTGGCCGGCAACGCCTCACGGCGTCGGACTCGAGGTATGGACCTCGGTGGGGCAGGTGGTCTGTCTGGTCGCGCTCGTTGGTGCCGGTTGCCTGTGGCGCCGCGGCCGGCAGCTACTCGCGAGGCTGATCGCGGTGGTATCTCTGGCCGCATTCGTGGTCGTCACACTCGGCATACCCCTTGGCGGAACCAAGCTGTACTTGTTTGGAATCTCGGTCGATCAGCAGTTTCGCACCGAGTACCTGACCCGGCTTACCGACAGTCCCGCTTTGGCCGACATGACCTATACCGGGCTGCCCGCGTTCTACTCGCCGGGTTGGTTTTGGATCGGCGGCCGTGCGGCACACCTTGCCGGCATGCCGGGCTGGGAGGTGCTCAAGCCCTGGGCGATCACATCGATTGCCATCGCCGCCGTGCTGGCATTCGTGCTGTGGTCGGCACTGGTCAAGTTCGAACATGCGCTGATAGTCACGGCCGCGACCACCGCCACCATGCTCGCCTCCGCTTCAGCGGAGCCTTACAGCGCAATAATCACCACGCTGCTGCCACCGGTGCTGGTGCTCGCCTGGTCAGGTTTACGCGCAGAAAGTGGCGGGCACCGCGCCGGTGGCTGGGCCGCAGTGATCGGCGTCGGCATGTTCCTTGGCGTGACCGCGACGTTCTACACGCTGCTTTTCGGCCTCGGCGCTCTGACCGTGACGGTGATGGCCGCCCTGCTGGCGGTCACTCGACGCAGCACGCAGCCCCTGGTGCGTCTGACTGCCATGGGGACTATCGCCATCGCCATCGGCCTGACGACATGGTCGCCGTTTCTTCTGCGGGTGGTGCGAGCACCAGTATCCAACACTGGAAGTCCCTGGCACTACCTGCCCGCGGCCGGTGCGGTGCTGACCTTTCCGATGTTGCAATTCACGCTGCTGGGGGCGCTCTGCATGCTGGGCACGCTCTGGCTGGTAGTACGGGCCCGTTCGTCAGTTCCAGCCGATGCTCTAGCCATCGGAGTAGTGACCGTCTACTTGTGGTCACCGCTGTCGATGCTGGCCACGCTAGAGGGCACCACTCTGTTGTCGTTTCGGCTGCAGCCCACGCTGACCACATTGTTGGCCGCCGCCGGAGCGTTCGGGTTTATCGAGGCGACGCAGGCCCTCGCGCATGCGCGGCCTGCGTGGAGCCGCAACATCGTTGTCATGGCAGCCGTCGTCGGAGCCGTCGGGGCGATCGCATTCGTTTGCGACATCCCCAACACGTTGAGACCCGACCTGGTGGTTGCGTACGCCGACACCGACGGTGACGGCCACCGCGCCGACGGCCAGTCGGCCGGGGTCGAGCGGTACTACGCCGAGATCGATAAGCAGATCACCAGCACGACGGGCCGCCCCCGCAACCAAACCGTCGTTATGACCGCCGACTACGGCTTCCTCGCCATCTACCCGTACTGGGGGTTCCAAGGGCTGACCCCGCACTACGCTAACCCGTTGGCGCAGTTCGATACTCGCGCAACAGAGATTGAAAGCTGGCCTGAGCTCACGACATCGGCGCAACTGGCCGCCCGCCTCGACGGGTTGCCATGGCCAGCGCCGACGGTGTTCCTCATGCACCGCGGCGCCGACAAGACCTACACGCTGCGCCTGGCCAAAGACGTCTACCCCAACCAACCCAACGTCAAGCGCTACACCATCGAACTGGACTCAGCTCTGTTCGACGGCCCGCAGTTCACCGTCATCGACATCGGCCCGTTCACTCTGGCCGTCAGAACGCTTCTGCCGCGACAAAACCTGGTGACTCCTCCCTCGCGATACGGGGGTGACAAATGAACCGGTTTCAGCAGTGTCGCGAACGCGTTCTCAATATTAGGACCAGGTCAAACAATGACCAGAATTAATTTTCGGCAACTAATGGGTGGGTTGAGCGCCGCGAGCAGATCCACGACCTCCGCACCGCGGACCTCGCCGACCACGATGCGATCGGGGCGCATCCGCAGTGCCTGCCGGACCAGGTCACGCACCGTCACCTCGCCGACGCCCTCGACATTGGCGCCGCGCGCGACCAGCCGGACCAGGTGCGGATGTTGCGGTGCCAGCTCGGCGGCGTCTTCCACACAGACGATCCGCTCCGCGGGGTCGACAGCTCCGAGCAGCGCGGACAACATGGTGGTCTTGCCGGCGCCGGTTCCACCGGAAACCAAAACGGCCAGCCGCGCCGCGACGATATCGGCGATGAGCGGGACCGCGGGCGGCGCGATGGCCCCGGAGCCGACGAGGCCGGCCAGGTCCTGCGTCGCGGGCCGCAGGACCCGCAGCGAGAGGCAGGTGCCCGCGGCGGCGATCGGGGGCAGCACGGCATGCAACCGCACGGTCAAGCCACCGCCGATACCGCCGAGTTGGCCGTCGACCCAGGGCTGCGAATCGTCGAGCCGCCGCCCGGCCGCCAGCGCGAGCCGCTGCGCCAGGCGCTGTACGGCATTCTCGTCCGGGAATCGGATGGTGCTGCGGCGCAACCCGTTTCCGTCGTCGACCCACACCTCGTCGGGTGCGCTGACCAGCACGTCGGTGGTACCCGGTGCCCGCAGCAGCGGTTCCAGGATTCCGGCACCGGTCAGTTCGGTCTGCAGCAGCCGCATGCCGGCCAGCACGTCGCTGTCGGCGACGACACCACCGGACTCGGCGCGGATCGCCGCCGCCACCGCGTTCGGATGCAGGGCACCACTGGTCTGCGCGGCCAGTCGTTCGCGGACGCGGTCCACCAACGACGACGTCACGCTGCCTCCCCCGGCTGTTGGCGCAGCACCGTCAGGACACGACGGGCGGCGACGGCCAGCGGTGACCGGCTCCGCAGACTCCGGCCGAGACCGCCTCGCTCCAGCGCACCGTCGAGGCTGCTCTCCGCACGCATGGCCGCCAGCAGCGGCAGTCCGAGGATCGCGGACATCTCGGCGGCGCGCAGCCCACCGGGCGCGGGACCCCGGACCACGAGGCCGACATTCGGGTTGACCGCCGTCACCCAGTCGGCCACGACCCG
The DNA here is from genome assembly GCF_018326285.1 of Mycolicibacterium sp. TY81. Classification (NCBI taxonomy): domain Bacteria; kingdom Bacillati; phylum Actinomycetota; class Actinomycetes; order Mycobacteriales; family Mycobacteriaceae; genus Mycobacterium; species Mycolicibacterium sp. TY81. Next base: position 4,488,255 of record NZ_AP023362.1, read on the forward strand.
GGTCGCCGCGCAGGCGCGCACCTCCGCCGGCGTCACCACGACCACGAGATCGGCTGCGGCCAGCACCGTCTCGGCCGCCGCCGACGACTGCCGCGGCACGTCGCAGATGACGGTCGCGCCGGCGCGGCTCCCGGCGTCCATCACCGCGGCGAGCGCCGTCGGCCTCAACTCGGCACCGGTGCGGCCGGCCGCCAGCACCACCACCCCGCGCCGGCGCGGTAGCGCATCGCGCAGGGCCGGATAACTGAGCCGTCCCCCTGCTGCCGTCAGGTCCGGCCAGCGCAGGCCGGCGTCGCCCTCGGCACCCAGGGCGAGATCGAGGCCGCCACCCCAGGCGTCGACGTCGACAAGTAGGCACTCGCGGTCCGGTTCGGCCGCGACCTGCGCCAACGCGACCGCGAAGACCGACGCACCGCCGCCGCCACGTCCGCCGATCACCGCGACCACGGCGCCACGGCGCCCGTCGGATTCACCGGCCGCGGCATCCGACAGGACGCCGACGAGCCCCGATTCCTGGCCGGGCAGGGTGATGACCTCCTGCGCACCGATCACCATCGCGGCCTCGAACTCGCAGGTGCCCGGCGCGTCGGTGGCGATCAACACCACGGCGGGCCGCCGCGGCATCCCGAGCTCGCGACAGCGCCGCGCCGCCGCGACGTCCAGCAGGACCGCCGCCGCACCGACCCACGCCTTGCGGCCCGAGGGCTCTGCCGCGTACACCACCCGGATGCCCGCCGCCGCGGCGATGCGCTCGATTTCCTCGCGCAGTCCGGGGTCGGCGATCAGGGCCAGTGCCCCGTTCGTAGTCATGGATCCACCGTGATCCGCGGCGGGCCGCGGCACCAGAGCCCGCACGCAGAATGTGGATGAATCGCAAACTGTGGACAACTTTATTGACGGAGTCGTGAGAATGTCGTTCCGCAACTTTTCCGTGGATGGACCACGACACTCGATGGACCTGGGTCGCAGCACCTGCGCCACGCGGGGAAAACAGCAATCGGGCGCCGGTTGAAAGACGCCGGAGAGGCCATGCCTCGAGGAATTCGACTGACCTCGAAAAAGGGACGACCCCCGCCAGGGGGGAGGAGGCGGAGGTCGTCGTGGATCAGCCCCGGGGGGTCGGGCTGATGCACACCCGGCGCTGGCCGGGTAATGCCCACTATACACACGTCAACAGGGCTGTGCGCAACTGTTGATTGTCTGTGAAAGGCGCGTGTCAGCACGTCAATCGCCGCGATGGCCACCCCGCGGGCGACCGACACGGCGACACCGCCGCCCACCCGGCACCGGCATTCCGGAGCATATGCTGGGAGCCGTGACCGCATCCGATCCGGCCGCCGGGGCCGCGGCCGCGCCGCGTCAGGAGGCCGAGTCGAGCGCTCCGGTGCGCACCGCGGCCTTCTTCGATCTCGACAAAACGGTGATTGCCAAGTCCAGCACCCTCGCTTTTAGCAAACCTTTTTTCAACCAGGGACTGCTGAACCGGCAAGCCGTCCTCAAGTCCACCTATGCACAGTTTCTGTTCCTGATGTCCGGCGCCGACCACGATCAGATGGACCGCATGCGGTCCTACCTGACCAACATGTGCACCGGCTGGGACGTCGAACAGGTCAAGTCGATCGTCGCGGAGACGCTGCATGACATCGTCGACCCGCTGGTCTTCGCCGAGGCCGCGAACCTGATCGCCGACCACAAGCTGTGTGGCCGCGACGTCGTGGTGGTCTCGGCATCGGGCGAGGAGATCGTCGCGCCCATCGCCCGCGAACTCGGTGCCAACCATTCGATGGCCACGCGCATGGTGGTCGAGGACGGCAAGTACACCGGCGACGTCGACTTCTACTGCTTCGCGGAAGGCAAGGTCGAGGCGATCGAGGAACTCGCGGCCCGCGAGGGCTATGCGCTCGAGCACTGCTACGCCTACTCGGACTCCATCACCGATCTGCCGATGCTTGAGGCCGTCGGCCACCCGGCCGTGGTGAACCCGGATCGCGCCCTGCGCAAGGAGGCCGCCGCCCGCGGCTGGCCGGTACTGACCTTCACCCGCCCGGTCTCGCTGCGGGACCGGCTGCCGGCGCCGTCGGGCGCCGCCGTGGCCACCACCCTGGCCGTCGGCGCCAGTGCCCTCGCGGCCGGCGCCGTGACGTACTCGCTGCTCCGTCGACTGAACTTCTGAAAGCTACTGACGAGTTGCTGAGACCGGCTCCGTAACAATCACAAATCGCCGGTGATTGACCCTTGATGTGACTGCGGTCACGTAGTACAAAGGAAGCACGGAAGCCCCCGAGGCCAAGACCGAACCGGAAGAGAAGGTTCGGCCTCCCGAAGAGGGCATCCCAGCACGGAATACCGGCACCCACGCGGAGCACATACCGCGACAATGGTAAAAGCGTTGTGGGCCTGCGTAATTGCGAAAAGCGAACGGCTAAGAGGACCCCTTGGGTGGGGTTGTAGCCGCAGCGCATCGCAGGGACGCCGAGGCCACCCACACAACCCGACAAGCACGCTTGGTAACCGGGGTTCCGTGCTAGCGGGCGGCGAGCCGAGTCAGATGTCCTCTGACGACGGAGCGTCGCCCGCTTTTATGTTTCCGTCTTTGCTGGAGAAGATCGCGGACAGCCCGCTACTTGGCCGAGGCCTGCGCGATCGACAGCGCCTCCCGGGCCCCGGCGTGCAGCGCACGACTGCTGCAGATCAACCACGCCGTCAGCCCGTCGGCCGTGCCCGACGCGAAGCCCCGTGCCGCGGCACGGTATTCGCCAACCTGGCGCATCCAGTACATCTCCGGTACGCCGAGGCCGTGCGGGTCGAGTCCACTGGACATGGTGATCAACCGGGACACCGCGCGCGCCACCACACCGTCGGCGACCCCGAATGGAGCCAGGCTCAGTAGTTCGCCATGAGCGACGCCCGCGAGGACGGTCGCCGGTACCCGGCTCCCACCGCTCACGATCTCGCCGAGCAGCTCGAGCCGGCGGCCCACGTCCGGATCGTCGGTGCGGGGCCGGCCGAGCCGGTCCGGGTCCGTCAGATCCGCGGCCGCCAGCGAGTGCAGCCGGGCGATCGCCTGCAACGGCGCGCGCTGCCAGACGCCGACGAGCGCGGTCGCGCCGCCTTCGAGCGCTTCGGCCACGCGCAGCGCGCCGGCGAGCACCGCGTCGGCGCGCTCACCTTTCGCCGGGGCCTCGCCGTCCTTACTGAAGCTCAGGGATCCGCCGTCGAGTACCGACGACGCCCGAGCGGCCCGCATCGACGCCTCGGCCGCGGTGGCCGGCCAACCGCGCAAGTTCACCTTGTGCCGGTGGGCCCGGCCGAGCGCTTCACGCGCCTCGTCTCCGGCCTCGGCCACGCCGGGCAGTTCGGCCAGGGGAGCCAGCGGGTCAGGTGCAGCCACGTCCGCACACGGTAGTGCCACCAGGTGGTCACCTCCAACGTCACGGTGGCGAGCCACCTCCAACGTCATTGCAACGTGCCAGTGACTACGCTCACAACCATGACACAAGACACCGCTGTGCCACAGGCTTACCCGCCGCCTGCCGAGTTCGCCGCGCAGGCCAATGCCACCGCCGCGCTGTATCAAGAGGCCGACGCCGACCGCCTGGATTTCTGGCGCCGCCAGGGCGAGCGGTTGTCGTGGGCGACCCCGTTCACCGAGGTGCTCGACTGGTCCAACGCACCCTTCGCCAAGTGGTTCGGCGACGGCAAGCTCAACGTCGCCTACAACTGCGTCGACCGCCACGTCGAGGCCGGCAATGGCGACCGCGTCGCGATCCACTGGGAAGGCGAGCCCGTCGGTGACGCCCGCGACATCACCTACGCCCAGCTCAAGGACGAGGTGAGTAAGGCCGCCAACGCCCTGACCGCGCTGGGCCTGACCGCCGGCGACCGCGTCGCCATCTACATGCCGATGGTGCCCGAGGCCATCGTGGCGATGCTGGCCTGCGCGCGCCTGGGTGTCATGCACTCGGTCGTGTTCGCCGGCTTCTCGGCCACCGCGCTGGCCGCCCGCGTCGAGGACGCCCAGGCCAAGCTGGTCATCACCACCGACGGGCAGTATCGCCGCGGCCAGGCGGCCTCGCTCAAGTCCGCGGTCGACGAAGCCGTCACCGGCCAGCCGAGCGTCGAGCACGTCCTGGTGGTCAAGCGCACCGGCATCGACGTCGACTGGACCGAGGGCCGCGACGTCTGGTGGCACGAGATCGTCGACTCACAGTCCACCGACCACACCCCCGAGGCGTTCGACGCCGAGCAGCCGCTGTTCCTGCTGTACACCTCCGGCACCACCGGCAAGCCCAAGGGCATCGTGCACACGAGTGGCGGTTACCTGACGCAGGCGTCCTACAGCCACCACAACGTCTTCGACATCAAGGCCGACGACGTCTACTGGTGCACCGCCGACATCGGCTGGGTCACCGGGCACACCTACATCGTCTACGGGCCGCTGTCCAACGGCGTCACGCAGGTCGTCTACGAAGGCACCCCGACCTCACCGAACGAGCACCGGCACTTCGACATCATCGAAAAGTACGGTGTCACCATCTATTACACGGCGCCGACGCTGATCCGCACGTTCATGAAGCTGGGCCACCAGATCCCCGCGGCGCACGACCTGTCGAGCCTGCGGGTGCTCGGCTCGGTCGGCGAGCCCATCAACCCCGAGGCCTGGCGCTGGTACCGCGAACACATCGGCGCGGGCACCACGCCCATCGTGGACACCTGGTGGCAGACCGAGACCGGCGCCATCATGATCTCCCCGCTGCCCGGCGTCACCGCCGCCAAGCCCGGCTCGGCCATGACCCCACTGCCGGGCATCAGCGCCAAGATCGTCGACGACGACGGCAACGAACTGGTCCCCGGCGCAGACGAGGAAGAACACGTCACCGGCTACCTCGTGCTCGACAAGCCGTGGCCGTCGATGCTGCGCGGCATCTGGGGCGACGACGAACGCTTCAAGGACACCTACTGGTCCCGCTTCGCCGAGCAGGGCTGGTACTTCGCCGGTGACGGCGCCCGCTACGACGCCGACGGCAACATCTGGGTCCTGGGCCGTATCGACGACGTCATGAACATCTCCGGGCATCGCATCTCCACCGCCGAGGTCGAGTCCGCGCTCGTCGGGCACTCCGGGGTGGCCGAGGCCGCCGTCGTCGGCGCCACCGACGCCACCACCGGGCAGGCCATCTGCGCTTTCGTCATCCTCAAGGCCTCCGCGCACGGCGGCTCGGAGAACATCGTCGAAGAACTGCGGGCCCAGGTCGCGACCGAGATCTCCCCCATCGCCAAGCCGCGCGAGATCCACGTCGTGCCCGAGCTGCCCAAGACGCGTAGCGGCAAGATCATGCGCCGGCTGCTGCGCGATGTCGCCGAGGGCCGCGATCTCGGGGACACCTCCACCCTCGTCGACCCCAGCGTCTTCGAGGCCATCCGCGCCAGTAAGTAGGGCAGCCAGCAGGGCCAGGCCGGCTCAGGCGATGGGCACGTAGCCCGCGCCGGGCCGGCTCTTGGCGTCGAGGTCGGCGATCACCGCGTTGATCGACACCGTCACGGCCGGGGTGTGCAGCGGCACGTACTTGACGACGCACGTCGGCAGGTCGTCACTGAAGGCGCCGTGGATCATGCCGACCAGTTTGTTGTTGACGGTGACGGGCGCGCCCGAGTCGCCGGGCTGGCCACACACCTGGTCCACGATGGTGCCCGGGTCCTGTCCGGGGCCCCACGTGACACCGCACGTGTAGCCCGTGGTGCGGCCCAGCTTGCACGCCACCTGACCGAAGGCCGGGTCCGGGCCGATGCCGTCGATCTGGAAGCCGTTGACGTTGTTCAGCGGCTGCACCTTGGCCGGGTCGAACTCGATGACGGCGTAGTCCAGCGGCTGGCTACCGGCCACCATGACGCCCAGGGTGCCTCGGTTCTCTGCGCCCTCGGCCGCCACCTCGTGACCGGGACCGCCGCAGTGCGCCGACGTGAAGCCGACCAGCTTGCCGCGATTGTCGTGACCGATCGTGGTCAGGGTGCAGAACGTGTCGCCGTCCACGACGATGCCCGAGCCACCGCCCAGCGGCACCGGTGCATCCGCGCGGGCCGGCACCCCGACCGATGTGCCGAGCAGAGCAATGGCCATCCCACACATCGAAGCAAACCCGGGTGCCAAACGCATCGGGGCAGTGTATCGCTGGGCCGGATCGTTAAGCGGCGCCCCACGTGGCAACATATGCCAGGACTACACCGACGCCGGGAGGACGTGTTCGTGAGCAATGGCGATCGCAAGAATGGCCCCGTTCCAGCCACGGTGACCTCGATCCCGCTGGTGGATCCGCATGCACCCAAGGCCGATCCGTCGATCGGCGATCTGGTCAAGGAAGCCACCGCGCAGATGTCGACGCTGGTGCGCGCCGAGGTCGAGCTGGCGCGCGCCGAGATCACCGCCGACGTCAAGAAGGGCCTGACCGGCAGCGTCCTGTTCATCGCCGCCCTCGTCGTGCTCTTCTACTCGACGTTCTTTTTCTTCTTCTTCCTCGGCTCGCTGCTGGAGCTGTGGCTGCCGAGCTGGGCGTCGTACCTCATCGTCTTCGCGCTGATGGTGCTGACGACGGGTGCGCTCGCCTTCCTGGGCTTCCTCAAGGTCCGCAAGATCCGCGGCCCGCGGGACACCATCGCCACGGTCAAGGAGGCCAAGGTGGCGCTGACACCGGGCCACGACAAGCCGTCGAGCCAAGCCTCCATTCGCACGGCTTCTAGCGACACCTCAGGCTGGTAGTGCCGCCACCTGATCCGTCGGTCGTCCGGATCGACGGTCCGTGGCGACACCTCCAGGTGCACGCGAACGGGATCCGCTTCCACGTCGTCGAGGCCGAGGGCTCCGAGCCCGAGGACCGGAACGCGGACGGCTCCTCGAATGCCGAGCGCCCGCTGGTGATCCTGCTGCACGGGTTCGCCTCGTTCTGGTACTCGTGGCGGCATCAGTTGCGCGACCTGCGGGGCGCCCGCGTCGTCGCGGTCGACCTGCGCGGCTACGGCGGCAGCGACAAACCACCGACCGGATACGACGGCTGGACGCTGGCCGGCGACACCGCGGGCCTGGTGCGCGCGCTGGGACACCACTCGGCCGTACTGGTGGGACACGCCGACGGCGGCCTCGTCTGCTGGGCGACGGCAATGCTGCATCCGCGGGTGGTGCGGGGCATCGCGCTGGTCAGTTCACCGCATCCCGTGGCGCTGCGGTCGTCGACGCTGACCGACAAGGGCCAGCGCGCGGCCCTGCTGCCGGCGATGCTGCGCAACCAGGTGCCGTGGTGGCCCGAGCATGTCCTGACCCGGCGGGGTGGTGCGGCCGTCGAGCAGCTGGTGCGCAGCCGCGCCGGCGCCGCCTGGCCGGCGACGGCCGACTTCGCCCAGACCGCCGCGCACCTGCGCACCGCGATCCAGATTCCGTCGGCCGCGCATTCGGCGCTCGAATACCAGCGGTGGGCGGCGCGCAGTCAGCTCCGCGGTGAGGGCCGGCGCTTCATGCGCGCGATGAAACAGCGCACCGCGGTCCCGGTCCTGCACCTGCACGGCACCGCCGATCCGTACGTGCTCGACGACCCGGTCCGCCGGACGCAGCGTTACGCCCCGCAGACCCGCTTCGTATCCATCCCCGGCGCAGGACATTTCGCGCACGAGGAACAGCCGTCGACCGTCACCTCGGAGCTGTCGACGTTCCTGCACCAGCTACCCGGCTGAGATGCACTTCCCGGTCGGCACCGCTTCGGAGTTGTCGACCTTGGCCATCTGCTTGGCCACCTCGTCGGCCGTGAGGACGAAGCCGGTGTCGGCGTCGTCGACCGCGGCGCCGAACACGACACCGAGTACCTTGCCGCTGCCGTCGATCAGCGGTCCACCCGAATTGCCTTGGCGGACATTGCCTCTGATGGTGTAGACCTCACGCGTGACGGTCGTCGAGTGGTAGATGTCCGGGCCGTTGAGCTTGATGACCTCGCGGATACGCGCCGGGGTCGCGGCGAACTCGCCGCCGCCCGGATAGCCCATCACCACCGCGCCGGTCCCGGTCGGGGCCTCCTGCATGTCGAACTTCAGCGGCGCCGCGGGCAGGTCGGGCGCGTCGAGGATCGAGATGTCGGCCTCGGGGTCGTATGACACGACCTTGGCGTCGTAGCTCTTGTCGTCGACCTGGACGGTGACGCTGTTGGAGCCCGCCACCACGTGGGCGTTGGACATGACCCGGCCGGGCGCCACCACGAAGCCGGTGCCCTCGAGGACCTTCTGGCAGCTCTGCGCGACGCCGCGGATCTTCACGACGCTGCCCTTGGCCGCGGCCACCGCCGGATCGGCGACGAGCGCGGGATCGGGCGCCGAGACGCTGACGATCGGGGTGCGGCCGAACGGCTGCAGCACCGACGGCAGGCCCGAGGTGTTCAGCAGCGCCGAGAGCCGCGTGGGCACGCGCTTGAGCCAGGCCGGTGCGAGATCGTTGACCTCGGACAGCACGCGCGAACCGTTCACCGCCGCAGCCAGGTTCGGCTGGTCGGACGACGTCAGCGGGGTGGCCAGCAGCCAGGCGGCGACCAGCACCGCGACCAGTTGCAGGGCCATGCCGACGACCGAGTCGAAGCCGCGCACCACCTCGTTGCGCATCGCGCCACGGACGGCGCGACCCAGCACGACGCCGGCGATCTCGCCCACCACGACGAGGCCGAGGATCAGGAACAGGGCGATGAAGAGCTTGCTGCGGGCGCCGTCGACGTGCGCCACCACATGCGGCGCCAGCAGCACACCGGCCACCGCGCCGAGCACCACACCGAGAAAAGACAGCAGGGAGCCCAGCGCCCCGGACCGCCAGCCCGAGACGGCGGCGACGAAGGCGACGGACAGAACGGCCAGATCCAGCCATTGTGAAGGTGTCATGGTTGATCCACACGGTAGCCGCTGGACTCGCCCAGCAGCGCCATTGCCGCGTCCAGTTCCTCGACGACGTCGGTGTTCCACGGCTTGGCCCAGCCTGCGACGTCGAGCATCGCGGAGATCACCTGAGCGGTGAAGCCCCACACCAGCATCTGGTTGAGCAGAAATGCCGGGCCGGCGAACTGCCGCGTGTTCTCTTTGCGATACACCATCAACCGGTTCTCGGGATTGACGAAGGCGCGCACCGGAACCCGCGCGACGATCGCGGTCTCGGCCGGGTCGACGGCGAGGACGTGGCCCGGGTCGGGCGAGTACGCGAGCACGGGGACCACGTGAAAACCCGAGGGCGGGATGAACATTCGGTCCAGCGTGGCCAGGATGTGCAACCGGGAGGGATCAATGCCGGTTTCCTCGTTCGCCTCGCGCAGCGCGGTGCCGATGGGACCGTCGTCCCCTGGATCGGACGCGCCGCCGGGGAACGCCGCCTGCCCGGCGTGGTGGCGCAGCGTCGATGCGCGGACGGTGACCAGCAGGTCGGCGTCGGGCGGCAGGGCACCGGCGGGGGCGTCGGGCGCGCCCGAGAACAACACCAGGACGGCGGCGTCGCGCTTGGTGCCGGTCAATGTCGCGGTGGCGCCGGCGGCGGTGATGGCCGCCAGCACGCTCTTCGGCACCCGGCGCCGGTAGGCCTGCGGGAGGTCCGCGGCGTTGTCGACGAGGGGCCGCAGCCAGGCCGGGGCGGCCTGTGGGTTCAGCACGTTCACCCCGACACTCCTAACTGTGCGTTCACTGCACTGGCGATCTCGTCGGCACTGGTGAACGGCCGGGGCAGGACCTGCGCAACGCTACCGTCAGGGCGCAGCAGCACGGTCGCAGGCATGACATTGGGGACGCGCAGCGCGGCCGCGATCAGCCGCCGGCCGTCCTGCAGCATCGGCAGCTTGACGCCGAGGTCGGCCAGCCGCAGCAGCCCGGCGGTCTCGTTCTCGTCCTGGTGCACCGTCACCACGGTCACGCGGGCGCCCATGCGGCGCTGGTACTCCGCGAGTGCGGGCAGTTCGTCGGCGCAGGGGCCGCACCAGTAGGCCCACAGGTTCAGTACGACGGCTCGGCCGGCGAGGGCCTTCGCGACGTCGACGGGCGCGCCGTCGGCCGCGCAGTCGACGGTGATGCCCTGCAGGGCTTGCGGTCCGGGCCCGCCCTGCGGCGCCGGACAGGGCGGCAGGGCCGCCTTGGCCCGAGGCGCGGCCAGCGCCGCCGGGGTGTCGGCGTCGCGATGCACCCGGGCCGGGCCGGGCGGCCGGCCCGATGGCCCCGAACCCGACGGCTGCTCACCGAGTTGCCGCCACAGCGCCACTCCCAGCACGACGAACACGGCCAGCACCACGACGGTCCAGCGGGCAGACCGACTCACTCGGTGATCCCGGCCAGCGCCAGCAGGTGTTCGGTCTCGGGTCCTTTGACCAGCGCCGCGGCGGTTGCCAGATCCGTCGGCCCCAAGCCGTAGGACGGGCAGTCGCGGGCCAGCACGCACACGCCGCAGGCCGGGGTCCGGGAATGGCAGACGCGGCGGCCGTGGAAGATCACGCGGTGCGACAGCAGGGTCCACTCCTTGCGCGGGATCAGTTCCCCGACGGCGTGTTCCACCTTGACCGGGTCTTCCTCGGCCGTCCAGCGCCAGCGTCGCACCAGCCGGCCGAAGTGGGTGTCCACCGTGATGCCCGGGATGTCGAAGGCGTTGCCCAGGATGACGTTGGCGGTCTTGCGGCCCACGCCGGGCAGCGTGACCAGCTCGTCCAGGGTGTCGGGCACCTCGCCGTCGAAGCGGGTGACCAGTGCCTGACCCAGCCCGATGATCGACGTCGCCTTGTTGCGGTAGAAGCCGGTGGGCCGGATCAGCTCCTCGAGTTCGGCGCGGTTGGCCTGCGCATAGTCCAGCGCCGTCGGGTATTTCGCGAACAGCGCCGGCGTCGTGAGGTTCACCCTCTTATCCGTGCACTGCGCCGACAGGATGGTGGCCACCGCCAACTCGAGCGGGTTGGTGAAATCCAGCTCGCAATAGACATGCGGGAACGCCTGCGCCAGTTCACGATTCATTCGCCGAGCGCGACGCACCAGACCCAGGTGGGTTTCGTTGTCGAATTTTGCGGTGGATCGTCGCGCAGGCACGCCGGTAAGCGTACTGAGATAAGTCGGTAAGGATACTTTGACCGGCGTCGTTTCGTGATCACCCTGAGACATTCGGCGTGTTTACTTCTGCGTGTGTCCTGGTTGCTCGTAGTGTGCATTCCCGGGTTGCTCATGCTGGCAACCTTCGGGTTGAGCCGCCTGGAAGCCATGCTCGATACGTCCAAGGAGACGTATACCGCGGCCGACGTCAAAGCCTTCGTCGACAAGGTGAAGACGGCGTGGTCGCAGCAGAGCGCAGCCGCGGGCACACTGCCGCACCGATCGGCGCCCCGATTCGAGGAACCCCGTGCGCTGGCGGCCCCGTCGCCGACGCGCGACAACCCGCTCGGGGCCTTCGGTGAACCCGAATTACCCAGCCGCGCGTATGCCCACTATGCGAGCAATCCGCAATTTCGCGAGACTCGCCATGCGAATCGTGTGTAGCGTGGCTGGTTGCGAAACGGCTTACCACTAGACTGACTTTGTTAACCAGTTCACTGGCTAGCTTGCGCGCGTTTTTTATCACTCACCAGCCTTAGGGAGCAACGTGGACGAGATCCTGGCGAGGGCCGGAATCTTCCAGGGTGTCGAGCCCACCGCGGTATCCGCACTGACCAAACAGCTGCAGCCTGTCGACTTTCCTCGCGGACACACCGTGTTCGCCGAAGGCGAGCCCGGCGACCGCCTATACATCATCATCTCCGGCAAGGTGAAGATCGGCCGCCGGTCGCCGGACGGCCGGGAGAACCTGCTGACGATCATGGGTCCGTCGGACATGTTCGGTGAGCTGTCGATCTTCGACCCGGGCCCCCGGACGTCGAGCGCCATCACGATCACCGAGGTGCGCGCCGTCTCGATGGACCGCGAAGCGCTGCGGGCGTGGATCGCGGACCGCCCGGAGATCGCCGAGCAGCTGCTGCGCGTGCTCGCCCGCCGGTTGCGCCGCACCAACAACAACCTGGCCGACCTGATCTTCACCGACGTGCCCGGTCGCGTGGCCAAGCAGCTGCTGCAGCTGGCCCAGCGGTTCGGCACGCAGGAGGGCGGCGCCCTGCGCGTCACCCACGACCTGACGCAGGAAGAGATCGCCCAGCTGGTCGGCGCCTCCCGCGAAACCGTGAACAAGGCACTCGCCGACTTCGCGCACCGCGGCTGGATCCGCCTGGAGGGCAAGAGCGTGCTGATCTCCGACTCGGAGCGTCTGGCCCGCCGAGCCCGCTAGTCCTCACACACAGATGCCCCCGCACGCAGAGCGTGTCGGGGGCATCTCGTATTCGGTGGCCCTAGGCCGTCCGTAGGTAGTCCAGCTGGGCCTGGACGGATTTCTCGGCGGCGTCCCACAGCTTCTGGTCGACGTCGGTGTAGACGTGCTCGACCACCTGCCGTGCCGACGCCTCTTCACCGAGCACCTTCAGGGCGCCGCGCACCTGGTCCAGCCGTTCCTCCCGGTGCGCGAGGTACATGGCGGCCACCTCCGACAGATCCGGCAGATCGGGACCGTGCCCCGGCAGGACGGTTCGTCCGCCCAGACCCTGCAGACGCCGCAGTGATTCCAGGTAGTCGCGCAGGCTGCCGTCTTCGTTGTCGATGACGGTGGTGCCGCGCCCCAGCACGGTGTCGGCGGTCAGGACGGCGTCATCGACGACGAACGACAGTGAATCCGCGGTGTGGCCGGGCGTCGCCATGACCGTGATCCGCAGGCCCGCGGCGTCGATCACCTCACCATCGGTGAGCGGTCCGCCGAGCCCGCGCAGGAAACCGCTGCCGACCGAGCGCACCACTGCCCCGGTCAGGCCGACCAGCTTGTCGATGCCGCCGGTGTGGTCGTCGTGCTTGTGACTGATCAGCACCAGCGGGATCTTGCCCAGTGCCGCGATCCGCTCGAGGTGCGCATCGTCGTCGGGCCCCGGGTCGACGACGACCATCTCGTCACTACCGCGCCCGCGCAGCACCCAGGTGTTGGTGCCGTCGAGCGTCATGATCCCCGGGTTGTCGCACAGCAGTACCGAGGCCGATTCGGTCACCGGCCTCAGCACGCCATACGCGGGGTGCGTCATGCAACCTCGACGATCAACTCCACCTCGACCGGCGCATTCAGTGGCAACTCCGAGACGCCGACCGCCGAGCGGGCGTGCGCGCCGGCCGGGCCGAACACCTCGCCCAGCAATTCGGACGCACCGTTGATCACCGCGGGCTGGCCGTTGAAGCCCGGCGCCGAGGCGACGAAGCCGACGACCTTGACGATGCGCACCACCGAGTCGATGCCGACCAGCGCGTGCACGGCGGCCAGCGCGTTGAGGCCGCAGGCCCGGGCCAGGGCCTTGCCGTCTTCGGCACTGACCTCGCCGCCGACCTTGCCCTCGGCCAGCAGACTGCCGGCCTGCATCGGCAGCTGGCCCGAGGTGTAGACGAGGTTTCCGGTCCGGACCGCGGGCACGTAAGCGGCAAGGGGCGCAACGACTTCCGGCAGCTCGATGCCCAGCTCGGCGAGCCGGTCGGAGACGCTCACTTCGGCCGCTTCAGGTACGCGACGTGCTGCTCACCGCTGGGGTTGGCCAACACCGACACCAGCTCCCACCCGTCCTGGCCCCACTGGTCCAGGATCTGCTTGGTGGCGTGGATCAGCAACGGGACGGTGGCGTACTCCCACCGGGTCGGTTCGCTCATGTCGCCGAGCTTATCGGCCGAGGGGTACCGCATGGTTAACATGCTGGGGTGACCTCCGAATCGACGGGCCGAACCCATACCGGTTGGCCCGCGCGCCTGGATCAGGCGCGCCTCCATTTCGTCACCGGCAAGGGCGGTACCGGCAAAACCACCGTCGCCGCCGCGCTGGCGCTGGCGCTGGCCGCCGGCGGCCGCAGCGTCCTGCTGGTCGAGGTCGAGGGGCGGCAGGGCATCGCCCAGCTTTTCGACGTGCCACCGCTGCCGTACGGGGAGCAGAAGATCGCCACCGCCGAGGGCGGCGGGCTGGTCAACGCGCTGGCCATCGACACCGAGGCCGCGTTCCTGGAATACCTGGACATGTTCTACAACCTCGGCATCGCCGGCCGCGCCATGAAGCGCATCGGTGCGGTCGAGTTCGCCACCACGATCGCACCCGGCCTGCGTGACGTGCTGCTCACCGGCAAGATCAAAGAGGTCGTGGTCCGCAACGGCAAGACCGCCAAGGAGCTCAAGGGGCAGCGCCCCTACGACGCCGTCGTGGTCGACGCCCCGCCGACGGGCCGCATCTCGCGCTTCCTCGACGTCACCAAGGCCGTCTCCGATCTCGCCAAGGGCGGGCCCGTGCACTCCCAGGCCGACGGCGTCGTGAAACTGCTGCACTCGGAGCTCACCGCCATCCACCTGGTCACGCTGCTGGAGGCGCTGCCGGTGCAGGAGACGCTGGAGGCCATCGAGGAGTTGCGGGAGCTCGACCTCCCGATCGGCAGCGTCATCGTCAACCGCAACATCCCGGCGTACCTGTCGCAGGATGATCTGGCGAAGGCCGCCGAGGGCGTCATCGACGCCGACGCGGTCCGCGCCGGGTTGGCCGACGCCGGAATCACGTTGTCCGACACCGACTTCGCCGGACTCCTCACCGAAACCATCCAGCACGCGACGCGCATGATGGCGCGCGCCGAGAGCGCCGAGGCGCTGGACGCCCTCGAAGTGCCCCGCCTCGAACTGCCCGCCCTGCCCGACGGGGTCGACCTGGGCAGCCTGTACGAACTCGCCGAAGCACTCGAGCAGCAAGGGGTTGGCACCAAATGAGCGGCAAACCCTTGAAGCTGGACATGCACACGATCCTGTCGGACACCGCGAACCGCGTCGTGGTGTGCTGCGGCGCAGGCGGCGTCGGCAAGACCACGACGGCCGCCGCGATGGCCCTGCGGGCCGCCGAGTACGGCCGCACCGTCGTGGTGCTGACCATCGACCCCGCCAAGCGCCTGGCGCAGGCCCTCGGCATCAAGGACCTCGGCAACACCCCGCAGCGGGTGCCGCTGGCTCCTGAGGTACCGGGCGAGCTCTACGCGATGATGCTGGACATGCGCCGCACCTTCGACGAGATGGTGGTGCAGTACTCCGGCGAGGACCGCGCCGACGCGATCTTGGAGAACCAGTTCTACCAAACCGTCGCGACGTCGCTCTCCGGCACGCAGGAGTACATGGCGATGGAGAAGCTCGGCCAGCTGCTGGCCGAGGACAAGTGGGATCTGGTCGTCGTCGACA
Source organism: Mycolicibacterium sp. TY81 (assembly GCF_018326285.1). Classification (NCBI taxonomy): domain Bacteria; kingdom Bacillati; phylum Actinomycetota; class Actinomycetes; order Mycobacteriales; family Mycobacteriaceae; genus Mycobacterium; species Mycolicibacterium sp. TY81. The sequence goes on from NZ_AP023362.1 coordinate 4,503,537, forward strand.
CCCCGCCGTCGCGCAACGCGCTGGACTTCCTGGACGCCCCGAAGCGGCTGGGCAACTTCATGGACAGCCGCCTGTGGCGGCTGCTGCTGGGGCCCGGGCGCGGCATCGGCCGCCTGGTCACCGGGGCCATGGGCCTGGCGATGAAGGCGCTGTCCACGGTGCTGGGTTCGCAGATGCTCTCCGACGCCGCCGGTTTCGTGCAGTCCCTGGACGCGACGTTCGGCGGGTTCCGCGAGAAGGCCGACCGCACCTACGAACTGCTCAAGCGCCCCGGCACCCGGTTCGTCGTGGTCTCGGCCGCCGAGCCCGACGCGCTGCGCGAGGCGTCGTTCTTCGTCGATCGGTTGTCGCAGGAGCAGATGCCGCTGGCCGGCCTGATCCTCAACCGCACCCATCCGATGCTGTGCGACCTGACCGCCGATGCGGCGGACGAGGCCGCGGCCAAGCTGGAGCAGTCCGGTCAGGACGCCGATGCGCTGGCCGCTGCGACGCTGCGGATCCACGCGAATCGCACCGTCATCTCCAAACGTGAGGTGCGGCTGCTGTCGCGGTTCACCGGGGCCAACCCGCATGTGGCGCTGGTGGGCGTGCCGTCATTGCCGTTCGAGGTGTCAGACCTCGAGGCGCTGCGGGCCATCGCTGATCAGATCACGGGCGACATCGTCAAGGCGTAAGCCCGGCCCGAACAACGGAAGTCCGCAGAGAACTGCGGACTTCTGTTGTGCCAGAAGGAAATCAGACCGCGTTGCGGTGCTTGCGCTGGGTCGCGAAGAACTCGGCCCAGGACACCACCTCGGGGTGCTGCTTGAGAAGGGCGCGGCGCTGACGCTCGGTCATGCCGCCCCACACGCCGAACTCGACGCGGTTGTCGAGGGCGTCGGCGCCGCACTCGACGATCACCGGGCAATGCCGGCAGATGACTGCGGCCTTGCGCTGCGCGGCGCCCCGGACGAACAGCTCGTCGGGGTCGGCCTGCCGGCATCGGGCCTGCGAAACCCAGGCGATCCTGGCTTCGGCTTCAGGTTGGACCACACCCTGCATCGCGCCGTTTCCGGCCTTGGGAGCGATTGTCGCGCGAACTACTGGCTGTGTACCTGTCACCAGCGATCCCTTCGTCACACCGTCTCCCGACGGCCGAGTCCTCCCGAGTAGATCACTGATGCGATCTACGCCACATTGCGGCTAGTAGTGTTACCTAGATCGCATTGTGTGTTCAAGTTAGGTGGTCAGGGGCCTATTGCGCAATGGTTCTGGGGCCGCTTTTTTGGGACGTGTGTCCAAACGTTAATTTTTGCCCGTGTCGCAGCCCCCTAGATGCCCTGAGGACGTGGTAATCGACCAGCACTCAGCTGCTGGCCACCACGGTCGCTAGGCTGTACCCCATGTCCGAGCGACCGCAGAACCGTCCGCCGACCGCGGTCACCGTCATCAAGATGACGTGGTGCGTTCTGCTCGCCAGCGTCGTGCTCGCCGCGATGATGTTCCCGCTCATCGGGGGTGTCGGACTGATGTCCAACCGGGCATCCGACGTCGTGGCCAACGGTTCGGCCCAGTTGGTCGAAGGTGATGCGCCCGCCGTGTCCACGATGGTCGACGCCAAGGGCAACCCCATCGCGTGGCTGTATTCGCAGCGCCGCTTCGAGGTGCCGAGCGATCAGATCGCCAACACGATGAAGCTGGCCATCGTCTCGATCGAGGACAAACGGTTTGCCGAGCACAACGGGGTTGACTGGAAGGGCACCCTGACGGGCCTGTCTGGCTACATGTCGGGTTCGGCCGATACGCGCGGTGGATCCACCATCGAGCAGCAGTACGTGAAGAACTACCAGCTGCTCGTGGTCGCGCAGAGCGACGCCGAGCGACGGGCCGCCATCGAGACCACCCCGGCGCGCAAGCTGCGCGAGATCCGCATGGCGCTGACCCTGGACAAGACGTTCACGAAGTCCGAGATCCTGACGCGCTACCTGAACCTGGTGTCCTTCGGTAACGGCGCGTTCGGCATCCAGGACGCCGCGCAGACGTACTTCGGCATCAACGCCAACCAGCTGAACTGGCAGCAGGCGGCGCTGCTCGCCGGCATGGTGCAGTCGACCAGCGGACTGGATCCGTACGTCAACCCCGACGGCGCCCTGGCACGTCGAAACCTGGTGCTGGACACCATGATCCAGAACGTGCCCCAGGAAGCCGAGGCCCTGCGCGCCGCCAAGGCCGAGCCGCTCGGCATCCTGCCGCAGCCCAACCAGCTGCCCCGCGGCTGCATCGCCGCCGGCGACCGCGCCTTCTTCTGCGACTACGTGCTCGACTACCTGTCGAAGGCCGGCATCAGCAAGGACCAGGTGGCCAAGGGCGGCTACCTGATCCGCACGACCATCGACCCGGACATCCAGAACTCGGTCAAGTCGTCGATCGACGGCATCGCGTCCCCGTCCATCGACGGCATCGCCAGCGTCATGAGCGTCATCCGTCCCGGCAAGGACAACCACCAGGTGGTGGCGATGGCCAGCAACCGGACCTACGGCCTGAACACCGCGGCCGGGGAAACCATGCAGCCACAACCATTTTCATTGGTGGGTGACGGCGCCGGCTCCATCTTCAAGCTGTTCACCACGGCGGCCGCCATGGACATGGGCATGGGCATCAACGCGCAGCTCGACGTGCCCGGCCGGTTCGAGGCCAAGGGCCTCGGCAGCGGTGGCGCCAAGGGCTGCCCCAAGGACAAGTGGTGCGTCGAGAACGACGGCCGCTACCGGGGCAGCATGAACATCACCGACGCGCTGGCGTCGTCGCCCAACACCGGCTTCGCCAAGCTGATCTCACAGATCGGCGTCCCGCGGACCGTCGACATGGCGGTCAAGCTGGGACTGCGGTCCTACGCGGCGCCGGGCACCGCCCGCCCGTACGACCCGAACAGCAACGAGAGCCTGGCCGACTTCATCAAGCGGCAGAACATCGGCTCGTTCACCCTTGGGCCGTTCGAGGTCAACGCCCTCGAACTGTCGAACGTCGCGGCCACGCTGGCGTCGGGCGGCACCTGGTGCCCGCCCAACCCGGTGGACAAGGTGTTCGACCGGCACGGCAACGAGGTCTCGGTGACCACCCAGACCTGTGAGCAGGCGGTGCCCGAGGGCCTTGCCAACACGCTGGCCAACGCGATGAACAAGGACGCCGTCAGCGGTACCGGCGCGGGCGCCGCGCAGTCGGTCGGCTGGACGTTCCCGATGTCCGGAAAGACGGGCACCACCGAGGCCCACCGGTCGTCGGCGTTCCTCGGCTTCACCAGTGCCTACGCCGCCGCCAACTACATCTACGACGACTCCACCACGCCGTCGGACCTGTGTTCCTACCCGCTGCGCCAGTGCGGCCGCGGTGACCTCTACGGCGGCCACGAGCCGGCCCGCACGTGGTTCACCGCGATGAAGCAGTTCACGCCGCCCAACGTGGTGATGCCGCCGACCGACCCGCGCTACGTCGACGGTGGGCCGGGCTCCAAGGTGCCGAGCGTCGCGGGCATGGACCTCGACCTGGCGCAGAACCGCATCAAGGAAGCCGGCTTCCAGTTGTCCGCGCAGCCGTCGTGGGTCAACAGCACCGCGCCATCGGGTCAGGTCGTCGGCACCTCGCCGTCGGGTCAGACCATCCCCGGCTCGATCATCACGATCCAGGTCAGCAACGGCATCGCGCCGCCGCCTCCGCCGCCACCGCCGGTGGGGATTCCGGGCATCGACGGCCTGCCGCCGGTGCAGATCGGGTCGACCGTCGTGGAGATTCCGGGCCTGCCGCCCATCACCGTGCCGGTCCTCGGTCCCCCGCCCCCATAGGCCGGGCCGAAACCTCAGAACGACCTAAGCCAACCCTGTGGGCTTTCTAACGATGACCAGCGACAACGGGCCAATCACCGCGCTGAGCAAGTAGGCTGCCTGCATGTCTGCCATCGCCCGCAACGCAGCCGTCACCGTCGCCGGAACCCTGGCCGCGGGCCTCGCCTACGCCTCGCTCATTGAGCGCAACGCGTTCGTGGTCCGCGAGGTCACCATGCCGGTGCTGACGCCCGGATCGTCGCCGCTGCGGGTGCTGCATCTGAGTGATCTGCACATGATGCCGGCGCAGCGCCGCAAGCAGGCGTGGCTGCGCGAGCTGGCCCGCTGGGAGCCCGATCTGGTGGTCAACACCGGTGACAACCTCTCGCACCCGAAGTCGGTGCCGGCCGTGGTGCAGGCGATGGGCGATCTGCTGGCGGTGCCCGGGGTGTTCGTGTTCGGCAGCAACGACTACTTCGCGCCGAAGCCGAAGAACCCCGCCAACTACCTGTTCAGCAAGCACAAGCGGATCACCGGACGGCCGCTGCCGTGGCAGGACCTGCGCGCGGCGTTCACCGAGCGCGGCTGGCTGGACATGACGCACACCCGCCGTGAGATCGAGGTCAACGGGCAGCTCATCGCCGTCGCCGGCGTCGACGATCCGCACCTCAACCGCGACCGCTACGACACCATCGCCGGACGGCCCAACCCGGCAGCCAACCTGTCGCTGGGCGTCACCCACGCGCCGTACACCCGCGTGCTGGACCGCTTCGCCGAGGACGGCTACCAGCTGGTGCTGGCCGGCCACACGCACGGCGGGCAGCTGTGCGTGCCGTTCTACGGCGCGCTGGTGACCAACTGCGACATCGACACCTCCCGCGTGAAGGGCCCGTCGCGCTGGGGCGCCCACACGCAGCTGCACGTGTCCGCCGGCATGGGCACCTCGCCGTACACGCCGGTGCGCTTCTGCTGCCGGCCCGAGGTGACGCTGCTGACCCTGGTGGCCGCCCCGACGGGCGGCGGGCACGCCGGTATCGGCGCCGACATGACGCAGCCGGCCGTCTCGGCGCGGTGACCGCGCCGGTGGCGGCGCGCGGCGTCGACCGCGGCTGGGTCGACAACGCCGTCCGCCTCATCGAGGCCGACGCCCGGCGCAGCGCCGACACCCATCTCCTGCGTTATCCGCTGCCCGCCGCGTGGAGCGCGAGCGTCGACGTCCAGCTGTATCTCAAGGACGAGAGCACGCACATCACCGGCAGCCTCAAGCACCGGCTGGCCCGGTCGCTGTTCCTGTACGGGTTGTGCAACGGCTGGATCGGCCCGCGCACGACGGTCATCGAGGCGTCGTCCGGATCCACCGCGGTGTCCGAGGCGTATTTCGCGGCGCTGCTGGGGCTGGAGTTCATCGCGGTGATGCCGTCGTCGACGAGCGCGGCCAAGATCGAGCTGATCGAAAACCAGGGTGGCCGTTGCCATTTCGTCGAGCAGTCGTCACAGGTGTACGACGAGGCGGAGCGCCTGGCGCGCGAGACGGGCGGCCACTACCTCGACCAGTTCACCAACGCCGAGCGCGCCACCGACTGGCGGGGCAACAACAACATCGCGGAGTCGATCTTCTCGCAGCTGCGTGAAGAGGCCCACCCGATCCCGGAGTGGATCGTGGTCGGGGCGGGCACCGGCGGTACGAGCGCCACGATCGGGCGGTTCCTGCGCTACCGGCGCCATGCCACGCGGCTGTGCGTGGTGGACCCGGAGAACTCGGCGTTCTATCCGTCGTGGGCCACGGGCGACAGAGAGGTGTTCACCGGGGCGTCGTCGCGTATCGAGGGCATCGGCCGGCCGCGGGTGGAGCCGTCGTTCCTGCCGGGCGTCGTGGACGCCATGGTGTGCGTGCCGGACGCGGCCTCGGTGGCCGCGGCGCGGCACGTGAGCAAGGTGCTGGGACGACGGGTGGGTCCGTCAACGGGGACGAACATCTGGGGCGCGTTCGGACTCCTGGCTGAGATGGTGGCGCAGGGCCGTAGCGGTTCGGTGGTGACGCTGCTGGCCGACAGCGGCGACCGCTACGCCGACACCTACTTCGACGACGCGTGGGTCAACAGTCGCGGGCTCGAGTCCGCCGACGCCGTGGCGGCACTGACGGAGTTCGAACGCTCCGGCCGCTGGGTGTGATCCTGACGGCCCAGCCAGGCCGCCCGGTAGTCAGAAGTCGCGAACAGCCACAGCGCCGCGAGCCCGAAGAATCCGCAGTAGAGCAAAGCTCCCAAGCCGGTCATGTTCGTTCCTCGCTTTCTGGCGTTCGGTTGCCGTTCATCAGAGTTACCCGTTTTAACGCACGTTGCGCAAAAATCCATCCCTCGAATGGACGTGATCTTCGCCGCTAGCCCCGCCCACCAGCGGCTATCTCACCTGACGAGTGCCGTTTGGCTTCTGAGGGCACCCGTGCGATAGGCTGTCGAAGCTTCACGCGGGGTGTGGCGCAGCTTGGTAGCGCGCTTCGTTCGGGACGAAGAGGTCGTGGGTTCGAATCCCGCCACCCCGACAAGTGAGCAAGGCCCTGACCAGGGAAATCTGGTCGGGGCCTTCTTCGTTTCCGGGGTCGGTGGCCCCCACCTGCGACGTGATCACCCTCACCAGCCCCACATTGGGACATCAATGTCCCATTTTCGGCCAATCGTGCTATTTTTGACGCATGGCTGAGTTGAAATCGTTCGACACTGGCGTGCGGTCGCGCACCCGGAAGGCGATTCTCGATGCCGCCACCGTCGTCCTGGCGACCAACCCCGCGGCGTCCTTGACCGACATCGCCACCGCCGCGAACGTCGGCCGCAGCACGCTGCACCGGTACTTCCCCGAGCGCTCCGAGCTGATCCGCGCCGTCGCCCTGTATGTGCACGAGATGTGCAACGCCGCCATCGACAAAGCCGAGCCGGCCTGTGGTCCCCCACTCGCCGCGCTGCGCCGGGTGGTCGAATCCCAGCTGGACCTCGGACCCATCGTGCCCTTCGTCTACAACGAGCCGACCATCGTGGCTGATCCGGAGTTGTCCGCCATCCTCGATACCGGCGACGAGGCGATAGCCGAAGTGCTGGCGCGGGTTTCGGCACGACCGCAGACCAGCCCACCGGAGTGGCCGCGCCTGGTTTTCTGGGCCCTGCTCGACGCCGGATATGAGGCACTGCGCCGGAACATCGCGCCGCGGGTCGAGATCGTCGACGCCATCATGGCCAGCCTGACGGCCGGCACCATCACCCGGATCAGTCCTGATCCACCTGAATTTGTTTCACCGCAACGTATTTCATGCTAACTTCGGCTTGGACAGCCGCCGCATGAACAGTTAAGGAGCTCTCATGTCCACCAGTCTCGTCACCAAAGAGGTGACGAACCGGACCCCACAACGTCATTGGTGGGCGCTGGCAGTGCTGATGCTGCCCGTGCTGCTCGTCTCCATCGACAACACGGTGCTGGCCTTCGCGCTGCCCCGCATCGCCGAGGACTTCCGCCCGTCGGCCGCCACCCAGTTGTGGCTCGTCGACATCTATTCGCTCGTGCTGGCAACGCTTTTGGTGACCATGGGCAGCCTCGGTGACCGGTTCGGCCGGCGCCGGCTGTTGCTCATCGGCGCCGTCGGGTTCGCCGTCATCTCGGCTGCCGCGGCGTTCGCGCCCAGCGCCGGCTTCCTGGTCGCCGCGCGTGCCGCACTCGCCGTGTTCGGCGCCATGCTGATGCCGTCGACGCTGTCGCTGATCCGCAACATCTTCACCGAGGCCACATCGCGCCGCCTCGCGATCGCCATCTGGGCGTCGTGCTTCGCGGCCGGCTCGGCCCTCGGCCCGATCGTCGGCGGCCTGCTGCTGCAGCACTTCCACTGGGGCGCGGTCTTCATGATCGCCGTGCCGATCCTGCTGCCGCTGCTCGTGTTGGCGCCCAAGCTGGTGCCGGAATCACGGGACCCGAACCCGGGCCCGGTCGACGCGCTGAGCGTGCTGCTGTCACTGGTGGCCATGCTGCCGATCGTGTGGGCGATCAAGACCTCCGCACACGACGGCATCTCGGCGGTGACGCTGGCGGCCGTCGCCCTGGGCATCGCTGCGGGCGTCTGGTTCGTGCGTCGGCAGAACAGCAGTGCCACACCGATTCTCGACATGCGGTTGTTCCGGAACGGCCCGTTCACGGCGTCGATCCTGGCCAACTTCCTGTCGATGGTGGGCCTCATCGGGTTCCTGTTCTTCGTGTCGCAGCACCTGCAGCTGGTACTCGGACTGGCCCCGCTGACCGCCGCGCTGGTCATGTTGCCGGGAGCGGCGGCCTCGACCATCGCGGGCATCGCCGTGGTGCGGCTGACCAAGCGGTTCGCGCCGCAGACGCTGATGGTCACCGGTCTGCTGCTGGTGGCCGCCGGCTTCCTGCTCATCGTGCTGTTCCGTCACGACCTGACGATGGTCGGCGTCATCGCGTCGTTCACCGTGCTGGAGCTGGGTGTCGGTGTGTCGCAGACGATCTCGAACGACACCATCGTGGCGTCGGTGCCGCCGGAGAAGGCCGGCGCGGCGTCCGCGGTGTCAGAGACCGCCTACGAGCTGGGCGCGGTGATCGGCACTGCAGGACTGGGCACCATGTTCACCGCGTTCTACCGCGCGAACGTCGAACTGCCGGGCGCCCTGTCGCCCGCCCAGTCGGCCGACGCCGGCGAGAGCATCGGCGGCGCCATCTCGGTGGCTCGGACCCTGCCGACCGAGCTCGGCAACCACCTGATGGAGTCGGCGCGCGTCGCCTTCGATTCGGGGATCGGCGCCACTGCGGCGACAGCCGCGACGCTGGTTCTGATCGCCGCGGCAATCGTGGCCGCCGCCTTCCGCGGCCGGCAGTAGACGCTGAATGCACTGTGGCCCCATCGCCTTTCGGCGGTGGGGCCACAGTCGCGTAGTGAGTTACTTGCTACCGGAATCGCCCTTGGACGCCTTGGGCGCCTTCGGGGCCTTCGGTGCCTTGGTGGCACCCTTGATGGCGCCTGCGATCGACTTCGCGACCTTGGACACGGGGTTCTGCGCCTTCTTGGTCTTGGGCGCGGTGTCCTTGGGCGTCGTCACGGTGTCGGCATCCGTGGTGGCACCCTTGGTGTCCGTCGCCTTGGTGTCGGCATCCTTGGTCGCACCCTTGGCGTCGGCGTCCTTGGCGTCGGCGGCCTTGGTGTCAGCAGCCTTGGTATCGGCAGTCTTGGTGTCAGCAGCCTTGGTATCCGCGGCCTTGGCGTCGGCGTCCTTCGCCGCGTCGGTCGACGGGGCGGCCTCGGTCGAAGTTGCCGCCGCTGCCTTCTTCGTCGTCGTCGCCGTGTCAGCCGCCCCCGCGGCGGAGGACTCGGTGGCCGTCTTCGAGGTCTCGGCCGCCGGCGCCGCCGCCAGGGCGGCAGTTGTCGTTGCGGCGACGGGGACGGTGACGCCGCCCGGTGCGTTCGGGTTGACGTTCAGCGCCGTGATGATCCGGTTGACGATGTACGGAACGGTGCCGGTCTCAAAATCGGTGACATTCTTCTGAATGTTCTGCACGAGGCTCACCACATTGTTGAGCACGCCGTTGTAGATGGTGCCCGGATTGAGGGTCAGCACCGACTGCAGAATGCCCGTCACGCTCTTGACCACCTGCTGCACCACCGGCGTGGTTCCGAGGCACGAGCCGCAGCCGATGCCGACGGTCGAGATGGCCAGGCCGGCGACCAGAGCGGTCACCGAATCCAGCACCGCGGGCACCATGGCCTCCGCCACGGCCAACGGTTGCTGCAGGATGTTCTGCACCGGCCCGTTGATGCCCGTGATCAACTGCAGACCGCCGGGGAGCAGCCCGCCCACCAGCGAGTCGATGGCGCCGTTGACGTTGAGCGTGCCGAGGTTCCCCAGCACGTTGGCGAGGGTCCCCGGCAACGCGCCACCGAGGGTGAACGTCGCGCCGGTGATGTTGCCGATCAACTGCATGCCCTGCTGCACGCCGTAGTTCGCATCGAGCACCACCTGGCGCACCAGCGGGTTCACGCTGGTCTCCACCATGTAGCTGGTTTGCCCGACGGTCTCGGCGAGCGCGTTGTAGATGTTGCCCAGCGCCACGATCGGGTTGACCAATGCCGTCAGATGCACATCGGAAACCTGCACGTGCGAAACCGCAGGCAAGTGAGTTTCGGTCTGCGGCACCACCGGCGCCACAGCAATCACGCTCGCTCCTGCGAGGGCAATGCCCGCAGTGACATACGGCTTCATTGTGAGCTGCATTTGAGTCCTCCCAGTTATCGCGACACCCGTGTGGCGCAGAAATTTACCCCTAGTAGATAGGCATTTTTAACGAACCTACACATTTCCCAGCTAACCAAAATCGACCCGTCAGGAAATTGTCAATTCCGTTAGATTGCTGCCCTGACGAGCAAGTTAGCTGCGCTACCGAAACAGCAAATTGGTTGGGGTAAACCGCCCAAATCTCGGCTCGGGCCGTTCATCGCATGACGAGACCCACGTCACACCACGGATTGAGCGGCTTACAAAACACACCGCAAATGGAAAGCGTCGAAAAATTGCAGTTTCAGCAAATTACGCTACGCATAACTTGCGCGCGCGTCAGTCGTAGCCGCGGACGGCGCACGCGGAGCGCACTCCACCGGCCGCGCGTCCACATGGTGAGACGGTGCGTCGGGCCGGACGCGACTGCGGAATTCACGCCGTCGCAGTTTGCCGACGCCGGGCGATCCCGCCGGCCACGGACGTCGCCACGACGGTCAGCAGCGCGCCGAGAATCAGCGCCGACGGCTCGCCCGGACTCAGCAGCTGCTGTTGCGTGCCCAGCGTGGCGGCGGCCACCGGCACGCCCAATTGCGCAGCCGCCAGCACCCCGAGCGACAGCGGCTGGCCGAGGAGCCGGCCGCCGAGGTGCGCGAGCACCGCTCCCACGCCCAGTGCCACACCCAACCCGATCAAGACCGGATGCTCACCCAGCTCCCGTACCTGCAAAGAGGCGCCGAGCCAGACGAAGAACAACGGCGCGAAGAACCCCTCGGTGATGCCGAACAGCTGGCGCGCCAGTCGACGTGGCTCGCCGATCGCCGAAAGGCAAAGGCCCAGCGCAAAACCCGCGAGCATGATCGACACGTGCGTCGACTTCGCCAGCGTCGCCAACCCGAACAGCACGATCAGGCTGATCCGCAGCTCGAGCGCCAGGTGCCGACTGTGCGAGTACTTGTGCATCCGCTTGAGCCACTCACGCTTGGCCTCATACCGCAGGAAGAAGTACAGGAGGACCGTGCATGCGGCGATCGCCAGGACTCCGACCGCCGCGCGCGGGGCGCCCGCCGGATTGATGACCAACGGCAACAGGACGATCGACGCGGCGTCGGCAATCGCGATCTGGGCGGTGACCGACAGCACCGGCGGTCCCGTCAGCCCCAGCGACTGGATGACCGGCAGCGCGAGCGCCGCCGAGGACGACGCCATGAGGACTGCGTACAACGGGGCGTGGCCCGTGCCGAACAGTTGCGTGACGACCACGCCCAACACCGCGGCGAACGCGCCCACCACGACCGCCCGCAAGAGCGCTCTGGGCAGGTCGCCCCGTAATGATCTGTCGCGCACCGGCACATGGGTCCCGACGATGAACATCACCAGTGCAAAGCCGATGTCCGCCAGCAGCATGAACGTCGGGTTGTCCGCGTCGACGATGCCGAAACCGGTGCGCCCCACGACGATTCCGGCAGCGAGTTCGCCGACGATCAAGGGCACCCGCAGCTTCGGCACCGCCGCCAGCAAGGGCCCCACGAGGCCGATGACGGCCACCAACGCGAGGGCATGAAATCCGAAGTCGCCCGCCATCGCCACACCCTAAACGCGGAGGCTCCGGTCGGCGCGTGACGCAGCCAACTCTCAGCAGACTGTTGCGCACCGATAGTTTCCGATATATCGTTAATGCATCGGAGGCGCATCGAGCGCCTCCCGCCGAAAGAGAGAACACATCTATGGAAACCCCATTCACCCCACCCGGCCGCCCGTTCGACGGCGGCCCCTTCAATCGCCCCTCCCACGGAGGTGGCTTCGGCTTCACCCCCGGCGACCGCGCACCGTTCATCGGCCCCGCCGACCGGCGCGCTCGGCATGACGAACGCCGCGCAGCCCGTCGCGAGATGCGCGAACAGTTCCGCGACCACGTGCGGGATCACCGCGGCGAAGGCGGCTTCGGCTTCGGGCCGGGCTTCGGCCCTGGTTTCGGTTTCGGACCTGGCTTCGGCCCCGGCTTCGGCGCCGGCCCGTTCGGACCGGGCGGCCCCCGCGGGCGCCGTCACGGTGGCCGCGGACGTGCCAGTGGTCGCAGCCGGCGCGGCGATGTCCGGGCCGCGATCCTCAAGCTGCTCACCGAGCGGCCGATGCACGGCTACGAGATGACGCAGGAGATCGCCGCGCGCAGCGACGGTCTGTGGAAGCCCAGCCCGGGCTCGATCTACCCGACCCTGCAACTGCTGGAGGACGAGGGTCTGATCAAGCCCGCCGAAAGTCATGGCAGCAAAAAGACTTTCGAGCTGACCGAGGACGGCCGCACCGCCGCCGACGCCATCGAGACCGCCCCGTGGGAAGAGATCGCCGAAGGCGCCGACCCGGCCGCCTTGAACCTGCGCAACGCGCTCGGGCAGTTGTTCGGCGCCGTCGCACAGTCGGTGCACTCGGCGAATGCCGAACAGCAGCAACGCATCCTGGACATCGTGAACAACGCCCGCCGCGAGATCTACCAGATTCTCGGCGAGTCCGACTAGCGTTAGCCTGGCTGCATGACGACGTACGCGCTCGGTCGGTACCAGGTCCACCGGATCGGATTCGGGGCCATGCAGCTGCCCGGGCCCGGCGTTTTCGGCCCACCACGTGACCACGACCAGGCGCTCGCCGTATTGCGACGCGCGGTCGAACTCGGCGTCAACCACATCGACACCGCGCAGTTCTACGGCCCGGACGTGGCCAACCAGCTGATCCGCGAGGCCCTGCATCCCTATCCGCAGGGCCTCGCGCTGGTCAGCAAGGTCGGTGCCCGCCGCGACGAGACCGGCGGCTGGCTGCCGGCACAGCAGCCCGATGAACTGCGGGCCGCGATCGAGCAGAACCTGGAAACCCTCGGCACCGACCGGCTCGCGGCGGTGAACCTGCGGGTGATGGGCGCCGACGGCGATCCCAGTGCGCCCGGCGATGTCGACCGGGACCTGTTCGACCGCCAGCTCACGGCCATGATCGCCGCCCGCGACGAGGGCCTGATCGACGGCATCGGCCTCAGCAGCATCTCCCTCGAGCATCTCGAGATCGCGCTGCAGCGCACCGACATCGCGTGCGTGCAGAACGCCTACAACCTCCTCGATCGAGCCTCGCAGCCGGTGCTGGACGCCTGCACCGCACGCGGCATCGCGTTCGTCCCGTTCTTCCCGCTGGGATCGGCGTTCAATCCGGAGAACCCGGTGCTCGGCCACCCCGAAATCCGCAAGACGGCAAGCAAACTCGGCCGGACGCCCGCGCAGGTCGCGTTGGCCTGGACCCTGGCCGCGGCACCCAACATGCTGCTCATCCCCGGCACGTCGTCGGTCGCGCATCTCGAGGAGAACCTCGCGGTGGCCGACATCGAGGTACCCGCCACGTTGACCGAGGCCCTCGGATGAGCGCCGACATCGATCGCATGCCGCGCGGCGGCCCGCAGGCGTCATGCCTCGATCGCGCGCTGCAGACCGATCAGCCCGAATACCTCGACCGCGACGACATCGATCCCGCGATCAAGCGCAGCGTGGTGCGCGCGCTGGAGCTCACCGGCAACTGGTTCGGTCTCCACGAACGCTTCGCCTACATCGTCATGGACGAAGTCGCCGAGGTTCCCGATCAGCGCATCCTCGAGCTGGGGGCCGGCCATGGGGGTCTGTCGAAGAAGGTGCTGGAGATGCATCCCACGGCAACCCTCACGGTCACCGACCTCGAGCCGGACTCGGTCGCGGCCATCACCGCCGGTGACCTGGGTTCCGATCCGCGGGTGACGGTGCGCGCCATGGACGCGACGGCCATCGACGCGGCCGACAGTGCTTATGCCCTGGCTGTTTTCGCGTTGTCGTTCCACCATCTACCGCCGTCTGCCGCCGTCCGGGTGCTCGCCGAGGGCACCCGGGTGGCGGACAAGTTGCTCATCATCGACCTGCCCCGGCCACCGTCGCCATTGCACCTGATGCGGCTGGCGGCCATGCTGCCGCTGGCCCCGTTCGTGCCGTTCGTGCACGACGGCGTCATCAGCTCGCTGCGGGCCTACAGTCCGTCCGCACTGCGGGCATTGGCCGACGCAGCAGGCGTCGACATCGAACTGCGCAGCGGCCTGTACTCGCCGCAAATTGCCGTCGCCACCCGGCGGCCGCCCGCGTAGGTTGGACGCATGACCGACTCGTCGAACGAAGTGATGGATTGGGACAGCGTCTACCGGCAGGAGGGCGGTTTCGACGGTCCGCCGCCGTGGAACATCGGCGAGCCGCAGCCTGAACTGGCTGCGCTGATCGACGCCGGTCAGGTCACCGGTGACGTCCTCGACGCGGGCTGTGGCCACGCGGAGCTGGCCCTCGCGCTGGCCGCCGCGGGTCACAACGTGGTGGGCATCGAACTCTCCCCCACCGCGGTTGCCGCCGCGAAACAGGCTGCCGCGGAACGGAATCTGACCAACGCGACATTCGTCGAAGACGACATCACCTCGTTCACCGGATTCGACGGACGATTCGACACCATCATGGACTCGACGTTGTTCCACTCGATTCCGGTCGAGGCCCGCGACGCCTACCAGCAGGCGGTGTTCCGCGCTGCCGCGCCGGGCGCCAAGTACTACATCCTGGTGTTCGCCAAGGGCGCGTTCCCGGCCGAGGCCGAGATGAAGCCCAACGAGGTCACCGAGGACGAGCTGCGTGAAGCCGTCGGCAAGTACTGGGCCATCGACGAAATCCGGCCGGCCTTCATCCACGCCGGTATGGTCGCGCCGCCATCGGTGCCGGGGCAGCCGCCGCTCGAGATGCCGCCGCACGCGCTCGACGAGAAGGGCCGGCTGAAGATGCCGGCGTTCCTGCTCACGGCACACAAGGCCTGACGGTCAGGTCGACGCGGCAGTCAGCGCACCGGCGAAGGACTCCAGTTCGTCGCCGGTGACGTCGACATGCGGCGAGACCCGCAGCACCGGGATCTTCATCTCGAACGGCGCCCGCTCGATACCGGCCACGGTCGTGACGACATGGTGCTCGGTAATCAGCTTGGTGCGTACCGAGTTCGGGTCGGCGCCGCGCGTCGGCTCCAGCGTGGTGATGGCCGTCGGCTCGTCGACGTCCTCGACCACGCGCCACCCGGGCAGTCCGGCCAGCGCGGTGCGGGTCAGACGCCCCACCTCGGCCAGTCGGGCCCGCACCAGCTCGGGCCCGGCCACCAGATGCTCTTCGAGGGCCTTCGAAAAGGCCACGCGGGCAGCCACATTGGCCTCACCGAGGTCGAGCCGTTTCAGCACCGGTAGCGGTGTCCCCCATTCCGGCAGCGGGATGCGCGGCCGAAGCCGGTGCGACACAGATGAACTGATCGCCAGCACGCCGACGCCGCGCGGCCCGGCCAGCCATTTGCGCGACGACGCGTAGATGACGTCGGGAGCCACCGCGCAGTCCAGATGGCCCAGCGCCTGTGCGGCGTCCACCGCCACCGGCACCCCGATCGCATGGCACGCCGCGACGAACTCCGACAGCGGCTGGGCCACCCCGCGGTGACTGCCGAGTGCCGTCAGATGGGCCAGCGCGGGCGGGTCACCCTGCATCAGCGCGACCGCCACTTCGACGTCGAGCCGCCCCTGGCCGTCGACCGGCAGCTCCCGGACGGTGAATCCGTTGGCTTCCATCACCACCAGATTGGGGCCGTATTCGCCTGGCAGGCAGGCGATGGTCTTGTCGCCGTCCCAACTGCTGAGCAGGAGGTTGAGCGCGTTGTTGGAACCCGTGGTGAACACCACGTCGCCGGCGGCCATCCCGGTCAGCGCGGCCACCGCCGCCCGTCCGCCCTCCAACACGGGTTCCGCGGATTCTGCGGCGACATAGCCGCCGACCTGAGCTTCCAGCCGGGCATGCTGGGCCGCGGCGTCGATGACGGCGAAGCTCTGCCGCGAGCAAGCGGCGTTGTCGAGATGCAGGCCCGCCGGTGTGGGCCGGGCTGCGCGCCACAGGCGCGCGACGGCGGAATCGGCCCCGGTCACGTCCGCAGGTCCGGCTTGACCGCCAGCGACAGCCCGAAATCCCCGGCGGGGTCGGTCCACCAGTCGGTCTGCCGGAGTCCGGCGGCCGCCAACTCGGCCGCGACGCCCTCGGGGCGGAACTTGCACGACACCTCGGTCAACATCTCCTCACCCGCCTCGAACTCCACCGACAGATCCAGCTCGCGTATCTGAACCTGTTGCGCGGCAACAGACCTCAGCCACATCTCGATACGCTCGTGCTCGGTGTTCCATCGTGCCACATGTTCGAAGCGGTCGAGATCGAAATCCGCATCCAGCTCCCGGTTCACCACCGCCAGGACGTTGCGGTTGAACCGCGCGGTGACCCCGGCGCTGTCGTCGTAGGCGGCCACCAACCGGGCGGTGTCCTTCACCAGGTCGGTGCCGAGCAGCAGCGTGTCGCCCGGCCGCATCGCCGCGGCCAGGCTCTCGAGGAACTCCGCCCGCGGGCCGGCCGTCAGGTTGCCGATCGTCGACCCGAGGAACACGATGAGCCGACGGCCCACCACCGGCAGTTCGCCCAGATGCTGCTCGAAATCACCTCGCACGCCGCTGATCTCGACACCCTCGTACTCGTCGGACAGCTGCGTGAGCGCGGCGCTGAGTACGTTCTCGTCGACGTCGAACGCCACGAACCGGCGCAGCGCCGCGGCGTCCCGGAACGCGTCGAGCAGGATGCGCGTCTTCTCCGACGTGCCGCTGCCGAGCTCGACGAGGGTGTCCGCGCCGGAGGCCGCCACAATGGCGGCCGCCGCCTCATGCAGGATGTGCGCCTCGGTGCGTGTCGGGTAGTACTCGGGCAGGCGGGTGATCTGATCGAACAGGTCACTGCCGACGGCATCGTAGAACCACTTGGGCGGCAACGATTTCGGCGACTGCGACAGGCCGTCCCGGACATCACGCCGCAACGCACGGGGCGCCCAGTCGGCGGCGAGATGGTTGGTCAGCAGCGGTGCCGTCTTGCTCGGTGTCATCGTGGGTCCTCTTCTTCAGGTCAACGGCGTCATCGCTACGCCGGCGGCCGTCACCTCGACGAGGTGACGGTCTGGGATGTCCTGCCAGTCGGGGTGGTCGTCGTAGGGCTCGCTGGCCAGCACGACCCCGTCGGGCCGGCGCAGTATCGACAACGTGTCGCCCCACACGGTGGCCAGCATCCGGGAACCATTGGCCGCCAGGATGTTCAGCCGCGCCGCCGGATCGGACTCCCCGACCCGGCGCACGGTGTCGCCCAGGCTGTCCAGTCCCTCGGCGAAGATGTGCGCGGCCAGGATCGCGCTGTCGACCGTCGATTCCGCGGTTCGCGACACCGGCAGCACCGCTCGGTCGACGATGCCGTTGTGCGACAACAGCCACTCGCCGTCGGTGAACGGCGCCGACGCCGACGGCTCGATGGGCATTCCGACGGTGGCCGAGCGGACGGCGGCCACCACACACGCACTGCGCAGCGCCGGCGCCACCGATGCCAGCGACGCGTCGCCCCACAACGGCGCGGCGCTGCGCCAGCGCCGCGGTGTCGCGCCGTCGAAGAAGCCGACACCCCAGCCGTCGGCATTGAGCAACCCGTGCTTCTGCCGTCGGGGTGAATAGGACTGCACCAGAAGCCCGTTCGCCGGTTCCAGGATCAGTGACGATACCGAGACGGGGTTGCCGAGCCAGCCCAGATGACGACACATCAGCCGCGCACCTCGTCAACCGACCAGGCCAGCCGCACGCCGGAGAAGATCTGACGACGGATCGGGTGGTCCCAGTTGCGGAAGCTGGGCCGCAGGATGTCGCCGGCCACGGCCCAGGAACCGCCGCGCAGCACGCGGTAGTCACCGCTGCCGGTGCCCTCGAAGAACGGCTGCGAATAGCGGTCGTAGATCATCGGCGTGAAACCCGGCCACGGGCGCAGCGGTGACGTGGTCCACTCCCAGACATCGCCGAGCAGCTGCTCGACACCGTAGGCCGAAGCACCCTCCGGGTAGGCCCCCGCGGGCGCGGGACGCAGCGCGTCGCCGCCGAGATTGGCGAGGTGCGCATCGGGTTCGGCGGCGCCCCAAGGGAATCGGCGACGTTGTCCGGTCGCGGGATCCCACGCGCAGGCCTTCTCCCACTCCACCTCGGTGGGTAGCCGGGCCCCGGCCCAGGCGGCGTAGGCCTCGGCTTCGTAGAAGCTGACGTGCTGCACGGGCTCGTCGGGCGGCAGCTCCTCGACATGCCCGAACCGGACCCGCGTGGTGCCGTCGGCGTTCCAGAACTGCGGCGCCACCAGACCCGCCTGCTGCCGATGCGCCCAGCCGGCCGCCGACCACCAGCGGCTCTGCCGATAGCCACCGTCGGCGATGAACTCGCGCCATTCGGCGTTGGTGACGGGCACCCGACCGATCCGGAACGACGGCACGTCGACGACGTGCGCCGGGCCTTCGTTGTCGAGCGCGAAAGGTTCGTCGGCCGCGTCGACACCGAGTACGAACGGACCGCCGGGCACCAGCACCGAGGTGCCGGCGACCCCGTCCCGCCCCTGCGGCAGGACGGCACCCGGCCCCAACAGTGGCGGGCCGCTGCGCAGGTTCAGGGCCTGCAGCATGGTCTCGTCGTGCTGGTTCTCGTGGCTGATCACCAGGGCGAACGGAAACTGGGCAGCGGCCTCGTCCGGCGCCCGGTCAAGGGCGTCAAGGGCTTTGGACCGGACGGTGCGGCAGAAGGCGCGCGCGTCGGTCGGCGGCAACAGCGGCAACGACACCCGGCTGGCGCGCGAATGCACGAACGCGTCGTACAGACCGTCCACGTCGGGCGGTAGCAGGCCGGGACGGTTCAGGTCGCCGCCGCGCAGCAGCCACAGTTCTTCCTGCTGACCGATGTGCGCGAGGTCCCACACCAACGGACTCATCAGCGGGTCGTACTGACGCAGCAGTTCGGCGTCGTCGAACTCGACGAGCGCCAGAGTCCGGTCCCGGGCCCTGGTCAGCCCTCGGGCCAACAGCTCGCGCGTACTCACACCCCTCCTTTCAGCCGGTCATCACATGCCAACCCGGTGATGGCCGAATCGATTCCGTGTGCGACGACCCGGTCCGCGAAGTCTTCGGCCGCGCTGCGCCCTTGCCGTACCTGCCGCAGCAGCCGGTCCATCGAGTCCGCCACATCGGCCGGCGCGACCTCCGCGGCCGCTTCCACACATCGCACCGCGGCCGCCTGCAGCCGCGGATCGGCCAGGCCCACCCGCGCTGCCTGATCCCATGCGGTGGCAACCGATTCCGTTGCCTCCCAAGCGATCTGCGACAGCCCGGCGTCATCCAGCAGCGTCACCAGGGTGAACACGACAGCGGGCCACAGGTCGTCGGACACGGCGTCGAGGTAGCGGATCTCCAGCCAGCGCCGCGGCCGAACCGGCGGGAACAGCGTCGTCAGGTGGTACTCGAGGTCGGCCTCGGTCGGCCGGCGGCCACCGAGCAGCGTGCGCCCGTCCGCCCAGTCGGCGAACGGCACCCATTCGGTGACCGCTTCGGCCTCCGGCGTGTGCACGAGCATCACCGGCGCCTTGAGGGCGTAGCGCGCCCAGTCGTTGGCCGGATCGTCACCGCTGGCACCGAGAACGGGCCCGCAGCGGGCGGTGTCCAGCTGGCCCCAGATGCGCTGCCGCGTGCTCTGCCATCCGGTGAATTCGCCGCCCAGCATCGGCGAACTCGCCGACACCGCGATCATGGTGGGGCCGAGCGCGTGGGCGAGCCGGACGCGGTCGGCCCAGCCCTCGCGCGGGCCGGCGTCGACATTGATCTGCAGCGAGGCGGTCGACGTCATCATCGCGGCCCCGGCGGCACCCGTCCCGCCGGCCGCGAAGAACGCCTCCATGGCCCGGTACCGGCCGCCGGGGTTCACCCGGGCCTGCGGCCGGAGCGGGTCCACGCCGACCTGCAGCAACCCCAGACCACGGCGCCGCAACGACTCCCGGAGCACGGCCTGATCTGCCTGCATCGCCGCGATGGCGGCCCCGGCACCGTCCAGCGGCGGACCCGACAGTTCGATGGCGCCGCCGGGCTCCATGGTGATCGTGCTGCCACCGGGCAGCTGCGGAACGGCCTCGACGGCCTGCGTGAGCTCATCCCAGCCGGGACGCCGCGTCAGGTCGGACAGGTCGAAGCAGTGCGCCTCGAGTTCGAGGCCGACGCGGCCCACCGGTCCGTCCCGCAGACACCCGCCGCCGGCCAGCAGCGCGGCGCTGTACGCGCTCGACAACTCGGGGTATTCGGCGTGCGGACGACACATGGCGGTAGCGGTGCCCATCTGAACATCCCCTTCCGGGACCGGGGGCCTGGCCCCGCATCCGTTGGTTGGTGTTCCCGGACCAAGTCTGCGTTACACAGTCAGACGCGTCCCGAGCATTACCTGTTCGTCCGACGATGCCATGAGGCACCGACAAAAATCTGCGCAATATATGTGCGATGCCTGACTCACCCCGGACATGGTCATTGCCCCAACGCGTTCTGCATGGCTCCGGCCAGCACGTTGACCGCGAGGCCGGCGTTGCCGGATTGGCAGACTTTCGCCTGCAGCAGAACGTTCTCCCGCAGCCGGGTCTGCGCGAAACAGCGGCGATCGGTGCCCGCTTCCTGCTTGACCCACGCCTCGTCCGCCGGGCCCGCCTGCGCGCCCGCGAAGCTCCACACCTCGGTCCGGCCGTCCTCGAGGTGCATCGCGGTGGTCTGGCCCGAGCAGCCGGCGGTCCGGTCGACGACCCGGTGGAACGCCCGTGACGCGGCCTCGGCGGTCGCGAACACACCCACCACCTGCTTGGCCGCGTGGCTGTCATCGGTGGCCGTCGTCTGCGCCACGGCGCCGTTGAACGACGCCAGGTCCGGGTCGCCGTACACCTCGGGCAGGCCGATGTCGCCCCAGTTGTTGCACGCCGGGAGATCGACGAAGAAGCCCTGGAACGGCGCGGTGAAGGTGGACTCCCAGCCCATCGGTGCGCCGACCACATTGCCGACGGATCCCTTGCCCAGTACCGCGTACGACACCACACCCGGGTCCGACGGCCTGGCGGCCGCGGCAGGCGCCAGGGCGAGGGCCGCGGTGACGCAGGCTGTGAACCAGATCGGTCGCGCAGTCATGGCTTCGATGATGCCAGTTGCGGCCCTCGTGTCAGCCGGTCAACCGGGCGGTGGCCCCCGCATCGACCGGCAGGACCGTGCCGGTGATGTGGGTGCTGTCCGGGTGTGCCAGGAACATGACCGCACGCGTGATCTCCGCGGGCTTCATGAAGGGCACCGGCTGCAGGTGCAACGACGCGAATACCGATTCCACGTCGGCGAGCGTCGGCTTTTCCAGATCGGGTCGCATCGTGCCGAACAACGCGTCGTTGAAGGTCATCGGGGTTTCGACGTTGCCGGGCGCCACCGCATTGACGGTGATGCCGTACCCGGCCAGATCGTGCGCGGCGACCTTGGTCAGTCCGATGACGCCCCATTTGGAGGCGGCGTACGCGGCCTGCGCGAAGTTTCCGCTGCGACCCAGCATCGAGGACACCGTGACGATCCGCCCGAACCGGCGCGCGATCATCCCCGGCGCCACCGCGGCGATGGTGTTGAACGTGCCGGTGAGATTGGACCCGATCACTTCGTCCCACTGCGCCGACGGGACATCGGGCAGCATCGCGATCGCACTGACGCCGGCGTTGGTGACAGCGATGTCCACGCGGCCGAGCTCCGACTCGACGCGGGCCACGAACTGCTCCAGCGCACCGCGGTCGGCCGTCGACAGTTTCGCTGTGAGACAACGCCTTCCGGTCGCCTCGACCATCTCGGCGGTGGTGGCCAGATCTGCTTCCGTCGCCAACGGGTATGCGATCTGTTCGTTGTTCTCGCACCGGTCGCAGATGGCGATATCCGCGCCTGCTTCGGCGAGTGCCACCGCGTGCGATCGGCCCATTCCTCTTGCGCCGCCGGTGATCAGCGCAACGCGGCCATCAAAGTCGCCCATACAGCTCCTATCTCAGTTCGGCTTGCCGGTGACCACGCAGTGGGTGCGGCTGTAGATGGTGGGCATGCACAGATTGCAGTGTGTGCAGCCCGATTTCACCGTCTTGTCGGCTCGAATGCGGTTGAGTAGGTCGGGTTCGGCGAGCAGCGCCCGGCCCATCGCAACGAACTCGAAACCCTCGGCCATGGCCAGATCCATGGTTTCGCGGTTGGTGATGCCACCGAGCAGGATCAGCGGCATCGACAGTTCGGCCCGGAACTGCCGGGCCTGCTCGAGCAGGTAGGCCTCCTGGTACGGGTACTCCCGGAAGAACTTGTGCCCGCTCATCCGGATACCCCAGCTGATCGGCGGCCTGAAATTCGCGGCGAACTCCTTGACCGGGGCATCGCCGCGGAACAGGTACATCGGATTGACCAGCGAACTGCCGGCGGTGAGTTCGAGCGCGTCCAGGGCGCCGTCCTCTTGCAGCCAGGTGGCGGTCTGCAGCGACTCCTGGATCGGGATACCGCCCCGGACGCCGTCGCTCATGTTGAGTTTGGCGATCACCGCGATCCGATCACCCACGGCCTCCCGTACGGCCTGCACCGTGCCGCGGGCCACCTTGGCCCGGTTGTACAGCGAGCCACCGAACTCATCGCGGCGCTTGTTGATCAACGGCGACAGGAACGAGGACGCGAAGTAGTTGTGGCCCAGGTGCACCTCGACGGCGTCGAACCCGGCCTCGATCGCCAACCGGGCGGCGTTCGCGTGCGCGGCCATCACATCGTCGATATCGGCGCGGGTGGCCTTGCGGGCGAACCGCATCGACAGCGGGTTGAACAACCGCACCGGCGCCAACGCGGTGGCCTTGTTGGTGCGGGCATTGGCGACCGGGCCGGCATGCCCGATCTGCGCGCTGATCGCCGCCCCCTCGGCATGCACCGCCGCGGTCAACTTCTGCAGCCCCGGGATCGCCTCCGGGCGCATCCACAACTGCCACCCATCGGTACGCCCACCCGGGGCCACCGCGCAATAGGCCACCGTCGTCATCCCCACCCCACCCGCAGCGGGCAGCCGGTGATACCGGATCAGATCATCGGTGACCAGCGCATCCGGCGTCGCCGCCTCGAACGTCGCGGCCTTGATGACCCGATTACGCAACGTGATCGGACCGAGCTTGGCCGGCTGGAAGGGATCGGGTGCCATTCTGCGCGGAGTCCTTTCGATAAGTCGTGTTACAACAACGTCTTTCACGGCTTCGCACCGTGCTGGGTGGCAGTTCCGGGCGGAATCTGGAACGGGTCGGCGGCCTGGCCGGACAGATTGGCGAGCGCACCGATCAGGAAATCCGGCGGATTGACGATCTCGGACAGCCGCGGCATGTTCGGGTCGAGCGCCGAGGTGGTGAGCATGTTTTCGCCGAGCCGCCGCAGGGTGAGGTCGAATGTCGAAAAGACGTTGAGATAGTCGCCTCGAACGGCGTTGCGCAGGTACTTCTGGGAGAACGGGAACGTGGGCAGGATTTCCAGATCGTGAATGAAGTCATCGGCGTTGTCGTTGAGGGCCTTGATGATGGGAAATATGTCCCTGAGATCGGCAGCGAAGTCGTCCTTGGACTGCGACAGAACGCGTTCGGCAGTCGAGGCCAATCGGCGCAGTGCGGCGAACGCCGCGACGATGTTGGCGCGATTTCGGTTCAGGGCATCGAGTGCGGCGGGCAGCGTCTCCAGCGTCCGCGCCAGCGCGCCGGCGCCGTGCGCCAATGCTGCCGCTGTCCGGTCGACGCCTTCGATCGCCGTGATGATGGTGCCCGTTTGCGCATCGAGGAAGCCGGTCAACTCGGCCAGCTTCGCCACCAATCCGGTGAACGTGGTCGCGCGTTCGGCCACAGCTGCGTACGCCTCGTTCGTAATATCCTGCAGGGCACCGAGATTGCCGTTGTTGACGATGACACCGAGCGCGGCCAGCACCTCTTCGGTGGTGGGATAGTGACCTCCCCGGCCGAGCCGGAGGTGCGCGCCGTCGGCCAGCTTGGCGGGCACCGGCTGGTTCGACGGCACCAGTTCGACGTGCTGGGAGCCCAACAGCGAGGTTTGCCCGACCATCACCGACACGTTTTCGGGGAGATCAACGTGGCGGTCCAACGAAAGACGAACGGCCGCATACACGGTGCTGTCGGCGCGCTGCCTGACGGCGACCCCGGAGACGCTTCCCACGGTCACATCCCCGACCTTTACCGGCGAATTCTGCGGCAGGCCAACGACGTTGTCCAGCTCGACGGTCACCTCGAAGGAGCCCGGGCCGTGACCGGCCGTCCCCGGCAACGACAGCGAATTCAATCCGTCGAACTGGCACCCCGACAATGCGGCGGCGACACAGGCCAGGAGCGCGCAGCCGCGCAACCCGATACGACGATCACCCATTCTCCGAGCACCGGCCCTTCGATGGGTCGGGAGCTCCGCCGATGGGAATGATGATGTCGCTACCCGCCGGCCCGCTGAGCTTGATCTTGCTGGAGCAGAAGAAGATGTTGAAGAACGCACCATACGCGCCAAGTGAATTGAGCCGCAGATAGCTCTCGGCGAGGGGCTCGATGGCGGCGTTGACCTCCGCCTTGCGCTCGTAGACCCGCTGCGCAAAGGGACGCACATTCTCGAGGACGCCCTGGACCGGCCGCCGGGAGCGCTCCAGCATCTGGGTCAGCTCCGCCGACGACGCGGCCAGCGGCCCGATGGCTCCGGCGATGGGGTCACGGTCCTGCGCCAGACCGGTCAGCAGTTGCTGGAGCGTGTCGATACTGGTGCCGAACTGCCGGCTCTTCGAATCCACGCTGCCGAGA
The DNA here is from genome assembly GCF_018326285.1 of Mycolicibacterium sp. TY81. Taxonomy (NCBI): domain Bacteria; kingdom Bacillati; phylum Actinomycetota; class Actinomycetes; order Mycobacteriales; family Mycobacteriaceae; genus Mycobacterium; species Mycolicibacterium sp. TY81. The sequence goes on from NZ_AP023362.1 coordinate 4,528,374, forward strand.
ACCGCATTGAGGTTGGTGACGACGTCGCCGATGAGCTGATCCCGGCCGGATAGATTCTGCGCGAAGTTTCCTGTCGTCGAAAGCAGTTGGGACACAGCACCGCCCTGGCCCTGGAGCAGATCGATGACGGCGGCGGTGATGGCGTTGACCTTGTCGCCGTCGAGGCCCTTGAGCACGGGACGCAGGCCGCCCAAGAGCGCGTCGAGATCCACGGCGGGCTGGGTGTGACTCAGCGGGATGGTCGCCCCCGCAGCCAGCTCGTGCAAATCTCCTGCGGCGAAGGCCAATTCGAGATAGCGGTCACCGGTGAGGTTCAGATAGCGGATGACGGCCCTGGTCGACGTGTAGAGGCGGTAGCGCGAATCAACACTGAAGAGCACGTCGACGGTGTTGTCGGCGCCCAGCGACACGCGGTCGACCTTGCCCACCGGCAGCCCGGCCATCCGCACGTCCTGACCGACTGTCAGACGTGAGGCATCGGTGAACTGGGCGTGGTACCGCTCGCCCGTCCCGAACCGGAACTGGCCGAACACCACCACCAGCGCGGCGGCGACCAACAGCATCACCACGGTGAACGCAGTCACCTTCGCCCCGGCGGCCATCGCCAACCTCCTTAATTAGTGATCCAGTGGTACACTAATTACCGGCATGGCGTCAATGGCATCGCCGACAGTCGGGTGCTGTGATGATGGACCCGTGAGCAGTCAGTCAGGCCCGGGCCGGCCACGGGACGCGAGTATCGACGATCGCGTCCTGACGGCAACCCGAGAGCTCCTGTCAGAGGTCGGGTTTCAGGATTTGAGCATGCGCCTCGTCGCGCAGCGCTCCGGCGTCACGCGCGCCAGCCTGGCTCGGCGATGGCCGTCGAAGGGCGCGTTGGTCATCGATGCGGTGATGGGCGTGGCACCCGACCTGACGCCGTTCGATGGCACCGATGTCTACGGCTGGATAGATTTCGTCGTCCGCGGCAGCCGGGCCCTGTTCAACCGCCCCGATATGAAGGCTGCGGCACCCGACCTCACCCAGGCCCTGGTCGAAGACAAACAGCTGGGGCGGTCGCTGTGGAATCGGTTCACGGGACCGGCGGTCGAACTGTTCGCCGACGACGTCGGAGCACAGACCGCCGAAGAGCGGCGCAGTGCGGAACTGGATGCGCGCGCCGTCCTGATCATGGCGGCGGGTGCCGCCATGTACGTCTCCACCATCGCCGCCGACGACGACTCCACCGAGCTCGAGGAACGGATCGTCGAACTGCTGACCACCGGCTATCGAGCAGTGGTCGCGAACCGCCTGGCGGCCGAAGGGCAGGCCTAGAGCAGACGACAGGCCGCACCCTGCGCGGGCACGGCCTGTCGTGTGACGCGGGACTGTGGTGGGGTCAGCGACCGGGCTGGGCCGGTCCGGGCTGGCCGGGTGCTTGCGGTCCGGGGCCACCGGGGCCCTGTCCGCCGGGACCACCGGGGCCCTGTCCGCCGGGCCCACCGGGGCCCTGTCCGCCGGGACCCTGCCAGCCGGGGCCGCCGGGGAACATCGGATGCCACATGCCGCCGCCGCGCGGTCCGTGGCCCTCGCGGAACTCCGCGGTGTCATGCCCGCGGTGGTGCTTGTGCCAGCCGTGGTGGCCGCCGCCGGAATGCGCGCCGAGAATGAAGCCGGAGAAGAAAATCGTCGCGACGATGAACACGATGCCCGCGACGATGCCAACCCACGCCAGCACCTTGTTCAGCTTGCTGGGCTCGTGCTCGGCGGGCGGGGTGGCCACTGCGGTGGCCGTTGCTACGGGCGGGAAGGAGTCCGTCGGGGTGTCCGGCGCCTCTGGCGTTTCTTTAGGGGTTTCGTCACTCATGCCATCGATGATCCGTCCGTCAACCACTGCGGTGGCTAGGTTGCGCGTAAGAATCAGCTATGAGGCGCGCGGCGCGGTAGCGTGGCCTGTGTAGCGGAGCTTCGGCCGGGCTTTGGGGGCCGGCCGACGCTCCGATATCAGCACGCGCGGCAGAAAAGGTGAGATGTCCAGAACCACCCTGCGCGCCGCGGCTCTCGCCTGCGGCACCGCGTTGCTCCTGACCCTCACCCCGGCGTGCGCGAAGCAGACCGCCGTGCTGACGGGCCCGGCTCCGACGGCGTCGCCCACGGCTGCCTCCCACACCCAAGCGCCGGCACCGACGACCAAGAGCAAGTCCGGGCTGCCCGTCTGCCAGCTGTCGTCGCTGCCACCCGAGACCACCACCACGGTCGACCTGATCCACCGCGGCGGGCCGTTCCCCTATTCACGCGACGGCATCGTGTTCGGCAACTTCGAGCGCCGGCTGCCGAACCAGCAGCGCGGCTACTACCACGAGTACACGGTGCCCACGCCGGGCGCGAAGACGCGCGGCACCCGACGGGTCATCACCGGCGGCGAGCCGCCGACCAACCCACCGGAGTTCTACTACACCGGCGACCACTACGAGACGTTCTGCCAGATCGGAGGAGCGTGAAGACGTTCACCGTGCGGGGTGCGCGGATCCATTCCCGCGCAGACCTTTTCACCGAGCTGGGGCACGCCGTCAACGGCAGCGGCGGCTACTTCGGCAGCAATCTGGACGCACTGGCCGACTGCCTCGGCGGCGGCTTCGGCACGCCGGACGACGAGCCGTTCCGCTTCGTGCTGACCGACAGTTCAAAAGCCAAGAAGGCGTTGGATTCTCACACCTGGAGCGGACTGCTCGAGGTGTTCGACAGCGCCGGCGTCGACCTGGTGCTGCGCTGACAACAGCGCCTAGGTGTACTCGGCCATGACGTTGGTAGCGGGCGTGTTGGCTTGATGTGGGGAGAACCTCCGGGTGAGGTGTGGCTTGTCGAAGGCCCATCACCAACCCGGAGGTTCTCGTGTCCCACCGTAATGCCCGTACGACGTTGCACGGCCGGCTGCTGATTGTGCAGCGGCATCAGCAGGGCTGGAAACAAGCCCATATCGCTTCAGCGATGGGCATTTCCCGCAAATGCGTCCACACCTGGATCAGCCGTTATGCCCTCGAGGGAGAGGCCGGACTTCACGACCGGTCCTCACGACCGCACCACAGTCCGACCAAGACCCCAGCGCGGGTGGAACGACAGGTGGTGGCGGCGCGCCGCCGGCATCGCCGGGGCCCGGACTGGCTGGGTGCCGAACTTGGGATCCCCGCGCGGACCGTCGGACGGATTCTTCATCGTCGGGGCGTACCTCATCTGCGCGACTGCGATCCGATGACCGGCGCGGTGATCAAGGCATCGAAGGCCACTGCGGTGCGCTACGAGCGCGACCATCCTGGCGAACTGGTCCACGTCGATGTCAAGAAGCTCGGCCGCATCCCCCGACGGGGGGCGGGTGGCGCGCTCACGGGCGCAGCGAAGAGGTCCGCGGCCGCGGCATCGGGTATGACTACGTGCACTCGATGGTCGATGACCACAGCCGGCTGGCGTACTCAGAGATCCATCCCGATGAGAAGGGATCAACATGTGCCGGGTTCATCGCTCGGGCGGCTGAATACTTTCAATCACAAGGGATTTCGAGTATCGAACGAGTCATCACTGACAACCATTTCAGCTATCGACGCTCGGCCGACGTCGCGGCGATCATCGACCAGCTGCATGCTAAACACCTCTTCATCAGGCCTCACTGCCCGTGGCAGAACGGCAAGGTGGAGCGCTACAACCGGACGCTGCAAGGCGAATGGTCCTATCGCCGGGTTTTCGCCTCCAACGCAGACCGCGCCCGAGCCCTTGCACCCTGGGTCGAGTTCTACAACACTCAACGCCGCCACAGCGCACTCGACGGACTACCACCCATCAGCCGACTGCGACCAACCTGATGGCCGAGTACACCTAGGGCTTGACCGGATTCACGGCGAACTGGATGACGCGGTAGGGCGCGGTATCGCGCGGCGTGGTGTTCCACTGGCTGACCAGGATGCGCAGTTCATCGAGCGTCGAGCCCGGCGAGATGTAGCCGCCGTACGGCTGTGCCAGCTGATTGTCTTGCGGCTCAGGCAGTTCGTCGGCCTGCTCGGGCCAGCCGCCGGCCACGACGACCGTCGTCACCGGCGCGGTGCCGAGTTCCGTCGGCGAGTTCGCGACGCGGACCTCCATGTTGCCGGTGCTGCTGTTGAAGTACGACAGCACGGTCTTGCCGTCGACCTGCTTCATGCTCATCTCGCCGATCAGGTCGCGCCACAACGGAGTTGGCGGTTTGCCCCAGCCCGCCGTGGCGGACCAGCCCTGCCAGCTGGATCGGTCCGTGAACGCCTGCGGCGTGGCCCGGTAGAGGTAGGCCGGGCTGCTGCGGTCGAAGTTGTTGGCGACCAGGTAAACCCAGCCGCGCGGTGAGTCCGCGGTGGGCACCGGGTCGTAGTAGCCCGTGATCTGACTCTGCGCTCCCCCGGCATAACCGGCCGGTCGCACCGAACCCGGCACGGTCGGCCATGCGCCGCGCGTCGGGTCGGCCTTGACCAGTCGCGAACTCGCCGGTCTCAGGTCGCGCGTGGTGGTGATCAACAGGTAGTTCTCCCGGTTGATGCTCACCACGCCAGCCGGAAGTTGCGATGTGCCAGGAACTTTGGCGTCGGCGAGCAGCGGCTTGTCGATGCCCATGACGCCGCGGTACCGCAGGCCGTCCGGTGAGTTGATGGAGTCGGTCTCGACATGCAGTGCGACGGGCGCATACCAGCCGCCGAATCCGACGCCCTGCCCCGCGAAGCTGTCGCCACAGATCTGCAGGATGCCGCTCGGGAACTCCATGAATTCACAGAGATCCGTCGCACCGATGCCGTAATCGGCTGTCGGCGTGCCGGTTCCGGCCACCGGACCGATGCGTGTCACCTGCCCGACGGCCAACGGTTTGAGCACCGGAGTCGGTACCGGCGCAGGCGGATCCGCCTGCGCCGCCGGCACCCCCATGCCGAACCCGAGCACCAGCGCCGCGACCGACGCTGCCCCCGCCCGCAAGATCAGCGCGTGGCGAGCAGCTCGGCGATCTGAACAGTGTTGAGCGCCGCGCCCTTTCGCAGGTTGTCGCCCGAGACGAACAATGCGAGGCCACGACCGTCGGGCACGCCCGGGTCCTGGCGGATGCGGCCGACCAGCGAGTCGTCGGCGCCGGCGGCGGCCAGCGGCGTCGGCACGTCGACCAGCGAGACGCCGGCCGCGTCGGCCAGCAGCTCACGGGCCCGCTCAACCGAGAGCGGCTGCGCGAATTCGGCATTGATCGACAGCGAGTGTCCGGTGAAGACCGGCACGCGCACGCAGGTGCCACTCACAGCCAGCTCCGGGATACCGAGAATCTTGCGGCTCTCGTTGCGCAGCTTCTGGTCCTCGTCGGTCTCGCCCGAGCCGTCGTCGACGAGCGAGCCGGCCAGCGGGATGACATTGAAGGCAATGGGCGCAACGTATTTCACCGGTGCCGGGTATTCCAGCGCCGAGCCGTCGTGCACCAGCTGCTCGGCACCGCCGATGACGGCGCGGGCCTGGGATGCCAGTTCGTCGACGCCGGCGAGCCCGGATCCGGATACGGCCTGGTAGCTCGACACGATGAGGCGGGTCAGGCCGGCCTCGTCGTGCAGAGGCTTGAGCACCGGCATGGCGGCCATCGTGGTGCAGTTCGGGTTGGCGATGATGCCCTTGGCGAGCTGCTTGCCGCGGACGTCGCGTTCGAAGTTGACCTCCGAAACCACCAGCGGCACATCGGGATCCTTGCGCCACGCCGACGAGTTGTCGATCACCGTCACGCCGGCGGCGGCAAAGCGCGGGGCCTGCACGCGCGACATGGTCGCGCCGGCGGAGAACAGGGCGATGTCCAGACCCGACGGGTCGGCGGTCTCGCTGTTCTCGACCTCGATCTCCTGGCCGCGGAACGTCAGCTTCTTGCCCTCGGACCGCGCCGAGGCGAAGAACCGCACCGAGGTCGCCGGAAAGTCGCGCTCTTCGAGAAGCTTGCGCATGACCTGGCCGACCTGACCGGTCGCACCCACCACACCGATGTTCACCATGACTAGCGCCCCGTTCCGCCGTACACCACGGCGGCCTCTTCGCTGGCGAAGCCGAAGGCCTCGTGCAGCGCCGAGACGGCGGTGTCCAGCTCGGTGTCCTTGACCAGCACCGAGATTCGAATCTCGGAGGTCGAGATCAGGTCGATGTTGACGCCGACCTCGGCCAGCGTCTCGCAGAACTTGGCGGTGACGCCGGGGTGGCTGCGCATACCGGCGCCGACCAGCGACACCTTGCCGATGTGATCGTCGTACAGGACCTGCGAGAAACCGATCTCGTCCTTGAGTGACGTCAGCTTCTCGACGGCGCCCGGGCCGTTCTCGCGCGAACAGGTGAAGGTGATGTCGGTCTTGCCGTCCTCCACCTTCGAGATGTTCTGCAGCACCATGTCGATGTTGACATCGGCGTCGGCGACCGCGCGGAACACCTTGGCGGCGTAGCCCGGTACGTCGGGCACGCCGACGACGGTGACCTTCGCCTCGCTGCGGTCGTGCGCGACTCCGGTGAGGATGGCGTCTTCCATGGGGATGTCCTCGATCGATCCTTTGACGATGGTGCCGGTCTTGTTGGAGTACGAGGACCGGACGTGAATCGGAACGTTGTAGCGACGGGCGTATTCCACGCAGCGCAGCATCAACACTTTGGCTCCGCAGGCGGCCATCTCCAGCATCTCCTCGAAGGAGACGGTGTCCAGATGACGGGCATTGGGGACGATGCGCGGATCAGCGGTGAAGATGCCGTCCACGTCGGTGTAAATCTCGCAGACATCGGCGTTCAGCGCGGCGGCCAGCGCCACGGCGGTGGTGTCCGAACCACCACGGCCCAGCGTGGTGACGTCCTTGCTGTCCTGGCTGACCCCCTGGAAGCCGGCGACCAGCACGATCAGGCCCTCGTCGAGGGCGTCGCGCAGACGGCCCGGGGTGACGTCGATGATCTTGGCGTTGCCGTGCGTGCCGGTGGTGATCACGCCGGCCTGCGAGCCGGTGAACGACCGGGCCTGCGCGCCGAGGGACTCGATGGCCATGGCGACCAGCGCGTTCGAGATGCGCTCACCCGCGGTGAGCAGCATGTCCATCTCCCGGGCCGGTGGCGCCGGGGAGACCTGGCGGGCCAGATCCAGCAGATCATCGGTGGTGTCGCCCATGGCAGAGACCACGACGACGACGTCATTGCCGGCCTTCTTGGTTTCGACGATTCGCTCGGCGACTCGACGGATTCGCTCGGCGTCCGACACCGAGGATCCGCCGTACTTCTGGACGACGAGCGCCACTGTTCGCGTTTCCTTCTCTGAATTGGCAGCAAGCATTCGCATCAATGCTGCTCCAAGGATAAGGGAGGGGTGAACCCGATTTTGTTGCCCGGTCACCTGCCGGACCTGCAGGGCGGGAGACGTTCGTCACTCCCGCCCGGATCAGAAGATGTCGGTGAGCTTCCGCTGTGCCGGGCAGGCGTCGGTCAGCGCCTTCATCTGTTCGGTGATCTGCGCGTTGATCGCCGACAGCTGGTAGGCCTCGGTCGGCGCGGGGGCGCCGGGCGCCCGGCCCTGGGCGGCGATCCGGTAGGCGTCCAGCGCCGAGGCGAACTGCGAGGCCAGCGTCGCCAGTTGCACGGCGTTGGCGGCAACCTTGTCGCCGGTGACCTTCTGCGCCCGCTCGGCCATACCGTCGGCCCACGCCCGGTAGGCCGTCTCCTCGGCGATGGTCGGGACGCCATTGTTGTTCTTGTCGATCTTCGACTCGATCTGCACGGCCTGCGCCTTGTTGTAGTCGAGCATGTCGCGCACCGGTTTGCACTCCGGCGTCGGCCCGCGGAACTCGGTCTGCCACACCACGAGGCCGATGACGACGGCGAGCGCGACCGCGATGCCGATCTTCCAGCTGCGGTCCAGGCTCAACAACCATCTCGTCAACACGGTCGAACTGTATCGGCACAGCTGGCACCACGCCCATTACACCTGGCCAGGACGTTGTCACCCGACAGCCCGACCTCGTTTTGGCGATCTACCGGACCGGAGTAAACTCGCCAGTGATGTATAGCGCGCGGGTGCTCCTCCTCGGACGCCGCGACGGGGTCTGATCCGACCGGCCTCCCGTCGCGGGGGTTTGAGATGCGCCGGTCCTGACCTTCTTCTAGGTCCCATCAAGACAGACCGGAGCAAAAAACCGTGACCACCTACTCTCCCGATTCTTCTGCCGACTCCTTCTCGTCGGTACGCGCCATCACCACCCCGTCCGGCCCACGCCGTGAGGGCCAGCCGTCCTGGAACACCCAGCGAAATTCCGCGATGCCGGTCAACCGGTACCGCAGCTTCGCCGACGAGGTCGAGAAGATCTCCCTGCCCGACCGCACGTGGCCCGACAAGGTCGCCACGGTGGCGCCCGGCTGGTGTGCGGTCGACCTGCGCGACGGCAACCAGGCCCTGATCGACCCGATGAGCCCCGAGCGCAAGCGCCGGATGTTCGACCTGCTGGTCCGCATGGGCTACAAGGAGATCGAGGTCGGCTTCCCGTCGGCCAGCCAGACCGACTTCGACTTCGTCCGCGAGATCATCGAGCAGGGCGCGATCCCCGAGGACGTCACCATCCAGGTGCTGACGCAGTGCCGGCCCGAGCTGATCGAGCGCACCTTCGAGGCCTGCAACGGCGCGCCGCGCGTGATCGTGCACTTCTACAACTCGACGTCGATCCTGCAGCGCCGCGTGGTGTTCCGCGCCGACCGCGAGGCCGTCAAGAAGATCGCCACCGACGGCGCGAAGCTGTGCGTCGAAGAGGCCAAGAAGTACCCCGGCACGCTGTGGCGCTTCGAGTACTCCCCCGAGTCCTACACCGGCACCGAGCTGGAGTACGCCGTCGAGGTGTGCAACGCGGTCGCCGAGGTCGTGCAGCCCACGCCGGATTGGCCGCTGATCGTGAACCTGCCGGCGACCGTCGAGATGGCGACGCCGAACGTCTACGCCGACTCGATCGAGTGGATGAACCGGCACCTGACGCCGCGCGACTCGATCATCCTGAGCCTGCACCCGCACAACGACCGCGGCGAGGGCGTCGCGGCCGCCGAGCTGGGTTACCTGGCCGGCGCCGACCGCATCGAGGGCTGCCTGTTCGGCAACGGTGAGCGCACCGGCAACGTCTGCCTGGTGACGCTGGGCCTGAACCTGTTCAGCCGCGGTGTCGACCCGCAGATCGACTTCTCCAACATCGACGAGATCCGTCGCACCGTCGAGTACTGCAACCAGCTGCCCGTCGCCGAGCGCCACCCCTACGGCGGCGACCTGGTCTACACGGCGTTCTCCGGCAGCCACCAGGACGCCATCAACAAGGGTCTGGACCAGATGAAGGTCGACGCAGATGCCGCCGACGCCGACGTCGACGACATCCTGTGGCAGGTGCCGTACCTGCCCATCGACCCGAAGGACGTCGGCCGCACGTACGAGGCCGTCATCCGCGTGAACTCGCAGTCCGGCAAGGGCGGCGTCGCCTACATCATGAAGGCCGATCACGGCCTGGTGCTGCCGCGCCGGCTGCAGATGGAGTTCAGCCAGGCCATCCAGAAGATCACCGACGGTGAAGGCGGCGAGGTCTCCCCGAAGGAGATGTGGGACGTCTTCAACGAGGAGTACCTGGCGCCCATCACCCCGCTGGAGCGCATGCGGCAGCGCGTCGACGCATCAGAAGAGGACGGCGGTACCGACACCATCACCGCCATCGTGAAGATCGACGGCGAGGAGCGCGAGATCGTCGGCGCCGGCAACGGCCCGCTGGCGGCCTTCACCGACGCACTGGGTGCCGTCGGCTTCCACGTCAACGTCCTGGACTACTCCGAGCACGCCATGTCGGCCGGTGAAGAGGCGCAGGCCGCGGCCTACGTCGAGGCGTCGATCGGCGGCAAGACGGTGTGGGGCGTCGGCATCGCGCCGTCGATCACCACGGCGTCGCTGCGGGCCGTCGTCTCGGCGGTGAACCGGGCCGCGCGCGGCTAGTCGACGACTGTCAGCTCGGCGCGCCCGGCTCCTCCGACACTCGGAGGACCCGGGCACACCAGCCGACCGCCTGTTCCGCAAAGTCTTGTGCGGTAACGGTTTTGGCCTCGTCAAGCAGCCGTTCGTTGATCAGCGTGGCGACGCCGCCGACACAGAAGAGCGCCGCGTCGAAGCTCTCCTGATCGGCGTCGCGGTCGGGCTGCAGTAACGCCAGGATGGCGGCAGCCACCCGGTGTTGCGCCATCCGGATGTGCTCGGAGACCGATTCGATGTGCCGGGCGTCGGTCAGGAAGATCCGAACGGCCAGCGGGTCGCTCTCGGCATGCTCGATGAACCCGGCCAGACCCAGCGTCAGCCGCGTCTGGACCGTCGCCGACTCGGGCGCACTCCCTCCGGCCAGCATCGCGGCGAACGGCCCTTCCAACACGTCGTCGATGACGGCGCCGATCAACGCACCGAGGCCGGCAAACTGCTCGTAGAAGTAGCGGTCCGTGAGCTTGGCGCGCGCCGAGACCGCACGGACACTCAGCGCCGACAGCCCGCCTTCGCGCCACAACGCCTCGGCCGCGTCCAGCAGCAGCCGGCGCCGATCGGCCCGTCGCTCCTCTGCTGACCTGCCGGAGTACCTGCGCTGCGGCGCGGCGCCTGAACCGGTGCCCGATCCGTCGTCAGCCATCTGGCGCAACCTCCCCCTCCGACTGCCACATGATGTCAAAATCCGAGGAAGGAAGACGGACACCGGTTTCAAATTCGGTCTTCTGGCAATATTACCGACGAGTAAGGTTCAGGGTTCATCTACATAGTGGGGTGGAACATGGCAGCACAGCTCGCCGAGCAGGTCACCGTGGTGGCCGCGGCCGGAACCGAAGGCGGGGGCGCTGCCCTTGACCAGGTTCTCGGGATGTCCATCGCAACCGGCATCATCACGGCCGGCCTGTTGTGGATCGGCTATCTGCACCGGCAACGTCGCATCACCTGGTTGCAGAACCTGGCCGACAAGGCCGGTCGCAAGATGAACCGGCCCGGCTGGGTCGCCTTGCCGTCGCTGCTGTTCATCTCGACGATCATCTGCGCGATGTTCGGCTTCATCTGGGACGTCAGCCTGCACATCGGCAAGGGCCGCGACGCCGGCCCCCTCGCCAACCCGGCGCACTACTTCATCCTGGTCGGCCTGTTCCTGCTGTTCATCGCGGGCTCGCTGTCGATCATCCTGCCGTACGACAAGCCCGGTCCGGCGGCCATCAAGATCACCAAAACCTGGTACGCGCCCGTCGGCGGCGTGCTGATGGCCGGTTGCGGTCTGTACGCGCTCATCGGCTTCCCGCTCGACGACATCTGGCACCGCATCTTCGGCCAGGACGTGACGCTCTGGGGCCCAACACATTTGATGCTCATCGGCGGCGCCGGACTCTCCCTGGTCGCCACGCTGCTCCTCGAGCGCGAAGGCGACATCGCGATGGGTGCCGACGCCCCGGCCGCCCGCAGCAAGGTGCTGCCGTACCTGGCCTTCGGCGGTCTGGTGATCGGTCTGTCGGTGTTCCCGGTCGAATACGACTTCGGCGTCGAACAGTTCCGGCTGGTGCTGCACCCCATGCTGATCGCCGCCGCCGCGGCCATGTCGCTGGTGGCAACCCGGCTGACGCTCGGACGGTTCGCCACCTTCGGCGCCATCGCATTCTCCTGGTTCATCCGGGGCCTCGTCATCCTGGCGGTCGGGCCGATTCTCGGCTCTCCGTACAGCTGGTTCGCGCTCTACCTCGGCTCGGCCGTCGTCGTGGAACTGATCGGGCTGACGCCCCTCGCCAACCGCCCGATCCTGTTCGGTGCGGTGGCCGGCCTGGGCGTGGGCACTGTCGGCATGTGGCTGGAATCGTTCTGGATCGACGCCATGTACCGCACCCCGTGGCCGAGCAGCATGTGGGGTGAGGCGCTGACGATGTCGACGCCCGTCGCCATCGGTATGGGCATGTGCGGCGCGTTGCTTGCTCTGGTACTCACCGGCCAGCGCCTGCCCGCACGTCCCGTCGGCATCGGCATCGTGACCGCGACGGTCCTGGTCATCGGCGTGGCCGTGGCCAACGGCCTCAACGTCACCGTGCCGGAGCACGCCCGCGCACAGATCACCCTCACCGATGCACCGAGCCCGGCCGGTGAGCGCCTCGTGAACGCCGACATCCAGATCACGCCGACCAACCTCGTCAGCGACGACCCGGAGTGGGTGACGCTGATGGCGTGGCAGGGCAAGCTCGCCAATGAGCGCGGCCTGGTCGTCGACCACCTGCAGCAGGTGGGTCCGGGCCACTACCGGTCCACCCGGCCGATCCCGGTCTGGGGCACGTGGAAGACGGTGCTGCGCGTGCAGGATGGCCGGACGATGGCCGCGGTCCCGGTGTATCTGCCGGCCGACCCCGGTATCGGTGCCGAGGAGACGCCCGCGATCTCGACGATCCGCGACTTCATGGAGGAGATCAAGGTCCTGCAGCGGGAACGCAACCTCGACGTGCCGTCGTGGCTCTACCCCGCGGCGTCGCTGATCGTGCTGGTCTGCTCGCTGATCCTGATCGCCCTGCTGAGTTGGGGTGCGGGACGGATCAATTCGCGCGAACAGTTCAGCGCCACCGAGACCAGGGAACCCGTCGGACAGCCGTGACCTATCTCGCCGATCACTCGCTATTGTTGGCACTGCCGGCGTTCGCTCCCGCTTTCGTCGTGGCCGGGGTCGTGGCCTGGGTGGCCATGAAAGACCGGCGCGCCGGCTCCGACGGTGACGAAACCGATTCGGAGACAACAGGTTCAACCGATGAGGACGGTTCCGCGTGACATTTGTGAAGACCTTCGCCGTGGCCGGCGCTGTTGCCCTGGCGCTCGCGGGCTGCGGTGGCAACGACAAGTCGACCGGCAACTCACCGAGTTCCACCGCAAGTGCCACACCGCAGTTCAGCAACCAGCAGGCCCCGCCGGCGCGCGTCTACGTCGACGTGACCATCGCCGGCGGCACCGCCACGCCACTCAACCAGCAGGTGCAGGCCAAACTCGGCGAGCCGATCATCCTGCGGGTCAACAGTGACGCCGCCGACCAGCTGCATGTGCACTCGAGTCCCGAGCACACCTTCGACATCAAGCCGGCGAAGGATCAGCAGTTCCAGTTCACGGTGAGCGTGCCGGGCAAGGTCGATGTCGAGCTGCACCACCTGGACAAGACGGTCGCCACGATCACGGTGCAGTGACCTCTTCGGTCCTCGCGCACGGGCTGGGCGGATCGACTGATCTGCCCATCCCCGTGACGTACGCCCTGATCGGCGCGGCATGGGCGTTGACCTTCACCTTCGCGGTGGTGGCACTGGCGTGGCGCAAGCCGCGGTTCGATCCGCAGACGCCGGGACGCCCGTTGCCGCGCTGGGTGACGACGGCCGTCGACGCGCCCGCCACGCGCTGGACGGTCGGGCTGCTGGCTCTGGCGTTCGCGGTGTGGGTCGCGGTGGCGTCCATCGTCGCGCCTGCCGAATCCGGCAACCCGCTGCCGGGCGTGTTCTACGTACTGCTGTGGGTCGGAATCGTCGCGCTGTCAGTGCTTTTGGGCCCAGTGTGGCGGGTGTTGTCGCCGGTGCGGACCATCGCCCGACTGCTGCGGCTGAGCCGGGACGCGTATCCCGCGCGGCTCGGCTATTGGCCGGCGGCGGCCGGGCTCTTCGCGTTCGTCTGGCTCGAGCTGGCCAGCCCTGACCCGGGTTCGGTTGGCGCCGTGCGTATCTGGCTGCTGGTCTATCTCTGTGTGACGCTGACCGGGGCGGTCGTGTGCGGCACCCGGTGGTGCTCGCATGCCGACCCGTTCGAGGTGTACAGCGTGGTGGCGTCACGGTGTGCGCCGGTGCGGCGCAACGCCGATGGGCAGATCGCCATCGGCAATCCGTTCAATCACCTACCCACACTGCCGGTCCGGCCGGCCACGGTGACGGTGCTCGCGGTGCTGCTGGGCTCGACGGCCTTCGACAGTTTCTCGGCGACGCCGACATGGCGGGGGTTCGTCGAAGCGCACGCGCACGGCGGCTGGCAGGTCACCGCGATGAAAACCCTTGGGCTGGCGGTGTTTGTCACGACGGTCGCGCTGTCGTTCAGCCTCGCTGCCCGCGCCACCGGCGGCGTGGACCGCGCGCGGCGCCGGGAGCTGCCCGGTTTGATGGCGCACTCCCTCATCCCGATCGTCATCGGCTACGTGTTCGCGCATTACCTGACCTATCTCGTCGAGAAGGGTCAGCAGACCGTCTTCCAGCTCCTGGGCCTGCACGATGCGCAGGTGTATTACGTGCTGTCCATGCACCCGTCGGTGCTGGCCACGACGAAGGTGTTGTTCGTGGTGGCGGGGCACATCGCGGGCGTCGTCGCCGCACACGACTGCGCGCTGCGCGTACTGCCCAAGCGCCATCAGCTCACCGGGCAGCTCGCGATGATGCTGGTGATGGTCGGCTACACGTTCACGGGGCTGTACCTGCTCTTCGGCGGTTGACGCCTGAAACCTTGACATCGCCGGGGCGCGGCACAAAACTGAGGACACACGTCATCAGATGGAGGTGGCATGACAGCCACAGTGCCCGCGGAACCCACGCTCAAGCAGTTGCACGGCCGCGCCTTCGCGTCGCTGTACGACGAAATGGACTACCAGGTCGCACGCATCGACGGCACCCTGCCACCCGAGCTGACCGGCACGCTGTTCCGCATCGGCCCCGGCAAGTTCGAGGTCGGCGACACCGTGCTCAAGACCATGTTCGACGCCGACGGCATGGTGTCCCGTTTCGTCCTCGACGGGAAGTCCGTGCGTTTCACCAACCGCTATGTGCGCACCAAGCAGTACCGCAGCGGCGATGTGATGAGCCAGCGCGGCATCACCACCAACGCCCCGACCCTGCGCGGCAACCTGCTGCCGCCGGCCAACACCGGCAACACCAACATGGCCACGATCTGCGGCGAACTCCTGGCCATGTGGGAGGGCGGCCCGCCGTACCAGATCGATCCGGACTCACTGGACACGTTGGGCTACAAGCGCTTCGACGGTGACCGCCTCGGCTATCTCGGCTCCTTCTCCGCCCACCCGAAATGGGATCCGCACACCGGCGACGTCTACAACTTCGGCCTCGACCTGCTGCCCACGCCGCGACTGCGGTGCTTCAAGGTGGACCGCGCCGGCCGGAGCCACCAGATCAGCTCACTGAAGTTGTGGGACATGGTGTGGAACCACGACTTCGCCCTCACCGAGAACCACATGGTGTTCGTGCTGGATCCGTTGCGCCCCAACATTCCGACGCTGCTGCGAACCCGATCGCTCGCGAAGGCCCTCGAATACCAGACCCGCAACGGCTCGACGCGGTTCGCCCTGGTGCCGCGGGACGGGTCCAAGCCCCGCATCATCGAGCACGAGGCACTGACGCACATCCACGTCACCAACGCCTTCGAGGACGGCTCCGACACCGTCGTGGAGTTCTTCCGGTTCGAGGACTCGGACATCTTCGGCAAGCTCGGTAAGGCGTGGCAGGACCCGGCCGATCCGACCGATCCCCGTGCGCACCTGACCATCGATGAGTGGCCCCGCGGACACCTCTCGCGCTTCCGCATCAGCAAGTCGGGACGAATCAGCGAGACGGTGCTATCAGCAACGGCGCCAATGGAATTCCCGCAGTACGACTGGCGCCGTTCGACGCTGCAGCACAACGTCACCTACGCCTGCAAGGCCACCGAGGACGTGGGCCACTACAACGCGGTGACGCGCATCGACCACCGAACCGGCGTACAGACCACGTTCGATTTCGGTCTGGCCCAGACGGGTGAACCGTTGTTCGTACCCCGCTCCCGCACGGCCGCCGAGGACGACGGTTGGCTGCTGGTGCTCAATCACGATCTGCGGAGCCATCGTTCGCAACTCGTGATCTTCGATGCCCGCACCATCGAGGACGGGCCGCTGGCCACTGCGCATTTGGAGCACCACTTGCCGATCGGGTTCCACGGCACATTCAGCCGGCGTATCGCGGGCTGAACACCCGCTTTCGGCACCGGCCCAAGCCCTGGGCAGCCTCGTGCCACGCCGCACCCGATCGGTGGTGGCGGTGACTCACCTTGCAGGACTGTCACTTTCGCCATCGGCGTCCTCACCTTCGGTCGGGTAGAGCGTGGGGTGGTGGTAGTGGTTGGTTCGGGGTTGGCCGACGTCCAGTAGTGGTGGTGGGGTCCAGTGGGTTCTGCCGTGGGGGCCCATGGTGGTGGTCCAGCCGCCGGTGTCGGCCAGGCGGTTGTCGGGTCCGCAGGCCAGGGTCATGGTGTCGATGTTGGTCAGTCCGTCGTCGCGCCAGTTGGTGTTGACGTGATGGGCCTGCGAGCGGGAGGCGGGGGCGGTGCAGTTCGGTCTGGTGCAGCCGTGGTCGCGGGCGAACAGCGCGAGGCGTTGGGCGGTGCTGGCGGTTCTGGCCGCCCGGCCCAGATAGAGGGGTTGGCCGGTGTGCTCGTCGAACACCGCCAGGTAGTTGTCCGAGCCTTGCGCGGCCATCCGGATCAGATCCTTGACCGGGAGCTTGGTGCCGGTGTGGGTGAGCGCCATCCCGGCGCGCTTTTCCAGGTCGGTGACGGTGCAGGTGGCGACCACCGCGACCGGGAATCCGTTGTGCACACCCGAGGTCCCAGTGGCCAGCGCCATCCGGCCGATGAATTTGAACGCGTCGTATTGCCGCTGGGCCACAGTCCTTGTGTCGTTGTCGATCTGTTCCTGGGTCGGGGTCCCGGAGATACAGGGCTGCGGGTCAGCCGGATTGCACATGCCGGGGGCGGCGTACTTGTCGAACAACACTTCCCAGTAGGCCCGCCCTTCCGGATCGAGTTGGGCGGTGACGTCGGTGCGCCCGTCGGGTCGCTGCTTGCCCATGACGAACGAGCGCTGCGGGTCGGGCTCGTCGTCGTTGGGTTCGGGCCCGTCCTGATCGAGCCGGTACAACAAATCCGCCGCGACTTTGCGGAGGTCTTCGGGGGTTTTGACCCGGGCATCGGCGACCAGATCGGTCTCGCATTGGGCCATGGTGATCGGGTCGGCCGCCCACACCGGGACCTTGCCGAAGAACCAGGTGATCACTGCGACGTGCTCACTGTTGATCGCACCCTCGGCCAGCGCGGCGGCGACCAGTTCCCACACCGGACCCAACGCCTCGCCCGTGATGGCCGAGCGCGGGCCCAAGTTATCCGTGTCGCGGACCCAGCGGCGGGCTTCCTCGCGGCTGATCCGCAACCGCACATGCAGCACCTCAGGCCAATCCTTGGCCCCGATCTCTCTGGCGGTGGCCTGGGTTTGTGCGGCGGCCAGAATCTGGTGATCGACCGCCTCGGCCGCGCACCTCAAGGTTTCGCGGCGGGACTGCAACTCCAACAACGTCGCCACGTCCAGACTGCTGTAGTCCAGGGACGCGAGCCGCGCATGCGCCGCCTCGTAGGCGGCGTAGGCGGCGTACGCCTCCTCGACAACGGCTCGATCGGTCAATCCCATACATCGAACACTAGTTCGAGCCACCGACAAGAAATCACCGGGAATGTGACGCTAGTTACCTACCGTGACCAGCGGAATCAAAGTGATCAAAGTTTTTCGACGAGCGCCTGCTAGAACAGCATGAACTGGTCGCCGGCCGGGGTCCGGTCGACGAATTCCTCGACATCCGAGCCGCCGACCACATGGCCGAGCAGCGTCATGAATTCGGCGTCGGAGACGAGCGGCACGCCGAGCTCGCGAGCCTGATAGCCCTTGCCCTGCACGGGCGCCGGCTCGTTGCAGATGACGAGCGAGGTCTGGGCGTCGACGCTGTCGGAGTAGGACAGCCCGACGTGCACGATGCGCTCGATGATCTCTTCGTGCGTGCGGACCATCTCGGCCGACAGCGCCACCCGCATGCCCTGCACCAAGGGCTGTCCCGGTACGAACCAGCCCGGGTTGGCGTAATCACATGGCAGCCGGGACGCCAGCACCTTCAGCGGCCGGAGTTCGTCATGCGTGATGGCGCCACTGGGCCAGCGCTTGCGACCCACATTCCGAATGGGCAGCCAGCGCCGGTGCTCACGCGCCGCGGCCAGCGCCGGTTTGAGGATTTGGGCCAGCACCATGGCGTCGTCGAGGGCGTCGTGCGGGCGAATCTGCGTCGCGCCGTAGTGCGTCGCGAGCGTCTCGAGGCGCAGGTTTTCGGTGCCCAGGTTGAGCCGGCGGGTCAGCTCGACGGTGCACATGACGCTGTCGACGGGCAGCACCGCGCCGACGCGCTCGCACTCGGCGGCCAGGAAGGCGTAGTCGAAACCGGCGTTGTGGGCGACCAGCGTGCGCCCGGACAGCACGGCAGCGAGGTCACCGACGACCTCACCGAACGTCGGCTGTCCCGCCAGCATCTCGGAGGTCAGGCCGTGCACGTGCGTGGGGCCGGGATCGACGCCCGGATTGAGCAGACTGCTGAACGAATGCTCGACGTTGCCGTCGCCGCCGAGGGCCAGCGCCGCGACGCTGATGACGCGGGCATGGCCGGGATCGAAACCTGACGTCTCGACGTCGACGACGGCCCAACCCGCACCGGCATCGGTGGCCGGTCGGCCCCAGCCGAGGTTGGTTTCGCCCACGTGGCAAGGATGGCACGGACCCCTGACAAGATTCGGCGGGCACCACAGCGTGTCGCCGTCCGAATCAGGCGATGACCGCCCTCGACGAGGTGCTCGACGCTATCGTCACGGGCATGACCACGATCGACCCCGACGCGCCCGTCCTCGTCACGGGCGCCAGCGGGTATATCGGCAGCTGGATCGTCCGTTACCTGCTCGAAGCGGGGCACACCGTGCACGGGACGGTGCGCAATCCGCAGAAGCCGACCGGCCTGGAGCACCTCCACAAACTGTCGGCCGACCACCCGGGCAAGCTCAAACTCTTCAAGGCCGACCTGCTCGACGTCGGCAGCTTCGACGAGGCCATGGCCGGCTGTGAGCTCGTCATGCACACTGCCTCGCCGTTCCTGCTCCAAGGCGTCACCGACGCGCAGGAATCGCTGGTGCGCCCCGCGCTGGAAGGCACCCGCAACGTCCTGGACGCGGTGAACCGCACCGAGAGCGTCAAGCGCGTGGTGCTGACCAGCAGCGTGGTGGCGATCTACGGCGACGCCCGCGAATCGCGCGACGTCCCCGGCGGCGTGTTCACCGAGGACCAGTGGAACACCACCAGCAGCGTCGACCATCAGCCGTATTCGTATTCGAAGACCGTGGCCGAGCAGGAGGCCTGGCGCTACCAGAAGGCGCAGGACCGCTGGGATCTGGTGACCATCCATCCGGGCCTGGTGCTCGGCCCGTCTCTGACGAGCGCCAGCGACTCGGCCAGCCTGGCCACCATGAAGCAGTTCGCCGACGGCACCATGCTGACCGGTGCGCCGGAGCTGACCTCGGGCATCGTGGATGTGCGCGACGTCGCCGACGCCCACGTACGCGCCGGCTACACACCCGAGGCGCACGACCGTTACCTGGTCAACGCCGCCTCGCTGAGCCTGCTGGAGATCGGCCAGATCCTGCGCGCCAAGTTCGGCGTCCTGTATCCGTTCCCGTGGCTCAACGTGCCCAAGCTGGCGGTCAAGGCCGTAGCGCCGGTCATCGGGCTGACGCGCGAGTTCGTCGACACCAACGTGGGCTACCCGCTCGTCTTCGACGCCAGTCGCAGCCAGAGCGAGCTCGGATTGGTGTATCGACCCATCGAGCAGACCGTCACCGACCACTTCCAGCAGATGCTCGACGACGGCATCGTGCGCAAGCGGCCGAGCATCCGGCTGCCGTAGTGGGCACCCTCACACGTGTCGTCACATTCGGGGCGCCCCTCCTAGACTTCCGGGGATGATCACCGCACGAGGACGCGTCGCGCTGGGCGCGGGCGCCGCCGCCCGGTGGGCGTCGCGCGTGACGGGCCGCGGTGCCGGCGCCATGATCGGCGGGCTCGTCGCCATGAAGCTGGACCCGTCGATCCTCGGACAGCTCGGCTCCGGGCGGCGCTCCGTCGTCGTCACCGGGACCAACGGCAAGTCGACGACGACGCGGATGACGGCGGCGGCGCTGGCGACCCTCGGGCCGGTGGCGTCCAACAGCGAGGGCGCCAACATGGACGCCGGGCTGATTGCCGCGCTGGCCGGATCGCGCAAGGCGACGCTGGCCGCGCTCGAGGTCGACGAGATGCACGTGCCGCATGTCTCCGACGCGGTGGATCCGTCGGTGATCGTGTTGCTCAACCTGTCTCGTGACCAGCTGGACCGTGTCGGCGAGATCAACCACATCGAACGGACGTTGCGTGCCGGACTGGCCCGTCACCCCAAGGCCGTTGTCGTGGCCAACTGTGACGACGTTCTGGTGACCTCGGCGGCGTACGACAGCCCCAATGTCGTCTGGGTCGCCGCCGGTGGCGGCTGGTCCGGCGATTCGGTGAGCTGTCCGCGCAGCGGTGAGGTGATCGTCCGCGAGAACGGGCACTGGCATTCGACCGGTACCGATTTCTCCCGGCCGACGCCCCAGTGGTGGTACGACGAGACGAACATCTATGGGCCGGACGGCTTTACCGCCCCCATGACGCTGGCCCTGCCCGGCACGGTGAACCGCGGCAACGCGACGCAGGCCGTGGCCGCCGCGGTCGCGCTGGGCGCGTCACCCGCCGCGGCGGTGGCCGCGGTGTCGACGGTCGACGAGGTCGCCGGACGCTACCGGACCCTGCACGTCGGCGAGCACACCGTGCGCATGCTGCTGGCCAAGAACCCCGCCGGCTGGCAGGAGGCGCTGTCTATGGTCTCCAGCGATGTTGCGGGAGCGGTCATTTCAGTGAACGGCCAGGTACCCGACGGCGAGGATCTGTCGTGGCTGTGGGACGTGAACTTCGAGCACTTCGTGGACTTCCCGGCGCCCATCGTATCGGCGGGCGAGCGCGGCACCGATCTCGCGGTGCGCCTCGGCTACGCGGGTGTCGACCACACGCTGGTGCACGACACGTTGGCCGCCATCAAGTCCTGCCCGCCCGGGCACGTCGAGGTCATCGCGAACTACACGGCGTTCC
Source organism: Mycolicibacterium sp. TY81 (assembly GCF_018326285.1). Lineage (NCBI taxonomy): Bacteria > Bacillati > Actinomycetota > Actinomycetes > Mycobacteriales > Mycobacteriaceae > Mycobacterium > Mycolicibacterium sp. TY81. Next base: position 4,549,430 of record NZ_AP023362.1, read on the forward strand.
TGCAGCTGAATCGGGAGCTGGCATGAACACGCCCGTCCGCATCGGCCTGGTCCTGCCCGACGTCATGGGCACCTACGGTGACAGCGGTAATGCCGTCGTGCTGCGACAGCGCTTGCGGCTCAGGGGAATTGACGCCGAGATCGTCGAGATCACCCTCGACGACCCGGTGCCGGATTCGATGGACCTCTACACCCTCGGCGGCGCCGAGGACTATGCACAGCGCCTGGCTACCCGCCACCTGCTGCAATACCCGGGCCTGCAGCGTGCCGTCGAGCGCGGCGCTCCGGTGCTGGCGATCTGCGCCGCCATCCAGGTGCTCGGACACTGGTACGAGACGTCGTCAGGCGAGCGCGTCGACGGCGTCGGCCTGCTGGACGTGACGACCTCGCCGCAGCCCGAACGCACCATCGGCGAGGTGGCGTCGGTGCCGATGCTCGACGGCCTCACCCAGAACCTCACAGGCTTCGAAAACCACCGCGGCGGAACCGATCTCGGCCCGCTGGCCAAGCCGTTGGCGCGCGTCGAGAAGGGTGCCGGCAACCGCGCGGGGTCGGGCTACGACGGTGTCGTACAGGGCAGCGTGGTCGCCACCTACCTGCACGGCCCGTGCCTGGCCCGGAATCCGGAGCTGGCCGACTACCTGCTGGCTCAGGTGGTCGGTGAGCTGCCACCCCTGGAACTGCCCGAGGTCGACCTGCTCCGCCGCGAGCGCCTCGCCGCACCGCGCCGGGCTTGACGCCGGCGAAAGCGCTTGAGCCCGTTGCTGTGAACTGACTGTCAACGCGCACGTGCGCGGTTTCACCATTCGACAACCGGGTAGATACGAGCCACCACTGCCCAGCTCGAGAGGTGTGCTCATGTTCGACTTCTTCTGCCCCCAGTGTGGCGACTTCACCTTCGACACGGTCATCTGCCTCCACTGCGACAGTTCGACAGCACAGGAGCACGCCGAGGTAGCGTGAAAGACATTGCTGTAGTGCATATTTCACGCAATACACCACACTCGCGCCATGGGTTGCCTATTTGGTTAGGCAAACCTTTCCGGCTCGTGGAAAGCCGCGTACCCAGTTCATTTCTCGTCAGTTCGCCATGCACCGCACTCGGTCGTGGGGGATCATGAACCGCACGGTTCGCAGCGTCTCGCGAGCCTGCAGCACGTTGAGTATTGGCGTCTTCGATTAGGAACGGCCATATGTCCGAGTGCTTTCTGGCGGGCGAAGAAATCCACCAGCTCAATCGGGACCTACGGATACTCATCGCGACAAACGGCACCCTCACGCGGATTCTCGGTGTCGTCAGCGGCGAGGAGATCGTGGTCCAGGTCGTCGAGCAGCAGATTCATCCGCACGAACTCGACCAGTGGGACCACCTGTCGGGCCGGGTTCTGCAACGCCGTGTCCTGCTCAACGGCCGGACCTCGGGCCGGCGATTCGTCGGCGCCGAATCCCTCATCGCCATCGACCTGCTGCCCCCGACCATCGCGGCAGACCTGACGAGCACAACTGCGCCCATCGGCGAGATCATGGCCGCCAGCCGCCTCGAAACATTCAAGGAGCCGGCCGACATCTGGGTGGCGGAATCACCCGACTGGCTTGCCGCCGCGACGGATCGGGACGCGCAATCGAGGACCGTCAGCCGCCGGTACCGCATCATCCTCGACGGCCGGCCCGTCATCGTCATCACCGAGTACTTCCTCGATTTCGAGGCAACCGCATCATGACGCTGCCGAGTGGGAATCTGGCAGCGCTGCTGGCCGAACGTGCAGCGCAGGCAGGATGGCGGGACAGGCCCGCCTACCATGGCCCGCAGGTCGTGACCCACGGGCAAATCCACGACGGCGCAGCACGTTTGGGGACGGTGCTACAGCGCCGTGGCCTCTCCGCCGGAGACCGCGTCCTGTTGTGCCTTCCGGATTCTCCCGAACTCGTACAGTTGCTGCTGGCCTGCCTCGGCCGCGGCATCGTGGCCTTCCTCGCCAACCCCGAGCTCAATCGCCGGGATCACCGTTTCGCCGAAAACGATACGGAGCCAGGCCTTGTCATCACATCCGGCGCACTCCTCGATCGGTTTCGAGAGTCGGCCGTCGCCGACGCCGCGGAGTTGCATTCCGAAGCGGCCCATGCCGGCCCGGCCGGCTACGAGCCGCTGAGCGGCAACGCTCCCGCCTACGCCACTTACACCTCCGGTACGACGGGTGCACCGAAGGCCGCCATCCACCGGCACTCCGACGCGTGGGCCTACGTCGATGCGATGTGTGACCGAGCACTGCGCCTCACCGCACCCGATGTCGGGTTGTGCAGTGCGCCAATGTACTTCGCGTACGGGCTCGGCAACGCGGTCTGGTTCCCGCTTGCGACAGGCAGTTCCGCGGTCATCGTCAAACGGCCGGTCACCCCCGAAGCGACAGCCGACCTGAGCACCACATTCGGCGCATCGGTGCTCTACGGCGTGCCGACGTTTTTCGCGCGCATCGTCGAAGCCTGCTCCCCCGCATCATTCCGTTCGCTGCGCTGCCTGGTATCAGCCGGCGAAGCTCTCGACGTGCGGCTCGCCGAGCGGATGACGGAGTTCTTCGGCGGTATCCCGATACTCGACGGGATCGGCTCGACCGAGGTGGGGCAGACGTTCGTCTCGAACACCATCGCGGACTGGCGTCCTGGCACCATCGGAAAAGTTCTCCCGCCCTACGAGATCCGCGTCGTCACGCCGGAGGGCGCGGTGGCGCCTCCCGGCACAGTGGGGAACCTCTGGGTCCGGGGGCCGTCGATATCGCCGGGGTACTGGAGTCGTCCGGCCGGCACTCTCGTACGGGATGGCGACTGGCACGATACGCGGGACCGGGTGTCGGTCGACGCCGACGGCTGGGTGACGTACTGCTACCGCGCGGACGACACCGAGATCATCGGTGGCGTCAACGTCAATCCACGGGACATCGAGCGCCTCATCACCCAGGACGACAGGATCGCGCACGCGGCGGTAGTCGGGGTGAAGGAGTCACCCGGCGTCTCGGCGCTGCAGGCGTTCCTCGTCCCCGCCGAAAATGCCGTCGTCGACGAATCGGTCTTCCGAGACCTGCACCAGCGCTTGGTTTCTCAGTTGTCTGCCGTCCAGGTGCCGCACAGATTCGCCGTGGTCGAGCAGCTCCCCCGCACGCCGACCGGCAAGCTGGTCCGCCCCGCGCTGCGCGCCGAGAGCCCGGCGCCGCCGATCTGGGATTACCCGGCCGCCGAGACACCCTCGGACACAGTGCCGCCCGCTCCCGAACGCGCACCGAATCACGTGACGCTCAGTGACCGGGTCGCCGCCCTGCGGCAGGAACAGCACCGGCTGGTGGCCGATACCGTGTGCGCCGAGGTCGCGAAGATGCTGGGCCTGACGGACGCGCAAGCACTGAACCGGGATCTCGCCTTCTCCGAACTCGGCTTCGATTCGAGGATGACGGTCGAACTTCGCAACCAGCTGACAGCCGTTACCGGACTTCAGCTTTCGGACACCGTCGGCTGGGATTACGGCTCGATCGGACAACTGGCCCGGCATGTGGAAGCCCAATTGTCCGCCGGCGCAGGCCCCGTCGCGTCGGCCCCGGCAACGACGGCCGACGAGCCCATCGCCATCGTGGGCATGGGCTGCCGCTTTCCTGGCGGGGTGGATACGCCCCAGGGCCTGTGGGAATTGGTGGCGAACGCGCGGGATGTGGTGTCGGAGTTCCCCACCGACCGGGGGTGGGATGTGAAAGGCTTGTTCGACCCCGACCCCGATGCGGCGGGCAAGACCTACACCCGCTGGGGTGGCTTCCTCGCGGACGTGGCCGGCTTCGACGCCGGCTTCTTCGGAATCGGCCCCAGTGAGGCGCGGGCGATGGATCCACAACAGCGGCTGCTCCTCGAATGCTCGTGGGAAGCCTTGGAGCAGGCCGGAATTGATCCGACGTCATTGCACGGCTCCGCCACCGGGGTGTTCACCGGGGTCTTCGCGCAACGCTACGGCGCCGCGGGAACCGACAGGCTGGAAGGCTACGGGCTGACCGGCTCGGCACTCAGTGTGGCCTCGGGCCGGGTGTCGTACGTGTTGGGGCTGCAGGGGCCCGCGGTGTCGGTGGACACCGCGTGCTCGTCGTCGTTGGTGTCGCTGCACTGGGCCGCGCAGTCCCTGCGGTCGGGCGAATGCGACCTGGCGTTGGCCGGTGGCGTGACGGTGATGACGTCGCCGGAAACCTTCATCGGGTTCAGCAGGCAACGCGGACTGGCCCCGGATGGCCGGTGCAAGGCTTTCGCCGGCGCCGCGGACGGGACGGCATGGGGCGAAGGCGCCGGCGTGCTGGCGCTGGAGCGGTTGTCGGATGCCCAGCGGTTGGGACATCCCGTGCTGGCGGTGGTGCGCGGCAGTGCGGTCAACCAGGATGGCGCCTCCAATGGGCTGACCGCACCCAACGGGCCGTCGCAGCAGCGGGTGATTCGGGCCGCCCTGGCCAGCGCGGGGTTGACCGCCGCCGACGTGGATGTCGTGGAGGGCCACGGGACCGGCACCACGTTGGGGGATCCCATTGAGGCGCAGGCGCTTCTGGCCGCCTATGGGCAGGACCGCCCGGCGGAGCGGCCGTTGTGGGTGGGCTCGATCAAATCGAACATGGGTCATACTCAGGCCGCCGCCGGCGTCGCCGGGGTGATCAAGATGGTGCAGGCCATGCGCCATGGCGTGATGCCGGCAACGCTGCACGTGGATGTCCCCTCCCCGCGCGTGGATTGGGACCGCGGTGCGGTGTCCGTGCTGACCGAGGCCCGGCCCTGGCCACTCGACGGGCGCCCGCGCCGGGCCGGTGTGTCGTCGTTCGGCATCAGCGGCACCAACGCGCATGTGATCCTGGAGCAGGGTCCGCCGCCTGAACCGGAAAGTCACGGGGCGGAGAACCCGAGCGGCGCACTCCCGTGGGTCATCTCGGCCAAATCAGCCGAGGCGCTGAGCGCGCAGGCCGACCGCTTTTCGGCCCACCTGCGCGCCCATCCGGAACTCCAGCCTGTCGACGTGGGGTACTCGCTGGCCCGACGTTCGGTGTTCGAGCACCGCGCGGTGGTGCTGGGCGCGGATCGTGAGGCACTCGCCGCGGGACTGACTGCGTTGGCCGCCGGGAAACCGCATGCGGCGGTCGTGGCAGGCCGTGCCGGCGCGGTCGGCAAGTCGGTGGTCGTGTTTCCCGGGCAGGGCTCACAGTGCCTCGGGATGGGCCGGCAGCTGTATGACCAATTGCCGTTTTACGCCACGGTGTTTGACGAAGTGGCCGCCGAGCTGGACCGTCATCTGCGGCTGCCGCTGCGCGAGGTGCTCTGGGGCTCCGACAGCGGCCTGCTCGACAGCACCGAATTCGCGCAGCCGGCGCTGTTCGCGGTGGAAGTGTCGTTGTTCGCGGTGCTGCGGCGCTGGGGCGTCACGCCCGACTTCGTGCTGGGACATTCGATCGGTGAGTTCTCGGCGGCGTACGTCGCGGGGGTGCTCACGCTCCCGGACGCCGCATTGTTGGTCGCCGCCCGGGGACGGCTGATGCAGGCCCTCCCGGCCGGCGGCGCGATGACGGCCGTGAGCGCCGCAGTAGACGTGGTGACGCCACTGCTGGCCGACGGTGCGGTGATCGCGGCGATCAATGCGCCTGAGTCGGTGGTCCTCTCGGGTCTGCAGGGCGCCGTCACCGAGACCGCCGAGCGGCTGGCCGCGCTGGGCCACCGGGTGCACCCGCTCGCGGTCTCGCATGCCTTCCACTCGCCGTTGATGGAGCCGATGCTCGACGAGTTCGCGCGGCTCGCAGCAGAAGTCGAACCGCGCCGGCCGCAGATTCCGCTGATCTCGAATGTGACGGCCCAATCAGTTGATGCCGCAGCCGGTTTCGGCTCGGCACCATATTGGGTTGACCACATCCGGCGGCCCGTGCGTTTCGCCGACAGCATCCGGAACCTGCAGACAAGCGGCGCGACGCATTTCATCGAGGTCGGTCCGGGCAGCGGGTTGACGGCCGCCGTCGAACAGTCGGTGTCACCGGCCGAACCCGTCACGGTGTCGCTGCTCGGCAAGGGCCGGCCGGAGGTGGCGGCACTCCTGCACGGCACCGCCCGGTTGTTCACCACCGGCTTGCCCGTGGCGTGGCCGGCGGTGTCCGCGCACGGACACCGGGTCGACTTGCCCACGTACGCATTTCAGCGGCGTCGCTTCTGGACGATGCCGACCTCCGCCGGGTCCGCGGGTACCGCGGCACTGGGGCTGAATGCCGCCCACCATCCGTTGCTGAGCGCAGTGGTCGAGCGGCCTGATTCCGGTGGGGTGGTCTTGACCGGGCGCTTGTCCTTGGCAGATCAGCCATGGTTGGCCGATCACCTGATCGGCGGCGCGGTGCTTTTCCCCGGGACCGGGTTTGTGGAGCTGGCCCTGCGGGCCGGCGACGAGGTGGGCTGCGGAACCGTCGAAGAGTTGGTGCTGGCCGCGCCCCTGGTCCTGGACGAGGACGCGGCGACCCAACTTCAGGTGGTGGTGAGCGCTGTCGCGGAGTCGGGCAGCCGGGCGGTCTCGGTGTACGCACGTCGCGATGAGTCCGACGCGGAGTGGTCGCTGCACGCCGAGGGCACGCTGACGGCCCACGCTTCGGAGCGCGCAGGAGACCTGACGGCGTGGCCGCCGCCCGGTGCGGCGAGCGTCGACCTGTCCGGTGGCTATGCGCGGCTCGGCGAGCGCGGCTACGAGTACGGGCCGGCGTTCCAGGGCCTGATCGCGCTCTGGCGCTGCGGCCCTGAGCTTTTCGCCGAGGTTGCCGCACCCGATGACGCGGGTGCGGCCGACACGATGGGTATCCATCCGGCGGTGCTGGATGCGGTGCTGCACGCGGCCGGGCTGGCCAGCGACACCACCCAGACGATGTTGCCGTTCTGCTGGCGCGGTGTGACGCTGCATGCCGGCGGCGCCGGGCGGGTACGGGCCCGCATCACCGTGCTGGGCGACGACGAACTGTCGGTGGACGTGGCCGACCACGCCGGGTCGCCGGTGCTCACGGTGCGCGCACTGACCACCCGCCCGATCACCGCCGACCAACTCCCCGCCGCCGCTGACGGACCACTCGAAGTGCTCTGGACGCCGATATCGTTGAGCCACAAGCCCGAACCGGCGGATCGTGACCGAGTGGTGGTGTGGGAGTACACATCCGCCGACGACGACGTGGTGGGCGCGGTGCATGCCGGCACGTGCGCCGCCCTTGAGGTATTGCAGGATTGGCTGGCCGACGAGCGTGCCGGCACCTTGGTGGTGTCGACCCGCGGCGCGGTGGGACTGGCCGGCGAGGACGTCGGCGATCTGGCTGCCGCGGCGGTGTGGGGTCTGGTGCGCTCGGCGCAGGCCGAAAACCCGGGCCGCATCATGCTTCTCGACACCGACGGCACGGTCGACCCGACCAAGCTCGTCGCCGCCGGCGAGCCGCAACTCGTGGTGCGGTCCGGCAAGGTGCACGCTGCCCGGTTGGCCTCGGCCCCAGCGCTTTTGGTGCCACCGGAAGGTGCGTGGCGGTTGGCGGTCGGCGGTGACGGGACGCTGGAGAACCTCGCCATCCGGCCCTGCCCCGAGGTGGAAGCAGCGTTGCCGGCCGGCCAGGTGCGGGTGGCGGTGGCGGCGGTCGGGGTCAACTTCCGCGACGTCATGGCGGCGTTGGGCATGTATCCCGGGCAGGCCCCCGTGCTGGGCGCCGAGGGCGCCGGCGTGGTGGTGGAGACCGGCCCGGGCGTCTCGGGCATTGCGGTCGGTGATGCGGTGATGGGCCTGATGGCCGGCACCGGCCCGGTGGCCGTGGTCGATGAGCAGTTGCTCACCATGGTGCCGGAGGGCTGGTCGCTCGAGCAGGCCGCCGGGGTCTCGGTGGCGTTCCTGACGGCCCTGTACGGATTGTTGGATCTGGCCGGCATCGCTGCCGGGGAATCGGTACTCGTGCACGCCGGCACCGGCGGGGTGGGCATGGCGGCGGTGCAGCTGGCCCGCCACCTCGGTGCGGACGTCTTCGTCACCGCCAGTCCGGGCAAGTGGAACACCTTGCGCGCCATGGGTTTTGCCGACGACCACATCGGCGATTCGCGCACCCTCGACTTCGAGGACAAGTTCCTGGCGGTCACCGGGGGCCGCGGCGTCGACATCGTGCTCGACTCGCTGGCCGGGGAATTCGTGGACGCGTCGCTCCGGTTGCTGGGCCGCGGTGGGCGTTTCATCGAGATGGGCAAGACCGACATCCGCGACGGCGAGGCGGTCGCCGCGCAGTATCCCGGTGTCCGGTACCAGGCTTTCGATCTCTCCGAGGCCGAACCGCAACGGATGCAGGCGATGCTGTGCGAGTTGACCAAGCTCTTCGAAACGGAGCGGCTGCGGCCCCTGCCCGTCACCCCCTGGGATGTCCGCTGCGCCCCGGAGGCCTACCGGTTCATCAGTCAGGCGCGCCATATCGGCAAGGTGGTGCTGACGATGCCGACGGCGCTGGCCGGCCGACTCGCCGACGGCACGGTGTTGATCACCGGCGCCACCGGAATGGTCGGCGCGCATCTGGCCCGCCATCTGGTCAGTGCCTACGGCGTCCGGCACCTGGTGCTGGCCAGCCGGCGTGGGGACCGCGCCGAGGGCGCCGCCGCGCTGGCCGCCGAATTGGAAAGTGCCGGCGCCCACGTGGAATTGGTGGCCTGCGATGTCACCGATCCGGACGCGGTGCGAGCGCTGGTCGCGCGGTGCTCCCCGCCACTGCGCGGAGTGATCCATGCCGCGGGCGTCCTCGACGATGCCGTGATCGCCTCCCTGACCCCGGACCGGCTGGGCCCGGTGCTGCGGGCCAAGGTGGACGCGGTCTGGAACCTGCACGAAGTCACCCGCGATCTGAATCTGGCGATGTTCGTGTTGTGTTCGTCGATCGCCGCCACGGTGGGCGCACCGGGACAGGGCAATTACGCAGCGGCGAACGCGTTCCTGGACGGCTTTGCCGCCCATCGGCGAGCCCTGGGATTGCCCGGTACGTCCCTCGTGTGGGGAATGTGGGAACAGTCCGGTGGGATGACGGCCCACCTGAGCGACCGTGATCTGGCCCGGATCAGCAGCAGCGGGCTGGCACCGATGACACCCGCGCAGGCGCTGCAACTGTTCGACGACGCGCTGACGCACGATCACCCCGTGGCCGTCGCCGCCCGCCTGGACCGGGCCGCACTGAACACCAAGGCCCGCAACGGAAATCTGCCGGTGTTGTTCAGCGGGCTGGTCCGCAGTCCGCGGCGGCGGCCGGCCCACGATTCCGGCGATGCCACCGCCTCGAAGTCAGCGCTGGCCCAGCGCCTCAACGGGTTGACGCGCGATGAGCAGCGCGCGCTGCTGACCGACATGGTGTGCGCGCAGGCGGCGGCGGTTCTCGGCCGCCCCACACCCGACGATCTCGACCGCGAGGCCGCTTTCGAGGAGCTGGGCTTCGACTCCCTCACCGCCGTCGAACTACGCAACCGCCTCAAGACCGTGACGGGCCTGGCCCTGCCGCCGACCCTGATCTTCGACCACCCCAGCGCCAGTGCACTGGCGGCCCACCTCGCCGGTTCGCTCACCGCCACCGACACCGCCGCGGCCGTAACGCACGTCGACGCGCCCTCCGCTCGGCCCGTGGACGACCGGCTCGCCTATCTGGACCAGGCCGCGTTCCTCGCGCTGCGCGCGAGCCATGGCACCGTCCTGCAGATGACCTGGATCTATGACCGGGCCGTCGACGTCGCCGCGTTGCGGCGGTTTCACCACAACCTCGGTCATGGTCTGCTGGGGCGCCTGATCGAGCGGGCGTCGGTACCGTTCGCCCGTGATCGCTGGGTCCGGTCTCCGGCGGCGCCCGACATCGACTTCGCCGTGAAGGCACGGCCGCGCGCCGCGGTGAGCGCATGGTCCGACGAGCGCGCCCGGCTGCCGCTCGATCCCGAGCGGGGCCCCGGATGGCATCTCGGGGTGCTGCCGCTCGAGGGCGGCGCCACCGCGATCAGCCTCGTGGCGTCGCATCTGATCGTCGATGCCATCGCCTTCGGGCAGGCGGTCGCCGACGCCGTCGAGGGCCGGACGCACGACCTGGGTTATCTGCCGGCGCGGTCACGGCCTCGCGGTCGCGCCCTGCGCGAGGATCTGCGGCAGACGGTCAAGGATCTGCCCGACATGGCGCACGGCGTGGCCGCCGTGGCCCGGATCGCGCGACGCGGAGCGAGCGAATCAGCGCCGCAGGCCAAGCCGGCACCCCCGAGCAAAGCCGGCAGCGACCAGAAGGTCGACGTCCCCGGCCTCACCGCGCAGATCGATCTGAGCGCATGGGATGCCCGCGCGAAAAGCCTTGGCGGCGGCAGTAACTCGCTCATCGCCGGCATCGCGTGCCGGCTGGCTGTGGCGACCGGGCGCGTTCAGGAGGACGGGACGGTCACGCTGCGCTTCGTGCTGTCGCGGCGGACCGAGGGCGATACCCGCGCCAATGCGCTGACGAGTGCCGACGTCGTGGTCGACCCGACGCACGTGGCGAAGGACCTCGCGGACATCCGCGCCAAGATCACGCGCGCCACCCTCGAGACCATCGAGAACCCTGACGACGAGGCCCTGACGCCGACGGCCCTGGCGGCGGTCACGCCGAAGTGGGCGGTCCGGAAGTTCGGTGCGATGGCAGCAGGCGGCGCCGTCCTGCCCGTCACGTGCTCCAACGTCGGTGACGTGCCGGCGGCGGTGAGCCGGCCCGACGGCACCGAGGCTGACTACCTGTCCATGCGATCGGTCGAGCCCGACATCACGAAGGGCCTGCTCGAGGCGATGGGCGGCCAGATGTTCCTGTCGTCGGGGCGCGCCGGCGGAAAGATGTCGATCAGAATCTCCGCCTATCTCCCGGGCCGGCTCGACACCCGGGAAGCGTTGCGCGACACGGTGTCACGAGTCCTTGCCGAATTCGATCTGGATGCGCAGATCGACTACTGACCGCCTGCCGCGGCCTGTTCCCGGGCAGCACGGGCCACTGGTGAGTACTCCAGGTAGTCCAGCGCCATCTGTGTCGACGCCTCCGCGTTGGGGTGATAGCCGGGCCGGATGTAGCGGAACGGCACCGTCACCATGAGCAGCCAGGGACCGGGCACCCGGTACTCCCGCGAGGCGCGCAGCCAGTCGCGGAACCGCGGCTTGGCGGAGATGGTCGGGTCGGCGTTCATGAGGTACCGCATACCCCGGTACCACGTGAGCAGGAACCCGGGCGCGGTGAGCAGCATCGTCACCGCCCGCATGAGGTAGTTGCCGCACAGATGCTGGTAGATGTCGAACACCAGCGCGCGGTGTTCGATCTCCTCGGCTCCGTGCCAGCGCAGCAGATCCAGCATGGTCGGATCGGCGCCGGCGTAGTCGAGGCCGCGGTTCTGGATCGTCCACTGGCCCAGCGCCGCGTTGAAGGGTTCGAGGGCCGCGGCCACCGCCAGGCGCTGGTACAGCGCCCACCGCTGTACCACCCGCGGCAGTCGTGACTGTTTGGCAGCGGCCTTGTCACCCACCGCGGGCAGTTCGGTGGACATCGTGCCGGTGAACGGCGTGGTGTCGATGCCCTGTTCCAGCAGATGTTGCAGCACCATCTGGTGCGCCTGGGCATGCCAGCCCTCCTGCTGCACGAACGGCTTGATCGCGGCTTTCATCTGCGGGTCGTCGACGAGCGGTTCGGCCTCGTTGACGACCTGGATGAACCAGCGCTCACCGGCCGGCAGCATCAGGTGCAGCACGTTCAGCATGTGGGTGGAAAACGGATCGCCGGGAACCCAGTGCAGCGGCGTGTCCGACCAGTCGAAGCGGACCTTTCGGCGGTGGGTCGGATATCCGTCGTGGTGGACCTCGTGATCAGCCATCCCCACTCTTTTCCCAGTTGGAGCGGCTTTAACCCTACGCCAACAACCCCGCACCCTGCGCGACGAACGCCAGGCCGACGAGGGTCACGATCGCCACCACGATCTGTTGCCGGTAGCCGCCGACCCAGTCGTGCACTTTCCGCAGTGCCGCTTGGGTTTTCGCCGGTGCGACGACATTGCAGAGCAACACCACCTCGACGACGGCGAGGCTCACGACGATGAACACCAGCGCGACGGCGATCTGTGTGCCGATGGCGGCGCCCGACGCCAGGATCGTCGTCAGCGCGAACAGCACCAGCGACGGGTTCGGGCCGGCCCAGAAGCCGATCACCGCCGCGACCCACAGCGCCCCGCTCTCCCAGGCGCGTTGCGCGCGCCCCAGCAGGCCGCCGCGCGGCGGCGCGTCGGGGTCCCGGTGCAGCAACTTCGAGATGGGTGAGACGTCGTCGTCCGGGGTGCGCCGGCGCGTCACCATCCGCACCGCCGTCACTGCCGCGATGACGAGCAGCAGCACGCCGACGGCCACCTGGAGGTGCCGCATCGTCGCGCTCGCGGTGGTGCGCGGGTTGGCCAGGTCGTGCACCCACGCCAGGTCGGTGAAGTGCAGCGCCAGCAGCGGAAGCAACAGCAGCATGACGCTCGCGGCCACGCAGCCGACCCAGTACACCAGCAGGTTCTGCGCCGGGCGCGGCCGGGAGATCAGCAACAGGTTGACGCCGAGGCGCACCGGATCGAACGCGATCGGCAGTGCCAGCACCGCCACAGAACCCCACATTGCCGCCAACTTACCGGGCGCGGCGGAGTGCTAGCTGGGGCGCAGCACCGGGATGAGCGCGTCGATCACCGAGCTGTCCTCGATGGTGGACGGGACGACGTAGTCGGTGCCTTCGGCGATCTGCCGCATGGTCTTTCGCAGGATCTTGCCCGAGCGGGTCTTGGGCAGCGCGCCCACGACGGTGACGTCACGGAAGGTGGCGACGGCGCCGATCTGGTCCCGCACCATCGCCGCGAGTTCCTGTTGCAGCACCCCGCCGTCGATGTCCGCCCCGGCCTTGAGCACGACGTAGCCGCTGGGCCGCTGCCCCTTGAGGTCGTCGTGGACGCCGATGACGGCGCACTCGGCGACGGCCCGGTGGCCGGCGATGACGGCTTCGATGCTCCCGGTCGAAAGCCGGTGCCCCGCAACGTTGATCACGTCGTCGGTGCGGCCCAGCACGGTGAGGTAACCGTCGTCGTCGACGTAGCCGAAGTCACCGGTGAGGTAGTAGCCGGGGAACGCCGACAGGTACGACTGCACGTAGCCCTTGTCGTTCTGCCACAGCCCGGCCAGCGTGCCGGGCGGCAGTGGCAGCTTGATGACGATGTTGCCCTCGACGCCGGGCGCGACCGGATTGCCCGACGCGTCGACGATGCTGACGCGGTAGCCGGGTACCGGCACGGTCGGGGAGCCGGCTTTGATGGGCATGGGTTCGAGCCCGCGCAGGTTCGCGCAGATCGCCCAGCCGGTTTCGGTCTGCCACCAGTGGTCGACGACGGGGCAGTGCAACTTCTCCGAGGCCCATTCATAGGTGTCGGGGTCCAGCCGCTCCCCGGCGACGAAGAGCGTGTGCAGCGTCGAAATATCATGGCCCGCAAGCAATGACGCGTCAGGGTCGGCTTTGCGGATGGCACGCAGCGCGGTCGGCGCGGTGAACAGCGCCGCCACGCGATGTTGCTCGATGACCCGCCAGAACGCGCCCGCGTCGGGAGTGCCGACGGGCTTGCCTTCGTAGAGCACGGTGGTGGCGCCGGCGATCAGCGGCCCGTACACGATGTACGAGCTGCCGACGACCCACCCGATGTCCGAGGCCGTCCACATCACCTGGCCGGCACCGATGTCGTAGACGTTCTTCATCGACCAGGCCAGCGCGACGGCGTGCCCCCCGTTGTCGCGGACGACGCCCTTGGGCCGCCCGGTCGTGCCGGAGGTGTACAGGATGTAGAGCGGGTCGGTGGCGGCCACCGGCACCGGAGCGGCGGGCTCGGCACCTGCGGCCAACGTGTCCCAATCGAGGTAGCCCGGATAGTCGGCGGCCTCCCCCGCGATCTCGCCGCGGTTCTTGACGATCACCGTGGCCGGCGCGGCGCTGGTCAGCGTCAGCGCCTTGGCGACGACGGGCAGGTATTCGACGGTGCGACCCGGTTCCAGCCCACCGGAGGCGGTCAGCAGCGCCACCGGCTGTGCGTCGTCGATGCGGGCCGCGAGTTCGTTCGCCGCGAACCCACCGAACACCACCGAGTGGACGGCGCCGATGCGGGCGCAGGCCAGCATGGCGACAACCGCTTCGGGGATCATCGGCATGTAGACCACGACGCGGGCGCCCTTGGTGACGCCTTGTGCGGCAAGCACTCCGGCGAAGCGCGCCACCCGGTCGAGCAGTTCGGCGTACGTGAAGGACTGCTGCACGCCGACCATCGCGGAGTCGTAGATCAGTGCGGTGCGGCCGCCGTTACCGGCCGCGACGTGCCGGTCGAGGGCGTTGTAGCAGGTGTTGAGCTGACCGTCGGGGAACCAGCGGTAATGCGGCGCCGCGGAATCGTCGAGTGCGCGGGTCGGCGCGACGGTCCAGTCGATGGCCTGCGCGGCCGTCAGCCAGAAGTCGTCGGGCCGCTCCGCTGCGGCCTCGAACGCCTCGCGATAGGCGCTCACGCGAGTTCCTTGGCGACAGCCGAGAACACCGTCATGAACCAGTCCAGGTCCGACATCGAGAAGACAAGAGGTGGGCGCACTTTGAGGATGTTGCCATGTCCGCCGCACACAGAGATCAGAACGCGGTTATCGCGCATCATGTCGACGATGCGCTGCGCCTGCCCGCGGTCGTGTTCCTTGCTGTCGGGGTCGGCGACGATCTCGACGCCGGTGTACAGGCCCGCGCCGCGGACGTCGCCGACGAACGGGTAGTCCTTCGCCAGCGCGCGCAGTTCGGCGCGCAGTTGGTCACCGACCTCGACGGCGTGCGCGGCCAGCCCGTCGCCCTGGATGACGTCGAGGACGGCCTGCGCCGCGGCCATCGAGACGGGGTTGCCGCCAAAGGTGTTGAAGTAGGGCGTCTCCTGTGCGAAGGCGTCGAGAATCTCCGGGCGGGCGGCCATCGCCGCGACAGGAATGCCGTTGCCCATGGGCTTGCCCATCGTCACCAGGTCGGGCACCACGCCGTGCCGCTGGAAACCCCACATCGCCTCGCCGGTCCGCGAGAAGCCCGGCTGCACCTCGTCGGCGATGAACACGCCGCCGGCGCGGTGGACGACCTCGACAGCGGGCGCCAGCACCGATGGATCGACGTAGATGCCGTCGGAGGAGAAGATCGAATCCAGCAGCAGCGCGCTGAACTTGTGGCCGTGCCGCTCCAGATCGGCGATCGCGGCGCTGACCTGGTCGGCGAACCACTGGCCCAGCACCGCCGGGTCGATGCGGTACGAGTCCGGCGCCGGCACCGTGCGCACGTTGGCGCCCAGTGGCACACCGACGCCCAGCGACGGCGACATCGCCGAGATCAGCGCACTGTTGCCGTGGTACGCCTCCTCGGTGACGATGACCCCGGTGCCGCCGCTGTACTGTTCGGCGACCCGGACGGCCAGGTCGTTGGCCTCGGATCCCGTGCAGGTGTACATGATCGACGAGATCTCCGCCGGGAACGTGGCCAGCAGCTTCTCGGAGTAGTCGAGGATGCCGCCGTGCAGGTACCGGGTGTGGGTGTTGAGCTCCGACATCTGCCGGGTGACGGCCTCGATGACCCGCGGGTTGCAGTGCCCGACGCTGGCCACGTTGTTGTAGGCGTCGAGGTACTTGTTGCCGTCGGCGTCATAGAGATGGGCGCCCGAGCCTTTGACCAGGTGGACGGGCCGGTTGTAGAAGAGCCGATAGGACGGACCCAGCGTCGATCGCCGCTTCTCGACCATGGCATCGGTGGTGGGGTCGAGATCTTCCCCTCCGGTGTAGCTGTTGGAGTCCATGATTGTGGAGAAAGCCATGTTCGTTGTCCTTGCGGTAGAAAGCGATCGGCGCGGTGTGACGAGGTGACGGCGGATGCTGGATGACGCCTACGGCGTCAACGTTCTTCGTCGAGCACGACGCGCCCCAATCGGTCGTAGCGCTGCGGGGACCGGGCCCGAAGTACCAGGGCGACAACGATTCCGGCGATCGCGGTGCCACCGACGACCCAGGGAATCGAATCGAAGACGATGTCGTCCTTGGCCGTACCCGCCGCGAACGAGGCGTTCTTGATCAGCAGGTAGATGACGTACAGCATGCCGATGCCGCCGAGCCCGGGGGCGACCAAGGTGCGGAACCAGTGCGTGGTCTCCGGATGTTGCTTGCGCACATGGAAGTACGAGACCACCGAGAACGCCGCCATCGCCTGCACGATGAGAATGGCGGATGTGCCCAGCAGCGCGGCAAGGCCGTAGAGCCCGCTGTAGGGATCGCGACCGGAGACCGCGAACCACAGCACGATCACCAGGGTGATGGCCGTCTGCACGAAGCCCGCGAAGTGCGGGGATCCGTGGATGTGGTGGGTACGGCCAATGGTTTTCGCGGTTCCGGGGAGGATGTCTTCCCGGCCGAGCGCGTAGATGTAGCGGGCAGCGCAGTTGTGGAAGGCCATGCCGCACGCGTACGAGCCGGTGGTGAGCAGGATCTGGAACATGGTCACGGCCCAGCCACCGAGGTGCTCACGCACCGGGGTGAAGAAGATCTCCCCGGCGGTGTTCGTATCCTGCGCCAGCGCAATGGATTTGCTGGGTCCGGTGCCCACGATCGCCAGCCACGACACCACGATGTAGAACGCCCCGATGCCGAGCACCGACGACATGATCGCAACGGGGATGATCTTCTTGGGGTTCTTGGACTCTTCGCCGTACATGGCGCTGGACTCGAATCCCACCCAGGACCAGAAGGCGAAGAACAAGCCGATCCCGGCGGAGCCTGCCACGGCCATGGTGCCCGCGCCGCTGACGTTTGGGACGACGGCGTCGAGCCCCTTCAGCCCGTTGATCGGGTTGAGAGATGACAGCGACCAGCCTTCCGGGCCACCGCCGCTGACGACCACCGAACCCGCCATCAGCGTCAACATCACAATCTCGGTGATCAGCAGTCCGCCAAGCACTTTCGCGGCCAAGTTGACATCGAAGTAGGTGAGTACCGCATTGGCGACGATCATCACCACGGCGAACAGCAGCCACGGCAGATGCACGTTGAACAGTGAGGCGAACAGATCCCGTGAGAAGAACGAGAAAATGCCGACCAGGGACGCCTCGAAAACCACGTACGCCAGGACCGTCAGGAAACCGGCCGACAGACCGAGCACCCGCCCGAGTCCGTGCGAGATGTAGCCGTAGAACGCACCGGTGGCGGTGATGTGCTTCGACATCGCCGCATATCCGACAGCGAAGAGGCCCAGCACGATGGTGGCGATGAGGTACCCGGCAGGAGCGGCGGCGCCGTTACCGGACCCGACGGCGATCGGGACGTTGCCGACCATCGCGGTGATCGGGGCGGCGGTGGCCACCGCCATGAACAGCACGCCGATCAAGCCGACGGCGTTGGGTTTGAGGCGCTGCACGCCGGGGCCGCTGTCGGGCGGTGCCGGTGTCAGCGGGGCGGTTCGTGGGTGGTCGTCGATTTCACTCATGGGTGCTGACCGATCCGATCTGATGGGAGATGGGTCCGGGCCACGCTGGCCGGTTTTGGGTTTATTTGGTCTGCTCTGTCGAGCGGCACTTCAGCTAATCCGATGGACCAATGGACCCCCACGCCATCGGCACAGGGCTATTGGTACCAGACCGCCCCGACGTGGTCAATACCCGAACTACCTGCACACTTCCTGTGCGCCCTGCCAAAATCGCGCCATATTTCCGGCCCGTAAAGCCGTCGTTACCAATTTTCGGTTTTGGTTCACTTTCGAGCCAAAGTGCGCTACAACTGACCAGACCAAATAGTGACCGTGCCCACACCGCCAGTTCAGGAGAGCCACAATGAGCGACATGGCCGCCACCGACTACGAACGCTTCGCGCGCGCTGCGCTCCCGCACTATGGGCTCGATTCGGCAACCGTGACGCTGCTGAGCTACTCGGAGAACGGCACCTTCCTGGTGGAATCGGGGACCGAACGCCAGGTCCTGCGCGTGCACCGGCCCGGCTACCACTCGCTGGCCGCCATCGAATCCGAACTCGACTGGATGGAGAGCCTGCGCCGCGACTCCGCGATCACGACACCGCAGGTGATTCCCGCCCCCGACGGACGCCGGGTGGTGGAGGCCCGCATCGGCGACCAGAGCTGTCTCGTCGACCTGTTCACGTTCGTGGAAGGCACCATCGCCGAGGACGACGCCTCGGACATCAGCTTCAGCGAGTTGGGCGCGATCACGGCGACGCTGCACGACCACGTCCAGCGCTGGCAGCGACCGGAGGCTTTCACACGCTTCCGGTGGGACCTCGACACCATGCTCGGCGCCGCCGGCCGGTGGGGTGACTGGCGGGACGCGCCGGCCCTGTCGGCCGGCGATGCCGCCGTCATCGAGGAGGCCGAGCGCAAGGTCATCGAACGCCTCACCGACTACGGCATGGGCCCCGACCGCTTCGGGCTGGTCCACGCCGACCTGCGGATGTCGAACCTGATGGTGCACAAGGGCAAGATCACCGTCATCGACTTCGACGACTGCGGCTGGTCGTGGTACCTCGCCGACCTGGGTGCGGTGGTGTCGTTCGTCGAGGACACCCCGGACGCCGCCCGCATCATCGACGAATGGCTCGCCGGCTACCGCACCGTCCGCGACATCCCCGCCGCCGACCTCGCCGAGATCCCCACCTTCGTCATGCTGCGCCGCCTGATGCTCACAGCCTGGATCGGCAGCCATCCCGAATCCGGACCGGCACAGACCCTCGGGCACCGATACGCCTCCGGCACAGCACAATTGGCGCAGTCCTACCTAACCGACCCATCGTGGTTCCGGGTTGATGTGCCCGCGACCGCTCCCACTCTCTCCCACTGACAGGACACCGCGCACCATGTTCGATCTCACCAACAAGAACGTCATCGTCACCGGCGCCACCAAGGGCATCGGCTACGGCATCGCCGCGGTCTTCGCCACCGCGGGCGCCAATGTCGCCGTGGCGGCCCGCTCACTGCACGACCTCGACACCGCCGTCTCCGGCCTGGACGGGCTCGGGTCCGGCAAGATCATCGGGGTCGCGGTCGACGTGGCCGATCCCCGGTCCTGCCACGCGATGGCCGAGGCTGCCGTCGACGCCTTCGGCGGCATCGACGTGCTGTGCGCCAACGCCGGCATCTTCCCCGAGGCACCGCTGGCCACCATGACACCCGACGATCTCGCCACCGTGCTCGACGTCAACGTCAAGGGCACCGTCTACAGCGTGCAGGCCTGTCTCGAGGCGCTCACCCGCAGCGGCGCCGGCCGTGTCATCCTCACCTCGTCGATCACCGGTCCGGTGACGGGCTTCCCCGGCTGGTCGCACTACGGCGCATCCAAGGCCGCACAGCTGGGCTTCATGCGCACCGCGGCAATCGAACTCGCGCCCAAGCGCATCACCGTCAACGCCATCCTGCCCGGCAACATCCTCACCGAGGGTCTGCAGGAGATGGGCGAGGACTACATCGCCGGCATGGCCCGCTCCATCCCCGCCGGGACGCTGGGCACTCCCGAAGACATCGGCCACGTCGCCGCGTTCCTCGCCAGCGACGAGGCCCGTTACCTCACCGGCCAGTCCATCGTCGTCGACGGCGGGCAAATCCTGCCGGAATCCCTGGACGCCGTCGCCGGGTGATACCAGGTCGGTACGGTGAACGACATGGACGAGTCCGAGGGTGGCCCGGTAGCCGAGGATGTGCGGCGCCGCATCGTCAGCATGCTCGACGCCGGAACGCTCCGTCCCGGTGACCGTCTCGGTTCCGAACGCGAGATGGCCGAGCAGTTCTCCGTCTCGCGGGCGACGCTGCGCAGTGCCCTGGTTCCGCTGAGCCGCGCCGGCATCCTGGAGCGGCGCAGCGGCCGTGCGGGCGGCACGTTCATCAAGACCGTGCTCGTGGAACGCAACGTCGCCGAGCTGTCGGGCCTGCCGAATCGGCTGAAGCAGGGCGGTCATTCCACGACCCGCAGCCGGGTGCTGTCGACGGCCCTGCGCGGCGCCACGGCCATCGAGGCGCAACGCCTGGGCATCGAGCCCGACACCGAACTCGTCGTCATCCAGCGCCTGCGCTATGCCGACGGCTTCCCGCTGTCGGTCGACTGCGCGCACTTCCCCGCCGACCTCGTTCCGGACCTGCTCGAGCAACCTCTCGGCGGGTCGCTCTACGACATCTTGGCCGTCCGCTACGACCTGCGGCCGGTCACCTCGGTCGAGAGCATCGAGGTCGTCAGCGCCAATCCCCGTGAAGCGTCCTGGCTCGAAATCCCGACGCGCACTCCCCTGCTGGCGATGACGCGTGTCGCCTCGGATGCGGGCGGGCGGCCGTTCGAATACTCCGAGGATCTGTTCCGCGCCGACCGGGTCCGGCTCGTCGCCAAGACCTCCGCGCTGGCCGAGCGCGAGACCCTCGGCACCGACGGCCGCGTCGAGCTCACCGTCACGGCCTAGCTGTCCCACCGAGCGCGCCGAGAATGCCCAGGGATTTCCACTAGCTCCAGCTCATTTAGGCTGCGACACAAGTGAAAACAAGTCGTTCGCGCCGCGACCCAGCAGCGTGGTGTTGACCCTCCATACTTCCCGCACAGTCACGTCTGGGGAGCTTGTGCCTGGCATGGCCCACGCGGTTTCACATGTCGCCATATCCATGCCATAGGCGACCGGTGACGGCTCGCCCGTCAGGATGGCGATCGCGCCATCAGAGCCGATGTAGCTGGTGGACAGGCCTTCGGCATCGCAGGCCTTTCCCTTGGCGCCCGTTCGCAGGTCGAATTGCTGCCAACTTCGAAGCCGCTTGTCGGAGGCGACGTACAGGGTCGTACCAATGAGCCGTGCGTATAGCCGTAACGTCGGCTTGGGGATTTCGAGCAGTTGCCGCCCACTCATCGTGACGACTCGAAGCTGCGACTCGTCCTCCACGATCGGCACGTCGGGCGAGGTATTCACAAGGCCTCCGGCTATCTGCGCCGATAACCGGCCGGATTCATCAAGCAGCGCAACGCGTTCCGAGCCGTCTTGATCGTGATAGCTGAACCCGAACCCACCGGCGTAGACGATGGCACCCCCGACTGATGCGTCACGCCCCGCTGAAGGCTTCACCGAGACGCCGTCGACAACCGAGAAAACGATGTCCGGCGCCCTGAAAACACCTTGCGACGCAAACTTCATCGGCTGAAGGTCCGAATTGGCTCCCGCAGAATCCCCGAGCAGACCATCGCCCGGGACAAACCATGTGAGCTCGGCATGCGGGCCGACCCCATGAACACCACTGTCCGGCACCGCGGCAACCACGTAGTCACCTACCTGGCTCAAGCGTGGTTCGGGACCTGATCCGTATGCTCGTAGTTCAGTCGGGCCGTCGAACATCACGGCCCCAGTCTCGGTGTTGACGACCCACGCCCGCCGCGGCTGTCCCGAAGCCTCCCATACGCACAACAACATCGCCGGCCCATTCACGAAACAGCGAGTACTGGCCGCGCGTGCGTTGGGGCCCAGCCGAACCGGAGCGAACAGCCGGTGACCATCCGCCACGTTGACCCCGACAACTCGCCACCCGTCGCTCGAGGCACCGAGAAAGAATCCACGGTCCCCCACATTGCCGGCCGGATGGATCATCGAATCTGCCGGTAGCCCCAGCTCGGCTGCCGTCACGTGCCAGCCGAACACCGGTTGCTTCCGCATCGACTGAGACAGCAACAACTGGTTGGGCAACCCCAACTGCTCTGCGGTGGCCAGCGGTGGCGCAGACTGTGGCCTGCCGTCGACCGGTCGCTGGACGACGATCACGGCAGCCACCACCGCAGCAGCCAAAGCCAGCGCACCAGCCACCAGCCACCATTTGCGAAGCCCGCCTCGACGGATCATTCGACCTCGAAGTCCTGCGCCCGCAACCGTTCGATCGCCCGGCCATTGGCGAGCTCACCGCGGTTCTCCGGATACAGCCAGTAATGCCGGATAGCCCAGTAGAGCGCAGCTCCATTCGCCTGGTAGGTAGGCAAGCTGTTGATGGTCTGCGTTTCACCATCTGTCATCACCATCACCGCCGGACAGCTCACGGCCTTGCCCTTGGGCGCCTGGTCAATGACATCCACCACGTCATCCCACGCTCCACTGGCGGTCGTGGTTACGGAGTTTGAGACCTCAAACCCTTCCGGCGACAGTTTCAGATATCCCCAGCCGTTCGACCTACCGCGCAGGAGAAGGTAGGCAAACCAACACACCATTCCGGCAACAATAATGGGGTAATAGATTTGCCTGGCCCCACCGATTCCGATTGCGAGCCGCCCGCTAGGAACGTAGCAAACAAAAGAAATTCCACTAACTATCGCGCTGACAATCGATAGCTCCAGGAACCGGGTCTTTGCGTGTGGTGGACGGAAATATGTGCCGTCGGCTTCACTGGTTGCCTGAGGAACAACGCGACCCAGCCGAACCTGTAGTGCCAAAACAAGCAGAAACAGGAAACACAGTAGTAGTCCGACAGCGAATACAGAAGTTAGATAGTCACGACGGCCAAGTAGATAGAGAACCCAGATGAGGCAAAGCGCAACGAGAACCGCAAAAACCGAGATAGAAAAATTCGCGGCCACTCTTGGATTTTTCCAGTGCTCGGGCATCTGTAATTCTATTTCGGGCAAAATGCACCACCAACCTGATTTCCTATCCACTCCATTCCCTTGCCCCCGCCGAACGCACCCCCGACCGCAAACACTGGCACTGTAAACGCCGCCACCTCGGGCCCAAACGGCGCACCGACTACGGCACCGAGCTTTGCACCGCCCCAGCCTCCGGCGTAATCACCGCCAACCCCGAAAACCCCAGAGATGCCTGCGACACAGGCCTCATGCGGAGTCGGCGCAGCGGCAAACTTATACATTGTTGTCAATAGTCCCAGAGCTGGCCCGCCGTATCTGGCAGCCTTACCGATGTCCTTGACGGAGTCCGGGGTCAGCCCCGGCAGGCTGCCGCCTCGGCCCACGTGTGCATCGAGGCCTGTGAGTGCCCCGCCGACCACCGTCGGCGCGTCGCTGGTAAAGAACGGATTGTCGGGCGGCAACGCTCCGTGCCGCCCATCCGGCATTGTCCAACCCGCTGTTTGGTGTCCGTCCGGGGTCTCGGTGGCGAGGAAGAATGCACCGTTGTTCCCGAAATCCATCTGGGTGTATTTCACCTTTGTTCCAGGGTCAACCCAGGACGCCGTGTGACAAAGCAAATTGCCGTTCTTGTCGAACCAATTCGACCCCACATGTTCCATCTTCTTCGTATTATTGAAGTCATACGTCGTGATGACCTTCTTGCCGCCGTCCGCCATTGTCAACGTGGTGACGTGATTTCCGTCCTTGTCAATCGATTCGGTCGTGGCAATTCTGATAGTCGCCATATCTTCGCCACGGACGATGCCTTGCTGCATCAATCCGTCCATGGTGAGCGGGTTTGGAACCTCGTCCGCCGGTTGCACCGGCCCGGTCGTCGGGAACCCCAAGCCGATGTCACTCGGCGCAGGCAACGCGAAGCCAAAATTCTTCGCAGCAGCCTGCACCGCAGCTGCCGTACCACTATCGGCGCCACCGACGGCCACCAGCAGCCGGTTGACTTCTACCTGCTCCACTTCCGCTTGACGCTGGAGCGCGGCGGCCTTCTCCTCTGACATCTCGGCTGGTTTGATCAGCACTACCCACTGATCGCTGACGTGAAGTTCGGTCCGATCGATCGCGTCGGCTTTGTTGATGAGCGCGGCCCTTGCATTGCCAATATCTGACGCGCCCTTGGCGAGTGCCGATTTCACCGAGCTCGTGTACTTCGCGAAATCATCAGCGGCTCTCGTCGCCCGGCCGAACATCGCGGTCGCTGCGTCATGTGCGGAGCCCGACCATGCGCTCGCCTCAGGCATCCGCCTGATCTGGTCGTCGAGAGATCGAACGGCTGACGCGATATCGTCGCCGCTCTTTCCCAGTGCACTCCCCGCCGAGACGAGGGAATCTGGCGACCATTTCTCCAACCGGGGTCTCGACGGCAACATCGGTCAGAACAGCCCTTTGAACGCCCCGGCGAGGTCGCTGTCGGTCACCTCGTACTTGTCGCCGGCCCCGCGAACCGCCGCCCCCATACGCGTGATGCTGCTTGCGATCTTCTCAGCCTCGGCGGCGATATGGGCTCCGACAACGCGGCAGGCCCATTGCGTAGTGGAACCAGGTAGCCCATCTCCGGCGCTACTCGCCTTGCTCCCCATGTCCGCGGCACGGATCGCATTGGATGCGATACCAACTTGATCTGCGAACGCCCGCAAAATCTCAGGGTCAACCAGCATTCGGATCCTCCCCACCCTCGCGTTCGAGGATATCGCGCACCGCGAGGGCGAACCGTCAGCAAAATCAGAATTGACCGATCTTTACTGGATGCCGAGACTTGACCGATCCGCAGCGCCCGTTGAGTAGATGGCCTGCTGGCCGCGGATTCACCCGAACAGGTCGACGGCCGCGGCGATGCGGGCCGCGGCATCGCCGACGATCGCCTCACCGTGGCCGAACCCGGCGATGCGGGCGCCGGTCGCCGCGATGATGCCGGCGGCCCGGACCGCGGCGGGCCGGTCGGTGTTGAAGACACCCACGGCCACTTGACCGTTCACCTCCGCGACGGCGTCGCCGGTGAGCACGGCATCGTCGTCCGACAGGTACAGCGCGATACTGCCCGGCGTGTGACCCGGGACGGCGATGACGCGGGCGCCGCCGGCGAAGTCGAGGATGTCACCATCGGCCACCGTGCGGTCGACAGGGCAGGCCGGGCCGTGCGGTGCGGCGTCGAAGTCCGGCCGCAGCGTCCGCTCGGCATCGGTGAGGACCGGTACCGGCCCGTCGGCGGCACCCGTGATGTACGACGAATCCAGCTCCCCGGCAATCACTTCGGCACCGGACCAGCCGGCGATCTCCGCGGCGGCGCCGCAGTGGTCCTCGTGAAAGTGCGTCAGCACAATACGTTTCACATCGGCGGGCTCCCGGCCGAGTGCGGTGAGGGCGTCGGCGACCAGTGCGGCGCTGTCGGGCCAGCCGGTATCGACGAGCGTCACACCGTCGGGGTCGAGCCGCAGATAGCAGTTGAGCAGATGGGCCCGCTCGCCAGGGATCCGCAGTCGGTACAACAACGGGGTCAGCGCGAGCAGTTCGGCCATGTCCCCACGCTAGCCGAGGACGGGCGCCGGCCTCCGCTTGGAACCGCTCCTGTTTCTCGATGGCCACCAGTTGTACTTGCCGACCAGTACGGCCAGCGCCGGCACGGTGACGGTGCGGACGATGAGGGTGTCGATCAGCAGGCCCACGCCGATGATGAAGCCGCCCTGCACCATCGAGCCGATGCTGCTGAACAGCATGGCGAACATGGGTGCGGCGAAGATCATTCCGGCAGAGGTGATCACGCTGCCGGTGCTCCGCACCGTGCGGATGACGCCCGAACGGATGCCGTTCGGCGATTCGTCGCGGATCCGGGAGATCAGCAGCATGTTGTAGTCGGCGCCGACGGCCACCAGCACGATGAAGGCCATGCCCGGAGTACTCGCCGCCATGGGCTGACCGCCGAGAATCTGCAACACGATGACCCCGATGCCGAGCGACGACAGGCACGAGAGGATCACGGTGCCAACGAGATACAGCGGTGCGACGACGGCCCGCAGCAGCAGCACCAGGATCAGGAAAACCACGATGACGGTCATCAGCACGATGTACCGCAGGTCCTTGTTGAAGTAGTCGCGCAGTTCCGCGTAGTACGGCGTCATGCCCGACATCGCGATCTTGGCGTCCGCCAGCGACGTATTGGCCTGTGCGCCTTGCGCGGCGGCGAGAATCGCCTTGACCTGATCCATGGCCTTGGTGTCGTAGGGGTTCAGCTTGGACTCGACCAGGTACCGCGCCGAATGCCCGTCCGGGGACATGAAGACCCGGGCCAGGTCCTTGAATTTGTCATTGCCGAGGATCTCCGGGGAGATGTAGAAGCCCGCGGCTCCCGGCTCCGAGGCGTGCAGTTTCATCGCCAGCAGGAATGCCGACGCGTGCGAGAGGCCTTCGCCGAGCTGCTTGGTCTGGTCGTCGAGGACGCGCAGCCCCTCGGCGATCTTGCGGCTGCCCTCGGCCAGCGCGTTGGCGCCCTCCTGCAGCGACGCCATGTTCTGCTTCATGCTCGCCGGGCTGGCGCCCGCACCACTGCCGCCAAGGGAGCGAAGGGCTTTGGCCGCCGAGTCCAAAGAGGGCTGCATCTTGTGCAGGCCGTCCGAGAGCCGCTGCAGTTGGTCGCGCTGCCCCGCGCAATCGGGATCGGCATCGCAACCCGGGTTGTCCTTGCGCTGCTGCAGCAGCGCGTCGGCCATGGCGACCATGTCCTGGAAGTTCTGGCTGCCCGACCGCGGCGGGATGTTCGGCACGTCACCGGAATTGCGCACGCTGTCCAGTTGCCGCTGCGCGTCCTGGAACTCCTGTGAGCTCTCCAGTTGGTCCTTGATGCTCGCCATGCTCTTGTTCAGGCTGTCGATCACGCCCATGGTCTTGGTCAGCTGGGTGCGCACCGTGGCGAGGCTGTCGGCGAGCTTGCCCGCACCGCCGACGAGAGCCTGCCGTTGGTCGACGCTGCCGTTGATCTTGTTGGTGGCCTCGGCGAGCTTGTCGCCGATCTCGCCGGCCTGGTAACTCAGCGTCGCCTGCTCCAGCGGGGCGCCGGTCGGGCGGGTGACGCCGCGGACGGCGGCGATGTCGGGCAGCTGCGCGACGCGCTGCGCCATCTGTTCGAGGTCGGCGAGGCCCTTGGTCGTCCGCAGGTCGTGCGGCGACTGGACGAAAAGGTATTGCGGCGCCGTCACACTCGCCGGGAAGTGCCGCTCGATGGCGGCCATGCCGATGTTGCTCTCGGCCGTCGCGGGCAGTGCGGTGCGGGCGTCGTAGCTGGTGTGCAGCCAGCCGACGCCGGCCGCCAGCGCGATCAGCACGACGAGACTGCCGACCAGGTGGACCACGGGGCGCCGCACGATGTTGATGCCGGACCGGTGCCAGAAGCGGCTGGTCAGTTCCTTGCGGGGCCGGGCCCAGCCGCGCCGCCCGACGAGCGTGAGGATCGCCGGCAACAACGTGATGGACGACAGGAACGCCACCGCGATCGTGACCGCCAGCGCCGGACCCGTCGTCGAGAAGACCTTGAGGCTGGTGAAACTCATGCCCAGGAACGTCACCGCGACGGTGGCCGCCGACGCCGCGATGACCTTGCCGATGGCGGTCAGCGCCCGCGCCACGGCCTCGTCGGAATCGAGTCCCTGCCTGAGGTATTCGTGGTAGCGGCTGATCAGGAAGACGGCGTAGTCCACGCCGGCGCCGATCATCATGGCGCTCATGAACACGACGGTCTGCTGCGAGATGGGCAGCCCCCATGTCGCCAGCGCCGCCACGCCCTGCGTCGCGGCGGCCTGCGACACCGTGATGGTCGCCAGCGGCACCAGGATCGTGACGATGTTGCGGTACACCACAAAGAGGATCAGCAGCACCATGGCGACGGTGGCGGTCTCGATGACCCGCAGATCACGCAGCCCGAGCTGTTCGCGCTCGGCGACGGTGGCCGTCAGGCCCGTCATGTGGACCGTCAGAGTCGAGCCGGAGACGGTGTGGTCGACGATGCCGACGACGCGTTTGTACGCCTCGCTGGACTCCGGTGAGCCGAGCTCACCCCGGATACCGACGGGGATGAACCACGCCTTGTTGTCCTTGCTGGCCAACACTTCTCGCATGGGTGGTTGCGAGATGAAGTCCTGCACCATCACCACGTCGGCGGTGTCGCGGTGCAGGCTGTCGACCAGGGTGCGGTAGACGTCTTCGTCGGCCTTGGTCAGGCCGTTCTCGTCGGTGAGGACCACCAGCGCGATGTTCTGGATCCCGGGTTCGTGGAACGCGGACGTCATGTCCCGGGTCGCCGCCATGACCGCGGAGTTGCTCGGCAACAGCTCCTGGTTGCGGTCGCTCGCCAGCTTCATCAGCGGCGGCACGGCCGCCGACAGCGCCACGACGAGCAGCAGCCAGGCGCCGATCACGGCCCAGGGCCGGCGTAGCACCAATCGCGCCAGCAGCTCGAAAGCCCCGGCGAACACACCCTTGCCCGACCGAGCTATCACGTTGCCTCACCGCTCAGATACCTGCCGTACTCGGCAAGCGCTTCGCCGGTCAGCATCTCATGGTGTCCGCGCCGCACCTCGTGCACCGTGACGGTGCCGGCCACGTGCGGGCGCCAGCTCTGTGCGAGGAAGGCGCCGCGCTCGGCGTCATCCGCGGCCGCCGCGATCACCACGACATCGCCGTCGAACCGGCCGGCCTCGTGCTCCCGGTACAGCGCGACGTTGGTGTCGAAGTTGCGCACCAACAGGTCCATCAGACCGTCGTCCACGATGCCGGCCAGCTGATCCCGGTCGACCGCCTGGTTCGCGACGCGCAGGCTCGGCTCGGCGTCGAGCAGCACCAGCCGGGCGACAGTGCCGCCGCGCCGCTGCAGCTCGACCGCGACGGCATGCGCGACGACACCGCCGAACGACCAGCCCAGCAGGTGGTACGGGCCGGACGGCTGCTCGGCCTGAATCCGGTCGGCGTAGGTCGCCGCCATGTCGCTCAGCGATCCCGGGGTGTCCGCGGCGGGTTGCTGAATGCCGATGATCGGACCGTCGACGTGGCCGCCGAGCACCTGGTACGGCCAGCTGATGCCGCTGACCGCGTGCAGGCAGAACAGTGGGACGCCCGTACCGGTCTTCAGCACCTGCACCGGGGCGATCTCGGGTGCCGCCGCGCTGTCTTCCGTCAGCCGCTCGGCGAGCTCCTGCACCGTGGGCGCCTCGAACACCGCCGTGACCGACAGCTCGGTGCCGAGGTCGGCGCGGATCGCCGCAACGAAGCGCATCGCCGAGATGCTGTCGCCACCGAGGTCGAAGAACGACTCGTCCACACCGACCCGTTCGACACCGAGGACCCGGCCGTACACGGCGGCCAGCGCCACCTCGGTGGCGGTGCGCGGAGCCAGGTAGGCGCCCGCCCGGTATTCGGGCGCGGGCAGCGCGCGGACGTCGAGCTTGCCGTTGATCGTGACGGGCAGCGCCGGCAGGACGACGACGGCGGCCGGGACCGCGTGGGCCGGCAGCAGGTCGGCGAGCTGAGTGCGCAGTGCCGCGGGATCGGCGGTGCCGGTGATGTAGCCGACGAGGCGCTTGTCGCCGGCGCGGTCCTCGCGGACGATCACCGCCGCCTGCTCCACGCCGTCGAGGCGTGCCAAAACCGTTTGTACTTCGCCGAGTTCGATGCGGAAGCCACGAATCTTGACCTGCTCGTCGGCGCGGCCGACGTAGTGCAGACGACCGTCGTCGTCCCAGCGCACCAGGTCGCCGGTGCGGTACATCCGCTCCCCCACGCCCGGGAACGGGCAGGCCACGAACCGGCCCGCGGTCAGCCCCGGCCGGCCGGCGTAGCCGACACCCACGCCGGCACCCGCGACGTACAGCTCGCCGACGACGCCCGTGGGAACCGGGCGCAACCAGCCGTCCAGCACGAACAGCGCCGTGCCGGGCACCGGCGTGCCGATGGGTACCGAGGCCGTGCCGGCTGTCAGCGGTTCGGTCACCGCCGCGTACACCGTGGTCTCGGTGGGGCCGTAGGCGTTGACGACGGTGTGCCCGCAGGCCGTCCAGCGGTCGACCAATTCGGTCGGGCAGGCCTCACCGCCGAGCAGCAGCGCCAGTGGCGCCAGTGCATCCGGCACCAACGCGCCTGCTGCGGAAGGGGTTTGGGTGAGGACGTTGACGTGCTCGGCCGCGAGCAGGCGCTGGAACTCGTCGGGGCTCGCCGTCACCGACTCGGGCACGATCACCAGCCGGGCACCGTGCAGCAGCGCGGCCCAGATCTCCCACACCGAGAAGTCGAACGCGTACGAATGGCACTGCGTCCACACCGGATCGGCGGGCAGACCCGCAAGCGGTGTCGCGAATTGGCGCGCCACGTTGCGGTGCGCCACCGCCACGCCCTTGGGCAGGCCGGTGGTACCGGAGGTGTAGATCAGGTAGGCGACGCTGTCGGGGTCCGGGTCCGGAAGCCTTGTGGCAGGAGAGTTTTCGGTGGCAGCGTCGACGATGACCGGGCCGTCGAAGTCACCGAGCCGGCCGGCCAGGTCTGCCGTCGTGACCGCGACGCTCGGCGTCGCATCGGACAGCAGGAACGCGAGCCGCTCCGCCGGCAGCGCCGGATCGATCGGCAGGTACGCCGCCCCGGCCTTGAGGACCGCGAGGATCGCCACCACGGCGTCGACCGACCGGGGGAACAGCAGTGCCACGGTCCGCCCCGGACCGGCGCCGGCATCGATCAGGTGGTGTGCCAACCGATTCGCGGCCTCGTCGAGATCGCGGTAGGTCAGCGAGCGGTCCGGTCCGGTGAGCGCGACAGCCTCCGGGGTGCGGTCGACCTGGGCGGCGAAGAGTTCCGGAATCGATGCCTGCGCCTCGGCTGTGGCGGCCCGGTTGCCGATCCGATCCAGTTGCGAGCACTCTTCGGCAGCAAGCAGATTCACCGACGCAAGCCGCCCGGTGGGCGCGGTGGTCATCGCGACCAGCACGCGTTCGAACCGCTCGACGAGCCGGTCGATGTCGGCCGCCTCGAACACCGCGGTGTCGTACTCGAGGCGCAGGCCGAGTTCGTCACCCGGCATGGCCTGCACCGTCAACGGATAGTGGTTCTGCTCATGGCTGCTGAACTCGGTGATGGTCAGGTCCCCGACGCCGCCTGACGCGGCGGCGCCCAGCGGGTAGTTCTCGTACGCGAACAGCGTGTCGAAAAGCCGGTCCTGGCCGGTGATCCGGTGCATCTCGGCGAGTGACAGGTGCTGATGATCGAGCGTCCGGTTGTGCGCGTCCTGCATCTGGTCGAGCAGTTCGGCCACGGTGGTGACCGCGGTCGCGGTGGCCCGCACCGGGACGGTGTTGATCATCAGGCCGACCATCTCGTCCGCGCCGGCCACGTCGGTCGGGCGGCCCGACACCGCGGTTCCGAACACCACGTCGTGCCGGCCCGTCAGCTGCATGAGCAGCTGCGCGTAGGCCGCCTGCAGGACGACGTTCACGGTGGTGTGACGGGCCCGCGCCAGCTCTGCGACGGCACGTGTGGTTTCGGCTGACAGCGCAGCGGATTTCACGCCACGGCCACCCGATGCGGTCCGTGCGGCAACCAGTGTCGGAGTGTCGACACCGGCCAGCACCTCGGCCCAGGCGGTGCGCGCGGCATCGAGATCCCGGTCGGAGAGCCAGGTGACGAAGCGGCGGTACGGCACCGCGGCGGGCAGCCGGTAGCCGTGATAGCCCGCGAAGATCTCGCGCAGCAGGACCGGCAGTGACCAGCCGTCCATCACGACGTGGTGGTTGGTGAGCACCAGCCGGTGCCGCTGTTCGCCGGCGCGGATCAACGCAACCCGGAAGGGCGGCTGGTCGCCGAGGTCGCACACCGCGGCGCGTTCGGCGGCGCAGATGTGCGTGACCTCGTCGTCGGTTGCGTCCAGCACCCGCCACGCTACGTCGGGTGCCGCCGGGATGACCTGCACCTCCAGGCCGGCGTAGAAGTGGGCCGCGATGTTCGGGTGCCGTTGCACCACCGTCTGCACGGCGTCGCGGAGCCGCTGCGCGTCGAGCGGTCCGGCCAGCGTCAGATCCAGTTGCACCGCATACAGATCGGCCTCGGCGCCGGTCTGCGCGGCGTGGAAGAGCAGGCCCTGTTGTAGCGGCGTCACCGGCAGGATGTCGGCGATCGCGTGTTCACGCTCCAGCTCGTCGATCTGCTGCTGGCTCAGTGCGGCCGGTGCGATGTCCGACGGGGTCAGCCCACCACCGCCGGCACGCACGAGGGTGCAGATGCCGGTCAGCGCATCGAACCACAACCGGCTGAGCCGCTCGACCTGCTCGCCGTCGAGCGCCGACGGTGCCCACGTCCAATTGGCGTGCAGCTGCGGGCCGGCGTCGGTGTCGACTGTGCCGGCGTTGAGCTCGAGGGTGTGCATCAACGGCATCGGTACCGCGGTCGCCAGACCGGTGACCTCAGCTGCCGCCGCACCGTCCCGGCCGACCTGCCACAGCTCGTCGGACAGCTCGGACCCACCACCGAGTCGGCCCAGATAGTTGAATCCGATTGCTGGATCGGCGGTTTCGAGATCGATGTCGTCGTTGAGGTAGCGCAGCAGGCCATAGGTCAGGCCGTCCGGCAGTGCGCGCAGCTGCTCCTTGGCGTGCTTGAGCACCGCGCCCAGGGCGGCCTCGCCGGACGTCACCTGGCTCCAGGACAGCTCCCCGACCGTGACGGCCACCGGGTACTTGGTTGTGAACCAGCCGACGGTGCGCGACAGATCGACGTTATCGGTGATCTCGTCGTGCCGGCCATGGCCTTCCACGTCGATACCGATGGTGCGGCCGCTACCGGCGAATTCGGCCATCGCCAGGGCGAACCCGATCAGCAGGACGTCGTTGATGCCGGCATGGAACGCCGCCGGGGCCTCGCGCAAAAGCGTCTGGACGGTGTCGACGTCGTCCAGCGTGACCGACAGCTGCCCGGCCGTGGCGAAGGTGTCCCGCTCCGGCTGCACGGCGGGCAACAGTGCGGGCGTCGCCGCCGCCTCCCGCCACGCCTCGGCCTGCGCAACCACCTCGGGCGCCGCCGCGTGTTCGACGAGGACCTGCGCCCAGCGCTGGAACGACGTGCCACTCGCCGGAAGCTCGACCGGCTGCCCCGCGCGGGACTGCAGCCACGCGACGTTCAAGTCCTCCAGCAGGATTCGCCACGACACGCCGTCCACGGCGAGGTGGTGGATGATCAGCACGAGCTGACGCGCCGGCGCCACCCACAGCGCGCTGAGCATCACACCGGCCGCCGGATTCAGCCGCGACCGTGCCGCGGAGACCGCGTCTTCCGTCAGCTCGTCGACCGTGTGCAGGCACTCCCGAGCATCGACAGTGCCCGCGTCGGGCACGTGCAGCGACCAGTCGGTGCCGGCCCGCAGTCGCAGCATGGCGTGCCGATCCAGCAGGGCCTGCAACAGCATTGCGACGTCGGCCTCGGTGGCGCCTGCCGGAGCCTGCACCACCATGGTCTGGTTGAAGTGGTCCGTCGGACCGTCGACACCTGCCAGCCATCGCATGATCGGTGTCGCGACCACCGGGCCGACACCCGCGTCGGCGACATCGGCGGTGTCGCCGACGGTTTCGACCACGAGGGCCAGGCGCGCCACCGTCTGCTCGACGAAGACGTCGCGCGGCCGGCAGCTCAGACCGGCCGCCCGGGCCCGGGCCACCACCTGCATCGACATGATGCTGTCGCCGCCCAGCTCGAAGAACGAATCGTCCACGCCGACGCGCTCGACGCCGAGGACGTCGGCGTAGACCGCGGCGAGCGTCTCCTCGACCGGCGTTCGCGGCGCCCGGTACTGGTCGGCGTTGCCGTACGTCGGTGCCGGGAGCGCGCGCCGGTCCAGCTTGCCGTTGGGGGTCAGCGGCAGCGTCGCCATCGCGACCACCGCGGCCGGAACCATGTACGCCGGAAGGTGTTTGGCCACCGCGGCCCGCGCCTCGGCCGGGTCGGCGGTGCCGGTGATGTAGCCGACGAGGCGCTTGTCGCCCGGGCGGTCCTCGCGCACGATCACCGCGGCCTGGCGGACGCCGTCGAGACCGGCCAAAGCCGTTTGCACGTCACCCAGTTCGATGCGGTAGCCACGAATCTTGACCTGCTCGTCGGCCCGCCCCAGGTACTGCAGCTGGCCATCGGCGCCCCACCGCACGAGGTCACCGGTGCGGTACATGCGTTGTCCCGGCGCGCCGAACGGGCACGCCACGAAGCGCGACGCGGTCAATCCGCCGCGCTGCACGTATCCGGCCGCGACGCCCGAGCCGGCGACGTACAACTCACCGACCACGCCGACCGGCACGGGGCGCAACCGCTCGTCCAGGACGAAGGCCGCCGCACCCGACACCGGCGTGCCGATCGGTGCGACGGGCGAACCCGCGGTGAGCGGCGCGCTCACCGCGGCGTAGATGGTGGCCTCGGTCGGGCCGTAGGCGTTGAGCATGACGCGGCCCGCTCGGGCACTGTCGGTCGCCCAGCGATCGACGAGCTCGGGCGGGCAGGCTTCGCCCGCGACCACCAGCGACGTCGACTCCAGCCCCGCCGGCGACAACATCATTGCGGCGGAGGGAGTTTGGGTCAGCATCGTGACACCCTCGGCAGCCAGCAGCTCGTGCAGTTCCTCCGGCGAGCGAGCCACCGTCTCGGACACCACGACGAGGCGTCCACCGTGCAGCAGCGCACCGAAGATCTCCCACACCGAGACGTCGAAGGCCAGTGAATGCCACTGGCTCCACACGCGTGCCGTCGGCAGCTGGTCTTTCAGCTCACCGAGCAGACCCACGACGTTGCGGTGCGTGATGGCAACACCTTTGGGCACGCCGGTGGTGCCGGAGGTGTAGATCAGGTACGCGATGTCACCCAGGCTGGGTGCCGGAGGCGTTGTGGCGGGCTGGTTTTCGATATCCGCGTCGGCGACGTCCAGGACGGGCCGGTCGAATCCGGCCAAGCGCTCGACCAGATCGCCGGTGGTGACGGCGGCGACCGGTGCGGCGTCGCCGAGCATGAACTCGATGCGCGCCGACGGCAGGGCGGGATCGATCGGCAGGTACGCCGCCCCCGTCTTGAGCACCGCGAGGATCGAGACGATCGCGTCGGCAGACCGGTGGAACAGCAGTGCCACCGTCTGCCCCGGACCGGCACCGAGACCGATCAGTGCGTGTGCCAACCGATTTGCCGCCGCGTCCAGTTCCGCGTAGGTCAGGGTCCGGCCCTGCCAGGTGAGCGCACCCGCGTCCGGAGTGCGGGCCACCTGCGCGGCGAACAACTCCGGGATGGAGCCGGCTGCCCCGGCCGGCGCGGTGAGCACCGCACGGTGCCCGAGCTCGTCGAGGCGGACCTGTTCGGCGGCGTCGACCAGACTCACCGACGACAGCGCCCGCTGCGGCTCAGCGGTCATCGCCGCCAGCAGCAATTCCATCCGGTTGACCAGCGCGGCAACGGTTTCCGCGTCGAACACGTCGGTGCGGAACTCCACCTCGCCGCCGATGCCGGCGGGTGCACCTGTCGCAGTCCAGCGTTCGGAAAGCGAGAAGGTCAGGTCCATGCGGGCGGACTGGGTGCCCAGCGGGATCGACGTGACGTCCAAGCCCTTCAACCCGGAACCGGCGGCGGGGTCGGTCAGGCCGGTGAAGTTCTGCCACGACAGCATGACCTGCACCAGCGGATGGTGGGTGAGGCTGCGCGCCGGATTCAGCCGCTCCACCAACAGCTCGAACGGCACGTCCTGGTGCTCGAAGGCCTCCAGGCTGCGGCTGCGGACCTGGTTCAGCAGGTCGGCGAATGTCGGGTCGCCGGTCAGGTCGGCGCGTAGCACGAGAGTGTTGACGAAGAAACCGACCAGGTCATCGAGTGCGGGATCGCGTCGTCCGGCGATCGGGAAGCCCACGGCGACATCGGCATTCGCGCTGACCTTGGCGAGCAGCGCCAGCAAGGCGGCCTGCACGACCATGAAGGTCGTGGCATTGTGCTCGCGGGCCAGCCGGGCGACCTGTTCCTGCAACTCGGCGGGCCACTGCACGGCGACCGTCGCGCCGGCCATGTCGGCGACCAACGGGTAAGGCCGGTCAGTCGGCAGCTGTACGCGCTCGGGCAGGCCGGCGAGCGCGTCCTCCCAGTACGCCAGCTGCGCCGCCACCCGGCTGCCACGGTCGTCGAGGCGGCCGAATTGTGCGCGTTGCCAGAGGGTGTAGTCGATGTACTGCACCGGCAGCGGTGCCCAGTCGGGCGCCTGCCCGGCGCACCGGCTGGCGTAGGCCAGTCCCAGATCCGCGACCAGCGGCCGCAGCGACCAACCGTCGGCGGCGATGTGATGCACCACGGCCACCAGCACGTGTTCGTCGTCCGCGACGCGGAAGAGTTTCGCCCGCAACGGGATATCGACGGCCAGGTCGAAGGTGCTCCGCGCGGTGGCCTCGAGAGCGTCGTGCAGCCGGCTCGCCGACCACTGCGTGGCGTCGACGACGTTCCAGCCGAAATCGGCACGCGCCGCGGGAATCACGACCTGCTGGGGCGTGCCGTCGGGTGCGGTGAGCAGCGTGCGCAGGCTCTCGTGCCGGCCGACGACATCGGTCAGCGCCGCGCCGAGGGCCTCGACGTTCAGTGCGCCTTCGATCCGCAGGGCCGTCGCCATGTTGTAGACCGGCGAAGGCCCCTGCACCTGGTCGACGAGCCACAACCGGTTCTGCGCGAACGACAGCGGCACCACGTCGGGCCGCGCCGCCACGGTCAGCGGCTGCAGGCCACGCTCGCCGGCGACGATTCGCGGCGCCAGCTGTGCGACGGTGGGTGCCTCGAAGACCGTGCGGACCGGGAGGTCGACGTCCAGTGCGGAGTTGATGGCCGCGACCAGCCGCATCGTCGACAGCGAATCGCCACCGAGGTCGAAGAACGAATCGTCAACACCCACCCGTTCGATGCCGAGCACCTGCGCGTAGACGCCGGCCAGGATCTCCTCGGTGAGGCTGCCCGGCGCGCGGTACACGCCCGCAACGTATTCCGGTTCCGGCAGCGCGCGGGTGTCGAGCTTGCCGTTGACCGTGACGGGAAGTTCGGCCAGGCCGAGAACGGCCGCCGGCACCATATAGCCGGGCAGACGCTGCGCCAGCGCGGCACGCACCTCGGCCGGATTCACCGACCCGACGACGTAGCCGACCAGACGCTTGCCGCCGGCTTCGTCCTCGCGGGTGACCACCACCGCCTGCTCGACGCCGGCCACCGCCGCCAGAGCAGACCGCACTTCACCCAGTTCGATGCGATGGCCGCGGATCTTGACCTGTTCGTCGGCGCGGCCGAGGTAGCGCAGCTGCCCGTCGGGACCCCAGCTCGCCAGGTCGCCCGTCCGGTACATGCGCGTCCCGGGCGCGCCGAACGGGCACGCCATGAAACGCGTTGCGGTCAAGGCGGATCGGCCCCAGTAGCCGACACCGACGCCGCGGCCCGCCACGTAGAGTTCGCCGATCGCGCCCGGCCGCACCGGCCGCAGCCACTCGTCGAGCACGAACAGCGCGGCACCCGGGACCGGCGAACCGATCGGCGGCGCACCGGATCCCGCGGTCAGCGGCGTGCTCTTGGACACCCACATGGTCGTCTCGGTCGGGCCGTAGACGTTGAGCATCACACGCCCCGGCGCCCACCGGTCCACCAGTTCCGGCGGGCAGGCCTCGGCACCGATCAGCAGGGCCATCGACTCCAGACCCTGCGGCGACAGCAGACTGACCGCCGACGGTGTCTGCGCCAGCACGGTGACGCCCTCGCGAACGAGCAAGGCGTGGAACTCATCCGGCGACCGGACCACCGCGTCGGAGACCACCACGAGGCGCCCGCCGTGCAGCAGGGCCGCCCAGATCTCCCACACCGAGAAGTCGAACGAGTACGAATGGAACTGCGCCCACACCTGTTCCGGACCCAGGTCGAAGCCGAGGTCCAGCCCGGCGAAGAGCTGCGTCACGTTGCGGTGCGTGACGGCGACGCCCTTGGGCTGCCCGGTGGTTCCGGAGGTGTAGATGATGTGCGCGATGTCGTCGGGGCCCGGTCCGGAAACCGCTGTGACGGTGCCGTTGCGCTGTTCCGCGACGGTGTCCACGTCCAGCACGGGGACACCCGGTCCCGACATCTCGGCGACCAGTTCCGGGGTGGTGAACAGCAGCACCGGCGCCGCGTCGGCGACCATGAACTCGACGCGTTCCGTGGGTAGTGCGGGGTCGATCGGCAGGTAGGCCGCGCCGGTCTTGAGCACCGCCAGGACCGCGATGACCGCGTCGGCCGAGCGGGGGAACATCAGTGCCACGGTCTGTCCCGGACCCGCGCCGCGAGCCGCCAACGCGTGAGCCAACCGGTCCGCGGTGTCGTTCAGGTCCCGGTACGTCCAGGCCGAGTCCTGGTAGGTCAGGGCCACCGCATCGGGGGTGCGAGACACCTGCGCGGCGAACAGTTCCGGAACCGTCTGCCCGGCGACGGGTTCGGTCAGGACGGCGCGCCCGCTCCACCGATCGACCGTGGCCCGCTCGTCCGGCTCGAGGGCATCGATCGCCGACAGCGGCCGGTCCGGATCGGCGGCCATGGCCGCCAGCACGGTCTGCAGCCGCTCGACCATCGCCGCGATGTCGGCCGTGCCGAAGACCGTCGTGTCGTACTCGACGCGGATGGTCAGCTCGCGGCCCGGTTGCGCCTGCACGGTCAGCGGGTAGTGCGTGGATTCGTGGGTCGCCACATCGGTGACGGCCAGCTCGGCATCGCTGGACAGGGCCGCGGTGTCGACGGGGTAGTTCTCGAACGCGAACAGCGTGTCGAACAGCTGGTCCTGACCGGTGATGCGGTGAATGTCATTGAGCGCCAGGTACTGATGCTCCAACGTGTCGTTGTACCCACCCTGCAGTTGGTCGAGCAGCGCGGCGGCCGTGGTGGTCGCGGTGAGGTTGGCGCGCACCGGCACGGTGTTGATGAACAGGCCCACCATCGATTCGACGCCGGCGACCTCGGCGGGCCGGCCGGAGACCGTGGTGCCGAACACGACGTCGTGGCTGCCGGTGAGCCAGCACAGGAGCTGGGCGTACGCGGCCTGCAGCACGGTGTTGACGGTGGTGTGCCGGGCGCGTGCCAATTCGGCGGCCGCCGTGGCGATTTCCGCCGGGAGCGTGACGGTCTCGACACCGCGCGGCCCCGATTCCGTGCGACCGGCGGGTCCGACCAAGGTGGGCGTATCGAGGCCGCGGAGCAGTTCGCCCCATGCGGCGGTGGCCGCGTCGTGGTCCCGATCGGTCAGCCAGCTGACGTAGTTGCGGTACGGCGTGGCCGGCGGGAGCCGGTGACCGTGGTAGTTCGCGAAGATCTCCGCCAGCAGGATCGGCATCGACCAGCCGTCGAGCACGATGTGGTGGTTTGTCAGCACGAACCGGTACCGGTCGGGTGCGACCCGGATCAGCGCGGCGCGGAAGACCGGCCCGGCACCGAGGTCGCACACCGCGGCACGCTCGGCTGCGCGGAGCTGTGTCACCTGCGCGTCGCTGTCGAGTTCCAGGTACTGCCAGCCGATTTCGGGCTCGGCCGGGATGACCTGGACCGGCTGGCCGAACCTCGAGTGGAAGCTCGCCACCAGATGCGGATGCCGGGCGACCGCGGCGCGCACGGCGGTGTGCAGCCGGTCGGCGTCGAGCCGGCCGGTGACGCCGATGTCGAGCTGTCCGGCGTAGAGGTCACCGTCGCTCTGGGCGGTGGTGGCGTGGAAGAGCAGGCCCTCCTGCACCGGGGTCAGTGGTAGTACGTCGGCGACTGCGCGCTGCCGTTCCAGCTCATCGAGCTGCTGCTGGCTGAGGCGGGCCGGCGCGATGTCGGACGGTGTCAGGCCGCCACCGCCGTCCGACACGTGGGCGCAGATGCCGGACAGCGCTTCGAACCACAGCCGGCTCAGGCGCGTCACCTGTTCCGCGTCGAGTGCCGATGGCGCCCAGGTCCAATTGGCATGCAGCCGTGGACCGTCGGGAGTCTCGACGGCGCCGGCCCCCAGTTCCAGGGTGTGCATGAGCGGCATGGGGATCGCCAGGGCCGCGGAGGGGGTCCGGTCCCCGATGCGCCAGAGGTCCTCGGACAGTTCGGTGGTACCGCCCTGTCGCCCGAGGTAGTTGAAGCCGACGGTCGGATCGTTGCCGTCCACAACGGGATTCAGGTACCGCAGCAAGCCGTAGCTGAGCGGGTCCGGCAGTGCCCGGAGTTGCTCCTTGGCGTCCTTGACGACGGCGCCCAGCGCCGTGTCACCGGCGATCACCTGTGCCCAGGTGATGTCCCCGAGGGTGATCGACACCGGGGACTTGGTGGTGAACCAGCCGACGGTCCGGGTCAGGTCGATATCGGCGCCGAGGTCTTCATGACGCCCGTGCCCCTCGACATCGATGCCGATCGTCCCGCCGTGCTCACCCGCGAATTCCGCCAGGGCCAAGGCGAATCCGATGACCAGGATGTCGTTGATCCCGGCGTGGAACGCCGACGGCACGGCGCTCAGCAGCGTCGCGGTGGTCTCGGCATCCAGTTCGGCGGCGAGGTGCCCCGCACTGGCGAAGGTGTCGATCGCGGGCTGCACGGCAGGCAATACGGCCGGCGCCTGCGTGACGCGCTGCCAGGCCGCGGCGTGAGCGGCGACGTCGGTCGTCTGGGCATGCTCGGCGAGCACCTGCGCCCACCGCCGGAACGAGGTACCACCCGCCGGCAATGCCACGGGCTGTCCGGCCCGGTGCTGCACCCACGCGATGTTCAGGTCTTCCAACAGGATTCGCCACGACACGGCGTCGACCGCCAAGTGGTGGATGATGATCGCGAGTTGCCGGCTGTCGGCCACCCACAGCGCGCTCAGCATGGCCCCGGCAGCGGGGTTCAGCTGCGCGCGCGCCGCGGCGAGCGCGTCGTCGGTCCAGGTGTCGGCGGTGTGCAGGCAATCGCGGACGTCCACGGCGCCGGGCTCAGCGGTGCTCAACTCACCGTCCTCGACGCGCAGGCGCAGCGTGGCGTGGCGATCGAGCAAGGCCTGCAGCAGGATCGCCGCGTCCGCGTCGGTGGCGTGCGCCGGGGCCTGCAGCACGACGGTCTGGTTGAACTGGTCGGTGGGGCCGTCGACGGTGCGCAGCCATTCGATGATCGGGGTGGCCGGCAGCGGGCCGACACCCGAATCGGCGTCCCCGTCGGGGTTTTCGCTCACCTCGACCACCCGGGCCAGCCGGGCGACGGTCTGCTCGACGAACAGGTCCTTGGTCCGGCAGATCAGGCCTGCCGCCCGCGCGCGGGTCACGACCTGCATCGACGAAATGCTGTCGCCACCGAGGTCGAAGAACGAGTCGTCGACGCCGACGCGCTCGACACCGAGTACCGCGGCGTAGATGCCGGCGAGGACTTCCTCGATGGCGTTGGCGGGCGCTCGGTAATCACCCGCGGCATATTCGGGCGCCGGAAGCGCCCGGACATCGAGTTTGCCGTTGGCGGTCAGCGGCAGTTCCGGCACCACAACCACCGCGGCCGGAATCATGTACGCCGGCAACCGGTCTGCCAGCGCGGCGCGAACCGTCTCCGGGTCGGCCGAGCCGGTGAGATAGCCGACGAGTCGCTTGTCCCCCGGCCGATCTTCGCGGGCGATCACCGCGGCCTGGTCCACACCGTCCAGGTCCGCCAGCGCGGCCTGGATATCGCCCAGTTCGATGCGGTAGCCACGGATCTTGACCTGATCGTCGGCCCGGCCCAGGTAGTCCAATTGGCCGTCGGCCCGCCACCGCACCAGGTCACCGGTGCGGTACATGCGGGCGCCGGGCGCGCCGAACGGACACGCCACGAAGCGTGCGGCGGTCAGTCCGCCGCGGCGCAGATACCCTGCCGCCACTCCCCCGCCGGCGAGGTACAGCTCACCGACGACACCGACCGGAACCGGCCGTAAGTGACTGTCCAGCACGAACGTTGCGCCGTTCGGCACCGGCGAGCCGATCGGCACCGTCGGCTCACCGGCTGTGAGCGGTGCGCTGATCGCGGCATAGATGGTCGCCTCGGTGGGTCCGTAGGCGTTGATCATGACGCGGCCGGCCCAGCGGTCGACCAGATCGGTGGGGCACGCCTCGCCCGCGACCACCAGGGTGACGCCGTCCAGGCCGTCGGTCGAAAGTGCGCCTGCCGCAGAGGGAGTCAGGCTCAGTACGGTGACCCGCTCGGCCACCACGAGCGCGTGGAGGTCCTCCGGTGCCCGCGCCACCGACTCGGGCACGACGACCAGGCGGCCGCCGTTCAGCAGCGCACCGAAGATTTCCCACACCGAGACGTCGAACGCCAGCGAGTGCCACTGGCTCCACACACCGGCGGTCGGCAGCCCGGAGTCCGGGGCGCCGATCAGCTGGGTCACGTTACGGTGCGCGACGGCAACGCCTTTCGGGACACCGGTGGTGCCGGAGGTGTAGATCAGGTAGGCGATGTCGTCTGCTGCGGGTCCGGCCAGGGCGGTGTCGGGCCGGCCGGCCACGGACGGCTCGTCCACATCGAGCACCGCGATGTCGATGCCGGAGACGCGGTCTGCCAGGTCGCCGGTGGTGATCACCGCGACCGGCGCCGCGTCCGCGAGCACGAATTCGACGCGGGACGCCGGCAGCGCCGGATCCAATGGCAGGTAGGCCGCCCCGGTCTTGAGTACCGCCAGGATCGCCACGATGGCTTCCGCGGACCGGGGCAGCAGCAGCGCCACAGTCTGTCCCGGACCGGCGCCGTGCGTCGCGAGCAGGTGCGCGAACTGGTTGGCCCGCCGATCGAGTTCGCGGTAGGTCAGGGTGTCGCCCGCGCAACTGACTGCGTGCGCGTCCGGCGTGCGCGCGGCGACGCCGGCGAACAGTTCCGGGATCGATACGTCAGGGGCGGGCCGCTGGAGCGCCGCACGGTTGGCGAGCTCGTCGAGGCGCGTGTGCTCGGCGTCGTCGAGCAACGTGACCTTGGACACCGGCGCCGTGGGAT
Organism: Mycolicibacterium sp. TY81; assembly: GCF_018326285.1. Classification (NCBI taxonomy): domain Bacteria; kingdom Bacillati; phylum Actinomycetota; class Actinomycetes; order Mycobacteriales; family Mycobacteriaceae; genus Mycobacterium; species Mycolicibacterium sp. TY81. The sequence goes on from NZ_AP023362.1 coordinate 4,592,104, forward strand.
CGGCACTGACGGAGGCCAATACGCGCTGCAGCCGCTCGATCAGTGTCTCGATGCTCGGCGCGTCGAACACGTCGGTGCGATATTCGACGGTTCCCGCGATGCCGGCGGGAGCGCCGTCGTCGGCCCAGCGCTCGCCGAGCGAGAACGTCAGGTCCATGCGCGCGGTCTGGGTGTCGACCGGGACCGGCGTCACCTCGAGGTCACCGAGCGTCAACCCGGCGCCGTGCGCCTGCTGGCCTGGGAGGTTCTGCCACGCCAGGAGCACCTGCACCAGCGGATGATGCGTCAGGTTCCGCGTCGGGTTCAGCCGCTCGACGAGTACCTCGAACGGCACGTCCTGGTTCTCGTAGGCCGCGAGGCTGCGCTGCTGCACCTGCGCCAGCAGGTCGGCGAACGTCGGGTCGCCGGACAGGTCGACACGCAGCACCAGGGTGTTGACGAAGAAGCCGACGAGGTCGTCGAGCGCCGGGTCGGTGCGGCCGGCGATCGGGAAACCCACGGCGACATCGGGACTCGCGCTGACGGCCGACAGCAGCAGGGCCAGAGCCGCCTGCACCACCATGAATCCGGTGGCGTTGTGGTCACGCGCCACCTGCGCGATCTGCTGCTGCAGCGCGGCCGGCCAGTCGATGGCGACGGTCGCGCCGTGCTGATCCGCCACGAGCGGGTACGGCCGGTCGGTCGGCAGTTGCAGGCGCTCGGGCAGCCCCGCCAACGCGTCCTGCCAGTAGTCGAGCTGCGCCGCGATCGGGCTGTCACTGTCGTGCAGATCCCCGAATTGCGCACGCTGCCACAGCGTGTAGTCGACGTACTGCACCGGCAGCTCGGACCACTGCGGTGTCAGTCCGGCGCACCGACTCGCGTAGGCGACGCCCAGATCGCGCGCCAGCGGCGTGATCGACCAGCCGTCGGCCGCGATGTGATGCACGGCGGCGACCAGGATGTGGTCGTCGTCGGCAACCCGGAACAGGCTGGCCCGCAACGGAATCTCGGTGGCGATGTCGAAGGCGTACCGGGCCGCGTCGGCTACGGCAGCGTCCAGCCGGTCCCTGGACCAGCCGGTCGCATCGGTGCTCTCCCAACCGATGTCGGCCCGGGAGGCGGGCAGCACCACCTGCTGCGGCACGCCGTCCGGGGCGACGAACACGGTCCGCAGCGCCTCGTGCCGGGCCACGACATCGACGAGCGCGGCGTGCAGCGCGCCGGCGTCGAGCTCTCCGGTGAGACGCAGCACCGTGGCGAGGTTGTAGGTCGCGGACGGGCCCTGCAGTTGTTCCAGGAACCACAGGCGATTCTGGGCAAAGGACAGCGGGATGACGTCCGGCCGTTCCCCGGGTACCAGCGGCTCGCGCCGCGGCGCGGCCGTCCCGATCCGCGGCGCCAACTCGGCGATCGTCGGCGCCTCGAACACGGTGCGCACCGCCAGGTCCGTGTCCAGTGCGGCGTTGATCGCGGCGGTCAGGCGCATGGCGGCGATGCTGTCGCCACCGAGATCGAAGAACGAATCGTCCACACCGACACGGCTGTGTCCCAACAGATTCGCGAAGATGCCGGCCAGGATTTCCTCGACCGCGGTGGCCGGTGCCCGGTAGTCGCCTGCCACGTAGTCGGGCGCGGGCAGGGCCCGGGTATCCAGCTTGCCGTTGGCGGTCAGCGGCAAGCGGTCCAGCGTCATGATCGCGGCCGGCACCATGTAGCCCGGAAGCCGGTGCGCCAGTTCGGCCCGCGCCGCGGCCGGGTCGACCGCGCCGGTCACGTAGCCGACCAGGCGCCTGTCACCCGGCCGGTCCTCACGGGCGATCACGACGGCCTGCTGCACTCCGTCGACGGCGGCCAAAGCGCTTTGCACGTCACCGAGTTCGATGCGGTAGCCGCGAATCTTGACCTGCTCGTCGGCACGGCCCAGGTACGTCAACTGTCCGTCGGCACCCCAGCGCACCAGGTCGCCGGTGCGGTACATCCGCTCTCCGGGCGCCCCGAACGGGCATGCCACGAAACGCGATGCGCTCAGCCCGGCGCGTCCCAGATAGCCGACACCCACACCGGCACCGGCGACATACAGCTCGCCGACGACCCCGGGCGGCACCGGCTGCAACGAGTCGTCGAGTACGAACAGCGCCGCGCCGCCCACCGGTGAACCGATGGGCACCACAGCGGATTCCGATACCGATTCAGCCGTCAGCGGCGCGCTGATCGCGACGCACATCGTGGTCTCGGTCGGCCCGTAGGCGTTGACCATCAGGCGACCGCCGGTCGCCCAGCGCTGCACCACCTCGGGCGGGCAGGCCTCACCCACCGCGACAAGGGCCGCATCTTCCAGTCCGGCCGGCGACAACACCGCTGCCGCCGTCGGGGTCTGGGTCAAGACCGTGACGCTTTCGCGCACCAGAGTCTGATGCAACTCCGCCGAAGACCGGGCCACGTCGTCACCGATCACCACGACGCGGCCGCCACGGAGCAGCGGCCCGAAGATCTCCCACACCGAGACGTCGAACGCCAGCGAATGCGCGTGGCTCCAGACCCCGGCAGCCGGGAGGCCCGCGTCGACCGGCCCGAGCAGCTGCGTCACATTGGCGTGCGTGAGCCCGACACCCTTGGGTACTCCGGTGGTACCGGAGGTGTAGATCAGGTAGGCCGGCGCATCGGCATTCGGCACCGGCAGCGCTGAATCAGCTTGTCCGGCAGCGTCGGCGACCGAGACCACCGCTCCACTGAAGCCCGACAACAGGTCCGGCTCGGTACTGATCGCCGCCACCGGTGCCGCGTCATCGAGGACGAACGCGATGCGCGCCGACGGCCACGTGACATCGATCGGCAGATAGGCCGCGCCGGCCTTGAGCACACCGAGCATCGCGACAATGGCGTCGGCCGAGCGGGAAAGCAGCAGCGCGACAACCGAACCCGGACCGACGCCGCGGTCGGCCAACAGGTGGGCAACGCGGTTCGACGCCGCATCGAGCTCCGCGTAGGTCAGCTCGGCACCCGCGTCGGTGATCGCGACCGCATCGGGCACGGCACGGACGTGGGTGGCGAACAGCTCGGGGATCGACGGCGGACTCGATGGCCGCGTCAACACGTCCCGGTGGCCGATGGCCGCGATCCGGTCGCGCTCCTGGGGCGTCAGCAGATCCACCGTGGACAGCGTTCGGGCGGGATCGGCTGTCATGGCCGCCAACACACCCTGCATCCGATGCACCAGCGCTTCGACGCTCGCCGCGTCGAAAACGTCGGTGCGGAACTCGACGATGCCGCCGATGCCCGCGGGTTCTCCTGTGGCAGTCCAGCGTTCGGACAACGAGAACGCCAGGTCCATGCGCGCGGCCTGGGTTTCCACCGGCAGCGGCGTGACCGTGAGGTCACCCAGCGCCAGGCCACCCGCGGTATCGATGTGCTGCCAGGGCAGGTTCTGCCAGCCGAGCAGCACCTGCACCAGCGGGTGGTGCGACAGGGAACGTGCCGGGTTCAGGCGCTCGACCAGTACCTCGAAGGGCACGTCCTGATGTTCGTAGGCCGCGAGGCTGCGTGCGCGCACCTGCGCCAAGAGCTCTTCGACGGTCGGGTTTCCGGTGAGGTCGACGCGCAGCACCAGGGTGTTGACGAAGAAGCCCACGAGGTCGTCGAGGGCGGGATCGCGCCGCCCCGCGATCGGAAAGCCGATGGCGACATCGGAACTCGCGCTGAGCTTGGCCAGCATGACGGCGAGCGCTGCTTGCACCACCATGAAGCTGGTCGCGTTGTGCTCACGTGCCACGCGCGCGATCTGCTGCTGCAACTCGGCGGGCCAGTCCACGTCGATGGTCGCGCCCTGGAGATCGGCGACCGCGGGGTACGGCCGGTCGGTCGGCAGGTTGATCCGGTCGGGGATGCCGGCCAAGGCCTCGGTCCAGTAGGTCAGCTGGGCCGCGACCTCGCTGTCGGGTGCGTCGAGTTCGCCGAGTTGCGCACGCTGCCACAAGGTGTAGTCGACGTACTGCACGGCCAACGGCGCCCAGCCCGGCGCTTGCCCGGCACAGCGGCTGACGTACGCCGTGCCGAGATCGGTGACGAGCGGCTGCAGCGACCAGCCGTCCGCGGCGATGTGATGCACGACTGCCACCAGCAGGTGCTCATCGTCGGCGAGGCGGAACAGGCTGGCGCGCACCGGGATTTCGGTGGACAGGTCGAACACGTACTGTGCGGCCGCACGCACCGCATCTGTGCGCTGCTCATCGGTCCAGGCGCCGGCATCGACGACGTCCCAGCCGAGTTCCATCTGGTCGGCGGGCACGACCACCTGCCGGGGCGTGCCACCGGTCGCCGTGAACACCGTGCGCAGGCTCTCGTGCCGGCCGACCACGTCGGCCAGCGCTGCCCGCAACGCGTCGGCATCGAGCCGGCCCTGCAACCGCAGCATCACCGGCATGTTGTAAAGCGCTGACGCACCCTGCAATTGGTCGACGAACCACAACCGGTTCTGGGCGAAGGACAGCGGGATGGTGTCGGGTCGCTCGACAGCCACCAGCGGCGCGCGCCGCGTCGCCCCGTCGCCGATCCGCGCGGCGAGCTGAGCCACGGTGGGTGCCTCGAAGACCGTGCGCACCGGCAGCTCGACATCGAGCGCCGCGTTGATGCCGGCGATCAATCGCATGGTGGACAACGAATCTCCGCCGAGGTCGAAGAACGAATCGTCGACGCCGACCCGCTCGACACCGAGAAGTTCGGCGTAGATGGCTGTCAGGGTTTCCTCGACCGGCCCCGAGGGCGCCCGGTACCGCGCGGCGTCCTGGTAGTCCGGCGCCGGCAGTGCCCGCGTGTCCAGCTTGCCGTTGACGGTGACCGGAAGTGCCGGCACCGCGATGACGGCGGCCGGGACCATGTAGCCCGGCAACCGGTGCGCCAGTGCGGTGCGCGCCTCGGCCGGGTCCGCCGGGCCGACGATGTAGCCGACCAGGCGCTTGTCGCCGGGACGGTCCTCGCGCGCGATCACGGCCGCGTGTTCGACACCCGGCAGCTCGGCCAACGCCGAACGGACATCACCCAATTCGATGCGGTAGCCGCGCACCTTGACCTGCTCGTCGGCGCGCCCGAAGTAGTCGAGCTGCCCGTCGGGGCGCCACGACACCAGGTCGCCGGTGCGGTACATGCGCGTGCCCGGTTCGCCGAACGGGCAGGCCATGAAACGCGTTGCCGTCAGGCCGGACCGGCGCCAGTAGCCGATGCCGACGCCGCGGCCCGCGAGGTACAGCTCACCGACGACGCCCGGCGGCACGGGGCGCAACGACTCGTCGAGGACGAAGAATGCCGCGCCCGCCGTGGGCGAGCCGATCGGCGGCGCCCCGGAGCCCGCGGTCAGCGGCAGGCTCTTGCACAGCCACATGGTCGTCTCGGTCGGACCGTAGACGTTGACCATGGTCCGGCCGGGTGCCCAGCGGTCGACCATCTCGGGCGGGCAGGCCTCGGCGCCGATGACCAGGTCGGCCGCGTCCAGCCCATCGGTGGACAACACCGCTGCCGCGGAAGGGGTTTGGGTGAGGACGGTGACGCGCTCGCGCACCAGCAGGTCGTGGAAGTCATCGGCGGAGCGGGCCACCGCGTCGGGGACCACCACGAGCCGCCCGCCGTGCAGCAGCGCGCCCCAGATCTCCCACACCGAGAAGTCGAACGCGTAGGAGTGGAACTGCGTCCACACCTGTGCATTTCCCGTCGCTTCGCTCGCCCCGGCTGCCGGCGACAACTCGATGCCGATCTCCAGGCCCTGGAACAACTGGACGACGTTGTATTGCGTGACCGCAACGCCTTTGGGCGTCCCGGTGGTGCCCGAGGTGTAGATCAGGTGAGCCACGTCGTCGGGCGCGGGGCCCTGCGGCGGGGTGCTGCGCTGCGTCGCCACCCGCGGATCGGCCACGTCGATCACCGTGACGCCGAATCCGTCGAATCGGTCGGCGAGCTCGGCGGTGGTGACAACCGCGATCGGTGCGGCATCACCGAGCATGAACTCGATGCGCGATGCCGGCAGCGCCGGGTCGAACGGCAGGTATGCCGCGCCGGACTTCTGCACCGCGAGGATCGCCACGATCGCTTCGGCCGAGCGCGGGAACAGCAGGGCGACAATCTGTCCCGGCCCGGCGCCCTGCGCGGTCAGCAGGTTCGCCAGCCGGTTCGACGCCGCGTCGAGTTCCCGGTAGGTCAGGGACCGGTCGCCACACACCACCGCGACCGCATCGGGGGTGCGGGCGGCCTGGGCGGCGAACACCTCGGGCACCGTCGTCACCACTGCCGGCTGACCCAGCACGGCGCGGTTGCCCCAGCGGTCCAGCCGGGCCTGCTCGACGTCGTCGAGGAGGTTCACCGACGACAGCCGCTGCTCCGGATCGGCGCTGAACGCCGACACCATTCGCTCGAATCGGCCGACCAGCGCCTGGATGCTCTCCGCGTCGAAGATGTCCGTGCGGAACTCCACCATCACGTCGAGCCCGTCGGGTTCGCCGTCACCGTCCCAGCGCTCGCCCAGGGAGAACGCCAGATCCATCCGGGCGGTCTGGGTATCGACCGTCAGCGGCGTCACCTGCAGGTCGCCGAGGGCCAGCCCGGCCGCATCGCCGGCCTGCCAGGAGAAGTTCTGCCAGCCCAGCAGCACCTGGACCACCGGGTGATGGGTGAGGCTGCGGGTGGGATTCAGCCGCTCGACGAGCATCTCGAACGGCACGTCCTGGTGCTCGTACGCCGCCAGGCTCCGTCGGCGGACCTGCGCGAGGAGGTCGACGAACGTGGGGTCGCCGCCCGGGAACTCGCCCAGGTCGACGCGCAGCACCAGGGTGTTGACGAAGAAGCCGACCAGATCATCGAGTGCGGCGTCACGCCGGCCCGCGATCGGAAAGCCCACCGCCACATCGGAAGTCGAGCTGATGCGTGCCAGCAGTGCCGCGAAGGCCGCCTGGATCACCATGAAGCTGGTCGCGTTGTGCTCCCGGGCGACGCGGCGGATCTGCTGCTGCAGCGCTACCGGCCACTGCACGGTGACCCGGGCGCCGTGGTGGTCGGCCGTCGGCGGATAGGGGCGGTCGGTGGGCAGGTCGAGACGCTCCGGCAGGCCGGCCAGGGTGTCCTGCCAGAAGTCGAGCTGGGCGGCGATGGGACCGTCGGCATCGTCGAGTTCGCCGAATTGTGCACGCTGCCACAGCGTGTAGTCGACGTACTGCACCGGCAGCGGCGACCAGTCGGGAGACCGTCCCGCGCACCGGCTGGCATAGGCCAGTCCGAGATCGCGCACCAGCGGCGTGACCGACGAGCCGTCGGCCGCGATGTGGTGCACCACGACGACCAGGATGTGATTGTCGTCGGTGATGCGGAAGAGCTTGGCGTGGAACGGGATCTGCGCCGACAGGTCGAAGGTGTGCCGGGCTGCCGCGCCCACCGCGTCGTCGACCCGATGTGCCGGCCAGCCGCCGGCGTCGATGGTCTCCCACCCGATGTCGGCCTGGTCCGCGGGGATGATCACCTGCTGGGGTGCGCCCTCCGGCGCCACGAACAACGTCCGCAGGCTTTCATGGCGGGCCACCACGTCGGCCAACGCGCGGCCGAGTGCGTCGGTGTCGAGGCGGCCGCGCAGCCGCAGCGCCACGGCCAGGTTGTAGATGGCCGACGGTCCCTGCAACTGGTCGAAGAACCACAAGCGGTTCTGCGCGAACGACAGCGGAAGTACCTCGGGCCGGTCGCCGGCTTCCAGCGGAGCCAGGCGCGTGGCGTCGCCACCGATGCGCGGGGCCAGCTGCGCCACGGTGGGTGCCTCGAACAGGGCGCGCACCGAAAGGTCCACGGCCAGGCTCGAATTGACCGCGCCGATCAGCCGCATCGCAGACAGCGAGTCGCCGCCCAGGTCGAAGAACGAATCATCCACACCGACGCGCTGCACACCCAGCACCTGGGCGTAGATGTCCGCGAGGATCTCTTCCACCACACCGGCCGGGGCGCGGTAGCCGTCGGTGTCGGTGTACTCGGGTGCCGGTAATGCCTTGCGGTCGAGCTTGCCCGACGTGGTCAGCGGCATCTCGTCGAGCACCACGATGTGCTGCGGCACCATGTAATCGGGCAGCCACGCGCTCAGCCGGTTCCGGACGGCACTGATCTTGGTGCTGCTGTGCGGTTCGTTGGCGTGAATGCCGTTGTGCGCGACCGGCCGGTACAGGTCGGTCAGCGGCACCTCCGCCGCGCCGGCCTCACCTGGGAGGACGAAGACGGCGTCGACACTGCCGGGTGCCGTACCCCACGTGACGGCGACCTGGTATCCCGCCTGTTCCCCGACGCGGTGCAGTTCTTCCGTTGTGGTCTCTGCGGTTTCGGTGTCCGCGGCGAGCCCGGCGAGTTCCCGTTCCAGCCGGACGTCGATGCCCACGCCCGCGCGGGAAATGTCGGTGATGCGGATCGCCTCGGGTCGCGCGTCGGACAGCCGGTCCTGCAGCCCGGCCAGGTCGGCGCAGTCGTGCCATGTCCACGTCGGGATGTCGGCCACCGACCGGACGGCCGCGGGCGCCTTATGGATGGTGACGTCGTACCGGTAGCGGTTGAGTTCGTTGTCGGCGGTACCGCGCTTGGTCCGGATGGCAAGTCCGACAGCAGATTCCCGCCGCGCGGCCCACGTCGTGAAGTACTCGGGCGCCAGCAGCAGCTCGGCCTCACCGAGCACGGCATGCTCGACGCGCTGCCGGAGAACCGCGGCGTCGGTACCGGCCTCCGCGCTGCGGGCCAGCACGATGGCGGTCTGGAAGGTGTTCTGCAGACTGTGATTTCGGATGTCGCCGAGGAACAGGGTGCCGCCGGGCGCCAGGAGCTCCACCGCTTTGTCGATGACCTCGGTCAGGTACGCCGCATTGGGGAAGTACTGCACCACCGAGTTCACGATGATGGTGTCGAAGTGCCCACGGGGCAGTCCGTCGGTGACGTGGGCCGCCCGCGCCATGAACTCGACGCGGTCACGCCACGGAATCTGCAACTCCCGCAACGAACGCTCCAGCTTGTCGACCGCTGCCGATGACACGTCGGTTGCGACGTACTGCTCGCAGTGCGGGGCGATCTGGGACAGGATCAGGCCCGAGCCGGCGCCGATCTCGAGGACCCGCCGCGGGCGAAGCGCCTTGATGCGGTCGATCGTGGCAGCCCGCCACTGCTCCATCTCGGCCAGCGGAATCGGCTCGCCGGTGTAGCTGCTGTTCCAGCCCCGGAAGTCCGAACCGAACTCGGGCGCTTGGCCTTCCGCGTCGTCGGCGGCGTACAGCTCGTCGTAGATGTCCTGCCACTCGCCGACGATCTCCGCGTCGTGTTGGGTGTCGCGGCTGCCGTCGGTGGCGTGTTCGAACGTGATGTAGCCGACCAGTTGGGCGCCACCGGTGCCGTGATGCACGGTCGCGGCGGCCTGGCTGACCTGCGGGCAGGCCAGCAGCGCGCTCTCGATCTCGCCCAGCTCGATGCGCTGGCCGCGCAGCTTGATCTGGGTGTCGGCCCGCCCCAGATAGTCGAGCGTGCCGTCGGGGTTCCAGCGCGCCAGGTCGCCCGTCCGGTACATGCGGCCGCCCGAATCACCTTGCCCAACATGCGGATTGGCGACGAACCGTTCGGCGCTCAGCGTGGGCCGGCCCACGTATCCGAGCGCCACCGCGGGGCCCGCCAGGTACAGCTCGCCCGTCACGCCCGGCGGCACGGGGTTGAGTTGGGCGTCGAGCACCAGGGTCCGGGTGCCCGCGATGGGCCTACCGATGTTCACCGGTCGGCCCGGCGTCAGCGGGGTGCCGGTGGCCCAAATCGTGGATTCGCTGGGTCCGTACGCGTTGAACATGCGGCGCCCGGGCGCCCAGGCCTGCACGAGTTCCTCGGGGCAGGCCTCACCGCCGGTGATCAGGGTGGTCAGCCCGTCGAGCCGCGACCGATCCAGTGACGCCACCACCGTCGGGGTCAGCAGCGTCGCGCTGACCCGGTGCTGTTGCATCAGGTCGACGAGCGCCTCGCCGGCGTACACGTCCCGCGGTGCCACCACCAACGCGGCCGCGGCGCCGGTCGCCATCAGCATCTCGAAAAGCGACGCGTCGAAGGTCGGGGCCGCAACCATCAGCACGCGCGCTTCGGCGGTCAGCTCGTACGAGTCACGTTGTGCTGCAGCGGCACCCAGCAGGCCGGCATGGCTGACCGCCACGCCCTTGGGCTCACCCGTCGAGCCCGACGTGAAGATGACGTAGGCGGTGTTGTCGACCGCCAATGGCGCCGGGCGCTCGCCGTCGGTGATCGGTTCGGCGCGGAAGCCGGACAGATCCACGTCGGCCCGCAACACCGGACGGGAGCCGGCACCGCCTGGTCGGCGTCCCGCGTCAGCACGCACGTGGCGGCGACCGAATCCAGCACCGTGGCAATACGTTCGACGGGGTGGGTGCGGTCCACCGGCACGTACACGCCGCCGGCCTTGAGCACGGCCCACCACGCCACCACCAATTCGGCGCATCGGTCCATCGCGACACCCACGGCGCGTTCGGGACCGACCCCGTTCTCGATCAGCAGGCGCGCCAACCGGTTCGAGGCTTCGTCGAGCTCGCGATAGGTCAGACTGCGCGCCCCGTCGATGACGGCGACCGCATCGGGATCGACCGCGACGGCCGCGGCCAGCAGCTCGGGCCCGAGTCCGATCGGCGCCTGCACGCCGGCACCTGACCACCGCCGCAATTCGTCCTGCTCGACCTCGCCGAGGAGGTTGATGGACAACAGCTTCCGCGCCGGGTCCTCGGTCATCGCCGCCAGCAGCCGGCTCAGCCTGCCGATCAGCGACGTGATCGCGGCTTCGGTGAACACCTCGGTGTCGTATTCGATGTGCAGCCCGAGCTCGTCGCCCGGGAACGCCTCGACCGTCAGCGGATAGTGGTTGAACTCGCGGTTCGCGAACTCGGCGATGGCAAGATCGTCGACCCCGACGGACATCCCCGCTTCGACCGGATAGTTCTCGTACACGAACAGCGTGTCGAAGAGTTGGTCATGGCCGGCGACGCGGTGAATCTCGCCCAGCGCCAGGTGCTGATGGTCGAGAGTGTCGTTGTGCGCGGTCTGCAGCTGGTCGAGCAGGCCGGTGACGGTGGTGCCCGCCGTCAGGTTGGCACGCACCGGCACGGTGTTGATCAGCAGGCCGACCATCGATTCGGTGTCGCCGACATCGAGCTGCCCGAGCCGGGACCGCGCGGTACCGAACGCCACGTCGTGTCTGCCCGTCAAGGACGAGAGCAGCACTGCCCACGCGCCTTGCAGCACGGTGCTGACGGTGGTCTGGCACGAGCGGGCCAGGTCCGACAGGGCGCGCGTGGTCTCCGCCGGAACCTGGAACGCCGCAAAGCCGCGTTGCCCCCGCCCCAACCGGTCCTGGAGCCGGTCGTGCGGGCCCACGAGCGTCGGCGTATCGAAGTCCGCGAGCACCTCACCCCAAGCCGCGCGCGCCGCATCGAGATCGCGTTCGGCGAGCCAGGTGATGAACTTCCGGTACGACGCCGCGGGCGGCAACCTGTGCCCGGCATAGCCGGCGAAGATCTCACGCAGCAGGATCGGCAGCGACCAGCCGTCGAGCACGATGTGGTGATTGGTCAGCACAAACCGGTGCCGGTCCTCGGCGATTCGGATCAGCAGGGCCCGGAACGGTGGCTCACCGGCGAGGTCGCCGACCGCGACGCGTTCGGCGGCGCACAGTCGCTGAATCTCGTCTTCGTCGAGCACACCGGTCGCGCCGAAATCGAGGAATTGCCAGGCGATTTCCGGCTCCGCCAGGATCACCTGCACCGGTTCGTCGAACTGCTGGCTGAACGTGGCCGCGAGGTGCGGATGCCGGTTGACGGTGCGTTGCACGGCATCGCGGAGTCGCTGCGGGTCCAGCGCGCCGGTCAGCGTGAAATCCAGCTGCACCGAGTACATCTCGGCCGCGACGTCGGCCCGCTCGTGCGCGGTGCTGCTGTGGAACAGCAGGCCCTGCTGCAATGGCGTCAGCGGCAGGATGTCGGCAACTCGGTATTGCTGCTGTAACTGGTCGATCTGCTGCTGCCCCAGGCGGGCCGGGGCGATGTCCGATGGCGTCAGGCCGCCGCCGCCCGTCCGCACGTGTGCGCAGATGCCGGCCAGCGCCTCGAACCACAACCGGCTCAACCGGTTCAGCTGGGCGTCGTCGAGAACCGAAGTCGCCCAGGTCCAGTCGGCCTGCAGCTGCGGCCCGGCTTCGGTGTCGACAGTGCCGGCGTTGAGTTCCACAGTGTGGAACAACGGCAGCGGCGCCGCGGCGCCGGCCAGGGACAGCTCTTCGCGGCCCAACCGCCACAGCTCTTCGACGCCGGCGATCTGCGGAAAACCGAGGCGCCCAAGGTAGTTGAACCCGATACTCGGGTCCGCGCCGTCCAGATCGACGGTGTCGTCGAGGTACCGCAGCAACCCCTAGGTCAGGCCTGCGGGCTGTGCACGCAGCTGTTCCTTGGCCGCCTTGACGACTGCGCCGAGCGCCTCGTCGCCCGACGTGATCTGCGACCAGGACAGCTCGCGTAGCGCCAGCGAAACCGGGTATTTCGCGGTGAACCAGCCGACGGTCCGCGACAGGTCGACATCACCGGCAATGTCCTCGTCGCGCCCGTGACCTTCGACGTCGATGCCGACGGGCGACCCACCGGTGCCCAGGAACTCGGTGACGGCAAGGGCGAAACCGATCAGCAGGATGTCCTGCACGCCGGCGTGGAACGCCGCAGGCACCTCGCCGAGGAGGGCCCTGGTGTGCTCGGCGTCGAGCGTCACCGACAGCCGGCCCGCGGTGGCGTAGGTGTCCACATCGGGGTCTGCCGCCGGCAGAGCCGCGGGTACCGAGGCCGCCCGTTGCCAGGCTGCCGCCTGCGCCCGCACGTCCGGATGGTGCGCATACTCGCTGAGCAGCGTGGCCCACCGCTGGAACGACGTGCCTGTCGTCGTCAGCTCCACCGGCTGGCCGGCGCGATGCTGCGCCCACGCAATGTTGAGGTCTTCCAACAGGATTCGCCACGACACCCCGTCAACCGCGAGGTGGTGGACGATCAGGACCAACTGCCGGCTCGCGCCGACCCACAACGCACTGACCAGCACTCCGGCGCCCGGTTTCAGCCGTCGCCGCGCCGCGGCCACCGTGGCTTCAGACAGCTCGTTGACCTCGACGACGCAGTCGCGGGCATCGACCGAGCCGGCCTCGGGTACCGACAGCGCTCCGTCGGCGCCGACCCGCAGCCGCAGCATGGCGTGCCGATTCATCAACGCCTGCAACAACATCACCGCGTCGTCGCCGGTGACGCCGTGCGGCGCCTGCAACACCAGGGTCTGGTTGAACTCGTCGACCGGCCCTTCGATCCCGGCGAACCACCGGATGATCGGGGTGGCCGGCACCGATCCGATGCCCTCGTCGACGACGTCTTCCGCGTCGTCGGTCACAGTCACCGTCTGCGCCAGGCGCGCCACCGTCTGTTCGACGAACACGTCACGTGGGCGGCATGCCAGGCCGGCGGCCCGGGCGCGCGCCGCCACCTGCATTGCGAGAATGCTGTCGCCGCCCAGCTCGAAGAACGAGTCGTCGACGCTGACGGCCGCCGGCTCCAGGCCGAGGATCTCGGCGTAGATGGCGGCCAGAATCTCTTCGACGGGGCTGTCCGGCGCGCGGTAGTCGTCGCCCGTGTACTCCGGGGCGGGCAGGCCGCGGGTGTCGAGCTTGCCGCTGGTGGTGAGCGGCAGCTCGGCCAGCGCCACGACCGCGGCCGGACCCAGGTACGCCTGCAGGCGCTCGACGAGGGCGGCCCGCACCTCGACCGGATCGACGGCGCCGGTGACGTAACCGACGAGGCGCTTGTCGCCGGGACGGTCTTCCCGGACGATCACCGCCGCCTGCGCGACGCCGTCGACTGCGGCCAAAGCTGTTTGGAATTCACCCAATTCGATGCGATAGCCACGGATCTTGACCTGGGCGTCAGCGCGTCCGACGTACCGCAGTTGTCCGTCCTCGCCCCAGTAGACCAGGTCTCCGGTGCGGTACATCCGCTCGCCGGGCCTGCCGAACGGGCATGGCACGAAACGTGATCCGGTCAGGGCGGTCCGGTGCAGATACCCGACACCCACCCCGGCACCGGCCACATACAGTTCGCCGACCACGCCGGGCTGCACCGGCCGCATCCAGCCGTCCAGCACGAACAATGCCGTGCCGCGCGGTGGCGCGCCGATCGGCGCCGCGCCGGCGCCGGCCGTCAGCGGCGCGCTGATCGCGGCGTAGATCGTGGTCTCTGTCGGGCCGTAACCGTTGACCATCACACGCTCGGGCGCCCACTGTTCGACCACCTCGGCCGGGCACGCCTCGCCGCCCATCACCAGCGCGCAGGACTCCAGCCCTGCCATGTCCAACATCCCGATGGCAGAGGGCGTTTGGGTGAGAACGGTGACTTTTTCGGCGATCAGGAAGTCATGGAACTCGGCCGGATCGGCGGACACCGACTCGGGCACCACCACCAGCCGGCCGCCGCGCAACAGCGCCGAGAAGATCTCCCACACCGAGAAATCGAAGGCGTACGAATGCCAATGCGACCAGGCCTGCTCGGACGGCAGGCCGGCATCCTGCGAAGCGATCAGCTGCGTCAGGTTCTGATGGGCGATCGCAACGCCTTTCGGCGTCCCGGTCGTGCCCGAGGTGTAGATGACGAAGGCGACATCGTCGGGCTCCGGGCCGGCTGCGGCCGGCCAGTCGTCGGGCCCGTCGAACGGCTCCCGCACGTCGATCACAACGCCGTCGAAGCCGTCGAACCGGTCAGCCAGGGCCGTGGTGGTGACGGCCGCGAACGGTGCGGAATCGTCGAGCATGAAGGCGATTCGGGACGCCGGCAGTGCCGGGTCGATCGGCAGGTACGCCGCGCCGGTCTTGAGCACGCCCAGGATGGTCACGATGGCCTCGGCGGAACGCGGCAGCATCACCGCGACGCGGCGCCCCGGCCCCGCGCCGCGGTCGGCGAGAAGCTGGGCCATCCGGTTCGACGCGCGGTCCAGCTCCCGGTAGGTCAGGGGCCGACCATCACCGCTGAGCGCAACGGCCTCCGGCACGCGAGCCACCTGAGCGGCGAAAAGTGCCGGGATCGACAGCGGCACGGCCGTTTCGGCGGCGAGCGTCGCCCAGTTTCCGAGCTCCGCCGGCCGGTCCTCGGCCGGTGCACCGAGCACCGGCAACGCCGACAGGCGCTGCGCCGGGTCCGCCGTCATGGCGGTCAGCACGCGGTGCAGCTGGTCCGCCAGTTCCACGACGTCGAGCTGCCGGGTACCGAACGTCGTGATGGAGAGTTCGTCGCCCGTGCCCGAGAACGCCAGACCGGAGCCGCGACCGAGACCGGAGATCAGCTGAGCTGCCGCGGTGGCCTCGCCCAGCGGCACGGTGAAGCCCGACGGCAGAAAGTCCACCACGATCCGGTCCGCACCCGGCCCGTGAACCTTGCGCTCCAGGGCCTGCACGGGAAATCGCTGATGCCGCACCGCTTCTCGGGTGCGGGTGTGCACATGCGCGCAGAATTCGGCGACGGTGGCGTCGGGGGAAACCTGCAGGACCAGCGGCACCACCCCGGCGACCATGCCGGGCAAGGTCTTCGACACCTGCAGCACGCGCCGCGTCACCGGCAGGTCGAGCACGACCTCGTGGCCCTCGGCCGCCCGGCCACGCAGGACCAGTGCGCACGCCGCGATGAGCACCGTGGACCGGCGCACGTCCCAGTCCGCACACAGTCGTTCGACCTGGGACAGCAGCGCGGGGGCGAGCGGGATCGGCTCCGACGAGCCGTCGGCGCCCGCGACGTCATCCGGCGGCAGGTTGCGAGTCGCCTGCGCCGGCAGGTTCGCGGTCCAGTAGGCCTCGTCCTCGGCGTAGTCCGCGGAGGCTTCGTACGCGTCTTCGGAGTCGAGCAGATCCCGCAGCGAACTGAAGTAGGACGGCTGAATCGCCACGCCCGCAACAGATTCCGAGTAGACCGCGGCGATGCACTGCAGGACCAGCGCCAGTCCCATGCCGTCGGCGACGATGTGGTGGCAGCAGGCGAAGAAGTAGGACTCGTCGGCGCCGGCCCGGAAGTAGGCGAACCGCAGCAGCGGGCCGTCGAACGGCATGGCGGTGCGCTGCAGTGCCGAGACCATCGCGCGCGCCTCGACCATCGGCTGGTCGGCATGGGTCAGATCGTGGAAAGCCACCTCGAAATCGGCGACATCGAGCAGCCGCTGGCGCACCTGGCCGCCGGACTCCGAGAACGTCGCCCGCACCGGGTCGGCTTCGCCGACGACGTGGCGGATCGACCGCTCGAAGATCTCGAAGTCAACCGGCCCGTCAATCTTCACGAAGATGCCGAGCTGCCACTCCGCAGCCGATTGACCGGTTTCCTGCGCGAGCCAGATGTCCAACTGCCCACGCGTCACAGGCAACGACGAATCGCCGAGATCCATCCCAAACACTGAAATGCCGAACTACCCCTGACTTACCGAGCGATCAGAGCTGCTGACCCACCGCCAGCCGGTCCCGCAAACTCTTCGGCCGGATGTCCGTCCACTCCCGTTCGATGTACTCCAGGCACGAGGCACGGTCGGCCTCGCCGAAGACCACCCGCCAGCCCGCCGGCACATCAGCAAATGTCGGCCACAGGCTGTGCTGTTCCTCGTCGTTGATCAGCACGAAGAAAGATCCATTGTCGTCATCGAACGGGTTGGTGCTCATGGTGCTCCCAAAAGAATTGACGCTCAAGATAATTGGGCTTTGCGATTTCACTCGACCCGTGGGCGAATGCTACATGCTCTGACTATGTCCACAAATGGGCGTCAATAAACCCGCCCGTGCGCGCCGCGATCGAGCAACCCGTCCGAAAACACCGGTACCGTAACGACTTTCGCGACATTCTTTGCCCCAATGCCGACAGCAGTACCGACTTTCCTGGGAACACCGCCAGGTGGCTGTTTCCGATAGTTAGCTGAAGTTGCCGCGAGGTGTTCAGACGGAAAGGCGCGAGTAGCGGCCGGACCGGAGGTGATTTTCGGCGAGCCGGGGATCAGACCATGGCGCGGCGGCCGGCCAGGGCCCGGCCCAGCGTCAGCTCGTCGGCGAACTCGAGGTCGCCACCCATCGGCAGACCCGACGCGATGCGCGTCACCGTCAGCCCCGGGATGTCCCGCAGCATGCGCACCAGGTACGTGGCAGTGGCCTCGCCCTCGGTGTTGGGGTCGGTCGCGATGATCACCTCGACGATGTCAACCCCGTCGACCCGCTGCCCAATCCGGTTGAGCAGCTCGCGAATTCGCAGTTGTTCCGGCCCGACGCCGGACAGCGGATCCAGCGCGCCGCCCAGGACGTGATAGCGCCCGCGGAATTCGCGGGTGCGCTCCACCGCCTGGACGTCCTTCGGCTCCTCGACGACACACACCAGGGAACCGTCGCGACGCGGGTCACTGCAGATGCGGCAGCGGTCGTCATCGGACACGTTGCCGCACACCGCACAGAACTTGACGCCGTCGCGCACCCGGTTCAGCACCGCGGTCAGCCGGTCGATGTCCGGCGGCTCCACCGACAGCAGGTGGAACGCGATGCGCTGGGCACTCTTCGGCCCGATACCCGGCAGCTTGCCGAGCTCGTCGATCAAATCTTGTACGGGTCCTTCAAACACATCAGAACCCGGGCAGGCCCATGCCCTGCATGCCACCGGCCAGCGGGCCCAGGCGCTGCTGCGCCATCAGCGTCACCTGCTCCGAGGCGTCACCCAGGGCACCCACGATGAGGTCCTGCAGCGTCTCGATGTCGTCGGGGTCGACGACCTTCGGGTCGATGGTGAGCGCGGTGATCTCACCGCTGCCCATCATGGTGACCTTGACCAGACCGCCACCGGCCTGACCGGTCACCGACGAGGTGGCCAGGGACTCCTGCGCCGCCATGAGCTGCTGCTGCATCTGCTGCGCCTGAGCGAGCAGCGCGGACATATCGGGCTGGCCACCGGGTTGCATGACGATCCCCTCAGTTTTCGATGATCGGGTGTGCGCGCCAGCCTAGTCGCCCGACGGAGCGCCGGGCGACCGACTGGCCGCGAAAAGAATCTCCGTGCGCCGAAGGGCTAGCCTTCGACGACCTTCTTCAGGTTCCCCAGCACCTCGTCCTGAATCTTGCGCAGGCCCAGCGGCGCGAAGGTCTTCTCGAAGAAGCCCCCGATACCGCCGGCGCCCTGCCACGCGGTCTTGACGGTGACGGTCGAGCCGGTGCCCGCCGGGGCGACGGTCCACGTGGTCACCATCGACGAGTTGGCGTCCTTCTCGATGACGCTCTTGCCGGCGACGTCGACCGTGGCCTTGACCTCACGCGAGCGCTTCTTTGTGGCCTGCAGCTTCCAGGTGGCGACGGTGCCGGCGCCCTGTCCGCCTTCGAGCACCTGGTAGCCGCTGTAGTTCGACGAGAGGATCTTCGGGCGCACCGTCTGGTAGTCGGCGACTGCTGCAAGCACCTTCTCCGGCTCGGCGAGAATCAACACGGTGCTGGACGCACTGACCTGTCCCATCAGGTAAAACTCCTGTTCATCTGGCTTCCCTTGCGGTCGCGAGGACCGCGATCTCGGTTTAGCGTATATGTGTGACTGCTGTCGCGGCCGATGCGACGGCCGCCCACGCGGCGGCCGTCGAGCGACTCCTGGACAGCTATCGCGCCATCCCGCAGGGTGCGACGGTGCGGCTGGCGAAACCGACGTCGAACTTGTTCCGGGCGCGCACGCGCACCAAGACCAAGGGGCTCGACGTCTCGGGGCTGGACGGCGTGCTGGCCGTCGACACCGAGTCCCGAACCGCGGACGTCCAGGGCATGTGCACCTACGAGACGCTGGTCGCGGCGACACTGCCGTTCGGGTTGGCACCGCTGGTCGTACCGCAGCTCAAGACCATCACCCTCGGAGGCGCGGTCACCGGACTCGGCATCGAGTCGACGTCGTTCCGCAACGGCCTGCCGCATGAGTCCGTGCGGGAGCTCGACATCCTCACCGGCGCAGGCGAGCTGGTCACCGCCAGCCGCGACCAGCACCCCGACCTGTTCCACGCCTTCCCGAATTCCTATGGCACGCTGGGTTATTCAGTACGGCTGCGCATCGAGCTGGAGCCGGTGCGCCCTTTCGTCAAGCTGCGGCACCTGCGTTTTCACCGGCTGACCGACCTGGTCGACGAGCTGCAGCGCATCCTCGACACCGGCGGCCACGACGGCGTGCCGGTGGACTACCTCGACGGCGTCGTGTTCGGGCCCGACGAAAGCTATCTGTGCCTCGGCATGAAGACCGGGACCGACGGGCCAGTCAGCGACTACACCGGCCGGCACATCTACTACCGCTCCATCCAGCACGACTCCGGCGAGCGCCACGACCGGCTCACCACGCAGGACTATCTCTGGCGCTGGGACACCGACTGGTTCTGGTGTTCGGCGGCCTTCGGCGCGCAACGCCCACTCATCCGGCGGCTGTGGCCCCGCCGGTACCGGCGCAGCAGCGTCTACTGGAAGCTCGTCGGCCTCGACCAGCGCTTCCACATCGCCGACCGGATCGAGCGCCGCAGCATTCTGGCCCCGGACCAGCCGCTGCGTGAGCGCGTGGTGCAGGACGTCGAGGTGCCGGTCGAGCGCGTCGTCGACTTCCTCGACTGGTTCCTGGTGCACGTGCCCATCACTCCGATCTGGTTGTGCCCGTTGCGGTTACGCGACGAAACCCACTGGCCGCTGTATCCGCTCCAGCCCCACCGCAACTACGTCAACGTCGGGTTCTGGTCATCGGTCCCGGCCGGACCGGTCGCCGGTGAGACGAACCGGCTCATCGAGCACAAGGTCGACGAGTGCGGCGGCCACAAATCGCTGTACTCCGAGTCGTTCTACTCACGCGCGGATTTCGACAAGCGCTACGGCGGCGCGGAGTACCAGAAGGTCAAAGACGTTTACGACCCCGAATCGCGGCTACTAGGTCTCTATGCGAAGGCGGTACAGCGGCAATGATGACAACTGACGACCGGGGCACGGCCGACGGCAAGCTCACCTTGGCCGAGGTCCTGGAGACCTTCTCGAGTGGTCGGCTCCCCCTGAAATTCGAGGCGTACGACGGCAGTTCGGCCGGCCCCGAAGACGCCGAACTGGGGCTGAGCCTGCTGACTCCGCGCGGCACCACCTACCTGGCGACCGCGCCGGGCGACCTGGGTCTCGCGCGCGCCTACGTCGCAGGCGATCTCGCGGCGCTCGGAGTGCATCCGGGCGACCCCTACGAACTGCTCAAGGCGCTGGCCGACAAGGTGGAATTCAAGCGTCCGCCGATCCGGGTGCTGGCGAACATCGTGCGGTCCATCGGATTCGAACACCTGCTGCCGATCGCCCCGCCCCCGCAGGAGGCGCTGCCGAGATGGCGCCGGATGGCAGAAGGGCTGCGGCACAGCCGAATCCGGGATGCCGAGGCCATCCATCACCACTACGACGTCTCCAACGCGTTCTACGAACGGGTGCTCGGGCCGTCGATGACGTACACCTGCGCCTGCTACCCGCGGCCCGACGCCACGCTCGAGGAAGCCCAGGAGAACAAGTACCGGCTGGTGTTCGACAAGCTGCGCCTGCAGCCCGGCGACCGGCTGCTCGACGTCGGCTGCGGCTGGGGTGGCATGGTCCGGTACGCCGCCCGGCACGGTGTGCAGGCCACCGGTGTCACGCTGTCGGCGGAGCAGGCCGGCTGGGCGCAGCGCGCCATCGCCGACGAAGGCCTGGCCGATCTCGCCCGCGTCGTGCACGGCGACTACCGCGATGTGCGGGAAGGAAATTTCGACGCGGTGTCCTCGATCGGTCTGACCGAGCACATCGGTGTCGCCAACTACCCGGCCTACTTCCGGTTCCTACACGACCGGCTGCGCCCCGGCGGACTGCTGCTCAACCACTGCATCACCCGGCCGCACAACCGCGCCGGGAACATCGGCGGGTTCATCGACCGCTACGTCTTCCCCGACGGAGAGCTGACCGGCTCGGGGCGGATCATCGCCACCGCCCAGGATGTCGGGCTGGAGGTGCTGCACGAGGAGAACCTGCGCCCGCATTACGCCCTGACGCTGCGCGACTGGTGCGCCAACCTGGTGCGGAACTGGGACGAAGCGGTCGCCGAGGTCGGCCTGGCCACGGCCAAGGTCTGGGGCATGTACATGGCCGGTTCCCGCGTGGGATTCGAGACCAATGTCGTTCAGCTGCACCAGGTCCTGGCCGTCAAACTCGACGAGCACGGGGCCAACGGCGGGCTGCCGCTGCGGCCCTGGTGGACGCCCTGATCACTCCCCGATGGGGCGGGCGCCCAGCTCGCTCTTGAGCAGTTCGAGCGCCACCTCTTCGGGGTCGCGGCGGGGCACGTCCGTGCCGCGGTCGTTGGCGGCGTCGGCCAGCATGTCCTCTTCTTCGGCCCGCTCCACGGCGGCCTGCTGCTCGGGCGTCGGGGCCGCCGGACGCGGGGCTGCCGCCGCGGGCGCGGAACCGGCCGACGGGCCCCCGGCCGCACCCGCAGGTGCCGCACCGGCGTCGCACCGCACCCGCCAGTTCACCCCGAGGGCATCCTTGAGCGCCTCGCGGATGACGTCGGCGTTGTGCTGCTCGCTGAGGCGCCTCGCCAGCGGCGGGGCCGGGTGCGCCAACACCAAAGTGTCCGCCTCGATACCGCGGACCGTCGCCTCCATGAGCATGGCTTCCAGCGAGCGGCTGCGCATGCGGACCTTCTCGCGCACCGTCGTCCACATGGCGCGCACGGCGGCGGCATCGGGCTCACCGGGTGTCGCGGCGGCCGGCTGCACGGGCGCCGCCGCTGCCGGTGCGGCAGCCGGCGGGGCGACGGGTTCAGGTGATGTTTCACGTTGAACCGGCGCCGGTTCGGGCGCCGGACGCGGTTCGGGCCGCGGCGCCGGAGGTGCGGGCGGCGGTGTCGGCTCCGGTTCGGGTGCCGAAACCGATTGCGGGGCTTGACTTCTCCGCGTGAACTGCCGATTTCCTGCCGAACCCGACGGAGCCGGCGGAGCGCTCGGGGCCTCCGCGAACGACTCGGCGGCCGGTGCCGGGACCGGGGCCGCCACCGGAGCGGGACGCGGGGCAGCAACGGCCCCGCCCTCCGAAGCCGGGATCGACACGTTCATCCGGGTCTCGATGCGCTCGATGCGTTGCAGCAGAGCGGCTTCGGTGTCACTGGCCGACGGCAGCAGCAGCCGGGCGCACACCACTTCGAGCAGCAGCCGCGGTGCCGTCGCGCCGCGCATCTCCCCGAGCCCGGCGTGCATCACCTCGGCGTACCGCGTCAGCGTCGCGGTGCCGATCTGCGCGGCCTGGTCCCGCATGCGCTCCATGACGTCGTCCGGCGCGTCGACCACACCGCGGGCCGCGGCGTCCGGAACCACCTGCAGGACAATCAGATCCCGGAAGCGCTCCAGCAGGTCGGTGCCGAACCGGCGTGGGTCGTGCCCGGCGTCGATCACCGACTCCACAGCCCCGAAGAGCGCCGCGCCGTCGCCGGCGGCCAGCGCGTCGACGGCGCGGTCGATCAGCGCGAGGTCGGTGGCGCCGAGCAGCGACAGCGCCCGCTGGTACACGACGCGGTTCTGCTCGGCCCCGGCCAGCAGCTGGTCGAGCACCGACAACGTGTCACGCGGCGAGCCTCCACCGGCCCGGATGACCAGCGGGTACACCGCATCGTCGACCTGCACGTCTTCTTGCGCGCAGATCTTCTCCAGCAGGCCGCGCATGGTCTTCGGCGGCAGCAGCCGGAACGGGTAGTGATGGGTACGCGACCGGATGGTCGGCAGCACCTTCTCCGGCTCCGTGGTGGCGAACACGAAGATCAGGTGCTCCGGCGGCTCCTCGACGATCTTCAGCAGCGCGTTGAAACCGGCATTGGTGACCATGTGCGCTTCGTCGATGATGAAGATGCGGTACCGCGACTGCGCCGGCGCGTAGAACGCCCGGTCACGGAGTTCGCGGGTGTCGTCGACACCACCGTGGCTGGCGGCGTCGAGTTCGACGACGTCGATGTTGCCCGGCCCGTTGGGCGCCAGCGCCACGCACGAATGGCATTCGCCGCACGGATTGGCCGTCGGCCCCTGTTCGCAGTTCAGTGAGCGGGCCAGGATGCGCGCCGACGACGTCTTGCCGCAGCCGCGCGGCCCGGAGAACAGGTAGGCGTGGTTGATGCGGCCCGATTCCAGCGCGTTGCACAGCGGCTCGGTGACATGCTCCTGCCCGACTACCTCAGCGAAACTTGCCGGTCGGTACTTGCGGTAGAGAGCCACGGAAGAAGGCTACCGAGCGGGTCCGACTCGTGCTCTGGTGGATTCGCCATTCCGCGAAGCTGACGTGGTGGCGGAAAATCAGGCCGCAAATCGCCGTGCAGTCAGGCTCGGCGAACACGACCACCACGACTCGATTGACCCTGCGCCTGCGCACCCCGCTACTCGCACAACTGCGCCCTCAGTACAGAGTCAGCGTGGGGACGGCAGTGACACCCGTTGATCCTGCGCCTGCGCACCCCGCTACTCGCACGAATGCGCCCTGGGTACAGGGTCAACGCATACAGCGCGCGGCAGGACCTCAGCCCTTGAGCAGCGCCTCGGTCGCGGCCAGCAGCGCGCACGTCGCCAGGCCGTCGATGGCGAGGCGCAGGTCCGGCAGCGGCGGGAACGAAGGCGCGATCCGGATGTTCTTGTCCTCCGGGTCCTTCTTGTACGGGAACGACGCCCCGGCCGCCGTCACCGCGATGCCGGCGTCCTTGGCCAGCGCCACGGTCCGCTTCGCGGTGCCCGGCCACACGTCGAGGCTGACGAAGTAGCCGCCCTTGGGGTCGGTCCACGATGCGATCTTCGACGCGCTGAGCCGGTCGTCGAGAATCTCCGCGACCGCCGCGAACTTGGGCGCCATCAGCGCCTGGTGCCGCTGCATGTGCAGCCGCACGCCGTCGGCGTCACCGAAGAACCGGACGTGCCGCAGCTGGTTGACCTTGTCCGGGCCTATGGTCTTCTTCTCGGCGTGCTGCAGGTACCAGGCGATGTTGCCGAGCGAGCCACCGAAGAAGCTGACGCCGGCGCCGGCGAAGGTGATCTTGGACGTCGAGGCGAAGACGTACGGCCGGTTCGGGTTGCCCGCGGTGGCGGCCAGGCCGACGACGTCGACGTTCTGGACCGACTCGTGCGTCAGCGTGTGCACGGCGTAGGCGTTGTCCCAGAACAGCCGGAAGTCCGGTGCCGCCGTCTGCATCTGCACCAGCCGGCGAGTGGCCTCCCACGAGTAGGTGACGCCGGTCGGGTTACCGAAGACCGGCACGCACCACATGCCCTTGATCGCCGGGTCGGCGGCGACGAGTTCTTCGATGAGGTCGACGTCGGGGCCGTCCTCGAGCATCGGGACCGGGATCATCTCGATGCCGAAGCTCTCGGTGATCGCGAAGTGCCGGTCGTAGCCGGGCGACGGACACAGGAACTTCAGGGCGGGTTCTTGCACCCAGGGGCGCGGCGAATCGACGCCGCCGTGCAGCAGCGAGAACACGATGACGTCGTGCATCAACTCGAGGCTGGCGTTGTTGCCGGCGATCAGGTTCTGCACGGGCAGGCCGAGCAGTTCACCGAAGATGGCCCGCAGCTCGGGCAGGCCGTGCAGACCGCCGTAGTTGCGGGTATCGGTGCCGTTGCCGTCCAGGTAGGAACCGGGGGTGTCTCCCGGCAGGCTCAGCATGGCGTTCGACAGGTCGAGCTGTTCTGCCGACGGCTTGCCGCGAGTCAGGTCGAGGGCCAGGTTGCGGGCCTGCAGTTCGGCGTAATTGCGCTGTTGCAGATCGTGCTGGGCCTGCAATTCGTCACGGCCGAGGGACAGAAACGACACGGCGCGCCTCTCGCATCAGATCGCGAAAACATAGGGGACCCCGCGCACCCGCCAGAGCCCGTTGACCCTTGCTGCCTTCCGGCCCTGGGGGAGTTCACAGGATGGACGCCGCGCGGGGTCCGGCCACGAGTGTAGTACCCACCCAGTGGCACACGAGTAGGGCGTCGGATCCGGGTCGGGTACCCTTGTCGACGGAGGATTCGCCTAGTGGCCTATGGCGCTCGCCTGGAACGCGGGTTGGGTTAACAGCCCTCAGGGGTTCAAATCCCCTATCCTCCGCACTCGGTCCGGGGTGCGACCAGCTGATCAGCCGGTCGCACCCCGGCCCACTATCAGAGCGAAAAACCCTCGAGGAGCAGTATGCGGCGGCCGGTAGCGATCATTTGGCACGCGTCGTTCCTCATCCTCGCCGGGCTGCTGTACTTCTTCTTCGCGCTGCCCCGGTGGAACGAGCTGACCGGCGACTGGTCGCACACCCTCGGCACCGCGATGCGCATCGTCTGCGGTCTGATCGTCGCGTTGTCGGCCCTGCCGGTCCTGTTCACCCGCCAGCGCACCGCCCTGCCGGAGTACGGCACCCCGCAGCTGGCGCTGACCTTGCGCACCTGGTCGATCGTCCTGCACATCGCCGCGGGCGTCCTGATCATCGGCGCCGCGATCAGCGAGATCTGGTTGACCCTGGATCAGGCCGGCACCTGGTTGTTCGGCATCTACGGCGGCGCGGCCGGCCTGGCTCTGCTCGCCGCCCTGGCGTTCTACCTGGCCTTCGTCGCCGAGTTGCCGCCTCCGCCGCCGGCGCCGCTGAAGGTCAACGACGGCAAGCGCCGCGGCCGCCGCAAGGCCGACAAGGGCGCCGATGAGGCCCCGGCCGTCGCCGCTGAAGTCGCGGAAGCCGGCGATGAGAGCGAGACTGACACCGAAGCCGAGGCCGAAGAAGAGGCCACGGACAAGGCCGACGACGACGCGGCCGAGACCACCGAAACCGGCGATGCCGGTAACACCGAGGCCGCCGAAACCGATGAAGCGGCCAAGACGTCAGGCGAAGAGACCGCCGACACCAACGAGGACGAGGCTGAAGAAACGGCCACTGATGACGCCCCCGCCGGTAAGCTGCGCAACCGCCGCTCCGGCAAAGGTTCCGGGTTGTTCGGGCGCGGAGCCTAAGGGCCCAGTCACAGGGCCATCACCTCGCAGTCCGGAGGACAGCACATGGGCGGGTTCCGCTTCTGCCGTCGGCTCGGCACCGCGGCCGCCGCGGCAGCCGTTGCCGTGGCCACCATCAGCCTCGCACCCGTCACCCACGCTGACCCGTCCCCGGCCGCAGCCGCCGTCGAACCCGCGACCGCGCGCGTCGACACCGTCATCAACTACCAGCACGCCATCGGTGCCGGTACCGGCTTCGTCCTGGACTCGGGCGGCGCGCTGCTGACCAACTTCCACGTCGTACAGGGCGCCGACAAGGTGACCGCGACCATCGGTGGCCGGCCATACCGCGCTGACCTGGTCGGCTACGACCGCCACCGCGACATCGCCGTGCTGCAGCTGCGCGGCGCGGCCGACCTGCCGGTCGCCCCGCTGGGCGACTCGTCGGCGGTGGCCGTCGGCGACGAGGTCGTCGCACTGGGCAACGCCGACGGCAGTGGCAACTCACTGACTCACGAGGCCGGTCACGTCATCGGGCTGAACCGCACCATCACCGCCAAGGACGAGTTGACGGGCAGTTCCGAGCAGGTGACGGGCCTGATCCAGTTCGCGGCCCCGGTCCGTGCCGGCGATTCGGGCGGCCCGCTGGTCTCCGCCGACGGCCGGGTGGTCGGGATGACGGTCGCGGCGACGCTGAACTTCCACATGGGCCCGGGTGGCGAGGGCTTCGCCATCCCGATCAACGAGGCGCTGGCGACGGCCGCGCAGATCCGGGCCGGCGCGGCGTCGAACAACATCCACATCGGGCAGCCCACGCTGCTCGGCGTCGGCGTCGGCGGCACCGACGAGCACTCGCAGCTGCCCGGTGTGCTCATCCGCGACGTGATCAGCGGCGGCCCCGCGCAAATCGCCGGGATGGTCCCGGGTGACGTGCTGGTGAGCATCGACGCCGTCACGGTGAGCTCGGCGAGTGCGCTCACCAGCGTGCTGGACCGGCACTACCCCGGCGACGTCGTCGAGCTGTTCTGGATCGACCGCGCGGGCCAGCAGCACACCGCCAAGGCCGTGCTGACGTCCTGACACGTAACTTTCTGGCAAAAAAATCTACTAGTCCGTCAAAGTAGCTGGATACCGGCACTAAGCGGGTACCGCGCGTGAAGGCTATTTGCCACGGCCCCCTGACGTGCCGAAATGCGGTTTTGCCGACTGACGAGGCCCTTGGCGGGGACACCATCGCGAGTTAGATTGGCGACACATTCACCTGCAAATGAGCCTTCGGTCACAGCTGTTCACGCGGCGGTTACCCGGTCAAAGGGAGTAGCCCAGTGGTCCACCTCTACGTGGAGGCGTACACAGCGATATGGGCTGTGGTGACCCTGGCGACGTATCTCCTCGGCCGCCGATTCAGCAACGACGAGCGACCCGACCACCAGCTCCTCACGAGCGTGCTGGCCGGAGCCATGTGGCCCGTCGTCGTGGTCGGACTCCTGGAGGCGTTCACCGTCGCATTGATGTCCGGCAGCCACGCGTGGCGCGACCCGGCGCCCGTGGAGCCGGCCTGCGTCGCTCCCGTCGCGCCACTGCCGTAGTACTCAGGCCGCCGTACTCACGCCACCCCGCGCAGGTGGGACGCCGACGCCCCGATGGTCGCCTCATCCCCGCCGATCATGGTGCGCAGCAGGGCTTTCTGCTCGCGTAGCCCGCGGTCTGCCGCGCGGTCCGAACCGCCCGGCAGCACCAGCGCCGCGATGCTGCGCACGCCGTTGACGGGGATACGGAGCACCGGGTACCACGGCGGCATGTAGGACGGCAGCCCCAGCGTGCGCATCACCCGCGGGCCCAGGAAGGCCGTCGTCACCGACAGGTGCTGCGCCCACGCCAGCCGCCGGCGGAGGCCCGTCGCACCGCGGTAATGCCAGCTCAGCGGGTCACGCGCCATCGGTACCGACAGCTGTTTGGTGGTCTCGTCGGAGACCGCCAGTGCGGTGGACGTGTGATAGAGGATGCGGACGCTGTCCCGGAAGGACCGTGGCAGCCACTCGTCCTGCACGCCCATCAACCAGCCGACGTAGCGCGTGAGGTGCGCGATGGCGCTCAACTCGGCGGGTGTGGCCACGATGCCCATGGCCAGGCCACCGAGAACCGGCGCGATCAGGGCGCCCACCAGCGTGGCCGCCATGTCGGTCTGATTGACCGGCAGGCCCCACTGCTCGGCACGCCAGTCCGGCATCGCCTGCACATGCCGTCGCACCATGGCGTGTACGAAGCGGACGCGGACGGTGGACCGGTATCCGGAACCGAACTTCTCCAGCCCGCCGGCGTCGATCACGTCGAGCGCCCACTGCATGGTTTCGGCGAACCGCTGGTTGGAGCCCTTTTCCAGGGCGCCGGTGCGCAGCAGGGTCTGGTTGAAACCGGAGAACTGGTAGCCGCCCAGCAGCGCGACGTCCCGGGCGATGTACATGCCGTCGGCACCGCCCCGGCGCAACGTGCGCTGTCCGATCCGCAGCGCTTCAGGGTCGACCCAGTCCGGGGTCGCCTCGACCTCTTCGAAGAACCGGCGCAGCGGCTCCGGCGCCTCCGGAACGGTGGCGATGCCGTCGGTGAGCGCGCGGTCGAACAGCGGCCGCAGCTGCTTCGTGCCCTGCTCCGACATCCAGGCGACCAGGGCATCCATGGGTTCGTCGCCGACATTGAGGCGCTCGCCCAGCCGCTGCCACTGCGTGGCGTCGGGCTTCCCGATGGCCAGCACGGTGGCGAACGAACCGATCGCCGCAGGTACCGGTTGCGGCCGGTCGGGATGACGTGCCGGGATCGGCAGGGACATCGCGCGTACTCCTTGTCACCGTTGACAACGTATGTAGTCAAAACTAGGCGGTACCCGGGGTCTCGTCAATGGCAAATGGGGCACGAGCGCATAGGCTGGCCCTCATGTGGCGGGGAGAACAGTCCAAGCATCAGCGTCGGAACACAGTGGCAGCCGCGATCGCGGCGCTCGGGATCGGCGTCACCCTCGGCGGGGCACCGGTCGCGGCAGCGGCCGACGCACCCGACCAGGTGGCGATGACGGCCATCGACGACATCGCCGCGGGCAACTACGCCGCCGTCACCGCGCGGTTCGATCCGGAGCTGCAGAAGCGGTTGTCCCCCAAGGCATTACAGCAGGTGTGGGACGGCTACCAGCGCACGTTCGGGGCGTACCAGTCGCACGGCGGCCCCGAGGACACCGCGCGCGGCGACCTCACCGTGGTGAACGTCCCGCTGCAGATGGACCGCATGCCCGGCCAGTTCCGGGTGAAGATCCATCCCGACGGCACCATCGCGGGCGTGTACTTCCTGCGCGAAGGCGTGCCGGTCCCCTGACCGTCACGCCCGCCGGGGGTCGATCAGCGTGACTCCCACCGGGCTGGCGGCGCCGAACTCCGGCAGCAGACGCGCGCCTTCGGCGAGCCCCACCACCCGCTCGACCAACGCCTGCGGGCGCAGCTTGCCCGCCGCGACCTGGTCGAGCATCTCGGGGTAGTCCGCGCTGGCCATGCCATGCGACCCCAAAACATCCAATTCCCAAGCGATTACGCGATCCATGGGCACCTGCGGATGCCCATCGACGTTGGGCAGCAGGCCCACCTGCACATGGCGTCCCTGCCGGCGCAGGCTGTGGATCGCATCGGCGCACGTCCCCGCGGTGCCCACCGCGTCGACCGCGACATGGCTACCGCCGCCGGTGATCTCGTGCACCGCTGGCGCCACCTCGGCGCTGTTGGCGAGGACGGTCTCGGCGGCACCGAGGCTGCGCGCGAGTTCCAGTGCCGCCGGGGTGCGGTCGACGGCGATGACGTTGGCACCGGCCGCGGCCGCCACTTGGACGGCGCTGAGGCCCACACCCCCGACACCGATCACCGTGACCCACTCGCCGGGCTTGACGTCGGCACGGGCCCGCAGCGCGCGGTAGGCGGTGGCGAACCGGCAACCCAGCGCGGCCGCCGCGGCATCGTCGATATCTTCCGACACCGCAACGAGATTCGTGTCCGCCGCATGCAACGCCACGTACTCACCGAACGAGCCCCAGTGGGTGAAACCCGGCTGGGTCTGGTCCGGGCACACCTGCGCCTGACCGCCGGCACACCATTCGCAGGTGCCGCACCCGCACACGAACGGTGTGGTGACGCGGTCACCGACCCGCCAGCGCCGGACGTCGGCGCCGACCGCGACCACTTCTCCGACCAGTTCATGTCCGGGCACATGCGGGAGGGCGACGCCGTCGTCGTGCCCGGCCCAGGCGTGCCAGTCGCTGCGGCACAACCCGGTTGCGTGCACCTGCACCACGACGCCGCCGGGCGACGGCGTCGGGTCGGCCACCGACCTGACGTCCACGGGGCCACCGAACTGCTCGAAGATCACCGCGCGCATCAGGTCATCGTTGCACGCCCCGGACGCGCCGGAGGCACCGCTGCGAGCAACGCGCGCGTGTACTCGTGTTCCGGATGCGCGAACAACTCGGCGGCAGAGCGGTATTCCACCGATTCGCCGCCGCGCAGCACCAGGACGTCGTGGCTCATCCGCTCGATCACGGCCAGGTCGTGGCCGATGAACAGGTAGGTCAGGCCACGGTCCTGCTGCAGCCGGGTCAGCAGGTCCAGCACCTTGGCCTGCACCGAGACATCGAGTGACGCGGTCGCTTCGTCGAGGATCAACAGCTCGGGCGCCACGGCCAGCGCCCGGGCGATGTTGACGCGCTGCCGCTCGCCGCCCGACAGTTCGTGCGGATACCGTGCCGCGTAGTCCGCCGGGAGCTCGACGGAGTCCAGCAGCTCACGCACCTGCGCCCGTCGGTCCCTGGCCGCACCCGCCAAGGGCTCGGCGATCGAAAGACCCACCGGGATACGCGGATTGAGCGACGAGAACGAATCCTGGAAGACCAGAGCGATCCGGCGGCGTACCGCCTTGCGGTCACGGCGCTTGACCGTCAGCACGTCGGTGCCGTCGAGGAGTGCGCGACCGCCGTCGGGCGCGACGAGACCGGTCAGCGCGGCCGCCACGGTCGACTTTCCCGAACCCGACTCGCCCACCAGCCCGAGGGTCGTCCCCCGGCGGATGCGGAACGACACGTCCTTGACCGCGTGGACCACCATCCGGCCCGTCGGCGTGCTCACGGGAAACCTGACGTCCAGATGGGAGACGTCCAGCAGTGTCGGGGTGTCCGGAACTTCGCGGGCGGGGTGTCCCAAAACCGGCCTGGCATCGAGCAATTCGCGGGTGTAGGCCTGCTGCGGCGCATCGAATATCGCGTCGACCGGTGCCTGTTCGACGGCCGCACCGCCGCGCAGCACGGTGATGGTGTCGGCGACCTCGCCGATCACCCCGAGGTCGTGACTGATCCACACCACGGCGGTACCGAACCCGCGCTGCAGCTCCCTCACCAGCTCGATGATCTGGGCCTGTGCCGTGACGTCGAGGGCCGTCGTCGGCTCGTCGGCGATCAGCAGTTCAGGGTCGCAGGCCAGGGCGATCGCGATCATCACCCGCTGACGCTGGCCGCCCGAGAGCTGATGCGGATAGCTGCGCAGCCGCCGTTGCGGGTCGGGCAGGCCCACGGCCTCCAGCAGTTCCAGGGCGCGCACCGCGGCGTGCCGGCGGGTCACCTGCTTGTGTGTTTCAAGAGATTCGGTGATCTGCCGTTCGATGGTCAGCAGCGGGTTCAGCGAGGTTCCGGGATCCTGGAAGACGAACCCGATCCGGCCGCCGTGCACGCGCCGCAACGTCCGCGCCGGGGCGCCGACGAGTTCCTGTTGTCCGGCAAGGACACTCGAGCCGGTCACGAGCGCGCCGGGCGCGTCGAGCAGCCCGGTCGCGGCCAGCACCGTCGTCGACTTGCCCGAACCGGACTCGCCGACGATGCCGAGCGTCTGCTCGGGCTCGACCGCCAGTGAGACGCCGCGCACGATCTCGCGACGCCCGATCCGGACGGCCAGATTGTCGACCGACAGCACGCTCATGAACGCCGCCGCGCCTCGATCATGGTGCGCTGCTTGGGATCCAGGACGTCACGCAGGCCGTCACCGAGCAGGTTGCACGCCAGCACGATGACGACGATCGCCGCGCCGGGGAACACCGCCATCCACCAGGCCAGGGTGACGAAGCCCTGCGAATCGAAGATCATCCGGCCCAGTGACGGCTGCGGCGGCTGGATGCCCAGGCCGAGGAAGGACAGCGCGGCCTCGGACAGGATGGCGAACGCCAGCGACAGCGAGGTCTGGACGATGAGCGGACCGGTGATGTTGGGCAGGACGTGCCGGCGCAGGATGTAGGCCGTCCCGGTCCCCATCGTGCGCGACACCGCCACGTACGGCTCCTCCCGCACCGCCAGGGTGCTGGCCCGTGCCACCCGCGCGAAGATCGGCACATAGACGATGCCGATCGCGGCGATCGTCGTGCCCAAGCCCGGCCCCAGCACCGCGACGATCGCCATGGCCAACAACAGCACCGGGAACGCGAACATCACGTCGACGACCCGCATCACCACGGTGTCCAGCCAGCCGCCGCGGTACCCGGCCATGACGCCCAGCGCTGTGCCGACCACCGCCGCACACGCCACGCTGACCACCGCCACCGTCATCGACGCCTGCAGGCCCGTCAGCACGCGGGACACCACATCGCGGCCCAGTTCGTCGGTGCCGAACCAGTGCGCGCCGCTCGGCGGCCGCAGCGCCTGCGGCACGTCGACATCGTTGATGCCGTACGGCGCCAGCCGGCCGGCACCCACGGCGACGACCACGGCCGCGGCCACGACGGCGGCGCTGACCACCGTGACGGGATTCGTGGGCAGCCTCATGACAGCCGAATCCGCGGATCGACAACTGCGTACAGCACATCGACCACCAGGTTGACGGCCAGGAACAGGACCGCGATGAGCAACACCGCGCCCTGGATCACGGGATAGTCGCGCGCGGCCACCGACAGGTAGACCAGCCGGCCCAGGCCCGGCCACGCGAACACCACCTCGACCACGATGACACCACCGAGGATCGTCGCCAGCTGGATACCGGTGATGGTGAGGATGGGAACCAGGGCGTTGCGCACGACGTGCCGCAACGTGACCACCCGCGGCGGCAGGCCTTTCGAGCGCGCGGTGCGGACGTAGCCCATCGCGGACACCTCCAGCACCGCGGAGCGGACGTAACGCGTCATGATCGCCGCGGCCACCAGACCCACGGTCAGGCCCGGCAGGATCACGTGGCGCAACCAGCCCGTCGGATCGTCGAACAGCGGCCGGTAGCCCGATGTCGGCAACCAGCCCAGTGTCGTGGAGAACAGCGAGATGAGCAGGATGCCCAGCCAGAAATCCGGCACGGACACCCCGAATTGGCTTGTGACCCGGACGATCACGTCGCTGAGCCGGCCCTCGTGCGAGGCCGCGTAGATGCCGGCGGGCAGCGCGATCGCCAGAGCCAGGACGATGCCGACCACGGCCAGCGAGACGGTGGCGGGCAACCGCTCGGCCAGTACCTGGGCCACCGGGTCGCCGCTGCGGAAGCTGACGCCGAGATTGCCCGTCGCGGCATGGCCGAGGTAGCTGAGGAACTGGGCGGGCAGTGGCCGATCCAGACCGCTCGCGTGACGGAGGGCGTCGTACGCCTCGGGTGTGTACCGCGTCCCCAGGGCGATGCGCACCGGGTCACCGGGAACCAGATGAGCCAGGGCGAACACCACGATGAGGACGCC
Source organism: Mycolicibacterium sp. TY81 (assembly GCF_018326285.1). Taxonomy (NCBI): domain Bacteria; kingdom Bacillati; phylum Actinomycetota; class Actinomycetes; order Mycobacteriales; family Mycobacteriaceae; genus Mycobacterium; species Mycolicibacterium sp. TY81. The sequence goes on from NZ_AP023362.1 coordinate 4,625,852, forward strand.
CACCAGGACCACCAGTGAGTAGGCGAGCCGACGGGCCAGGAACCGCAGGATGGTCATGGCCGGTCACCGCCGAGTACCGCGTCCCGGAACCGAATTGCCTTGTCGCGCCTGGCCTCATAGCCGGTGAGCCGCGGTGACCAGGCCTGGACCACCGCGGGGTTGTACAGGTAGAGGTAGCTCACCTGGTCCGCGATGAGCGTCGCCGCCTGCGCGTAATCCTGGTGCCGCGCTTGCGGATTGGTCTCGGTACGGCCGGCGTCCAGCAGCGCGTCGACGCGCGGGTCCGAGAATTTCTGGGCATTGCTCGCACCGCCGGTGTGATGCTGCGCGTAGTAGAAATCGTCGGGGTCGATATTGCCGAGCCAGCCCATCATCAGCATGTCGAAATGACCGCTGTGCTGCTCGTCGAGCCACGTCCCGAAGTCGACGGTGCGGATGGTGACCCGGATGCCCAGCGGCGCGAGGTTGTCGGCGATCACCTGGGCGGCGGTCACCGTCTGCGAGTACTCGCTGGTGACCAACAGGTCCATGGCGGACGGCGCCGAGCCGGCCTGCCGCAGCAGCGATTTGGCGTGGTCGATGTCGTAGCGGTACTTGCCGTAGGGCGTGTACCACGGATTGCCCTGCGGGATCGCGAGCTGATTGGCCTGCGCCGCACCGTAACTGGTGGCCTGCACGATCGACGCCCGGTCGATCGCGTAGGCGATGGCCTGCCGCACCCGGACGTCCTGCCACGCCGGCCGGGCTTCGTTGAGGGCCAGGTACCAGTAATCGTTGCTCGGCGTCACCGCGAGGTGGATCGAATCATCGCCGCGCAACTGGGCGACCCGCTGCGGTGGCACCGCGTCGGTCCAGTCGATCTCACCGGCCTGCAGCGCCGACAGTGCCGTCGACGGCTCGCTGATGAAGCGGAACGTCACGCCCGGAATGCGCGGGGCGCCGGCCCAGTAATGCGGATTTGCGCGCAGCGTGATTGCATCACCGCCGCGCTGACTGACGAAGGCGAACGGCCCGGTGCCGATCGGGTGGCCGGCGATCTGCCCGTCCTCGACGTTGCGGCGCTGGACGATCGCCACACCCTTGAACCCGCCGAGGTTGGTCAGCAGATTGGGGGTCGGGTGCGACACCGTGATCCGGACCGTGTGGTCGTCGGCCGCGGTGACGTCGGTGACGGCGCTGAGCTTGTCGGCGTTGGCGAGCTTGCCGTCGATGATCCGGCGGTAGGAGTAGACGACGTCGGCGGCGGTGAGCGGGCTGCCGTCGTGGAACGTCACCCCGGGCCGCAGGTGGAACGTCCAGGCGCGTTGATCAGGCGAGACGTCCCACGACTGCGCGAGGGCGGGCCGCATGGTCAGGTTGGCGTCCGGCTCCACGAGGGTGTCGAAGACGTTCTCGAGGACCTCGAACGAGAAGTACGCGCTGGTCTTCTGCGGGTCGAGTTGGTCGGGCTCGCCGGAGATCGCCGCGATCAGGTATCCCGCGTCCTGGCCCAGGTCAACGCGTTGTGCGGGCGCGCAGGCCCCCGCCATGACGACGGAAACGACGACGAGCACGGCTGCAACCAGTCGCATGTCCGTCACTTCCGTACCGGGGCCGGCATGAAGCGGAGGCCGGCGCACTCCTGCGGCCCCTATACCCGGCGGCGCACCGGTTCACACCTGGAACAGCGATATGTGCAGTTCAGGGTGCGGAGGGATATCGAACTGAGCTACGATGCCCGCGGACGTTTTCTTCCTAACGTCCTGCTCTACATGAGAGAAGTTGGTATATGCCACAGGGAACTGTGAAATGGTTCAACAGTGAGAAGGGCTTCGGCTTCATCACTCCCGACGACGGCTCCAAGGATCTGTTCGTCCACTACTCGGAGATCCGTAGCAACGGTTTCCGTACCCTCGACGAGGGCCAGCGGGTCGAGTTCGAGGTCGGTCAGGGCAGCAAGGGCCCGGCCGCAACCGGAGTCACCGCGGTCTAACTAAGCCCGTAAAGCTCAGTGGGCTGGTGTGGAGCATTTCGCACCAGCCCACAACTCTTTCTTGACACTGTCGACGGATGCTCCGCGTCCTGACCTGAGCATCCGCTCGACAGCACGCACGGGTTTCTTCGGCCCATTGCCGGTCGACCCGCGCGCTTCCTAGAGCCACCCGAGCGCACGCGCGCCGTTGTGGAGCACCATGGCCCCGATGACGAGCATGATCGCCGCCATCAGCGCGGCGTTGTTCTTCTCCATCCAGTCTTTGAGCCGCCGCATCGTGTCATCGAGTCGGGCACCGGCGATGGCGTAGGCCAGTGTCGGGATCGCCACCGTCGACGCGGCGACGATCACGAAGAAGGCCGCGGCCAGCCAGTCACCCTCGATACCGAGCCCGGCGGTGCCGATCGCCAATCCGGCTGGGACACAGATCAATACGACGTCGGGGCGCACCACGACCAGCGCCACACCCATCGCCGCCGCGCGGGCCGGGGTGACGGTCGCGATCTTCTTCATCCAGCCCGGTGAATCCGTGCTGTTGTGCCGGGTGAACCAGCGATAAACGCCGAAGATGATGAGCGCGGCACCCAGCACCACCCGCAGCCACGAAGCCCACTCGGGCGGCGACTTGTGGCCGTGGTGCGCGCCGCTGAGCAGATGCGAGGCCTGCACGCACACGGCCGTCACCACCGCCAGGCCGACGGCCCAGCCGGCGAGGAACGCCAGCCCTGTCGGCCGGGGACGCGGCGCCTGCAGGACCAACACCGCCGGGATGACGGTGATGGGCGACAGTGCCACCACCAGTCCGAGCGGAACCAGCCCGGTCAACACGGTGCCCCAGCTTCCAGTCATGGGCAGCAATCTACCCAGTGGAATCGCCCGGGGCCGCCACGATCGTCAATATGCGTCGACGTACGATTTCAGCGAACTTGTTCGGCGATTTCTGGCAACTAAACGGCACGCACCGGTAGGTTGCCAGTTACTAGGCGATATTCACACTGAGGAGGTGGCATCGTGCGACGACAGCAAAATATTTTAGTTGGCGTCAGCGACTCATCGGGACACCAGGTGAATACCGGTTTGTGGCGCGGAAAGCCGGTGCGGTACCTCGCTCTGCTGGCGCTGCTGATCTCGGGGACGGCGCTCGGCTGCGGCACCGACGATCTCCAGGCGCTGCCGAGCCCGCAAGGCGCGGCCCACACGTGTTCCCCGTGACCACCGCGCCCTAGGACCCCTTGAGGTCCCGGTCCTTGCTCGGCTGCACCCGCTTCGGCTCACCCGGCATCTTGGGATAGTTCGGCGGATACGGCAGATCCCCCAGCCCGCGGTCCTCGTCGGCCTGCACCATCTCGAGCAACGGTTCCAGGGAATGCGCCACGTCATCGATGCCGGCCCACGGATCGTCGCGCTCCGCAAGCAGTTTCGGCACGGTGGCCATGGTGTAGTCGTCGGGATCGGCGTCGGCGAGCTCGGCCCAGGACAGCGGCGTCGACACCGTGGCGATGGGCGTCTTACGCACCGAGTACGCCGAGGCGAAGGTCCGGTCCCGCGCGTTCTGGTTGTAGTCGATGAACAGCCGATCGCCGCGCTCTTCCTTCCACCACGACGTCGTCACCGCATCGGGCGCGCGCCGCTCCACCTCACGGGCCAAGGCGATACCGGCCCGGCGCACGGCGATGAAGTCCCACTCCGGCTTGATCCGGACGAAGACGTGGACGCCGCGGCCGCCCGACGTCTTCGGATACCCGGTCAGGCCGAGTTCATCGAGGATCGGTTTGAGCACACCGGTCGCGATCTCCCGGGCCTCTTTGAACCCGGTGCCCGGCTGCGGATCGAGGTCGATGCGCAGTTCGTCGGGGTGCTCGACGTCCGGACAGCGCACCTGCCACGGGTGCAGCGTGATGGTGCCCATCTGCGCGGCCCAGATGATGGCCGACGGGTGGGTCACCTTGAGCGCATCAGCGGTGCGGCCCGACGGGAAGGTCACGGTGCAGGTCTTCAGATAGTCGGGACGCTTTACCGGAACGCGCTTTTGGTAAATCTCCTCACCCTCGATGCCGTCGGGGAACCGTTGCAGGTGCGTCGGCCGGTCCCGCAGCAGCGTCACCATCCGCTCGGCGACGGCCAGGTAGTAGTCGACCATCGTGCGCTTGGTGCCCTTGCTCCCGAGCTGCGGGAAGTACACCTTGTCGGGGTTGGTGAGCCGGACGGCGACCCCGTCGACGTCGAGTTCTTCTGCGGCACTTGCCATCACGAGTTCTCCAGGACGTCGTACAGGTCGTAGTTCAGCGGCACGTCGAGCTGATCGAAGGTACAGCTCTGCGGGTCCCGGTCCGGACGCCAGCGCCGGAACTTCACGGTGTGCCGGAAGCGTCGACCCTGCACGCTGTTGCCCTCCATCTGGTCGTATGCCACCTCGCATACCCGCTCAGGACGGATCGGAATCCAGGTCTTGTCGGCGGCCGAGTTCCAGCGGCTTGGTTCACCGTCCTGCGCGTCGCCGGTGCGCAGCGGTTCCAGTTCCGCCAGCAGCGCGATGCGGTCCTTGACGGTGAAAGACGCTGCGCCACCGACCATGTGGAGATTGCCTTCGTCGGTGTAGAGCCCCAGGAGGATGGACCCGATGCCCTCACCACTCTTGTGGATGCGGTAACCGATCGCCACACAGTCCGCGTCCCGGGCGTGCTTGACCTTCACCATCTCCCGCTTGCCCGGCAGGTAGGCGCCGTCGAGGCGTTTGGCGACCACGCCGTCGAGTCCCGCGCCCTCGAATGTGGTCAGCCAGTGTGCGCCGAGTTCGGGGTCCTCGGTGGTCCGCGTGACGTGGCACCACTGCTTCTCGCTCACCAGGTCCTGCAAGGCGGCGCGGCGCACGCGGAACGGTTCGGCCAGCAGGATGCGGTCGCCGTCGGCCAGCGCGTCGAAGCCGATGAAGTGCGCCGGCGTCTGTTCCGCGAGCATCTGCACCCGGCTGGCCGCGGGATGGATGCGCTGGCTGAGTGATTCCCAGTCGAGCCGGATGCGGCCGTTGATCTCCCGCGGCACCACCACCTCGCCGTCGAGCACACAGCGCGGCGCGATCTCGTCCCGCAGCGCCGCAAGCAACTCCGGGAAGTACCTGCCCAGCTCTTTTCCGTTGCGCGACTGGAGCACCACTTCGTCGCCGTCGCGGAACACCAGGGCGCGGAACCCGTCCCATTTCGGCTCGTAGGACCACAGCCCGGCTTCGTCCGGCACCTTCACGGCGGCCTTGGCCAGCATCGGGTCTATCGGTGGCTGCACGGGTAAGTCCACACTCTCCATACTCACGTAGACCGGCGCGGGTGGGCAATCTCATCGCGCGGCGCGTTAGATTGCGGTCGTGTCCCAATCCCCCGCCGGCCGGTTCGCGCCGAGCCCGTCTGCCGATCTGCACATCGGCAACGTGCGGACCGCGGTGCTGGCGTGGTTGTTCGCGCGGTCGACGGGCCGGCGGTTCCTCGTCCGAGTCGAGGATCTGGACGACCGCACCTTCCCCGATGTGGCGCAGCGGCAATTGGACGACCTGGCGGCCGTCGGACTGACGTGGGACGAGCCGCCCGAATACCAGGCCACCCATGAGGGCCGGTATGTCGCCGTCGTCGATGACCTCACCGCGCGCGGCCTGACGTTCGAATGTTTCTGCAGCAGAAAGGACATCCTGCAGGCGCCGCGCGCTCCGCATGCGCCCGAAGGCGCGTACCCGGGCAACTGCCGCAACCTCAGCGACGACGAGCGTGCCCAGCGCCGCGCGGCCGGACGACCGCCGGCCATCCGATTACGTTCGGACACACACGAATACACCGTCACCGACCTGCTGCACGGCACCTACACCGGCGTCGTCGACGACTTCGTGCTGCGCCGCGGCGACAACGTCCCGGCCTACAACCTGGCCGTCGTGGTGGACGACGCCGCCCAGGGCATCGACCAGGTGGTCCGCGGCGACGACCTGCTGCCGTCATCGCCGCGACAGGCGTATCTGGCTGCACTGCTGGGCTATTCGCAGCCCGTCTACGCGCACGTTCCGTTGGTTCTCAACGCCGAGGGCAAGCGGCTGGCCAAACGCGATGGCGCGGTGACGGTTTCGGAGATCGGCACGGAGGCGGCGTTGGCACAGATCGCGACGTCGCTGGGCTACACCGCAACGACGCTCGACGGCATGCTGGCGCAGTTCGACCCGGCCAGGCTGCCACGCGAGCCGTGGATCTTCACGGCTACCCGCCGAGAATGAGCTTGTGTGCCAATATCGAAGCGGATGTGACACATGAGCTCAGTTTCGGCCCGGGCCTACACCCGCCGCGGCACTCCGAAGACCTGGGCCAGCAAGAACCCGCGTACCGATGCCGGGATGTTCGTCATGAGCGCGGCCTGCAACTTGGGTCCCAGCCCGACGATGTACCGCGGCCTGGGCCGCCGGGCGGTGAGCGCTTCCTCCACCACCGCAACGACTTTCGCCGGGTCGACGGCCATCTTCTGCGACAGCGGCACCGTCTTCTTGAAGCCGGCGATATGCCGGCTGTACAGCGCGTGATGCGCGGGCGAGACTCCCGACTCCAGTTCGGCGACCATGTCGTCGGCCTTGCGCCACATGTCCGTATCGGTCTGAGCGGGCTCCACGACCACGACCGGAACACCCCACGGCCGCATCTCGATGCGCAGCGCTTCGGCACCGGCCTCCAGTGCGAACTTGGACGCCGCGTAGGCACCCACCATCGGTGTCGACAGCTGGCCGTTGACGCTGGAGATGAACACCACGCGGCCTCGGGACTCCCGCAACTTGGGCAGCACCGCCGCCGTCACGGCGAACTGACCGACCACGTTGACGTCCAACTGCTTCCGCCAGTCCGCGGGGGTCAGCGTCTCGACGGGACCGGCGACCACGATGCCGGCGTTGTTCACCACGGCGTCCAGCCGGTCCGGCAACGCCGCCGACAGCGCCGCGACATCCTCGTCGGAGGTGACATCGAGGATCACCGCCGAAATCCGTTGCGGTGCCAGCGCCACGACCGCGGCGGCGTCGGCCTTGGTGCGGACTCCGGCGATGACATCCCACCCGGTGGCGGCGAGGTGCTGGGTGATGGCCAGCCCGATACCGCGGCCGGCACCGGTGACGAGAACTGAAGGCATGTTCGCGAGGGTAATGGCCGGGATCAGACGGTGACCGGCAGGGTCGCCAGGCCCCGCAGCGTCAGGTTGGGCTTGTAAACCGATTCACCCGCCAACTGCGCGTCGGGGAATCGTGCCGCCAGCGCCGACAGCGCCACAGACGCCTCCAACCGGGCCAGCGGCGCGCCGAGACAGAAGTGCGGGCCCTTGCCGAAGGCCAGGTGCTTGATCACGCCGCGGTCCGGGTCGAATTCGCCGGGCCGGTCGTACATGCGCGGATCCCGTTGTGCGGCAGCCAGAAGCAGCATCATGATGTCGCCCTTGGGCACCGCCACGCCACCGATCTCGATGTCCTCGACGGCGACGCGGCTGGTCAGTTGCACCGGCGGATCGAACCTCAACGTCTCCTCGACGATCGTGGACGCTCGCGACGGATCGGCTGCCAGCGCCGCCCAGTGCCGCGGGTTGCGCAGCATCGCCAGCGCGGCGTTGGCGATCAGGTTCACTGTCGTCTCGTGCCCCGCGATCAGCAGCAGATTGCAGGTCGCCACGATCTCTTCGGAAGTGAGTTGGTCGCCGTCCTCCTCAGCGGCGATCAGCGCGGAGATCAGGTCCTCCCCCGGCGAGCTGCGCCGCTCCTCGATGAGCTCCCGCAGATACCCGCGCAGCCACAGACCGGCCTCCATGAGGTCCGTGTTGTCCTCCGCCGGCTCGTCACCCGCTGCCACGAAGGGGTCCAGCCCACCTGCCAGCAGCGCCGACGCCCGGCTGAACAGCGGCTCGTCCGCCATCGGCACACCGAGCAGCCGGCAGATCACCGCCACCGGCAGCGGATAGGCCAGGTCGGCCACCACATCCATCGTGCCCGTCACGCCGTCGAGCAGCCCGTCGACCATGGTCACGATGTCGGCCTCGAGGGCCTTGATCACCTTGGGCGCGAACGCCTTCTGCGCCAACCCGCGCAGCCGGGTGTGATCCGGCGGATCGAGGAACAGGAAGCCCGGCTCACCGAACGGGCGGGCCGGCCGCTGCCCTGCGGCGATCTGCTTCTGCGTCACCGTCGACTTCAACCGGTCGTTGGCCGATGCCGGGTGCCGCAGCACCTCGTCACACTCGGCGAAACCGGGAAACACGACCAGGTTCGCGTCGGGCAGCGCCAGCGGCCCGGCCTCGAGGAATCGTTCGTACAGCGGGTACGGGTCAGCCCGGTTGCCCGGATCCATCAACCCGAGAAGCAGCGTTTGCGGGTCGATCACTCCAGGTGCACCAGTCATACCGCCAATTGTGCACAGCCCGGGATCGTCGCAGGTGGCCAGCTATCGGGACCCGTAATAGCGCCCCAGCACGTGGTCCCGCAGCTCGTCGAACTCACCGGCGATGATCGCAGCGCGGATCTGGTCGACGAGCCGGATGATGAAGCGCTCGTTGTGGATGGTGCCCAGCGTGGACGCCAGAATCTCCTTGGCCTTGAACAGATGATGCAGATACGCCCGGGTGTAGTTGGCGCACGTGTAGCAATCGCATTCGGCGTCAATGGGATTGAAGTCGCGCTTGAACCGGGCGTTGGTGATGTTGAAGCGACCGGTCGCCGAGTACATCGCGGCGTTGCGGGCGACCCGCGACGGCGACACACAGTCGAAGGTGTCGGCGCCGGCTTCGATGGCGGCGAACAGATCATCGGGCTCACTGATGCCGAGCAGATGCCGTGGTTTGTCGGCGGGCAGTTCGTCGGTGACCCAGCCGACGATGGTCGCCAGGTTCTGTTTCTCGAGGGCGCCACCGATGCCGTAGCCGTCGAAGCCGTGCCCGTCCTCGTCGACGATGCCGACGAGCCCCTTGGTGGCCTGCCGGCGCAGGTCCTCGTACTGCGCGCCCTGCACCACCCCGAACAGCGCCTGCGCCGGCTTGCCCGCGCGTTCGATGCTGAGGCGGCGGTGTTCGGCCAGGCACCGCACCGCCCACCGGTGGGTCCGTTCCACCGAACGTTCTTGATAGGCACGGGTGTTCACCAGGGTCGTCAACTCGTCGAAGGCGAAGATGATGTCGGCGCCCAGCTGATGCTGAATGCCGATCGACACCTCGGGCGTGAACCGATGCTTGTCACCGTTGAGGTGCGAGCGGAACGTCACCCCGTCCTCGTCGACGTGGGCCAGCCGCTCTTTTCCCTCGGCGATGATGTCGTCGGCCTGCAACCGGGCCGTGTCCATGGCCAGTACCTTCTTGAAGCCCACCCCGAGCGACATCACCTGAAAGCCGCCGCTGTCGGTGAACGTCGGCCCGGGCCAGTTCATGAAAGCACCGAGCCCGCCCGCCTCGTCCACCACATCAGGCCCCGGCTGCAGGTACAGGTGGTAGGCATTGGACAGAAGCGCCTGCGCCCCAAGTGATTTCATGGTCTCCGGCAGAACGCCCTTGACCGTCGCCGCGGTACCGACGGCGATGAACGCCGGGGTCTGGATGTCACCGTGCGGCGTGTGGATCACCCCGGCCCGGCCACGCCGTTCCGGCAGCTGCGCGGTGACTTCGAAGAACTGCTGACTCACCGGTGTATTCAATCAATTCCCCGACCCGACACCCGAATGCCGGCTAACTACGCGGAAACAAACAGGTCAGGACGGTTACAGGGATTTTCTGTGAATTTGGTGAAAGGCCCGTTGGCGAACCCCATAATGCACTGGATGACCCGCCGTCCGGACGGTTCGCACTAATTAGGAGCACAAGTTATGAAGCGTGGTTTGGTTGTCGCGGTCGCTGGTGCCGCGGTTCTGGCCGCCGGCCTGACCGGCTGTTCCAAGGACGACAAGAAGTCGTCCGGCTCGTCGGCCACCGCGTCGGCCTCGGCGTCGTCGGCTGCGGGTAACTCCACCGCAGGCTCCGGCACCGCAAAGGTCAGCATCGACGGCAAGGCCCAGGACGTTCAGGGCCAGATCGGCTGCACCACGGCGGCCGGCAACGTGGTCATCGCCATCGGCAACGCCTCGGGCGGCCTGGGCGTCACCCTGACCGACGCCGACCCGCCCGTCGTCAAGACCGTCGGCCTGGGCGCGGTCAACGGCGTGACGCTGGGCTACACCGACGGTGTCCCCGGCGGCGAGGCCAAGGCCACCAAGGACGGCAAGACCTACAAGGTCAGCGGCACCGCCACCGGCGTCGACATGGCCAACCCGATGGAGCCCACCAAGAAGCCCTTCGAGATCGAGGTGACCTGCCCCTAGCAGGTACTCACGACAGACACGGGTGGTGTTCCGGATTGCCGGAACACCACCCGTTCTGCGTTGCAGGAGAAGTTGCAAATTCCCGCCTAAAGGCCTGGTCGCGGGAGTACCGTCCGGTTCACGCCTAGCCGGGGGAACGCCGATGTCAGTGCAGAAGTGGCCAACCAGAAGTCCCGCCGTCCGCGGTGTGCCGCGCGTATTCCTGTTGCTGGCGCTGTGCTGTGCACTGCTCGTGAGTCCGGCCACCAACATCACGTCGAGCTTCGTCGTCGGCCTGATGAACACCGTGATCGGCATCGGTGGCCGGGGCGATCCGACGTCGGCCAACATCCCGGCCAAGCTCAACCACACCGTCGTGCCGCCCGGCTACGCCTACCTGCCCATCAACTACCCGGCGTCGATCCAGCTGTCGGCGAGCACGACGGTCTCCGGGCCGAAGGTGTACGACGCCATCACGTCCCGGCCTGGCGAGCAGCTGATCGTCGCCGGCTATTCGGAAGGCAGTCTGGGCGCCGAGTGGGCCAAACGTCGGCTGCTGGCCAATGGCACCGGCCCCGCGCCATCGCAATTGTCGTTCGTGATGATCGGCTCGCCGTTCGCCGGCAACGGCGGCATCTTCGAGCGGTTCCCCGGCATGAATGTGCCCTTCATCGTCAACAATCAGGGCCCGTCCGCACCGTCGCCCTACGACACCACGTTCTATACGCGTGAGTACGACCCGTACGCCGACTTCCCGGCCTATTTCAATCCACTCTCGTTGGCCAACAGCCTGCTCGGCGTGATGTACGCACACCCCGATGCGTACTACGACTCGTACATCCCCGGCACCACGCCCGCCATCATCACCGTCGTGCCCGACAACGGCGCCGGCGGCACGGACACCTACGTGTTCATCAGGACTCCCGATCTGCCGCTGCTGGTGCCGCTGCGCATCGGCGCCGGAGCCATCGGATTGACACCGTTGGTCAAACCGCTGCTGGACGCTGTCGAGCCGCTGCTGCGGGTGCTGGTCGACATGGGCTACACCGACCGCGACAACCTGAATCCGGCCAAGAAGACACCGTTCTCGTTGTTCACGCCGCTGTCGAAGATCGTCGAGACGCTGAACGCGATACCCGGTGCCCTGCAGGAAGGCGCCAACAACTTCGTCGACGACATCCGGGCCGAACTGCACCTGCCGCCCCTGGCGGCGACACCAGCGGTCACTCCCCCGGTGACCACTCTGGATGTCTCCGCCAAGAAGACCGCGACTCTGGCGCCCGTGGCGGCGACGGTCGAGGACAAGCCCGCGGCGGGCACGAAGGTCGACGACACCGACACCAAGACCGACGTGAAGACCGACCCGAAGACCGACGTCAAGACGGACCCGAAGGCCGACGTCAAGAGCGAGCCGGCGCAATCGCCCGCCGCGACGCCGGCCACCGACACCGATCAGAAGCCGGCCGACGCCACCGACCCTGAACCGAAATCGACCAAGCCGCAGTCAGATCCGGACACGCCACCGGTCAAGTCGACCAAGCCGAAGACCGATCCCGACGCGCCGCCGGTGAAGGTCACCAAGCCGAAGAAAAAGAAGAACGCGCCCACCACGGACGCCGACACCCCCAAAGATGCCTCGAAGACCGGGCCGAAGACGGGTGCCACGGCCGGAGCGAAGGACAACCCCAAGACCGAGCCCAGCCCAGCCGCGGCCTGAGTCGCCGTCAGGACGTCGGTTCGGGCCGCGTGATGCGCCAACCGAGTTCGGCCCGCGACCGGATCCCCAACTTCCGATAAATCCGGGACAAGTGCACCTCCACCGTCTTGGCACTGACGAACAACTTCGCCGCCACCTCACGATTACTCATCCCCGACGCCACCAACTCGGCAATCCGACGCTCCGACGCCGTCAGCACCGCACCCCGATCAGACCGCTCATCGATCCGACCCAACGCACGCCGCGCCTGCTCCGCCCACAACGGCGTACCCAGCCCCTCGAACGCCCCCAACGCCTCCTGCAACGTCACCACCGCCACCGCCCGCCGACGCTGACGACGCTGCAACTGCCCCAACACCAACACCGTGCGCGCCCGCTCAAAAGGCATCCACAACCCGTCATGCTCGACCAACGCACACTCAGCGACCGCCACCGCCTCATCCACACGGCCCAGCGCACCCAACACCAGAGCCCGGCACCGCCCACCGACCGCCAACATCCACCCACGACCCAACCGCCGACCATTGGCCTCCAAAGCCACCACCAACGACTCGGCCTCAGCCAATCGACCCAACCCCACCAACGCCTCCACCGCATCAGGCACCCACTCGGCGACGTAAATCTCCGTCGCCTCGGGCCGCTGCGCGAAGGTCGACAACAACGGCTCGAGCGCGGCCAGCGCGGCGTCGTAGTTGCCCAGCGAGAGGTCCAGGAAGCCGAGGGCCATGATCGCCCATCCGGTCAAGATGAAGCACTCGGACAGGGGCACGGTGGCAAGGACGTCGCGGACCGCGTCACGCGCGGTGTCCTCCCTCCCCGCATACGCGGCGCACCGCGCGCGCATGACCAGGGCCGCGGTGTGGTGGAAGCCGCCGAGATGCACGGCGCGTTCCATGGCGTCGTCTGCCAGCAGCGTGGCGGCGGCAAGGTCCCCGCGCCAGATCTCGTTGTGGACGGCGTTGATCGCGACAAAGTTCTGGTCGGTCTCCACTCCGCCGTCGATGCACTGCTGCCTGATGGCGCGGAACTCGGCGCGTGCCGCATCGAGTTTCCCGGTGCACGACCACAAGGTGGCCCTGTGCATGCGGGGCAGGAAGAATGCCGACGTGGCCGCGTCTCCGTCGTCCAAATCGATTGCCCGCTGCAGACTTTCCTCGTCGACGCCCTCGCCCAGCCAGAATCGCACCAAGGTCCGCATGCTCAGCGCCTGACTCAGCAACCCGGGCTGCCCGAGCCGGGTTGCACAATCGGTGGCTTCGTCGATTCGGCGTGCCGCGAGCGCGTGCTGGTCGATGTTGTAGAGCGCAAACGACATCGGCACCAAGATCTGCACCCGCGCCGCCAGATCGGCTGCGGCCTCATCGAGAGCACGCTCGAGCAGTCGAGCTGCCCCGCTGTGACTTCGATCGACGATCTCGATGGCGCCGAGCAAGCTGAACGCTTGCGCCCGAACCGGTCCCGGGACAGCTTCTCCCACCGTCCGATTGAGCAGCGATCGGGCGCGGTCGGCGTCGCCGGCGTTGTAGTGGTGGCTCGCCTGGCGGATCCGGCGCTCGGGGGTGTCGCCGCCGAGTCCGGCTGCCAGATCGAGCAATTCGGCCGCGGCGGCCGGGGCACCCCGGATGAGCGCTCTCTCCGCGGCGATGTCCAGGGCTTCCAGCGTGTGCGGATCGCCCCGCGTGACCGAGAGCGCGAGATGACGGGCGTGCAGCTCCGGATCGTCGATGGCCGCAGCCAGCCGGCGATGCGTCGCACGCCGTTGCGCCGGGGTCGCGGCAGCATAGACCCCGGCCGCCAACAGCGGGTGCGTGAAGCGAATTCGCTGCCCCTCGATCCCGACGATCCCATTGGCCTCGGCGTCCTCCAACAGCGCCACGACGCCGTCCGCCGGCAAATCCCTCACGCGGGCAACAAGTTCCACCGACGGGGTGGCAGCACACGCCACCACCAACAACGCCTCGCGCGCGTCAGCGCCGACGCTGCCGATCCTGTCCTGGACCAACTCGGCGAGCGAGCCCGGCCATGACATCTCGCCTGTCGACGCCGGAGTACCGATCGTGCGGGCCAGTTCGAGCGCATAGAACGGGTTGCCACCGGAAATCTCGTGAATCCGGACCATGGTGGGCCGGGGCAGACTCAGCCCCAGCCGCTCGGCGAGCAGACCGTGCAATTTCCCAAGGCTCAGGGGCGACAACTGGATCCGGGTGATCGCGTCCGCTCTCGGCAGCTGCAGCCACGACACCGCGGCACCGTGTAGAGATTCGGTGCGGACCGTACCGACCACGGCGACCCGGCCCACCAGTCGCCGCGCGGCGAAAGCCACCACCTGCCGGCTCGAGGTGTCCAGCCATTGCAGATCGTCGATCGCGATGATCACCGGCGACTCATCAGCCAGCCGCTCGATCACCGACAGGAAGCCGGCCGCCACCGCCCGCGGATCCGTCGCCTCGTCATCGTCACCCGCCCCGCGCAACAACACCCGGTCCATCGCGATCCGCTGCGGGGCAGGCAAATCCGTCAACACGGCGGCATCGACGGCGCCCAACAGATCGGCAAGTGCGGCGTAGGCCAACACCGACTCCGCCGCAGCCGTACGCGCCGACAACACCCGGACACCCGAGGTGCGTGCCTGATCGATCACCGACAACCACAGCGTCGTCTTCCCGATGCCGGCCTCACCCTCCAGGAGCAAGGCGGCGGGCCACCGTGACGGGGCCAGGAACTCGCCGATCACTCGCGGCTCGTCCAGGCGATTTCCCAGCACACCGCGATTATGCGCTGTGAAATTCCTTGGGGATACCCCTACGGAAACTATGCGTCAGCCCGGAAACTCGATGTCTTTCGCCACACTGAGACGCTGCGCGGGAAACCCGGCCCGGTCACATGTCCGGGTGACGATGTCCGCGGAGTCGGCCACGAAAATCCCGAAAGCCACCTCGTCGTTGGGCACCGAAATCACGGTTGCGACGCGTACCGATGCCTCGGTGGTGGACAGTGACAGGGCTGCCGCAGCAAGCGTCGCGGCCGCTTCAGCAAGCATCGGCCCGATGAAACTCGGGTGGTACCACTCGACGAGATAGCACGGCTCCACCGGAAGCATGAACGCAACGTATGACATGGACCGCGCGAGCGAAATAAGGGTTCTCCCTAACCCTGCCGCTAGCACTTCATCGGGGTTCGAGAGTGCGCACAGATCGCGATCCCCCGCTAATCGCGATCTGTCCGCACGCTCGGCGCCGCCGAGCCACTCTCAGCGATCACCCAGCCAACACTTTACATACCATTGGTCTTGAATTACGATTTCCGCAGCACCTGTCCATTCATGGGGGGATCACGTCGCGAAAGGCGCCAGACGTGACCGCAACACATCTCAGGGAGCGTCGGCCGTGGTCACGGTCGAGGACTTCTCACGCGTAGTCTCCTCGATCTACGATTCCGCGGTCCAGCCAGAGCGATGGACCGCGACAATGGCCCAACTCCACACCATGTTCGAGGCAACCGGTGGGGCTGCCCTGGTATTGGCCGATGGCGTGAGCCGCGCACCCCAGAGCGTCACCATCCCGACCGACGCCCTGGCCGAGTACGCCGAGTACTACCGTCACATCGACTACCTCCTCGAGGCCGTCGAGAACGGGCCCGTCGGGTATGTGCACAGCTGCCAGGAACTCGCCGAGCTGCAGCCGCAGGCAGAGTTCCTCATGGACTGGATGCGGCCGCACCGACTCGACGACGGGCTGTTCGTCCGCCTGACCGATGGACCGCAGCCTGCCACCTGGCTCGTCGCCACCGAGAAACGTTCCGACCCGTTCGACACCCCGGACCGCGTCCACCTCACAGAGGCACTGGTCCCCCACTTCCAGCGCGCATTGCGCATCCAGCACGACCTCAGCGCGGCCACCCATCAAATCCGGAACATCTCGTCGGCGATGGACAACGTCACGCGCATCGGGATGGCCGTCGTGGACTGCACGTTGTCGGTGCGATACCTGAACACCGCGGCCGAGAACATCGTCCGCCGGCACGACGGATTGACCATCCGGGAAGGCTCGTTCGAGTTCGCGCACCCGCCCGCCGACGCAGCGCTGCGCCACGGCATCAACGCCGCACTCGGGCAGACCGGATCGGTGGTGCGGGGCGGCACCTCGCTGTTGTGCCCGCGCCCATCGGGCCTGCGCCCGTACGTGATTCACGTGCTGCCGTTCCAGCACGTGACGGCTCCGCTCGCCGAATCGCGGGCGCTGGTGCTCATCCTCGATCCCGAGCGACACCCGGAACCGGACACCGAGATGCTGCGCCGCCTGTACGGGTTGACGACGGCCGAAGCGGCAGTGGCCATCAGGCTGATACAGGGCGACGGCATCAAGCCCATCGCCGAGAGCATGTGCCTGTCTGCCGGCACTGTCCGAACCCACGTGCAACACATCTTCGACAAGACGGGCACCCACCGCCAGGCCGAGCTCGTGCGCACGCTGCTCGCCATATCCCTGTAGTGCGCCAAGGAAATACGCCAATCGACTGATTGCACCGGCGGGCCCGATGCCGGAGCCTTTTTCCAAGGAACAAGGAGGCCTCATGGGCAACGACACCACCGGACCTGGAATCCAGCGCTGCGACGTCTGCATCGTCGGGGCCGGAATCGCCGGTCTGAACGCCCTTTTCACCACCTCCCAGTACCTGTCGCCGGGTCAGCGGGTGATCCTGCTGGACCGTCGGCACCGACCGGGCGGCATGTGGGTCGACACCTACGACTACGTGCGCCTGCACCAGCCACACCCGTTCTTCACCGTCGGGAACATCGGGTGGACACTGGGCGCCGAACCGTCGCACCTGGCCACCAAACACGAAGTGCTGGCGCACTTCGACCATTGCCTCGACGTGCTGCGCCGGCGCATCGCGGTGGACGAATATTACGGCTGGACAATGCAATCCGATGCCGAGGCCGACGGCGTGGTCCGCATCCAATGTGCTTCCGACGACGGCCGGAGCATGGTCATCGAAGCCAAGCATCTGATCAAGGCCACCGCAGCCGACGTCGAACCGAACGACCCGCTGCCGGTGTCCAGCACCAGCGTCCACTCGGTGTCACCGAACTACTGCGACATGCGCGGCGGTGACATCGACGCCAGCGGCGCGCCGGTGTGGGTGATCGGCAGCGGCAAGACCGCGATGGACACCGCGTACGCACTGATCACCCGTCACCCCGGACGCGAGGTGAATCTGCTGGCCGGTTCGGGAACCTACTTCGCGCACCGCGACCGCCTGTTCCCGACCGGCGGCAAGCGATGGTGGGGTGGACTGACGTTCAATGCCTTGGTCGACGACCTGACGCGGCTGTTCGACGGCACCAACGAAGAAGAAGTGGCCCGCCGCTGGCGGGAACGCTGCGGGGTGTGGGTGACGCCCGAGACCGGCAATTTCCTGCTCGGGTTGTTGTCGACGGCGGAGCGCGACGCCATCGCCGCCGGTCTGGCCGACATTGTCATGGACCATTTCGTGGATGCCGTCGATCGCGACGGGCGGACCGAACTGCAGTTGCGCAGCGGCGCCGTCCGGGAGATCGATCCGGACAGCTGGATCGTCAACTGCACCGGGTACCTGCTGAAGCGTTCGGGGCCGTACGAGCCCTACGCGTCGCCCAGCGGCCGGGTGCTGTCATTGAACAGCAGGGCGGCGACACTGCATCTGACGACGTTCATGGGCTACTTCCTGCCCCATCTGATGTTCACCGGCCAACTCACCGAGGTGCCGCTCTACGAGCTCGACATGATCGACCTGCGGCGCAAGTGCAACGCGGTGTTCCCCCACACCTTGATGACGCTGGCGCTGCACAATCTCAGCCTCTTGACGGATGCTTTGCCCGCCAAGGTTTTTCAGGACTGCGGGCTGGACTTCGCGAAGTGGTATCCGATGCCACGTCAGCTCGTCGGGACGGCCCAGTTCCTGGCAACCCACCGCCGTCGGCGTCCGCACCTGCAGCGCACCCTGGATACCGTCGCGCGGCGGTTCGACGTCCACTGCGCCCCGCTCGAGAGGAACAGCGCACGCCTACTCAGCCAGTGACAGCTCCGGCGGCGGGACCCGCAGACCGCGGGTGAGGACCAGTAGGTACACCACGCCGATCGCCATCCAGATCACCCCGAGAGTCAGTGCCGCACTGCCGAGTTGGGTGAGCAGGTAGACGTCGACGATCGCGCCGATCAACGGAATCGCCACGTACGTCAAGGGATTCAGTCGCTTCTCGTGGCGATGCCGGACAAAGTAGCCGATCACCGACAGGTTCACGAGCGTGAAGGCGGTGAAGGCGCCGAAGTTGATGAACGACGTCGACGTCGCGACGCTGAGGAACACCGCCCCCAGGCCGATCAGCCCGCACAGCACGATGTTGAAGACGGGCGTGAAGAACCGGGGCGACAGCTTGCCGAAGAACTTCTTGGGCAACACCGAGTCTCGGCCCATCGCGTACAGCAGCCGGGACACGCTGGCCTGCGCGGCCAGGCCCGAGGTGAACTGGCCGATGATCAGACCGGTCACGAAGAACGCGGCGAACAGCGCCCCGCCGATGGTCCGGGCGGTGTCGGCGGCGAGCGAATCGGCATTCGTGAACGTGCCGCCAGGCTGGACGAGCGTCAGGACGTAGGCGACCGCGACGAAGACCACGCCGCCGATGAGCGCGACGAGCATGATGGCGCGCGGGATGTTGCGCTGCGGATTCTTGGTGTCCTCGGTGAGCGTGCTGACGGCGTCGAACCCGAGGAACGAGTACGCCGCGATGGCCGCGCCCGCGGCGATCGCGGAGAAACCGCCGGTGCCGCTGAACGGTGTGCCGGACAGCAGCGAGCCGGCGCCGTGGTGAGAGACCATGTGGGCCACCGCGAAACCGACGAACAGGGCGATCACCAGGAACTGCAGGGCCATCAGGACCAGATTGGCCTTGTCGGCCACCTTGAGTCCGAGGATGTTCAGCGCGGTCGTCAGAACGATGAAGAGCACGATCCACACCCACGCCGGTACCGACGGGAATTCACCGGTCAGGTACGCGGCGCCGATCAACCAGATGACCAGCGGCAGGAACAGGTAGTCGAGCAGGATCGTCCAGCCGACCAGGAACCCGAGCCGCGAATCCAGCGCCTTGCGGACGTAGGTGTACGACGAGCCCGCGACCGGATAGTGCACCGACATCTTCGCGTAGCTCGCGGCGGTGAACAGCATGGCCACGGTGGCCAGCAGATAGGAACCCGCGCTGGCGCCCGCGGACGCCTCGGCGATCACGCCGAAGATGCCCAGGACGATGATCGGCGCCATGTAGGCGAGGCCGAACAGCGTCACGCCACCCAGGCCGAGGGTGGCGTTGAGGTGGCCGGCCTCGTCGGTCTGCTGCGCGGTTTCGGTCATGAGCGTCCTTCGGGGTTGACGGTCTGCGGCTGCCACCGCTGTTGCACGAGCTGGCCGCCGTAGACGGGCAGTTCGATGGGGTCGTCATCGGCGTGCAGCTGTTCCCACACCCGGTTGACCCCGGCGGTGCCATGGGTCCGCACCGCCGTCACCCGGTCGAGGTCGATCGTCAGATACGTGACCTCCGGCTCGGCGTGGGCTGCCTCAGCAAGTACCTCACCCTCGGGTCCGACGTAGATGCTCTGCCCGCGCCCGAGTGGCCCGGCGGCGTTGACGCTGAGGTAGTAGATCTGGTTCGTGATCGCGTTGGCGCGGGCCAGGACGAGTTCCTGCGCGCGGTCGTCGGACGTCGTCTTGACGATGTTGAACACGACCTCCGCGCCGAGCCACGCGATCTGCCGGGTCGCCTCGGGGAACCAGCTGTCGTAACAGATGTTGACGCCCATTCGGCCGACACCGGGTACATCGAAGGTCGTGAAACCGGCGCCGGACGCCCACGGTTCGTGCGGGCGCCACGGGAACACCTTGCGGTACGACGAGACCAGACGACCGTCGGGGTCGAAGACGAGAGCGGTGTTGTAGACCCGGCCGTCGTCGCCGCGCTCGGCGATCGAACCGGGCACCAGCCAGACGCCGGCGTCGGCGGCCACGGCGCCGAGCCGCTGCGCGAGCGGTCCGGTGAGCGGCTCGGCAACCGCGTCGAAATAGGCCGCAGGGTCGTCGGCGCCGTCGCTCGCGCCGAGCAGGTGAATCTCGGGGAAGACCACCATCTGGGTGTCCGGGTGCTCAGCGCGGATCGCCGCGAGCTCCGCAGTCAGTTCGGCCACCGGGTCGTCGCCCTGCAGTGGGCTGGCCTGGACGAGGGCAACCCGCCAATGTCTGCTCATCTCACCTCACCGTCGGCGGTCACGGCCCTAGTGTGCGCCGGGACACAGTTCAACGCTCGGACAATCTGGGGATTTTGCGTGTGCCCATTCGACATTCCGTACACCGGCGTGGTTTCAGCGATGATGCGCGTCGAAGAACCGCCAGATGACGTCGGTCGCGTTCAGCGCCGTCGACGGCGGCGGCAGGTCGCCAAGTCGTTGCGCCAACGGGCTCGGGACGCCGCCGGGCCACTGATGGCCGGCGCCGGCGATGCTGATGAGTTCGACGGTGCGGCCGCCGGGACAGTCGGCGGCCTGTGTCGTCACGGCGCCGGCAGTCGATGTCACCGGAGCACCGCACGCGTCGATGCCCCGCCACGTCGCGTTTACCGCGGGCACCGACGGCCCGTCGACGTTGGGCGCACCGGTGAGCGTCCGGGCCTTGCCCGGCCCGCCGTCGAACGGGACGCGGTCGTCGGCGGTCCCGTGGATCTGCAGCACCGAGGTCGGTGCGGCGTGCGAACAGTCGGTCAACAGCGTCCCGGCGACGGGGGCGACCGCGGCGAACAGGTCCGTCTGGCACGCGAGGCGCAGCGCCATCATCGCGCCGTTGGACATCCCGGCGACGTAGACCCGGGCCGGATCGATGGGCAGCTGCGCTTCGATCGCACCGACCATGGCGGTGATGAACCCGACGTCGTCGATGTCGCGGTTCTTCGGTATCCCGCAACAGGTCCCGGCGTTCCAGGCGCGATCCATGCCGTCGGGATAGGCGACGACGAACCGGCCGGCGTCGGCCTCGGCGTCCCAGTTGTAGGCGCGCTCGGCCTGCGCCCCGTCGCCGTACCCGCCGTGCAGCATGACGACCAGCGGCGCCGGGCCGCTGAGCCCGTCGGGCCGGTAGAGGTGGAAGGTGCGGGTCAGGCCACCGGACTGCACCGACTGACTCGACGCGTTTGTCGGGGCACCGGAGGCCGGGTGCGTGCCGCAGCCGGCGAGCGCCGGCAGCGCGAAGACGAGCATGACGGCACTCAGTGCCCACAGCAGCCGGCGGCTCATGCGTCCATGGTGCACCCCGCATCCGACCCACGCCTGCCAGAATTGAGCGGTGACTTCAGCAATTCGCGTCATCCGCGCTGACGAACGCTGGCACTGGCGCAACGAGTGGCTGGAATCGTGGCAGTCGTTCCCGGCGACCGGTAACTTCGATCTGGCGGCCAACGCGCACGGCCTGCTGATGATCAACAACGACGACACTGTCGACCCCGGTGAGGGCTTCGACGCGCACGACCACCGGGATATGGAGATCATCACCTGGGTGCTCGAAGGCTCACTGGTACACAAGGATTCGTTGGGCAACGAGAGCACCATCTATCCGGGCCTGGCCCAGCGGATGAGCGCGGGCACCGGCCTGCGGCATTCGGAGCGCAACGGCGCCGGGCGGCAGGAACGCCGGCCGCTGCGGGTCGTCCAGATGTGGATTCCGCCCGAGGAACTCGGCGGTGCACCCAGCTATCAGGAAGCCGACATCTCCACAGCACTCGCCGGAAATGCGTTGATTCCCATGGCTTCTGGCATGCGCAAGTACCGGGACGACGCCGCGATCACCTTCGGCAACAGCTATGCCGCGCTGCACGTCGCACGGTTGGATGCCGGTCACGCGGTGCAGGTGCCGGACGCACCGTACGGCCACGTCTTCGTCACCCGCGGGCAGGCCGAATTCGAAGGCTCCGGTCCGCTGTATCGCGGTGACGCCGTGCGACTCACCGCGAGCGGCGGACAACGCATCACCGCGGCCGACGAGGGCGCCGAAATTCTGGTCTGGGAGATGCACACCGTCGCGGTGAACGTATAGCTAGCGTCCCCACCACGCCAAGGCGACGGTCGCGGCATTGGCCCCGCACATGCCGTGCCCACCCGGTCCCGGTGGCGTGGCCGCCGAGCAGATGTACATGCCCGGGACACCGATGGTGTACGGCGAGAGCGTGGTTCGCGGCCCGAAGGCCAGCTGCCGGATGTCCTTGGCGCCGGTGTTGATGTCGCCACCCACGTAATTGGTGTTGTAGACCGACATCTCGGTGGTGGACCGCACGGCCTGTCCGACGATGCGATCGCGGAATCCGGGGGCGAACCGCTCGATCTGCGCGATGATCGCCTCGGTGGCGTCGCCGCTGTAGCCATTGGGCACATGCGCATACGCCGACACCGGATTGACAGTGCCGACCGAGCGCTCCGGGTCGGCCAGGTACTGCTGGAACGCCAAGACGAAGGGACGCTGCGGCATCCGGCCCGCGTGGATGTCCCGTTCGGTCGTGGCGATCTCGGCGAAGTCACCGCCCAAATGCACGGTACCGGCCCGGCGGGCCGCCACGTTGGTCCACGGCACATCGCCCTCCACCGCGAAGTCGACCTTGAAAGCGCCTGGGCCGTAACGGAACCGATCGAAGGCGCGCCGCACGCGCGCCGGCAGCCGGTCTCCGAGGATCCCGGCAATGGCAGTCGGCGACAGGTCGAAGACGGTGATGTCGGCGGGCGGCAACTGGGATGCAGCGGTGATCCGCACGCCCGTCTCGATCTTGCCGCCCAACTCGGTCAGCACCGCCTCGAGGGCGTTGGTGATCGCCTGTGATCCCCCGGCGGCCACCGGCCAGCCGTTGGCGTGCCCGGCAGTGATGATGCCCAGCCCGATCGCCGAGGTCAACGGGTGGTGCAGCGGCTGAAAGGTATGTGCGGCAACACCTCCGAACAGCGCACGCGCCTGCGGTGTCCGGAAGACGCGGGCCAGCGCTGCCGCGGGCAGCACCGTCGGCGCCCCGAACCTGGCGAGCCCCAACGGATGTCGCGGCACCCGCAGCAGCGGGCCCATGATGTCCTCGGACAGGGCGTCGAACCGGCGCGACGGTCCACCGAACAGCATTTTCCACCGTGGTCCGTCGGTCCCGAGCCCGGCGGCTGTGGTCTCGACCGAGCGGTAGAGGGCGCCGGCGGAGCCGTCGTCGAGCGGGTGGACGCAGTCGATGTCGGTCCACTTCCACTGCAGGCCATGGCGATCCAGGCCGAGGTCCTTGATGAACCTGGAGCCCGCCGGCATCACATGGATGGCGGCGCAGTCGTCGAACACCAGGCCCGGTAGGACGTACTCGCTGGAGCGGATGCCGCCGCCGATGCGGTCGGTGGCCTCCAGCACCGTGACGTTGATTCCGTTGGCGGCCAAGGTGATGGCGGCGGCGAGTCCGTTGGGCCCGGCGCCGACCACAACCGCATTACTCATGCGCGATCCGCCTTCGCTACCCGCTGGCCCCTCATCACTGCAGGACTCCCGCCCGCTGCCACGTGACGTTGAGCGGGATCGGGCCGTTGGGCAGCCACGGCTGCTCGTCGACCAGGTCCTTCACATTCCACGTGCCGCGCTCGATGACGCCCAGTGCCGCGTCGATCACCTTGTACTCCTGCGTCATCTTGTGGATAGGCTGCGACTCCACCCAGGCAATGACGAACTCGCCCGGCTCGAACTGCGCCTCTGACTGGATAGCCCGGATCAGGTCTTCATTGTGCAGGTGCCCGTCACCGAAGTTGAAGCCGATGATGGTGTTGCAGGACATCTCGCCTTCGCGCACGGTGCGGGTGTCGATGTCGGGCAGGCATTTCAGCAGCACAGAGTACAAACCGCGGCCCTGGCTGTGCATGGCCCGCCACGCCGTCACCTGCTGGGTGAACACTTCGGCGGTCAGCGGGTCCCATCCGAAGGCGACGTACTGGTCGGCCGAGTTGGGCGACGACCGGGTGACGCGGTTGAGCTTCTGCTCGGCACCGGGTGTGAAGGTCCACACCGCCGACGCCCAGTTGCCGGCGTACTGGCGCATGGCCGGCAGGAACGACACGAGGTCGGGGCGCAGGTTACCCAGGATCGGGAAGAACGACAGCGCCGCGGCGAGCACGATGGCCAGCCAGCCCGGGTTCATGTCCCACACCGCGTAGCCGTCCCCGTTGGGGAAGCCCAGGAACAGGAAGATGGTGGCGTACGCGAACAGCACGTTCCATTCCACCGGTACCGCCAGCGGGAACGTCGAGATGATGAACAGGTGGAAGCTGACCATGATGGCGGCGGCCGCGATGGACAGCCACGGCCACGGCGAGAACAGAAGTGCCAGCGGCGCAGCGATTTCCACGATGCTGCCCGGCCCGTGCGCCATGAAGGTGGCCAGGTGCGACGGCCGCAGGTCCTCGGGGAAGTTGCGGTAGTGGGCCCGCTTGAGCCACTTGAACGGGATGGCGGGGCTGTTGCTCACCATCGGCGGAATGACGTTGGTGAAGTGCAGGCCGAATTTCGAGACCCCGGCCCAGATCCAGACGGTGCCGATCAGCAGCTTGCCGGCGATGATCATGTTGACGAACGGCAGCGTGGCGAAGAAGATCAGCGCCGGCAGGTACTGCTCGCCACGGCCGGCGAGGAAGATCGTCTTGTCCCGCAGGCCGATCAGCACGAACAGGATGATCGGTGCAATGAACAGCGCTGGGTTGACCAGTCCGGAGGTGTTGTCGGGCAACGCTTTCGACAGCGATTCACTGGGCACGCCGGGCAGCACCAAGGCGATGAGCACGGTGGCCATCAGGGCGACGTACACGACGATGTCGAACCAGGTTCGCCGGTCGCCGTTCGTGAACGGCACCGCCTTCCACGGCCGCAGCCGAATGGTGTTGGGCTTGGCCCAGAATCGGAACCCGCCCGTCATCGGCTTGGTCTTGCCGGCCAGCGGTCCCCAGGAGCCGGCGAATCCGACGAGTTCCAGCAGGACCGTCCACAGGATCACCTTCTGGTACACGATCGGCTGGTCCCACCACTGCGAGACGTGCCAGAACGCCGGCAGGTGTGATGTCGCGGTCGCGATCGTGACACCACCGATGGCGTAGAAGACCGTGAGTTTGAGGATGTAGAGGACGTGGATCATGCGCGGTGCGCCGTACCCTTCGTCCACCCACTTGAGGCACATGATGCGGAGCCGCTCCTGCAGCGGCATGCGGAGAAACTCTTCCAGGTCGACCTTGGGCAAGGTCGGTTCGATGAATCCCATGAGGTGAGCTCCTTTGCTGGTATCAGGCTAGATTCGCGGATCGGCGGCGGTGAGGGTTTTGCGCAGGGACGGCTTGTCGATCTTGCCGACGGGGTTCTTCGGCAGCGTCTCCAGGACCGTGATATCCACGGGCAGTTTGTATTTCGACAGTGACGCCTGCAGGTGCGCGGTGATGTTGTCGACGTCGAGTTCGGCCCCCGGATGCGCGGAGACGAACAGTACGGGCTCTTCGCCGTAGAGCCCGCTTGCGCGTCCGACCACCGCGGCCTCGGCGACGCCGGCGACCTGGTGTACGACGGTCTCGATCTCTTTGGGGTAGATGTTCTCGCCGCCGCGGATGATCATGTCCTTGGCCCTGTCGACCAGGACCAAGTACCCGTCCTCGTCGAACCGGCCGACGTCGCCGGTGTGCAGCCAGCCATCCTTGAGGGTCTTCTCGGTCTCCTCGGGACGGTTCAGGTAGCCGCGCATCACGTTGGGTCCCTTGATCACCACCTCGCCGAGTTCCCCCTGGGGCACTTCGGCGCCGGCGAGGTCGACGATGCGAATCTCCTGACCCGGCAACGGAATTCCGACGGTGCCGACCTTGCGGGGCCCGTTCAGCGGGTTGCCGGTGCTGGCGCACGATCCCTCGGACAGTCCGTAGCCCTCGATCAGTGGGATGCCGTAACGCTTTTCGAAACCCTCCAGCAGTTCGATGCTGGCCGGCGCGGCGCCACACACGGCGAACCGCACCGCGGAGGTGTCGGGCTGCACCTCGGGCGGCAGGCCCAGCAGCATGGTGTAAATGGTTGGCACCGCGGAGAAGTAGGTGGCGCGGCTGGATTCCAGTCGGGCGAAGAAGGTCGCCGGGTTGAACCGGCCGGCGATGGTGGTGCGACCACCCGCGAGCAGCGGCGACAGCACGCTGACGACGATGCCGTTCACGTGGAACAGCGGCAGGATGAGCAGGCTGTGGTCGGCGTCGGTCAGCTCGAAGCCCTCGATCACCATGGCGCACATGGCATTCAGGTTGGCGTTGTCGAGCATGACGCCCTTGGGCCGTCCGGTCGTGCCGCTGGTGTAGATCAGCAGGGCCAGGTCATCGTCGTTGCCGGCCACGGGATCGGCGGTGCGGGGCTCGCCATCCATGTCGTCGACGTGCAGCACGGTGACGTCGGAGTCGACGTCACGGTCGACGACGAGCACGGCCGCGCCGGCGTCGGTCACCTGGTAGGCGACTTCGGCGGGTACCAGGGTCGGGCTGATGGGCGTCGCGACGGCGCCGAGCCGCCAGGTGGCGAACAGCGCGACGACGAAGGCCGCGCGGTTCGGGAGCATGATGCCGACGACGTCGCCGGTGCGCACACCGCGCTGATGCAGCGCCCCGGCGGCGCGCTGAACGGCATCGAGAAATGCGGCGTTGTCGAGGTCGGTCTGGTCGTCCGCGACGGCCGGCGCGTGGGGCGCCGCGGCAGCGCGACGGTCGGGCAGGGTGGCGAGGTTCATGTCATAAAAGTAGGAGTTTGTGGTGTGCACCACTCCGTCGTGCGCCGATCAACTTTGTCGGCCGATTTGTACGCTCGACACAAACTCTGGCTCTACAGTCGGCACATGGATCCGGCGGTCAGCGAGGCCAACACCACGATCATGACCCGCCTCATCGCGCGCCAGGCCGAGGTCGCGCGCTCCGTCGGGCACCGTCTGGCCAGCGATATCACCGAACTGCGCGGCGACCCCGAGATCATCGAACTGCTCCGCGCCAGTGTCGGCGGCAATGTCGAGACCATCTTCCACGCGCTGCGCTACGACATATCTCTGGAAAACATCGAAGCGCCCACCGCTGCCCTCGAGTACGCGCGCCGGCTCGCGCAGCGCGGGGTACCGATGAACGCCCTCACGCGTGCCTACCGCATCGGCCACGCGCTCGTGCTCGACGTCGCGGCCGAGGAGATCAACCGCGCCGGGTTCGCGCCCCAGACCTGCCTGGCCATCTACGAGCGCATGACGTCGGTGACGTTCCGCTACATCGACTGGATTTCACAGCAGGTCGTCACGGTCTACGAGGACGAGCGCGACCGCTGGCTCGCCAACCGCAACAGCACACAGGCGCTGCGGGTGCGGGAAGTGTTGTCCGGCAACGACTCCGACCCCGAAGCCGTCACGGCCGCGATCCGCTATCCGATGCGCCGCCATCATCTGGCCGTGGTGCTGTGGTGGCCCGCGGGTAGTGGCCAGGTCACCGGGCACGACGACGCGCTGGCCCGACTCGAACAGTTCCTGCGCGCGGCTGCCGATCATCTCGGCACGCAGGGAAGTCCGCTGTTCCTGGCCGCCGATCAGCGGACCGGCTGGGGCTGGCTGCCGTTGTCGGGCGCCACCGCGGACGGCGCGTCCGCACAGCTGCGACAGTTCACGGACTCCCAGCCGAGCGCCCCTGCCGTCGCCGTCGGCACCCCGCTGCCGGGCGTCGACGGCTTCCGCCGGTCGCACCGGCAGGCCCTGCGCGCGCACAGTGTCGCGGTGACGGCGGACCTGACAGGTGTCACCGCGGCCGATGACCCGGGCTTTGCCGCAGCCGCGCTGCTGGGCGAGAACCAGGATGACGCCCGGGAGTTCGTCCACACGGTCCTCGGGCCACTGGCCGGGACCGGTGCCAATGACGCCCGGCTGCGGGAGACCTTGCAGGTGTTCCTGCGACACGGCGGTAGCTACACAGCCGCGGCCGACGAGTTGGTGGTGCATTTCAACACCGTCAAGTACCGCGTCGGGCGGGCGCTGGAACGGCGGGGACGGCCGCTCGGCGACGACCGGCTGGATGTCGAGATGGCGTTGCTGCTGTGCCACTGGTACGAGGCCGCGGTTTTGCTCGACGACTAGCGGGCCGCCCGCCAGCAAGACCGGCGCAAGCGTCAACTGCCAGCATATTCACAGTACGAGTGATCAAATCGAGACTGACAGCAAATCATGGCGTGTTAACCAGCTGGTTCACTGCTGTAACGGATGCGCCGTGGCCGGCGATACGAGGGTAGTGGTCGGAGGAACCGAGTACGACCCAGTAGGTTCACCTGGCCACACGCGAGAGAACCATGATTGGAGTATCACTAATGCGCAACTCAGGACGTTTGATCGGATTTGCTGCGGCATCGGCCCTGGCGCTGGTCCCGCTCGCCGTCGCGGCCCCGGCTTGGGCCGACGACGAGGTTTCCGGTGAAACCGGCGCCGCGGTCGCTACCCCGATCGGCAACGGCAACGCCGGTGGCGGCGCCGGCTTCGGCGTGGAGAACCCCTTCTGGCACCCCTTCGATGCCTCCAGCAACGCGGGCGGCGGCGCCGGTGTGAACACCCCGCTCGGCGGTGGCGAGTTCAACACCGCGACGGGCACCGACGCCGGCTTCGGTGGTGCGGGCTTCGACACCAACACCGGCGCGGCGATCAACACCCCGCTCGGCGGCAGCAACTTCAACACCGGTGCGTCCACCGATTTCAACGTGCCCAACCCGGCTGACTTCATCCCGAACTTCGGTGGCGGCGCCAACGCCGGCGGCGGCGCGGGTGTGAACACGCCGTTCGGTGGCAGCGGCTTCAACGCCGGCGCCGCCAACGAGTTCGCCGCGCCCGCCCCGGCCGACTTCATCCCGACGTTCGGTGGCGGTACCGGCGGCGGCGCAGCCGTCAACACCCCGGTCGGCGGCAGCGGCTTCAACACCGGCACCTCCGGCGAGATCGGCCCCGACGGCGTTCAGGCCGGCACCAACTCCGGCGCCGGCGTCGCGACCCCGGTCGGCGGCTCCAACGTCGACGGCGGCTCGGCCTTCACCTTCGGCCGCTAGTTCCTGATCACATAGGCCAGGCACCCGAGATGGGTGCCTGGCCTTTGTGTTTCCCGGATCTCAGCGGGCGGGCTCCTGCAGGTCGCAAAAAAGCCCCTCACCTGCGGTGACAGGTGAGGGGCTCCATGGCGGTGGCGGAGGGATTTGAACCCTCGGTGGGGGGTTACCCCACACACGCTTTCGAGGCGTGCTCCTTAGGCCGCTCGGACACGCCACCGTGTGGCAGCTTACCGAACCCGGGCCCCAGTCCCTAATCGCTGGTCGCGTGACGCCGAAACCAGGCTTGCGTCCGTGACCTGAGCTCTAGTTGGGTGCCTTTGGGACTACCCGCACGGGCCTCGGGCCAGAAAGTCCGTAGCTTCACTCGCTGGACGCTCGAAGCCACTTTGACTGAAACCAGGCACCTTTTCCCGCTGCGACAAGTCCCTGGTTTCAGTCGCAACAGGTTGATCGCCCATTCGACTGAACTCACGTACTTCTCTGATGTGGCAGCGAGGAATCCTGGAAATCAGCGCTGCCGGGCGAAGAACCCCTCCATGAGCGCCGCGCACTCGGCCTCCAGGACCCCGCCGCGAACTTCGGGCCGGTGGGTCAGCCGCCGGTCGCGCACCACGTCCCACAGCGAGCCGACGGCGCCGGTCTTGGGTTCCCACGCCCCGAACACCACGCGGGCCACCCGGGACATCACCAGCGCGCCGGCGCACATGGTGCACGGCTCGACGGTGACGGCCAGCGTCGCGCCTTCCAGCCGCCAGCCGTCGCCGTGGACCGCGGCAGCCGCGCGCAACGCCAGGATTTCCGCGTGCGCGGTCGGGTCACCCAGGGATTCGCGGGCATTGGCGGCCCGAGCCAGCTCCACCCCGTCGGCCGAAAAGACCACCGCTCCGATCGGCACGTCGTCGGCACCGGCGAGTTCGGCGGCCTCCAGGGCAACGCGGATCAGCCGTTCGTCGGCGGAGCCGACAATCGGGCCACAGTTAGCGGAGCTCACCGCCCCAGCTTGTCCAATACCGCCACGAGTTCGTCGTTGAAGCCCATCTCCTGGGCGATGCGGCTGAGTTGTTCGTCGGCGTACTCGTCGTCGGCGAGGATCACGCCGAGCACCGCCTCGGGCAGACCCAGATCGGCCAGCAGCCCGAGGTCGCCTTCCTCGAACGGATCGTCCTCTTCGAGCTCTTCCAGGCTGAGGTCGGCGTCCAGCTTCTCCAGCACGTCGGCCGCGATGTCGTAGTCCAGCGCCGCGGTAGCATCCGAGAGCAGCAGCCGGGCACCCGAGGGGGCCGGGCGGACGATGACGAAGAACTCGTCGTCGACGTTCAGGAGGCCGAAAACCGCGCCGGCGGAACGTAGTTCGCGAAGTTCGGTCTCGGCGGCTGCCAGGTCGACCAGCGCGGCCCGTTTCAGCGGGACGCAACGCCATGCGCCGTCCTCCCGGACGACCGCGACTCCGAAGCCGTCGGGGAGATCGGCAACCTGCTGCTGTGCCTGCGCGCGCTGTACTCCCATGCGGATAACGCTAGTCCGCACTCTGCCACTTGACCAGCGGTCCCATATGTACCCGACCGGGGCCGTGTGCAAACCTTGGAAGGTGACAACTCCGGTGTGTGTGCTCGGTATGGGACTCATCGGCGGATCGCTGATGAGGGCCGGACAGGCCGCGGGCCGCGAGGTGTTCGGATACAACCGCTCGATCGATGCGGTCCGGGCGGCGACGGCCGACGGCTTCGACGCGACCGAGGACCTCGGCGCCGCGCTGAAGCGCGCTGCGGCGAGCGACGCGCTCATCGTGCTGGCGGTGCCGGTGCCCGCGCTGCCGATCATGCTCGAGCACATCCGCGACACCGCCCCGGACTGCCCGCTCACCGACGTGGTGAGCGTCAAAGGCAATGTGCTGCAACAAGTTCAGGAGCACGGGCTGCTCGACCGATTCGTCGGCGGCCACCCGATGGCCGGCACCGCACATTCCGGCTGGGCGGCGGGCACCCGCGATCTGTTCGCCGGGGCACCATGGGTGGTGAGCGTGGACGACCACGTCGACCCGCAGGTGTGGGCCCAGGTGATGCATCTGGCGCTGGACTGCCGCGCGGTGATCGTGCCCGCGCGCTCCGACGAACACGACGCCGCGGCCGCCGCGATCTCGCATCTGCCGCACCTGCTGGCCGAGGCCCTCGCCGCGACTGCGGGTGAGGTTCCGCTGGCATTCGCCCTCGCCGCGGGTTCGTTCCGGGGCGGCACCCGGGTTGCCGCCACCGCACCCGACCTGGTCCGGGCCATGTGCGAGGCCAACGCCACGGAGCTGACGACAATGCTCGACCGGGCGATGGAGCTGCTCAGCCAGGCCCGTTCGTCACTGGTCGAGGCACAGTCGGTGGCCGAGCTCGTGGAGAGCGGCCACGCCGCGCGGGTCCGTTACGACAGCTTCCGGCGCCCGCAGATCCTCGCGACGACCATCGGAGAAGAGGGCTGGCGCGAAGAACTGGCCGCGTTGGGCCGCGCCGGCGGCGTGATCAGATCCGCTCTGCCAGTCCGGGGTAGCCGAGGATGAAGCCGTCGTCGTCGACGGTGATCGAGGTGTCCGCGACGGGCGAGTCCAGCTTGATCGGCTTGCCCGGGCCGGCACTGGTGTAGCCGATGGTGACGGCTTCCACCGTCAGATCCGGCACCCGGACGTAGACGACGGGCAGCGACACCGACGCGGTGCGGTTGTGCAGGCCGGTACGCCGGATGGGCAGCGCGTTGAAGAACGGGCTGAAGACGACGTCGACGTCCAGGGCACCGTTGTAGGCGGCGCGCCGGGCCTGGTTCTGGTGGTCCTGCACCAGCCACATGTTCTCTTCGTCACGCGCGATGGACAGCTGCCGTTCACGCTGCGCGAGGGTGACGGTGAGAGACAGCCGTTTGGTTGCGCCGCTCTCGTCGGTGACCAGGTCATACGACGCGCTGAATGCGGGATGAATCTCGGTGGCAGCGGCCACGATCCGGCCGTAGGCCTTGATCCTGTTGCCGGACAACTGGACCCGGACCGACTCCATGCGCGACACATCCTGCGCGCGCCAGGTCAGAATCGCGGGCCAGGCGGGTTCGGTGACATCGGACTGGTCTGCGCTCACCCGTCTACCGTAGGCGACGAAGGCCCGGCTTCGCAGTCACGATTGCAACTCCGGCCGGGCCCGGCCGCGAGACCCGCACAGCCAACGCCAAGGCGGCATCGAGCGCCAGCGCGAGAGCTGCCACCAGCAGGGCGCCGACGAGGGCGAGATAGAACTGGCGCACCTTGATGCCGTCGATCAGGAACCGGCCCAGCCCGCCCAGGCTGGCGTACGCGGCGACGGTCGCGGTCGCCACCACTTGCAGCGTCGCGGTCCGCAGCCCGCCGACGATGAGCGGCATGGCGTTGGGCACCTCGGTGCGCAGCAGCACCTGGCGCTCGGTCATGCCCATGGCGCGGGCGGCGTCGACCACCACCGGATCGACGTTGGCGATCCCGGCATAGGTCCCGGCCAGGAGGGGCGGGATGCCCAGCAGCATCAGCGCGACAGTCGGCGGCACCAGGCCCAGCCCCCACAGCAGGACGCCGAGCAGCAGGACGCCGAGGGTGGGCAGGGCGCGCAGGGCGTTGACGCCGCCGACCACCAGGGCCGTACCGCGACCGGTGTGTCCGACGTACATGCCCACCGGAATGGCGACGAGCGCACTGCAGAGCACCGCGATACCGGTGTACTCCAGGTGCTCCAGCATCCGCATGCCCAGTCCCGCCGGGCCGGTCCAGTTGGCCGCGGTGAAGATGTAGGCGAGGGCCTGGTGCAGGAAGTTCATGCCGGCGCCTTCGCCCGGGTCCAGGGGGTGGCCAGGCGTCCGACGCTCAGGATGACGAGGTCGACGATCACCGCCAGCACGAAGATCGCGATGATGCCGGCGATGATCTGGTCGCTCTTGTCGGCCTGATACCCCTCGGTGAACCAGGTGCCCAGCCCGCCGATGCCGATCACCGAACCTACCGACACCATCGAGATGTTGGTGACGGCGACCACGCGCATGCCTGCCGTGAGGACCGGAATCGACAGCGGCAGTTCGACTCTCAAGAACCGGGTACGCGGCCGGTAGCCCATGGCCGTGGCCGCTTCCCGGGTGTCGGCGGGCACCGCGTCAAGCGCCTCGGGCACCGTCCGCATCAGCAGGGCGACGGTGTAGAGGGTCAGGGCGACCAGGACGTTGGCCTCGTCGAGAATCCGCGTCGGGATGATCAGCGGCAGCACCACGAACAGCGCCAGCGACGGGATGGTGAAGACGATGCTGGCGGTGATGGTGCTGAACCGGCGCAGCCGCGGCCGCTGCCGCACGTAGGCGCCCAGCGGTACGGCGATCAGCACGCCGATGAGCAGCGGCAGCAGGGCCAGGCGTAGGTGTATCTGCGTGAGCAGCCACGCGCCTTCCAGGTGATTCAGCAGGTATCGCACTGCTCGCCCTTACGGCTCTTGATGATTGCCAGCACATCGTCGAGGCTCACGCCGCCGGCGACGCGGCCCCGCTCATCGACCGCGACCCCCAGACCCGACGGGGATGACAGGGCCGAATCGAGCGCCAGCCGCAGCGTGCCGTCCGGCCGGAACAGCGAGCCACCGGCGATGGTGCTGTCGTACAAGGACTTTCCGTGCCGGTGCAGACCCACGCCGTGGGCGTTGATCCACGCGTACGGCGTGCCGTCGGCGTTGACCACCAGGGCCCATTGGCCGTCGGTGAGATCGAGCGCGTCGACCGCCGGTTCGGCGACGGTGCGGATG
The DNA here is from genome assembly GCF_018326285.1 of Mycolicibacterium sp. TY81. Lineage (NCBI taxonomy): Bacteria > Bacillati > Actinomycetota > Actinomycetes > Mycobacteriales > Mycobacteriaceae > Mycobacterium > Mycolicibacterium sp. TY81. The sequence continues at coordinate 4,659,779 of NZ_AP023362.1, forward strand.
TCGCGGAGCTTGAGTCCGTCGGCGTCCCGGAACTGCAGGCCGCGGTAGCCGCGGTCGGCACCGACGAAACCCGCGACGAATGCGTTGGCCGGGTTGGACAGCAGCCGCTGCGGCGCGTCGTACTGCTGCAGCGTGCCACCGGGCCCGAACACCGCGACGCGGTCGCCGAGTTTGACGGCCTCATCGATGTCGTGGGTGACGAAGACGATGGTCTTGCGCAGATCGCTTTGCAACCGCAGGATTTCGGCCTGCAGGTCTTCGCGGACGACGGGGTCCACCGCGCTGAACGGCTCGTCCATCAACAGGATGGGTGGGTCGGCGGCCAGCGCCCGGGCCACCCCGACGCGCTGCTGCTGCCCGCCCGACAGCTGGGCCGGGTAGCGGTCGGCGAGCTTGACGTCGAGTCCGACCCGCTCCAACACGCCCAGCGCCTTTTTCCGTGCACTGCGCCGTGATTCGCCTTTGAGTACCGGCACCGTGGCGACGTTGTCCACCACTTTGAGGTGTGGCATGAGCCCGGCGCTCTGCAGCACGTACCCGATGCCGAGGCGCAGCCGCACCGGGTCGACGGTGGCGACGTTGGCACCGTCGACGGTCAGGGTTCCGGAGGTCGGGTCGATCATCCGGTTGATCATCCGCATTGAGGTGGTCTTGCCGCACCCGGACGGCCCGACGAACACCGACAGCGTCCCCTCGGCGATCTCGAGGGTCAGTTCATCGACAGCAACGGCGCTGCCGTAGCTCTTGGTGACCTTGTCGAACGTGATCATCGGCCCACCGGCTTGTCGAATCCGTTGTCCTGGACCCATTTTTTCGCAGCCTGGTCGGCGTCGACGCCGTTATTCCCGGAGACCGCGGTGTTCATCTCGATGAGCGCTTTCGTCGTGAGTTTCGCACTGACGCCGTCGAGCACCGTCTTGAGCAGATCGGACTTCTTCTGCGACGCCACCAGCGGCACCACGTTGGCGGCCAGGAAGTTGTGCTTCGGATCCTCGAGCACCACCAGGTTGTTCTGGACGATGGCCGGCGAGGTGCTGAAAATGTCTGCCGCGGTGACGGTTCCGTCGACCAGTGCCCGTACGGTGGCCGGTCCCCCGCCGTCGCTGATGGCGATGAAGTTGGCCGGTGCGATATCGAGGCCGTACTTGGCTTTCAAGCCGGGAAGGCCTTCGGTCCGCTGCAGAAACTCCGACGGGGCACCGAATTTCACCTGGGCCGAGTGCTGGGCCAGATCAGCGATGGTCTTGAGGTTCCACTTCTTCGCCGTCTCGGCCGACACGGCGACGGTGTCGGTGTCTTCGGCCGGCGAGGGAGTCAGGATCGACAGATCACCCGGAAGCACTCGCGCGAGCGCCAATTCGACATCGTCGGCGGCGGTGGCTCTGGTCTTCGGGTCGAAGTACTGCAGCAGGTTGCCCGTGTACTCGGGGATCAGATCGATCGAATGATCCTTCACCGCAGGGACGTACGTCTCGCGGCTGCCGATGCCGAACTGCCGGCCCACGGTAAAGCCGTTGGCCGCCAACGCCTGCGCATAGATCTCGGCGATGATCTTCGACTCGGGGAAGTCGGCGGACCCCACCACGATCGACTTGAGATCGCCGGAGATGCTGCCCCCACCGAGGGGATTGGCACTGCCGCAGCCCGTCAACAGGGCAGCCAGCAGTACCGCCAGAGCGGTCAGAATTCGCGCCACCCGAACATCCTTTCGGCGTCGTGCACTCAGGCCGACCCTAGCGTTATTCGAAAATTGGTGCCGCAGTTCCCGGCATCCGGCCCGCAGAACCGTCAAGATGGTGCCTATGAGTAGCGACCACGCGACTTCCCCAGACCCGTCGGAGTCGACGTCCAAGCCGGCAGCTGTGCCCGCCGAACCGCCGGCGCCCAAGTCGCCCAAGCCGGACTCGGCCCCGGCCAAGAAACCCAAGACACCCGAATCCGCGGTGAAGTTCACCCGCACCGCGGCATTGTGGTCGGCGCTGGTCCTCGGTTTCCTGATCCTGATCCTGCTGCTGGTGTTCATCCTGCAGAACGGCGACGACGTCACGCTGCGGCTTTTCGGCTGGCAGCTGACCATGCAAAAGGGTGTGGCGATCCTGCTCTCGGCCGTCGCGGGTGGTCTGCTGACCTTCGCGGTCGCGAGCATCCGCATTCTGCAGCTGCGGCTCGCCGCACGGAAGAACTTGAAGGCCGGGTTGTAGCTCTAGTTCCGATCCCCCCGCGAGCGTGCGTGTCTGCACCCGACACGCCGCCCGCAATGCACAATAACGTCGCGCTCGTCAGCTGCGAGCGCGACGTTTTTGCACGAGGACCCCGGCGTGTTGCGTGCAGACACGGACGCTCGCGGTAAGAAAGGCACGCGCGCTCGCGCTAAGAAAGGACTGCTAGTCCGGCGGCGATGAGCGGCGCGACGGCCTCGCCGACGGGGTCGTCGTGGCCGGCTTCGCCGGCGGCCATGCGGGCGCGGAAGTCGATGCCGGCGGCGATGATCGCCAGCTTGAAGTACGCGAGCGCCAGGTAAAAATCCCAGTGATCGAGAGGCTGCCCGGCCGCCACGGAGTACTTCTGGGCGAGCTGGTCCATCGGCGGGATCTTGTCCGAGGACCACGCCGCGTCGGAATGCACCATCGAGAACATCGGGTGCCGGTAGACGCACATCAGCGCGGCGTCCGACAGCGGGTCGCCCAGTGTCGACATCTCCCAGTCCAGCACCGCGCGCACCCTGGTCGCGTCGACGGCGTCGAGCATGGTGTTGTCGATGCGGTAGTCGCCGTGCACGATGGCGCTGCGGCTCTGCGGCGGCAGCTTCTCGGCCAGCAGGGCGTGCAGCCGGCGCACATCGTCGTCGCGCGGATCGTCCGGCAACCGCACCAGGTCCCACTGCGAACCCCACCGCCGCACCTGCCGTTCCAGGTACCCGTTGGCCTTCCCGAAATCCCCCAGCCCGACCGCTTCCGGGTCCAGGGCGTGCAGGTCGGCCAGCACCTTGATCAGCGCGTCGACACAGGCGTCGATGGTCTGCTGATCGCCCAGCGCGTCGAGCTCTGCCGAGTACCGCACAACCCGGCCGGGCACGAATTCGACCATCTGGAACGGCGCACCGAGTACCGAGTCGTCGTCCCGCATCGTCACCGGATGCGCCACCGGCACCGTTGTACCCTCAAGCGCCGCAACGACTTTGTACTCGCGGGCCATGTCGTGCGCCGACGGCGTCAGGCCGTGCAGCGGCGGCCGGCGCAACACCCACTTGGCGGCGTCGTCGAACACCAGGAACGTCAGATTCGACCGGCCACCGGCGATCAATTCGGCGCGCAGCTCGCCGGCTCGGGTCACCCCGATGTCGCGCAGGTGCGCGTCGAGGGCGGTCAGATCAAGGCCGTCGAGAGATCCCACCCGATCTGTCTACCACCGCTGATTTCGCGGCAGCAGATCCCACACGTGTTCGACGCTGTTGACGCCGGCGACCGCCAGCCGGCCGCTGCGCGAGGCCAGCAGCCGGGTGATGCCGGTGTAGTCGACCTGGAACGACAGGATGCGCTCGGTCGGCACGATGTCGTGCAGCAGTCCGTTGATCACGCCGCCGTGGCTGAAGATCACGACGGTGTCCTCGGCCTCGGCCTCGCTCGCGATGTCGGTGACGGCCTCGGTGATGCGGGCGAGGAACGCCTCCTCGTCGACGCTGCTGGGCAGGTGGCCGGTCATGAGCCGGGCCATCTCCTCGGGATGCTCGGCCGCGATCTGCTCGATGGGGATGTACTGCGCCATGTCGCGGTCGTACTCGGCGAGCCGGTCGTCGATCTCGATGGGCAGCCCGAGCGCATCAGCCACCGGCTGGCCGGTCTGGATGGCGCGCTTCTGCGGGCTGCTGATGAGCCGCGTGATCGGGAACCGCTTGAGCGCGTCCGGCAGCCGGTCGGCCTGCGCGATGCCTTCCTCGGAGAGGTCGGGGTCGGCGCCCTCACCGGGCTCGTTGCGCAGCGGCAGGGCATGACGGATCAGAAGCAGTTGCATAGCGGTTTCCTCCACAGCGGTTGTGCGCTGACGGGCAATACTATGCAGCTAAGTTGTCATGACAAGACACCGAGAGGCGGTACACCGATGGTCGGCTCCCGGTCGCGCCATGAGCACGTCGCGGCCGTGCTGCGGCAGCGGATCACGCGGCACGAGTACCAGATCGGTGAGTCACTGCCCGCCGAGAGCGCACTGTGCGCGGAGTTCGACGTATCCCGAGGTCCGGTCCGCCAGGCCCTCGCGACGCTGAAAAACGAAGGCCTGATCCGCATTTCGCGGGGCAAGCCGGCCACCGTCCGCAGCCACGACGTCCGCCAGACGCTGGACACGTTCACACCGTTCACCCAGTGGGCCGAACGCAACGGCCGCACCGCAGGGAGCCGAACCCTGGAGATCTCGCGCCGACGCGCCGGCGAGACCGCGGCCACCGCGCTGAGCCTGACCACCGACGACTTCGTCGTCGAAGTGCTGCGCGTGCGACTGCTCGACGGTGAACCCGTGATGATCGAGCGGAGCAGTTTCACCGACGCGGTGGGTTCGCTGCTGTTCGAATTCGACACCGACTCCGGATCCATCACGGACTATCTCACCGACCGTGGTGTGCAGTGGGACGCCATGGAGCACATGCTGGACGCTGTCGCCGCCGACGACATCGACGCCGAGAACATGCACCTCGAGCGGGGCAGTCCCCTGTTGCGTGAGCGTCGTACCTCACGCGATCAGTTCGGGGTGGCGTTCGAATATTCCGACGACCGTTACCGGCCCGACGTGGTGGCCTTCAGCATCGTCAACGCCCGCACCATCGACGTCCGCGCCTGACGAACGATCCCCCGCAAGCGAACTCGCGGGGGATCGCGCACAGGTGGCTAGTCGGCCACCGGCATCCGGTTCCAGTAGGGAATCAACAGCAGCATGGCGATGAACGCGGCCCCGGCGAAGCCGTAGAACAGTGCCGAGGTGCCCAGGTAACCCGGCAGCAGGCCACCGAGGATGGCGCCGACCGAGCCGCAGCCGTTGATGATGCCCGTCGCCGTGCCCGCGTGCTTGGACGTACCGAAGTCGACGGCCGCGATACACGAGATCATGGCATCGGCGCCATAGACGGTCAGGCCGATCAGGCCGAGGACGCCGACCATGATCCACACATTGCCCGTCGCGGTCAGCGGCCCGAACAGCATGAGCACCACAACCAGCACGGCCAGGCTGATCACGCTCGCCGGCACCCGGCGGGCCTTGAACACCTTGTCCGAGACGCGGCCCAGCAGGATCGGGGCGATGACGCCGGCGATGCCGAACGCCACCGGGACGGTCACCGCGGTGAACTTGTCACCGTCGTGCAGCTGTTCGGCGACGATCACCGGGCCCCACAGCAGGATGGCGTAGCGCGCCGGCTTGAGCAGAAAGTACGCTGCCCCAAGGGTTCTCACCATTTGATCCTTCAGCACGACAGCCAGGGACTCGCGCCACGACGAGCTGGGCTCGGCGATGGCCTCGTCCGCAGCGGCGGCGTCGAGCTCGACCCCCTCCACGGAATCCTCGGCCGCCCGGTACTCCTCGATAGGCGGCAGGCCGACATCGGCAGGGCTGTTGCGCTGGAAGATGAAGAACAGGACGAACACCGCAGCGACGATGGCCGCACCACTGAAGAACGCCGCGCGCCAGCTGCCGAACAGGTCGTAGGCGAACCAGCCGACGACCGGCGCGGCGACGAGGCCGCCGAAGGCGTAGTTGGTGCTCCACAGCCCCAGGACGTGGCCACGTTCCCCGACGGAGAAGAACTGGGACATGTTGCTCAACGTGCCCGACCAGCCCGTCGATTGAGCCAGGCCTTGCACGATCATCAACGGCAACAGGAAGACCACGGCCGGCAGCAGACCCATGAACAGGGTAGCGACCGCCGAGATGGCCAGGCCGCCGAGCACGACCACGCGCGGGCCGAACCGGTCGGAGACCTGACCCCAGACGAATTGGCCGACGGCGTAGGCCGTGAGATACGCGGCGTCGAGGTTGGCCATGACGCTCTTGGTCAGATGGAGGTGCAGGACGGGGTCTTCGAGAATGCCGAGCTTGGCGACGGAGAACGTCTGACGGGTGAAATAGAAACCGGCACAGGCGATCCAGGTGATGGCAAAGATGCGGATACGCCAGCGTTGGTACTTCGGATTGGTGGTGCGCGACTTGGACAGCAGGGTGTGCGACATGGCTGTTCACTTCCACTGGATGCGGGGTAAGGGAGCGCGGAAAAGAAGAGGGGCCGACCGGAGGCGTCAAAGCGCCATCGAGATCGTCGGCAAGGCAAGGGTTTTGGCGCGAGAGCGCGAGAGGTTAGAGTGAGAAGAGCGGGGGTGGCCGGGGCCGAGGGTGCGGCGCCCGACCACCGCGGAGTGCGTGGTCGGATCAGCCCAGGGTTGCCACCAAACCGGGCAGGTCGGCCACGCTGTCCAGGACGTGGGTGGCGCCGGCAGCGGACAGCTGCGCGGCGTTGTGCGCGCCGGTCAGCACGCCGACCGAAGCGCGTGCTCCGGCGCGCAGGCCGGTGATGACGTCCGACGAGGTGTCGCCGACGACCACCATCGATTGCACCGAGTCGGTCTCGGTCTGCATGAGGGCTGCGAGCGCCATGTCGGGGTAGGGCCGCCCGCGGACGCCGGGAGCGGGGCAGAGCACTGCGTCGGCGAGGTCCTGCCAACCCAGCGCATCGATGATGGCCTGCTGGGTTTCCCGGGCGAAGCCGGTGGTCAGCGCTACCTTGATACCGCGGGACCGCAAAGATGTAATGACATGTTCGGCCTGCGGGATGGGGCTACAGTTGCCGTCTGCGACCAACTGGGCGTAACAGCGCTCGAACTCCTTGTTTGCCGCTTGCGCTTGCTCTTCGTTCCCGCGGCTGAGGTGGCGGAACACGACGATCTTCGACTGCCCCATGGTGTCGGCGACGTAGCGCAGCATCTCTTCGCGGTCCGAGTCGGTCTTCGACAGACCGGCATGACTGTCGGCGGCCAGGAACGATTGCTGTACCAGGCCGGTGTCCTCGACTGTCGTGCCGGCCATGTCGAACACGACCAGGCTGATTCCGGGTGCTGATTGACTTTCCACTTTCGCGTCCTTTTCCTTTGTGGTGGTTGATGTTTGGTGTGGTTCAGACGGTTGCCGGGATGCCGCTCGGCGACAGCACCCGGTCGACGACGGCGGCCGCCAGGCCCAGGCCGGTCGTCATGCCGATCCCGGTGGTGACCGTCACGACATGGGTGCGTTCCACCGGCTCCTCGATGAGGAACTCCTGCCCTGGGGCCGAGCTGTAGACGCCCTGCCACCGTTCTCTGACTTCGATGTCGTTGATGCCGAACAGTTTTCGGGTTTGGCTGAGCAGGATGTCGAAGCCCTGCTCAGACTGGAACGGCGCCGCTGCGACTTCCCGGATGTGGGTGTCGCCGATCAACAGCGAGCCGTCGGGCTGCAGCGTGAACATCAGGTGCAGGTCGATGTCCACCGCCTCGGGGTGCTCGTCCCGCAGTCGCTGTGCGACGGCCCCGACGCTGGGCAGGTCCTCGAAACCTGAGTACCGCAGCAACGACCAACCGGTGAACAGCGGCGCGGGGAGCGTGACCGCCAGCGGCAGCCTGGCCCGGATCATGTGCAGCCGGCAGCGCAGCAATCCGTCGCGCTCAGCCAGTTCGGGAAAGAGCCGGTCGATGTCGTAGTTGACGGCGATGAAGGTGGTCTCGGTATGTATCGGCCCGCGCGAGGTGTGCACGAGGCCCGGTTCGAAGCCGGAAGCCGCGGTACGCCAATGGAAGTCGACGCCCTGCGATTCCAGCCACCGCGCGATGGATGGCACCGCCGTTCGCGGGTCGACCTGAAGGTCATTGGGCAGGTACATGCCCCCGACTACGCGCGGATCGCGCACCGGCACGCGGTCGAGCAGCTGCCGGCGGCTGAGCAGGTGCACGTCACCGCTGGGCCGGACGTCGACGAATTCACGCATGACGGCCAGTTCGTCCTCGTGGCGGGCGACGCAGTAGGTGCCCGCCTGCTTCGACCAGAACCCGGCCTGCCGGGACAGACCGAGCCAGTGCTGCCGGCCGGCCCGGGCGTAGTCCAGCGCGACACCGTTCTGCGCGGTGATGCACGCGTGGCCGAAGTTCTGCACCGACGCGCCGACCACACCGGCGGCGTGATCGACCACCGCGACCGCCAGTCCGCGACGGTGGGCGTGATAGGCGTGGGCAAGGCCGACGATTCCAGCTCCTACGACAACGACGTCGTAGCTCCGTTGATTTGGCATGGCAATAACAGTGCGGCACATCGCCATAGTTGTCAATACAAGTTATGCACGATTTCAGTACTCGTATATATAAGTGTAACGGCGTGTGAACGTGCGGGAAACACTGCCGATGGCGCACGACCACTACGCCACGGTCGCCGTGACAACATGGGGACCAACACGCCACCCCAGCACCGAAGGAGCCGCCATGGGGTACGCCGACGAACTGTTCGACCTCACGGACCGGGTGGTCCTGATCACCGGAGGCAGCCGCGGACTCGGCAGGGAGATGGCGTTCGCGGCGGCCCACTGCGGCGCCGACGTCATCATCGCCAGCCGGAACCTGGAGTCGTGTCAGGCCACTGCTGCCGAGGTCGTCGCCGAGACGGGCCGGGCCGCACTGGCCCATCAGGTGCACGTCGGCCGCTGGGACGAGTTGGACGGTTTGGTGGACGCCGCCTATGACGCGTTCGGCAAGGTCGACGTGCTGGTGAACAACGCCGGGATGTCGCCGTTGTACGAATCGCTGGACTCGGTGCCCGAGAAGCTGTTCGACGCTGTGGTGAATCTGAACTTCAAGGGGCCGTTCCGGTTGTCGGCACTGATCGGCGAGCGGATGGTGGCCGACGGCGGCGGGTCGATCATCAACATCAGTTCGTCGGGCTCACTGCGGCCCGACGCCCACATGCTGCCGTACGCGGCCGCCAAGGCCGGATTGAACACGCTCACAGAGGGTTTCGCGAAAGCGTTTGGCCCGACGGTGCGGGTCAACACCCTGATGGCCGGGCCGTTCCTCACCGACATCAGCAAGGCGTGGGGTGCGGATCCGTCGAGCGCCTTCCGCTCGCTGCCGCTGCAGCGCGCCGGTGATCCTCGCGAAATCGTCGGCGCTGCACTGTTTTTGATGTCCGACGCATCCAGCTTCACCACCGGCTCGATCCTGCGCGCCGACGGTGGTTTCGCCTAAACGGGGGAATTCGGGCTCACGCCATCGACTTCCAACCGATTGCGGCCAAGGTGCTTGGCCGCGTAGAGCGCCCGGTCCGCACGGCTGAGCAACTGCGAGGCGGCGGTGTCGGGATCATCGACCGCTACGCCAGCCGGCCACGCTGCGAGCCCTGCAGAAGCCGTGACGCGAGGGCGATCGCCGTCGTCACCCTGACGTCGGCCGGTGACGGCCATGCGAACCCTCTCCGGCGTATCCGTGGTTTCGGCACCACCGGCGAGAACGACGGCGAACTCCTCGCCGCCGAGGCGAGCCGCGAAGCCGCCACATTCGGCTGTCGCACTGCGCAATTGGTCTGCGACGGTGCGCAGACATGCGTCACCCGCCGGGTGTCCGAGTCGGTCGTTGTACTGCTTGAAGTAGTCGACGTCGATCAGCAGCACCGCCGGCGCAACCCCGGAAACCAGTCGCTCGCGCAGCTCGGCTGTGAAAGCTCTCCGGTTGGGCAGGCCGGTCAGGGGGTCGGTGCTGCTGAGCTCTTCGAGAAGCCGTGAACGGCTCCAATCGAGCCGCCGAGAGCGCTCCAGCAGGTACGCGAAGCGCAAGCAGACGAAGACCATGAGGATGGTCGCGCAGATGGTCAAGAACTCGTTGCTCGTGATGGGCAGACTGACCATTTCGACGATGATGATGCCTGTGGTGAGCGTGACCATCGACGGCATCAGCAACCGGTACACGATCTGCACGACAGCCAGGCTCAACAGCACCGCCACCGGCATCAGGTAGGGGACGACATCGAACCCTTTGGGCGTCTGAATCGCCCGCTCGAACATCTGGGCGGACAGGATCACAGCGACCGCACCGATGTAGATCGGTGCCGACCACGCGCGCAGCCGCACCCAACTCGCGCCGATCAGAGCGACGACTGCGGCGGGCGCGATACCGACACCAAGGGTGAGCCGGCCGAAAGTCACTGCCTCGGAGGGAATTTTGAGCAGCGGCTCCTGAAACACGAAGATGAATGCGCACACCAGCAGCAGACCGATCATGATGAACCGCCGGGTGCGACGGCCCTGTACCTCGTACATGCCGAGAAACGCCGCTTCGTCCTGCCGGTTGAGAAAGCGCAGTGTGGACGTCTTTGTCTGGAGTTCCGGGAGTGCACGTTGGCCGGGCGACCTGTCCGCGACAAGCGGTGCCGTTACGCGGGTGTCCGCACTGTGATTCTCGTTGCGGTCATGCACAATTCGGTTCCGGCCCGCGGCCTTCGCCTGATACAGGGCACGATCGGCACGATCGATGAGCCTGTGAATCAACGCAGACCGGCGCTCGGCGGTCAGCGGTCGCACATCCGGCGGCACGAGAATCTCGGCGGACCCGGCGGACGCCGTGACCACGGCGCCGTCATTCGACCGCATGATGCGCAACGTGCCGATCGATTCGCGCAACAGTTCAGCACGTCGACGCGCATTCTCCGGTGTGGTGCCGTGCCACATCACGACGAACTCTTCGCCGGCGTAGCGGGCCGCAAACTCATGTCGTGTGTCGATCTGCTCACGCAGGTGTGCACCGACCGCCGCCAAACATTCGTCTCCGGCGATGTGCCCCAGCCGGTCATTGAGGCTTTTGAACTCGTCGAGATCGAGAATGGCGAGCACGACGGAGTCCCCGGCGGCAGCAGATTCCACTGCAGCGTCCAGGCTTTCGTCGAAAAATCGCCGGTTGGGGAGACCGGTCAAACTGTCGACGCGGGTGAGCTCATCGAGCTCGCGTTGGCGCAGCCAGGCGTGGCGGCTGCTGTTCTCCAACTCATAGGCCGATGCCGGGGACACGCTGACGATCCCGGCGGACGCCATCAACTGGAACAATGTCGAAGAGGTGACCGCGTTCAGACTCAATTCGGCGACGACGATGCCGACCAGGCCCAGAAGCATGGCCGGAACCATGAACACGAACCGGATCTGCACGACCACCAGGCTCATCAGGATGGTGACAGGAACGATGATCGGCAGCACGTCCATGCCGTGCTGCAAGCAGATGGTGCGCACGGCCATCATGCACGCGATATCGAGATAGGCCGCAATCACGAACAGTGCCTGAGACCACCGCCGTACGGGGCCGCTGGACCCACTCACCCAGCGCAGGAGGGCAGGGATCCCGATGGCGACAATCAGGAGCGGCCCCCACGCCAGCAGCTCTGGCGGCACCTTGAGCAAATACCGGTGAAACAGGAGTACTGCGCCAACTCCCAGCAGCATCACGAGCCAGAGTTCCAGCCGGAGAGCGCGTCCCTGATCGTCGAAGGCCGCCCGGAAGTCACGCTCCGCGACTGGGTCGTCACCTCCCGACAATGCTTTTTCCTGCGCCGCCGACGATGCGTCAGGGAAGGCCCCGCCCCGCACCGCACCCGTGGTCACGGCGCTACCTTACCTGCGACTGGGCGCCCCGGCCGGTGCTATTCGCCAATTTTGAACCCGGCGAAGATAGAATCCAGCAAAACCACACGCGACGGTGGTTTCGCCTAGGTCACAGATGACCGCTCGCCACGAGCGCAGCGGCCGCGGTGGCGAGTGACTCGTTGGCACGGTCTCGTTCGTCGCCCATTCCGACGAGGAAATCGACGATCATCGGGGTGAGAATATCCCGCAGTCCGTGGCCTTCCGCGCCGAAGAATCCGGCCATCTCGAGCATCACCGCCCCGTGGCACATGCTCCAGATGCGGCCTGCGACAGCGACTTCGCCGTCGTCGCGGATGCGGCCGGCCTCGGCCATCCGGCGCACGGAATCGCAGAGCGTCTGGAAGGACGCGTCGCGCGACGTGGCATGGCCGGTCACCGTCAGATCGCTGCGGACGCTCGACAACGACGCCGGGACCGTCGTGCCGAACATCAATTGATAGTGCTGCGGATTCTTCAGTGCGAACCGGCGGTACGCGGCGCCCATCGAGAAGAAGTCCGCCACCGGGTCATCGGTATGCGGGATGGCTGCCAGCGCTGCACCGAACCGCGCGAAGATCTCGGCCGACAGGGCGTCGACCACACCGGTCATCGAACCGAAGTGGGTGTACACGACCATGGTCGACGTGCCCACCTCGGCGGCGAGCTTTCGCACCGTCAGCGCCTGGAGACCGTCGCGTTCGAGTATCACGATGCCGGCTTCGATCAATTGCCGACGAATTTCTTCGCTCACCCTTGCAGACCTCTCATAACAGTGTTATACCAGTAACCGCGGCCAATAACACTGTTATGGAGGTTCTGGGATGACCAACCGCTACCTGGAAGGCGCCTTCGCGCCACTGCACGACGAGTACACCCTGACCGATCTGTCCGTGACCGGCACGATCCCGGACTACCTGGACGGCCGCTATCTGCGCAACGGCCCCAACCCGATCGGCGAAATCGACCCCGAGCTCTACAACTGGTTCCTCGGTGACGGCATGGTGCACGGCATCCGCCTCCGCGACGGCAAGGCCGAGTGGTACCGCAATCGTTGGGTGCGTGGGCCGTTGACCACGGCGGCGCTCGGCGAGGGCACGCCGCCCGGGCACGGTAGTCCGTTCGGCATCGGCGCCAACACCAACGTGCTGGGCCACGCCGGCAAGACCCTGGCACTGGTCGAAGGCGGCGGGGCGAGTTATGAGCTGACCGACGAACTGGACACCGTCGGCGCGTGCGATTTCGACGGCACCCTCAGCGGCGGCTACACCGCACACCCGAAGCGCGATCCGGAAACCGGTGAACTGCATGCGGTTTCGTACAGCTTCACCCGCGGCAACACCGTGCAGTACTCGGTGATCGGTACCGACGGCCGAGCCCGGCGCACCGTCGACATCGAGGTCCACGGCAGCCCGATGATGCACGACTTCTCGCTGACCGAGCGCCACGTCATCTTCTACGACCTGCCCGTGAGCTTCGACGCGCGGACCATCACCGAGATGGTGGTGCCAAAGGCACTGCGACTGCCGGCGCGACTGCTGTTGTCCTCGGTGATCGGCCGGGTCAAGATTCCCGATCCCGTCGTCGCGCGCCAGTCGAGCTTCAGATCGAGTGATCGGCGCTTCCCGTACTCGTGGAATCCCAAGTACCCGGCGCGCATCGGCGTGATGCCCCGCGACGGCGGGAACGCCGACGTGCGCTGGTTCGACGTCGAACCGTGCTACGTCTTCCACCCGATGAACGCCTACGACTCCCCCGACGACAACACGATCGTCCTGGACGTGGTGCGGCACCCGAAGATGTTCGACACAGACCGCATCGGCCCCAACGAAGGGCCGCCGACCCTGGACCGGTGGACCATCGACCTCAGCGCCGGCAAGGTGCTCGAGGACCGCGTGGACGACCACCCCCAGGAGTTCCCGCGCGTCGACGAACGCCTGGTCGGCAAGCGTCACCGTTACGGCTACGCGCCGATGATCGCCGAGGGCGTCAGTGGCAGTGACACGCTGCTCAAACACGACTTCGTCGCCGGCAATACCGCGACCCGTCATTTCGGTGCCGGGAAAGAGCTGGGCGAGTTCGTTTTTCACCCGTCGTCGGCGACCGCCGCAGAAGACGACGGCGTGCTGATGGGCTTTGTCTACGACGCCCCGACCGACCACAGCGAGCTGGCGATCCTCGACGCCCAGACGCTGCAGGACGTCGCGAGCATCAAACTGCCGCACCGCGTGCCGGCCGGCTTCCACGGCAACTGGGTGCCGACCGTCTGACCGGCCGGCCGGCCCGGCTACGGCGTGATGATGTTGAACGCCGGGTCGGGCCGGTCGATGGCGCCCAGCAGCGTGGGCAGGGCGGTGGCGTCACCGGCCACCTCGACACCCGGCGAGCTGGTGTCACCCGCGGCAAACGCCAAGAGCCGCAACTTGTTCGCCAGCGTGACGGTGGCCTGCACGGTGTCCGGGTCGGCGGCGACCTTGCGGTACACCAGCACGCCGTTGCGCAGGCTCAGCCGGTAGTTCGTGGCGACGTCTCGGAACGTCACGTCGATGGCCAGGTTCAGCTCCCAGGCCCGCGGACCGTTGATGTTGATCGCGAAGGTGTCGAACATCTGCTCCGGCGTCAGCTGCGCGAGCAGCGTCGGCGACGAGCTCTGCGTCGGGGTACCGAAGTTCCCGACCCGCAGCTCGGTGGCACCGGACAGGAAGAAGTTGCGCCACACGGCGTTCTCGGCGCCGTAGGCCATCTGCTCCAACGTGTCCGCATACAGCGACCGGGCCGCGGCGTGGTGCTCGTCGGTGAAGATCGCGTGGTCCAACAGGGTTACCGCCCAACGGAAGTCACCTTCGTCGAACGCGGCCTGCGCCAGCTCGACGACCCGGTCGATGCCGCCCATGGCCGCGACGTAGCGCGGCGCCGCCGCGGCCGGCGGGTGCTGCCAGAGGCGGCCCGGATTGCCGTCGAACCAGCCCATGTAGCGCTGGTAGACCGCCTTGACGTTGTGACTGACCGAGCCGTAGTAACCGTGTGTGTGCCAGGCCTTCTCCAAAGCCGGTGGCATCTGGAAGCTCTCGGCGATCTCGATGCCGGTGTAGCCCTGGTTGAGCTGGCGCAACGTCTGGTCATGCAGGTAGGCGTACAGATCCCGTTGCAGCGAAAGGTATTCGACGATGTTGTCCTGCCCCCACGTCGGCCAGTGGTGCGACGCGAAGACCACGTCGGCGCGGCCGGAGAAGGTGTCGATGGCCTCGGTCAGGTAGCCCGCCCAGCCGTGCGGGTCACGGACCAGCGCGCCGCGCAGCGTCAGCAGGTTGTGCAGGTTGTGGGTGGCGTTCTCGGCCATGCACAGCGCGCGGAATTGCGGGAAATAGAAATGCATCTCGGCGGGCGCCTCGGTGCCGGGCGCCATCTGGAACTCGATCTCGACGCCGTCGATGGTGTGCGTCTCGCCTGTCACCTTGATGTCGAGCGTCGGCACGATCAGTGCCACCTCACCCGTCGACCCGACCTGCCCCAGACCACAGCCGACCTGGCCCTGTGGACCACGGTCGAGCGCCGCTCCGTACATGTAGCCGGCGCGGCGCGCCATTGCCGTTCCGGCATAGACGTTTTCCTGCACCGCGTGCTCGGTGAAGCCTTCCGGCGCGATGATCACGACGTGGCCGGCGTCGACCTCGGCCTGCGACGTCACGCCCAGCACGCCGCCGAAGTGGTCGGCGTGGCTGTGCGTGTAGATGACGGCCCGGACCGCACGGTCACCGCGGTGCGCGCGGTACAGCGCCAGCGCCGCCGCGGCGGTCTCCGTGGAGATCAGCGGGTCGATGACGATGATGCCGGTGTCACTCTCGATGAAGCTGATGTTCGACAGGTCCAGGCCCCGGACCTGGTAGATGCCTGGTACCACCTCGTAGAGGCCCTGCTTGGCGCACAACTGGGACTGCCGCCACAGGCTGGGGTGCACGCTGTCCGGGGCGTCGCCGTTCAGGAAGTTGTAGGAGTCGTTGTCCCACACCACTCTTCCGTCGGCGGCGGTGACGACGCACGGTTCCATGGCGGCGATGAAGCCGCGGTCGGCATCCTCGAAGTCCCGGGTGTCCGCGAACGGGAGCGTCGCGGTGTGAGCGCGGTTGGCGGCGGCAATGGCATCGGTGGGCGGCTTCTGCTCCATGCCGACCAACCTAGCGTCAATTTCCCGCGGGTCAGAGCTTATGCAGCACTACGTCCGACAACGTGCCATCGCCGACCGAGGCCGTCATGTAGGTGCAGTGCGGCTGGCGTCGGCGGTCGGTCGGCGAGCCGGGGTTGAGCAGCCGCAGTCCGGTTGTCGCGGTGCTGTCCCACGGAATGTGGCTGTGCCCGAACACCAGTACGTCGGTGTCGGGGTACAGCCGGGCCATGCGCGCGTCGCGTCCCGCCGACGCGCCGGTCTCGTGCGTGACGGTGAACCGCACGCCTTCAAGCGTCACGTCGGCCCGCTCGGGCAGGCGGGCCCGCAGCTCCGCGCCATCGTTGTTGCCCCAGCAGGCGACCAGCCGTGTCGCTCGCTGCTCGAGTTCGTCGAGCAGCGCGACGTCCACCCAGTCGCCGGCGTGCAACACCACGTCGGCGCGGGCCACTTCGTCCCAGACCCGCGCCGGCATGTCGCGGGCGCGCTTGGGCACGTGGGTGTCGGAGATCAGTAGTAGACGCATGCCGCTGCGGCTCAACTGATCTCGCCGCCGAAATACCGGCGTGGATTGTCGACCAGCATGGTGGTGATCTGTTGGTCGGTGACGCCGCGTTCGCGCAGTGCGGGCAGCACGTCGTCACTGATGTGCGTCAAGTTCCAGTTGGGCACCGCGGCCAGTTTCCCCTCGTGCGAGAACCAGTCGATGAAACACGAACTGTCATGCGCCAGCACCATCTTCTCGGCGTATCCGCGTCTGGCGAGCTCCGCCACGGTGTCGACGCGCTGCTCGAACGGCAGCAGGATGTCGAGCCCGAAGCGGTCCATGCCGAGATACGAACCGGCATCGGCGAGCGCGCACAGGTAATCGAGATCGGTGCTGTCGCCCGAGTGCCCGATCACCACCTTCGTGAGGTCGACGCCCTCCTCCCCCAGCACTTTCTGCGCGACGAGCCCGGAGCGGCTGTGCACGTCGGTGTGCACGGTGATCGGCGCGCCGGTCTGCACGTGGGCCTGGCCGACGGCGCGCATGACCCGCTCGACGCCCGGCGTCAGTCCCTGATGCTCGATGGCGCATTTCAGGAAGGCCGCGCGCACGCCGGTACCGCCGATGCCCTCCCGGATATCACGGACGAACAGCTCGACCATCGGCTCGGGGGTGTCGAAGAGCAGGCCGGGTCCGGTGTGCAGGAACTGGAACGGCACGTCGTTGTAGGTGTAGATGCCGGTCGCGACAACGATGTTGATGTCGACCTGCTCATTGACCCGCTGAATCCGGGGCAGGTACCGGCCCAATCCGATCACCGTCGGGTCGACGATGGTGTCGATGCCACGCGATTTGCATTGGCGCAGTTGGTCTATCGCGTCAGCGATGCGGGCGTCCTCGTCCCACTGCGACGGATAGTCCGGGAAGTTCTGCCGAATCTCGTCGCTCAGGATGAACACGTGCTCATGCATGAGCGTGGCCCCGAGGCGGTCGACGGGCACCGGGCCCCTGACGGTCTGCACGTGCGTCATCACGGCCAGTCTGTGTCATGAGCGGTCGAGCATCAAGACCCTATATCAACTGAGTTGACAAGCACCGCGTGTTGCCAGTTAGCTGAGGTAACGTCCCACCCATCTGCGAACTGCAAAGGAGTGCCCCATGGATTGGAACTTCCTCGGCACCGACTGGCACCTGTTCGGCAAGCTGGCCGACGTCGCCCTGCTGACACTGCTGTTCGCCGCGACGGTGATGTTCTTCTACATCCAGCGCCTGCGGAAACAACCGCAGTTGCCGATCGCCGAAAACGTCCGGGCCAAGCAGACGGTGCTCACGAAGGTCCGCAAGCGCCAGCCGATGACCGCTGAAGAGCTCGAATATGCCACCCAGGTGATCGACAATCAGCGGACGTTGATGACATTCGCAATTCCCCTGACGATCTTTTCGCTGGGGTGTTTCTACGTGCTCGGCAGTCTCGAGCAACTCCACGGCGCAACCCCTTCGGAGCGCACCTTTCTCGGGGTCATCGCCATGATCTCGTCCATCAATGTGACCACCCAGATCTTCCGCGTGATCAAGCTGAAAAAGCGGCTCGGAAACGTCACCTTGGTGGATTCTGGGAATTAGCTGGACGCTCTCACCTCGTCTTTCTATTCCACGGAATATGTGGAAAGCCGTGCGTGTCCAATCACTGATAGTGTTTACGCCGATTCATCTCAAGTTAGTTGATATACAACTCGCCGACGTCGAAAGGTGATCGAGTGAGCCAACGCTCTACCGCCCGACGATTCCTCGCACGAGCCTGGATGCCGTTGATCGCCCTCATCGCGATCGGCGTCGGCGTGCTGTGCATGGTCAAGGTCCACGAATTCTCCGAGCCGGGACCGGTGCTGGCCGTCAACCCGCCGCAGGCGCCCCCGGAGTTCACCCCCAAGACGCTCACCTACGAGGTGTTCGGCACCCTCGGGTCCGGCGGCCTGCTTTCGTACGTCGACATCAGCGGACACCCCCACAAGGTCGATCTCACCGAACTGCCGTGGTCGCACACCGAGACCACGACCCTCACCGTCGTCTCCGGCAGCATCTCGGTCCAGGTGCACGGCGGCACCGTCGGCTGCCGGATGAAGGTGAATGACGTTGTCCGCGACGAACAGTCCGACGAGCACGGCAACGCCGACGTCGCCTGCCGGGTGAAGTCCGCGTGACCGACACCGACACCGCCCCGATCGCCCGCCCGGCGCACAGCGCGGCAAAGCGCCCCTTCGTCCCCAGAATGGTTCGCCTGCTGGCGATTCCGATCATCGTCTTCTGGGCCCTGCTCGCGGTGGTCACCAATACCTTCGTGCCGAAGATCGAAGATGTCGCCGAGGAACTCGCCGGCCCGATGGTGCCGACCTACGCGCCGTCCCAGGTGGCCATGCTGGCCATCGGCAAGGAATTCCACGAGTCGACCTCCACCAGCCTGACGATGCTGGTGCTGGAAGCCGATCGCGGCCTGACCGAGCAGGACCGCGACTACTACGCGGGTTTGGTCCGCACGCTCAACGCCGACACCACGCACGTCCAGTACGTCATGGACACGTGGGGCAAGCCGATCACCGCCGCCGGCGCACAAAGCCTCGACGGCAAATCCGCCTACGTCCTGCTCCGCCTCGCCGGCGACATCGGTCAGATGGAGGCCAACAACTCGGTCGACGCCGTCAGGAAGATCGTCAAGGACTCCAATCCGCCTGCCGGACTGAAGGTTTACGTCAGTGGTGCGGCACCGCTGGCGGCCGACACCGTCGAGATCGCCAACTCCAGCCTGAACAACATCACCATCGCGACGATGTTCCTGATCATCTTCATGCTGTTGCTGGTCTACCGCTCCGTCGTCACGATGCTGGTGCCGTTCTTCGGCGTGATCCTGCTGATGTTGTCGGTCAAGGGCGTCATCTCGGCGATCGGGCACTACGGCTTCATCCCGCTGTCGTCGTTCGCCACCAACATGGTCATCTCGCTGACCCTCGGCGCGGGTACCGACTACGGCATCTTCCTCATCGGCCGATATCACGAGGCCCGCCTGGCCGGACAAAGTCGTGAGGACGCGTATTACACCGCCTACAAGGGTGTTTCGCATGTCATCGTCGGCTCGGGTCTGACCATCGCCGGCGCCTGCGCGTGTCTGACGTTCGCTCGGCTGAACTATTTCCACACCATGGGCCCCGCCGTCGCGGTGAGCATGCTGATCACCATCGCCGGCGCCCTGACCATCGGACCCGCCCTGCTCAGCGTCGGCAGCCTCTTCGGGCTCTTCGACCCGAAACAGGAAGTCAAGGCGAAGCTGTACCGGCGCATCGGCACCGCCGTGGTGCGCTGGCCCAAGCCGATCCTCGTCGCCAGTGTCGCGGTCGTCTCGGTCGGCGCGGTGTTTGTGCCCACCTACCGCGTCAGCTACGACGACCGTACCTACCAGCCGCCAGATGCCCCGGCCAACCAGGGATTTCAGGCCGCCGACCGGCACTTCCCCAAGAGCAAGCTGTTCAGCGAGATGCTGATGGTCCAAGCCGACCACGACATGCGCAACTCGGCCGACTTCATCTCGCTGGACCGGGTGGCCAAGGCCCTGATCCGTCTGCCCGGTGTGGCGATGGTGCAGAGCATCACCCGCCCCATGGGACGGGCGCTCGAACACGCCTCCATTCCTTACCTTTTCACCACACAGGGCAGCGGCAACGGTCAGCAGCTGCCGTTCACCCAGCACAACAACGAGAACACCGCGAAGCAGGCGAAGATCACCGCGCACAGCATCGAGGTGCTGAAGAAGACGGCCGACCTGACCCAGACCCTCGCCGACGAGCTGCACAACACCGTGCTGACCCTCGAGGACATGGAGCAGGTCACCAACGACATGCGCGACGCGGTCGCCAACCTCGACGATTTCATGCGCCCGCTCCGCGCGTATTTCTATTGGGAACCACACTGTTTCGATATCCCGGTGTGCTGGTCGTTCCGGTCGCTGTTCGACGTGATCGACAAGGTCGACAACCTGGCGGCCGACATCGGCAAGGCCGTCGGATCCTTCGAGGTGATCGACAGCCTCATGCCGCAGATGGTGTCGCTGCTGCGCCAGACGGTCGCCGACAATCAGGCGTTGCTCGCGATCATCGTGAACAACTACGGCCCCACCGACATTCAGAACCGGAATACCGACCAGACCTTCGACGACATGATCAACGTCGGCAACGACTTCGACGCGTCGCGCAGTGATGACTTCTTCTACATTCCCCGCGAAGCGTTCGACAACGACGACATCAAAATCGGTATGTCACTGATGATGTCGCCCGATGGGCATGCTGCGCGCTTCATCGTCATCCACGAGGGCAACGCGATGGGGCCCGAGGGCATCGAGCACGTCGAACAGTTCCCCGACGCGATCAAGATCGCGCTCAAGGAGACGTCGCTGGCCGGGTCGAAGATCTACATCGGCGGATCCGGGTCCAACAACAAGGACATCCAGCTGTACGCCAAGAACGACCTGATGATCGCGGCCATCGCTGCCTTCGTCCTGATCTTCCTGATCATGATGATCATCACGCGATCCCTGGTGGCCGCCTTGGTGATTCCCGGCACGGTGGCGTTCTCCTACGCCGGCGCGTTCGGGCTGTCGGTGCTGATCTGGCAGCACCTGATCGGGCTACCCCTGCACTGGCTGATCCTGCCGCTGACCTTCATCGTGCTGGTGGCCGTCGGCTCGGACTACAACCTGCTGCTGGTCGCCCGGCTCAAGGAGGAAATCCACGCCGGCCTGAACACCGGCCTCATCCGCGCCCTCGGCAGCACTGGCGGCGTCGTGACCTCCGCGGGCCTGGTGTTCGCGTTCACCATGCTGGCCATGCTGTCCAGTGATCTGCGGACCATCGGCCAGATGGGGTCGACGGTCTGCATCGGCCTGCTGCTCGACACCCTGGTGGTGCGGTCGTTCATCGTGCCGTGTCTGGTGCGACTGCTGGGCCCCTGGTTCTGGTGGCCGACATTCGTCCGGCAGCGGCCGCTACGTCCGTACACGCCGGCCACCTTGACCCCGGCTAACACTGTGTAGTTGTCAAGGTGCGCAATGCTTTAGGTGTTATGCGGCTGTGTCGAGGCGCATGGTGCGGCGGTTGTATGCGGGGATCGGTTTTCGTTGCGGGTCGACGGCCGCGGGTGGGACGAGCCAGGGGTGTTTGTCCAGGCCCATGACGACGTCCCAGCCGTCGTGGTGGACGTTGGCGTGGCAGGCCGGGCACAGCAGGCAGCCGTTGGCTAGTGATGTCTCACCGTGGTGGGTCCAGTGGATGATGTGGTGGGCGTGGGTGCGTCCGGGTGGTGCGCCGCATTTGATGCAGCACTGATCCCGCAGATACAGCGCTTTGCGCAGGTGCGCCGGGAACAGCCGCTTCTCGCGCCCCATATCGAGGGGTACGTGTTCGCCGTCGACGATGATCGTGGTGACGGTGGTGTCGCAGCAGATTCGTTCCAGGGTCATGGTGCTGATCGATCCGATGAATTCCAACGCCGCCAGGTCGGGGGTGTCGGCGGGCACCGTCACCAGTAGCTGGGTGCGCGGCGCGGACGCGGTGTCGCCGCCGCGGGCGGCGATGTCCAGCACCGCTTCCAGCGCATCCGCCCGCCGCCTGCCCGCCGTGCGGGTGTCGGGGGTGCCGTCGGGTTCTGGCCGCGGTGCCGAGTGTTCCTCGATCGCTGCGACCAGCTTGGCGCCCACCTCCACGTCCAAGTCCGCGCGCACCTGCACCCGACCATCGGAGGTGACGCGATGCTCGACGGTGTTGATCGACCGGTCCTCCGCAGCCGGCAGGCCACCTTCGGCGGCGGCGACCCGGTTGCCCAAACGCCGCGCGCGTTTGTCGATGTCGGCGGGGGTGGCGCCGGAGAAGAACTGCCCCAACAGATCGGTCACCTGCGCGAACCGGGCTTCTTCGTCTACCTCACCGGGTGCGCGGGCTTGGATGTGGTTGATGCCTTTGACGATCGCATCGACATGCTCCCCGGAGATCGCACCGTCGGCGGCATGGGCCGTGAGCGTGGGTAACGCCGGCAAGGCGCCCGATACCCGGATAAAGCGCTCGGCCACCGATGGCGCACACCCCAACGCCATCAACAACTCCCGCGACGTCCGGCCCTGCGCCGCCGCCACCCCGCGGCGATCCAGCACCCCGGTCAGCATCGCTGCCAGATGATCGATCACGCCACGCAGTGTCAGTAGCGTCCGCAGCACACCAAGTGCGGCATCCCCGGTGATGTCTTCGGAAATGACCACGCCGCGCAGGTGGTCGAGGAGAGCTTTGAGATCCGGTGCGATTCCCATAACACATCGTATCGAACATACGTTCGCGAAAGGCAACGGATCTATCGCTCCGAACTTTCCGGCATGCCAGAGGGCGAGCCGCGAAGTGGCGGCTAGGTCACTGCGCGCTAGGCGAGAGAGCAAGCGCCGATCGCGACGCCCAACCGGCCTAGCCGCCGACCGCTTGCCGCAGCAGCTGCGGATCATGGGCGTTGACGAGGGACATATCAGGTTCATCCGAAGCCCAAAGTTCGCTCAGCCGTTGATGATTGGCCTGCACCTTCGCCCAGTCGAAGGCAACTGAGCGTTCCATCAGACGCAGGGCCCACGGCGCGGTATTGCTGCCGTCGAGCTGGCCACGATGGTAGAAGCTGTCGCCGGCGTGCAGGATCCAGCGGTCCCCGGCGTCGACCGCGACCGCGGCGTGCCCGCGAGTATGCCCCGGCAGGCTGATCAAGACGATGCCGTCAGCGATCTCGGCCAACTCTTTGGCGCCGGGGAACCCGCGCCACGACTCCGAGGCCGCAGGCGAGTGCTCGACCAACACTGGGCCGTGCGCGTGACCGGCCGGCAGGTACCGCTGTTTCTCCACGAGCGTCTTCGGGTGCAGTGCCGCGAATGCCTCGGCGTTGGTGAGATGCACTTGCGCCCAAGGGAAGTCAGCGAGACCTCCCACATGGTCCGCGTCGAAGTGCGTCACCACAATGTGCCGCACGTCGCTGGGCTCGAACCCGAGCCGGCGGACCTGGTGGACCGCGGCTTCCCGAGGATCGAACACCGGGCGGACGTAGAAGCGCGCGGGACCGAAGCGACTGCCCGGCGACTCGGCATCCCGTAGGCCCAGCCCGGAGTCGACGAGCACGAGACCGCCCGGCGTTTCGACAAGCAGTACGTGGCAGACCAATCCGTCGGGCACGAACCGCGGATGCATGGTGCCGCAGTTGAGGTGGTGGACCCTCATGTCAGGTCAGCCGGGGCCGTCTCGACGAGCCGGGCATCGGGTTGGCTGGACATGCCCAGCAGCCCCCGCAGTCCGCGGATGACGGTGGGCCAGTTTCGCGGATCACGCAGATTCAGGCCTCCCACAAGCTGTTTCAGCATCGTCAGCGTGTCGAAGTAGATGCGTTCGGCGACCAGGTTCTCGTTCTCGTCGAACACGAAATAGGCCGTCATCCGGGTGCGGTGCCGCGAACCCGTGGCCGGGATACCGCCGAGCGGTCCGAGATGCGTTCCGAGGAGCCAGAATTCGACGATCACGGCATCAGCGCTGTGTCGCAGCGCGATGATCTCGTGATCCTGGTCGGGAAACGCGACGCGGGTGTCGTGGTAGTAGCCACGCACATCGGCGTCACCGTCATGGACGGTGAGCGTCGGGATGATCTCGTAGTGCGGATGCGGGAAGGTCGCGAGCACGTCGTCCCAGTCCTGTCGGACCTCGTCGTGGAAGTGGTCGAGGACGAGCTTTTCGCGCGCCTGCAATACCTCGACGGAAGGGATGGCGAAGCGGTGCGTCATGGCGTCCTCCTCGAACTGCAAAGTATTTCCACACCGTGGGATTAACTCGACGATAATCCCACGGTGTGGAAATTTGCAAGGCTCTGGGCCAGAATGAGGCCATGAACGCGGCCACCCCGACTCCCCGCCGCGGACGGCCGCCAAAGGCGCTGGCACAGCTGACGCGATCGACGATTCGGGAAGCGGCACTGACCGTCATCGACCAGGACGGCATCGCCGCGGTCAGCATGCGGTCCGTCAGCCGTCTGCTCGGCGTCGACGCCAAGAGCCTCTACCATCATGTCGCCGACAAGGACGATCTGCTGGACGCCGTCGCCGAACATCTGCTCGGGCAGCTGCGACCACCGGCGCCCACCGGCGAGTTGCGGACCGACCTGCGGGCCCTCGCCTACGAGTTCCGGCGCGTGACCCTCGCCCACCCGGAGGCCGCGACGCTCGTGCTGACCCGGCAGATGTCGACGCTCGCCGGACTCGCGCCCGTCGAGGCTCTCCTGTCGATCCTGCATCGGGCCGGCGCCGGCCCCGAGCTCGCCGTGCGACTCACCCGTGTCCTGGTGGCCGCCGTCGTCGGGATGCTGCTGCGCGAGGTGTCCGCCGGCCCCACCTTCGGCAGCGGAAAGTCCGCCGACATCGCCGCCCGGCAGGCCGAACTGGAAGATTCCGCGCTCCCGGAAGTGGTTGCGTGCGCACCTTTTCTCGCCCGGTTCGACCGGGACCGGGAATTCGCGTCGGGCGTGGACTTGCTCGCGGATTTCGCCGCATTCCAGCTGGTGAGCCTGACATAGTGCTGCCATGCGGTTGCTGAGTGCTGTCGACACGATGTTCTACCGGATGGAGTCCGACCGGACGCCCATGCACATCGGCGCCCTGCTGACGTTCCGACTGCCCGACGGCGCCGGGCCGAACTACGTCCGCACCCTGTACAACGCATTCGCCGAGCTGTCGTTCCTGCCGTTCCCGTTCGACAGCGCCGTCGTCGACGGCCTGCTGCCCGAGTGGCGCGAGGTCCGCCCGGACCCGGAGTACCACGTCCGGCTGTCAGCGCTGCCGTATCCGGGGAGCGAGGCCGATCTGGGCACCCTGGTCGCCCGGCTGCACGCGCACCCGCTCGACATGCGCCGGCCACTGTGGGAAGCGCACTTCATCGAGGGCCTGTCCGACGGTCGCTTCGCCATGTACTTCAAGGCCCACCACTGTGCGGTGGACGGCATGGGCGCGATCAACACCATCAAGAAGTGGTTGAGCACCGAGCCGGACCGCTACGTGCCGCTGTCCGAGGCCGGACCGAAGGCCGAGGTGCCCGACCGGAACCGGGTCGCGTCGGTCGCCTACGAGCTGTGGAACCGGACGACGGACGGCGTCGCGGGTTCTGCCGAGTTGGTGAAGAGCCTGGTCGGCATGATCGGCGGCGACAACAGCCACGTCGGCGCCACGCTGGGCACGCCGCGCGCGCCGTTCAACGCCACCCTCACGCCGCAGCGCCGGCTCGCGGTCGAGGTGCTCGAACTGGGCCGCCTCAAGGCCATCGCCAAGGCCACCGAGACAACCGTCAACGACGTGACACTCGCCGTGTGTGGCGCGGCGCTGCGCCGCTACCTCGACGAGCAGGGCGAGCTGCCCGAGCAGACACTGACCGCCTCGGTGCCGGTGGGCTGGGAGCGCGACGAGGACACCTTGAATGCGGCCGCGGGCTTCGTCTGCCCTTTGGCGACAACAGAATCGGACCCGTTGCAGCGGCTGGCAGTGATCAACGCCTCGACCACGCGCGGCAAGAAGGAACTGCTCGCGATGTCACCGAATGCCCTGAACCACTACACGTTGATGGGGCTGCTGCCACTGACGATCGGGCAGAAAACCGGTGCGCTCACCAAGATTCCGCCGTTGTTCAACCTCACGGTGTCCAACGTGGTCCTGACCAGAGAACCGCTGTACCTCGGTGGCGCGCAGCTGGAATTGATCGCTCCGGTCTCTTTCCTGTGCGACGGCTACGGACTGAACATCACCCTGGTCGGCTACACCGACAAGGTCATCCTCGGCTTCGTCGGCTGCCGGGACACCATGCCGCACCTGCAGCGCCTGGCGGTCTATTCACGCGAGGCGCTCGACGAATTGGAGCGGGCCGCCGCATAGGCCGCTGGTAGAATCTCGATTCGTGATCGAGTCTTCGTCGGTGAGCCAGCCGGCTGTTCGCACCGCGGTGCAGCGCCGCGGCATCGAACGCACCCAGGCGATCCTCGATTCCGCCGAGACGATCCTCGCCGAACAGGGTTATGCCGCAGCCACTCTCAAGGCGATCGGCGAGCATGCCGGCATCCCGACGGCGTCGCTCTACCACTACTTCGCGGACCGGGGGCAGGTCGAGGCCGAGCTCGTGCGGCGCCACATCCCGGTCATCGACGAGCGCTTCGCGGCATCGCTGTACGGCAACAAGATCCGGACGCTGCGCGACGGCGTCGACGCGATGATCGACCCACTGCTCGCCTACTTCCGGGAGAATCCCGGATTCGTGCAGCTGTGGTTCGCGGGCCGCAGCGCGACACTGTCCGAGCTGGGCGGGTTGTTCGACGAATCCTGGGCAGAAAAGCTGTGGCACTTCCTCATCGAGCACGAACTCATCACCGCAGCGACCCCGTTGTTCGCCGTCCAGTTGATGTTCGAGGTCGGTGATCGGCTCTTCGACGTGGCGTTCCAGCGCTCCCCCAAGGGCGATGACGCCACCATGGACGAGGGCCGGCGCATGCTCACCGCGTACCTGACGACATTCGCCCCATCAGATACCAGGTCTGCATGACCCCCTTGCCCTTGACCTCGACGGCACCCCGCTCCTCCAGCACGAATGCGTCCTTGAGCCGCTCATAGACGTTGTGCGGCACCTGGATTCGGCCCTCGACATCGGTGGTTTCCATGCGGGCGGCGACGTTGACCGCGTCGCCCCACACGTCGTAGAAGAACTTGCGTGCGCCCACCACACCCGCGACCACCGGTCCGGCCGCCAGCCCGATGCGCAGTGGCACCCGCCGCCCGTTGGGGTCCGTCAGCTCGGCCACTGCGCCGACCATGTCGAGAGCCAGGTCAGCCAGCGCCTCCAGATGGTCGGGCCGCGGCTCGGGAACCCCGCTGACGATCATGTAGGAGTCGCCGCTCGTCTTGATCTTCTCCAGGCCATGGCGGTCCACCAGGGTGTCGAGGTCGGTGTAGAGGCCATCGAGGAACCGGACCAACTCGGTCGGCGTGGTATCGCTTGCGCGCTGGGTGAATCCGGCGATGTCGGCGAACAGCACCGAGGCGTCGTCGTAGCGGTCGGCGATGACGTCCCGGTGCGGATCCTTCAGTCGCTGCGCGATCTTCGCCGGCAGAATGTTGGCCAGCAGCGACTCGGACCGTTCGTATTCGGCGGCCAAAGCGGTTTCCGCACGGTCTATTTCGCGCATCGCGTACCAGATGGTCGCAACCACCAGCACCCATGACGAGATCACCGAGATGAGGAATCCGACGGTCGTGACCCACTGCGGTTGCGCCCCGGTGTCCATCGGCACGAGGTACTGCAGCGCGATGATGAGGCCCGCGCCCACCGCCGCCACCACCGATGCCACCACGATGTGCTCGATGCCGAGGACCAGCACCACGAGCGAGGCGGCGACCAGGAAGTACAACTGCTGGCCGGACCCCCGTCCCACATAGGTGGTCACGAGAGTGGTCAGGAAGTACGCGATGGCGATGAAGGTCAGCGGCGCGATGAGCTCCCCGAACCGGTACAACCGGGGGATCACGAGGTAGACCGGGGCGCACAGAACGGCGAGGGCGCCGATCCAGACGCCCGCCTCACCGGCGAACATCGACAGCGTCCCGAGGAAGGCGGCGACGACAGAGCCGATCCTGGCGGCCACCGTGAGGACCCGTCGGCGACGCGCCAGACTCTCGGCGGACGCAGCCCTCGGCGACATGACCGGCAGCCTAGCGCCGAAAGCGCACGTCACGAGGGGCATTGACAGTGCATCCACGCGAAACCTAAACTCGATCTCAATTCGATATTGATTTCTGTCGATGCGAGATGACCCCTCAGAAGGAGAAGATCATGGCCAACACCCGACGGCGGGTCGTCTTCATCGGCGCGGCCGGTGAGATGTGTCGCCTGGCCATCGAACGATTCGCCGTGGCCGCGGGCGATTGGGAGCTCGCGCTCTACGACATCCGGCCGGAACTGCTCGAGCCGCTGATCAAGAAGCTGCCGAGTGGGCTGGCGACGGCCGCCCGGCTCGATCTGTATGACCGCGACGGCCTGCAGACCGCCATCGACGGCGCGGCACTCGTCGTGCTCGGCGCCGGCCCGTACAACCGCACCGCAGGTCCGGTGATGGAAGCCTGTCTGGCAGCCGGGGTGCCGTACCTCGATTTCGATGACGACATCGAAAGCACCTTGCACGCACTGACTCTGGGCGATGCGGCCAAGGCGGCCGGTGTTCCGATGTACATCGGCTGCGGCGCCTCGCCCGGTATCACCAACGTCTTGGCCGCCGATGCGGCGGCCGAACTGGACACCGTCGAGAACATCGACGTCTACTGGGTGGTGGGCGACGAGCGCGGTTCGATCGGTCGCGCGGTGCTCGACCACATGCTGCGCGTCGCCGCGGGTCCCTGCATGACGTGGGAGAACGGCGGACCGGTGATGCACCAGTCGTGGCTGGAGACCCGGTGGACGGACCTGGGCGGTGGGCTGGGCCTGACGTTGGTGCACGAGACGGCCCATCCCGAACCCGTGACGCTGCCGCGGAAGTACCCCGATGCCAAGAACATTCGTTGCTTCGGCGGCCTGGATCCGGCGCCCTACAACGGCCTGGTCCGGGGCGTCGGCCTGGCCGTGCAGAAGGGCCAGATGCCCGTCGAGAAGGCCATCGACTTCATGGAATCGCTGCTCACCGGCGGAGTGGGCAGTGTCGCAGGCTGGCGCCACGGTCTGTCGGGAATGTGGGACCTGGTGCATACCGGTGAGTCGACGCGCCTCGAGCTGCTCACGTTCCTCGCCAAAGCTGCAGCGGGCCATACCTTCCCGTACAAATCGGGACTGAAGGTGGAGGTGACCGGACTCAAGGACGGCATCCCCACCGTCGCCAGCCGTCGTACGCCGGTCGCGGGCCCCGGCACGTATCTGTTCACCGACATGGCGGCCGCCACGGGCACCGCCTGCGCGGCGTTCATGGTGGTGGCGCTCGAATCCGGCAGCCGTGCCGGCGTTTTCACGCCCGAGGAATGGGCCGAACCGGCACTGTTCTACTCCGCGCTGGAGCGGGTCGGCACGCCGACCGCCGAACTTCCCGTCGGCGCGCACTAGAGGAGCTGGTCATGGATCTGAAGACCGCGCTGTACGCGCTCGCCGACATCTTCATGATCGTCGCCGGTTTCACCTACGGCTTCAAGTTCATTCGCAACTACCAGAATTACCTGCTGGGCCTCGAGTGGATCATCGTCGCGTCGTCGGGCACCAACTTCCTGGTGTACGGACTGGTCGGCGCGAATGAGAGCAGCCCGATGTACCACGCGGCGTTCTTCCTCGACGCCTTCTCCCGATCTGTCGGCATCACCGTGATCCTGGTTCTCGGCCTCATGAAGGTCACGCACGGGTACAAGCCGTCGATTGCCGTCGACATCGGTGTTTTCGGGCTCGCGATCATCGGTGGACTCGTGATGTCGTTGTTCGCCGAGGACCTCGGCGTCGCCGGAGCCATCTTCTACGTGGTCATGAATGTCCTGACGACGCTGTTCCTGTTCTATTTCGCCTGGCGACTGTGGCAGGTCGGCGCACACGGCAACGCGATATCCGTTGCCGCCGTGACCATTGCGGCGGCTGCGATCGCCGGAATCTACGACTTCTACCGCATCCCCGGCGACGATCAGCACCACACGATCTTCTACATCCTGGCGCTGACCACCTGGGCCGCTCAGATGACGGTGTACTACTACGGTTATCGCACCCTGGACCGCCATAGCGCGCACGCACGAACCGAAACGGCGCTCGTCGCATAGCCTTTTCCGAGACCGTTGCCATCCGGCACCGTGTCCACGCGATACTCGGAAGCACGTCGACGACACGAGTGGTTAAGCTCTCGAACAATGCCCAGTACATCGCCTTCAAGCGCCGGCCGGTCCCGTCCGGCAGCAGTTCAACGCCGCGGCGTGGAGCGCACACAGGCGCTCCTCGACGCGGCCGAAACGCTGCTCAGCGAGCAGGGCTACGCGGCCGCCACGCTCAAAGCCGTCGGCGAGCTGGCCGGCATCCCGACCGCGTCGGTCTACCACTACTTCGCGGACCGTCATCAGCTCGAAGCCGAACTCGTGCAACGGCATATCGCCGCGATCGACGACATCCTGACGGCTGCGCTCGAGCGCAGCCGCGCCCGCACCCTGCGCGGCGCCATCAACGTGCTGATCGACACCATGGTCGACTACTTCCGTGAGCACCGCAGCCTGATCGCGCTGTGGTTCGTCGAACGCACGTCTGCCGTCGGTGAATCCGCCCGCGCCGCCGACGAAGCGTGGGCCGAACAGTTCTGGCGGTACCTCATCGAGCGCGAGCTGTTGCATCCGGACACACCGGTCCTGGTCGTGCTGCTGACCTTCGAGGCCGGCAACCGACTTCTCGACGTCGCCTTCCGACAGTCGCCGACCGGCGACGAGGTCGTCATCGACGAAGTGCGACGGATGAGTACCGCCTATCTGGAGACCTACGCCCCCACGAAGCGGGCGCGCTGAGTCAGCCCGCCGCGGCCGCGATGGCGTCGCTGAGCATGCGCGCGCACAGCGCGATGTAGTCCGCGCGGGAAATGACGACGTCGCCGGCAGCGAGCGCGACCGCGGCGTCCACCTGGCCGCCGACGAGTACCCGTGTCGCCATGGCCAGACGGCCGGTCGTCCGGTCGTCCATGGGGCCGACGACGGCGGCCACCTGCTCGGTCACGAACGCGACATACTGATCGGTCGCCACCCTCTTCCGTGCCGCGACGGCCGCGACGCCGGCGGATTCGGCGTACAACCGCGCCCTGGGTACATCGCTGATGATGACGTCGTAGAACACGGCCAGCGCGGCGCTCGCCCGCTCGACGATGTCGGGCCCGCAGGCGTCCACGGCCGCCAGCGTCTGCGTGAAAACGTCCCGCATCACGTCGTCGAACAGGGCGGCGAGCAGTTCGTCACGGTTCGCGAAATGCTCGTAGAAGTACCGCTGGCTGAGCCGCGCCCGCCGGCAGACGGTGTTCATCCGCAATCCGGCGACGCCCACCTCCGCGACTTCGTCCAGGCCCGCCGCGATCAGGCGATTCCGACGGTCCTGCACGCGCTGATCGGCGTTCACACCACGGAAAGGCCGCGTCACGGTCGTCATATCTCAATCTTGACACAGCCCTGTTCCAGGAACACTATTGTTCCTACTTCGGCCCGATCGGCCACCATCCACAGCACGCCAAGAAAGGCCGCCGATGAACCTCACCGATCGATTCCAGGACCTGATCGACCGCGGCGTCGCCCCGACGCTCGACCAGCTCGACGCGTTGTACGACGACGCGTCCGCCGTCGACGTCGACGATGTGCTCGGCGAATGGGCGGGCGGCGTGTTCGGCCTGGGCCACCCCGCCGAAGCGCAGCTGGAGGCGATCAAGTGGGCCGGCAAGTCCTTCGGCGCCGCCGATGACGTCGCACCGATCGTCTGCTTCGACGACGCGGGACGCCGTTTCGTGAACCCCATCTTCGGCGGCGCGAGCCTGCGGCTGGCGGACTACCGCGGCAGCGCAACCGCCACGATGACCTACCACGACCTGCCGATGGCGGATCATTTCCGGAAGATCTCCGACACCATCCTCATCGGGGCGATGGAAGCGCCGGGGCAGAGCCGGGCCGGCTACTTCTACCTGACTCGGATGGCCACCACCGAGCGGCCACGCGATCCCGAGTTCGTCTCGTGCGAACCGGCCCGCACCGCCGACGCCGCTGTCCTGCGCGCACCGGGCCAACCGTTCGAGGTCACCCAGGTCGAGCTCGAAAGTCCGCGCCCCGACGAGGTTCTCGTGCGTATCGAGGCGGTCGGCATCTGTCACAGCGACCTCGTGATCGCCGGAATGGCGCAGCCCCAACAACTTCCGATGGTTCTCGGCCATGAAGGCGCGGGCGTCATCGAGGCCGTCGGGGCCGACGTGGCGGACCTCCTGCCCGGCGATCACGTCGTGCTCAGCTACGCGTGGTGCGGCGAGTGCACCAACTGCAGACGCGACCGGATGGCGTACTGCTCGCGGTCCAACATGCTCAACCTCACCGGCGCCCGGCTCGACGGCAGCGGTGGCATGCGGATCGGCACCACGCCGGTGCATGCCCGCTTCTGCGGCCAATCCTCTTTCGCCACATACGCTCTCGCCGTTGCTCACACCGTGGTACGCGTCCCGAAGGACGTGCCGTTCGACGTACTCGCTCCCCTCGGTTGCGGCGTCCAGACCGGCGCGGGCACGGTACTGAACGCGCTGCGCCCCGAGCCGGGTTCATCGATCGCGGTGTTCGCCGCGGGCTCGGTGGGGCTGTCGGCCATCATGGCCGCGAAGGTGGCCGGCTGCGAACGGATCATCGCCGTGGACCCCAAACCGCAACGGCGGGAGCTCGCGGTGTCGTTGGGCGCCACCGACGCCGTCGATCCCGCCTACGCCCGAAGCGCCGTCCGGTCCGGCGTCGACTACGCCGTCGACTGCATCGGCAAACCGGAATCCGCGCGCGCCGCGATCGCCAGCCTGGCGTCGCCCGGCGTCTGCGCCGTCGTCGGCCTCCAGGGCCTGAGCACCCCGATCCAGGTCGACCTCGCGAAGCTCGTCGGCAAGGGTCAGACCCTCTGCGGCGTCGTCGAAGGCCAGGCGGTGCCACGCCGATTCATCCCGACGCTCATCGACCTGTACCGCAGCGGTGCGCTACCCGTCGACCGCTTGATCACCACGTTCGGGCTCGACGAGATCAACGAGGCCATCGCGGCGACGCAACGCGGAGATGTCGTCAAAGCCGTGCTGCTGCCCGCGGGCCGGTAGTAGCGACACGTGTCTGGACAGAGCCCGATTGAGCGCATTCACGCGTGCATCGCCGCCATGATCGAGACGCCGTCCGACGAACTCGTCGCGCCGCTGCGCGAGGCCATCGCGCACGGTTGCCGATCCGGCTGCGTCTCATCGCGCGATCCAGATGGCGACGCGCAGGCCATATTTCATCTCGTCCTCGGCGTGCTCGTCACGCACACCACCATCGGACGGCCGGCGTCCCGCGAGGAACTCGAACTCGCGGTCATGGGGACAATCAGGGGCGCCCTCAGAGTGCGCTGACGAGACCGCACTCACCCGCCAACGACAACAGGCCAGAAGCATGAGCTTCTGGCCTGTTGTTTGTGGTGCGCCCGAAGGGATTCGAACCCCTAACCTTCTGATCCGTAGTCAGATGCTCTATCCGTTGAGCTACGGGCGCATTGGGTACAACTATTCAGTTATGTGGCGGAGGCGAGAGGATTTGAACCTCCGGTCCCCTGTAAGGGGGACAACTCATTAGCAGTGAGTCCCATTCGGCCGCTCTGGCACGCCTCCTGAACGATCCGAGGGTACCGGACTCTTGCACCCCGGAACCGCCGAGGGCATACGGTACACAGTCAACGCCCACAAAGGCAAAGCGCGACGCCAGAGCGCCATCTGCCGTCCACCTAGACTGTCCCGGGTGACCGCCCGCCTGCGCCCCGAGATGGACGCTCTGCCTGCCTACACCCCCGGCCGCACAGTGCCCGGCGCCATCAAGATCGCCAGCAACGAGACCGTCGACGGACCGCTGCCCAGCGTCCGCGAAGCCATCGTCAAAGCGATGGACAACATCAACCGCTACCCGGACAACGGCTACGCGGCGCTGCGTGAACGACTGGCGGCCTACGTCGGGTTCGCGCCCAACCAGATCTCGGTGGGCTGCGGGTCGGTGAGCCTGTGCCAGCAGCTCGTCCAGATCACCGCCTCGGTCGGCGACGAGGTGCTGTTCGCGTGGCGCAGCTTCGAGATCTACCCACTGCAGGTCCGCACCGCCGGCGCGACGCCCGTGCCCGTCCCGCTGACGGACTACACGCACGATCTGGACGCCATGCTGGCCGCGATCACCGACCGCACGCGACTGATCTTCGTCTGCAACCCCAACAACCCCACCTCGACGGTCGTCGACCCGGTCAAGCTGGCCGAGTTCGTCGCCAAGGTCCCGCCGCACATCCTGGTGGTCCTGGACGAGGCGTACGTCGAGTACATCCGCGACGGCCTCCTGCCGGACAGTCTGGCGCTGGTGCGCAAGCACCCCAACGTCGTCGTCCTGCGCACCTTCTCGAAGGCCTACGGCCTGGCCGGACTGCGGATTGGCTACGCCGTCGCACACGAGGACATCGTCACCGCGCTGGGCAAGGTGTACGTGCCGTTCACGGCGACCAGCGTCAGCCAGGCCGCGGCCATCGCCTGCCTGGACGCCGCCGACGAACTGCTGGCGCGCACCGACGCGGTGGTGGCCGAGCGGGCCCGGGTCAGCGCCGCCCTGCGCGACGCAGGGTTCGAGCTGCCCGACTCGCAGGCCAACTTCGTCTGGCTGCCGTTGAGCCCGGAAGACACCGCCGACTTCGTCGACGCGGCCGCCGACAACAAGCTGCTGGTGCGGCCCTACGGCGGGGAAGGCGTGCGCGTCACCGTCACGGTGCCGCACGAGAACGACCTGTTCCTCGACTTCGCGGTCAGGTGGCGCGGCGGCGGCCGGTGAAGCCGATCAGCTGATCCAGTGCACTCGCATCAGCCGGTACCTCGACGGGGTCGTCGAACCCGACGGCCGCGCGCGCCGCGGGACTGATCACAGCCCTGGTCATGACGAGGACGTACTCGGCCAGGTCCTCCGGGGCGTCCACGTCGCGGCCGACGGCCGTTGCGTAGTCCCAGGCATGGACGAGGAATTCGAGAGGCAGGATGCCGGCGATCTGCGCGGCGGGCATCTCCCCCGGCCCCGCCGCGACGGTGCCCTCCAGCCCCCTGCTGCGCCACGCGGCCAGAGCAGGCCGGGCTGCGGCGGTGACCTGGTCGACGATCGGCGCCGCGGCGTCACGCTCGGGCAGCTGCGCGCCGGCGATCCCGCCGATGACCGTGATCGAGTTCATCAGGTGATCGGTGAGGGCCGCCACATCGAACTCGGTGCACGGCGTCTGCCGCGCCGCATCGTCAGGCCCGAGACCGGCCAACACCCGCTCGAGCACGTCCAGACTGGCCTCGCCGGCCTCGATCACATCGGACGGAATCGTCATGGGCGAGACGCTACGCCCAGGTTGACCGGCTAGCCTGCCGATCATGGGTGAAACCTCGGGAAGCTTCGAATCGCTCTCCATTGAGACCAAGGACCACGTCGCACAGGTGACGCTGCTCGGGCCGGGCAAGGGCAATGCCATGGGTCCGGCCTTCTGGGCCGAGCTGCCGGTGGCCTTCGCCGCCCTGGACGCCGACCCCGACGTGCGGGCCATCGTGCTCACCGGGTCGGGCCGCAACTTCAGCTATGGACTGGATCTGCCCGCGATGGGCGGCATGCTGGCACCCATGCTCGGGGGCGGGCTGGCCAAGGAACGCGCCGACTTCCACACCGCGCTGCGGGCCATGCAGCAGGCGATCACCGCGGTCGCCGACTGCCGCACCCCCACCATCGCCTCGATCCAGGGCTGGTGCATCGGCGGCGGTGTCGACCTGATCTCGGCGGTGGACATCCGCTACGCGAGCGCCGATGCCAAGTTCTCGGTGCGCGAAGTGAAGTTGGCCATCGTCGCCGACGTGGGCTCGCTGGCCCGGTTGCCGCTCATCCTGAACGACGGTCATCTGCGTGAATTGGCGTTGACGGGCAAGGACTTCGACGCTGCCCGCGCCGAGAAGATCGGCCTGGTGAACGACGTCTACGCCGACGCCGACGCGTCGCTCGCTGCCGCGCACGAGACCGCACGTGAGATCGCCGCGAACCCGCCGCTGACGGTGCGCGGTGTCAAAGACGTACTGGATGAGCAACGCACGGAACGGGTTTCGGCCAGCCTGCGGTACGTCGCGGCCTGGAACTCGGCGTTCATCGCGTCGAAGGATCTGAGCGAAGGCATCACCGCGATGTTCGAGAAGCGCGCGCCGGAGTTCAAGGGCGAGTAAGGGCGAATCACCTTGAGCCTCAACTACATCGAAGCGATCGTAGTCGGCGCGTTCCAGGGTGTCACCGAGCTGTTCCCGGTGTCGAGCCTGGGCCACTCGATCCTGGTTCCGGCTCTGGTCGGTGGGCAATGGGCCCAGGATCTGAGCATGACGGCCGAGAAGTCGCCGTACCTCGCGTTCCTGGTGGCCGTGCACGTCGCGACGGCGCTGGCGCTGCTGGTGTTCTTCTGGCGGGACTGGGTGGCGGTCGCCGGCGGTTTGGTGACGTCGATCAAGAACCGGAAGATCACCACCTCCGCTGAGCGCCTGGCATGGCTGCTGATCCTGGCGACCATCCCGGTCGGTATCGCCGGGCTGGCGCTAGATCACGCGCTGCGCACGTCGCTGGGCAAGCCGATTCCGGCTGCAGCCTTCCTGGCGATCAACGGCGTCGTTCTCTTTGTGGGCGAACAACTTCGGCACCGCACTGCGTCGGCCGTACCGGCCGCGGCGCACTCGGAAAACCTCAACGACTCCGACGAGCGGTTGGCCCGCCTGCCGATCCCGGAGGCCATGGGCATCGGCGCGGCCCAGATCCTCGCGCTGCTGCCCGGCATCAGCCGCTCGGGCGCCACCATGGTCGCCGGTGTGCTGCGCGGGCTGTCCCACGAGGACGCCGCACGGTTCTCGTTCCTGCTGGCGACACCGGTGATCCTGGCCGCGGGGGCGCTGAAGATTCCCGAACTCTTCGGGCCGGCGGGCGACGGCATCGGCGGACAGGTGCTGGCCGGCAGCGCGGCGGCGTTCGTCGCGGCGTACCTGTCGGTGCGGTTCCTGGTGAAGTACTTCGAGACCCGCACGCTGACACCGTTCGCGATTTACTGCCTGGTGGCTGGTCTGGGCAGTCTGGCCTGGCTGACGCTGCACTGAAATACCCTGGGGTGTAACCCCGTTGCGTATCTGTTCGCATGAACAGAATCCGCTTTTCGGCCGGCGTTGTGGCGGCGGGCATCGTCGCCGCTTCGGCGCTGGCCCCGGCGGCAACTGCCGGCGCGGTAGGTGGGCCCGGCGGCTTCGGCAATGCGCAGGACACCATCAATACGCTTCAGGCACAAGGGTTCACCGTGCTGATCAACGGCGCCATCGTGTATCCGTTGTCGGGATGCAAGGTCACCGGCATCGAGGGACTGCGCAACGACAATGTCGATTCCTCGGGCGCCATCATCGACCGGACGAAGATGACCGTTGTGTGGGTGGACATCTCGTGTAAGGGCGGCTAGCTACAGCCGTGACCCGTGCAGGTTCTTCGCCGTGGGGCTGGTCTCGACGGTGGCGGGGTCGGGATAGGTGCCGAGCACCCGGTCGGACGTGCCCGACGTCGTGACCGAGAACCAGTAGTGCTCGTTCTTGAAATGGTGCAGGCGGTGATTGCGCCACACCGCCTTGTAGAAACGGTGGCGCGGCTTGTAGTCGGTGTGGACCAGGTAGTGCGTCCACTCATAGCCCATCAGGATCAGCGACTCGACCACGATGAACGACAGCGTGGCCGATACCGGCGCACCCACGAGGGCGCCGATGCCCAGCGGCAGCGCCACGATCGCCGCGATCAGCCACGGCAGGGTCGGCGTCGGGATGAACACCAGGTCGACGTCGCGGGGATTCGCGTGGTGCCGTCGATGGTCGCGGGCGACGAGGGTATCCACGGTGACAGGGCCGAGTTTTCGCGGCCGCCAGTGCAGGATGAAGACGTGAATCACCCACTCCACGAACGGAAACAGCAGTGCCAGCACCAGCGGCGCCCACAGGTCGCGTAGCGCCAGACCGCCGACGACGCTGCGCGCCGCGACCGCTCCGATGACGAGCGCCAGGATCATCCACGGCGTCGGATGGCGCCAGAACTCGCGAGCCGCCTGGCCGAGGGTCACACCCCGGGTGCTGGTGGTCGTCACTGTGCCTCCATCTGGTCGAGAAATTCGGTGAGCACCGTCGTCGCGCCACCGAGCACCGTCGACGCGGCGCGGCGGGCTTTCAGCGCGGCGCCCGACGTCACCGCATCGGCGAGCTTGCGGTACCCGGCTGCGGGCTCGGCGGCCGCCACGGCGTCGGCGACCACGGCCAGCATCGGTTCGTACACCCGGCGCATCCCGTTGAAGATCAGCGTCATCGCGATCGAATCCGCGCCGGTGACAAGGCAGTCCCAGAAGTCGAGCGCGGCCAGTTGTTGCGTCTGGCCGCTCTGCGCGCGCTCGATGTCGGCGAGGGCCCGCGCCAGTGGTTCGGCGAGCGTGCTCCCGGACCGCTCTGCTGCCCGTTCGGCGATCCACGGTCCGAGGTACTCGCGCACTTCCAGGACGCTGCGCACCACCGACGGGTTCACCATGGCCCCGTCGGGCGCGTCCACCAGCAGGTAGGGCAGCAGGTCGAGCCCGCCCGTACGCGTGATGTCGTTGACGACGGCGCCATCCCCCTGCCGGACGTCGAGATGCCCCGACGCGACCAGCCGCTGGATCGCCTCACGCACCACCGGCCGCGATACGCCCAGCACCTCGGCCAGCTTGCGCTCACTCGGCAGGCGCGAACCCGGCGGCTGTGCGCCCGCGACGAGCTGCCTGAGCAGCTGGTCGTGCACCTCGTCGGCGGCCGAGCGCCGCTTGATCGACGTCAACTCCATGACGGCGACACTAGCGCGCGAAAGGTAAGAGGTCTAGTGGTCTTACCAATATTGTTCGACCACGACTACGGTGTCGTCCTCGGGGTGGTCGATGACGAAGCGCATCACGTCCTCGGTCATGGGTAGCTCAGCAGGACCATCACCCGGCCGTCCGGTGATGGCTCGGGAAACGCATCCACCTGAAAGCCGTAGTACTCCGACTGGGTGTCGGTGATGGTGTCGATGACCTTGCCCTGCGCCTTCAGCTTGCCGTCCTTGACATCCCGCATCACCCCGATGAAGTCGGGCACCGACATCGACTCGGCCAGCAGCAGCGCCTCACCGCCGGACGAAAGTTTGACCAGCACACCGGAACCCGCGTAGTTGTCGCCGCCGCGCCCCGTCCCGCGCGGCGCCCAGTACACCGGCTCGGAGACGACCTCGCCGTCGACACGGCGATACTGACCGACGTGGTCGACACCGTCTTGCACGGAGACCACCGGCAATGCGGCGATGGTGCGCTGCTCCTGGAACCACATCCAGCCCAGTGGGATGCCGATGATGGCGTAGATCATCACCAGCAGCATCAGCACGGGTTTCCACGCGATCTCCCACGCCTGCCGCGGCCCCTGCTTGTCCAGCTGCTTGCGGCCGAATCGGAAGACGTACCAAGCCAATACGCGCGCCAGTGCCATCGCGGCCAGGATGCACAACCCGACGATGCCGGCCACCCGGAAGTAGAACGTACTGCCGCCGTGGTCGATGGTCGCCAGCACCATCACCAGCGGAATCGGCAGGGTGAGGAGCAGCAGCAGGGCATACGACGGGTGGCTCGTCAGGTACTTGTATTCGACGGTCCAGCTCTTGACCCCGACGCCCACGGTGAAGTCACCGATGTCCGCGGTCGAGACCGGCGTCCAACTCCCGTCCACTATCCGGGGCCGGACCAGTCCCCTTACGAAGAAGAAGCCCGCCACCAGCGATACGGCCAGCGCGCCCCAGAACACCGCAGGCAGCGACCCGCCGGTGCCCGGTACCCCGAAGCCGCCACGGATGTCGATGATCTTGGCGATGAAGAACATCAGCGGAACGACGAAAAACAGCTCTCCGAGCCAGATTTGAATCAGCTGCGGAATGCGTTTGCCGACACGGTCAAACGCCAGTACCCCACTCCAGATGAACCGCAGCACCCGCATGGACGGACATTAGCTGACAATCGTTGGCGCCGGGCTGATCTCGATGTAGGCCATCGGAATATCGAACGCGGAGCTGCTCTTGTCGAGAGTCCGCTCGAACAGTTTCATGGCCGGCGACCAGTTGGCGGCGATCACGGCGTCAGCGTGCGCGTGCTCGGCCTCCGGCAGGATGCGGGCGATGCCGGCCGCCGGTTGTCCCGTCGGCTTACCCCGAAGATTGCACGGCACCACCACCACGCGCGGATCGTTGCGCACTCGCTTCACCTTGCCCGTCGACGCGTCGGTGCGGACGTACAACTTCCCGTCGGCGACACCGTGATTGATCGGGCTCGGCATCGCTTCACCCGACCGCTTGAACGTGACCAGCACGATCTGCCGCGCCCGCTCGAAGCCCGCGAAATCGGCGGCCGTCGGCTCCCCGATGTCGAAGGCCTCCCGGTGGCGCAGTTTGTCCATGCCCCGAAACATCAACTTGCTCATGGCCGAAACCGCGTTACGGGGCATCTTCTCGTCCGATCACTCTGACAACAACCATGTCTTCACCGTCCAGTCGGTCATCGCGCCACCGACGACGAACGGGTCAGCCGCCGCGAACCGCTCGGCGGCGTCCTTGTCGGTGAACACCCCCAGCGCCCCGAACTCCCCCGGCGCGGCGTCCTGAACCGGCCCCAGCATCAGCAGGACTCCCGGCTGTTCCTTCCGGAACCGATCGGCGTGCGCCTGGTGCGCCGGAAACAGCTCGGGCACCTTCGCGCGTGCCTGCTCCGTCGACGAATAGATCAGCAGGTAGCGCGGCAACCACTGAGCCGTCATGACCGAAAGCCTAATCCGGAAGTTGAATTCATCGTGGGCGCAACGGTCGAACCCCGACGCCGACGCAAATAACGTCGGCGCATGACTGCTTCCGTGACTTCCCTCAACGCGATCACCGATGCCACCCGCGCAGCCGTCGCCGGCAATCCCGCCGCGGCCGCCGTGGTGTTCAAGGCCTCAGCGCAGCCGGAAGGCACCGTCGGTAGTGAGATCGCGCTCGGCAAGTACCGGGTGCACGTCGACGAGCCGCCAGCCCTCGGTGGGCAGAACACGGCACCCAATCCGGTCGAGTACTACCTGGCATCGCTGCTGTCCTGCCAGGTGGTGACCTACCGGTTCTGGGCCGAGCGGCTCGGGATCCAGGTCGACTCCCTCAGCGCCAGCGCCGAAGGCGACCTCGATGTGCGCGGCTTCTTCGGGCTGGACGACAACGTCCGCCCCGGCTTTCAGCAGATCCGGGTGACCGTCAACGTCTCGGGCCCGGAGACCGCCGAGCGGTACCGGGAGCTTCAGGACGCGGTGGATGCGCACTGCCCGGTGCTGGACTTGACCACCGCCGCGACGCCGGTGCACACGCAGCTGAATGTGGGGTGAGACTTGGCGGAAGGAAGGCGAGGTTCTTCGAACCCTCTCTCCAGCCTTAGCAGCATGGCCGGTTCAAACTGGGTTTGCACGCCGATGTCTCCGCCTGTCATGCCCAGTGCTGCCCGTCTCAAGCCCACGGTCGATGGTGCCCGCTGGTGAGCAGCGGCGGCACCGGCCGTACGCCTCTGAGTGGACGGGCTTGACAGCATCGTTCAGCCAGGAGTCGGCGCCGTCACTCGCCGGTGCACCAGAAGTAGCCCGCGTGTGCAGAGCAGTACCTGGACGACCAATGTCGAGCACTGGCTTGACAGCTTGGCCGCCACTACGGCGTATGACGAAGACGCATCCAGTCGTCGATAAGTTCCCACACCGAATTGCGCTTTCCCGCGTAGGAGACAAACTCGCCTGAATCGGTAGCCCAGATGTCGGTGTCCTCTGGGTCGGTGTCCACAAGGATGCAGGCGGAGGTGTTTTCGTCATAGACGATGAAGAGCGTTTCAGTGTTCGGCAGCCGTACTGGCGTGGGAGTCTGAAACCGAACATCAGCACTGTCTTGGGTACTCCATGACTTCCAGTCGATCAGTTCCCCGCTCCGAATGATGCCCATCGGTACTTGAAGGTGGTATCCGATGCCGTCGTGTAGTGACGTGTAGAAGGTTTGGAATTCTGGCGAAAAATTCGTCGCCGGAGGCGTGAGCTGCGCCGTCGGTGGGTACCCAATGATGAACTTCTGACCCCGCCCCGCAGTTTCAATGGCGTAGAGCAAACCCAGACCGTCGTACAAGTCGGATGTCGCTTTCACCAACACAACATCGATGCCCTCGCTTTCGAGCACCTGCAGAAAGCGGGGCAACTGCGTCGGCAACGCCTTGCGCCAGTGTTCAATGGCGATCTGTACTGCGCTCAATGGATCGGCGGTCACCAACTGGAGCCACCATGCAGGTATTGTTTGCTGCTCCTCGAGGGTGAGCGTGCCGATCTCGTCGACCAAGGTCAGTGTGCCGTGCATTTTCGAGGAAGAGGAGTCGGCCAAATCCTTGCGGGACAAGGTAATTCCTCCATCTTTGGTGAACTGTTGTGGTTCAGTCGGTGCCGCGCTCGAGCGAGTGTTTGGCGAGGTCAAGCCGTGGTTGTTTTCGGTGGACACAGTCACGATCCGGGCGTTGCTGTCACGCGGCGAGAGAAGCGCTCAACAGCAACAACGACGCCAGAACGCTGTCCTGATCAGTTTCAACGCAAAGAAGCGAACATTTGGCGGTGGCGGAGGGATTTGAACCCCCGGTTGGGTTTAACCAACTCTCGCTTTCAAGGCGAGTGCATTAGGCCGCTCTGCCACGCCACCGCCGAACAGCCTAAGGGGTCCGGGCCCGAACAAGCTCAGAGGGTCCGTGTGTAGCGTTGCGGCTATGCGCGCGATCGTCGTCGAATCCCCAGGTCAGCTGGCCTGGTCCGAGGTCCCGGACGTCACCGCCAAAGCGGGCGAGGTCGTCATCGACGTCACTACCGCCGGGGTGAACCGGGCCGACCTGCTGCAAGCCGCCGGCCTCTATCCCCCGCCGCCGGGTGCCAGCGACATTCTCGGGCTGGAGGTTTCGGGCGTCATCTCCGAGGTCGGGGCCGGTGTCGGGAACTGGGCTGTCGGTGACGAGGTGTGCGCCCTGCTGGCCGGCGGCGGCTACGCCGAGAAGGTGGCCGTGCCAGCGGCCCAGGTCATGCCGATCCCCGCGGGGGTGAGCCTGCAGCATGCCGCCGGTCTGCCGGAGGTCGCCGCCACGGTGTGGTCCAACCTGTCCATGACCGCCCACCTGCGGTCCGGCCAGCTGGTGCTGCTGCACGGCGGCGCCAGCGGCATCGGCACGCATGCGATCCAGGTCGCGCACGCGCTGGGCGCCCGCGTCGCGGTCACCGCGTCACTCGAAAAGCTGGAGCTGTGCCGCGAACTGGGCGCCGACATCCTGATCAACTACCGCGACGAAGACTTCGTCGAGCGGATCACCGAGGCGGGCGGCGCCGACGTCATCTTCGACATCATGGGTGCGGCGTACCTGGACCGGAACATCGACGCCCTGGCGCCCGACGGCCGCGTGGTGATCATCGGTATGCAGGGCGGCGTCAAGGGCGAACTGAACATCGCCAAGCTGCTGGGTAAACGGGCCGGCGTCATCGCCACCGCGTTGCGCTCCCGCCCGCTCGACGGGCCGTCCGGCAAGGCCGCGGTGATCTCCGAAGTGGTGCAACATGTTTGGCCCATGATTGCCGACGGCCGGGTGAAGCCCATCATCGGCGCCGAGCTGCCCATCGAACAGGCGGCGGCAGCCCACCAGCTCCTGCAGGCGGGGGCGGTATCCGGGAAAGTGCTTCTGCAAGTCAGGGATTGAGCTCGCCGAAACTGACCACATGGCGGTTTCGAGGCCGGTTTTCCGCCACCAGGTCACGCTCGCGGCGCTGAGCGGAATCGATGAACTCACCGAAAGCGCAACGCCCTGAACGCAGGATCAACCGAGGCC
Organism: Mycolicibacterium sp. TY81; assembly: GCF_018326285.1. NCBI lineage: Bacteria > Bacillati > Actinomycetota > Actinomycetes > Mycobacteriales > Mycobacteriaceae > Mycobacterium > Mycolicibacterium sp. TY81. Next base: position 4,703,839 of record NZ_AP023362.1, read on the forward strand.
GATAGGTTGGCAGAGTGACGTTCACGTACACCGCGCCGGTCCGCTATCTCGAGGTCGACCAGCAGGGCGTGGTCTTCAACATGTGGTACCTGGCCTACATGGACGAGGCCTTCGGCGCGTTCATCGCCCGGACGGCGTCATGGCGCGACATCTTCGAGGCGGGCGTCGACGCCCAGGTGGTCCACACCGAACTGGACTGGTCAGGCTCCCTGAAGTGGGGCGACCAGATTCACGTCGACGTCACCGTGCCGGCCCGGGGCCGCACCTCGTTCACCGTCGAATTCCTCATCCACGCAGGCGATTCCGCGCGGCCCATCGTCACCGCGCGGACCGTCTACGTCTGTATCGCGACCGACGGCTCCGGGAAGGTCGAACCGCCGCAGCTGCTGCTCGACGCTCTGGCCTACGCGTAACTAACCGAGCGACGCCAGCGCCCGGACGAGCTGGTCCACTTCGGCCGTCGTCGTGTAGTGCCCGAGACCGACCGTCACGGCACCGCCGACGTCATTGACGCCGATGGCCTCCAGCACCCGGGAGTTGCCGTCCGACACGGCCAGTACGCCGTTGTCGGCGAGCCGGCTGATGACGCGGTCGGCGGGCACGCCCTGGACGGCGAAGCTCAGCACCGGAATGGCGGCCTCGGGTGCGCCGAGCACCATGACCAACGGCAACGACCGCAGCGAGTTACGCAGGTACCCGAACACCCGGCTGAGGTAGGCCTCGGCCGACTGCATGGATCGTGCGAGCCGTTCGCGGCGGGAGCCGGTCGCGGCGTCGTCGAGGTTCGCCAGGTACTCGATACTGGCGACGACGCCACCGAGCAGTCCGAACTGGTGCGCGCCCACTTCCAGGCGCGCGGCCCCGGTGGCGTTCGGATCGAGCGAAACCGCCGCCAGGGTGTCGATCATCGCGGGGTCGCGGAACACGAGCGCACCGATCGGCGGGCCACCCCACGCGATCGCGTTCAGCGCCACCACATCGGCGTCGACGTCGTTGATGTCGAGCAGTCGGTAAGGCGCGGCCACCGAGTGGTCGACGACGACCATGCCGCCGTTCTCCCGGGCCATTTTGGTCACGGGCCGCAGATCAGTGACGGTGCCGAGCTTCGAGGATGCCGACGTGATCGCGATCAGCCGGGTCGGCCGGGTGATGAGCGTCTCCCACTGCCAGCTGGGCAGTTCGCCGGTCTCGATGTCGACCTCGGCCCACTTCACCTTCGCGCCATAGCGATTCGCGGCCCGCAGCCACGGCGCGATGTTGGCCTCGTCGTCCAGGCGGGTGACGACCACTTCGTAGCCCAGCCCCGACCGCGACGCCGACGCCTCGGCCAGCGAGTTCAGCAGGACGGCACGGTCGGCGCCGAACACCACGCCGCGCGGGTCGCCACCGACGAGATCGGCGACCGCCTGTCGCGCGGCGGTCAGGACCGCGGCGCTGCGCTGCGCGGCCGGATGCGGCCCAGCGGCCGACGACATGGATCCGCGGAAGGCGGTCGAGACAGTGGTCGCTACCGAGTCGGGCAGCAGCATGCCGGTCGGCGCGTCGAAGTGCACCCAGCCGCCGCCCAGTGACGGGTGCAGACCGCGCACCCGGGCGACGTCGTATGCCATGCCATGCCAACCTTCGAGCGATTCAGGCCTGCCAGCCAAATTTTTCCGGCGGGCGCGCCCCGCTGCACACCGGCGAAAGCCGGGCTACCCGAACAGCCATACTAGTGCAGTGAGCTTGGCGTCCGGCGTCCTTGTCGCCCTGTTGATCATGGTGGTCCCTGGAGCAATCACCGCTCGTGTAGCACAGCTAACCTGGCCCGTTGCCGTCGCAGTCGGCCCCGCAGTGACCTACGGCATCGTAGCTTTGGCCGTCATTCCACTCGGGGCCATCGGCGTCCCGTGGAACGGCTGGACGGCGTTGCTGGCGTTCGTCATCGTGGTCGCAGTGGTGGCCGGGCTTCGTCGTGCGCTGCGGCGCTACCGGGACACCGCGGCCGAAGCCCTCGCGATCACCCGCGGCCCGGCCCTGTTCGTCGCCGCGGGCATTCTCATCGGTGCGACGGCGATTGCAATTTCAGCAATCCTCGGCATGCCGCATTGGCAATCCATTCCAAGCACCTGGGACTCGGTCTGGCACGGCAACACCATCCGCTGGATCCTCGACGTCGGTCAGGCCTCGCCGACGCACATGGGTGAGCTTCGTAACGTCGAGACGCACGCGTTGCTGTACTACCCGTCGACCTTTCACGCCCTGGCCGCCGTCTTCTGCCAGCTCACGGGCGCCGCCCCCGCGACGGCCTACACCCTGCACTCCCTGGCGGCCTCGATCTGGCTGTTCCCCGTCAGCGCGGCAAGCCTGACGTGGGCCATGGTCCGACCCCACGCCTGCCAGCGCTGGAGCGCCGGAGCCGCGGCCGCGGCGGGTGCGCTGGCGGCGTCGTTCACCGCGGTCCCCTACGTCGAGTTCGACGTCGCCGCCGTCCCCAGCCTGGTGGCCTACGGTCTCGCCGGGCCGACGACCGTGCTGATCATGTCGTGCCTGCGGCACCGCGACCGGATCCCGGTGGCCGTCATTGCCCTGATCGGGGTGTTCTCCACCCACATCACCGGCGGCGTCGTGGTCGTCACGTTCGTCGGCGCGTGGTGGCTGTGCGACACCCTGCGCAATCCGGTGCGCGGCCGGCTCGCCGACTTCCTGACCCTGCTGTCCGTCGCCGTGCCGTCGCTGGTGCTGTTGCTTCCCCAGTTCATCGGGGTGCTCGCGCAGGCCGACATCATCGTCGGGCACGCCTTCGTCACCCATCAGACCCGGCTTCGGGTGCTGTTCAACGCCATCGTGCAGCACACCCGTCACCTCAACGACTATCCGATTCAGAACATGCTGATCGCGCTCGGTGGCATCGGCGGCCTGATCCTGCTGATCAAGCGCGTCTGGTGGCCGGCGTTGGTCTGGGTGGTGCTGATGGTCGCGATCGTGCATTCCGGTGCGCCGTTCGGCGGCCCGATCGGCGCGCTGATCGGGCCGTACGCCGACCTCTACTACAGCGACCCACGCCGGCTGTCTGCCGTGGTCACCCTGCTGATCACGCCCTTCGCCGGCATCGCGCTGTTCGCGATGATCAAGTTCGTCGTCGACTGGCTGCGGAAGCGGGCACCCCGCACCGAACGGTTCTGGGCCGTGGTGACGGTGGCCCTGCTCGCCTTCTCGACGGTCGGACTGGCCTGGCACTACTTCCCGCGGCACCGCTACCTGATCGGCCAGAAGTACGACCAGATCATGGTCAACGACAAGAACCTCGAGGCCTTCGCCTATCTGGCGACGCTGCCGGGCGCCAAGGACACCTTGATCGGCAACGCGAACACCGACGGCACGTCATGGATGTACGCGGTCGCCGGGCTGCACCCGCTGTGGACCCACTACGACTATCCGCAGCAGCAGGGCCCGGGCTACCACCGCTTCATCTTCTGGGCGTACGCCGACGACGCCGACACCGACCGGCGCATCGCGGAGGCCGTGCACGCCCTGAACATCAGGTACGTGATCACCAGCTCGACCATCGTCAAGGGGTTCGTGATGCCCGACGGACTAGTGTCGCTGGATAGGTCGAAGTCGTGGGCGAAGATCTACGACAACGGGCGGTCCCGTATCTACGAGTGGCGCGGCGACGCCGCGCCGGCGAACAGATAGGAACAGTGCAGGCATGACGCTGAAACCAGAAGACGACGACGACAACATCGAGGTCATCGGCGGAGACCTGGCGTTGGGCGGGGAATCAGGACAGGACCCCGACCATGGCGACGAAGGCAAGTCGCTGACCGACCTGGTCGAGCAGCCGGCCAAGGTCATGCGCATCGGCACCATGATCAAGCAGCTGCTGGAAGAAGTGCGCTCCGCGCCGCTCGACGAAGCCAGCCGGAACCGACTGCGCGACATCCACCGGTCGAGCATCCAGGAGCTCGAGGACGGCCTGGCCCCGGAACTGACCGAGGAGCTGGAGCGGCTGTCGTTGCCGTTCTCCGAGGAGAAGGTGCCGTCGGCGGCCGAGCTGCGCATCGCGCAGGCCCAGCTGGTGGGCTGGCTCGAAGGCCTGTTCCACGGCATCCAGACGGCCCTGTTCGCGCAGCAGATGGCGGCCCGTGCACAGCTCGAGCAGATGCGCCAGGGCGCCCTGCCCCCCGGCGCCGACGGCGGCCGCGGCCCGTTCCAGTCCGGCACCGGTCAGTACCTGTAGACCGTGTCGGAACCGCACATCTCCACGCAGAACGCGTGGGTCGAATTCCCGATCTTCGACGCGAAGTCCCGTTCGCTCAAGAAGGCCTTCCTGGGCAAGGCCGGCGGCGGGATCAACCGCAACGAATCGAATGTCGTTGTGATCGAAGCGCTTCGGGACATCACGATGTCGCTCAACATGGGTGACCGGGTGGGCTTGGTCGGGCACAACGGCGCCGGCAAGTCGACGCTGCTGCGCCTGCTGTCGGGCATCTACGAACCGACGCGCGGTTCGGCGACCGTCCGCGGCCGGGTGGCCCCGGTCTTCGATCTGGGTGTCGGCATGGATCCCGAGATCTCCGGTTTCGAGAACATCATCATCCGTGGCCTGTTCCTCGGGCAGACCCGCAAGCAGATGCTGGCCAAGGTCGACGAGATCGCCGAGTTCACCGAACTCGGGGAGTACCTGTCGATGCCGCTGCGCACGTACTCCACGGGTATGCGCGTGCGCCTGGCCATGGGCGTCGTCACCAGCATCGACCCCGAGATCCTGCTGCTCGACGAGGGCATCGGCGCGGTCGACGCGGAGTTCCTGAAGAAGGCGCGCACCCGGCTGCAAGCCCTGGTGGAACGCTCCGGAATCCTGGTGTTCGCAAGCCATTCCAACGAATTCCTGGCCCGGCTGTGTCAGACCGCGATGTGGGTCGACCACGGCACCATCCGCATGACCGGCGGCATCGAGGAAGTCGTGCGCGCCTATGAGGGCGAAGACGCGGCGCGGCACGTGCGCGAGGTGCTCGAAGAGAACGAGCGCGAGCGCCAGGCGTGACCGACATGTTGTGCGCGGTGATCGTCACCCACCGGCGGCCGGAGTTGTTGGCGAAATCCCTTGCCGTGGTGTGCTCGCAGACGCGACTGCCCGATCACGTCGTCGTCGTCGACAACGACAACGACCCGGCGGTGCGGGTTCTCGTCGAATCGCAGCCGGTCGCGACGACGTACCTCGGTTCGGTCCGGAACCTCGGTGGCGCAGGCGGTTTCGCGCTGGGCATCCTGCATGCCCTGGCCCTCGGCGCCGAGTGGGTCTGGCTGGCCGACGACGACGGACGCCCCGCCGACTCGTCCATACTCGCGACGCTGCTGGACTGTGCGGCCAAGCACGACCTGGCCGAGGTGTCCCCCATGGTGTGCGACCTGAATGAACCTGCCCGCCTGGCCTTTCCGTTGCGCCGCGGGTTGGTGTGGCGGCGTTATGTGTCCGAGTTGCAGGTCGACAAGAATGCCGGCGTCGACCTGCTGCCCGGCATCGCGTCGTTGTTCAACGGCGCACTGTTCCGGGCCGCGACGCTGGAAGCCGTTGGCGTACCGGACATCCGGCTGTTCGTCCGCGGTGACGAGGTCGAGGTGCACCGCCGGCTCGTCCGCTCCGGCCTGCCGTTCGGGACGTGCCTGAACGCGGTGTACCTGCACCCGCAGGGGTCCGACGAGTTCAAGCCGATCCTCGGCGGCCGCATGCACACGCAGTACCCCGACGACGCCACCAAGCGCTATTTCACGTACCGCAACCGCGGCTACCTGCAGTCCCAACCAGGTCTGCGCAAGCTGGTTCCCCAGGAATGGGTGCGATTCGGGTGGTACTTCCTGATCACCCGGCGTGATCCGGCCGGGTTGCGTGAGTGGATGCGGTTGCGCCGCTTGGGACGAGACGAGAAGTTCAGCAGGCCCGGTGCGGGCGGACCCACGACAGGAGGACAGCGATGACGTTCACCGACGCGGCCGCGCAGTCCAAGACGCTGCGCCGCGCCTGGGGCGACCTGGTGACCGGCTTCGGCAAGCGCGAGCTCTGGCTGCACCTGGGCTGGCAGGACATCAAGCAACGCTACCGGCGCTCGGTACTCGGCCCCATCTGGATCACCATCGCCACCGGCACCATGGCTGTGGCACTGGGTGGCCTGTACTCGCAGCTGTTCCACCTACCGCTGGCCGAGCACCTGCCCTACGTGACGTTGGGCCTGATCATCTGGAACCTGATCAACGCGTCGATCCTCGAAGGCGCTGACGTGTTCATCGCCAATGAGGGCCTCATCAAACAACTTCCGACGCCGCTGTCGGTGCACGTCTACCGGTTGGTGTGGCGGCAGGTGCTGCTGTTCGCGCACAACATCATCATCTTCGTGATCATCGCGATCATCTTCCCCAAGCCGTGGTCGTGGGCCGACCTGTCGGTGATCCCCGCGCTGGCGCTGATCGTGGCCAACTGCGTCTGGGTCGCGTTGTGTTTCGGCATCCTGGCGACGCGGTACCGGGACATCAGTCCGCTGCTGGCGAGCCTGGTGCAGCTGCTTTTCTACATCACGCCCATCATCTGGAACGACCAGACACTGCGCCTTCAGGGTGCGGGCACCTGGTCGAAAATCATTGAGCTGAACCCACTTCTGCACTACGTGGACATCGTGCGGGCGCCGCTGCTCGGTGAACCCCAGGAATTGCGGCACTGGCTCGTGGTGATCACCTTGACCGTTGCGGGCTGGATCGTCGCCGCGCTGGCGATGCGGCAGTACCGCGCGCGCGTGCCGTACTGGGTGTAGTTCGCCACCTCGCCGATCCGGCGCGGCGTTATCCACCGGCCGCGTGTCGCGCAGGTCACTGCGCCGGGATTAGCTGGTTGTCCCCACGGATCCGGCCGGTCACCTGAGCGTCACCTCGGGTTCGGTGGCGCGGAGTTCAATTGGGGCGACCGGCTTTCCGCGTTCCAACAGGAGCAACCATGACCATCACCGAAACTCCCACCACCAACGACACCGCGAACGGGCAGGTCATCGAGGCCGAGCTCGTCGAGACCACCAAGGCCGCCGCCGAAGAGGCGACCAACACCGGCCTGGCCATCCGCGAGGTGCTGAGCGGCGTGCTGGAGCGTCAGCTCGACGCCGGCCACAGCCTCACCCGTCAACTGGTCAGCGCGACCTCCGCCGCCACCGAGGCGGTCGTCGAGTCGCCCGCCAAGGTGATCTCCTCCATCCGTGACGGCGCCACCCTGCCGGATGCGGTGAGCGAGACCGGTTCGGCTGTCCAGGACGTCCTGGCCGAGTCGGGACGCGACATCCGCAGCGCCGTCGGCGAATACGTCGGCCGTAACGCCGTCGGCCCCAACGCCATCATCGCCGGTGCGTCGCAGGTGGCCGGCTCGCTGGTCCGCGCCCAGGGCGCCCTGACCGCGACCGCGGTGGACGGCCTGTTCACCGTGGCCGGGACCGCGGCCCAGGGCGTCGAGGACGTCCGCGAGGTCGCCTCGCGCGAGTGGGGCGAGCTGCGCACCACCGCGTCGTCGGCCCGCGAGGCCATCGAAGCGCAGGTCTCGGCCTCTCGCGAGAGCATCCGGGACGCTTTCGACACCACTGCTTGATTCACCGCGACGCTCGGGATCGGTCGGAGTGCGGGCCGATCCCGAGCACCAGCGCGTCCAGATTCAGGGCACCAGTCGGCTGTTACTCACCGCCGCCCTTGGCCGAACCATGATCGCTCTTGCCGGCACCCTGTGACTTGCCGGCCGCATCACGCGAGTGACCACTGTTGGTACCGGAGCCCGACGCGGCGTTGTCCGCGCCCTTCGCCTTCGCGTCCCGCTTGGTTTTCGGGGTGCTCTTGCGCGTGGGGGTCGTCGTCCCGTCGTCGGCACTCTTGGTCCCGTCTGCGGTGGACGCTCCGGTAGCGCTGCTCGACGACTTGGCACCGCGCGTCCGGCGATCCTGCTTCACCGCGGCCGCGGCGGAGTCGGTACCCGAATCAGCCGCCGGAGCCTCGCCCTTGTCGGACGCGGCCGGCTTGGTCTCCGACGCGGAGTCGTCACCGGCACCGGCCGCGGGCGCCGCAGCGTTGTCGTCAGCGCCCGCCGCGGTCTTGTCGGCACCGGTCTTGTCAGCCCCGGTCTTGTCGGCCGCGGTCTTGTCGGCTCCGGTCTTGTCCGCACCGGTCTTCTCGGAGGCCGTCTTGTCCGGCGACGCGGCCGGAGCCACCGCGAGCGGACTTGCCGCCGCGGCCGGCTTGGCAGTCAGCGCCGCCTTCGCGTCAATCGAGACGGAGACCGTCGCCGACGCCGGCGACGGAACACTGACTGCGGCGGCGGGCGGCGGGGTCACCGGCTTGATCGCGGTTGCGATGATGCCCAACGCATTTCGCAGCCCTTGCACGATGCCGTTCGGCCCGAGAATGCCCGCGCCGTCGCCGTTGTAACCGTTGAGCAAGGCACCGGTGATGGATCCGGGCATCGCAACGATCGCGTTCACGACAGCACCCAGATTCTTCGCGCTGAACGCGTTGACCACGTTCTGCAGTCCGTCGCCGGTGGCGGTCACGACGTCACTCATCACCGCAAGCAATGGCAATCCGGCCGTCAGAACCCAGCCCATGCCGGTCGGTGAGGTGATCGCCGTGTCGATCACGTTCAGCATGTTCTGCACCGGCTTACGGAATGCCGCTTGCACATCGGTGAGGATGCTCGTGGTCAGGATCGGCAGGACAAAGGGCGTGAGCACCGCGCTGTACAACGTCTGCACCGCGTCAGCGACATGCCCGGCGGCGAGCTGCTGGAACGCCTGCTTCAAGGACTCCGGCGTCGTGCCCAACTGCTGCCCGACCGCAACCAGATAGTCCCGCACGGATCCACCGACCGCGACGGCACTGGCGATCTGGTTCCGCACCACCTGGCCGAGGACGGGCGCCGGGTCTGCGATCACGCCGGTGACGATGCCCTTGGTGTTCTGCAGCGCCTCGGTGATGATCTGTCCCCATTGGGTGATCGGGTTCACCTGCGCGGCGAGTTGTACCGCACTTGCATGCAGTGCCGGCAGGTGCAGATCCGGCGCCGGCTGGTGGGTGACCGGAGCCAGAGCGATGACCCCGGCACCCATCAGTGCGACGCCCGTCGTGAGGCTGGAGCGAACAGCAATTTGCATGGTGCTTCCCCGAAGGTAGATGTGATATTGACCACAGCACCATAAATCCATATTGCCGCGCAGTTGCCGGAAATCGACGGATGGAACGTGTTTCATTTTCCGCGAAATGGCCACCCGGAGCGCCCATTTACGCCTAGGTTATTAGCTGGTCAGCCGAGATTTGGCGTTCGAAAACCAGAGTTAGATGCATTCATAATTGACTATTACGTCTATTTTTCTCTGGCTCCGGCCGCCGCCGCGCCAATTGCTGCCAATTGGAAATATTGCGCAAGCTACTGCTCGGCTCGGCGCTCGCAGATGGCCGCGATTCGCCGACTACGCCGCGTCGGCGTCCCGGGCCCACGCTCCCCGCGAGGCGCGTTCCCGAGCCCAGCGGCACCGCCGGGCCCCGGGCATGAGAGTTGCTACCGGGTCAGCCCGACCCACCACTCACGCACCGAGGACCGATCGGGCGACAGCCTCATCGCCGTCGACTTCGACCAGCCCGAGCGCACGCGCATCACCGAGGCTGAGTGCGCCCGCAGCGAGACCGAGGATGCAGGCGGGGATCGCCGTCACGGTGGCATCGAGCTTGCGGCCGTCGTGCGGACCGACCTCGAAGCCGGAGCGCGTCGCGCGGAGTTGCAGGGTCCGGTCGTCGACCACGAGGCCGATCGTCACGGCGGAGCGGACCTTGACCCGGCCGTTGAGCAGAGCCGGGACAGCGAGGGTCAGCCACTCGGGCCGGAAGGAATCACTGTCGGCGGGACCGCTGATCATCAGCGGCGTGGACCAGCGGAGCAGGCTCTCGATCGGCTGGCGCAGCTGCGCGCCCCACGGCGTCAGGGTGTACTCGACCGCACTGCCCTCGCCGGCCAGCCGCCGCTCGACGACGCCCGTGGCCTCGAGGTCCCGGAGCCGATCCGCGAGCAGGTTGGTCGCGATACCCGGGAGCCGGGCGATCAGATCGCGGTAGCGGCCGGGTGCGATGAGAAGTTCGCGAACGATCAGCAGATTCCGTCTGTCGCCGACGATTTCGAGCGAACGGGCGAGCCCACAGTATTGGTCGTAGCTTCGCATTGCCGTCCTTCTACTTGAGTTTCTCAAGTGATTATGAGATGTTCAAGCATACCCGGAAGCCGATCCGAACAGGGGTTGCCATGACCGACACCGCTTCGACCACACGGCCCGCCTGGGTCGACGACGAACTGTTCCCGTTCGAGAGCCACTTCATCGAGATCGACGGCCACACCGTGCACTACGTGGACGAAGGATCCGGCCCCACACTGTTGATGCTGCACGGCAACCCGACCTGGTCATTCCTCTTCCGCGATGTAATCAACTTGCTGCGCAAGGACTTTCGGTGCATCGCCCTCGACTACCCCGGCTTCGGGCTGTCGACGCCGAGACCCGGCTACCGGTACCTGCCCGAGGAGCACGCCGACGTCGTCACCGCGTTCGTCGACGCCCTGGACCTCGAGGACCTCACGCTGGTCGGCCAGGACTGGGGCGGCATGATCGGTATAGCGGTGGCGCAGCGGCGGCCGGAGGTATTCCAACGGCTGGTACTGGCGAATACCTGGGCTTGGCCGGTCAACGGAGATCTGCATTTCGAAGCGTTCGGGCGCATCATGGGCGGGCTTCCGACACGCTTCCTGGTCCGTCAGTTCAATCTGCTGGTCAACGCCTTCATCCCCACCGGCCACCGCAGGCGCAAGCTCAGCGACGCCGAGATGGATCACTACCGCCGCGCGCTGGACACCGCGGACCGGCGCCAGGCGTCCGCCGTCCTTCCCGGCCGGGTGCTGGCGAGCCGCGACTTCTTCACGGAGGTCGAAGCCGGGCTGCCGAACGTCGCACATCTGCCGACCCTCATCATCTGGGGCGACGCCGACATCGCCTTCCGCGCCCAGGAGCGCGAGCGGCTGGAGGCGACGTTCCCCGACCACACGACGGTGATCGTCGAGGGCGCCGGAACCTATGTCGAGTCCGACGCCCCCGAGGAATTCGCCGCTGCGGTCCGCGCGTTCAGCGACGGCGCGGGACGACCTTCCGCGTAGCGGCGTTCAACCGGTTCCACGAGTTGATGACGGCGGCCATGCCGACGACGTGCGCGAGCTCGCGCTCGGTGAACACGGCGGCCGCCTGGGCGTAGACGTCGTCGGGAACCGGGCCGTGGCTCAGATCGGTGATGGCTTCGGTGATGGCCAGCGCGGCCCGCTCGCGCTCGGTGAACAGGTCGCCGGCTTCCTCCCACGCCGCGACCAGGGCCAGGCGCTGCTCGGTCTCGCCGAAACGGCGCGCGTCATGGACGTGCATGTCGAGGCAGAAGGCGCAGTGGTTCATCTGCGAGGCGCGAATCTTGATGAGTTCGCCGATGGTCGAATCGAGCTCCTTCGACGCGGCGTTGCTGAAGGCCATCATCCCGGCGTACAGCTCGGGAGCTGCCTCGTAGATATCGATCCGCTTGGCGTGGGCGGTGGTGGTCGGTGCGTTGAGTGTCTCGGTCATGCCATCCACGCTAGCCATCAAAAACCCGCGAACATGGTTCAATTTCTCTGTGGTTTCATGGGCCAATTCTGCGGCGGGCGGTGCCGGACTGGACCTGCATCTGGACCTCGGCCAGGCCGTCCAACCGGGCCGCCGCGGCACTCGCGACCAGCTGATCCAGGCGCTCAGAGACGCGGTCCGGTCACGCCGCCTGCCGGCCGGCACCATGCTGCCGCCCTCCCGGTCACTGGCCGCCGACCTCGGCTTGGCCCGCAACACCGTCGCCGAGGCATATGCCGAATTGGTCGCCGAAGGCTGGCTGGGCTCCCGCCAGGGCGCGGGCACGTGGGTGATCGGCTCGCACACCGACTCGGCTCCGGCCACCCAGCGCGCCCAGCCGGGCACGCCTACCCACAACCTGATGCCCGGTTCGGGAAACGTCGCGGCCTTCCCGCGGCAGGCCTGGCTGGCGTCGGCCCGACGGGCCCTGACCAACGCCCCGACCGAGGCGCTGCGCACCGGTGACGCCCGCGGCCGCCACGAACTGCGCACGGCCCTGGCCACCTACCTGGCCCGAGCCCGCGGTGTACGCACCACGGCCGAATCGATCGTCATCTGCGCCGGCACGCGGCACGCCGTCGAGTTGCTGTCAAAAGTGTTCGCGCCGAGCATCATTGCGGTCGAGAACTACGGACTGTTCCTGTTCCGGGACGCCATCGCCGACAATGGGGCCGGCACCGTGCCGATCCGGATCGATGATCACGGCGCCGTCGTCGACGACCTCGAAAAGGCCGGCGCCGCAGCGGCTCTGCTCACGCCGGCGCATCATTTCCCCCACGGGGTACCACTTCATCCCGCCCGGCGCACCCGCGCCCTCGATTGGGCGATCAGCACGAAAAGCTATGTCCTGGAAGATGACTACGACGGCGAGTTCCGTTACGACCGGCAGCCGATAGGCTCGATGCAGGGTCTGGATCCCGATCGGGTGGCCTACCTGGGCTCGGCCAGCAAGAGCCTGGCGCCGGTGCTGCGGCTGGGCTGGATGGTGTTGCCCGACAACCTGATCGACCCTGTCCTGGCCGCGGCGGGCGGGCAGCAGTTCTACGTCAACGCCATCGACCAGCTGACCATGGCCGACTTCATCGAATCCGGTCAGTACGACAAGCACATTCGCCGCATGCGCAACAGCTACCGGCGCCGGCGCGACGCGCTCGCGGCGAGGCTGTCGGGTCTGGATGTCGAGATCAGTGGCCTGTCCGCCGGACTGCACGCCCTGATCCGACTACCCGACGGCACAGAACATGAGGTCATGCGACGCGCAGCCGACGCCGGCATCGCGTTGTCCGGGCTGGCGCTGCTGCGGCATCCCGACGCGGCGGACACCCCGCCCCAGGACGGCGTGGTGGTGAGTTTCGGCACGCCCGCCGATCACGACTTCAACGCGGCGCTCGACGCATTGCACGACGTGCTGAAAGCCGTCAGCCGCTGAGCGCCGCCAGCTCCGCCCTCAGATTCGTCCGTGCCGCGTCCTCCCACAGCCGCCGCCCCGCATCGGTGCGGTACAGCGACGGCCCGGCGAGCATCGCCGCGATCATCCGGCCGCGCCACAGACCGAAATCCGCATCGCGGACATGGCCGTACTCGGCCCGCACCCGCGCGGTGTTGTGTTGGTAGTCGGCCGGCGGCACGGCCAGCACCGCCAGGTCGGCGTCGGACAGCACCTGGCCGTTGTGATCGTCGGCTGCGGGATCGTGGGCGATGGTCACCCGCACCAGGCGGCCCACCTCCGCCACGAAATCCGGGTCCACACCCAGATCGGTGAGGTCCGACTCGGCGAGCAGGGCGCTGTTCTCCTCGTCGTCGGACTGCCCCGCGTACACCGCGTCGTGGTACCAGGCCGCCAGGCGGACCGCGTCGGGATCGTCGGCGAACTCCTCCAGGGCGTCCACTCCGGACAGGATGCCGCGCAGGTGACTGAGGTCGTGGTAACTGCGGTGCGGCTCGGCCCACCGGCCGAGCAGCGACGCCCCGACGTCGTCGACGCGAGGCGACGACGAATGCCGCGCCAGCAGGGTGTGCCATGCCTGAAGCAAATCGGTCACGTGTCCATGGTGCACGTAAGCTGCCCGGGTGGCCGAGCCAGTGGACATCCCCGCCGAACACCATGCAGAACACAGCGCCGAGAAAGCCGTCGAGGCGTCGCTGGGCCTGGTGACGCAGGCGTGGCGGTTCATCGTGACGGGCGGCCTGTCCGCGATCGTCGATTACGGGCTGTACGTACTGCTCAGCTTCGTTTTCGTGGCCAACGGCATGCCGGACGCGCGGGCCACACTCATCGCGAAGACGCTCAGCTTCATCGCAGGCACGACGACGGCCTACCTGATCAACCGGCGCTGGACCTTCCAGGCCGAACCGAGCCGGGCGCGCTTCATCGCGGTTGTGATCCTGTACGCCGTCACCTTCGGGCTGCAGGTCGGCATCAATCAGCTGTTCTATCTGCAATTCGCGGGCGAGTCCTGGCGGCGGCCGGTGGCCTTCGTCATCGCCCAGGGCACGGCGACAGTGATCAACTTCGTGGTGCAGCGAGCCGTGATTTTCCGGTTGAAGTGACGTTGGCCGGTACCCTTTGACCGTTATGTCTACCCAGTCTGACGTCACGCTGCCCCTGACGCGCCGCGCCCTCACCGGGTTCGGCCGCACGGCACCGTCCGTGACAAACGTGCTGTCCACACCCGATGTCTCAGTGATCGCCGAGGCGGTCAAGCGGGTCGCGGACGCAAACTCTTCCAGCCCCGCCCACCTGCGCCGGGGCATCCTCGGCCGCGGACTCGGCCGGTCCTACGGCGACCAGGCGTGCAACGGCGGCGGCATCGTCGTCGACATGACGGCGCTGAACCGGATCCATTCGATCAGCTCCGAGACCGCCATCGCCGACGTCGACGCCGGGGTCAGCCTCGATCAGCTGATGAAGGCCGCGCTGCCATTCGGACTGTGGGTACCGGTGCTGCCGGGCACCCGGCAGGTCACCGTCGGCGGCGCGATCGCCTCCGACATCCACGGCAAGAACCACCACAGCGCGGGCAGCTTCGGCAATCACGTGCTGTCGCTGGACCTGCTGATGGCCGACGGTGAGGTGCACACCATCACCCCCGACGGACCGGACAGCGAGCTGTTCTGGGCCACCGTCGCCGGCAACGGGCTCACGGGCATCGTGATCCGGGCGCGCATCAAGATGACGCGTACCGAGAGCGCGTACTTCATCGCCGACGGCATCGCCACGCACGATCTCGAAGAGACCGTCGCGGTGCACCAGGACGGCAGCGAGGACAACTACACGTACTCGAGCGCCTGGTTCGACCTGATCAGCCCGGAACCCAAGCTCGGCCGCGCCGCGGTGAGCCGGGGCAGCCTCGCCAAGGTGGATCAGCTGCCCGCCAAGCTGGCCAAGGATCCGCTCAAGTTCACCGCGCCGCAGCTGCCGGCGATCCCGAACCTGTTCCCGGTCAGCTTCATGAACAAGCTCTCGCTCTCGATGATCGGCGAGGCGTTCTACCGGATGAGCGGCAACTACCAGGGCAAGATCGTCAACCTGACGCAGTTCTACCACATGCTCGACATCACCTCGGGCTGGCAATATGCCTATGGCCCAGCGGGATTCGCGCAGCATCAGTTCCTGGTTCCCCCGGATGCGCTCGAAGAGTTCAAGGGCATCATCCGCTGGATGCACACGCAGAAGCAGTACTCGGCGCTGAACGTATTCAAGCTGTTCGGCCCGGGCAACAAGGCGCCGCTGAGCTTCCCGATGCAGGGCTGGAACGTCGCCCTGGACTTCCCGAACCGGCCCGGCGTCAACGAGTTCCTCAACGAACTCGACAAGCGCGCAATGGAATTCGGCGGTCGCGTGTACACCGCCAAGGACTCGCGCGTCAGCGCCGAGAGCTTCCACAAGATGTACCCGCGGATCGACGAGTGGATCGCCACCCGCCGCAAAGCCGACCCGAACGGCGTGTTCGCCTCCGACATGGCCCGCCGCCTCGAACTTCTCTAGGAGACTCAGTGATTGACGCAACCGGCAACCCGCAGACCATTCTGCTGTTCGGCGGTACCTCGGAGATCGGCCTGGCCATCGTCGAGCGCTACCTCAAGAACTCCAAGGCCCGGGTGATCCTCGCCGACCTGCCGAATGCCCCGAAGCGCGACGCCGCCATCGCCCAGATCGAGGCGGCCGGCGCCAAGGAGGTCGTGTACCTCGACTTCGACGCGCTGGACACCAAGTCGCATCCGGCAGTCATCGAATCTGCTTGGGAGCAGGGCGATGTCGACGTCGCCATCGTCGCATTCGGCATCCTCGGCGACGCCGAGGAACTGTGGCAGAACCAGTCCAAGGCCGTGCTGACCGCCCAGATCAACTACACCGCAGCCGTTTCCGTCGGCGTGCTGGTCGGCGACAAGATGAAGGCGCAGGGCTTCGGCCAGATCATCGCGATGTCGTCGGTCGCCGGCGAGCGGGTCCGTCGCTCCAACTTCGTGTACGGCTCGACCAAGGCCGGGCTCGACGGCTTCTACCTCGGCCTCGGAGAGGCGTTGCGGGAGTTCGGGGTTCGGGTTCTGGTCATCCGCCCCGGCCAGGTCCGCACCACCACGACGCTGGAGCACTGGAAGGCCACCGGCGCCAAGGAGGCGCCGTTCACGGTCGACAAGGAAGACGTCGCCAACCAGGCCGTCGCCGCCGCCGCGAAGGGCAAGGAGCTCATCTGGGCACCCAACCCGGTGCGCTACTTGATGGCCGTCATCCGGCACATCCCGCGGTCGGTCTTCCGCAAACTCCCGCTCTGATGCGCAGCGCGCTGGCCGCGAGCGCCAGGGTGAGCGGCCAGATGCTGGCCGCGATGGCACTGGCGGTGATCATCGCGGTCGTTGCGTTGCAAGCGATTGCGCGTGTGCAGTGGCCGGCGTTCAACTCGTCGAACCAGTTGCATGCCCTGACCACCGCCGGCCAGTGCGCCGTGCTCGTCGGGCTACTGCTCGCGGGGTGGGCGTGGCGTCGCGGCTGGCGCAAGAGCGCCAAGATCGCGGCCACGTCGCTCCTGGCGGCGTTCTCGGTCGTCACCCTCGGCATGCCGTTGGGCGCGACGAAGCTGTACCTGTTCGGCATCTCGGTCGACCAGCAGTTCCGCACCGAGTACCTGACGCGGCTCACGGATACCGCTGTGCCGCACGACATGACGTACCTGGGGCTGCCGCCGTACTACCCGTCGGGCTGGTTCTGGCTCGGCGGCCGGGCGGCCGCGCTGACCGGCACGCCGGCGTGGGAGATGTTCAAGCCGTGGGCGATCGTCACGATCACCGCGGCGATCGTGGCCGCATTCGTGTTGTGGACGGCCATGATTCGCTTCGAGTACGCCCTGGCGGTGACGACGGCCACCGCGGCCGTCACGCTGGCGTACTCCTCCACCGAGCCCTACTCGGCCGTCCTCGTCGTCATGCTGCCGCCGGTGTTCGTGCTGGCGTGGTCGGGGCTCAAGGCTTCCTCGCCGGAGGCGAGCGATGGCGGACGCCGCGGCTGGGCCGCGATCATCGGCACGGGGATTTTCCTCGGCATCGCCGCGCTGTTCTACACCTTGTTGTTCGGCTACGCGGCGTTCACTCTCACGCTGATGGCGCTGCTGCTCGCGGCGTCCCGGCGCCAACTCCAGCCACTGATCCGGGTGGCCGTCATCGCCGTCATCTCCGGCGTCATCGCCGCCATCCACTGGGCGCCGTACTACCTCGCCGTGCTCAAGGGGCACCCCGCCGACAAGGGCACCGCGCAGCACTACCTGCCGATGGCCGGCGCGCAACTGACCTTCCCGATGCTCGACGCCACCCTGCTGGGCGTCATGTGCCTCGTCGGCACGCTGTGGCTGGTGGTCAAGGGCCGCAGCTCGACACGCGCTGCCGCGCTGGGCATGGCAGTCGTGTCGGTGTACGCGTGGTCGCTGCTGTCGATGCTCGCCACCCTGGCCCGCACCACGCTGCTGTCGTTCCGGCTGCAGCCCACCCTGCTGGTGCTGCTCGTCGCGGCCGGCACCTTCGGCTTCCTGGAGGCCGCCCGGGCGCTGGCCAACCGGT
This sequence comes from Mycolicibacterium sp. TY81, assembly GCF_018326285.1. Lineage (NCBI taxonomy): Bacteria > Bacillati > Actinomycetota > Actinomycetes > Mycobacteriales > Mycobacteriaceae > Mycobacterium > Mycolicibacterium sp. TY81. Next base: position 4,721,571 of record NZ_AP023362.1, read on the forward strand.
ACGCGCAGCCGACCACCAACCGGATCATCGCGGTGGCCGCCGTCATCGGCGCGATCGGCGCGGTGTCGTTCAGTCAGGCGATCCCGGACATCCTGCGGGCCGACATCGCCGTCGCCTACACCGACACCGACGGCTCCGGCCAGCGCGCCGACCGCCGGCCGCCGGGCTCCGAGCGGTACTACCAGGAGATCGACCGCAAGATCACCGCGGCGACGGGCAGGCCCCGCAACGAGACCGTCGTGATGACCGCCGACTACAGCTTCCTGTCCTATTACCCCTACTACGGGTTCCAGGGCCTGACGTCGCACTACGCGAACCCGCTGGCGCAATTCAAGGAACGCTCCGGCGCCATCGAGAGCTGGGCGACCATGACCAACCCCGACGCCTTCGCCAAGGCGCTCGACACGCTGCCGTGGCCGGCGCCGACGGTGTTCCTGATGCGCCATGGCGGCACCGGCACCTACACGCTGCGCCTGGCCGAGGACGTCTACCCCAACCAGCCCAACGTGCGGCGCTACCAGGTGGCCCTCGACGAGCGGCTGTTCGACAGCAAGCACTGGCAGGTCACCGATATCGGCCCGTTTGTGCTGGCCATCCGTAGCGGCCACTAACATCTAGGCCCGTGGCCGGGGAACCTGAGGTAGAGCGCAATCACCGCACAGCGCGGTGGATCGCGATCGTGGCCGGACTGCTCGGCGCGTTCCTGGCGATGGCGACGCCGCTGCTGCCGGTCACCCAGACCACGGCGCAGCTGAATTGGCCGCAGGCGGGCGTCCTCAAGAGCGTCGACGCGCCGCTGATCGGCTACGTCGCCACCGACCTCGACATCACCATCCCGTGTTCGGCGGCGGCCGGCCTCACCGGCCCGGCCACCACACTGCTGTCCACCGTGCCCAAGCAGGCACCCAAGGCCGTCGACCGTGGCCTGCTGATCGAGCGCGTCGGCGGCGACCTGCTGGTGATCGTCCGCAACACCCCGGTCGTCAGCGCACCGCTGACCCAGGTGCTCAGCCCCGCGTGCAAGGAACTGCGATTCACCGCACATGCGGACAAGGTCACCGGCGAGATCGTCGGCCTCGTGCAGGGACCGAAGGACAAGAACCCCGGTAAGCCGCTGCGCGGTGAGCTCACCGGCTACGACTTCCGCCCGCAGATCGTCGGTGTCTTCACCGACCTGTCCGGTGCGGCGCCGCCGGGGCTGGCGTTCTCGGCGACCATCGACTCGCGCTACAGCACGGCCCCGACCCTGCTGAAGATGCTGGCGATGATCTTCGGCGTGGTGCTGACCGTCGTCGCACTCAGCGCCCTGCACGTGCTGGACCGCGCCGACGGCGTCCCGCACAAGCGGTTCCTGCCATCGCGCTGGTGGTCGGTGAAGCCGCTGGACGGCGTCGTGATCACGACGTTGGTGTGGTGGCATTTCGTCGGCGCCAACACCTCGGACGACGGCTACATCCTCACCATGGCCCGCGTCTCCGAACACGCCGGCTACATGGCCAACTACTACCGCTGGTTCGGCACCCCCGAGGCGCCGTTCGGCTGGTACTACGACCTGCTGGCGCTGTGGGCGCACGTCTCCACATCGAGCATCTGGATGCGCCTGCCCACGCTCCTGATGGCCCTGGCGTGCTGGTGGGTGATCAGCCGCGAGGTGCTCCCCCGGCTCGGCCACGCCGTCAAGAACAGCCGCGCCGCCGCCTGGACGGCCGCCGGGATGTTCCTGGCGTTCTGGCTGCCGCTCAACAACGGCATCCGGCCGGAGCCCATCATCGCGCTCGGCATCCTCCTGACCTGGTGCTCGGTGGAACGCGGCGTCGCGACCAGCCGGCTGCTGCCGGTGGCCATCGCCATCATCATCGGTGCACTGACGTTGTTCTCCGGCCCGACGGGCATCGCCGCGATCGGTGCCCTGCTGGTCGCTGTCGGCCCGCTGAAAACGATTGTGGCGCGGCATACTTCGCGCTTCGGTTATCTGGCTCTGCTGGCGCCGATCCTCGCCGCGGGCACGGTGACGGCGATCCTGATCTTCCGTGACCAGACGCTGGCCGCCGAGCTCGACGCCAGCTCCTTCAAGACCACCGTCGGCCCCGCGCTGAGCTGGTTCGACGAGCACATCCGCTACGAGCGCCTGTTCACCACCAGCCCAGACGGCTCGGTGGCCCGCCGGTTCGCGGTGCTGACGCTGCTGCTGGCGTTGGCGGTGTCGCTCGCAATGTCGTTGCGCAAGGGCCGAATTCCGGGCACTGCCGCCGGGCCGGCCCGCCGCATCGTCGGCATCACGATCATCTCGTTCCTGGCGATGATGTTCACGCCCACCAAGTGGACGCACCACTTCGGCGTGTTCGCCGGGCTGGCCGGTTCGCTGGGTGCGCTGGCCGCCATCGCGGTCGGCACCGTGGCCATGCGCTCACGCCGCAACCGCGCGATGTTCGCCGCGACGGTCCTGTTCGTCATGGCCCTGTCGTTCGCCACGGTGAACGGCTGGTGGTACGTCTCCAACTTCGGTGTGCCGTGGTCGAATCAGTTCCCCGAGTGGCACTTCGGCTTCACCACGTTCCTGTTCGGGCTGTCGTTCCTGACGCTCCTGTGGGCGGCGTGGCTGCACTTCTACGATCACGATCCCGAGCGGGCGGTCAGTCGCCGGATTCCTCAGGCGCCCTTGGCAATTGCGTCGTGGATCGTGGTGTTCTTCGAGGTGCTGTCACTGACCCTCGGCATGACGCAGCAGTGGCCGGCCTGGTCGGTGGGTCGTTCGAACCTGCAGGCGCTGACCGGGAAGACCTGCGGCCTGGCCGACGACGTCATGGTCGAACAGGACACCAACGCCGGCAAGCTCGTGCCGCAGTCCGGGACGGTCGGCGACGCCCTCGGCGCGGGTAGCGCAGAAGGCTTCACCCCCAACGGAATTCCCGCCGACGTCTCCGCGGACCCGGTCATGGAACCGCCCGGCGGCACCAACTTCGCGGACAACGACGGCGGCCCGGTCAGCGGCGCGGAGCCGGGCACCGAAGGCGGCACCACCTTTGCCGCGGGAGTGAACGGATCAAAGGCCCGGCTGCCCTACAACCTCGATCCGGCCACCACCCCGGTGCTCGGCAGCTGGCGCCCCGGCGTGCAGATCCCGGCGCGGATGCGCTCCGGCTGGTACAAACTGCCGCCGCGCGATCAGGCCGGACCGCTGCTCGTCGTCGCCGCTGCAGGCCGTTTCAACCAGGGCGAGGTGCGCGTCGAGTACGCCACCGACGCCCAGGCCGCGGCCGGCAAGATCGCCGGCGCGGTCGGCTTCGCCGATGTCGGTGCCGCACCCGCCTGGCGCAATCTGCGCGCCCCGATGGCCGCCATCCCGTCCGACGCCACCCTGATCCGCATCGTCGCCACCGACGACGACCTCGCGCCGCAGCACTGGATCGCCCTGACCCCGCCGCGCATCCCGAAGCTGCGCACACTGCAGGACGTCGTCGGCTCCAAGGACCCGGTGATGCTGGACTGGCTCGTCGGCCTGGCGTTCCCGTGCCAGCGCCCGTTCGGTCACAACAACGGCGTCACCGAGGTGCCCAAGTGGCGCATCCTGCCGGACCGCTTCGGCGCCGAGGCCAACTCGCCCGTCATGGACTACCTCGGCGGCGGGCCGCTCGGCATCACCGAGCTGCTGTTCAGGGCCACCCCGGTGCCGACGTATCTGAAGGACGACTGGTTCCGGGACTGGGGCTCGCTGCAGCAGTTCACGCAGTACTACCCCGACGCGCAGCCGGCCCAGATCGACCTCGGGAAGGCCACGCGCAGCGGGCTGTGGGCCCCGGCGCCGCTGCGGCATTCGTAGTCAGTGGCCGCCGGACGGCCGCGGGCGTGTCGGCTCTGCGGACACATTTTTGAGCTGTCCCGGGAGCGAGCACGCCATTCCTGACCAGGTGGCGGTAAACCGGCCCACAAATCGCCGTGCCGTCAGTCTCGCCGCCGACATATTTGTCGCGATCGTGCGCACCCGGAAGTGGCGCACGACGAGTACGCCGTCCGGCTGTCTGCCCAGGGCAGCGGGCTCTATTGAGGGTCACATTCCGGCCAACTAGCTCGACATTCCCCGTCAGTGGCCCAGGCCACATATAACTGTCGCCTAGTCTTGAGCCTCGTGCCTGCCAGGACTGCCCGTCTCGTCGCGATCATCGCGGGCCTTGCCGGTCTGCTGCTCTGCGCGCTGACCCCACTGCTGCCCGTCAAGCAGACGACCGCGACCATCTTGTGGCCCCAGGCCCCCGGTGCCAGCGGAAACGTCTCCGATCTCACCGCCCCGCTGGTGTCGGGTGCGCCGCTGGCGCTGGATGTCTCCATCCCGTGCTCGGCCATCGCCACCGTGCCGGCGGCCGGTGGTCTGGTGTTCTCGACGATCCCACCGGACGGCATCGACGCCAGCCGCAACGGCCTGTTCGTGCGCGCCAACGCCGCGGACGTCGTCGTCGCTTTCCGGGACACCGTCGCCGCGGTCGCCAAGCGGTCCGACATCGCCGCCGGGAAGTGCAGCAACCTGCATCTCTGGGCGACCAACGGCGGCGTCGGCGCCGACTTCATCGGCCTGCCCGGAGCCGCCGGCACCGGCAGTGTGGAGAAGAAGCCCCAGGTGGCCGGCATCTTCACCGGCCTCAAGGTGCCCGCACAGCCCGGCTTGTCCGCGCGCGTCGACGTCGACACCCGGTTCATCGTGGTCCCGACGTTCGTGAAGTCGGCCGCCATGGCGCTCGGTGTGCTGCTGACGCTGGTCTCGATCGCCGCGCTGGCACTGCTGGACCGCCTGGACGGCCGCCGCGTGCACGACGGCTGGCAGCGCTTCTGGAAGGTCAGCCGCTGGCACTGGCTCGCGGACATCGCGGTGTTCGCCGGCCTCGGAGGCTGGCACCTGATCGGCGCCATCTCCTCCGACGACGGCTACAACCTGACCATCGCGCGGGTCTCCAGCCAGGCCGGCTATGTCGCCAACTACTACCGCTACTTCGGCACCTCCGAGGCGCCGTTCGACTGGTACCAGTCGGTGCTCGCACATATGGCGAGCATCAGCACCGCCGGGGTGTGGATGCGGCTGCCCGCACTGCTGGCCGGCATCGCGACCTGGACGCTGCTGTCCCGCTGGGTGCTGCCGCGGCTCGGCCCCGGCGCCCGCGGGGTGTCGTCGAACGCCATCGCAATATGGACGGCTGCCGCAACCTTCCTCGCGGCCTGGTACCCGTTCAACAACGGCCTGCGTCCCGAGCCGCTGATCGCCTTCGGCGTCATCGCGACCTGGGTGCTCCTCGAATACGCCATCGCCACCCGGCGCCTGGCGCCCGCGGCCGTGGCGATCATCGTGGCGGCGTTCACCGCGACGACGGCGCCGCAGGGCCTGATCGCGCTGGCCCCGCTGCTCGTCGGCGCCCGCGCGCTGGTCCGCACGGTCCGCAGCCGCCGGGCCGGGACGGGCCTGCTGGCTCCGATCGCGACGCTGGCCGCGTCGGCGTCGCTGATCCTGACGGTGATCTTCCGGAACCAGACCCTGGCGACCGTGGCCGAATCGGCGCGCATCAAGTACACGGTCGGCCCGACCATCTCCTGGTACCAGGAATTCCTGCGCTACTACTTCCTCACGGTCGAAGACAGCGTCGACAGTTCCATGACCCGCCGCTTCTCCGTGCTGATCCTGCTGCTGTGCCTGTTCGCCACCCTCGCCCTCCTGCTGCGCAAAGGCCGGGTCCCTGGTCTGGCCAGCGGTCCGGTGTGGCGCCTGCTCGGCAGCACCATGCTCGGGCTGCTCCTCCTGCACTTCACTCCGACCAAGTGGGCCGTGCAGTTCGGTGCGTTCGCCGGGCTGTCGGGTGCGTTCGGGGCGATCATCGCCTTCGCGTTCGCGACGGTCGGGCTGCACAGCCGGCGGAACCTGGCGCTGTACGTGACGGCACTGTTGTTCGTGCTGGCCTGGGCGACGTCCGGGATCAACGGCTGGTTCTACGTCGGCAACTACGGCGTGCCGTGGTTCGACCGGCAGCCCGTGCTGGCCGGCCACCCCGTCACCTCGATGTTCCTGGTGCTGGCGATCATCTCCGCCCTGCTTGCGGGCTGGCTGCACTTCCGCATCGACTACGCCGGGCACACCGAGGTCGCCGAGACCCGCCGCAACCGGGCGCTGGCGTCGACGCCGCTGCTGATCGTCGCGGTGATCATGGTCGTGCTCGAGGTCGGCTCGATGGCCAAGGGCTTCGTGCAGCGCTACCCGCAGTACACGACCGCACGGGCCAACCTGGACGCGCTCGGGTTGTCCGACAAGAGCTGCGCCATGGCCAACGACGTCCTGGTCGAAGCCGACACCAATGCCGGCACGCTGCAGCCGGTGCCCGGCCAGACGTGGGGCAAGTACGGACCGCTGGGCGGCGAGAACCCCGTCGGCTTCACACCGAACGGGATCAGCGACTCGCTCGCACCGCCGCACCCGGTGGTCGCCAACCCCGGCACCGTCAACTCCGACGGGTCGCCCAACAAGCCCAACGTCGGCGTCGCCTTCGCGGCCGGCACCGGTGGCGGCTACGGCCCGACGGGTGTCAACGGCTCCAACGTGTTCCTGCCGTTCGGCCTGGACCCCGCCCGCACCCCGGTGATGGGCAGCTTCAAGGAGAACGGCGTCGCCGCCAAGGCCACCTCCGCCTGGTACCAACTGCCGCCGCGCAGTGCGGACCGGCCGCTCGTGACCGTCGCCGCGGCCGGCGCCATCTGGTACTACGACGAAGAGCACGAGTTCCACTACGGCCAGTCGCTCAAGCTCCAGTGGGGCGTGCACCGGCCGGACGGCAGCTACCAGGCCCTCGCCGAGGTGCAGCCCATCGACACCTTCGCCCAATACGCCTGGCGCAACCTGCGATTCCCCCTCGCGTGGGCACCGCCGGAGGCCAACGTCGCCCGCATCGTCGCGAACGATCCGAACCTGTCTGAGGACCAGTGGTTCGGGTTCACGCCGCCGCGGGTCCCGACGCTGCAGACCGCGCAGCAGTTCCTCGGGTCGCAGACGCCGATCCTGATGGACATCGCCACCGCCGCGAACTTCCCGTGCCAGCGCCCGTTCTCCGAGCATCTCGGTGTCGCGGAGCTGCCGCAGTACCGCATCCTGCCCAACACCAAGCAGGTCGTGGTGTCGTCGAACATGTGGCAGTCCGCGCAGAAGGGTGGCCCGTTCCTGTTCATCCAGGCGCTGTTGCGGACGTCGACCATCCCCACCTACCTGCGCAACGACTGGTACCGAGATTGGGGCTCCATCGAACGGTACGACCCGGTGGTGCCGCCGTCAGTGGCGCCGCCCGCAGCGATTGACCAAGGCACCATGACCGTCAACGGCTGGAGCCGCCGCGGCCCGATCAGGGCCCTGCCATGAAGCCCGATCAGGGTCTTCCGATGACCGGGACGGGAATGAACGCACAGCAAGTCAAGGTCACCCGCTGGGTGGCCATCGTCGCGGGCCTGATCGGCTTCGTGCTGTCGGCACTGACGCCGCTGCTGCCGGTGGTGCAGACGACAGCGCAGCTGAACTGGCCGCAACAGGGCCAGTTCGGCAACGTGACGGCGCCGCTGATCTCGCAGACGCCGGTGACGATGACGGCGACCATCCCGTGCGACGTGCTGCGGACGCTGCCGCCCTCGGGCGGGCTGGTGTTCGGCACGGTACCCAAGGACGGCAAGCAGGCCGCACTGAACGGCCTGCTGGTCAACGTGTCCAGCAGCCGCGTCGACATCACCGACCGCAACGTGGTGATCGCCAGCGTGCCGCGACTGAAAGCCATTGGTAATCCCGGTTGTTCGCGCATCGAGATCATCTCCGACAAGAACGGCACCTTCGCGACGTTCGTCGGGCTGACCGGCACCGACGGCAAGGAACTGCGCACCGGGTTCGCCGACCCGAACCTGCGGCCCACCGTCGTCGGCATCTTCACCGACCTCAAGGGCGCTGCTCCGCAGGGACTTTCGGTGTCCGCCACCATCGACACCCGGTTCATCAACCGGCCGACCATCATCAAGTACACCGCCATGTTCGGCGGCATCGCGGCGACCATCGTTGCGCTGCTGGCACTTTGGCGGCTGGACCGCCTCGACGGACGTCGCATGCAGCGCCTCATCCCGAGCCGCTGGCGGACCTTCAACATCGTCGACGGCGTCGTGATCGGCGGGTTCCTGCTGTGGCATGTGCTGGGCGCCGGGTCATCTGACGACGGCTACATCCTGGGCATGGCGCGCGTCGCGCCGCATGCGCAGTACATGATCAACTACTTCCGCTGGTTCGGTAGCCCCGAGGATCCGTTCGGCTGGTACTACAACGTGCTGGCCCTGATGACGCACGTCAGCGACGCCAGCATCTGGATCCGCCTGCCGGACTTGATCTGTGCGCTGATCTGCTGGCTATTGCTGTCCCGCGAGGTGCTCCCCCGCCTCGGACCCGCAGTCGTGGGCAGCAAGGCCGCCATGTGGGCCGCGGGCCTGGTCCTGATGGCCGCGTGGATGCCGTTCGACAACGGCCTGCGCCCCGAAGGCCAGATCGCCACTGGCGCCCTGATCACCTACGTCCTGATCGAACGTGCCATCGGCACCAGCCGGCTGACCCCGGCGGCGCTCGCCATCATCAGTGCGGCGTTCACCCTCGGGATCCAGCCGACCGGCCTGATCGCCGTGGCGGCGCTGCTCGCCGGTGGCCGACCGATTCTGCGCATCCTGGTGAAGCGGCGCCGCGAGGTCGGCACCTGGCCGCTGGTGCTCCCACTGCTGGCCGCCGGTTTCGTCGTCCTCACCGTGGTGTTCGTCAACCAGACCGCGGCAGGCGTGTTGGAGGCCACCAGGATTCGCACCGCGATCGGCCCGAGCCAGGCGTGGTACACCGAGAACCTTCGGTACTACTACCTGTTCCTGCCGACGGTCGACGGCTCGATGACCCGGCGCTTCGGCTTCCTGTTGGCCGCGCTGAGCCTGTTCACGTCGATGTTCATGATCCTGCGGCGCAAGCGGGTTCCCGGTATCGCCCGCGGACCGGTGTGGCGCCTGATGGGCATCATCTTCGCCACCATGTTCTGCCTGATGTTCACCCCGACCAAGTGGGTGCACCACTTCGGCCTGTTCGCGGCCGTGGGCGCCGCGATGGCCGCGGTGGCCACCGTGCTGGTGTCGCGGTCGGTACTGAAGTCGGCGCGCAACCGCATGGCCGTCACCTCGGCGGTGCTGTTCCTGCTGGCGCTGGTTTCGGCCACCACCAACGGCTGGTGGTACGTGTCCAGTTACGGTGTGCCGTTCAACAACGACATGGTCGCTGTCGGCGGAATCAAGCTCAGCACAATCTTTTTGGTGCTGTTCGTGATCACCGCGGTGTGGGCGTTCTGGCTGCACTTCAACAGCGACCGTCCCGAAGGCCGCCTCACCCGGCTGGTCACGGCGGCCCCGATTCCCCTGGCCGCCGCGTTCATGGTGGTGGTGTGCGTGGCATCGATGGCGATCGGCGCGGTGCGCGAGTACCCGACGTACTCGAACCTGGCGAGCAATCTGCGGGCGCTCAAGGGTGGCTGCGGACTGGCCGACAACGTGCTGGTCGAGCCGGATTCGAACGCCGGCTTCCTGACGCCGCAGCCCGGTGAGTACGGGCCGCTCGGCGCGCTGGGCGGCGTGGGCCCCGTCGGCTTCACCCCCAATGGCGTGCCGGATCGTATTGTCGCCGAGGCAATTCGGCAGGACTTCCCGATGCCGGGCACCGACGCCGACTGGGACGCCGCGACGAAGCTCAAGACACCGGGTATCAACGGATCGACGGTGCCGCTGCCCTACGGCTTGGACCCCGCGCGGGTGCCGGTCGCCGGCACGTACATCACCGGCCCGCACTCGCAGGCCAAGCTGACGTCGGCCTGGTACGGCCTGCCGGCCGCCGACGCCGCGCATCCGCTCGTGGTCGTCACGGCCGCCGGCACCATCACCGGCTACAGCTCGCTCAAGGGCCGCACCGAGGGTCAGACCGTCGAGCTGGAGTACGGCCGCACCGGCCCCGACGGGCACCCCGTCGCCGGCGGACGCGTCGCGCCCTACGACATCGGCCCCACGCCGTCGTGGCGCAACCTGCGCTTCGACCGTCGCGAGATTCCGGCCGACGCCACCTACGTCCGCGTTGTGGCGGTGAACCTTTCGCTCAACGAGGGCGACTGGATCGCCGTCACCCCGCCGCGCGTGCCCGAGCTCAAGACCGTCGAGCAGTTCATCGGCAAGACCCAGCCGGTGCTGATGGACTGGGCTGTCGGCCTGGCGTTCCCGTGTCAGCAGCCGATGCTGGTGCGCAACGGCGTGACCGAGGTGCCGAAGTTCCGCATCACACCGGACTACACCGCCAAGAAGCAGGACACCGACACCTGGCAGGACGGCATCAACGGCGGCCTGCTGGGCATCACCGACGTGCTGCTGAAGGCCCACGTGATGTCGACGTACCTGTCCGACGACTGGGGCCGGGACTGGGGCTCGCTGCGTCAGTTCACGACCGTCGTCGACGCGACGACGGCCGAGCTGGACCTGGGCACCGCGGTCCACAGCGGGCTGTGGTCACCGGGGAAGATGCGGATCAAGCCCTAGCTCACTGCGCCGGATGGCCAGTTGTCACACGCTTTCGTCGGAAAGCTGTGATGACTGGCCATTCGGCGTTTGTGGGTATGCCCGTCTGATGGCGCGCCGAGGCGCCCTTGACAGATTCCCAATAAAACACAATCATTAGCAATCAAATCCAAGTGTTGCAGATCACAGATCGAGGGAGGTGTCGTGGCATCCACAGGACCCGCCTCCCGCGATGCTGCGGGCGCTCTCTACGCCGACCAGCGCAAACAGCAGCTACTCGAGATGCTTCGCCGCGATGGTCGAATCGACGCCGCCCGGACGGCGTTGGAGCTCGGCGTGACGGGCGAGACCATCCGCAAGGACCTCATCCTGCTGGAGCGCCAGGGCCTGTTGCGGCGGGTGCACGGTGGCGCGGTACGCGTCGACTACCTCCCCTACGAACCTGCCGTCGAGACCCGGACCGAGTTCCTCGCCGAGAAGGCCCGCATCGCCAAGGCCGCGCTCGCACATCTTCCGGAACGTGGATCGGTTCTGATCGACGCCGGGTCCACCACCGCGCAGCTGGTCGAGCAGTTTCCCGGCGACCGCGAACTCACCGTGTACACCAACTCGTTGACGCAGGCACTGACCCTGCTCAACCGGCCACTGCTGACGGTCTACACATTGGGCGGCCGGGTCCGGTCGAAGACCTTTGCCGAGGTGGACGATTGGGCGGCCCGCGCGCTCGCCGAGATCAACGTCGACGTCGCCTTCCTGGGCGCCAACGGCATCAGCATCGACCGCGGGCTCACCACCCCCGCCCCGTCTGAAGCCGCCGTGAAACGACGCATGCTCGCGTGCGCACACCGCCGCATCCTGCTCGCCGACCACAGCAAGTTCGGGGCCGTCAGCGGCGCCCAGTACGGCCGGCTGGAAGACATCCAGCTGCTGATCACCGACACCGGCGTCGACAGCCGGCAACTCTCCGAGCTTTCCGCCGCCGGCGTGACCGTGGAGCAGGCGTGATATCTGCCGCCAACGCAACAACTTTCGCCAATCCATGAGTTCACCAGCCGTCGCCCGCTGCCCAGAAGGAGAATGCACATGGCCGATCCGAAAATCCTCGGTCTGGTCCTGGCCGGAGGCGAAGGCAAACGGCTGTCCCCACTGACACTCGACCGAGCCAAGCCCGCGGTGCCGTTCGCCGGACTGTACCGACTCGTCGACTTCGCGCTCTCGAATCTGGTCAACGCCGGCGTACTGCGGATCGCCGTCCTCACGCAGTACAAGAGCCACAGCCTCGATCGCCACATCACCACGACGTGGCGAATGAGCAGCCTGCTCGGCAACTACGTGACTCCCGTACCCGCCCAACAGCGTCTGGGCCCGCAGTGGTACACGGGTTCGGCCAACGCCATCCACCAGTCACTGAACCTCATTCACGACGAAAAGCCCGATCTCGTTGCGGTTTTCGGCGCCGATCACGTGTACCGCATGGACCCGCGGCAGATGATCAAGCAGCACCTCGACGGTGGCGCCGGCGCCACCGTCGCCGGAATCCGGGTGCCGCGTGGCGAGGCGAGTGCCTTCGGCGTGATCAAAACCGCGGGCGACGGACGGCAGGTCGAGGCGTTCCTGGAGAAACCCAGCGACCCGCCGGGCCTACCCGACGCCCCCGACGAATCGTTCGTCTCGATGGGCAACTATGTCTTCTCGACCGAGGTACTCATCGATGCGCTACATGCCGACGCCGCCGACGAGTTCAGCAAGCACGACATGGGTGGCGACATCATGCCGATGATGGTCGAACAGGGCCGCGCCCAGGTCTACGACTTTCAGAGCAACCAGGTCCCGGGCACCCATGCCGAGAACAGCGGTTACTGGCGCGACGTCGGAACGTTGGACTCCTACTACGACTCCCACATGGACCTGTGCGCCGTGGTCCCGGCTTTCGACTTGTACAACAGCGCGTGGCCGATCCTGACGCACATTCCGCCCCACCCACCGGCGAAGTTCGTCCACGATGATGGCGACCGGGTCGGCCGCGCCGTCAACAGCGTCATCTCCAACGGCGTGATCATCTCCGGCGCGCTGGTCCGAGAATCGGTCCTGTCACCTGGTGTTCGCGTCGAGGAGCACGCCACGGTGGACCGCTCGGTGATCCTGGACAACACCGTGATCGGCGCACATGCCTTGGTCCGCAACGCCATTGTCGACAAGAACGTCGTGATTCCGGCCGGCGCCCAGGTCGGCGTCGACAAGGAGCATGACAGGGCACGCGGCTTCGTCATCTCCGACGGCGGGGTGACGGTCGTCGGTAAAGGCCAACGGGTCACCGCATGACCAACAACCGAGTAGGAAGCAGGAGGTAGAACATGATCGGGAAGCGAACCGCGTTGCCACTGCCCGCACCGGCGATCCGGCCGGTGGCCGACGAATGGGAATGGCAGGAGTCTGCCCGTTGCCGCTCAATGGATTCCAGCGTCTTCTTTCACCCCGACAACGAACGGGGCCGGGCGCGTAGACAACGCGAACAACGCGCCAAAGAGATTTGTCGCCAATGTCCGGTGAAGGCCCCGTGCGCCGCCTTTGCACTGCTGTCCGGCGAGCCGTACGGCATCTGGGGTGGCGTATCTGAATCCGAACGTCTTGCTGCGCTGGGTATTTCAGATCCGCGCGCGGCCGGAAACCTGAGTACGTCGAAGCGCCGGGAGGCCCGACGCGCCGGACTGGCTGCTGCGAGCGGTGAATAGGAATAGCGCCACACCGCCGGGAACACTGAACTCACTCGTGGTCGGTGACGGCACTGCGCACGCACTCCCGCAGCCACTGGTGGCGACGATCGAGTTCGAACGCAGGATGCCAGATCATCCGGTAGGGCATCGTCGCGATCTCGGCCGGCGCGGGCAGCAGGCGTAGTTCAGAGCCGGCGATCCAAGCGTCGACAAATCGACCGGGAAGTGTTGCCACCAAATCGGTTCCATGAAGCATCGGAAGCGTCGCGGTGTGATACGGCACCGTGACCACCGCCCGGCGGACCCTGCCCAGCTCCGCGATGCGGTAATCGATATCGGGCTGCACCCCATCCGCCACGTCCACGACCACGTGGCCGAACTCGAGATACTCCTCAAGGGTTATCGCGCCTCGCGCCGCCAGCGGATGCCCTTCGGATACAACGCACTTGAAGTGCTCGGTGACGAGCTGAGTGGCGTTCAGATCGTCCGGCGTGTGGCCCCCGTAGAGCCCCAGATCGACCGCGCCACGGCGGATCTGATCCTCGATCCCGTCGGGGCGCCAGCTGCGGAAACGTATTGTCGTGCCAGGTGACTGCGATCGGATCAAGCGTGCGATGGCAGGGCCGTAGGTGTGGACAGCGTAGTCACTCCCGGCGATGTGGACCGGCTGCGTTGACGCGCCGGGATCGAACTCCGCGGGCGCCAGGAGGGTTTCGAGCAGCGGTATCAGCGTGGTGAGCTGGCGGTGAATGTCCTCGGCACGGGCCGACAGCCGGAATCCGTCCGGATCACGAACCAGCAGCGGGTCATCGAGCAGTCTGCGCAGCCGCTGCAGTGCACGGCTCATGGCAGGTTGGCTGAGCCCGATTCGGGACGCCGCGCGCGATACCTGCCGTTCCTCGAGCAGTGCGACCAATGGTGTCAGCAGATTCAAGTCTGCCCGCTCGGTATGCGTCGTGAGCATGCCAAATATCATAGATATGCATGTGACAAATGGTCGGCGCGCGAGCAGGCTTGGAGCCATGAAGATTTCCGGCAACACCATTTTCATCCCAGGTGCCACGAGCGGCATCGGACTCGCGTTGGCAATCGCCCTGCGGGACAAAGGAAACAACGTCATCATCGGCGGCCGCCGCGAACAGCTGCTCCGCCAGATCACCGCCGAACATCCCGGGATCGAAGCGGTCCGTATCGACACCGCGGACCCCGACAGCATCCAGGCCGTGGCCACTCAGGTGCTGGCCGAGCATCTGTCAGCGGTCACGTATTTCCCCAGGTTTGAGGGGTTGTCCGTCACGTAATTCCCCACCCTGGCTGTCACGTAATTCCCCACCCTGGGCGGTGTGTCTGCCTGGTGTGGGCCTCGTTTACCGGTTCGCTCTGCATCCATCTGATGGTGGATGGAAGGGCGCTGATGGCGAGGAGAAGTATCGTGATGCTCGATTTGGTCGAGTTGTTCACCCACTGGCACGCGGGCCGTTCGCAGGTCCAGTTATCGGAGTCGCTGGGCATTGACCGCAAGACCGTCCGCAAATATTTGGCTCCGGCGGTCGCGGCGGGTATCGGCCCGGGTACGGAGCCGCTGACCGCGCCACAGTGGTCGGAGCTGATCGGCGGGTGGTTCCCGGAACTGTCCGATCCTGCGGCGCGGGCGCTGACCTGGCCGCTGATCGAACCGCACCGGGACCAGATCAAGACCTGGCTCGATGCCGATGTCACGATCGCCACGATCGCTCAGCGGTTGCGGGACGAGCATGCGGTAGCGGTGTCGGAGTCCTCGGTTCGGCGTTGGATCGCAACACATTTCGCGGAAGAGGTGGCACGAGCGAAGGTGACCGTGCCGCGCGGGCCGGTCGAGCCGGGCAGTGAAGCGCAGATCGACTACGGTCGCCTGGGCATGTGGTTCGATCCCGCGGTGGGCCGCCGGGTGGCGGTGTGGGCGTTCGTGATGGTGTTGGCGTGTTCGCGGCACCTGTTCGTGCGCCCGGTGATCCGGATGGACCAAACCACCTGGTGCGCTTGCCATGTCGCGGCGTTCGAGTTCTTCGGCGGGGTCCCGGCCCGGTTGGTGTGTGACAACCTCAAGACCGGGGTGGACAAACCCGACCTGTATGACCCGAAGATCAACCGCGCCTATGCCGAGCTGGCCACCCACTACGGCACCCTGATCGACCCGGCGCGGGCGTTCAAACCCAAAGACAAACCCCGCGTCGAACGGCCCATGCAATACATCCGGGATTCGTTCTGGCGCGGCCGCCAGTTCGACGGGCTGCCCGCGATGCAAACCGACGCCCAGCGCTGGAGCATCGAGGTGGCCGGGGGCGAGGTCGTGTCGGGCACTGGAGGGCGCGCCGCCGTTGCGGGTGTTTGAAGCGATCGAAGCCAGCGCGTTGATCGGGTTGCCGCCCAGAGTATTTGAACTGTCCACCTGGTCGATCGGCACCGTCGGCACCGACGCGCACCTCAAGGTCGGCAAGGCGTTGTACTCGGTGCCGTGGCGGCTGATCGGGCAACGCCTGCATGCCCGCACCGCCGGCGACGTGGTACAGGTCTTTCACGCCGATGCGGTGGTGGCCATCCACGTGCGCCGCCCATCGGGGCGCTCGACCGACTTCGCCCATTACCCGCCGGAGAAGGTCGCGTTCGCGATGAAAACCCCGACCTGGTGCCGGCGCACCGCCGAACTGGTCGGCCCGGCCTGCGTCGCGGTGATCGCCGCGTTCATGGCCGACAACGCCATCCACCATCTGCGCGCCGCGCAAGGAGTGCTCGGGCTGCGCGACAAACACGGCTGCGACCGGTTGGAGGCCGCGTGCGCCCGCGCCATCGCCGTCGGTGACCCGTCCTACCGCACCATCAAAGGCATCCTGGCCGCCGGCACCGAACACGCCGGCGACGAACCGCCCGCCAGCACCGGCGCGGCGGGGGCGTTTCTGCGTGGCCCCGACCAGTTCGGCACCGATACCGGCATCATCGCCTGATCGTCACCAATTCCACACTGCTGCAACATAATCAACCTTCAAAGGAAGCCCACCATGTCTATCTGTGATCCGGCGCTACGCACCGCGCTGCGCACCCTGAAACTGTCCGGCATGCTCGACACCCTCGATGCCCGGCTCGCCCAAACCCGCGACGGCGGCCTCGGCCACCTCGAATTCCTGCAAGCCCTCTGTCAAGACGAGATCGCCCGCCGCGAATCCGCCGCTCTCACACGGCGATTGCGCCGCGCCAAGTTCGAAGAACAGGCCACCTTCGAAGACTTCGACTTCACCGCCAACCCGAAACTGCCCGCCGCGATGCTGCGCGACCTGGCCGCCCTGCGCTGGCTCGACGCCGGCGAATCAGTCATCCTCTACGGCCCCGTCGGCGTCGGCAAAACCCATGTGGCACAAGCACTCGGACATCACGTAGCCCGCCGCGGCGGGGACATCCGCTTCGTCAAATGCGCCCGCATGCTCGCCGACCTTGCCGGCGGACACGCCGACCGCACCATCGGCCAGCGCATGCGCGAGTACACCCGGCCCCCTGGTACTGATCGTCGATGACTTCGCGATGCGTGAGCACACCACCACCCAATCCGACGATCTCTACGATCTGGTCTCCGACCGGGCCATCGCTGGCAAACCCCTCATCCTGACCAGCAACCGCGCCCCCAAAGACTGGTACCCGCTGTTCCCCAACCCCGTCGTGGCCGAATCCCTACTCGACCGACTGATCAACACCAGCCACCAAGTCCTCATGGACGGACCCAGCTACCGACCCCGGAAACGACCCGGCCGCACCACCACCTAGACAACGCCCGCCCCGACCGGTAAGACCAACACGAGGCCCACACCTGGGGAATTACGTGACAGCAACCCCTGGGGAATTACGTGACCGACGACACATCCCGATCTGAACGTGGTGATCACCATGGCTGGGGTGATGAAGATCGAAGACTGGCACGCACCGGAGAGCTTCCTGGCTGCGGCAGAATCCACCATCACCACCAACGTGCTGGGCACGATCCGGCTCATCGCCGCATTCATCGAACATCTGCAGACCCAACCCGCTGCCACTGTCATCACCGTGTCGTCAGGGCTGGGGTTCACCCCACTGAAGGTGACTCCGAGCTACAACGCCTCCAAAGCTGCCATCCACCTGCTGACCGAGACGCTGCGGCTGCAATTCGCCGGTTCCTCGGTGGAATTCAAGGAACTCCAGCCGCCCGCGGTCCGGACCGACCTGGTGCCCGGGCAGCGCGACAGCGAGTGGGCCATGCCGCTCGAGCAGTTCGTGAGCGAAGTCATCGAGATCCTCGAGAACCAGCCGGCTGCCGATGAGATTCAGGTCGAGAACGTCAAGTTCTTACGCTATGCCGAAGTGCGCGGTGAGTACGACCATGCGGTGTCCGTTCTCAACTCGGCCGACCCGCACAGCAACTGACCGGACGGCCGACTCAGGCCACGCCGACCGCTTCGGCCGGCTGGGCGGGTTCGATCACAGGCAGCGGGGTCCGGATGTAGCGCGTCCAGGTCAGCGTCAGGGCGGCGATGTAGAAGGTGACGAACACCCAGAACGCCGCGGTGGCAGAACCACTGGACAGGTAGGACTGCCGCAACGCCAGGTTGATGCCCACGCCTCCCAGCGCGCCGATGGCACCGGCGAAGCCGATGAGGGCGCCGGACATCCCGCGGGACCAGTTCTGCCGGTCGATCTTGCTGCCCACCACCGAGTGGCTGCGGGCCTCGAAGATCGACGGGATCATCTTGTACACCGAACCGTTGCCGATACCCGACAGGATGAACAGCGCGACGAAGCCGACGATGAAGCCGGTCAGGGTGGCCGCGTCGACGGCACCGCCAGTGTGGTCGTGGTAGGTCGACACCGAAATCAGCAGTGCGCCAAACACGATCATGCCGGCGAAGGCTGCCACGGTCACGCGAGCACCGCCGATGCGGTCGGCGAGCTTCCCGCCGTAGACCCGGGCCACCGAACCGAGCAGCGGACCCACGAACGCGATCTGAGCCGCGTGCAGCGCCGCCTGCGCGGCACTCTGGCCACCGGCGACGAAGTTGATCTGCAGGACCTGGCTGAAGGCGAACGAGAAGCCGATGAACGAGCCGAACGTTCCGATGTACAGGAAAGCGATGCTCCAGGTGTCCGGCTCGGTCAGGATGGCACGCATCGCCCCGGAGTCGATTCGGTGCTGCGCAAGGTTGTTCATGAACACGGCGGCACCGATCGCCGCGACAGCCAACAGGACCAGGTAGATCGCGCACACCCAGTGGGGTGCGCGGTTACCCGCGACGGCGATCACCAGCAGGCCCACCACCTGAATGGCCGGCACACCGAGATTGCCTCCACCGGCGTTGATTCCGAGCGCCCAGCCCTTGAGTCGCTGCGGGTAGAACGCGTTGATGTTGGTCATCGACGACGCGAAGTTGCCACCACCGAGGCCGGCGAGTGCCGCACACACGAGATACGGCCACAACGGAAGCCCCGGATGCGCCAGCAGCCACATGCTGCCCAGCGTCGGAACGAAGAGCACGAGCGCGGAGAAGACGGTCCAGTTGCGGCCACCGAAGGTCGCGGTCGCCATCGTGTACGGGATGCGCAGGCAGCCACCCACGAGAGTCGCGGTGGCGGCCAGCAGGAACTTGTCCCCGGCAGTGAAGCCGTACACGGACTGCGGCATGAACAACACCATGACCGACCACATGGTCCAGACCGAGAGCCCGATGTGCTCCGCGATCACCGACCAGATCAGGTTCCGCCGGGCGACATTCTTGTTACCGGCCTCCCAGGCAACGATGTCTTCGGGGTCCCAGTCAGCGATGGTTCGAGATCGAAACATGTTGCAAACATAGAATTTTCATGTTTCCCCGAGGCTCCGAGCGATGACCCGGCGGTGACAATTCACTCACCCGCCGGCGGGTCATCGTGTGAGGCGTCGACGCAGCAGCAGGACCTAGACCCAGCGACTGCGAGGAGGCGGCGCCTGCGGCGTCACCCAGGCCTTCGCATAGCGACTGTTGCTGGCGCGCTGCGGGTCCCGGCTGCGGTAGACGACGTACGGCCGCACCAGGTACCCGACCGGGGCGCTGAACATGTGCACCAGCCGCGTGTAGGGCCAGATGCCGAACAGCGTCAGGACGATGAGCACGTGCACCTGAAAGGACAGGGGCGCTGTCGACATCAATTCGGGCGTCGGGTGCGGAGTGAAAAGACTCCGTAGCCAAGGGGATACGGTCTCGCGGTAGTTGTATGCCGACACCACGTTGCCCAGGGTGTTGACCATGCCGGTGACCAGTGCGCCGACCAGCAGCAGGTACATGAGCTTGTCACTGACGGTGGTGGCAGCGCGCACGGCGGGCACCGTCGTACGGCGGTACAACAGGATGGCGGCGCCGGCGATCACCGCGAACCCCGCCGGCGCACCCATCCCGATCGCCATCAGGTGATAGGTGTGTTCGGAAATGCCGATCGCCGAAGTCCACGATTCCGGGATGAGCAGGCCGACTACGTGTCCGCCCAGCACACCGAGGATGCCGAAGTGGAACAGCGGGCTGCCGAGCCGCAGCAGTCGGCTCTCGTAGATCTGCGATGACCTTGTGGTCCAGCCGAATTGGTCGGTCCGGTAGCGCCAGATGTGCCCCAACACGAACGACGTGAAGGCGATGTACGGCAACGTCATCCACAAGAGGTTGGTCATCGTCTGCCTCCAGTCATGGCGGGATCCATCATCATCGGATCCATGCCGAACGGTTCAAGGCCGACGTCCTCCTCTGGCGGACCGTCGGCGGCGAGTTCAGTGATGCGCCGGCGATCGGCGGTGTTGATCGGCGGCAGGGTCGCCAGGACCGCGGCCAGCAGGTCGGCATACGGAGAACCGCTGTCCTGCAACGACAGCCGCAACAGCTCGAGAACCGGCACGTGCTCGGCCAGGAGTCGTTCACCGCGCGCCTGGTCGACGGTGGCGGCGAATTCCAGCACCAGGGGCAGGTAGTCGGGCAGCTCTTCGTCACCGATGGTGATGTCCGCCTGCCGATAGGCGTGCTTGAACCGCAGCAGCGCCATCCCTCTCTTGCGGGTGTCCCCGTAGGCGTAATACGTCAGGTGCAGGCTCGCCCGTCGGCGCATGTCGAACGTCTCGACGTACCGGCTGGCGCGCTCGGTGGCGTTGGTCTCGCAGAAGTACCACAGGAAGTCGGTCACGTGAGTGCGGATCGGCTCCGGCAGTTCACCTGCGGCAGCAGCCAGTTCGTCGGTGAGGGCGCATGTTTCGGCGGTCGGGTAGTCGAGCAACAGGGCCGTGATGCGCCATACCAGCCGTTGCTGGTGCTCGGACAGGTCCGGACCGGTCGCCGTCCGGCGCCCCAGGGACAGGAGCTTCATCGGCTCGGCACCAGCCCGTCGGGGCTGCGGCCGTCCCAGTTGAGCAGGTTGACCCGTGTCGGATCGTCCTTCGGCACAGCACTGTTGGTGTCGATGAGGTGGAACTTGTCAGCCATCGCGTCGAAGGCCGACATTCCCGGACCACCGTCACCGTCGAGGCTGCAGCCGGTGGCGATCGCGTCGAGTCGGTGCGCGTCGGAACCTGCACCGCTCGGAATGACGTATCGGTCTTGGTATTTGGCGATGGCGAGCAGCCGGTACATCGACTCGATCTCCTCGCCGGTGAGTCGCACCGACTCGGGGATGGTCTCGTCGAACTCCTCGCCGAGGTTGGCCGACCGCATGTAGGCGCGCATGGCGGCCAGTCGCTGCAAGGCCGCCCGGACGGGCCCGACCTCCCCCGCGGTGAACAGCTCGGCGAGGTACTCGATCGGGATCCGCAGCGTGTCGATGGCGCCGAACAGGTTGTTCTTGTTCTCGCCGTCGTGGCCGGTTTCCTTGAGGATGTCCACCACCGGCGACAACGGCGGGACGTACCAGACCATCGGCATGGTGCGGTATTCCGGGTGCAACGGCAGCGCCACCTGGTAATCGACGATCAGCCGGTAGACCGGTGAATTCTGCGCAGCCTCAATCCATTCGGGCGAGATGCCGGCGCGCTCCGCCTCGGCGACCACGCGCGGGTCGTGCGGGTTGAGGAACACCCCGAGCTGCGCCGGATACAGGTCCTTGTCATCGGTGACCGACGCCGCTTCCAGCACCTTGTCGGCGTCGTAGAGCATGACACCGATGTACCGCAGCCGGCCGACGCACGTCTCGGAGCAGACGGTCGGGATGCCCACCTCGACACGGGGATAGCAGAAGGTGCACTTCTCGGCCTTGCCGGTCTTGTGGTTGAAGTAGATCTTCTTGTACGGGCAGCCCGTGACGCACTGGCGCCAGCCGCGGCACTTGTCCTGGTCCACCAGGACGATGCCGTCCTCGGCTCGCTTGTAGATGGCGCCCGACGGGCACGCCGCGGCACACGCCGGGTTCAGGCAGTGCTCGCAGATCCGCGGCAGGTAGAACATGAACGTCTGCTCGAATTCGAGCTTGACCTTCTGGCTGACCTCTTCGACCTTGGCCAGCAACGGATCCCGGCCCACCTGCTCGGGTCCGCCGCCGAGATCGTCGTCCCAGTTGGCGCCCCAGGTGACCTTGGTGTCCTGCCCGGTGATCAGCGACTTGGGCCGGGCCACGGGCGTCGTGTCCATCAATGGCGACGACAGCAGGTTGTCGTAGTCGTACGTCCACGGGTCGTAGTAGTCGCTGACCGTGGGCAGGTCCGGATTGGCGAAGATGTTCAGCAGCCGCTTGAACCGCGAGCCCGATCTGAGCGTGAGCTTGCCGCGCTTGTTGAGCGTCCACCCGCCCTTCCAGCGCTCCTGGTCCTGGTACTGGCGCGGATAGCCCTGTCCGGGGCGGGTTTCCACATTGTTGAACCAGACGTACTCGACACCGCTGCGGTTGGTCCACGCCTGCTTGCAGGTGACACTGCAGGTGTGACAGCCGATGCACTTGTCGAGGTTCATCACCATCGCAAGTTGCGCCATGACTCTCATAGGTCAGTACTCCACTTCTTGCGAACGGCGACGGATCGTCGTCACCTCGTCGCGCTGATTACCCGTGGGGCCGTGATAGTTCAGTGCGAAGGACTGCTGGGCATAGCCGCCGATCAAGTGCGTGGGCTTGATCATGATGCGGGTCAGGGCGTTGTGAATACCGCCGCGTTTGCCGGTCTTCTCGGTACGCGGCACGTCGACCGCCTTGTCCTGGGCGTGGTACATGAAGACCAGGCCCTCGGGCATCCGGTGGCTGACGATCGCGCGCGCGTTCACCACGCCGTTGCGGTTGGTGCACTCGATCCAGTCGTTGTCCTTCACCCCGATCTTGGCGGCGTCGACATCCGACATCCAGATCGCCTGTCCACCACGGGAAAGCGTCAGCATGTACAGGTTGTCCTGGTACGCCGAGTGGATGGACCACTTGGAGTGCGGTGTCAGGTAGCGGACGGTGATGCCACCACTGGTGTCACCGACGGCCGGCTCGTCGAACAATGCGGTCATGTCCAGCGGCGGGCGGAACGTCGGCAACTGCTCCCCCATCTCGTCCATCCAGTCGTGGTCGAGATAGAAGTGCTGGCGCCCGGTGAGGGTGTGCCACGGCTTGAGCCGCTCGGTGTTGATGGTGAAAGGTGAATAGCGCCGGCCACCGGTTTCGGACCCCGACCACTCCGGCGAGGTGTTGACCGGCATGGGCCGGGACTGGGTGTCCGCGAAGGTGATTCGCTTGCCTTCGTTCTCCGCGGCCAGGTCGACGAGTTCGGTTCCCGTCCGACGCTGCAGGGCCTCGAAGCCCTCCACCGCCAGGCGGCCGTTGGTGGTGCCGGACAGCGCGAGAATGGCTTCGGCCGCGTGCGTGTCCTTGGCCAGCGACGGCCGTCCCGCCGCGACGCCACGATCGGACACTCCGTTGACGCCGGCCAGGTACTCGACTTCGGCATCGGGGTGGGTGGTGACGCCCTTGACCGTCAGGCCCAGCGTTTCGACGAGGGGGCCGAGCGCGGCCATCTTGTCGGCCAACGCCGGGTAGTCGCGTTCCACCGTCACCAGGCGCGGCATGGTCTTGCCCGGAATTGGTTCACATTCGCCGGCTTTCCAGTCCAGAACCTTTCCGCCGGGCTGGGCGGTGGCGTCGGAGCTGTCGTGGGCCAGCGGCATCGCGACGATGTCCTTGCGCTTACCCAGGTGCTTCTCGGCGAGCCAGGAGAAGCCGCGGGCGATCCGGTGAAAGGCGTCGAAGTCGGTCTTGGTTTCCCACGGCGGCGAGATGGCCGGCGAGAAGGCGTGGACGAAAGGATGCATGTCGGTACTCGAGAGGTCGTGCTTCTCGTACCACGTCGCGGCCGGGAGCACGATGTCCGAGTACAACGTTGTGCTGGTGTTGCGGAAGTCCAAGGACAGCAACAGATCCAGCTTCCCTGCCGGTGCCTCGTCGCGCCAGCGCACATCCTGCGGATGCACCCCGTCCTCATCGCTGGCCGCCACGTTGTTGTCGGCGCCCAGGAGGTGCTTGAGGAAGTACTCGTTGCCTTTCGCCGACGAGCCCAGCAGGTTCGACCGCCACACCGTCAGGCAGCGCGGGAAATTCTCCGGAGCATCCGGGTCCTCGCAGGCGAACTGCAGGTGCCCGGACTTCAGGCCGTCCAGCACATGCTGTGCCGCGTCCTTGCCCTGACGTTCGGCTTCGTCGGCCAGATCCAGCGGATTACGGTTGAACGTCGGGTAACTCGGCATCCAGCCCAGCCGGCTCGCGAGAGCGATGTTGTCCGCCGCGGTGCGGCCCGCCAGCGTGCCGGTGGCGAGCGGTGAGGTCATCGGCTCGGTGGTGAACCTGTCGTAGCGCCACTGGTCGGTGGCCAGGTACCAGAACACGGTCCCCTGCATCTGGCGCGGTGCGCGCTGCCAGTCCAGCCCGAACGCCAGTGTCCCCCAGCCTGTTACCGGACGACACTTCTCCTGGCCGACGTAGTGTGCCCAGCCGCCGCCGTTGACGCCCTGACAGCCGGTGAGCATCACAAGAGACAGGAACGAGCGGTAGATCTGATCCGAATGGAACCAGTGATTCGTGCCGGCACCCATGAGGATCATCGAGCGGCCTTTGGAACGCTCTGCGTTGTCGGCGAATTCGCGCGCGATACGCTCCGCGGCCTGCGCCGGCACGCCGGTGATGGCCTGCTGCCACGCCGGGGTGTACGGCTCGGTGGCGTCGTCGTAGCCGGTGGGCCAGGTACCCGGCAGACCGTCACGGGCCACGCCGTACTGGGCCAGCATGAGGTCGAAGACCGTGGTGACACGTTGTCCCGCAACGATTCTGGTGGGGACCCCGCGTTCCAGGACGCCGGGCTGGTCGGTATCGAACCGAGGGAGTGCAACGGTAGCGACATCATTGGCGCCACCGTGCAGCGTGAGGAGGGGGTCGACCCCCTGCAGGTCCAGGTTCCATTTTCCTTCACCGGAGGCGGTGAAGCGATGGCCCAGGGACCCGTTCGGCACCACCGGGGCGCCGTCGGCGTCGAGCAGTACCGGCTTGGAGACCGCGGCTTCCGTGTCCGCGTGTTCGCCGCCGAGATCCGCTGCGGTGATGAACTTTCCGGGCACCAACCGGCCGTCGCGCTCGGTCAGCGCGACCAGGAACGGCAGGTCGGTGTACTTCTTGACGTAGTCGGTGAAGTACGGGGTGTTCTTCTCGACGAAGAACTCCTTGAGGATGACGTGGCCCATCGACATCGCGAGCGCGGCGTCGGTGCCCGGGTGGGCCGGCAGCCATTCGTCGGCGAACTTGGTGTTGTCGGCGTAATCCGGCGACACCACAACGACTTTCTGGCCGCGGTAGCGCGCCTCGGTCATGTAGTGCGCGTCGGGCGTGCGCGTGACGGGGACGTTCGAGCCCCACATGATGAGATAGCCGGCGTCGAACCAGTCGGCGGATTCGGGGACATCGGTCTGGTCACCGAACACCTGCGGCGATGCCACCGGCAGGTCGGCGTACCAGTCGTAGAACGACAGCATCGACCCGCCCATGAGCGAAATGAACCGTGCCCCAACGGCATGACTCACCATCGACATGGCGGGGATCGGTGAGAAGCCCGCGACACGGTCCGGGCCGTAGGTCTTGACGGTATAGACGTGGGCGGCCGCGGCGATCTCGGCGGCCTCCCACCACTCGGCGCGGACGAAGCCGCCGCGGCCGCGCGCCGACTTGTAGGCCTTGGCCTTCACCGGGTCCTCGACGACGTCGGCCCAGGCCAGCACCGGGTCCTGCAGCCGTTCCTTGGCTTCGCGGTAGTAGTCGAGCAGGAGACCACGGACGTACGGATAGCGCACGCGCGCAGGCGAATACGTGTACCAGGAGAACGACGCGCCACGAGGGCAGCCGCGCGGCTCGTATTCGGGCTTGTCTGCGCCGATCGACGGATAGTCGGTTTGTTGCGACTCCCAGGTGATCACGCCGTCCTTGACGTAGATCTTCCATGAGCACGAACCGGTGCAGTTGACGCCATGCGTGGAGCGCACCACCTTGTCGTGGGCCCAGCGGTCGCGATAGAAGTCGTCCGCCGAGCGCCCGCCGACCTTGTGGATCGTGCGCTGGTCTCCGGAGATCTCCCCGCGGTGAAAGTACTTGGACAGTCGCAACAATGCATCGCCGGACGTCGCCGGGCTTCCTGCCAACTCGGCCACAAAGCCCTCCTTTCGAGCCGTCGAAACATGAGGCTAGAACCGGCCGAACGACTGTCAAAAGAACGCACAGAACCCCTCTGAGCCTGTGCGACCGCGTTAACAGGGCTGTCATGTCCTGAAACAGACGCGATTTCGGCATCACGGTTTCTACCTGCGAAGATTCGCCCGTCAGGGCTGGAGCGCAGCAGCGAGTGTGCGTTGCCCGTCACATTGCCGCGGCGGTGCGCCCCGGATTTCTTATCAGCGCGGTAACAAACCGCAGGCGGTGCTCGGAACGGCAAATCCGCTTCCAAGGCCGACCACTGCGCGCGATTCAGCCGCCTACAAAATCGACGTACACCACGCCTTCGGACGGGCTCTGGCCATCACCGCCGGGCGAGGCAACCATCATCACCGGCCTACTCGGTGAGGTCCTCGCCGAATACACCGACCCGCACCCGGCCTACGCCGGCAACCGTCGGCCGCTCTCGCCGGTGTCCTGAGACCTCACCACAAAAATGCGAAAACCCACCGTTGCGGTTCGAACATATGTTCGATATAGTGTGTTATGGGAATCGCACCGGATCTCACCACCAGCCTCGACACCCTCCGCGGCGTGCAGGTCCCCGACGACGTATCCGCGGGCGACGTGTTGGAGGCGCTGCCGTACGTGGTGAAGCTGCGCAATGTGATCGATCATCTGGCGGCGATGCTGACCGGGGTGCTGGACCGCTGTGGGGTGGCGTCATCGCAGGGGCGGTCGCCGCGGGAGGTGTTGATGGCGTTGGGATGTGCCCCGTCGGTGGCACAGCGGCTGGTCCGGGTATCGGGAGCCTTGCCGGCATTGCCCACGCTCGCGGCGCACGCCGCCGACGGTGCGATCTCGGGGGAGCATGTCGATGCGATCGTCAAAGGCATCAACCACATCCAAGCCCGCGCACCCGGTGAGGTAGACGAAGCCGCCCGCTTCGCGCAGGTGACCGATCTGCTGGGACAGTTCTTCTCCGGCGCCACCCCCGCCGACATCGACAAACGCGCCCGCCGGCTGGGGAACCGGCATGCGGCCGCCGAAGGCGGGCTGCCGGCCGCCGAGGACCGGTCGATCAACACCGCCGACCACCGCATCACCAGCGACGGCCGGGTGCAGATCCGCGCAGACCTGGACGCCGAAGTCGGCGCCAAGTACATCGCGGCGATGGAACAGGGGTCCGCGCCGCGGCCCGAACCCGACGGCAGCCCCGACACCCGCACGGCGGGCAGGCGGCGGGCCGACGCGCTGGAAACGGTGCTGGACATCGCCGCCCGCGGCGGCCACACCGCGTCCGCGCCGCGCACCCAGCTACTGGTGACGGTGCCCGCCGACACGCCAGACCTGGCCACGCTGGAATTCATCGGGTCGATCAGCACCATGACCCTGGAACGACTCACCTGCGACACCACCGTCACCACGATCATCGTCGACGGCGAACACGTACCCCTCGATATGGGGCGCGAGAAACGCCTGTTCCCGCCGCACCTGCGCAAAGCGCTGTATCTGCGCGATCAGTGCTGCATCAAATGCGGCGCCCCACCCGGACGCACCCACGCCCACCACATCATCCACTGGACCCACCACGGTGAGACATCACTAGCCAACGGCTGCCTGCTGTGCCCAGCCTGCCACGCCAACGTCCACCACGACGGCTGGGACGTCGTCATGGGCCTGGACAAACACCCCTGGCTCATCCCACCAGAGACCGTCGACCCACACCGAAAACCCATCCCCGCCCACAACCGCCGCACCATGCACCTCGACCACGCCGCATAACACCTAAAGCATTGCGTACCTTGACAACTCAACAGAGAATCTGGCTCATGTTCGCGCGGCGGGTCGAATTCGCACCCGCCGCGCGAACATCACGGCTCGCCAATTTCGGCAGCGCCTAGGGTGTCCCGATGAACTCGACGCCGGCGGTGATCGCCGGGCGATGCCGCAGAATCCGGTAGTGGGCCAGCCGGCCCAGGCCCTTCGTGGTCTCGAGTCGCGCGCCAGGCCACACCTCTGCGATCTCGACACTGGACGAGTAGGGACTGTCCGGATCATCCGGATCGTGGATGAGCAGTAGCGGCCGGTCGCCGGCGTATTTGGCCGACGCGGTGATGTCGGTGCCCAGCAGCGGCATGCCAAGTCGTCGGTCCAGGCGCCGGTGCAGGCGGTCCCGGATCCGCGGCCCGAAGTTGTGGCGTTCGGCGAAAGCGTCCAGGTACCAGGTGAAGTCGCCCATCGGGGCGAGGAACACCAAGCGCCCCGTCTGCGCACCGCGCGCCGCGGCCAGCGCCGCCGCCTTTGCACCCAGCGAATGACCGACGACGGCGTGCGCCGGCCCGTGCTGAGCGATGACGGCCCGCACTGCTTCCGCGCACTCGACGATGGTGGTGCGGCCCGGCGCCAGTGCCCCCGGCTCCGAATCGTGGTGGCTGGGGAGGTCGAACGCGATGACCCGATACCCCGCCGCGACAAGGGGTTTGACGAAAACCGCCATATGCGCCCGGCACCCGCCCCAGCCGTGTACCAGGTAGACCAACGGGCCCGAACCCCACGACTGCCCGGCAATGCGGTGGCCGTCCCACGCCGCTTCAAACGGCGTGCTGTCCGGCAGACCGGGCGGCATCTTGGTGCTCAGGTCGACGTCCGGAACCGTGCACCACAATTCGGTGGCCCAGCGAGCTCCGATCGCGGGCGCGAACCGCTCCAGCCACCAGAAGGCCCGACGCGTTCGGGCCGGGACCGGCGGGAGCACACCGGCATCGGTGTCGGTCACCGCTTCGCCGCTTCGAGCCTGACCGGCACGCGGTTCCGTCAATGCCATGCGTCAACCACCTTGGTACGAAGAGTGTCATCCTGCGACGACCGTCGCTGACGGTCTGGCACTACCCACGACGGCCGCATCGCAAACATCGGCCACCAGACGCAAATGTCCCCCAAACACTGTGTGTCGGGGGACATTTGAGTCAGCTCGCGCGAGATCAGAGTGGCGTCAGGCCGTGCTTGCGGGCGATGCGGTCGTGCTTCTGCTTGTCGCGCAACAGCTTCAGCGACTTGCGCAGCAGCAGCCGGGACTCGTGCGGCTGGATCACGGCATCGATGTAGCCACGTTCTGCCGCGGTCCACGGAATCGCCATGTTGGCGTTGTAGCCCTCGATGAAGTCCGCCTTGATCTTCTGCACCTCGGGCGCATTCGGATCGGGGAAGCGCTTCACCAGCAGCTGCGCCGCACCCTGGGCACCGATCACCGCGATGCGTGCGGTCGGCCAGGCGAAGTTGAGGTCTGCCGACAGCTGCTTCGAGCCCATGACGGCGTAACCACCGCCGTAGGCCTTGCGGATCACGAACGTCACCTTCGGCACGTCGGCCTCGACGATGGCGTTGAAGAAGCGGCCACCGCGCTTGATGATGCCACCGGTCTCCTCGGCGACACCCGGCAGGGCGCCGGGGGTGTCGACGACGAAAACCAAAGGCAGGTTGAAGGAGTCGCAGAACCGGATGAACCCGGCCGCCTTGTCGGAGGCCTCGTTACCGATGGCGCCCGCCATGAACAGCGGCTGGTTGGCGATGACGCCCACCGGCCGGCCGTCGACCCGCGCGAACGCGGTGATCATCTCCGGAGCGCGCTGTTCGGCGATCTCGAAGATGTCGCCGTCGTCGAACATGCGGAGCAGGATGTCCATCATGTCGTAGCCGGCGTTGTCGGCGTCCGGCACGATCTTGTCCAGCTCGAAGTCGCTGGGCGTCAGCTCCGGCTCCAGGCCCGGGTTGACGATCGGCGGGTCGTCCCAGGTGTTGGCGGGCAGGAAGCTCAGGTAGTCGCGGACGTACTGGAAGGCGGCGGCCTCGTCCTCGACGACCTTGTGGATGTTGCCGCGCTGCGCCTGGACATCCGCGCCACCGAGTTCGTCGAAGGTCACGTCCTCACCGGTGACGTCCTTGATGACATCCGGGCCGGTGATGAACATGTAGCCCTGGTCGCGCACGGCCACCAACAGGTCGGTCTGGATCGGCGAGTACACCGCACCACCGGCGCACTTGCCCAGGATGATCGAGATCTCCGGCACCGTGCCGCGCAGCATCTCGTGGCGGCGGCCGAGCTCGGCGTACCAGGCCAGCGAGGTGACGGCGTCCTGGATGCGGGCGCCGGCAGAGTCGTTGATGCCGATGATCGGGCAGCCGACCATGGCCACCCACTCCATCAGCTTGGCGACCTTGCGGCCGAACATCTCGCCGACCGAGCCCTGGAACACCGTCTGGTCATGGCTGAACACCGCGACCGGACGGCCGTCGATGGTGGCGTGGCCGGTCACCACACCGTCGCCGTACAGCGCGTTCGGGTCGCCCGGCGTCTTGGCGAGCGCGCCGATCTCGAAGAAGCTGCCCGGGTCGACGAGCGCGTGGATGCGGGCGCGGGCCGACGGAATGCCCTTCTTGTCGCGCCGCGCCTTGGCCTTCTCGTCACCGGGATCGGCTGCCAGCTCCAGCTTTCGGCGAAGCTCTGCGAGCTTCTCTGCCGTCGTGGCAGGGCTGCGCTGTTCGGTAACTTCAGTCACGGTTCTCCTACTACTTCCCGGCCTGGATCTGGTTGATGGCCTGGCTCATGTGCGCCCCGACCTTGGCAATGTACGGCTCGTCGATGGCCTGGATGTGCTCGCCGCCGATATTCACGACCTCGAGATCGGGCGCGAACTCACCCCAACCGCCGTCGGGCTGACGGGTCGCGTACGCAGGTTCGAACACGATCGCGTCGTCGTGGTAACGGTCCGCCATGTAGAGCACGACGTGGCCGTCATACGGCTGGATGTCGATGGTGTCCAGCGCGCGGTTGTCGAGATACGACGTGCGCTGGTGCTCGATGATGCCGCCCGGGATCTGCACGCCGCTCTGCGCGACGATGTCCAGAACGAACTTCACCTGGCCCTCGTCGTCGAGCTTCTCCAGCTCCTCGTACGGAATCTCCGGAATCTCGACGTTGAAGGTGCGCTCGGCGAAGCGGGCATAGCGATCCCAGCGGGCTCGCATACCGGCCTGGCTCTTGTCGATCGGAGTGCCGGGTCGCACGCAGTCGATCAACCCGACGTACTGCACATCGGCACCGGCCTGCTTGAGCCCGATGGCGCACGCGTATGCGAGCGCCCCACCCAGCGACCAACCGGCCAGCACGAACGGGCCCTTGTGCATCTCCAGCAGCTTCGGCACGTACTCGGCGGCGCGCTCCTCGATGGAGCCTTCGACGCGTTCGATGCCGTAGACCGGGATGTCCTCCGGCAGGCGCTTCAACAGCGGCTCGTAGACCACCGTCGAGCCACCGGCCGGGTGGAAGACGAACAGGGGTACCTGCGACCCACCTTCTTTCGGTGCCCGCAGGGTGCGGACGAAGCCGTCCACCACGCCGTCTTCCAGCTGATCACGCACGATCGTGGACAGCTCTTCGATCGTCTTGGCCGTCCGCACCTGCTCGACCGTCACGATGCCCTCGGCGCGCTCGGAGAGCCGCTCGGACAGCTTGGTCGCGGTCGCGTCGTCGACGGCCGGCAGCTCGTTGAAGATGCCGCCCGGCGACTTGCCGGTGACGATCGCCCACGTCGCGAAGGTGACGCGCTCAGCCGCATCGCGCGGCGGCACGTCGGCGCCGAGCGCCTCGGTGACCGCCTCCTGCGTGAGGACCTTGGCGGCAGCCGCCGCAGCGGTGGCCTGGCTCGGTCCGGCCGGTCCCGACGGGTTCGTCGGCGGCGGCGGGACGGCCGCCGGGCCGGCGGGGTTCGTCGGGGGCGGCGGAACCTCCAGCGCGACAGCGGAGTCCGTGGCGATCTCGGCCGCCGCCGGCTTGTCGTCGTCCTTGTCGGCCAGCGGGTGCCCGGCCTCGGCCAGCTTGGCCTCCAGCTCGGCGACCGTCGTCGCGCCACCCATCAATTCGGCCTGCGCGGCGGCGATCTCCTCGGCCGTCTGCCCCTTCTGCGCCTCGGCGAGCTGACCGACCTCGTCGCGGTGCTCGATGGCGTAGTGGATCAGCTTCTCCACCGCGTACAGGTTGGCGTCACGCACCGCGGTCAGCTGGATCGGCGGCAGGTCGAAGTCGTACTCGACGCGGTTCTTGATCCGGACGGCCATCAGCGAGTCCAGACCCAGCTCGATCAGCGGGACCTCCCACGGCAGGTCCTCGGGCTCGTAGCCCATGGCGCCACCGACGATGGCACCCAACCGGTCCGCGACGGTCTCACCGGAATCCGGCGACCACTTCTTGAAACCGGCGGCCAGGCCGGCGCCCGCGGTCAGGTTGTCCTGCAGGATGGCGGCGTCGTCTTCGGGTTCCGGTGCGGCGGCGGCGGTTTCGGCCACCGATGCGCCGACGGCGGCCGGCAGGGCCGCACCACCCATGGCGACCGGCAGCGCCGCACCATCACCACCGCGGGTGACGACAGCGTCGTACACCAGGGTGAAGGACTCGCCCATGCGGGCGTGCACCTGCACCGTGCCGCCACCGGGGTGCCGGGTCAGCGTGGTGACCAGGCGCGCGCCCTCACCCGGGATGGCACGCTGCTCGTAAGCGGTCAGCGCCGCATCCGGAAGCACCTGTGCCGCAGCGGCTTTCACCAGCTTGGCCAGCGCCGCGGCGTCGACCTCGCCGCGCGGGGCGTACTCCCACACGTGCCGGCCGTCCGGGGTC
The DNA here is from genome assembly GCF_018326285.1 of Mycolicibacterium sp. TY81. Taxonomy (NCBI): domain Bacteria; kingdom Bacillati; phylum Actinomycetota; class Actinomycetes; order Mycobacteriales; family Mycobacteriaceae; genus Mycobacterium; species Mycolicibacterium sp. TY81. The sequence continues at coordinate 4,754,190 of NZ_AP023362.1, forward strand.
GCGACGTGGCTGCCCGGCTCGATGGCCGAGCTGTCGGCGGTGAAGTGCGCGTCCAGCCAGTGCGGCTTGCGCTTGAAGCGCGTCGGCGGGATGGGCGCGTAGTCGACGGCCGGGTTCTCGGCCGGCGAGAACAACGTCCGGAAGTCGAGGTCGTGGCCGTGCACGAACAGCTGGGCCATGGCGTTGGTCATCGAGTCGACCTCGTCCTGCTTACGGGCGAGGGTCGGGATCAGCTGACCGTCATGCAGGCCGGCCGACATCGTGGTGAGCCCAACCTGCATGAGCGCCACCGGGTTCGGCGCGAGCTCAAGGAAGGTGGTGTGCCCGTTGTCGACGGCGTTGCGGATGCCGTGGGTGAAGTAGACGCTGTGGCGCAGCCCCTTCTTCCAGTACTCGACATCGTGGATCGGCTCCGCGCCGGCCCGGATCAGCTGACCCTCGTGCACCGTCGAGTAGTAGGCCGTCTGCAGCGGGCGCGGTTCGATGCCCTGGATTTCCGCGGACAGCTCACCGAGCAGCGGGTCCATCTGCTGCGTGTGGCTGGCGCCCTTGGTCTGCATCTTGCGGGCGAACTTGCCCTCGGATTCGGCGCGGGCGATGATCGCGTCGACCTGCTCCGGCGGACCGCCGATGACGGTCTGGGTCGGGGCGGCGTAGACGCACACCTCGAGGCCCGGGAAGTCGGCGAAGACCGTCTTGATCTCCTCGGCCGAGTACTCGACGAGCGCCATCAGGCGGATGTACTCGCCGAACAGCATGGCCTCGCCCTCACCCATGAGGTGGGCGCGCGAGCAGATCGTGCGAGTGGCGTCGGCCAGCGACAGGCCACCGGAGAAGTAGGCCGCGGCCGCTTCACCGAGCGACTGGCCAACCACCGCACCGGGTTTCGCGCCGTGCGCCTTCAGCAGCTCGCCGAGCGCGATCTGCAGCGCGAAGATCACGGTCTGGACGACCTCGATCGGGTATTCGCAGGTCTCGTTGGTGTAGTCGATGGCGTCGTCGAGGATCAGCTCGACGACCGAGTAGCCACGTTCGTCCTGGATGAGCGCGTCGACCTTGTTGATCCACTCCGCGAAGATCGGGTCGTTCAGGTACAGGCTCTTGCCCATCTTGCGGTGCTGTGCACCGAATCCGGCGAGCACCCACACCGGGCCGTTGGTGACCGGGCCGTCGGCGGCCAGCACCAGCGGGCTCTGCTTGCCCTCGGCCAGGGCCCGCAGACCCTTGACCGCTTCATCGTGGTCGTGCGCGAGAATCACTGCGCGCGAACGGCCGTGGTTGCGGCGCGACAGCGAGCGACCGATGGACTCCAGCGAGTAGGACCGGCCCACCTCGCTGTCGATCCAGTCCGCCAGCTCAGCGGCAGCCGACTTCTTGCGCGAGGTCAGGAAGCCCGAAACCGCAAGCGGGACAATGCGCTTGACCGGCTCGGCAGCCTCCAGTTCGGCGCGGCCGGCCTCGATCAGCTCCAGCGCCCGCTCGGTCAGGCCGGGGAGCTCGGGCTCGTCGTCGGTCCCGTAGCCGTAGAACTCGGCGTCACCACGAGAATCAAAGGAGTCGTCGCCGCTCTCTGAATCTCTTCGCGCAAGCGGCTCATCGGCGAACTCGCCGTACTCGTCCATCTTGACGCCACCGACGTAGACGGCGCCCGCATCCGAGGCCGGCTTCTCCTCGGCCACAACCTCTTTCGGCTCCGGCTCGACGAGGTCACTGGGCAGCACCTGACGCATGACGATGTGCGCGTTGGCGCCACCGAAACCGAAACCGGAGACACCGGCGATGGCGTGACCGCTGTAACGCGGCCAGTCCGACAGCTCGGCGTTGACCTTGAGGTGTTCCTTGTCGAAGTCGATGTACGGGTTGGGGCCCGCGTAGTTGATCGACGGCGGCAGCTTGTCGTGGTACAGCGCCAGCGTCATCTTCGCGACGCTGGCCGCACCGGCGGCCGACTCCAGGTGTCCCACATTGGATTTCACGGCGCCCAGCAGCGCCGGCTTGTCGGCGGCGCGGCCACGGCCCACGACGCGGCCGAGCGCGTCGGCCTCGATCGGGTCACCCAGGATGGTGCCGGTACCGTGCGCCTCGATGTAATCGACGGTCTTCGGGTCGACGCCGGCGTCCTTGTAGGCCTTGCGCAGCACCGCTTCCTGCGCGTCGGGGTTCGGGGCCAGCATGCCGTTGGAGCGGCCGTCGTGGTTGATGGCCGAACCGGTGATCACCGCGAGGATCTCGTCACCGTCGCGACGGGCGTCGGCGACGCGCTTGAGCACGACCATGCCGCCACCCTCGGAACGGGCGTAGCCGTCGGCATCGGAGCTGAACGACTTGATGCGGCCGTCCGGCGCCAGGACGCCGCCGACCTCGTCGAAGCCGACCGTCACCATCGGGGTCACCAGGGCGTTGACACCACCGGCGACGACGACGCTGGCCTCACCCGAGCGCAGCGCCTTGACGCCCTCGTGGATCGCGACCAGCGACGACGAACACGCGGTGTCGATGGCCATCGACGGCCCGCGGAAGTCGAAGAAGTACGACACCCGGTTGGCGATGATGGAGCTCGCGGTGCCGGTGATGGCGTACGGGTGCGTGATCGACGGGTCGGACACCGACAGGAAGCTGTAGTCGTTGGTCGAGCTACCGACGAACACGCCTACCGACTCGCCGCGCAGCGACGACGCCGGGATACGGGCGAACTCCAGTGCCTCCCAGGTCAATTCGAGCGCCATCCGCTGCTGCGGATCGATGTTGTCGGCTTCCATCTTGGCCAGCGCGAAGAACTCGGCGTCGAAGCCCTTGATGTCCGACAGGTAGCCGCCGCGGGTGCGGGCCTTGGCCACGCGCTCGGCGATCCGGGGCTCGGACAGGAACTCTTCCCAGCGGCCCTCGGGCAGGTCGGTGATGGCGTCGCGGCCTTCGACCAGCGCCCGCCACATCTCGTCGGGCGTGTTCATGTCACCCGGGAAGCGGGTGGCCAGGCCGACAATCGCGATGTTCATCGCGTCGTCGTCGGCGTCGCGGGACCAGTCCTCGGCGTTCGCGGCGTCCGTGTCTTCCTCGGGCTCGCCCTCGACGATGACCTGCGCCAGCGACTCGATGGTCGGGTGCCGGAACGCCACCGTGGCGGTCAGCGTGACACCGGTGAGGTCCTCGATATCGGACGCCATGGCGACCGCGTCGCGCGACGCCAGGCCGAGCTCGACCATCGGCACCGACTCGTTGATGGAGTCCGCCGGCTGACCGGTGGCATTGGCCACCCAGTTGCGCAGCCACTCCCGCATCTCCGGCACGGACATGCCGTTAGCCCGAGCGGGAACCTGCCCCTCCTGCGGCGAAGTGTCGATTTCGTTCGAATTGTCTTCGGTGTCAGTCATTTTCACTGTTCACTTTCGCCGCCGGACAGGGTTGCCGGGTGTGGGTCAGTTCAGATCGTCGGGGAAGGCGTTGGCCACCTTGCCGCTGCGCAGCGTGCCGTCCAGGTACGCCGCACGGGTGGCCCGGCGGCCGATCTTGCCGCTGGAGGTGCGCGGGATGGCGCCGGCCGCGGTCAGCAGCACGTCGCGCACGGTGACGCCGTGACGGACCGCGATGGCGGCCCGGATGTCGTCGACGATCGGCTGCGGTTCGAGCTTGTGCGCGCCCGGGGCCCGCTCGGCGACGATGACCAGCTGCTCGGAGCTGTCGTCGGGATCGCGCTTGAGGCCCGAGTGGGCGTCGGCGAAGACCTCGTCGGGCAGCTGGTTGGCCGGCACCGAGAACGCCGCGACGTAACCGACGCGCAACGCCTTGCTGGCCTCCTGCGCCGAGTACTCGAGGTCCTGCGGGTAGTGGTTACGGCCGTCGATGATCACCAGGTCCTTGACGCGGCCGGTGATGTACAGCTCGCCGTCGTGGTAGGCGCCGTAGTCGCCGGTGCGCACCCAGGTGGCGTCGTCGGCCGCGCCCTCGGCGTGCGACGGGCTGGTGCGCGACTTGAGGGTGTTCTGGAACGTCTCGACGGTCTCCTCGGGCTTGCCCCAGTAGCCGGTGCCCATGTTGGCGCCGCTGATCCAGATCTCGCCGATCTGGCCGTCGGGCAGCTCGGTGGCGGTCTCGGCGTCCACGATGACGGCCCATTCGTCGACACCGACCTTGCCGGCGCCGGCCTGGGCGACAGCCTTCGGCGAGTCGTCCGGAACCACCACGAAGGTGCCGGTGTTGAGGGCGTCGCGATCCACCGACACGATGGTCGGCTCGTCGGCCGACGGCGTGGTCGACACGAACAGCGTCGCCTCGGCCAGGCCGTAGGACGGCTTGATGGCCTTGGCGGGGAAGCCGAACGGACCGAAGGCCTCGTTGAACCGCCGCACCGTCGCCGCCGAAATCGGCTCGCTGCCGTTCAGCACGGCCTTGACGTTGGAGAGGTCGATCTTCTCCTTGGGCACGCCACGGGCGGCGGCGTGGTCGAACGCGAAGTTCGGGGCCACGGAGATGGTGCCGCCGGTGTCGCCTTCCTTGCGGGCGAGCTCACGGATCCAGCGCTCCGGCCGACGCACGAAGGCCGCCGGGGTCATGAACGTGAAGCTGTGGCCGATCATCGGCGCGAGCAGCGCGGTGATCAGGCCCATGTCGTGGAAGAACGGCAGCCAGGACAGGCCGCGGTCGCCCTCTTCGCCCTCGAGGGCCTCGACGACCTGCACCACGTTGGTGGCCAGGTTCAGGTGGGTGATCTGCACGCCCGTCGGGATGCGGGTCGAACCCGACGTGTACTGCAGGTAGGCGATGGTGTGCTCGTCGACGTCGTCGAATGGGATCCAGGTGACGGCGACCTCGTCCGGCACGGCGTCGACGGCGATGACACGCGGACGTTCATTGGCCGGGCGGCTGCGGAAGAACTTGCGGACGCCTTCGGCGGCGGCGGTCGTGGTCAGGATGGCCGACGGCTTGCAGTCGTCGAGCACGGCGTGCAGGCGGCCGACGTGGCCGGGCTCCGACGGATCGAACAGCGGCACGGCGATGCGGCCGGAGTACAGGACGCCGTAGAACGCCACGAGGTATTCGAGGTTCTGCGGGCACAGGATTGCGACGCGGTCGCCCACCTGGGTCACCTGTTGCAGCCGCGCGGCCACGGCTTTGTTGCGCGCGCTGAACTGCGACCAGGTCAGGTCTTTGGCCTCGCCGTCACGCTCCGTGGAGAAGTCCAGGAACCGGAACGCGAGCCGGTCCCCACGGACCTTCGCCCAGCGCTCGACGTGCTTCACGATGCCGGCGCCGTCCGGGAAGGTGATCTTCCCGTTCTTGACGAACGGGTTGTGGAACGCCATCAAAATCTCCTGTTCACAGCCTGCCGCGCTGGTTACGTCGTATGCGGCCAGTCACGCCAAATCCCGGCAAATGGTACCGGGCAGTAGCGATATGCCACCCCAAGATGCCCAGTCAATGATAAGACCGTGCTCTTAGCTATCTCTTAATGTTAGGTGACGCGAATTCGCAGGCCAAATCGCCCCACCGGTTTTGTACTCGCCAGTAGCCAACAAGTGATGTCAGCCGTGTTTGGGGTGCGGCGCGTTGTCGACGAGGTCCTTGGCCCAGTTCAGCGTCCACTGTGTGGAGGTCTGGCCGTCGAGCGTCCAGAACTGCGGCGTGTTGTACAGCGCGTGCACCGGTCCCGCGGCGCTGCCCGACAGCGTGGCGAGCGTGCTGGGCAGGTTGACGACGTTGAACGCCTCGGTCGGCGCGGCGCAGATCAGGTCGCCCTTTCCGCAGATCTCGTTGACCCGGTCGTTGAGCGCACCGAAGCCGCCGACGCGCGGTCCCGTCATGTTCAGCCCGAGCATGCCGAGCGGCAGTTCGTGCAGCGTGATCTCGGCGCCCTGTCCCGGCGGGTTCGGACCGATGTCCTTGCCGACATTGGGCTGGCGCCGGCCGTCGGCGATCAACGTCACGCCGAGCACGAGGTCCTGGTCGATGGGACCGCGGCCGTTGCCGATGTCACTGGCGATGTCGCCGGCGATCACCGCGCCCTGTGAGAAGCCGATGATGACGAAGCTCGTCAGCGGGCAGCGGTTGTTGATGTCCGTGATGGCTTCGACGGCCTTCTTCTTGCCCTCTTCGCGGCTGTCGTTGTACGACATCTGATTGTCCGCGGCCAGCGGGTTATGGAACTGCGCGGTGTAGGGCACCGTGTACTGCGCCAACCGGTCGGCACCGAACTGCTGGCCGAGCGGGTTGCTGACGTTCAGCAGCAGCGCGATCGGGAACGACGGCGTCGGGTTCAGCGGGTCGAGCGCCCGTGAGGACTCCCAGGTGCCCGGGATCGAGATCAGCTGCACATCGGGGCAGTCGGCCGACTGGTACGCCGGCCGCGGCTTGGACGGCTTCGCGCTGGGACCGGACGTCGGCGGCTGCGCCGAGGGCGGCGTCGGCCCCGGGATCTCACCGGGCTGACGCAGCCACACCACGATCGCGAACGCGACCACGATGACCAGCAGTGCCACCGCACCCGCCGCGGCAATGGCGAGGATGCGATGGCGGCGGCGGCGATTGTTGGTGGCCATGTGGTGTGAGGTCTCCTGCGGGCTGAATCAAGCGGTTGCCATCCGAATCTAGTCAGCAGGCGTCACGGACTGGTCACGCCGGCGCGTTCCGTCGGCAAGATCACTCCGGTTGGGCTAGCGGATGACGCTCACCAGTTCGCCCGACATGGCACCGAGCTGACCACTCCAGCTGCCCCAGTCGTGCTGCGGGCCGTCGGGGAAGTCGAAGTGCCCGTTGTGGCCGCCCACGCTGCGGTAATGCGCGTAGAAGGCGCGGTTGCTGCCCTGCGCCTGGTCGCAGTAACCGATCATCGCGGCCGGGTCACTGCAGGTGACCGTCGACGGGCTGAACACCCAGATCCGGGTGTTGTTCTGGTTCAGCAGGCTCACGTGCACATCCGGGTCGTGCCACTTCCAGCGGCCCAGCTGCGGGGCGCCCCACATGCCGTAGGTGTCCACGCCGCCGAACTCACGCATGCCGGCGGTGATGGCGCCGTTGAACGTCGTCGCCGACGGGGTCAGGAAGCCCGACAGCGAGCCCGCGAAGCGGAACCGGTCCGGGTGGAACTCGGCCAGCGTCAGGGCCGCGGTGCCGCCCTGGGCCGCGCCGACGACGCCGTGGCCGTTGGGGGCCAGGCCCTTGGTGGCGGCCAGATAGTCCGGCAGCTCCTGGCTCAGGAACGTCTCCCACTGCTTGCTGCCGTCCTGCTCCCAGTTGGTGTAGAAGCTGAACGCGCCGCCGGCCGGGGCGACCACCGAGATGCCCTTACCGGCGAGGGTGCCCATGGCGTTGCCCGCGGTGACCCAGTTGCTCACATCCGGGCCGGCGTTGAAGGCATCGAGCAGATAGACCGCGTGCGGGCCACCGGCCTGGAACGTCACCGGGATGTCGCGGCCCATCGCGGCCGAGGGCACCATCAACGTCTCGACACCCGCGGCGCGGGCCGTTCCGGTGCCCGTCAGGAGGCCGCCGGCGAGCACTACCGCCGCCGCCGTCGCGGCCATCGTCCGGAACATTGCCTGCAGCCCCATAACCAACCTCACCTGTCGTGATCGTCGAGCGTCCTGAACCCGCGTTGTAGTGAACCACATCACCTCGACGGCTGTCCCGGACAAAGGGAGGGAACGTTGCCAGCGGATGGGGTGATGTTCGGCTACGCCGCCGTAAACGACTGGCGGCGACGACCCGTCAAGGTCGCCGCCGCCAGTGCGAGTTGTTGCCAGAGGATTTACCTCAGGATGAGCGTGTTACGCCTGTCCCGAAGCACCCAGCACACGCTGCAGGTCAGGCTTCATGGCCTGCAGCTGCTGGCCCCAGTAGCCCCAGTCGTGGGTGCCGCTGTTGGGGAAGTTGAACACACCGTTGGTGCCACCGGCAGCCAGGTAGGTCTGCTGGAAGGTGCGGTTGGTGCGGATGGTCAGGCCCTCCAGGAACTTGGCCGGCACGTTGTCGCCGCCCAGGTCGCTCGGGTTGCCGTCGCCGCAGTAGACCCACAGACGGGTGTTGTTCGCCACCAGGGTGCCGATGTTCACGAACGGGTCGTTGCGCTTCCAGGCGTTGTTCGGGTCGCCAGTGGAGCCCCACATGTCGTCGGCCTTGTAGCCGCCGGCGTCACCCATCGAGATGTTGACCAGGAACGGCCACCAGCCCTCGGACAGGTTCAGGAAGCCCGACATCGAGCCCGCGTAGATGAACTGCTGCGGGTGGTAGATGGCGAGGGTCATCGCGGCCGAGCCGGCCATCGACAGACCGACAGCAGCGCCACCGGTCGGCTTGACCGACTTGTTGGCCTGCAGGTAAGCGGGCAGCTCCTGGGTCAGGAAGGTCTCCCACTTGTAGGTCTGGCAGCCCGACTTGCCGCACGCCGGCTTGTACCAGTCGCTGTAGAAGCTGGACTGGCCACCGACGGGCATGACCATCGAGATGCCCGAGCCGTTGTACCACTCGAAGGCGGCGGTGTTGATGTCCCAGCCGTTGTAGTCGTCCTGCGCACGCAGACCGTCCAGCATGTACACGGCCGGCGAGCCCGCGCCACCACTCTGGAACTGGATCTTGATGTCGCGACCCATGGCCGCGGACGGAACCTGCAGGTACTCAACCGGCAGACCGGGACGCGAGAAAGCCCCTGCAGTCGCCGTTTCACCGACGACCCCGACAAGACCGGGCAGCGCTGCCGCGGCAACGGCCGCAACCGCCATCCGGCGCGGCATGGCCTTGGCCATCGACCGCATCTTCCCAACGAAACTCATACCGCTCCCTAATCTTTCCTATGACGGCGTACGGACAACCCTCATCACCGCCTCTGCCGTTGAGGTGACGATCAGGCCGGGCGCACACGCCCGAGTGGTTATCGCCGCATGGTTCCCCGGCGTTACCTACGCTTCAGACCGTGCCAGCGCTCATGCGCTGAAACTACGGACCGGTAGCCGGTAAGCCAGTGTAAGGGGTCGACAGCCTCGGAGGCACATCGAGCTTGCACCTGTACAACTCGTATAACGGCACGCGATCGATCCGGTAACGCGTAAATGTGAACGCGTGTACCAGATTTGACATGAAGCGGTGAACGCCCATCGGGGCGCGCACCGAGCTCAGCATCGTCTCGGTCTCCGGGCATGTCAGCGCGACCGCTGCTTGGGCCACCCAGTCCTCGTCGAGATACGTCGGAATCCACGGGCGCTTGCGCAGGAACGGCCCCTCGGCCACCGCCCAGTCCGGGAACAGATCCTTGTCGTGACCGATGCGCGCGTCGTCCAGCCGTGCCGTGTGCGCGGCCAGCGGGTTGGCCAGCCCGATCTGGTCGATCACCCGGACCTCGAGCGGCAGGTTCATGCCCATCATGCCCAGGTTGGTGAAAAAGACTGTGTGTGGACCTTTTTCGAACCAGTTCGGCGGCGGCGGCGACGTCGGGTCCGGAACCGGCGGCGGCATGGCCGGAACCACGTCCCACTGGTCGTAGTTGCCCGACGGCAGCAGCAGCGCACCGACCGGGGTGTTGTCGATGGCCGCCAGCACCGCTCGCATGCGCGGGTAGTCCAGGTAGTCCGCGGCCGTCAGCGGATGCGCATGCCCGGTGGCCTGCGAATAGAAGCGCCGTTCGTCGACGATTCCCGAGTAGGTCACGCGGGTGGCGTCGTATCCGAGGCCCGGCGAGTTGGCCGCCCACAGCGACCAGCCGACCACCGCCAGCCACAGGGCCGCCGTCGTGCCGGCCAGCGCGTAGCCGACCTCGCGGGCGATGTTCTTGCCGTCGGGAAGCACGATCGGAATCACCGCAACCGGGATGACCAGGCAGAACAGCGGAACCAGCAACACCCGGCCGTGCATGAAGTCGCCGCCCTGACGCAGCCAGTACAGCCCCTGCACCAGGCCGCTGCCGGCCATGAAAATCACTACGGCAGTGGGACTTTGAACCCGGCGGGCCAGCGAGCTGTAGCCGCGCGGGGCCGTCTGGCCCCACCAGGGCCGGCTGTGAGTGACGAACAACACAATCGCCAGCGCCACGGTCAGCACCGCGGGGATCCACAACAGGTAGGGCCGGTTGAAGTTGCCGAGGTAGACGAACCCCTGCTGCCACTTGGAGCCGGTGGCGTCCTTGGCCAGCGCGGTGATGGGCACCAACAGGCCGTAGTAGCCCATCCGGAAGATCTCGTAGGCGATCGGGAGCAGGCCGCCGGCCACCACGATGACGAGGCGGCGGCGCCGGCCCCGGGCCGCGACCAGTTGCATGACGAGGGCCACCCCGCCGATCAGGGCGAGTTCGGGCCGCACCAGGACCGACAGGCCGGCCAGACAGGCCAGGGCGCCGTCGAACCGGGCGCTGGTGGCGTTGGCATCGGCTTCGCGGGCCTCGGGCGGGGCCACGGCCAAGGCCTGCGACCAGCACACCATCATCCACCAGAGCAGCCCCAGGTAGGCCATGATCAGGCCGTTCTCCAGGCCCGACGTCGCGAAGTCACGCGCCGGCGGCACGGCCATGTAGACGAGGGCGCCGGCCGGCACCAACAGCGCGCGACGCCCCCGCAGTCCGGGGGCGTACAGCCGGCCGGTGCCGAGCATCGCGAAGACCAGGCCCGCCACGCTCAGCGTCAGCGCCAATGCCAGGACCACGTACTCGAGCTGCACCGAGCCGCCGATCCAGGCCCCGAGGGTGACCAGATAGGTCCACAGCGTCGACGTGTTGGACTCGACGCGCTCACCGACGTTGAAGACGGGACCGTTGCCGGCCAACAGGTTTCGCACCGTACGCAGCACGATGAGGCCGTCGTCCGCGATCCACCGGCGCTGCCAGGCGCCCCAGCCGAACAACGCGGCAGACACCGCGACGCTCAACCACAGGCTGATCCGCGCGGCCCGGCCATACGGGAAGACCGGCCCGCGCAGCAATTGCCGAGCGGGCGAGTCGATCACCGGACCAGTCCGGGCAGAATCGCGGCGACCAGCGTGGCGACCAGGGCGACGCCCAGCAGCTGCAACACGCGGTCGTTCAGCACGATCTCCTCGGGTTCACCCGCTGCTCCGCTGTCGACATCGACGGCGTAGCGCAGGATCGCGACGGTGAACGGCACCATCGACACGGCGAACCACGGGCCCTTGTTGCCCTCGAAGGCCCACAGGCCGTAGCAGAGCACCACGGCCGTCGCCGACAGCGTCCAGACGAACCGCAGGTAGCTGCTGGTGTAGGACTCCAGCGCCTTACGGATCTTGGCGCCGGTGCGTTCGGCGAGTTGCAGTTCGGCGTAACGCTTTCCGGCCGACATGAACAGCGAGCCGAACGCGAACACCAGCAGGAACCACTTGGACAGCGGGATGCCGGCGGCCGCGCCACCGGCGATGGCGCGGATCAGGAATCCCGACGAATTGATGCAGATGTCCAGCACCGCTTGATGTTTCAGACCGAAGCAGTAAGCCAGCTGCGTCGCGAGATACACCGCCATGACGATCGCCAGGCTGGGCGTGAGCCACCACGAGATGGCCAGCGAGCCGACACCGAGCACGACGGCCAGCGAGTAGGCCAGCTGTACCGAGACGACACCGGCGGCGATGGGCCGGTATTGCTTGGTCGGGTGGACCCGGTCGGCCTCGACGTCACGGGCATCGTTGATGAGGTAGATACACGACGCGGCCATACAGAACACCACGAACGCGACACCGACGGCCTTGAAAACCTCGCTGTAGCTGTAGTGGGCCCCGACGCCGAGCGACGCCAGCGGTGCGGCCAGAACCAGGACGTTCTTCACCCATTGCCGCGGCCGCAGCGCCTTGACGATGCCGGCGGCCAGATTCTTCGGCGGCCCCAGCTCCTGCGTCTGTTCGGTCATACCCCAGCCTTCGGTTCGCGCTTGGCAGTTCGCTCCGAAACCGCCCCGACTGATTCGGCGACCACGGTTCCCACCACGACACCGGTGAGCACATCACTGGGGTAGTGCACGCCGAGAACCAAGCGGGACAACGCCATCGGCGGTACCAGGAACCACGGCAGCGACAGGCCCGTGGCCCGGCCGATCAGGATCGCGGCGGCGGTCGTCGACGTCGCATGCGCCGACGGGAAGCTCAGCCGGCTCGGGGTGCCGACGTTGACGGCGATGGCCGGGTGCTGCGGGCGTTCGCGCTTCACCACCCGCTTGATCAGGACGGCGGCCGCATGGGCGAGGAACGTGCCGACACCGGCCGTCACCCAGGCCCGGCGGCGCTGCGGCTGCAGCAGCGCGCCCAGACCGCACACGGCGAACCAGCCCAGGCTGTGCTCACCGAAGTACGACAGCGCCCGGGCGCCGGCAAGGACGCCGGGACGACCGGTCAGCGCGGACTGGACACCGACCAGGATGGCGTCCTCGCCGCGCGGCGCACTGGCGATGGCATCACCCTCGATACCTTCGAGGCTCACCGGGCACCAGCCGACTCGGGCTGGGAGGCCAGCAGCACGGTCTCCCACTTTTCCTTGCTCGTCAGCTCCGGCAGGGCGTTGCGGTACACCTTCCGCATGCGGTTGAACTTGCGGACCAGCAGCGCCTGACGCTTGAGCGACTCACGCAGCAACTCGAACATCTTCTCGCGGTCGCGCTGGCGGTAGACGACACCGCGGCCGTCGGCGGTGGTGACGGTGACACCGTCGACCATGCACAGCGAGAACCAGCGGGCATCCTGCGTCGCGACGTTGATCTGCGGCCGCACATGGTGTTCCGGGTCGTGCGGCTTGAGCTGGTTCACGACGCCGCGGGTGAGCCGGACCGCGATGGCGGGCAAGCTGGTGGGAATCTTGACCTTGCGGCGCCACTTCTTGTCCGACGGCGCGGGCAACGAGGTCGCGCTCTCCAGCACCACCGCGTCCGGGTACTCGGCACGCATGGCGCGCACCTCGGGCAGCGCGGACTCGAGGATGGTGAACAGGTTGTCCGGCCCGGCGAGGAAGTCGTCCATCGCCCGGTTCTGGATGGCCACCGTCGAATACTCAAGGCACAGAAGGTGTTTCATGGTCGCCTTGAAGTGGCTCGCCACCAGGCCACGGATGTTGCCGTCCCAGTGCAGCGCCGCCACGACGAGGCGGTTGCGCAGGTGGAAGTACGCCTGCCAGTCGATGGCGTCGTCCTTGTCGCTCCACGCCATGTGCCAGATCGCCGCCCCCGGCAGGGTCACCGTCGGGTAGCCGTGCTCGCCGGCACGCAGGCCGTAGTCTGCGTCGTCCCACTTGATGAACAGCGGCAGCGGCTGACCGAGTTCCTCGGCCACCGCGCGCGGGATCATGCACATCCACCAGCCGTTGTAATCGACGTCGATGCGGCGGTGCAGGATCCGGCTGCGGTACTCCTCCTCGTCGGCGAGGGGGTACTTCGCGAAGTTGTGGTCGTACTCGGCGTTGATGGCGTGCGTCCACATGAAGTTCGCCGAATCGACCATCTCGCCCATGACGTGCAGGTGCGAGGGTTCCTGCAGGTTGAGCATCTGGCCGCCGACCAGGGTCGGCGTCTTGGCGAACCGGTTGAACGCCAGCGCCCGCAGGATCGAGTCGGGCTCGACGCGGATGTCGTCGTCCATGAACAGAATCTGTTCGCAGTCAGTGTGTTTCAGCGCTTCGTACATGACGCGGCTGTAGCCGCCGGAGCCACCGAGGTTCGGCTGGTTGTGGATGGCCAGCCGGTCGGCCAGCGGCGCCGCGGCCGCCGCGAAGTCGGGGTGGTCCTTGACCTTGTTGGCGCCCTGATCGGACACGACGACCGCACCGATCACCTTGTCCACCAACGGATCCGACGTCAGCGCCGCGAGGGCGTTGACGGCGTCCGCCGGGCGGTTGAAGGTCGGGATACCGACGGTGATGTTCGCGCGGCCCGGCGCTTCCACGGGGGCGTACCACCCGGCGTTGTGCACCGTCACCGCGCTGTCGGTGGTGATGTCGAACCAGATCCAGCCGCCGTCCTCGAACGGCTCCAGGCCGATCTCGAACTCGACCACCGCCGGGAGGCCGTCCTCACCACTGGCGATCTCGCTGCCGCCCACGGTGATTCGCGCGCCGGTCGCCTTCGACCGGTAGACGTCGACACGGGCGCTGCCGGTCAGCTCGACGCGCAGCACCACCGACGTCAGGATCGTCCAGCGCCGCCAGTAGCTGGCCGGGAACGCGTTGAAGTAGGTGGCGAACGAAACCTCGGACTCCCCACCGATTTCCAGGGTGGTGCGGGTCGGGGCGTGCGCGCGCCGGGCGTTGGTGGACGACTCCTCGATGTACAGCTTGCGGACGTCGAGGGGCTCACCCGGACGGGGCAGGATGACCCGCGACAGCAGGCTCACCGCACGGGACTCTCCCGACGCCAGTGCGCCGGATGGGATGTCGCTCATGGTCTTCAGCTACTTTCTGCACCGGCGAGTGCCACGCCGTCACGAAGATGCGGCATCAGCACGTTGTCGTACATGTTCAGCGCACTGGCGATGGCCATGTGCATGTCGAGGTACTGATAGGTGCCCAACCGGCCCCCGAACAGCACCCGGTTCTCCTCGGTTTCGGCCTTGGCCCTGGCGCGGTAGGCCGCCAGGATCGCGCGATCCGAATCGGTGTTGATCGGGTAGTACGGCTCATCGTCGTCGTTGGCGAAGCGCGAGTACTCCCGCATGATGACGGTCTTGTCGGTCGGGTAATCCCGCTCGGGGTGGAAGTGCCGGAACTCGTGGATGCGGGTGAAGGGCACGTCGGGATCGTTGTAGTTCATGACGGGCGTGCCCTGGAAGTCCCCGATGGGCAGCACTTCCATCTCGAAGTCCAGGGTGCGCCAGCCCAGCCGCCCCTCGGAGTAGTCGAAGTAGCGGTCGAGCGGGCCGGTGTACAACACCGGCGCGTCGGGGTTCTCGGCCCGCAGCCGGTCGCGCACGTCGAACCAGTCGGTGTTCAGCACCACGTCGATGCGCTCGTCGGCGGCCATGTTCTCCAGCCAGGCGGTGTACCCGTCGACCGGCAGACCCTCGTAGGTGTCGTTGAAGTAGCGGTTGTCGAAGTTGTAGCGCACCGGCAGGCGGCTGATGATCGACGCGGGCAGATCCTTGGGATCGGTCTGCCACTGCTTGGCGGTGTAGCCCTTGACGAAGGCCTCGTAGAGCGGCCGGCCGATCAGCGAGATGGCCTTCTCTTCGAGGTTCTGCGCGTCGTCGGTGTTGATCTCGGCGGATTGCTCGGCGATCAGGGCGCGGGCCTCGTCCGGGCTGAAGTAGCGCCCGAAGAACTGCGACACCAGACCCAGCCCCATCGGGAACTGGTAGGCCTGGCCGTCGTACATGGCAAAGACGCGGTGCTGGTAGCCGGTGAAGTCGGTGAACTGCCGCACGTAGTCCCACACCCGCTGATTGGAGTTGTGGAACAGGTGCGCGCCGTACTTGTGCACCTCGATGCCGGTTTCGGGCTCGGCCTCGGAATAGGCGTTGCCGCCCAGGTGGTGACGGCGCTCGACGACCAGCACCCGCTTGTCGAGTTGGGTTGCCGCGCGCTCGGCAATCGTCAGTCCGAAGAATCCGGAGCCGACGACGATGAGGTCATAAGGGCCGGAGGACTGGGTCGCAGCGCCCCGGGAATCAGCGGAGGTCATCGGCGTTCAGGGTATCCGACAGAGGCCGTTCGGCCCGAAAACACCCGGTCGGGTCGGGCAGTGCGCGGGCCGGTCGCAATTCGCTCACGATTCCGCATCGTCACTCTAATCCCACTAATCACAGCTTTAACATCGATTGCGTCAGTACCGACGACTCAGCAAGCCAGCTCGAGCCGTACCCCACAGATTGAGGAGACTTCCGTGCCTAACCGACGTCGACGCAAGCTCTCGACAGCCATGAGCGCAGTCGCCGCCGTGGCCGTCGCAAGTCCGATCGCACTCGTGGCGGTCGCCGAGATGACCCCGGCAAACCCGACACCGCAGCACCGGGAATTCGTCCAGGCCGCGCTCGTGACCGACCTGCCCAACGAGGTCATGTCCGCGCTGTCGCAGGGCCTGTCCCAGTTCGGCGTCAACCTGCCGAACCTCATGGGCGGAGCCGCGAGCTCCCCCAGCCCGCTGACCGGTGGCCTGACCCCGCAGACCGGCCTGACCCCCGGCCTCGGTACCAGCCCCAGCCTGGGCACCACCCCCGGCCTGACCCCGCCGGCCGGCCTCACCCCGGCGGGTGGGCTCACTCCGCCGGCCGGTCTGACCCCGGGCCTGGGCACCACCCCGTCGACCGGGCTGACCGCGCCTGGCCTGACCCCGCCGACCGGGGCGACCGCACCCGGCCTGACCCCGCCGACCGGCCTGGGCGCCACCAGCCCGTCATCGCTGACCCCGGGCCTGGGCGCCCTGCCCAGCGCGGGTCTGACGACCCAGGGCGCGACCCTCCCGAGCGTGAGCACGCCCGGGTTGACCGCTCCCGGCCTGAACGCCACGGGTCTGACGACGCCGTCGATCAGCGCGAGCCCGGCGGGCCTCGGCACCGCAGGCATGCCCATGACCGATCCCAACGCGAGCCTGGGCCTCGGCCCGGGCCAGGGCCTCGGTGGCAGCTACCCCATCCTCGGCGACCCGTCGGTCGGCCTGGGTGGCGGTGACGGCCTCGGCCTCGGCGCGGCGCCGAGCAGCGGTGGCGGCGGGCTGATCAGCGACCTGACCAGCGCGGCCAACCAGCTGGGTGCGACGCAGGCGATCGACCTGCTGAAGGGCATGGTCGTGCCGGCCATCACGTCAGCGGTGAAGTCCGCCCAGGCCGCCCCCGCGGCAGCCGCTGCGGCCGCACCGGCACTGCCGGCCCCCGCGTGACATCTGTCATACACAACTGAAGACCTGTAACCGAGACGGCACCGCAGAAGCCACAAGGCTCTGCGGTGCCGTTGCGGCGTCTTGCAGAGAATTGACAGCCCAGTAATCCGTGTCGAAACACGGGTAACACCTGACACATACGTAACATTCGCGCTGTGCCGCGCCGTCGTCCCGCACCGTCAATACTGTTGTCCGCCCTGGCGGCGACCGTCGTGATGGTGCCGCTGGCCGTCAGCGGCATCCCCGGCATCCCCGGCCTGACCGACGACAAACCGTCCGCACCCGAGCTCCACACGCAGCCACTGGCCGGCGTCGGCGGCGGACAGACCGTCCGGGAAATTCACCAGGACACGCCCTTCTCCCTGGTCGCCCTCACGGCGTCGGACTTCACCGGAACCTCGGCGCGCGTGCGCGCCCAGAAGGCCGACGGAACCTGGGGCCCCTGGTACGAGGTCGAGGCGCCCGACGGCGTCGGGGAAGCGCATGCCACCACGCGCGGCACCGAACCCGTGTTCGTCGGCCGCACCAACACCGTCCAGATCGCGGTGACCCGGCCCGCCGAAGCCGCCGCCACGCCGCCGGCCGGCGACCGGCCGCAGGGCCCCGGCCTGGGATACCGCCCGGTCGACGTCGAAAAGCCGTTGGGCCCCAGCATGAAAGCGGTGCTCATCAGCCCGCCGGAGGCACCCGCGGACGTGCAGTTCCAGCCGACCGCGGTGTCGGCGCCCAACCAGCCGCCCAACATCATCAGCCGCGCCCAGTGGGGCGCCAACGAGAGCGTCCGCTGCGGACAACCGGTCTACGACCCGGGCGTGCGCGCGGCCATCGTGCACCACACCGCAGGCAGCAACGACTACGCGCCCGAGGATTCCGCGGGCATCGTCCGGTCGATCTACGAGTACCACACCCGCGAATTGGGTTGGTGCGACATCGCTTACAACGCCCTGGTCGACAAGTACGGACAGGTCTTCGAGGGCCGGTTCGGCGGCATGACGCGACCCGTGGAGGGCTCGCACACCGGTGGCTTCAACGTCGACACCTGGGGCGTGGCCATGCTCGGTGACTTCGACGCCGTGCCCCCGACGCCGTTGCAGCTCAAGATGACCGGCCGGCTCATCGGCTGGCGGCTGAGCCTGGACCACGTCAACCCCCTCGGCAGCGTGGTGCTGACGTCGGGTGGCGGCTCGTTCACCCACTTCCCCGCCGGCGCGACGCCGACGCTGCCGACGATCTTCACCCACCGCGATGTCGGCAACACCGACTGCCCGGGTAACGCCGCCTATGCCGCCATGGGCGAATTGCGGGACATCGCAGCCTCTTTCACCGCGCCGCCCGGCGCCCTGAGCGCGATGGACATGCTGCGCGGCGGCGCCATCTTCGACAAGTGGCAGGCGATGGGCGGGGCGTCCGGCCCTCTCGGTGTCGCCACCTCACCGGAGGCCGCGGCCGACGGTCACACCCGCTACGCGACCTTCGACCACGGCGCCATGTACTGGTCGCCGAACACCGGCGCCCAGCCGCTCACCGGAGCGCTGTACGACGCCTGGGGCGCACTGGGTTTCGAACGCGGCGCCCTCGGGCTGCCCACCAGCGGCGAGATCGCCGAACCCCAGTGGATCGTGCAGAACTTCCAGCACGGCACCCTCAACTTCGACCGCGAGAACGGCACCGTGACGCGCGTCATCGACGGTGTCCCACAAGAACTTCCGCCGCCGCCGAAGCAGGAGCCGGTGCAGCTCGAGCGGTTCAGCCGGATCGAGATGCAGAGCTAGCGGGCTCGGACTAGAGCCACCAGCGTTCGAGGACCCGGGCCACCCCGTCGTCACTGTTGGTCGTGGTGACCTCGTCGGCGGCCGCCAGGGCCTCCGGATGCGCATTGCCCATCGCCACGCCCAGCCCGGCCCAGGTCAGCATCGGGATGTCGTTGGGCATGTCGCCGAACGTCACGACGTCCTCGGCGGTGAGGCCCAACGGCCGGATGATCTCGGCGACGCCCGTCGCCTTGCTGATGCCCAGCGGCACGACCTCGATCAGCCCGTTGTTGGTCGAATAGGTCAGGTCACCCGTGACGCCGACGTGCGGCGCCAGCGCCGCGGCCAGATCGGCGCTGTGCGCGCCGGCCTTGCGGATCAACAGCTTCACCGCCGGCACGCTGAGCATGTCCTCGACCGAGACCTCGGTGTTGTCCGGGTTGTGCCAGGCATGCTCGTAGCCGGGCGAACTCGCGAACTGCGGCATCGACTCGTCGAACGCGGTGCGGCCCACCCGTTCGACCGCCAGCCCGACGCCGGGGATCACCCGGGTGGCGATCTCGGCCAACTCGCCCAACGCATCCGGGCTCAGGGTGTGGGCCGAGACGATCCGGTCGGCCGCGGAGTCGTAGAGCACCGCGCCGTTGGCGCACACCGCCATCGGCGACAGTCCCAGGGCGTCGACCACCGGGGGAATCCAGCGTGGCGGCCGGCCGGTGGCGAGCACGAACTTCGCGCCGTTCGCGACGGCGGCCTGCACGGCGGCGCGCGTCCGCGGCGTCACCCGCTCATGGGTGTCGAGCAGCGTGCCGTCGACGTCGGTGGCAATCAGTGCGGGCAGCATCACCGGCCCCCAGCTGCCCGGCGGGCCCGCTCGGCCTTCTCCAGCACTTCGGCCTCCTCGGGCGTCGGGGCGCCGCCGCCCAATCGGCTCGGCACCCAGTATTCACCCGGCGGGTGCGGGTACTCCTCCTGGACGGCGTGCAACTGCTCGGTCATCGTCTGCTGCAACGTCGCCATCACCTGCGCGACAGGACCGCTCGCCTCGATCGGCGCACCCACCCGAACGATGACGGGAATCTTCTTGCGCCCCAGCCGCTTCGGGTGATCCTTGGTCCACATCCGGTGCACGCCCCAGACGATCACCGGGATGATCGGCACCTGCGCGTCGAGCGCCATCCGCGCCACGCCGGTCTTGAACTCCTTGAGCTCGAAACTGCGGCTGATCGTGGCCTCCGGGTACACCCCGACCAGTTCCCCGGCGCGCAGTCGCTCGACGGCGATGGGATATGCGTCGCCACCGGAGCTGCGGTCGACGGGGATGAGCCCGGCGCGCTTGACCAGGAAATTGCCCATCGGCACCTGCTGCACCTCGGCCTTGAGCATGAAGCGGACCCGGCGCCGCCGATGCGTGGCGGCCAACCCGGCCGGCAAGAAGTCGACGTACGCGGTGTGGTTGATCGCGATCACCGCACCGCCCGTATCCGGAATGTGTTCCAGCCCTTGGTAAGTGATCCGGGTTCCCGTGGCGGCGACGGCCGCCTTGGCGGCAATCTCGATGCCGCGGAAAACTGGCTCCATGGCGCTACTCCGGCGCCCCTTCCGCCTGCCGCGCCGCCCGACGCGCCGCTTTCTCGCGGGCTTCGTCGAGGTCCATCTGGTCGGCCTCGGCCAGCGTCGGCGCGCCGCCGCCCAGCCGGTGCGGCACCCAGAACTCGCCCGCGGGATGTTCGGGGTAGCGGTCCTGGACTTCCGACAGCAGGTGCTGCATGCGGGCGTGCAGCAGCGCCGTCAGCTCGGCGGCGGGCAGCGTCGGGTAGATGGGCTCACCGACGTGGATGAAGATGGGCACCTTGGGACGGCGCATGTTGCGCGGATGACCCTTGGTCCAGATCCGCTGGGCACCCCAGATGATGTGCGGGACGATCGGCACGTCGGCCTCGATGGCCATGCGGGCCGCGCCCGACTTGAACGCCTTGATCTCGAAGCTGCGGCTGATGGTGGCCTCGGGGTACACGCCGACAAGCTCGCCTGCCTTGAGCTGCTTGACCGCCTCGGCGTAGGAGTCCGCGCCGCTGCCGCGGTCGACGGGGATGTGGCGCATCTTGCGCATCAGCCAGCCGCCGTACTTGTTGTCGAAGACTTCCTTCTTCGCCATGAACCGCACCTTGCGGCCGCGCTTCTGCATGACGGCGGGCAGCCCGGCGAACGTGAAGTCGAAGTAGCTGGTGTGGTTGATCGCCACCACCGCGCCGCCACTGACCGGCAGGTTCTCCGCGCCCGTCACGGTGAAGGTCAGACCCTGCGCCCGCCACACCGTGCGCGCCAGCTTGATCACGGTGCCATATACCGGTTCCACGGGGATCAGCCTAGTGCGGACCGTCGGTACCGTGCGTGGAAAGGTCGGGTGGGTGACCTTCCCCAGCGGACCCGTACCTGTTCCCGACGTCGTCGACACCCTCGCCGCCGGCCGTCCCGTCACCGCGGTCTGGGAGAACGAACTCGGCGGCGTGACGTTCGCCATCGGCGCCGGCGCCGAGTACGTGAAGACCTATCCCGCCGAGCACGCGCCGCTGCTGACCGACGAGGCCGTCCGGCTGCGCTGGGCCGTCCGGTACATAGCCGTCCCGCGCGTGCTCGGCGCGGGACCGGGCTGGCTGCACACCGCGGGCCTGCCCGGCCGCTCCGCCGTCGACCCGCTGTGGTCCGACGATCCCGAGACCGCGGCCCGCGCGATCGGGGCCGGCCTGCGGGCCATGCACGACGCGCTGCCCGTCGCGGACTGCCCGTTCGGGCGGCCCTCCTGGGTCGTCGACGTCCCCGATCCGGACCGCCTCGTGGTCTGCCACGGTGACGCGTGCTCGCCGAACACCCTGATGAGCGACGACGGCGCGTTCGTCGGGCACGTCGACATCGGGGACCTCGGGGTGGCCGACCGGTGGGCCGACCTCGCGATCGCCACCATGTCCCTGGACTGGAACTACCCCGGCAACTACGAGGCCGCCCTGCTGGACGCCTACGGGGTGGCGCGGGACGACGAACGCATCGACTACTACCGCTCGCTCTGGGACGCTCCGGAATCCAGCTAGACTCGCTGGCGAACTCGTCACCGCCAAAAGGGGCATTTGTGCAGGTCACAAGCGTTGGACACGCCGGATTCCGGATCGATACCGCCGCGGGCAGCATTCTCTGCGACCCGTGGGTGAACCCTGCCTACTTCGCGTCGTGGTTCCCGTTCCCCGACAACAGCCGGCTGGACTGGGATGCGCTCGGCGACTGCGACTACCTGTACGTCAGCCACCTGCACAAGGACCACTTCGACCCGGAGCACCTGCGCGCGCACGTCAACAAGGACGCGACGGTGCTGCTGCCCGACTACCCGGTGCCGGACCTGCGTCGCGAGCTCGAGGCCCTGGGCTTCCACAAATTCTTCGAGACCACCGATTCGGTGAAGCACCGCGTCAGCGGGCCCAAGGGTGATCTGGACATCATGATCATCGCCCTGCGCGCCCCGGCCGACGGCCCGATCGGCGACTCGGGCCTCGTGGTGTCCGACGGCGAGACCGTCGCGTTCAACATGAACGACGCCCGCCCGATCGATCTGGACATGGTGGCCACCGAGTTCGGTGACGTCGACGTGCACATGCTGCAGTACTCGGGCGCCATCTGGTACCCCATGGTCTACGACATGCCGGCCCGGGCCAAGGAGGCCTTCGGCACCCAGAAGCGGCAGCGCCAGATGGACCGCTGTCGCCAGTACATCGCGCAGGTCGGCGCCACCTGGGTGGTGCCGTCGGCCGGGCCGCCATGCTTCCTGGATCCCGAATTGCGTTGGCTGAACGACGATCACGACGATCCGGCCAACATCTTCCCCGACCAGGCGGTGTTCCTGGACCAGCTGCGCAGCCACGGCCACAACGGTGGGCTGCTGATGATCCCGGGCACCGTGGCGACGTTCACCGGGTCGGCGCTCGACTCGCTTGTGCACCCCATTCCGGACGCCGAGGCCGAGGCGATCTTCACCACCGGCAAGGCCGCCTACATCGAGGCCTACGCGCAGCGCATGGCGCCCGTGCTGGCTGCCGAAAAGGCTTCCTGGGCACCGGCTTCCGGCGATTCGCTGCTGGAGCCACTGCGCGCCAAGTTCGAACCGATCATGGTGCAGAGCGACCAGATCTGCGACGGCATCGGCTATCCGGTTGAATTGAGGATCGGCACTGGGGTCGAATCTCAGACCGTGGTCCTGGACTTCCCGAAACGGGCTGTGCGGGAGGCGATTCCGGACGAGAAGTTCCGCTACGGCTTCGGTATCGCACCCGAGCTGGTGCGCACCGTGCTGCGCGACGACGAGCCGGACTGGGTCAACACCATCTTCCTGTCCACCCGGTTCCAGGCGTGGCGGGTCGGCGGCTACAACGAGTACCTGTACACGTTCTTCAAGTGCCTGACCGACGAGCGCATCGCCTACGCCGACGGCTGGTTCGCCGAGGCGCACGACACCTCGGCGTCCATCGAGCTGGGCGGCTACGAAATTCAGCGCCGGTGCCCGCACCTGAAGGCCGACCTGTCGAAGTTCGGGATCGTCGAGGGCAACACACTGACCTGCAATCTGCACGGCTGGCAGTGGAACCTGGACAACGGCCGCTGCCTGACCTCCAAGGGTCATGAGTTGCGGAGCGCCAAGCGGTGACGAGCGCCCAGTCCGGCGCTCGCCCGGACGCGCATTACGACGACGGCCAGATCTTCCTGGACCGGCAGGCGATCACGTTGCGCCGCTACCACTTTCCGTCGGGCACGTCGAAGATCATCCCACTCAGCGCGGTCCGTGGCTACAAGGCCGAGTCGCTCGGCTTCATCATGGACCGGTTCCTGATCTGGGGCGGCACCGACCCGCGCCGCTGGTTGCCGCTGGACATCTGGCGGCCCATCAAGTCGACGCTGGTGACCCTCGACGTCGTCGGCACCACCCCGGCGCCGGCGTGTACCCCGTTGCGGCCCAAAGAGTTTCTGGCCACGCTCGACGAGTTACTGGGAGAGCAGGCCGCTCGCCGACAGTGACCAAATGGCGGCTGCTACCACCTGGTGCCGTCGAGCCCGGGAATCACGCACCGCCCGTCCGCAGCGACGCGGCCGATGAGCATGCCGTCGTAGCCGGTACACGACGAGTTGAGCGGCTCGCAGGTGTTGATGGACGTGATCACCTTGTCCTGGCCGCACGGGGTGCCCGGCGCGGGTGGATCGGCGGCGGCCACAGCAGCGCTGAAGCCCAACGCGAGCATCACCGTGGACGCGAGGACGAGAGAGCGGGTCGAGTCGAACATCATGGACACCTCCGGCCGATGGCCCCGACGTGCACCAATGCTACGCCGAAACCGGCGATGTGACCCCGGCTAATTCGCGGTCCGCACCGTCTGCAGCAACTCCGAGACGTCGTCCGAGGCGGTGTCGTACACGCGCACGATCGCCCGGTCGCCCGTCTTGAGGTAGGTGGACTCGCCCAGCTCGGTGTAGCGCGTCGCGCCGATGCCGACGAGCAGCTTCCTTGGGTGACCGCTGGCCACCATCAGGGCGCCGACATCCTCCAAAGGTGTGTCGTCCGAACCCTTCTGGTTCGCCAGCCGGTCCACGATCCAGTCCAGCAGCTGTGTCCCGTAGTACGAGTAGCCCAGCAGCGGGCTGTCCTGGCCGTACGCCTGCTCGACGCCGCTGCCGTCGTCCAGGAAGCTCGCCAGCCGCAGCGACGACGTCGGACCGTCGGGGCTCAGGTCGTCGATGGCGAAGAACTGCGGGGCCACCCCCTTGGACGCCGGACCCCAGTTCTTCTTGTGGCTGATCTTCGGCGCGTTGGGCCGGCGAATGGAGCAGTCGTTGAACGCGCCCAGCGCGAACGGCCGCAGCCCGACCACCCGGTCGCCCGACCACGACACCTCGCACGCCAGCCCGACCTCGGGCTCGATCTGCAGGTTCAGCGGGGTGTCACTGACCGGCAGCTGCACCGCGTCGGTGGACAGCGGGAACTCGCCGAGGAACGTGTCGCTGCCCGGCGCGTACCACGGAAAAATGCCCTTGGGTGCCCCGCCCTCGGACCGGACATTGACGAAATCGACTGCCTCCCCGGCCTGTTCGAGGTGCCCGGCGAAATTGCCCGCCACCCCGAAGCCGAACCAGCCACGCATGTCGTCCAGGTCGAGATCGATCATGGCTGCCACCCTACTGCGGCCGTGACCAGCACCGACAAGCCACAACCAAGTCGCGCTTAAGTCACGGGCACCACGCTGTGCGCAACCGATCACGAGGAGTCTGCTGTGCCCACCTCCGTCCCCGCCGTCAGCGTCGCACCCCGCCAGGCCGGCGAGCCCAAGCCCGACCTGCTGGGCATCAGGCTGGCGCACCGCGCCATGCTCGTCGACCTGGTCCGGCTCACCGAGCTGGCCAAGGCCGTGCGCGACCGCGACGTCATCTGCACGCCCGCCCGGGCCCGCGCCATCTCGCAGTACATCGAGATGCTGTGCGACTCGATCCATCACCACCACAGCACCGAGGACACGGTGCTGTGGCCAGTGATCCAGGCCAGCGTCGGCGCTCACCTCGACCTGAGCGAACTCACCGACGACCACGCCGCGCTGGACCCGCGCCTCGATCAGCTGCGGGCGCGCGCCGCGGCGTTCCGGCTGTCCAACGGTGACCGCAAGGTCGCGTTCCTCATGGCGTTCGAACTGGCCGAACTCACCGCGCTGCTGACCGAACACATCAACGACGAAGAATTCGACCTGTTCCCGCTGATCACCGAGCACGTATCGGTGGACGACTGGGAGGACGTGGAGGCAGCCGCCCGCGCCGGCAGCCGGATGTCGTTCGACGGCCCGCGTTCACTGGCCGTGATGACCGACGACGAGCGCGCCTCGATGGCGGGCAAGTTGAGCATCGGGTTGCGGGCGTTTCTGGCGGTCCTGATGTTCCGGCACCGGCGCGTCGTGCGCACCGTCTTCGGCGACCTCGCGGAGAGCCGGTACGAGGCCCTGGCCGGCTAGTCGATGAAACTCAACGCCTCGGCGGCGAGCCGGGACCGCAGCGCGTCGGCGGCCTTGCGGTAGGCGCGGGCCTCGTCGGGCCGGCCCAGCGCATCGGCGGCCGCGGCCAGCGCGTCGTCGACGGGCCCGACCATGAGCCCGTCGACTCCGAGCCCGGCGATGCTGCCGGAGTAGCGCTCGAGTTCGGCGGCCCGGGCCCGCACCTCGTCGAGGTCACCCATTGCGACCGCGGCATTGACGCGCAGCACGGTGAACGGCACCCAGAAATAGGCCCGCTCGATCGGTTTGCGGTCCGGCCACAGCGCCCGGGCCTCGGCCTCGCGGCCCCGCGCGACCAGCGCCAGCACCGCCGCGTCCAACGCGGCGACCGAAATCTCGCGGTAGAAGAACACCAGCTCGTCGGCCAGGGTGCCCAGGTCGCCGAGACAGAACTCCCCAGTCACCCGGCCGACCATCGCCAGCTTGGCGCCGTTGGCAGCGCCGTTTTCGGCCATCCGCGCGGCCAGGTCGGTGTAGGCGCTCACCGCCTCCTCCAACCGGCCGGCGAGCAGGTACATCCGGGCCTGGAACAGCCCCAGCACGCCGAGCAGATGGACCAGCTGGCCGGTGCTCGCGCGCGCCACCGCGAGGTCGACGTGACGCTTCGCCGTCGCCAGGTCGGACCGGTTGCCGGCGGCCAGCGACAGCAGCCAGTGCGCCACCGCCTGGTAGTCGGCCTGCTCGGCGGCCTCCGCGGTCTGCAGCAGTTCGGCGGCGAGCACGTCGCGCTCGCCGTCCAGGTCGGGGCCGAGGGCGCAGAAGGCGTGCACGTTGAGCGCGGTGCACAGCAGGCGGCCCGCTCCGGGATCGTCGGCGTACACCTGCCGCGCCAGCGCGAGCATCTCGGTGCTGGCGGCCAGCGCACCCTCCGGGTCGTTGCCCTCCAGCTCGACATAAAGCGCCTTGAGCAGCCGGATGCGGTCCGCCGCAGAGACGTCGCCGGCCAGCACGTGCCGCAGCAGCCCGATCATCTGACCGTCGGATTCGTCGTACTCGCGGTCGCGCCACACCAGCGGGGTGTCCCACGCCGTGAGGATGCGCACCACCAGATCGTCACGCGACCGGCCCGAGACCAGCTGCAGCGCACATTTCATCTCACTGCGCGCCGTGACGGCGTCGCCGGACTGCGCTAGCGCGGCGATCAGGCCGCAGCGGACCTCGATGTCCTGGTCCAGCATCGCCACGCTCGGCGCCAGCTGCCGGCTGGCGGCCAGTTCGAGCATCTGGACCGCGGCGCGCCACTGCCGGGCGGCTTCGGCATGCGCCCCGACCGAACCCGCGTCCCGAGCAGCGGCGGTGGCGAAATCGGCTGCCGCCGAAGCGGTTTCCGCGGTCGCAGACGCGACGGCGTGGTGGGCCAGCGCGGCCGGATCGACCGAGCGACCAGGCGCGCGCAGCAGCTCGAGCGCCGCGGCATGCAACCGCGACCGCCGCAGTTTCGAGGTGTCCTCATACAGGGTGTCGCGGACCAGCCCGTGCGCGAACTGCAGCCGGCCGGGCGTCGGTTCGTCGAGCAGGCCCAGCAGCACGGCCGGTTCCAGCGCGTCGAGCAGATCGTCGGGGTCACTGCGGCCCAGTTCGGCCAGCAGGTCGACATCGATGTCGCGGCCCAGCACGGCCGCTTGACGCAGCGCGGTGACCGTCGGGCCGGGCAGCCGGGCCAGCCGGCGCCGCAGCACATCGCGCACGCCGACCGGCACCGACGCCCACACCGCGTCGGGCCCCTCGGCGGCCATCAGCCGGGCCAGTTCCCGCACGAACAGCGGGTTGCCGCCGGTGCGTTCGCGCAGCAGGCGCAGCGCCTCGCCACTGGTCGTCAGTCCGCAGTCGGCGGCGACGGCGGCCGTGGCCGCGGCGTCCAGCCCGCCGAGAATCAGGTGCGCCGACGTGTGCACCGTCAGCGCCGCCCGCGCCACCTCGAGTTCGCCGCGATCCTCCGACGGGCGGTACGTCGCGATGACCAGGACGCGACGGTCCTGGGTGCGGTCGGCGACGAGCCGCAGCAGCTCCAGCGTCAGGCCGTCGGTGCGGTGCAGGTCGTCGAGGACGACGGCCAGCGGCTGCTGCTCGGCGACGGCGCTCAGAGCGTCGGCGACCGCCTGCCCGAGCCAGAACGTGCCCTGCTCGGCCGCGGCGCGGTCGTGCAGCAGCGGGGCCAGCGCCTGCCGGTCCTGATCCGTCGCATCGCCCAGCTCCCGGAGCACCTCGGTCCACGCCCAGCCCGCGGGCGCGCCGTGGACCTCCTGGCACCGGCCGTGCACGGTCCGCCAGCCTGCCGCGCGCAACCGGGCCGCGGCGGCCGCGGCCAGCGTGGTCTTGCCGGAGCCCGCCTCGCCGCCGATCCACAGCACCGCACTGACACCGGCGGCGACGCTGCGTGCCGCGGCGTCGATGGCTGCGAGCTCCTCGGCCCGGCCGTACGCGACGAGGCCCGCCGGTTCGCGCGGCGCCGCGTCCGGGACCTCCGGCGCCGTCGCCCGGACCGGCGCGGGCCGCGACGGTTCCAGATGGTCGGCCTGCCGCAGGATGTCGCGCTCGAGATCGCGCAGCGCGCGGCCGGGCTCCAGGCCCAGCTCGTCGATCAGGTGCTCGCGGGTGCGCCGCAGTACCTCGAGCGCGTCGGCCTGCCGACCGGTGCGGTACAGGGCGGTCGCCAGGACTGCGGCCGCGCCTTCGCGTCCCGGATGCGCGGCGACGTGTCCTTCCAGCGCCGCGACCGCGGTGCCGTACCGACCGAGCTCGACATGCGCGGCGGCATGGCTTTCCACCGCGGCCGACCGGAGTTCGGTCAGCCGTGCCACCTCCGGCACCGCCCACAAGGCGTCACCGGCCCCCGCGAACGGCTCACCGGCCCAGCCCGCCAGCGCCTCGTCGAGCAGCTGGGCGCGCCGCCGTGGGTCTGATTCATCTTGCGCCGCAGTCACTTTCGCTTCGAAGTACCAGGCGTCGACGGCGTCGTCCGGCAGCCGCAGGCAGTATCCGGGCGCGGCGCTGACGAGGATGCGGGCCGGTGCCCGGCGCTGGCGATCAGGCTCCAGGACGCGGCGCAGATGCGAGACGTAGACCTGCAGCGCCGACAGTGCCTTGGGCGGCGGTTCGCCTTCCCACAGGTCGTGGATGAGCCGGTCGACGGACACCGTGTGCCCGCGGGCCGCCACCAGCCGGGCGAGCAGCGCCCGCTGCATGCGCGCGCCCAGGTCCACCGGATCGGTACCGACCCAGGCCCGTACCGGGCCGAGCACCGTCACCCGCACCGGTTGTGCCACCGTCATGCCCCCGCCGACGTGGTTTCTTCTACTTGGGCTGTAACACCGAGGTGCCGACGTACGGCACCAACGCCTCGGGCACCCGGACACTGCCGTCGGGCTGCTGGTGGTTCTCCAGGATCGCGACCAGCCAGCGCGTCGTGGCGAGCGTGCCGTTGAGGGTCGCCGCCGTCTGCGGCTTGCCGTTCTCGTCGCGGTAACGCGTGGACAGGCGCCGGGCCTGGAATGTGGTGCAGTTCGAGGTCGACGTCAGCTCGCGGTAGGCCTGCTGCGTCGGCACCCAGGCCTCGCAGTCGTACTTGCGGGCCGCCGACGAACCGAGATCGCCTGCGGCGACGTCGATCACACGGTAGGGCACCTCGATCATGGCGAGCATCTGGCGCTGCCAGGCGAGCAGCTTCTGGTGCTCGGCCTCGGCGTCCTCGGGCTTGCAGTAGATGAAGGCCTCGACCTTGTCGAACTGGTGCACGCGGATGATGCCGCGGGTGTCCTTGCCGTAGCTGCCGGCCTCGCGGCGGAAGCACGACGACCAGCCGGCGTACCGCAGCGGACCCTCGGACAGGTCCAGGATTTCGTCGGAGTGGTAGCCGGCCAGCGGCACCTCCGAGGTGCCGACGAGGTACAGGTCGTCGGCCTCGAGACGGTAGATCTCGTCGGCGTGGGCGCCGAGGAATCCGGTGCCGCGCATGACTTCCGGCCGCACCAGCACCGGCGGGATCATCAGGGTGAACCCGTTCTCGGTGGCCAGCCGGACGGCCAGCTGCAGCAGACCGAGCTGCAGCAGGGCGCCCTGGCCGGTGAGGAAGTAGAACCGCGAGCCCGACACCTTGGCGCCGCGCTCCATGTCCAGCAGGCCGAGGGCCTCGCCCAGTTCGAGGTGGTCCTTGGGGTTCTCGATCTCCGTCGGCGTACCGACGACATCCAGCACCTCGAAGTCGCTCTCGCCGCCCGCGGGCACGCCGTCGATGATGACGTTGCCGATCGCCAGGTGTGCGGCGGTGAACGCCTCTTCGGCCGCGACCTGTCGGGCCTCGATGTCCTTGATCGCCGCGGACAGTTCCTTGGCCTTCTCCAGCAGCGCGGGCCGCTCTTCCGGCGAGGCCGCGCCGACGAGCTTGCTCGCCGCCTTCTGGTTGGCGCGTGCGGTGTCTGCCTCGGCGATGGCGGCGCGCCGGGCCGCGTCAGCGTCGAGCAGCGCATCCACGAGGCCGGGGTCTTCGCCACGGGACCGTTGCGATGCCCGTACCCGGTCCGGATCTTCGCGGAGCAACTTGAGGTCGATCACGGGCGTCAGACTACTTTTGTCGCCGCGGCCGTGGAATGTCGAGGGCCTCTAGCGGGGCCCGGGCACAACCACATAACAGTACAACTGCAACTCTTGTCACACGTCCTACGGCGGCTGTCACAATGGAACCGATGTTGGACGCACCCCCGGCAGTCGAACAGGGCCTGGACACGCCCCCAGACGCGCCGAAGACGACGACCACCTGGCGGCAGCGCATGCATGGCATGCATGCCACCGGGACGCAGCGCGCGCTCGTCCTCACCGCGCTCGGCGGACTGCTCATCGCCGGTGTCCTCACCGTCATGCCGGACGGCTCGCTCGGTCCGACCGGACTCGGCTTCAACACGGGCCGCGTCAACGCCGGCCGTGTCAGTGACACCCTCGACCACGCCAAGCCCGGTGAGTGCTTGAACTGGCCGGATCGCTCGCCCGACGCCGTCGAGATCGTCGACTGCAAGAACGAACACCGCTTCGAGGTCGCCGAGTCCCTGGACATGCGGACGTTCCCGGGCAGTGAATACGGCCCCGATGCCGCGCCGCCGTCCGACGCCCGGATCAAACAGATCAGCCAGGAGCAGTGCCAGAACGCGGCGCGCGACTACCTCGGCCCGCGCTACGACCCCAACGGCAAGTTCGCGGTCAGCCTGGTCTGGTCCGGCGACAAGGCCTGGAAATCCAAGGGCCAGCGCCGCATGCTGTGCGGCCTGCAGCTGCTCGGCCCGAACAGCCAGCAGCTGGCCTACAAGGGCAAGGTCGCGGACGTCGACCAGTCCAAGGTGTGGCCGGCCGGCACCTGCCTCGGCATCGACCCGGCGACCAACCAGCCCATCGACATTCCGGTCGACTGCTCGGCGCCGCACGCCATGGAGGTCACCGGCGCGGTCAACCTGGCCGACAAGTACCACGACGTCATGCCGGCCGAACCCGACCAGCTGGCGTACATCAAGGACAACTGCACCAAGGCCACCGACGAGTACCTGGCCCCGGTGCAGCTGCGTGCCACCACACTGACGCTGATCTACAGTTCCATCGCGCTGCCCAGCTGGACCGCCGGCAGCCGGCAGGTGTCCTGCAGCATCGGTTCGTCGCTCGGAAACGGCGGCTGGTCGACGCTGGTCAACAGCGCCAAGGGACCGCTGCTGATCAACGGGCAGTCGCCCGTCGCACCGCCGGCCATCCCGGAGGAACGGCTGAACCTCCCGCCGATCCCGGTCGTCGAGCCGCCGGTGGACACGTCGTCGCAGAGCTCGTCGTCGTCCTCGTCGTCGTCCTCGTCGCAGGGTTCGCAGTCCGGCTCCTCCAGCCAGTCGAGCCAGAACCAGCGCGACCAGCAGACGTCGCAGTCGCCGCAGGGCAACCAGCACATGCCCGGCCAGACCGACACCTCCAACCAGCACGGCAACACCACCCCCGGCGGCCCTCAGCAGCAGCAGGGCAACACATTCCTCAACGGCCCGCCGCCCGCGCCGGCGCCGCCGCCCGGATTCGGCGCGCCGCTGGACGGACCGCCGCTCGAGGAGGCACCCGCACCGGCGCCGGCCGGACCCGTGGGTGGGGGCGCACCCCCCGGACCGGTGGTGCCCGCGCCCGCGCCGTAGCCATGCCTGTCCGTATGGGGCAGCAGCGGTTCGAGGAGCTGGTGTCCGACGCGCTCGACCTGATCCCGCCCCGGCTCGCCGCGGCGCTCGACAACGTCGTGGTGCTGGTGCAGCCGCGGAACCCCGACGATCCCGGCATCCTGGGCCTGTACGAGGGCGTCGCGCTCACCGAACGCGATTCCTTCTATGCCGGCGCGCTGCCCGACACCATCACGATCTACCGCGACGCCCTGCTCGACATGTGCGACTCCGAGGAGGAGGTCGTCGACGAGGTGGCCATCACGGTGATCCACGAGATCGCCCACCACTTCGGCATCGACGACGAGCGGCTGCACGAGTTGGGCTGGGGCTGAGCCGCGCGGCACCGCGGTTTTGTCGGACCGCGGTGCTACAACAGAGGTCATGAGCACCACCTGCCGCAATTGCGTGGATGGGCTGGCGCACTGCCACGGCACGGTCATCGTGCACGTGGGCCTGCCGGCCGAATGTACCGACGAGATGTGCGCGCTACCCGAATCCGAGCACACCCTGCGCATCGACTGCGACGTGGTCGGGTGTGGCTGCGCAGAACCCGCGATGGGTCTGCGCGCCACCGGATAGTCAGGCCATCGGGTCGGGCGCCGGCGGCGCTTCGGGGTCGTGCCCCGGGTAGAACGGCGGCGTCTTCGCACCCCACTGCACGCAGCTCCACCGGCCGTCGGTGATCGGGCTGAGCACCACGCATTCGGCGTTGAGCAGGTGATGCTCCAACGCGAAATCGGCGTCCACACCGGCCAAGTGGGCGGCCACCAGCCGGATCGCGGCACCATGGCTCACCACCACGATGTCCCCGACCCAGTCGTGATCGTCGAGGCTGCGCACGCGCAGGTTCGTCAGCACCGGCACGTACCGATCCAGCACCTCGCGGCCGGTCTCGCCACCCGGCATGGCGACATCCAGCTTGCCGCGCTGCCAGTCCTCGTAGATGGCGTCGAACTGCTCGATGGCGGCCGCGTCACTGCGGTCTTCCAGATCACCGACCTGCACCTCGTGGATCCCGTGCGCCTCGACCGGATCGAGGCCCAGCCCGTCTGCGATCTCGGCGGCGGTCTGCTGGGCGCGAGCCGCGACCGAATGCACGACGAGGCCGACGGGGTGCGCCCAGTCGATCCCGAAATCGCGAGCCTGCTGCCGGCCGAGTTGGGTCAGCGCCGCTCCCGGCGGCCGGGTGTCCAGCCGCTTGGCGACGTTCGCCTCCGACTGCCCGTGCCGCACCAGAACCAAACGGCCACTCATCCGCGTTGCCCCTCTCTCAACCCCGCCAACCACTGCGCTGCCTCATCGGTGACCGGCGGCGCCGCGCCGGCAGCCACTCCGGTCGGCCACGACCCCAGGTACCGCACGTCGGCCACCCGGCGGTGCAGCGCCTTGAGCGCCTCGGCGACCGGCGCGTCGTCGATATGTCCGACACAATCCAGGAAAAAGATATACGTGCCCAATTCCGTTCTGGTGGGCCGAGATTCGATGCGCGTCAGATCGATGTCCCGGATCGAGAACTCCGTCATCGCGGAGACCAGGGCACCCGGTTCGTTGCGCAACCGCAGCACGACGGATGTCCGGTCGGCGCCGGTGCGCGGCGGCGGCGGACCCGGACGGCCGACGAGCACGAAGCGCGTTCTGGCGTTGGGCTCGTCGACCACACCGTCGGCCAGCGAGTCCAGTTCCCACCGCGCGGCCGCGAGCGCGGTACTGACACCGGCGTCCACCAGACCTTCGGAAACCTGCTGCGCCGCACCGGCATTGGAGATCGCGGGCACCAGGGTGGCGTGCGGCAGCCGGTCTGCCAGCCAGCGGCGCACCTGGGCCGCGGCCACCGGGAACGCCGCGATGGTCGACACCGCAGCGGCGGTGACCCCCGGCCGGACGACGATGCTGAACGCGACGTCGAGCGTGTGCTCGGCGAAAATCTGCACTCCGCTGCCCGACGACAGGCTGTCCATGGTCGGCAGCACCGAGCCCTCGATGGAGTTCTCGATCGGCACGCACGCGTAGTCGGCGTCCCCCGCCCGGACGGCCTCCACGGCCGCGCTCGAGCTGTCACAGGCGACCGGTTCGAAATCCGGGTCGCCGGCGACCAACTGCAACATGGCCGCTTCAGTGAAGGTGCCTTGCGGCCCGAGATAGGCGATGCGTGCCACGCCGCAACCCTACTGGCTGCCGGTCGGCCGACGCCCGCGACGCGGGCCTTTCGATAGGCCTTGCGCCAACACCCCGCGATAGTTAACTTAGGCTTACCTCACTTACCAGCGAAGGCGGGACATGCGCGACCTCACGACGACAATCGCAGCACCGACCACGGCCGAACGTGTCCGCAGCGCGTGCGCCCGGGCCGCCGACGCGACCCTGGCCGCCGACGGCGTCACACCGACGACCACGCCCGTGCATCACCTGCTGGCCGACGGCTCCGTCGCCCTGACCGTGCCGGCCGCGGGCCTGCTCGCCGCCACCGTCACGGCCGCCGGGGCCGTTGGCGTCGCCGCCATGCTGGAGCTGACCGACCTCGCTGCCCTGCCGCTGCGCGAACGGGTCCGCTCCCTCGTCTGGTTTCGCGGACGTCTCCACGATGTGCCGTCCGCCCGCGTCCCGGCCATGCTCGACCTGATCGCCTCCGAGCACCCGCACCCGGCATTGCTGCAGGTCAACACCGGCTCCGGGGCCGGTGACACCGACACGCCCTACACGCTGGTCCGCCTCGAGATCGAGTCCGTCGTGGTGGCCGACGCCACCGGCGCCGAGTCGGTGCCCGTCGGCGCGCTCCTGGAAGCCCGCCCCGACCCGTTCTGCGCCATGGAGTCGCACTGGGTGCAGCACATGGAGAGCGCGCACCGCGACATGGTCGACCGGCTCGCCAGCCGGCTGCCGGTGACGCTGCGCCACGGCCACGTGCGCCCGCTGGGTCTGGACCGCTACGGCGTCCAGCTGCGCATCGAACGCGAAGACGGCGACCATGACGTCCGGCTGCCGTTCACCAAGCCCGTCGACGACGTCACCGGCCTGAGCCGAGCCATCCGCACCCTGATGGGCTGCCCGTTCCTCAACGGGCTCCGCGCGCGCAAGATCTGAGGGCGTCGATTAGCCGCTTGCGCGAAGAGCATCAGGACGATGAGCCGCTTGCGCGCCGAGCATTAGACAAGCGCCGGTTACCGTAGCTGCGATGACCGGGCCGCAGCAGGAACACACCGAACGTCGCGCGCTGCGCCTCGAGATCGCCGTGGTGCTGGCCGTGACGTTCGGCCTGTCGGCCTACACGGCCGTGGTCAGCCTGGCCGAGGCCGTCATCCTCGGCTTGTCGGGGCAGAAGGTCGCGCTCAACCGCCGTCGCTCCCCGATCGACTTCATCGACTTCCTGCTCAACCTCAGTCCCGTCATCACCCTGGTCGGCTGGGGCTTCCTGGCGCTGTACCTGTTGTGGCGCAGCGGCTTCCGGCCCGCGGCGATCGGTCTGGGCCGCTTCCGCTGGCGCCCCGATCTGCTGGGCGGTCTGGGCCTGGCCGCGCTGATCGGTCTGCCCGGACTCGGGCTGTACGTGGCCGGCCGGGCGCTGGGCATCGGCGTGGATGTCGTGCCGAGCACGCTCGGCGACACCTGGTGGCGGATTCCGGTGCTGCTGCTGATGGCGTTCGCGAACGCCTGGGCCGAAGAGATCATCGTCGTCGGGTTCCTGCTGACCCGGCTGCGCCAGTTGGACGTCTCGGCGACCAAGTCCCTCGTCCTGTCGGCTCTGCTGCGCGGCGCCTACCACCTGTATCAGGGTTTCGGCGCCGGACTCGGCAACATCGCGATGGGTCTGGTGTTCGGGTACACCTGGCGGCGCACCGGCCGGTTGTGGCCGTTGATCATCGGGCACGGCGTGATCGATGCGGTGGCGTTCGTGGGCTACGCGTTGGCCGCCCGCCATTTGGGCTGGCTGCACCCGGCGTAATTCCGGGCGAATTCCCCATCACGTCAGCCAAGCCTTACCTATTCGCATTCAGCAATTCGAATTAATGGATATTGCATACGTCACACCGGGTAAGGATATGCTTTCCTGAATTAGGTTGACCTTGCATGACAAGGCCATTTGACCTGCACTATCTTCACTTTCATGACCGACGCGACACGCCTCGAAACGAAATTCCACCAACTGCTCCAGGAACAGATTCGAAGCGAATTCGGCGCGTCTCAGCAATACATTGCGGTGGCCGTGTACTTCGATGGCGAAGACCTCCCCCAGCTCGCCAAGCACTTCTATGCGCAGGCCGTCGAAGAACGCAATCACGCCATGATGCTGGTGAAGTACCTGCTCGATCGCGACATCGACGTCGAGATCCCGGGCGTGGACCCGGTGCGCAACACCTTCGCCTCGCCGACCGATGCGCTCAAGCTCGCACTCACCCAGGAACGCGTCGTCACCGAGCAGATCAGCCGGCTGGCCAGCGTGGCCCGCGAAGAGGGCGACTACCTCGGCGAGCAGTTCATGCAGTGGTTCCTCAAGGAGCAGGTCGAAGAGGTCGCGACCATCACCACGCTGGTGAAGATCGCCGACCGCGCCGGCGAAAACCTGTTCAATCTCGAGGATTTCGTCGCCCGCGAACTGGCGGGCACCGGTGCTGCCGACCCGACCGCGCCCGCGGCCGCCGGCGGCAACCTCTAGGCGGTCAGGCCTAGGCGTCCTGCCCGGCGTCCTGGCCGGTGTCCCGGCCCGCGCCCGTCAACCCGTTCTGCAACCAGTCCTTGGTTCGGCCCGGGTGATTGGTGGCGACCCAGCCGACACCGAGATCCGCGCAGTAGCGCACGTCCTCGTAATGG
The DNA here is from genome assembly GCF_018326285.1 of Mycolicibacterium sp. TY81. Lineage (NCBI taxonomy): Bacteria > Bacillati > Actinomycetota > Actinomycetes > Mycobacteriales > Mycobacteriaceae > Mycobacterium > Mycolicibacterium sp. TY81. The sequence goes on from NZ_AP023362.1 coordinate 4,790,759, forward strand.
TCGACGGTCCAGCAGTACAGCGCACGCCCATGCGCGGCGGCATGGTCGACCAGTTCGGGATGCTCACGCAGCGTGGTGATCGACGGGCCCACTGCCGTCGCACCGACCGTCGTCGCCGCGCTGCCGCCCAGGTATCGCGACGTCTCGCCGAGCAGCACGGTCGGCAGCATCGGTGCGGCCCGGCGAATCCGCCACACCGCCGCCGCCGAGAACGACATCACCACGGCGCGGGCGAGGTCGGCGGAGGCCGGCGCCGCGATGCCGTACCGGTGCAGCAGCGCGAGCACCTTGCTCTCGACGAGCGCGCCGTACCGCACGGGGTGCTTGGTCTCGATGAACAGCTTCACCGGCCGGCCCCAGTCCAGCGCCAGCCGGATCAGGTCGTCGAGGGTGAGCAGGCCGGCCGAACTCTGGCCGCCGTCGGCCCGGCTGGGATGCCATGCGCCGTAATCCAATTCGCGCAGCTGCGCGAGGCTCATCTCACTGACCAGCCCGGTGCCGTTGGACGTGCGGTCCACCTTGCGGTCGTGGACACACACCAGATGTCCGTCGCGGGTCAGCCGGACATCGCATTCGAGGCCGTCGGCGCCCTGGCTCAGCGCCAGTTCGTAGGCCGCCAGCGTGTGCTCGGGCCGCTCGGCCGATGCGCCACGGTGTGCCACCACGAAAGAGCTGTGGCGTGTGCCGTCCGTCCCGCCAGTGCCGTCCACGCCCATGGTCCTATGCTGCCGGTTCCTCCGCTGTGGGCTCAACCGGAACCGCCGATTGGGCACCTGATTCTTCGGCCTGCTCCGCGTCGACGACGACCCAGCGCTGTGCGGGTGCGTCGGCCTGCGTCCGTTCGAAGGCGTGATAGACGCGCAGGACCATCGCCAGCGACAGCATGCCCATCAGGTACGCGATGACCGTCACCTCGGTGCTGTCGGCGATGCCCTGCGGGTCCGTCGCGAACATGCCCACGATGGACCACGCGACGACCAGACCCGACACGGCCCAGATCGCCCACCAGATGCCGATCGGGCGGCGCAACGCATTCACGCGGTTCTCGGCCGTGGCCATCTCGGTGACGAACACCGGCGCGAGGAACATGTTGACCACCGGGACGAGGCAGCCGACCCACAGCACCCAGCGGCGGCGCGGCTCGGTGGTGCCGGCGCGGTGATAGGCCGCCGCGCGGCGGGCGATCAGCCAGTTGGTGAGCACGATCGCCGTCGCCAGCACCGCGAACAACGCGACGACGCCGGCCGCGACGCCGAGCCAGCTGCCGGCGAGGGCCACCCACGGGTTCAGCAGCACGGTGCGGTTGATCAGCAGCAGGACGTAGCGCACGACATGCATCAACGCCGCGGCGCCGAGCGCGATCATCGTGATGGCCGCGACCGTCTGCACCACAGCCGTCGACGGTCCGCGATGCGTCTGCTCCGGCGCGGCGGGCGGCCCCGGATCCTGGGCGAACTCTTCGGTCAGGCCCCAGCGCGGAATGTGGTCGTAATGCGGGGTCGGCCCCAACGGGGGCCGCTGCCGCCGTGGCTTAGGCGCAGGACCCGGCCGCACGGCAATCCACCGGTATCCGCGCGCCGACTTCGTCTGCCCGGCCGGCGCCTGCGCGTCGGGGGCCAGCAGCGGACCGCGGCAGCGCGGGCACCACTGACGCTGGCGATCACGCACGTTCCAACGCGTCGAGCACCGGGAACAGACCTGGATCACGGAACCAGCCTACGGGCCCGTCAGACGGCGCCGGGGGCGCCGTCGTCGGTGACGATCGCGCGACCTGCACCGGCCCACGCCAGCATCCCGCCGTTGACGTTGATCGGCTCGAACCCATTGCGCGCCAGGTAGTGCGAGACCTTCAGCGACCGGCCGCCGGCATGGCAGATGACGTACAGCGCGGCATCACCGTCGATCTCCCCCAGCCGGGCGGGCACCTCGCTCATCGGGATGTGCTGGGCCCCTGCGGCGTGGCCACGGGCCCACTCATCGTCTTCCCGCACGTCGAGCAGGACCGCGTCCGAGTCGAACGCGGTGGGCAACTGATCGACGTCGATCTGCGGCACGTGCACATCATCATCCATGCGTACATGCTGGCACGGGCGGGGCTCACGCCACCACAGCACGCCATGACAGCAATCGCAGAACTATCCACAGTTTCCACAGGTTCATCCACAGGGCGACGGGAGGCCCGCCGACGGCCTTACCGGCCACAGCGCGCCGAACGCATAATTGACTGGGGATAAACAAGGGGCCATTGGTCCCCGTTGATCAACAGGCCGACACGCGGCGTGAGCGAAAAAGCTTGCCGGGCTAAGTAAATCCGGGGCCGCAAATCCGGCCCGCCGCCGATGGGGCCCGATTTCCCCGTCCCGCCGGCAAACAGTTATGATCGGCGTCACAACATCGGGTTGTGACAATCCTCACTCCGCTCGAAATCGGGAACTCAGGGTTGTTCTGGCAGGTCAGGGAGTATGCAATGGCGGCACATCCGTTGCGTCCGGGTTCGGGCGCATCGCCCGAGTGGCAATCGGCGTTCCCGTCCCGCACACACAGCCAACTCGTCGCGTGTGTCCGCGCCGGAATCATCGCGCTGGTCCTGCTCGTCGTGCTCGTTCTGATCGTTCTGGTCTAAAGGCCCAACAGGCACCGATCCCACCCCTGTTCCGGGGGTGTCCTTGCGGTGCGCGCAGCGATGGAGCAATGTGGTCTGGGATCTGTGGACGAACCCCAACTAGGGTCGTTGATCCCGCACGCGATCATCTAAGGAAGGAATCCTGTGGCTGAGTACACCCTGCCGGACCTGGACTACGACTACGGCGCCCTGGAGCCGCACATCTCCGGTCAGATCAACGAGATCCACCACAGCAAGCACCACGCGGCCTACGTCAAGGGCGTCAATGACGCGGTGGCCAAACTCGAAGAGGCGCGGGCCGGCGACGACCACGCCGCGATCTTCCTGAACGAGAAGAACCTGGCCTTCCACCTCGGCGGCCACGTCAACCACTCGATCTGGTGGAAGAACCTGTCCCCCAACGGTGGCGACAAGCCGACCGGCGAGCTGGCCGCGGCCATCGACGACCAGTTCGGTTCGTTCGACAAGTTCCGCGCGCAGTTCACCGCGGCCGCCAACGGCCTGCAGGGCTCGGGCTGGGCGGTGCTCGGCTACGACAGCCTGGGCGGCCGTCTGCTGACCTTCCAGCTGTACGACCAGCAGGCCAACGTGCCGCTGGGCATCATCCCGCTGCTGCAGGTCGACATGTGGGAGCACGCCTTCTACCTGCAGTACAAGAACGTCAAGGCGGACTACGTCAAGGCTTTCTGGAACGTCGTCAACTGGGCCGACGTGCAGGAGCGCTTCGCCGCCGCCACGACCAAGACCAACGGTCTGATCTTCGGCTGATCTCACGCTTTCCGGTAACGGGGCGTCGCGCATGTGCGCGGCGCCCCGTTCTCGTTTACCACCGAAGCCCCCATCTCGCGAGCCGGCAGCCACATTCGGCCCACGTGACACTTCTGGCACTCGGGCCATCTTGCGTGCTAACGCGTCACTGCCGCACCCTGGAATCAGCGATCCACTGCCGTATCGACTGATTGCTGATCGAGGTACCGGAGGGCAGCCATGGAGAGGTCTGGGCAAGCCGTCGAGATTGCACCGTTCCATTCCGGCGGCGCGTTGAAGGGGTTCGTGGTGTCCGGCCGGTGGCCCGATTCCACCAAGGAATGGGCCCAGCTACTGATGGTCGCCGTCCGGGTCGCCTCGCTGCCCGGGTTGCTGGCAACCACCACCGTCTTCGGTACGCGCGAGGAACTGCCAGAACATCCACAGCCGGGCACCGTCGGCCTCGTCCTCGCGGAAGGGCCCGTTGTTGGCGAAGCAGCGGTGACACCGGGATACTTCGCCGACCATCAGCCGACGGCCCTGTTGATGCTCCACCCGCCCGCCGAGACGACACCCTCCCTACCGGAGTGCCACGGCGCCGCGTCGGGGTGCCTGCTGCTACCGGGACTGCCTTACCTGGGACTGGAACATCGCGCCGCGTGGGTCGAAGCCGAAGCCGACGGCACCATCACCTCGATGGTCAGCAGGGTCGGCGTCGATCCCATCAGCCACCCCGACACCGCCATTCTGGCGATGCTGCTTGCCGCTTGACCCTACAGTGGGTTAACAGCAAAGAGGTCGGGCAATTCGCCATGTCGCCGGCCGCCGGCCCAGGGCGCTCCCCATCCTGCTCACGCGGTTGCCACGTCCTGCCGCTCGGGTTAATCGTCGGTACGCTAATGGCAAACACTTCGGACGACACCGAGCGCCCGACACCCGGATTGCTGAATCATCCCCCGCCCGACAGCGATTGTGACGCGACGTGCAGCCGAGGTCCGGGCAAAATAGCACACGTGTCAAAATTTGCCTCATCAGGCCGTCGACCGGGGCCGGGATCCACCCCCAGAACCCCAGCTCGGAGCCCTTTGAGCCGACAAATTTGGTAGCTGGAGCGACTTTTCCGTGGTTTGCACTTGGTTCCCGGCGCAACTCTCGCTACGATAGTCAGCAAATAGTGACACTGACGCCTGCGGATATCGCTAAGTGGAGGAATAACCGATGAGCATGACGTTCGCCGCTCGGCTGAACCGGCTGTTTGACACCGTCTACCCGCCCGGACGCGGCCCCCACACATCTGCCGAGGTGATCGCCGCACTCAAGGCCGAGGGTGTGACCATGTCGGCCCCGTACCTGTCGCAGCTGCGTTCGGGCAACCGGACCAACCCGTCTGTCGCGACCATGGCTGCGCTTGCCAACTTCTTCCGGATCAAGCCGGCTTACTTCACCGACGACGAGTACTACGAGAAGCTCGACAAGGAGCTGACCTGGCTCGCCAACATGCGCGACGAGGGCATCCGCCGGATTGCCGCTCGTACGGTCGGCCTGTCCCCCGAAGCCAAGAAGGACCTCGCCAACAAGGTCGACGAGCTGCGTCGCCAGGAGAACCTCGACAGCTGAACTGGTTAGCCCGATCGGGCTCGACCACATTACGACCAGCGGATTCCGTTAATCCGCTGGTCGTACTGCTTTCACGCGACCGACAGACGCCTTCGCGGCGGTTCCGGGCGCATCCGCCTTACCCTGCCGATCCAGCTCGCGGTACTGCGCGGCAATCGCCAGAATCCACTCCCGATCCGAATACGTCGCGGGCTGCCTGAGCCAGCTCGGCCCCGGGAACTTCGTCCGCGAACCGCCCTTCGGACGGCTGCTACGCCCGTCGTAAATCCAGCTGGCCACCCGCCGCGCCTGCACATCCGGCGCCACGTCGACGCGTCCGGAGCCGGCGGCCTCACCGGCACCGTCCAGGACGGCGGTGGCCTCCAGGTACAGCGCATCGGAGATCAACGACATCTGCTCGGCCACCCGGAAGAGCAGCGGACCGCGGGGCCGCACACCGATGCCGATGTTCGGATGGCGGCGGCTCAACTCGGCGAGCAGCGGGGCGATGGTCCGCAGTTCGCGCCGCGCCCCGAACCAGTCCTCGACACTGGGCAGCAGCGAGCCGCTGGCCACCACCAGCATGGCGCAGCCGAGAATGGTCGCCGCCGCGCCGACACCGACCAGTTGCGTGCTGCCCACCGCCCGCAACAGGATGAAGGCGCTGGCCAGCACGATCAGCACGATGCCGACGCTGAAGACGAACAGGGCGCGGCCCCTTCGGGTGCGGTTGGAATTGCGCACCCCGGCCCACGCCACCAGCGTCAGCGCCAGCAACACGTACAACAACGGCAAGAGCCACGACAACGAGTTGCCGCCCGAACCCAGATTTCTGCGCAGGTACTCCTCGGGCGCCATCTCCGGCTGCTGCGGGGTCAGGAAGAACAGCACCAGGGTGAGCAACGCGATCGCCCCGGCGACGCCGTACTGGGCCAGGGCGATGCGGCGGATGACGAGCGGTTTACGACTCGACGATGCCGATGTGATCATCACGCAACTGCCTGCGGCACAAGCGATCAGCGCCACCTGGCTGAGCATGCTGGACACGTTCGGCCAATGCAGGATGGTGTCGAGCAGGAGCGTGAGCGGCTCCCAGTTCAGTGCCGCGACCAGGCCGAGGCTGCCCAGCGCAACGATCATCGCGGCACTGACGAGGGACTGTTTGTTGACCAGCGCCCAACCGATACGCAGGCCGGTCGCCAGGCCGAGCAGGCCGGCGATAACCCAGATGATCAACCAAACGCCTCGCCGAGACGGATCTGGACGATCGAGGAGCGGTCAGAAGGCAGCCGGCCCAGCCGGTGGATGAGCAACGCGGCGAAATCCTCGGCTTCCTGTTCGGCTTCCTCACCGGCCGGCCCCATACAGCCGGTCCGCTGATTCAGCATGTAGCCGATGAGATCGGAACTGGCCAGTTCCATGGTGTCGCGGGCGGCCTCGACGACGGACACGCCCTCATGACCCAGCACCAGGTGGCCGAGCTCGTGGGCGAGGGTTCGGTCACCGGCCGGCAGTCCCTTCTGCAAGAGGAACACGTCGCGGTCGTTGTACTGGCGCCACTGCCCACAGACGCCGGGCGGGAGGTCGGCCATGGTCACCTCGATCGGGCGGCCACGGTCCTCGCTGACTGCTTCGACGAGACGGGCAAGTGAGACCTCGCCACGTCGCGGGGCAAGATCCAGCACCGAATTGACTGCGCGTGTGACACGGCGGCTCGCGGGCATGCCGAACCCCCTTTCGCTGCGATTGGCACGGTTGCCATCAATTGTGCCGCAGACCCATTGCCTCAGGTCATAAATCGTGCAGTGCCGCTGCGGCGGACCACGTGACCAGCGCGCGCCTGCCGGTAGCCGACCAGGCCACCGGCGCCCGTCAGGATGAGGATGCCGGTGAAGCCGGGAACGGCCACCGCGGCCACCTCGCTGAGACCGGCTGCGCGCAGGTAGTCAGGATATCCGGCGCGGAACGCGGGTTCAGCGATGATCTCGTTCTTGGTGCCGAACGTGGTCGGCTGCGGCGACCGCACCGCCGGGAGTTCTGCCGGGGCGCTGACGACGACCGGGTTGTCGAGCTTCAGCGCGGGAAACGCCGGCGTATCCAGCACCGGCGCCAGCGGTAGGCCCGCAGCCGGCACCGGCATGCGGTTCGGGCGCCCGACGTTCAGGTTCATGGTCGGAACGACTTGGGCACTCAGCATCGACAGCGACGTCTGCATGAAGGGCAGCGACGTCGCGGCGTCGAGCGTCGCGTTGGTGAGCCCTGCGACGAAGTCATAGACCGGCTCGATGTGGGCGAGGACGAAAACCGGGATCGCGGCGAGCTGCGCCAGCACCGGGATGTTCGACATGTCGGGCAGCTGGGGGAGCTGATCCCACTTCGGCAGTCGCGGCACCAGCGACGCCAGCGGGATCTTCGTCAGATCGATGCTCTGCACGGCCCCGGTCGGCGACGTGTGGACAGCCGCGGACGGCAGGGAGAACGTCAGACCCATCAGGTTGATGCTGGTGGTCGGTCCGGCCGGGGTCGCCTTGACCGTCGCCTTGGTGGGTGACGCGGTCGGCGACGCGGGGCTGTCCGAACCGCTTCCCGGCTTGACGCCGCCTGCGGTGGGCAGGCCGGGCAGCTTGGGCAGACCCGGGAGCGACGGCAGGCTCAAGATGTTGGGCAGGCTCGGGAACCGGATGGCGGGGGCGCTCGCCGCGGTCGCGGGCGCGGGACCGGTCGCGGCAGCCGGCTGCGGTTGGCTTGTCCCGCCCGTCGTCGCGGGTGCGGTGGTGCCGGACGTCGTACCGGTTTCGGTCTGCTGAGTCGACGAGCCGGCCGACGGCTGATGTTCGCCAGCGGCCGCGTTCGACGTTCCAGAATCCTCGGGCCGCCCCGGAGAAGTGACATTATTTTGTTTGCTGGGGGCGTTGCTTTCAGACGCATTCTTGCCGGATTCACCGGTTTTGCCGGGGTCGTGAACACCAGCTTCAGAACCACTCTTGGCAACGCCGCCGGAGGCACCGCGCTTATCCTTTTTGCCCCCAGAACCGGCGCCCCCGGCCGACGGCGCCTGTGACTGGCCGTCCGTCGGCTTGGCCGGCCGCGCCGGGGCCTTGTGCCCGCCACCAGCGGACGAGCTGCCACCGGGCTTCGTGCCGCCATGAGAAGCCCCGCCACCGTGGCCACTCGAGTCACTACCGGAAGCTGCCGTATCAGCGAAGGCGTTCGCACCACCCAGGCCAGCGATCAACAGCCCAGATGCCATCAGCGCGGCAGCTGTAGCTATTCGTTGGCGTGGCGCCATCGTTCCCTCTGCTTTCATGGCATCAAAAACCCGCTCCGATGAATTCCGAATAATTGTCGCACAGCCGCCGGACTTTGTTTGCTGGATAAAGTAGCGAGAAATGTGGGAAATTCCACCCCCGAATTGCGGCGGAATTCGACCCATGGCCCGATGCCCGATTCCGGCCCACGGACGATAAGGTGACGTCACCATCGCAGCAAGATCGTGCACACGTGTCGAGACGACCGGGAGGTCAGCCGGAATGGGCCTGTTCAAGCGACGCAAGAGCCGGGCAACCCGTCGCGCCGAGGCGAAGGCGATCAAGGCGAAGGCGAAACTCGAGGCACGGCTGTCCGCCAAGAACGAGGCCCGGCGCATCAAGGCGGAAGGCCGTCGGCAAACGAAACGGGACCGGGCCGGCGTCAAAGCCCAGCGGGACAGCGACAAGATGGCACTCAAGGTTGCTGAAACGCAGCTGCAGGCGGTCCGTGAAGGCAAGCTGCTGTCGCCGACCAAGATTCGCCGGCTGCTGATGGTGTCGCGAATCCTCACCCCCGTTGTCGTGCCCGTGGCGTACCGGGCCGCGATTGCCGCGCGCGGTCTCATCGACCAGCGCCGCGCGGACCAACTGGGTGTTCCGCTGAGCCAGATCGGGCAGTTCTCCGGTGCCGGCGGCGCGCTGTCCGCCCGGATCGCCGGTGCGGAGCGCTCGCTGCGCCAGGTCGCCGAGAACAAGCCCAAGGACGCCGAGACCAAGCAGTTCGTGGCGACGCTGTCGAGCAAGCTCGCCGATCTGTCCGCCGCGGTGACGGCGGCGGAGAACATGCCGGCGCCGCAGCGGCGGACCGCGCACGCCGCCATCGAAAGCCAGCTCGACGGCATCGACGCAGACGTCCTGGCCCGCCTCGGGGTGTCCTGACCCACCCGGAGGAGCACCCGCATGGCAGACGAGCAGAAGTCCCCCGACGAGGAGTCGCAACCCGGCGTCCCCCCGAAGGAGACGCCGGC